>NZ_BJUB01000006.1 GCF_007989805.1 Cellulomonas xylanilytica
GACTGGAGCCACGCCAAGACCCAGGCCGTGTACGCCATGGTCAAGGACTTCAAGGCCCGCGGCGTCCCGATCGACTGCGTCGGCCTGCAGTCGCACTTCAACCCGCAGAGCCCGGTGCCGAGCAACTACCAGACGACGATCTCGAGCTTCGCCGCGCTCGGCGTGGACGTGCAGATCACCGAGCTCGACATCGAGGGCTCGGGCTCCTCGCAGGCGGAGAACTACCGCCGCGTCGTCCAGGCATGCCTCAACGTCGCGCGCTGCACCGGCATCACGGTGTGGGGCGTGCGGGACACCGACTCCTGGCGCGCGTCGGGCACCCCGCTGCTCTTCGACGGCTCCGGCAACAAGAAGGCCGCGTACACCTCGACGCTCGACACGCTGAACGCGGCGACGCCGACCCAGAACCCGACCACGCCGAACCCGACCCCGACGACCCCGAACCCCACCCCGACCACGCCGACCCCCACCCCCACGTCGGGTCCCGGCACCGGCTGCACGGTCGCCTACACCGCACCGAGCCAGTGGCCGAGCGGCTTCACGGCCAACGTCCGCATCACCAACCTCGGTACGGCGATCAACGGGTGGACGCTGACCTGGTCCTTCCCCGGCAACCAGGCGGTGACGCAGGCGTGGAGCGCCGCGGTGACGCAGAGCGGCTCCGCCGTGACCGCGCGCAACGTCGACTACAACCCGAGGATCGCCGCGGGCGGCACGGTCGACTTCGGGTTCAACGGCTCGTGGAGCGGCAGCAACCCGGCGCCGACGAGCTTCCGGCTCAACGGCACCCTCTGCAACGGGAGCGTGGAGCCCACGGCGACGCCGACCCCGACCGTGACGCCGACACCCACCTCGACACCGACACCGACGCCCACCCCGACCGCCACCACGCCGACGGGCACGCTCCCGTCCAGCTTCCAGTGGTCGTCCACCGGGGCGATCATCGGCCCGAAGCCGGACGCATCCCACAACCCGGCCTCGGTCAAGGACCCGAGCGTCGTGTACGCCGACGGCAGGTGGCACGTCTTCGCGTCCATCTACGCGGGCGGCTACAACCTGATCTACACCAGCTTCACCGACTGGTCCCAGGCCTCGTCCGCGACGCCGTACTACCTCGACCGGTCCGCCATCGGCTCCGGGTACCGGGCGGCGCCGCAGGTCTTCTTCTTCGCGCCGCAGAACCTCTGGTACCTCGTCTACCAGACCGGCGCAGGGGGCTCGTACTCGACGACGTCCACCATCTCGGACCCGTCGTCGTGGTCGGCACCGAAGAACTTCTACGCCTCGCAGCCGCAGATCATCACCGACAACATCGGCAACGGCTACTGGGTCGACTTCTGGACGGTCTGCGACACCGCGAGGTGCTACCTGTTCTCGTCCGACGACAACGGCCACCTGTACCGGTCCGAGACGTCGCTCGCGAGCTTCCCCAACGGGTTCACCAACACGGTGATCGCGATGCAGGACTCCGACCGGTTCCGCCTGTTCGAGGCCGTGAACATCTACAAGCTCGCCGGTCAGACCAGCTGGCTCATGGTGCACGAGGCCATCGGGACGGACGGCAAGCGGTACTTCCGGTCGTGGACGGCGCCGTCGATCGCCGGCTCGTGGACGGCGCTGGCCGACTCCGAGTCCAACCCGTTCGCCCGCTCGAACAACGTCACGTTCCCCGCAGGCGCGTGGACCAGGGACATCAGCCACGGCGAGATGATCCGGTCCGGCACGGACCAGACGATGGAGATCAGCCCGTGCAACCTCCGGTACCTCTACCAGGGGATGGATCCCAACGCCTCGGCCGAGTACAACGAGCTGCCCTGGCGGCTGGGCCTGCTGACGCAGACCAACTCGACCTGCTGAGCTCCGTGCCCGACCGCCCGTGCAGCCGGCGGTCGGGCACGGACCCGTCTACCCGACGAGGTGGTCGTAGCGGACCCCGCTGGGCGGCAGGCCGGTGCTCACCCGTGTCCGGTGGGTCGCCCACACGTGCAGGGAGCCGTCCACCCAGCGCGCCGACTGGTACGACCGCTGCACGACGAGACCACCGCTGGGCACCTCCTCCTCGGGGATCAGCAGGGAGCCGTCGGGTCCGCCGCCGAGCAGGGCCGTCACGCTGCTGACCACCCGCCGCCCGCCGGCCAGGTCCAGCACCGACCCGCGCGCCAGCGCGACCTGCTCCGTGCCGCCCACCCGTACCGGGAGCAGCGGGATCCAGTGCGGTGGCGGGGCCTGCGCCAGGTGGTAGTCGGGTGCGGCGTCGGGGTCGCCCTGCGGCTCGGGCGGCCGTGCTGCGCTCAGCTCGACACCGACCTGCAGCGGCGACTCCCGCAGCTGCTCGACGGCCCAGCCGAGGTTGGCCTGCTCGTCCCGGGCGAGCACCACCTGCTCCACGACCGGCCCGACGACGGGCTGGGCGAGCCGCGGCGCGAGGTACAGCAGGTTGGTGATCGCGACGCCCTCGACCTCGTCGCGGTCGACGGGCATGGCGTGCTGGAAGAGCCCCCACCGGTCGGACCGGCCGAGCCGGTGGTCGCCGTGGGGGCGCAGCAGCGTGCGCGTGCCGAACGTGTCCGTGACGACCAGCGACGTCGCGGAGACCAGGTGCCCGACGGGCAGATCCACCCCGATGACGAACCAGTCGTTGCCGAACCCCGACAGCGTCTCGATGAGCAGCAGCTGCCCCAGGTCCGTCTCGGCTGGGCGGAGCGCGGCCAGGTTGAGGCGACCGTCCTCGAGCTCCCAGAACCGGCGGGCGGGCAGGCCGGGCGCGGTCACCGGTGCCGGCATCACCGTCCGGGTGACCGCCTCCCCCGCCTCGGCCGGGGTGGTGCCCAGGTTCACCTCGCCGTTCACGTCGAGCTCGTACCAGTCGAGGGTGTCGCTGTCGTAGCGGTGGGCGGTCAGGGTGGTCTCGCCCGTCGGCTCGACGGACATCCGGGCGGCGAACGACGCCGTGTGCTCGAACCGGGCCGGCTGCCAGCTCGTCGCGGCGGGATCGGCGTCGGCGAACAGGCCCGCCACGAGGCGGAGCCAGTCCGCACCCGCCGCCCGCAGCTCGGCCCGGTCGGCCTGGTCGACCTCGACGCCCAGCCGGAGCAGGTCCCGCCCCGCCAGCTCGACCCGCAGCCGCCGGCCGTCGAGGCTGCGGCCGGCGTGCAGCCGCGCGTACCCGGCGGTCGCGGGGTCGAGCGTCGCCAGCACCTCCGGGTCCGGCGACGGCACCGCGAACGCCCGCACGACGTCCGGCCCGTAGTCGCGGGACGTGCTCTGCAGCGCGAGCACCCGCAGGAACAGGCGTCCGGTGTCGACGGCCAGGCGCAGCCCCTCCGCGGTCGCCGCCGTCGACGGCAGCGGCTCGCCCGCGTGCTCGATCAGCGTCTCGAGCGGAGCCGCCCGGGCGTCGAACCGCGGCGCCTGCACCGCCGTGTCGGGTGGGATCGGACCGGCGACGAAACGGGTGGGTCGCGCGGCGACGCCACGCCAGCGCGCGACCACCGGGGTGCCGCCGTCGTGCCCCGCGAACTCCCCCAGCTGCCACTGCCGGGCCAGGAGCCACATCGGGTCCTGCACGGGAGCCGCGGCACCGGCGCTGACGTCGGGCCGCTGCGGCTCCGGCTCGAGCCGCGAGAACGTGGTGATCGAGGGCACGTCAGTCCACCCCCGTCAGGGCGTTCGGGCTGGTCGAGACGGCGTCCCGGTCGGCGTTGAAGGCCAGCACGGTCGCGGGCAGGTACTGCCGGACCGCGCCGAGCGTCGACGGCGGGACGGCGCGCAGGTGCACCTGCTCCAGGGTCTCGACCAGCACCTGGTTCAGCGTGCCGAGCGTCCACGGCTCCCCCACGACCGGCGGGACCGCGAGCAGGATCGCCTGCGGGGCCATCAGGTCCGGCGGGTCGTAGCGGAAGGCGACGCCGGTCGTCTCGCTCGCGGACGGGACGACCTCGGTCCACTCGTCGACCAGCAGTCCGGCGACCTCCCGGTCCGGCGCCACGAGCTCGGCACCGACCAGGGCGAGCGAGACCGCGCCGTCGACGTGGTGGTCGGCGGGCAGCGCGTTCCACACGTCGCCGGACCGGAACGGCACCTGGGCCGCGCCCGGCGCGAACGCAGGCCCTCCGAGCACCTCCGCCTCGCGCAGCGCGATGCCCAGCCTCCCGAGCGGCTCCCGGACCCGTTCCATCCGGGTCAGCCAGACCTCCACCGCCAGCTGGTCTCCTCCGAGCAGGGCGGGGTGGTCGCGTGACGCCACGACGTCGGCCGCGGTGGACGGGACGAACCGGGGCAGCGCCACGAAGCCCGGTCCGAGCAACACCCGCAGCCGTCGGAGGGCCGCCGTCCAGGAGGGGCCGGAGGGGTCAGCGCCCGCGGCACCCGCCTCGGCGAGCCTTCCCCGCAGCTGCTCCCGCGCCCTGGCCGCGGCGGCGGCCCAGCCCGACGGTGTCGTCTCCACCGGGACCGCGGCGTCGCCCACGCCCAGCGACCAGCTCCCCACGACGGCGTCCTGCAACCGGGCGGGGTCGCTCAGGGCCGCGTCGAGGAGCTCCACAGCACCCTGCACGGCAGCCCGCGCCGCGGCCACGCGGGCGTCGAGCTCGGCGCCGTCGACCCCGGGCTCGGTGTCCGCGTGCGGCGGCTGCAGCGTCCCGCCGTCCATCGGCGTGGCCGGACCCAGCAGCGCGGCCAGCGAGCGGCCCACCTCCAGCAGGTCCAGGAGCGGACCGTCGAGCACCACCACCGGTCGCAGCACGTCGTCGCCGGACGCCACGGCCGCGCGCGCCGCGAGCTCGGCGAGCCCGTGCTCCCCCGCACCGGCCAGCCGGACGAGATCGCTCGCCGACAGGTCCAGGTCCGGCAGCGGGACGGGCAGCACGACGTCGCCCGCAGCGTCCCGGACCGACACCGTGCGTCCCGTCGCCGGGCCGAGCACCCGACCCAGCCAGGCGTCGAGCCCCGGCTCGGCCGCCGCCCGGGGCGAGCGCGCCGGTCCCGTCCAGCCCGGTGCCGCCGACGCGGCCGGGTCCAGCACGATGCCCACCCGGTGGGTCACCGCGACCCCCGTGCGCGGCGTCTGCACGACGTCGAGGTCCGGCGGCGGGACCAGCCCGCGGTCGAAGTCGGTCACCGTGCTCACGGCCCGGTCCAGGTCCCCCAGCGCGAGCTGGTGCACCTGCTCGGCCTGCAGCAGGTCCGCGGCGGCGTCCACCGCCGAGCCGAGCCGGCGCAGGACGCCCTGCGCCGCGGCGCGGTCCGCCTCGCTCGGGTCGCCGCCGACGAGGTGGTCGATCGCGTGGTCCTCGCTCGCCGCCCACAGCGCGTGCAGGCTCAGCCCGTCCAGACGCCGCGCGGCCGGGGGCAGGTGCTCCTCACCGGGCAGCGGCGACACCTCGCGCGCGTTGTCGATGGCCTTGTCCAGCCCGCGGTCGTGCAGGTCGCGCTCCACCAGGTAGCCGAGGACGACGTTGACCGTGCGCCCGGCGCGGACGCCGTCGAGCACCGACCGGGCCAGCCGCACCCGTTCGGACGTGAGGCTGATCGCGAACGGTGTGTCCGTGCCACCGCCGTGGGCGAGGTGGGCGTTGCGCAGCAGGGCCGCCACCTGCGCCTGGTGGATCGACGGAGCGTGCAGGAAGCCCGGGTCGTCGACCCCGGCCAGGAGCGGACCCGGCTCGCCCGGGGGGGTCTCGGTGAGCACGCCGGCGGCGGTCGGCGAGAGCTGCTCCGACCAGCCGTAGCCTCCGACGAGCGCACCCTGCGCCTGGACCGCGCGCAGCTCGGCCAGCCGCCGGCTCGCGAGCGACGTCGTCCAGGCGTCGATGCGGTAGGTCGCGGCGTCCAGCGTCCCGAGCAGGTGCCGTTCGAGCGCCGCGGGGTCGGCCGCCGCGAGCACCTCGACGGCCGCGCGGAAGGCCGCCACGTGCGGGTCGGTCCCTGCAGCGAGGCGCTCGCGCACGGTGGCACCGTCCGGCAGGGTCGCGTCGCGCTGGGCCCGCCACCCCGCGGTCGGCTCGCCGAAGCCGTCGAGCTCCTCGTCGGTCACGTCCGGCGCCTCCGGGCCCAGCAGCCGGGCCGCCGCGGTCGCGTTCTCCCGCAGCAGGCCGTGCCGGACGAGCGCGGCCAGCAGCGACGGCGGCGCGTCGTCCCCGCCCGCGGCCAGCTGGTCGACGTCGGCGGTCAGCAGGTCACGCAGGAGCGCGGGGTGACCCACGAGCGGCACCGTGACCGGCCTGCTGTCCGGCTCGTGCACGGTGAGGGCAGCGGGGCGCAGGCCGACGCCGGCGGCAGCGGCGAGGGGCAGCGACCGGTTCCCGGCGACGTCCCAGAACCCCGCCTCGCCGAGCCGTCGGCCCAGCAGCAGCTGGACGTGCTCGGCGAAGCGCGCGCCGAACGCACGCCGGAGGCGCACCCGGTCCGACCGGGCGCCCAGCCGCAGCACGTCGACCAGGTCGGCAGCGACGTCGCCGCGGCCGACGCGCGGCGCCCGCCCGAGCGCCGGTCGCCAGGCACCGTCGACGAGGCCGGCCAGCACCCGTCGCAGGCGGTCCTCGCGTTCGTCACCCGCGAACCGGCCCAGGGAGGTGACCGGCAGCAGCCCGTACGGCTGTCGGCCCACGCGCAGCGTCGGCAGCGGACCGGCCGGTCGGACGAAGCGGCGGGCGTGGTCCCGGACCCAGTCGGCATCGGCGAGGGCCACCCCCGCCAGCTGCGGCAGCCAGTAGCCCCACGTGGCCGGCCACAGCGTCGTGCTCATCGCCTCGGCCAGCGGGTCGTCCGCCGAGGCGCCCGCCGGCAGCGCCGCGAGGTCGGCCGGCCCGGCGAGCCCGAGGGCGGACCGGGCGAGCGCGGCCGCGGTCCCCGGCTCCGGCGGCGCCGACGACGCCGGCCAGGAGCCCGGCGCGGCGCTCGACCAGCCCGAGGCCACGTCCTCGGTGTTGTTGGTCAGGGTCTCCGGCTCGAGGAACGCCAGGCCCTCGCTGTAGCGCTGCGCGTCGAGGAGCCGCGCGACGCTGCCGTCGGGACCGCCCTCGCGGACCCCGGCGACCAGCAGCAGGTCCACCGGCCCGGGGACCGGGAGCCGCAGGGCCATGCCGACCTGCTCGGCGGTGTCGAAGTCGACGAGCCAGCTCATCGCCCGGTCCACCGCCGCGACCTCGTCGTCGTCCTCGGCGTGCACCAGCGGTGCCGACAGGTCGGGGCCGACCGCGAGGTCCCCGATGATCGGGCTGCCGGTCACGACCGCCACCACCGCACCCTGGGCGTAGGCGGTCGCCGTCCAGCGCGTGGGCAGCAGCCGGGCGACCGGGGTGCTGCGCAGGTCGGTGGTCTCCGGCACGGGGAACGTGGGCTCGGTGGAGAGAGGCGCGTCGTCGGCGACGGAGCCCTCCGGCCGGGCCTGCGGGTTCGTGGGCGTGGTGGCCCGGACCACCCAGGCGGCCCGGCCCGGTCCGTACCGGTCCGCGAGCGCGGTGTACGCGCGCTGCGCCCGGTCGCGGTCGGTACCCGTGCGCCACTGGACGCGCCAGAAGTCCTCGCCCGCGGCGATCTCCTGCGCGGACAGCCGCGGGTCGTGGGCGTCGACGTGCAGCTGGTCGGGGTACACCCGGACCAGCAGCTCGGCGTCCCGGTACCGGGTCTCGAGGCGCACCGGCAGCAGCACGAGCGGGTGCTCCGAGCCGGCGACGGGAGCGGTCAGCCGTGCGTCCGAGGCGACCGCGTCCCCGGTGAGCGCGGCGAGGTCGAGCGGCTGGGTCATGGCGTCGGCTCCCGCAGCAGGACCGCGACCGGGATGGTGATGCGCGCGGGCAGCTGGCGCAGCCGGGCCGCCTGCCGTGCCGACGTGGTCTCGGTGGCCGGCGCGTGGCTGACGCCGGCGGGCGCCTCGCCCACCTCGAAGCCGAAGCGGGGTGCCCCGGGCTGCTCGGCGATCACGACGGACCAGTCGTCGGCGTCGGCGAGAGGCACGGTGAACCCGAAGAAGCTGATGTCGGGGTCCATCGAGCCGCGGAACACGGGCAGGAGCCGCTCGACGGGCGGGCCCGGCTTCGTCGCGGACACCAGTGCGTCCGGGAAGCGCCTGATCAGCTCGCTGCGCAGCAGGAGGACGAACCGGTCCTCGACGACCGTCGGCGCACCGAGCGCCCGGTCCCCCCAGGAGTCCAGAGGCGCGAGGTCCGGCGGGGCCTCGGGTGCGACCGCCGCGTCCCAGAACCGGTCGAAGAAGGTCGCGGTCATGGGCGTCGGGTACTCGCGCCAGAGCAGCTCGCGGCCCAGCTCGTGGTTGAGCCCGACCATGAACGCCTCGACGAACTCGCCGTTGGTGCGCAATCCGAGCGCGGTGTCCGCCGGGACGCCGTCCAGACCGGGCAGCAGCCAGTGCTGACCCAGCTCGGCCAGCGACCGGGACATCGGGGCGTCGAAGCGTGGGGCGAACCGCAGCGACGGCACCGGGGCGGCCGCGTCCGGCGGCGTCGGGCTCTCGAGCAGCCCGCTCACCCGGGCGCCGAACGTGCGGGTGGGGGTGGTGAGCGCCAGCGCCTCGTCGAAGGCGGCCCGGGCGGCCAGGGAACCGTGCGGGGTCTCGCCGGGCGCAGCGGCGGCCAGGAACGCGGCCAGGTGGCGCGTCGCCGCCGCGCGGAAGGCGGCAGCGGTCGCGTTGTCCTGCCGGGGAGGACGCGGGTCCACCGGGTCCGGGTCGACGGGGTCCGGGTCGACCGGTTCGGGGTCGGGGTCGAACGGGTCGTCCGGGTCCCGGGGTCGGCGCAACGAGAACGGGCCGTCGTCGCCCGCACCGACCGCGCGCCGCTCCACGCCGAGCACGCCGCCGTCGAGCGGGGGCAGCGGACGGGGACCCGGGGTCGGCGCCGGTGCCGGACCGATCGCGAACCCGGGTTGCGGCGGGCCCGACTGCACGGCGTCGGCCGTCACCTGCGCCCAGGACAGCACCTGCGGGGTCGGCAGCGCGGCTCCGCCCGCCTCGAACGTGAGCGGCCCGAGCGCCGGCGTCAGCTCCCGGTTGATCCGTGAGACCGGCGCCATCCGGTCGAGGATGTCGAGCCGGGCGGTGGGTGCGGTCCGGGCCAGCCGACGCACGGCCGGTCCGCGAGACCGGGTCACGCGCCGGACCACCGGGCTCAGCGCCCGGTCCGGCAGCTGGGCCTGCGCCCACTGCTGGGCGAAGCTCGCTCCCCCGGTCGACGGCGCTCGCAGGAGCCGGGCCCGCAGCGGCGCGAGCACGAACAGGCCGGACTCGGGCGGCAGCGGCACGACGTGCCGCCGGTGCAGGCTGTCGGCGAGCGCCAGCCCCAGCGTCGCCAGACCGAAGACCCGTCCCGCGGTGTGCAGGTCGGCCGCCTGGTCCCAGGCGGCCGCGACCAGGGTCTCCTGCTGCTGCTGGACCACGAGCGTGCCCAGCGCGGCGGCCACCCGGTGGGCGGGGTCGGTGTTGAGCTGCTCGTACCAGCGTCCGGGGGACGCCGCATCGAGCGCCCGGGCGGCGGCGTAGCTCTGGCCGTAGCGGGGCGGCGCCAGGAGCGGGTCGGTCTCCGGCTGCTGGTCGGGGGTGTTGAGCACGTCGACCAGGGCCGTCGCGAACCGCTCCCGCATCGTCGGGTCGGACCACCGCTCGACGGGCGCGTCGAGCGCGAGCAGCGCGCCCGCCAGGAGCACCTGCGCGTCGTCGGCCCCGGCGATCCCGAGCCCCGACGTCGACAGGTCCACCGCACGCGTCCCGAAGCCGTCGGCCACCGGGCGCCCCCGGATCGCGAGGGCGAGGGACTGGAAGTCGCCGGCGGGACCGGTGGCGAACCGCCAGTGGTGCAGGACCGGCAGCTCGACGGCCCCCATCCCCGGGCCGCGCCGCCAGGCCGGGCCCTGGGCGTCGCCCGGGTCGTCCCCGAGGCCCGTGAGCCGGCCCGCCTCGAACGTCGGCACGACGCACGCGAGGTACTCCGTCTGCTCGACGAGGAGCCGCCCGCTGACCAGCCGGGACAGGCTGCGCGCGGGGTCTGCGGCGAGGGCGTCGGCCAGGGCCTCGTCGCTCATCGCCGCGTCGGTGGCCAGCTGCGCGTGCGCCCAGGCCCAGCTCTCGTCGAGGTCCGGCAGCTCGTCCTCGGGGTGCGCCGGCGCGCCGATCCGCAGGACGGGCAGCGATCCGCGGGTGGGGGCCGCCAGCTGCACACCCGGCTGCTCACGGACCACGACGAGGCACATCCAGGGCCGCAACCGGCCCTCCGACGCCGACGCGGGGGTGAACAGCCACGGCAGCGCCGGCTCGTCCAGCTCGACGAGCGCCAGGTAGTTGGACTCGAACGTGCGCGTGCCGGGCGCCGGATCGCTGCGGATCACCTGCTGGGGCGCCAGCGCCGTGACGTCGCCGGGGCCGAGGAGCCGGACGGGCACGGTCGCGGGTCCCGCGCCGTTGACCCTCACCTCCGCGGTCGCGGACGCCTGGCTCGCCGGGTGCCCGTCCCGGCGGTCCTCGGGCAGGTCGAGCGGGCCGCCGCGGCGCGCCCACGGCAGCAGGACGAGGTGCGGCTCGCTCATCGGAGCCGCACCAGACCGGCCAGCCGCGGCGCGTCCGGCCGCACCTGGCCCGCGTAGCGCTCGGACACGGCGGTGCGGGTGCCCGCGCGCGCGGCCGCGGCCAGGCGCAGACCGGCCCGCAGGTGGGCGGGCTCCGCCGGCGCCGGGTCGGGCAGGACGACGGGGACGCCGTCCGGCCCGACGACGATCTCGGTGTACCGGAACGGCTCCGCGACGCCGGCCGAGGCGTCGGACGCGTACCGGTCGCTGCCCAGGCTCACCCCCGCCTCCCGCAGCACGACCCCGGGCGCCGCGAGCCGTTCGGCGTCGGTCATGTCGAAGAACTGGCTGTCCGGGAACTCGTCGCCCACGGGCGCCACGCTGGGGATCGCCCCGCCGATCCGGGGGTCGGTGATCGCGAACCGGCGCGCGTCGCGCGGCACGAACGCACCGACCCGGTCGATGGCGCGGGCGGTGTTCAGCGGGACGAGGCCCTGCTGCACGACGAGCCGGCCGAGCGGGTGCAGCACCAGCTCCTCGGTCCGCGGCACCGCCCGCACCGCGGCGACCTGGGTCGCCGCCGCCGGCAGCTCCGTCATCCAGCTCCGCGGGTCGGCGAGCCGCGTCAGCAGCTCGGTCACCACGTCGATCGTCTCGGTGACCGGCGACCCGCCCCCGCCGATCAGGGTCTTGTCGAAGGAGACGGTGTAGTCCCACCAGAGGATGCCGAACGTCGCCCTCCCGGCCAGCCGGAGCGGGATCGGCCCCTCGAGCATGCCCCGGACCTCGATCTTGAACAGGTTCCGCGAGCCGCGCTTGAGCTGCACGCCGGCGGCGAAGTCGGCGATGAAGTGGGGAGGCCAGAAGCTGACCAGCACGTCGAAGCCGATGTACCCCTGGAGGCTGAAGCCGTACGCCGCGGCGTAGAGGGATGCCTTGGCGCCGAGCTGCAGCGTGTTGGTCGTGACGGCGAGGTAGGCCTCGAGCACCAGCCGCGGGTTGTCGCCCGTGGTCAGCGCCACGGTGACCCGCGGCAGCGCCGGGAAGCCGGCGGGCGGGCTGAACCGCGGGTTGAACCCGCCGACCGCGAGCGCGAAGCCCTGACCGCGCTCGCGACGGAACGCGGCCGCACCGGTCAGCACGAACCGTCCGCACAGCTTCGAGTCGTACAGCACGGCGTCCAGCGCAGCGGAGCCGGTGTCGAGGTCGAGGACGCCGACGACGTCGAGGTTGAGGGTGACCAGCGGGTTCGCGTCCTGCGGGAGGACCGAGGAGAGCCGGCCCAGGACCAGGAACCGGCTCGTCTCGCTGACGGAGTCCCGCTCCAGCATCAGCGCGAGGTCGGCGCGCAGCAGCGGGTGCCCGCTGCCGAACGTCATCTTCACCAGGACGCCGTAGACGTGGGTGCCCTCGCGCGCCGGGAAGAACGTCCGCAGGGCGGAGACCAGCTCCGGCAGGTGCTTGACGGGGTCGGCCGGGAAGAGCAGGTGCTTGAGCCGGCCTGACGGCAGGGCAGCGCGCACGGCGGCGACGTCGAGGGTGCGGTCCGCCGCGTAGAGCAGCCCGAACCCGTCGAAGGTGATGAAGCCCGCCTGCAGACCGAGGTGCTCGACGGTGCCGACGAGGAGGAACGACGTGACCTCGTTGCCCTCGCGGTCCTTGGTGGACGCGAGCCCGATGCAGGTGATCGTGACGCGCTTGCCCACCCGCAGGACGAGGACGCCGACGTAGTCACCCGTGGCAGGGTCGAGCTGGATCGTGCCGCCGCCGCTGACCGGACCGGTCCGCAGGTCCAGCGCGATCCCCGTCGGGCGCGTCGCGTCGACGTGGGCGTCGAGGACGCGCAGGTTGCGCTCCTCCTTCGGGGTCGTCGTGTCCACGGCCGCGAACAGGCCCAGGCGGTCCACCCGGACGTAGACCGGCCCGATCTGCGTGCTGAAGGAGACCAGCGCCCCGAGCGCGACCGCCCAGCCGGTCTCGGGCTCCTCGGCACGGTTCCCGGCCAGCCGAAGGACCACCTCGTGGACGTTGATCCCGAGCAGCCCACCGCCACCCAGGGGCAGGGTCTTCTCCAGCGCCGGCGGACCGGCCGGCCCCGAGGAGTCGAAGGGCGGCTCCGGACCGGTCGCGTCGACGCCGGCGGGCACGTGGATCTCGTGGATGAAGCCGAGCGCGGAGTCGTACCCGAGGCCGAGCGAGAACACCTTCCGGACCGGTCGGCCACCGAGGAGCTTGCGCAGGAAGCTGTCCTTGTCCGCGGAGTCGATCACCAGCGCGCAGTGGTCCAGGCGCAGCAGGACCCGAGCACCCGTGGCACTGATGGTCAGGACGGCGCCGATCTCGCCGAGCTCGATCCGCGACCCCGTCGCGCGTGGCACCGCGTAGCTGATCCCCGTCTCGTCGGGCACGGCGCTGTACCCGACGGAGACGGCGGAGGTCGCCGCCTGGGCGTTGGCCTGCACGCCCTCCTCTCCCCCGATCAGCAGCGCGGCCCCGGCGTCGCTGCGGACGTCGACCCGGAACCTCCACGTCGGGCCGTCGGTGGCGCCGGGGTTGAGCACCTCGTCCAGCGTCAGCGTGCCGCCGAGCGCGAGGAACAGCTGGTGGGGCCGGGCGGGCGTGCCCAGCCGCCGGGGCAGGTACATCCACGTGACCCGCAGCTGCTCGGCGTCGGTGCCGCCGTCGCGGCGCAGCGCGAGCGAGACCATCCGGCCCGCCAGGACGTCCGCGGCGGTCGGTCGGGCCGGGGAGTCGACGTCGAGCGCGGCGGAGTCCCAGCCGACGACCACGTCGCCGAGCGCGTTGCGCCCGTCGGTGTCCTTCGTCTGGTCGACCACCGCGATCGCCGCCACGATCCCCCGGATCAGGCCGTCCACGACGAGGAACGACGTGTCGCGATCCGTGGTGAGCGTGCTGCCCTGCGCCCCGGACCGGGTGTCGTCGAGGTCGTCGAGGGTCCGTCCCGGGTTCCACAGGAACGAGAAGATGGTGCCGAACGCGCTGAGGAACCGGGTGCCCGCCGTGTCACCGGGCGCCAGCGACCCGCTGAGCTCGGACGTGATCGCCACGGCCTGCATCACGAGGAACAGCTTCGGCCAGCGGCGCCGCACGTACGTGCTGCCCAGGAGGTCGAGCAGGCTGTTCACGAACGTGTCGCCGCGCCCCTCCCAGTCGGTCCCCTGCCACGCCTCGACCTGGTCGATGACCGCCCCGATGAGCAGGGCCAGGTTGCCCGCCGCCTCGATGTCCGCCTGCAGGTCGGGGTCGACCTGCGCCCGGTACGCCGTGATCGCAGCGAGCGGCGCCTCCGGCAGCACGAGCTTCTCGGTCGCGGCGTCCGGCGCCGCGCCGAGGTCCGCCAGCACCGCGCTGCGCGCCTCGGGCCGGCCGAGCAGGTCCGCGGTGAAGGAGACGAAGTCGAGGACCTCGCCCGCGATCGACCGCAGGACCGAGCCAGCGCTCACGGTCCGGGCTCCGGGACGGGCACGCGGCTCAGCACGGACCGGCGCAGCTGCGCCGGCGGCGCCTCGGCCTGCGGCCCCAGCGAGGCGCGGTGGACCATGTACGGACCGAGCACCGGGAGCTGCGTCTCGGGGTCGACGGCCGACGTGTGCACCTCGCCGACGGCCGTCACCACACCGTCGTCGTCCGTCTCGAACCGGCAGATCCCGAAGTTCGACCGGAACATCATCTGGCGCGTGTTGCGCATCCGGTCCAGGGAGGCCTGGTGCCGGGCGGCGACCGCCTGCATCGCCGCGAAGGCCGTCGCAGGGTCGGCCAGCTGGGCCTCGACCACCGCGTCGTCCAGCGGGGTCACGCGGATCGGCGCCGGCCGGTCGGCATCCGCCCGGTCGTCGACCAGCGGGGTCACCCGCCAGCGCCAGTCCGGCGGCTTGTCGGGGTTGAGCCGCGACGTGAGCCGGTCCTCCCGCTCCTCGCCCTCGGGGTTGTCGTCCAGCCAGCCGTGGGTCGCCAGCAGCACCGGGCTGCGCAGCAAGCGAGCCCGCGTCACCGCCACCAGGTCCGCCTCGGTCCGCCCGTCGGGCAGCAGCACCAGCTCGGCGTCGGGCCGGGTCCAGCCGAGACGCTCCACCCCGAGCCTCGCGCGCAGGAGCTCCTGCAGGAGCATCGCGCTGCGGTCCAGCGCCCGCAGGTAGACGGGCATGACGTTCTTGAAGCCGCTGGACGTCAGCTGCGCGATCCGGGCCGGCTCGGCGGCGTCGCCGCGCCAGTAGCTCATGACGTTGGCGGCCGCGTTGTGCACGTCGCCGGACAGCACCACGACCCGCCGGTGCTCCGCCAACCGGGCCAGCAGGTGCTCGAACGTGACCGCGTCGAAGGCCCAGGTCTCCAGGGCGTCCGGGTTGGTCCCGGGCATCCGACGGTTCCCCGCGGCCGACGACCGGTCCGTCAGGTCGCCTGCCTCCAGCAGGTCGAACACGCGGTAGATGGCCTTCGCGACCACCTCGTCGATCACCGGGGGCCCGATCACCTGCAGCGGGGCGACCACGACGAGCACCTCGCGACCGTCGGGCAACGGAGGACGCGGGACCTGGTCGACGAGCGCCTCCGTCGAGACGTTGCCCGGCGGACCGATCTCGGCGGCGTAGCTGCGGCGGGTGCGGTTGTCCAGGGCGACGGCGACGTGCTTGGGACCGTCGACCGTGAAGTGCCACGTCATGGGCGCGTCCACGACGCCGAACCGGCCGTCGGGCTGCGGCGGGTTGTCGAGGTGGTGCCCGAACATGCGGCCGATCTCGTCGAACACCGTCGCGTCGGGCCCGGGAGCAGACCGCGGGAACAGCCGCGCCGCCCGGTCCAGCAGGTCACCGGGGAGCTGGCCGCCCAGCTCCGGCCGGTCCGGTGTGGTGACCTGGTCGTACCGGCGCGGGTCGTTGCCCCAGTCCTGGAACAGGGCGTAGCCCAGCATCCCGTTGGTCAGGATTACGTGCCCGAGCGCGGTCCCGAGCACCCGGTGCCGCCACATCGGCGTGAGGAAGAAGTCGTCGGTGACGTCGTGGTCGTCGAGCATCATGTACGTCGGCACGTTCGCAAGCACACGTTGCACGCGGCCCAGCCCGAGCAGGAACTCCCGGTGCACCCGATGGCTGCGCAGGCGCGACCGGGTGTGCTCGGCCGCGTTCTCCACCCTGTCCTTCTCCCGCTGCGCGATGGTCGCCGCGTCGGAGAACAGGTGCTGCGGGACGCGCTCGGGGAAGTCCTGCAGCGGCAGGTCGATGTCGTGGTCCGCGCCCGGCATGTCCAGCCAGCGCAGCGCCGGGCCCGTCCCTGCGCCGGGGGCCAGGAGCTGGGCGCCGGGCACCTCCTCGCCCCAGCATGCCGGCGACCACGCCAGCAGGTAGGCGGCGGCGAACTCCCCGACGGACATCAGGTGGTTGGCGCCGTCGCTGCTGGTGAGCTGGGCACTGACCTGCGTGAGCCTGAGCCGGTCCCCGACCGGGAACTGCGGCGGCCCGGCCGGCAGGTCCCCCGCGGCCTCCGTCTGCTGCGGGGTCTCGGGGGTGTAGCTGGCACCGGGGTCGACGCGGCTCGGCTCGACGTCGGGGCGCCGCAGGACCTGGTTGACCTTGACCCGCTCGAGGGGCACCCCGCCGTCGGTGCCGATGAGCTCCACACCCAGCTGCGCGGTCCGCAGCATCATCAGCGAGTCCACGTCGTCGGCGTAGATCTGGTCCCCGCCGAGGAAGAGCTGGTGGATCCGCCCCCGCGGGTCGTCGAACCGCTCGTTCAGGTACTCGTCCATCCACGCCAGCGCGTCGCCGTCGTCGTACCCCGGGCGTCGGCAGGACCCGTACGCGATCCGCAGGTCGTCCAGGGTGGACGGCGGCAGCGCGAAGCTGGGCAGCATCCGGTCGGCGTACCCGAGCGGTCCGCACTCGACGCCGCTCACCGTGTGCGGGCCGAGCAGGCCGAGACCGGCCAGGTCGGTGGTGTTCTGCGCGCCCGTGACGGTCACGTTGTACGAGTACAGCCGGTCGGGCTGGAAGACCCTGCCGGACGACGGGGGCAGCCGCACCGTCACGAGCCCGAGATGGAGCTGCTCGCCGATGCGCACCGTCGTCTCGCCGGGATGCGGCGGTGCCGCGTTCGGGTCCGGCGGGTCGGCGCTGGTGGCGAACGGCGGGTTGGTGGTGTCCGACGCGACGCGACCCTCCCACACGGTGACCCGGACGCCCGCCGGCTCGCTCAGCACCACCTGGACGGCGACGAGCCCCGGGTCGACGCGGCGCAGCACGGGACCCGCGAGGAGAAGCGGCAGCGGCATCAGTTCTCGCCTGCCCCCACTGACGAGACGATTCGGGACACTTCGGACGTTAGACCCATCGCCCCCGCCCCGACCAGGGCCAGGTCCGCCGTCGACAGGCACGCGTCGAGGGGAACAACCGCCGCCGGTGCGCCGTTGAAGACCGTGCCGCTCCGGTCCATGACCCCGGGCTCCATCATCAGCCGCCACGAGCGGCCCCGCGCCGAGAGGCGTCTGCCGGAGCGGACGACCAGGCCGGCGGGTGCACCCGCCGGCCTGGTGCCGTCAGGCGCCCGTGCGCCGCGCCTCCTACCGTGGTGCCATGCCTCGTCCCGTCGCCACCACCCGCCGCACGGACCTCGCCGAGCTCCTCGACTTCGTCCGGGACCGGCATCACTTCGTCCTCGTGACCACGCGCCAGGACGGACGGCCGCAGGTCTCCCCCGTCAGCGGCGGCGTGGACGCGCAGGGTCGGCTGGTGATCTCCACCTATCCGGGCCGCGCGAAGACCGTCAACGCGGAGCGCTCGCCGGAGGTGAGCGTGTGCGTGCTGTCCGACGACTTCGGGGACGCCTGGGTGCAGGTCGACGGACGCGCCGAGGTGCTGCACATGCCGGAGGCGGAGGACGCACTGGTGGACTACTACCGCTGCATCGCCGGCGAGCACCCCGACTGGGACGAGTACCGCGCCGCCATGCGCGTCCAGGGCAAGTCCCTGATCCGGGTCACCCCGACGCGGTGGGGACCGGTGGCGACCGGTGGCTTCCCCGCCGACGTCGCGGCCCGGCTCGACGGCTGACGGCCGGAGACGCCCTCATTGCCGTGCCATCGCGATGCGCAGGCGCTCCTCCGGGTCGATGACGTGGTCGTGGTCGTCGTCGCCCAGGTCGATCTGCACCCAGTGGATCTTCCCGCGGAAGCGGCTGGTGGCGGCCGTGTAGTCGGCGCTCACCGTGGTGCCGCTCTCGTAGCCGATGTCGGTGGTCTCGTCGGCGGAGAAGACCATGGGCTGGGTCATCGCCACCCGACCGGAACCGACGGCGGCGCCGTCGTGGAAGAGCGTCACGTCCCCGCCCTTCGCCAGGCCTCCGCCGTCGTAGGCGAACTCGACCCGCAGCTGGTGCTTCCCGGCAGGGATCGGCTGCTCGGCACCGACGACGAAGTGGTGGATCCCGAGGACGTTGTAGACGAACGTCAGCCGTCCGCCCTTCGCGTAGAAGCTCCACCCGCCGAACCGCCCACCCTGCGCGATGATCACGCCCTCGGCGCCCGACGCCTCGACGACCACCTCGGCCGTCACGGAGAACGACTTGTTCTTGATGCTGACGACGCTGTTCTCCGAGAGCCGGCCCATGCCCGGGAAGAACTGCTGCGAGGTGCCTCTGATCAGGGTCGGGCGCCCGGCCATCGACGGCTCCAGCCGCTCCGCCCCGCGGTCGTCCAGCGGCAGCACGCCGTACTTCGTCGCCTCGATCAGCCACAGCCTCTGCAGCCGCGCGAGCACGTCCGGGTGCTCGGCGGCGAGGTCGTGCGCCTGGCTGAAGTCCGTCCGCCCGTCGTAGAGCTCCCAGACGTCGTCGTCGAAGTCCGGCAGCGTGCCGCCCACCATGATCCACGGGGTCTTGTGCTTGGTGACGGCGCTCCAGCCGCGGTGGTAGATCCCGCGGTTGCCGAACATCTCGAAGTACTGCAGGTCGTGCTCTTCCGGCAGGTCGGGCTCGTTGAACGTGGGGAGCATCGAGGTGCCCTCCATGGGCGACTGCTGGACGCCGTTCACCATCGCCGGCTCCGGCACGCCCGCTGCCTGCAGGACGGTCGGGGCGACGTCGATGACGTGGGTGAACTGCGACCGCAGCCCGCCCGCCTCGGCGATCCCGTCGGGCCAGTGCACGATCGTGCCGTTGCGCGTGCCGCCCCAGTGGGAGGCCACCTGCTTGGTCCACTGGAGCGGGGAGTTCATCGCCCATGCCCAGCCCACCGAGTAGTGGTTGTACGAGGAGGGTGAGCCCAGCTCGTCCAGCTTGCTCAGCAGGAACTCCGGTGTCTCGACGGCGGCCATGCCGTTGAAGTTGGCCATCTCGTTGAACGCACCGTTGACCGTGCCCTCGGCGGACGCCCCGTTGTCGCCGATGATGTAGTAGATCAGCGTGTTCTCGAGCACGCCGAGATCCTCGATGGTGTCCAGGAGGCGACCGACGTGATGGTCGGTGTGCTCCAGGAAGGCGGCGTACACCTCCATCTGGCGGGCGAGCACCGGCTTGAGCTCCGCCGGCATGTCGTCCCACGCGGGGATCTCCGCGTGCCTCTCGGTCAGCTGCGTCCCTGCCGGCACGATGCCGAGCTCGACCTGACGGGCGAACGTCCGCTCGCGCTCGACGTCCCACCCGTCGTCGAACCGGCCGGCGTACTTCTCGATCCACTCCGGCGGGACGTGGTGCGGGGCGTGCGTCGCACCCGGCGCGAAGTAGACGAAGAACGGTCGGTCCGGCATCAGCGCCTTCTGCTGCCGGACCCAGCTCATGGCGCGGTCCGTGAGGTCCTCGGTCAGGTGATAGCCCTCCTCCGCCGTCGCCGGTGGCTCGACGGGCGTGGTGCCGTCGTAGAGGGCGGGATCCCACTGGTTGTTCTCACCACCGATGAAGCCGTAGAACGTCTCGAAGCCACCACCCCCGGTGGGCCACGCGTCGAACGGACCCATCGGCGACGTCTGCCAGACGGGTACCTCGTGGCACTTGCCGAACTGCGCGGTCGAGTACCCGTTGAGCTTGAGGGTCATCGCGAGCGGCGCCTTGGTGTTGGGCCGCAGCGAGCTGTTCCCGGGCGCCGACGTGGCGGTCTCCGTGATGCTGCCCATGCCGACCGAGTGGTGGTTCCGGCCGGTGAGCATGGCCTGCCGGGTGGGCGCGCACAACGCGGTGGTGTGGAACCGGTTGTACGTCAGCCCCGTGGCGGCGAGGCGCTCGGCGCTGGGTGTCGCGCACGGCCCGCCGAACGCGCTCGACGCACCGAACCCGACGTCGTCGAGCAGCACGATCAGGACGTTGGGCGCACCCTCCGGCGGGAGGAGCGGCTCGATCGGGGGGAACGACGTGTCCGGGTCCTTGGCGTCGAACGTCGTCAGTCCCGGCGACGGCCGGTCGGGGATGGGCAGCATGGTCCTGGCGTGGCGATCGGCGGTCATGACGCTCCTTCGCCGTGCGGCGCACGGGTCGTGTCAGCGCGGGCCGGTCGTGGTCGCCGGCCCGGAACCAGGGTGTGCAGACCACGATGCGCGAACGCCGTCGTCCTCTTCGCACCCTAGTGCCCGGTACGGCGTGCCTGACCAGGGCCGACGGTCAGGACACGCAGCGGAAGCCGATGTTGCCGGCGGACGAGTCGGGCGAGCTCGAGCTGCGCGCGTCCACGCGGTAGCGGAAGCAGTACGACTCGTGGCACAGGTAGGACCCACCGCGCATCACGCGCTGCAGGCCTGCGACGGGTCCCACCGGGTCGACGCGCGGCGACGACCGGTAGGTGTCGACCGCGAACCAGTCGTGGCACCACTCCCACACGTTGCCCGTCATGTTGTGCAGCCCGAGACCGTTCGCGGGGAACGCTCCTGCGGGAGCGGTACCCAGGTAGCCGTCGTCGAGCGTGTTGTGCCGCGGGAACTCCCCCTGCCACACGTTCATGCGGTGCTCGCCGCCCGGCTCCCGCTCGTGCCCCCACGGGTAGTGCGCGCCGACGACGTCGCCGCGGGCCGCGCGTTCCCACTCGGCCTCGGAGGGCAGGCGCAAGCCCGCCCAGGTCGCGAACGCCGAGGCGTCCGACCAGCTGACGTGCACCACGGGATGGTCCGCCCGGTCCCCGACCGACGAGTGCGGGCCCTCGGGGTGCCGCCAGTCGGCTCCCTCCACCTGCCGCCACCACGGCGTGGCCGCCACACCCCGCGTCGGTGGGAAGTCGTCCGGCAGCAGACCGGCGAAGACGAAGGACCAGCCGAACGCCTCGGCCTCCGTCCGGTACCCCGTCGCGTCCACGAACTCCGCGAACTGGGCGGTGGTCACGGCGGTCCGCATGATCCGGAACGGCCGCAGCTCCACTACGTGCGCCGGCCCCTCCCCGTCCGACGCGTGCCCGTCCGCACCGTCGTGCCCCATGACGAAGGAACCACCGGGGACCTCGACCAGGGTATCGACGACGCTCGCCCGGGGCGTCGCGGCGTCTGCGCGCGGGAGCCTGGGCGAGCCGAGCCCGAGCGGCACGGGCGTGCGGGGGTGCCGAGCTCCCGGGGCGCAGCACGGCTGCTCGGTGGTCACGGGCTCATCCTCGCGCCCCAGCACCCACGGCGTCCGCACCGGCCCGCACGATCGACGAGGACATCAGGCCATCGTGTCGATCGGAGGCACGCCCGCGCGTCGTGCCCGTGAACGCCGACGACGATCGTCGTACGACGCCGCCCGGCACCACCCACCACGGAGGACACCATGACGACCACCCCCGACGACCTGACCCGCGCCCTGCCCGGCCGACCGCCCGTCGTCGACCTCGCCACCTGGCAGGTCGCGCGCGGCGAGCTCCTGGTCCGCGAGAAGGCCCACACCCGCGCAGGCGACGCGATCGCGGCGGAGCGCCGCAGGCTGCCCATGGTCGAGATCGACGGCACGGTGGAGGTCGTCGGACCCGACGGGCCGGTCCCGTTCCGGTCGCTGTTCCAGGGCCGCGACGAGCTCGTCGTCTACAAGCACATGTGGCACGACGGTGCGCCGCACCAGGGCCAGTGCGAGGGCTGCACGGTGAGCGCCTGGCAGCTGAAGGACGCCGTCTACCTGAACGCCCGCGGCGTCTCGTTCGCCATCCTGACCACGGGCCGCTGGGACGAGGTCGCCCCGTTCGTCGACTTCATGGGCTACACCCAGCCCTGGTACTCCGTGCGGGACGTCGAGGCGCCCGTCGGTGACGAGATGGGCTCGCTGGCCACCTTCCTGCGCGACGGCGACCGCGTCTTCCTGACCTACACGACGACCGGGCGGGGCGTCGAGGCAGCCGCCCCGTCGTTCGCCTTGCTCGACATGACGCCCTACGGGCGCGGCGAGGCGTGGGAGGACAAGCCTGACGGCTGGCCGGGGGGCAACGGCCCGTGCTGGTACTGGCGGATGGACGCGGACGGCCGCGCCGGGTGGGCGGAGTCGACCCGGCCCGTCCCGCAGTGGAGCCGTCCGGGCGCCACCCCGGTGGAGTCTCTCGGTCGGCACGGCGACCACCACTGACCGCCGGGCGCTCCCCCGAGATGACGTCCGCGTCGGGATGGGTCAAGATCGACGCAGGCACAAGGGGGTGTTCTGCATGGGGCTCTCCGGTGCCCGCGCGCGCGAGTCTCGTCGCGGGCGTCGCGCGGCGATCGCCACGGCGCTCGTCGCCGTCCTCGCCCTCTCCGGCTGCGGCGTCACGCGCGGTGACGACGGGGGTGAGAACGCCCGGCTGCGCATGATGATCCCCAACTCGCCGGGCGGTGGGTACGACCAGACCGGCCGTGCGGCGACGCGCGTCATGGAGGCCGAGGACCTCACCGGGCGGTTCGAGGTCAGCAACGTCACCGGCGCGAGCGGGACCGTGGCGATGCAGCGCCTCGTCAACGAGCGCGGCGCCGAGGACCTCCTCATGACGATGGGGCTGGGGGTCGTCGGAGCGACGTACACCAACGGGTCGGACGCGCGGGTGAGCGGAGCGACGCCGATCGCGCAGCTGATCGAGGAGCAGGAGGGGCTGCTCGTCCCCGCGGACTCTCCGTTCCAGACGGTCGACGACCTCGTCGAGGCGTGGCGGGCCGACCCCGGGGGCGTGCGGGTCGGCGGAGGGTCGAGCCCTGGTGGACCCGACCACCTCTTCCCGATGCAGCTCGCCGACGCCGTCGGCGTCGACCCGACCGAGGTCAACTACATCGTCTACGACGGGGGCGGACCGCTGACCACGGCCCTGCTCGGCGCCAAGATCGACGTCGGCACGTCCGGGCTGGGCGAGTTCGAGGGCCAGCTCGCGGACGGCTCGCTGCGGGTGCTCGCCGTGTCGGGCGAGGAGCGGCTGGACGGCGTCGACGCGCCCACGCTGCAGGAGTCCGGCATCGACCTCGTGTTCACCAACTGGCGCGGGGTGCTGGCGCCGCCCGGGATCCCCGACTCGGTCCGCGACCAGCACATCGCCCTGCTCGAGGAGATGCACGGGACGGCCGCCTGGCAGGAGGCGCTGGAGACCAACGGCTGGGTGGACGCGTTCCGCACCGGTGACGAGTTCCAGGAGTTCCTCGTGGACCAGGACGAACGGGTGGCGAGCACCCTCGAGGACCTGGGGCTGCTGTGAACCGGGCGACGCCGTGACCGCAACGCCACCTCCCGCCCCGAGCGAGCACCCGGAGCTCGGGCCCGATCGCGCGCAGTACGGCATGGCGGCGTTCCTCGGGCTCGTCGGCATCTGGACGGTCGTCGACTCCGCGGGCCTCGACCCGGGGTTCTCCGACCAGGTCGTGGCACCCGCGGCGTTCGGCTTCGTGATCGGGTCGTCCCTCGTCGTGCTCGCCGTCCTGCTGGCCGTCGCGACGGCGCGCGGCGACCGCGCCGAGGGCGAGGCCGGTGAGGACGTCGACCTCAGCAGCAGCACCGACTGGAGGACCCTCGCCGGGCTCGCCGGCGTGCTCGGGGCGACCGTCGTGCTCATCGACTGGCTCGGCTGGGCGATCGTCGGCGCCCTCCTGTTCGCGGGCGCCGCGACCGTGCTGGGCAACCGGCACTGGGTGCGCAACCTGGCGATCGGCGCGGTGCTGTCGGTGACGTCCTGGTACGGCTTCTACGTCGGCCTGGGCATCCCGATCCCGGCCGGCGTCCTGGACGGGATCCTCTGATGGACGCCCTGCTCACCGGGCTCAGCATGGCTCTCACGCCCGAGAACCTGCTCTACGCCGTCATCGGCGTGCTGCTCGGCACGGCGGTCGGCGTGCTGCCCGGGATCGGCCCCGCGATGACGGTCGCCCTCCTGCTGCCCGTCACCTACAACGTCTCCCCCAGCGCGGCGCTCATCATGTTCGCGGGCATCTACTACGGCGGCATGTACGGCGGGTCGACCACGTCGATCCTGCTGAACACGCCGGGCGAGTCGTCGTCGGTCATCACGGCGCTCGAGGGCAACAAGATGGCGAAGACCGGCCGCGCGGCGCAGGCGCTCGCCACGGCCGCGATCGGGTCGTTCGTCGCGGGGACCATCGGGACGATCCTGCTCGTCGCGGTCGCGCCGACGGTCGCCGACTGGGTCGTCGTGCTGGGCGCGCCCTCGTACTTCGCCCTCATGCTCCTGGCCCTCGTCGCGGTGACGTCGGTGCTGGGCAGCTCGAAGCTCCGCGGGTTCATCTCGCTCGCGCTCGGTCTGGCGATCGGCCTCGTCGGGACGTCGACCGGCCAGGCACGCCTGACGCTCGACAACCCGCTGCTCGCCGACGGCATCGACATCGTCGTCGTCGCGGTCGCCATCTTCGCCGTCGGGGAGGCGCTCTGGGTCGCTGCGCACCTGCGGCGTCGGCCGCTCGAGATCATCCCCGTGGGACGGCCCTGGATGGACCGGCGGGACTGGCGGCGGTCGTGGGCGCCCTGGCTGCGCGGCACCGCCTTCGGGTTCCCGTTCGGCGCCCTGCCCGCCGGCGGGGCCGAGCTCCCGACGTTCCTGTCGTACATCACCGAGCGCCGGCTGGCGGGCGAGCACCGGGCCGAGTTCGGGAAGGGCGCCATCGAGGGCGTCGCCGGGCCGGAGGCCGCCAACAACGCGTCCGCCGCGGGCACGCTCGTGCCGCTGCTCGCGATCGGCCTGCCCACCACCGCCACCGCGGCCGTCATCCTCGCGGCCATGCAGAGCTACGGCCTGCAGCCGGGCCCCCAGCTGTTCGAGGCCGAGCCCGAGCTGGTGTGGACGCTGCTGGCCAGCCTGTTCGTCGCCAACACCCTGCTGCTCGTCATCAACCTGCCGCTCGCGCCGCTGTGGGCGAAGCTGCTCCGCATCCCCCGGCCCTACCTGTACGCGGGCATCCTGTTCTTCGCGGTCCTCGGCGCGTACAGCGTGAACTTCCAGCGGTTCGACGTCCTGCTGCTCTGCCTGTTCGGGGCGCTCGGGTTCGCCATGCGGCGGTTCGGGCTCCCCGTGCTGCCGCTCATCGTCGGCGTCATCCTCGGGCCCCGGCTCGAGGAGCAGCTCACCCAGGCGCTGCAGCTGTCCCAGGGTGACGTGTCGGCGCTGTGGAGCGAGCCGGTCGCCGTGATCGTCTACGTGGTCATCGCGGTCCTGCTGCTCGGGCCGCTCGTCCTGCGGCTCGTCCCCGGCAGGCAGGGGCCGGAGCGGCTGGAGGACGAGGTCGAGGAGCTCGAGGAAGAGGTGAGGTCATGACCGTCGTCGTCGGTTGGACACCGGACGCCCGGGGGCATGCTGCACTGGTGCGTGCCATCGCGGAGGCACAGGTGCACGACGAGCGCCTGCTCGTCGTCAACGCGTCGAGCGGCACCGCCCCGGTCGACGACCGGTTCGCCGGTGTCGCCGACGTCTCCCAGGTGCGCGCGCTCCTCGACTCCCTCGGGGTCGACGGCGAGGTACGCCAGACCGTCGTGCGCGACGTCGGCGACGCGCTGCTCGACATCGCCGAGGAGGTCGACGCGTCGATGCTCGTGATCGGCATCCGTCACCGTTCGCCCGTCGGGAAGCTGCTCATGGGGTCCACGGCACAACGCATCCTGCTCGACGCCCGCTGCCCCGTGCTGGCCGTCAAGGCGTGAGACCCGCCCGTCTGCCCGTCGGGACGGGGCGGGGGCTCCGAGAGGCGCGCGGGCACACGCGGTGGCAGGCTCGCACAAGCGTCTAGCAGCGCGGCGCCCGGCACTCCCGAGGTGGTGCACCCGTGCGAGCGATGGTCTACCGAGGCCCCTACAAGATCCGCGTCGAGGACAAGGACGTCCCGCGCATCGAGCACCCGAACGACGCCATCGTCCGGGTCACCCTGGCCGCGATCTGCGGCTCTGACCTGCACCTCTACCACGGCATGATGCCCGACACCCGCATCGGGCACACGTTCGGCCACGAGTTCATCGGGGTCGTGGACCAGGTCGGCCCGTCCGTGCAGAACCTGTCGGTCGGCGACCGGGTGATGGTCCCGTTCAACGTGTACTGCGGGTCGTGCTTCTTCTGCGCGCGCGGCCTGTACTCCAACTGCCACAACGTGAACCCGAACGCGACCGCCGTGGGGGGCATCTACGGGTACTCGCACACCACCGGTGGCTACGACGGCGGCCAGGCGGAGTACGTGCGGGTGCCGTTCGCGGACGTCGGCCCGCAGCGCATCCCGGAGTGGATGGACGACGAGGACGCGGTGCTGCTCACGGACGCGCTGTCCACCGGGTACTTCGGCGCCCAGCTCGGCGACATCCACGAGGGTGACGTCGTCGTCGTCCTGGGCGCGGGCCCGGTCGGGCTGTTCGCGGCGCGGTCGGCGTGGCTGATGGGTGCCGGGCGGGTCATCGTCGTCGACCACCTGGACTACCGGCTGGAGAAGGCGAGGACGTTCGCCTACGCGGAGACCGTCAACTTCGCCGAGCACGACGACCTGATCGTGCTGCTGAAGAAGATGACGGACCACCTGGGCGCCGACGTCGTCATCGACGCCGTGGGTGCCGAGGCGGACGGCAACCTGATGCAGCACGTCACCAGCGCCAAGCTCAAGCTGCAGGGCGGGTCCCCGGTCGCGCTCAACTGGGCCATCGACTCGGTGCGCAAGGGCGGCACGGTCTCCGTGATGGGCGCCTACGGCCCGCTGTTCAGTGCCGTGAAGTTCGGTGACGCCATGAACAAGGGGCTCACGCTGCGGATGAACCAGGCACCCGTCAAGCGGCAGTGGCCCCGGCTGTTCGAGCACATCCGCAACGGGTACCTCAAGCCCAGCGACATCGTCACCCACCGGATCCCGCTCGAGCACATCGCCGAGGGGTACCACATGTTCTCCGCCAAGCTCGACGGGTGCATCAAGACGCTCGTCGTCCCGGACGCGGCCTGAGGAGGGACGCCATGGCCTACACATCCGAGAAGCCACCACTGCCCGAGTCGATCGACCAGCTGCGCGCCCGCATCCCCGGCTGGGGCGCGGACCTGGACCCCGCCGACCGTCCGTCGGTGCCCCGGGAGAGGCTCGACCTGGACACCGGTGCCCACTGGGACTTCCCCGACCGGCAGCCCGAGCTCGTCCCCCGCGAGCGGTCGATCGAGCATGCCTTCCTCACGCCGGTGTTCGGCACCGCCCAGCCCCTGCGCGGGCTGCCCGGAGTCGTGCGCGCCCACGCCTACGAGCGGTACAGCGAGGCGCGCGCCGCCCACTGGCTGCTGCTGGTCCTGGCGGACCGGCTCGACGCCATCGAGCACCACGCGACCTCGCTGCTCACCCCACGCCCCGACAACCCGATCACCCAGACGGGCGTGCTCAGCGAGGTCCGTCGGCACGGTCTGAGCTCCCGGACGGAGGGCCACCGCGCCGACCGGGTGCACCAGCCGCTCGACCCGGTGCTCGTCGGCGGCCCGTGGCTGCTCGCTGCCGCGGGAGGCGTGGTCGCCGCGGCACTCGTCGGGCGGGCCGTCCGCGCGCTGCGCAGCTGACGGGACCGGTCAGCCGGCCGCCCTCAGCACTGGGAGTGGCCGGTCGCGCACCACTGGTGCCCGACGTCGACGACGAGCCGGGAGCCGGCCCCGGGCCCCGCCAGGACGAACGCGCGGAACGGGAGTCGCGCCCGCACGCCCAGCCCCACCGAGCTCGAGCCCTCGAAGCTGCCTGCCCAGACCACGTCACGGAACGTCCGGTACGACGACGTGTCCACGAGCCGGCCAGGTCCGACGAAGAACGCGTCGGTCGCGATGGTCGGAACGCCGACGACCACCTGGAGCCGCGCACCGCCGGCCGTGGGGACGACGTCGCCCGAGCCGTCCTGGCGCACCTCGTCGACATAGCTCACCGACCAGCCCGTCAGCGGCGCGTCGATGTCGAGGACGAGCCGGTCGAAGCACGTGTGCCGGCCGGCTCTGACGTTCGTCATCGTCCCGGCCGAGAGGTCGCCCGCCGCCTTCGGTGCAGAACCCCACACCTGGCCGCAGTACGGGTGCGCCGACGCCGCCGGCGCGGTGAGCAGGCTCAGGCCTGCCATCAGGAGGAGAACGAGTCCGAGTGCGGTCAGTCGCCTGCGCATGGTGCGCCTCGATGTCCGTCCGCGACCGTGACCTGCGGAGCGGGCACCCCGCCACGGCGCGGTTACCGGCCCGATCGTACTCTCGTCGGGGCCGCGGACGGCGGGCGGGTGCAGAAGCATCGAGTCCCCCGCCCGGGGTGCTCGGCCTCGGCTCGTCCGCTTCGTCCGCTGCCTGGTCCACCTCGGTGACTCCCGCGTGAACGTTGGCTGGCGGCTCGCCGAACACGGCCACGACCTGCGGGTGGAGCGAGGACGCTCTCCCTGTGGCCGACGTCCAGACCCTCCTGCGTGACCTGCGCTCCGGCGCCGTCCCGTCCAGCGCGCTCGTCTCGACCCTCGCCGTCCCGCTGGAGGTGGTGGATGCGGACATGCCCGTCCACGAGATCGAGCCGCTCTTCTTCAACCCGGCCCTCGTCCGGGTCGGCGTCGTCGACCGGGACGCGACGGGCCGGGTCGGACTCATCACGCGATCGCGGTTCAACGCCGGCATGGCCGGCCGCCTCGGGTACGGCCGAGCGGTGCTGACGCGGCGCCCCGCACGCGCCGTGGCGGACTGGGACCCGCTCGTCGTGGACCCGACGGCATCCGTGGTCGAGGCGGCCCTGCTGGCGATGGCCCGGCCGCCCGAGTCCCGGTTCGAGGACGTGGTCGTCCGCGCCGACGTCTGGTCGGCGACCGGGACCGCCGAGCTCGTGCACTCGCTCGCCGCCGCGCTCGCGGACCAGGGGATGCGCGACCGCACCACCGGTCTGGTCAACCGCCACATGCTCGAGCACACGCTCGACTCGTGGGCGCGGGAGATCCAGGGCACGCGGCGACGCCTCGCGGTCACGCTCATCGACGTCGCCGGGTTCGGCCTGCTCAACGCCGTGCACGGTCTGCCCCACGGCGACCGCGTGCTCGCCGCCATGGCGCAGGCGCTGGCGAGCACCTCCCCGGCGGGGTGCGTCGTCGGCCGGCTCGGGGACGACGAGATCGTCATCGCCGCGGTGCTGCCCGCCGTTCCCGATCAACGGGCGCGCGAGGTGACCGAGGAGCTGCGGCGGATCGCGCTCCGGGCGCTCGCCGCGCGTCCTGCCGGCTTCGCGGACGGCGAGTGGCCGGCGGTCCGTGCGGTCGCCGCCGTGAGCCTGCAGGGCTGGGCCGACGGACCGCTCCTGCTCCAGGAGCTGCACCGGGACATGCGCCGGGAGAAGGCCGAGCGGACCCCGGTGCACCGGTAGGCCCACCCGGCTCAGTCGCCGACGGTGTCGCGCGCACGCTGGACGATCAGCGGGTCGACCTCGCCGACGACCTCCTCGTTCTTGTCGTCGTAGGAGAACTGGCTCAGGAAGTAGCGCATGGCGTTGAGCCGGGCCCGCTTCTTGTCGTTGCTGCGGATCGCGATCCACGGCGCATGGTCCGTGTCCGTCCCGGCGAACATGGCTTCCTTCGCCGCGGAGTACGTCTCCCAGCGGCCGAGGGACTCGAGGTCCATCGGTGACAGCTTCCAGCGACGGACGGGGTCGATCTGGCGGATCGCGAAGCGGGTGCGCTGCTCGCGGCGGGTGACCGAGAACCAGAGCTTGGTCAGGTGCGTGCCGGCGTCGACGACGAGCTTCTCGAAGTCAGGGGTTTGACGCATGAAGGCCGCGTACTCG
The DNA here is from genome assembly GCF_007989805.1 of Cellulomonas xylanilytica. GTDB lineage: Bacteria > Actinomycetota > Actinomycetes > Actinomycetales > Cellulomonadaceae > Cellulomonas > Cellulomonas xylanilytica. The sequence continues at coordinate 29,652 of NZ_BJUB01000006.1, forward strand.
TCATCCGAGCAGAAGCCCATCACCCGCTCGACGCCTGCGCGGTTGTACCAGGACCTGTCGAACAGGACGATCTCGCCCTGCGTGGGGAAGTGCTTGACGTAGCGCTGGAAGTACCACTGGCCCTGCTCCGTGGTGGTCGGCTTGTTGAGCGCCACGACGCGTGCCGCCCGCGGGTTCAGGTGCTCGATGAACCGCTTGATCGTGCCGCCCTTGCCGGCCGCGTCCCGGCCCTCGAACACGATGATGTGGCGTTCGCCGTTGTCCTCCGCCCAGTACTGCAGCTTGAGGAGCTCGATCTGCAGGCGGTACTTGGTCTCCTCGTACTCCTCGCGATCCATCAGCTCGTCGTACGGGTAGTCCTCGCGCCAGGTCTCGACCGCCTTGCCTCCCGGGTCGATGAGCACGGGGTCCGCACCCTCGCCACCGGCCACGCTGTAGCCCTCGGCGACCAAGCGGTCGATGTACTCGCGCAGGTCGTCCTCGGCGTCAGGCTCGATGCGGTCGAGATCGAACGTGGACTCCATCGGATCCTCCTGGCGGGCCGAGCCGCCTGCGACGGCGGAGACGTCGTCCCATCATGACCACCGACGCGCGCGACGTCTCTCCGAGAGTCCTCAGGCCCCGGTCGCCGAGGCCAGCTCCTCGGCGGTCGGAGGCACCGCACCCAGCCTCGCGACGGTCAGCGCGGCGGCCTGGACCGAGCGCTGCAGCACCTGCTCGACCACCGGCGCGCCGGACCGCACCCAGCGCATGCCGGTGTCCGATCCGAGCGTCAGCGCGCTGTCGATCAGCGTCGACATGAACGCGTCTCCCCCGCCGACCCCCGCCTCGGCGTGCAGGACCGGGATCCCCGGCACGTCGACGACGCCGCGCGCGGTCACCGCCGTCGCGCCGCGAGGACCACGCGTCAGCACGGCGAGGTCCGGGCCGAGACCGATCCAGTCGCGCAGCACGTCGAGCGGGTCGTCCTCCGGGTACAGGAACGCGAGGTCGCGCTCGCTGGCCTTGACGATCCCCGCCAGCTCGACGAACCGGAGCGTCCGACGGCGGGCGTCCTCACGCGGGCCCACCAGGGCGGCCTCGATCCTGGGGTCGAACGTGATCAGCGACCGGCCGTACGACCGGGCCACGAGGTCCAGCACGGTGCTCGCACCGGGCTCCAGGTACGCCGCTACCGAGCCGGCGTGGACGCTGCGTGCCGTCGAGGTCCCCGGGTCCGCGGCGGGCTCCCAGTGGATCCGGAAGTCCTGACGCACCGAGCCGTCGACCCACAGCACCGCCCGGGCGACGGACGAGGCGGTCCGCACGAGGGACGAGTCCGACAGCCCGACACCGGAGGCCGTCAGGTACGCCGAGATCTCCCGCCCGCGCTCGTCGCGACCGATCGCGGTGTGCAGGACCGTGTCCCGACCGAGGCGGGCCAGGCCGACGGCGATGTTGCCGGCGCTGCCGCCGACGCGCTCGCGGATGGTCATGCCGTCGTCGTGGACGTCGATCAGCGCCTCGCCGATCACCAGGACGTCGGGTCGTGGGGTCATCGCTTCCTCAGGTCGTGGCCGGCGGGTGGGGCTGCTGCAGGACCCCGAGGCCCGGGAGCCTGCTCGTACCAGGCCCCGGAGCGTGCTTCGAGAGTGACACTCGTGTCGTTTCCGGCGGGTTTCGACCCGGGGAACACTGTGTGCGCCGCCGAGTTTCACCCGATGCCGCCCGGCCGGTCAGTCCAGCTCGATCACCTTGTGCCTGGACACGTCGATCGAGAGCCGTTGCCCACCGACCACGAGCCCGATCTCGACGTCGTCACCGTCGACGCCGTGGCGCACCATCGCCAGGCGTCCGCGGATCAGACCGCCCGGGTGCCTGTCGTTGCCGAAGCCCAGCGTCGCGGTCCGGCCGATGTGCGACCCGCTCAGCTGAGCGGCACGAACCTCGGACCCGGGACGTTCCGTCACGGGGTCCACCCCAGCTCCTGTCGGTAGCACGGCTGCGACCGTACGGTGCCGGTGCGACGGACGGTTGAACGCCGGGAGAACACTGCGCGACAGGCACTGCACGGCGGTCGGGAGCGGTTGACCAGCGGCAGGGCCGCCCGCACGCTGACGGCATGCCCATCGACAATGAAGGTCGTGCGATCGACGACGTCGTGCAGCGACTCTCGGCCCGTTACCCCGACATTCCCCAGGCCACGATCCGCGAGGTCGTCGAGGCTCAGCTCGCCCAGTTCGAGGGATCGCCGGTCCGGGACTTCGTCCCCGTCCTCGTCGAGCACGAGTCGCTCGAGCTCTTGCGGGTCGGCGCGGAGGCTGCGTCCGACTGAGGCCGCGACGCCGACGCCGTGACCGCTCCCCGAGCTGCAAACCCTCCGTCGGCTCTCGACGGGCGGGGCGGCGGTTCATGCCCCATCGTTCGAATCACCAGGTTCGCGCGGGTCGGCGCGATGCCCCTAGCCGTCAGGAGCCTTCCATGCCGCAGGGGTCGTCCCCGTCCGCCACGGAACCGATCGCATGATCGAGGTCGAAGGGCTCACCAAGACGTACGGGGAGAAGGTCGCCGTCCAGGACCTCTCCTTCGTCGCTCGCACGGGCCGGGTCACGGGGCTGCTGGGGCCCAACGGCGCGGGCAAGTCGACGACGATGCGGATGATCCTCGGGCTGCACCGCGCCACCAGCGGCTCGGCACTGGTCGACGGGCGCGCGTTCGTCGACAGCCCGGCACCGATGACGGCCGTGGGCGCGATGCTCGACGCGCACGCCGTGCACCCCGGCCGCACGGCCCGCAACTACCTGGACGCGCTCGCGGCGACGCACCACCTGCCCGCGCGGCGGGTCGACGAGGTCCTGGAGCTGACCGGGATGACCGAGCCGTCGCGCCGCCGGGTCGGCACGTTCTCGCTGGGCATGGTGCAGCGCCTCGGGATCGCCGCCGCGCTGCTCGGCTCGCCGCACACCCTCGTGCTCGACGAGCCGGTCAACGGGCTCGACCCCGACGGGGTGCACTGGGTCCGTGAGCTGGTCCGCAGCCTGGCCGCCGCCGGCACCACGGTGCTGCTGTCCAGCCACCTGATGAGCGAGATGGCCCAGACCGCCGACGACGTGGTCGTGCTGGGCCGGGGACGACTCGTCGCCGCCGGCGCGATCGCGGACGTCGTCGCGGCGGCCACCGCGAGCAGCGTGCGCGTCCGCCTGGCCACCGAGTCGCCTGCCGAGCCGCTGACCGCCGCCGTGACCGCAGCGGGCGGGACCACCTCGGCGACCGGGGACGCGCTGGTGGTGACCGGGCTCGACAGCGAGCAGATCGGTCACCTGGCGGCCCGGACCGGCTCGGTGCTGGCCGAGCTCACCCCGCAGAGCGCCTCGCTGGAGGACGCGTTCTTCGAGCTGACCAAGGACTCGATCGAGTACACGACCGGCGGGACGACCTCATGACCACGACGGACACCGGCCCGACGGCCCGGCTCGACCTCACCGGGCTGCTGCGCAGCGAGCTGATCAAGGCCCGCGGCCTGCGCTCGATCCAGTGGCTGCTCGCCCTGATCGTCGCGCTGCCCATCGTGATCTCCGTGCTCACCGTGACGACCTCCGACGCCGCCGCTGGCACGCACGAGGAACTCACCGCGCTGGCGCTGTCCACCGTGTCCGGGACCAACTGGATCCCCCTGCTGCTCGTCCTGATGCTCGGCACGATCGTCGCGACCGCCGAGTACGAGCGCGGCGCCGTGCAGATGACGTTCACCGTCGCCCCTCGTCGCACGGCCGTCGTGCTGGCCAAGGCCATCCTCGTGGGTGTCACCTCCCTCGTCGCCACGTTCCTGCCCGCGGTGGTGGCCTACCTGCTCGCCGCCGCGCTGCTCGGTGGGGACGACCCGGCCACGCTCGGCGACCCGGACGTGCTGCGCGTCATCACCGGCACGGCCCTGTACGCGGCCTCCGCCGGCGTCATCGCGATGTGCTTCGGGTTCCTGACCCGCTCGAGCATCGGCGCCGTGACCGCCACCATCGGGTTCCTCTACGCCGTGCCCGCGCTCCTGCAAGCCATCCCCGTCGAGGCCGTCGGATGGTTCGCCCGCACCATCCCCGGACCCGCCTCCACCCCGCTCGAGCTCCCCGGCCACCCCGAGGGTGACCTCACGTTCACCACCGCGCTCATCGCAATCGTCCTCTGGACAGCCGCCGCCCTCCTGCTCACCTGCGCGGTCGTTCGCCGCCGGGACGTCTGACACCGAGGAGAACGTCGTGCGCGTGCAACCCCGAGCCTGGATCGGCCTGGCCACGTGGGCGCTCTACCTGGCCGTCGCCGTGGTGATCCAGGCGACGAGCAGGATCCCCTACACCGAGTGGGGTGACTCCGCGGGGAACCTGTGGCGCGGTGCCGTCCTGTCTCTGGTCGTCGGAGCGGTGCTGGTGGCGATCGTCACGACGTGGCTCGGGTGGTGGCGGCCGGCGATGCGCGAGCGGCGGACGACCAGGGCCAAGTGGACGATCATCGCCCCCGCACTTCTCGTGGTCGTGATGGTCGGGAACCTGGCCGGGACCGACTGGGGCTCCGTCGGAACCGACTTCGTCATCGCCGCCCTGGCCCTGGGAGTCTTCGTCGGGTTCAACGAGGAGATGACCAGCCGCGGCCTGCTGCTCGTCGGCCTGCGCGGCAGCACCCGGGAGATCTGGGTCGCCCTGATCTCGAGCCTGCTCTTCGGACTGATGCACGGCGTCAACATCGTCCTCGGCCAGTCCGTCGGCGAGACGCTCCCCCAGGTCGGCCAGGCGTTCCTGCTGGGCCTGTCCTTCTACATCCTGCGTCGGGTCACCGGGTCCCTCGCCTGGGCGATGCTGCTGCACGGCGCGTGGGACTTCTCCGTGTTCACGCTCGGGGAGACCGCCGGCTCGAACCCTTTGACGGTGCTCGTCCTCGTGGCCGGAGTCGTCGCGTTGGCCACCTTCTGGTTCGCCGCGCGCGACGCCCGCGAGACGGCCGGGGAACCAGAGCTCGACGCATCGCCGCCACGGTCGTAGGGACCACGCGGAGCCCGCGTGCGGTCCTGCCCAGGGCACCGGCGGTGGCCCCCGAGGGCCACCGCCGGTGGTGCTGCGTCAGGCGCGAGCGCTCACGAGGCTCCGAGCGCTCTCCGGACGACGTCGACGACCGCGGTCACCGGGCCGTGCTCGGCCGTGGTGCCGCTGATGACGACCTGTCCGGGGCGGGACGGGGCCCGGGCCGGGACCGCGTCCCACGTCACGGGCACCGCGTGGAGCGTGCCGTCGGAGTCGAGGACGTCGACGGTGGCGGGCAGCCTGATCGGGCTCGAGGTGCGGACGGTCCGGTAGACGGTGTCGGCGACCACGAACTCGGCGTCGCTGGCCTCGTAGACCTCGATCGTCTCGTGGAAGGTGAGCACCGGCCACGCGCTGCTCGACCAGTCGATCATCTCCTGCCAGTTCGCTGGCTCCCACACCAGGACGCCGGCGCCGCGGTTGTCGGGCAGGTCGTTCGCGATCCGGAAGACGTCCTGCAGGAAGAGCCCGGCGCCCTCCGCCGTCTTGGGGTAGGGCGAGTTCGGGACGGGCAGGCCGTCGTAGTCGTTCGACTGGTGCGAGGTCTCGGCGATCTCCATGGCGTAGCCCGGGTGCGCCACGGCCACCTGGTGCAGGTTCGCCTCGTAGTGCTCGGGCGTCCCGTGCCAGTCCGGGTAGTAGGAGTGTGCGATCACGTCGATGTCCTGGCCCTTGGCGTTGAGCCGGGTGAGGAACTGGTCCCAGAACTCGAGCGTCTTGTCCACCCGGCCGTTGTCGATGATCGCGTGGGTCTCCACCGGGATGTCCACGCCGTGGGCGGCTGCGACGTCCCGGACGGCCGCGATGCCTGACGCCTGGAGGGTGGTGAACCGGTCCCAGGCGGCGTCGTAGGCGGCCTGCTCGGCCGGGTCGTCCGAGCCCCAGTAGTCCCAGAGCAGGGCACCACCGGGCTGCGAGACGAACGACGGGTCCTGGTTGAAGTAGCACGTGCCGCACCACGCCGCGTCGTCGAACCACGGCAGCGGACGCTCGCTGCCCCACATGAACCCGTTGATGAGCTCGTTGCCCACCGCGACCTTCTCGGGAGTGGTGCCCTGGGCGACGAGGGCGTCCACCGTCGCGTAGGTGTAGTCGTAGACCGCCTGGGTCAGCTCCTCGAAGGGCAGCTCACGCCACGCGGTGGGCTTCGCCTGCTTGCTCGGGTCGGCCCACGAGTCGGCGTAGTGCAGGTCGATGCCCAGGCCCATGCCCTGCTCGACGACCTTCTGCGCGACCCCCAGGGTCCGCTCCGGGCCCTGGTAGGCGGGCTCGAGGTACTCACCCGTCCGCTCGTCGCGCGGGTCGTTGAACACGCGCAGGCGGATGTACTCCATGCCGGCGTCGGCCGCCGCCTCCAGCACGGGCACCGGCTCGGCACCCTCGTCCACGACGTAGGTCAGGCCCTGTGCGTCGTTCTGGTCGGCGTACGAGATGTCCGCGCCCAGCACGATGTCGTCGCGCAGGTAGTTCCACACGGACAGCTCGCTGATGCCGGCCACGGCGCCCGGCGACACGTCGGTGATCGTGACCCGCAGGAAGGCGATCCCGGCGCGTGCGACGAGGTGCTCCGCGCCGCGACCCGGCTGGTCGTTCCGCCTGCGGTCGACGACCGTCGTCCACCGGTGCCCGTCGGCGGAGGCCTCGACCACGTACCGGTAGGTGCCGTGCGCGTCGGGGAAGACGAGACCGACCTTGCGGATGTTGTCGTACGCCCCGCCGAGGTCGAGGACGAGGGAGTCCCGGCCCTTGCCACCCTTGCTGCGGACCGTCCACGCGGTCGCCGGGTCGCCGTCGACGGCGAGTGCCGCACGATCCTGTGCCGCGGTGGCGCTCACCGTGACCCACGGCTTGGTGGCGAGGTCGCTGCGGACGGGTGCGAAGTGGACCGCGCCGTCGGGCTCCTCGGCCGGGGCGGGCCCGGCGCTGCCGAGGACGAGGGCGCCCGCGGCGAGAAGGGCGAGCACGGAGGTTCGGCGTCGGTTGAGGGGCTGCATGGGACGTCCTTGTCTCATCGGAGTGTGCACGTGCACAGCACTCGATCACCGTAAGAGCGGCTCAGAGCGCGCGTCAAGATGCCGTGTATGCCCGATCGGCGTGGGAGCGTGCACAGTCGTCCGGTCAAGGGCGTCGACGTGGTGAGGCGGACAGCCCGGCGGATGACCTCGCGCGGGTGCGGCTCCTCAGGACGGCGTGGGTGCGACCGACCCGGTGCTCGCGCGCACGACGAGCGAGGTGGGCAGCGTGACGGCAGCCGGCTCTCCGCCCTCGATCAGCTCGATCAGCAGGCGCACCATCTCGCCGGCGATACGTTCCAGCGGCTGCCGCATGGTGGTCAGCGGCGGGTCGAGCGTCGCGGCGAGCCCGGAGTCGTCGAAGCCCCCGACCGCGACGTCCGCCGGGACGCGTCGGCCGGCCTCGCGCAGCACCTGCAGCGCGCCCGTCGCCATCAGGTCCGAGCCCACGAAGACCGCGTCGAGGTCGGGACGGCGTTCGAGGAGCGTCCGCATCCCTGCCGCGCCACCGTCGCGCGAGTAGTCGGCGTGCGCCACGAGCGACTCGTCGTAGAGCGACCCGAGCTCGTCGCGGTAGCCCTGGAGCCGAAGCCTTCCCCCGGGGGTGTCCAGCGGCCCGGTGACCGTCGCGATCCTGGTGCGGCCGATGTCCAGCAGGTGCCGCGTCATCCGCCGCCCGCCGCCGAGGTCGTCGGCGGCGACATAGCCGAGGCTCCCCTCGAACCCGAGCGGGATGCCGCAGGAGATCATCGGGATGCCCTGCCGGACCAGCGCGTCGAGCAGGGGGTTGCCGCTGTGCGAGGAGATCGCCAGGACGCCGTCGACGTGCCCGGCGCCGACGTAGGACGAGACCTGCGTCTGCTCCTCGTGGGTGCCCGCGACCATGAGCAGCAGCGGCATGCCGCGTGCGGCCAGCGCCCGGGCGGCTCCCCGCAGGAGGATCGAGAAGTTCGGGTCCTCGAACAGCAGGTGCTGCGGCTCGGTGAGCAGGAACGCCACCGAGTTCGACCGTCCGGTGACCAGGCTGCGGGCGTGCAGGTTGGCGGAGTAGCCGGTGGTCCGGATCGCCTCCTGGACGGCTGCGAGCGAGTCCGGCGACACCCAGTGCCCACCGTTGATGACGCGCGAGACCGTGCCCCGGGACACGCCGGCCGCAGCCGCGACGTCACGGATCGTCGGGCGCTTGCGCGGCGCGGTGGGTCCCATCGCACGAGACTCTAGGGGAACGGCGTCCCGATCCACGTCGGGACGGCCACCCCGGCTCAGTCCTCCCGGACGACGACGACCCCCCGCGCGGGGACGTCGGTCCCCGCCTCGTGCCGCCGGTCGGCCACGAGGTCGTGGCCGGAGACGTGCAGAGGCAGGTCGATGCTCGTGTGGTTGAGCGCGAACAGCCAGCTCCCGGAACCACTCGTGCGACGGACGACCTCCAGGCCACCCGGCGACGGGACGAGCGACGACACGCCCGCCGCAGCTAGCACGCGTCCGAGCAGGTCGGCGAGCGACGGGTCGTCGAGGCGGGTCGACAGGTACCAGGCGGCACCGCCCGACGGCGTGTCCCGGCGCGTGACCGCGGGACCGCCGACCGACGGCCCGTCGAGGTAGGTCGCGATGACCTCTGCTCCTGACGACGTCATCCGCTCGGTCCAGACCTCGCCGGTGCTCCCGTCGCTCAGCGTCGTGGTCCCCTCGGCGGCCAGGGGCGCGAACTCCTCCACGCGCACCCCCAGCAGGTCCCGGAACGCCCCGGGGTACCCGCCCAGGAGGACCCGGTCGGAGGCGTCGACGATGCCCGAGAAGTACGAGACCAGCACCTGGCCGCCGCGATCCACGACGTCGGTCAGCCGGTCCGACAGGTCCTGCGGCGCGAGGTAGAGCGTCGGTACCAGGACGACGTCGTAGCCGTCGAGCGCCGTCCCGGCGGGCAGGACGTCCACCGCGACCCCCGCGTCGACCAGCGCACCGTGCAGGCGCCGAGCGAGGTCGAGGTAGCGCAGGTCGACGGTGGGGTGCGCCTCGAGCTCGGCGGCCCACCACGCCTGCGTGTCCCACAGGAGCGCCACGCGAGCCTGCTCGACCCGGCTCCCCCGCACCTCGGCGAGGCGACCGAGGGTCGCGCCGAGCTCGACGACGTCCCGGAACAGCTGGGAGTCCCGACCGGCGTGCGGGACCATCCCGGAGTGGTACTTCTCGGCACCGGCCCGGGACTGCCGCCACTGGAAGAACAGCACGCCGTCCGAGCCGCGGGCCACGTGCTGCAGCGAGTTGCGCAGCAGCTGCCCCGGCTCCTTGGCGAGGTTGCGCGGCTGCCAGTTGACCGCGCTCGTGGAGTGCTCCATCAGCACCCACGGCTCGCCACCGGCGAGACCCCGGACGCGGTCGGCGCTGAACGCCAGCTCCGCCCAGCCCCGGGGGTCCTCGGCCGACAGGTAGTGGTCGTTGGACACGATGTCGACCAGCGGCGTGGTCTGCGTGTAGTCGATCTGGTGGAAGTCGCCCATGACCATGTAGTTGGTGGTCACCGGCAGGTGCGGCGTGACCTCGCGCAGGACGGCCGCCTCGGCCTCGAGGTGCGCGACGAACGCGTCCGAGGAGAACCGCTCGAAGTCCAGCCGCTGGCCCGGGTTCGCGATGGTGGTGGTCCGGCGCGGCGGCAGGATCTGGTCGAAGCTCGCGTAGCGCTGTCCCCAGAACGCCGTCCCCCACGCCAGGTTGAGCGCGTCGATGTCGGCGTACTCCTTGCCCAGCCAGTCGCGGAACGCGGCCGCCGACACGTCGCAGTAGCAGCGCCCGTTGTGGCAGGCCAGCTCGTTGGAGACGTGCCACATCCGCACCGCGGGGTGGTGGCCGTACCGCTCCGCGATCACGCGCGCGATCCGGGTGGCGTGGTGCCGGATGATCGGTGACGAGACGCACCAGGACTCGCGGCTCCCGTGCGTGAGCCGCAGGCCGTCCGCGTCGACGGGCAGCATCTCGGGGTGCGCCAGGTGCAGCCACACCGGCGGTGCCGCGCTGGGCGTGGCCAGGTCGACCCCGATCCCGTTCTCGTGCAGGAGGTCGATGATCCGGTCGAGCCACCCGAAGTCGAACACCCCCTGCGCCGGCTCCAGCTGCCCCCAGGAGAAGATACCGAGGCTGACCAGCGTCACGCCGGCCTCCCGCATGAGCGCAACGTCGTCCGCCCAGACCTCCTCCGGCCACTGCTCCGGGTTGTAGTCCGCTCCGAAGGCGATGCCCTCGGTGGGCCACGGGCCGGTCCAGCGCGCGGTCACCGGGCCACCGCCACGAGGACGTCCCACGCGCCGAGGGTGACGGTGTCGCCCTCGGCGAACCGGGTCAGGGTCGGCGAGGACCCGTGCGGTGCGGCGACGACGTCGAGGTCGGTAGGGACGGTGACCACGGTGGCCTCCCAGGACCAGTTGTGGACGACGTGCACGCGCGCGCCGTCGGGTCGGGTCGAGCTGTGGACGGTGACGCTCGGTGGCAGGTCGGACCAGCCGGCGAGCGGGGTCGGCACGAGCCAGCGGGCGAGGTCACGGGCGAGCGCCGGGTCCGGCACGGTGCCGACGACCGTCACCCGACCGGCGCCGTAAGCCCGCGTGGTGACCGCCGCCCAGGCCCCCAGGTGCGGGTGGTCGTAGGTGGCGAGGACGTCGGCGCCGTCCGCGACGAGGCACTCCGCCCACGCCGTCGCCGCCGCACCCCCGTCGAGCGGGAGCTCGGCGGACCCGCGCACCGGGACCGGCTCGTCGAGGTTGGAGAACTCGTCGTACCAGGCCCCGGCCGGCTCGGCCAGGCGTGCGGGCTGGATCTCGGCCCGGGCGCGTGCCTCGTCGTCCGCGTACCCCGTCCGCGGTCCGACGACCAGGTGCCCGCCGGCCTCCGCGTACCGGCGGAGCCAGTCGAGGTCGCGGTCGGAGGCCGGGTAGAAGCCCGCCGCCACGAGGACGGGGTGCGTGCGGGCGGCCTGCGCCGGCTCGTCGTCGAGGAGGTGGCGCGGGCGCACCACGCGCGCCTGGAGCCCGGCATCGAACGCGCCCCGGTAGAAGGCCGAGACGATCCGCGGGTAGCTGTCGCGGTCCCCGGTGCCGTCGTCGAGCTGCAGCGGCGGCTGGGCCGCGAGCGCGAACCGTGCCTTCGTCGAGCTCAGGATCGCGATGTCGGCGTCGGGCGTCGCGTCGGCGATCGCGCCGCCGCCCCGGGCGAGCTCGGCACCCAGTCGCGCGATCTCGTCGTAGGCCCGGCCCGGGCGCCCGCTGTGCGGCAGGACGCCGCCCCAGTACGTCTCGGCGCCGTAGTGCAGAGTGTGCCAGTGCCAGTACTCGACCATCCGCGCGCCCCGGGAGACCAGCGCCCAGGCAGCCTGGCGCCACTGGCCGGGGTACGCCGGGTAGTTGGTGCTCGGCCCGCCGATCGCCGAGGCGTCCGTCTCGGTCACCAGGAACGCTTCGCCGCGACTCGAGAACATCACGTCGGCGACCTGGAACAGCGCCCAGGTGCCGGTGGTCGTCCAGTACTGCGGCACGACCGCCGTGCTGGGGTGCGCGAGCCCGTCCTGCATCCGGTAGTACGGGTTCCCGCTCGTCACGTCGAGGACGGCGGCGAGGTCGGCGTCCTCGAGGGCCGGGCGCTCGTAGGAGATGCAGGTGGTGACGAACTGGTCGGACCGGGCGAGCTCGCGGACCGCTGCGGCCTGCCACGCGATCATCTCGGTGGTCAGGGCCGCCTGGAACTCGCGCCACGCGAGGTCGTACTGCGGCTGGGCGTTGCCGTCCGGGGTCCACAGGTCCGCCCACGACGAGAGCCGGTGCGACCAGTAGACCAGCCCCCACTCCCGGTTCAGGGTCTCGACGTCGCCGTACGTGTGCCGGAGGTGGTCGACGAACCGCTGGAACACCCCGTGGTTGTGCAGCAGGTGCAGCCCGGGCTCGTTGTCCACCTGGAAGCCGATCACGGCCGGGTGGTCGCGGTAGCGCTCGACGATCTTGCGCAGGATCCGGTCGGCGTAGAACCGGAAGACGGGGTGCGTGAAGTCCGCCTCCTGCCGGGCTCCCCAGCCCATCCGGCTGCCCGTGCGGTCCTCACCGGCGACCTCGGGGTAGCGCCGGACCATCCACGGCGGCAGCGCGTAGGTCGGCGTGCCGATCACGACGTCGATCCCCCGGGCCAGCGCTCCGTCGAGGACGGGCTCGAGCCAGTCCAGCTCGAACCTGCCCTCGTCCGGCTCCCAGGTGGACCAGACCGACTCCCCCACCCGGATCACCGAGAACGACGCGGCCTGCATGAGGTCGAGGTCGCGCTCCAGCGTCTCCGGCTCCGGGTCCTGCCCCGGACCCGCGTACTCGTAGTAGTACGCCGCGCCGAAGCGCACTCGGTCGTGCTGCACAGCCATGGGTCGTCTCTCCGTGGTGGTGGTGCTGCGCCTGCGGAGACGCGTCTAGAGGAGCCCCCGGAAGGCGAACCGGAACGTCAGCTCGCTGTCCGTGGGCAGCCGGTACTCGGCATGGGTCTGCGCACCCCAGGAGTCGTCGCCACCCACCCCACGACGCTGCAGCGCCGGCCGCAGGATCGTCTGGTAGATCGGCGGCAGCTCGGTGTGGTGGGCCGCGTTCTCGATCTCGAACGGCGTCCACGGCAGGGCCGACAGCTCCATGCCCTGGTCCGACTCCAGCCGCAGCCCGGCCCCCCGCTCGTCCGTCACGGTCGCCCAGCGCACGCCGGTGCGGCTGCCCGCCTCCTGCGGGCGCAGGTACGGCGTGAGCGCGGTGCGCACGTCCGCCTCCCACACCCCCAGCCGGGCGCCGGCCCGGCGGTCGACGTACGACTCCTCGGGCCCGTCCCCGTACCAGCGCAGGCGGTGGAACGCGTGGTCGGTCGCCAGCAGGAGTCCCAGCTCGGGCATGTCCGACAGCCCCGCACCGGGTCGCACCGTGAGGGTCACCTCGACGCGACCGTCACCGTCCACGAGGTAGGAGAGCTCGCACTCCCCCGCGGCAGCGGGCAGCTCGTACCGGAAGCGAATCAGGACCCCCGCGTCCGTCTGCTCGACCGCGGGCTGGTCCGGGCCCCGGACGGCCGACGCGTACCGGCTGGCGAGCAGCCAGGCGCCGTCGAGTGCCGGTGCCCCCCACCCGTGCTCGTTGGAGGTGGGTGCGTGCCAGAAGCTCGGTCGCGGCACCGAGCGCAGCAGCTCCCGGCCACCGTCCGGCGTGAGCCCGTAGCGGTAGGACAGCAGCCCCCCGTGCAGCCGCGAGAACAGCGCGGTGAAGTGGCGCCCCCGGACGCCCACGTTGTGGATGCCGTGGACGACCTCGGGTGCGGGCGCCCGGCGCGCCGGCACGGAGCCCTCGACGACCACGACCGTCTGGTCGTGCGCCACCTCGTGCCCGGCGGACGCCCAGCGCGTGGTGCGGCGGAGCCGGAAGGACACGTCGACGGTGTACTCCCCGGGTGCGCTCGGCACCGTGACCGGGAGCGCGTAGACCTGCGAGTCGCCCGGGGCGACGGCCGTGTCCAGCACCTCCTCCTGCAGCACGCGCCCCTCGCGGGCGACGGTGACCACGCACTCGTGCACCGACGACGCGGTGGCCAGGTGCCGGTTCTCGACCGTCACCTTGTCGGCGCTCACCGACAACCGGTAGCCCTGGTAGAGGTAGCGCACCTCCTGGGCGAGCGGCTTGAGGGACCGGTCGGCGAAGACGATGCCGTTGCCGCTGAAGTCCGAGTCGTGCGGCGCGTCACCGAAGTCACCCCCGTACCCGAAGTACTCCCGGCCGGCGGGGTCGGTGCGCCGCAGCGCCTGGTCCGCGAAGTCCCAGATGAACCCGCCCTGGAACAGCGGCTCCCGGTAGGCGAGGTCGACGTACTTGTGGACGGCCCCGAACGAGTTGCCCATCGCGTGCGCGTACTCGCACAGCAGGTAGGGCTTGTCGCGGTGCGTCGCGAGGAACTCCTCGATCTCGGCCGCCGGCGCGTACATCCGTGAGACGACGTCGGTCGTCTGCGGGTAGCGCGGGTCCCAGTGGACACCTTCGTAGTGCACGGGCCGGGAGTCCTGCCGACGGAAGTACTCCGCGACCTCGAGGATGCCGGTGCCGCCGAACGACTCGTTGCCGCACGACCACAGGACGACGCTCGCGTGGTTCTTGTCCCGCTCGAGCATGCTCGCGGCGCGGTCGAGCAGGGTGGGCAGCCACTCGGCGCGGTCCCCGGGCAGCGCCACGTCGGTCCCGGCCCCCGCGTACCTGATCAGGTCCCACATGCCGTGCGACTCGAGGTTCATCTCGTCGATGACGTACAGCCCGTACTCGTCGCACAGCTCGTAGAAGTACGAGTTGTTCGGGTAGTGGCTGGTCCGCACCGCGTTGATGTTCAGCCGCTTCATGAGCCGGACGTCGGCCTCGGTCTGCTCGCGGGTCATCACGCGACCCTGGAGGCCGAAGTCGTGCCGGTTGACCCCGTTGAAGACGACGCGCGCACCGTTGACCTTGAGCAGGCCGTCCTCGATGCCGAACCGTCGTACACCGACCCGCACCGGGACGTGCTCGGTGAGGCGGCCCGACGCGTCGTAGACGTCGAGCGTGAGGTCGTGGAGGTACGGGTCCTCCGCACTCCACAGCCGCGGGTTCTCGATGCGGACGACGAGCTCGTCGTCGCCGGCGAGCTGTCCGGCACCGGCGATGCTGGCCTCTACCCTGCCGTCGCCCGCCAGGACCACGCGCACGCGCACGGTCACCTCGGAGAGGTCGTCGGCGACGTCGGTCACCACCCGGAGGTCCTCGACGTGCACGCGGGGCCGGCGGTACAGGACGACGTCCCGGAACAGGCCCGAGAACCGGAAGAAGTCCTGGTCCTCGATCCACGACCCGGCGCTCCACCGGACCACCTGGGCCACGATCACGTTCTCGCCGTCGACCAGGGCGTCGGTGAGGTCGAACTCCGACGGGGTGAACGAGTCCGTCCCGTAGCCCACGTAGGAGCCGTTCAGCCAGACGGCGACAGCGCTCTCCGCACCGTGGAAGCTCACGCTCAGCCGCTCGCCGTCCTCGAGCGGGTGCTCGAGGGTGAACGTCCGGCGGTACGTCGCCACGGGGTTGTACCGCTGGGGAACCTGCCCCGGCTCGAGCTGCTCGTACCCGTCCCACGGGTACTGCACGTTGGTGTACTGCGGACGGTCGTAGCCGAGCAGCTGGATGTGGGCCGGCACCGGCACGTCGTCCCAACCGGAGTCGTCGACGTCCACCCGCTCGAAGCCGGGGACCACGAGCGCGGGGCTCTTGGCGTAGTGCAGCTTCCACAGCCCGTTGAGCGACTGCTCGAAGGAGCTCGTCCCGGTCGCCGGCTCCTGCGAGGAGGCGAACCACCGGTGGTCCGAGTGCGGGTCGAGCCGGTTCTCCGAGACGAGCTCGGGGTCGCAGATGCGGTTGAGGTCGAACGTCACTTGATGGCTCCTGTCACGCCTTCGGCAAAGCTGCGCTGCAGCAGCAGGAACACGACCATCGTCGGCACCGACACGATGAGCACGGCGAGCATGAGGCTCCCGTAGTCGGTGACGTACCCGGCGCGCATGTTCGAGAGCAGCATCGGCAAGGTCTGGTACGCGTTGTCGACGAGGATCACCTTCGGCCACAGGAAGTTGTTCCAGGAGAACAGGAAGGTGATGACTCCCGCGGCAGCGAGGGTGGGCTTCATGGTCGGCAGGTAGATGCGCGCGAAGATGCTCACCTCGCCGAGGCCGTCGAGGCGCGCCGCCTCGATGATCTCGTGCGGGAACGTCCGCGACGCCTGCCGGAACAGCAGGATGAGGAACGGCGTCGCGATCAGGGGCACGATGACCGCGAACGTCGAGTTCACGAGTCCCATCTGCGCGAAGAGCCGGAACAACGGGATCATCGTCGCCGCGAACGGGATCATGATCGCCAGGAGCAGGATCGCCATGACGGCGTCCTTCGCCCGCGAGTGGTAGATCTCGAACGCGTACCCGGCGATCGAGCACAGGATCAGCGCGAGCACGGTCGTCGCGATGGCGTTCACCGACGAGTGGTAGAACGCCGACCCCAGCGGCTGGGAGTCGACCAGCGTCCGGAAGTTCTCGAGGAGGTGGCCGCCCGGCAGCAGCTTCGACGCCACGACCTCGTTGCTCGTGTTCGTCGCCGAGACGGCCATGAAGTAGAGCGGGAAGACCGACAGGAGGACGGCGACGGACAAGAACACGTACGCGGGGATCCGGCGGAGCTGAGTCTTAGTCACGCTTGTCGCCCACCTTCAGCTGGATGGCGGCCAGGATGGCCACGATGATGAGGATCGCGTAGGAGATTGCAGCCGCGTACCCGAAGTTCGGGCTGTTCCGGAACGACACGTTGTACAGGTAGTGCGACACCGTCATCGTCGTGTTGCCCGGGCCACCGTTGGTCAGGTTGTAGGACTCGTCGAACATCTGCAGCGTCCCGTTGGTCGACAGGATCGCGCAGAGCAGGATGATCGGCTTGAGCTGCGGCATGGTGACGTACCAGAACGTCTTGAACCCGTTGGCGCCGTCGACGCGAGCAGCCTCCAGCGTCGACCGGTCGATGTTCTGCAGCGCGGCCAGGAAGAAGATCATGTTGTAGCCGGTCCACCGCCACAGCAGGCCCAGGATGATCACCATCCGGGCCGTGCCCGTCTGGCCGAGCCAGTTGACGTTGGCGTCCAGCAGCCCGAACCGGATGAGCAGGTCGTTGGCGAGGCCGTCCGTCGCGAAGATCTGCCGGAACACCAGCGCGTACGACACCAGGCCGACCGCGCAGGGCAGGAAGATCGCCGTCCGCCAGAAGCCCTTGAACCTCAGCCACGGCGCGTTGAGCAGGTTCGCCAGCACCATCGCGAGGCACAGCATGATCGGCACCTGGATGATCAGGTAGATGAACGTCGTGCTCATCGTGAGCCGGAACGTCTCGTCCTCGAACAGCCGCTGGTAGTTCAGCCACAGGGGCTCTGCCCAGGTCAGCCGGGTCCCGCGTCCTGTCTGCAGCGACAGGAACAGCGCCTGGATCATCGGCCAGAAGTTGACCAGCACGATGAGGGCTGCGGCGGGGATGAGGAACGTCCACCCCGTCAGGCTCCGGCGGCGCGCTATCGCCGACAGGGGTACCCGCTTCGAACGGCCCGAGGACTCCTTCGTCCCGGGGGGAGGTGCGCTCGGAGCGCGGTCCTCGGTTGGTGCGGTGGGAGCAGACACGATCAGCTCACCTCTTCTTCGCCGGTGACGGACTGGGAGGGAAGCGGGCGGCGGAGGCGTGGAGGAACCTCCGCCGCCCGCCCTGGGATCACCCCATGGCGAACTCGACGGTCGACTGCGCCTCCGCGAGCGCCGCCTCCGGGTCCGTGCCGTTGACGATGTTGGTGATGGCGACGCTCACGGCGTCACGTCCCTCGTAGTAGTACGCACCCGTGTTGTTGCTGGGCACCTCCGCGGCGAACTTCAGGACGTCGGCGTAGATCGGCTGCCCGCCGAAGAACTCCTGCGGCTCGCTGTACACCTCCGACTCACCCGCCGGCAGCCAGTTGGCGAGCGCGCCGGAGGCCGGGAGGATCGTGTCGTAGAAGTCGGTCGAGCCGGCGAACGTCGCGTCCAGGAAGTCGGCGGCGAGCGCCTCGTTGCCGTTCGGCGTGATCGCCCAGGACGAGCCGCCGTTCGCCGTGTAGTTGGTCGCGCCGTCGACGCCATCGAGCTTCGGGACGTTGGTCACCGCCCACTTGCCGGACTGGTCCGCGGCCGACTGGATGGAGCCGGAGATCCAGACGCCGTTGACGACGCCGGCCGTGTTCGAGTTCACGATCGTGTTGATGTACTCGTCCCAGGAGTTGACCTCGACGAAGACGCCCGCCTCGACCATCTGCCCGTACATGTCGATGGCCGCCAGCAGCGCCTCGTTGTCGGTGATGGTCGGGTTGCCCTCGTCGTCGAACAGGCTCGCGCCGGCGCTCTGCAGCATCATCATGATCGTGTCGGCGGAGCCGGCCTGACCCGTGAGCATCGGCTTGCCGGTCTTGGCCAGCACGTCCTTGCCGATGGTGAGGAACTCGTCCCACGTGATGTCGGTGAAGTCGTCGACCGTGTAGCCGGCCTGCTCGAGGATGTCCGTCCGGTACGCGCCGATCGCGGTGCCGTTGTCGAACGGCACCCCGTAGTTGACGTCCTCGTACGTGGAGTACGCCACGACGGACTCGGGGAACTCGCTGAAGTCCACGTCCGAGTCCGCGAAGTCGGCGAAGATGTCCGGGTAGTTGATGACGTTCTTCTGGAACGCGTTGTTCTGCATGAGGAAGATGTCGGGCAGCTGGTCCGTCTCGCCCGACTGGGCGAGCGTCGTCAGCTTGGTCTGCACGTCCTCCCATGGCGTCTCGACGATCTCGAGCTTGAAGTCCGGGTTGTCGGCCTGGAAGACCTTCTCGGCCTCCTCGAGGGCGTAGATGTTGAAGGCCGGGTCCCAGGCCCAGACCGTCAGGGTGTTGTCCTCGGCGCCCCCGCCACCCGTCTCGTCCCCGCCCGAACCGCCGTCCCCGCCGCTGCAGGCGGCGAGAGCGAGGCTCAGCGTCATGACGGCGCCCAGCGCCCCGAGCGTGCGTGTCTTCTTCATCGGGTGATCCCTTCGTGCTGTTGGTCGTCCCGTGGACCGTCGCCGGCTCTCGCCGAGCCGCCGGCTCCCGCTCGCCCGGCGCGACGTCGCGGCGGTTGGACGGGACAGGTCGACTGTGCTGTTGGAGGTCGTGCGCCGTGCTCAGTTGAGGCGGTCTGCCAGCTCCGCACCGTGAGGGTCTGGTCGACATCGACCGTGAGCGACACCCGTGTCGCTCGACCCCCGAGGGCGCGTTTGGTGACGTCACCATAGCAGCGCGTCCCGATTCGTAAAGCGACGCTTTGGTAACGGTCCGACACACACCTTCGACGTTTGGTGACGTCACCATGGCGTTTCCGCACTAGCATCTCGCCATGACAACCGCGTCAGCACCTGGCCGCCGCCGCTCAGGTCCGTCGATCGGCGACGTCGCGCGTCTTGCCGGCGTCTCGCCCCAGACGGTCTCGCGCGTCTCGACCGGCGCCGACTCGGTCCGGCCGAGCACCCGCGCCAAGGTCGTGCTCGCCATGGACCAGCTCGGCTACTCGCCGAACCGGGCGGCCCAGGCGCTGCGGAACGGCACGTTCGGCGCCATCGGGGTGCTGTCGACCGGCTTCCAGCGCACCGGTGAGGCCCTCACCGCCGAGGCCCTGGTCGAGGCCGCCGCGCTCGAGGACTACTCGGTCACGCTCCTGCACGTGCGCAACCCCGCTCGCGAGAGCTGGGACAACGCAGCGCACCGCATCTCGCACCAGGCCATCGACGGCCTCGTCATCATGCGGGCCGAGCAGGCGTCGCCGGCGACGCTGGCGCTCCCCACCGGCATGCCGGTGGCGGTGTCCTTCTCCAAGTTCGCGGGCCACTACCCCACCGTCTCCGCCGACCAGGTGCAGGGCAGCGAGGATGCGGTCCGCCACCTGCTCGGCCTGGGGCACCGCACCGTGCACCACCTCGCCGGGCCGCAGGACTCGGAGCACGCCCTCGTCCGCAGCGGGACGTGGCGCCGCTGCCTCCTGGAGGCGGGGATCCGTCCACCCGAGCCGGTGTACGGGGACTGGAGCGCGCACGACGGGTACGAGGCGGGACGGCGGCTGGCGGCCGACCCCGAGGTCACCGCCGTCTTCTGCGCCAACGACGAGATGGCGCTCGGCCTGGTGCGGGCGCTGCACGAGGCCGGCCGCCGCGTCCCGGACGACGTGTCCGTGGTGGGCTTCGACGACATCGCCGTCGCCGGCTGGACGTCACCGCCCCTGACGACCGTCCGGCAGGACTTCCACGCCATCGGCCGCGCGCTCATCACGCTCGTCGTCGGACAGCTCCGCCTGCGGTCCGTCCCGCCACCAGCCCTGACGGTCGTGCCCACGGAGCTCATCGTCCGGGCGAGCACCGGACCCCCTCCGCGCTGAACCCGGGCCGCGCCGTCGCCGGCCTACCCCCGGCGCACGGCGATCCGGACGGCCGCAGCCATGCCACCGTCGCCGTACGTGACCTCCCCGACCGGCAGCGACGGGTCCGCGGCCACGAGGTCCTCCCACCGACCGGCGGCGTCGATGGCGCGGGCCTCGAGCGCCAGCAGCACCTCCCGCAGGTGCCGCTCGAAGACGTCGCGGTGCTTGTCGACGAGCCGGCCGTAGAGCTCGAGCCGGGAGTCCATGGACCGGACGTTCGCCGACGCGGGCGCCGTCCGGTACTCGACGAGCGGCTCCGGCACGACGGTGACGTGCCCACCGTCGCCGACGAGCGACAGGAAGAAGTCCCAGTCCTCGAACCCGCTGCGCATGTCCTCGTCGTACCCGCCGCACGCACGCCACGCGTCGCGGCGGACGACCGCGGTCGCGGGGCAGGCGTTGCGGTGCAGGAAGTCGACGGCCGACCCTCCGCCGGGCCGCACCACCGCGTCGATCACGCCGTGCGCGTGCAGCCACGACGACGCGGCACGTGCGCCGGGGTCGTCCTCGAGGACCGCGACCGTCCTCTCGAGGAACGTCGGCGCAAGGCGGTCGTCACCGTCCAGCACCGCCACGACGTCCGTCCCGGCGGCGGCGGCGATCCCCGCGTTCCGAGCCGCGCCGACCCCGCGGTTGGGCTGACGCAGCACCCGGACGCGAGCGTCTTCCTGGAGGCGCTCGATGACCGCGACCGACCCGGCGTCGGTCGAGCCGTCGTCGACCACGATGACGGCGTCCGGGACGCGGGTCTGGTCCAGGGCCGACTCGACCGCCTCGGCGACCAGCTCGCCCTGGTCGAACGCGGTGACGATCACGCTCACGCTCAGCACGCCCCATGCTGGCACGAGCGGCGACGCGTCACGCCTCACGCCGGAGCCAGCTGCCGCCGGAGGTCGAGGGCGCGCAGCCGGCCGGGCTCGCGGGCGAGCACGTCGTCGAGGCGCGCCGCCGCGGCGTCGAGGTCACCCCGCAGGGCCGCGACCTGCGCCTCCAGCAGCATCGCCGTCGTCGTCTGCGCGGCCTGCAGGTCGTCCTCGAAGAGCAGCAGGGTCGGCAGCGAGGTCGCGAAGTAGTCCACCGTCGCAGGCGTCGAACGGAGCGTCTCCGCGTGCGCGGCGAGGCCGTCGACCAGGGCGTCGGCGCGGACGTCGTCGCCGAGACGGCGCAATGCCAGCACCGCGTAGCAGGTCGTCTCCGAGAGCTCGACGTGGGCCATGCCCTGGAAGTCGCCCGTCGAGCCGGCGGCCTGCGACCAGGCGGCGGCGGCGCCCGCGTCGTCACCCGTCGCGGCGAGGGCGTCGCCGCGCACCAGGTGCAGCTGGGCGGTGGTGGCCAGCGGGTGCCGGGCCTCACCGAGGTTCGCCGGGGTATCGAGGGCCGCGCCGACGTGCTCGAGCGCGCGCTGCCCGTCACCGGCGGCGAGTGCGCGCCGGGCGAGCGCGAGCAGTGCCTCGTCCCAGGCCGAGAGCACCTGCCCCTCGCCGCCCTCCCACGGCTGGAACCAGCGGCCTCGGAGGAGCTCGAGCGCGACCTCGGGCGTGCCCGTCGCGGTGCGCAGCTGCGCCACCTCCACGACGAGGTCGTCGCGGGCGTCGACCGCCGCGCGTTCGCCCACGAGCACGGCGAGGCGCTCCTCGGGCGTCGCGCCCGACCGCATGGCCAGCTGGTCACGCTCGTAGACCAGGCGGGGGTCGCCGGGTGCGACCGCGAGCGCGCTCTCGTAGTGCCGCCGAGCCTCCTGCGGGTCGCCCAGAACGTTGAACGCCGCGACCGCACGGTTGCGCCACACGACCGGGTCGCTCGGATCCAGCTCGGTCGACGTGCACCAGGCGGCGATCGCGTCGTGGTGACGGCGCTGGAAGTACAGCCAGTGGCCGAGGAGCGCCCAGGCCCGGGCGTCGTCGGGGTGCCGCTCGACGTGCGCCTGCAGCATGTCCGCGTCGTCGAGGCGCGACGCGAGGCAGTGCACGGCGGGCACCGTCCGCGCCAGCGCGCGGTGCCGGTCGGCGTCGTCGTGCTCGCCGGCCGCCCGCAGGATCCGTGCCGCGTGCAGGTGCACGAGCGGCCGGACCTCGACCTGACCGAGGGCAGGCTCGACCTCGGCCGCGGTCTCGAGTAGCCGCACCGCGTCGGGCCACGCACCGAGCGAGTCGTACTCGAGCGCGACGTCGAGCAGCGTCGGGGCGTCCGTCGCGACGTCCTGACCCGCCAGGTCGCGCGTCCACACGTCGAGCGGGTCGCGGTCCAGCGCCCGCGCCAGCACGGCGTCCGCCTCGGCGTCGCGGCCGGCGCGCCGCAGCAGGACGACGAGCACCGCCTGCGCCTGCAGGTTGTCCGCGTCGGCGGCGGCCTCCCGGGCGTGCTCGAGGGCGGGACGGTCGTTGCCGCGCGCGGCGTCGAGCCGTGCCATCGCCAGCAGCGCCGGACCGCGCCACGCCCGGTTCCACCGCGCCTTGCCCCACGCCTCGTCGGCCTCGTCCGGGCGACCGGTGCGCGCGAGCACCTGGCCGAGGCGGAAGGTCGCCTCGCCGTCGCCAGGGTTCGGGTTCAGCCGGGTCAGGCGGGCGAGCGCCGTGCGCAGGTGCTGCTCCGCCTCGGCATACCGGCCGGCCGAACAGCGCCGTGCGGCGAGCGCGACGTTCGAGCGGTGGTCGCCCTCGTCGCGACGCAGAGCCTCGAGCCAGTACGGCTCGGGTGAGCGGGTCGCGTGCCGGTACTGGTCGAGGTGCACGCCGATCAGGTACAGCTCGTCGACGGACGGGACGTCGGCGGGCGCCGCCGGCTCCTGCGCAGGCTCGGGCATCGGCGGGGCGCCGTGCACCGCGCGGGGTCGCCACACGATGACCTCGGCACCGCCGTGCTCGACGACGAGCGTCAGGTCGTCGGGTGCCCAGGCGGCGTCGAGCGTCAGGTCATGCACGATCGGACGATCCGGACCCGAGTCGGCCTCCACCTGCCAGAGCGTCGCACCGTCGGGCCCGGTCAGGCGCACGGCGACACCGGCGCGGTCCTGCGTCATCGCGACCCCGACCCGCACGGCGGTGGTCGCGGTGCCTGCGCCGCCCGGGGTCACGTCGAGGCGGACGGCCGCCTCGAGGTTGGCCTGGTGGACCGGACCGGTCTCGCGGATCGGGTACCAGTACTGGCTGAACGCCTTCGTCTCGCCCGGCGCCAGGAACGCGAAGTCGGGCTGGTTGTCCGTGAAGACGCCGGCCATGAGCTCGACGTACGGCCCGTCGGTGTCGGTGAGGTTCGCGTCCCAGGCCCTGCCGAACGCGCCGGTGCCCCAGGTCCACTGCTTCTTGCCGGGCGCGACCTGGTGGTCGGCCCAGTGCACGAAGCCTGCACGGCGGCCGTGGTCGTAGCCGCCGAAGAAGTCGTCCTGCGTCCCGAGCGCCATGTACGACGTGGGCACCGGGATGTTCCGGTACCAGTCGAGCCGGTCAGGGTCGGGGGCACTGTCGGGGTGCGCCCCAGCCTTCCGGGCCGGGTAGTCGATCCCGTAGTACGGCCGGTCGGCGGCGGGGAACGCCGTCACGGCGCGCTTGGCGTGGTCGGCGACGGCGTGCACGTCGGTCGGGAAGAACGACTGGTAGTCGTCGTTCACGGCGGCCGCGACGTTGGCCCACCAGAGGAAGGTCTGCACCTCGTCCGTGCGGTTGAACAGCCTCACGCGCAGCTCGATCACCGACGAGTCCGGACGCAGGCGGATGCCGTGCATGCCCTTCATGCGGGCGAACGGGTCGTGGTCGGAGCACCACACCGTCACGGCCCCGTCGGCCTCGTGCTCGATCGTCGCCTCGACCGGCAGGAACGTCGCCGGGCGGTGGTGCTGCGGCCAGTTGAGCTCGACGCCGCCCGAGATCCAGGGGCCGGCGAGCCCGACGAGCGCCGGCTTGATGACGTTGTTGCGGTAGAAGAAGTCGTACCCGTTGGTGGTGTCCATCCCGACGTGGATGCGGCCCCCCAGCTCCGGCAGGATCATCAGCCGGACCCACGGGTTCTCGAGGTGGATCGCGTCCCAGACGTGGGGCGCCTTGGTGCGGCTGATGCGCTCGTGGAACGGCAGCGGGTACACCCGGCCCGACGAGCCCTGGTAGACGCGGTTCTCCAGGAACGCCGGGTACCGGTCCGCCGGCTCCGGCAGGTAGGTGTCGATGGTGACCGGCTGGCGCCACGCGGCGACCGCCCGACCCACGAGGTGGGCGGGCACGGCGGGGAGGTCGAGGCGGGACTCGTCGTCGAGCATGGGCAGGACGCTACGTGCCGGTCGGGATGCTGCAGAATGGGCATTCTTCCGAGACACATGGACGAATCGATGACCGCAGTGCCGCAGACGCCGCCCCGCCGACGTGACGGCTTCCCGGGGCAGCGCATGCACGTGCTCCCCCGCCCGCTCGTCGAGCAGGCACTGCGGACGCGACCGCTGTCCCAGCTGCTCGTCACCGACGCCGGGTACTTCCCGCGCGCGTCGACCCACGGGCGCGCCCGCACGCACGGCGCCCCGCAGCACATCGTGATCGTGTGCGCGGCGGGCCGCGGGACCTGCACGCTGCCGTCGGGCGTGCACCAGGTGCGCGCGGGCCAGGCGCTCGTCATCCCCGCGGGTCTGCCCCACCGCTACGAGGCGGACGCCGAGGAGCCCTGGACCATCTGGTGGATGCACCTGGTGGGTCAGCAGGTACCCGACCTCCTGGCGGCGACCGGCGCCACGCCGGACCAGCCGGTCGTCGGGCTCGGCGACCCGGCCCCCGTCATCTCCCTCGTCGACGCGATCCTGCGCCGCATGGAGCGCGACGAGACGATGGCCAGCCTCCTGGCGTCCTCCGGTGCCGCCTGGCACGCGCTGGCGCTCCTGGCAGCCGACCGGCGGACGATCGGCCGGCAGCAGCCGGACCCGGTCGCGGCGACGATCGAGCACCTCCGCGCGAACGTCTCGACCCGCATCCCCCTGGCCGACCTCGCGGGCATGGCCGGGCTGAGCGTCTCGCACTACTCCGCGCGGTTCCGACGAGCCACCGGCTACGGCGCGCTCGAGTACCAGACCCGTCTGCGCATGGGCACCGCGCGCGAGCTCCTCGACACCACCGACCGGCCCGTCGCGTCCGTGGCCGCCCAGGTCGGGTTCAGCGACCCGCTCTACTTCTCCCGCCAGTTCCACCGGGTCCACGGCATGAGCCCGACCGAGTACCGCTCGCACGACAAGGGCTGAGCGCAGGCGCGCTCAGCGAACCGTCCAGGCCTGTTGCAAGGAGAGACATGACCAGCCACCTCACCGTCGTCGCCCCGACGGCACCACGTCGCGGCCACCTCGACGTCGGCGAGCCGCCCGCCGGCGACGACCGGATCGAGGTGACCAGCAGGTGGGTCGAGCGGGGTGGCGTCCCGTGGTTCCCCGTCACGGGTGAGATCCACTACTCGCGCGTCCCCCGCGATCGCTGGCGTGACGTCCTGGGCCACGCCCGGGCCGGCGGCCTGACCTCCGTGGCGACCTACGTGTTCTGGCAGGCGCACGAGCCGGAGCCCGGCGTCTTCCGCTGGGACGGCCAGCTCGACCTGCGCGCCTTCGTCGAGGAGGCCGGGGCGCAGGGCCTCGACGTCGTCGTCCGGCTCGGCCCCTGGGCCCACGGCGAGGCGCGGTACGGCGGCTTCCCCGACTGGCTCGTCGAGCGAGACGTCGCCACCCGCACCGACGACCCGGCGTACCTCGGTCTCGTGGAGGCCTTCTACGCGCGGACGATCGCGCAGCTCCGGGGCCTGGCGCACGCCGAGGGCGGGCCGATCGTCGGCGCACAGATCGACAACGAGCTCTACGACCAGCCGCAGCACCTCGCACGCCTGCGCGGGCTCGCCGAGGAGCTCGGGCTCCGGCTCCCCCTCTGGACCGCGACCGGCTGGGGCGGTGCGCAGGTCCCCGACACCCTGCTGCCCGTGTACAGCGCCTACGCCGACGGCTTCTGGGACGACGAGCAGACGGAGTGGCCCGAGTTCTCGGCGTTCCACTTCCGCTACAGCCCGGTCCGCGACGACCTGTCCGTCGGTGCGGACCTGCGCGAGGCGCTCGACGGGATCACGGTCGACCCCGGCGCGGTGCCGCTGACGGACGACGCCGCGGTGCCCTTCGCGACGTGCGAGCTCGGCGGAGGGATGCACGTCGCGTACCACCGCAGGCCGCTGGTGGCACCCACCGACGTCGCCGCGCTCGCGCTCGCCAAGCTCGGCAGCGGCTCGATCTGGCAGGGCTACTACATGTACGCCGGAGGGACGCAGCGCACGGGTCCGCACGGCTCCGAGCAGGAGTCCCACGCGACCGGCTACCCCAACGACGTCCCGCAGGTGACCTACGACTTCGCCGCCCCGATCGGCGAGCACGGTCAGATCCGTCCCCACCACCACCACCTGCGCGCCCAGCACCTCTGGCTCCGGGAGGACGGACGTCGCCTGGCCACCATGGCCACGACGGTCGGAGGCGGCAGCGCCGACCCGACCGAGCTTCGCTGGGCCGTGCGGTCCGACGGTCGCAGCGGCTACCTGTTCGCCTCGACGTACCAGCCCGCGAAGGCGGCTCTGCCGGAGCAGCGCGACGTGCAGCTCACGGTGACCCTCGACGGCGGCGACGTCACGGTGCCCACCCAGCCGGTCACGGTCCCGGCCGGTGTCTCGGTGGTCTGGCCGCTGAGGTACCCGCTCGCGCCGGGCGTCGTGCTGCGGAGTGCGACCGCACGGGTCCTCACCCGCGTCACCGTCGACGACCGCGACGTCGTCGTGCTGGGCGCCTACGACGGCATCCCCGTCGAGCTCGTCCTCGACGGGAGCCACGACGTCGGTGGGGCGGGTGCAGCCGTCCACCGCGGGGACGCGACGATCATCTCGCTCGCCGCACCGGCCGGCCCGACGTGCGTCGTCGAGCTGGAGAAGACCCGGATCATCGTCCTGGACCAGCAGAGCACCGACCGGCTCTACCTGCTCGAGGTCGACGGCCGGGAACGGCTGGTGCTGTCGTCCGCACCGCTCTACGCGCTGGACGGCGAGCTCGTCGTGCAGACGGAGGGCCCGGACGTGACCGTCGCGCTCCTCCCCGCTCCTGAGGCCCTCCGGGCGCAGGGCGGGGACCTGAGCGAGCCGTCCGACGACGGCCCCTGGCGGTCGTGGCGGGTGAGCGCGCCGCAGGCAGGCCGTCGCACGCTCGTCTCCGGGCTCCACCCGGGAGCGACCCCGCCCCGTCCTGAGCGCGGCGGCCCCCTCAACCGGCTCAGCGCCCCCACCGACTTCTCCGGTGCCGCCGTCGTGCGGGTCGAGGTCCCCGGAGAGGTGGTCGACGGCGTCGACCGCACGCTGCTCCGCGTGCGGTGGACCGGAGACGTCGGCCGCGCCTACGTCGGCGACGAGCTGATCAGCGACCACTTCTGGCACGGCCGCGACTGGGACGTCGACCTCACGCCGTGGGCGTCCGCGATCGCCCGGCACGGTGTGCGGCTCGAGCTCCTGCCCTGGCAGCGCAGCACCGGCGTCTGGGTCGACCCGACCGTGCGGGACATCCCCGACGGGGTGCACGTGGAAGCCGTCGACGTCGTCCGCGTCGGTCAGGTCCGTCTGACGACGCACGACGGACCGTCAGCCCGCGACTGAGGTCTCTCAGGTCGGTGGCCGCCAGCCGACCACGTCCTGGAGACGGCGCTCCATCAGCGGTGCGGCGAAGCGGCCCGCGACGCGCATGCCGAGGTCGCGCAGCGCGACCGCCACGCCCGACGTCCACGCGGTCGGGGCGCCGACCTGCGCGGACATCCGCGCGATCCGGGTGGTCCGTGGCACGCGTGCTGCCGAGTACGCGGCCAGCCCGCCGCCGACCGGGACGCCGTCGACGGCGGCCGCCAGGACCACCGCATCCTCCAGCGCCTGGCAGCCGCCCTGGCCGAGGTTGGGCGGCATCGCGTGGGCCGCGTCGCCGAGGAGGGCGACGCGGCCGACGTCGAACCGAGGCAGGGGCGTCGCGAGCCACCGCAGGTCGTGGTGCAGCACCGCGGCCGGGTCCAGGTCCGCGAGCAGGTCCGGGAGCGGCGCGTGCCAGCCGCCGAACCGGCGCCGCAGCTCATCGGGCTCGTCGTCGAACCGGGTGCCCTCGGGCAGCACGGCCGTCAGGTAGCAGTAGACCCGGCCGTCCGCGAGCGGCGTCAGGCCGACGATCGACCCGCGGCCCCACGTCTCCGCCGGCGCGACACCACCCGGCGGTGCGTCCGCGACGAACCTCCAGGCCGTCACCCCCGTGTACGTCGGCGCGGGGTGGGCGGGGAACAGAGCCCGGCGGGTGGGCGAGTCGATGCCGTCGGCGGCCACGACGAGGTCGGCGGTCAGCTCCTCAGCGAGCCCGGCCACCGTGACCACCGCGCTCGCGCCGCCCGGCGCACCCGGTGAGACCGACGTGACGTCCGCCCCGAGCCGGAGCGCCCCCGCGGGCAGGGCGGCGGCGAGCAGGTCGACGAGCTGCGCGCGGTGCAGCACGACAGCGGTGTCTCCGAGCCGCTCCCCCGTCGCGGTGACGTCGGCCCGCACCAGCCAGTGCCCGTCGGGCGTGCGCAGTCCCACCTCGCCCCCCAGCCGCGCCATCCCCCGCACGGCGTCCCCGACCCCGAGCGCGTCCAGCGCCCGGAGCGCATTCGGTGCGAGCGCGATCCCGGCCCCGACCGGCTCGAGCGACGAGGCGCGTTCGAGCACCGTCACCGACCAGCCACGCCCCGCGAGGGCCACCCCCGCCGCGAGGCCTCCGATCCCAGCACCGAGCACCGCGGCCGACGTCATGCAGCACAGTGTGCCGCGGGCCCTCGGCCCCGTCGCTCCTCAGGCCGGCCAGGGCTCCCGGGCGGTGGTCACGGACGGCGCACCCGATAGCGCAGGTGCAGCACCCGGTGGCCCTGCACGACGACGTCCGGGCCCTCCAGCAGGTGCTGGGCGTCGACCGAGCCACAGCCTCGATGCCGTGGACGACGGGCGCTGCTCCTCGATGTCGTCGTGACGCGCGGGCACCAAGATGTCCGAGGCGACGTCTCCTCTCCAGTCAGGACGTCGAAGGCCGGTGAGTTCAGACCGGCCCGGCCGCGCCGGCTGGTTCGGTTCGTCGTCATGGTGTGCCTCGTGGCGGCTGGGCACGCTCCAGGAGGTGTCACGAGAGTTCTGCGAAGGCCGTCTTGGTGGAGCGATACCAGGCCATCGCCTTCACGGGCCTTCTCCACCGCGCTCTCATCTCCTCGTGCGCGGGAACGTGGTCTGCGTCGCCGCCGCGGGCTGCCTCACGCAGATGACGGTCCTGTGCCTTGATGATCTCGTCGGCGGTCTCTCCGTGCAGCGAGAGCTGGCACGGGCCTCCGAGCTGCTGGCAGGTCATGCTCTTCATCGGGGTCCTCCTCGTCGGGGTTCGGCTCGCGTCTCGTGCGCTGCGGGAAGTCAGCCGACGGCCTTCGTCACCAGGTGCTCGATCCGCCTCTCCACGTCGGCCGACACCTCGGTGATGGCAAAACCCGCGGCCCACATCGCGCCGTCGTCGAGCCTTGCCTGGTCACTGAAACCCAGGGTCGCGTACCGCGCCTTGAACTTCGCTGCGCTCTGGAAGAAGCAGACGACCGTGCCGTCGAGCGCGTAGGCGGGCATCCCGTACCAGAGTCGCGGCTCGAGCCTCGGTGCGCTGGCCGTGATGACGGCGTGCACCCGCTCCGCGATAGCCCGGTCCGCCTCGTTCATCTCAGCGATCTTCTCGAGCACTCCTCGCTCGGCCTCGGCGGCCTTCTGCACCGTCGAACCGCGCCGGGTGGCCGCCTGCACCTCTTTCGCGCGCTCCTTCACGGCGGCGCGCTCCTCGGCCGTGAACGAGCCCTGCGCTGGTGTCGTCGTCGTGCCCATGTCGATGTTTCCTCTCGGGTCCGTGGGGCGAAGGGGGTGCCCCAACCAGTTGCATCGACACGGTGCGTGCCGATGCCGGGAATCCTGCACCGCCGCCACCGCTCCTGTCAACGGCACGCTGCGTGCCGGTAGGGTGGGGGTATGGATGGTGAGTCGACCGCACCCCGGCGTCGCGGTGCAGAGCGCACGAGAGAGCTGCTCGACGTGATCCTCGCGCTGGCCGAGGAATCCGGATACAAGGGCATGACCATCGAAGCCGTCGCGCGTCGTGCCGGCGTGGGGAAGCACACCATCTACCGGCGCTGGTCGAGCATCGCCGAGCTGCTGCTCGACGCGCTCAGTCATGTCTGGGTCAGCGACCTGGACTATCGCTCTGATGGGCCGGTTCGCGAGGACCTGCGCGAACAGTTCCTGCGGTCCAGTCGGGCGCTGTCCACCCCGCCGATCGGCCCGGTCTACCGGGCGGTCATCGCCGAGGCGCAGTCGGATCCGGCGGTGCGAGATGCGCTCTACAACCGATTCCTGGTCACCGTCGAGCAGAGAACGCTCGAACGGGTCCAGCGGGCGCAGCGCACCGGTGAGCTGGACGCCGAGGCGGACCTGCAGTTCGCCGCGGAGATGCTGAGTGGGACCTTGTACTACCGCGCCCTGCTGACGCCGCGCCCCGTCGACGACGCCGCCATCGACGGTCTTCTTGACATGTTCATGGCCGCCTACGCGACAGAGCCGTGACCTGCCGACCGGGTGTGTGAACGACAGGCTGACGATCCTGGCCGTGGACGCCTGGCTGAACGAGATCGACATCGACCCCCGGGCGGCGGCCCTGGGAGCGCAGGTCGTCCAGCGCCTGGCTGACGGACAGGTAGGCGGCGAGCTCGGACAGGGTCATCGCCGGCTCGGTGGCCGACGTCACGTTGGACCCCCATGCCAGCGGGTGTGCGGCGTTCGGCCCACCACGCGGCAGGAAACCCGAGATCCGATCCACCGGGGTCGAGTCTGGACCGACACGTGTCCATGAGATGTCCAGAGGCCACGTCAGGCTCCTGGGTTCAGGATCCCGGCGTGGCCTCTGACCAGCACGTTCGGTGGAGCTGAGGGGATTCGAACCCCTGACCCCCTGCATGCCATGCAGGTGCGCTACCAGCTGCGCCACAGCCCCGCGGCCCCCCGAGGGGAACCACTTACGCCCGTAGGCGCTCGGAGAGTCTAGGACGAACGCACGCCCAAATGCTAATCGGGGTCCCGGGTCTCGGCGTCGGCGTCCGAGTCGCGCGCGGTGTCGGGTCCGGCGTTCCAGTCCGTCGACGCGTCCGTGGGGCCCAGGTTGTACCCGACCATGCGCCAGGACGGCGAGAAGTCGCCGCGGGTGGCCACGAGCTCCGTCCAGTGCGCGTTCAGCATGCCGGCGAAGCCGTGCCAGTCGGTGGGCATGCCGAGCAGGTCGCCGACGGCGCAGCTGATGGCGGAACCGTGCGAGACCACCACCAGGGTGTCGTCGGGACCGAGCGCCGACGCGTGCTCGAGGACGCCCTCCCGCACGCGCTGGGCGACCTCGGCGCGGGTCTCCGCGCCGACGCCCTCGGGCTGCCCGCCTGCTCGCCAGACGGCGAACTCCTCGGGCCAGTCGCGGCGCAGCTCGTCACCGGTCAGCCCTTCCCACCGGCCGAACGCCCGCTCGCGCAGCCGGGCGTCCACGGTGAGGTCGAGGCCTGCCGCCATGGCGAGGAAGCGTGCCGTCTCGTGGGCGCGGCTGAGGTCGGAGACGACGATCGCCGTCGGTTCGTGCCGGGTCAGCAGCCGGGCGGCCGCCGTGCGGGCCTGCCAGCGGCCGACCGCGTCGAGCGGGATGTCGACCTGGCCCTGGAGACGCGCCTCGGAGTTGTACGCGGTCCGGCCGTGCCGGACCAGGAGCAGACGCCCTGCCGTCACGCGTCGGCGCCCTCGTCGGTCCCCCGCGCGTCAGCGGGGAGCTCGATCAGAGGGCAGTCCTTCCACAGCCGCTCGAGGGCGTAGTACACCCGGTCCTCCGCGTGCTGCACGTGCACCACGACGTCCCCGAAGTCGACGAGGACCCACCGACCCGCGGCCTTGCCCTCGCGACGGATGGGCTTGGCACCGAGCTTGAACAGGGCCTCCTCGACGGCGTCGACGATGGCGCCGACCTGCCGCTCGTTGGAGCCCGAGGCGATGAGGAAGACGTCCGTGAGGACCAGCTGCTCGCTGACGTCGAGAGCGATGATCTCCTCGGCCTTGATGTCGGAGGCGGCGCGAGCGGCCGCCACGGCCAGCTCGATCGCTCGTTCGGTCGCAGCCACAGGTCTCCTTGGTTCGGGTGAGGAAGGTCAGGCAGGTCCGGCCGGCAGGCCGGTCACGAGATGCGCAGCGGCCGGCGCCGCGGCGGTGGAGCCGGGGTCCTCGTCCGAGCCGTTGCTCAGCAGCAGGACGATGAGGAAGCCGAGCACGAACGCGACGAGAGCGAGCACGATCAGGTGCAGCCACGTGTACGGGTGGCGCGGGCGCTCGTCGTCGTCATCGTCGTCGTCGTCGTCGAAGTCGTCGACCTCGTCGTGGGCGCCGAAGCCGACGCGGTCCGGGCGACCGGTGGCGGCGGACGCGGCGAACGCCGGCGCCGCGGGCTCCCCGCCGTCGCGAGGGGCGGGCACGGTGCCCGACGGCGAGAGCCCGGTCGGCGCCCACGCGGCGGGCGCTGACGCTGCCTCGGCCGCCGGGGCCGTCGGCGCCTGTGTCCCGGACCAGCCGGGCTGGCCGGTGGGCTGGGCGGCGGGGCGGCTCGTCGCCGGTGCCGTGGGTGCACGGGCGGCCGACGGGGTCGGCTGCCAGGCGGCCGGCGGGGCGGCGGGAGCGGGAGCCGACGCGGGCTGCTGCTGCTGCCACGGAGCCTGCTGCGGCGCGGGAGCCTGCGGCGCGGCCGGCGGCTGCGTCGCCCACGACCCCGCGGTCCCTGCTGCCGCACCGGCACCGGCGGCGGTCCAGCCGGAGCTCTCACGACGGACGGGCGCCGCGGCGGTGCCGCCCTGCGCGGGGTTCGGGGTGCGCGACGGTGCCTGTGCGGACGACCAGCCGGCGCCGGGTGCGCCCGGAGCGGCGGACGTGGCACCGCGCTGACCCCACTGCGCCGGAGCGTCCGCGGCGGGCGCCGGGCGCGAGGTCGGGGGACCTGCCGGGGCGGCGGAGGCAGGTCGGGACGTCGGAGGGGACGTCGGCGCTGCCGGTCGCGACGTGGCCGGGGGCGCCGCGGCGGCGGGGCGCTGGGCGGCCGGCGGGCGGGAGATCGCCGGAGACGTGCTGGCGGGGGCCGGGCGGGGCGCCGACGCCGGGGGTGCGGTCGGGCGGCTGGGCGGCGCGGCAGCGGGCGCCGGCGCGGACCACGTCGGGGTGCCGGAGCCCGGCTGGGCGGGGCGCGAGCTCGTCGGGTCCAGCGACGTGTCACGGATGGACCGGCGGGACCGGCCGGAGTCCCCTGCGGTGCCGCGCGCAGGAGTGTCCTCGCCGCTCGGCCCACGCATCGCACGACGGGAGACCGGGGCGTCCGGCCGCGGCGGGGCGGGGGGCGCTGCCGCGGACCCGGGGTCGGGTGCGACGCCCTGGACGTCACCCGTCTCGGGGTTGCGATGGAGCTCGCGACGACGGCGCCGCTCTCCCGGTTCACTCATGACTGACCTCGATACAACCTGTGCTTGGCGATGTACTGGACCACCCCGTCGGGGACGAGATACCAGACTGGCTGCCCGGCGTGTGCCCGTGCGCGGACGTCGGTCGAGGAGATCGCCAGGGCGGGGACCTCCAGGACGTGCACACGATCACCGGGGAGCCCGTCGACCGACAGCGCGTGCCCGGGGCGGGTGACCGCCACGAACTGCGCCATCGAGAAGAGCTCGTCGGCATCCTTCCACGTCAGGATCTGTGCGATGGCGTCCGCACCCGTGATGAAGAGGAGTTCGGCGTCGGGGCGCGCGGTCTTGAGGTCGCGGAGGGTATCCACGGTGTATGTCACACCGGAACGGTCCACGTCGACGCGGCTCACGGTGAACCGCGGGTTCGACGCGGTGGCGATCACCGTCATCAGGTAGCGGTGCTCGGCGGCGGTGACGTCCTGGTCGAGCTTGAACGTCGGCTGGCCCGTCGGGACGAAGACGACCTCGTCGAGGTCGAACCGTGCGGCGACCTCGCTGGCGGCGACCAGGTGACCGTGGTGGACGGGGTCGAACGTGCCACCCATCACCCCCAGACGCGTCCTGCGCGGCCGCTCCGTCATCTGTTCGGTGCCCTCCGGTCGGTCGGTCAGTGGCGCGTCCCGACGCTCCGGAAGGCGAAGGTGATGAGCAGCATGGCGACGAGACCGATGAACGCGCCGATGCCGAACACGACCGGCGGGAACGGCAGCTCGTTGGTGTGCTCGGCGGCCTCGGCAGCGGCGATCAGGGCAGCGTGCACGTCAATCCTCCAAGGTGGGCGTGAGAGCCCTCAGTGTCGCACGACCGGCTGTGCGATCACGGCCGGACGTGCCCGTCGCCGTGCACGATCCACTTGGTCGTCGTGAGCTCGCCCAGGCCCATCGGCCCCCGGGCGTGCAGCTTCTGCGTGGAGATGCCGATCTCGGCGCCCAGGCCCAGCTGGCCCCCGTCCGTGAACCGGGTCGACGCGTTGACCATGACCGCGGCGGAGTCCACCTCGGCGACGAACCGCTCGGACGCGGCCAGGTCGCGCGTGACGATGGCCTCCGTGTGCCCCGAGCTCCACGCGCGGATGTGGTCCAGCGCCTCGTCGAGCGAGTCCACGACGCGGACGGCGAGGTCGAGCGAGAGGTACTCGCGTGCCCAGTCGTCGTCCGTGGCCGCCACGCACGCGACCTCGTCGGGGGCGAGCGCGAGGGTCGTCTCGTCGCCGTGGATCGTCACACCCGCGTCGGCCAGCATCGCGAGGGCGACCGGGAGGAACTCGTCGGCGACCGCCTCGTGCACCAGCAGCGTCTCGGCGGCGTTGCACACGCCGACGCGCTGTGTCTTGGAGTTCAGGAGGATCGGGATCGCGACCGCGAGGTCGGCCGTCTCGTCGACGTACACGTGCACGTTGCCGACGCCGGTCTCCACCACGGGCACCGTCGACTCCCGCACGACCGTCTGGATGAGGTCCGCACCGCCGCGCGGGACGAGCACGTCCACCAGGCCGCGGGCGTGCATGAGCGCCACGGCGCCCTCCCGGCCCCACGCGTCGATCGACTGCACCAGGTCACCGGGCAGGCGCTGCGAGACGAGCGCCTGCGACAGCACGCCGACGATGACCTCGTTGCTCGCCGCCGCGGCCGAGCCGCCACGCAGGATCACGGCGTTCCCGCTCTTCAGCGCCAGCCCGGCGGCGTCGACGGTGACGTTCGGGCGTGCCTCGTAGATCATGCCGACGACGCCCATCGGCACCCGCACCTGGCGCATCCGCAGACCGTTCGGCAGGGTCTGGCCGCGCACCACCTCCCCCACCGGGTCCGGCAGGACGGCGAGCTCGCGCAGGGCGTCCGCGATGGCCACGATGCGCTCGGGTGTCAGGGCGAGGCGGTCCAGCAGCCCCGCGGACGTGCCGTTGTCCCGACCGCGCTCCAGGTCCACCGCGTTGGCGGCGACGATCTGCGGGGTAGCCTCGACGAGCGCGTCCGCCATCGCCCGCAGCGCCGCGTCCTTGGTCGCACGGTTCGCGGTGGCGAGCCTCCGGGACGCGACCTTGGCGCGCTGCGCGACCGCGCGGACCTGCGCGGCCACGTCCGTCCCGGCGGTCGTGTGCACCTGCTGCTCGAGCGACGTGGTCATCGCACCAGGGTAGTCCGGGCGGCCGGCCCCCCGCGGCGGGCTGTCGACGGCACCTCGGCGTCGTCCCACGCCGGGCGGCGTCAGCGCCGCTTGCGAACCAGGACGAGGTCGTCGCGGTGGACCAGCTCGCGGTCGTAGCCGGGGCCCAGCGACGCGCGCAGCTCGGACGTGGAACGACCCAGCAGGGCCGGCACCTCGTCGGCGTCGTAGGAGACCAGCCCCCGCGCCACCAGGTGACCGTCGGGCCCGACGAGCTCGACGGGGTCACCGGCCTCGAACGTGCCCTCGACCCCGGTCACCCCGGCGGGCAGCAACGAGGTCCCCCGCTCCCGGACCGCGCGGACCGCGCCGTCGTCGAGCACGAGCCGGCCGCGGGTGTTCGCGGCGTGCGCGAGCCACAGCCGACGGATCGACGTGCGCCGCCCGGTCGCGGTGAACCACGTGCCGACGTCGTGCCCGGCCAGCGCCTGCGCCGCCTGGGCCGCCGAGGTCAGGACGACCGGGACCCCCGACTGCGTCGCGATCGCGACGGACTCGAGCTTGGTCACCATCCCGCCGGTGCCGACGGCGCTCCCCCGCGACGCGATGTCGATGCCCTCGAGGTCCTGCGCGTGGACGACGGACGCGATCCGCCGGGACCCGTCGCGCGACGGCGGACCCGTGTAGAGCGAGTCGACGTCGCTCAGCAGCAGGAGGGCGTCGGCGTGCACCAGGTGCGAGACGAGGGCGGCCAGGCGGTCGTTGTCCCCGAACCGGATCTCGTCGGTGGCCACCGCGTCGTTCTCGTTGATCACGGGCACGATGCCGAGGTCGAGCAGCCGGGTCAGCGCCCGGTGGGCGTTGCGGTAGTGCACGCGCCGGACCGTGTCGTCGGCGGTCAGCAGCACCTGCCCGACCTGCAGGCCGAACCGCGCGAACGCCGCGGTGTAGTGCGCGACGAGGAGCCCCTGCCCGACGGACGCGGCGGCCTGCTGCGTCGCCAGGTCCCTCGGACGGGTGGCGAGGCCGAGCGGACCGAGGCCCGCGGCGATCGCGCCCGAGGACACCAGCACCACCTGCCCGCCGGCCGCTCGACGCGCGGCGAGCACGTCCACCAGCGCGTTCAGCCGCTCGGGGGCGAGCCGGCCGTCCGGTCCGGTCAGCGACGACGAGCCGATCTTGACGACCACGCGGGACGCCGTGACCAGCTGCTGGCGGTCCTGCAGGGCGTCGACGGTCACGCGCCGCATTCTGCCGCGCGCCGGCCGCGGGTCACACGCTTATCCGGGGACCGGACGTCACTTGTCGGCCGCGTCGGTCCAGACACCGGCCTCGCGCTCGGTCCAGAGCTCCTCGCGCGCCTCGGTCTTGGCGTCCATGCGCTCCTTGTACTCCTGGCGCTTCTCGCCACGCGTGGGGCGCGAGTGGTCCTCGAGCCGGAGGTCGACGCCGCGCGGACCACCGAGGAACTCGGAGCCGGTCATGAGCGTCGGCTCCCAGTCGAACACCACGGCGTTGTGCTCGGGCCCGATGCGCACCTCGTCGCCCGCGACCGCGCCGGCGGCGAACAGCTTCTCCTCGACGCCCAGGCGGGCCAGCCGGTCCGCCAGGTAGCCCACGGCCTCGTCGTTGGAGAAGTCGGTCTGGCGCACCCAGCGCTCGGGCTTCTCGCCGCGCACCCAGAAGTACACGCCCTGGCCGTCGACCTCGCGACGCGTCACCGTGAAGCCCGCGTCGTCGACCGCCTTCGGACGCAGCACCACCCGGGTGTTCTCCGGCGCCGGCGCGTCGCGACGCGCCTTCTCGACGATCTCCCCGAGCGCGAACGTCAACGGGCGCAGACCCTCGTGGCTGGCGGTCGACACGTCGAAGACGCGGAACCCGCGGGCCTCCAGGTCCGGCCGGACCAGCTCGGCGAGCTCGCGCGCCTCGGGGACGTCGATCTTGTTGAGCACGACGATCTGGGGACGCTCCAGCAGCGGCACGCGACCACCCTCGATGCTCAGGTCCCCCGCGTAGGTGCGCAGCTCGGCCTCGATGTCCTCCAGGTCCGACATCGGGTCCCGGTCGGGCTCGAGCGTCGCGCAGTCGAGCACGTGCACGATGACCGCGCACCGCTCGATGTGCCGCAGGAACTCCAGGCCCAGCCCGCGCCCCTCGGACGCGCCGGGGATGAGCCCGGGGACGTCGGCGACGGTGTACCGCGCACCGCCCGCCTGCACCACGCCCAGGTTGGGCACGAGCGTCGTGAACGGGTAGTCCGCGATCTTCGGCCGCGCGGCCGAGATGGCGGCCACGAGGCTGGACTTGCCGGCGCTCGGGTAGCCGACGAGCGCGACGTCGGCGATCGTCTTGAGCTCCAGGACGATGTCCTGCTCCGTGCCGGGCTCGCCGAGCAGCGCGAAGCCGGGGGCCTTGCGCCGCTGCGAGGCGAGGGCGGCGTTCCCGAGCCCCCCGCGACCGCCCGCGGCGGCGACGTACTGCGCGCCGACACCGACGAGGTCCGCGAGGACGGTGCCGTCGGGGGCCTTGACCACGGTGCCGTCGGGGACGCCGAGCACCAGGTCGGCGCCCGTCGAGCCGGAGCGGTGGTCGCCCATGCCCTGCGTGCCCGACGGAGCGTGCCGGTGCGGCGAGTGGTGGTAGTCGAGCAGCGTGGTGACCTGCGGGTCGACCTCGATGACCACCGAGCCGCCGTTGCCGCCGTTGCCCCCGTCAGGGCCGGCGAGCGGCTTGAACTTCTCCCGGTGGATGGACGCACAACCGTGCCCACCGTCACCGCCGGTCGCGTGCAGCACGACCCGGTCGACGAATGTCACCACGGCTGGACCTCCCTTGCATTGCTACTTCTCGATACTCACACGCAGAAGGGGCGCACCGCACCGGTGCGCCCCTTCCACGAAAGACCCGACGCGGACCGATGCCGCGTCGTCATGACGAACTCAGACCGCTGATCCACGGTCGGTCATCGCCTTCGTTCCACGTCCGGCGCGTGCCGCTCCGCGACCCGCACCGTCCGTTGCACTACGTCTCAGACCTCGGCCGCCACGACGATGTCGATGACCTTGCGGCCACGGCGCGTCCCGAAGGTCACGGCGCCGGGGGCGAGGGCGAACAGCGTGTCGTCGCCACCACGGCCGACGTTCACGCCGGGGTGGAAGTGCGTGCCGCGCTGGCGGACGATGATCTCGCCGGCCTTGACGACCTGGCCACCGAAGCGCTTGACGCCCAGGCGCTGGGCGTTGGAGTCGCGACCGTTGCGCGAGGAGCTCGCGCCCTTCTTGTGTGCCATGACGAACCTGCTTTCGTGCTCAGAGAATGGGGGCTGCGCGTGCCGGTGGCCGAAGGCCGACGGCGCGGGATCAGGAGATGCCGGTGACCTTGAGGCGGGTCAGCTTCTGGCGGTGACCCTGGCGCTTGCGGTAGCCGGTCTTGTTCTTGTACTTGAGGATGTCGATCTTGGGACCCTTCTCGTCCCGCACGACCTCCGCCGTCACCTTCACCTTGGCCAGGGCCTTCGCGTCGGTGGTGACCTGCTCACCGTCGACGAGCAGCAGGGCGGTCAGCTCGATGGTCGACCCGGCCTGCGCGGCGAGGCGGTCGACGACGACGACGTCGCCCACCGCGACCTTCTCCTGGCGGCCGCCAGCCTTCACGATCGCGTACACCACGTTGCTGCTCATCTCTGCTCGTCGAACTGCTTGTCAACTGCTCGGTGAAACCTCGGGGCGTGCCCTGCCTGCGCCCGCGCACATCCCGCTGCCACCGGTTCTCGCCGGTTCCCGTGGGGGTTCGCGTCAGCGCCGCTACGGCGGCACACCTGACCAGCGCGCACACGACGCGCCGACGTTCTAGGGTACGGACCCCTGGCCGCAGGGTCAAACCTGACCGACCCCGGCCGGCCCGACGTGACGGATCGCACGTCGAGCCGGGTGCCGGTCAGGAGACCTCGACCACCGCTCGGCGCTCGTGCCGGTCGGCTGACCGGCACGAGCCCGTCGTCAGTCCTGCCGGGTGGTGTCCGCGTCGGCGGCGTCGTCGGCGGGCTCGTCGTCCGCCTCGAACACGTCCGCCGGGACCGCCGTGAGCTCCAGCTCCTCGACCGGCCCGTCGGACTCCGGCTCCGTGGACCTCGCACCGGCGAACTCGGCGAGCACGTCGAGGGCGGGAGCGCTCGGCGCCGCGGCCTCGGTCGGCTCGGCCACCTCGGCCGGTGCGTGGTGCTCGTGGTCGTGCTCGTGCGCGTGCGCCGCGGCCGCGGCGATCGTCGCCAGGGTCGCCTTGACGGCCTCGCGGGCCTCCGGCAGGACCGGCACACCCGCGTGCGGGAGGTGCGCGACCGGCTCCTTGGCACCGCCGCGCTTGCGGCGCGACCGCTTCGCCTCGCCGTCGACGGTCGCGGCGGGCTGCTGCTGGGCACCGGCGTCGGGACGCTGGTTGTTCTTCTCGATCGGGTCCTCGTGCACGATGAAGCCGCGCCCGTGGCAGTGCTCGCACGTCTCGCTGAACGCCTCGACCAGGCCCTGACCGACCCGCTTGCGCGTCATCTGCACCAGGCCGAGCGAGGTGACCTCGGCGACCTGGTGCTTGGTCCGGTCGCGGCCGAGGCACTCCACCAGGCGGCGCAGCACCAG
The DNA here is from genome assembly GCF_007989805.1 of Cellulomonas xylanilytica. GTDB lineage: Bacteria > Actinomycetota > Actinomycetes > Actinomycetales > Cellulomonadaceae > Cellulomonas > Cellulomonas xylanilytica. The sequence continues at coordinate 70,077 of NZ_BJUB01000006.1, forward strand.
GTCGCGGTTGGACTCGAGCACCATGTCGATGAAGTCGATGACGATGATGCCGCCGATGTCGCGCAGCCGGAGCTGGCGGACGATCTCCTCGGCGGCCTCGAGGTTGTTGCGCGTCACCGTCTCCTCGAGCGTGCCGCCCGAACCCGTGAACTTGCCGGTGTTGACGTCGACCACCGTCATGGCCTCGGTGCGGTCGATGACCAGCGAGCCACCCGACGGCAGCCAGACCTTGCGGTCCATGCCCTTGGCCAGCTGCTCGTCGATGCGGTGCTCCGCGAACACGTCAGCGTCGGACTCCCAGCGGGAGACCTTCTGCGCGAGGTCGGGGGCGAGCTCGTCGATGTACGACGAGATCGTCGACCAGGCGTCGGCACCCTCGACCACGAGCGAGGAGAAGTCGTCGTTGAAGATGTCGCGGACCACGCGGATCGCCATGTCCGGCTCACCCTGGAGCAGGGCCGGCGCGGACGCGGTCTTCGACTTCTTCTCGATGGCCTCCCACTGCCCCTGCAGCCGGGCGATGTCGGCGCGCAGCTCGTCCTCGCTGGCGCCCTCGGCGGCCGTCCGGACGATGACGCCCGCGGAGTCCGGGACGATCTCGCGCAGGATCTTCTTGAGGCGGTTGCGCTCGGTGTCGGGCAGCTTGCGGCTGATGCCTGTCATGCCGCCGCCGGGCACGTACACCAGGTAGCGGCCGGCGAGCGTGACCTGCGAGGTCAGGCGGGCGCCCTTGTGGCCGATCGGGTCCTTGGTCACCTGCACCAGCACCGGGTCGCCGGACTTCAGCGCCTGCTCGATGCGGCGCGCGGACCCACCCTCCAGGCCGGCGGCGTCCCAGTTCACCTCGCCGGCGTACAGCACGGCGTTGCGGCCCTTGCCGACGTCGACGAACGCGGCCTCCATGCTCGGCAGCACGTTCTGCACGCGGCCGAGGTAGACGTTGCCGACCATCGACGACTGGGCCTGGTTGGAGACGTAGTGCTCGACGAGCACACCGTCCTCGAGCACGGCGATCTGCGTGCGGGCGTTCTTCTCGCGCACGATCATCGAGCGGTCCACCGACTCGCGGCGGGCGAGGAACTCGGACTCCGTGATGATCTGGCGGCGACGGCCGGCGTCACGGCCGTCCCGGCGGCGCTGACGCTTGGCCTCGAGACGGGTGGAGCCGCGCAGCGCGGTGACCTCGTCGCTCGCCGCCCGCGTGCGGGCGGGGCGGGGCTCGCCCTGGTCGCCGGAGTCACCCCGCGACGAGCCACGACGGCGGCGACGACGACGGCGGCTCGAGCCGTCGCCCTCTCCCGCGGCGTCGTCGGCGTCGGCCTCGGTGTCGGCGTCGGTGCCCTCGTCGGACTCGTCCTCGGCCTCGTCGGCGTCCTCGGTCGCGCCGGCCTCGGGACGGCTGCGCCGGCCCCGGCCGCCACGACGACGGCGGCGACGGGGTGCACCCGGGGCCCCCTCGTCGGTCGCCTCGGCCTCGTCGTCCTCGTCGGTCTCGACCTGGTCGTCGGACGCCTCGTCGGTGCTCTGCTCGTCGGCCGCCTGCTCCCCCACCTCGGCGGCGGGCAGCTCCTCGTCGGCCTCGACGTCCTCGACGACCGCGTCCTCGACGGGTGCGGCGTCACCGCTGCGACCACGACGGCCCCGGCGACGCGACCCGCGCGACGACGGCGCAGCAGCCTGCTCGGTGGCCTCGACCTGCTCGGCCGTGCCGGTACCGGTCGCGTCCTGCGCGGCGTCGCGCTCGGCGCGGTGGGCGGCCTCGGAGATCTCCTCCGGCGAGCCGGTGCTGGCCTGCGCGCGGCGGCGGCGGGGCCGGGCCGTGCTCGGGTCCGGGGCCTGGAAGAGCAGCGCCGTCGTGGCGAAGCGCGAGCCGGTGGAGGTGGTGCTCGTCGTGGCGTTCGCGGGCTCGACCGGCTCGGCGACGTCGGCCTGCTCCGCCGCGGCGGCGAGCTCGGCCAGGACGTCGAGCGTCGCGGCGCCCTCGGCCTCCTCCTCCTCGACCTCGTCGACCGGCGCGGGAGCCGGCTCCGGAGCGGCGGCGGCACGGGTGCCGGCGCGACGACGGCGCGGCGCGGCCTTGGTGGGCTCCGGCTCGACGACCTCGGGCGCGACGTCGACGACGGGCTCCGTGCCGGCGTCCGCCTCGGCGGGGGCGACCGGCGCCTCGTCCACCGGCGTGGCGACCACGGTCCGCGTGACGCGGCGCGACTTCTTCTTGGGCGGTGCGGCCGGTGCTGCCGGTGCGTCCGCGGCCGGCGTCTCGACGACCGGCGCGGGAACCGCTGCGGGCTCGGCGGCGGGCGGCTCGACCGGCGCCTGGACGGTGACCACGGCGTCGACCGGGGCGTCGTTGCCCGGAGCGGCGGTCACACGGGTGGCACGGCGGCGGCGCGGAGGTGCGGGCGGTGCCTCACCCCCGGCGGTCGTCACGTCTGGGGTGGGGGTGTTCTCGTCGGTCACGCGAAGTGCTCCTGGGTACCGGGCATCGCCACCCACACGCGGCGGTGCTCGGTCGGTCGGTCGTCGCACGCGTGCTGCGCGGCGACGGAAAGTCGGCGGTCGTGGCTGCTGCACCCGGTCGGCGCCATCGCCTGCGGGGCCGGAGCCGCCGGTCCCGATCGGGGACCAGCGGGTGGCGAAGCGGCGGCTGGCGCGCACGACATGCTGGTGCTGCGAGCTCAAGGGTCCCGGGGCGGTGTGGTCGTCCTAGGAGCCGGGGTCAGTATCGCACAGGGGTCTTCGCACGGCGTGCCGCCCGCTCCCCGCGGCGAGTCGGGGTGTGACGTACTTCCCCGTCCGGTGGCTTGGAGCACCGAGACGGCAGGGGCAGACTGGACCCGGTCCCCGCGTTCTCGGCCAGGCGTCTGACCTGGCCGGTCGTCTTGTCCGTCAGCCGCCCGGACCTCCGACCCGACGGACGCCTCGCACCTCGGAGCACAGGTGGACACGCTCGACGTGGCACGGTGGCAGTTCGGCATCACGACGGTCTACCACTTCATCTTCGTCCCGCTGACGATCGGCCTCGCGCCCCTCGTCGCGATCATGCAGACGGCGTGGGTGCGCACCGGCAACGAGCGCTGGCTGCGGCTGACCAAGTTCTTCGGCAAGCTCCTGCTCATCAACTTCGCGATCGGTGTGGCCACCGGGATCGTGCAGGAGTTCCAGTTCGGGATGGCCTGGAGCGAGTACTCCCGCTTCGTCGGTGACGTGTTCGGAGCACCGCTGGCCATGGAGGCGCTCGCCGCCTTCTTCGTCGAGTCGACGTTCCTGGGCCTGTGGATCTTCGGCTGGGACAAGCTCCCGAAGAAGATCCACCTCGCGTGCATCTGGGCCGTCGCGATCGCTACCAACCTGTCGGCGTACTTCATCCTCGCGGCGAACTCCTGGATGCAGCACCCCGTCGGCGCCACGTTCAACGCCGAGCGCGGCCGCGCCGAGATGACGGACATCGGCGCCATCCTGTCGAACAACACGCTCCTGGCCGCGTTCCCGCACACGATCTCCGCCGCGTTCCTCACCGCCGGGACGTTCGTCGCCGGCATCGCCGCGTGGTGGATGGTGCGCCTGGTGCGCGCCGGCCAGGCGGAGAAGGCGCGAGACGTGTACCGGCCCGCCGTCGTCCTCGGCGTGATCGTCATGGTGATCTCGGGCGTCGGCGTCGCGCTGAGCGGCGACCAGCAGGCCAAGCTGATGTTCGAGCAGCAGCCGACCAAGATGGCGGCCGCCGAGGCGCTGTGCCAGACCAGCTCGAACGTGCCCTTCTCGCTGCTCGCGATCGGGCCGCTCGGCACCGGTGACGACTGCGACAAGGTCACGCACCTGCTCGAGATCCCGGGCGCGCTGTCGTTCCTGGCCACGGGCGACTTCTCGGCGACCCTGCAGGGCACCGACCAGCTGCAGCAGGAGTACACCGACCGGTTCGGGTACACCGACGCCGACGGCGAGCCGATCAGCTACATCCCGAACCTGGCCGTCACCTACTGGGGCTTCCGGCTGATGATCGGGTTCGCCCTCGGGTCGGCCGCGCTGGCCGTGGTGGCGTTCTGGGTGACCCGCAAGGGTCGCGTGAGCGGCAACGTGTGGGTCGGCCGCCTGGGCATCGCCGCGATCGCGACCCCGTTCCTGGCGTCGTCGTTCGGCTGGATCTTCACCGAGATGGGCCGCCAGCCGTGGGTCGTCGCGCCCAACCCGAACCCCGGCGGAGTGGACGGCGTCTGGCTGCTCACGGCGCGCGGCGTGTCCACGGTGACCAGCACCGGGACGATCCTGACGAGCCTGATCGCCTTCACGCTCCTGTACGGGATCCTCGCCGTCTTCTGGTTCCGACTCATGCACCGGTACGCCATCCAGGGCGTCGCCGACAGCGAGCACGACCACAGCCCGGACAACCCCGACAACGACCCGGACACGGCGCACGAGCGCCCGCTGTCGTTCGCGTACTGAGCGGAGCAGACGACCATGGAGCTCACGACCGTCTGGTTCCTCCTCATCGCCGTCCTGTGGACCGGCTACCTCGTGCTGGAGGGGTTCGACTTCGGGGTCGGCATGCTGCTCGGCCTGCTGTCGCGCGGCGACCGCGCGGCCAAGGACCGGGACCGCCGCGTCATGATCAACACGATCGGCCCCGTGTGGGACGGCAACGAGGTGTGGCTGCTCACTGCGGGCGGCGCCACGTTCGCGGCGTTCCCCGAGTGGTACGCGACCATGTTCTCCGGGTTCTACCTGCCGCTCCTGCTGATCTTGCTCGCGCTCATCGTGCGCGTGGTGGCCTTCGAGTGGCGCGGCAAGATCGACGACGACCGGTGGCGGGCGCTGGCCGACCGGTGCCTGATGGTCGGTTCGTGGGTGCCCGCGGTGCTCTGGGGCGTGGCGTTCGGCAACCTGGTCCGCGGTGTGGAGCTCGACGCGGACCACCAGTACGTCGGCGGCTTCTGGGCGCTGCTCAACCCGTTCGCGCTGCTCGGCGGCGCCACGACGGCACTCCTCTTCCTCACCCACGGCGCGGTGTTCCTCGCGCTGAAGTCGGACGGGGAGATCCGGGCGCGCGCCGGGGCGTTCGCCGCGCGGTCGTCCGTCGTGACCCTGGTCGTGGCGGGCGTCTGGGCCGTGTGGGCGCAGATCGCCTACTCGGTGCTGTGGACCTGGGCGGCCGTCGTCGTCGCGGCCGCGGCGCTGATCGTGCTCGTCGTCGCCGCGCAGCGCCGCAGGGAGGGCCTCGCGTTCACCGCGTCCGCCGTCGCGATCGTCGGGGCCGTCGTCCTGATCTTCGGCTCGATGTACCCGGACGTCATGCCGGCGTTCGACCCGGCCAACTCGCTGACCGTCACCAACGCGTCGTCCACCGACTACACCCTGACGGTCATGACGTGGGTGGCCGCGTTCCTCACCCCGCTCGTCCTGCTGTACCAGGGCTGGACGTACTGGGTGTTCCGCAAGCGGATCTCCGCCGACCGGATCCCCGACCACATCGGCCTGACGTTCGACAAGCTTCCCGCCCTGACCACGCAGGCACCCGTCGAGAAGTGAGGCCGCTGGACCCGCGTCTCCTCAGGCACGCCCGGGCCGCGCGCGGGTACGTCGCCCTGACCGCCGCGCTCGGCGTCGTCACGGCGGCGCTGGTGGTGGCGCAGGCGCTGCTGCTCGCGCATGCGCTCGGCGCCGCCGTCTCGGACGGCGCCACCCTGGAGGTGCTCGCGCCGACGATCGGGTGGCTCGCGGCCGTCGTCGCGGTCCGGGCGCTGGTCACGGCGGTGCAGGAACGCTTTGCGCACCGCGCGGCCACCCGGACGGTCGCCGAGCTGCGCGAGCAGGTGGTGGCGCACGCCGTGGCACTGGGCCCGCGCTGGCTGGCCACCGGCGAGGGGCCCTCGGTGGTCACCCTGGCCACACGCGGTCTCGACGCGCTCGAGCCGTACTTCGTGCGGTACCTGCCGCAGCTGCTGCTGGCGGCGACCGTGACCCCCGGCGTCCTGCTCGTCGTGCTGGGGCTCGACTGGATCTCCGCGGGGATCCTCGTCGTCGTGCTGCCGCTGGTGCCGATCTTCATGGTGCTGGTCGGACGGCTGACCCAGGGACGCTCCGAGCAGGGTCTGGCCGCGATGCAGAGGCTCGGCGCACAGGTCCTCGACCTGCTGGCGGGCCTGCCGACGCTGCGCGCGCACGGGCGCGAGCGCGGCCCCGGCGCCCGGGTGCGCACGCTCGGCGACGCGCACCGCCAGGCGACCATGGGGACGCTGCGCATCGCGTTCCTGTCCGGCATGGTGCTCGAGCTGCTCACCACGCTGTCGGTGGCGCTGGTCGCCGTCGGCATCGGCCTGCGGCTGGTGGAGGGGCACCTGGACCTGGTCACCGGGATCGCGGTCCTGGTCCTCGCGCCGGAGGTCTTCCTCCCGCTGCGCCAGGTCGGGGTCCAGTTCCACGCCGCCGCCGACGGCGTCGCGGCCGCAGGACGGGCGTTCGAGGTGCTGGAGACCCCCGTGCCGGCAGCCGGCACCCGGACCGCGCCGGACCTGCGGACGGCGACCCTGCGGCTCGAGGGCGTGGGCGTGCGGACCTCGGGCGGCAGCACACCGCACGGCCTCGACGTGGTCGTGCGGCCCGGCACGGTCGTCGCACTGACCGGACCGAGCGGCGTCGGCAAGACCACGGCCGTCGAGGTCGCGCTGGGGCTGCTGGGCCCCGACGAGGGTCGCGCCTCGATCGACGGCGTCGACCTGGTCGACGTCGATCCCGCGACCCTCTGGGCGCAGGTGTCGTGGCTGCCGCAGCGGCCCGTCCTCGAGCCCGGGACGGTGGCCGAGCTCGTCGGCGGCGACGACGGGACGCGCTCGGCCGCCGCCGCGCTCACCGGCCTCGACGGGGTGGTCGCGACCCTGCCCGACGGCTGGGCCACCCCGCTCGGCCGGGGCGGTGCGGGACTGAGCCTCGGCCAGCGCCAGCGCGTCGCCCTGACCCGCACCCTGCTGTCGCGGACACCGCTGGTGGTCCTCGACGAGCCGACGGCCCACCTGGACGCGGCGGGCGAGCAGGTGGTCCTCGAGACGGTCCGGGCCCTGCGGGACGCGGGGCGCACCGTGCTGCTCGTGGCGCACCGCCCGTCGCTGGTCGCGCTCGCCGACGAGGTCGTCCACGTCCGGTCTGCCGCGGCGGTGCTCGCATGACGCACGGGACGCTGCGCCGCGCGGTCCGGCTGCTCGACCTCGATCCCCGCCGGTTCGCGCTCGCCCTGCTGCTCGGGACGCTCGCGCTCGGCTGCGGGGTCGCCCTCGCCGCGGTCTCCGCCTGGCTGATCGCGCGCGCCTCGCAGATGCCGCCCGTGCTCCAGCTGTCGGTCGCGACCGTCGCGGTGCGCGCGTTCGGCATCGGCCGCGGCGTCCTGCGCTACCTCGAGCGCCTGGTCTCCCACGACGTCGCGCTGCGCGGCATGACCCAGCTGCGCACCACCCTGTACGAGCGGCTCGCGGTCGCCCGGCCCGAGACGCTCCTGGCGGTCCGACGCGGTGACCTGCTCGCCCGGGTCGGGGCGGACGTGGACACGGTCGGTGACGTGGTCGTGCGTGGGCTGCTCCCGGCGGGGGTCGCAGCCGTCCTCGGGGCCGGGACGGTGCTGGCCATGTGCGCCCTGTGGCCCCCGGCCGGTCTGGCGCTCGGCGCGTGCCTGGTGCTGGCCGGCGTCGTCGCGCCCGCGATCGCGGCCCGGGCCGCACGCAGCACCGAGCAGCGCGCCCTGCAGAGCCGCGCCGACATGACGGCGACCGCGCTCGGCCTGCTCGACGACGCCGGTCCCCTGCGGGTCGCCGGCCGGGCGGAGGCCGAGCTGGCCGCCCTGCGCGAGTCCGACCGGCGACTGGCCGCCGCCGCGGACGCCGGGGCCGGTCCCGCCGCGATCGCCGCCGGGCTCGGCCAGCTCGCGGTCGGCATCGCGATGCTCGCTGCCCTGCTCACCGGCGTCCCGGCGGTCGGTGCGGGACTGCTCTCCCCCGTCGAGCTCGCCGTCGTCGTGCTCACCCCGCTCGCGGCGTTCGAGGCGACGTCGCTGCTGCCCGCCGCCGCGATCCAGGTGCAGCGCTCGCGCGCCGCCGCCGTCCGGGTCCTCGCCCTCCTCGACGCCCCCACCGACTCTCCGGCCACCGACGACGCCGCCGCCGGGCGGCCCCCGCTCGTCGCGTCGGACCTCGCGTGCGGCTGGCCGGGCGCCCCCGCGGTGGTCACCCGCCTGAGCCTCGACCTGCGCCCGGGCCGGTCCGTCGCCCTCGTGGGACCGTCTGGCACGGGCAAGACGACCGCCCTGCTCACGCTCGCCGGGCTCCTCCCCCGGCAGTCCGGCTCGCTGACGCTCGACGGGCACGACGTGGGCCACCTCGACCGGCACGCCGTCGCCGCCGCGGTCGTCGTGGGGACCGAGGACGCGCACGTCTTCGGCACCACCGTGCTGGAGAACCTGCGCGTCGCGCGCGGTGACCTCACGGCCACGGAGGCGACCGGCATCCTGGCCCGGGTCGGGCTGACCGACTGGCTCGCCGGGCTGCCCGACGGCCTCGACACCGTCCTCGGCCCCGACGCCCGCACGGTCTCGGGTGGCGAGCGCCGACGGCTGCTCGTCGCACGGGCGCTGGCGTCGTCCGCGCCCCTCCTGCTCGTGGACGAGCCGGCCGAGCACCTCGACCCGGACCGTGCCGACGCCCTGGTCACCGACCTGCTGGCGGACCCGCGCGGCGTCGTCGTGGTGACCCACCGGCTCAGCCCGCTGGCCGCAGCGGACGAGGTCGTCCTGCTGGACGGCGGACGCGTCCGGGCCCGCGGGTCCCACGCCACCCTCGTGGCAACGGTCCCCGACTACCGTGACGCGTACGAGCGAGAGCGCGCGAACGACTGACGGAGTCCGCCCGGTGGCCGACGAGACCCCGACCACCGGAGGCGGTAGGTGAGGCGGCGGTGGCATCGTAGCGACGGTGACGACGATCCTGCTGCCGACCACGATGACCGACGACCCGACGCTGCCCGCCGACGTCCGGGTGGTCCGCTACGACGTGGCGGAGCCGGTCCCCGACGACGCCCTCGACGCCGAGGTGCTCGTGCTGTGGGGCAACGGACCCGAGCAGACGGCCGACGCCGCCCGACGCCTCACCGCGCTGCGCTGGGTGCAGACCCTGGCGGCGGGACCCGACGCCGCGCTCGCGGCGGGGTTCGCCGACGACGTCGTCGTGACGTCGGGGCGCGGCCTGCACGACGGACCGGTCGCGGAGCACACCCTCGCCCTGGTCCTCGCCGCGGCCCGACGCCTGCCCGACCTGGTCCGCGCGCAGGCGGAGCACCGGTGGGCCGACGAGCTCGGCGGCATGCAGGACCTGCGGCCCGGGCCGACGTTCCGGACGCTCGACGGTGCGCAGGTGCTGATCTGGGGCTTCGGCTCGATCGCCGCGCGGCTGGCGCCGCTGCTGCGGGCTCTGGGTGCGCAGGTCACCGGCGTCGCGACCGCCGCCGGCGACCGCCACGGCTTCCCGGTGATCTCCGCGTTCGACCTGCCCGACCACCTGCCGCGCACCGACGTGCTCGTCTCGCTGCTGCCCGCCACCGAGCAGACCCGGCACGCGATCGACGCCGACGTCCTGTCGCTCCTGCCCGCACGCGCGTGGGTGGTGAACGTCGGCCGGGGGACGACGCTCGACGAGGCGGCCCTGCTCGAGGCGATCAGGTCCGACCGGCTGGCGGGCGCCGCGCTCGACGTGTTCGAGACGGAGCCGCTCCCGGCCGACTCCCCGCTGTGGGACGAACCCCGGGTGCTGATCAGCCCGCACGCCGCGGGCGGTCGGCCGCGGGGCGCCGGCGAGCTGGTCACCGAGAACCTCACGGCGTTCCTGGCCGGCCGCACCCTGCGCAACGTGGTCGCGCGCTAGAAGCGGCCTCGGCGCGGGCGCGGCTGGCACCGCGGGCAGCTGTAGGAGGAGCGGACCATGAACTCGTCGCGCCGCACCGGGGTCCCGCAGCGGGGGCACGGCCGGCCCTCCTGCCCGTACACGGCGAGCGACCGGTCGAAGTACCCGGAGGCGCCGTTCACGTTGACGTACAGCGCGTCGAAGCTGGTCCCGCCCTGCACCAGCGCCTCGGTCATCACCTCGGCCGCGCCGTCGAGCGCCCGCTCCACCTCGGACCGCCGCAGCGTCTCGGTGGGCCGCGCGTAGTGCAGCTGCGCCCGCCACAGGCCCTCGTCGGCGTAGATGTTGCCCACCCCGGACACGACGGTCTGGTCCAGCAGCGCACGCTTGATGCCCGTCCTGCGCCGGCGTACCGCCGCCACCAGCGCCGCACGGTCGAGCACCGGGTCGAGCAGGTCCCGCGCGATGTGGGCGACGGGCTCCGGCACGACCGCCAGGGCCGAGCCGAACCCGCCCGGCGCACCGTCGGGGGTTGGGACGAGGTCGGGGACGCTCAGGTGCCCGAACGTGCGCTGGTCGACGAAGTCGAGCGCCGAGCCGTCGTCGAGGTCGAGCCGCACGCGCAGGTGCGGGTGCTCCGGACGCTCCTGGCCCGGCTCGCGCACCAGCAGCTGCCCGCTCATGCCGAGGTGCGCCATCAGGGCGTCGTCGTCCTGGTCCAGCAGCAGCCAGAGGAACTTGCCGCGGCGGACCGCCGCATCCAGCCGGCGGCCACGGAGCCGTCCCGCGAAGTCCAGGGGGCCGTCGACGTGGCGCCGGACGCTGTAGTCGCGCCGCACCTCGACACCCGTGACGGTGCGGCCCAGCACGTGCCGGGCCAGCCCGTCGCGGACCGTCTCGACCTCGGGCAGCTCGGGCACGTCAGGGCCGCTGCTGCGCCGCGAGCACCCGGTACGCGTCCGCCGCGGCGTCCTGCTCGGCGAGCTTCTTGGCCGGGCCGACGCCGACCCCGCGCGGCTCGCCGGCGACGATGGCGCGCGCCGTGAAGGTGCGGGAGTGGTCCGGGCCCTCGCCCGTGACGTCGTAGCTGGGCGCGCCGAGCCCTAAGGAGGCGGACAGCTCCTGCAGCGACGTCTTCCAGTCGAGACCGGCACCGAGGTCGGCCGCGGCGACGAGCGACGGCCCGACGAGGCGCTCGACGACCGCGCGGGCGGTCTCGACGCCGTGGTTCAGGTAGACGGCCCCGAAGACCGCCTCGAGCGTGTCCGACAGGATCGAGTCCTTGTCCCGCCCGCCCGTCGACAGCTCACCCTTGCCCAGCAGCACGTAGTCGCCGAGGTCGAGGTCGCGGGCGACCAGCGCGAGCGCACGCTGCGACACGGTCGCGGCCCGCATCTTCGCGAGCGCGCCCTCCGGCAGGTCGGGGTGCGCGCGGTACAGCGACTCCGTGACCACGAGCCCGAGCACCGCGTCCCCGAGGAACTCGAGCCGTTCGTTGGTGGGGATGCCGCCCGCCTCGTGCGCGAACGACCGGTGCGTCAGGGCAAGCACAAGAAGCTCGGGGTCCAGATGGACCCCGAGCTTCTCGTGCAAGAGCTCTGCCGCGGCACTCACGCCGGTCCTCCGGTCATCGAATGCTCCACGGCGGACGAGCGAACCCTCAGCGAACCTCGAACTCGGTCCGCACGGCCTCGGCGTAGGCGCGGTCCTTGTAGGTACCGCACGACGGGCACGCCGTGTGCGGCATCTTGTTCGCCTTGCACTGCGGGCAGGTGTGGAGCGTCGTGGCAGTGGTCTTCCACTGCGACCGACGCGCACGGGTGTTGCTGCGCGACATCTTGCGCTTCGGAACAGCCACGGCTAGCTCTCTTTCGTCTCGTCGTTCGAACCCAGCAGGCCGCTCAGGGCGGACCAGCGGGGGTCAAGCGTCTCATGCGAGTGGTCAGGGTCGTCCGCCAGCCGCGCGCCACACTCGGAGCACAGACCGGGGCAGTCGGGACGGCACAGCGGCTGGAACGGCAGAGCCGGCACGACCGTGTCCCGCAACGCGGGTTCGAGATCGACCAGGTCGTCGTCCCCGAGCTCACGCACGTCTTCTTCCTCGTCGCCGTCCTCCACCGCGACGGCCGCACGCTCGGGGTAGACGTAGAGCTCCGTGAGCGGGACGTCGACATCCTCGACGACCTCACCCAGGCAGCGCACGCACTCCCCGATCGCCCGACCACGGACGGATCCGGTGACCAGGACCCCCTCCATGACCGCCTCGAGCCGAAGATCCAGCTCGACGTCGGTCCCGGTGGGGATGCCGATCACGTCGGTACCGAGATCCTCCGGGGCGGCCACGGTGCGCTGCACGGTCCTCGTCGATCCCGGACGTCGGCCGAGCTCGTGAGTATCGAGCACGAGCGGCGAACGGGGATCGAGGCGAACAGGGCGCGACACGGCCAGAAGTCCCCTCGTTGATCTCGGTCCCGCCATGAGCGGCAGAACCAACGGATAACTCTACGGCACAGGTCAGGGGCCACCCAAATCGTTCGGGAGTGGCGGAGGTCTCACGACTCGTCGCCCCCGAGCCGCCCGGCCAGCTTCGCCCGGCCCGCCTGGACCTGGCTCAGGACCTTGCCCAGGTCGATCTCGAAGTCCGCCAGCCGGCGGTCGCAGTAGTCGTCCGCGTCCCGCCGGAGCCCCTCGGCCACCTGCTCGGCCTCCGCGACCAGCGCCGCGGCGCGCTCCTGCGCCGCCACGACCACGGCCTCCCGGTCGACGAGGGCGGCCGCCTGGGCCCGCGCCTGGGCGAGCAGCGCATCGGCGTCCGCCTGCGCGGCCGAGCGGGCGGTGTCCGCGTCGGCCAGCACCTCGTCGGCGCGCGAGAGCTGGCTGGGCAGGACGTCACGGGCCTGGTCCACCAGGTCCAGCAGCTCGGCGCGGTTCACCAGCACCGACGACGACATCGGCATCGCCCGGGCGTTCGCGACCGCGGACGCGATGGCGTCCAGCACGCCGGTGAGGCCCTCGGGCCTCGTGGTCGGGTCCTCGTCGGTCATCCTGCGTCCCCTCCTCGTAGTGCCGCCCGCACCGCCTCCGCGACTCCCGCCGGCACCAGGTCGTCGATCGGGCCGCCGTAGCGGGCCACGTCCTTGACCAGCGACGACGCGATGTGCGCGAGCGCATGGTCCCCGACGACGAACACGGTCTCGACACCCGACAGGTGCCGGTTCATCAGCGCCATCGGCAGCTCGGCGTCGAAGTCGGCGCCGCCGCGCAGGCCCTTCACCACCGCGACCGCCCCCACCGTACGGACGAAGTCGGCGAGCAGCCCGTCGACGGCCTCCACCCGGACACCGTCCACGTCCGCGAGCGCCGCACGCGCGAGCGCGACCCGCTGCTCGACGGACAGCAGCGACGCCTTGGACGAGTTGCGGGCGACCCCGACGACGACCTCGTCGAACATCGTGCTCGCTCGCCGGACGACATCCACGTGCCCGAGCGTGAGGGGGTCGAACGACCCGGGGCAGACGGCAGTGGTCACCTCGCCAGGGTAGGCCAGCGGCCCGGCCCGACCACCCGGACGCGGCCGTCCTACCCTCGGGCATGGCCTCCGACGTCGTCCTGGACCACGCGTCCGCCGCCGACTCCCCCGCGATCCGCACGGTGCTGGCCCGCGCGTACCGGACGAACCCCCTGATGGTGTGGGCGCTCCCGGACGACGGCACGCGCCAGGACGCCTGCGCCGCCTGGCTCGGGCCGTCCGTCGACCGCTACCTGGCCGTGGGTCGGGTGCACGTCGCCCGGGTCGCAGGCCGCGTCGTGGGCGTGGCGGCCTGGCGGCTGCCGGGCGCCGCCACCCCGCCGGAGTCGCTGCCCACGCCCGCCGGGGTGCTCGCCGCGCTCGTGGGCCGTGCGCGGGCCGACGGGATCCTGTCCGCGCTCGGCTCCGCGGCCCCGCTCGCACCCGGCAGCCCGGCTGCGTACCTCAACTACCTCGCGGTCGACCCCGACCTGCAGGGCCGGGCGATCGGGCGCTCGCTCGCCGAGGCGGGGATCGGTGCCGCCGACGCCGACGGCCTCGGTACCTACCTGGGCACGACAGACCCGCGCAACCTGCCGTTCTACCGCCGGCTGGGGTACGTCGACGCGGGTGCGGTGCCCCTCGGCCCGGACGGTCCGGTGCTCGTCGTGCTGCACCGGGCTCAGGCTGCGGCGAGCTCCGCGAACCACATGACCGTGTCCCCGTAGGCGCGCCGGTCGAACCGCACGAGCCCGGTCGGCCACGTCGGCTCGGGGGTGCGTGCTGCCCGCTCGACGACGACGACCGCGTGGGGCGTCAGGGCCGCCTCGACGCCCTGCAGGACCTCCGCCAGGTCGGTCTCCGGGAGGTCGTAGGGCGGGTCGGCCAGCACGAGGTCCCAGGGTGTGACCGTCGGCCGCGCCGCGAACCGCTCGGCCCTCTCGGCGACCACCTGCACCGTGGCCGCCAGCTCGAGCGCGGCGACGTTGCGGCGGCAGACGTCGGCCGCGTCGCGCGCCGACTCGACCAGCGTCACGTGCGCGGCCCCCCGGCTCGCGGCCTCGATCCCGAGCGCCCCGGAACCCGCGTACAGGTCCAGAACCCTTGCTCCCTCGACCACGTCGAGGTGCTCCAGGCGCGAGAACAGCGCCTCGCGGACGCGTTCGCTCGTCGGCCGGGTCCCGGCGCGCGGCACGGCGAGCGTGCGCCCGCCGACCGTCCCCGCCACGATCCGGGTCACCGGCGGGCTCCCGCCCCCTGCTGCTCCTGCGCGTCCATGAGGGTCTCCATGAGCGAGCGCGTCCGGATGGACGAGGCGATGGCCACCGCGATGACCGACAGGACGAGCTGCGCGTAGAGCAGGGGTGCGTTCACGGTCCGCAGCAGCACCGCGATCCACACCGGCAGCAGGCACAGGATGACGAGGTCCGGACCCCGCGCGAGCACGGTCGCGACACCGGTGGGCAGGGCGCCCATCGGCGTGGACACCAGGGCACCGCCCCAGTCGGGCGCCGGTCGGTAGGACCCGCGCACGGCGGCTGCCGCCCACACGGGGGTCGACGCGACGCCGAGCGCGATCCACCCCGGCACGTCGGACGCCCACCGGCCGACGGCGGCGAACGCGACGACGGACCACAGCAGCATCGCCGCCGCGGGCACGACCATGCGCAGCCGCCGGACCGTCTTGGCGTCCAGCGGCAGCAGCCGGTCCAGGATGGGCGCCATCTCGGCGCGCCGTGCCCCCTCCCCCGTGGCGCTCATGGCGACGGAGCCCGCGATCAGCAGGGCGAAGAGAACACCGATCGGGCTGGCGAGCTGCGGCACGGTGCTCACCAGGACGGGCACCAGCGCCGCGACGACGAGCTGGACCACGTGCCGCGCGGAGCGGCGCAGCACCACCAGGTCCGCCGTGATGAGGGCGGACACCGGACCGCGCGCCGTGAGCAGGGGCGAGATCCACCGCCGCACCGGTGCAGCCGCCCCGTCCGTCAGCGCGCGACCGAGCTCGCGGGAGTCCATCGACACGACCGCACCGACCGCCTGCGTGGCCACCGAGCCGCTTTCCCGCAGGGTCCGGGACGGGATCCGGCCGAGCCGCCGGTCGACGACCACCGCGAGCAGGACGATCACGGGCACGAGCCCGACCACGAACCACCACGGCGCGCTCGGCAGCTCGTCGACGGACCAGCCGACCCGCGCGAGCACCACGGCGGCGACCGGCGCGAGGAAGAGCAGGACGTCACCGGCGAGCGCGAGCGAGCGCCGCGACACCCCGGCCGACTGGCCCACGCCCGCGAGCAGGACGATCCCGGCGGCGACCAGCGCCGCGGTCGCCGCCACCCGCGCCACGCGCAGGCCCGGGTCGGCGAGCAGCCCGGCGTCCAGGAGGGCGACGAGGACGGCGCCGACGAAACCGGCCAGCAGCGGCAGCCGACGTGCCGCCGGGCGCAGGAGCCCGCGACGGTCGACCGGCAGCGCGAGCCACCAGGCCGCCTCCGCTCCCCCGGCGCCCACCGGCCCGAGCCGACCCGCGAGCGACAGGAGAGCGCCGGCGAGCGCCACGACGATGACCACGACGAGGGTCGCCAGGCTCAGGGTCAGGGGTGCCTCGACGTCGGGCGTCGGCGGCAGGGACGCGCGCATCGCCTGCGCGGCGCCGAGCGCGATGCCGATGCTGATCGCGATGCTGATGACCGCGTAGTAGACGCCTCCCAGGAGCGAGCCGATGCTGGCGCCGCCGCGGGAGTTGGCCGCCTGGGACGTGAAGCGGCGGATGCTCTTCGCCGACGGCACCGCCCCCAGCTCGAACGGCTGGACCTCGGGCTCGTCGTCGTGGTGGGTCGCGGTCACGGGTTCTCCCGCGAGATCAGGTCGGCCGCCTGGTCCGTGGGCAGCAGGCGGGTGACGTCGTCCGCGACGTGCACGGCCCGGTCGGCGACGGCTCGCAGGAGGTCGGGGTCGTGCGTGGCCAGGAGCACGGAGCCGCCCGCGGCCTTCTCGGCGACGATGCGCGCGGCGAGCCGGTCCCGCATCGCGCGGTCGAGCCGCTGCTCGGGCTCGTCGAGGACCAGCAGGGAGCGCGGCCGGACGAAGCCCGCGGCGAGCAGGAGCCGGCGCCGCTGACCCGACGAGAGCGCGACCGGCAGCGAGCGCGCGTGGTCGGTCAGCCCGAACTCGGCGAGCAGCCCGGCGACGACCTCCTGCGCACCGTGCACGCCGTGCCCGCGAGCGGTGAGGTACAGGTGCTCGGAGACCGTCAGGGCCGGGAAGTACGCGTCGTCGTCGAGGACGCTGGCCACCTTCGTGCGGAAGGCGACGTCCCGCTCGTCGACCGGGTTGTCGAACACGCGCAGCGTCCCGCCCGCCGGCTCGAGCAGCCCGATGACGGCCCGCAGGACCGTCGACTTGCCGGAGCCGTTGGCGCCGACCAGCGCGAGGACCTTGCCAGAGGCGAGCGTGAAGGTCACGGGTGCGCACACGGGCGCCCCGCCGTAGCCGACGATCAGGTCCTGGGCGCGGATGACGGGCTTCTTGGGCACGTGCGTCAGGGTATGCGAGGTCGTCGCTCCCCCGACGCACCCGGCTGCAGCCTCAGCTCTGGCCCAGGAACTCCTCGCGCCCGTCCGCCAGCTGCAGGTCGATCGCCGCGCGCAGGGCCGGCCACGCGGCCAGCTCGGGGTCCGCCTCGACCAGCGCGCGGGCGTCGTCGCGCGCCCGGTCGATGACCGCGCCGTCGCTGACGATGCGTAGGAACCGCAGCGCGCCGCGCTTCCCGGACTGCGCGGAGCCCAGCACGTCGCCCTCCTTGCGCAGCTCGAGGTCGACGCGCGCCAGCTCGAACCCGTCGGTCGTCGCCGCGAGCGCACCCAGTCGTTGCGCGGCGACCGTGCCCTCGGGGGCGTCCGCGACGAGCAGGCACAGACCCGGGGCGCTTCCCCGCCCGACCCGGCCGCGCAGCTGGTGGAGCTGCGAGAGCCCGAACACCTGGGCGTCGAGGATCACCATGGCGGTGGCGGCGGGGACGTCGACACCGACCTCGATGACCGTCGTCGACACGAGCACGGGGGTGCGGCCGGACGCGAAGTCCGCGATCGCCCGGTCCTTCTCCTCGCTCGTCATGCGCCCGTGCAGCAGACCCACGGCCACCCCGCCCAGTCTCGGGTCCTCCCGCAGCGTCTCGACGACCTCGAGGACCGCACGCAGCGGCCGCTTCGGTGCGCGCTGGGCCGCCGCCTGGGCCTCCCCGACGGTGACCGGCTCGTCGTCGAACACCTCGGCACCGTCCGTGCCGTCGTCGTCCTCGTCGGGGTCGATCCGCGCGCACACGACGAACGCGCGGCCGCCACCCTCGACCTCCTCGCGGACGCGGCTCCACGTCCGGTCCATCCACGCCCGGTTGTCGGCGGGCACCACGTGGGTGGTGATGCCGCTGCGGCCCGCCGGCACGTGCCGCAGCTCCGAGATCTCGAGCTCCCCGAACACCGTCATGGCCACCGTGCGCGGGATCGGGGTCGCGGTGGTCACCAGCAGGTGCGGGGCGTTCGCGGCCTTGGCCTGCAGGCGCCCCCGCTGCTCGACGCCGAACTTGTGCTGCTCGTCGACGACGACGAGCCCGAGGTCCGCGAACTGCACGGGATCGGACAGCAGCGCGTGCGTGCCGACGACGATCCCGGCCTGACCGCTCGCCGCCTCCAGCAGGTTGCTGCGCCGCTCGGCCGTGCTCTGCGCCCCGGTGAGCAGCGCGACGCGGGTACCGATCTCGGAGCCACCCAGCAGACCGCCCTCGGCGAGGTCCCCCAGCAGCGCGCGCAGCGTGCGGACGTGCTGCGCCGCGAGCACCGACGTCGGGGCCAGCAGCGCCGCCTGGCCGCCCGCGTCGACCACCTGCAGCATCGCCCGCAGCGCCACCACGGTCTTGCCCGAGCCGACCTCGCCCTGGAGCAGCCGCTGCATCGGGTGCGCCCGCTCGAGGTCGGCGGCGATCTGCTCGCCCGCGGCGACCTGCCCCTCGGTGAGGACGAACGGCAGCCGCGCGTCGAAGGCCTCCAGCAGCCCACCGGCGCGGGCCGGCCGCGCGGTCGACTCCTCGCGCTGCGCCCGGGCTCGCCGGCGGGCCAGCTCGGCCTGCAGGACGAACGCCTCCTCGTACCGCAGCCGCGCCTGCCCCTTGCGCCAGTCCTCCTCGGTCTGCGGCACGTGCACGCCACGCAGGGCGCTCCAGCGGGACGCGAGCTTGCGCTCCGCACGCACGGGACCCGGCACCGGGTCCGGCACGTCCTGCTCCGTCAGCCGGTCGAGCGCCGCGCGGACCGCCGCGCGGATCTTGTCCGACTCGAGCCCGGCGGTCGCGGGGTAGATCGGGATGGGCCACTCGGCCTCCTCGAGCGCGACCGCCTCGTCGACCTCGTGCCCGAAGATCGCGTACGTGGGGTTCGCCAGCTGCAGGCGACCGTTGAAGATGTTGATCTGCCCCGAGAACAGCCCCAGCGATCCCGGCACCAGACGCTTGACGTGGAAGTCGGCAGCGCCGCGGTGGGGCATGAAGATCACCAGGTCGAGCGTGCGCGCGCCGTCGGTGACCTTCGCCTCGACGCGCGGCTTGCCGGTCTTCTGCGCCAGCCGGACCTCGGCGCTGCGCACCTGGGCCACGAGCGAGACGTTGCGCCCCACCGCGAGGCTCGCGATGTCGGTGACCTCGCGCGAGTCGGCGTACCGCCACGGGTAGTGGGCGAGCAGGTCACCGACGGTCTCGATGCCGAGCGCCGCGAACTTCTTCAGCTCGGCAGGCTTGCCGGGCACCCGCTCGTCGAGCGGGTCCACGTTCGTGGCCACGCTGTCGTGGTACGTCAGGCCCTTGTCCGCCACGGTCAGTCCAGCCCGAGGACGAGGGCCGGGCCGTGCCCCGTCGGTCCGACCATGGTCGCCTCCACGCCGGGATGGTGCTGCGCCAGGTGGGCCACGAGGACGTCGAGGAGCTCGTCGTCCGAGGCGTCGCGCGCGAGCACGGTGAGGCTCTCGGCCGGGACCTCCCGCGGGTTCCCCACGAGGGCGTCGACGGCCGCCGTCAGCGCGCTCGCGTCGGCGACCTCGACGGCGTGCACGCCGAGGCGGGCCAGGGCGGCCTGCGCCGTCGAGCAGCCCTGAGCGGTCGGCCCCTCGCCGGCGAGGGCCAGCGCGCCGACGACGGAGCGGACCTCGTCGACCGCCGGGAGCACCTCGACCACCACCCCGGCCACCGGCACCGACGACACCTCGGCACCGGTGCCCGGCAGCAGCACCACGTGCGCCGCGCCCGTGTCCGTGACGGCCCGCTCGAGGTGCTCCGACCGGACCGGCGCCTCCGGGCAGCGGACCAGCACGACCGCTCCCGAGGCGGCGTACCAGGCAGCCAGGTCCGCCGCGGCGGTGCACACGACCACGCCCCAGCGCTCCCGGCCGTCCGCGCGGTGGTCCAGGGCCGACCCTCCCGCGTGCGCGCCGGCCAGGAGCCGGACGAGGACCTGCTCGCGCCGGCCCAGGGCGGCCGCGGCGATCGCGGCGGCCGGCTCGTCGGTGTGCACGTGCACGTGCCACCAGCCATCCCCGCCGACGACCGCCACCGAGTCGCCCAGCCCGCTCATGCGTCGCCGGAGCTCGGCCCCCGTGTCCACGACCGCGCCGTCGCCTGCGTCACCCTCGTCGCTGACCAGCAGCATGACCTCGTACGCGCCCCCGGTCGGCTCAGCGGACCGGTGGTCGGCGCCGGCCGTGGGCAGCCAGTCGAGCGGGACGACCACCGGCCGCTCGTCGCCCACCGCGCGGGCGAGCGCGTCCAGGACGACGAGCAGCGCGCACGCCCCCGCGTCCAGCACGTGGGCGGCCCGCAGCACCGGGTGCACGGCACTGATCCGCCCGAGGGCACGCAGACCCTCCGCGACCGCCTCCGCGAGCATCGTCGGCAGGTCGGCGCCGGCGTCGAGCGCGGTCCACGCCGCGGTGGAGACGACGTCGGCCAGCGTGAGGACCGTGCCCTCCTGCGGCTCGACCGTCGCCTCGCGGGCCGCCCTGGCCGCCGCGGACAGCGCACGAGCGACCTCGCCAGCACCCGCGCGCGGGGGCAGCGCACGCGCGAAGCCCGTCAGGTACTGGCTGACGATGACGCCCGAGTTGCCCCGCGCGGCCAGCAGGGCCCCTCGCCCGAACGCGCTCGCCACGTGCGTCGCGTCGGCGTCCGCCGCCAGCAGGGTAACCGCGTCCGCTCCCCCCACCACCGTCAGCAGGACGTTGGTGCCCGTGTCGGAGTCGGCGACGGGGAACACGTTGACCGCGTCGATCCGGTCCGCGGCCGACTCGAGCGCCGTCCGCGCCGCCGTCGCCCAGGCGCGCACCGCCGCTGCCTCCAGCAGGTCCACCGCACCTCCGCCGTCTCGTCCCGCGTCCTCACCCGCCGTCACCACAGCGCCGGGAGGAGGCACCACCCTGCCTCATCCCACCCACATTTGGGCCGACGTGCCCGATGGGCTAGTCTTGACCGGTTGCCCGGCCATGCTGGGCACTGGTGGTGCCCGGTGGCGGCCCCCGAATCCTTGTCCGGAAACGGTACGGAGACGGTGTCGCTCGTGCGCCCCGACCCATGACTTCGCCGCACACGCGGCTCATGATCCGCAAAAGAGCAACAGGAGAAGACCGTGGCTGCCAACTGCGACGTCTGCGCCAAGGGCCCGAGCTTCGGGCACAGCATCTCGCACTCGCACGTGCGCACGAAGCGGCGCTGGAACCCGAACATCCAGCGCGTCCGTGCCGTCGTCGCGGGGACGCCCAAGCGTCTCAACGTGTGCACGTCGTGCCTCAAGGCCGGCAAGGTGCAGCGCGCCGTCTGACGTCGACCCGACGCATCGAGGGCCCACGAGGTTGTCGCCTCGTGGGCCTTCGTCATGTCCGGTCCGTGTGGCAGGGTGACGTCCATGGTCGAGCAGCTGGACGAGGTGACGATCCGGATCGCCACCGAGGGGGACGCCGCAGGAATCGCTCGGGTGCACGTGCGGTCCTGGCAGGAGGCGTACGCGGGCATCGTGCCGGACGTGTACCTCGCCTCCCTGGACGCGGACGAACGCACCGCTCAGTGGCGCAGGTACCTGCGCGAAGGGCCTGGCGAGGACATCCACACCTGGGTAGCCCTGTCGGGTGACCGGGTGGTCGGCTTCATCACCGTCGGGCCCAGCCGCGACGAGGACGCGCGCCGCGGCGACCGGGAGATCTTCTCCATCTACCTCGACCCGGGCACCTGGGGCCACGGCGTCGCGCGCGACCTCATGCGCACGGTGATCGCGGACGTCGGCGACAAGACGACCGTGACGCTGTGGGTCCTCGCGGACAACGAGCGGGCACGGCACTTC
Source organism: Cellulomonas xylanilytica (assembly GCF_007989805.1). Lineage (GTDB taxonomy): Bacteria > Actinomycetota > Actinomycetes > Actinomycetales > Cellulomonadaceae > Cellulomonas > Cellulomonas xylanilytica. The sequence goes on from NZ_BJUB01000006.1 coordinate 91,835, forward strand.
TACCGTCGGCACGGCTTCCAGGCGGACGGCATCGACCGGTACGACGACATCGGTGGCGCCAGCCTCCTCGAGGTCCGGTACCGCCGGAACTGAGCCTCACCCGCCGAAGTGGTCCCACCCGGACCGCGCCGGTGCGGCCACGCCGTCGACCGTGACGCCCGCGCCCTCCCCCACCCGACCGACGGCCCGGAACGGCACCGGCAGCGTGGAGCCCGCAGGGAACGTCGCCAGCAGGCCGTGGTCCTCGCCGCCGTCCAGCACCCAGCGCTCCGCCACGGCGCCGAGCTCGTCCGCGACGGACCGCAGCCGGTCGCGGTCCACGGTGAACGCGTCGGCGTCCAGGTCGATCCGCACCCCGCTCGCGCGCGCGATCCGGCCCGCGTCGCGCAGCAGCCCGTCGGACACGTCCAGCATCGCGGTGGCGCCCGCATCGGCGGCGGCCGGTCCGGCGTCCAACGGCGAGACGGGCCGCAGATGTGCGTCGACGAGGACCGTGTCCAGCTCGCGCCGGCCAGCCTCCAGCAAAGCCAGCCCCGCCGCCGACCGGCCGGCCACCCCGGCGTGCGCCACGACGTCCCCGGGCCGGGCGCCGGAGCGCAGGACCGGCGCGCGCCCCGCGAGGTCGCCGTGCGCGGTGACGGAGACGACGACGACCGGCCCGCCGGACAGGTCCCCACCGACGACGCCCACCTGCAGCTGGGCGCACTCGGCGGCCAGCCCACGCGCCAGGCCCTCCACCCAGGACACCGGAAGGTCGGCGGGGACGACCAGCGCGACGACCAGACTGGTGGGCCGCGCGCCCATCGCGGCGACGTCGGCCAGGTTCTGCACCGCGGCACGGCGGCCCACGTCCTCGCCCGAGGACCAGGCCCGGCGGAAGTGCCGGTCCTCGACCAGCACGTCCGTCGTGACCACGAACCGGCCGTCCGGCGCGGCGACGACCGCGGCGTCGTCGCCGGGCGGCACGTGCGTGCCGGCACCCACCGGCAGGAGCGGGAAGATGCGGGCGAGCAGAGCGTCCTCGGACAGCTCGGCGACGAGAGGCCCGTCGGACGAGGCGGGGGTGTCGGCGGTCACCCGGACACGGTAGAGGTTCGGGCCGGGCCACGGGTTACGGTGACCGGGTGCCCCGGATCCGCCGACGACTGCTCCTGATCGCCCCCGTCGCCGGCGTGGTGGCCCTCAGCGGCTGTGCGGTCACCGTGCCCGTCGACGTGGCCCCGGACGCGACCGACCCGGTGTGCGCGAGCGTCGTCCTGGCGATGCCCGACTCCCTCGGCGACGGGCTGCCGCAGCGGGACACGACCGCCCAGGCATCCACCGCGTGGGGCGACCCGGCGGCACCCGTGGTCCTGCGGTGCGGCGTCGAGCCCCTCGGTCCGACGACGGAACGCTGCCAGACCGTCGAGACCCCGGGCGGCGCGAGCATCGACTGGGTCATCGTCGAGGGCGACGACGGCTGGACCTTCACCACGTACGGACGCGAGCCGGCTGTCGAGCTGCACGTGCCGACGGAGGTCGCGTCGGAGCGCTCCACGGCGTTCGTGGACCAGCTGGGCGCCGGGGTCGCGCTGACCGAGCAGGTCCGCTCCTGCGTGTGAGCGCTCAGCGCCCGTACTGGGCGGCCACGGGGCAGTCGAACGCCGCCCGGTCGGCCAGACCGACGCGGTTGAGGTACGCCACGATGATCTTGTACGACCGGAAGAACCCCACCTCGGTGTACTTCACGCCGAGCTGCTCGCAGTAGTCCCGCACGACGGGCTGCACCTTCTTCAGGTTCGGCCGCGGCATGCTCGGGAAGAGGTGGTGCTCGACCTGGTAGTTCAGGCCGCCCATCACGAAGTCGACGGCCACCCCGCCCTTGATGTTCCGCGACGTGATGACCTGGCGACGCAGGAAGTCGACCTTCATCCCCGCCGGGATGATCGGCATGCCCTTGTGGTTCGGCGCGAACGAGCCGCCGAGCATGACGCCGAACAGGGCCATCTGCACCCCGATGAACGCGAAGGCCTTGCTCGGCGGGAGCAGGTAGAAGAGCACCCCGACGTAGAGGGCCAGCCGGGTGATGACGATCGGCGCCTCGACCCAGCGGTGCGGCACGGTCCCCTTGGCCAGCAGCAGGCGGACGCTCGAGATGTGCAGGCTCAGGCCCTCGAGCATGAGGAGGGGGAAGAAGAACCAGCCCTGGTTGCGGCCGAACCAGCCCTTGAGCCCGGTACGGGTGTCCAGGACGTCGGCCGTCCAGACGACCACCCCGGGCGCGATGTCGGGGTCCGTCCCCTGCTGGTTGGGCGAGGCGTGGTGCCGGTTGTGCTTGTTGCGCCACCAGGTGTGGCTGAGGCCGGCGAACGCCCCGGCCAGGATCCGCGAGGTCCAGTCGTTCCAGGGACCGGAGTTGAAGATCTGCCGGTGCGCGCTGTCGTGGCCGAGGAAGGCGATCTGCGTGAGCACGACCGCGAGCCCGGCGGCGAGGGCGAGCTGCCACCACGAGTTGCCGACGAGCACCACGCCGACCCAGATGCCCGCGAACGCCAGGACGGCGGCGATCAGCCGGGTCCAGTAGTACCCGTAGCGGCGCTTGAGCAGGCCCGACTCACGGACGTACGCCGCGAGCGCCGTGTAGTCCTGGGCGTTCGCGTTCTTCCCGACCCGAGCCGCAGCGGCAGGGGGCGGCGAGACAGCGGCGCTCACGCGAGGCGGCCGGGAGTGGTGTCGACGAGCTGGCGACGCCGTGAGGCGGCGTGGGGAACACCCATGACGGTCACAACCGATCTGCGGAGAGCCGTCACTGCGTGTCGGCCAGGCGGCGCACTCCCGGCCCGGGGTGCGGTGGGACGCCTCGAGGACGACCCGGTCGTGCTGGGGGCGGCTGACGGCCACCGGGGTGACCTCGTCGTCCGATCCATCACGACCTACGGAAGCGTAACCTGCGCGGCTCGGATCGGCCCACAGTCAGCGCAGCCCGGTGGGACGCGCCAGTGCGAGCCGCAGGAGCTCGTCGACCAGCGCGGCGTACCCGACGCCGGACGCCTCCCACAGCCGGGGGTACATCGAGTACGGCGTGAACCCCGGCATGGTGTTGATCTCGTTGACGACGACGTCACCCTCCGGAGTCACGAAGACGTCCACGCGGGCCAGCCCCTCGCACCCGACGGCCTCGAACGTCCGCACCGCCACGTCCTGCACGGCCTCGACGATCCCGTCGGGCAGCTCGGCCGGGCACGCCAGCGTCACGCCCGCCTCGTCGAGGTACTTGGCCTCGAAGTCGTAGAAGGTGTGCCGCGGGTCGGTCACCACGATCTCGCCCGGCAGCGACGCCCGCGCCCGGTCGCCGTCGTGGCCACCGAGCACGCCGCACTCGATCTCGCGCCCGACGATCGCGGCCTCGACGATGACCTTCGGGTCGTGCACCTGCGCCGCGGCGATGGCACCGGGCAGGTCCGCCAGGTCCGTGACGCGGGAGATGCCCAGGCTGGAACCGGCACGCGCGGGCTTGACGAACACCGGCAGCCCGAGCTCGGCGACCCGTGCCGTGACGCCCTCGGGGTCACGGTCGAGCTCGCCCGGCAGCACCACGCGGAACGGGCCGACCGGCAGGCCGTGGCCCGCGAGGACGAGCTTCATCATGTGCTTGTCCATGCCGACGGCCGAGGCGAGCACCCCGGCGCCCACGTAGCGCACGTCGGCGAGCTCGAGCAGGCCCTGCAGCGTGCCGTCCTCGCCGAACGGGCCGTGCAGCAGCGGGAAGACCACGTCGACCTCACCCAGGACACGGGGCAGCTGCCCCGCCTCGAGCACCTGCACGTCGCGGTCGTCGACCGCCTGCGGCAGCAGCACGTGGGCAGCGGTGTCCTCCACCTGCGGGAGGTGCCCGTCGGCGATCGCCCAGCGCTCGGGGTCGTCGTCGGCGAGCACCCAGCGGCCCGCGGGCGTGATCCCGACGGCGAGGACGTCGTAGCGGTCGCGGTCGATGGCGCGCAGCACGCCACCCGCGGTCGCGCAGCTGATCGCGTGCTCGCCGGAACGCCCGCCGAACAGGACCATCACGCGGGGGCGCGAGCCGTTCCCGGGCGTCGGTGCGGAGGTCTGGTCGTGGCCCGAGGGCTCGGAGGTGGCGTCCATCGCGCCCGACCCTACCTGGCAGCGCGGCCCGTCCGGGCCGTCCTCGGCTCGGCCTGGAGGTAACGTGCGGCGCGTGACCTCCGACCACACCGACGACCTCTCCCCCGCGACGCTCGTCGTCGCCGCCGGCCGACCCGAGCGCGTCCAGGGAGCGCCGGTGAACCCGCCGGTCGAGCTCTCGTCGACCTTCGTCTCCCAGGGCGTGCCGACAGCCGGCGAGCCGCTCTACGGCCGCATCGACGCCGCCACGTGGCACCCGTTCGAGGAGGCCCTCGGCACGCTCGAGGGCTCGACGCACCCCGCCCTCGTGTTCGGCTCCGGCATGGCGGCCATCGCGGCGGCGCTCTCGCTGGTGCCCCCCGGCGGGCGGCTGGTCCTCCCGCGGCACGCCTACCAGGTGACGCTCGGGTTCGCGCGTGACCTGCAGGAGCGGCTCGGCGTCCACGTGACCGTGGTCGACATCGACGACACCGCCGCGGTGGTCGCGGCCCTGACCGAGCCGCGCACCGCGTCGCTGCTCTGGGTCGAGACCCCGACCAACCCCATGCTCGAGGTCGCCGACCTCCCGGCGCTGGTCGAGGCGGCCCATGCGGTCGGCGCGCTGGTCGGCGTCGACAACACGTTCGCGACGCCGCTGGTCCAGCGCCCGTTCGACCACGGGGCGGACGTCGTCGTGCACTCCGTGACCAAGTACCTCGCCGGCCACACCGACGTCGTGCTCGGTGCGGCGCTGGCCGACGATCCCGACCTGCACGCGCGGCTGCACGCGTACCGCACGCTGCACGGGTCGATCGCGGGGCCGTTCGAGGTGTGGCTCGCCCTGCGTGGGCTGCGCACGCTGGCGCTGCGGGTCGAACGCGCCCAGGCCAACGCCGCCGAGCTGGCCCGTCGGCTCAGCGAGCACCCCTCCGTGGCGGAGGTCCGGCACCCGAGCCTGCCCTCCGACCCGGGCCACGAGCGAGCCGCGCGGCTCATGCGCGGCTTCGGAGCGATCATCGGGCTGCGCCCGCACGGTGGGCCCGAGGCGGCCGACGCGGTCGTCGCTGCCCTGCGGCTGTGGGTGCCCGCCACGAGCCTGGGCGGGGTGGAGTCGACGCTGGAGCGTCGCCGCCGCTTCGCCACCGAGTCGCTCACCGTGCCCGAGGACCTGCTGCGGATGTCGGTCGGGATCGAGGAGGTCGAGGACCTCTGGAAGGACCTCGCGCAGGCCCTGGACGCGCTCTAGGCGCCTTCGGCCTTGTGCGGGCGGGCGAGCAGCAGCGCGGCCAGCTGGTCGACGGGCAGCCCCTCGTGGAGCACCTTCACGACGGCCGACGTGATGGGCATCTCGACGCCGAGGGTCGTGGCCAGCTCGAGGACCGACCGGCTCGACTTCACGCCCTCCGCGGTACCCCCGGTGGCCGCGATCGCCTCGTCGAGGGTCATCCCGCGGCCGATGTGGCCGCCGAGCGTGTGGTTGCGCGAGTCGGGAGACGCGCACGTCGCCATCAGGTCACCGAGGCCCGCGAGGCCGGGGAACGTGTCCGCGTCCGCACCGAGGGCCAGCCCGAGCCGGGTGATCTCGACGAGGCCCCGCGTGATGACGGTGGCCATCGTGTTGTAGCCCAGGCCGCGGCCCTGGGAGATGCCGACCGCGAGCGCGATGACGTTCTTCACGGCCCCGCACAGCTCCACGCCGACCACGTCGTCGTTGGTGTACGGGCGGAAGTAGGCCGACGCGCACGCGCGCGCGACCAGCTGGGCGGTCGCCTCGCTCGTCGAGGCCACGACCGTCGCCGTCGGCTGGCGGTGCGCGATCTCCAGCGCCAGGTTCGGGCCGGAGACGACCGCGATCCGGTCCGCCGGGATGCCGAGCGACTCGGCCACGACCTCGCTCATCCGGCGGTCGGTGGACAGCTCGACGCCCTTCATCAGCGAGACCGCCACGGCGTGGCTCGCGACGGCGTCCGCGAGCGGCGTCATCGTGGCGCGCGCGCTCTGCGACGGGATGGCCACCGCGACCACGTCCGCGCCGGCCAGGACGGCCCGGGCGTCGGGCGAGGCCGTGACGCGTGCGGGCAGCTGAACGCCGGGCAGGTACGCCTCGTTGCGGTGCTCGTCGGCGATCTGGCGGCAGACCGCCTCGTCGCGTCCCCAGACCGTCACGTCGCACCCGGCGTCCGCCATCACCGCCGCGAACGTGGTGCCCCAGGCACCGGCGCCGAGCACGGCGGCCCGCAGTCGCGGGGCACCAGGGGTGTGCGGCCGGTCGTGCGTGACCTGGTCCGCCGTCACGGCAGCTCGGGGTGGGTCGCGTGGTCGCCGCCGACCCTCTTCTCGCCCTGCGCGAGCGGCTTGCGCATGTCGTAGCGGACCGCGGGCGGCTGCTCGTCGCGCACCTGGGCGAGCAGGGCCGTGATCGCGTCCATGACGCGCTCCGTGGCCTCCCGCAGCGTCGCGGTGTCCTGCGGGCGGCCGTACAGGTCGTCCAGCACCACCGGCGGGCCGGCGACGACGGTGACCAGCTTGCGGGGGAACGGCTTGAGCAGCTTGCCGTAGCGCGCCAGCAGGTTCTGCGGGCCCCACTGGGCGACGGGGATGACCGGCGCCTGGGTTGTGAGGGCGAGGCGCGCGATGCCCGTCTTGCCGACCATCGGCCACAGCTCCGGGTCCCGCGTGAGCGTGCCCTCGGGGAACACCGCCACCACGTCACCGTCGCCGATCGCGGTGACCGCCGCCGTCAGGGACTCCCCCGCCGACGCGGTGTTCCGGTACACGGGGATCTGGCCGGTGGCGCGCAGCACGCCCGCCAGCACCGGCACCTTGAACAGCGGCGCCTTCGCCAGGATCTTCGGGGCGACCCCGTTGTCCCACAGGAAGTGCGCGAACGTCAGCGGGTCGATGTTCGTCATGTGGTTCGACGCGACGATGAACCCGCCCTCACGGGGGAAGTTCTCGGTCCCGCTCCAGTCGTGACGCGTCATCGCGCGCAGGAGAGGCCGCACGATGCGGGCGACGTTGCGGTAGGCGCGATTGGATCTGACCGGCGGATGCACGGGAGCCGATGCTACCTGTCAGTCCCGGCTGAACTCGGCGCCGAGCGCCTCGAGCTTCGCCGTGAACCGCTCGTACCCGCGGTCGATGAGGCTGATGCCCCGCACCGACGATGTCCCCTTGGCGGTCAGCGCCGCGATGAGGTGGCTGAAGCCGCCGCGCAGGTCCGGCACCTCGATGTCGGCGGCCGCGAGCGGCGTCGGGCCCGAGATCACGGCCGAGTGGTAGAAGTTGCGCTGCCCGAACCGGCAGGGCCGCCCACCGAGGCACTCCTTGTAGACCTGGATGGTCGCGCCCATGCCGACGAGGGCCTCGGTGAACCCGAACCGGTTCTCGTAGACCGTCTCGTGGACGATGGACAGGCCCTTGGCCTGCGTGAGGGCGACGACGAGCGGCTGCTGCCAGTCCGTCATGAACCCCGGGTGCACGTCCGTCTCGAGGGTGATCGAGCGCAGGTCGCCGCCGGGGTGGAAGAACCGGATGCCCGCGTCGTCGATGGCGAACTCGCCGCCGACCTTGCGGAACGTGTTGAGGAACGTCGTCATCTCCGGCTGCGTCGCGCCGCGGACGTAGATGTCGCCGCCGGTGGCCAGCGCGGCCGACGCCCAGGACGCCGCCTCGATCCGGTCGGACAGCGCCGTGTGCTGGAACCCGACGAGACGGTCGACGCCCTCGATCCGGATCACGCGGTCCGTGTCGACCGAGATGATGGCGCCCATCTTCTGGAGCACGTTGATGAGGTCCAGGATCTCGGGCTCGATCGCCGCGTTGGCCAGCTCCGTGACGCCCTCCGCCCGGACGGCCGTGAGCAGCAGCTGCTCGGTGGCGCCGACGCTCGGGTACGGCAGCGCGATCTTGGTGCCCTGCAGGCGCCGGGGAGCGCGGATGTGGATGCCGTTGTCCGTCTTGTCCACGACCGCGCCGAACTGCCGCAGGATGTCGAGGTGGTAGTTGATCGGCCGGTCGCCGATCCGGCAGCCGCCCAGGTCCGGGATGAACGCCTCACCGAGCCGGTGCAGCAGCGGGCCGCAGAACAGGATCGGGATGCGGCTCGACCCCGCGTGGGTGTCGATGTCCGCGACGTGCGCCGACTCGACGTCCGTGGGGTCGAGGTGCAGGACGCCCGCCTCGGTGTCGGCGTCGACCGTGACGCCGTGGAGCTCCAGCAGCCCGGTGACGACGGCGACGTCGCGGATCTGCGGGACGTTGCGCAGGACGCTCGGCGTCTCGCCGAGCAGCGCCGCGACCATCGCCTTGGAGACGAAGTTCTTGGCACCGCGGACGGTGATCTCCCCCGAGAGCGGGTTGCCACCGTTGACGTACAGCAGATCGGTCATCGAACCATCGTCTCCCACGCGCAGGCGTGCTCCTGACCGCACGCCCACGGCACGCCGGTGCTGGTGCGGATCCTTCACATGGTGGGGCGGACCGTCACTTCTTCTTGGTGCGCCCCTTGCCGGACTTCTTCGTGGCCTTGGTGTCCGCCTTCTTCGCGGCGGCTCGCTTCTTGGCGTCGGCCTTCTTCGTCGCGTCGGCACGCTTCTTGACGTCGGCCTTCTTGGCCTTCGCCTTGGCCTTGGCCTTCGGCCCCGCCTTGACCGTCTCCTTGGCGCCCGGCTTCGGCGTGGCCGTCCGTGCGACCTTCTGCGCCGGGCGGGCGGGTGCCGGCTCGGCCTCGGTCTGGACGGGCGCGCTCAGCCCCTGCAGCGACGCGAGGTCCGCGACGGCCCCGAGCTCTCCGCCCGGACCGGCGGCGACCCGTGCACGCAGCGTGGCTCCGGGGTGGAACCGGGCGACCGTCGTCGCCGCCACCTCCAGGGCCTCGCCGGTGCGAGGGTTGCGGCCCGTGCGCGCCGCACGGCCCGCCGCCTCGAACGTCCCGAACCCCGTGAGGGTCACCCGCTCGCCGGCGGCGAGAGCGCTCGTGATCTCGTCGAGCACGGCGTCGACGGCCGCGACCGCAGCGGCACGCGACGCGCCTCGGGCGGCGATCCGGTCAGCGATCTGAGACTTGCCCGGCATGGTGGTCCTCCCTCGGCCGGCGCGCACTGCACCGTGGCCCAGCGCACACGCTAGTCACTGCCGCGGCCCGGCGGGTCGCTTCGTCGGCGACCCGCCGGACCGGCGTCAGGGTCGGCGGCCGATCTCGACGGGCACGCCGCTCGGTCGTGCCGCGACGATCTCGACCGGCGGCAGGTGCTTGGCCGGCAGGGTGGCGGGGCGCCACGGCTCGCGACGGGCCTCGAACGCGGAGATCTCGTCGGCGTGCTCGAGCGTCAGCCCGATGTCGTCGAGGCCCTCCATCAGGCGCCACCGCGTGTAGTCGTCCACCTGGAACGGGACGACGACGTCGTCGCAGGTGATCGTCTTGGACTCGAGGTCGACCGTCACCTCCGTGCCCGGACGCGTCTCGAGGATCTTCCAGATCAGCTCGATGTCCTCCTGCGCCGCCTGCGCGGCGAGCAGGCCCTGCTTGCCGGAGTTGCCGCGGAAGATGTCCGCGAAGCGGTTCGAGATGACGACCTTGAACCCGTAGTCCTTGAGCGCCCAGACGGCGTGCTCACGCGACGAGCCCGTGCCGAAGTCGGGACCGGCGACGAGCACCGAGCCGGAGGCGTACGCCTCCTGGTTGAGGACGAACGACGGGTCGCCGCGCCAGGCGGCGAAGAGCGCGTCCTCGAACCCGGTGCGGGTGACCCGCTTGAGGTACACGGCCGGGATGATCTGGTCGGTGTCGACGTTGCTGCGACGCAGCGGGACCCCGACGCCGGTGTGCTGGCTGAACTTCTCCATGACGTTCTCTCGCTCTCTTCCGTCAGACCGTCTGGAGGTCGTTGAGGGGGCTTCCGTCCGGCGCGGGCGCACCGGTGCCGAGGTCGGCGTACGACGACAGCGTGCCGCGGATGGCGGTCGCCGCGGCGACCAGCGGCGACACGAGGTGCGTCCGCCCGCCCTTGCCCTGGCGGCCCTCGAAGTTGCGGTTCGACGTCGACGCCGAGCGCTCCCCCGGCGCCAGCTGGTCCGGGTTCATGCCCAGACACATCGAGCAGCCGGCGTTGCGCCACTCCGCGCCGAAGTCGAGGAAGATCTTGTCGAGCCCCTCGGCCTCCGCCTGGAGCCGCACGCGGGCCGACGCGGGCACCACGAGCACGCGCACGTCGTCCGACTTGTGCTTGCCGCGGATGACCTTGGCCACCGAGCGCAGGTCCTCGATGCGGCCGTTGGTGCACGAGCCGATGAAGACCGTGTCGACCTTGATGTCACGCAGCGGCTGCCCCGGGGTCAGGCCCATGTACTCGATGGCGCGCTCGGCGGCGACGCGCTCGTTGGCGTCGGCGATCTCCTCGGGCACCGGCACGGAGCCCGACAGCGGCAGGCCCTGGCCCGGGTTGGTGCCCCACGTGACGAACGGCTCGAGGTCCTCCGCCTTGAGCACCACCTCGACGTCGAACTCGGCGTCGTCGTCGGTCCGCAGCGTGCTCCAGTACTCGACGGCGGCGTCCCAGTCGGCGCCCTCCGGCGCGTGCGGGCGTCCCTTGAGGTAGTCGAACGTCGTCTGGTCGGGGGCGATCATGCCCGCCCGGGCGCCGGCCTCGATCGACATGTTGCACACCGTCATGCGGGCTTCCATGGACAGCGCGCGGATGGCCTCGCCGCGGTACTCGAGCACGTAGCCCTGACCGCCGCCGGTCCCGATCTTGGCGATGATCGCCAGGATGATGTCCTTGCTCGTCGCGCCCGGGGGCAGCTCGCCGTCGACGGTGATCGCCATCGTCTTGAACGGCGCCAGCGGCAGCGTCTGGGTGGCCAGCACGTGCTCGACCTCGCTGGTGCCGATGCCGAACGCCAGCGCACCGAACGCGCCGTGCGTGGAGGTGTGCGAGTCACCGCAGACCACCGTCAGGCCGGGCTGGGTGAGCCCGAGCTGCGGTCCCACCTGGTGGACGATCCCCTGGTCCGCGTCGCCCAGGGAGTGGATGCGGACGCCGAACTCCGCGGCGTTGTTGCGCAGCGTCTGGATCTGGGTGCGGCTCGTCTCGTCGGCGATGGGCCGGTCGATGTCGAGCGTCGGGGTGTTGTGGTCCTCGGTCGCCAGGGTGAGGTCCGGGCGGCGCACGGGGCGACCCGCGAGACGCAGGCCCTCGAACGCCTGCGGGCTCGTCACCTCGTGGACCAGGTGGAGGTCGATGTAGAGGAGGTCGGGCGCCCCGTCGGTGCCCCGTCGCACGACGTGCGCGTCCCAGACCTTCTCTGCCAACGTGCCGGCCATCTTCTCGGTCCGTTCTCTCGTTCGTTCTGTCGGCCGGGAGTGTGGTTTTCCCGGCTCGTCTGCCGTCGTACTTGCATCTCAGCCTGCGAGACGCCAATATCGACCTATGGACAACTCTAGCGGAGTCGGCGTGCTGGACAAGGCCGCGTCCGTTCTCAGCGCCCTCGAGGCAGGCCCGGCCACGCTCGCGCAGCTCGTCACCGCCACCCATCTTGCTCGACCCACGGCCCACCGGCTGGCAGTGGCGCTCGAGCACCACCGTCTCGTGGCGCGCGACATGCAGGGCCGGTTCGTGCTGGGTCCCCGCCTGTCCGAGCTCTCGACGGCAGCCGGCGAGGACCGGCTGCTCGCCGCCGCCGGCCCCGTGCTGGCGGCGCTGCGCGACCACACCGGCGAGAGCGCCCAGCTCTACCGCCGCCAGGGCGACCAGCGCATCTGCGTCGCCGCGGCCGAGCGCCCGATCGGTCTGCGCGACTCGATCCCCGTCGGTGCCACCCTGACCATGCACGCGGGCTCCGCGGCCCAGATCCTGCTCGCCTGGGAGGAGCCGGACCGCCTGCACCGCGGTCTGCAGGGCGCGAAGTTCACCGCGACCATCCTGTCCGGGGTCCGTCGCCGCGGCTGGGCGCAGTCCGTCTCCGAGCGTGAGGTCGGGGTCGCCTCCGTGTCCGCCCCCGTGCGCGGGCCGTCGGGCCGGATCGTCGCCGCCGTGTCGGTCTCGGGGCCGCTCGAGCGGCTCTCCCGGCAGCCGGGCCGGCTGCACGCCGCCGCCGTCGTCTCGGCGGCCAACCGGCTGACCGAGGTCCTGCGACGGACGGCGGACTGAGATGGCCGTCCGCGGCGCCGCCGCCTCGCGGCGGCGCCTGCGCAGACGCGTCGCGATCCTCGCCGGCGGCATCGGGCTCGCCCTCGGCGTAGTCCTCGCCCTGCTCGGCGGCGGGAGTGCCGTCGACGCGGTGGTCACCGGCGTCCTCGTCGGGGCGATCGCGGCGGTGATCGGCTGGGGCGTCGTCGTCCTCCTGCCCACCTCGTCCCACGGCCCGCCCGGCCAGCACTGACCCTGTCCCGTGGCCGCACGGCCGGGGACACCCAGCAACGCGAAAGGCCCGGTCACCGTGGTGACCGGGCCTTCTCGACGTACCCCCGACCGGATTCGAACCGGCGCTACCGCCGTGAGAGGGCGGCGTGCTAGGCCGCTACACAACGGGGGCCTATACGCTGCTCGGCCCGTGGGCCTCGCTTGCGAGTGAACACTCTACCCGATGCTCCGAGGAGATCCGGCCAGCGGTGCTCGTGCTGGTCACGCTCGTGCTGATGAAGCTGCTGGTGGAACCGCTGGGGTACCAGGACTCGAACCTAGACTAACTGAACCAGAATCAGTCGTGCTGCCAATTACACCATACCCCATGGGGGTATAACGCCCGGAGCGCGGAGGTCGCCTGGCGGGGCGGACCAACGTGCATCCGGACGTCGTACCGGCGGTGAACACTACCCGAGCGCCGAGGCCGGGTCCAACTGGCCACCCGCCACGTGACGAAGCCCACGCCCGGGTGCCCGAGCCGGCGGACGTGTCAGCGAGGGACGTCCGGCAGCTCCGACGCGTCGTACCAGAGCAGGTCCCGCTCGTCGAGACGCTCCCCCGCCGCCTCGTCCCCTGCGGCGGCCAGCGTTACGTCGGCCGCCGCACCGGGCTCGTCGACGTGCGCGCAGATCACGTCGGACTGCGGAACCGCCCGGGTCAGCTCGACCGCGCTGGGCACGTCGTCGTCGCCCGACACCACGGCGACTGCGGCGTCGGCGACGTCCACCGACACCACGCACCGCAGCTGCGGCGCCTCCGGCGCGTCGGCGAGCAGCGCGAGCGAGTCGTCGGCGGCTGCGAGCTGCGCGGCGTACTCCAGGCCTTCGTCGTCCTCGTCGGGGAACATCGCCCGCAGCGCCGGGGTCACCGCATGGGCACGGCGTGGCGTCAGCGGTCCGGACGCGGGCTCGAGCTGGTCCAGGGAGGCGGGGAGGTAGATGCGCACGAGGTCAGTGTGCCGCCTCGGGACTCGTCGGGGTGCGGCGCCGCCCGCTCAGGCGCGCGCGGGCTCCTCGGCGAGCTCCTCGACAGGCTGCTCCGTCGGGGCGGCGACGAGCAGCGCGTCGACCCGTGCGGCGACCCCGGCCAACGCCCTGCGCACGGGCGACCCCGGTGCCGCCTCCCGCAGGGTCTGCGCCTCGAGCAGTGCCGTGTCGAGCGCCGGGCGGTCGTCCGGCACCAGGTGCGCGTCCGTGACGCCTGCGTACCGCGCGAGCGCCTGTCCGACGGCGTCCGCGGCGTGCGGTCCGGCGACGGAGGCACGCACCCGGTTGACCAGCACGAACCGCGTGCCGCCCAGCCCCAGGTCGGTCAGCTCACCCAGGCCCCGGACCAGGCGCTGGATGCCGACCGGGTCCCCTGCGCCCACCACGAGGACGACGTCGGCGGCCTCCAGGGCACTGAGCGTGGCGGCGTTCCGGCGCGGTGCGCGGGTGTCGTAGCTGAGGGCCTCGTCCTGCTCCAGGCAGAACCCGCAGTCGATCACCGTCCACTCCGCGATCCCCCGCGCCACGGCCCACACGGCGTCCAGCGACGAGGACGGCAGCTCCGGCCAGCGGTCCGCGCGCGAGATGCCCGACAGGACCCGCAGGCCCGGCGCGATCGTCGGCGTGAGCCGCGCGAGCATCATCAGGTCGAGCGTCCCCTGCCCGGCAGCGCGTGCCGCAGCCGCGAGCCCCGGCGCCTCGTCGAGCATGCCGACGACCTGCGCGACGCTCGCGCCGTACGTGTCGGCGTCCACCAGCAGCGTCCGGCGACCGCCGGCGGCGAGCTCCGCGGCGACGTTGACCGCCACCGTCGTCCGGCCGGGGGCGCCGGTCGGACCCCAGACGGCCACGACGAGACCGCGCGCCGGACGCCGGACGGTGTGCTCGTCCGGCCACGACGGCTCGGCCACCTCCTCCGGTGCGGCCCCGAGGATCGCGAGCGCCTCCCGGACCACGTCGCTCGCGGACGCCTCGTCGTGCGGCGCGACCGCCACCAGGTCCGCCCCGAGCGCCACGAGGCGCTCCCCCAGCCACGGGCGCGTGGCATCGCCGATGCCGACGACCCGCACGCCCGCCCGGTGCAGCAGCTCGATCGCCTCGCGGTCGAGCAGGTCGAGGTCACCCGAGACGACGGCGAGCCGGCCGAGACCCGCCTCGGCCGCCGCGAGCAGCTCCGTGAGGTCGGCGCACCGCCTCGTCACGCTGAGCCGTCCGCCCGTCTGCTCGACGGCCTGCACGATGATCGCCTCGGCCGACCCCTGGACGGCGCAGAGCACCCCGACGGCCACGTCAGCCCCCCGTGCCCAGGACCGGCACGACGTCGACCGTGCCCTCCGCCGCCAGCGCGGTGAGGATCACCGGCAGCAGCGAGCTGGGGACCAGCACCTGCACCGAGCTGCCGCCCGACGCGCCGAAGGCTCCGGACGGCGTGCTCACCTCGGCGACCGTCAGGGCACCGGCCAGCTGGTTCGGCTCCGCCGGTTCGGCGTCGTCCTCCGGGGCGGGCGGGGTGAACCACAGGTCCACCAGCGCGCCGGGCACCACGTCGCTCGACGGGGCTCGCACGAGAGTGACGGAGACCGGCCGCAGATCGAGCTCGTCCGAGGAGCCCACGGCCGACGCGGGCACCAGCTCGCCGCGGCCGACGGCACGGACCGCGACGCCGTCGGTCGCGACCGGGCGGTCGGCACGCAGGTAGTGGTCCAGGTCGACCGTGCCGAGGCGGACGTCGACGACGGCGAGGTCCTCGGCCGCGACGCGGTCCCCCGGCACCAGAGCGCCACGCGTCACGTAGACGGGCACCGTGGCCTGGGCGGTGCGCACGGCCCACGAGCCGAGCAGCACCGACGCGGCGACCATCGCGAGGCCGGCCAGGAGTCGCGGGTCACGCCAGCCGGGCCGTCGCAACCGCGCCGCCACCGGTGCGGGCAGGTCCATCACGCTCGTGTCCATCGGCTCCCCTGGTTCGTGGTGCGTCGCTGCCGACGGCCATCCTGCCGTCTGCGGACCGGCGCGAACGGAGCATTGTGGACAACCCGGTCCGGGCGCCACCGCGTGCCACACTGCGGTCATGTCTTCGCGGTTCCTGACCCTCGCGGACGTCACCGAGGTGCTGAACATCTCGGCGCCGCAGGCCTACGCGCTCGTGCGCTCCGGCGAGCTGCCCGCCATCCAGATCGGCGGTCGGCTGCAGTGGCGCGTCGAGTCGACCGAGCTGGAGAAGTACATCCAGCGCATGTACGAGCAGACGCGCGCGCGCATCTCGAGCGACGGCAGCACGGTCGACGACGGCACGGACTGACCGGTACTCAGCCGGTCTGGACGGCTCGCAGCGTCGCGAACGCGACGGACCACCCGCTGCGCGCGCCGCCGATCTCGGCGAGGTCGAGGTGGTCCGCACCGACCCGCTCGATGCGCCCGGTCAGGTCGGCGCTGCCGGCACGGACCCGGACGACGGCCCGGTCCCGTGCCAGGGCGCGCAGCACGTGCCCGAGCCCGAGCCTGGACTCCACGGCCCCGGCTGCCGGGGCGGCGTGCGCGGCGAGCCCGCCCACCGCAGCGGCCGCGGTCAGCGGTACCAGCGCGCGCCGCACCGGTGACGTGGCCACCAGCAGCCACTCCGGTGCAGCATCGATCAGCTGACCCTCGATCACGTCGGCGCTCCCGACCAGCACCCGCACAGGACGCCCCACCGATGCCCGCGCCCGCGCCCCGAGGGTGACCGAGGCACGCTCGGCGCGCGCGAGCTCGGCGACGTCCGCCCGGACGTCGGCGAGCCGGCCCGCGGCGAGCTGGGCCTCCATGTCCGCGAAGAGCGACTCCCAGCGCATGCGTGCACGGTACCGGCGCGAGGCCAGCTCGTGGTCGCCCCGTGCCTCGCCGGGCGCACCCCACGGAGAGCCTGCTCGGCGTGGTCAGGGAAGTGCGTCGGCGGCCCGACGTCGCCGCGTCCACGCCTCGTCGACGACGACGGCCAGCCCGACGAGCACGACCATCGCCCAGAACGACCGGGGGTCCGACGCGTACAGGTCCACGACGAACCACACGAGCACGAGGCCGGAGACCACGACCGCGACCGCCGTCACCCCCGGCGACGCGCCGAGCTCGGTCCGCAGCCGGAACGCTGCCACCGCCACGAGCAGGAAGACGGCGAGCGACACGGCGCTGCCGACGGAGGCGAGGGCACCGACGCTGAGCACGGTCACGAACGCGACCATGAGCGCCGCGGTGATGAGGAGCCCGCCGTGCCGGCCCAGCCGCGTCCCGGGCCCGAACGCGCGGGGGAAGGTGCCGGAGCTCGCGAGCGCCGCACCGAGCCCGGCCGAGCCGTACAGCGTCGCCGTCACCGTGGAGGCTGTCGCCAGCAGCGCCGCGCACGCCATCATCACGAAGCCGGCGTGCCCGAGCGCCGGTTCCGCCGCGACCGCCAGCGCCGTCGGACCAGCGGCCACCACCTCGTCGACGGGCAGGGTGCCGAACACCGCGAGCGCCACGGCGACGTACAGCACGGTGGTGATCGCGAGCGCGGTGTACATCGCGACCGGCAGCTCGCGCCGCGGCTCGGCCAGGTCGCCGCCGGAGAACGAGATCACCGCGAAGCCGAGGAACGCGAAGAAGGTCAGGGCGATGCTCGCCACGATCTCGTTCACGCCCGGATAGGTGCTGGGAGCGAGGAGTGCGGTGTCGACCTGCGGGAGCGTGACGACGACGAACACGGCGAAGACGACGAGGAGCAGTCCGACGACCGCCGTCTGGACCCGGTCGAGGAGTCGCGGACCCGCGACGGTGACCGCCGTCCCGAGCACGACCAGCGCCGCGGCGCACAGCTTGGACAGCCAGCCGCCCGGCGGCGCGTCGGCGAGCAGCACGGCGGCGTAGTCGCCGAACGACGCGGCGACCATCGCGCCCACCACCACGATCGCCGTCAGGTACCCGAGCCACGAGGCCACCCCGACGAGCCGGCGGCTGCGGAACCCGTGCTCGAGGTAGACGATCAGCCCGCCGGACGACGGCCACCGCATCGCGAACTTCACGAGGGTGTACCCGAGCGTCGCGGACATCGCCCCGGCCAGCAGGAACGAGATCCACACCGCGGAGCCGGCGACGGCGCCTGCCTGGCCGAGCAGGGCGAAGATCCCGGCACCGACCATGGCACCGATCCCCAGCACGACGGCGCCACGCAGGCTCAGCCGCGCCGTCGTCGACGGTGCCGGCTCGGACATCGGTGCCCCCTCGGGTGCCGCCACAGGCGCTGCGCCGGCACGCCGACCCTAGCGCCGCCTCCGGAGGACGCGGCCGAGATCACGGTGCCGGGGACGACGGACCGGCGATCATCCCCGACGAGGCTGGACATACAGAGAGCATTCAGGTACATCTATGCCCTACAAGCATCATCAAACTGCATCAAACAACATGGTCAGGGGCGAACATGGCAGTCACCGGCGAGCAGAGAGCGGGCGTGTCGATCGGTGGGCTCGTGGTGGGAGCCCTGGCCTCCGCGACGGTGGCCGCGGTGCTGGCGTCGCACGTGCGCACCGTCCTGGGTGACCAGGCCGGGCCGTGGCACGTCGACGCGGTGGTCGAGGTCGCCGTCGTCGCCGTCGGGGCCCTCATCGCCACCTGGCTGGCCGCCAGCACGCTCCTGGCGACGGCGTGCGTCGCCGTCCGCGCCGGCGGGACGACCTGGCGAGCGGGCGAGCGGCTCGTGCACCGGTGCGCGCCGCAGGTCGTGCGCAAGGCGCTCGTGCTCGCCGTCGGGGCCGGGCTCGGTCTGGGCCTGGCGACGGGCGCGTCCGCAGCAGCCGTGGAACCGTCGGCCAAGGCAGCCGTCACCACGGTCGCACCGACGCCGGACCTGGGGTGGGCGGTCACGACGCCGGGGACCGGAGCCGCAGCACCGGGCGCGACAGCGGCGGCGCAGAGCGGGGACCCGGCCGCAGGAGTGCCGGAGACAGCCGCGGTGCCGGGTGCCTCGGACACACCCACGACGGCTGCGGCGCAGCGTTCGGAGGACGCCACCGCGACCTCGGCGACCGCGTCGGCGCAGACCGGGCACGCGGCCGCCGCGGCGCCGACACCGGTGCCCGAGCAGGCTGCGGCGACCACGCCCCCCGGCGACGTCACGCCGGCGCCGGCCGTCGGGGTGACGGCCACGGGGCACCCGAGGACCTCGGCACCCGCAAGCGCCGAACCCGCACCGACCGGTACCGTCGTCGTCGCGGCTGGTGACAGCCTTTGGGCGATCGCTGCCCGGCACCTCCCGCCGGGCGCCTCCGACGCGCAGATCGCTGCCTCCTGGCCGCGCTGGTACGAGGAGAACTCCGCGGTGATCGGCGCTGACCCGGACGTCGTCCGGCCCGGACAGGTGCTCACCGTGCCCGTGACGGTCGGGGAGCCGGCGCTGTGAGCGCCACAGTCGGGGCCGTCGTGCTGGCCCACGGCCGGACCCCCGCCGAGGACGCGTTCGCCCGGGTCCGGGTCTCCGAGCACGGGCCTGTCCCGCAGCGCCCAGCCGGAGGGACGCGGCCGGGCGGCACCCGCCCACGGCGCGCGCAGGTCCGCCTGGTCCCGGCGGTGGCGCCCGCGCTCGTCGAGGAGGCGGCCGGGCCCGCCCACGCGGCACCCGAGAGCGCAGCCGGCCGCATCGCGGTCCTGCGGGCCAGTGACCGGTCGCTGGTCATCGAGGCCGACGACGACGCGCCGCGTGTGCCCCCGGACGGCGACCCGGCGACGGTCGCGCGAGCGGTGGGCCTCGCGTCGCTGGAGGTGCTGGCCGGGCGACGCTCCGTGGCCCAGCTCGCGCGCTGGTTGACCCCCGGCGTGTACGAGTCCCTCCAGGTCCGCGCCGGTCTCACCCAGCGCGTGCTGGGGACGAGCGGAGGAGCCCGTCCGCCGGTGATCCGCAGGGCCCGCGCCTGCCGCGTGGACCCGCAGGTGCTGGAGGCGAGCCTCGTGGCTGACGACGGCGTGCGGGTGCGCGCGGTCGCGCTGCGGCTGGAGGGGCATCGCGGGGCCTGGCGCGTGACCGCGCTCGAGATCGGCTGAGCCCGGACACGCAGGAGCCCGCCCCCGTACGGGAGGCGGGCTTCCGTGCGTGTCAGCGCTTGCGCTGCTGCTTGGCTGCCTTGCGGCGCGCCTCACGGTTGGACTCGCCGTCGCTCGCGGCCGGACGAGCGCCGGCCCCCTTGGCGCCGGCGTCCCCGCGGGTGACCACACCACCGTCCCCGTCGACCGACGGAGCGCTGTACTGCAGCGGTGCTCGCTGCTCCGGGCCGTCGATGCCCTTGGCCACGAGCTTGCCCGGCGTGGGGCCGTCGGACACCGAGCGCGGCAGCGCTGCCTGCGCGCCCGCGCTGGAGGCCGCCGTCACCGCGGAGTCGGCGGTCACCGCAGGGGCGTCAGGCTCGGCAACCTGGACCTCCAGGTTGTACAGGTACCCGACGGTCTCCTCCTTGATGGCGTCCGTCATCGCGTTGAAGAGCTGGTAGCCCTCACGTTGGTACTCGACGAGCGGGTCGCGCTGGGCCATCGCCCGCAGGCCGATGCCCTCCTTGAGGTAGTCCATCTCGTAGAGGTGCTCGCGCCACTTGCGGTCGAGGACCGACAGGGTCACGCGCCGCTCGAGCTGGCGCATGTTCTCCGAGCCGATCTGCTCCTCGCGCTCCGCGTAGGCGTGCTCGGCGTCGGACAGGATCTCGCGCTCGATGAGGTCCGAGGACAGCCGCGTCGGGCCGCCGGCCTGCTCGACGACCTCGTCGGGGGTGATCGAGACCGGGTAGACGCCCTTCAGGGCGGTCCACAGCGCGTCGAGGTCCCAGTCCTCCGGCCGACCCTCGGTGGTGGCGCCCGTGATGTACGCGGAGAGCACGTCGGCCCGGAAATGCCGGACCTGCTCGTGCAGGTCCTCCCCCTCCAGGACGCGACGGCGCTGCTCGTAGATGACGACGCGCTGCCGGGACATGACGTCGTCGTACTTCAGGACGTTCTTGCGGATCTCGAAGTTGCGCGACTCCACCTGCGACTGCGCCGACTGGATGCCACGCGTCACGATCTTCGACTCGAGCGGCATGTCCTCGGGGAAGCCGGCGCGGGTCATCATCGACTCGGCGAGCGAGGAGTTGAACAGGCGCATCAGGTCGTCCTGCATCGACAGGTAGAAGCGGGACTCGCCCGGGTCACCCTGACGGCCGGAGCGGCCACGCAGCTGGTTGTCGATGCGCCGCGACTCGTGGCGCTCCGTCCCGAGCACGTAGAGCCCGCCGAGCTCGACGACCTCGTCGTGCTCCGCGGCGACGGCTTCCTTGGCAGCCTCGAGCGCGGCCGGCCAGGCGGCCTCGTACTCCTCCGGCTGCTCGGCCGGCTCGAGGCCACGGGCGGCGAGGTCCGCGACGGCCATGAACTCGGCGTTGCCGCCGAGCATGATGTCGGTCCCGCGGCCGGCCATGTTGGTCGCCACCGTGACGGCACCCTTGCGGCCCGCCTGCGCGATGATCGACGCCTCACGCGCGTGCTGCTTGGCATTGAGGACCTCGTGCGGCACGCCCTGCTTCTTCAGCTTCGAGGAGAGCAGCTCGCTCTTCTCGACGCTCGTGGTGCCGACGAGCACGGGCTGACCGTGCGCGTGCCGCTCGACGATGTCGGCGACGACGGCGTCGAACTTGCCGTCCTCGCTCTTGTAGACGAAGTCGCGCTGGTCGATGCGCTGCATGTCCCGGTTGGTCGGGATGGGCACGACGCCCAGCTTGTACGTGCCCTGGAACTCGGCGGCCTCGGTCTCGGCCGTACCGGTCATCCCGGCGAGCTTGCCGTAGAGGCGGAAGTAGTTCTGCAGGGTGATCGTGGCGAGCGTCTGGTTCTCGGCCTTGATGGCCACGCCCTCCTTGGCCTCGATCGCCTGGTGCATGCCCTCGTTGTAGCGGCGGCCCGGCAGGATGCGGCCGGTGTGCTCGTCGACGATGAGCACCTCGCCGTTCATCACGACGTAGTCCTTGTCGCGCTTGAACAGCTCCTGCGCCTTGATGGCGTTGTTGAGGAAGCCGATCAGCGGCGTGTTGAGGGACTCGTAGAGGTTGTCGATGCCGAGGTAGTCCTCGACGCGCTCGATGCCGGGCTCCAGCACGCCGACGGTGCGCTTCTTCTCGTCGACCTCGTAGTCGCGCTCGGCCTGCAGGCGGCGGACCACCTTGGCGAACTCGGCGTACCAGCGGTTGGCGTCGCCGGACGCGGGGCCGGAGATGATCAGCGGGGTGCGGGCCTCGTCGATGAGGATCGAGTCGACCTCGTCGACGATCGCGAAGTTGTGGCCGCGCTGGACCAGCTCGTCGGTGCTCCACGCCATGTTGTCGCGCAGGTAGTCGAACCCGAACTCGTTGTTGGTGCCGTACGTGATGTCGCACGCGTACTGCTTGCGCCGCGTCGCGGGGTCCTGGTTGGACAGGATCACGCCGCTGGTCAGCCCGAGGAAGCGGTACACACGGCCCATGAGCTCGGCCTGGTAGCTGGCCAGGTAGTCGTTCACCGTGACGACGTGCACGCCCTTGCCCGACAGGGCGTTCAGGTACGCGGGCGCCGTCGCGACGAGCGTCTTGCCCTCGCCGGTCTTCATCTCCGCGATGTTGCCCAGGTGCAGGGCGGCACCGCCCATGAGCTGGACGTCGAAGTGGCGCTGTCCGAGCGTGCGCCGGGCGGCCTCGCGGACCGTGGCGAACGCCTCGGCGAGGATGTCGTCCAGCGACTCGCCGTCCGCGAGCCGCGCGCGGAACCGGTCGGTCTCCTCGCGCAGCTCGGCGTCGGACAGCGCGACGAAGCTGTCCTCCAGGGCGTTGACCTGCTGGGCGATGCCCGACAGCTTCTTGACGATCCGGCCTTCACCGAGGCGCAGGACCTTCTCGAGGATCGCTGGCACGCACTACTCCCGACATGTTCGCGCTCCGGGCGCGCGCGGCGTCGGAGCGGCTGAGGTGACCGGCCGCACGGCCGGGCGCGTCCATCGTAGGCGAGCCTGCGCGGCGTGGGCGAAGAACGACCACCGCAGCCGCCAGCAGCGTCGCGCCGAGCACGCCAGCGACGCCGAGCCGCTCGTCGCGCAGGACCACGGCACCGACCGTGGCGGTCAGCGGCTCGAGCAGCGCCAGCAGGGCCGCGGTCGTCGCGGGAACGTGCCGCAGACCCGTGAAGTAGGCGCTGTAGGCCGCCGCGGTGGGCACCACGGCCAGGTAGGCGAGCAGGACCCAGCCCTCGACGCCCACGGGGAGCGCGAGGCCCGGACCGGCCAGCGCAGCGACCGGCAGGAGCAGGATTCCGCCGAGCGTGAACGACGTCGCCGTCAGGGGCAACGGGCCCAGTCCGGGCACGCTGCGGCGGTTCAGGCCCGTCATCGTCGCGAACGCGGCGGCGGCCACCAGGGCGAGCAGGGCGCCCGCGGCGGTGCCCGGTCCGGCGGCCTCGGACGGGCCCACCAGCAGCACCAGCCCCGTCAGTGCGAGCCCGAGCGCGACGAGCGTGCGGGGCGACGGCAGCCGACGGGCGGACACGGCCGTGCCCACCGCGACGAGCAGCGGGGCGGCGCCCAGGGCGACCAGCGTGGCGACGGCGACACCCGCCCGCTGGACCGCGGCGAAGTAGGCGGCCTGGTAGACCGCGGCGAGCACGGCCGTCTGCACCACGCGCCGGACCACGGGGCGCGTCCGGGCCAGCCCACGCAGCGCCCCCGCCGCCGCGAGCCCCACCAGCAGCACTCCCCCGCCACCCAGCAGCCGGTAGGCCGCGACCGTCAGCGGCGGCAGGCCCGCGGTGTCCGCGAGCGCCGCCCCGGCGAGGCCGCCCGTCCCCCACAGCACGCCACCGAGCGCGACGAGGGCGAAGTCGCGCGGACGTGTCTCGGGCGTCATCCCGACCGGACGGCGAGCGCCAGGTCCGGCGCGAGGTCCCCCCGCGGCAGCCCGTCCCGGTCGCCGACCGCGATGTCCTCGAGCCCCAGCCACCCGGCCAGCTCGCGCAGCTCCGCAGCCAGCGGTTCCACCACGTCGGCGTCCGGCACGGTCGAGCCCGTCGCCCGGTGGGCGGCGAGCACGCGCAGGACGCCGGCCTGCCGGTCGGCCTTGAGGTCCACCAGCGCGGGCAGGGTCTCCCCCAGCAGGAAGGGCAGGACGTAGTAGCCCCACACCCGCTTCGGCTCGGGGACGTAGATCTCGATGCGGTACCGCAGCCCGAACAGCGCCTCCAGGCGGCGGCGCTCGAACACCAGCGGGTCGAACGGGTTGAGCAGCGCCCGGCCGGTGGCCCGCCGGGGCAGGTCGGCGTCCCGGTGCCGCCACACCGGCCCCTGGTTCCACCCCTCGACCACGACCTCCTGCAGCACGCCCTCCTCCACCAGGTCGGCGATCGCGGGCACGACGCGGGCCTCCTTGATCCGGAAGTAGTCGGCGATGCTGCGCAGCGTGCCGATGCCGTGCGCCCGCGCGCCGATCTCCGTCAGCGCCCGGACCGCGTCCTCGTCCGACGGCTCGGGCAGGGCGAGGACGGCGGGCGGGAGCACCCGGCTGGTCAGGTCGTACCGGCGCTCGAACGCGCCGTTGCGTCCCGCCGAGGTGATCTCCCCGGTGAAGAACAGGAACTCCAGCACGCGCTTGGCCACCGACCAGTTCCACCCCCACTCGCCGCGGGTGGTCGGGTGCTCGGCCTCGAAGTCCTCCTGCACCTGCCGCGCCGTGACGGGACCGCGCTCCGCGATGATCGCGCGGACCTCCTCGACCATCGGCGAGTACTTCAGCGGCACCTCCGCGATCGCCCCCCACGCCTGGTCCAGGTAGGCGCGCTGCCGCCAGCCGAGCAGGCGGAACGTCTCCGGCGGCACGTACGAGGCCATGTGCGCCCACGTCTCGACCAGCCGGCGGGGCGCGGTCCCGGACGCCCGGTCGAGCAGCGCCGTGTCGTAGGCGCCCACGCGGGAGAACACCGGCAGGAGGTGCGCCCGGGCCAGGACGTTGACGGAGTCGATCTGCAGGACCCCGAGGCGGTCCACCACCTGCTGGAACTGCCGCATGGTGGGCTCGGCCGCACGCACGGGGCGGGGCCGGTCGAGACCCTGCGCGCGCAGCGTGATGCGACGGGCCTGCGACAGGGTGAGACGTTCTGCTACCGGAGCGGTCACCCGCTCATCCTGCCGTGCGGCACCGACACGACGACGCCCGGCCGGTCGTGTCGACCAGCCGGGCGTCGTCGTCGGTGCGTCAGGTCAGCTGCTGACCGCGGCCAGGGGTGCCGGGGTCACGGCCGCGTCGAGCTTGATGACGCCGTAGCTCCACCCTCGCCGGCGGTACGCGACGGACGGCTGGGCGGTCTCCGCGTCGATGAACAGGAAGAAGTCGTGGCCGACGAGCTCCATCTCGTACAGCGCGTCGTCGACGGTCATCGGCTGCGCCTGGTGGACCTTCTCGCGGATGACGACCGGGGAGTCGCCGAGCGTGGTCTCGACCGCGGCGTCCGGGTCGACGGGGGCGGCCGCGGCCGGTTCCGGCTCGGGCGGCCGGACGTCCACAGGGGCGATCGGAGTGTGGTTGCGGTGGTCCTTGCGCCGGTCGCGCGTCCGCCGCAGTCGCTCGAGGAGCTTCCCGAGGGCCAGGTCCAGGGCCGCGTACCTGTCGTCCGCGCACGCCTCGGCGCGGATCACGGGCCCGCGGTCGACGACGGTGAGCTCGACACGCTCACTGCTGCCTGCCTGTCGGGGGTTCGTCTCGTGCGACACGACGACATCGATGCGCTGGGCGCGGGGGGCCAGCTGCTCGACTTTCGCGAGCTTCTGCTCGACGTGCGCCCGGTACTTCGGGAGCACCTCGGTGTGCCGGCCGGCAACCACGATCTCCATGTGAGCCTCCTGGGAGGGTCAGGGGCGGGTCGAGCCCGCCCGAGGGTGACAGTGCGATGGGGCTGCCCTGGGGGCAGTCGGTCGGCGTCACCTCCTCCCGCGGCCGGCCCGCGTCGACCCGGTGGGTCGGCCCGTGCACGCCGTCGGCTCAGGACCCCACGCTAACCCCGCACCCGTCCGCGAACCACCCGCTCCGCCGAAGGATCATCCTGTGGACGGTGCTGGGCGGGGCGGCAGCCGCGGAGCGCCCTGCGGCCCGGGGGTCGACGCGAGCGTCACCGCGCCGAGGACGACGGCACCGGCGCGCTCGAGCTCGGTGCGGCACGACGCGACGGTCGCCCCGGTGGTCAGCACGTCGTCCACGAGCAGCACGTGCCGGCCCGTGAGCCCGGCGACGTGCCGCGACCGCACCCGCACCTGGCCGGCGAGGTTGCGTGCGCGCGCCCGGGAGCCGAGCCCCACCTGGTCCTGACCGCGGGCGCGGACGAGCAGCGGCGCCGGACCGGCGAGGCCGCCGGCGCGCACGAGACCCTGGGCGACCCCGGCAGCGAGGGCGTCGACGAGGTTGCCGCCGCGGCGCCGGCGGGCCGCGGCCGTCGACGGGCAGGGCACGACCAGCACCGCTCCGGCACCGGCGTCGGTGCACAACCCGCCGGCCGCGCGTGCGAGGGCGGCCGCGAACGGGCGGGTCAGGTCGATCCGGCCACGGTCCTTCCACGCGACGACGGCGCGCCGGACGTGGCCCGTGCAGTCGGTGAGCGTCCACACCGGGAGCGGCCCCGACCCGTCCAGGCGGTCGAGACGCGGCGCCCGGTCCTCGCACCGCCACAGCGGACCCGCGAGGCGGTCCGCGCACGCCGCGCACCACGCCTCGTCGTCGAGCCCGCACCCCGCGCACTCGACCGGGACGAGCAGACCGAGCAGCTCCCGCGCGAACGACATGGGACCAGCGTGGGCGTCGCCGTCACCCGGCAGGGGCCGCCGGGCGAGCAGCGGTGGGCACCGTGGCCTGTGGGCGGCTCGTCAGCCGGGGAACGCCGGGTACGACACGTCCGCCACGCCCATGATCTGCGCCCAGGTGGAGCCGACGAACCGCCGCAGCTCACCGTCGGTCGTCGTGACGTAGATGACCGTGCTGCCCGCGAGGTCGGCCAGGTTCGCCACCTCGGGCAGCGCGCTCGTCGGCCCGGCGACGGGGACGAGGTGCACGGCCGCGTTCCCGCCGGACCGCCCGACGACCGCGAGCGTCGACTCCTCCGACCAGACCACCGACGTCGCGTCCACCAACGACGCGCCGGCCCGGACGGGGATGCCCAGCTGCTGCGGCACGCCCGACTCGTCGCGGGTGATCGCCGCGACGTCGACCTGGACGCCGTCGGCGCCCGTGGAGACGACCGCGACCCGGACCCCGTCGCGCGCCACCCGGACGGAGCGGACGACCCGGCCCTCGAGCCAGTCGGCACGTACCTGCACCGGCGGCTCGCCGGCGCGCGCGGCGACCAGACCGCTGGACGGCTGCGCCGTCCAGGCCCAGCCGAACCGGTCGACCGACGGCGCGACCAGCCCGGAGCCGCTCAGCAGCTCCTGCGGACCGGCGTCCGCGGTCGGCACGGTCACCAGGGTGCTGGGGCCGGACAGCATGACCCGGACGGAGGCGTCCTCGTTGCGCGCCGGGCTGCGGGCGTCCAGGCCGTCGAGCGGGTCCAGTCCGGCGACCGGCTCGATCTCCCCGTCGACGAGCGCGACGAGGCGGTCCTCCTGCACCAGCTCGATGTTGCCCGGCGGGCCGGAACCGCTCTCCAGGGTCGCCGATCCCTCGAGCGGCACGTCACGGGCGTACACCTGCACCGAGCTGATCCCCGGGACCGGACGCAGGCTCGCGTCGATCTGGGCGATGAGCAGGTCCCGGTCCGCACGCGTCACCGCGAGCGCGGGCTCCAGCCGGACCGCCGCCACGCCGTCCTCGACGAGCACGGCCTCCGGGTTCAGCTCGACGCCGTCGGGCACCGCCGTGACGACCGCGTCCTGGAGCCAGGGAGACGGTCCGGCGAGCAGCTCGCTGACGATGGAGGTGCTCAGGTTCTTCGTCGGGAACCAGCGCTCCTCGGGGACGAGGAACTCCTGGTCCGGCGACAGGAAGTACAGCGACGCGGGGCGGTACAGCCGGGAGAAGTCCTCCTGCTGGAGCAGCAGGCCGTCCGGGGCCTCGGCGATCCGCCACTCGTCGGCGTCGTTGCGGACCATCCCGAACGTCACGGTCTCGCGGCCGGCCGGCGGGGCCTCGGCGTAGACGCCCCTCGCGCCGACCCGGGCCAGGACGGTCACGTCGAGCGTGACCTCGGTCTCCGTCGTCGTGGGCGCAGGGACGACCGGCCCGGAGACGAGGACCCCGGCCGACGGGTCCCACGTCGTCTTGGCCTCGCCCGCGAGGTACTCCCGGGCGGTCCCGAAGTTGTCGGTGGAGCCCGCCGCGCCCGCGGCGAGGAAGCCGTCCACGATCTCGGCCGGGGTGTCCCCCGGCTGCGGACCCTCCGCGAGCACGTCGATCTCCGACGGCTCGGAGACCTCCGCGTCCCCCTCCTCGACGGGTCCTGACGTCGGGATGGCGGTGCACGCCGCGAGGACGACGACCGTCCCGAGCGCTACGAGAGACCGGCGCAGGCGACGCGCGATCATCGGACCTCCTGCCGCTCGTCGTCGGACAGCGTGGTGTCGAGGTGGTCGGACCCGATGTCCGGGAGCGCCGCGGGGTCGTTGTGCGGACGCGCGACGATCCGCAGGGACCCGGTGATCGGCGACTCGACGGGCTGCAGGGGCAGCGGGGACGTGCTGAGGCGGATGCCGGCCCTGCGCGGCAGCGTGAGCCGGAAGCTGGCGCCGCGACCCGGTCGACCCCAGGCCTCCAGCCAGCCGCCGTGCAGGTGCGCGTCCTCCAGCGAGATCGCCAGCCCGAGACCGGTCCCACCGGTCGTGCGGGCCCGGGCGGGGTCGGCGCGCCAGAACCGGTCGAACACGTGCGCGGCCTCGTCGGGGGTCATCCCGACGCCCCGGTCCCGCACGGTGACCGCGACCGCGTGCGCGTCCGCGCCGACCGTGACCTCCACCGTGCTGCCCTCGGCGTGCTCGACGGCGTTGACCAGCAGGTTGCGCAGGATCCGCTCGACGCGCCGGGGGTCGATGTCCGCGACGCAGCGCTCCTCGGGCACGTCGACGTGCAGCCACGCGTGCCGCCGCTCCGCGAGCGGGGAGGCGTGGTCGACGGCCTGGATCACCACGTCGCGGACGTCGCGCCCCTCGGCGTCGAGCACGGCCGCCCCGGCGTCGAACCGGCTGATCTCCAGCAGGTCCGCCAGCAGGTCCTCGAACCGGTCGAGCTGCGTCTGCAGGAGCTCCGCCGAGCGCTTGGCGGCGGGGTCGAAGTCCGCACGGGACGCGTGGATGACCTCGCCCGCCATGCGGATGGTGGTCAGCGGCGTCCGCAGCTCGTGCGACACGTCGGAGACGAACCGCCGTTGCAGCGTCGACAGCTCCTCCATGCGGTGGATCTGGTCCTGGAGGCTGTCCGCCATCTCGTTGAAGGAGCGGGCGAGGGTGGCCATCTCGTCCTCGCCCTTCTCGGGCATGCGCTCCGACAGGTGACCGTCGGCCAGCCGCTCGGCGACCTCGGCGGCACGGCGCACCGGCCGGACCGTCTGCCGGGTCACCAGCCACGTCATGCTGCCCAGCAGCACCACCAGGGCCACCGCGGCGAGGCCGAGGGTGCGCTGCAGGAAGTCGAGCTGGTTCTGCTCGGACTGGAAGCTGTACAGGAAGAACAGCTGGTAGGTGCCGTCGACCGGCACGGTGACGTCCTGCCCCACCATGACGCCCGGCGACACGCCCCCGTTGTCCCGCGGGATGGCCACGGACTGCCAGTGCTGACCCCCTTCCGCCGTCGCCAGCCGGAGCTCACGGCTGACGAGCGGCACGAGCGCCTGGTCCGACGCGGCTCCGGGGATGAACATGTCACCGCCCTGCTGACCGGGGGCGCGCAGCAGGAACACCTCGCGACGGTCGGAGCCGCCGGTGCGCTGGGCGCTCGCGACGTCCTCCCGGAGCCGCTGCACGTCGGGCCCGGTGGTGGCCGTCGAGGAGTCGAACGTGGTCTGGGCCTGCTGGGTGGAGCGGGCGCTCTCCTGCAGCACCTGCTTCAGGCGGGCCTCGAAGAGCCCGTCGGCCATGCGGCCGCTGACGTACGCGCCGATCACCGTCAGCGCCACCAGGCCGATCACCAACGTCGACGAGATGACGCGGACCTGCAGCGACGACCGCCAGGCCCGCGTCCACGACCGAGCCCGCCGTCTGGATCGTGCCCGGAGCAGCCGCCAGGCGCCGCTCACCCGCACGAGCGTGCTCCGGACCTCACGTCGAGGCCACGCCCGCCTTGTAGCCGACGCCGCGGACGGTGACGACGATCTCGGGCTGCTCGGGGTCGTTCTCGATCTTCGAGCGCAGCCGCTGCACGTGGACGTTCACCAGGCGGGTGTCGGCGGCGTGCCGGTAGCCCCAGACCTTCTCCAGCAGCACCTCGCGCGTGAACACCTGCCACGGCTTGCGGGCGAGCGCCACGAGGAGGTCGAACTCGAGCGGCGTCAGCGAGACGGGCCGGCCGGCCCGCGCGACCCGGTGGCCGGGCACGTCGATCGTGACGTCGCCGATGGTCAGGTGCTCCGGCGCCGGCTCGTCGCTGCGGCGCAGCCGGGCCCGGACGCGCGCGACGAGCTCCTTGGGCTTGAACGGCTTCGAGATGTAGTCGTCGGCCCCGGACTCCAGCCCGAGCACCACGTCGACGGTGTCGCTCTTGGCCGTGAGCATCACGATGGGCACGCCCGACTCGGCGCGGATCTGCCGGCAGACCTCGTTGCCGTCCTTGCCGGGCAGCATGAGGTCGAGCAGGACGAGGTCTGGCTGCGTGGCGCGGAACACCCCGATCGCCTCGTCGCCGTCCTCGCAGAACACCGGGTCGAAACCCTCCGACCGCAGCACGATGCCGATCATCTCGGCCAGCGCGGTGTCGTCGTCGACCACCAGCACGCGTCCCTTCATGGCGGCATTGTCGCACCGTGCGGCCCCGGACCCGGGCCACCTGGCGCTGCGAGGTGACCCGACATCGACAGATCACCCGGTCGCGCGTCGTGGGGCCTGGTCTCCGTGGCACGATGAATCCTCCGTGGGGGGCCCGACGACGGCGCCCCGGACCGCCCGCTCGACGACAGCCAAGGAGCCGCGCTCGCATGACGAGCCCGCACGACGACGCGCCGCGACCGCCCAGCTGGGCGGCTCCCTCCGGCACCGGAGCACCGCCGCCGGAGACCGTCCCGCAGCCCGGCCCGCCCGCCGCACCGCCTCCCCCGCCGTCGGGCTGGGGCGGCCAGCCGCCCGGGGGGTCCGGGTCCTGGGGACCTGCGGCGCCGCCGCCCCCGGGGATCTCCTGGCGGCCCCAGGCGCTCCAGCCGGGGATCATCCCGCTCCGGCCGCTGGGGATGGGCGAGATCTACGACGGCGCCTTCCGCGCCGTGCGGGCCAACCCGCGCGTCATGTTCGGGCTCGCGGCGCTGGTCGTCACGGTGGCCGTCATCCTGCAGTCCGTCATCCAGTGGTACGTGAAGGGCATCCTCGCGCCGCAGCTGACGGACCTCTCGGCCGACCTGGACCCCTCCGGCCAGATGGGCTTCGCCGAGCAGCTGGGCTCGTCCATCGGGCTGCTCATCGCGGCGCCGGTCACCTCGATCGCGACGACGATCCTCACGGGTCTGCTCATCGTGTCGGTGAGCCGCTCCGTCCTGGGCCAGGTGGCGACCGTCGGCGAGGTCCTCCGGTCCTGGCGCGTCTGGCTCGTCGTCGGCTTCACGTTCCTGTCCGGGATCGTGATCCTGACCGTGATCGCGGTCCTCGTCACGGGCGTCACCCTGCTGGCGGTCAACGACCAGGTCGCGCTCGCGGTGCTGGTCGGCCTCGGCGGCTCGCTCGCGTTCCTCGTCGCCGCCGTCTGGTTCACCACCCGGACGCTGCTGGTCCCGCCCGCGCTCATGCTCGAGGGCAAGAAGTTCTGGCCGACCATCACGCGGGCGTGGCGGCTCACGCGGGGCGCCTTCTGGCGGCTGTTCGGGATCTACCTGCTCACCACGATCCTGGCCGGCATCATCGCGCAGATCATCGTGTTCCCGGCCACGCTCATCGCCCAGATCGCCCTGCGCGACCCCACCGCGACGTCGTTCGGCTCGGTCGTCGTGATCGGCATCGCCACGATCATCGCGTCCACCCTGTCCACCACCTTCGTGTCCTCGGTGGTCGCCCTCCTCTACATCGACGTGCGGATGCGTCGCGAAGGGCTGGACGTCGAGCTGGCCCGCGCGGCAGAGACGGCCGCGTGAGCGTGCTCGCCCTGGTGGTCGGCGGGGTTCCCGTCGACCCCGACGCCGCGACGGCCCGGCGCTGGGCCACCGAGGAGCTGCTCGACCCCGTCTACCACCAGCAGCGGTCGTTGCTGGCCCAGCTGGTGGACTGGGTCGCCGAGCTGCTGGCCGGCCTGCGGACGCCCGCGGCGTTCGACCCGATCGCCGTCCTCGTGGTGGTCGCGGTGATCGTGGCCGTCGTCGTGGTCGCCTTCCTGGTGGCAGGTCCCGTGCGGCTGTCCCGCCGCGGCGGTGCGGACCGCAGCGTCCTGGCGGACGACGACGCGCGGACCTCCGCCGAGATCCGGGCCGCTGCCGACGCCGCTGCCGACGCCGGCGACTGGGCGACGGCCGTGCTCGAACGGTTCCGTGCGATCGTGCGCGGCCTCGAGGAGCGGACGGTGCTCGACGAGCGGGCCGCCCGGACAGCGCACGAGGCCGCCCTGGCTGCCGCAGCCCGGCTCCCCGCGCTCGCGTCCGAGCTGGTCGCGGCCGGCCGTACGTTCGACGACGTCGCGTACGGCGACGCGCCCGCGACCGCGCAGGACGACGCGCAGCTGCGCGGGCTCGACGCCCGGGTGCAGGCCGCGCGCACCACGACCGGCTCACAGGTCGCCGACCTGACCGGGGCGGTGCCGCGATGAGCACGCCCGTCGTCACGGTGCACGAGGCGGTCGTCGGCGACGGCACCTCCGCCCGCAGCCGGACCGCCCGGCGCTGGCGGCGCGCGCGCTGGCCGCTCGGTCTGCTCGCCCTCGTCGTCGCCGCCGGCGTCCTCTCCGCGCTGCCCGAGCCGCGTACCTCGACCCTCACGCTCGCTCCCGACAACCCCGGCGACCTCGGTGCCCGCGCGGCCGCGCAGATCCTCGGCCGGCAGGGCGTGGACGTCCGCTACGTGCGGCACATCGCCGACGTCGAGACGCTCGCCGGCCCCGGCTCGACCGTCCTCGTCGTCGGGGACTACCTGCTCACCGACGACCAGGTCGACGCCCTGGGCGCCACGGACGCGGACCTGGTGCTCGTCGACGCAGGCTGGGCGCTCGGCGCGCTCACCCCCTCGCTCGCGTCCAGCGGTGGCGGCAGCGACGCACCCGAGGTCCGCACCGCGCAGTGCGAGGACCCGGACGCCGTGGCAGCCGGCGCGATCACCGCCGGCGGCAGCCTGCTGGCGACGGGCCCGGGCGCGGTCGTCTGCTTCCCGGAGCCGGGCTCCTCCACCGACGCGGGCGGCGCCTACGCGGTGGCCGAGTCGGACGGGCGCCGGATCGTCGCCGTGGCCGACATGGCGCCGTTCACCAACGAGCGGCTCGCCGAGCAGGGCAACGCGGCGCTCGTCCTGCGCGCCCTCGGCCGGCACGAACGGCTCGTCTGGTACATCCCGTCCCTCGACGAC
Organism: Cellulomonas xylanilytica; assembly: GCF_007989805.1. Taxonomy (GTDB): domain Bacteria; phylum Actinomycetota; class Actinomycetes; order Actinomycetales; family Cellulomonadaceae; genus Cellulomonas; species Cellulomonas xylanilytica. Next base: position 125,020 of record NZ_BJUB01000006.1, read on the forward strand.
GTGGGTGCGGCCGGCGGGTCCGAGCCCGCACCCGGCGAGCTGCTGCCGCCGGTGGTCCCGATCCTCGCGCTGCAGCTCCTGCTCGTCGTGGTCGTCGCGGCATTCTGGCGTGGCCGTCGTCTGGGTCGTCTCGTCACCGAGCGGCTGCCGGTCGTGGTCCGCGCGGGCGAGACCACCCGGGGCCGCGGGCGCCTGTACCGGCGCGGACGGTCCTACGGGCACGCCGCCGCGGCCCTGCGCGCCGGGACCGCAGCGCGCAGCGCGGCCCGCCTCGGACTGCCCCGCTCGGCCCCCGCGCCACTCGTCGTCGACGCGATCTCCCGTGCGGCCGGGCGCCGGCCGGCGGACGTCGAGGCGCTGCTGTACGGACCACCACCGACCGACGACCGCGGGCTGGCCCGGCTGGCCCGTGACCTGGACCATCTCGAGAGCGAGGTTCACCGAACGTGAGCGACCAGAGCCCCCCGTGGGGCGCGACTGCACCCACCGCCCCGCCGCACCAGCCCTCCGAGGAGCTCCGCACGGCTCTCGGTGCCGTGCGCACCGAGGTCGCCAAGGCGGTCGTCGGGCAGGACGCCGCCGTCAGCGGCCTGGTCATCGCGCTGCTGTGCCGTGGGCACGTGCTGCTCGAGGGTGTCCCCGGCGTCGCCAAGACGCTGCTGGTCCGGGCGCTGTCCGCCGCGCTCGACCTGGAGACGAAGCGGGTGCAGTTCACGCCCGACCTGATGCCCGGCGACGTCACCGGCTCCCTCGTGTACGACGCCCGGACGGCGGAGTTCTCGTTCCGCGCAGGACCGGTGTTCACCAACCTCCTGCTGGCCGACGAGATCAACCGCACGCCCCCGAAGACCCAGGCGTCGCTGCTGGAGGCGATGGAGGAGCGTCAGGTGTCTATCGACGGCACCCCCCGCCCGCTGCCCGACCCGTTCCTGGTCATCGCGACGCAGAACCCGGTCGAGTACGAGGGCACGTACACCCTCCCGGAGGCACAGCTCGACCGGTTCCTGCTCAAGCTGGTGCTGCCGATGCCGGAGCGCCACGAGGAGATCGAGGTGCTGACCCGGCACGCCGCCGGCTTCGACCCGCGCGACCTCGCCGGTGCCGGTCTGCGCCCGGTGGCCACCCCCGAGATGCTGGCGCGCGCCCGGGCCGAGGTGGGGCACGTGCAGATCGCGCCCGAGGTCGTCGGCTACGCCGTGGACGTGTGCCGCGCCACCCGCCAGTCGCCGTCCCTCTCGCTCGGCGTGTCCCCGCGCGGCGCCACCGCGCTGCTCGCGACGTCCCGCGCGTGGGCGTGGCTGTCCGGGCGCGGCTACGTGACGCCGGACGACGTCAAGGCGCTGGCGCACCCCACGCTGCGCCACCGCGTTCAGCTGCGCCCGGAGGCCGAGCTCGAGGGCGTCAGCACGGAGAGCGTCCTGGACACGGTGCTCGCGTCCGTCGCCGTCCCGCGCTGACATGGCGGTGACGTGGCGCGCGGTCGTCCTGGCCGCGCTCGGCCTGCCGGTGGTGCTCGTCGTGCCCGCCGCGGGGACGGTGCTGCTGTGGACGCTGCTCGTCGTGGTGGCGTGCGCCGTGGACGTGGCGCTCGCCGCATCACCCCGGCAGGTCGCGATCCGCCGCGAGGTGCCCGCGTCGGTCCGGCTCACGGAGCCGGCGACGTCGACGCTCACCCTCACCAACCTGGGCCCGCGTCGGCTCCGGGCGCTCGTGCGGGACGCCTGGCCCCCGTCGACCGCCGCGCAGACGGACCGGCACGACGTCGACGTGCGGCCCGGTGACGGGACGCGGGTCCGGACCGTCCTGGTGCCCACCCGGCGCGGCGACGCGCACGCGGACCGGGTGACCATCCGCACGCTCGGGCCGCTGCGGCTCGCGGGCCGCCAGGCCTCGCTGGAGACGCCGGGGCGGCTGCGGGTGCTGCCCGAGTTCGCCTCGCGGCGGCACCTGCCGAGCCGGCTCGCCCGGCTCCGGGAGCTGGACGGCCGCGCGTCGGTGCAGGTCCGCGGTCCGGGCACCGAGTTCGACTCGCTGCGGGAGTACGTCATCGGCGACGACGTGCGCGCGATCGACTGGCGTGCGACGGCCCGGCGATCCGACGTCGTGGTGCGCACGTGGCGGCCGGAGCGGGACCGCCGGGTGCTGATCGTGCTCGACAGCGGCCGCACGTCCGCCGTGCGCGTGCTGGACGCCCCCCGGCTCGACGCGTCCATCGAGGCGGCGCTGCTGCTCGCCGCGCTCGCCACGAAGGCGGGCGACCGGGTCGAGCTGCTCGTCTTCGACCGCAAGGTGCGCGGCCGGGTGGCCAGCGCGACGGGCGCCCGGGTCATGGCGGCCTTCGCGGACTCGCTCGCCGTGGTCGAGCCGGAGCTGGTGGAGACCGACTGGCCGGGCATCGTGGCGCAGGTCCGGCAGCGGCTGAGCCAGCGCGCCCTGGTCGTGCTGCTGACCGCGCTGGACCCCTCCGTCGTCGAGCAGGGGCTGCTCGGCGTCGCCGGGCAGCTCACCGAGCGGCACCAGGTCGTCCTGGCCTCGGTGTCCGACCCGGAGGTCGACGCGCTGCGTACCGCCCGGGCGGGCGCGGCTGAGGTGTTCGACGCGGCAGCCGCCGAGCGGGTCGGGCTGGAGCGCGCGGCCGTCGCCGTCCGGCTGCGTCAACGCGGGGCCGAGGTGGTCGACGCGCTCCCCGACGACCTGGCGCCCCGGCTCGCCGACACGTACATCGCCCTGAAGGCGGCCGGTCGGCTCTGACGGCGTGGGCGGGCGCCGGTAGGTTCCGGCTGTGCCCGAGCTGCTCACCCGTGCCCACCTCAACCGCGCGCTGCTCGCCCGCCAGCACCTGCTGGAGCGCCGGCCCGGTCCGGCCCTCGCGCTGGTCGACCACCTGGTCGGGCTGCAGGCGCAGAACGCCTGGTCGCCCTACGTCGGGCTCTGGAGCCGCGTCGCCGGGTTCCGCACCGACGAGATCGCCCAGGCGTTCTGGGACCGTGCGGTCACCCGGGTCGCGGTGATGCGCAGCACGATCCACCTCGTCAGCGCGGCCGACGCCCTGCTGCTGCCCGGGCTCATCGCCCCGCTGCACGCCAAGGACCTCCTGGTCAACACCCAGCACAGCGCCGCCCTGCGCACGCTCGACGTCGCCGAGCTCACCGCCGAGGCCCGTGGTCTCGTCGAGGCGGAGCCCCGGGTGACCACGGAGCTGGGTCGCCTCCTGGCGCAGCGGTGGCCGGACGTCGCGCCGAGCACCCTCACCTACGCCGCCCGGGCGACGCTCCCCCTGGTGCAGGTCCCGCCGCGGGGCGTGTGGGGGCGGTCCGGCGCGACGACGTGGACCACGGCCGGGGCGTGGTTCGGTGCGGACCTCTCGACGGCGGCCCCCGACCTGTCCGACCCGGCGGTGCTCGCCGCCGAGCAGGAACGGTTCGTCCAGCGGTACCTCGGGGCGTTCGGCCCGGCATCCGTCGCCGACCTGCAGAGCTGGTCGGGCCTGACGGGGATGCGGTCGGTGGTGGACCGTCTCGACCTCGTCCGGTACCGCGCCGAGCCGTCCCCGGGCGCGGTCCGCGAGCGCGAGGTCCTCGACCTGCCGGGGGCGGCGCTGCCCGACCCGGACGTCCCGGCACCGGTGCGCTTCCTGCCCGACTACGACAACGTGCTGCTCGGCCACGCGGACCGCACGCGCATCCTGCGCCCCGAGCACCGCCCGCACCTGGCCAGCCCCAACGGCGTCGTCCCGGCCACCTTCCTGCTGGACGGCCGGGTGGCCGGCACGTGGGACGTCCCCCGTGGCCCGAAGGTGCGCGGACCGGTCACGCTCACCGTGCGGCCGTTCGTGCGACCGACCGCCGGGCAGCGCGACGAGCTCCAGGCCGAGGCGGAGGCCCTGGTCGAGCTCATGGCGGCGCGCGCCGACGAGCGCCGGGTCCTGGTGGTGGACCCCGACTGATCAGCCGGCGGTCGCCAGCACGTAGCCCGCGCGGTCCGCCTCGAGGTCCCCGGTGTGCCCGGCGCGGACGGCCCGACGACCGAGCACCAGCGTGTACGCCCAGAACGCTGCGAGCGCGATCACCCCGATGCCGACCTTGACGGGCCACGGCAGGTCCGACCCGGTGACGAACCCCTCGATGAGGCCGGACACCGCGAGCACGCCCACGAGCCCGATCGCCACGGTGAACAGCGCACGCGCCTCCTGCGCGAGGGCCTTGCCGCGCGTGCGGGGGCCGGGGTCGACCCAGGTCCAGAAGATCCGCAGCCCCGCGGCGCCGGCGACGAACACCGCGGTCAGCTCGAGCAGCCCGTGCGGGGCGATGAGCTGCAGGAACACGTCCAGGTGCCCGTGCCACGCCATCATGCCGCCCGTCGCCCCGACGCTGATCGCGTTGGTGGCCAGGAAGTACACGGGACCGATCCCGGTGATGCCGGTGGCGATGCAGACCGCCGTGAGGAACGCGTTGTTGGTCCACACCATCGTCGCGAAGCCCGCGCCGGGCGTGTAGTACTCGGCGAAGGACCTCTCGACGTACTCCTCCTGCTGGCTCGGCGTGCCCATCAGCGCGAGCGCCTCGGGCTGTGTCGCCACCCACACGCCCGCCGTCACACCGAGCAGCAGGAAGGCGGCCGTGACGCCGACGGTCCACCACCGGATCCGGTAGAGCGCCGCGGGCAGGGCCACCGCGACGAAGGCGGTGACGTCGCGCCAGCTGGGCTCGTGCGTCCCGGCGATCGCAGCCCGGGCCCGCCCGACGAGCATCGACAGCCGGGTCACCATCTCGGGGTCCGGGGCGGCGGAGCGGACGCTGGACAGGTCCGTGGCGACGCTCTGGTAAAGACACACGAGCTCGTCGGCCTCGGCCCCGTTGCGGCGGCGCTGCCGTACGAGCTCGTCGAGGCGCGCCCAGTCGGTGGCGCGTGCCCGTTCGAAGGCGTCCAGGTCCATGACGCACAGCCTGCCATCCCTGCACCACGCCACCGGCTAACCTGCCGGGCATGGACGGCATCCTCACCGGCGAAGGCGTGCTCCTCGACGCGCGCCCCACCTCCGCGGCGACCCGGCTGCTCGCCGCGCTCCTCGACCTGCTGGTCCTCGGGGTCGGTGTGCTCGTGCTGTTCGTCGCCCTGGGTGCGCTGGTCCCCGACGCCTCCGAGGAGGTGGGCCGGATCCTCGGGGTGGTCCTCGTCGTCACGATCACCGTGGCGCTGCCCACGACCGTCGACACGCTGACCCGGGGTCGGTCGCTCGGCAAGCTGGCCACCGGCATCCGCGTCGTGCGGGACGACGGCGGGCCGCTGGTCTTCCGGCAGTCGCTCATCCGGGCCCTCGTGGGCCTCGTGGAGCTGTGGCTCACGCTCGGCACGGTCGCGCTCATCTGCTCGATCGTGCACCCGCAGGGCAAACGTGTGGGCGACATCCTGGCCGGCACCTATGCGGTCCGCGTGCGCGGCGCCGCCAAGGTGCGCACGCCGGTCACGATGCCCCCGCAGCTCGCCGGCTGGGCGCACTCCGCGGACCTCGCCCGCCTCCCCGACGGCCTCGCGCTGTCCGTGCGGCAGTTCCTCGGCCGGGTCGCCTCGCTGCACCCCGCCTCACGCGTGCAGCTGGGCTCCCAGCTGACCACCGAGGTGCAGCGCTACGTCAACCCGCTGCCCCCGCTGGGCACCCACCCCGAGGCGTTCCTGGCCGCGGTGCTGGCCGAGCGCAGGGAACGTGAGGTCACGGCACGGCTGCGCGCCGGGCAGCGGGACGCCGCAGAGTCGTCGCAGCTGCACCGACTCCCCCACGGCGTCCCCGACCCGGCGAACTGACGCGGCTCAGTACCGGTAGTGCTCGGGCTTGTACGGCCCGGCCACGTCGACGCCCAGGTACTCCGCCTGCGACTTGGTCAGCTCCGTCAGCTGGACGCCGAGCGCGTCCAGGTGCAGCCGAGCCACCTTCTCGTCCAGCACCTTGGGCAGCCGGTACACCTCGCGGGCGTAGTCGTCCGGCTTGGTGAACAGCTCGATCTGGCCGATCACCTGGTTGGAGAACGAGTTGCTCATCACGAAGGACGGGTGCCCGGTCGCGTTGCCCAGGTTCAGCAGGCGACCCTCCGAGAGCACGATGATCGACCGCTCGGGGGCCGCCTCGTCCCCCGTGCCCGCCGGGAACGTCCACTCGTGCACCTGCGGCTTGATCTCGGTGCGCGTGATGCCGGGGACGGCCGCCAGCCCTGCCATGTCGATCTCGTTGTCGAAGTGCCCGATGTTGCCGACGACGGCCTTGTCCTTCATCCGGGCCATCTGCGCCGCCGACACCACGTCCTTGTTGCCGGTGGTGGTGATGACGAAGTCGGCCTGGTCGATCACGTCGTCGAGGCGTGCGACCTGGTAGCCGTCCATCGCCGCCTGCAGCGCGCAGATCGGGTCGACCTCGGACACGATCACCCGGGCCCCCTGACCGCGGAGCGCCTCCGCGGCACCCTTGCCGACGTCCCCGTAGCCCGCGACGAACGCGACCTTGCCGCCCATGAGCACGTCCGTGGCGCGGTTGATGCCGTCGGGCAGCGAGTGCCGGATGCCGTACTTGTTGTCGAACTTCGACTTGGTGACCGAGTCGTTGACGTTGATGGCGGGGAACAGCAGCTGCCCGGCCTCCGCCAGCTGGTAGAGGCGGTGCACGCCCGTGGTCGTCTCCTCGGTCACGCCCATGATCCCGGCGGCGACCGTCGTCCAGCGCTGCGGGTCCGCGGCGAGCGAGCGACGCAGCGTGCCGAGGATGACGAGGTACTCCTCGGAGTAGCCCGCCTCGCCCGGCTGCGGGTCGGACGGGACCGCGCCGGCGGCCTCGTACTCGACGCCCTTGTGCACCAGCAGCGTCGCGTCACCGCCGTCGTCGAGGATCATGTTGGGCCCGGTGCCACCGGGCCAGACGAGGATCTCCTCGGTGCACTGCCAGTACTCGTCGAGGGACTCGCCCTTCCACGCGAACACCGGCACCCCGGCCGGCTCGTCGACCGAGCCGTGCGGGCCGACCACCACGGCGGCGGCTGCCTCGTCCTGCGTCGAGAAGATGTTGCACGACGCCCAGCGGACCTCGGCGCCGAGCGCGACGAGCGTCTCGATGAGCACGGCCGTCTGCACGGTCATGTGCAGGGACCCGGCGATGCGGGCGCCCGCGAGGGGCTGCGTCGGGCCGAACTCGGTGCGCAGGGCCATGAGCCCCGGCATCTCGTGCTCGGCGAGGCGGATCTGGTGCCGACCGGCCTCGGCCGAGGCCAGGCTTCGAACCTTGTACCGGCCGGGGAGCTCATCGAACGACGACGACACAGACATGTCACTCCTGGGGTGCGCGTGCGGATGCGGGCGCGACGCATCAGGGCTCTCGCCCTGGTCGTCCGCGCCGGCGCGACCCCTCTCGGTCTGCGGGCATCACCCACGCCGTCCGGGCCATGCTAGCCCGGAGTGAGCGACGTCACAGAGCGTTCGTCATCCCCGCGGGACCGGGACGCCCTCGTCGACCAGCAGGACCGGGATCCCGTCGCGCACCGGGTACGCCAGCGGGTTGTCCGGGTCCGTCGAGACCAGCGTCGGCTCGCCGTCCGGCCCCACGCCGTCGACCAGCGTCGCGCCCGTCACCGGGCAGCGCAGGAGCTCACGCGCCCAGGGCTCCAGCGCACGCCCCGACGTCGACCCGGTCATCAGCCCTCCCCGTCCTGTCGCACCAGCGCGAGCACGTCGTCGCGGACCTTCTCCATGATGTCCTCGTCGGCGGCCTCGACGTTCAGCCGCAGCAGCGGCTCCGTGTTCGAGGCGCGCAGGTTGAACCACCACTGCGGGTGGCCGTCCCAGTGCGACACCGTCAGACCATCCAGCTCGTCGACCTGGACCGGGCCGGCGCCCTGTTGCGTCACGTACGCCTCGACGACGCGGGCGCGGGCGGCGGCCACGTCGGTGACCCGCGAGTTGATCTCCCCGCTCGCCGAGTACGGCTGGTACTGCTCCGCCAGCGCGGACAGCGGGTGCGGCTGACCACCGAGGGCCGCGAGCACGTGCATCGCGGCGAGCATCCCGGTGTCCGCGAAGAAGAAGTCACGGAAGTAGTAGTGCGCGCTGTGCTCGCCACCGAAGACCGCGTCGTTCTGCGCCATCTCGGCCTTGATGAACGAGTGCCCCACCCGGGTGCGGACCGTGGTGGCGCCCGCGGCCGTCAGCAGGTCCGGCACCACCTGCGACGTGATGAGGTTGTGGATCACGGTCGGCGTGCGGCCCGCAGCGCGCTCGCGCTCGACCTCCCGCAGCCCGACGAGGGCCGTGATCGCCGACGGGCTGACCGGGTCACCGTTCTCGTCGATGACGAAGCAGCGGTCCGCGTCGCCGTCGAACGCGAGGCCGAGGTCCGCGCCGTGCTCGACGACCGCCGCCTGCAGGTCCCGGAGGTTCTCGGGCTCCAGCGGGTTGGCCTCGTGGTTCGGGAACGTGCCGTCCAGCTCGAAGTACAGCGGCACGACGTCGAGGGGCAGCTCCGGCAGCCCGGCGCCCGTGCCCAGCACGGCCGGCGCGGTGAAGCCGCCCATGCCGTTGCCGGCGTCGACGACGACCTTCAGTCGACGGATACCCGCCAGGTCCACCAGGGAGCGCAGGAACGAGGCGTACTCCGCGAGCAGGTCGCCGTCCTCGACGCGGCCGCGCTGCGCGGCCCCGACCTCGGGCACGGAGCCGGCGAGGTAGTCGCCGGCCAGCTCGCGCACCGTCGTCAGCCCGCTGTCCTGACCCACGGGACGCGCGCCGGCGCGGCACAGCTTGATCCCGTTGTACTGCGCCGGGTTGTGGCTCGCCGTGAACATCGCACCGGGGATGCCGAGCGAGCCGGAGGCGAAGTACAGCCCGTCGGTCGACGCCAGGCCGATGCGCAGGACGTCCACCCCGCGGGCGGCGAGCCCGTCGGCGAAGGCCGCCACCAGCTCGGGGCCCGAGGGCCGCATGTCGTTGGCGATGACCACCCGCGGGCGGTCCGTGGCCTCGGGGACCACGACGACGTCGGCGAACGCGGCACCGATCGCGCGGGCGACCGACGGGTTCAGCTCGCCGGGGACGAGGCCCCGGACGTCGTAGGCCTTGATGAGGGCACTCAGATCGACACGGTCCGCTACAGGGGAGGTCACGCGGCCATGCTACCGGCGCGGCCGGACGCCGAGACCGGGGTCTCAGCGACTCAGCGGGTCACGCGTCAGGCCCGACCACGTCGCCGCGGTCCAGCGGGACGCCGTTGCCGTCGAGGGGGAACCAGTTGCGCTGCTCGCAGGCCGGGCACGACACGAAGACCACCTGGCGGCCGTCCGCCAGGGCCATCCGGATGCGCGTCAGGTCGGTCTCGCCGCACCGCAGGCACGTCGCCGTACCGGGCACGCCGGGACCGCTCGGCTGGCTGATCGAGCCCAGCGGCTCCCCCGCGCGCTCGGCGCGGGCGCGGGCGGCCTCTCCCTTGCGGCGGGCCACGTCAGCCCTCTCCCCGCAGGACGCGCAGGTGCCCCCGGCGCGGTGCGTCGTTCAGCACGGCGCCGACGGCCTCGGGCAGCGGTGCGGGCTCCGGCTCGGTGCGGCGGCCCGCCTCGCGGACGGCGTCGGCCAGCGCGAGCAGGTCGTCACGGCTGGGCGGCGCGGGCGTGAACTCGGGCGTGAGCCGGACGACCTCCCACCCGCGCGGTGCCGTGAGCCGCTCCGCGTGCTCGACGCACAGGTCGTACGAGTGCGGCTCGGCGTGCTGCGCCAACGGGCCCAGCACCGCGGTCGAGTCGGCGTACACATAGGTCAGCGTGGCCACGGCCGCACGGCCACAGGCCGTGCGCGAGCACTGCCTCACGGATCTCACGCGCTGACCGTACCCCCGAGCGGCGACAGGCCGTGTCCCCCACGCCGTCGCCCGCCCGCGATCTACAGTGCAGGGGTGAGCTCAGCACCTCCTCCGCCCGCCCGCCGGCCACCCGGCGTCGGTCGTCGCCCGGTCGCGGTGCCCGCCGCGGCGGTGGTCCCGGTGCGCCGTCGCGACCGCCGTGGCCGTGGTCCGCGCGGGCCCCTCATGCCGAGCACCATGCCCGCGTACCGGACCAGGGCGGAGCGGTTCGACGACCTCGTCCTCGACGCCGTCGAGCGGATCGAGCGGACGTGGGCGCGCCAGCTGCAGGGCACCGAGTTCGCCGTCGAGGACGTGCCGCCGTCGAACCCGGCGCCGTGGGAGCACGGCGGTGTCCCGCTGGGCCGGTACTTCCCGCCGGACGCCGGGCTGCCGGCGCGGGTCGTCATCTACCGGCGGCCGGTCGAGTCCCGCGCGACCGACCCCCTCGACATGGCCGACCTCGTGCGGGACGTCGTCGTCGAGCAGGTCGCGCACCTGCTGGGCCGCTCGCCCGAGGACGTGGACCCCCGGTACGGCGACGCGGGCTGACGCCACTAGCCTGTCCGCACGATGACCGACTCCTTCCCCGACCCGGCCACCACCCGCCCCGACGTCCGCGTGGTGTGCGTCGTCTACCACCCCGGCGACGAGCTGGCGACCTTCGCCCGCACCCTGGCGACCGCCTCGACGGCGACCGTCGAGCTCGTCATCGTCGACAACGGGACCGACCCGACCGTCGCGCGAGCGGTGGCGGACCAGTTCGGGGCGCGTCTGGTCACCCCGGGAGCGAACCTCGGCTACGGCGGCGCGGCCAACCTGGGCGCGGCCGGCACGGAGGCCCCGTGGATCGTCGTCGCCAACTCCGACATCGAGTGGCAGCCCGGCTCGCTCGACGCCCTCGTGGAGGCCGGCCGGTCCGAGCCGCGTGCAGGGTCCGTCGGACCCGCCCTGCTCAACACGGACGGGACCGTCTACCCGTCGGCGCGCGCGCTGCCGTCCCTCACGCAGGGTGCCGGGCACGCGCTGTTCGTGCGGGTCTGGCCCGGCAACCCGTGGACCCGCCGGTACCGGGCGCACGAGCAGGACACCGGGACGCGACGCGCGGCCGGGTGGCTCTCGGGCGCGTGCCTGGTGCTGCGACGCGAGGCCTTCGAGGCGGTCGGCGGGTTCGACGACGAGTACTTCATGTTCTTCGAGGACGTCGACCTCGGCGAGCGGCTCGGTCGCGCCGGCTGGACGAACCTCTACGTGCCGCAGGTCCAGGTCACGCACGTGGGCGGGACGTCCTGGAAGGCCAGGCCGGCCCCCATGATCTCCGCGCACCACGCGAGCGCCGCCCGCTACGTCGGCCGCCGGTACCCGCACTGGTACCAGTGGCCGGTGCGGCGTGCCGCGGCCCTCGGGCTCCGCCTGCGCGAACGGGCGGAGCTGCGCGCCGCGGCGTGACTCAGCGGGTGCCGAGCCGCGGGTCCTCCCGCACGGCGACGTCCGGCGTGGTGGGCGCCACCGGGACCGGGTCGAGCACCGAGACCAGGACGCCGTCGTCCTCGTTGGACTCGGCGACGAGGGCCCAGACGACGGCCACGTCGGCGCCCTCGTCGGTCACCAGGTCCATGCCGACGACGCCCGCGGGGGCGCCTCGGCCCGTCGACGCCCCCGGCTCGGGCAGGACGACGTCCCCGGTGCCGGTCGCGAGCTTGTCCAGGGACCAGGTCCCGGTCGTCCCGGCGTCCAGCGTGAGCCGTCGCTCGGCCAGCACCGACCCGTCGGCGCCGAGGAGCCGCAGGGTCGCCGTCGCCGCCCCCGTCGCGGCCGGGTCCTCACCCGACGCCACGGCGCCGGCGACGAGCTTGCCGCGGGTGCCGGTCGGGACCGCGACGACACCGCTGCGACCCACGGCGGTCGACGCCGCCCACGCGCGCTCGACGCTCGGCACGTCGTCCAGCTCACCGACGGAGCCGGGCCGCGTCACCACGGCGGAGGCCAGGACGGGCTGGTCCGCGTCGACCACCGCGGTGTACGAGCCGGCGGGCAGGCCGCCGAGCGGGACGTCCGTCACCTCGCCGGGCGCCAGCGCGACGGACTCGGCCCCGGGGAGCACGGTCACGCCCTCCGGTCCGAGCAGCGTGACGCGCGCGGTCGTGCCGGTGTCGCCAGGAGCCACGAGCCGGAGCGCGGGCGCGGACGCGTCACCGACGTTCGAGTCGACCACCGAGATCCCCGGCACCACCTGACGCCGGGCGGGAGCCTCGCCGGGGACGACGAGCTCGGTGCCCGCCGGCGTGAAGCCGTCGATGGCCGAGTCCTGCAGGTGCACGCCGACCCGGCCGCCCGTCGCGGAGACGTGCACCGCCAGCCGCCGCTGCTCGGCCGCGATGCCACCGAGGACCACGACGCGCTGCGCGCCGGGCGCCACCAGGAACCGTTCGCCGGTCAGGTCCGCGGGACCCGACGGGCCCCAGATCGCGAGGGTGACCTCGGCCGGCGTGGAGCCGGCATTGCTGAGCACGAGCTGCGCGGTGCTGGACAGGTCGGTGGCGCCACCGAGCAGCCACGCGTCCGCGGTCGGCTCCTGGCAGGAGGCGGCCGCCAGGCCGCGCAGGTCGCCGGCCGTGACCAGCCCCGCGCTCGAGGCGGCGACGCGCGCAGGTGCGGTCCCCGGCTCGGCACGGACCACCTGAGCACCGGTCACGTCGGGCACGACCGCCGCGGTGCCCCCGGGGGCCAGCGTCGCGGTGACGGCGGACCGGTCGAGCGGAGCGACCGTGCCGGCGGAGCTGCCGTCCTTGTCCGGGACCGACGTCACGACGGTGACGGCCGTGACCGGTTCCACGGGGGTCGGGTCGAAGGCCGAGTCGCCCCGGCCGGTGTCGTCGGGCTGGATCAACGGGCCGGCGCAGACCAGCGTCGACGCGGTCGGCGGGACCGGCACCACGGTGGTGGCCACCGTCTCGTCCGTCCCGGGGGCGCGCGCGCCTGCGACCACCACGACGACCGTCAGGCCCAGCACCGCCAGCCCGGACAGCGCCCGCCCGGTCCTGGCGAGCCACACCTGCGACCGCGTCGGGCCCGCGGTCGTGCCTGTCTCGCTCATGCGCGGATCCCCCGACGCCGACGCACCGGGACCGCCAGGAGGACCGTGACCAGCGCGACGAACCCCTGCAGCGCGAGCCACAGCCCACGGTTCGGGTCCTCGTACCGGACGACGAGCTCGCCGGCCTCCGAGCCGAGGGCGAACGTCTGCCGCCACCCACCGTCGACCGACCGCAGCGACCGGCCGTCGAGGGAGGCATGCCAGTGCGGGTCCGCACGCTCGGCCAGCACGAGCAGCCGCTCCCCGTCGCCTGCGGGGACCACCGTGTCGACCGCACGGCCGGCCGACGCCACCGCCACCGCGGCGGCGGAGGGGTCCGCCACGTCGGCGGTCGTCGTGAGGATCCGTGCCCAGGCGGGGACGACCGTCGGGGCGACGGCACCGGCGGCGGCGGACGTCGCCTGGACGCGCCACAGGGTGCCCGTCGCGTTCTGCGTCACGCGCTCGAGACCGGCCGTCGAGTCGAGCCGGCTCACCAGCTCCTCGCGCTGCGCGGTGGCGACCTGCGGCGACACGCCGCCGAGGTCCTGCGGCAGCGGCGGGACGACCACGTCGGCCACGGCGAGCGCGGCCAGCTCCCCGGCGACGTCACCGGTCGCCGCGGACGCCAGGCGCGCCACCAGCTCGTCGACCTCACGCGTCGCCGCGTCGTCCGCGGTCACGTCGGGGGTGAGGAGGTCGCCGTCCAGGGTCCGGGTCGTCGCCGCGGCCGCCTGGTCCACCAGCTGGGGACCGTCGGCGCGCATCAGCTGCCACGTCACCGTCGAGCGGTCGGCGGTGCCGGCGTCACCCCCGGACGGCTCGATGCTCATCGCGAGCACCCGGGACGACATCGTCGACGCCTGCGCCTGCTGACCCACCGCCGGCACGATCGGGCGGTCGACCGCGCGCAGGGCGACGGCGTCCCCGCTGCGCGCCTGCCACGTCCACGAGCCCAGCCAGACCGCGGGCACCACGACGGCCACGGCGGTCAGCAGCGCCACGACGGGTTGCCGCCAGCCGAAGGTGTACCCGGCGAGGCGCTCGCGCAGCCGGTCCGCGCCGAGGACCGCGGCCGCGAGCAGCCCCACGCCGGCGAGGGACAGCGCGGGGCCGGCCCAGCCGTACGCGACCACCTCGTCCGAGACCGCGACGGGGATCGCGACGACGACCGTCGCGGTCGCCACACCGAGGACCGCGACGAGCCAGGCACCCCGGACCGCGCGCGCCACGGGTGAACCGCGCAGGAGCGCCAGCACGGCCAGCACCAGCACGAGCGCGCCGAGGGCGAACGGCCAGGCCGTGGCGAGAGCGGACGGCAGGGCGTCGGGGACCAGCGACGACGCGTCCGTCGGGACGCCGAGCAGCCTGCTCACCGGACCCGCGACGGGCGACGCGCTGGGCAGTCCCGGGTCGGCGACCAGGAGCCGCCAGCCGGCCAGGCCGCGCCCGGCCGCCTCGACGAGCGTGGGACCCAGCAGGGTGAGCGCCGGCACCGCGACGAGCAGGACCCGGCCGCGGCGCCGGGGGGCGCACAGCGCCACGACGCACAGCGCGAGCAGCCCGGGGACGAGCAGGCCGGGCGCACCGGCGACCACGAGCGCGAACGCGAGCGCTGCTGCGGCGGCCGCGGCGACCGACCCCGTGGGGTCGGGCGAGCCGACCAGGTCCGGGACCGGCTCGGCCTCGTCGTCCTCGGACGCGTTCGACGTCGGCACGTCGCCGGACACGCGGGGAGTCGGCACGGTCGGCGTACCGCGGACCGGTGTCTCGATCGCACCCTGGTCGACGTCGTCTGCGCGCCGCGCGGTCGCGATGCCCGACAGGACCTGGTCCACGCGCTGCACGCCGATCGCCCGGACGACGCCGAGGGCGACCCACGGCAGGGTGACGTGGGCGACGACGGCGCCGAGCCGCCCGTCACCGAGGCCCAGGAGCAGCGCGGGCGCACCCGCCCACACGACCGCCGCCCAGGCACGCACGCCGACCGACCGCGTCGCGGCCCCCGCGGCCGCCCACGCCCCGAGCCCGGCCAGCAGGACCGAGCCGAGCAGCAGCAGGGCCACGGCTGCCGACGAGGAGCCGCCGGCCAGGATCGTCGGGACGGTCATGACGGTGAGCAGCGCATCAGCCGGCCCGGGACCGCCCAGCCCGTCGAGGACCCAGCCCGACGTCGCCGCGGACCACAGGTCGCCCAGGCGCGCGCTGCTGGTCAGCAGCGCGCTGCCGACCAGACCCGCTCCGCCGAACGCCGCCGCGACGAGCGGTCCCAGCCCGACGCCCGCCACCGCGACGAGGGCGGTCACCACGGCGGCCAGGGCGATGCGGCGGCGCGTCGCGAGCGCGGCGAGCTCCCGCAGCTCGAGCTCGCTCGGCGCCTGCGTGACACGCCGTGCCTCGGCCCGCGCGAGGCGGCGGTCCCGCGACTGCGACCACACGTCGCGCCAGTCGGCCTGCAGCGGTCGCAGCGCACGCCGGGGCAGGCGGCGGCTGTGCGTGGACCGGAGCCGGGACCGGACGATGCCGTCCGGCCGGGCCAGCGCGACGAGCGCGGCCCGGACCTCGTCGACGGCGAGACCGGGCTGCTTGGCCGCGAGCTGTCCGCACGCACGCAGCACGGCACCGAGCAGTGCCGCGACGGCGACGAGGGGCACCAGGGGCAGCGGTGCCGACACCAGCCGGCTGTGCACCAGCGCGCGGCGACGGGCGGCGAAGGACCGGCGCGGGTCGGCGCGGTCGTCCTCGCCGTCGCCGTCCCGGTCGACGGGTCGGCTGCCGGGAGCGATCGCGTCGGAGCGCAGACCGAGGTAGCCGGCCTGGGCGTGCCGGACCACGGCCGAGGGCACGACGATCACCCGGTGGCCCGCCAGGCGCGCGCGCCGGGAGAGGTCGAACCCGTCACCGAAGGGACCGAGGAGCGGGTCCGGGCCACCGAGGTCCGTCCAGACGTCCCGCCGGACCAGGGCACCGGCGATCCCGACGCCGAGCACGTCCTCCCGGCCGTCGTGCTGGCCCTGGTCGAGCTCTCCCGGCTCCACGTCCGTCATCCGCCGGCCGGAGCGCGACGAGCGCACCCCGACCTCGAGCAGACGTTCCGGGTCGGTCCAGGTGCGCTGCTTGACGCCGGCCACGGCGACCGACGGGGCGTGGCTCACGGCGCGCACCAGCTCGGCGAGCGCGGTGGGTGCCGGCGCGCTGTCGTCGTGCAGCAGCCAGAGCCAGGTGGTCGCCGGTGCGTCGTCGGCCTCGAGGGCACGACGGACGGCGTGCCCGAACGTCCGCGCGCCGGGCGTGCGCACGACCCGCAGCATGGGCATCGCGGAGCCGCCCGCAGCGGTGAACGCGCTCTGCAGGAGCTGCTCGACCGCCTCGTCGCCCGTGTCGGAGACGTCGACGAGCAGGACCCGCACGGGGCGACGGGTCTGCGCGGCGAGCGCGGCGACGGTGGTGGCGAGGTACGGGGTCCGGCCGCGGGTGACGACGACCGCGGACACCGGCGTCGTCACCGGTGTGGAGGAGGTCGCGGTGGGCAGGTCCACCGGCAGGAGGGTGTCAGTCATGCTCGGGACATCATGCCGTCGCACGGGACAGGACCCGCGCGCGACACTCCCCGCCGGCGACGACCGTCAGACGACACGCCGCTTGAGCTTGCGCCGCTCGCGCTCCGACAGCCCGCCCCAGATGCCGAAGCGCTCGTCGTTCTGCAGGGCGTAGTCGAGGCACTCGGAGCGCACGTCGCAGCCCGTGCACACCTTCTTGGCCTCGCGGGTCGAGCCGCCCTTCTCGGGGAAGAACGCCTCAGGGTCGGTCTGCGCGCACAGCGCGCGCTCCTGCCACCCCATCGGCCCTTCGTCCTCGAGGGCGCCGAAGATGGGCAGGACGTTGGAAGCGTGCGTCTGTGCGCTCTTCCGTGCGTCCGACGGGAAGATCTCGTCGTTGTCGAGCAGATTCCACATGCGTGCCTCCGTGCGTTTTTCCTGCTGGTTCACTGCTCGTTCCAAGGCTCGGCGTGCGACGCTCTTCCGGGCGCCGCGGGTGGTGCTCGCTCATGAATCCGTTCTAAGGAATTACACGCGTGTCGTTCGCGTTGGTCAAGCGGAGACGTGGTAACTGTCCGGTTTTGTCGGGTGAACTTGCCCCGGACGGGTGAGACGGGCGTGTCGATCTAGGGTGGAGCGTGCCCCTGACGACGACTGCCGACCTCCTGCGACTGCTCACCCGCGAGCCCGGCCGACCCCGGCTCACCTGGTACGGGGACGGCGGGGAGCGGGTCGAGCTGTCCGGCGCGGTCCTCGAGAACTGGGTCAGCAAGACCGCCAACCTGCTGCTCGAGGAGTTCGACGCCGAACCGGGGACGCGGGTACGGCTCGACCTGCCGGGGCACTGGCGGACCGTCGTGTGGGCCCTGGCGGCGTGGCACGTGGGCGCGACGGTCGTGGTCGGCGCCGACGGTGCCGCGGACGACGTCGTCGTCACGGACCGGCCCGACGAGCACCCGGGGGCACCGACGCTCGTCGCCGTCGCGCTCCCGGCGCTGGCGCGGACCTTCGGCGCCCCGCTGCCGGGCGGGGCCATCGACGCGGCGTCCGCCGTGATGACCTACGGCGACGCCTTCGGCGGGGACCCGCGCACGGGCGCGCAGGCTCGCCTGGACACCGCCGCCGACGGGAGCCGCACGATCGGTCAGGTGCTGGAGCCGGACGCGTCGGCGACCGCCGGCGCACGCGAGCTGCTGACGGCCGACCCGCGCGGAGCGGCAGCGACCCTGGTGCGCGCCTGCACGGTCCTCGCCGGGGCGGGCTCGGTCGTGCTCGTGAGCGCCGAGGTCGCCGGCGACCCCGGCCGCCTGGCACGCCTGCGGCACACCGAGCGGGTCTCGCCGCCGTCGTGACACGCGCGGACGAGCGTCCGACGGCCACCGCACCGGGGCTGGGACGATGGCGCCTCGCACACTGGTCCGCCGGTCGCGGCACGCTCGGGTCTCCCCCGGTCGAGCCCGCGGCCGTCGTCGGGGGGAAGACGATGTCTCGACAGCTCACCACCGCCCTGCTCGTGACAGCGCTCCTCGCCGTCCCGCTCGTCGCCGTGCCGGCGTCCGCGGCCACCGCCGCGGAGCCGACCCGGGCCGCGTCCGTGGACGAGCTCGACCTCGACGGCGTCGACGGGTCGGCGGCCGCGGAGCTGCCCGCGACCCCGCCGGTGCCCGCCGAGACGCTGGACGGCGCGTCCGGCAGCGTCGCTCTCGACCAGGCCGACGAGCCCACGGCCGAGGAGCCCACGGCCGAGGAGCCGGCCCCGGACGTGCTGACGGCGGAGCTCGACACCGCGCTCTTCAGCGTGCTCGGCGTCACCTGGGACGCCGGGCCGCAGGACGCCGTGATCCGGTACCGGGTGCGGCAGGCAGGCGAGTGGACCGCGTGGGAGGCGGTCGCCGCCGGTGACGTCGCCCCGGACACCGGCCTCGCCGACGACTCCCCCACCGGCGCCCGCGCCGCGGCCGACCCCATCGTCGCGATCGACGCGGACGGCCTGCAGCTCTGGGCGGAGTCGGCGAGCGGAGAGGTCACCGGCCTGAAGGCCGTGCTGGTCGACCCCGGGGTCCAGGCCGGTGACGACGCGGCCGCGGTCGCCGCCGCGGCCGTCCCCGTGCCGGGGCAGCCCGCGATCGTCAGCCGCGCCGGCTGGGGCGCGGACGAGTCGCTGCGCAGCTGCCCCCCGGAGTACTCCACGCAGATGGTCTCGGCGGCCGTGCACCACACCGCGTCCACCAACAGCTACGGTCCCGACGACGTCCCGGCGCTCCTGCGCGGGTTCTACGCGTACCACACCCGCCCGGAGGCCGAGGGTGGCCGCGGCTGGTGCGACATCGGCTACAACTTCCTCGTCGACCGCTACGGCCGGGTGTTCGAGGGGCGTGCCGGCGGCATCACGGCGACCGTCGTCGGCGTCCACACGGGCGGCTTCAACAGCCGGACCATCGGCATCGCGGCCATCGGCGACTTCAGCAGCGTGGCCGTCCCGGACGTGCTCACCGAGGCGCTCGCGTCGCTCATCGCGTGGAAGTTCTCGATCCACGGCATCTCGGCCGGCACGGACGTCACGATGATCTCGGGCGGGGGCGCGTCCAAGTTCCCGGCGGGGACGGCGGTGACGTTCTCGACGATCTACGGCCACCGCGACGCCCAGCTCACGTCCTGTCCGGGACAGAACCTCTACAACCTGCTGCCCTACCTGCGCACCCGGGTCGCCGAGCTGGCCAACGCCTCGGTCGGCGCCTCGCCGCGCGGCGTGTGGGACTCCGTGACCACCACCGCCACGTCCCTGACGGTGGCCGGCTGGGCCTTCGACCCCGAGACCGCCGACCCCATCGTGGTGGAGGTCCGCGTCGACGGCGCCCTCAGCACGGTGCTGGCGGACAGGAACCGCCCCGACATCGGCGCCCTCTACCCGGCGGTCGGGCCCCGGCACGGGTTCTCGCTGACGGTCCCGCGCGCGGGCGGGACGTACGTCGTGTGCCTCGCCGCCGCGAACGTGCTCAACGGCACGACCGTCTCGCTCGGCTGCCGCACCGTGACGGTCCGCAACCAGGCGCCGATCGGGGCGGTCGACTCCGTCGTGGTGACGCGCACAGGAGTGACGGTCGCCGGGTGGGTCCTGGACCCGGACACGTCCGCCTCGACGCAGGCGCACGTCTACATCGACGGGGTCGGCATCGCGGTCACGGCCGACCGGCCGCGCCCCGACATCGGCGCCGCGTTCGGCAAGGGCAGCGCCCACGGCTTCACCGTCACGCGGGCGCTCGCGGCCGGCGACCACTCGATGTGCGCCTACAGCATCGACAGCGCGGGCGGCGCCCACACGCTGCTACTGTGCCAGGCGTTCACCGTCCGTGCGCGCCCTGCGAGCGGGCTGTGGCCGATGCTCGACGTCGTGCACGCCGTACCCGGTGGCGGCATGAACCTGTGGGAGGTCTCGCTGGCCTCCGCCGACCCCGCCCGGGGCAAGCCCCTGCTGACCGGCACGCTCGGCGCCGGCGGCTTCCGGTACGGCGACTCGCGCACCACCACCGGCAGGTTCGGCAACGTGACCGGGCGGGACGACGGCAGCCCGGACCGCCTCGTGGCGCACAACCAGCCGGGCGGCGGGATCCTGCTGTGGGTCGTCGGCGGCGGACCCGACACCGGACCGCGCATCTGGGCGGACCTCCGTGGCGGCGGCTGGAGCTGGGCGGACTCGGAGCAGCTCGTGGGGGATGTCAACGGCGACAAGCTCGACGACGTCGTCAGCGTCCACCGCTCGCGGGTCGGCGCGGGCGTGGGCACGAACGTCTGGGCCCACCTCAACACCGGCGCGGGCTTCGCGGCCCCCGCCCTGTGGGCCACCATCGCGCCCACCGGTGCACCCGGTGGGGACGTGCCCGCGTCGTCGGTCCCGTTCCGCGACTCGCGGTACCTGCTCGGCGACACCGACGGTGACGGTCGGGCCGACCTCGTGACGGTCCACCGGAGCCGGGCGGGCGCGTCGGCGATCACGTACGCCGTCTGGCGCAGCACCGGGTCGGGCCTGGCGACCCCCGCCAGCACCACCTCGGCGGACGCCGGCGGCGGCTGGCGGTTCGACCTCAGCCGGGACGTGCTGGCGAATGTCGACGGTCGCGGCGGCAAGGAGCTCGTCACCGTGCACCACCAGCCGGGCGACGGCGTCCTGCTGTGGTCGCGGACCCTCGGCTCCGGCCGGTTCGGCGCTCCCACCATCCGCGCCGACCTGCGCACGGGCGGCTGGAGCTGGACCGGGTCGAGGCAGTCGGCCGCCGACGTGGACGGCGACGGGGACGACGAGGTCGTCACCGTGCACGCGCAGCCGGGCGGCGGCGAGCTCGTCTGGGTCCACCCCTCCGGGGCGTCGGGCCCGCAGGCACCGGTGCTGGTCGCCGACCTGCGGGGCGGCGGCTGGAGCTACTCCGCGAGCCGGGAGAGCATCGGGCTGCTGCGCTGACGGCCGCACACGAGTCCGCCGGGGGCGCGGCCTCGGCGTTCCTGGACGGCGGCACCGGTGCGGCACACTGTCGTCCCATGCGCACCACCGTCCCGTCGCCGTCCGGAGCCCTCCGGTGAGCGCGGCGTCCCCGCTGGACGCACCGGGCGCGGTGCTGCCGCAGGGCACCTCCCGCAGCAGGAGCCACACGCTCGTGCACTGGGGCGAGGCTCGGTTCGACCCTCGGCACAACAGCCTGAACCTGCTGCGTCTCGTCTTCGCGTACGCGGTCCTGGTCGCGCACGGCTGGTACCTGGCGGGCGCGGGCACCGGGCCGCAGCTGCGCGGGGAGAACATCGGTGGCTGGGCGGTCTTCGGGTTCTTCGCCATCTCCGGGTACCTCATCACCGGCAGCCGGTGGACCAAGCCGATCGGCGAGTACCTGGTGCACCGGGTCGCCCGCATCTTCCCGGCGTTCCTCGTCTGCCTCGTGGTCACCGCCTTCGTGTTCGCGCCGGTCAACTGGCTGTGGACGCACGGCTCGCTCGACGGCTTCTTCAGCACCCCGACGACCCCCGTCGGCTACGTGCTGTCGAACATCACGCTGCGCATGAACGCCTACGACGTCGCCGGCACGCCCACGGGCGTGCCGTACCCGGGCGCGTGGGACGGGTCGCTGTGGAGCCTGTACTACGAGTTCGCGTGCTACCTGGTCGTCGCCGTGCTGGGCAGCGTCGCGATCTTCCGCCGCTCCGCCTGGCCGCTGGCCGCGGCGTTCGTCGTGAGCGTGGCGCTCCAGGCGCAGAGCGCACGGGTGCTCGGCTATGCCGGCAACCACGCCGACGTCCCGTTCATGCTCAAGCTGCTGCCCTTCTTCCTGGCAGGTGGCCTGCTCTACGTCCTACGCGAGCGGGTCGTCCTCACCTGGCCGCTCGCGGTGCTGAGCACCCTGCTCGGGGCGGCCCTGGTGCTCGGCGTGCCGGGGTTCGGCGTCCAGCTCGCGGCGCCACTCGTCGCGTACGTCGTGCTGTGGCTCGGCGCCGTCCTGCCGATGCCGGGTCTGCTGCGCCGGCACGACGTGTCGTACGGCATCTACATCTACGCGTTCCCCGTCCAGCAGCTCCTCGCGATGGCCGGTGCGCACCATCTCGGGCTGGTCGCGTACGACCTGCTGGCAGCCGTGGCGACCGTCCCGCTCGCCGTCGCGAGCTGGTTGCTGGTCGAGCGGCCGATCATGCGTCGGGCGCGAGGACGCGTCGCACCGCGGGCCGTGCCCGCCGCCGTCGTCGCCCCCGAGGTGCCCGCGGCGACCGGCAGCGGCACCCCCGACGGTGCCCGCGTGCAGGCGACCCAGTCGGCCTGAGGCGTGAGCTCCGGTCGCACCGGAGCACGCGGTGTCCGATCCACCGCCCCGGGTGCGGCAGACTGTCGCACATGCGTGGGATTATTCTGGCCGGCGGCTCCGGCACCCGGCTCAACCCGATCACCCTCGGCGTCAGCAAGCAGCTCGTCCCGGTGTACGACAAGCCGATGATCTACTACCCGCTGTCGACGCTGATCCTCGCGGGCATCCGCGACGTGCTGGTCATCACGACCCCGCACGACGCGGAGCAGTTCCAGCGGCTGCTGGGCGACGGATCGCAGTTCGGCATCTCGATCTCGTACACGGTGCAGGCCGAGCCGAACGGGCTCGCGCAGGCGTTCGTGCTCGGTGCCGACTTCGTGGGCACGGAGCCCGCCGCCCTGGTCCTCGGCGACAACATCTTCTACGGGCCGGGCCTCGGCGCCCGGCTGCAGCGGTTCGAGCACCTCGACGGCGGTGCCGTCTTCGCCTACCGGGTCGCGGACCCGACGGCGTACGGCGTGGTCGAGTTCGACGAGTCGGGCCGCGCGCTGTCCCTCGAGGAGAAGCCCGCGCACCCCCGCTCCAACTACGCGGTCCCCGGGCTGTACTTCTACGACAACGACGTCGTCGCCATCGCCCGGGACCTCGAGCCCTCCGCGCGCGGGGAGTACGAGATCACCGACGTCAACCGGATCTACCTCGAGCAGGGCCGCCTGCAGGTCGAGGTCCTGCCCCGCGGCACGGCGTGGCTGGACACCGGCACCTTCGACTCGCTGCTCGAGGCCTCCGACTACGTGCGGACCATCGAGCACCGCCAGGGCCTCAAGATCGGTTCCCCGGAGGAGGTCGCGTGGCGCCGGGGGTTCCTCTCGGACGACGAGCTCCGGGAGCGCGCGGACAAGCTGGTCAAGTCCGGGTACGGCACCTACCTGCTGGGCCTGCTCGAGTCCGAGGACTGAGCCCGGAGGCCGCTACACGTGGTCGATCTCCTCGATCTCGCGAGCGGCCTCCGTCGACCAGCTCTCCCACGAGGGCGTGGCGCTGGGGTCCCGGCGGTACTGCAGCTCCTTGATCCGCTCGAGCTGCTCCTCGAGCAGGATGCGGTTGGTGCGCTGCAGCTCCGACAGCACGCCGAGCGCGAGCGCGAGCAGTGCGGCGACGGACATGATCGCGCCGAAGATCAGCGACTGGACGTTGCCTGCGGCCTCGCCGTTCGCGGCCCACAGGATGAGGAACCGCACCATCGGCACCAGCGCGAGGACGGCGAACAGCGCCGTCAACGAGGCGAAGACGGCCTGCGGCTTGAACATGAGGTAGCTGCGCGTGATGGCGGCGGCCGACTTGCGCATGTGCTGCGCGTTGCTGGTGAACAGCCGTGACTCGCGCGTCTTCGCGTTGGTCGTGACGGGGATGCTGGCGATCTTGAGGCGCTTGTGCCCCGCCTGGATGATCGTCTCCATGCAGTAGCTGAACTCCGTGACGACGTTCAGCCGGATGAGCGCCGGGCGCGAGTAGGCACGGAAGCCGCTGGCCGCGTCCGGGAGGTCGGTGTCCGCCGCGCCGTTGACGACGGCGCTGCCGACGCGCTGCATCAGCTTCTTGAACGCGGAGAACTCGGCGATCGTCGCGGTCTGCCGGTCCGCGATCACGATGTCGGCCTCGCCTGCGAGGATCGGGGCGACCAGGTCCGGGATCCGGTCCTGCGGGTACTGGTTGTCCCCGTCGGTGTTGACGACGACGTCGGCGCCGTGCGCGAGCGCGTAGTGCACACCGTCGCGGAACGACCGGGCCAGACCCATCGTGCGGGTGTGCCGCACGAAGTGGTGCACGCCGTGCGCGCGGGCGACCTCGACGGTCGCGTCGGTCGAGCCGTCGTCGATCACGAGGATCTCGGTCTCCACCCCCGCGATGCTGCGCGGCACGGAGCTCAGCACCGCGGGCAGCGTCGTCTCCTCGTTGAGACACGGAATCTGGATGAAGACCTTCACGTCACGTCCTGGGCTGGAGGGGGGGTTCCGCAATTCTACGAGAGCGCCTACCCTCTCCGGCCCACGCGTGCTGGGCGCAAAAGTCTCGCTGCTAAACTCCGCAGCATATCGCCGGGAGACCACGCCAGAACGGAAGGCGCGTTCGACGTCCTGCGCCCACCGCACGCCACCGGCGTGGGTCCGGGACGGGTCGGGCCGGCGGTGGCCTCCACGTACCGCACTGAACAGGTGGGAAGATCGTCGTGACCTCGTACAACTTCTACGGCTTCCTGACCGTGGAGCTGGTCACCGACCACCGCGGGTGGAAGAGGTACTTCGACAACGAGTACGTGCGCATCGCCCGTGCGGGGAGCTCGGCGCCGCGCGCCACGATCCGCACCGAGATCGTCGACCGCCTGCCGCAGCAGCGCCCGGACGACATCGTGCACGAGACCCGGTTCAAGGGCCTGTTCCTCTACCGCACCCTCGTGCGCGGCATCGACACCGACGACGTCACCATCTACTTCGCGCGGCACTGGATCGACCGCGTCTACATGAACGCCATCGGCGTCTACCTGCAGGCGCAGGTGCTCGAGCCGGTCATGTACTACAAGCTGCTGCAGCAGGGCGTCCTGCTCATGCACGCCGCGGGCGTCACCAAGGACGGCGAGGCGACGCTGCTGCCGGCGTACGGCGGGACGGGCAAGACGACCCTCAGCATCGCCCTGCTCGACAAGGGCTTCCGCTTCCTGGGCGACGACCTGCTGCTGGTCGACACGGCGGACCTGACGGTGCACCCGTACCCGCGGCCGCTGCACATCTTCACCTACAACGTCCGCTCGCTCACGGGCGCCCGCATCCCGCTGCGGTACCGCGTCGCGGTCTACGCCAAGAACGTGCTGCGCTTCGTCCTCGAGCGCGTGATGCGTACCGAGTTCCTCATCTCGACGCGCATCCACGCCGACGAGATCTTCGAGGACGGCGTCTTCGGCGAGACGGCCCCCGTCGGCGGCATCGCGTTCCTCCGCAAGGAGGGTCCTGCCTTCGCCACGGTCGACGTGACCGACGACAACGCGCGCAGCCTGGCGGCGTCGATCGCCGAGTCGGCGGACCTCAACGACAGCCTGCGCGACCTCGTCGACCACGACGCCCGGTTCGTCGCTGCGTTCACCGAGCTCGAGCTCGACGTGATCGAGACGCTGCTGCGCGGCACGGGCCGGCTCACCCACGTCAACTCGCGCGCACTGACGGACACGGACAGGTCCCTCTTCGCCGAGCGGACCCGTGGCGCAGCCTGAGGACGGCCGCACCCAGCGGCCCTGCGTGCTCGTCCTCGCCTCCACCTTCCCCGCCTCGGACGACGACCCCGTCCCCGGGTTCGTCCGCGACCAGGTCCGTGCGCTGGCGAGCGAGTTCCCCGAGCTCGACGTGTGCGTCCTCGCACCGCACGACCGCCGCTCGCGCACCCGGTCGCTCACCCGCCACGCCGGGTACGACGAGGTGCGGTTCCACTACGCGCTCCCGCGGCGGGCCGAGGTGCTGGCTGGCCGCGGCATCATGCCGGCGCTCCGGGGCAACCCCTGGCTGTACCTGGTGGTGCCGATGCTGTTCGCCGGCGAGCTCGTGGCCACGTTGCGGCTCACGCGTCGCCGGCGGCCGTCCGTCATCTACGCCCACTGGTTCACCCCGCAGGCCGTCGTCGCCGCGTGGGTCTCGCGGCTCACGGGCGTGCCGTTCGTCTTCACCACGCACGCGTCCGACGTCGACGTCTGGCGCCGGGTGCCCCTCGCGGGTCCGCTGGTGGTGCGCCCGACGCTGCGCCGTGCCCGGGCCGTCTCGGCGGTGAGCACCCGGACGCTGGCGCGGCTGCGGCACTTCGACCCCGCCGGCCGCGTCGGTCCGCCCGTGCACGTCATCCCGATGGGCACCGACCTGCCGGACCGGCCGCAGGACGCCCGGGCGCGCAAGGAGGCGCGGACCTCGCTCGGGATCGGCGACGAGCTGGTGCTCCTGTTCGTCGGACGCCTGGTGGAGAAGAAGGGGCTGCGCCACCTGCTCGACGCCCTGCGCCTCGTGTCCGACGACCTCGGACCGTGGCGCCTCGTCGTCGCGGGCGACGGGCCGCTGCGCGAGGAGCTCGTCGGCCACGCACGCGCCCTGGGTCTCGCCGACCGGGTGACGTTCGCCGGCTACGCGTCCGGCCGGCACAAGGAGCGCTGCTTCCGGGCGGCGGACGCGCTGGTCGTCCCGTCGGTGGTCGCCTCCGACGGTGACGTCGAGGGTCTGCCCGTCGTCCTCATCGAGGGCCTGTCCTACGGCCTGCCGTGCGTCGCCACCCGGCAGAGCGGTGCGGACGACGTCCTCGACGACGGCCGCACGGGTCTGCTCGTCGACGAGCGCGACGCGGAGCAGCTCGGCGCGGCGCTCGTGCGCGTGGCCCGCATGGGCGACGACGAGCGCGACCAGCTCGCCGGCCGTGCCATCGAGCTCGCGCAGGACTTCGCCTGGGACCGGCTCGCCCGCCGCCACCACGCGGCCCTCCTCGCGCCGTTCGTGGCGCCGGCGCGGGAGCGGTCGTGAGTGCCGCACGGCCGGGTGGGCGGACCGCTCGCTGGGTGCAGGTGGGCTTCACCGTCCTGGTGACGGCGTTCATGGCGCTGTACCTGGTCCGGATCGACTGGTCGCAGCTGCAGGGGCTGCGCTTCGCCGTCCTGCCGATGGTCGGTGCCACCGTGCTCGGGCTCGGCTACCGGTTCTGGGGTGCCGGCGTGTGGCTGCACCTGCTGCGCCGGCTCGGGGCGCACGGCGTGCGGCGGGACTGGCGCGAGCTGTGCCACGTGTACGCCAAGGCGTGGCTGGGGCGGTACATCCTCGGCGCCGGGACCTGGATCCTCGGCAAGGTGTACTTCGCGGCGCAGCACGGGGTGGCGCGCTCGAAGCTCGCCGTGTCCGGTGTCCTCGAGGGCGCGCTGCAGCTCATCTCCACCCTGCTCGTGGGGCTCGCGCTGCTCGTCGTCGACCCGCGCCTCGACGCGATCGGCCCGCGGGCCACCCAGCTGACGGTCGTCGCGGCCGTGCTGTGCCTCGTCGCGCTCGCTCCCCCGGTGCTGAGCCGCCTGCTCAACCTGGCCCACCGCCTCGTGCTCAAGCGGCCCATGCCCCCGGGCGACAGGCCCACGTGGTCGATGGTGCTCAGCGGCGGGAGCCTGTACATCCTCGGCACCCTGCTCACCGGGGCGTCGTACTTCCTGGTCGCCCGCTCGGTCTACGCCGACCTGCCGTGGTCCGACCTCGCGTACGTGGTGGGTGCCGCGAGCATCGCCTCGGCGGTCAGCCTCCTCGCGTTCTTCGCCCCCGGAGGGATCGGTGTGCGCGAGGGCATCCAGGTGCTGTTCCTCAGCGCGCTCATGCCCGTCGAGACGGCCGTGGTGATCACGGTGCTCACCCGGCTGTGGAGCATCGCGGTGGACGTGCTGTTCCTCGGGGTGACCACCCTGCTGCGCCGGGGCGCCCCGCGCCGGGACGAGCCGGTGCCTGCGACCGTGCAGACCGCACCGCAGGCAGGACCCCCGTCGTGACCGCCCCCGCTGTCGTCGACGAGGCCCACGCGCCCGCCGACGACGCCCGTCCGGACGCGCCCGCCCGCGGGCGGCTGTGGCCCACCGTCGTGGTGTGCGTCGTCGGCTGCGTGCTGTTCGCGCTCGCGGTCGCACGCTCGGCGCACGACCTCAACAACATCGACGGCATCTCCTACATCTCGATCGCCCGCCAGTACGCGGGCGGCCACCTGCACGACGCCGTCAACGCGTACTGGTCGCCCCTCATCAGCTGGCTCGCCGCTCCGCTGCTGCTCGCCGGCGTCGGCGACCTCACCGCGGTCACCGTGGTGTCGGCCGTGGCCGCGGTCCTCGGCACCGTGGTCGGTGCGGCGTTCGTCTGGCGGGTCACCCGGCGGCACACCGTGGCGACGGCCCTGTTCGCCCTCGTCGCCACCGTCTTCTACGCCGGGAGCGTCCACTCCTTGACGCCGGACGTCCTCGTCGTCTCCTGGACCACCTGCTTCGTCTACGCGCTCCACCGGCTCGACGACGCGCTCACCGCGGGCCGGGGGGTCCGGCTCGCCGCCGCGGTGCTCGGCGCGGTGTGCGCGGCCGGGTACGTCACGAAGCTGTTCCTCGTCCCGGTCATCCTCGCCACCGTCGGGATCTGCCTGGTGGTCCGGCTGCTGGCGGGACCCGACGCGGCGGCCCGTCGGCGCGTGCTCGCGGCGACGGGCGTCGCGCTCGTCGTCGCCCTGGCCCTGTCCGCGCCGTGGGTCGCGGCCCTGACCTGGAAGTACGGCGAGCCGACGATCGGCTCGTCGTTCTCCGTGAACATGACGGCCAAGTTCGACCCGGCACAGGCAGGTGCACCCGCCGTCGTCGACGCTCCCCTGTGGGCGCCGCCCAACGACCGCGCGGTCTCCTTCGGTGAGGACCGGACGTTCCAGGTCGGCGGTGACAGGGACGAGGTCGACGAGCCGCTCGCCTCCCGGGTGCGCTACTACGCGGAGCAGCGCCTCCTCGCGATGCCGCACTACCTGGAGAAGATCCGCTCGATCGCGCCGTGGGCCGTCGTAACGATGCTCGCGTGCACCGCGACGCTCGTCCTGCGGCGCGGGGGCGGGTCGCTGCGCCCGCCACTCGTGGTGCTGACCGTCACCTTCTGGGTGTACTTCCTCGGGTACGCCGGGGTCACCACGGCGGCACGGGCCGGCGGCAACGCCCGCTACTACTGGCCGCTGCTCACGCTCTCGGCTCTCGCCGCGTGCGTCGCGCTGCCCTACCTGTGGACCCGCTTCGTGGGGACGGGCAGCCGGTGGCGACGCGTGGTCGCCGGGGCCGTCGTCGCGGTCCTGCCGCTGACCGTGCTGTGGCAGCACGGCGCTGGTCGCAGCGAGCCGTTCAGCGTCGCGGACACCACGGCGGGTCTCGGGTACCTCGCCCAGGAGGCACGCCCGCCCGCGCTCGAGGAGGTGGCCGACGACCTCGCGGGGATCGTCGAGCCGGGCAGCCGGATCGTGGGCAGCAACTACCGCGCGACGCTCCGCCTCGCGTTCTACCTGCACGGGCAGGTGTACGGGCGCGCCGAGCAGGGCTACGACGTCGCCGACCCGTCGTTCCGCGCGCGGCTGGACGACGCGGAGATCGACTACTACGTCATGTTCAGCCCCGCCGGCGTGGAGCCACCGGACCTGACGGCCCTCGGCGAGACGGTCTGGTCGACGACGTCGGACGTCACCTGCTCGGACACCCTGGGCGCCGTCGTGGAGAGCTGTCGCCTCGACCTGGTCGACCTGCGCGATGACGCCTGAGCCGGGACGCACCGCCGGGCCGGCCGTCGGTGCGTTCCAGCGCGCGCGCGCGACCGGACGCCGGCGCGCGCGCTCGCTGCTCGCCGCCGCGCACACCGTGTCCCCGACGACGGCCGTCGCGTGGGCCGCCGTGGTGGCCTTCGCGCTGCTCGGCGTCGGGCCGGCCCTGCTCGGCACCGCCGTCTTCAGCGGCACCGACCTGGTCAACGAGCTGGCCCCGTGGAAGTCGTACGACTACGGCGACGGGACGGTGCGCAACCCGTGGCCGGGCGACACGGTCGACTCCGTCACCCCCCGCATCCTGCTGCTCAAGCACACCCTCCTGTCGGGCCACATCCTGTGGTGGAACCCCTACGTGGCCGGCGGCAGCCCGCTCGGGGCCCTGCCGGACTCCTCGTTCTTCTCCCCCATGGCGTGGCCGTGGCTGGTGCTGCCCGACACGTACGCACCCGGGGTGGTCAAGCTCGTCGAGATCGCCGTCGCGGCGACCGGGATGGCGCTGCTGCTGCGCCGCCTGGGCCTCAGCCCCGCCGCCCGCGCCGTCGGCGCGCTCGCCTTCGTCTCCTCCGGCTTCATGATCGCGTGGACCGGGTGGCCGCAGACGCGCGTCGCCGCGCTCGTCCCGCTCCTCCTGTGGGCGGTCGAGCGCGTGGTGGCCGACCGTCGCTGGCGGGACGCGCTGCTCGTCGCCGTGATCCTGGCCTCGATGCTGCTCGGTGGGTTCCCGGCGGTCGTGGCCTACGCCGCCTACACGGCGGTCGGGTACGCGGTGGTCCGGTTGTGGCGGGCGCGGGCGACCGCGCGGGAGTGGCTGACGTCCGTGGCGATCGGGGCCAGCGGGGCGCTGCTGGGCGTCGGCCTGGCCGCGTGGCAGCTGGTCCCCTTCGCGCTCAACGCCACGTCGTCCATCAGCCTCGAGCGGCGCTCCCAGTCGCCCACCATGCACCTGGACTGGTCCGCGCTGGCGACCGCGTTCGCCCCGGGGATCCTCGGGGAGGTCGACTCCCCCTTCTGGGGAGGGTCCCGCAACCCGGTGGAGCGGTTCTCGTTCGTCGGCGCGACCGTGCTCGTGCTCGTCGTCGCGGCGTTCGCGCGTCGCGGCCGCCGGGTGACGCCCGTGCTCGTCTTCTCGGTCGTGGGCGCCGCGCTCTGCGTGGCGGTCGTCTACGGCGGCGTGCTCCTCGGTCTCGTCCAGAGGCTGCCGGGGTTCGACATCAGCTACGTCGGCCGGCTCCGCCTCGTCGTCGGCCTGCTGCTGGCCATCGCGGCGGCGTACGGCTTCGACCAGGTGCGGGACAGGCTGTCGGCCACGCGGGTCGACGCCGCGTCCGCGCCGGCCACCGCGACCCGCCGGCCCTCGCCCGGCACGGTGGTCCTGGCCACCGTCGGCCTGGTGGTGACCGTGGCGCTGGTCGTGGCGGTCGTGCGGGCCCTCGACAGCGCACCCAGCGCCTCCCTGCCCGACGCGCGCGAGGACCTCGTCGTGGGTGTCGTCCTGGTCGCCCTCAGCGTCCTGGTCGTGGTCGTCGCACGGACCGCCCGGCACCGCCGCGTCGCGACCGCCGGCGTCCTGCTCGTGCCCGTCCTGCTGGCCGGTCAGGCGATCGCCGTCGCCGGGTCCTGGTGGCCGCGGTCCCCCGTCGAGTCGTTCTACCCCGCGACCGCCACGCACGCCTTCCTCGCCGAGAACCTGCACGGGGACCGCTTCACGAGCACGGGGTTCACGATGCTCCCCGGCAGCAGCACCGCCTACGAGCTGCGCTCGACGACGGGGCACGCGTTCCACACCGAGCAGTGGCGGGACCTGCTGGAGGCGGCCGACCCCGAGGCCATGCGCACCTACACGTACTCCACGATGAGCCTGGCCGCCCTGGCCTCGCCCGTCCTGGACCGGACCGCCACCCGGTTCATGGTCGTCGCCCCCGACGAGCCGGTCGCCGGCCGGTACGTCCCCACGGGCAGCCTGAGCTCGCTGGCGACGACCCGGGCCGGGTCGCGCGCGACGGCCGCACCCGTCGCCGGTGTCGTGCGCGGCGCCCGCATCGACCTCCCCGAGGGCATCGACGCGCCGGGCACCGTGCACCTGCGGGTCTCGCTGCTCGACGCGTCGGGGCAGGTGGTGTCGTCGACGGTCGGCGAGGTCGCCGGGACGCCCGAGCCGGTCAGCGTGTGGGTCGCCCTGACGACCCCCGCCGGGGACGGCCCCTTCCGGCTCCGGGTCGAAGCCCTCGAGGACGTCGACCTCGTCCTGCCGACGGACGAGGAGGGCCGATGGGTCGTGGTGGCCGTCGTCGCGGACGACGGCGCGACCGTCGTGCACACCGGCGACGCGACCGTCTACCAGCGCGACACGGCGATGCCACGGTTCCGCTGGGCGTCGCGCGCCCAGGTCGTCCCCGACGCGGACCGGCGCGTCGCGCTGCTCGCCGGCGGGTCGGTGGCACCGGACACGGTGCTGCTCGACGACCGCGCCGACCTGCGGGAGACCGATCCGGCAGCCACCGGGAGCATCACCGTGGAGGGCGACGACGGCGACACCATCGCCCTGCGGGTCACGTCGGACGGACCGGGCTACGCGGTGGTCGCCGACGCCCTGCGGCCCGGCTGGGTGGTGGCGGTCGACGGCGTGCGGGTCACCCCCGTCCGTGCCGACCACGCGATGTGGGCGGTCCCCCTCGGCGGCGGGGACCACCGCGTGGTCCTGACCTACGTGCCCCCCGGCCTGCGCGTCGGTGCCCTCGTCACGACCGCATCCCTGCTGGTCGTCGCCGTGTCCGCCGCCGGGCTCGTGGTCCGGCGAACCCGGCGCCGGCGAGCGGGCCGCCCCGACGACGAGGCTGCACGATGAACGCAGGACGGCCGAGTCATGGCCGACGATGCGGCATGATGACAGCCGTGCAGACGCGACGACTCGATCCGATCCCGCTGACGCCATCCCCTGGGGGGGCGTCCGCACCGGCAACGGTTGCTCCGCGCACCCGTCAGCTCGACGTGAGCGTCATCGGGGCGCGCGGGTTCATCGGGTCCCACGTCGCGCGCGCGCTCGCTCAGCGCGGTCACACCGTGCACACCTTCGACCGCTCCTGCCCGGCAATGGGACCACAGGGCGTCGACGAGCGCATCCTGACCTCGGACCACGTCGTCTGGGCCGCGTCGAGCATCAACCCGATGATCGCCGAGCACGACCCCGACCGCGTCGCGCTGGACATCGACGCCTTCACCAGCTTCCTCGGGCTCCTCGCCCAGGCTCCCTCGCGCCCCCGCATGGTCCTGCTCAGCTCGGGCGGCACCGTGTACGACCAGAGCGTCGAGCCGCCGTACGCGGAGTCGTCGCCGGTCGGACCGGACAGCGCCTACGGCCAGGCCAAGCTGCTCCTCGAGCAGGAGCTCGTCCGCACCGCACCCGGCTCGATCGTGCTGCGGGTGGCCAACGCGTACGGACCCGGCCAGCCGGTGGCCCCGGGCCAGGGCGTCATCAGCCACTGGCTGCACGCCACCGCTGCGGGCCAGCCGCTGCACGTCTTCGGCGACCTGCGCGCGGCTCGCGACTACGTGCACGTCGACGACGTGGCGGACGCCGTCGTCCGTGCGGTCGAGGTCACCGACCCCGCCCACGACGTCCTCAACGTGGGCTCGGGACGGCCGACCAGCCTCGGCGCGCTGCTCGACGTGATCCGCGACGTCGTCGGTCCCGACGCCGTCGAGGTCCGCCACCACCCGGTGCGCGAGTTCGACGGTCGATCCACCTGGCTCGATTGCACGGCGTCCGAGCTGACGCTCGGGTGGGTGGCCGGCACCTCGCTGCACGACGGCATCCGCCAGACGTGGACGTCGGTCACCGCGGACCCGATCGCGAGCGCCGGCGGCGACGCGCCCGGGGCGCCCCTGCGGTCCGCGCCCACGCTCGGAGGCGCATCGTGACTCTCGATCTCGCAGCTCTCGGGTACCAGCGCACCGCCCGCTCCGGCCTGTGGGCACCGACCGGCGCCTCCGACTTCGCGTACAACGACGGCGACGAGCACGAGACCTGGGTCGCCGACGTCGTGCGGTCCGCGACGGACACCAGCAGCGGCTCGCGCGAGCTGGAGGCCGGGATCCGGGACTGGCCGTCGCTGTACCACCTGAGCCACCAGCGCGGGAACCTCGTGCGTCCCCTGCTGGACACCCTGCGCGGACCGGTGCTCGAGCTCGGCGCCGGGACGGGCGCGATCACACGGGTGCTCGGTGAGCGCGGCCTGGAGGTCGTCGCCGTCGAGGGCTCGCCCCGCCGGGCGGCGGTGGCCGCCGACCGGTGCCGGGACCTGCCGAACGTGCAGGTCGTCGCCGACACCGTCCAGAGCTTCGGCCACCCGGCACGCTTCGCGACCGTGGTCATGGTCGGCGTGCTGGAGTACGCCCGCAGCTTCGGGTTCGACGCCACGGACCAGGACCCCGTCGACGTCATGCTCGAGCACGTCGCCCAGCTGCTCCTGCCCGACGGCGAGCTCGTCGTGGCGATCGAGAACCAGCTCGGGCTGAAGTACTTCGCCGGCTTCCCCGAGGACCACCTCGGGCAGGCCATGGTGGGGGTCGAGGACCGGTACGGACCGACGACGGCCGTGACGTTCGGCCGCACCGAGCTCGGCGCTCGGCTGCGGGCCGCCGGCCTCGAGGAGCAGCAGTGGCTGTTCCCCTTCCCCGACTACAAGCTGCCCACGACGGTGGTCTCGGAGGGCGCGCTCGACCCGGCCTCCGGCTTCGACGCGACGCCGCTGATCGTCGCGACGGGAGGCGGTGACCACCAGGAGCCCGAGACGACCTCGTTCGACCTGCGTCGTGCGTGGGGGCCCGTCCACCGCAACGACCTCGTCGCCGACCTGTCCAACTCGTTCCTCGTGCGCGCCTCGGCGGCGCCCGTCGCCGAGCCCACGGCGCTCGTCTGGTACTACGGGTCGGGCGCGCGACGGCCGGAGTTCCGCAAGGTCACCGAGTTCGTCAGCACCGACGGCCGGATCGACGTGGTGCGCCGGCGCGCGGACCCGGACCTCGTCGACACGGTCGGCGACGTGCAGATCGTGTTCGAGGACGAGCCGTACGCACCGGCCCCGCCCTGGACCGCCGACCTGGCCGACCTGGTGGCCCGTCCGGGCTGGACGTCGGCCCAGGTCGGCGAGTGGTTCGGACGTTGGCTCGACGCGTTCCGGACGCACGCCGGGCTCCCCGGGACGACGACCGACCTCGACGCCGTGGTGCCGGGCGAGCTGCTCGACGCGCTGCCGCGCAACCTGCTGCGCGGGACGGACCGGTTCATCGATCTCGAGTGGCGCGTCCTGACGCCCCTGACCTTCGGTCAGGTGCTGTTCCGCGCCCTCTACGACAGCATCGCGGCGCTCGGCCCGGTCGCTCCGCCCCTCGGAGCCGTACCGACCGTCGGGGAGCTGATCCGCGACGTCGCGGCGGCGCAGGGGTACCCGCTCGACCAGCCGCGGCTCGCGGAGTACTGGCAGCGCGAGCTGTCCTTCCAGTCCGACGTGCAGGGCGCCGCCGTCCGGGCGGACGTCGACGAGGCCCTGGGGGCGCCGCTGCAGGTGGCGTCACCGCAGGACGTGCACGGTGCACGGCTGGCGCCGGGCGTCGAGGCCGAGCTGCGCGCGGAGATCGAGGTGCGCGGGACGGAGCTCGACAGGCTCCGCGGTCTCGCCGAGGTGACGGCGACCGAGCTCGCGCACGCCCACGAGGTGCGGGCGAACCTCGCGAACGTCAACGGGCAGCTGGAACGGGACGCCGAGATCCTGCGTGACGAGGTCGCCGACGCCCGTGGCGACGTCGAGGCGCTCCGGGCGGAGCTCGCCGTCGCCGGCCGGGACGTCGCGCTCGCCCGCGGCGACTCCGAGGCGCTCCGGGCCGAGCTCGACGCGTACGTCCACACCGTCTCGTGGCGCGTCACGCGCCCGCTGCGGGCGGCACGCGGGCGCGCCGGACGGGTGCGCCGGGCCCTGAAGCGGCTGGGGCCCTCCCCGGCCGCCCCGTCGGGCACCGAGTCGGCGGGTGTCGTCGGTGGGCAGCCGTCCGAACGCCAGTCCAGGCCGGGTGCAACCGACCGCCGGCCGCGTCCCCGCGGCGCCGGCCCGTCGACCACCGTCCCGGACGCAGCGGCGCACGAGCCGGACGTCGCCTACTACCGTCGCCGCAACGACGACCTCCAGCACCTCGACGACGCCGAGCTGCGCAGCCACTTCGCGGCGTTCGGACGCGCGGAGGGACGCCGGGGCCGCTCGCTCCTCGACGGCGCTCGGGTGACCGAGAACGGCTTCGTGCCGGGGCGCGAGCGGATGCTGCTCCTCCTGCACGAGGCGACGCGCACCGGCGCCCCGGTGCTGGGCTGGAACCTGGTGAACTCGTTCTCCGAGCAGCACGACGTCATCGTGGTGCTGCTGCAGGGCGGGGACCTGTCCCACGAGCTCGAGCGCGCCGCCGCGGCGACCGTGACGCTCGTCGACTCGGACCCGTGGCACCCGACGGAGGCGCGGATCCTGGCCGAGCAGCTGGCCGAGCGGTTCGCGCCGGCCTGGGCGCTGGCGAACTCCGCCGCGACGCACCCGCTCTCGCCCGCGCTCGAGGCCACCGGCGTCCCCGTCGTGGCCCTGGTGCACGAGTTCCCCTCGAGCATGCGACCGGAGGGCGTGCTGGCGGGGCTGTTCGCCAGCGTGTCCGAGGTCGTGTTCTCCGCGCCGATCGTCGCCGAGTCGATGCGGCGCGAGTACGCCGACCTGCTGGCCCGGCCGCACCACGTCATCCCGCAGGGGCAGTCGATCCTCCCCGCCGGGAGCGACACCGAACGCGCCCCCCGGGCGCTGCGCCTCGGGTCCGACGGCGCCGAGACCGAGCTGCCGGAGCACGCGCTGAGCGACCTGCTGGCGACGCTCGAGCCCGACACCGTCCTCGTGGTCGGTGCCGGCACGATCTCGCCCCGCAAGGGGGTCGAGTTCTTCGTCCAGGCCGCCGACCAGGTCCGCCGCGCCCCGGGTGCACGTGAGGTGCACTTCGCGTGGATCGGTGACCGCATCCCGTCGCTGAACTGGTACGTCGACGAGCTGCACGAGCAGGTCCGGCGCAGCGGCGCGGGCGACGTCGTGACCTTCCTCGCGCCGACGTCGGACCTGACGCCCCTGTACGAGCGCGCCGACCTGTTCTTCCTGTCCTCGCGCCTCGACCCGCTCCCGAACGTGACGATCGACGCCGCGCTCTCGGGCACCCCGATCGTCGCCTTCGACGGCGCCAGCGGCTTCGCGGAGTGGCTCAGCCGGGACGACGCGCTGCGCGAGCTCGTCGTCCCCCACCTCGACACGGCCTCGGCCGCGGCGACGATCCGTCGGCTCGCGGACGACCCGGCGAGCAGGCTGACCTACGGGGACCAGCTGCGGCAGGCCGCCGTCCCGGCGTTCGACATGGCCGGCTACACCGCCCGCCTGGCGGAGCTCGGCCACGCCGCTCGCGCGGCGCACGAGCAGGAGGAGAGCGACATCGCCGCGCTCACCGCCTCGGGTGCGTTCGACGCGCAGCTCTACGGTGGCGCGCGGCACGACGACGAGCCGCAGGCGCTCCTGCGCGAGTACGTGCACCGCTCGCGGCTCACCGCACCGCGCGCACGGCCCCGCACCGGCCTGCTCGTCCGGCGTCCGGCGGAGGGCTTCCACCCGCTCGTGTACGCCGAGCAGTCCCCCGAGTACGTCGAGGAGCGCGACGGCGACCCGTTCGTCGACTTCCTGCGCCGTGGGCGGCCCGAGGGTCCGTGGTCCCGGCAGGTCATCCGGCCCGCCACGTCGCCGGCCCCCACGGACCTGAAGGTGCTCGTGCACGGGCACTTCCACTACCCGGAGCTGGTGGACGAGCTCCTTGCACGCCTGGGCACCAACCGCCAGCAGGTCGACCTCCGGCTGAGCACGACGTCCGAGCACAAGGAGATCGACCTCCGGCGCAGGCTCGAGCGGGCCGGCGTGAGCCGGTGGCAGGTCGACCTCGTCGAGAACCGGGGGCGTGACCTGGCGCCCCTGTTCACCGGCCTGGGCCACGAGGTCCTCGACGACTACGACGTGGTGCTCCACGT
Source organism: Cellulomonas xylanilytica (assembly GCF_007989805.1). GTDB lineage: Bacteria > Actinomycetota > Actinomycetes > Actinomycetales > Cellulomonadaceae > Cellulomonas > Cellulomonas xylanilytica. The sequence continues at coordinate 162,686 of NZ_BJUB01000006.1, forward strand.
GCACGGCAAGCGCAGCCCGCACGTCGCGGGAGACGTCGCCGACCGCTGGCGGAACTTCCTGTGGGAGAACCTCATCGGCGGCCGCGCACCGATGATGGACACCATCTGCGAGGCCTTCGCGACCGACGACCAGCTGGGACTCGTGGCCCCCGAGGACCCGCACCTGAACGACTGGGACCTCAACCGCGAGGACGGCGAGCGGCTGGCGAAGCGCCTCGGCATGACCCAGGCGCTCACCACCCACCTGGACTTCCCGATGGGCGGCATGTTCTGGGCGCGCACCAGCGCGCTGCGGCACCTCCTGGACGCGCGGCTGCAGTGGGACGAGTACCCCCCGGAGCCGCTGCCCATCGACGGGACGATGCTCCACGCGCTCGAGCGGATCATCCCGTTCGCGGTCGAGGAGGCCGGCTTCCGGTTCGCCAAGTCGTCCGTCCCCGGCGTCCGCCGCTGAGCCGTCGGGCCCGCTGACCGGGCGGGCCCGACGACCGGGTGAAATCAGGACACGGAACTTCGGACGTATCACCGAAAATCGCCTGGTCACACCCGCTGTGACCTCTACGGTTAGCACGCCGTGGGCTCACGTCGCGGCACCGCCACCGTAGGAGGAAGACCCGTGCGCGCTCGCACCACCCTGATCAGGCCTGCCCTGGTCCTCGCCCTCGTCGTCAGTCTCGCCGGCGCCACCGCCGGTTCGACCGCCGCCGCCCCCGTCGACGGCCCCGACACGAGCTCCTTCCAGAAGCTCAGCGCGCCCATCGCGCCGGTGCCGGCCACCGAGGGCGCCGACGCCCCCGCCGACGAGTCCGTCGCGCGGGCCACGGCGCTCAGCAGCCCGGCCTTCCCGGACACCGAGTGGGCCACGTTCCGTGACCTGAACCTCACGCGGATCAACTACGCCGGTGTCAACCCGGTCATCCGCCACGGAGCCCTGGACAGCCTGGCCACCACGTGGGTGAACAGCCAGTCGAACAGCACGGACCCCCAGCTCGACGACAACATCGAGTCGAAGGTGCCCGCCGGCAGCCTCGGCGGCGTGCAGCTCATGTACTCCTACGTGGGTGGCACCACCGCCGAGATGCAGGAGTTCCTCGACTGGATCACGGTCGAGAACCTGCGGTACGACGCCATCGACCCGGAGCTGACCGACTCCGGCATCGGCATCGCCGCGACGGCGACCGGGCTGTACGCGTACTACATCATCGTCGGCTACACCCACAGCACCCCCGCCTCCGACGAGCTCCCCCTCTACCGCTTCTACAAGCCGAGCGCGGGGACGCACTTCTACTCCACCTCCGCCGGTGAGCGGAACACGGTCATCGGGTTCCCCGAGTACCGCTACGAGGGTCTGGTCGCGTACATCAAGGGCCCGCAGGCGACGTCCACGACGGTGCCGCTGCAGGACCTGAACCGCTTCTTCCTCGCCTCCGCGGGCACGCACTTCTACACCTCGGCGCCCGCCGAGTACCAGGCCGTCCTGACCTACCCGCAGTACTCGCTCGACGGGGTCGCCGGACGCGTCGCCGCCGCGCCGGGCACGGGCCTGTCTGCCATGCACCGGTTCTTCCGCCCCGCCTCCGGGACGCACTTCTACTCGGCGAACCCCGCCGAGGTCGAGGCCGTCAAGGGGCTCCCGGGCTACACGTACGAGGGCACCGCGTTCTTCCTGCGCGTCGCCAGCTGACGATCTGACACCACCCGTGGGACCCGGTCCCGGCCTCTGGCCGGCACCGGGTCCCACGGCCGTTCACGGCCCGTCCGGCGGTGAACTACGGTTCTGCTTGGCAACAGACCGGCGGCCCGGCATCGCGTCGTCCCAGGATGAAGGAGCACGCGCGGTGGCGGGGTCAGCCGGTCGTATCAACAGCCTGCAGTGGCTGCGCTTCGCTGCCGCGTTCGCCGTCCTGCTGTACCACGGTGCCGCCTACCTGAGCATCATGCGGGGCGACCAGTGGGCCGTCAGCGTCGTCCCGTCGTGGCTCGGGGCCGTGGGCGTCGCGGTCTTCTTCGCGCTGTCGGGCTACCTCATGAGCGTCATGATGATGCGCTACGACGCGAGCAGGTTCCTGCTGCACCGCGTGGTGCGGCTCTACCCCATCTACTTCGTCATCGTCGGCCTGGTCGTCCTCGCCGGGGTCTGGTCCCCGATCAAGCCCCCGCTCGACGTCAACGCCCTGCTGCTCCTGCCCTACGGTGGCTCGAGCTACGCGCTCGGGGTCGAGTGGACGCTCGTCCTCGAGATCGTCTTCTACATCTTCGTCGCGGTCCTCATCGCGTTGAAGCTGCAGAAGTCCGCCGCGTCCGCGCTCATCGGCTGGCTCGGGCTGATCCTGATCCACAACGTCCTGCGGCCCGACAACCCCGCGGTCAACGTGTTCCCGGCGCACCAGCTGCCGTTCATCGCGCTCAACACCGCGTTCGCGTTCGGCATGCTGCTGCCGCTCGTCGTCACACGCTGGTCACCGCACCCGGTCCTCGCGCTGATCCTCGGCACGGCCACGTGGCAGCTGGGCTCGAGCATCAACGTCACCTGGAGCCGGTGGGGTCTGGGGTTCGGCGCCGCCCTCGTGGTGCTGAGCCTCGTGCGGTTCACGGGGTGGCGGACGCTGTTCGGGGACACCACCCTGGGCCGCCTGGGCAACCACCTGGGCAACTACAGCTATGCCCTGTACCTGGTCCACGTCCCGGTGATCCGGACCGTGTACGCGGTCTTCCCGCTGCTCAGTCCCCGCCGCTCGTTCCTCCTCGCGGTCGTGGTGGCCCTGCTGCTGTCGATGCCGCTCGGCTGGCTCGACATGCGCATGTACCGGACCCTGCGGGCGCGGGTCGACGCCGGCACGCCGCGCGTCCTGGCGATCTGCGCCTCGGTGTTCGTCGCCCTGTTCGCCGTGCAGCTCGTGCGCTTCTTCTGACGGACGGCGGGGTCAGGCCTGCCGCAGCGGCACGACCGCGTGGCGCACGAGCGGGCCGACGCCCGAGAGCCCGCGTGCCCGCACCGCGGCGGGTGCCAGCGTGAGCGCGTGCAAGCGCGACGTGACGTGCCAGCGGGCTGCTCGAGCCGCCCGGTGCCAGCCCTGCGCGTCCGCGAGCCCCGCTGCGAGCGCGAAGTAGTCCCGCTCCCCCGCGAACCGTGAGCCGTCGAACGCCTTCGCCGACGACGCGCTGGACGCGTGCCGCCGGTACTGGAAGCAGGTGCGTGGCTCGACGAGCACGGAACCGCCCGCGAGCACGAGGTCCACGATGATCGCCAGGTCCTGGATGATCGGCATCCCGTCGCGGAACGGCACGCTGGTGAGGGCGTCGCGGCGGAACGACAGGGACGGCCAGTAGAGCCAGTCGGCCTGCAGGAGGCTCGCCGCGAGCGCCTCGCCCCGCAGCAGGCGCCCGTGCCGGGTCGCCCGGGCGCGCAGCCGGTCCTTCACGACGTCGCCCAGCGGGCGCACGACCGTGCCGTCGGCGTCGATGACCTGGACCCCCGGCTGCACCACGGAGGCCTCGGGGACCCGGGCGTGCGCCGCCAGGACGGTGCGCACGTAGCTCGGCAGCAGGACGTCGTCGCAGCCCAGCAGGACGACGTGCTCCTCGGTGGCCATCGCGACGCACGACCGGTAGTTCTCGGTGATGCCGACGTTCGACTCGTGCCGCACGTACCGGACGCGCTCGTCGGCGATCCCCTCGACGAAGGCCTGCGGCCGCGGGTCGGGGTAGGCGTCGTCGACGACCGTCAGCAGCCAGTCGTCGCTGTCCTGCGCGAGGACGCTGTGGACGGTGGTCTCGAGGAGGTCGGGGTCGCCCCAGTACGGGATGAAGATGTCGAGCGGCACAGCGGCGAGCCTAGTGGTTGTGCGGGTCACACCCGACGACGGCGTCGGGCTGCACCGGCGTGCACCAAGATGGTGCCCTGTCGGGCCGGCGGGTCCGACGCGGACCCACCAGAAGGAGCCTCATGTCGCAGGGCCAGACCCGGCTGCGGGTCGCGGTGTCGATGCCGACGCTCGTCCCGGGAGGCATGGGCGGCACCGAGACGTACACCCGCGAGCTCCTCACCGCGCTCGCGCGTCGGGACAACGTCGCGGTCCACGCGTTCGTCCCCGCGTCGGCGCGGGGCACCAGCGGGGACGTGCCGGAGACCGTCCTGCCGGGCGTCGGACGACGCAGCGGGACCCTCGGCCGGCTCGACACGCTCCTGCAGGCGGGCGTCCTGCAGCGGAGCCGGATCCGTCGCCTGCTGCAGCCGGCGGACGTGGTGCACCTGCCCTTCACGGTCAACCTCCCCGCCCCTCGCGGACCGGCCGTCGCCGTCACGCTGCACGACGTGCAGCACCTGGACCTGCCGCACCTGTTCACCCGCGTCGACCACGCCTACCGGCGCGTGTTCTACGAGAACGTCTCCCGGCACGCGGACGTGGTCATCACGATCAGCGAGTTCTCCCGGGAGCGGATCGTGGAGCACCTCGGGCTTGCCGACGACCGCGTCGTGGTGGCGCCGCTCGGGGTGGACACCGAGGGCTTCACCGTCGCCGGCCCGGAGCAGCGGGAGAACTTCGTGCTCTTCCCCGCCCGCAGCTGGCCGCACAAGAACCACGCCCGGCTGGTCGAGGCGGTCGCCCGCCTGCGCGAGGACGACCCCGAGCTGCGCCTGGTGCTGACCGGTGGCGCGCTCGACAGGCTCGGCCCGCTGCCGGAGTGGGTCGACGTCCGTGGCCTGGTCCCGCTCGCGGAGCTGCGTGACCTCATGCGCCGGGCCCGCGTGCTGGCGTTCCCGAGCCTGTACGAGGGCTTCGGGCTCCCCCCGCTGGAGGCGATGGCGTCCGGGCTCCCGGTCGCGTCGTCGAACGCCGGCGCCCTGCCCGAGGTGTGCGGGGACGCGGCCGTGCTGTTCGACCCGACGGACGTCGACGCGATCGCCGACGGGATCACCCGGGCGTCGGCCGACCACGAGCGCCTGCGGGCGGCGGGTCTCGAGCGTGTCCGTCAGTTCACGTGGGACCGCAGCGCAGCGCTGCACGAGGAGGCGTATCTCGCCGCGGCACGGTCGTGAGCGCCCCCGCCGGTGACCGCTCGGCCGCCGACGCGCGGCCGCCGTCCGCGATCGGCCGCGGGCAGGCCACCCGGGTCGCGGTGGCGTCGGTCGTCGCCGCTGCCGGTGGGTACGTCGTGCTGGTGCTCGCGTCCCGCACGCTGACGCCGGCCGCGAACGCCGACTTCCTCGCCTTCTGGGCGCTCATGTTCGCGATGTTCGGCGTCCTCGCGGGGGTGCAGACCGAGACGACCCGGGGCGTGCGCCGCGCCGCCCAGGACGGCGTCCACGGTGCGCGGGCCCTGCCCGTCGGGCTCGCCGTCGGGGCGGTGCTCGCCGTCGTGATCGCCGGGACGTCACCGGTGTGGGCGCGCCGCGTGCTCGGCGAGAGCCACGTCGCCGACCTCGTCGTCGTGGTCGTGGCCGTCCTGCTGTTCGCCGGGCACAGCACGCAGGCCGGCGCGCTGTCGGGGGCGGGGGCCTGGAACCGGTTCGCCGACCTCGTCGGGCTGGAGGCCCTCGTCCGCGTCGCCGCCACCGCCGTCGCCGCCGGGGCGGGCGCGGCCGTCGCGGGCTTCGAGGCGGCGGCAGCGGCCGGCGCGTGCACGTGGCTCCTGCTCCTGCTGGTGCCGCCCTACCGCCGGACGCTGGGCGCCCGGGTCGACGTGCCGTGGCGCGGCTTCGTCCGCGGCCTGTCCCACGCGATGGCGGCGGCCGCGGCGAGCGCGGTCCTGCTCGTCGGGTTCCCGGTGCTCCTGCGGCTCACGTCGGCGCCGGCGGAGTTCGCGACCGCCGCTCCCCTGATCCTCGCGGTCTCCCTGACGCGCGCACCCCTGCTCATCCCCCTCGGTGCGTTCCAGGGCGTCGTCATCACGCACGTGCTGGAGCACCGGGACGAGGGGCTCCGGGCGCTGCGGCCGGTCGTCCTGGCGCTCGTCGCCGCCGGGCTCGTCGGCTCGGCGCTCGCCTTCCTCGTCGGCCCCGCGCTCATGACCCTCCTGTTCGGTCCGGCGTACGACGTCTCCGGTGGCGTCCTCGCCGGCCTGACCGCGGCCGCCGTCGGCCTGGCGCTGCTGACCCTGACCGGAGCGGTCACCGTCGCGCTGAACCTGCACCGGGCCTTCTCGGCGGGCTGGGTGGTCGCGACGCTCGTCACGGTCGCCCTGCTGCTCGGCCCCTGGGCCATCGAGGTCCGCACCGTGACGGCGCTGCTCGTCGGACCGCTGGTCGGCATCGTCGTGCACCTCGTGGCCCTGCGCCGAGCGCGCACCGCGCGCCGGTAGAGTGCGCGCCATGCAGCACCAGCCGTCCCGCCGGTTGCTCGCCATCATCCCCGCGTGGAACGAGCAGGCCACGATCGCTGCCGTCGTCTCGGAGATCCGCGACGCCCTCCCGGACGCCGACGTCCTCGTCGTCAACGACGGGTCGACCGACAGCACGAGCAGCCTCGCGCGGCGCGCCGGCGCGGCCGTCCTGGACCTCCCGGTCAACCTCGGCGTCGGCGGCGCCATGCGCGCCGGCTACACGTACGCGTTCCGCGCCGGGTACGAGCGCACCGTCCAGCTCGACGCGGACGGCCAGCACGACCCGCGGGGCGTCGCCGAGCTGGCGCGCGTCATGGACGCGGAGGGCGCCGACATCGTCATCGGTGCGCGGTTCGCCGGCGTCGGCGGGTACGAGGTCCGCGGCCCGCGGCGGTGGACCATGCGCCTGCTGTCGGTCGTCCTGTCCCGGGTGACGGGGACGCGGCTGACGGACACGACCTCGGGTCTCAAGCTGTGCGCGCGCCCCGCGATCCGCCTGTTCACCTCGAACTACCCCGCCGAGTACCTCGGCGACACGATCGAGTCCATCGTGATCGCGTCACGGGCCGGGCTGCGCATCCGGCAGGTCGGCATCGAGATGCGGCCCCGGGCCGGCGGCAAGCCGTCGCACAGCCCCATCAAGGCGGCCGTCTTCCTCAGCCGCGCCCTGCTGGCCCTCGTCGTCGCCCTCAGCCGTCCTCGTGAACCGGTACCCGGAGGTCCCGACGCATGACCGCGTACCCCTTCGCGCTCGCGATCAGCGCGGTCGTCGTCCTGCTCCTGCTCTGGCTGCTGCGCAGCCGGCGGCTCAAGGAGAAGTACGCGGGCCTGTGGATCGTGCTGGCGCTCGCCGTCGTCGTCCTCGGCGTGTTCCCCGACCTCGCGGGCTGGCTCGCCCGGCTCGTCGGGGTGCAGACCCCGATCAACCTCGTGTTCCTGCTCGGGTTCGTCGCGGTCCTCGCCGTGTGCATCCAGCTCAGCGCGGAGCTGTCACGGGCGGAGGAGTCCAGCCGCACCCTCGCGGAGGAGATCGCGCTCCTCGGCCTGCGGGTCGAGCGCGTCGAGCAGGCGCCGGCTCGTGCGTCCGACGGAGCTCAGGACGCGGACGACACGACCTCGTAGACGCGGTAGGTCGCGTCCGGGGTCGTCGTGCTGGCGATCTCCTGGACGCAGTCCTGGTCGAGGGGCTCCGACGTCGCGACGTAGTCGACGTGCTGCTGCGCGAAGGCCTCGCACGAGTCGAACCGCAGGGTCAGCGCGTCCGCGGCCGGGAGCGCGATCGGCGCGGCCGCCGGGTCGGCGGTCCAGCCGACGTACGCGTAGCGGTTCCAGGCGGACTCGTGCTGGCCCGTCGGGTCGATCAGGTCCCACATCTCGTCGGACGGCCAGCCCTGGACCCCGCTGAACGAGGGCACGCCGGACTCCCGCAGGACGGCGACGACCGCACCGTCGTCGAGACCGACCCAGGTCCCGGGGTCCTCGGTCTGCACCTCCTCGACGAGCTGGCCGAACTGCGTCTCGCGCAGGTCGAGCACGCCCCGGTAGAGCGGGACGACCCCGGCCACCATCGCGAGCGCCACGACCGCGACGACAACCGACGGCAGGGTCGCCCGACCGCGCGCGTAGAACCAGATCGCTGCCGCGAACGCCAGCACCAGCACGGGCCACGCCCAGAACTCCGCGAGGATCTGCGGCGCGTCCGCGCTCAGGTGCAGGGCGACCAGCGCGTGCGCGCCCAGCACCAGGGCCACGGAGACCGCCGCCACCCACCGGGCCGGCGGGCCCTCCTGGGACACGCGGTCCACGACGACGACGAGCAGGAGCAGGGCGACGAGCCCAAACCCGACGATGAGCCGCGGGAGGCTGGTCAGGTCGAGCAGGAGCAGCGACGCGACGGCGTCCCACCCGGGCACGTACACGAAGGCCACCAGCACGACCAGGACGGCGAGGAGCGCGGCCAGCGTGCCGTCGACGCGGCCCGGCCGTCGCCGGGGCCGGAGCAGCACGAGCGCGACCGGCAGCAGGTAGAGCCCGGTGAGCAGGAAGCTCGACCCCTCGCTCGCGTTGATCGCGAAGCCCTCCGGGGTGGACGCCCGCAGCCCGATGCCGAAGACGCCGGCGAACATGGGCGCCCAGGGGAACTGCGTGGAGTCGCCGGCGGGCCAGCGACGGTCGCCGGGGTACTCGGTCGACGTGATGTCGTCGAGCGTCGCCGCGTGCGAGGTGAGGAACAGGACCAGGAGCACACCGGCGACCGCCCCGCCGACGAGCAGCGGCACGAGCCGGAGCAGGCGCGTCCGCCAGGCGAGGTGACGGGCGTCGACCAGCGTGCCGAGGACGAACGCCGCCGCTACCAGGGCGGCGGGCACGAGGAACGGTGGGTACATCGTCATCGCCGCGACGACGGCGACGTAGGCCGTGAGCCCGGCCGTGACCCAGTGCACCCACGGACGCGCCACGCGGACGGCGACGACGACGCTCAGGCAGACCATCACCGCGAACGTCAGGGGCCAGAACGTACCGGCGCCGAACCACCACTGCGTGAAGGGCGAGAAGGCGAACGCGACCGAGACCGCCAGGGCCGCCAGCGGCTTGCGCCACACGACGACGACCAGGGTGTGCACCGCGATGCCGAGCGCGACCAGCGGGAGCCACCAGCGCAGGGCGAACGCGTTGTCGAGCGGGAGGACGCCGAACCCGAGGTTCTGCGGCCGGAAGACCGCCCAGACGTCGCGGTAGGGGACGTCGAAGAGGACGGAGACGTCGAGACCGCCCGGGATCACGCGGCTGAACCGGGGCATCCCCTGCTCGATCTGCCCGATGAGCAGCGGCGTGGTCACCATCCACTCGTCGCTGCGCAGGCCACGTGGACCGCCGAGCAGCAGCCGCGGGTCCTGACCGCCGTAGAAGTCGCGGTAGAACGCACCGGACGAGGAGCCGTTGATCGTGGTGACGACGAGCACCGCGAGCGCCAGGAGGTACGCCGCGACGCCGATCAGCACCTGCCAGCGCAGGCGCAGGCCGTTGAGCGTCCGCAGAGGGCTCAGCGCGCGGTCGAGGGCGTGCCGGGCCTTCACCGCGGTGCTGCCGCGTCGCGGGCGGCCGCCTCGCGCTCGAGGACGTCGCGCACGAGGGTGGCGTCCCCCCAGATGCCGGGCGAGTCGTACGGCCGGTCCGGGAACCGGCCGTAGTCCAGCTCGATGTCCAGCCCGCGGTCGCGGATGAACTGCTCGGCACGCTCACCCAGCGACATCGGCACCCCGGAGCAGCAGTTGATGATCCCGGTGACCTCGTCCTGGAGCGTCACGGCGGCGATCTGCTGCGCCAGCTCACCGACGTCGAGGAAGTCGTAGAGGTTGCGGCCGCTGGTGAACGGGAACGTCCGCTCGCCGCGCGCCGCCGCCGCGGCGATCTTGGAGAAGACCGACGCGTTGCCCTCGTCGTCGCCCGTCACGTAGAAGCAGCGGAGCCACTGCAGCACGGTGCCCGAGCCGGCGAGCTCGATCTCGAGCGCCTGCCGGAGCGCGTTCTTGGCCACCCCGTACAGCGAGAGCGGGCTGGTCGGCGTGCTCGCGACCACGGGGCCCTCGTGATACCCGACCTCGTGCATCGACCCGATGACGGCGAGGCGGCCCACCCCGCTGCGCGCCAGCTCCCGCAGGAGGTCCAGGTGCTGGGGCAGACGCTCCACGTGGACCGGGGCGTTGTGCACGAACCCGGCCTCCCAGGCCAGGTGCAGGCACACGTCCGGTGATCCCAGCCGCTCGAACCGGTCGCCGGGGTCGGCGAAGATGTCGGCGTCGATGCGCCGGACCCCGGGCGGCGGCGGTGCGTCCGCGGGGTTGCGCTCGACGGTGACGACGTCGGCGTCGCGCTCGACCAGTGCCTGCACCACGTGGCGGCCGATGTAGCCGCCCGCCCCGGTGACGAGGACGACGGGGCGCGTCATTCCGGCCGCGCCATCGTCGGGCGACTCACGACTCGCATCCAGACTCTCCACCTGCCGTGACCGTCGCGGTCCTGCTCCGGACGGCGAAACCTGCGGCGAAAGGTACCACCGCGGTCACTGCTCGGGCGCCAGGACCTCCGCGGCCGCCGCCTCCCACCGCTGCGCCCAGTCCGCGACCGGTGCGACACCCACGTCGGCGAAGCGGTCGTGGCCGAGGACCGAGTACGGGGGGCGCGGGGCCGGACGCGTGAGCCGGTCGCTGGTCGTGGGCCGGACGATCTCGGGGTCCAGCCCGGCGGCGGCGACCACCGCACGGGCGAACTCGAACCAGCTCGCGGTGCCCTGCGAGGTCGCGTGGTAGATGCCGCCCGGCGCTCCCGCCGTCACGAGGTCGAGCACGACCCGCGCCACGTCCTTGGTCCACGTCGGCTGGCCGACCTGGTCGTCGACCACGTCGAGCCCGCCGCGCTCCGCGGCGACACGCGCGATGGTGCGGGGGAAGCAGCTGCCGTTGCGCCCGTAGAGCCAGGCCGTCCGCACCACCATCGCGTCCGGGCCGCCGGCGAGCGTCGCCCACTCGCCCGCGGCCTTGGTGCGGCCGTACGCGGAGCGCGGGGCGACCGGACCGTCCTCGGCGTAGGGCTGCGTCGCGTGACCGTCGAAGACGTAGTCGGTCGAGATCTGGATCAGCCGGGCGCCGTTGCGGCGCGACGCGGCGGCCAGCAGCGAGGGTGCGACGGCGTTGAGCGCGAACGCGTCGGGCTCCTGCGTCTCCGCGTCGTCGACCTTGGTCCAGGCGGCGCAGTTGACCACGACGTCGTGGCCGGGCACCGCTGCGGCGACGGCGTCGACGTCCAGCACGTCGAGCGTGGTGCGGTCGGCGGCGGTCACCTCGGCGCCCGCGGCGCGCAGCGTCGCCACGACGTCGGTGCCGAGCATCCCGGCCGATCCCGTCACCAACCAGCGCACGACTGTCTCCCTGTATCGCTCCCGACTACGGCGGCCAAGGTTAGCCGCCTAGAGTGGCTCGGCACACATCGACCAGAGGAGACCACCCGTGCAGTTCCGCGAGCTCGCCGTTCCTGGCGCCTGGGAGATCACGACGAAGCAGTTCGGCGACCCCCGGGGGGTCTTCCTCGAGTGGTTCAAGGACGAGGCCTTCCAGGAGGCCGTCGGCCACCCGCTGGACCTGCGGCAGGCCAACTGCTCGGTCTCGGCCGCGGGGGTGCTGCGCGGCATCCACTTCGCCGACGTGCCGCCCGGTCAGGCGAAGTACGTGACCTGCGTGAAGGGCGCGGTGCTCGACGTCGCGGTCGACATCCGGGTCGGGTCGCCCACCTTCGGCCGGTGGGACGCGGTGCTCCTCGACGACACCGACCGCCGCGCCATCTACCTGTCCGAGGGCATCGGGCACGCGTTCATGGCGCTGGAGGACGACTCGACGGTCGTCTACCTGTGCTCCACCGGCTACTCGCCGGGCCGCGAGCACGGCATCCACCCCCTCGACCCGGCGATCGGGATCGACTGGCCCACGACGGACCGGCAGGGCCGCAGCATCACCCCGCAGCTGTCCGACAAGGACGTCGCCGCGCCCACCCTGGAGGAGGCCCGCGGCCAGGGCCTGCTCCCGACGCTCGAGGACGTCGAGCGCTACGTCGGCTCGCTGCGCGGCTGACGGGCGTGGCCGACCCCCACGGCCTGCGCGTCGCCCTCACCGTCGAGCAGGTCTGGCAGCGGACGCCCGGCGGCTCGGGCACGTACGTCGTGGAGCTGAGCCGCGCGCTGTCCGAGCAGCCCGGCGTCGACGCGGTCGGCATCGCGGCGTGGCACCGTGAGCCGCCACCGTCGGCCTGGCCGGTGACGATCCCGGTCCGCCGCGCGCCGCTGCCCCGGCGTGCGCTCTACGACGCGTGGCAGCAGCTCCACCTGCCGCGCGCCGAGCACCTGGTCCGCGGCACGGACGTCGTGCACGCCACTACCTGGGCCATCCCGCCCACCCGGCGGCCGCTCGTGGTCACGGTGCACGACCTCGCGTTCCTGCACGACCGCAGCCACTTCACGGCCCGCGGCAACGCGTTCTTCCGACGAGCCCTGGACCGGGTGCGTGACGACGCCGCCGCGGTGGTGGTCCCGTCGCAGGTCACGGCCGACGAGTGCGTCGCCGAAAGGATCGACGCGGCGCGGATCACCGTCGTGCCGCACGGCGCCCGGGTGACCCGCCCGTCCGCCGCGGCCCTCGCCGACTGGCGCCGGCGGCACGGCGTCGTGCGCGACTACGTGCTGTGGTGCGGGACGGTCGAGCCGCGCAAGAACCTGCCCACGCTCCTGGCCGCGTACCAGCAGGCCGCGCTGGCGGACCTCGACCTCGTCCTGGTCGGCCCGCAGGGCTGGGGCCGGCTGCCGGCGACCGGTGCGGAGCTCGACCACGGCCGGGTGCACGTGCTCGGTTCGCTCGACCGCCCCGACCTCGACGCGGCCTACGCCGGGGCGCGCGCCTTCTGCTTCCCCTCCATCCGGGAGGGTTTCGGCCTGCCCGTGCTCGAGGCCATGCACCACGGCGTGCCGGTGGTGACGTCAGCCGGCACCGCGTGCGCGGAGGTCGCCGGCGACGCCGCGCTGCTCGTCGACGCGCTCGACGTCGACGCGCTCGCCGAGGCGCTGGTGGAGGCCACGGGCGCCCGCCACGACGAGCTCGCCGCGCGGTCCACGCAACGGGCCGCGGCCTTCTCGTGGGAGCGGTCGGCCGAGACGACCGTCAGCGTCTACCGCGAGGTCAGCGGCACGCACTGACCGGTGGGCGGCCCTCAGCGCGGGAGCGGCTGCGCGTGGTCGCCGACCAGCGACGCGTTGGGGTCGTGCAGGATCTCCGGGTGATCCTGCTCGTCGACCGCGGTGTGCTCGAGCGACCGCCGCTGCACGAGGACCGCGACGAGGGCCGCGGCCCCGGCCACGAGCAGGTCCGCGACCGTGAAGATCAGGCGCGACGCGACGGCGAGCCCCGTGGCCGCACCGGTCGTCATCACGGTGCCCAGCGCGGCGATGATGATCGCCTCGCGGACTCCCACGCCCGAGGGGAGGAAGACGGCGAACAGTCCCGCCGTGAGGCCGATGGCGATGGTGCCGACGCACAGCAGGAGCGTCGCGATGCCGGGGTCGACGAGCGAGTTCGCCAGGATCCAGAGGTGGACACCGAAGCACGTGTAGGAGAACAGGGCCCACCCGAACGACCGCGCGACGACGCGTCCGCCGAGGCGGTGCTCGAGCGGCGGGCGGCGCAGCACGCGGAAGACCAGCGACGCGATGTACGTCATGACGCGCGGGAGCAGGCAGACCAGACCGAGCGGGAGCAGCGCGAACAACCACAGGAGGTCCTGGTGGCCGTCCATCACCACGGGGATCGCGGCCAGCCCCAGCACGAGGGAGGCGACGACGCCGATCCCGGCGGCGAACAGGCTGGCGGCGAACACCCGCGCGCGGGCGATGCCGTAGCGACGCCCGAGCTCCATCTGCAGCACGTACGCCCACACCGAGCCGGGCACGTACTTGCCGAGCTGCCCGACGAGCACCACCTGACCGCCGCGGGCCACGCCGACCTTCGGCCCCATGTCGTCCAGGAGCGCCTGCCAGCTGAGCGCGCCCGCCACGATGCCGACCACCACGGCGACGAACGACGCGGCGATGGACAGCGCGTTGACCTGGCGCAGCGCGACCTTGACCTCGTCCCACTGGTAGACCACCTGCCAGACGGCGGCCGCGACGACGACGACGATGAGCACCCAGCGGCCGACCACGAGGAGTCGCTGCTTGCGGGTGCGGGCCGGCGCCTCGGGGACGAGCTGCTCGTCGGTCACGGGCCGGACACCTTCTCCCAGGTGAGGAAGTCGTCGCGCAGGGAGGGCGGGACGTCGTCGGCGCCGGGCACGATGCCGCGCTCGTAGAACGCGGCGATGGCGTCGACCGCCGACTCGTCGAGCCCGCGGCGGGTCATGCCGACCCGGTTGGCACCCTGCACCCGTGCGGGGTTGCCGAACGCGAGGGCGAAGGGCGGGACGTCCCGGGTGACGACCGATCCCATGCCGACCATCGCACCCGCGGCCACGAAGCGGCGCTGGTGCACGACCGTGCCGAGGCCGACGTTGGCCCCCGCGCCGATCCGCACGTGCCCGCCCATCGTCACCGTCGACGCGAGGGTGCAGCCGTTCTCGATGACCGAGTCGTGCGCGACGTACACCTTGTTCATGAGGAAGCAGTCGTCGCCGACGACGGTCGGGTGCTTCCACCCCTGGTGGATCAGCGTCTGCTCGCGGATCACGTTGCGGTGGCCGATGGAGATCCCCGGCCCGGAGGCAACGGACTCCCACTGCGCCCCGTGCTCGACGCCGCGCACCTCGGGTGGCGTGCCGAGCGTGACGCCGGGGCCGATCCAGTTGCCGTCGCCGATCTCGAGCGGGCCGTACAGGACGACGTACGGTCCGATCACGTTGCCGTCACCGAGGACCACGCCGTCACCGATGACGGCCGTGGGATGGATCGAGTTCATGTTCCTCCGAGCGCAGACATAGCAGACCAAGGTTACCGGGCGATGTGCGCGGCCCGCGCCTCGACGGCGTGTCAGGCGGCTGACCAGCACCCATGCGGCGATATGTGCCTCCGCTGGTACCGTCGTGGCCGCATCCCACCAGCCGCACCCCGAAGTCGAGGTTGTCGTGATCCCCATCTCCTCCGTCGAGCTCGGTCCCGAGGTCGAGGCCGAAGTCCTGAAGGTCCTGCGATCGGGCATGATCGCGCAGGGGCCGGTGGTCGCCGAGTTCGAGCGTCGCTTCGCCAAGCTGACGGGCGTCAAGCACGCCGTCGCCGTCAACAACGGGACCACTGCTCTCGTGGCGGCGCTGCAGGTCCAGGACCTGGAGCCCGGTGACGAGGTCGTCACCAGCCCGTTCACGTTCGTCGCCACGCTCAACGCGATCCTCGAGGCCGGCGCGACGGCGACGTTCGCCGACATCCGCGACGAAGACTTCAACCTCGACCCCGCGGCGACGGAGGCGGCCCTGACCGACCGGACGCGCGTCGTCATGCCCGTCCACCTGTACGGGCAGACCGTCGAGGCGTCCGCGTTCACCGCCCTGGCCGAGCGCCGCGGCCTGGTGCTCGTCGAGGACTCGGCGCAGTCGCACGGGGCGACGTTCGAGGGCCGCGCCGCGGGCAGCTTCGGCATCGGGTGCTTCTCGTTCTACGGCACCAAGAACCTCACCACGGGTGAGGGCGGCATCATCACGACGGACGACGACGGGATCGCCGACCGGCTGCGGGTGCTGCGCAACCAGGGCATGCGTGCGCGCTACCAGTACGAGGTCGCCGGCCACAACTACCGGCTGACGGACCTGCAGGCCGCCGTCGTGCTGCCGCAGCTCGACCGGTACGCCGCGAAGGTCGCCGACCGGCGCGCGAACGCCGCTGCCCTGATCGAGGGCCTGCAGGACGTGCCGGGCCTCGTGGTCCCCCGCCAGCTGGCCGGCCGCGAGCACGTCTGGCACCAGTTCACCGTCCGGGTCACGACGGACGCGGCGGTCAGCCGCGACGAGCTCGTCGCCCGGCTCACCGAGGCCGGGGTCGGCAGCGGCATCTACTACCCCAAGCTCGTCTTCGACTACGAGACGTACCGCAACCACCCGCGGGTCCGCATCAGCGACGTCCCGGTGGCCGCGCAGGTCGTGACCGAGGTCGTCTCGCTGCCCGTCCACCCCCGCCTGTCGGGCGACGACGTGCAGCACGTCGTCGAGTCCGTGCGCAAGATCCTCGGGGCATGACCGTGGCCGCTCCCCGGATCCTGCTCGTCGGCGCGGGCGCGATGGGCTCGCTGCACGCGCGCGTCACCGCCCAGCACGCCGGTGCCGAGCTCGTCACCGTCGTCGACCCCCGGCCCGAGGTGGGGCAGGCGCTCGCCGACCGCTTCGGCGCCACCTGGCGTCCCGAGATCGGCTCGCTCGCCGACGTCGACGCCGTCATCGTGGCGGCCGCGACCGAGGCCCACTTCGGGCTCGCCCGCGAGGTCCTCGAGGCCGACGTCCCGCTCCTCGTCGAGAAGCCGGTCACGGACCAGCTCCCGCAGACGATCGAGGTGCTCGAGCTGTCCGCCGCGCGGGGCGTCCCGATCATGTGCGGCCTGCTCGAGCGGTACAACCCGGCCGTCCTGACCGCGCGCACCATGCTCGACTCGCCGATCCACGTCACCGGCGTGCGCCACTCCCCGTACGCGCCGCGCATCCGCACCGGCGTGGCGTGGGACCTGCTCGTGCACGACGTCGACCTCGCGCTCCAGGTGATCGGTGGCGACGTCGCGCACATCGAGGCCGCCGTCGGTCACTTCCACCCGGCGTCCGCCGCCGGCGCCGAGGACGTCGTCGAGGCGCTCCTGCGGTTCGAGTCGGGAGCTGTGGCCAGCGTCTCCGCCAGCCGGCTGGGGCAGCGCAAGGTACGGACGCTGACCATCCACGAGCTGGACCGCCTCATCGAGGTGGACCTCCTGCGCCGGGACGTCACCGTCTACCGGCACGTCTCGGGCGAGGCCGCCGACGACGGTCGGGGCTACCGCCAGCAGACGATCATCGAGATCCCCGAGCTGGTGACGTCGCAGGAGCCGCTCGCCGCCCAGCTCGACCGGTTCCTCGGCATCCTGGCAGGCACCGTCGACGCGGACGCCGAGCGCGCCAGCATCCTGCCGTCCCACCAGGTCGTCGCCCGGGTCAAGGACGTGAGCGCAGCCGTCGCGGGCTGACCCCGTACGACGAGAGGCGCGAGCCGGACCGGCAGGTCCCGCTCGCGCCTCTCGTCGTACCGGTCCGGTCAGCCCCGGTCGGCCACCATCTTCTCCAGCACGTCGAGGTGCTGGTCCAGGACGTGCTCGAGCGAGAACGACTCGTGCACGACCGCCTGGGCGTTGGCACCGACAGCACGTCCGCGCACGCGGTCGCGCAGCACCTCGCGCAGCGCCGACCCGAGGGCGGCCACGTCGCCGGGCGGGACGAACCACAGGTCCTCGCGGTTGCGCAGCGGGATCGTCGGGAAGTTGTCCTCCCGAGCCGGCGCGACCACCGGGACGCCCGCGGCCATGGCCTCGAGCGTCGCGGTGCCGAGCCCGATGCCCTGCTCGTGGGACTCCACGTCCGCCGCCGCGAGGAAGTCCGGGACCTGCGCCTTGGGGATCGCACCGACCGAGATCACCGACGAGCGGATGCCCAGCTCGTCCGCACGCTGCTCGAACGCGTCGTAGTACACCTTGCCGACGACCACGAGCTTCGCGTCCGGGAACTCCGCGAGCACGTCCGGCATCGCCTCGACGAGCGCGACCCGGTCCCGCAGCGGGATCACGTGGCCGAGCGACAGGATCATCGGCACCTGCGGGTCCAGCCCGAGCGCGGCCCGCGCCGCCGACCCGTCCCCGCCCGCGGTCCAGGCCGGGTCGACACCGACCGGGATGTAGTCCAGGCCCCGGTAGGCGCCCTTGTACCGGCCCTTGATGTACTCGTCCATCAGGACGTCCATGACGACGACGCGCGGCTGCGAGACCCGCAGCGCGGGCTTGACCATCGTGGCGTCCAGGACGCGGAACACCCCGTGGTAGTGCGCCTTCGGGTTCTCCAGGCGCGTGTGGACGCTGAGCAGCACCGGGACCTGGTGCCGCCGGGCGTACATCCCCGTCGCCCACGTCAGGTCGAAGAACTGGCCGTGCTGGTGGATGACGTCCGGCCGGAAGTCGTCGAGCAGCGCGGCGAGGCGACGACCCAGGCTCGGCCGCGAGGCGAACGAGATGTCGAAGCTCACCGCGAGCCGGGTCTCCGGCAGGGAGACCGAGGGCAGCCGGACGATCCGCAGCCCGTCCCGGACCTCGCGCGCCGGCGCGTCCCCGTACGAGGCCGTCACGACGAGCACGTCGTGACCTCGCTCGGCGTAGCCGCGGGCGAGCGCGTCGGCGAGGTGCGAGCTCCCACCCACCCGAGGCGGGAAGAAGTTGTTGACGACGACGATCCTCATGCGTCCTCCGGCACCCGGACGAACGCCGGCGTGCCGTCCTCGTCGAGCTCGACGGTCGAGACCACGCGCGCGGGGACACCCGCGACGACGACGCCGGCGGGGACGTCGTGCGTGACCACCGCGCCGGCGCCGATCACCGAGCCCTCCCCGATGGTCACGCCCATGGTGATGACGGCGTTGGCGCCGACGAACACCCGGTCGCCGATGGTCACCGGCGCACGGTCGACCGTCGGGTACCGCCGGCCCGAGACGCAGCGGCGCGCGCTGCTGTGCGTGTAGATCTGCGCGCCGGCGCTGATGTCGCACCCCGCACCGATGGTCAGCCCGCCGGAGCCGTCGATGACGGTGAAGGCACCGATCCAGGTGCCCTCACCGATCGACGGGTCCCCGACGATCCAGGCGAGCTCGTGGTACGGGTTCTCGGGGAGGACCCCCGGGCGACGCACCTGGGTCAGCCGCCGTTCCGGATGAGGTCGGCCATCCCGTCGCCCACGGCGATCGTCGGCTCGAAGCCGAGGATCTCCTTCGCGCGCGTCACGTCGGCCGCACGGCGGCTGACCAGGACGTCGCGCGGGTTGAAGATCGGCTCCACGTCGGCGCCGACGGCGTCGATGAGGATCCGGGCCAGGTCGGCGATCGAGGTGTCGATGCCGGTGCCGACGTTGACGGGCACGTTCGCCTTCTCCGACTCGAGGGCGAGCACGACCGAGCGCGCGATGTCGTGGACGTGGATGAAGTCCATCGACTGCTCACCCTTGCCGTCGATGACCGGGGCCTCGCCGTTGCGCAGCCGGTTGACGAAGTGGTTGATGACCGACGTGTAGTACGCCGTCGTCTTCTGCCCGGGGCCGTACACGTTGAAGAACCGCAGCGCGATCCACGAGAGGTTCGCACGACGCTGGTAGTAGCCGAGCAGGTCCTCGCCCGTCCGCTTCGCGATGCAGTACGGCGTCAGCGGCGACAGCTCGTCGTCCTCGTGCATCGGGAGCTTCTCCGGGTCGCCGTAGACCGACGCGCTCGACGCGAACACGAGGCGCTCCACACCGTGGTCGGCGGCCGCCGCGAACACGTTGTGGCTGCCGATCATGTTGATGTCCATCGACTCGTACGGGTCCGACTGGCTCTTGTTGATCGACACCGCTGCGAGGTGGACGACGTGGCTGGCACCCTTCATCGCCTGGTGGACCGCACCGCCGTACCGGACGTCCTGGTCGATGAGCTCGACGTCGCCCGTCTGCGCGAGGGCGGCGACCGCGTCCCGGTCACCGCGGAACATGTTGTCGAAGATCCGGACCTTGTAGTCCTTCTCCAGCAGCATGGGGACGACGTGGAGGCCGATGAACCCGGCACCACCGGTGATGAAGACGGTCTTCTTGTCTGCCATGACGAACTAGGGCTCCTTGGTCGGTGCGTGCGGGGTGGGCGTCAGCGACGCGAGGAAGGTGCGGTGACGACGTCGCGCACGACGTCGGACACGCGCTCCACCTGAGCGTCGGTCAGGTTGGCGTGCATCGGCACCGCGAGGTGCCGGGCGAAGAGGTCGGCCGAGACCGGCAGGTTCTGCCGACCACCATAGACGGGCTGCAGGTGCGAGGCGTACGTCCCGAAGTTGCACTGCACACCGCGCGCGCGCAGCTCGAGCGCCACCGCCCCGCGGTCGAGGCTCGGGTCGAGCGTCAGGACGTACGACTGCCACGGGTGCTCGCGGTCGTCGAGCGCGGCCGGGAGCGTGACGAGGTCGAGGTCCCCGAGCAGCTCGGCGTAGCCGGCGGCCGCCCGCCGGCGCGACGCGAGCAGCTCAGGGAGGCGCCGGACCTGCACGCGCATGATGGCCGCGGCGACGTCGGACAGCCGGTAGTTGTAGCCGGCCTCGTCGAACGACGGCACCGGCAGCTCACGGGCGCCCTCGCGGGAGAGCGCCGGCTCGATGCCGTACGTGTGCAGCTTGCGGGCGTGCGCGGCGAGGTCGTCGCGGTCCGTGGTCAGCGCGCCGCCCTCACCGGCCGTGATGCCCTTGCGGCCGTGGAAGCTGAACGTCGCGACGTCGGCCAGCGAGCCCGCCGGGCGACCCTTGTAGGTGGCGCCCGCGGAGCACGCCGCGTCCTCCATGAGCCACAGCCCGTGCCGGTCCGCGATGGCGCGCAGCTCGTCGTAGTCGGCGGGCTGCCCGAAGACGTCGACCGCGACGATGCCGACGGTCCGCTCCGTGATGGCGGCCTCGACGGCCGCCGGGTCGGCGCTCCAGATGTCCGGGCGGACGTCGGCGAACACGGGCGTCGCGCCCGTCCACATCACCGAGTGGCCCGTGGCGGGGAACGTGTAGTCGCCGACGATGACCTCGTCACCGGGACCGGCGCCCAGCACGTCGAGGCCGAGGTGCAGCGCCGACCCGCAGTTCGACGTCGCGAGCACGTGCTGCGTCCCCGACACCGCCGCGAAGTCGGCCTCGAACGCCTTGCACGCCGGCCCGGCGCCGGAGAGCCAGCCCGAGGCGAACACCTCGGCGATGGCGTCGAGCTCCTCGCTGCCGACGGTGGGCTGCCCCAGCGGGACGACCTCAGTCATGTGACTCCTCGAGACGGGGCAACCCGTGTCGGTTGCCGGTGGCGACCTGCCGGTCGGCGGTCGCGGCGCCACGACGCTGGACGCCGCGACGGCAGGCCCAGGACGCTCCGCCCGCGACCCGACCCGCAAGGCCCGCCCACCCTACCCGGCGAGTCGGGTCGGGCCCGTATCGGCGGGTACCCTTTGGCGACTCCCGACACCGAAGGACCGCCATGACGACCGAGCTCGCTCCCTCCGAGGACGCGACCCGATCCCTTCCCCTCGCTCGCCGGCTGGTGCGGTACCCGGTGGTGCAGTTCCTCATCGTGTTCGCGTGCGCGCTGCTGGTCAGCGCCCCGTTCCTCGGCCAGCGGATCCGCGAGACGCCCGGCATCAGCCCGCAGGACGAGCTCTCCTACATCGACACCCTGGTCCGGATCCAGGACGGTCAGCTGCTCATGCGCCAGGGCGAGACGCTGGACGAGGAGACGCTGCAGGAGCTGGGGTGCCGGGGCGTGGACGCGTCGGCGCTGGTGCCGGACGTGGCCGTGTGCAAGGGCACGTCCTCCTCGGACGTCGAGTTCTACAACACCGCGGACATCGACCCGCCGGTGTACCACTGGACCGTCGCGGCCCTGTCCTACCTGCCGTTCGACGTCGGCGTCACCCAGAACATGATCACGGCGGCGCGGCTGCTGGGCATCGTCTGGTGCGCGCTCACCATGACCCTGATCTTCTTCCTCGCCCGTCGCCTCGGCGCCCCCGTCGCCGCGGCGGCCGCGGCGTCGTCGACCGTGCTGTGGCTGTCGATCGTGAACATCCAGTTCCAGTACGTCACGCCGCACTCGACCGGTGCGCTGGTCGGCGCCGTCGTCGCCCTGGTGGTGGCGTCCCGGCTGCAGGACAAGGTGGGCTGGTGGCTGGTCACGCTGGCCGCCCTGCTCGCCGCGACCGTCAAGCTCACCAACCTGGTCATCGTCATGGCCGGCTGCGCGGCGTTCCTCGCCGCGTTCGCCTGGCACCGTGAGGAGGGCCCCCGACCACGTCGACGCCTGTGGGACGCGGTGAACCTCGGCGCGACGGCGGTCGCGGCCACCCTCGCCTGGGTCGTGATCCGGCGGCTGACGCGGACCAGCGACGTCGAGCCGTACCCGTGGGCCGTGGTCGACAGCCTGTCGCTGCCGCAGGTGCTCGAGAACCTGGGCGCGTTCGTCTACCCGTGGAGCACGGGCACCGCCCGGGGCTTCGCGATCCTGCTGGCCGTCGCCGTCTTCGGGGTCGCCGGCTGGCTCGTCCTGTCCCGCGACACCGCCGCCGTGCAGCGCAACCTCGCGATCGGCCTGCTCGCGTCGGCGGCCCTCGCCCCGATCGCCCTCGTCGTCATGAACTGGGTGGTCACCCGGTACTACGTGCCGACGCAGGGCCGCTACGGCCTGTCGCTCGTGCCGCTCGCCGTCGCGCTCGCCGCCTCACAGGTCCGGGCGCGCTGGCTGCAGATCACCCTCGTCGTCGTGTCGCTCGTCGCGTTCTGGCTGGCGTGGCAGTCCGCCCCCTCGCTCGCCGGCTCCTAGCGACGGCACGCCCTCACCCACCCGTCGTCGTCCCCGTCCTGGAGTGCTCGTGGCCCGCATCGTCATCGTCGGAACCGGCATCGTCGGCCTCGCCGTCGCCGCACGTCTGGCGGAGCGGGGCGACGACGTCGTGGTCCTCGACAAGGAGCACCGGCTCGCCGCGCACCAGACGGGCCGCAACTCCGGCGTCATCCACTCCGGTCTCTACTACGCGCCCGGGAGCCTCAAGGCCCGGATGAGCCGTGCGGGCGCCCGGTCGATGGCGGCGTTCGCGGCCGAGCACGGCGTCGCCACGGAGCGCACCGGCAAGCTCGTCGTCGCCACCGACGACGCCCAGGTGCCCGGTCTGCACAAGCTGGCCGACCGCGCGAAGGCGAACGACATCGAGGCCACCCTGCTCTCCGGAGCGGCGGCGCGCGAGCACGAGCCGCACGTCCGGGCGGTCGCCGCGCTGCACGTGCCCAGCACGGGCATCGTCGACTACCGCGGGGTGTGCGACGCGCTCGCGCGCACCGTCGTCGAGCACGGCGGCGAGATCCGGCTCGGGACCGTCGTCGCCGCCGCGCGGACGCAGGGTGACCGCGTCGTGGTGGAGACCTCCGACGGTGACGTCACGGGCGACGCGTTCGTGAACTGCGCCGGCCTCTTCAGCGACCGGCTGGCCGCGGCGTCGGGCCTCACGCCCGACGCCCGCATCGTGCCGTTCCGCGGCGAGTACTTCGAGCTCGTCCCGGAGCGGGCCGACCTGGTGCGCGGGCTCATCTACCCGGTGCCCGACCCGCGGTTCCCCTTCCTCGGGGTGCACCTGACCAAGATGGTCAACGGGTCGGTGCACGCCGGGCCGAACGCGGTGCTGGCCCTGGCGCGCGAGGGCTACCGGTGGTCCGACGTGAACGCCCGGGACGTCGTCGACGCCCTGAGCTGGCCCGGCCTGTGGCGCCTCGGCGCCCGGAACCTGCGGCCGGGCGCCCAGGAGGTGCTCCGGTCGCTGTCGCGGGCGCGGTTCGCCGCGAGCCTCGCCGAGCTGGTGCCGGAGATCACCGCGGCGGACCTCGTGCCGTCCGCGGCGGGGGTCCGTGCCCAGGCGATGCGCCGCGACGGGACGCTCGTCGACGACTTCCTCGTGCAGCGCGCGCCCCGGCAGGTGCACGTGCTCAACGCCCCGTCCCCCGCGGCGACCGCGGCGCTCGAGATCGCCGCGCACCTCGTGACCGAGGTCGACGCGGTCCGCGCCTGACGCTCCGACGCCCGCGCGCCCGGAGCAGACCGGGGCGAACCGGACGGCCTGCGGCGACGTCGCAGACCCGTGCCGCGTCGTGCGTGATCGACCCGACCTGACGCGCTACCGTGGCGGCCGGACACCCACCCCCAACCGTGAGGTTCGTCATGGATCGCGCCCACCGTCGGGCCGTACGGCTCGTCGTCCCGCTGCTCGTGCTGGGTGGGCTCGCGGCGTGCACGCCGGGCTCCCCCACGTCGTCCACGCCGACCCCGAGCGCCTCGACGGCACGCCCGAGCGCCGGCGCGACCACGTCCGGACCGACGTCGACCCCGACGACGGGCCCGACGGACGGCGCCCCGCCGGCCTCCCCCGAGCCCACGGACGCCGCACCGGCACCCGCCCCGGCGCCCGACGACCTGACGGAGGTCACCGTCACGATCTCGTACGCGGGCTGGGTGGCGGACGCCGGACGCGTCGAGGTCGGCGCGTACGTCGACGGCGTCATCGAGGGCACCGGCACCTGCACGCTCACGCTGAAGCGCTCGGGCCGGTCGGTCAGCGAGACCGTGCCCGCGACGGCCGACGCGTCGAGCACGAGCTGCGGCGCCGTGGCCGTCGACGGCGCGCAGCTCAGCAGCGGCACCTGGTCCGCTGTCGTCGACTACGACTCACCGACCTCGGTGGGCTCGTCCGCTCCCACAGAGGTGGTCGTCCCGTGACGTCGTCATCCACGCCCTGGCGGCGCCTGGTCTCGTTCGTGGTCGCCGCGGCGGTGGGCCTGCTCGGCCTGACCGCCGTCACGGTCGGCGCCGCCGCCCCGGCGGCCGCTGCCGACCTGTCGACCTTCGACCCTGGCTACCTGGTGTCGGAGCAGAACTTCTGGGACTCCACGGTGATGTCGGCAGCGGACATCCAGGCGTTCCTCAACGCCCGCGGATCGACGTGCCTGCCCAACCCGACCGACGGCGCACCCTGCCTCAAGGACGTCCGGCAGGACACCACGAGCCGCACTCCCGACGACCGCTGCGCCGGTGGTTACGCGGGCGCAGCGTCGGAGAGCGCGGCCACGATCATCGCGAAGGTCGCCCAGGCCTGCGGCGTGAGCCCGCGCGTGATCCTCGTGACGCTCCAGAAGGAGCAGGGGCTGGTCACGACCAAGAAGCCGACCCAGGACATGTACCGCAAGGCGATGGGGTACGGCTGCCCGGACACGGCGCCCTGCGACGCTCAGTACTTCTGGTTCCAGAACCAGGTATACCGCGCCGCGTGGCAGTTCCGGAGCTATGCGCTCACGCCCACGCGCTGGACCCACCGCGCGGGGATGGTCAACAACATCCGCTTCCACCCCAACGCGGCCTGCGGCACGTCCCCGGTCACCATCCGCAACCAGGCCACGGCCGGGCTGTACAACTACACGCCGTACCAGCCCAACGCCGCGGCGCTGGCCGCCGGGTACGGCACGGGTGACTCGTGCTCGTCGTACGGCAACCGCAACTTCGTGTCCTACTGGACCGACTGGTTCGGCTCCCCCACCGGCGTCCCGCCGGTCGGCAGCGTGGACGCGATCGGTCTCACGAACGCCGGGATCACGGTGGCGGGCTGGGCCCTGGACCCCGACACCAGCGCCTCCATCGCGGTGCACGTCTACATCGACGGCGTCGGGACCGCCATCACCGCGAACCAGTCCCGCCCGGACATCGGTGCCATCTACACCAAGCACGGGGACAAGCACGGGTTCACGTTCACGTCCCCGCAGGACCCCGGCAGCCACGGGATCTGCGTCTACGCGATCAACTCCGACCCCGGCAGCAACACGCTCCTGACGTGCCGGACGGTCGTCGTCCCGGACAAGGCACCCATCGGCTCCGTCGACACCGTGACCTCCACGTCGTCGAGCATCACCGTCGGCGGCTGGGTCATCGACCCGGACACGTCGGCGTCCACGCAGGTGCACATCTACATGGACGGTGTCGGCGTCGCGGTCAACGCCGACCGGTCCCGCCCCGACCTGGTCGCGGCGTTCGGGCGCGGCGACAAGCACGGCTTCACGCACACGCTGCCGGCAAAGGTGGGACGGCATCAGCTCTGCGTCTACGGCATCAACACCGCGAAGGCTCCGCACACCCTCCTGTGGTGCGGCACCGTCGACGTCCGTGACGTGACCGCGGCACCGTTCGGCTCGTTCGACTCGGTCACGACGAAGGGTCAGACCGTCTCGTTCTCCGGCTGGACGATCGACCCGGACACCACGGCCCCGACCGACGTGCACGTGTACATCGACGGCGTCGCGACCACCTCGATCAAGGCCGACAAGTCGCGTCCCGACGTCGCCACCGCGTTCGGCAAGGGCGACAAGCACGGCTTCGCCTGGTCGACCACGCTGGCGAACGGGCCGCACACCGCCTGCCTCCACGCGATCAACACCCAGGGCATCCCGCACACCCTGCTCGGGTGCCGCACGTTCACGGTCGCGAACGCGGCCCCGATCGGCGCCGTGGACGCGGTGACCGTCTCGGCCGGGTCCGTGACGATCTCCGGCTGGACGCTCGACCCGGACACGTCGGACCCGACGCAGGCGCACGTCTACATCGACGGCGCGGGCGTCGCCCTCGTCGCCGACCAGTCCCGCCCCGACGTGGGGGCGGCGTTCGGGCGCGGTGACAGGCACGGGTTCAGCCACACGGCCGCCCTGTCGGCCGGGAGCCACGCGATGTGCGTCTACGCGATCGACACCGCGGGCGGGAGCAACACCACCCTCACCTGCCGGACGTTCTCGGTGCCCTGACCGGCGCCAGGACGAACGACGACGGGCGGGTCACCGAGCACTCTCGGTCACCCGCCCGTCGTCGTCGGCGCGTCAGACGCGCGTGCCGCCCAGCCCGGTGACGCGGCGGACGCGGCCGCTGGCTCGGCGTGCGACCTCGCGCACGCCACCCTGGTTCATGTACTCCCGGAACAGGCGCAGGTCGCCGCGGACCGAGACCGGCGGCGGCGGGGGCAGGCGCAGCGAGTCGGTCGTCGTCCCCGGCGCCCGCAGGGCCAGGTCGGCGGCCCGCCGCGGCGACCTGCAGAACTCGACCAGCGGCGTCAGGACCCGGCTCCACCGGTACGCGACGGCGAACTCCTCCACGCGCGCACGCGCCGCGGCGATCGCCTCCTCGTCGTACAGCATCTCCTCGAGCGCCGCGACGAGCCCGTCGACGTCCTCGGGCTCGACCGTCCGGCCCAGGCCCTTGTCCCGGATCAGCTCACCGAAGGTGTCCCCGCCGGTCGCCACGATCGGCAGCGTGCACCACAGGTAGTCGAGGATCCGCGTCCGGAAGCTGAACGCCGTCTCGATGTGGTGGAAGTGCGTCGACACGCCGACGTCGGCGTCGAGCAGGTAGTCCGCCCGCTCCTCGTACGGCACCCAGCTGTCGTTGAAGAACACGTGCTTGTCGGTCAGACCGAGCTCGGTGGCCAGCTGACGCGCGTCCCACGCGATCCGCATGTCCGGCACGCCGGGGTTCGGGTGCTTGGTGCCCAGGAAGAACAGGCGCACCTCGGGGTGGGTCACCCGCAGCCGGTCGACCGCGTGGATCAGCGTCAGCGGGTCGAACCAGTTGTAGATGCCCCCGCCCCACAGGATCACCTTGTCGTCGGGGCCGATGCCCTCGACGGTGCCCTTGATCCCGTGCCGCTTCTGCACCGGCGGCTCGTCCGCGATGCCGAAGGGGACGACCGTGAGCAGCGAGTTCAGCGTCGCGTCCTCGTCGTACACGGACGGGTTGATGCGTCCCTGGCCGGCGAGCTGGCCGAGCCAGAAGTCGCGCTGCTTGTCCGACGCGCACAGCAGGAGGTCGGCGCGGGCGATCTGCTCGTTGAGCGTGCGGGTGGTCTCGCGGACCGCCATCGCCCGTCCCCCGAGCCCGAGGTCACGCGCCTGCTCGAGCTGCTCGAGGTGGATCGGGTCGTAGATGTCGGCGACGACGATCTTGGTGCTGTTCTTGAGCCAGGGGGCCGCCTCGAGGAGGAAGCCCTGGAAGATGATGACGTCGGCCCAGCCGGTCGCCTCGACCAGCGACTTGCCGTGCACGTACTCGGTCGCGAAGTCGTCGTGCGTGACCGAGACGCCGGACGTCGACGCGAGCCGCACGTCGTGCTCGGGCGCCAGGGCGCGCGCGATCTCCCACGCCCGGATCGCCGGCCCCGCCATGCGTGCCTTGAGCGGCTCGCCCGTGACGACGAGGACCCGCTGCCGCGACCGGAAGTGGCTCGCGATGCCGAACGCCTCGACCAGCACGCGGTGCGCCTCGAGGTAGCTGTCGATCGCGTAGGCGGGCTCCATGGCCTCGCGGAACAGCGGGAGCAGCTCGCGGTCCGTCCGGCGGCGCCGCGACTGGAGCGCCTGCCGGGTGACGTGCAGCGACTCGAGCTGCTCGACGAAGTAGTCGATCGCGTACGGGCCGGTGAGGCTCATCTTCGGCAGCTCGAGCGTGCCGACGTCGTCGTTGCCGGGCGAGCGCTGCAGGTCGAGCGTCGTCGTGTCGACGTCCGCCCGCGCGAAGGACCGGCGGACGGCGAGGGCCATCGCGGCCGGCAGGGCGCGCGCGAGCGTCTCGTCGTCGAAGTTCTTGTACATCGACAGCAGCGCGTTGCGCTCGAGCAGGTAGCTCTCGCGGAAGTTGCCGAACTTCTTCATCGTGACGTGGTGCCGGTGGTACGCCACGGACCCGGGCACGTAGCGGACGCGGTAGCCGAGCAGGTTGAGCCGCCAGCCGAGGTCGACGTCCTCATAGAACATGAAGAAGCGCTCGTCGAACCCGCCGACCTCGCGGAACAGGGCCGCCGGCATGAACATCGCGGCGCCGGTGCCGAACAGGACGTCCTTCGCGACGTCCCACTCCCCGGTGTCGGGCTTCTCGACCTCGCGCTTGTAGCCCATGCCGAACCACGTGAGGGAGCCGTCGACGTAGTCGATGGTCTCGCCCTCCCAGTCGAGGACCTTGCTCGCGACGGCGCCGATCGTCGGGTCGGCCTGGAGCGTCTCCACGGCCGCCCGGACCCAGCCGGTGCCGGGCCGGGCGTCGTTGTTGAGGAACCCGACGAACTCACCGGTGGCCGCCTTTACACCGGTGTTGCAGCCCCCGGCGAACCCCGTGTTCGACCCGGCCTCCACGACCGTGGCGTGCGGGACGGCGGCGCGGATCTTCGCGACGCTGCCGTCGTCGGAGTCGTTGTCCACGACGATCAGCTCGAGCTGGTCCGACGGCCAGTCGACGTCCTCGAACGACCGCAGGGCCACGATCGTGTCGTCGGCCCCCTTGTAGTTCACGAGGATGATCGAGACGACCCCCGGGCGGACGGTCGGCTCCGAGCGGTCCAGCTTCATGCGTCTCCCTTGATCGGCGACCAGGTCGCCCCCATCGCCACGATGCCGCCAGACTCCCGCGGCTCGCCTGCCTCCACGTCGAACCGGGTGATGTGCCGCCGGAGGTCGTAGGTGTGCTGAGTGGTCCAGTCGACGGCCGAGGCCGTCAGGTCGAACGTGCCCGGCTGCAGCGGGAGCCGCGGCACGGTGCAGTCGATGAATCCGTCACCCGAGACGCTGGTGATGTCCAGACCGCCGTCCCGGGAGTGGTACGCCCAGACGTAGGTGCCCTCGATCGTCTCGATGGCAAGGCCGAAGACCGGTCGCTCGATCGTCTGGTGGGCACGGTAGTGCACGCGGATCGACATCGCCTCTCCGGTGCGGAACGACGAGACGGACTCGTCGGCGCCGTCGAGCAGCTCGACGCGCTCGACGGTGATCTCGCCCGAGCCGTGCCGCCCCGTCTCGTGCACGGCCTCCTCGACGGGCCGGTCCGTGTGCGTCTTGTCGATGTAGCTGTCGACCAGGTCCGTGGCCGGCCCCGACGCGACGAGGCGTCCGTGCTCGAGCCAGGCGGCGTGGTCGCACATGGTGCGCATGGAGCCCATGGCGTGGCTCACGATGACGACGGTCTTGCCCGCCGTGCGGAAGTCCGCGAACTTCTCCATGCACTTCGCCTGGAAGCTCGCGTCACCGACGGCCAGCACCTCGTCGACGAGGAGGATGTCGGGGTCCACGTTGATGGCGACCGAGAACCCCAGCCGGACGTACATGCCGGACGAGTAGTTCTTCACGGGCTGGTCGATGAACTGCTCGATGCCGGCGAAGTCGACGATCTCCTCGAAGCGCGACTCGATGTCCTTCTTGCCCAGGCCCAGGATCGACCCGTTGAGGAAGACGTTCTCTCGACCGGTGAGCTCCGGGTGGAAGCCCGACCCGAGCTCCAGCAGAGCGGCCATGGAGCCGTTGACGCGCACGTTGCCGGTGTCCGGCACGAGGATCCGCGCCAGGCACTTGAGCAGCGTGGACTTGCCCGAGCCGTTCTCGCCGATCAGCCCGAACGTCGTGCCCTCGGGGATCTCGAACCCGACGTCGCGCAGCGCCCAGAACTCGTCGTACTTCGCCCGGCGGCCACGCATGAGCGACGCCTTCAGCGACTGGTTGCGCTCCTTGTACATCCGGAAGCGCTTGGAGACGTCGACGACCTCGATCGCGGTGCTCACAGCTCCTCCGCCATGCGGGGCTCGAACTTCTTGAAGACGTACCAGCCGATGGTGAGCGCGACCGCGGCGGAACCGACGCACCAGAGCAGGTCCGTCGTCGACGGCATCCTCTCTTCGTACAGCACGGAGCGGAACGCCTGGGTGAAGTGCAGCATCGGGTTGAGCTCCCAGAGCGTGGTGAGGGGGAACGACAGGTCCCACTGCGCGAGCCAGACGTTGAGCGACTCCTGCGCGCGGACGACGTACGTGAACGGGTAGATGATCGGCGTCGCGTACATCCAGATCTGCAGCAGGATCGCGACGAAGTGCTCGGTGTCCCGGAAGTAGACGTTCGCCACGGCGAGGACGAGCGCGAAGCCCAGGGCCATGAGCGTCAGGAGGGCCAGCAGCACGAGCACCATCGGCAGCCAGGGCAGCACCATCTGCCCGAAGAGCATGAGCGCCACCATGAGCACGCCGAGCTCGATGGCGGTCGTCACGTCGAGCGCGAACACCGACGAGGCCACGAGCACCTCGCGCGGGAAGAACACCTTCTTCACCAGGTTCGCGTTGGCCACGATCGACCCGAGCCCCGTCTGCAGGGCGGCGGCGAAGAAGCCCCACGGGATGAGCGCGCACATGAGCCAGAGCGCGAAGACGTCCAGGCCGGTGGGCGACGGCTCGATCTGGACGCGCATGAAGTACCCGAAGACGACGGTGTAGATCAGCATCGTCGCGATGGGGTTGATGAGCGACCAGAGGTTGCCGAGCGCGGTGCGCTTGTACCGGCCCTTCACCTCACGCAGCGTGAGGTTCGCGAGGAGCTCGCGCGTACGGACGTTCGCGAGGTCGGCGATCATGCGGTCGTCACGACCTCGTCCTGGCCGGCGTCACCCCGCCGGACGCACGCGCGCACGACGACGGTCAAAAGATGGGGCATGGGTCGATAGTAGGTGACTACGCCCGGTCCGATGACGGGCGACGGGCCCCTACGGGCGTGGTCCGCCTCTCAGCCGCCCGTACAGGCGACGGGGGGCGGACAGCGACCGCCAGGTCACCGTGGAGTGCACCGCGCCCAGCTCCTGCTCCGCCGCACCGGCGCGGGACTGCGCCGCGGCGAGCTCCTCGTCCACCCGCTCGGACCGGACCTCGAGCTCGCGCGACCGCGCCTGCGTCTCGTGCAGCTCGGACTCCAGCTCGTCGATCCGGGTGCGCATGACCTGCAGGTCTCCGTCGGCGTCGGCGACGACGGCCCGGATGACGAACTGGTAGGTGAGGCCGTCGGGCTGCTCGCGCACCCAGTCGATGACGCCCGGCGGCAGCGCCTTCCAGTCGACGTCGACCTCGACGCCGAGCGGGTCCGCGGTGGTGCGCCGGACGTCCGTCGCGACGAGGCCCGCCCCCTCGATCAGGGCGAGCAGGCCGTGCCGGTCGAAGAATGTGACGTGCGTCCGGTCGAGCAGGCCGAGGTCCGTGTAGCGCCAGCGGCCCTGGAGCAGCGCGAGGCGCAGGCTGCCGTGCGTGACGTTCGGCGTCGAGATGACGACCGAACCGCCGGGGGCCAGCAGCTTGGTGACGTGCCGGAGCAGGCGGTCGGGGTCGGTGAGGTGCTCGAGGATGTCGCCGAGCACGACCACGTCGAACGACGCCGCCCCGAAGTGCGCGACCAGGTCGACCTGCGTGAGGTCGGCGACGACGACCTCGTCGAGCAGCTTGGCGGCACGCGAGGCCGACTCCGGGTCGATCTCCACCCCGCTCACGCGGCACCCGCGGGCGATCAGGGCCTCCCCCAGGTAACCCGTCGCGCACCCGACGTCGAGCACACGCTTGTCGGGCCCGACCAGGCGGACCATCAGGCTGTGGGAGTTGTTGTCCGACAAGGCGTCGAAGTCTGCGTCGTACGTTGGCATGTCGCCTTCCAGAGGTGGACGCGTCCGCGCGAAGGACTCACACGGAACGGGACCCCCGTACCCGCGCGAACAGGATGAGGTCTCCGCGCCCCGGAGCACAAGCGGCCACCCGGGCGTCGTCGGCCGGCAGAGCACCGTGAGAGTATCGCGCGGTGCTGATCACGCTCGACGCGACACCCCTGCTCGGTCGACGGACGGGCATCGGACGGTACGTCGAGCACCTGCTCGGCGCGCTCGCCGCCCGCAGCGAGCAGGACGGCCTCGAGCTGCAGGCGTCGACGTGGACGTGGCGTGGCGCCGAGCTGTCCGGCCTGCCCGCGCACGTGCGCCCGGTCGGCCGTCGCGTTCCCGCCCGCCTCCTGCGGGAGCTCTGGACCCGGGCGGACCTGCCCGTCATCGAGACGCTCGTCGGCGCGACCGACGTGTTCCACGGCACCAACTTCGTCTCGCCCCCGACGCGGCGGGCCCGTGAGGTCGTCACGGTGCACGACCTGACCTACGTCGAGCACCGCGAGACGGTGGACGCGGCCACCCTGGCGTACGAGCGGCTGGTCGCCCGCTCCGTCGCGCGCGGGGCGACGGTCCTGACCCCGTCGCGCACCGTCGCCGCCGCCGTGCGCGCGCACTACGACCTGCCGCAGGACGCCGTCGCCGTCACGCCTCTCGGTGTGGACGACGCCTGGTTCGAGGCCGCAGCGCCGTCCGCGTCGTGGCTGCAGGAGCGCACCCTGCCCGACCGGTACGTGGTGTTCGTCGGCTCGCTCGACCCGCGCAAGAACCTCCCCCGGCTGCTCCAGGCGCACGAGCAGGCACGGCGCACCGACCCGTCGCTGCCGGACCTGGTGCTCGCCGGCCCGGCCGGGCGCGCGACCCCCGACGGCGTCGGACCGGCCGTCCACCTGACCGGGTGGCTCTCCGACGAGGACCTGCGCACGCTCGTCGGCGGTGCGTCCGGCCTCGTGCTGCCGTCGCTGGACGAGGGTTTCGGCCTGCCGGCGATCGAGGCCGCGGCCGCGGGCGTGCCGGTGCTGGCCTCCGACCTTGCCGTCCTGCACGAGGTCGCCGCGCCCGACACCGTGTTCGCCCCGCCGACGGACGTCGACGCGCTGTCCGGCGCGCTGCTGCACCTGGCGCAGGCCCGGCGCACGCCCGACGCGGACGACGCCCGTCGCGCCTGGGCGCGGCAGTTCACGTGGCAGGCGTGCGCCGCGGCCACGCTGGCCGCCTACGCCACGGGACGGTCGTGAACGACGCCCCCGGGACCGTCGACGTCACGGTCGTCACGGTCACCTACGACGCGGCCGGCCTCGTGCGGGCGTGCCTCGACGGGCTGCGGGCCCAGGAGCTGGGCGACGTGACGATGTCCGTCGTCGTCGTCGACAACGGGTCGCGCGACGGCACCGCGGACCTCGTGGCCGCTGAGTACCCCGAGGTCCGGCTGGTCGCCCACCCGGTCAACGCGGGGTTCACCGGGGGGAACAACGTCGCGCTGGCGGGCGTGCGGTCGCGCTACGCGGTGCTGCTCAACAACGACGCCGTCCCGGACCCGACGTTCGTGGCCACCCTGGTGCGGGCGATGGACGGGGCGGCCCCCGACGTCGCGGCGATGGCGGCGACCGTCCTGCTGGCCGCCCGCTTCCGCCCGGCCGGTCCCGAGGACGGCCTCGACGGCACCCACGTGGTGCACGGCCCCGACGGGTCCTGGGTGGAGGACCCCGACGGGCCGGTCCGGCTGGTCAACTCCACCGGCAACGAGGTGCGCACCGACGGGTTCGGCGTCGACCGGGGCTGGCTCGCGGACGCCTCGAGGCACCGTCCCGCCCGCGACGTCTTCGGCTTCAGCGGAGCGGCGGCGATCCTCCGGACGAGCGCGCTGCGCACCGTCGGCCTGTTCGACGAGCGCCTCTTCATGTACTACGAGGACACCGACCTGTCGTGGCGGCTCCGCCTCGCGGGCTACCGGGTGGAGCACTGCGCCGGGGCCGTCGTCTCGCACGTGCACGCGGCGTCCTCGTCGGAGGGCAGCGACTTCTTCCGGTTCCACGACATGCGCAACCGGCTCGCGGTGGTGACCAAGAACGCGTCGGCGGCCCTCGCGCTGCGGTGCGTCCTGCGCTTCGGCCTGACGACGGCCTCCGTGGGGCTGCGTCGACGCCAGCCCTGGCCGCTGGTGCGCACCCGGCTGCGGGCGGCGCGCTCCTACCTCGGGCTGCTCCCCCACCTGCTCGCGGAACGCCGCCGCACCGGCCGGGCCGCAGTCGTCGACCGCCGCACGGTCGACGCCCTGCTGGTCCCGCCCACCACGGCGACCGGACCGTACCGCGCGTGACGTCCGGCCTCCGGGCGGTCACGTTAGGCTCTCGGGTTGATCCCGCCCACAGGAGGTTGTCTCGCATGCACGTCCTCGTCACCGGCGGAGCCGGCTTCATCGGCTCCAACTTCGTCCACCAGACCGTCCGCGAGCGTCCCGACGTGCGGGTCACGGTGCTGGACGCCCTCACCTACGCGGGCGACGAGCGGAGCCTGGACCCGGTCGACGGGAAGATCGTGTTCGCCAAGGGCGACATCGCGGACCCCGACATCGTCGACAACCTGGTCAAGGACGTCGACCTCGTCGTGCACTTCGCGGCCGAGTCGCACAACGACAACTCGCTGCACGACCCGTGGCCGTTCCTGCGCACCAACATCATCGGCACGTACCAGCTGCTCGAGGCGGTGCGCCGTCACGACGTGCGCTTCCACCACATCTCGACCGACGAGGTCTACGGCGACCTCGAGCTGGACGACCCGGCCAAGTTCACACCGGACACCCCGTACAACCCGTCGAGCCCCTACTCCTCGACGAAGGCCTCCTCGGACCTGCTCGTGCGCGCCTGGGCCCGCAGCTTCGGCGTCCACGCGACGATCTCGAACTGCTCCAACAACTACGGCCCGTTCCAGCACGTCGAGAAGTTCATCCCGCGCCAGATCACCAACGTGATCGACGGGGTCCGGCCCAAGCTCTACGGGTCGGGCGAGAACGTCCGTGACTGGATCCACGTCGAGGACCACAACAGCGCCGTGTGGGCGATCATCGAGCGCGGCCGGATCGGCGAGACGTACCTCATCGGGGCGGACGGCGAGGAGAACAACAAGACCGTCGTCGAGGACATCCTCGAGATCATGGGTCAGCCGGCCGACGCCTACGACCTGGTGAGCGACCGTCCGGGCCACGACCTGCGGTACGCGATCGACTCCACCAAGCTGCGCGAGGAGCTGGGCTGGGTCCCGCAGTACGAGAACTTCCGTGCCGGCCTCGAGGCGACGGTCGCGTGGTACCAGGCGAACGAGGCGTGGTGGCGGCCGCAGAAGGACGCGACCGAGGCCAAGTACGCCCAGCTGGGTCGCTGAGCCGGCGGAGCGCGCGCTGATCTGCACAGATCCTCCACGACGCCACTGCGCGCGCTCCCCCGGACGACCGACCAGCTCTCCTACGATCGTCCGGTGACCTCCCGCCACGCTGCTGTTCAGCGCCCTCGTGCCGCGCGGCACTCCCGACGCCTGCGGTCCCACGGCGTCCTGCGTGGCGTCGCGCTCGGCGTGGCGGCCGTGGTCGTCTTCGGCGCCAGCGGCGTCGCCGCGGTGGCGGCCAAGCTGAACGGCAACATGGACAAGGTCGACGTCTCGGCCCTGGTGAACCCCATGCCGTCGGCGACCACGGAGCCCGACCCGGACGACCCGAACGCGGGTCAGGCCGTCAACCTCCTGATCCTCGGGTCGGACCAGCGCGACGGGGTGAACGCCGAGATCGGTGGCGAGGCCGCCGGCATGCGCTCCGACACGTCGATGGTCCTGCACATCTCCGCCGACCGGTCGCGCGTCGAGCTGGTCTCCATCCCCCGCGACTCCCTCGTGGACATCCCCGCGTGCACGATGACGAACGGGAAGACCACTCGCGCGACCCACGGGATGTTCAACTCCGCCTTCGCGACGGGCTGGGACAACGGCGGCGACATGACGTCGGCGGCCGCCTGCACGATCAACACGGTGCAGCAGAACACCGGCCTGACCATCAACCACTTCGTCGTCGTCGACTTCGCCGGGTTCCAGCAGATGGTGAACTCCATCGGCGGTGTGCCCATGTGCATCCCCACCGCCATGAAGTCGGACATGGCCGGGCTCTCGCTCGAGGCCGGCTTCCAGACGCTCGACGGGCCGACGGCCCTCGCCTACGCCCGGGCCCGCAAGGGCCAGGGGATCGGCGACGGCTCCGACACCAACCGCATCGGCAACCAGCAGAAGCTCATCGCGGCGATGGTGCGCGAGGTGCTGTCCCGCGACGTCCTGACCAACCCGCAGAAGCTGATCTCGTTCCTCAGCGCGGCGACCGGCTCGCTGACGACGGACACCGGGATGTCGATCGGCAACATGACCGGCCTCGCCTACAACCTCCGCAACATCAACGGTGGCAACATCACCTTCATGACGATCCCGTTCGCCCCCGCCAAGTCCGACCCGAACCGGGTCGAGTGGACGTCGGAGGCCGACGTGGTGTGGGCGAACATCGCCGCGGACGTCCCGGCCCTGGGCGAGGAGCCCGTCGCGCCGGAGGTCACCACACCGCCGCCCGCCTCCACCACCGCCCCGGTGGAGCCCGTGGCACCCGTCGAACCCGTCGAACCCGTCGCACCCGCCCCGGTGGAGACGAAGAAGGCCGGCCAGGAGGCGTTCAGCGTCGACGACACGACGGACGTCTGCTGAGGCATGGCTCCCGACGACCGGACCTCCCGCACACCTCCCCCGAGCTTCGCGCCCGGCGCTCCCGCCCGTCCGGTCCGCCCGGCCGACGCCGAGCCGATCGTCGTCGGCCGCCCGTCACGGCCCACTGCGCCCCGGACCCCGCGACCGGCCCCGGCTCGTGCCGCTCGGCCGGCGCCGGCGACCCCTGACCCCCGACCGGTGTCCGGCCGTCCCCCGACGATCGCCCCCGCCGGGCAGGGCG
The DNA here is from genome assembly GCF_007989805.1 of Cellulomonas xylanilytica. Lineage (GTDB taxonomy): Bacteria > Actinomycetota > Actinomycetes > Actinomycetales > Cellulomonadaceae > Cellulomonas > Cellulomonas xylanilytica. Next base: position 199,770 of record NZ_BJUB01000006.1, read on the forward strand.
CGCGCCCCGCGGGTGCGGCGCCGGTCGAGGTACCGGGCCGAGCCGGGCGACAGGCGGCCCCGGTCGCGACGCCTGCCTCCACCCCTGCCCCGCGGTCGACGTCCTCGCGCCCCGCGACGGCTCGTCCGGCGCAGCCGACCCGTCCACCCGCCGGCCCGGCCGGCCCGCGTCCGCCGCGACCGACCGCGGGCGCGCCCGACCCGGCCGCCCAGCCCGGGGCGCGGCGCAGCCGCAAGCCGCTCGTCGGCGCCGTCGCAGCCCTGGTGGTCCTCGCGCTGCTCGCCTGGCCGATCGGCCTGGCGGTCTGGGCGAACGACAAGGTCCAGCACACCGCGGCGCTCAGCGGCGCGGCGAACACCCCCGGCACCACGTACCTGCTGACCGGGTCGGACTCGCGCGCCGACGGGGGCATCGAGCAGGACGGGACCGAGGGCTCGCGCACCGACACGATCCTGCTGCTGCACGTGCCGGACAGCGGTCCCACGGCGCTCATCTCGCTGCCCCGCGACACCTACGTCGAGATCCCCGGGAACGGTGCGGCGAAGCTCAACGCGGCGTTCTCGTGGGGCCAGGCGCCGCTGCTCGTGCAGACGGTCGAGGGGCTCACCGGCCTCACGGTCGACCACTACGCCGAGATCGGCATGGCGGGTGTCGAGCAGATCGTCGACGCGGTGGGCGGCGTGAACCTGTGCCACGACACCGACGTCAACGACGTCGACTCCGGCATGGTGTGGGTGGCGGGCTGCCACGACGTCGACGGCACGCAGGCCCTCGCGTTCGCCCGGATGCGCAAGGCCGACCTCACCGGCGACGTGGGCCGGGCGGAGCGGCAGCGGCAGCTCATCGGAGCCGTCATGTCCAAGGTGCAGCCCAGCCAGCTCGCCCTGCGACCGGGTCAGCAGGTCGCGCTGATCGACGCGGGCACCGGCGCGCTGACCGTGAGCAACGAGTCGAACATCCTCGACATGGCCAGGCTCGCGCTCGCGTTCCGCGCGGCCAACGGCGAGAACGGCATCACGGGGACGCCCCCGATCTCGTCGATCGACTACCGCCCCGGCGGCAACGCCGGCTCCACCGTGCTGCTGGACCCGGACGCCGCACCGGCGTTCTGGGCCGCGATCCGTGACGGCTCGCTGCCGCCCGGCCCCGTGGGCGGGATGCCCGGCGCCTGACACCGCCGGACGCGGTCCGACCCGTGGTCAGCGAGCGTGGTCAGACGCTGAAGCCCACGCTCGGCCGGCTCGTCGTCTGCGCCCGCAGCCGCTCACCCTTGCCGTCCGCCTGACCCTGCAGGTCCTCCTGGAACGCCGCCATCGCGGTGCGCAGGCGCCCGGCCTGCTCACCCTCGCCCGACGCGAGGATGCGCACGGCGAGGAGACCGGCGTTGCGGGCCCCGCCGATGGAGACTGTCGCGACGGGGACGCCGGCGGGCATCTGCACGATCGAGAGGAGCGAGTCCATGCCGTCCAGGTAGGCGAGCGGGACGGGGACACCGACCACCGGGAGCGTGGTGACGGCGGCGAGCATGCCCGGCAGGTGCGCAGCCCCACCGGCGCCGGCGATCACCACCCGCAGCCCGCGGTCGGCGGCGCTGCGGCCGTAGGCGATCATCTTCTCGGGCTGCCGGTGCGCGGACACCACGTCGATCTCGACCGGGACGTCGAACTCGGCGAGCGCCTCGGCGGCGGCCTTCATGACCGGCCAGTCCGAGTCCGAGCCCATGACGATCCCCACCAGGGCCTGCGCTGCCATCACTGTCTCCGTTCCTGACGCCGTCCCGGTGACGCCGCGCGCCCATCATGTCCCAGGCGGTCCGTGCTGCGGCCCGCTGTTCGCGTCAGGCGGACGCCTCGCCCTGCAGCAGGGCCGCAGCGGCGATCGCGCGGCGGCGGACGTCGTCGAGGTCGTCGCCGCTGACGTTGACGTGCCCGAGCTTGCGTCCCGCGCGGACCTCCTTGCCGTACAGGTGGACCTTGGCCGCGGGGTCCAGCCGCGCGACGTCGGCGAGGGCGTCCGTCGGGTCCGGCAGCGAGCTGCCGAGCACGTTCGCCATCACGGTCCACCTCGAGCGTGCGGCCGTCTCCCCCAGGGGCAGGTCGAGCACGGCGCGCAGGTGCTGCTCGAACTGGCTGGTCACGGCACCGTCGATCGTCCAGTGGCCCGAGTTGTGCGGGCGCATCGCGAGCTCGTTGACGAGCACCCGCGGCGGGCCGCCGGCGTCGTCCGCGACCTCGAACAGCTCGACCGCGAGCACACCGGTGACGCCCAGGCCGGTGGCGATCCGGACGGCCACCTCGACCGCCTGCTCCCGCGTCGCGGGGTCCAGGTCGGGGGCGGGGGCGACGACCTGCGCGCACACACCGTCGCGCTGGACCGACTCGACCACGGGCCACGTGCGCGTCTCACCGCTGGGCCGACGCCCCACCAGCACGGCGAGCTCCCGGGTGAACGGCACCTTCTCCTCCGCCAGGAGCGGGGCGCCGGTGCCGTCCGCCGCGGCCGTGAACCAGTCCGCGACGTCCTCGGGCGAGCGCACGACCCGCACGCCCTTGCCGTCGTACCCGCCGCGGGCGGTCTTCACCACCGCCACCCCGCCGTGGTCGGCGAGGAAGGTGCCCAGCTCCGCGGCCGACGGGAGCACGGCCCACGACGGGACCGGGATGCCGAGCTCGGTCAGCCGGGTCCGCATGACGATCTTGTCCTGCGCGTGCACGAGGGCGGACGCGTCCGGGTGGACCGCGACGCCCGCGCTCTCCAGGCGGTCGAGCAGCAGGTTCGGCACGTGCTCGTGCTCGAACGTGAGCGCGTCGGCGCCATCGACCAGCGCGGTGATCGCCGCCTCGTCGGACGCCGAGCCGACAGGCGCGTCGACCACGACCTGGGCGGCCGAGGACGACGGGTTCTCGACGAGCACGCGCAGGTGCACACCGAGCGCGGTCGCCGCCGGCGCCATCATCCGGGCGAGCTGCCCGCCACCGACCACTGCCACCACGGGTGCTGTCACGGGCGACGACACTAGCCGAGCGCCGGGCGGCGCCGAAACGCTTCGCGGCCGCCCTCGGTCGGCCGGCTCCTGGATACCAGGGCTATCCTCTCCAGACTGCTGTGTCCCACCTGCGAGGAGCCCCGTGAGCGCCAGCGACGAGCTGACCGACGACCGGGCTCCCGACGCGCCCCCGGTCGCCTCCGCCGTCCGGGCCGCTGCGCTGCGGGCACGCGCCTACGAGCTCGCCCGGTTCCTCTCGGTGGGCGGTGTCGCGTTCGTGGTCGACCTCGGCCTGTTCAACCTGCTGCGGTTCGGTCCGGGCGAGGTGCTCGGCCACAAGCCGCTCACCGCGAAGATCATCTCGGTCGTCGCCGCGACGCTCGTCGCCTGGCTGGGCAACCGGCACTGGACGTTCTCGCAGCAGCGCACGGACCGCCGGGCGCGCGAGCTCACGGTGTTCGCGGGCATCAACGTCGTCTGCGCCCTGATCCCGGTGCTCACCCTGGCGTTCTCGCACTACACCCTCGGGCTGACCACCGCGCTGGCGGACAACGTCGCCACGGTGATCGGGATCGGTATCGGGACCGTCCTGCGGTACCTCGGCTACAAGCGCTGGGTGTTCACGGGCGTGCGCGTTCCCCCGACGGCCTGACAGGGCCCAGAGTCAGGGCACGTCCGCCTGGACGACCGTCGCGTCGCCCGACCCGGTCAGCGCGCCGTCGGACGCGGGGACGAAGACCGCCTGGCCGCGGGTCAGCGCCAGCGTGCTCCCGTCCTGCGCGCCCAGCTCGACCTCGCCCTCGAGGCACAGGACGATGCGTGGGCCGCGGCCCGGCAGCCGGGTGGCGCCGTCGTCGGTCAGCCGGGTGACCGACAGCTCGAAGTCGTCCACCGGCGCGTAGAAGATCCGGGTCGAGGTGAAGACGCGCTCCGGGGCGATCCGGATGGGCGGCGCCGCGACGCAGTCGACGTTGTCCAGCAGCTCGACCACGTCGACGTGCTTGCGGGTCAGGCCGGCCCGCAGCACGTTGTCCGAGTTCGCCATGATCTCGACGCCGACGCCCTGCAGGTAGGCGTGCACCGTGCCCGCCGGGACGAACAGCGCCTCCCCGCGCTGCAGGGTCACCGGGTTGAGCAGCACAGAGGTCACCGCGCCCGGGTCGCCCGGGTAGGCCGCCGCCAGGCGCATGACCGTGCGGTCCGTGCGGGGGGACGGCGAGCCGTCCGCGAGCCGGCGGGCGCAGGCCTCGGCGAACTTGGCGACGTCGGCGGCAGCCGGACGGGTCTCCGGCTGCAGGAGCCACTCGAACGCGGTGCGCACGCCCTCCGACGACGGGTCCGCGGCGAGCAGCGCGTGCAGGTCGGCGGCGAGCGGGGTGTCGAGGTCCGCCAGCAGCTCGGCGGCCCGCCGCGGGGCGCGGAACCCGACCATCGCGTCCAGCCTGCTCAGCGCGTAGACGAGCTCGGGCTTGTGGTTGTCGTCGCGGTAGCTGCGCTCGGGCGCCGAGACGGGGATGCCGGCTGCGTCCTCCGCGGCGAACCCGGCGCGGGCCCGCTCGAGGGTGGGGTGGACCTGCAGGGAGAGCGGGGCGTTCGCGGCGATGATCTTGAGCAGGTAGGGCAGGTGCGCGCCGAACCTGGAGGTGACGTCGGCTCCGAGGTGGAGCGCGGGGTCGACGGCGATGAGCTGGTCCAGGCCCTGCGGCCCGTCGGCGGTCTGCACGGTCGCCGCGGCACTGGTGTGGGCGCCGAACCAGGCCTCCGCCACCGGCCGTCCGTCCGGCACCATCGCCAGCACGTCCGGGATCGCCGTCGTCGAACCCCAGGCGTAGTGCTGGATGGCTGGCGTGATCCGGTACACGGCGTGGGTCTCCTGCGGATGCTCGTCGTCGTCGTAGCGGCCTAGATTACGGGGCCGTGCACCGCTGCGACGCGATACGCCCGCGCGAACCGGGCGAAATCGGTCACCGCCGGCGCCGGTCCATCCGCGCCGAGACCACCGCACCCAGGGGCAGCACCACGTCGGGGCGCATCGAGGCCGGGACGCCCGCGAGGAACAGCGCGAACACCGCGGGACGGCGCTGCGCGAGCTCGAGCCGGCCGCCGTCGGCGGACGCCAGGTCGCGGGCGAGCGCCAGGCCGAGGCCCGTGCCCTTCCCGGACGTCACCTCACGCTCGAAGATCCGGGGCGCCAGGTCGTCGGGCACGCCGGCGCCCTCGTCGGCCACCTCGACGACGACCGCACCCGAGGGCCCGCTCGGCCGGGAGCGGACGGTCGTCGTCCCGGCGCCGTGCTTCAGCGAGTTCTCGATCAGCGTCGCGATCACCTGCGCGAGCGCACCGGGCGTCGCGAGGACCTGCGTGGTGCGGTCCACCTCGACGACGAGCCGGCGCCCCGCGGCCTGGAACGTCGGCTGCCACTCCTCCTCCTGCTGGTGCACCACCTCGAGGAGCCGCACGGCCTCGGTGGTGCCGCCCTGCAGCCGGCGGGAGCTGGCCAGCAGGTCGTCGACCACCCGCACGAGCCGCTCGACCTGCTCGAGGGAGATCCGCGCCTCCTCGCTCACGTCCGGGTCGTCCGTGGCGACCATGATCTCCTCGAGCCGCATGGACAGCGCCGTGAGCGGCGTGCGCAACTGGTGGGACGCGTCGGAGGCGAACTGCCGCTCGGCCGCCAGCCGCGCGGCCATGCGGTCCGCGCTGCGCGCGAGCTCGGCGGCGACGAGGTCGATCTCCTCGACCCCCGACGGCTCGAGGCGTGGTCGCACCTGCCCGGCGCCCAGCTGCTCGGCGGACGCAGCCAGGTAGACGAGCGGGGCGGTGAGCCGGTTGGCCTGCCAGATCGCCATCGCGATGCCGGCCGCGAACGCGACGACGGCCGCGACGACGACGAGCGCGATCACCCGGGCACTGAGCCAGAAGACGTCCCACCAGGAGACGTAGAGCGTCACGACCGCACCGGTGTCGGACTCGACCTGCACCGACAGCGTGCGGCCCTGGATCCGCTCCCCCGCCTGGTACAGCTCGCCGTCGGGCGTCCGGACGATCACCGAGGCGGCGACCTCACCGACGTCACCGGTGTAGTTCTCGAGCATCCGGTCCGTGAGGTCGATGTCCTGCTCGACGCGGAAGTCGACCGCCCGCGCAGCGGACTCGGCGCGCGCCGACAGCGCCTGCATCTCGTTCTCACGGACCAGCTGCGCGCCGAGGAAGGCGAGCGGGAACCCGAGCAGGACGACCGCGACGGTGACCGCGGCGATCGTCGCCTGCAGGACGCGACGACGCAAGGCTCAGCCCTGCTCGGCGCTCGCGCCGCCCGTCTCGAACCGGAAGCCCATGCCGCGCACCGTGGTGACGTACCGGGGCGCGTTCGCGTCGTCGCCGAGCTTGCGACGCAGCCAGGACACGTGCATGTCCAGCGTCTTGGTGGAGCCCGTGGGGTCGGAACCCCACACCTCGCGCATGAGCGTCTCCCGCGCGACGACGGTGCCGGCCGCGCCGACGAGCACGCGCAGCAGGTCGAACTCCTTGGCCGTCAGGTGCAGCTCCCGCTCGCCCTGGAACGCGCGGTGGGCGGCGACGTCGACGCGGACGTTCTGCGCGTGCAGCTCGTCCTCGTCGCCGGGGTCGCCCACGCTGCGGCGCAGCAGCGCGCGGACACGGGCCAGCAGCTCGGCCAGGCGGAAGGGCTTGGTGACGTAGTCGTCGGCACCCGCGTCGAGGCCGACCACCAGGTCCACCTCGTCGGCGCGCGCGGTCAGCACGAGCAGCGGCGTGGTCAGGCCGAGGTTGCGGATGGCACGGGCGACGTCGAGGCCGTCCATGTCCGGCAGGCCGAGGTCGAGGACGACCAGGTCGGCCGCCGCGGCGCCGTCGATCGCACCTTGACCAGTTCCTTGCACGCGCACGTCATAACCTTCACGCCCGAGGGCGCGGGCCAAAGGCTCGGCAATCGCGGGATCGTCCTCGGCCAGCAGCACCTGGGTCATTCGCCCATGCTAGGTCATGGGACGGTCTTGACCGCCAGGGGGGCGCGCCCACAGGTTCACGTGAATCTTGCGGCCGGCCGTCCCGCTCTGTGCGCCCCTGGTCGGACCGTCGTGGACCTCGGGTCGTCCTGCGGACGCACGCCGGCGACGGTGCCCCCGCCTACCCTCGTGGGGTGACGAGATGGGATCGCCTGCTGCGGTGGGAGGAGGCGCACCGGTTCGCGGTCGACGCGACCGGCACCGGGTTCCTGCTGCTCCTCATGGTCGCGACGTCCACGGACATCACGACGGCGACGGCCGACGCGTCCCGCTCCTTCGCCACCCCGCTCATCTCCTTCGCGGTCGTCGCCCCCCTGGCGTGGCGCCGGGTGCGCCCCACCGCCTCGGCGGTCGCCGTCTACTCCTTCGCCCTCCTGCAGCTCGCGTTCTTCGCCCCGCTGGTGGTGCCCGCGGACTTCGCCGTCCTGATGGCGCTCTACTCGGTCACCGTGCACGGGCCCCGCTGGGCGCACCGTGTCGCGATCGTCAGCACCCTCGTCGGGTCCGTCCTGCTGGGCATCGCGATGAACGGGTGGTTCAACGCCCCCGGCGCCGCGTCGACCGCGGTCTTCACCGGGTTCAGCGCCCTCACGGTCTGGGCGTTCGGCCTCGTGCGCCGCTCCCGCCGCGAGACCATCGAGGCCCTGGTCGACCGTGCCGAGCGCCTCGAGGTCGAGCGCGACCAGCAGTCGCAGATCGCGACCGCCGCCGAGCGCGCGCGGATCGCCCGGGAGATGCACGACATCGTCGCCCACTCCCTGACCGTGATGATCGCGCAGGCCGACGGCGGCCGGTACGCGGCCGACGCCGACCCGGCGGCGGCCACTCGCGCGCTCGGCACCATCGGCGAGACCGGGCGCGCCGCGCTGACCGACATGCGGCGGCTGCTGGGCGTGCTGCGGAACAGCTCCGAGCCGCCCACCACCACCGGCGCCGTCCCGGTGCTGCCGGGGCCCGGCGGGCTGAGCCGCGGCACGGGCCAGGGGTTCGCCCCGCAGCCCGCCGAGTCCGACGTCGGCGCGCTCGTGGAGCAGGTCCGGGCCAGCGGCCTGCGCGCCTCGCTCGTCCGCATGGGCGAGCCGCGCAACCTGCCGCCCGGGACCGGTCTGACCGTCTACCGGATCGCCCAGGAGTCGCTGACCAACGTGCTCAAGCACGCCGGCCCGGACCCCAAGGTCACCGTGCTCGTCCAGTGGCTCCCCGACGCCATCGTGCTCGAGGTCACCGACGACGGCCGCGGTGCGTCGGCGGACAGCGACGGGCTCGGGCAGGGGCTGCTCGGCATGCGGGAACGCACCACGATGTTCGGCGGCACTGTCAGCGCCGGCCCGCGGCCCGGGGGCGGGTTCCGCGTCCGGGCCCAGCTGCCCACCCCGGCCGACACCGCACCCACCAGCGAACCGACCAGCACACCCACCGACGAGAGGACCACCCCCGTGCCGAGCACCCAGGACGAGGCGTCGCGATGAGCGACGGCACGATCCGCGTCGCCCTGGTCGACGACCAGCAGCTGGTCCGCGCCGGGTTCCGCATGGTCATCGACTCGCAGCCCGACCTCGAGGTCGTGCTCGAGGCGGGCGACGGGGCACAGGCCGTGCGCGCCCTCGACCCCGCGGCCCGCACGGCCACCGGGCCGGTCGACGTCGTGCTCATGGACGTCCGGATGCCCACCATGGACGGGCTGACCGCGACCGCGCAGATCATCGCGCGCGCGACGGACGACGCACCGTCGCCCCGCGTCATCGTCCTGACCACCTTCGACCTCGACGAGTACGTGCTCTCCGCCATCCGCGCCGGCGCGAGCGGGTTCCTGCTCAAGGACGCCCCGCCGGAGGAGATGCTCGCCGCGATCCGCACCGTGCACCACGGCGACGCCGTCATCGCCCCGTCGAGCACCCGGCGGCTCCTGGAGCACCTCGTCACCGCGCTCCCGCCCGACGAGCCCGGCACCCCCACCGACCCCGCACGGCTCGCCGTCGCCGACCTCACGGAGCGCGAGCGTGAGGTCCTCGTCCTGATGGCGCGCGGCCGGTCGAACACCGAGATCGGCGCCGACCTGTTCGTCGCCGAGGCGACCGTGAAGACGCACGTGGGCCGCATCCTGGCCAAGCTCCACGTCCGCGACCGGGTCCAGGCCGTCGTCGTCGCCTACGAGACCGGGCTCGTCCGACCGGGATCGTAGGCCCGGCGCCCCCGACGGCGACCGGTGTCGGTCCACGGGATGACGGTCGACCCGTCCGGGGCCTGATGTGCGGGCGACGGGTCCCTCCGTAGCGTCGGTGACGTCATCACCGCACCTCGAAGGAGCCCACCCGTGGACACCACCGTCTTCCGCCCGATCGACGAGGACCAGCCGCGCGTCCCGGGTGGCTCACCGGTCGCCGTCAGCGCCCGGTCGCTCACCAAGGTCTACGGCCAGGGGGCGGCCGAGGTCCGCGCGCTCGACGGCGTCGACGTCGACTTCGCTGCCGGCGCCTTCACGGCGATCATGGGCCCGTCGGGCTCCGGCAAGTCGACCCTCATGCACGTCCTCGCCGGCCTGGACCAGGCGACGTCCGGGACCGCCCGCCTCGGCGCCACCGAGATCACCGCGCTCGACGACGGTGCGCTGACCCGGCTGCGGCGCGACCGGGTGGGGTTCGTGTTCCAGAGCTTCAACCTGCTGCCGATGTTCACGGCCGAGCAGAACATCCTGCTGCCGCTCGAGCTGGCCGGCACGGCCGTGGACCGCGCGTGGTTCGACACGCTGGTGTCCACCCTGGGGCTCGGTCAGCGCCTCACGCACCGGCCGTCGGAGCTGTCCGGCGGTCAGCAGCAGCGGGTCGCCATCGCGCGCGCCCTCATCGCCAAGCCGGAGGTCGTCTTCGCCGACGAGCCCACGGGGAACCTGGACTCGCGCTCGGGCGCCGAGGTGCTGAGCTTCCTGCGGCGCTCGGTGCGTGAGCTGGGCCGCACGATCATCATGGTCACGCACGACCCGACCGCCGCGGCGTACGCGGACCGCGTCGTCCTGCTGGCCGACGGACGCATCGCCGGGGACATCGCCGACCCGACGCCCGAGTCGGTGCTCACGGGCCTGGAGGCCCTGCGCACGCTGGACCAGGCGGCGCTCTGATGCTGCGACTCACCTGGGCGCAGATGCGCCGCAGCCTCGGCCGGCTCACGGCCGCCGCCGTCGCCATCGCGATCGGCACCGCGTTCCTCGCCACCACCCTGATCGCCGGGAACGTCATGACCCGGACCGGCTACGACGCCGTCACCGCGACGTACGCCGGGGCCGACGTCGTGGTGGACGGCGACATCTCCGAGTCCGAGCTCGAGGCGGTGCGCGCCCTGCCGGACGTGCGGGCCGCCGAGCTCCTGGCCCCCACCGGCATCGAGATCCGCAAGGGCGGGACCAGCCGCTGGCAGCTCATGCTGCCGACCATCGACGACCCGAGCCTGAGCTCGCTGGTGGTCGAGGACGGCACCGCGCCGGCGGCCAGCGGAGAGATCGCCCTGCCCCTCGCGACCGCGGACGCCCTCGGTGTCGGCGTCGGCGACCACGTGCAGGTCCGCTGGACCACCTCCGAGCCTGCCGACGACGCGACCGCCGAGCCCACCGCGTCGACCGACGGGTCCGAGGAGGTCTGGCGCACGGTCGACGACGACGTCGTGGTGACCGGCATCGCGTCCGACCCGGCGTCCGCCTGGTCGCAGAGCGGTGGTGCGGGCCTGGTGACGGCCGACGACGCGCTGCGCTGGAGCGGTGCCGAGTCGCTGGGCGAGCTCGGGGCGACGGTCCTCGTGGCCGCGCAGCCGGGGGTGGGCGCCGAGGCGCTGCTGGCCGCGGTCGACCCGCTCGTCCCCGGCACCGAGGCGCTCACCCGGGACGCAGCCGCGGAGAGGTCCGTCTCGCAGTTCTCCGACGGCGGGAACGTGCTGGTCACGCTCGTCCTCGGGTTCGCCGCGGTGGCGCTGCTCGTCGCCGCCCTCGTCATCGCCAACACGTTCCAGGTGCTCGTCGCGCAGCGCACGCGCACGCTCGCCCTCCTGCGCTGCGTCGGCGCCGGCAAGGGGCAGCTGCGCCGCTCCGTGCTGACCGAGGCCGCGATCCTGGGCGTCGCCGCGTCCGTGGCGGGGCTGGTCCTCGGCCTCGTGCTCGGCCAGTCGGCGCTGATGGTGCTCGGCCGCCTGAACCTCGGCGTCCCGCTGCCGTCCACCATCCAGGTGACTGTGCCCGTCGTGCTGCTCCCGCTCCTCGTCGGCACCGTCGTCACCGTCCTCGCCTCCCTGGTCCCCGCCCGTGAGGCGACGCGGGTCTCCCCGATCGCGGCGCTGCGCCCGGCCGAGGCCCCGGCCGTGGGTGCTCGCGGGGGTCGCGTCCGGCTCGCGCTGTCCCTGCTGCTCACGCTCGGCGGTGTCGGGGTCATGCTGCTCGCCGCCGCGCTGTCCAGCAGCGGGCGCGCCGACGCGATGATCCTGCTCGGCGTCGGGGCGCTCGCGGGCGGGCTGTCGTTCGTCGGCGTGCTGCTCGGCGCGGTGTTCTGGGTGCCGAGGGTCGTGTCGCTCGTGGGACGCGCGCTGGCGAGGACCGGGACCAGCGCCCGGCTCGCCGCGGCGAACACCGTGCGCAACCCGCGCCGGACGGCGGCCACCAGTGCCGCTCTGCTGATCGGCGCCACCCTCGTCGCCATGATGAGCACGGGGGCTGCCAGCGCTCGTGTGTCGCTGGCGCAGGAGCTCGACGAGCACTACCCGGTGGATCTGATGGTCGACGGCACGGTCTACGGCGAGACGTCGAGCCTGCCGTCCGACGTCCGCGACGCGGTCGATGCCGTGACCGGGGTCGACACCGTCCTGGAGATGCGGACCGCGGCCGTGCTGCGGGACGACACCTGGGTCATGGTCGCCGCTCCCGCCGACGGCTCCACGACGGACGTGCTGCGCGACCCGCGCACCGCGGACGGCCTGGACGACGGGACGCTGCTGCTCCCCAAGGTGATGTCCGAGGACGTGGCCGGTGACACCGCCACGACGACGGCGTACACGACCGTCGGCGACGCGTCTGACCCCGCACCGGACGGGACGGCCATGCAGCTCCGCGCCGTGCCGAGCGAGCTGGGTGGCGTCTACGCCCTGGTCACCCCGGCCACGTTCGAGCGGCTCGCACCCCAGGCGCCCGTCTCGATGCTGTGGGTCGGGCTGGACCCGGGAGCCGACGCGGCCCTCGTGCTGCAGGACGTGCGGACCGCGCTGCCGGACACCCCCGCGGAGGTCAGCAGCGCCGGTGCCGAGCGTGCGGGCAACGAGCGGGTGATCGACACGCTGCTGGCGATCGTTGTCGGGCTGCTCGGTGTCGCCGTGGTGATCGCGCTGATCGGCGTGGCGAACACCCTGTCGCTCTCGGTCCTCGAGCGGCGTCGGGAGTCCGCGACCCTGCGCGCGATCGGGCTCTCCCGACGACAGCTGCGCGTGATGCTCGCCGTCGAGGGGATGCTCATCGCGGGGGTCGGGGCCGTCCTCGGCGCCGCGCTGGGGCTGCTGTACGGGTGGGCGGGCGCGGTGATCACCTTCGGTGAGATCGGCGACGTGATCCTGGTGGTCCCGTGGACCGACCTGGCGCTCCTGCTCGTCGTCGCGCTCGCGGCGGGTCTGCTCGCCTCGGTCCTGCCGGGACGGGCGGCCGCCCGCACGTCGCCCGTCGCGGCGCTCGCCGTCGACTGACACCCGCCGCGCGGCCGCCGATCCGACCGGTGGTCCTGTGCACGGACCGGTCCGTCCCCCGACCGTGGGGGGCGGGCCGGTCCGTCGTCCCGGTCACGCCAGGGTCGGTCGGTGCGCCTCACCCTGCTCCACCCCGACCCGTCGCGCGGTCCCGGGCTCGTCCCCACCGACGTCGAGGCGGAGCCCGGGCTCCCCCTGTCCGCCCTGCGCCCGGCGCTCGCCCGCGTGAGCGGGTACGCGGGATGGGCGAGCACGGGTGTCCGGGCCGCCGTCGGGGACGCGCTCCTCGACGAGCACCACGTCGTCGGGCACCCTCCGCTCGTCGACGGGTGCCTCCTGCGCACCGGTCGGGGCAGCGGCACGGGGACGGAGCTCGCGGTCCGGTCCGACTGGCACGTCGCCGTGGTCGCGGGACCCGACGGCGGTGGGCTCGCCGCCGTGCCGGCCGACGGGCGGCTGACGGTCGGGCCGCCGGGCGGTCCCGACGCGGTGCCGCCCTTCCTCGCCGTGGCGGACCCGGGGCTCGCCCGTGTGGAGGTGAGGCGTCGCGGCGACCGCGTGCACGTGCGGGTCGGCGTCGGGCGGCACCGGCGCCGACGGCGCTGGCGACCGCACCGTCCGCTGCGCGTGGGCAGCACGACGCTCACGCTGCGGGGACCGGTGCGCGACGACGTACCGGAGACGGCGCCACCGGGCCCCGGCCTGGCGTCGCGGCCCGCGACGTGGCTGGCGCCGCTGGTCGGCTCGGTCGCGCTCGCGGCCGCGCTGCGCCAGCCCGTCCTGCTCCTCGTCGGCCTCGCCGTGCCGCTCGTCGCCCTCGGCGCGGCCGGTGTCGCGCGGTGGCGCCGGCGGCACCGTCGGCCGGGCGACACCGCCGTGCAGGACCTCGCCGCCCTCGTCGCCGCGACCGCCCGCGCGGTCGTGGCCCCGGTGGACCCCGTGACGCTGGACCAGCCCTGGGACCCCGGCGGCTCCCTCGCGGTCGTCGGGCCGCGGAGCCTGGCTCTGCCGGTCGCGCGGGCGGCCGCCCTCGGCGCGCTCGGCAGCCACCTGACCGCCGCGCTCGCGGTCCGCACCCGGCGGCCCGACGACTGGTCCTGGTGCGTGTGGGCGACCGCCCCCGACGCTGCGCTGCCGCTCGGTCCCGGCGACGGCCTCGTCGTCGCCGACGACCCGCCCGACCCGGCCGCGCTCGCCCGGTGGCGGTCGTCGGCCCCCGCGACGCAGCGGCTGCTCCTGCTCGCGGAGTCCCCCGCGGCGGTCCCCGCCTGGTGCCGGGCGCGGCTCGAGGTGGGACCGCGAGCCGTGCGGCTGCACCGGGCGGACGGCCGGGTGGACGACGTCCCCCGGCAGGCGGTCGGCGCCCGGCGCGCCCTGGAGCAGGTCCGCGCGGCGGCAGCGGCCCGGGCACGGGCCGCCGACGCCGGCGACGGAGCCGCGCCGCCCTCCCGGGCCTCGCTCGCGGCGCTCGACGGCATCCCGGCGCCGGACGGCGTCGCCGCGGCATGGGAGGCGCTTCGCGCGGACCTCACCGTGGCGCTCGGGGTGGGGACAGGTGGCCGGACCGTGGCCGTCGACCTCGTCGCGGACGGCCCGCACGCCCTGGTGGCCGGGACGACCGGTGCCGGGAAGTCGGAGCTCCTCACCGCCCTCGTGCTCTCGCTCGCGCTGACGCACCCGCCGGACCGCCTGGCGATCCTGCTCGTCGACTTCAAGGGCGGGACCGGTCTCGGACCCGTCGCCGGGCTCCCGCACGTGCTGGAGCACGTCACGGACCTCGACGCCGCGCACGCCCGACGCGTCCTCGTGTCGTTGCGTGCGGAGCTGCGCCGCCGCGAGGCCGTCCTGTCCGCCGCGGGTGCCCGTGACCTGCGCGAGCTCGACCCGGCAGGCGCGACGACGCCGCCGCGCCTGCTCGTCGTCGTCGACGAGCTGCGGGCGCTCACCGAGGACGTGCCCGACGCGTCCGCCGCCCTCACCCGGATCGCCGCCCAGGGACGCGCGCTCGGTGTGCACCTCGTGCTGGCCACCCAGCGGCCCGCGGGTGCGGTCGGTGCCGACCTGCGGGCGAACGTCGGCCTACGGATCGCGCTGCGGGTCACGGACCAGGCCGACTCCACGGACGTGCTCGACGCTCCGGACGCCTCCCGCCTCGACCCGGCGACCCCGGGTCGCGCGTGGGTCCGACGCGGGACGCAGCCGCTCGAGGCGGTCCAGGTCGCGCGGGCCGTCACGGCGGCCGCGACGCCGGTCGTGCGCCTCGCGCCCGCGTGGTCCGACGCGGGTGCCGCCCCGTGGTCCCCCGTCGCGCCCGGCCCTCCCGTGGACGACGACGCGGGCGCGGACTGGGTGCACGCCGCCGTCCACGCCGCGTCCGGCCGACCGGCGACCACCGGCTGCCCCTGGCTCCCCGCCCTGCCCGCCGTGGTCCGGCCGGGGGACGTCCCGGACGGGCCCGGTCTGGCGCTCGCCGTCGCCGACCTGCCCGAGGAGCAGCGTCGAGGCGCGGTGCGCTGGGACCCGGCCGACGGACCGCTCCTGGTCGTGGGCGGACCTCGCTCGGGTCGTACGACGACGCTGGTCACCGCTGCGCTGGAGGCCCTGGACCGGGGGTGGGCGGTGCACACCGTCGGGTTGCCCGCCGCGTCCCTGGACCGGCTGCGCGCGGCCGACCGGCACGGCCGGCTGGGCAGCGACCTGGAGACCGACGACGCCCGCGCGGTGGCTCGTCTCCTCGAGCTCCTCGCGGAGGCGCACCGTCCGCACGTGCTGCTCGTCGTCGACCGCCTCGACCTGCTGCTCGACTCGGTCGGCCGGCTCGCGCGAGGTGCGGGCGCCGACCGGTTGACCGCCCTCTGGCGCAGCAGCACGACGAGCACGGCGCTCGCGGCCGGGGCCGCCGCGGGGCCCACCGCGCTGCAGCACGCCGGCGCGTTCGCCCACCGGCTGGTGCTCCCGCTGGCCGACGCGACGCTCGACACCGTCGCCGGGGTGCCGTCCGGCCTGGCGGGTCGTCGCACCACCCCGGGCAGGGCCGTGCACCTGCACGCGACGGGGGCGCAGGTGTGCCAGGTGGTCCTGCCCGGGCCACCCGGCGCACGGGTCACGGCGGCCGGGCGGGACGCCTCCGTGGTGCTCGTCCGGCCGCTGCCCGAGCGCGCGGACCTGCCTGCCGCGCTCGACGCCGGGTCGAGCCGTCTCGAGGTCGCGCTGGGCCTGGGCGGGGACCAGGCGGAGGTCGTACGGGTCGACGTGCGGCACGGGCTGCTGGTCGCCGGACCTCCCGGCTCGGGTCGGAGCACGGCGCTGCGCGTGGTGGCCCGCTCGCTCGTGCGGTCGGGTGTACGAGTCCTGCGGCTGGTGGACCCCGCGGGCCCACCGGTCCCCGCGCTCGCCGGCGTGCAGGACGTGGGACCGGCCGATCTGGTCCAGGCGTGCGGGGACCCTGACGGGACGGTGCTGCTCGTCGACGACCTCGACGACCTCCACCGGGACCACCCCGGGCTCGACGACCTGCTGCCGCCGACGCTCGGCGTGGTCGCCGCCGTGACGTCGTCGGCGGCGGCTCAGGCGTTCCGGGGCACGGTGGCGCGGCTCGTGCGCCGTCGCCGGACCCTCGTGCTGGACGTGCACGACCACGCGTCCGCCGAGCTCGTCGGTCCGCGCGCGGCGTGGTCGGTCGACCCGTCCCGCCGGCCCGCCGGACGTGGCGTGCTGCTGACGGGCCGGGAGGCGGTGGTCGTCCAGGTCTACGCGGGCGGGTCCTGACGGCGGGCCGTGGCGGCGACCGCCGACGGCAGCAGGAGCCCGACGCCGATCAGCACCGCGACGACGAGCACGACCACGGCCCAGGCCGTCGGCTCTGCCCCGAGCCAGCCGATGGCGAGGACGACGAGCAGGATCTGCCACATGATCACGGGCGAGCGCGCCCAGCGACGCCCGCGCCAGAGACCTCGCGCGGCGAGCAGCAGCAGGAGCGCGACGCCGACACCGAAGGCGGCGAGGAAGAGGCTCGCCGCCGGCATCGAGGCGGCTCCACGGAGCACGTCGACGATCCAGGCGACACCCAGCCCCAGGAAGGCCGCGGCCTCGAGGGTCACGAGGAGGCACACGACGAGCAGCACAGCAGGACGACCAGTCACGGGCACGAGCCTAGGCACTGCGGCCCGACCCGTCGTCGTCGTGCCTGACCTGCACCGACGCTCACTCCCCGTTACCACGGTTCCGAGGTGACTGACACCACCACGTGACCCTGGTCACCGCGTCGGCCGGGCGCCGGGTCGGGGACGTTTGTCCGACTATCCCCCTCACCTGCAGCAACACGCGGCACACAGCGCGGCACAGCCCGTGCACAGGTGTGACGAACGCCTCAGTCGTTATGGTTATGAAACCTCCTCGTAACCCTTGTGGAGTTCCCGGACCGGTGCGAGCCTTGATGCAGTACGTCCCCCACCCCCGATCTCACGTCCAGACTCGCGCGCCCTGACCCCGGGCGTCCCTCGACGTGTGCCTAGGAGAGAACTCATGGATTGGCGCCACCGCGCAGCGTGTCTCGACGAGGACCCGGAGCTGTTCTTCCCCATCGGCAACACCGGCCCCGCCCTGCTCCAGATCGACGAGGCGAAGGCCGTCTGCCGCCGCTGCCCCGTCGTCGACACGTGCCTGAAGTGGGCCATCGAGACCGGTCAGGACGCGGGCGTCTGGGGCGGGCTCTCGGAGGACGAGCGCCGCGCGCTCAAGCGCCGCACCGCGCGCCAGCGCCGCGCCGGCTGACCTCACCGCACCCGCTCGGCCTCGGCCCCGCTGCGCACCGCGCGGCGGGGCCGAGTCATGTCCGGGCTCGGATCTCGCGCCTGCGTCCGGCGGGGTCGTCGCAGCCGGTCGTCAGACCAGCGCAGCGGCGTCCCGAGGTCCGCGCAACCGGGCCTCGATGACCACGGACGTCCCGCCACCCTCGCGGCTCGCCCACTCGATCGTCCCGCGCATCTCGTTGGTGACCAGCGTCGAGACGATCTGCGTGCCCAGCCCGGTCCCGGCTCCCCGCTCGGTCGGCAGGCCGGAGCCGTCGTCGGCGACCTCGACCCGCAGCGCGTCGTCCTGCCGCTCGACGATGACCTCCACCGTGCCGGACTCCCGCCCCTCGAACCCGTGCTCGACCGCGTTGGTCACCAGCTCGGTGAGGATGAGCGCGAGCGCCGTCGCGTCCTCGGCGGGGATCGACCCGAAGGAGCCGCGCACCAAGGTCCGCACGTGCGCGCCCTCCGTCGCCACGTCCGCGGCGAGCCGCAGGCTGCGACCGACGAGGTCGTCGAACGGCACGCTCTCGTCGAGGGTCTGCGACAGCGTCTCGTGCACCAGCGCGATCGTGGCGACCCGGCGCATGGCCTCGCCCAGGGCCTCCTTGGCCTCCGGTGACGCCACCCGCCGCGACTGGAGCCGCAGGAGGGCCGCGACCGTCTGGAGGTTGTTCTTCACGCGGTGGTGGATCTCGCGGATCGTGGCGTCCTTCGTGATGAGCTCGCGCTCCCGGCGCCGCAGCTCCGAGACGTCACGGCACAGCAGCACCGCACCGACCCGCTGGCCGTGCTCGGTGAGCGGCACGGCGCGCAGCGACAGCGCGACGCCGCGGGCCTCGACGTCGACCCGCCACGGGGCGCGGCCCATCAGGACGAGCGGCATCGACTCGTCGACGGTGTCGTGCTGCTCGATCAGCTCGGCCGTCACCTCGACGAGCGAGCGCCCGACCAGGTCCCCCACCACCCCCAGCCGGTGGAAGCACGACAGGGCGTTCGGGCTCGCGTACAGCACCTCGCCCTCGGAGTTGAGCCGGACCAGCCCGTCCCCGACACGCGGCGCGCCGCGGCGCGGGCCCGTGGGGGCGTCGGGCGCCGGGAACTCGCCGCGGCCGACCATCGCGAAGACGTCGTCGGCCGCCTCGACGTAGTTGAGCTCGAGCCGGCTGGGCGTGCGCGCGCCGCCGAGGTTGGTCTGCCGGGCGAGAACCGCGATCGCCTTGCCGTGGCGGACCACCGGGACCGCCTCCTCGCGCACCGCGTAGGACCCGAACCAGCGCGGCTCGCGCGACCGCTGCGCCGCACGCTCGTCGAGCGAGCGCTGCAGCTGGGGCCGCTGACCCTCCGGCGCGCTCGAGCCGACGACGTCGTCGTAGTGCACGGTCGCGCCGGTCGACGGCCGTGCCTGGGCGATCGCGACGAAGTCGCCGTCCGTCGTCGGCAGCCACAGGACCAGGTCGGCGAACGCCAGGTCGGACAGGACCTGCCAGTCACCGACGAGCAGGTGCAGCCACTCCAGGTCCTGAGCGTCGAGCGTGGCGTAACGAGCGGCGAGGGTGCTCAGGGTGGACACGGGGACCAGGGTAGGTGGCGCCGCACCGGTGGTGAGCAGGACGGCCAGGACGTGGGCGGATAGCCTCGGACCCACCGACTCGATCACCGAAGGACCCACCGTGCGACTGAGCGTGACGCTCGACCTCCCGACGGACGCGCGCGCCGCGGCGCTGCTCCTGGCGGACCCGGAGTACGTGCACCAGAAGGTCCGCGCGAGCGGCGCTCTCGAGCAGCACGTGGACGTGACCGGCGACCCGGACGACGCGTTCACGGTGACGACCCGTCGCGCCCTGCCCACCGACCAGATCCCCGCCCACCTGCGCAGCTTCGTCGGGAGCCAGATCGACGTGCGGCAGGTCGAGGCGTGGGAGGCGGCTGCGGCGGACGGCTCGCGCGTCGGGACGGTCGTGGTCGAGATCGCCGGCGCACCGGTCCGCCTGAGCGGGCGCACGGCACTGACGCCCACCGACACCGGCTCGACGACGGTCACGTACGACGGCGACCTGCGCGCGACCGTGCCGCTCTTCGCAGCCGCGATCGAGCAGGCGGCCGCGGGGGCGATCCGGTCCGCGCTGGAGGTCGAGCAGGACGTCGCGCGCCGGTGGATCGAGGGTCACGCCGCCGGTCCCGCCCATGGTCACAGCGAGGCTCCGCAGCCGTAACGATTCGGTAACACGGACCGATGTCCATATCGCTCTGACCTGCAGGAATGATGGTGTGGGATCGCTACCACGCCTTTTAGCCCACTCCGTGTCCTTGACACTCGCCGGGGCGCCGACGACAGTTCTCCGCAGCGCGTGGGAACGCTCCCGCATCACTGCGGAAGGGAACGTGCCCGCGCCGGGTCCACACGGCCCAACCCGATGTTCGCACGCCCCCCTTTTCGGCGGGCGGACGACGGGTGCCCTAGGGGTACGGCGAGGACGCCGTCCGACTGACAAGGGAGTCACAGTGCGCAAGACCACCAGCAAGATGTGGGCAGCCGCGGCGGGGGTCACGGGCATCGCCCTCCTCGCCACCGCCTGCTCGGGCAACGCGGACACGCCCAGCGACGAGGGTTCTGAGGGCGGTTCCGAGAACATCACCCTGACGCTGGGCACGTTCAACGAGCCCGGCTACACGGACGAGATGTTCGCGGCGTACGAGGCCGAGAACCCCGGCATCACGATCGAGAACAAGAAGGCCGCGACCTCGAACGAGGCCCGCGACAACCTGAACACGCGCCTCGCGTCGGGTTCGGGCGCCTCGGACGTCGAGATGATCGAGATCGACTGGCTCCCCGAGCTCATGCAGTACCCGGACAAGTTCGTCGACCTGACCGACCCGGAGCTCGAGGGCCGCTGGCTCGACTGGAAGGTCGAGCAGGCCACGACGCCCGACGGCATCCTCCTGGGCTACGGCACGGACATCGGCCCGCAGGCGATCGCGTTCCGCGGCGACCTGCTCGCCGCGGCCGGCCTGCCCTCCACGCGTGAGGAGGTCGCCGCCGCGCTCGGTGGCGCCGACGCCACGTGGGAGGACTACTTCGCGTTCGGCAAGCAGTACACCGAGGCCACGGGCAAGCCCTTCTTCGACGCTGCTGGTGCCATCTACCAGGGCATGATCAACCAGGTCAAGAACGCCTACGAGGAGGAGGACGGCACGATCATCGCCGCCGAGAACCCCGAGGTGAAGGCGATCTACGAGGCAGTCACCACCGCGTCCGTGACCGACAACCTGTCGGCTCACCTCGGCCAGTGGAGCGACGACTGGACCGCCTCGTTCCAGACGGACGGCTTCGCGACCATGCTGGCCCCGGGCTGGATGCTCGGTGTCATCGAGGGCAACTCGGCCGGCGTGACCGGCTGGGACATCGCGGACGTCTTCCCCGGCGGCGCCGGCAACTGGGGCGGCTCGTTCATGACCGTCCCGGCGCAGAGCAAGCACCAGGAGGAGGCGAAGAAGTTCGCCGCCTGGCTGACGGCTCCGGAGCAGCAGCTCCAGGCCTACAAGAACAAGGGCACGTTCCCGAGCCAGACCGAGGCGCTCGCCTCGGACGAGCTGCTCAGCTCCACGAACGCGTTCTTCAACGACGCCCCGGCCGGCCAGATCCTGGCCAACCGTGCCGAGGGCATCGTCGCCCCGTTCAAGGGCCCGAACTACTTCGCCGTCAACGACGCGATGCAGTCGGCTCTGACCGAGGTCGACGTCAACGGCGGTGACGCCGCTGCACAGTGGGACACCTTCGTCGCTGCGGTCAACGCACTCGGCTGACGCACGCCATGGGGCCGGGCCGATGGGGTCATCCATCGGCCCGGCCCTGCCAGCGTAGGCTCCTGACCACCGCCACGAAGGACATCTGATGGCTACCTCCACCACCCCACCTCAGCTCGACAGCGGTCGTCTCCCCGACCCCGAGCGCGCCCCCCGCCGGGTCGGCTTCAGCCAGACCCTCGGCCGCTGGGACGTCAAGGTCTCGCCGTACCTCTACATCTCCCCGTTCTTCATCCTGTTCGCGCTCACGGGTCTGTTCCCCCTCGTCTACACGGCCTACGTGTCCGTGCACGACTGGAACCTCATCGGTGGCAAGGGTGCCTTCGTCGGCTTCGAGAACTACCTGTTCGTCGTCCAGGAGCCCAACTTCTGGAAGAGCCTGCGCAACACGTTCAGCATCTTCATCCTGTCGACGGTCCCCCAGCTGATCATCGCGATCGTGCTCGCGGCGCTCCTCGACGCGAACCTGCGCGCGCGCACCTTCTGGCGCATGGGCGTGCTGCTGCCCTACGTCGTCGCCCCCGTCGCGGTCAGCCTCATCTTCGGCAAGCTCTTCGCCGACAAGTCCGGTCTCATCAACACGGTGCTCGGCTACGTCGGCATCGACCCGATCGGCTGGCACGCGCAGATCCTGCCCAGCCACATCGCGATCGCCACGATGGTCGACTTCCGCTGGACGGGCTACAACACCCTGATCCTGCTCGCCGCGATGCAGGCCATCCCGCGCGACCTGTACGAGGCGGCCGTCCTGGACGGTGCCACGCGGGTGCGCCAGTTCTTCTCGGTCACCGTCCCGATGCTGCGCCCGACGATCATCTTCGTGGTCATCACGTCCACCATCGGCGGCCTCCAGATCTTCGACGAGCCGCGCCTGTTCGACCAGACCGGCCAGGGTGGCCCGAGCCGCCAGTGGATGACGGCGACCATGTACATCTACGAGCTCGGCTGGGGCAACCAGAAGAGCTTCGGACGAGCGTCCGCGGTCGCGTGGATCCTGTTCGTCATCATCCTCGTCATCGGCCTGATCAACTTCCAGATCACGCGCCGGATCTCGTCCGACTCGTCGACGACCAAGCGGAAGAAGGTTTCCCGATGAGCGCCCCCTCGCTGCCGGTCATCCAGCAGACCGCCGGCCGTGGCGCCGCCCGCGCCGCCGGGCGCAGCCGCTCGACGGCCGCCGGCTCCGAGCGCCGCCCGGGCTGGGTCACCTACGTCCTGATCGGCATCGCGGTCGCCCTCGCGATCGCCCCGCTGTACTACGCGTTCCTGCTGGCGTCGTCGAACTCGGCGTACATCGCGCAGAACCCGATCCCGTCCCTGATCCCGCAGGGCGAGTTCTTCGACAACGTCGGCAAGGTCCTCAACGGCAACATCCCGTTCTGGAAGGCGCTCGGCAACTCGATCATCGTCGGGACGATCACCGCGGTCTCCGTGGTGCTGTTCTCCACGCTCGCCGGGTTCTCGTTCTCCAAGCTGCGGTTCCGTGGACGCAGCGCCCTGCTGGTGTTCGTCATCGCCACGACCGCCGTGCCCACGCAGCTCGGCATCGTCCCGCTGTTCATCCTCATGTCCCAGCTCGGGTGGACCGGCAAGCTCATCGCCGTCATCGTCCCGGGTCTGGTCACCGCGTTCGGCGTCTTCTGGATGACCCAGTACCTCGAGTCGGCCCTGCCGTACGAGCTCGTCGAGGCAGCTCGCGTCGACGGTGCGTCGATGATCCGGACCTTCTGGCACATCGCGCTCCCGGCGGCACGGCCGGCGGCCGTGATGCTCGGCCTGTTCACGTTCGTCTCGTCGTGGACGAACTTCTTCTGGCCGTTCATCGTCCTGGGACCGCAGAACCCGACCCTGCCGGTCGTCCTCCAGCTGCTCCAGGCGTCCTACTTCAAGGACATGTCGCTGATCATGGCGGGCGTCACCATCTCCACGATCCCGCTCATCATCCTGTTCTTCATCGCCGGCCGTCAGCTGGTCGCCGGCATCATGCAGGGTGCCGTCAAGGGCTGATCCGCGCACACTGCTCGTGGTACGCCCCGGGCGTTCATGGTCGTCCAGACCTGAGAAGCCCGGTCGATGGTTGAGGCGGGGTGCTCCCCGAGCACCCCGCCTCTCCCGTCACCAGCTCGTCATCGCTGCCTCGGCAGCCACAGGAGGGAAGACCAACGGTGGTCGACAACATCCCGGTCCACGTGGACCCCGCGCGGCCCGCCGCGCCGACGCTCGAGCAGGTCGCCGAGCGCGCCGGAGTCTCACGCTCAACAGCTTCCCGCGCCATCAACGGTGGCCTGCGCGTGTCTCCCGAGGCTCTCGCCTCGGTCGAGGCCGCGGTGACCGACCTCGGGTACACCCCTAACCGGGCCGCACGCTCCCTCGTCACCAAGCGCACGGACTCGATCGCGCTCGTGGTCCCCGAGCCCGACGAGCGCGTCCTGTCGGACCCGTTCTTCGCGGGCACCCTGAACGGCCTGAGCACCTCGCTGGCCGACTCGGACATGCAGGTCGTGCTCGTCATCGCCCGCCCGGGCGAGAGCGAGCGGACCGTCCGCTACCTGCGCAACGGGCACGTCGACGGCGCGATCGTCGTCTCGCACCACGCGAACGACGAGCTCGACCGGGCGCTGCAGCTCAGCCGCGTGCCGAACGTGTTCGTCGGTCGGCCGCTCTCCGCGGACGAGCGGGACGTCCAGTACGTCGACACCGACAACGTCGAGGGCGGTCGCCTGGCCACGCAGCACCTCATCGACCGGGGCTGCCGACGCATCGCGACGATCGCCGGCCCGGAGGACATGTCGGCCGGTATCGACCGGCTCACCGGCTGGCGCAACGCGATCCGTGCCGCCGGGATGCCGGACGACGCCGTGGTGCGTGGTGACTTCACGATGGCGTCGGGCACCATCGCGGCGCGCGAGCTGCTGGCCCGGTTCCCCGACGTCGACGCGATCTTCATCGCGTCCGACCTGATGGCCGCCGGTGCGCTCAGCGTGCTGGCGGAGCACGGCCGGGAGGTCCCGAACGACATCGCCGTGGTCGGGTACGACAACCTCGGGGTCGCGGCGTCGACCACTCCCCCGCTGACCAGCGTGATCCAGCCGGTGGTCGCGATGGCGCGGGCCGCGGGCGCGCGCCTGCTGGACCAGCTCAACGGCGCGCCGCCGTCGCCGCCGCTGATCTTCGCCCCGGAGCTGGTCATCCGCGCCTCGGCGTAGCGCTCACGCAGAAGGCCCGGTGGATGATCCCACCGGGCCGTGTGCGTCTCTCGGTCCCTCAGTCCGTCGTCGGCGGGACGTGCCCGAACCGGTGCAGGGTGCGGCTCACGGCCTGCTCCCGCACGACGGTCAGCAGCTCCCGGGCGCCGCTGGCGAGCACGGGCCCGTCGAGGACGGTGATGTCACCGACGCGGGTCGCTGCGGCCTCGCGCAGGCCGGGTGCCGAGCCGACCACGCGCACGCGTCCGGTCACCGCCCCCGAGCGGACGCGGGCGGCGAACGCCTCGTGGGACTCGCCGGACACGTCGCTGACGGTCACGGGGACCCCGGCGGTCCGCGCCGCGTGGCAGACCCGGTCGACCTCCCGCGCCGGGGCGTCGGACCCGGTGCGGACGGTGAGGTGCTGCACGGGGCGGTAGCGCAGGACGTTGGCCTCGACGCGCAGGGCGGACGGGTCGTGCTCGCGGGTGAGCTCGTCGGCCCACACGCGCGCGTCGTCGGCCTGCGCCCAGGCGAGCCACGCGGCGTCGTCCTGGGGGACGTCGGGCGCGTCCTGCCAGTCGCCGATCTGTGCGACGTAGTGCGGACCGCCTGCCTTGGCGCCGGGACCGACCGTGGACGCCTTCCAGCCACCGAACGGCTGCCGTTGCACGATCGCCCCGGTGATGTGCCGGTTGACGTACGCGTTGCCCACCTCGACGCGGCTCAGCCAGTGGTCGATCTCCGCCTCGTCGAGGGAGTGCAGCCCGCCGGTGAGACCGAACGGGACGGCGTTCTGCAGGTCGATCGCCTCGTCGAGGGTCTCGACCCGCATGATCCCCAGCACCGGACCGAAGCACTCGGTGGTGTGGAACCACGACCCGGGCGCGACACCGTGCTTGACGCCGGGCGTCCACAGGCGGCCCTCGTCGTCGAGCTGCCGGGGGGCGACCAGCCACGACTCCCCCGGGTCGAGGGTGGTCAGGGCGCGCAGGAGCTTGCCGGACGCGGGCTCGGTCAGCGGACCGACGGAGGTACCCAGGTCGGTCGCGGGGCCGACGCGCAGGGACGCGACCGCGTCGGCGAGCTGGCGGCGCAACCGGTCCGAGCGACCCGCGGAGCCGACCAGGATCGCGAGCGACGCCGCCGAGCACTTCTGGCCGGCGTGCCCGAAGGCGGACCGCACCAGGTCGGCGACGGCCAGGTCCACGTCCGCCGACGGCGTGATGATCAGCGCGTTCTTGCCGGACGTCTCTGCCAGCACGTTCAGGTCCGGCCGCCAGCCGGTGAAGAGCTGCGCGGTCTCGATGGAGCCGGTGAGGATGACCCGGGCGACCTCGGGGTGCGTGACGAGCCGGCGACCGACCTCCCCCTCGGGGCTCAGCACGACGGTGAGGACGTCGGCGGGTGCGCCGACCTGGTCGAGGCCTCGCTGGACGGCCGCCATCGCGACCTGGCCGCACCGGGGTGCCTGGGGCGCCGGCTTGACCAGGACGGGGCTGCCCGCAGCGAGCGAGGCGAGGACCGAGCCGACCGGGATGGCGACGGGGAAGTTCCACGGCGGCGTGACCACGGTGAGGCCGGCGGGCCGGTGCACGGCGCCAGGGACGACGCCGTCGGCGAGCTCGGCTGCACGGTCGGCGTAGTAGCGGGCGAAGTCGACGGCCTCGCTCACCTCCGGGTCGGCCTCGGCGACCGTCTTGCCGGTCTCGTGGACCATCGTCGCGACGAGGTCGGACCGCGCGTCCTCCAGGGCGACGGCGATCGCGCGCAGGGCGCGGGCGCGGTCGGCGGGCGACGTGGTGGCCCAGACCGGCAGCGCCGCGGCGGCTCGGGCGACGACGGCGTCGACCTCGTCGGTCGTGGACACGGTGACCGCGCCGGCCGGCACCGGCACGTCCCGGGCCACGACGTCCCGCGCCCAGGCGCGAGAGTCGGCGACGGCCGGGTCGGTGTCCGGGGCGTTCTCGAAGGGACCGGAGACCTCCGTCGACGCGCGGACCACCCGGCGGGCCGCGGTCGACGGCTCGTCCCGGTCACGGTAGGCATCGCGGAACGCCTGCTCCTGGGCGTCCATCGCGCCGTCGTTCGCGAAGAGCGCGTGCAGGAAATTCTGGCTCGCGGAGTTCTCCTCCAGCCGCCGCACCAGGTAGGAGATGGCGACGTCGAAGTCGTGCCGGGCGACGACCGGCGTGTAGAGCAGCACCGCACCGACCTCGTCGCGCACCGCGCGGGCCTGCGCGGGAGCCATGCCCTGCAGCATCTCGACGTCGAGCGCCTCGCTGACGCCGCGCCGCTGCGCGAGCAGGTGGGCCGCGGCGACGTGGAACAGGTTGTGGCTGGCGACCCCCACCCGCAGCGCCGCGGTGCGGGCCGGGTCGAGCGACCGGTCGACCAGGCGTAGGTAGGCGGCGTCGACCTCCGCCTTGGAGCCGTACGGTGCCTGGGGCCACCCGTGCAGCTCGGCCTCCACCTGCTCCATCGCGAGGTTGGCGCCCTTCACCAGGCGCACCTTGAGGCGGGCGCCGCCCGCGGCGCGACGTGCGGTGGCGATCGCGGTCAGCTCGTCGAGCGCGTCGGCGGCGTCCGGCAGGTAGGCCTGCAGCACGATGCCCGCCTCGGCGCCCAGGAGCTCGGGGTCGGTGACGAGCCGCTCGAACACCCGCACCGTGAGGGCCAGGTCGCGGTACTCCTCCATGTCGAGGTTGAGGAACGTGCCGTGCCGGGCCGCGGTCAGGTACAGCGGACGCAGCCGGTCGACCACGCGCTCGACGCTGCCGCCGGTGTCCCAGGTGGACAGCTGGCTGGACACCGCCGACACCTTGACCGACACGTAGTCCACGTCGGGCCGCTCGACCAGAGCCGTCACCCGCGCCAGCCGGGCCGTCGCCTCCTGCTCCCCCAGCACGGCCTCACCGAGCAGGTTGAGGTTGAGCCGGAACCCCTCCGCCCGCGTCGCGGCCAGGTGCGCGGCCAGCCCGGGACCGTCGTCGGCGACGAGGTGGCCGACGAGGCTGCGCAGCCGCAGCCGGGCGGCGGGGACGACCACGTCGGGCAGCACGGGCGCGACCAGCGCCCCGACACCGAGCATCGCGCGGTCGAGGGGACCCAGGAAGCCCGCCGCCGCACCCGACGTGAGGTCCGCGAGCTCGCGCGCCGCGACCCGGACGTCCTGCGGTCGGGCCACCCGATCCACGAACCGCACCGCCAGCTCGAGCCCCGCGGGATCCGCGACGAGGGCCGCCAACCGCCCGGTGGTGCGACGTTCCTTGGCCGTCTGGCCCTCCGCCGTCGCCGAGAGCCAGGACCGGGCCAGCCGGGTCGCGTCCTCGGTGACGTCGTCAGTCGTCGACATGCTGCTCCTTCGTGGGCCGGCCGGGTCGCGGTCGAACCTCGCTGTGCTGGTCGGCCGGGTCCGGCCAGGGATCAGTCTGACTGTCAAGGGCCGCGCGTGCGACGTCCGTCGCCCGGATGCCGGTTGACCACCGGGTCGCCGGTCGCCAGGGTGAACCATCCGGACGCCGACGTGCGGATGAGCCGACGCCACCGTCGACCCCGAGGGATGCCCCATGCTCACACCTGCCCGCGCCCGGCACGCTCTCGTCGCCGCGCTCAGCGCCACGGTCCTGCTCGCCGGCGGCATCGTCGCCGCCGCCCCCGCTGTCGCCGCCGCCCCCGCTGTCGCCCTGGACCGCCTCGACCCCACCCTGCTCGAGATCCAGCGGGCTCCCGGCGGGGTCGTGCGCCCGTTCGCCACGATCGAGAACGAGGAGGAGTTCTGCAAGTGGCTGACGGGGACGTACGTCAACCACCCCACCTACTACACGGTGCGCGTGTACAACTGCCGGCAGACCGACATCTTCGTCAAGGCCGTGTACCTCAACGGCACGTTCGGCACCTGCGTCCTGGTGCCCGCCCGGCACTCGCGGCACCTCGGCGGCTCGATCGTGAAGCCGATCGACAACGCCCAGATCTGCTGAGCCGCCGCGCTGCCCGCGGGTCGGACACACCCGGCTCGCCTGTCGGTCCTCTCGTGCTCGCGGCCCGGGTGGTGCCACAGTGAGCACGTGACGGACCTCACAGCGGAGACCCCGCAACAGACCACGCCCCTCGCCACCGCCAAGGCACAGCTTGCCGGTGCAGTCGAGATCCTCGGCTACACCGAGGGGCTCCACCGCATGCTCGCCACACCCCGGCGCGAGATGAACGTCGCCGTCCCCCTGCGTCGGGACGACGGCGAGATCGAGCTCTTCACCGGGTACCGCGTGCAGCACAACATCTCCCGCGGACCCGCGAAGGGCGGGCTGCGGTACTCGGCCGGCGTCGACGTCGACGAGGTCCGGGCGCTCGCCATGTGGATGACCTGGAAGTGTGCGGTCGTCGACGTGCCGTACGGCGGCGCCAAGGGGGGCGTGACGATCGACCCGCGGCTGTACAGCCAGGCGGAGCTCGAGCGCGTCACCCGCCGCTACACCAGCGAGATCATGCCGATCATCGGCCCCGAGCGGGACATCATGGCGCCGGACATCGGGACCAACGAGCAGACCATGGCGTGGGTCATGGACACGTACTCCGTGAACCTCGGCTACACCATCCCCGCGGTGACCACCGGCAAGCCGCTGGCGGTCGGCGGGTCGCTCGGCCGCGCGACGGCGACCTCCCGCGGCGTCGTGCACGCCGCCGCCGCCGCGCTCGGTGACGCGGGCGTGGACCTGCGCGAGGTGAGCGCCGCGGTGCAGGGCTTCGGCAAGGTCGGCTCGCACGCGTCCCGCTTCCTGCACGAGGCAGGCACGCGCGTCGTCGCGGTCAGCGACGAGCAGGGCGGTGTCATGCGCAGCGACGGCCTCGACGTGACCGCGCTCGAACGGCACGTGCTGGCGACGGGCACCGTGGTCGGGTTCGAGGGCGGCGAGGCCATCGACAACACCGAGCTCCTCGCGCTCGACGTCGACCTGCTCATCCCCGCCGCGGTCGAGGGCGTCCTCGACGCCGAGGCAGCCGGACGGGTCAAGGCCCGCTGGGTGGTCGAGGCCGCCAACGGCCCGACGACGCACGAGGGCGACCGGGTGCTGGCCGAGCGCGGCGTCGTCGTGGTGCCCGACATCCTGGCCAACGCCGGCGGCGTCGTCGTGTCGTACTTCGAGTGGGTGCAGGCGAACCAGGCGTACTGGTGGACCGAGCGCGAGATCGAGGACCGGCTCGAGCACCGCATGGTGACGGCCCACCGGGCGGTCGCCGCCGTGGCGAGCGCCGAGGGCATCTCGCTGCGCGACGCCGCGCTGACCATCGGCGTGCGACGCGTGGCGGAGGCGCACCAGATCCGCGGCCTCTACCCCTGACGGACGGGTCGACCAGGGAGTACCGGCGGGGGCACGGGTGTTGCAGACGAGGTGACTCGTCGTAACCCCGTGCCCCTGTCCGTGCTCGACACGTCTCCCGTCGCCGTCGGGCAGACCTCCGGCGACGCCCTCGCCGCGACGACCGCGCTGGCCCGCGTCGCCGACGACGCCGGCTACGCCCGGTTCTGGGTGGCCGAGCACCACGCGATGCCCGCCGTCGCCTCGACCTCCCCCGGCGTCCTGCTGGCGCACCTCGCGGCGTCGACGGACCGCATCCGGCTCGGCTCCGGCGGCGTCATGCTGCCCAACCACCCGACGCTGGTCGTCGCGGAGCAGTTCGCCATGCTGGAGGCGCTGCACCCGGGCCGCATCGACCTGGGCATCGGCCGGGCGCCGGGCGCCGACCCGATGACGGCAGCGGCGCTGCGGCGCACGGTGGAGGGGCTGGGTGCCGAGGACTTCCCCGCGGAGGTCATCGACGTCCTGGCGCTGCTCGGCCAGGACCTGCCCGGTCGCGCGCCGTCGCTGCGAGCCGCCCGGCTGTCCGCGACCCCGGTCGCGACGTCGTCGCCGCAGGTCTGGTTGCTGGGCTCCAGCACGTTCAGCGCCGAGCTGGCCGGCACGCTGGGCCTGCCGTTCAGCTACGCCCACCACTTCAACACCGGTCACACGCTGCAGGCCGCGGCCGCGTACCGCCGCGCGTTCCATCCGTCGCCCGTGCTCGACGCACCGCGGCTGATGGTCTCGGCGTCGGTGCTCGTGGCGGACTCCGACGACGAGGCGGAGTACCTGTCCGGGCCCAGCCGCGTCATGGCGCTGTCGCTGCGGACCGGGCGGCCGCTGGGACCGATCGTCTCCCCCGAGGACGCCGCCCGGGAGCTCGCCGCGCTCGACCCGACGGCCGCCGCAGACTTCTTCGCGCGCGTGCCGGGCACGCAGGTGGCGACGACGGCGGACCGCGCGGTCGAGGAGCTCGCCGCCCTGGTGGAGCGGACGGGGGCCGACGAGCTGATGGTCACGGGGACGGCGTTCGACGTGGCGACCCGGGTGCACACGCTGGAGCAGGTCGCGGCGCGCTGGCCGGCGGACGTCCCCGTCGGCTGACTAGCCGCCGGCGTCGCGCAGCGTCCGGGCGCGCCAGACCACGTCGAGCGCAGGATCGCCGGTGGCGCTCGGGTCGACCCGCTCCACGGTGAACCCCTCGCGCTCGTAGAACGCTCCTGCTCGCTCGTTGCCGGCGAAGTGCTCGACGCACAGCCGGGTCGCGTCCGGCGGCAGCTGGTCGACCAGTGCCGCGACGAGGCGGGGTCCCAGCCCGCGGCCGCGGTACCGGGGATCCAGGTAGAGCTTGTAGATGACGTGGTCGACGCCCGCCCGGCCGCGCTGCGTCACGCCGACGACCCGGCCACCCGCCTCCGCGACGACGACCAGACCCGCCGACACGGCGGCGCGGACCTGGTCCTCGTTCCACCACCGGGCCACCTGGGCGTCCGCCGCCTGCTCGCCGATCAGCGGTGCGTAGTGCCGGCGGACGTGCGTGGCACCGAACTCGCAGATCGCCAGGGCGTCGCCCGTCCGTGCGATGTGGACGACCGCGTCAGGACCGGGGCTAGGTCGGCTCGTCGCCGGCATGCGGGTCCCGGACCAGCTGTGCCGCGAGCACACCGCTCAGGAGGAGCGTGTCGCCGTCGGGTGCCGCCACGGTCGACGGCTCCCCCAGCAGGCGCAGGACCTGCTGCTCGCGGGTCATCGCGTCCGGTGGCCCGGCCATGAGCGTGGACACGACCGGACCGAACGTCAGCGTGTGCGCGTCCAGCCGCCACGTGCCCCGGACGCGGTTGACGCCCGCCAGGCCGAACACCTGACCGTCGCCGTCGAACGTCAGCCAGGGGGTCGCGCGCTGCGCCCCGTCGAGGTCGGCGCCCTCGAGCGCCGTGAACCGCCAGGTGCCTGCTAGGTCGACCATCGCACGATCATGGCACCTGCTCGTCTCAGCCGCGGGGCTGGCGGTCCGCCCAGGTCTCCAGCGTCACGCGCGGGCCGGTGTAGAACGGCACCTCCTCGCGCACGTGCAGGCGGGCGTCGGTGGCGCGCAGGTCCCGCATGAGGTCCACGATCCGGTGCAGCTCGCCCGCCTCGAACGCGAGGATCCACTCGTAGTCGCCGAGCGCGAACGCCGAGACCGTGTTGGCGCGCACGTCGGCGTACCCGCGGGCCGCGTGACCGTGCTCGACGAGCATCCGCCGGCGGTCGTCCTCGGGCAGCACGTACCAGTCGTACGAGCGCACGAACGGGTAGACCGTCATGTAGTCGCCGGCCGGCTCCCCCGCGAGGAAGGCCGGCACGTGCGCGCGGTTGAACTCCGCCGGGCGGTGCAGGCCGACGACCGACCACACGGGAAGCAGGTGCCGGCCGAGGTCGCTGGCCCGCAGCCGCTGGTAGGCGCCCTGCACCTCCTCGACCGTCTCCGCGTGCCACCACACCATCAGGTCCGCGTCGGCGCGCAGGCCCGCCACGTCGTACCAGCCGCGCACGACAAGCCCGTCGTCGGCGACCGCCGCCTGGGCCGCGGCGATGAGCTCGGCGCGCTCGTCGTCGTCCTCGGGCAGCACCTCTTCCAGCGCGAACACGGTCCACATGGTGTAGCGGACGGTGGCGTTGAGGGTCTCGGCGTCGTGCGTCATCGCGGAGTGCTCCAAGGTGATCGTCAGGACCAGGGGTCGGTCGAGCAGGCGGCCGGGATGCCGGTGGGCGTCCCGGCGCGCATCTGGCAGCAGCCCGGCCGGCACACGGAGCGGTACGGCGGCAGGTCGCCCACGGCCGCCTCCGGGACCCGCCGGGCCGCCGCGTCGGCGACCACGTCGGCCGTGACCGGGTGCGGACCGTTCGCCTCGGCGTCCCGGGCCAGCGCAGCACGCTCGAGCACGAGGTCGACCAGCCCGCGCACGAACGGCTCGCGCGTCCCGACGGTGTCGGCCCGCACCGCGACGAGACCGAGCTCGGCCGCCGTCTCCAGCGCCTCGGTGTCGAGGTCGAACGCGACCTCCATGTGGTCCGAGATGAACCCGATCGGCGACAGGACCACGGCCTGGACGCCGTCGGCCGCGAGCGCCGTGAGGTGGTCGTTGACGTCGGGCTCCAGCCAGGGCTGGCTGGGCGGACCCGAGCGCGAGCAGTAGGCCAGGTCCCAGGTGACCGGCCGGCCGAGGCGCTCGCCGACGGCCGCGGCGACGGTGGCGGCGACGTCGAGGTGCTGGGCGCTGTAGGTCGCGCCGGAGACCGCCGAGGCCTCCTCCATCGTGTCGGGGATCGAGTGCGTGACGAAGACCAGTCGCGCGTCGCGGCCGATCGACTCGAACGCCTCGGTCACCGCGTCGACGTTCGCCTGCACGAAGCCCGGGTGGTTGAAGTAGGACCGCACCTTGTCGACGGCCACGGGGTGCTCGCCCTGGCCGAGCCCGACGTCGACACCGAGCTCGTCGAGCGAGGCCCAGAGGTTCTCCCGGTACTGCCGGCAGCCCGAGTACGACGAGTACGCGCTGGTGACCAGGGCGAGGACCCGCCGGGCGCCGTCCGCGTACGCCGCGGACAGGGCGTCGCGCGTGTACGGCTCCCAGTTGCGGTTCCCCCACACCACGGGCAGCTCGATGCCCCGCCGGGCGAGCTCGTCGACGAGCGCCTTCTGCAGGGCCAGGTTCTGGCCGTTGATCGGGCTGGCGCCGCCGAAGTGGTGGTAGTGCTCGGCGACGACGGCGAGCCGCTCGTCGGGGATGTTCTTGCCGGCGGTGACGTTGCGCAGGAACGGCAGGACGTCGTCGGGACCGTCCGGCCCGCCGAACGAGAACAGCAGCAGCGCGTCGTACGGGGCGACGGGGCTCAGGTCGGTTGGGAACGGCGAGGTGCTCACAGCGGTGTCGGGGGCCACCGGACGATCATCGCACCGGGCACGCGGGACGCTCGCGGCGAGCGGCCCGACCGGTGCGTGAGATTGTCCGGACGGGTTGTCAGATAACGGCGCCGGCTCGCCCCTCAGCCCTTGACCGCTCCCCCGAGCCCCGCCCCACGCAGGAACATGCGCTGGAACACGAGGAACAGCACGATCGGGATCAGGGTCGAGATGGCCAGGGCGGCCATGAGGACGCCCTTGTCGGTGGTCGCCTCGATGGACGGCAGGCGCACGGACAGCGGCTGCAGGTCGGGGTTGCGCAGGACCAGCAGCGGCCAGAGGAAGTCCTTCCACGACGCGATGACCGCGAAGATCGACACGACCCCGAGGATCGGCTTGCTCATGGGCAGCACGATCGACCAGAACAGGCGGTAAGGCCCGGCGCCGTCGACGCGGGCGGCCTCGAAGACCTCGCGCGGGAGGTTGTCGAAGAACCGCTGGACGAGCACGACGTTGAACGCGCTCGCGCCGGCGGGCAGCCAGACCCCCCAGAACGAGTTGACCAGGGACGTGTGGAAGACGGGCGTGTCCAGCACCGTCAGGTAGAGCGGGACCAGCAGCACGACGGCGGGGACGAACAGCGTGGCGAGCACCGCGCCCTGGAGCACGCGGGCGTAGCGCGGCCGCAGCACGGACAGCAGGTAGCCGCCGGTGGTCGCGACGAGGATCTGGCTGAACCAGGCCCCGGCGGCGAGCACGATCGTGTTGGCGAAGTACTTGCTGACCTGGACGTCGTTCCACGCCTCGCTCAGGTTCGACCACGCGATGCCGTTGGGGAAGATCGCCATCGGGGTGCGCAGGATGTCCTGGGTCGGGGTGACGGCGAACTTGGCCAGCAGCAGCAGCGGCCCGACGCACCAGACGACCAGCAGCACGAGCAGCAGCCAGTGCGAGGTGCCGAGCGACCACCGCACGGACGGGCGTCGCCAGTCCGAGACGGACACGGCGCTGCGGTCGTCCGTGGTGTCGGAGGACGAGGCCTTGCGGGCCCGACGCGCGCGGGCGGCGCCGACCGGCTCGGCCCCCGGGATGACCGGGACCTCGCCGGGGACGGTGCCGAGCACGGGCCGGGGCGTCGTGGGCGGGATGGGCGAGGTCGTCGTCACGAGGTGCTCCAACGGCGGGTCAGACGGAAGTACACGAGCGACATGACGGCGAGGAACACGGCGAGGAGCAGGCTGAGCGCCGTGGCCTCGCCGTAGTTGCCGCCGAGGCTGTTGCCGAACGCGTAGCGGTAGATGAGCAGCAGGATCGTCACCGTGGCGTTGGCCGGACCACCGCCGGTGAACAGGTAGGGCTCGAGGAACACCTGCGCGGTCCCGATGACCTGCAGGATCAGCGTGATGAACAGGACCCCGCGCAGCTGCGGCACCAGCACGTGCCAGACCTTGCGCCAGACACCGGCACCGTCGACCTCCGCCGCGTCGTAGAGCTCGGGCGGGACCGCCGTCAGCGCGGCGAGGTAGATGACGACGGTGCCGCCCGCCGCCGCCCACGTGGCCTCCAGCACCAGCGACGGCATGGCCATCGTCATGGACTGCAACCAGGGTTGAGGCGGGACGCCGACCCAGCCGAGGATGGTGTTGAACACGCCCTCGGGCCGCGGGTCGTAGAAGAACTTCCACAGCAGGACGGCGACCACGGGCGGCACGACGACCGGCAGGTACGCCAGGGCGGAGTACAGGCCCTTCGCTCGCCGGACCTCACGCATCAGCACCGCGGCGACGAGCGGGATGGGGTAGCCGAACACCAGCGCGAGCAGCGCGAACCAGAGCGTGTTGCGCGTCGCGACAGGCAGCAGCGGGTCCGCGAACACGTTCTGGAAGTTCTGCAGCCCCACCCACGACGTGGTGATGAGGTTGGTCTTCTGGAAGCTCATCACCACGGCACGGACGATGGGCAGCCACGAGAACACGCCGAAGATCACGAGCAGGGGCAGGGCGAACACCAGCGCGCTCAGGCCACCGCCCCGCACCCAGGTGAGCGGGGTGCCGGGGCGTCGACGGGGCGCGAGGACGACGTCGTCCGTGGTCATCAAGGGCCTTCCTGGGGGTGCGGACGTGCGACCAAGGATGCCCGGCCGGGACGCTCCCCGGCCGGGCACCCCGGGTGTCACTGGTCGAGCAGGGCCTGACCCTGGGCGTTGGCCGTCTCGAGCAGGGCGTCGATGTCGGCGTTCTCGTCCGTGAGGACCGCCTGCACGACCGGGAAGAGCAGAGCGTAGGTGTCCTGGGTGGACGCGCTGATCTCGCCGATGCTGGGCTGTGTGAACATCACGTCCGTGTAGCCCTTCATGTTCTCGAGCGGGACGTTGATGTAGTCCTTGACCCACTCGAGCGACGTCGCGTACTGCTCCTCGCTGAAGATCGGGAGCACCGGGGTGCCCACGGCCTGGTCGTTCTCGTTGCGGAGCTTGGCGTCGGCGACGGCCTGGTCCTGGTCGAGCATCTTGGACAGGTACCAGAAGTCGATCCACTTGACCGCCGCGTCCTTCTGCGCGTCGGTGGACTCCTGGGTCACCGCCGCGAGGGTGCCACCCGTGAGGGCGCCGCCACCGTTCGAGGTCGGGATGGCGGTGAGGCCGTAGCCCCAGTCCTCGGTCATGCCGTTGTTCTCGACGAGCGCGTTGTAGACGTCCGAGCCGGACGTGTACATGGCCAGCTGGCCACCCGCGAACGCCTCGTTGATCTCACCCCAGCCCAGGTCGGTGCGGGGCAGGATCGAGTTGTCCTCGAAGCGCAGGGCGTGCAGCCACTCCAGGTGCTCCTTGACGGCCGGGTCGTCGAGGGTGGC
Organism: Cellulomonas xylanilytica; assembly: GCF_007989805.1. Taxonomy (GTDB): domain Bacteria; phylum Actinomycetota; class Actinomycetes; order Actinomycetales; family Cellulomonadaceae; genus Cellulomonas; species Cellulomonas xylanilytica. The sequence continues at coordinate 236,353 of NZ_BJUB01000006.1, forward strand.
GGTGTACGCGTCGCCGTCCTGCTCCTGGATGACCCCACCGCGGGAGTTGGCCGCGGCGGCGAGCTGCCAGCCGCCCGCGTTGTCGAGCGCCATCGTCGCGTAGCCCGCGACACCCGTGGCGTCGTGGATCGTCTTCGCGTACTCGCGGACCTCCTCCCACGTCGTCGGCGGCTGGTCGGGGTCGAGGCCCGCCTGCTCGAAGAGGTTGCGGTTGTAGTGCAGCGCGACGCCGTAGATCGACTTGGCGGGGATCGCGTAGACCTTGCCGTCCGAGCCGGTGCCGGACTCCAGCAGGTTCTCGTTGAAGTCGTCCGCGAAGGACAGGGAGTCGAACTGCTCGGAGATGTCGGCCAGCTGGCCGTTCTCGATGAGCGTCTTGGCGTCCGTCAGGGGGATCTCGAACACGTTGGGCAGCGTGCCGCCGGCCAGCTGCGCGGAGAAGGTCGACGCGAGCCAGTTGTACTCCTCGGGCTCCACGTTGATGTCCGGGTTGGCCGCCTCGAACTCCGCGACGCGCTCGTTCAGCGCGTCGACGGCCTCGGTCTCGGCGCCGGGCTGCAGCCCGGCGACGGTGATGGTCACCGTGCCGTCGGCGGACTCGCCGCCCGACGGCTCGTCGTCCGTGCTGCAGGCGGCCAGCAGGCCGAGCGACAGCACACCGGCCATGGCGAGCGCGGTGGTGCGTGAGGACCTCATCGTCACTCCTTCGTGAGGGAACGCGCCGGCGGGGTGCCAGGTCGCGATCGTGCGGGGGTCGGGCTGGTGCGGATCAGGCGGGGGTGCGCAGCCACACGGCGGTGTCGCGCGGCAGCAGGCCTGCCTCGAGCGGGGCGCTCGAGATCAGGACGTCGGTGTGGGTGGGCAGGGCGGCGGGCTCGTCGCCCAGGTTGACGACGCACACGAGACCGCCACGGGCGATCGCGAGCACGTCGTCGGAGCTGTCGATCCACGTCATCGGTCCGTCGCCCAGGGCGGGCTCGGCCCGGCGGATCGCCAGGAGGTCGCGGTACAGGTGCAGGGTGGAGGCCGGGTCGTCCTCCTGGGCGGCGACGGACAGCTCCGCCCAGCGGGCGGGCTGCGGGAGCCACGAGCCGCCCGAGCCGAACCCGTAGGGCGCGGCGCTCCCCGACCAGGGCAGCGGCACACGGCAGCCGTCACGGCCCGGGTCGACGCCCTCGGAGCGGAAGTGCATCGGGTCCTGCAGGAGCTCCAGCGGGAGGTCCTCGACCTCGGGCAGGCCCAGCTCGTCGCCCTGGTAGATGTAGAGGGAGCCCGGCAGCGCCGCGGTCAGCAGCGCCGCGGCGCGCGCCCGTCGCAGCCCCAGCGTCAGGTCGGTCGGGGTGCCGAAGCGCTTGGCGGTGAACGCGAACGACGTGTCCTCGCGGCCGTAGCGCGTGACCGGACGCGTGACGTCGTGGTTGGACAGCACCCAGGTGGCCGGGGCGCCGACGGGCCCGTGCGCGGCGAGCGTGAGGTCGATCGACTCGCGCAGCTGCTTGGCGTCCCACGGCCGCGCCATGAAGTCGAAGTTGAAGGCGGTGTGCATCTCGTCGGGCCGCAGGTACTGGGCGAACCGGGCCTTGTCCTGCAGCCAGACCTCGCCGACGAGCACGCGGGTGCCCTCGTAGGAGTCGGCGACGGCGCGCCAGCCGCGGTAGACGTCGTGCAGCTCGTCGCGGTCGACGTGCGGGTGCTCCCCCGGCCCGGCGTGCTCGGGGACCTCCGGCAGCGCGGCGTCCTTGACCAGCAGCGCCGCGGAGTCGATCCGGATCCCGGCGACGCCGCGGTCGAACCAGAACCGCAGCACGGACTCGAACTCCGCGACCACGTCGGGGTGGGACCAGTTGAGGTCGGGCTGCTGCGGCGCGAACAGGTGCAGGTACCACTCCCCGGGCGTGCCGTCCGCGTCCGTGGTGCGCGTCCAGGTGCTGCCCTGGAAGTCGGACACCCAGCCGGTCGGGATCTGCTCGCCGTGCTCGCCCTTGCCGGGGTGGAACCAGAACCGCTCCCGCTCCGGCGAGCCGGGGCCTGCGGCGAGCGCGGCCTGGAACCACGCGTGCTGGTCCGACACGTGGTTGGGCACGACGTCGATGATCGTCCGGATCCCCACGTCGAGTGCCTCGGAGATGAGCAGCTCGGCCTCCTCCAGCGTGCCGAACGCCGGGTCGATGGCGCGGTAGTCCGCGACGTCGTAGCCGCCGTCCGCGAGCGGGGAGACGTACCAGGGGGTCACCCAGATCGCGTCGACGCCGAGGTCACGCAGGTACGGCAGCCGCGAGCGCAGGCCTGCCAGGTCGCCGGTGCCGTCGCCGTTCCCGTCCGCGAAGCTGCGCGGGTAGACCTGGTAGATCACTGCGCCACGCCACCACTGGGGGTCGGTCTCCGGCTGCGGCTGCGCCACTCGCGTCTCGTCTCTCGTGGGCCGCCGTCGCCGGGGCCGGGATGTCCTGTCACGGGGCGACGGGGCCTGCGGAACGCCCTCGTCGCGAGCACGACGCTAAAGGAAGTGACTGGATCAACGCAAGAACCCGACAGAGTAGTTATCGAAGTGTGACCGTCGCCGGCGACAGAAGCGGCAGAACCACACAGGCCCCGCGAGCGCCGGGTCGGCGGTCACGGGGCCCGGGAACGGGCGGAGGTCAGCCGGCGACGGACGCCGGCTGCGTCGGGGCGGGCCCGGTGGAGCCGCGCACGACGAGCTCCGGCTCGAAGAGGAGCTCGTCCTGGGGCACGACGCCACCGTGGATCTGGCTGACCAGCAGGTCGATCGCCGCACGGCCCATCGGCTCGATCGGCTGGCGGACCGTGGTCAGGGGCGGCTCGGTGCAGCTCATGAAGGCGGAGTCGTCGTAGCCGACGACGGAGATGTCGTCCGGCACGCGCAGGCCCGCCCGGCGCGCCGCCCTGATCACCCCGAGGGCCAGCGGGTCGCTGGCGCACACGACGCCCGTCACGCCTTCCTTCAGGAGCCGGTTCCCCGCCGCCTGACCGCTCTCCAGGGAGTAGGCGCTGCGGACCACCTGACGCTCCCCCAGCTCCAGGCCCAGGCGCTGCATGATCGCCTGGGCGGCGCGCAGCTTGCGCTCGGACGGCACGTGGTCCACGGGGCCCAGCACCAGCCCGATCGTCGTGTGCCCGAGCGACGCGAGGTGCCCGATCGCCTGCTCGATGGCCACCTCGTCGTCGCAGGACACCCGCGGGAACGGCAGCTCCTCGATCGAGGCGTTGATCAGCACGACCGGCAGGCTGCGCCCGGCGAGCCGCTCGTAGTGCCCGTGCGTGGCGTCCCGCTGCGCGTAGTGGCCGCCGGCGAAGACGATGCCGGACACCTGCTGCCCGAGCAGCAGCTCGACGTAGTCCGCCTCCGAGACGCCCCCGGCGGTCTGGGTGCACAGGACGGGGGTGAACCCCTGCTGCGCCAGGGCGCCGCCGACCACCTCGGCGAACGCGGGGAAGATCGGGTTCTGCAGCTCGGGCAGCACCAGACCGACGAGCCGGGCGCGCTCGCCGCGCAACTTGGTCGGCCGTTCGTAGCCGAGGACGTCGAGCGCCGTCAGCACCGCCTCCCGCGTCGACTCGGCCACACCGGGCTTGCCGTTGAGCACGCGGCTCACCGTCGCCTCCGAGACGCCGACCTTGCGTGCTACCTCTGCGAGTCGCCTGGACATGGGTGTGAGCGTACTGCCCCACCCTGCAAGTGGCTTGCAGAACGCTGCAAGCACTTCCAGGACGTGTCGTCACCCGTTCGCCGTACGCCGAGACGGCCCGAGGTGCGGCAGCGCCCGCAGGCTTCTACCGTCGTACCGCCCCACCGCCCCGCGCAGACAGGACTCCCGTGCCCCCGACCGAGTCCCGCACCCCGGAGCGCTCGGCACTGGGCCGCCGGTACGTGCTCGAGCAGCAGCTCGGGCGCGGCGGTTCGGGCGAGGTCTTCCGGGCCACCGATGTCCGGCTGCACCGCTCCGTCGCGCTCAAGCTCTTCTCGATCGGCGCGGCGACGCCCGAGGACATCCGGCGCTACGCGCAGGAGGCGCGGGTCCTGTCCTCGCTCACGCACCCGAGCCTGGTCGCGCTGCTGGACGTCGGCGCCGACGTCCTGCCCGACGGCGGTCCCGTCGCGTTCCTCGTCATGGAGCTGGTGGACGGGCGGACGCTGCGCGACACGATCGCCGGCGGACCGCTGCCCCCGTCGGTCACGGCCGACGTCGGGCGGCAGCTCGCGCTCGCCCTCGGGCACGCCCACGGCGCCGGCGTCGTGCACCGGGACGTCAAGCCGTCCAACGTCCTGGTGGCCACCGACCGGCTCGACGGCGGACGCCGGGACGCCCCGCTGCTGCCCGTGGTCCTCGCCGACTTCGGCATCGCGGTGACGACGGCGAGCGCCCCGGAGGCGCCCCGCGGGACGTCCGGCACGGCCGGGTACCAGAGCCCGGAGCAGGCGCTCGGGCACCCTGCGGGCCCGGCCAGCGACATCTACTCGCTCGGCCTGGTGCTCCTCGAGTGCCTGACGGGCGCGCGGGCGTACCCGGGCGACCCGCTGACCAGCTCGCTCGCGCGGCTGCTCGACCCCGTCGACGTCCCCGAGCGGTTCGGCCGGGACTGGCGCAGGCTGCTGCTCGCAATGACCGCGGACGACCCGGCCGCACGCCCGGCCCCGGCGGTCGTGGCCGCGGAGCTGCGCGCGCTACGCGTCTGACTCGTCGGGGATCCCCGCCTGGGCGGCACGCAGCTTGTCCGTGAGCGCCTGCAGCGTCGCCAGCTCCTGCGCGTCCAGCGCACCGCCGACGAGTCGCCGGATCGTGCGGACGTGCCGACGGCCGATCTCCCGCTGCACCCGCCAGCCGTCCTGCGTCAGGGCGACCGCCACGCCGCGTGCGTCGCCCTCGACCGGCCCGCGGCGCACGAGGCCGTCCTGCTCGAGCCGCTCGACCATGCGGGACAGGCTCGGCTGGGTCAGCAGGCTGTTCTCCCCCAGGTCGCGCAGCCGCGCGGTCCCGTCCGGGCAGCCGGACAGGGTGAACAGGACGTCGTACTCGCGGATGCTCAGGTCGCCCCAGACGTCGTCACGCTGGAAGCGCCGCATGAGCGCCACCTGGGCCCGGAAGAGCGACTCCCACGCCTCGGCGGCCTCCCGCGTCCCGGGCAGCTCCCGCGCACCCTCCGTCATCGACCCACTCGCCTTCCTCGACCGCCGGTCCATGCGTACGCATCGACTCTCGGATCAACCGCGGGCCCACCCGCCGTGTTCCGGGGCGGCACTATCGAAAGTGTCGTGCACCCGGACCTGAAATGTTTCGGTACCTCGCGGCCGACGACCTCCGGCGACCACTGTGCGATCCGGCACCTGGCTCAACGAGGAGGAACCCCCATGTCCGGCACACGCCCCCCAGCACCATCACGCCACCGCTCAGCCCTGCGCACGACCGCGGTCGCGCTCGCCGCGACGATCGTCGTCGGTGCGGCTGCGGTCACGATCCCCGCCGCCCAGGCGGCCACCAGCCTGAAGGACCTCGCCACCGCGGCCGGCAAGGACATCGGCTTCGCGCTGGACCCGGGCCGGCTCTCCGAGTCCGCCTACAAGTCCATCGCCGACAGCGAGTTCAACCTCGTCGTCGCCGAGAACGCGATGAAGTGGGACGCCACCGAGCCGTCGCAGAACTCGTTCAGCTACGGCCAGGGCGACCAGGTGGCCAGCTACGCGGCCAGCACCGGCAAGGAGCTGTACGGCCACACCCTCGTCTGGCACTCGCAGATGCCCTCGTGGACGAACAACCTGTCCGGGACGGCCCTCGACGCGGCGATGAAGAACCACGTGACCAACGTGGCGACGCACTTCAAGGGCAAGGTCGCGTCGTGGGACGTGGTCAACGAGGCGTTCGGGGAGAACGGCGAGCGCCGCACCGACTCGCCGCTGCAGCAGAAGCTCGGTGACGGGTACATCGAGACGGCGTTCCGTACCGCGCGCGCCGCGGACCCCACGGCCAAGCTCTGCATCAACGACTACAACACCGACGCGATCAACTCCAAGAGCACCGCGATCTACAACCTGGTCCGCGACTTCAAGGCCCGCGGCGTGCCGATCGACTGCGTCGGGTTCCAGTCGCACCTGATCATCGGGCAGGTGCCGTCCACCATGCAGCAGAACCTGCAGCGCTTCGCCGACCTGGGCGTGGACGTGCGGATCACCGAGCTCGACATCCGCATGCAGATGCCGGCGGACGCGAGCAAGCTGGCGACGCAGGCCGCGGACTACAAGAAGGTCTTCCAGATCTGCAACGCGGTCACCCGCTGCCAGGGCGTGACCATCTGGGGCATCACCGACAAGTACTCGTGGGTGCCCGGGGTGTTCTCCGGTCAGGGCGCGGCGCTGGTGTGGGACGACAGCTACGCCAAGAAGCCCGCCTACGACGCGATCGCCTCGGCCTTCGGCGGGATCACGCCGACGACCCCGCCCGTGACGACCCCGCCGGTCACCACCCCGCCGGTCACCACGCCCCCGGTCACCACGCCCCCGCCGTCGGCCGGCTGCCAGGTCTCCTACGCCGTGAACCAGTGGAACACCGGCTTCACCGCGAACGTGACGGTGAAGAACACGTCGTCGAGCGCGCTCAACGGCTGGACGCTCACGTTCAGCTTCCCGTCGGGCCAGTCGGTCACGCAGGCGTGGAGCTCGGTCACCACGCAGTCCGGCTCGGCGGTCACGGTGAAGAACGCCGCCTGGAACGGCTCCATCCCCGCGAACGGCAGCACGCAGTTCGGGTTCAACGGCTCGCACGGCGGCACCAACACCGCGCCGAGCTCGTTCAGCTTAAACGGGACGCCCTGCTCGGTGGGCTGACGCCCTCCTGACGCACGCACCGGCCCGGGACCCGCACAGGGTCCCGGGCCGCTGTCCTGCGGATACGCTGGCGCGATGACGACCGAGGCGGCACCGCGCACCACGTACCTCCTGGTCGACGGCGAGAACATCGACGCGACCCTCGGCTCGTCCATCCTCGGCGGGCGGCCCACCCCCGAGCAGCGCCCCCGCTGGGAGCGCGTGCTGACCTTCGCGCAGCAGGCCTTCGACCAGCCGGTCAAGGCACTGTTCTTCCTCAACGCCTCCAACGGCTCGCTGCCCATGTCGTTCGTGCAGGCGCTCCTGGCCATCGGCTTCCAGCCGATCCCCCTGTCGGGCGAGTCGTACGAGAAGGTCGTCGACATCGGCATCAAGCGCACGCTCGACGCCATCGCGGGCCGCGGGGGCGACGTGCTGCTGGCCAGCCACGACGGCGACTTCGCGCCCGAGCTGGAGACGCTCGTCGACGACGAGGACCGGCGCGTCGGCCTCCTGGCGTTCCGGGAGTTCACCAGCACCCAGCTGTCGGCACTCGTCGCGAAGGGCCTGGAGACCTTCGACCTCGAGGGCGACGTCGCGGCATTCAACGTCCAGCTGCCCCGCCTGCGGATCATCCCGCTCGACGAGTTCGACCCGCTGCGCTACCTCTGACGGCCCGGCGCCGACGACCGGCACAGTCCAGGTCACGGCGCGATAACGATGTACCTGCTACCGGCACCCTTTTACCTAGTACCGCGTGGCTCAGGTGCTTCGTGCGCTGGTAGACAGTGCGCTGGTCCCGTCCGAGACGGCTGCTGACCTGCATCGTCAACGGCGACGGTGCAGGTCAGCAGTGTCTCGGGTGTGCCCTCTCACCAGCCGCACTGCCCGGACGGCCAGCCCGTCCGGACCAGTCACCACGACGAGGTGGTCATGAAGCGTCACATCCTGGCGGGGCTCGTCCTCGCGCTCCTGACGACGGCGATCGTCCTGTTCTCCGGGCCCGAGCTGCAGGGCGTCGCCCTGCTCGGCGCCGCGCTCGGCGGCGCCCTGGGTCTCGTGCCGGACCGCTCCCCCGCGCAGCGCGCCGGCGGCTTCGCGGTCGGCTTCGTCGCCGCGTGGCTCGGCTACGCGCTGCGCGCCGCGGTCCTGCCCGACGCGGCCGCCGGTCGCGCGATCGCGGTGCTCGTCGTCGTGCTCGTCTGCCTCGGCGTCGCCGCCCTCACGCGGGGCAGGCTGCCGCTCTGGTCCGCCCTGCTCGGCGCCGCCGCGATGGCCGGCGCCTACGAGGCGACCTACGCCGCCGACCCGTCCTCGTTCGTCACGTCGTCGGCCACGACCGCGACGTCCATCCTGGTCGCGGCCGGTGCCGGCTTCCTGGCGACGTCGATCCTCGGCGTCGTCGTCGTGCAGGACCGCGAGCAGGAGCGGGCTGCCGAGGCGTCCGCCGGGTCGCCGCTCTTCGCCCCCACGGACCCGCCCGTCGGGGAGTACGTGGGAGCGGACGACCACGCCCCCGCACGCCCCTACGTCGCACCCGCCGTCGAGTCCCCCCGCGCGCCCCGCCGCGGCCTGCCCGCCACCCGTCCCCTCGACCCCCAGCCGGAGGCCTGACGTGCGACGCACGACCACCACCGCGGTAGCGGCCGCCATCCTCGTCCCCCTCGTCGTCGCCGTCGCCAGCTCCCCCGCGGTCGCTGCCGACTCCGGCGACGTCACCGTCACCAACACCGAGACCGTCCAGGCGCGGCTGTCCGCCACCGGTGCGTACCAGGGCGCCCGCGTGTACGAGCAGCTCGCCCTCACCGGTCACGGCACGGCGACCGTCGAGAACCCCGTCTCCACCACCGGCCTGCGCAACCTCGACGGGTTCGGCGGCCACCGGGTGGTGGACGGCAAGCTGGTCCGGACCCTGGCCGTCGACGGCGAGCGGCGCGAACGCTCCGTGAGCACCTACGACAAGGACCTCCCCCTCACCGTCGAGGTCACCTACACCTTCGACGGCGAGCCGGTGCAGCCCGGTGCCGTCGTCGGGAAGTCCGGCACCCTCGGCGTGCACTACAAGGTCACCAACACGACCGCGGCGACCCAGGACGTCACCTACGACGACGGCACCGGCACCATGGCCACCGCCTCGGCCGAGACGGTCATCCCGATGATCGGCCAGCTGGTCACGGTCCTGCCCGCCACGTTCACCGACGTGCGGTCCGACGAGGCCGGCATGGCCGGCGACGGCCGCGGCGGCACGCGCATGCAGTTCCAGATGACCCTCTTCCCGCCCATCGGGTCCGCGACCGCCGAGTTCGGCTACACCGCCGAGGTCAGCCACGCGGTCGTCCCGAAGGCCACGCTGACGTCCATGCCCGTCTCCCCGCTCGAGTACCCCTCGTTCAAGGGCGGCGCGGCCAGCTACGAGGCCGGTGCGCAGAAGGGCGTCGACCTGACGGGCGCCGGGGTCAAGCTCGACGACAGCGTCCTGCAGCTCCACGACGGCGCGGCGCAGCTGCTCGCCGGCCTGCTCGAGCTGCGTGCGGGCGCCGGCAAGCTGTCCCAGGGCCTGAACGAGAACGCGGCCCCTGGAGCCGCCCAGCTGTCCGCCGGCCTCAACGGCCAGCTCGCACCCGGAGCGGCCAAGCTCGCCGCCGGCCTGTCCCGCGACGCCGCACCCGGCGCCGCCGAGCTGTCCGCCGGGCTCAACGACCAGCTCGCACCCGGAGCCGCGAAGATCGCCGCCGGCCTGAGCCAGAGCGCCGCGCCGGGAGCCGCCGAGCTCTCCGCGGGCCTGAACAACCAGCTGGCACCCGGAGCGCTCAAGCTCGCCACCGGGCTCACCCAGGAGGCGGCCCCCGGCGCCGCGCAGCTGTCCGCCGGGCTGAACACCCAGCTGGCACCCGGCGGGCGCTCGCTCGCGGCCGGGGCAGCGGCGCTGGACGCCGGGCTCGCCGAGGCGGGCGCGAAGGCGCCCCTCCTGCTCGAGGGTCTCGTGCAGGTGGGCTCCGGGCTCGACCAGGTCGACGCCGGCCTGGCCAAGCTCTACGGCGACATCGGGACGCTGCCGGCGCAGGCGCAGGGTCTGCACGACGGCATCGCCCAGCTGCGGACGGCCACCTCGACGCTGACCGCCGGCGTCGACCAGGTCCGGACCGGGCTCTCCGGTGCCGCGGCGTCCGCCTCCACGCTGTCGGCCGGCGCCGTGACCCTGGGCAACCAGCTCGCGCAGGGCGTCGGAGCGCTCACGTCGCTGCGTGCCGGGATGGATCCGGCGTACCTCGCGCAGTACGACGCGGTCGTCGCACAGCTCTCGGGCGGCGTGCCGGTGCTCACCGACACGGCCGACCCGGCGACGATCGCCGGTGGTGCCGCGAGCCTGTCCCAGGGCCTCGCCGGAGCGGCCGGTTCCCTCACCAAGATCCAGTGCGGGCTCAGCTCGGCCTCCCTGCCGGGCGTGTGCGACGCCGCCAAGCCGGGCGTCCTCGAAGGACTCGCCGGTGTCGACGCCGGCGTGACGGCCCTCGTGGACGGGGTCGTCACCAAGGTGCAGGGCGGGGTCGGCGACGCCGACGACACCCCGGCCGACGGCACGCTGCGAGGCGGAGTGAACGGGCTGCAGGCCGGGACCGCGCAGCTGAACGCCGGCGGCGACACCCTCGCCTCCGGCCTCAGCCAGCTCGGCGCCGGAGCGTCGGCGCTGAGTGCCGGCGCGGGCTCGCTCACCGCCGGTCTCGACCAGGCGGCTGCCGGGTCCCAGAAGCTGTCCACCGGTCTGGCACCGGCTGCGGCCGGCGCGCTGGAGCTGTCGGTGGGGCTGGACAAGGCGGCCGCGGGGTCGCAGCGCTTGTCCACCGGCCTCGCACCGGCGGTCTCCGGGTCGCAGGACCTGCTCGCCGGCCTGTACAGGGCGGCGGCGGGGTCCCAGAAGCTGTCCACCGGCCTCGCCCCCGCAGCCTCCGGCGCGCAGGAGCTCTCGGCGGGCATCGCCAAGGCCGCGGCCGGGTCGCAGGACCTGTCCGACGGCATGACCACGGCCGCCGACGGCTCCACGCAGCTGTCCGACGGGCTCGTCGCGGCGGCCGAGGGTGCGCCCAAGCTGGTCGACGGCACGCAGCAGCTGTCCGACGAGGGCACCTCGCAGGTGGTCGTCAGCGGGCAGGGCACCGCGGAGGACTTCGGCGTGAAGTACGCGGTGCTGAGCGCCGGGGCCGAGCGGGCGGCGACCGAGGGCATGGCGTACGGCGCACCGGAAGGCGCGACGGGATCCACGGCGTACTCGATCGAGATCGCCGGGGTCGACGGCACCGGGGTCAGCTCCGTCGGGCGGCTGATCCTCGCGATCGTCCTGTTCGCCGGCGGGGTCGGGCTGGCGACGCTCGCACGGCGCCGGTTCGTCTGACCGCTCGACAGGATGCCGACGGCGTGCGGACCTCCGGGTCCGCACGCCGTCGGTGCGTCTAGCCCCCGAAGCCTGCGGCGAGCGCGTCGTCGATCAGCTGCTGGACCTGCGCGCGGTGCTCCCCCGTGAGCAGCTCGACGCCGTGCGCACCCCCGCTGAGCTCGACGTACGTCGTCGGGTCGTCCGCGCGCGAGACCAGCTTCGAGGACAGCGCCGAGACGCTGCGGTCGTCCGTCGAGGCGACGACGAGCAGCGGCCCCGTGTAGCTCGTCGACGTCGAGCGTGCGTCGTGCCCGTCGTACTCCGCGGGCGGGCCGAGGGCGACGACCGTGACCGGGTCGAGCTCGTCGGCGAGCGCCGCCGAGTACATGCCGCCCTTCGACGCCCCCACGAACGCGACCTCGGTGGCGCCCACCCCGTGCAGCACGTCGACCGCGTCGGTGAACGAGCGCTCACCCACGCCGGACCAGCTGAAGGTCGCCACGAGGTACCCCGCCTCGACCAGCCGGACGAGCTCACGCGCCCACTGGCACACCTGGCCGTCGCTCTGCGGTGCGAGCACCACCCCGCGGGTCCCCGAGCCCGCGAACGCCACCAGCGTCGGGTCGTCCTCGGGTCCGGTCGTGACGGCGGCCGCACCCTCCGGCAGGCACATCGGCCGGTCGGCGGGGCGCATCGACGCGACGACGCCGGTCGGTCCGGTCGGGGTGGTCGACGGGGCGGCGGTGTCGTCGCCGGGCGCGGTGCACGCGACCAGACCGAGCAGGCAGACCGCGGCGACGGCGGCGGCGAGAGGGGACCGGAGCGTGGGCATCCCCCGTTCCTAGGGGGAGGAGACCCCCCACGGCAACCCGCGTCTCACCTCACGTCACGTGGCGGCGTCGTACCTGTCGAGGACGATCTGGACCAGGCGGTCGTCGGGTGCGAGCGGAGCGGCCACCACGTCGGCGCCCGCCTCCATCACGCGGTCGTAGAAGTAGCCCGGGGCGAGCAGGTAGGAGGCCACGACGACCCGTCCGCCGGGCGGCGCGTCGGCCCGTGCCGTGGCGATCGCCGCCGGGACGCGCGGCTCGGCACCGGCCCCGTAGCCGATGGTGACCGGCTGCTCCAGCCGGTCGGCCAGGCCCGCCGCCACCGACTCCACCGCGAGCGCCGCCGCGGGGTCCGAGGACCCGGCCGCCGCGAGCACCACGGAGTCGTCGGCGGCGAGGCCCGCGGTCTCGAGGCGGTCCACGAGGATGTCGACCAGACGCGGGTCCGGGCCGAGGGGTGCTGCCGCGGTGGCGCCGGGCTGGTCGACCGCCGCGGCGATGTCGACCTTCACGTGGAAGCCGACGGACAGCAGCAGCGGCACGACGACGGCGCCGGGTGCGTCACTGTCGAGGGCGTGGGAGACGACGTCCGCGACCTCGGGCTCCTGCACGTCGACGAACGCCTCGCGGACGTCCAGCTCTGGGCGGTAGGCGGCGACACCGGTGAGGATCGAGCGGACGGCCGCGCGCCCGTCGGGGTCGTCGGTGCCGTGCGAGCACCCGACGAGCACCGGGGCGTCGACGTCACCGCGAGGACCGTCGGGTGCGGGGCCACGAGCGTGCAGTGCGTTCGTCATCAGACCTCCTCCAGCTGGAGACGGTATCCCCTCTTGACCACCGTGCGGATCAGCTCGCGGCTCCCGGTCGCCTCCCGCAGCCGGGCGATGGCCACCTCGGCGGCGTGCGGGTCCCGCGACTCCCCCGGCAGCGCGGCGAGCACCTGGTCCCGCGGGACCACGGACCCGCCCGCGGCGGCCAGCAGGCGCAGGACCTCGAGGCCCGTGGGGGTGAGCGCGAGCACGTGACCGTCGAGCACCGCCGTCCCCCGGTGCACCTGGAGCGGGCCCGCGACGGTCTGCAGCGCCTGGAGCCCGCCGTAGTGGCTGACGAGCGTCCTGACCAGCGCACCCAGCCGGCCGCGCTCGGGCACCAGCGGCTCGATGCCGCGGTCCAGCAGCGGCTTGGCCGTGATGGGGCCGACGGCCGCCATCACGACGCTGCCACGCCGCGCGAGCGCGACGACGTCCTCGGCGACACCGGCCGCGTCGGCCGCCTCGAGCCAGGCGTGCGCCCCGGGAGCGGACGTGAACACGACCGCGTCGATCTCCCCCGCGGCGACGCCACGGACCGAGGCGGTCACGACCGCGGGGTCCGGCGGCGGACCCCAGCGGTACACGACGAGGCTGCGTACCCGTGCCCCGGCGGCGGCGAACGCCTCGTCGAGGCCGTCCGCCCCGGCACCGTGGTGCTGCACGGCGATGTCGCGGCCGGCGACCCCCTCGTCCAGCAGCACCTCGGCGATCTCGGCGCTGGTCTCGGACTCCGCCACCCAGTCGGCGGTGAGCCCCGCGGCCTGGATCGCGCCGCGTGCCTTGGGTCCGCGCGCGACGATGCGGGTGCCCTTGAGCATCCGCACGAGCGGCTCGTCGAGCCCTGCCGCGTCGGCCGCCTCGATCCAGCCGCGGAACCCGATGCCCGTGGTCACCACGACGGTGTCCGGCGGGTGCGCCAGCAGGGACCGCGTGCCCTCGAGGAGCCGGGCGTCGTCGATGTGGGGAACCATGCTCAGTGCCGGCGCGTGCCGGACGGCGGCTCCTCGGCGACCCAGTGCGGCGGCGAGCTCGGCCGACCGGCGGTCGGCGGTGATGAGCACGACGAGGCCCGCCAGGGTCTGGTCGATGGGTTCGCTCACGTGGCCATTGTGACGGCCACGGGGGCCGAATCGTCCGAGGACGAGGTCGTGTGAGCGGTGTCACCACGGTCGGGCTCGAGCAGCCCGGCGGCGGCCACCGCGCCGAGCACGATGACCGCGGGGGCTCGCACGCCGGCGGCCGCAGCGACGTCGACGACGTCGTCGAGGCGGGCTCGCGTCACACGCTGACCGGGCAACGTGCCCTCCTCGACCAGGGCGACGGGTGTCGCCGGGTCCGCACCCGCGTCCAGCGCCTGCGCGGCGAGCGTGGCGAGTGCGCTGACGCCCATGAGCACGACGACGGTGCAGGACCGGTCCCGCAGACCGGTCAGCGCCGCCGACGACCAGCCGTCGTGCCCGTTCATCACGTGCACGGCACCGACCGTGCCGCGGTGCGTCAGGGGGATCCCCGCGGCGGCGGGCGCCGCGAACGCGCTGCTCACCCCGGGGATGACCTCGACGGGGACGTCGGCCTCCCGGCAGGCGAGCACCTCCTCGCCGCCCCGGCCGTACACGAACGGGTCACCGCCCTTGAGCCGGACGACGACCCGGCCGCGCTGCGCCTGCTCGACCAGGATCCGGCCGATCTCGTGCTGCGGCACCGGGTGGTGACCGGGCGTCTTGCCGACGTCGATGATCTCGACGCCGGGCGCCAGCTCGTCGAGCACGGCGACCGGACCCAGCCGGTCGGTCACCACGACGTCGGCCTCGGCGAGCGCGCGACGACCGGCCAGCGTGAGCAGCCCGACGTCGCCCGGTCCGCCGCCGACGAGCACGACGCGACCCGCGTGGGCCCGACGGTGCCGCAGGTCGATCCGGCCCTCGCGCAGCTGGGCCGCGACGGCGTCGCGCACCGCGATCGTGCGCCGGGGGTCCGCCGGGCCCGTCGAGACCACGCCCACCAGGACGTCGCCCTGCTGGCTGGTGGCCGGGGTGCGGGCCGAGCCGTCGGCGCCCGAGCCGGCGTCGACGCAGAACGTCTGGCGCTCCGTGGCCCACGCCAGCACGGCCGCGTCCGTCGAGCGGTCCCCCGTGGCGGTGTGCACGAGCCAGGCGCCGTCCAGGTCCGTCTCGGCCACCTCGCGGGCGCGCCACTCGATCAGGCCCCACCGGTGCAGGTCGAGCAGGACCTCGCACAGCTGCGGCGCGACGACCACCACCCGGGCGGCGTCGGCGAGCAGCGACTGCACGCGGCGGGCGGCCACCGGTCCGCCCCCGACGACGAGGACGCGGCGGCCGGTGAGCTGCAGCCCGAGCATCGTGGTCACGAGCCCACCTCCACGAGGTCGTCCCGCACCCGGACCGGCCACGTGCGCAGGTCGGCGGGAAGACCGCGCGCGGGTGTCTTGCCGGCGACGTCGAGGCAGCGGCCCGTCGTCAGGTCGAACACCTGCTTGTACATCGGGGACGCGACCGTCGGGACCTCGACGCCGTCGACCGAGCGTGACCCGACGATCCCCCGCGAGATCACGTACGCGTCGCTGAACGGGTCGTGCTGCTGGACCGCCAGCACGCGACCGTCCAGGAGCCGGAACAACGCCACCTGGTCCGCTCCGAGCAGCGCCGCGGCGCCGCGCTCCGGGGCCAGGTCGTCGACACGGCACACCGTGGTCCAGACGCTCGTCTCCAGCGCGGTCATGAGCGCACCTCCAGTCGGGCACCGGCGACGAGGACGGGTTCGTGGTGGGGCGTCGGGCTGGCACCGTCGCGCTCCTCGGCGGTCGCGGGCCGCGACTGACCACGCTCCGGCACGTACGCCAGCGACGGGTCCGGGGTGTCGGGGGCGTTGACGAACGACGCGAACCGGCGGAGCTTCTCCGGGTCCTCCAGCGTGGCGCGCCACTCGTCCTCGTACTCGACGACGTGCTGCGCCATCTGCTCGTCCAGGTCGGCCGCGATCCCCAGCGAGTCCTCCATGACGACAGCGCGGACGCCGTCCAGACCGCCCTCGACGTCCTCGATCCAGGGGGCCGTGCGCTGCAGCCGGTCGGCGGTGCGCACGTAGTAGAGGAGGAACCGGTCGATGGTGCGGACCAGCGTCTCGGTGTCCAGGTCCTCGGCCAGCAGCTGCGCGTGCCGCGGCGTGAAGCCGCCGTTGCCGCCGACGTACACGTTCCAGCCCTTGTCGGTCGCGATCACGCCGACGTCCTTGCCACGGGCCTCCGCGCACTCCCGGGCGCAGCCGGAGACACCGAGCTTGATCTTGTGCGGCGAGCGCAGGCCGCGGTACCGCAGCTCGAGCATGACCGCGAGCGCCACCGAGTCCTGCACCCCGAACCGGCACCACGTGGAGCCCACGCAGGACTTCACGGTGCGCAGCGACTTGCCGTAGGCGTGCCCCGACTCGAAGCCGGCGTCGACCAGGCGCTGCCAGATGAGTGGCAGCTGGTCGATGCGGGCGCCGAACATGTCGATCCGCTGGCCGCCCGTGATCTTGGTGTACAGCCCGAAGTCCTTGGCCACCTCGCCGATCGCGATGAGGCCCTCGGGCGTCACCTCGCCGCCGGCGATGCGTGGGACCACCGAGTAGGAGCCGTCCTTCTGCAGGTTGGCCATCACGTGGTCGTTGGTGTCCTGCAGCGTGGCCCGCTCGCCCTCGAGGACGTGGGCCGGGGACGTCGTCGCCAGGATCGACGCGACCGTCGGCTTGCAGATGTCGCAGCCGCGCCCGTCGGCACGGGTGCCGAACCGCTCGATGACCTGCGTGAACGACGAGACGCCACTGACCCGGACGGCGTCGTAGAGCTGCGCGCGGGACAGCGCGAAGTGCTCGCAGAGCGCGGTGCTGACCTCGATGCCCTGCGCCGCGAGCTCGGTGGTGACCAGCTTCTTGACCAGCGGGAGGCACGAGCCGCAGCTGGTGCCTGCCTTGGTGCACGCCTTGACCGCGCCGAGGTCCGTGCACGCGTGGTCGGTGACCGCGCCGCGGATGGTGCCGGCCGAGACGTTGTTGCACGAGCAGACCGCGGCGTCGTCGGGCAGCTCGAGCTCCGGCGCTCCCCCGCCGCCCTCGGGCAGCAGGAACGCGGCCGGGTCGCCGGGGAGCTCGCGGCCCAGCATCGGGCGCAGGCTGGCGTACGCGCTGGCGTCGCCGACGAGGACGCCGCCGAGCAGCGTGCGCGCGTCGTCGGACATGACGAGCTTCTTGTAGACGCCGCCCACCGGGTCGGCCCAGACGATCTCCAAGGCGCCGGGCGTCTCGCCGAACGCGTCCCCGAAGCTGGCGACGTCGACGCCGGAGAGCTTGAGCTTGGTCGCGGTGTCCGCGCCCGGGAACGACGACGTGCCGCCCAGCAGCCGGTCGGCGGTGATCTCCGCCATGGCGTAGCCCGGGGCGACGAGCCCGATCGTCGCGCCCTGGATGCAGGCGACCTCGCCGACCGCCGAGATGTCGAGGTCGCTGGTCAGGCACGTGTCGTCGACGACGATCCCGCCGCGCTCGCCGATCGCGAGGCCCGACGAGCGGCCCAGCTCGTCGCGCGGCCGCACGCCCGCGGCGATGACGACGACGTCGGCGTCGACGCGACCGCCGTCGGCCAGGTCGAGACGGCCCACGCCCCCGCGCCGGTGCGGCCGGATCCGCGTGGTCATCGCGTTGAGACGAACACCCACGCCCAGCTGGTTGATGAGCCGGCGCAGCGCCTCGCCGCCGCCGAGGTCCACCTGTGCGGACATGAGGTGCGTCCCCACCTGGAGCACCGTGGTCTTCGCGCCCAGCGCCTGCAGCGCCCCCGCTGCCTCCAGCCCGAGCAGGCCGCCACCGAGGACCGCACCCTTGACCACGCGGTCCTCGGAGAGCTTCTCCACGTAGCCGCGCAGCTCCGCGACGTCGTCGACCGTGCGGTACACGAACACGCCCGGCAGGTCGGTGCCCTCCATCGGCGGGACCCAGGCCGACGAGCCCGTCGCCAGGACGAGGTGGTCGTAGTGCTCCGTGCGGCCGTGCGCCGTGGTCACCGTCTTCGCGTCGCGGTCGATGTGCGTCACCGCGTCGTCGCGGACCAGGGTCACCAGCGGGTCGGACCACAGCTCCGGGTCGCCGAGCGCCAGGTCGTCGGCGTCACGACCCGAGAAGTAGCTGGTGAGGGCGACGCGGTCGTACGGACGGCGCGGCTCCTCCGCCAGCACGGTGATGCGCCACGTGCCGGCGGTGTCGCGGTCACGCAGTGCCTCGACCAGCCGCTGCGCGACCATGCCGCCGCCGACGACGACGAGATGCTGGGTCATGGGGTGCTCCGTCGGGCTGGGGGGTGGGGCACCGCCCACGGTAGGAACGGGTTGTTTCCACCGATGGCGTCGCCCGGTTACCTGGGAGGAACCTTTCCCGCACACGGCGTCGGTGCTGGGTGTGAGAGTGAGGGCATGAGCCCCGTGATCGCCCTCCTGCGCGCCGTCAACGTCGGCGGTCGCACCGTCAAGGCCGCACAGCTGCGCGCGGTCGCCGAAGGCCTCGGCCACACGCAGGTGACCACCTACGTGAACAGCGGGAACCTCGTCCTCGTGCCCTCCGGCCCGGCCTCCGCCGTCGGTCCGGGCCTGGCCGGGGCGCTCGTCGAGGAGCTCGGCTTCGACGTCCCCGTGATCACCCGGTCCCTGGCGCAGTGGGACGCCATCGTGGACCGCCTGCCGTTCGCCGACGAGGCGTCCGCGGACCCGTCGCACCTCGTCCTGTACTGCTGGGACGGTCCGCCCGGAAGCACCGACTTCGATCCCACCCCGTACGGCAAGGAGTCGGTGGCGTTCGCTGGCCACGAGACCTACGCGTACTTCCCCGACGGCATCGGCCGCTCCAAGCTGACCCTGCCGGTGCTGGAGAAGGCGACCGGTCGGACCGGGACCGCCCGCAACTGGAACACCGTCCTCGCCCTGCAGAGGCTCGCCCGCGAGCGCGCCTGACTAGCGTGGGTGGCATGAGCACCCTGTTCACCCAGATCATCGCCGGCGACATCCCCGGCCGGTTCGTGTGGGCCGACGACGTCGCCGTCGCGTTCGGCACCATCGCGCCCATCACCGACGGCCACGTGCTCGTGGTCCCCCGCGACGAGATCGTGCAGCTCACCGACGCTCCCGACGACGTGCTGGCGCACCTGGTGCTCGTCGCGAAGACCATCGGGCAGGCCCAGCAGCAGGCCTGGTCCGCCCCGCGCGCCGCGCTGCTCGTCGCCGGGTTCGAGGTGGACCACCTGCACCTGCACGTCCTGCCCGCCTGGGGAGAGGCCAGCCTCTCGTTCAGCAACGCCCGCCACGACGTCCCCGCAGCCGAGCTCGACGCGGCGGCGGAGCGGGTGCGCGACGCACTGACCGCCCGGGGCCACGGCGCCCACGTCCCCGCAGCCCTGAACAGCCCCGCCCTCTGACGGGCCTGCCCCCTTTCTGCCCCCCCGCAAGCACCGCAACGTCCGCAGGATCGTTCGTCCCGACGACCGAATCTGCGGACGTCCCGACCTGACACACCGCTGTGTCCGCAGGATCGGTCGTCCTGGCGACCGGATGTGCGGACGTCCCGACCTGGCACACCGCAATGTCCGCAGGATCGGTCGTCCTGGCGACCGGAGGTGCGGACGTCTCGCTCGGACGGTGCCGCGTTCTCGGTGCTCGTGCATCCGGTCTCCGGGCGTCCCCGGAAGACGCGGTATCGCGGCGGCCCGCTCGGACGTTGCGCACAGGGAGTGCAGGCACGATGGGTGACGACATTCGCAGCGCGTCAGGGCAGAGTCGGGGCTGACCGCCCACCAAGGAGGCACGCAGCAGATGGCTGGACGTCAGGACACCGGGTTCGCCGCGCTCGCCGGCCTCGCTGCGGGGGCCGTGACCCTCGGTGTCGGCTCGCTCGTCGCGCTGCTCACCGGACCGAGCACCGACCCGCTCGTCGCGGTCGGGTCGGCGTTCGTCGACGCGACGCCCGCGTGGCTCAAGGACTTCGCCGCGTCGACGTTCGGCACCGCGGACAAGGTGGTCCTCGGGATCGGTGAGGTGGTCGTGCTGCTCGCCCTGGCGGCGCTGGCCGGGGTGCTCGCGGCGCGGCGCTGGGCGTGGGGAGCCACGCTCGTGGTGGTGCTGGGTGCGGTCGCCGGGCTGGCCGCGATGGGTCGGCCGGACGCGGGGGCGCTCGCCGCGGCGCCGGCGGTGGTCGGCGCGATCGCGGGGCTGCTGACCCTGCGGGAGCTGATCCGGCGACTGCCCGGCGCACCCCAGCGACCCCAGCCGGAGGGCGTGAGACGACGCGCGTTCCTGCAGGTCACGGCGGCGGCCGGTGCGCTCGGCGTGGTCGGGGTCGTGGTCGGCCGGGCCATCGGCGCCGGTGCTCGCGGAGCCCAGACGGCCCGCTCGGCGATCCGGATCCCTCGTCCCGCGACCCCCGCGGCGGCCGTGCCGTCGGGTGTCGACGTCGGCGTGGACGGTGTCGGCC
The DNA here is from genome assembly GCF_007989805.1 of Cellulomonas xylanilytica. Classification (GTDB taxonomy): domain Bacteria; phylum Actinomycetota; class Actinomycetes; order Actinomycetales; family Cellulomonadaceae; genus Cellulomonas; species Cellulomonas xylanilytica. Next base: position 256,693 of record NZ_BJUB01000006.1, read on the forward strand.
CGTGGCAGACGCCCGCGGACGAGTTCTACCGGATCGACACGGCGCTCGTCGTGCCGCAGGTCGACCCCGAGACCTGGAGCCTGCGCGTGCACGGCATGGTCGAGGAGGAGATCACCCTGACCTGGGCCGAGCTGCTGGACAGCGAGCTGGTCGAGGCGTGGGTGACGCTCGCGTGCGTGTCCAACCCCGTCGGCGGCGACCTCATAGGCAACCAGAAGTGGCTGGGGCTGCCGATCGCGGACCTGCTCGCCCGTGCGCGCCCGACGGCGGACGCCGACATGGTGCTGTCCCGCAGCATCGACGGGTTCACGGCGTCGACCCCGCTGGCCGCCCTGACCGACGGCCGCGACGCGCTGCTGGCCATCGCCATGGACGGCGAGCCGCTGCCCGTCGAGCACGGGTTCCCCGTGCGCATGGTGGTGCCCGGGCTGTACGGGTACGTGTCGGCGACGAAGTGGGTCACCGAGCTGCGCGTCACCCGGTTCGCGGACGTGACCGCCTACTGGACGGACCGCGGCTGGTCGCCGGAGGGGCCGATCAAGACGCAGTCCCGCATCGAGGTGCCGAGGCCCGGGGCGTCCGTCCCCGCCGGCCCGGTCGTCGTGGCCGGGACCGCCTGGGCGCAGCACCGCGGCGTCACCGGGGTGCAGGTGCGCGTCGAGCAGGGCAGCTGGAGCGACGCCACGCTCGCCGACGAGGGCGGCATCGACTCGTGGCGGCAGTGGTCGTGGACCTGGGACGCGGAGCCCGGCGAGTACCAGCTCTACGTCCGCGCGTCCGACCCGCAGGGCTACCAGACGGGTGCGCGCGCGGACGTCATCCCGGACGGTGCGACGGGCTACGACACCGTCCGCGTCACGGTCACCTGACCGTCGACGTCGGACGCGTCCGCGTGATCGGCCCGCTCCCGGTCCACCACCGTGCCGCCGTTCCGGCCCCCAGGCTCGTTCGATCCCGGCGGCGGTGACGAGACGACAGCCGTGCGGGTCCGACGTCAGCGGGCGGTGACCGGGGCCGGGTCGGGAGTCGCGTCCGCCGCGCGCTCGGCGCGGGCGGCCGGCTGGTCCGGGTCCGAGCGGCGGAGCCAGTCGACGATGCCGCAGACGGCGTCCTTGCAGCCGCCGCAGCCGGTGGTCGCGCGCGTCGAGGCCGCCACCTCCTCGACGCTGCGGTCCCCGTGCCGCCAGCACCCGACGATGTCGCCCTTGGTGACGCCGTTGCACCGGCACACCACCGCACGGTCGGGCATCAGCGTCGGGCTCGCGGCGGGCACGGCCGTCCCGGCGACCGGCCGGACCAGCAGCTGGGCCGGGTCGGTGGGTGCCGGGGTGCCGCGGGTGTAGGCCGCGACGAGGTCGGCCGCGACCGGTCCGGCACCCACGCAGGTGGCCCCCACGACACGACCGTCGGCGACGACCACCTCGATGTGCCGGCCGCCCTCGGGGTCGCTGAGCCGCACGCGGCGGCCGCCGGCCCGCGGCCCGCACACGCCCATCGCGACGACGTCGAGCCCGACGCCCTTGACCTTGACGACGTCGGTGCCGACGGTGGGCAGCGGGACGTCGTCGCGCGCCGCGGACGGCTCGGTGAGCAGGGTCGCGAGGCGCCGGGCCTGGTCCCAGCCCTGGGCGATGAGCCCGGAGCCGCCCTCGGGAGGCTCGGCGCAGTCGCCGATGGCGAAGACGCGCGCGTCCGCGGGTGAGGCGAGGTCGGCGCCGACGACGATGCCGCGCGCCACGTCGAGGCCGGCCCGCTGGGCGAGCCCGACCTCGGGGACGGTCCCGGCGGTGAGCACCAGGAGATCCGCACCCAGCACCTCGCCGCCCTCGAGCCGCACGCCGGTCACGCGTCCGCCGCTGACCACCGCCTCCTCGGTCCGGGCACCCACCCGCACCGAGATGCCGAGGGAGGTGAGCCGGGCGGTCGCCGCCGCGGCGGCGGGTCCGTCGAGCTGGCGGTCCATGAGGTTCGCGCCGCCGTGCACCACGGTCACGGGGACGCCGCGGTGCGCGAGCCCGCACGCGACCTCGAGCCCGAGCACGCCGCCGCCGACGACCACGGCGCGATGGGCGTTCACGGTCGCCGCGACGATCTCGCGCGCGTCGTCCAGGGTGCGCAGCGCGTGCACGCCGGCGGGCAGGTCGTCGTCGCCCCGCCGGCCGAACAGCTCGGGGATGCGCGCCCGCGCCCCGGTGGCGAGCACCAGGACGTCGTACCGGTGCCGTTCACCGGCGTGGTCGAGCACGACCCCGGCGTGGCGGTCGATGGTGACCGCATGCGTCCCGGGCAGCACGGTGCTGCCGCTGCGGTGGGCGTTGCGCGGCAGCGTGATCGAGGCGACGTCGAGCTTGCCGGCAACCACCTCGGAGAGCAGGACCCGGTTGTACGGCTCGTACTCCTCGGCGCCGAGGACCGTGGTGCGGAACCGGCCGCCCGGGTCGCGCTGGTGCAGGTCGTCGACGAACCGTGCGCCGACCATGCCGTGGCCGACGACGACCACGCGAACCGGGTTGCTCATCGGAGGACCTCCTCGGGGAACAGCAACGACTCGTCGTCGAGGACCTCGGCCGGACCGGCCCAGCGCTGCACGTCGACGGCGCACACCTTGAACTCGGGCATCCCGGAGATCGGGTCGGTCGCGTCGGTGGTGAGCCGGTTGGCGCTGCCGGTGCCGGCCCAGTGGAACGGCATGAACACCGTGTCGGGTCGCACCGCGTCGGTCAGCCGCGCACGGACGACGCCGCGGCCGCGCTCGGTGTCGAGCTGCACCAGGTCGCCCTCGCCGATGCCCAGCCGGTCGGCGAGCAGCGGGTGGAGCTCGACGAACGGCGTCGGGGCGCTGCGTACGAGCTCGGGCACACGGCGGGTCTGTGCACCGGACTGGTAGTGCGCGAGGACCCGGCCGGTGATCAGGAACAGGGGCGCGTCGCGGCGCAGGTCCTCCGACGGGCCGCGGTGGTCCACGGGGATCAGCCGGGCGCGACCGTCGGGCGTCGGGAACCGGTCGAGGAACATCCGGGGGGTGCCGGGGTGCGGCGCCGGCCCCGCGGGCACCGGCCAGAACAGGTCCGGCTCGGCGTCGAGACGCTCGTGGCTCAGGCCGCTGTAGTCGGCTCGCCCGCCCGCGGACGCCCGCGCGAGCTCGTCGAAGACCGCCGCCGGAGAGGTGTCAAAGCGGACCGTCGACCCGAGCCGGTGCGCGAGGTCGGCGAGGATCTCGAGCTCGCTGCGCACCCCGGGCGGCGGCGGCAGGGCGCGACGGCGGCGGATGACGCAACCCTCGAGCGACGTCATCGTGCCCTCCTCCTCGGCCCACTGCGTGACGGGGAGGACGACGTCGGCCAGCTGGGCCGTCTCCGACGGGAGGAAGTCGCACACCACCAGCAGGTCCAGGGACGCCAGGCGCTCCCGGACACGGTCGGCGTCCGGGGCGCTGACCAGCACGTTCGAGCCGTGCACGAGCAGCGCCTTCGGGCCGCCCGGTGTGCCGAGCGACCGCAGCAGCTCGATGGCCGGCATCCCGGTCCGCGGCAGGTCGGCGGGGTCGACGCCCCACACGCCCGCGACGTGCGCGCGCGCCGACTCGTCCTCGATCGACCGGTACCCGGGCAGCTGGTCGGCCTTCTGCCCGTGCTCGCGCCCGCCCTGACCGTTGCCCTGGCCGGTGATCGCGCCGTAGCCGGAGCCGATGCGCCCCGGGAGGCCGAGCAGGAGCGCGAGCGTGATCGCCGCGGTGACGGTGTCGGTGCCCTGGGTGCTCTGCTCCACGCCGCGGCCGGTGAGGACGTAGGCGCCGGCTCCCCCCCGGGACGGCGAGGCGTTGGCCAGCAGGAACGCGGCGCGGCGCAGCGTCGCGACGGGCACACCCGTGACCTGCTCGGTCCGCTCCGGCCACCACAGGGCGAGCGAGCGCCGGACGTCGTCGAGTCCCGTCGTCCGCTCGTCGAGGTACGCCACGTCGGCGAAGCCCTCCGCGAGCACGATGTGCGCCAGCCCCAGCAGCAGCGCGAGGTCGGTGCCGGGCACGGGCTGCACGTGGAGCCCGCCGTCGTCGGCGGTGAGATCGGCGGTCGCGGAGCGGCGCGGGTCGACGACGACCAGGCCGCCGGCCGCGCGCACGCCCGCGAGGTGCTGGACGGCCGGCGGCATGGTCTCCGCGAGGTTCGAGCCGAGCAGCAGGACCGCCTGCGCCCCGCCGAGGTCGGCCAGCGGGAAGGGCAGCCCGCGGTCGACCCCGAGCGTGCGGTTCGCACCGGCCGCGGCGCTCGCCATGCAGAACCGGCCGTTGTAGTCGATGTTCGGGGTGGCCAGCACCGTGCGCGCGAACTTGCCGAGCGCGTAGGCCTTCTCGTTGGTCAGCCCGCCGCCGCCGAACACGGCCACGGACGCCGGCCCGTGCTCGGCCCGCAGTGCCGACAGGCGGTCGGCGACGAACGTGAGCGCCGTGTCCCAGGAGACCGGCCGGCCGTGCAGGAGCGGTGTGGTGAGGCGGTCGGTCGCGCGCAGCAGGGTGGGCGAGGTCCAGCCCTTCTGGCACATCCCGCCCTTGTTCGTCGGGAAGTCCCTGCCCGCGGCGGTCACGGTGCGCACGTCGCCCTCGGCGACCGTGGTGTGCAGCGTCTGCGCGCACTGCAGCGCGCAGTAGGGGCAGTGGCTGTCTGCGCCCTCCGGGGTGACCGCCGCGAGCAGGGTCATCAGATGACCGTCGTGCCGTAGGTGCCGGACCGGCGCTGGTAGACGGCCCACGTGGTCAGGCTCATCACCAGGTACAGGCCGACGATGACCCAGAGGGCCGCCTGGATGTTGCCCGTCGCGGTCGTCGAGATGGCGAACCCGCGCGGGATGAGGAAGCCGCCGAACGCCCCGATCGCGCCGGCGATGCCGAGGCAGCCGGCCGCGGCCTTCGCGCGCCGGGCTCGGTCCTCGGCGTCCGTGGCCCCGAACCGGAACACCGCAGGGATCATCCGGTAGACCGAGCCGTTACCGGCTCCCGTGGCGATTAAGAGCACGAGGAACGAGGCGAGGAACGGCCCGAACGCGTGGGCGCGCAGGGAGAAGATCGCACAGACGACGCCGATCGCCATGACGGTGAACGCCCCGATGGTGACGCGGGCGCCACCCAGCCTGTCCGCGAGCGTCCCGCCGAACGGCCGGGCGATGGAGCCCACGAGCGCACCGGCGAACGCGATCGTGATGGTGACCTCCGGGAACGTGTTGGCCAGCAGCAGCGGGAAGGCGCCGGAGAAGCCGATGAACGAGCCGAAGGTGCCGATGTAGATGAACGAGATGATCCAGGTGTTCCGGGACCGGGCGGCGACGGCGTAGGCACGCGGGTCCGCCTTGGCGTTGGACAGGTTGTCCATGTAGCGGAACGCCAGCACCGCCGCGATCACGACGAGCGGCACGAACATGAAGCCGGCCCACTGGAGCTGCATGCCGGCGCCGACGACGACGACGATCGGCACTGCCCACTGCACCGCGGCGGTGCCGAGGTTGCCGCCCGCCGCGTTGAGGCCGAGCGCACGGCCCTTCTCCTTCTCCGGGTAGAAGAACGAGATGTTCGCCATCGACGACGCGAAGTTGCCACCACCGACGCCCGCCAGCGCCGCGACCACGAGCAGGACGGGGAAGCCCAGCTGCGGGTTCTGCACGGCGATGCCGAGCGCGACGGTCGGGACGAGGAGCAGCAGCGCGGACACGATGGTCCAGTTGCGGCCCCCGAAGATCGGGACGGCGAACGTGTACGGGATCCGCAGGGTGGCGCCGACGAGCGTGGGCAGCGCGATCAGCCAGAACATCTGGTCGACGGTCAGGACGAAGCCGGCGTCGGGCAGCCGCGGGACGACGATGCTCCACAGAGCCCAGACGGCGAACCCGAGGAACTCCGCGAAGATCGACAGGCCGAGGTTCCGGCGGGCGATCGCCCGGCCGACGGAGGCCCACTGGCCGTCGTCCTCGGGGTTCCAGCCGTCGATCCAGCGGCCAGGGCGGTGGGTGAGCGGAGCGGCGTCGAGGACGGGGGCAGTACTGGCGTCGGTCAGGACCTGTGGCGCCATGGGGACCTCCGGGTGGACGGGGGGTGCTCGGTCGACGCCGACGCTAGGCAGCGGATGTTTCGGCGGACCTGTCTCCTCCGTTGCGTGCACGGTTCATTTCGCGCACCGGTCCGACGGGCCTCTTGTGAGATCAGGCCAGCGAGCGCACCCGGACGTGCTCGGCGGCCACGCTCAGGCGCAGCTCCGCGCCGACGCGCAGGTCGAGTGCCGCGGCCCGTGCCGGTGGCAGGTCGACCAGCACGTCCCCGCTGGTCCGGACACGCACGCCGGTGGTGCCGGGCTCGAGGTCGACCACCCGGGCGGGCCAGCCCGCACCGACCACGACGGCCCCCGGCGGGAAGGTCACCTGCGCCCGACCGCCGGGCTCGGGCGCGTCGCACGGGACCAGGACGCCGTCCGGGCCGGCCAGCGCGGTGCTGCCGTCAGGCTGCGCCACCAGCCGCCCGACGACGAGGTTGACGCCCGCCAGCGCGGCCGTGAACGGGTGGACGGGGTCGGTCAGCACGTCGAGCGGCCGGCCCTGCTCCACCACGTGGCCGTCGTGGAGCACGACGACCCGGTCGGCGAGCGCGACGGCGTCGAGCACGTCGTGGGTCACCAGCACGGTGGCGGTGCGGGTCCGGCGGACCTGCTCGCGCACCACCTCGCGAAGCTCGGCCGCGGTGCGCACGTCGAGCTGCGCGAACGGCTCGTCCAGCAGCAGGACCGCGGGCTCGGCGGCGAGCGCCCGGGCGAGCGCGACCCGCTGCCGCTGCCCGCCGGACAGCGCGTCGGGGCGCCGGGCACCGAGCCCGGCCAGCCCGACGGACGCGAGCCAGTCGTCGGCCACGCGTCCGGCATCGGCTGCCCGGGTGCCGGTGGCCCGCGGCCCGAACGCGACGTTCTCCCGCGCGCTCAGGTGCGGGAACACGAGCGGGTCCTGCCCGAGCAGGCCCACCGACCGGTGCTCGGGGCGGACCGCCACGTCGGCCGAGCCGTCCCGGACGGCCGTCAGCGTCCGCTCCCCCACCCGGACGACGCCGGACGTCGGCAGGAGGTGCCCGGCGAGCACCGCGAGCAGCGTGGACTTGCCCGCGCCGTTGGGGCCGAGGATCGCGACGACCTCGGCCGGGTGGGCCGCGAACGTCACGTCCAGCGTGAACTCGCGCCGCCGGAGGACGACCTCCGCGTGCAGGGACGTCATGCGGCCCGGCCCGGTCGCCAGGCGCGGGCGGCGAGCAGCACGGCGACCGCGGCGAGCACCAGCAGCAGGGACAGGGCGACCGCGGTCCCCTGCGTCACGCCGGCACCGTTGAACGCCGAGTAGATGGCCAGGGGCATGGTCTGGGTGACGCCCGGCGAGTTGCCGGCGAACAGCGCGGTCGCGCCGAACTCGCCGAGCGCCCGCGCGAAGCACAGCACCGTCCCGCTGACCAGGCCGGGCCGCACGAGCGGCAGGGTGATCCGCCGCAGGACGGTCCAGCGTCCGGCGCCGAGGCTCGCGGCGACGACGTCGAACCGGGTGCCCGCCGTGCGCAGCGACCCCTCGACGCTCAGCACCAGGAAAGGCATCGCGACGAACGCCTGCGCGATCACGACCGCCGCCGTGGTGAACGGGATGGTGATCCCGAACCACTCGTCGAGCGACTGGCCCACCAGACCGCGCCGCCCCAGCAGGTAGAGCAGGGCGATACCGCCGACCGTCGGCGGCAGCACGAGCGGCAGGGTCACCAGCGCGCGCAGCACGTCGGCCGGCCAGCCGTCCGCGCGGGCGAGGACGACGGCGAGCGGGACACCGAGGAGGAAGCACACGCCCGTGGCGGCGGCCGACGTGGACAGCGAGAGCCGCAGCGCGTCCAGCGCGGCCGGCGTCGTGATGTCGGCGGGCAGCGACCCCCAGTCCGCGCGCAGCACGAGGGCGAGCACGGGCAGCACCAGCAGCCCCGCCGCGAGCGCGGCCGGCACCCAGAGCAGGCGGGGCACCCCGACGGCGCGGGCGCGCGTCACGGTGCTCCGAAGCCCGCGGCCTGCAGGATCCGCCGGCCGGTGTCGGACAGCACGAGGTCGACGAACGCCTGCGCGGCACGGTCCTCGGTGAGCGTCACGATCGGGTACCGGTTGACGGCCGTCGCCGCCTCGGGGAACCGCACGCCCTCGACCGAGCCGCCCGCCGCCTGCACGTCCGTCCGGTACACCAGGCCCGCGTCGGCGTCACCCGTCCGGACCTTCGTGAGCACGGCGGTCACGTTCTGCTCCTCGCTCACCGACGTCAGCGCCAGGCCCGCGCCGTCCAGGACCGTGCGCGCCGCGGACCCGCACGGCACCTGCGCCGCGCAGAGCACGACCGTGCCGCCCGACGTCGAGAGCGCAGCCAGGTCGGCCAGCGAGTCGATCCCGAGCGGGTTGCCCGGCTCGACGACGATCTCCAGGGTGTTCGTCGCGAAGACCGTCGGCTGCCCCCGGCCCAGGCCGGCGTCGGTCACGGCGGCCATCGTGACCTCGTCGGCCGACGCGAACACGTCCGCCCGCGCCCCACCGACCAGCTGCGTCGCCAGGGTGGACGAGCCGTCGTACGTCACGGGGTCGAGCGTGACGCCCGGCTGCTGCGCCTCGAGCTCGACGGCGAGCTGGTCGAACACGCCTTGCAGCGACGCGGCGGCGAAGACGGTCAGCCGGCCGGACGGCCCGTCCGCGCTCGTGGCGGGCGCCGACGAGCAGGCGGCCAGCAGGAGGAGGGCTCCGACGGCGGCGACGCCCCGGATCGACCTCATCGCGGCGTCTCGACGAGGACGGTGGTGGCCTTGACGACGGCCACGGCCCGGGAGCCGACCTCGAGGCCCAGCTCGGTCACCGCCTCGGTGGACATGAGCGACACCAGGCGGAACGGCCCCGCCTGGAGCTCGACCTGGGACATCACCGTGTCGGACACGATCCGGGTGACCAGCCCCGGGAGGCGGTTGCGGGCCGAGCTGGAACCGGCGGCGGGGTCGTCGGGGGTCCTCGCACGCTCGACGGCGAGGGCCGCCAGGGCGGTGCCGGCGACGACGCTGCGCCCGGCGTCGTCCTCCGACGCGGCCAGTGCCCCGGAGTCCACCCAGCGACGCACGGTGTCGTCGCTCACGCCCAGCAGCTCGGCCGCCTCGCTGATCCGGTAGGTCGTCACGCCGATCAGGATACGTCCGCAGAAGCGGTTCAGATGGACACACAGAACCGCATCTGCGGAAGTCGAGCAGTCGTCCGGTTCGGGCGGTAGCGTCCGGACATGGCGAAGAAGTCCGGCAAGAAGCGCAAGGACAAGATTTCCGACGACGTCTACGAGGCCGAGCTGTTCCGCCTCCAGTCCGAGCTGGTCAAGGTGCAGCTGTGGGCCAAGGAGACGGGCGCCCGGGTCGTCGTGATCTTCGAGGGTCGTGACGCCGCCGGCAAGGGCGGCACGATCAAGCGGATCTCCGAGTACCTCAGCCCTCGCGTCGTGCGCATCGCCGCGCTGCCGACGCCGACGGAGCGCGAGAAGACGCAGTGGTACTACCAGCGCTACGTCGCGCACCTGCCCGCAGCCGGCGAGGTCGTCCTGTTCGACCGCTCCTGGTACAACCGCGCCGGGGTCGAGCACGTCATGGGCTTCTGCACGCCGCAGGAGTACAGCCGGTTCATGCGGCAGACGCCCATCTTCGAGCAGATGCTCATCGAGGACGGCATCCTGCTGCGCAAGTACTGGTTCTCCGTCTCCGACCACGAGCAGCTCAAGCGCTTCCGGTCCCGGCTCAACGACCCGGTGCGGCAGTGGAAGCTGAGCCCGATGGACACCGCGTCCCTGAGCCGCTGGGAGGACTACTCCAAGGCGAAGGACGAGATGCTGGTGCACACCGACGTCCCGTCGAGCCCCTGGTTCATCGTGGAGTCGGACATCAAGAAGCACGCCCGGCTGAACATGATCAGCCACCTGCTCTCGACCATCCCGTACACCGACGTGCCGCGCGAGGAGGTGGTCCTGCCCGACCGCCCCGCGGCCTCCAACGGGTACGAGCGCCCGCCGCGCGAGCTGTCGACGTATGTCCCCGACCACGTCGCCGCCCTGATGGGCGACCCGGAGAAGCACCTCTGACGCCCAGGGCGAACCGGCGTTGCGTCCTGGTCGTTCACCTGCGACCTTGAGCGGCATGTCGGTGACCTCCACCAGCCCCGGGCCCAACCTGCGGGTGTCGCTGCCCGGGCTGCAGCCCTCCGTCAAGGACTTCCTCACCAACGAGGCCGGCAGCGCCGTCTACCTGCTGGCCGCCACGGTGATCGCCCTGGTCTGGGTCAACTCCCCGTTCGCCGACTCGTACGAGGCGCTGTGGAGCACGACGGCGGGGTTCCACCTCGGCACCTGGGGCATCGACCTCGACCTGCACCACTGGGTCAACGACGCGGCGATGGCGATCTTCTTCGCCGTCGTCGGCCTGGAGATCAGCCGCGAGGCCACCACGGGCGACCTGCGGGACAAGCGCACGGTCGCCGTCCCCGCGCTCGGCGCCCTCGGTGGACTGCTGGTCCCCGTGCTGATCTTCCTGGCGTTCAACGGTGGGACCGACGCCGCGCACGGGTGGGGCGTCGTGATGTCGACGGACACCGCGTTCCTCGTCGGGATCCTGGCCCTGTTCGGCCCCAAGTGCCCGGACCGCCTGCGGCTGTTCCTGCTCACGCTCGCGATCGTCGACGACATCGGCGCGATCACCGTGATGTCGATCTTCTACACCGACGAGGTCGACATGGCCGCGCTCGGTCTGGCGGGCGGGATCGTCGTCGGCATCCTCGTGCTGCGCTGGCTCAAGGTGTGGCAGCTGGCGCCCTACGTGGCCGCGGGCATCGCGCTGTGGTTCGCGGTGCAGGCGTCGGGCGTGCACGCGACGCTCGCCGGGGTGATCGTCGGCCTGCTCGTCCCGGCCCGCCCGCCCAGCCAGGACACCATCGACGAGGTCGCCGGCTACGGACGCAAGCTCATGGACGACGCCACCGCCGAGCGCGAGCACCTCGCCGAGCTGGCAGCCCGCGCCGCCGTGCCGACCAGCGACCGGCTGCAGCGCCTCCTGCACCCGTGGAGCGCGTTCGTCGTGGTGCCCCTGTTCGGCCTGGCGAACGCCGGCATCCAGCTCGACCTGGAGTCGCTGCAGGCCGCCGCCCAGTCGCGCCTGGCCATCGGCGTCACCGTCGCGCTCGTGGTCGGCAACGCCGTCGGCATCACCGGCGCCGCCACGCTCGCGCTGCGGCTCGGACTCGGTGAGCTGCCCGGCCGCGTGCGCTGGGGTCACCTGCTCGGCGGCGCCGTGCTGGCGGGCATCGGCTTCACGATCTCGCTGTTCATCGCCGAGCTCGCCTTCGACGACCCTCAGCTGCTGGAGGACGCCAAGATCGGGATCCTCGCCGGGTCGCTCACCGCCGCCGTCCTCGGCTCGGTCCTCCTGCGCTGGCTCGGCGAGAAGCTGCCGCTGTGCTCGCCGCTCAGCGACGCCCCGCCCCCGCTGCCGCCGCTCCCCTGGCGAGCGCCCACCGGCGCGGGCTGACCGGCACCGGTCCGGCAGGCGCCGTGCGCGCCTGCCGGACCGCGGTTCCCTCAGCCGTCCCCGTCACCGCCCTCCTCGGTCGGGGTGGGCTCGGGCGGCGCGTCAGCGAGCGCGTCGACCAGGGCGACCTGGAAGGCGGCGACCGTCGCGGCGTCGACCGTGCCCGTGACCGGGACGCCGAGGTCGCCCTGCAGCGCACCGACGGCCGCCGTGAGCTCGTCGGTCCAGAGCCCGTCGACCGGACCGTCCCAGTACCCCGCCAGCACCAGCGTCTGCTGGAGGGCGGCGGTCGCGGCCACCGACGCCTGGGCGGCCTCGGCACCCTTCGCGGACAGCGTGGCCTCGAGCGCCGCGGCCGTCGCCTTGTCCACCGTCCCGGTCTCCGGCAGCCCGCTGTCCTTCTGCAGCGCCTGGACGGCGGCGACCGTCTGCGGCCCGTAGACGCCGTCGACCGGGCCGGGGGCATACCCGGCGTCGGTCAGCGCCTGCTGCAGAGCGGCCGTGTAGGTGCTCAGCGTCACGCTCGCCTCCGCCTGGCGCTCGTCGGACAGGCACCCGGAGTCGGCGAAGAGCCGGAGCCACGCCATCTCGAGCGCGACCGCGGCGGAGTTGAACTGCTCCGACGCCTGGACCAGCGGCGTCTCGGCGGTGATCCCCGAGGTCGCCGAGGCGAACTCGTCCTCGGCCTGCTGCACGCGCGCCACGGTCGCGGGCGGGACGGTCGGCGCGGGGCTCGGCTCGGCGGCAGGCGGCTCCGGAGGCTCGAGTCCCTGCTCGGCCGCCTGCGCCTCGGCGAGCGCCTGCTGGGCCTCGGCGAGCTCCTCCTGGGCGACCACGACCGCGTCGCGCGCCTCGACCGCGGCCTCGCCCGCGTCCACGGCGTCCTGCGCGGGGTCCGCCAGGTCCGCACCGGCGGTCTGGACGTCGCCGACGGTGACCGTCGTCTCGTTCAGCACGTCCCCGTACCGGTCGAGCGCCGTGATGTAGGACGAGCTCGCGTCGCAGAACGTCGTCCCTGCAGCTGCCGCGTCGTCGGCGGCCTCGGCCAGCGCACGCTCCTTGTCGGTCACCTGCGACTCGGCCAGGCTCACGGCCGACGGCGGTGTGCCGTCGCCGCCTGGAGAACCGCCGGTGCACCCGGTCAGGGCCAGCAGGGCTGCCCCGACGACCACCGGACCGCCGACCCGCAGGCTGATCACTCGACGATGTCCCGACCGTGCAGGGTCAACGCCCAGACGACGAAGACGTCGAGCGCGATGATGATGACGCCCCACACCGGGTAGTACGGCAGCCAGACGAAGTTCAGCACGATGCTGAGGCAGGCGACGATCACCCCGACGGTCCTCGCCCAGACGGCGCCGGTCAGCACGAAGAAGCCGGCGACGGCGACGAGAAGGCCGACCAGGACGTGGATCCAGCCCCAGGTGGTCACGTCGAACTCGAACACCCACTCGGCGCCGACCACGTAGAACGTGTCGTTGAAGACGGCCACGAAGCCCTGCAGCGCGTGCAGGACACCGATGACGATCAGCATGGTCGCCGCGAAGACCGTCATGCCGACGGCAAGGCTGCTGCGTTGTTCAGTCACGATCGAGTTCCTTCCGGAACGGTAGGGCGGATGGGATCGGTGAACGGGGTGGTGCGGACGGGCACTGCGCCTTCCTGCGGATCATTGCGGACAAACCCGGCGCAGGGCCAGCATCTCTGCACGTCCGGGCGACGGCGCCCCGCGCCAGCCACCCCGCCGCCGGCCCGTCACGTCCTGCTCATCCGGCCGTAGCCGTTTCGGAACATGGGTACGCCACGATCCGGCGTGTCCGAGTCAGACCGAGGGAAAGCGTGGCCCCGCCCGTGCTCAAGAAGTCCCGTTCCGCCGCCTCCGCCACCTGCACGCTCACGTTCTTCCTGCCGACCACCGCGCTCGACGGCGCAGTCAGCGTGGTTGGCACGTTCAACGGCTGGACCCCGGGGCTGCACCCGCTGCGCCGACGCTCGAACGGGACGGCGAGCACCTCGGTGACGGTCCCGGTGGGCGAGACCGTCAGGTTCCGCTACCTCGGCGAGCGGGGTCGCTGGTTCGACGACGCCGACGCCGACGAGATCACCGCGGACGGCTCCGTCGTGCACGCCTGAGGTCAGAACCTCTCGACCGCGAGCCCGGCCCGCCGCCCCACGGCGGAGCCGAGCGCGATCCCGGCGAGCACCCCGAGCGAGATCGCGACCATCGTGGTCCCGGCGGCGACGACCGTGTCCAGCGCCTGGGCGTCGTCGCCGAGGATCGAGGTCACCCCGACCAGACCGAGCGCACCGGGCACCAGGAGCCAGAACCCCGGCAGGAACCCGACGAGCGCGGGCGGACCCGTGGGGCGGGTGGCGGCGAACATGGCGACCGGGGTCATGAGGAGCGCCCCGACGAACGCGGAGACCACGCCACCGAAGAACAGCCCGCCCACCACCTGACCGGCGTACGCGACGACGAGCACGAGCAGGATCCACGGCAGCGCGGCCCGCCGGGCGCAGTTGTGGAAGACGACGCCGGTGCCGTAGACGAACACCCCGATCCACGGTCCGGCCCAGCCGAGCGAGTGGGACGACCCCGTGCCCAGCTGCGCTGCGGGCACCCCGACGAGCGCCGCGGCGCCCGTGATGCCCAGCGCGAGCAGGACGAGCTGCATGACGCCCGACGCCAGGCGTGCGGACCCCGCGATCATCTGCCGGGTGGCCAGGTCGATCGCCGCCGTGGTGAGCAGGGCGCCCGGCAGGAACGTGACCAGGGGCGCGACCAGCGGGGCGAGCATGCCGACGTCGATGCCGGTGCGCGACAGCAGGAACACCGCACCGGAGACGACGAACGCGCAGCTCAGCACCACCAGCGCCTGGTACGCGGCCGGCAGGCGCGCCGTGGCGACCTGCAGACAGGCGATCACGGCACCGAGCACGGCGGCCACGAGGACGTCGACCAGGCTGCCGCCGAGGATCATGGCCAGGCCCGCGGAGACGGCGACGTACCCGAGCACCCGGGCCGGTCCGCCATAGAGCGGCGGCGCGGCGACGGCCGCCTCGATCCGCTCGGCGCCCTCGACGGGCCCGACCCGGCCGGCCTCGGCGTCGTCGGCGACCCCGAGCACGTCCTGCACCTGGTGCAGGCGCAGCGCCCGCCAGCCCGCCGAGGACGCGGCCGTCTGGGTCGCCGTGCGACCGGGCACGGAGACCAGCAGCGCGGTGGGCAGCGCGATGACCTCGACGTCCGGTTCGCCGTTGATGGCGGCGACGCGCTCCAGGGTGCGGGTCACCTGCACCACCGGGGCGCTGGAGTCGATCATCGCCTCGCCGAGCACCATGAGGAACCGGACCGTCTCCACCGTGTCGGACGGCCCGTCCCCGGGGAGGGCGACGGCGTGGGCGTCGTCCAGCACGCCGATCTCCGTCGTCGTCGCCGCGGGCTCGAGCGCGGCCGAGGCGACCGTCCCGGACGGACGCTGCGCGCGGGCCCGCCGCACGAGCACCACCAGGGCGGCGGTCGCGACGACGAGGACCAGCAGCGCGGTGACGATCGCGCCGAACGGGATCGTGGAGGTCGTCACGGCCGGGTCCCGGGTGAACGGCACCTCGACCACGACCGTCTGGGTGGGCACCGGTTCCGGCGACGGAGGCTCCGGCGTGACCGTCACCGTGGGCACCGGCTCGGCCGGTGTCTGCGTCGGGGTGACGGTGACGGTGGTGTCGGGCGTCGGCGCGGGCTCCGGCGCGGGCGTCGTCACCGTCGGCTCCGGGACGGTCTCGGTGGGCTCGGGCGTGACCCCGGTCGTGGTGACCTCGGGGTCCGGCACGACGGTCGGCCAGGTCACGAGGCGAGGAAGGCGGCGTAGCGGTCGAGGATCAGCGGCCAGTCGGTGAACTTCGACCGGACGTGTGCGTTCCCCTCGTCCCAGCCGCCGTGCTCGAGCTCGACCCGGGTCCCGCCCTCGTCGAGCGGCACGAAGTGCACCGACAGGCGGCTGGGGTGCTCGGGGTCCTGCCCGAGCGTCGAGGTGTGCACGACGAGCGCCCCGCGGGCGATCGCCAGCACGCGGCCCCACTCGACCTCGCCGAGGGTGGCGTCCACGAGGTAGACGCGCCCGCCGACGCGCGGCTCGATCCCGGCCCCGCGGAAGCCGGCCGGGTCGGGCGTGTAGTCGGGGGGCCACCACCGGCCGATCTGGTCCACCCACGCGTCGAACGCCTCGACCGGGGTGGCCGCGACGACGAGCTGGTGACGGATGGGCTCCATCAGGCCACCGGGTCGTCGTCGCCGTACGCACCCAGGCGCAGGGTGCGGGCGTCGGTCGCGAGGACCTGCGGCAGCACGGCGAGCAGCGACTCCACGGTATCCGTGCCTGCGCGCACGAACCGGCCCGACCACGCGTCGAGCTCGCCGTCGCCGAACGCCCGGACCAGCTCGGCGACCGCCTCGACCGGTGTCCACTCCGTCCGGCCGTCGTGCATCGCCATCGAGGTCGTCATCGCGGTCTCGACGTGCCCGGGCGCGAGGTCCAGCACCCGGATGCCCCGGTCGTGGTACTGCGCGTGCAGCTGGGTGGTGAACCGGGCGAGCGCGCCCTTGCTGACGGCGTAGCCGGTGTAGGCGGTCATGGCCCGGTGCCCTGCGCCGGAGTTCATGTTCAGCACCCGGCCCTCACCACGCGCGAGCATCCCGGGCAGCACCGCGTGCGTGACCAGCAGCGGACCGCGGACGTTGGCCTCGATCACGCGCCAGGAGTCCTCGACGTCGTCCTCGGCGAACGGCACCTCGGCCCGCTCGATGACGCCGGCGTTGTTCACCAGGAGCCCGATCCCGCCGAGCTCGACCTCGACGCGGGCCACGGCGTCCAGCACGGCCGTCGCGTCGACGAGGTCCGCCGCGGCGACGCACACGCCCGCACCGATCTCCTCGGCCACCGCGTCCAGGTGCGCCCGCGTCCGCCCGACCAGCCCGACCGTGTACCCGGCCCGTGCCAGACCGAGCGCGATCCCGCGGCCGATGCCCCGCCCGGCGCCGGTGACCAGCGCCGTCCTCATGCGACGGCCTCCACGGCCTCGCGGAGCCGCTCCAGCGTGACCTTCCCGTGGAACCTCGTCCCGTTGACGAAGATCGTCGGTGTCCCCCGCACACCCGCCTCGATGCCCGCCGAGTAGTCCTCGGACACCGCCGGGGCGTGCACCTGCGCGTCGTCGCCCGCGACGGTCGCCGGGTCGACGCCCACCGCCACCGCGGCCGCCCGCAGACCGGGCTCGGCCAGGCGGTCCTGGTGGCTCATCAGCTCCTCGTGCATCTCCCAGAACCTGCCCTGGGTACCGGCCGCCTCGGCGGCCAGCGCCGCGGACAGCGCGTACGGGTGGACCTCGAACAGGGGGAAGTGCCGCCAGACCAGCCGGACCTGCCCGTCGGAGGTGTCGACGAGCTCACGCAGCGCCGGCGCCGCCGCACGGCAGTAGGGGCACTCGAGGTCACCGAACTCCAGGACGGTGACGGGGGCGTCGGGGCGGCCGTAGACGTGCCGCTCGGCGAGGGGGTCGGTCATGCGTCGAGGATGCCAGGCTCAGCGCCGGCGCGGCCGCAGGGGCGGGCTGGCGGTGCCGGCGCCCGCCGCGATCCCGCCGACGAGCTCCCGCACGGTGTCGATGCCGGACCGGGTGGGGCGCCAATCGAGCTCCCGCTCGGCGCGGGAGGTGTCGAGGAGCGGCGCCGAGAGCGCCATGTCCAGCCACCCCGGCCCGACCGGGACCGCACGGGCGTGCCAGCCGACCGTGACGGCCGCGCGGGCCTGCGCCGGCGGCACCTCGAGCAGCCGCCCCCGGGAGACCACGTCGGCCAGGTCCTGCCCCCGCAGCACGTCGGGGGCGGCCACGTTGAACGGGCCGCGCACGCGTCGCACCACGGCCTCGCGGAACGCCTCGGCGACGTCGTCGGCGTGCACCACCTGCAGGCGCAGGCCCTGCGGCCACGGCAGCACCGAGAGGTACCCGTCGACCGCCCGCTTCGGCACCCACGGGCCGAGGAAGTAGCGCGAGATCTCGTGCCCCGCGGACCGCTGGAACACGAGCGCCGGTCGCAGCCGGGCGATCACGAGGTCCGGGTTCGCGTCCTCGGTCTCGTCGAGGACGCGCTCGACGGACGCCTTGTCCACGCTGTACGACGACGACCGCACCCCGTCGGTCGCCCAGCCCTCACCTCGCGGGACGTCGTCCGGGGCGGGCGAGTACGCGCCGACGCTGGAGGCGACCACGACGTGCGGCACGCCCGCCCGACGCGCGGCGTCCAGGACGCGGCGGGTGCCCGCGACGTTGACGTCGTGCAGCCGGCGGCGGTCGTGGCTCGGCTGGATCGCCCACGCGAGCTGGACCACCGCGTCGGCGCCCGCGAACGCCGCCGTCAGGGTGTCGACGGCGCCCGGGTCGGTGACGTCGCACCCGACCCAGGACGCCACGCTGTACGGAGCGGGAGGGGTGCCGGGGGGCACCCGGCGGGCGACGCCCACCACCGAGGTGACCGTGCCGTCGTCGACCAACCGCCGCAGCAGGGCGGTCCCGACGTTCCCGCTGGCACCGACCACCACGACCCTCATGCGCGCTCCCTGTCCACGACGCCCACGCTCGCACCAGTTGGCGGTCCCCGCATCCCTGGTCGGTACGCCGTCGCCTCCTACGCGCAGAGGACGGCGTCGACCGCCTCGTTGATCCGCTCCCAGGCCGCCTCGGGGTCGGCCATGGCCGCCGGGAGCGCCGTGACCGCGAGGGTCACCGACCGGCCGTCGGGGCCGACGCCGCCACCGGTCTCGTACCCCGGGATGCTGCCGCCGTGGCCCCAGGCGACGCCTCCGCAGCTCAGCGGCGTGCTGAACAGGCCGAGCCCGTACCGCAACCCGTGCAGGTCCGGCGACGTCTCGACGGTCGTCTGCATCTCGGCGAGCAGCGCGGGCGGCAGGAGGTCGCCGTCGAGCAGTGCGACGAAGAACGCGTCGAGGTCGCTCGGCGTCGACACGATGTCGCCCGCACCCCACGCCCAGCCCGGGTCCAGCACCGTGATGTCCCGCAGCTCGGCCCCGGGCTCCGTCGCGTGGTACCCGAGCGGGTGACGCTCGCGCAGCTCTTCCTCGCCGCGGTCCGGGACGTAGGTGTCCCGCAGGCGCAGCGGCTCGATGACGCGGTCGGTGACCACCTCGGCCAGCGGACGACCGGTGACCTTCTGCACGATCAGGCCGGCGATCACGTAGTTGGTGTTGCTGTACGACCAGGCCGACCCGGGCGGCGTGCCCGGCTGCGCCAGGGCCAGGTCGAGCAGCTCGTGCGGCTCGACGTACTGGTGACGGGTGGCGAAGAAGTCCGGGTCGATCACCGCGGTGTAGTTGGGCACGCCGCTGGTGTGCTGGAGCACCTGCCGGACCGTGATGAGCGTGCCGTCCACGCCGTCGCCGTGGACCAGCCCGGGCAGGTAGGTCTCGATCGGGGCGTCGAGGTCGACCGCACCCTCGTCGACCAGCTGCAGGAGCGTGACGGCGACGAACGTCTTGGTGTTGCTGCCGATGCGGACCTGGCCGTCGACGGGCACGCGGGCGCCGGTCCCCAGGTCGCCGACCCCGGCGGTGTAGTCCCGGCTGCGGCCGCGCGCGTCCTGGTACGTCGCCAGCGCCGCGGGGAAGCCCACGTCCTGGACCAGTCCGTCGAGCTCGCGCTGCACCACGTCCCGGGACCCGCGGCCCTCGGAGTAGGCCGGGGTGCCGGTCAGCACGGCACCGGCCACGACGCTGCACGCGGCGGCGATGATGACGGCCTTGCGGGTCTTGCTCTGTCGATTCGTCATGGCCCCAGCGTGCTGTCGTGCGACGCCCGGCCACCAGGGAGGACTCCCCCGAGCGACGGTGGGGTTGACCCCCGTACGCGCTCGTCAGAACAGCAGGTGCTCGCGCGGCCGGCCCTTGGCCTCGTGCCCGAGCAGGAACCGCTTGCGGTCCAGCCCCGCGGCGAAGCCCGTCAGCGCCCCGTCCGCGCCGATCACGCGGTGGCACGGCACGACGATCGCGATCCGGTTGCGCCCGTTGGCCGCCCCGACCGCGCGCGACGACGTCCGCGGGTCGAGCCCGATCTCCGCGGCGAGCTCGCCGTACGACCGGGTCTGCCCGAACGGGATCCGCAGCAGCCCCTCCCACACGCGCCGCTGGAAGGAGGTGCCGACGAGGTGCAGCGGCAGGTCGAACTCGGTGCGCGTGCCGGCGAAGTACTCGTCGAGCTGCGTCCGCACGTCGTCGAACTCGTCGTCGGCGCGCTCGCCGAACGGGCCCTGCACCGACTCGTACTTCGAGCTCTGCAGCAGCAGCGCCGAGAGCCCCCCGTCGTGCGAGACGAGCGTGACGGGACCCAGCGGTGACGGCACCACCGTGTGCACCACGCGCACGTCCTCGAGCAACCTCACGTCCTGGACGGTCATGGCCGTCATCATTCCCCTGCCCTCTGACACTCGACTGCATCGCCCGCCCGTCGGGCGCTCCTGGGAAGAAGACGCGCGGCGGACGGGCGACGTGAGGTGCGGGTTCAGTCGGTGCTGCGCAGCAGGGTCCGGACGCCGACGGCCAGCCCGACGACCGCCGTGAGCACGGCTGCGAGCCAGCCCGCCGCCACGGCACCGCTGGTCAGGTCGCCGGCGAACAGCGCCCGCTCGGCCTCGACCACCCACCGCAGCGGGTCGAACGCGGACGCCACCTTCATCCACTGCGGGCCGGTCTCCAGCGGCAGGAGCATCCCGGACAGGATGAGCAGCGGGAACAGCACGGTCTGCTGGACCACCCAGAACATCCACTCCTGCTTGCGGACCGCGATCGCCAGCGCGTAGCTCAGCGAGCCCAGCCCGACGCCGAGCACCGCGAGCATGGCCAGGCCGAGCACGGCCCCGACCGGGTCGGCGCGGAACCCGAACGGCAGCATCACCAGCACCACGATGACCGCCTGCGCGACGAGCGGGACGATCTCCTTGAGCGAGCGCCCGACCAGCTGCGACGACCGCGACAGCGGCGTGACCAGCAGCCGCTCGTGCGCCCCGGTCTGCATCTCGAACTGCAGGTTGGACCCGGTGGTCGACGTGCCGAACAGCGTGGTCATCACGAGGATCGCCGGCACGAACCACTGCCAGACCTCCGCCCCGGAGAACCCGCCGGCCGCCCCGACGGAGCCGGCGAGCAGCGGGCCGAACAGGCCGAGGAAGACCAGCGGCTGGATCAGGCCGAACACGACCGAGAAGGGCTCGCGAACCACCGGCCGGAGCTCGCGGGACATGACGAGACCGACGTCCGAGAACCAGGAGCGGCGGACGGGGGTGACGGTGCGGGCGGGGCCGTCGACGGTGACGGTGCTCATGCTGCGGTCTCCTCGGTCGGGATGTCGGTGACGCGCGACCCCTCGTCGCGCAGTCTGCGGCCGGTGAGGGCCAGGAACACGTCGTCGAGCGTCGGACGCACGGCGAGCGCCTCGAGCAGGGGTGTCCCGGTGGCGGAGGCCGCGAGGACCAGCTCCGGGACCGCGGCGCCGGCATCGGCCACGCGCGCGTCGACCCGGTCGCCGGTGACCGTCACGTCCCGGGCGCCGCGCAGGGACCCGACGATCGACGCGACCTGCCCGGCCGTCCCCGGGACCGCCACCGTGAGCACGACGCGGTCGCCGGCGAGCGTGCGCTTGAGCCCGTCCGCGGTGTCGTCGGCGATGACCTGCCCGTGGTCCACCACGACGACGCGCTCGGCCATGGTGTCGGCCTCGTCCAGGTAGTGGGTCGTGAGCACGATCGTCATGTCGTGCTCGGCGCGCAGCCGCGCGATGTGCTCCCACAGGTTGGCGCGGTTGTGCGGGTCGAGGCCGGTGGTCGGCTCGTCCAGGAACAGGAGCCGCGGCGCGTGCACCAGACCGAGCGCGACGTCCAGCCGCCGCCGCTGCCCGCCGGACAGGTCCGACACCTTGCGTCGGGCGAGGGCGGTGAGGTCGAGGGCGTCGAGGAGCTCACCGGTCCGGCGCCGCGCCGAGATGCGGTCGAGCCCGTAGACCTGGCCCTGCATCGTCAGCTCGTCGGCCGCGCGCTGCTGGTGCCCGGCGCCGTTGCCCTGACCGACGTAGCCGATGTGCCGCCGCACGGTCGCGGGGTCCGCCACGACGTCCACCCCGGCGACCGTCGCGGTGCCGGACGTGGGCCGGACCAGGGTGGTGAGCATCCGCATCGTGGTCGACTTGCCGGCGCCGTTGGGGCCGAGCACGGCGACCAGCTCGCCAGGTGCGATATCGAGGTCGATGCCGCGCACCGCGTGCACGGTCTCGGTGCTGCTCACCACGAAGTCCTTGGTGAGTCCTCGGGTCTGGATCATGGTTCTCCTGGGTTCGGACGGATGGTCGAGTGGGTACAGCAGCAAGCCTGACGGTCGTAGCGGTCAGGTTCTGTCCTCTACTGCATGCCATCCTGGCGACATGTCCACGCCGTCCTCCCGACTCCTCTCCCTGCTCTCGCTGCTGCAGGCCCGCCGCGACTGGCCGGGCGAGGCCCTGGCCGACCGGCTCGGCGTCAGCCCCCGCACAGTCCGCCGCGACGTCGACCGGCTGCGCGAGCTGGGCTACCCCGTGCACGCGAGCAAGGGCCCGGACGGCGGGTACCGGCTCGACGCCGGCACCCAGATGCCACCCCTCCTGCTCGACGACGAGCAGGCCGTCGCCCTCGTCGTCGCCCTGCAGACCGCGTCCACCGGGGTGGCGGGCGTCGACGAGGCCGCCGTGCGCGCGCTCGCGACGCTCCGCCAGGTCATGCCCGCGCGGCTCCGCGCCGCGGCCGACGCGCTGCAGGTCACCGCAGTCGCACGCGGTGGCGGCTCGCGCCCGCAGGTGGACCAGCACGTGCTCCTGGCGGCCGGCGCCGCGGTACGCGCGCACGAGGTGCTCCGGTTCGACTACGAGGGCGGCAGCGACACCGCGCTCCCCCGCCGGGCCGAGGCACACCACCTGGTCACCTGGGGCGGCCGCTGGTACCTCGTCGGCTACGACCTGGACCGCGCCGACTGGCGCACCTACCGCGTCGACCGGATGACCCCGAAGACCGGCTCCGGTCCCCGCTTCGCGCCCCGCCCGCTGCCGGCGACCGACGTCGCCGCGTTCGTCGCCGAGCGCTTCAGCACCGTCAACCCGTGGCCCTGCCGCGGCGAGGCCGAGGTCGACATGGCCGCCACCGAGGTCGCGCAGTGGGCCGGCCGCGACGCGCTCGTCGAGCCCCTCGGCGACGGCCGCTGCCGCGCCACGCTGAGCGCCTGGTCGTGGGACGGGGTCGCCGCACGGTTCGCGATGTTCGGTGTCCCGCTGCGCGTCGTCGGCCCGCCCGAGCTCGCCGACGCGATGCACCGCCTGGCCGGCCGGCTGACGGCAGCCGTCCCCGCCTAGCTCTCCACGGCCGGGTGGCGGGGGTCGTCCACGTGCACCACGACGTCCGCGACCTGCGCCGGAGCCGTCTCCTCGTCGTAGCGGGCGAACGCCGGGAGCGTCCAGCGGTCCTCCTGCGACGTCCGCCGGGCGAGGGTCGACGGGCGCACGGTGAGGTGCACGGTCAGGTCGGCGTCGAGCCAGCGCCCCAGCAGGAGGCTCCCGTCCAGGACCAGGACGGCCCGCTCGGGCGCGTCCTCGTACGCCGCGCGCGTCGCCCGGTCGGCGGCCGGGTCCCACAGCGTCGGCAGGAAGCGTCCTCGGGCGACGAACGGGTCCAGGACCTCTCGGCCGAGGGCGCCGACGTCGAGCCGGTCCTCGAGGTAGGCGTCCGGATCGTGCCGGCCGTGCTCGAACCGCACGGACGCGGGCCTCAGGAAGTCGTCGGCGCGCACGCGCACCACGGGCCTGCCGAGCGCACGCAGCGGGTCGACCAGGGCGTCGGCGAGATCGCCGGGCCGTGTCGCCGGCGCTCCGTCGACGAGCACGCGCACCCTGCCGTCGCGCGCGGCCACGAGCTCCACCAGCCGGTCGACGAGCAGCTCCGGCGTGACCGGCTGGATCAGGGCTGCCGCCCGTCGCCGTGGTCCTCCGCGGACTGCTCGCGCTCGTCGATCACGTCCTGCCCCGGTCCGGAGAAGTGCCGTGACCGCTCCAGGGCCTCGATGCTGCCGGTGAAGAGCCGGGCGTCCTGCCCGCCGGTGCTGATGGTCTGCGTGTCGTCCGGCGACCACGCGCCCGGCACCGGCAGGACGGGCGTGGGCGCGGAGTCCGGACGTGCGGCGGCGCGGCGTCCCGTGGCCGGCGTCGGGGCCGTGCCCTCCCACCGGGTCTTCGGCAGGCTCTGCGGCGCCTCGCGCTGCAGCCAGCCGACCAGCCCCTCGCGGACGTAGCACCGCAGGTCGAACAGGGTGGGGGCGTCGACGGCGCTGGCCAGCGCGCGGATGCGGACCATCCCGCCGACCGCGTCCGTGACCTGCAGGATGCCGACACGGCGGTCCCACAGGTCCGTGGCCTGAAGCAGCCGGGTCAGCTCGGTGCGCAGCGCCTCGACCGGGACCTCCCAGTCGAGGTCCAGCTCGACGGTGCCCAGCAGGTCGGCCGCGCGACGGGTCCAGTTCTCGAACGGCGTCGTCGTGAAGTACGTGGACGGCAGGATCAGGCGGCGGTCGTCCCACACGTGCACGACGACGTACGTGAGGGTGATCTCCTCGATGCGTCCCCACTCGTCGGCCACGACGACGACGTCGTCCACCCGGATCGCGTCGGTGAACGCCAGCTGCAGCCCGGCGAACACGTTGGCCAGCGAGCTCTGCGCGGCCAGGCCGGCGACGATGGAGATGAGGCCCGCGGAGGCCAGCAGGCTGGCGCCGAGCGTCCGGGCCGACGGGAACGTCAGCAGGATGGCCGCGATCGCGCAGAGCACCAGGATCGCGACGGTGATGCGGCGCAGCACCTGGACCTGCGTGCGCACGCGCCGGGCGTGCCGGTTGTCGGCGACGTCGATCCGGTACCGCTGCAGGGCCGCGTCCTCGAGCACGAACGCGAGGCTGCCGATGAGCCAGGCGACGGTGATGATGAGCGCGATCAGCAGGACGTGCTCGACGGTCCGGGTCCAGCCCGCGGGGTCGGTGCTCAGGCGCAGCGCGATCCAGACGGCGACCACCAGCAGGACCGCGCGCATCGGCTTGCGCGAGCGGCGGGTGAGGTCGGCGGCGACGGCCGACCGGCGCGCCAGGCGTCGGACCAGGACGGCGAGGAGGGTCGCGGCGAGATAGGCGACGACGACCGCGGCCAGGAGCGAGACCGTCGGGACGACGAAGCCCTGGACGCCGTCGGCCACCGCCGGGTCCACGGCGCCGGGGAGCAGGTGGGGGCGCACGAGCCTCAGCGTAGGCAGTGCCGGACGTAGGTGCGCCCCGTCCCCTGTTCTCGGGGACGGGGCGCCACGGAGAGGCGTCTCGCCGGCACGAGGCTTGGCGCACTCCCTGAACCCTCACGGGCGGCCCGGCTCTCGCCGTGACCCTCGGCAACATGGCCCGACTTGCGACCGGCTGGTCGCCCCGGGACCCCGGTTCGATCAGCTAGGACAGTTCTAGCACCGCCACGCGGGGGGCGCACCTTTTCCATGGGATTGCCTCGACTTGGCAAAGCGTCCAGGACGGCCGGCGGGCCTGCGACCCCCTGTCGGCCGCTACCGTCGGAGCCGTGAGCGCCACCCTCGTCCTGCACCGGCCGTTCGACCCGGCACCCGCGCTCCACTCGCTCGTCGTGCACGCCGTGCCCGGTGTGGAGACCGTGGACGGCGACACCGTCCGGCGCGCCGTGCGCCTGCGCAGCGGGCCGGCGCTCGTCGAGGCGACCCTGGAGCCGGACCACATCACGGTGCGCTCGACGGCCGGGTCGGAGAACGAGCTCGCCTCCCTGGCCGGCTCGTGGTTCGGGCTCGAGGACGACCTGGGGACCGTGCTCGACCTGTTCGGCGACGACGAGATCCTCGGCCCGCTCGTCCGCGCCCGCCCTCGGCTGCGGATCCTCGGCCACCCGGACGGGTTCGAGGCGGCCGTCAGCACGGTGCTCGGGCAGCAGGTCTCGCTCGCCGCCGCCCGGACGTTCGGCGGCCGGCTCGCCGCCGCCTACGGCACGCCGGGACCCGGCGGGCTGACGCTGTACCCCACGCCGGAGCGCCTCGCCGCGGTCGACCCGGTGGAGCTGCAGGACGTCGTCCGGATCACCCACGCCCGCGCCCGGACCGTGCACGCCCTCGCGCGCGCCTGCGCCGACGGGCTGTCCTTGGCGGCCGGGGGCGAGGACGTGCGGCGCCGGCTCCTCGCCCTGCCCGGGATCGGTCCCTGGACCGTCGACTACCTGGCGCTGCGCGTGCTCGGCGACCGCGACGCGATGCCCGTGGGGGACCTCGTGCTGCGCCGGGCGCTCGACCTCCGGACCGTCGCCGACGTCACCCGGCTGGCCGAGCGGTGGCGGCCGTTGCGCGCGTTCGCGGCGGTGCACCTGTGGACCTCGCGGGCGTCGGCGCTCTGAGCAGGCCGAACGCGGTCCGGTGACGACGGGGTCACGATTCGGTGCCGCCCGTGCCGCTGCCGTCACAGTTGAGTCACAGGCAGCCCGCGGCAGCGTCACCGGTCCTACGGTCACCGCCATGAAGCCGACGACGAGCCGCCCCGCACCGACCGTCCGCGCCCGCGCCACCCGACTGGTGGTCGCAGGCGTCATCGCCCTCGCCGCGACACTGAGCGCCTGCAGCGCCGGTGGGAGCTCCGACAGCGGCCAGAGCGCCGCCGACACGCAGTACGAGGGCGGCACCGACGACGGTGCCGTCGGGGCCGACGAGGGGGGCGCCGAGCCCGGCGTCGGCGCCCAGGAGGACGCCGGCGGCTCGGTCGTGCCGGCGGCCGGGACGGTCGACGGGAACCGGCAGGTCGTCCAGACCGGGGACGTCGCGATGTCGGCGGAGGACCCGCGGGTCGCCGCGGACGCCGTCGTGCGCCTCACCGAGGAGGCCGACGGCCGTGTCGACGACCGCGCCGAGCAGGCCGCCACGGACACCGAGGTCGGCACCGCCACGCTGACCCTCCGGCTCCCCGTGGCCGCCGTGACCCCGACGCTCGTCGCGATGCGCGAGCTCGGCGACGTGGAGAAGGTGGACCTGGCCAGCAAGGACGTGACCGGCGTCGCGCAGGACCTGGACGCCCGCATCCACGCCATGGAGCTGTCGGTCGACCGCATGACCAACCTGCTGGCCACCGCCACGACGCACGACGAGATCATCGTCGCGGAGAACGCCCTCACCGAGCGCGAGGCCGGTCTGGAGCAGCTGCGCTCGCAGCGGGCGGCGATCGCCCAGCAGGTGGCGCTGTCCACGATCCACGTCGCGATCGTCGGCCCGGACCTCCCGCCCTACGTCGCGCCGCCGGCGCCCGTGGAGCCGCCGACCGGTCCGCAGTCGTTCGTCGAGGGGCTCGTGACGGGCTGGGAGTCCCTGGTCGGCGTCGTCTCGGGGATCGCCATCGTCCTCGGGGTGCTGCTGCCCTGGATCGCCTTCGGCGGTGCGCTCGCGGCCCTCGTCGTGGCCGCGGTGCGCTGGTCCCGGCGCTGGCGCGGCCCGGCGACCGTGCGGCCGGTCGCTGCGGGCGTCGGCACCGTCTTCGACCCGCCGGCCGGCCCCCCGGCCGCGCCGCCGGTGGACCCGGACCAGCACCAGCCGCGCTGAGGCTCGGTCTCAGTCGGTCGACGCCGCCCGCCGGACGGCGTCGACCGACCGGGCCACGTCCTCGGCGTCCGTCGACCAGTTGCTGACCGACACCCGCAGGACGTCGCGGCCCTGCCAGCGCGACCCCGACATCCAGGTCACGCCGTCCGCCAGCACCCGGGCCGTGACCGCACGGGTGCGCTCGTCGGAGCCGAACGCGACGCAGACCTGCGTGAACACGACGTCGTTGACGACCTGCGCGCCCTCGATCCCGGCGATCCCGTCCGCGATCGCCCGGGCGTTCGCCACCAGGGAGTCGACCAGGTCCTCGACGCCGCTGCGCCCGAGCGACCTCAGGACCGCCCAGACGGGCACCCCGCGAGCGCGCCGGGACAGCTCTGGCACCTTCTCCAGCGGGTCGCCGGCCCCGCTGAACGTCGCGAAGTACTCGGCGCGCATGCCGAGCGCGCGCCTTAGCGGTTCGGGGTGCGCGACGATCGCCAGCCCGCAGTCGTACGGCACGTTCAGCGTCTTGTGCGCGTCGGTGGCCCACGAGTCGGCGCGCTCGTAGCCGGCGACGAGGCTCCGCAGCCGCGGTGACGCCGCCGCCCAGAGCCCGAAGGCGCCGTCGACGTGGACCCACGCCCCGTGCCGGTGCGCGAGGTCGGTGGCGTCGCCCAGCGGGTCGAACGCGCCGGAGTGCAGGTTGCCCGCCTGCAGGCAGACGATCGTCGGTCCGTCGCCGTCGGCCAGCGCGCGCTCGAGGTCGTCGACGACGAGCCGGCCCTGCGCGTCGACGGCCACCGCCGTCGGTGTCCCGAGGCCGAGGTACCGCAGTGCCAGATCGAGGGTCTCGTGCCGTTCCGCGCCGACCAGCACCCGCACGCGCGGACCACCGGCGAGCCCGTCGCGGGCGACGTCCCAGCCCGCGCCGGCGAGGAGGTGCTGGCGGGCCGCCGCGAGGCCGGTGAAGTTGGCCATGGTCGCGCCGGTGACGAACCCGACGTCGGCACCGGGCGGGAGCCCGAGCAGGTCGAGCGCCCACGCCGCCGCCGCGTCCTCGACCGCGACGACCCCGGGGCTCGACCGGCGCATCGCGGCGTTCTGGTCCCACGCGCTCGTCAGCCAGTCCGCCGCGAGCGCCGCCGGGTGCGTCCCGCCGATGACCCAGCCGAAGAACCGGCCGGACGGCATCCCCATCAGCCCTGGCTCGGTCCCGGCGGCGAGCTCGTCGACCACCGTCTCGGGCGCGGTCGGCCCGTCGGGCAGGGGCCCGCCGAGCACCGCCGCGAGGGCGTCGGGGTGTGCGCGGGGGTGCACCGGGCGCTCGGCCAGGGACGTCAGCCACTCCCGCGCGTGGTGCGCCGCGCGGTCGAGCGCCGGGGCGAACGCCGGCCACCGTGCCGTCATGGCGTCCAGAGTGCCACCGTCGGCCCACGCGGGGGCTCCGGTTTCACCCGGTCGATTCGTCCGGCGTGTCGCCCCGACCGCATGTTTGCGGGGGCCGGGTCACCCGGACGGTCGCTTCCCGGCGGGCGGGTGGTCACTACCGTCGGAAGGTCTCTGAGCCGCCGGCCGGGGCGGAGGAGGTGGCGTGAGCACCACGGGCAAGGACCCGCAGTGGCGGGACGCCGAGCGCTTCGCCGAGCGGCACGCCCGGACCGTCCTCGCGCGCACCGACGTCCGGGTCACCGGCCCAGGGTCCGCCATCGAGCTGGACCTCGTGGGCATCGACTTCGCCGGGCGGGTCGAGCACCGCCGCAGCCCCGTCGGTCGCACCGACCTCGAGGACCTGCGCGTGGCGGCCGGCTCGTTCGTCGCGGTCTTCTACTCGCGCTCCGGGTTCACCAAGACCGCGCTCCTGTGGGCGGAGGAGCACCACATCGCGCTCTTCGGCTACACCGACACGGGCTACGCCAGCCCGGCCAACCCGTGCGCGGCCGAGCTGGTGCACCGCGCGGAGGTGGAGTCCGAGCAGCACGTGCGGACGGCGACCGAGCTGGTCTCCCGCCGGGCGAACGCCGCGCGCCAGGAGGCTGAGCGACGGGAGCGCGAGGCGCTGGCGCTCGAGCTGCGCGCGGAGGACGAGGCCCGTCGCGCGGCCGAGCGGCGGCGCGTCCGGCGCGAGCGCTCGGAGCGGGTGCTCGGGCGGACGGTCGCCCTGCTGCTGCAGATCCAGGTGGAGCCCGGCGTCCTGGCCGCGACGGTCGACCGGCTCGCCCACTCGACCATCGTGGCGGCCGTCACTGACTCCGCGGACCGGCTCTCAATGGGCGACCGCCCGCACGCGGTGGCGCTGCTGCGCTCGATGGTGGACGACGCCGCCGCCGTGCTCGAGGTGCTCACACCGCCGTCGGCACGCGACACGGCGAACTACCGGACGTCACGTGCGGCGATCGAGCGCGGCCTCGACGCCCTCGACGCGGCCGACGGCCTCGGGACCGCGGGCCACGTCGCGCCCGAGGACGTCGCGACCCAGCTGCGGGTCGCCGAGCAGTCCTGGCGCGCGCTCGTCGGCGAGCTGACCAAGGCGCTTCCCGCCCCTGTGCTCACGGACGTCCCGGTGCCCCGACGGGCTCGCCACCTGACCTCGTCGACCGCCGTGCGGCCGGATCGCGGACCCGCCGGGGTATCACCGCGTGGCGGCGCCCACTCCTGATCGTCGTGGTGGAGCTCCGCGGCACGGCACGGCGGCCAGGCTCTCCCCTGCCCGCTCCCGCACCCCGGGCGGCGCCGGGCATCGTCGGGCGCGACGCCGAGCTGCACCGCGTCGAGGTGTTCGCCGAGGACGCCGGCCGTGGCGCTCGGGGCCGCTCGCTCGTCCTGGTGGGCGAGGCGGGCATCGGCAAGACGACGCTGTGGGACCACGGGGTCGCCCGGTCCCGGGCCGCCGGTGCGCGGGTGCTCGTGGCGCGGCCCAGCGAGGAGGACCGCGACAACCCCGCTCAGGGCCTGCACGACCTGTTCGACCGGCTGCCCGCGGCCGCCGACCTGGCGATCGACCTGCCGGTGGTCGAGCGTTCCCGGTGGCTGCTGGACCAGCTGCGCACCCTCGCCGCACACGGTCCCGTCGTCATCGCGGTCGACGACCTGCCCTCGCTGGACGACATCACGCGGAGCGCCCTGCGCTTCGCGCTGCGCCGCCTCGGCGAGGAACCGGTCGCCCTGCTGGCGACCGCCCGGACCTGGAGCCCGGCGGAACTCGCCGTCTCGGCGCACGGGCTGCACGGCGACGTGGAGCGGCTCGACCTGGCCGGGCTCGAACGCCTGAGCCTGCGACGCATCGTGAGCGCCGCGGTGCCGACGCTGAGCCTGCCGGAGCTCGCGCAGGTGGGCGACCTGGCGCACGGCAACCCGTTCTTCGCGCTCGAGCTGGCCCGGGCCCACCGGCTGGGGACCGGAGTGCCTCCTGACGACTCCCCCCTCGCGGTCCTGGGTCGCCGGGTCGGGCGGCTGCCGGCGGACACCTTGTCCCTCGTGCGCCTGCTCGCCCTGGCGGGGCCGTCCCCGCTGCGGGTCCTCGCCGCGGCCGCCGGCCTCGGGAGCGTCGACGACGCCGTCCGGCCGGGACTCGACGCGGACGTCGTGACGCTGGAGGACGACTTCGGGCTGCGGTTCACGCATCCCCTGATCTCGACCGCGGTGCTCGCGGGGATGCACGCCCTCGACCGCCGTGCCCTGCACGCGGCACTGGCGCGCACCGTCGAGGATCCCGACGCCCGCGCGGTGCACCTGGCCCGCGCCGTCGACGGGACGGATGCCGACGCCGCCGACGAGATCGAGGCGGCCGCCCGCCGGCTCGCGCGGCGGGGTGCGCCCCGGCTCGCGGCCGACCTGCTCGGGGACAGCGCGCGGCTGACCCCGCCCGCCGACGTGGGCGCCTCGGTCCGGCGCACCCTCGCCCGGATGATGCAGAGCGCGACGGCCGGGGACCTGCCGACGGCGCTGCGCCTGGCGGACGGCATGCTGGAGCAGCTCGACCCGGGGGCGCTGAGGGCCTCCGTCGTCACGGGACGGGTGGTGCTGGACTTCACGGACGCGGAGACCGTCCTGCGCAGGGCACTGGCGGAGGTGCCGGACGACGGGTCGGTCGCGCACGCGAGCCTGCGCGGCCGGGTGCTCGGGCTGCTCGGGTGGCTCCTCGGCGTCCACCTCGGCCGCCTCGACGAGGGCCTGGCCTGCGCCCGCGCCGCGCTCGACTCGGGCCGGGCGCTGGGCGACGCGGTGCTGGTGGCCCAGGCGGCGTCCGCGGTGTCCACCACGTCCTTGCTGCTCGGCCGACGGGCTGACGGCCTGATCCAGGAGGCCGTGGAGCGCGGGACCGAGGTGGTCCAGTCCCAGCTGGCGCTGTGGCCGCAGGTCCTGCAGGGGCGTCAGCAGCTCTGGGACGGCCACCTCGGCCGGGCGCGCACCAACCTCGAGACCATGCACCGCAGCGCGCTGAGCAACGGCGCGGAGTTCCAGCGGCCGTACCGGTTGTGCGACCTCGCGCAGGTGGCGATCTCGGCGGGCGACCTCGACCTCGCGGCGCAGCACGTCGAGGACGGGACCGAGGCGGCGCGGGACTGCGCCGACGACCGGGCGCTCGCCTGGCTCGCCTACCCCGCAGGGCTGCTCGCCGGACTCCGCGGGGACGCCGACGCCGCACGGACCCACGCGGACCGGCTGGACGCCTGGGCCGCGCGTGTGGGCGAGCGGCCGAGGCTCGCGATGGCGGGTCACGTCCGGGGCGTCGCGGCCGCCGCCGGGCGCGACTGGTCCGGCGCGCTGGACGAGCTGCTCGGTGCGCTGTCGGTGCTCGACGCGCTGGGCTACGCCCACCCGGGCGCGGTGCCCGTCCTGCCGCAGGCGGTCCACATGGCCTGCCTGGCCGGTGCGGTCGGGCGCGTCGAGGACCTGCAGCACCGGCTCCAGCAGCAGAGCGCCGGGCTGGGGTCCCCGTGGGCGGACGCCCAGGTGCTCGCGGCCACGGGGCAGCTGATGCTCCTGCGGGACCACCCGGAGGCCATCGACACGCTCGCCCGGGCGCACGACCGCCTGGCGGCCCTCGGGTACGGGATCGACGCCGCACGCACCGGGGCGTTCGTGCTGGCGGCGGCTCTGCGCGGCGGTCGGCGGCAGTCGGTCCGGGAGCTGGGCGAGCAGTGCCTGGCGACGCTCGTCGGCGCCGGTGTGCGGGGCTGGGACGTGCAGGTCCGCGAGTCCCTCGACCGCGTCCGGGGCGCGACGGACGACGACCTGACGCCGACCGAGAGCGCGATCGCCGGCCTGGTGGCCGACGGTCTGCGGAACCGGGAGATCGCCGTGCGGATGTTCGTCAGCGAGTCGACCGTCGAGGCGCACCTGACCCGGACCTACCGCAAGCTCGGGCTGCGCAACCGCGCCGAGCTGTCGCGCCGGGTGGAGCGGTCTGGGGTGTCCTCAGGGGTTTCCCCGCTGTAGGGCCGCACCCCTGCCGACCTACGTTCGGGTGGTCGGACCGAGAGCCGGTCCGCATCGCACAGCAGGGGGAACCATCATGACCATCCTCACCGACCTCGCCGAGGCGTTCGAGACCTACCCGAGGGACTTCCTGGACGTCCAGATCGTCCAGGTGGACCCGCCCGGGGCCGTCATCAACGCGGGCGAAGAGGTCCTGTTCCGCATCCAGGTGGCCAACTCGGGCCCGCTGGACGCGAACCAGCTGAGCCTGCTGGTCGAGGGGCTCAACGGCACCCTCGTCCGCAGCAACGGCGTCAACCCGCAGTTCCAGAGCTCGTTCACCATCTCGGGTGCCTTCTTCGGGGACGTCCCCGCCCACTCGGCGACGACCCCGCGGGTCTCGGCCGGCGACAAGTTCGCGTTCCGGCCGTCGACCAGCTCGACGAGCCCCCGCGACCTCGTGCGCGTCTCGGTGGCGGGGTACGACAGCAACCTGGACCACATGACCATCGGGCACAGCCGCGCCGACGCGGAGGCGAACGACGTCTACACCTCGACGGTCTCGCCCGCGTGAGCCTGCAGGCCCGCCGCGACCACCGTCGC
>NZ_BJUB01000007.1 GCF_007989805.1 Cellulomonas xylanilytica
TTGGGCGCCGTCGTTGCGGGTCCACTGGGTGATGCGGGCGCCGTCGGCGGTGGACAGGTTGTACACGTCGAGGGCCTTGCCGCTGGTGCGGTTGACCAGGACGTACCACGCCGTGGTGTCGACCGTCGCGGCGGTCGCTGCGGGCGCCGCGACCATCGCGACCGCGCCCGTGGCCGCCACCGTCAGGGCGAGGAGCAGCGCCTGCCAACGGCGGCTCGAGCGGCGCCGGGACGTTCGGGTGACATCGGTATCGACATCGTTGTCGATCATGACGGTCTCCTGCTGCGGGTGTGGAGCGTGTCGGGGCCCGGAGTGTTAGCGCTAACATGCCGGGTTTTCCCGACACCCTGGCACAGCGGAGAGCGCCTGCGACCGGCCAGCGGCCGAGCAAAACGATTACGCGACGGAGGTCGCCGTGCGGTCGGGGCGGGTCACGGGTGCGAGTGCCGGTCGATCCCGAGGGTCGCGACGAGGTCCTCGTGCAGCTCGAACCACACGCGGTGGCAGGAGTCCACGTCGGTGCGGTCGACCCAGCCGCCGTCACCCGCGACGGCCCGCCGCCGTGCTGCGGTGGACCGGCTTCCCGCCGACCGCCCGGCCGTAGCCTTCCCACGCGCGCACGGCCACTCGCTACAGTCGCGGACCATGGCTGTCGTCACC
The DNA here is from genome assembly GCF_007989805.1 of Cellulomonas xylanilytica. Classification (GTDB taxonomy): domain Bacteria; phylum Actinomycetota; class Actinomycetes; order Actinomycetales; family Cellulomonadaceae; genus Cellulomonas; species Cellulomonas xylanilytica. The sequence continues at coordinate 661 of NZ_BJUB01000007.1, forward strand.
GTCCCGGGGTCCAAGTCCGTGACAGCGCGGGCGTTGCTGCTCGCCGCCGCCGCGGACGGTCGTACGACCCTGGTCGACCCGCTGCTCTCCGACGACACCGAGGCGTTCGTCCTCGGGCTGCGCGCGCTCGGGTACCGGCTGGACACCGACGGTCGGGAGTGGACCGTCGACGGTCGACCGCAGGGGCCGAGCTCGACGGAGGCCGACGTCTTCTGCCGCGACGGGGCCACGACGTCGCGGTTCCTCCCGGCCCTCGCCGCCACGGGGCACGGTACCTACCGGTTCGACGCCTCGGACCAGATGCGTCGTCGGCCCATGGCACCGCTCACCCAGGCGCTGCGCTCGCTCGGTGCGGACCTTGTCTTCCACGGGGAGCCCGACCACCACCCGTTCGACGTGGTCGCCGACGGGGTCGACGGCGGCCGGCTCGTCCTCGACGCCGGCACGTCGTCGCAGTTCCTGACGGCGCTGCTGCTCGTCGGTCCCCTGTTCCGCGACGGGCTGACGATCGAGGTCGCCGACCTCGTCTCGGTGCCCTACGTCGGCATCACGCTCGCGATGATGCGCGACTTCGGCGTCGAGGTCGCCGTCGACGGCCGCACCTACACGGTCCCCGCGGCGACGTACCGCGCGCGGACCTACCAGGTGGAGCCGGACGCGTCGTCGGCCAGCTACTTCTTCGCGGCCGCCGCGCTGCTGGGCCGCACGGTGACGGTGCCGGGTCTCGGGCACGAGGCCGTGCAGGGCGACCTGGCATTCGTCCGGGTGCTCGAGCAGATGGGCGCCGACGTCCGTCAGACGAGCTCGGGCACGACCGTCGTCGGGGGCCGGCTGCACGGCGTGACCGTGAACATGCGGGACATCTCCGACACCATGCCGACGCTCGCCGCCATCGCCCCGTATGCGGACGGCCCGACCACGATCGTGGACGTGGCGAACACGCGCGTGAAGGAGTGCGACCGGCTCGAGGCGTGCGCCGGCAACCTCCGGCGGCTCGGGGTGACGGTGGACACCGGCCCGGACTGGATCCGGATCCACCCGGGCACACCGGTCCCCGGCCGGGTCGAGACGTTCCGGGACCACCGCATCGCCATGGCGTTCAGCATCGCGGGCCTGCGGACGCCGGGGATCACGCTGAACGACCCGGCGTGCGTCAAGAAGACGTTCCCGACGTTCCACGACGTGCTGGCGGAGGTCGTCACGGAGCTCGTCGGTCGCTAGCCTCGGGCGGTGGTCAGCGCCGAGGAGATCGTCCGTCAGCATCCCTTCGACCCGGACGGCGTCGAGTGGCTCGTGCCGCCGCAGCCCGGCGACATCACCGTCGTCGACTACGACCCCTCCTGGCCGGCGACGTACGCGCTGCTCGAGGACCGTGTCCGTGAGGCGCTGGGCGACGACGTGCTGGCGCTCGACCACGTCGGGTCCACGTCGATGCCGGGCCTGGCGGCCAAGCCGATCATCGACCTCGACCTGACCGTGGCCGACTCCACCGACGAGTCGCGCTACCGGCCGCGGCTCGAGGCCGCCGGCTTCGCGCTGATCCTCCGCGAGCGCGCGTGGCACGAGCACCGTCTCTACCTGAGCGACGAGCCGCGCGCGCACCTGCACGTCTGGAGCCCCGACTGCCCGGAGGCGGTCCGGCACCTGCTCCTGCGCGACTGGCTCCGCGAGCACCCGGAGGACCGCGCGGCGTACGCGGCGGCCAAGCGTGCGGCGGCGGACCGGCTGCGGGAGGGAGGCGGCCTGGCGATGGACTACAACGAGCTCAAGGCGCCGACCATCCGCGACATCCTCGACCGCGTCTTCCGCGCGCACTCCCTGCTCTGACGCACCCGAGCAGCGGCTACCTTCGTCCACCATGAGCGGTCCCCACGTCGTCCTCACCGTCGCGGTCGTCGTGCTGGTGCTGGGTGTGGTCGCTCTGCCCGTCGGCATCCGCCTGCTGACCCGCGCCCGTGCCGTCCCGCGGATCCGGCTCCCCGCCCGCGCCGTCAGCAAGGTCTCCGTCCTGGCCGGTGACGTCATCACCGTCGAGTACCCCGGTCCCGACGGGGCGCCACTGCGCCGCGAGGTCTTCGCGGCGTTCCGCCAGGGCCTCGGGGCGACGCCGATGTTCCACGGGTACGTCTACGTCAACCCGGCCGACCCCACCGACGTGAAGACCCGCCCGCAGGGCAAGGTCGGCCCGGGCTGGACGGTCACCATCGTCGGGATCGTGCTGCTGGTCGTGGGGATCCTGCTGCTGCTCGTGGCGCTCGTGGGCCTGTGGGCGCAGAGCATCCCGGTCGTCGGCTGACCGGACGGGGCTCGCTCGTGACTGTCGAGAGGTTCGCCGGGGTGTGGCCGATCGACCGGGCCATCGCGGACGGGCGCGCCGGGCTGGAGGGTCACCTGGACGGGACCGCGCGGTGCGAGCCGACGGGCGACGGCGGCCTGTCGTGGGTGGAGGAGGGGGTGCTCTCGCTCGGCGGTGACGTCCGGCCGGCGGGTCGGCGGCTGCTGCTGCGGGACGCGGGCGGAGCGTGGGTCGACGTGCTGTTCGGCGACGGCCGCCCGTTCTACCGGTTCGAGCTCCTCGACGACCACTGGGCAGGTGAGCACGGCTGCGGTGACGACGCCTACACCGTGGCCGGACACCTGGTCGGGGCGGACTGCTTCGTCGAGGTCTGGCACGCCGTCGGCCCCCGCAAGGACTACCGCCTCACGACGACGTACCGACGCGTCGTCTCCTAGTCGTCGATCTCCGCGGTGCCGGACCGCTCGAGCTCGTCCAGGTGGTCGCGCATCATCGTGAGCTGCTCGGGCGTGTGCCCTACCCAGTCCTCCACCTCGCCGACGACCCGGACGGGTTCGCGCGTGCGGTACGACCGGGTGGGGTTGCCGGGGAACCGCTTGTCGGTGACGTTCGGGTCGTCCTCGAGCGCTCCGGTCGGCTCCACGACATAGATCCGGCCGCGTCCCTCGCCCTGGGCCAGCTCCGCGCCCCACGTCGCCGCGTCGAGGGTGGCGGTCAGGTAGACGTGCCCAGCCGTCCTGCCGCCGCCGTAGTTGGAGCGCCGGCCCGGCTCGAGGACGTCGCCGACCCGCAGGTCCGCCTTCGTGCCGTGGAAGAGGGCCCCCGACTCGTGCACCTCGAAGGGCTGCGGACCGGTGGTCATGCGCTCCATCGTGTCATCGCCCCGGCCCGGCACACCACGCCCGAGGTGCCCACCGAGCCGGGACGGCGACCGTCACTGGGCGGGCACGCAGCCGCCGTCGGCGATCATCCCGTCGGTCTCGACCTCCGCGTGCTCCCCGTCCAGGGTCCCGACGAGGCACAGCCCACCGACGGAGATGATCACACCGATCGACGACGCCGCCGCAGGGTCTCCGGCCGCCTCCACCCACGGCGCGTCGCGGTCGAACCCGGCGGCCTCCAGCGCGTCGCGCACGGCGTCGACCGAGAGCGGTCCGCCGACGAGCGTGGCGAGCGCCGCCTGCGCGGCGGCCCGCTGTGGCTCGACCTCGGTGCGGCTCTCGTCGGTCGGCTCGAACCGCTGCCGGTACGCGTCGTTCTGCGCCATCATCGCCTCGCCGTCGTAGGGCACGCAGTCGTCCGGCATCTCCTGACCCTCGTAGATCGGGCACGCCGCGGTCGGCGTCACGGACGCGGACGGGTCGGCGGCCCCCGAGCGAGCGGCGCGGGACGCGCAGCCGCCGACGAGCACGAGGGCGACGAGCAGGACGAGGGCGGCGCGTAGTCGGACGGGCATGCACGTCAGGCTCGCACCCGTCGTCGGCGGATGTCGTCCGGTCGGCGCGATCGTCACCGGACCGAGACCGAGCCGTGCCCGCCGGGTGCTGCCTGCCAGACTCGCGTCGTGACGACCTCCCTCACACCGCCGCCCGTGCACGTCGTCGGCGGGCTGCTCGTCGCCGAGGGCCGGGTGCTGCTGGGGCATCGCAGCCCGCACCGCCGGTGGTACCCGGACGTCTGGGACGTCCCCGGCGGTCACGTCGAGGCGGGTGAGTCGGGCCGTGCTGCGCTGGACCGCGAGGTCCGCGAGGAGCTGGGCGTGACGGTGGGGTCGGCACGTGAGCACGAGCGGATCCGCGTGCCGGGGCGCGCGGCGACCGACCCGGCCGTCGAGCTGGACCTGTGGCTGGTCACGTCGTGGACCGGGACGCCGGTCAACCGGTCGCCCGAGGAGCACGACCAGCTCGCGTGGTTCGGCCTCGACGAGCTCCCGACGGCGACGCTCGCGCACCCGGCGCTGGAGGGCCTGCTCCGCGGGATCCTGACCGACGGGACACCGCCGTGATCGTCTGGCTCAACGGCACCCACGGCGCGGGCAAGACGACGGTCGGCGCGCTGGTGCAGCCGCTGCTCCCGGACGCTCGGGTGCTCGACGCCGAGAAGGTCGGCGAGACGCCTTCCGGCTCCAGTACCTCGAGCCCTACGCCGAGGCGGCGCGCACCTGGCTGCATGCCGAGGCGGAGGTGGTCGACACCACCCACCTGACGCCGACGGAGGTCGGGGCGCAGATCGCGGAGGCGGTCGGCTGACCGCTCACGCGGCCGTGCGCCGGGTGAGGATCTCGGCGCCGTCGTCGGTGATCGCGACGGTGTGCTCGCTGTGGGCGGTCCGGCAGCCGGTCGCGCTGCGCAGGGTCCAGCCGTCGGCATCGGTGACGAGCTCGTCGGTGTCGACCATGACCCAGGGCTCCAGGGCGAGCAGCAGACCCGGCCGCAGCGTGTACCCGCGTCCGGGGCGACCGGTGTTGGTGACGTGCGGGTCCTGGTGCATCGTCGACCCGATGCCGTGCCCGCCGAACTGGGTGTTGATCGGGTACCCCGCCTCGCCGAGCACCGTGCCGATGGCGTGGGAGAGGTCGCCGATGCGTGCACCCGGCCCGGCGACCGCGATCGCCGCGGCGAGCGCACGCTCGGTGGCATCGATCAGCGCGACGCTCTCGGCGGGCCGCGCGCTGCCGACGAGGAAGCTGACGGCCGAGTCGGCGGCGATCCCGCCCGTGGAGACGGCGAGGTCCAGCGTCAGCAGGTCACCGTCGGCGAGCGTGTGGTCGCGGGGCCGGCCGTGCAGCACGGCGTCGTTCACGGACGTGCAGATGTAGTGGCCGAACGGTCCGCGCCCGAACGACGGCTCGTAGTCGACGTAGCAGGACACCGCACCGGCCTCGAGGATCATGTCCTTGGCCCACCGGTCGATGTCCAGGAGGTTGGTGCCGACCGTGGCGCGGTCCTTGAGGGTCTGCAGGATGTGCGCGACGAGGGCACCGGTCTCCCGCGCTCGGGCCAGCTCGGTGGCGCTCAGGATCTCGATCATGCGGCGTCCTTCGTCGGGGACCAATAACTATCCCGGCAATGTTATACCGGCTACGATCGGCGCCATGGTCAGGCTGCCGCTCACCCCCGAGGAGATCGAACGCGGACGGCGTCTCGGTGCGCTGCTGCGCCGCGCACGAGCACAGCGCTCGATGCTCGACGTCGCCCTCGATGCGGGCGTCTCGCCCGAGACGCTCCGGAAGATCGAGACCGGCCGCGTCGCGACCCCGGCGTTCCCCACGATCGCGGCGATCGCCGCCGTCCTCGGGCTCTCGCTGGACGCGGTGTGGGCGGAGGTCAGCGCGCCAGGAGCGGCGGAGCGGCTGGCGTCGTAGGGGTGACCCTCGGCAGCGAGTACCGCCGGATCTGGGCCGGCAACGCATCGTCGAACCTGGCCGACGGCATCACGTTCGTCGCACTCCCGCTCCTGGCGGCGACGCTCACCCAGAGCCCGCTGGCGATCGCCGGCCTCGCCGTCGCCTACGCCGCCCCGCGGGCGCTCTCCGTGCTCGGGATCGGGGTGCTGATCGACCGGGTGGACCGGCGGCGGCTCCTGTACCTCGCGAACTTCTCCCGCGCGGCCCTGTTCGCCGCTCTCGCCGCGCTCGTGCTGACCGGAGCGACCCCGCTCGCGGTGCTGTACCTCGTGTACGCCGTGCTGGGCGTGGTCGAGACGCTCTCCGACAGCGCGGCGTTCGCCGTCCTCCCGCAGGCGGTCCGACCCCGGGGTCTCGACCGGGCGAACTCGCAGGTCGCGGCCACGCAGACCGTCGTCGACGAGTTCGTCGGCCCTCCGCTCGGCGGCCTGCTCTTCGCCGCGGCGGCGTTCGCGCCGTCCGCGCTCACGGCGGCGGCCTACCTCCTCGCCGGGTTCGCGTTCTGGCGGCTCCGGGGCACGTACGTGGTGCCTCGCGTCGAGGGTGCAGGACCGTCGGACGGGGTGCTCCGGGCGATCCGCGAGGGAGCGGTGTGGACCTGGCGGCACCGGGTGGTCCGTCTGCTCGTCGTCGTGGGCGCCCTCGCGAGCGTCGCGTACATGATCCCGTTCTCGTACCTGGTCCTCTACGCGCAGGACGAGCTCGGGCTCGGACCGACGGGGTACGGCCTGCTGCTCTCGTTCTCGGCGCTCGGGGGCCTGCTCGGCGCGGCCGTGGCCTCCCGCCTGCGCCGCCGGATCGGGTACGGCGCGACCATCGTGTCGGCGCTCTGCGTCGGTGCGCTCGCCTTCGCGGTGCTGTCGATGACGACGAACCTCGTCGTCGTGGCGGTCGCGCTCGCGGCCTACATCGCGCACGCGGTGGTGTGGAACATCATGGCCGCGTCCGTGCGCCAGAAGGCGACGCCCGCGTCGATGATGGGCCGCGTCGGGTCGGTGTCCCGTCTGCTCGGGCTCGTCGGGCTGGCGGTCGGTGCCGTCGTCGGCGGTCTGCTGGCGTCGGCCTTCGGCTACCTCGTCCCCTTCGCCGTCGCCGGGGGGCTGTTCGCGGTCGCCGCCGCGCTCTGCGTGGTCCAGCGCGGCTGGTTCGCCGCATGGGAGCAGAGCGAGGAGCAGCCGGAGAGCCCATGACGCGCGAGCGTCGGCTACCGGTCGGAGCCGGGGCTGTCCGGGAACATCGGGCTGACCTCGTCGTCGAACGAGCGCTCGTCGCTCCAGCGCGGCCCGTTCCCCCAGTCGCCGCCGTTGTAGTCGTGCACGGCGACGATGGCGATGAGCGCCCAGAGGATCGAGGCGAGGATCGAGAGCACGATCAGGGCGGCGCCGACGATGACGCTGATGATGCCCCAGCGGCGCGCGTTCGAGGCCTCCCGGTCGGCCGTCACGGCATCCGCGGCGCCGATCGCGCGAGCCGCACGGTGCGAGGCGAGGAGCGCGGGGATCCCCGTGGGCCAGAACAGGATCATCGCGGCGATGACCCAGCCGACGGGTGCCGACGTGACGGGGCTGGTGGCCGGGGGCGGCGGCGTCGGCGACGGCGTCGTGAACGCCGGGTCGGGGGTCGGACGGGGGATGGGCTCGGTGGTCATGGTTCCTCCGGGGACGTCTCGGCTGGTCGTTCTCACGGTAGGACGCCCGCCTGGGAATGCCCTTTGAGTCCGGCTGTGCCAGCGAGACCGCACCCAACTCGGGCGGTGGGCCTCGGTCACCTCGGCGCGCGTCGCCGCGTGACGGCACTTACGGTGTCTCGACGCGGCTCCCGGAAGGCGGTGTGCTCATGGCCGGACCCCGGCACCATGACGTCCTGGTGGTCGGCGGCGGCAACGCCGGCATCTCCCTCGCCGCGAAGCTGCGGCGCGACGGCTGCCGGGACGTGGCCGTCGTCGAGCCCAAGCAGGTGCACGAGTACCGGCCGCTCCTGTCGTACGTCGCGTCGGGCATGGCGACCCTCGACGACCTGCGCCGGCCGCAGTCCGAGGTGATCCCCCGCGGGGTGCGGTGGCACTCCGACGCGGTGGTCGGCATCGAGCCCGAACGGTCCCTCGTGCGGCTGGCGAGCGGGAAGGAGCTGACGTACACCGACCTCGCCGTGTGCCCCGGCTCGCGCGTGGACTGGGACGCGATCCCGGGCGCCGAGGAGGCGATGGGCACACCGGCGGCGTCGACGAGCTACCTGCCGGAGCTCGCGCCCGGGACGTGGACGAGGCTCTCGTCGCTGGTGGCCGGGACCGCGGTGTTCGCGATCTCCGACCGGCACGTGCCCTGCGCACCGGTCGGCCTGAAGCCCCTGTTCACCGCCGCCGACCACTGGCGCCGGACCGGCGTGCTCGACGCGATCACGATCGAGCTCCTCGTCGCCGGCGACCGCCTGGTCGACCTGCCGCGTGCCGACGACGAGCTGCGCGCCGCCGCGGAGTCGTACGGCGTGCACGTGCGCACCGGGACGAGCGTCGAGTCGATCGACGCGTCGACCCGGTCGCTGCGGGTGCGCACGCCCGACGGACCGACCGAGGTGCGCTACGACGCCCTCTACCTGGCGCCACCCCACCGGGCGCCCGACTGGCTGGCGTCCAGCGGACTGACCTCGCCGGCGAGCGACGGCTTCCTCGCCGTGGACCCCTGGACCCTGCAGCACCGCGACCACCCGACGGTGTGGGGCCTGGGTGACGCGGCGTCCGTCGATGCCCTGCCCTCGGGCGGGGCCCTGCGCAAGCAGGTGCCGGTGGTGGCGCACAACATCGCGGCCCGGCGGACCGGCGCGACGATGCGGCGGTACGACGGGTACTCCATCGGCCCGGTGACCACGTCGCGCCGCAGGCTCCTGCTCGCCGAGTTCGACCGCGACGGCCGGCCGGAGCCGACGACGCCGGTGCCCGACCTGGTGCGGCCGCGCCGCAGCCTGCTGCTATTCGACCGCTACGTGGAGCCACAGGTGTACTGGCACCGGCTGCTGAAGGGAAAGGTGTCGTGAGCATGCGCAAGGGGCAGAAGGTGCACTGGAACACGTCGCAGGGTCGGACCACGGGCACGACCGTGGAGCGGCGCACGTCGGACTTCACGTTCGACGGGCAGCAGTTCCGGGCCTCCGACGACGAGCCGTACTGGATCGTCGAGTCCGAGAAGACGGGCGCCCGGGCGGCGCACAAGGAGTCGAGCCTGACGCCGGCGTGAGCGGGCATCAGAACGGCGGGCACCGGATGACCGGTCCCGCCACTTTCAAGGTATAGCCGACAGGGGGTCTTGCGGCAAGGCCCCCGTCGCGGCGCAGAATCTCCGACCGTGCCCGGGTCGTGCCCCCGGGCGGGCGACCCAGTGCGGAGCTGATGACGACCGTGACCCCTGTGACCACCAGCGCGTTCCACCTTCCCGACGACCTCGCCGCCAAGGCGGACCCGGCGTCGATCGGGCCCGACGAGGAGCACTTCGCGGCCGTCGCGACCACCCTCGCGCAGTCGATCGCCGAGCTGACCGAGCGGCTCGACACCGCACGCCGGGCCCCCGGGCGGGGCGGCACGATGGCGCTGGAGCGCGACCAGGAGATCCACCGGCTCAGCTCCCGGCTGCGCACGCTGCGGCGGTTCGGCCTCGACCTGTGCCTCGGCCGCACCGTCGGCGCGGACGGCGAGACGGTGTACGTCGGGCGGCTCGGTCTGACCGACAGCACGGGACGGCGGCTCCTGCTGGACTGGCGCTCGCCCGCGGCCGAGCCGTTCTTCGGGGCGACCCACGCCACCCCGATGGGCCTGGTGAGCCGCCGCCGGTACCGCTGGACCGGTGGCCGGGTCAGCGACTACTGGGACGAGGTGTTCACGGCCGAGGGCCTGCGCAGCAGTGCCGCGCTCGACGACCAGTCGGCGTTCGTCGCCAGCCTGGGGGCCGAGCGGTCGGACCGGATGCGGGACGTGCTGGGCACCATCGCTGCCGACCAGGACGCCATCATCCGCGCGGGGTCGGCCGGCGCGCTCGTCGTCGACGGCGGTCCGGGCACCGGCAAGACGGTCGTCGCGCTGCACCGCACGGCGTACCTCCTGTACTCCGACCCGCGCCTCGGTCACCGCCGCGGCGGCGTGCTGTTCGTCGGCCCGCACCAGCCGTACCTCGACTACGTCGGCGACGTCCTGCCCAGCCTCGGGGAGGAGGGCGTCCGGACGTGCACTCTGCGGGACCTCGTCGCGGAGGGTGCCACGGCAGCGGTCGAGACCGACCCGGAGGTCGCCCGGCTCAAGGCGTCCGTGCAGATGGTGCGCGCCATCGAGCCGGCCGTCCGGTTCTACGAGAAGCCCCCGACGAAGGGGCTGGAGGTCGAGACCTCCTGGTTCGACGTCTGGGTCAGCGCCGACGACTGGGCCGAGGCGTTCGAGGCGCCGGAGCCCGGCACCCCGCACAACGAGGCGCGCGAGCAGGTGCGGGACGCCCTGCTGGAGATCCTGGTGGACAAGGTCGACGACGAGGAGGTCGAGCGTGACCAGCTCCGCCGGGCGCTGCGCGCGAGCACGGACCTGAACGCGGCTCTCGACCGGGCGTGGCCGCTGCTCGAGCCGACGGATCTCGTCGGGGACCTCTGGACCGTCCCGGCCTACCTGCGGCTGTGCGCCCCCGGGCTGACGCGGGACGAGATCCGGGTGCTGCAGCGCTCCGACGCCCAGGCGTGGACGGTCTCCGACCTGCCGCTCCTCGACGCCGCCCGCCAACGGCTCGGTGACCCGGAGGCGTCCCGGCGTCGTCGTCGCCAGGAGGCGAGCCTGGCCGCCGAGCGTGCGTACATGGACACGATCGTCGACGACCTCATCGCGACCGACGACTCCGAGCTCAAGCTCATGTCGATGCTGCGCGGAGAGGACATGCGCGACAAGCTGGTCGACGAGTCGGCCCTCGCGACGGTCGACCCCGACGCGCTCGCGGGACCGTTCGCGCACGTCGTCGTGGACGAGGCGCAGGAGCTAACGGACGCGGAGTGGCAGATGCTGCTGCGCCGGTGCCCGTCGCGGAGCCTGACCGTCGTCGGCGACCGCGCGCAGGCGCGGCACGGGTTCGCCGAGTCGTGGCAGGACCGGCTGGAGCGCGTGGGGCTGCACCAGGTGGAGCTGGCGTCGCTGAGCATCAACTACCGGACGCCGCAGGAGGTGATGGCGGAGGCGGAGCCCGTCATCCGCGCGGCGCTCCCGGACGCCAACGTGCCGACGTCCGTGCGGAGCACCGGTGTCCCCGTCCGGCACGGCGCGGCCTCGGAGCTGGGCGTGATCCTCGACGCCTGGCTCGCCGAGCACGCGGGGATCGCGTGCGTGATCGGTGACCCGACGTTCGAGGGGACGTCCCGGGTCCGCTCGCTGACCCCGGAGCTGGCCAAGGGTCTCGAGTTCGACCTGGTCGTCCTCGTCGACCCCGAGTCGTTCGGCACCGGCGTCGAGGGGGCGGTCGACCGCTACGTCGCCATGACCCGCGCGACGCAGCAGCTCGTCGTCCTCACGAGGACGCCCGTCACTCCTCGATCGCCGCGTCGAGGGAGCGCAGGTGCTGGCGGAAGGTGATGCCGTCGCGCTCGCGGGCGACCAGGTAGTCGTCGAAGCGGGTCTGCTCGCGCAGCGTCGTCCCCGACAGCATGCGCTCCGCCTGGCTGCGCTCGGTGTCGCGGATCCGGGCGGCGACGGCGGCGAGCTCCGTCGCGCGCGCCGCCGGCACGAACACCACGCCGTCGTCGTCGGCGAGGACGACGTCGTCGGCGGTGACGATGTGCGGACCGCACCAGGCCCAGGCCAGGGCGTCCGCGGCCTGCGGGTCGAGGCGCTCCGGTCCGTTCGGGTACGCGCCCAGGCTCAGGACCGGCAGGGCGATCTCGCGCAGCTGGGCGGTGTCGCGGTGCAGCCCCCAGATGACGATGCCGGCCAGGCCCGCGCGGGCGACCTCGAGGGCGACGAGGTCACCGACGCAGGCCTCGTCGGTCCGGCCCTCGTTGTCGACGACGAGCACGTCCCCCGGCTCGGCCTGCCCGAGCGCCTCGAGGAACACGTCGACGCTCCCGACGTGCCGCACCGGGCGGGCGCGGCCGACGAGGCGGATGCCGTCCCACGCCGGTCGCAGGGTCGCCGGGGCGCACCGGACGGTGACGCCGAGCCGGAGGCACGCGTCGGCCACGTGCGCGGTCGTCAGGTCGTCGAGCACTGCGGCTGCATCCATGGGGGCATCTTCGCCGGTCAGACGAGCGCCTGCTCGACGATCAGCGCGACCCCGAGCCCGGTCATGACGACCGCCGACGTCCGCGACACCACCCGGGCCGCCCCCGGACGGGCGGACAGCACCCGCTGCGCGGTCACCGCGACGGTGAGGTAGACCGCCGCGCAGGTCGCGAGGTGCACCAGTCCGAGCACCGCGACCTGCGCCCAGACCGGCCACGGCGCTGACGTCGACGTGAACTGGGGCAGCAGCGCCAGGATCAGCAGGAGCACCTTGGGGTTGAGGCCGCTGACGCCGAACCCCTTCCACAGCCACCGTGCGCGGGAGGACCCGGTGGCGGCGTCGATGCTCTCCTGCGGCGGTGCCGACCGCGTGAACGTCTGGAACCCGAGCCACAGCAGGTAGGCACCGCCGACGAGGGTCAGCGCGCCGAGCAGCCCGGGGGCGCCGGCCACCAGCGCGCCCACGCCGGCGGCCACGAGGACGGTCGCCGCGAGGTGCCCGGCGAGCATCCCGCCGACCGCCGGCAGGGCGACCCGGCCGCGCAGGCCGGCGCTGATCGCGTACGCCCAGTCGGAGCCGGGCGCGACGACGAACACGAACGAGACCGCCCAGAACGCGAGCACGTCGGCAACGTCCATGGCCAGCTCCCTCCGCTCGATGCCAGGAGGAACGCTATGGCGGGAGCGGGCGAAGGTGGTTCCGACTTCTTCGCGACGCGGCGGCGCTCGTGGAAGGATCTTCCGCATGGACGCGATCGACCGACAGATCCTTGCCGAGCTGCAGCGCGACGGCCGTCAGACGCTGACCGACCTGGCCGAGCGCGTCCGGCTCAGCGTCTCTCCGTGCCACCGCCGGCTGCGCGCCCTCGAGCAGTCCGGGGTCATCACCGGCTACCACGCACGCATCGACCCGGCCGCGCTCGGCCTGACGTTCGAGGCGCTCCTCTTCGTCACCATGCGCGAGGCCACCCGCACCTCCATCGCGACGTTCGAGACGGCCGTCGCCGAGCTGCCGAACGTCCTGCTGGCCCAGCGCCTGTTCGGCGACCCCGACTACCTGCTGCGCGTCGTCGCCAAGGACCTGAGCGACTACCAGCGCCTCTACGACGAGGAGCTGTCCGGCCTGCCGGGCGTGCAGCGGGTCAGCTCGACGCTCGTCATGCGATCGGTCGTCGAGGATCGCCCGCTGCCCCTCTGACCGTCAGGAGGCGCCCGAAACTGCCTCCGATCAGGTGAAGCGTGGGCACAATCCGCCCGCCTCCGGGCAGCCGCTGGCTAGGTTCGGGCTCGCCCTGGAGCCGTCCCGGGCCATCCAGCTCAGGGGGAACGGCATGCCTGCAGGGCGCGCTCGCGGACGCACGCACACACTTGTCGCCGGGCTGGCCGTGGCGGCCACCGCGCTCGTCGGTCTGGTGGTTGCGCCGGCGGCGCATGCCGCCCCGGGGGCGGTCCTCGATCTGCCCGGCTGCTCGGACAACATCCTGGGGCGCAACGACGACTCGTCGACCGGGGTCGTGGACCTGCCCTTCGAGCTGAACTTCTACGGCGAGGGCTACGGCCAGGCGTTCGTCAACAACAACGGCAATATCACGTTCGACGAGCAGCTCGGCACGTACACGCCGTTCGGGCTCGTGGCGACGATGCGGCCGATCATCGCGCCCTTCTTCGCAGACGTGGACACCCGTGGCGGCGCCGGCGTCGTCACGTACGGCACCACGACCTACAGCGGCCGAACGGCGTTCTGCGTCGTGTGGCCGGAGGTCGGCTACTACCCCAACGCGGTCGACAAGCTCAACACGTTCCAGCTGCTCCTCGTCGACCGCTCGGACCGCGGCGACGCGGACTTCGACATCGTCTTCAACTACGACCAGGTCGAGTGGGAGACCGGCTCGGCATCGGGTGGCAACGGCGGACTCGGTGGCAGCTCCGCGCACGCCGGCTTCTCGAGCGGCTCCGGGACCGCCGACACCTCGTACTCCTTCGCGGGGTCCGGGATCAACGGCGCCCTCCTCGACTCGTCGGCCACAGGGCTGGCCCACGGCAGCCGCGGGTCGTCCGTGCCCGGTCGCTACGTCTTCTCCATCACCAACGGCTCACCGAACCATCTGGCGCGCCCAGCCGAGGAGCTCAACGGCATCCGGCTGAGCTCGTTCTACGTGAGCGACCCGGTGAACTCCGCCACGGGCAACCTCGTGCTGCCGGTGACGGACCTGGACGCCGTGGGCGGGCGCAGCGGCTTCGACGTCTCCCGTACCTACAACTCCCGTGACGGACGCACAGGCCGCTTCGGATCCGGCTGGTCGAGCCTCCTCGACGTGCGGCTGACCCCGGCCGACGGCGGGGTGCTCGAGCTGGCCGAGCCCGACGGCCGCATCGTCTCGTTCACGCCGGACGGTACCGATGGCTGGTCGACGCCCGAGGAGTTCGCGGGCGTCCCGACGCAGGACGACCAGGGACGCGACCGCATCGACTTCGTGGACGGGTCGTCGTGGACGTTCGACGACGAGGGTGGTCTCTCGGTCGTCCGCGACGCCGTCGGGACGGAGCTGAGCCTCGTCCGGGACGCAGCGGGCGACGTCGTCCGGGTGGTCGACTCGGCTGGTCCGGAGCTCACGGTGACGTCGAACGGCACCGGGCAGGTCACGCACATCGAGGCGTCCGACGGCCGCACCGTCCGGTACGCGTACGACGGCGCCGCGCTGACCGGTGTCACGGACAGCCTGGGCGGCGTCACGACCGCCACCTACGACGGTGCCGGACACCTGCTGACCCAGGTCGGACCGGACGGTCGCGAGGTCATGACCAACACGTACGACACCGCCGGCCGGGTGCTCACCCAGGTGGTCGGCGGTGGCGAGGTGTCGTTCACGTACGACGACCTCGAGGGAACCACCGTGGTCCGTGACGCCCGCACCGGGGAGCAGACGGTCGTCGCGCACGACACGCAGGGTCACCCGACGGCTCTGACGGACGCGGCCGGCGAGCGGGTGACCCTGGAGTACGACGCGCAGGGCAACCTCGTGTCGTCGACGGACCGCAGCGAGGCCACGACGACCGTCACCTACGACGAGGACGGCAACGTCCTGTCCGCGGTCGACGCGCTGGGCGGGAGCCAGACCTGGGAGTACGACGCTCTCGGCAGGGTGGTCGGGCACACCGACGCCGGCGGCGCCACCACCACCTTCGGGTACGACGGGGACGAGCGCCTCGCCGCCACGACGACGACGGCCGACGGCGCGGTGACCCGGTCGGTCGTCGACGACGGGCGCCTCCTGTCGGTGACCGACGCCGACGGCGTCGCGCAGGCGTTCGAGTACGACGCGGTCGGCAACGTCTCGGCGCTGGTCGACGGGCTCGGTGGCCGGACCACCTACGAGCGCGACGCCGCCGGACGCATCGTCACGCAGACCAGCGCTGCCGGTCGCGTGACCTCGTACACCTACGACGCGCTCGGCCGCACGACGCGCGTCACGGACGCTGCGGGGACGCGCTCGTACACGTTCGACGCCGTGGGGCACGTGCTCACCGAGACCAGTCCGACCGGTGGCGTGACCACCTACGAGCTCGACGACCAGGGCCGTCAGGTCACGGCGACGAACGCCGTCGGCGACACCGGGCGCACCACCTACGACGACGCCGGTCGCATCGCGACGACCGTGGACGCCCGCGGCGGCACCACCACGTACGCGTACGGCGTTCTGGGACGCGTCGAGTCGGTCACCGGGCCCACCGGCGAGGTGACCTCCTACGACTACGACGCCGACGGACGCGTCGCGACGGTCACCGACGCCGCCGGCGGGGTCACCTCGCAGGAGGTCGACGCGCTCGGGCGCATCACGTCGGCGACGGACGCCGCGGGCGGCGTGCGGACCTACGAGTACGACGCCCGCGGCGCCGTCGCGGTCGCGGTCGACCCGGAGGGCGGGCGCACCGTCGCCGAGTACGACGTGCTCGGCCGCGCCGTCGCCGTCACCGACCCGACCGGGGCGACCAGTCGTACGGCGTGGACACCGGGCGGCCGGGTGGCGTCGAGCACCGACGGCTCGGGCGTCACGACGACGTACGGCTACGACGCTGCCGGCAACAACGTGACGGTGCAGGACGCCCTGGGTGGTGTGCACCGGATGGCCTACGACGCGGACGGCCTGCTCGTCGGCGAGACCACCGCCGCCGGCCGGTCGGTGACGTACGGGTACGACTCCGCCGGACGCGCCGTGCGGACGGCCCGGCCCGACGGCTCCGCCGAGGTGCGCGAGCTCGACGCCGCCGGGAACCTCGTCGGGCTGGTCCAGCCGACGGGCGGTCGGATCGCCTACGGCTACGACGCCGCCGGCCAGCTGACCTCCGCCAAGGACCCGCTGGGGGCGACGACGACGTACGTCTGGACGGCGGGTCTGCTCACGTCGACGGTGGACGCGTCAGGCGCGGCGGAGACGCGGACGTTCGACGCCGCCGGACGGCTCGCGACGGTGACCGACCGCAGCGGTGGCACCACGACCTACGGGTACGACGCCCTGGGCCGCACCTCCGCAGTGGTCGACGCCACCGGACGGACCGAGCGACGCACGTACGACGCCCTCGGCAACCTCACGCTGCGCACGTACCAGGGCGGCGCGTCGGTGGCCTACACGTACGACGCGAACGGCGTCCGGACGTCGATGACCGACCCGCGCGGCACCACCACGTACGAGTCGGACGCCGTCGGCCGCCTCGTGCGGAAGGCCGGCCCGGACGGCGCCCAGGCCTGGGCGTACGACGCGGCCGGGCGGACGTCGTCGGTCACCTACCCCGACGGCAAGGTCCTCACCCAGGCCTACGACGGCGCCGGTCGCCGGGTGTCCGCGACCCACCCGACGTGGGGCACCGCGACCTGGACGCTCGACGCCGACGGTCGCGTGACCACGGAGAGCCTCCCGCGTCAGCAGTCCCGCACGATGACCTACGACGGCAACGGGCTGCTGAGCCGGGTCCGCCAGTCGATCAGCGGGGCCTCGTCGGACGTGCGGATCACCCGCGACGCCGCCGGGCGCATCACCGGGACCGCGACGACGGGCGGGTTGGCCGCGGGGACGTCGAGCTACCGCTACGACGCCGCCGGCCAGCTGGTCTCCGCGCGCACGTCCGACCTCAACCTGCTCACCCCGGCCGCCCAGGCGTGGACGTACGACGCCACGGGCAACCGGGTCACGGAGACGACGGACGGCGTGCAGACCCGATACGCCTACGACGCAGGGCGCCGCCTCGCGTCCGAGACCACCCGCGGGCGCACGACGACGTTCGGGTACGACGCCGCCGGGCGTCGCACCAGCGAGAACGGGTCCGGCACGTCGCAGACGTTCACGTACGACGCCGCCGGGCGCCTCGCCACCACCGCCACACGGGAGGGTCTCCTCTCCGTGACCGAGCGCCGCACCTATGACGGTGACGGCCTGCTGGTCGGCACGGCGTCGACGCGCGGCTCGCGGACGGTGGCGACCGCGCTCGCGTGGGACCCCACCGGGCCGACCCCCGAGCTGCTGGCGACGACCGCGTCGGGGCGTTCGCAGTCGTACGTGCACGGTGTGCTCGGCCCGCTCGGTGTGGTCCGCGCCAACGGGACGACGGCGAGCTTCGCCAAGGACGCCTTCGGGTCGGTCACGACGACCCTGACCACGGCCGACGTGGCGACGGCAGCCGGCTACGACGCCTTCGGCGAGGCCGACCTGAGCCTGTCGCTGTCCGACCTCACCCTGACGCCGACGTTCGGCTACCGGGGCGAGCTCACGATCGGCGACGACTACTACCTGGTCGAGCGCAGCTACGACCCCGAGACCGGTCAGCTGCTCAGCCCCGACCCGGTCAGCCAGCCCGGGGGGTCGCCGTCGGCGACCAACGAGTACGCGTACGTCGCCAACGACCCGCTCGACCTAGTCGACCCGCTGGGTCTGAGCCCGATCGCTGACGCGTCCATGGCCGGTCTGGGGGTCGGCTCGGTGGTCGCGTCGGCCACGCCGTCCGCGCCCGACATCACCGAGTGGTCGGCGCAGCACCGAGCGGTGCAGGTGCACTTCGCCGCGGTGAAGCGACCGGACGCCCGCCTCGAGGTGTGGGTGCCCAACGCCGGGGTGAACGGGAACGGTGGTCGCGCCGACATCGTCGACGACCCCGAGATCTGGGAGGTCAAGACCGCCCGCTGGCACCGTGACCCCGTCAAGCGCCAGATGGCCGTCAACCAGCTCGCCGCCTACGTCCGTCATCTGCCGGGCACGACGGGTGCCGTGTACGGCCAGTACTGGTTCCCCTACCAGCGGGGACAGATGGTGGTGCAGTCCTACGGCATGCGGGGCATGCTCTGGTACTACTTCCGCGCCGGCCAGACACCCCGGGTCCCCGTCCCGGTGCCGGTCCCCGTGCCCGTGCCGGTCCCCGTCCCCGTGCCGGTGCCCGTCCCGCAGCCGGCACCCCAGCCGGCCCCGAGCTCACCGAGCACGGGATGGCAGCCGCCGAGCTGGCTGGGCCCGGTGGTCGGCGGGATCGTCGTCGTCGGTGGCGTCGCGCTCATCGTCGGCACGCTCGCCGAGGACGTCGCCACGGCAGGCGTGGGGATCCTGGACGACCCTGTGACGCTGGCGGCAGGTGGTGGGATGGTCACGTGGGGCTGGGCGACGCTCTTCGGGCTCGGAACCGTCGCGGCTACCTCCTGATGCGGTGACGACGGACGGGTGAGGGGTGGGCATGGGCGGCGAGGACGAGGCCGGCAGCCGGGAGCTCGCGATGTTCGGCGGCGTGGCGGTCCAGTCCGGTCGACCTTCGGACCAGGACGTCGTGGCGGTGCTGCGGGACGGTGTCGAGCACGTCGTCGCGTCGTGCCTCGGGGTCGACCTCACGTGGACGACGACGGCGGTCGTGGCGTCCGACGACCTGTCGACCGGGAACGCGGACATCGGCCGGCCGGGGCTCGACTGGGCCTTCGCGCTCGGGCGCGGTGAGCCGCTGCTGGCGGTGACCCTGTCCGCGACGGCGACTGCGTTGGAGGGCTACGACTGGCACCCGCGATGGCTCCCGGTGACGGTCCGCGCGACGATGCCGGTCGACGTCCCCCACGGTCGGGGTGATGGCGGCGGTCTCGTCGTGGGGCTCTCGATGCACCGCTGGGCGCTGTACGGGGGCGGCGACGACCTCGTCCGCGTGGCGGATGTGCTGACCCCGTGGCTCCTGGACTCTGCGGACAGGCTCGATGCCGACGCTGGGTACGCGACGCTCGACCGCGTGACCGCCGAGGACGCGGAGAGCCCGTGGGAGCGTGTGACGGGGTGCCTGCCGGCGCTGCGGGACGTCACGCGGACGCTCTGGGGATACGGCTGGGGGACCTTGCTGTCGCCGGTCCACGTCGACGCCGTGGGCGGGCGCGTGGTGCTCGACTCCTTGCGCGAGGTGCTGCCGGCCGTCGTGGTTCGCGACGTCGGCGGCGGACGGACGTGGCTGACGCTCGGGCCGGATCCTGCGGCGGTCACGCCCCAGGACGTCGCGACGCTCCGCAGCGTGCTCGCGCCGGCGCTGCCGCGCGGGTCACGCTCGGTCGATCGTCCCTCCGGGGAGCACCTGATCGTCTGACGGCCCGCTCAGAGCCCGACCATCGCCATGCCGTTGTCGTCGTAGCGGTTGCCGGCGACGCCCACGGTCGAGGCGAGGCCGTCGAGCTCGGCGCGCTCGTCGGCGGACAGCGCCACGGTGGTCGCGTCGGCGTTCTCCCGGACGCGCTCGAGCCGACGGGTCCCGGGGATGGGCACGATCCAGGGCTGCTGGGCGAGCAGCCACGCGAGGGCGACCTGCCCCGGTGTCGCCCCGTGGCCCTCGGCGAGGGCACGCACGTGCTCGACGAGAGCGGCGTTGGCGTCCCGGTTCTCGGCCGTGAACCGCGGCACACGGTTGCGGATGTCGCCCTCGGCGAAGGTGGTCGACGAGTCGACCGTCCCGGTGAGGAACCCCTTGCCCAGGGGGCTGAACGGCACGAACCCGATGCCCAGCTCCGCCAGCGTCGGCAGGACCTCGGGCTCGGGGTCGCGGGTCCACAGGGAGTACTCGGACTGCACGGCGGTGACCGGGTGCACGGCGTGGGCGCGACGGATCGTGGCCGCACCGGCCTCCGAGAGCCCGAAGTGACGGACCTTGCCGGCGGCGACGAGCTCGCCGACCGTCCCGGCGACGTCCTCGATGGGCACGGCCGGGTCCACCCGGTGCTGGTAGAAGAGGTCGATCACGTCGGTGCCCAGCCGGCGCAGCGACGCGTCGGCGACCCGGCGGATCTGCTCGGGCCGGCTGTCGGTGCCCTGCATGCGACCGTCGACGATGTTCCAGCCGAACTTCGTCGCGACGACCACCTGGTCCCTGACGGGTGCCAGGGCCTCGCCGACGAGCTCCTCGTTCACGTACGGGCCGTACACCTCGGCGGTGTCGACGAACGTGACGCCGAGGTCGACCGCACCCCGCAGCACCGCGATCATGTCGTCGCGCGAGCCCGGGTTGGGGCCGTAGCTCATCGACATGCCCATCGCGCCGAGGCCGACCGCCGAGACCTCGAGCCCCTGTCCGAGCGTCCGTGTGTGCATGTCCAAGCCTCCGTGGTCTCGCGAACGGACCTCGACCGTACGACGGTCCTGGCCGACGAGGGAGGTCCTGCCAGTACGCGTCACGGCAGGGCCTCCCGGGATGACGGGCTCTGCGGTTGCATGGAGGCAGCGGTCCGACGCCGAACGAGCACGCCGAACGAGGAGGACACGATGGAGCTCAGCACCCCGGCACCGACCACGAAGGGGCCGTCCCGGTGGTTCACCGGTGACGTCTGGTTCGACGTCGTCGCAGCGCCCCCGGCGCCGTCGCGGCTGCGGGTCAACCTGGTCCGGTTCGCGCCCGGAGCTCGCACGTTCTGGCACTCGCACGCCGTCGGGCAGTCGCTGCGGGTGACCCAGGGCGTCGCGCGCGTCGGCACGCGGGACGGCTCGGTGGTCGAGGTCCGGCCCGGTCAGACGCTGTGGTGCCCGCCGGACGAGGCGCACTGGCACGGCGCCGGACCGGACGGGTTCATGGAGCACCTGGCGATGTGGGAGACGACCGACGCACGCGACGGGTCCGAGACGACGTGGGCCGAGGAAGTCTCCGACGAGGAGGCGCACCGGTGAGCGCGTGGTCCGCCGACGCCCTGACGGCCATCGGCGCCGCCGACGAGCTGCGCATCGCGTCGTACCGGCCCGACGGCACGCTCCGTCCTGCGGTGCCCATCTGGGTGGTCCGCGTCGGCGACGACGTCTACATCCGGTCCGCCTACGGCCCGGACAACGGCTGGTTCCGCCGGGCGCGGACGTCCGGGTCAGGCAGGATCGCCGTTCCCGGCCTGGAACAGGACGTCGTGTTCGCCGAGCCGGCGCCCGACGTGCACCCCGCCCTCGACGCGGCGTACCACGCCAAGTACGACCGGTACGGGCCGGGGATCGTGGGCACCGTCGTGGGACCCGACGTCGTCCCCGTGACGCTCCGGGTGCTGCCGCGGGAGTGATCGGAGCCTCGGCCCACGCCCGTGTCGGGGGGCGGTGGCACGATCGACGGATGACGGAGTCCCGGCACCTGAGCGTGTCCATCGACCGCCCCCTGTCCGACGTGTACGCGTTCGCCTCCGACCCCCGGAACCTGCCCCGGTGGGCGCCCGGGCTGGGCAGCGAGATCGAGCCGGACGGCGACGGCTGGTTCGTCGAGACGTCGCAGGGCCGGGTGGGTCTCACGTTCGCGCCGCAGAACGAGTACGGCGTGCTCGACCACGTGGTGCGGACCCCGTCGGGGGAGACGGTCTACGTGCCGCTGCGCGCCGTCGCGGACGGCGACGGGTGCGAGGTGGTGTTCACGCTGCGCCGCGGGCAGGGGATGTCGGATGCCGACCTGGACCGGGACACCGCACTGGTGACCGCCGACCTCGCCCTGCTCAAGCAGCTCGTCGAGGCGCTCTGACCCGTCAGTCGCGCACGACCGCCGCGATCGCGCTCACCTCGAGCAGTGCACCCGGCACACCCAGGGCACTCACCATCGCGGCGGTGACCAGGGGCGGCGCCCCGCTGCCGGCCAGCCGAGGGGCGATCGCGCCGTACGCAGCAGCGAGGTCCGCCTCCTCGGCGATGAACACCGTCCACTGGATGACGTCGGCCAGCGTCGCGCCGGCCGCCTCCAGCGCGGTGCTCACGTTGTCGATCGCGCGGACCGACTGCTCCGCGACGTCGGCGGAGACGACCGTCCCCGTGTCGTCGACGCCGTTCTGACCGCCGACGTAGATGGTCGTCGCACCTGCGGGCACGACGGCAACATGGCTGAACGCCGGGCTCCGCACGAGACCGGCCGGCTGCAGACGTGTGATCTCCATGTCGTCCACGCTCCCAGACGCCCCTGACAAGGGGATGTCACCG
Source organism: Cellulomonas xylanilytica (assembly GCF_007989805.1). Classification (GTDB taxonomy): domain Bacteria; phylum Actinomycetota; class Actinomycetes; order Actinomycetales; family Cellulomonadaceae; genus Cellulomonas; species Cellulomonas xylanilytica. The sequence goes on from NZ_BJUB01000007.1 coordinate 23,022, forward strand.
CACGACGTCGTAGTGCAGGTGCGCCGCGTTGCGGGTGACGACCGTCGCCGGCTCGTCGAGCCGCAGCCGCACGCGCGACCCCTCGAAGAGCGGCGTGCCCGAACCGAGCAGGAGGGGAGCGACGTGCAGGTGCAGCCGGTCGACCACACCCTCGCGCAGCGCCGACCCGCCCAGCTCACCGCCGCCCATGATGAACACGTCCTTCTCGCCCGCGGCTGCGGCTGCCTGGTCGAGGGCGTCATGCAGCCCGGTCGTGACGATCGTCATCCGGTCGGTGAGCCGCACGTGCTCGGGGGCCTGGTGCGTGACGACGAAGCACGGCGGCGGGACGTCGCCCTGGTCGGCGCCGTAGTGGATGTCGTCGTTCCAGCCGTTCGGGCCGTCGACCACGTCGAACGTGTGCCGCCCCATGACGACCGCACCGGTCGCGGCGGTCAGGGACGCCAGCAGCTCCACGTCCTGCGGCGTGCGGTCGGCGCCGACCGCCCACTCGTGCAGGGCCTCACCGGCGTCGCCGAGCCCGCTGTCCGGCCCGGCGTTCGCGGCGGTGACGAAGCCGTCGAGGGAGATGGTGATGTCGAGGATCACAGCCATGCCGGTCCACGATGCCACGGACGCCCCGTCGCGGCAGCCGGGGCGGGATACTCGCCCGATGGCGTCGATCCTGATGACGAGCATGCCGTTCGCCGGCCATGCCCGACCCGTGCGCGCGGTGGCCGCGGAGCTGGTCCGCCGCGGTCACGACGTGCGCGTCTACACGGGCAGGTCGTACACGGGCATGTTCGACGAGGTCGGCGCGCGCGGGGTGCCGTGGCGTGCGGCGCCGGACCTGGACGAGCGTGACCTCGGCGCCACGTTCCCGCGCATGCGGGACGCCAAGGGCTTCCGGCAGGTGCTCATCAACCTGCAGGACCTCTTCCTGGGTACCGCCCCCGCGCAGTGCGAGGACCTGCTCGCCCTCGCGGCCGACGAGCCGTGGGACCTGATCGCCGGGGACCCGATGGCCCTGGGCACCCGGTTCGCCGCCGAGCGGCTGGGCTCCCGCTGGGCGACCGTCTCCCCGATCGCGGTCTGGCCCCCCGGCAAGGGCATCCCGCCGACGGGGCTCGGGCTGACCCCGGGACGCGGGCTCGTCGGCACGGCCCGGGACGCCGTGCTCGGAGCCGGTGCCCGCGCGGGCACCGCCGCGCTCACCCGGCTGTACCAGGGCACCCGCGAGCAGGTGGGCCTGCCGCGGGACCGGGAGACGTTCGCGACGATGTGGTTCTCACCGCAGCTCGTCGTCGCGGCCGGCTCGCCCGGGATCGACTACCCGCGCCACGACCTGCCGGCGCACGTCCGGTTCGTCGGGGACCTCACCGACGACGGCGTCCCGGGCCGGCCGGCAGCCCTCCCGTCGTGGTGGACGGACGTCGAGCAGGCAGGCGTCCCCGTGGTGCACGTGACGCAGGGGACGGCGAACGTGGACCCGACGGACCTGATCCTGCCGACGCTCGAGGCGCTCGCCGACGAGGACGTGCTCGTCGTCGTCGGGCTGGGCCACCGCACGGACCCGTTGCCCGGGCCGCTGCCGGCGAACGCTCGCGTCGCACCGATGGTCCCGTACCCGCAGCTGCTGCCGCACGTGTCGGTCGTCGTCACCAACGGCGGCTACGGCGCGGTGCTCCAGGCGTTGCGCCACGACATCCCGCTGATCGTCGCCGGGGGTGACCTGGACAAGCCCGAGATCGCGGCGCGGATCGGCTGGCACGGTGCCGGGATCAACCTGCGCACCGGCACCCCGCGGCCCGCGGCGATCGCGGACGCGTACCGGGCCGTCGCCGCCGATCCCCGCTACCGGTCGACGGCGGCACGGCTGGGTGCCGAGCTCCGCTCCCTCGGCGGCACCCGCGCTGCCGCGGACCTGCTCGAGCGGCACGCCGCGTGACCGGCCCGCTCCAGTCCGGACCTCCGGCGTCCGATGGTCACCAGGTGCCCCTGTCACCCGAGGACCTGCCGCGCTCGCCCAGCGGGCGGGTCCCGCAGTGGGTCATCGACGAGCGCAGCGCCGCAGGCCAGGACCTCCCGCCCCTCGTCACGGTCCGGCGGCGGCGGCGCAGGCCCGGCCTGGTGATCGGTGTGGTCGCCGTGCTGGCCGCCGGCACCTGGTGGTGGACGAGCGGGGGACCCGCCCTGCCCGACGGGGTCACCTCGTCGCTGGAGGGACTGGTGCAGCCGGCACCGCCGCCGCCGTCGGCCGAGGTCGTCGCGCTCGCGGACGCCGCCCACCTGTCCGACGAGGGGCGCGAGCTGCTCTACCGGGCGCGGACCGAGATCCTCGGGGCCGACGAGTTCGCCGGACGCTGCCGGGGGGTCGGCACCCTGCCGAGGGTGCGTGCCGACGGAGCCGTCGGCTGCTACCTCGCCGAGACGGGCTCGATCATCGCCTACGCCCCGTCCGACCCCCGGCTGCGCGGGTTCCTGGTCGAGACGGTGGCGCACGAGACGCTCCACGCGGCCTGGGAGACGCTGGACCCGGCCGAGCAGACCCGGCTGACCGCACTGCTCGAGTCCGTGGTGGCGTCGCTCCCGGCGGACGACACGATCCACGAGCAGATCGCCGCCTCCGTCGGGAGCACCACGGAGAACCGCCCCACGGAGCTCTTCGCGTACGTCGGGACGCAGGCCTGGGTCGCGGGCGGGCTGGACGGACAGCTCGAGGCCGCCTACTCCCGCTTCGTGTCCGACCGGGCCGCACTCGCGGCGGTGCACGCGGACTGGGTCGCGGTGCTCGACGGGTTGACCGCCGAGATCCAGGCCGCGTCGGACGCCCTGGTCGCCCAGGAGTACGCGAACGCCGAGGCGCGCGCGACGGTCAGCGGTGAGACGGCCTCCCTGACCTTCTACCGCGAGTCGTACGAGGCCAAGCGTGCCGAGGTCGCGTCGATGTCCGCGTCGGACCGTCAGCGGCTGCGGTTGTCGTGGGAGTGGTGGGACGGCACCGTCCTGCCGATGGCGCCCGCCGACGAGACGCTTGCCGCCGCTGCCGCGCTGCTGGCCCGCGACGAGGTGGACGTGCCGGCGCGTGACGCAGCGGTCGCGGCCGCCGAGGCTGCTGCGGCGGCGGAACGCGTCCGCGTCGAGGCGATGCTCACGGAGCTGGAGACGCTGCAGCGGGACCTGGACCCCGGTGCACCGGCCGCACAGCCGTGACCCTGCCGTCGGCGTCCGTCGCGTAGCGACCCTTGCTCAGGTCGAGCAGCGTCAGCACCGTGCCGAACGGGTCCGCCACCCGCGCCACGCGGCCGACAGGGATGTCGAACGGCGCCTCGACCAGGGTGCCGCCCGCGGCGACCAGCTCGGAGACGGCCTGGTCCACCGACGCGACGAGGAAGTCGACTTCCGCCTCCGGCCGCTCCAGCTGGAGCACCAGCTCGGTCTCGTCCTGCGGGAGCCGGACCGCCGCCGCGGTCGCCGTCCGCCAGACGAGCTCGTGCCCGAGCCGGTCGCGGTAGAAGGCCAGCGCCGCGTCGAGGTCGGCACCGGGAGCTGCACGCTGTCGACCGCCCGGAGCAGACCGGCCGGACGAGCGGCGTCAGGGGTGGCGGCTTCCGTCATCTCCCCACGATGCCGCACGTCGCTCAGCCCGGGTAGGGCACCGCTTCCCGCGCGGTGCGGAGCGCGTCGGCCCACCAGGACAGCTGCTCCAGCAAGGTCTTCGCGTACACGGCGGCTGAGTCGTCGAGTGGCGCGCCCTCCTCCCAGGTGGCGTAGTAGTGCGGGAAGGCGAGCCCGTCGCGGATGGTCACGGCGTGCAGCTCGGTGAAGACGTTCTCCAGGTGCAGGACCGCGTGCCGGCCGCCCGCGGCGCCGCCGTAGCTGACGAAGGCGACCGGCTTGGCAGCCCACTGCGTGAAGTGCCAGTCGATGAGGGCCTTCAGCGACGCGGGGTAGCTGTGGTTGTACTCCGGGGTCACCACGACGAACGCGTCGGCCTCGTCGAGCCGCTCCGTGACGGCGCGCATGCCGTCGGGACGGGGATAGGAGTCGGAGCGGGGTGATCCGTCCGGCAGCGCCAGGGGAAGGTCGACGTCTGCCAGGTCGACGACGGTGACGTCGAAGCCACCGTGCTCGTGGGCCCGGGCTGCGACCCAGTCAGTGACGACCGGACCGAACCGGCCCTCGCGGACGCTCCCGGTGATGATGACCAGCTTGCTCGTGTTCTCGCTCATGCGGCCACCGTGCGTCGTCGCCGCACCCATGACCAGGCCGGGTCCAGGCTGGCCCCACGAGGGCCACGCTGAGCTGGTGACCTGCCCGGTCCCGGATCGTAGGCTCGCCACGTGAGCACGCCGCTGGGGGACTTCATCCGGGCCGCGCGGGACCGCATCCAGCCCGAGACGCTGGGGCTGCCGCCCGGGGACCGTCGGCGCGTGCCGGGGCTGCGGCGCTCGGAGCTGGCGACGCGGGCTGGGATCAGCGTCGAGTACCTGACGCGGCTCGAGCAGGGCCGGGACCGTCATCCGTCCCCGGGGGTGGTCAACGCCGTCGCGGACGCGCTGAGCCTCGACCCCGCCGAGCGTGACCACCTGCGCTACCTGATGAAGATCACCGACGGCGCGGCGTGCACCGGTGCGCGGGTCCCCGCCCCGCCCAGTCGCCACGTCCGAGCCGGCGCCCGGCAGACCCTCGAGCTGCTCGAGCCGGCCGTGGCGTTCGTGACCAACCGGTGGGGCGACGTCCTGGCGTGGACCAGCACCTTCGGGCTGGTCATGCAGGACGTCGGGCTGCTGGAGCCGGCGGAGCCGAACCTCACCCGGTTCGTGTTCACCGACCCCCGGGCGCGCACGTTCTTCCTCGACTGGGACCAGGTGGCCGACGAGCGGGCGTTCGACCTGTGGCTCGGCCCCTCCCTCGAGAGCACCGAGTGGTTCATCGACCAGCTGACCCCCCTCGCGGGGGACGAGCTGACCCGCCGCCTGCACCGGCACCTGACGCCCCCGACCGTCCCGCTGGGCCTGCGGCACCCGTCGGGCCACGAGCTGCGCTGGGACCGGGAGACGATGGAGCTGCCCGCGGCCGACGCGCAGCAGATCGTCGTGCTGCTCCCTGCCGACACCGACACCGAGCTGGCCGTGGCACGGCTGCGCCACGACGCCCGCAGCCGACCTTTGCGCGCGGTCACCGGCTGAGGGTCGTCTCCTCCTCCAGCCGCGCCATCTTGTGGGGGTTGCGGACCGCGTAGATGCGCGTGATCCGGCCGTCCTCGACGACAAGGCTCATCGCCGTGTTGAGCTCCCCGCCGAGGTCGACGCGCGCGGCGGGTGCCCCGTTGAGCCACATCGGCGTCGTCGTGAACTCGACGGTCAGCTGGGCCAGGCCGCTGAGGAACGCTGCCACCTTGTCCGAGCCGACGATCGGGCGCGGAGCCGCGGACACCACGCCACCGCCGTCCGCCACGACGACCACGTCCGGTGCGAGCACGTCGAGCAGCCCCTGCAGGTCCCCGCCGCGGACGGCGGCCAGGAACCGGTCGACGACGGCCGCCTGCTCCGTCCTGCTGACCCGGTGGCGCGGTCGTCGGGCGGCGACGTGCTCGCGGGAGCGGTGGGCGATCTGGCGCACCGCGGCCGGCGACTTGCCCACGGCCTGCGCGATCTCGTCGTACGGGACGTCGAACACCTCGCGCAGCACGAAGACCGCGCGACCGGTCGGGTCCAGCGTCTCCAGCACCGTCAGCATCGCGAACGAGACGCTGTCGGCCAGCTCGACGTCGTCGGCCACGTCGGGGCTGGTCAGCAGCGGCTCGGGCAGCCACTCGCCGACGTAGTCCTCGCGCCGTCGGGCCAGCGTGCGCATCCGGTTGAGCGACTGCCGCGTGACGATGCGCACCAGGTACGCCCGCGCGTCGCGCACCTCCGCCCGGCCGTCGTCGCCCAGGTCCGCCCACCGCAGCCACGTCTCCTGCACGACGTCCTCGGCGTCGGCGGCCGAGCCGAGCAGCTCGTACGCGACCGTGAACAGCAGGCTGCGGTGCGCGACGAAGGGGTCGGTCATGCCTGTGACGCTACGTCGCGCTGCTGCGCCAGGGGTGGCAGGCCGCACGACGCCGCGAAGCCCTCCGACTCGATGCCGAGCGCGGCGTTGGTCCGCGCGTAGAGGTTGGCGAGCGCCACCCAGGACGTCAGCTCGACCAGCGCCGGCGCCCCCAGCTGGTCGAGCAGCCGCGCGGACAGCGCGTCGGTGACCGTCGGCGGTGTCTGCGACATCGCCTCCGCGTACTCCAGGACGTCGCGCTCCAGGGGCGTGAACACGTCCGACTCGCGCCACCGCGGGATCTCCCGTGCCTTCGTCAGGTCGAGCCCCTCGTTGTGGGCCTGGAAGTAGCCGAGGTCCAGGCACCACGAGCAGCCGATGAGGGAGGCCGCCGCCATGTGCGCGTACGACTTCAGGTCCTCGTCGCACGCGTGCCACCGCGACGACTTCTGCCCCAGCGTCATGGAGAGCTTGAGGACCGCGGGGTTGTTCCACAGCACGCCGAGCGACTCGGGCACCTTGCCGAACATCTTCGTGCTGAACGTCTTCACGACCGTCCCGTAGAGGCCGGTGATCGCGACGGCCGGGACGCGGGTGGTGCTGGTCATGTCTCCTCCTGGTGAGCGGGTGTCGGACACAAGACACCGGCCGAGGACGCGGTGTGACAGCGGTATCCACGGGCGGCCTCGGTCGTCCTCCCTGGTGACCCCCGGGAGGCACCACCATGTCCGACGCCCCAGCGCGCCTCGTCCTCGACCGTCCCGCGGACGCGCGGCGCGCGGCCGCCCTGCTCGCCGCCGGGACGCCCGTCGCGCACGGGTTCGGCGCGATCTACGCGCTGACGTCCCGCGGCGACGGTGTCCGGCGGGTCAACGCGCTCAAGGGCCGGCCGCTGGACCAGACCGGCAGCGTGACCGCGCCGACGGGGCACGTCCTGGACGCCTTCGACCTGTCCGCGCTGCCGTCGACCGTGCCGCCGTCGCTGGTGCGGGACGTCGTCGACGCGTTCAGCGCGCTCGGCCCGTTCGGGTTCCGCGGCCCGGCCGCCGGGCACGTGCCGGCGGACCTGACCGGCCGCGACGGGGACCTGGCCACGACGCAGGTCATCGTGCCGGGGGACGCGTGCCCGTCGCAGACGTTCCTCGCCGCCGCCTCCGCCGCGGTCGGCGGCGAGCCGCTCGCGATCTCGTCGGCGAACCGGTCCCGGCACGTCACCGGCGGCCTCGACGCGCCCGTGCACTGGCGGGTCGAGGGTCTGCGGGCCGAGCTGGGAGGTGCGGACCTGGTGATCCTGGAGCACGACGACGACGCCGTGGCCCGGGACCGGTTCCCCCTGCACACCACCGTGTCCACGACGATCCTCGGGCTGCACCGCGCGGAGCGGTCGCGCGGGCGCGTGCACCTGGTGCTGGAGCGGCACGGGTCGCTGCACGCCACGGCCGTCGTCGCCGTGCTCCGCTCGATGGGCCTCGGGCTGACGATCAGCCCGCGTGCAGCGACCCGCCTCGTCGCCCGCAGCTACGACCTCACCGGGTCATCAGCTCTCGCAGCGCTCTGATCACCTGGTCCGGGGCCTCCTCGGCCATGAAGTGCCCGGCATCGAGGGTGCGGTGGTCGACGCCGGGAGCCCACGCGCGCCAGAGCGCCGGGGCGTCGTAGCCGAGCGCGGCGCCCCAGTCCTGCTGGATCACCGTGACGGGCATCTGCAGGGTCCGGCCCGCCGCGCGGTCCTCGCGGTCGTGACGCACGTCGACCCCGGCCGAGGCGCGGTAGTCGGCGACGATCGACCACACCGCCTCGCGGGACGCGCGCAGGTACTCGGCGCGGTACTCCGCCGGGATCGCGTCGGGATGCTGCACCCAGTGGTCGAGGAACGACGCGAAGAACCGGTCGGCGGTCGCCTCGATCATCGGCTCGGGCACCCCCACCGGCTGGGCCATGAGGTAGAGGTGCCACGCGACCTTCGCGTCGGCACCGCGCAGGATGTCCCACATGTCGAGGGTCGGGAGCACGTCCAGGGTCAGCAGGTGCGTGACCGTGGCGGGGTGGTCGAGGGCGGCACGGGTCGCGACGAGGGCGCCGCGGTCGTGCCCGGCCAGCGCGAACGACTCGACGCCGAGCGCGTGGGCCGTGGCGACGACGTCCGCCGCCATCGTGCGCTTGGAGTACGTGTCCTCGTCCGCCTCGGCGGGCTTGTCGCTGGCGCCGTAGCCGCGCAGGTCGGGAACCAGGACGGTGTGGTCGGCCACCAGGTCGGCGGCGACGTGCCGCCACATGAGGTGCGTCTGCGGGAAGCCGTGCAGCAGCACGACCGCGGGGCCGCTGCCGGCGACCGCGACGGACATGCTCACGCCGTCGGCGGCGGGGACGCGGTGGTAGTCGAATCCGGGGAGGGTGATCGTCATGGCGCCCACCCTCACGGGGTCCGATCAGCGCCCGATCAGCGGCGGATCATCGCCAGGTCACCGCGGCTACAGTGACCGCGTGGGTGCGCCGCGGATCCGGGTCCTCGGTCCGATCGAGGCCGACCTCGACGGCACCCCGCTCCGTCTGACCAAGCCCCGGCACCGCGAGCTCCTCGGCCTGCTCGTCGCCGCGCACGGCCGGGTGGTCTCGACGGACCGGCTGGTCGACGAGCTCTGGCCCGACCCACCCGCCGGCGCGGTCGGTGCGGTGCGGACGTTCGTCGGCGAGCTGCGCCGCGTCCTCGAACCCGACCGGCCGCCACGCACGGACCCGACGGTGCTGGTGACGGCGGGCGCCGGGTACGCGCTGCGGGGCGCGACGGTCGACCTGTGGACCGTCCGGGACGACGAGATCACCGACCTCCCGTTCGAGGAGTTCGCCGACCGCCCCTGGGCGCAGCCCGAACGCGCTCGGCTCGCCGCGCTCCGGGCCGACGCCGTTGAGCGCGCGGCGGAGGGCGGAGGGGCCGAGGTGGTGCCGCTGCTCGAGCAGCACGTCGAGGCGCACCCGTGGCGGGAGAACGGCTGGCGGCTGCTCGCGCTGGCGCTCTACCGCAGCGAGCGGCGGGCCGAGGCGCTCGCGGTCCTGCGCCGCGCGAGGACGCAGCTCGTCGACGAGCTCGGCCTCGACCCCGGCCCGCGGCTGGCCGACCTGGAGCGCGACCTCCTGCGCGGCGACGTGCCGGACACCGGCGGGTCGCTCCTGCTGCGGGCCGCCACGGCGCACGCCCGGTCGGGTGCCCGCGCGCAGCTGGAGAGTGCGAACGCCCTCCTCCCCGGCCTGGCGACGTCCGGTGGGCTCGGGCTCGTGGGGGAGCAGCGGCTCGCTGCGATCGCCGCGGCGGAGGAGCTCGGCGACGCGGAGCTCACCGCCCGGATCGTCGGGGGTTTCGACGTCCCCGGCATCTGGACCCGGTCCGACGACCCCGTGCAGGCTGCCGCGCTCGTCGGCGCGGCGCTCCGGCTCCTGCCCACCGCCACCGGCCGCACCCGGGCACGGCTCCTGGCGACGGTCGCGATGGAGTCGCGGGGCACCGCGGACCGCGTGGCGGAGGCCGACGAGGCCGTGCGCCTGGCCCGCTCGACCGGCGACCCGCAGCTGCTGTGCTTCGCGCTCGGCGCCCGGTGGATGCAGTGCTTCGGGACGGCCGGACGAGCCCGCGAGCGCGAGGCGATCGGGGCGGAGGTCGTCGCCGTCGCCACGACCGCCGAGCTGCCCACGTCCGAGATCCACGGACGCCTGATCCGCCTCCAGGCGCTGTGCGCGCTCGACGACGTCCCCGCCGCGACCGTCGAGGCCGATGCGGTCGACGCCCTGGCCGCCCGGCACGAACGCCCCCTGGCGAGGGTGTTCACCGCGTGGTTCCGCCGGACGTTCACCGACGCCTCCGTCGTGCCGCCGCCCGCCGACGAGATGCCCGGCTTCGCGCACGGCATCGCCTTTCTCAGCGGGGTGACCGACGCCGTGCGCGACGACCGGCCGCTGCCCGACGTGGACGCCGGCCCCTACGACCCGTGGGTCCGCCCGCTCCTGCTGGCCCGCGCGGGCCGCACGTCCGAGGCCGTCGCGGCGCTCGACGCGGTCCCCGACCCGCCACGCGACCTCCTGCTCGAGGCGATGTGGTGCCTCGTCGGCCGCGCCGTCGTCGAGACCGGCCACCGCGCCGCCGGCCGTCGGGCGCTGGACGCGCTCCGGCCCGCGGTCAGCGAGCGGGCAGCGGGCAGCGGGGTCGTCGACCTCGGGTCCGTCGCGCACCTCGTGGACGCGCTCGAGCCTGATCAGCCGCGCAGCTGCTTGCCGTAGGCGTCGCGGGCGTACCGGCCCCGGCGGACGGACAGCACGAGCAGCCCTTCGGTGAACCCCCACAGGCCCATGGCGAGCGCGGCCAGCCCGAGCGTGAAGAACCCGCCGACCACCGTGATCGCGAGCATCGTCAGGCCGCGACGCCAGTAGCCGAGGTACATGCGGTGCAGGCCGAAGGCGCCCAGGAAGATCCCGAGCAGCCCGGCGGCGACCCGGGACCGGGGCCAGGCCGACGGCCGGAGCTCGAGCCGGAGCCGCAGCCGCAGACGAGGCCACTCACGTCGCGCACGGACCGGGAGCGGCTCGGGCACCGCGTCCTCGACGTCCGGCACCGGACCCGGCGGGTACTGCACCGTGGCCGACAGCGGCTGGTAGGCGGGAGCCGGCGCGTGCAGCGGACGCCGGGTCACCACGGGGCGCTCGAGGAGGTCGTCGTCGAGGTCGAGGTCGACCGGCCGGTCGATGGTGTCGGTCACGGGTGCTCCCGTGGGTCGGGTCGCGGGCTGCGGCGGGTCCCCCGAGCCTAAGCCGGGAACGCGTGCCGCGACAGGCTGATCTAGCCGCCGACCGCGGCCAGCACCGCGGGGTCGGCGCAGCCGCGGGCGAAGCCGGCGATCCGGCGGTCGATGTCGCGCTGCAGGACCACCCGACCGACGCGTTCGGCGACCGGCGCCAGCCAGCGCGGCCGGCAGGTGAAGCTGTACCGCCACACCGCCCTCGTGCTGCCGTCGGGCAGTGCGGCGAACCGCCAGCCGCCCGCCATGACGGCGAAGAACCATGGACCGTCGACCATCTTCATCCCGACGTTCGTCGGCGGCTGGTACGAGACGTACTCGCTGACCATGCGCAGGCCGGAGCGGTGCCGGGTGAGCGTGCGGACGCCCTTGGCGGGCGCGGTGGCGTCGTCGAGGAACGCCTGCCGACGGATGAACGGGTCCCACCGGAGCCGGGTCTCGCCGGTGGTCTGGGACACCGCGAAGGCGGTCTCGGGCGGGATCGGGACGATGACCGACGACTCCACGATCACGGGGCATCGGCTCCTTCGGGTGTGCCGGTACGGCTGCGGACCGGGGAGTCAGCGGTCACGACCCGGCCTCCGGGCGGGACGCGAACAGGTTCAGGCCCAGCGCGCCCGACAGGTAGCGGGTGGCCAGCTGGCCGCGCACGCTGTTGCCGGCCGCGTCGAGCCGGGGCGAGAAGGTGCTCAGACTCCCCTTGCCGGGCGCGACGGTCACGATGCCGCCGGAGACGCCGCTCTTGCCGGGCAGCCCGATGCTGAACAGCCACTCGCCCGAGCGTTCGTAGAGGCCGCTGGTGGCCAGGGCGGCGAGCACGTACCGGCACACCGACGGGTCGACCACGCGCTCGCCGGTGACCGGGTTGACGCCGCCGTCGGCGAGGGTGGCGCCCATGACGGCGAGGTCCGTCGCCGAGACGAGCAGGGAGCACTGGCGCGTGTAGACGTCGGTGGTCTCCAGGGGGTCGTGGGCGATGCGGCCGTAGGACTCGAGCAGGCGGGCGATGGCCTGGTTGCGGCGGTTGTGCGCCGCCTCGGAGGCGTAGACGTCGCCGTCGAGGGTCAGGGGGCGCCCGGCGAACGCGGACAGCCCGGCCTGCAGGAACGCCCACTTCTCGGCGGCTGTCGCCCCGGGGACGAGGCTCGTCGTGGCAAGGGCGCCGGCGTTGACCAGCGGGTTCATCGGGCTGCCGCCGTTGAGCTCCAGCGCCATCACGGAGTTGAACGCGAGGCCCGTGTTGTTGACCCCGACCCGCTCCAGCACGGCCTCCGGACCGAGCGCGTCGCACACGAGCGCGAACACGAACGCCTTGGACACGGACTGGATGGAGAACTCGTGCCGGGCGTCGCCGACGCTGTGGGACGCACCCGTGACCGACACGATGCTCAGGCCGAACAACGCGGGGTCGGCGTCGGCCAGCGCCGGGATGTAGTCGGCGACAGCCCCCTCGTCGACGCCCGCGTACCGGTCGTGGGCCTCCTGCATCAGGCGTTCGACCAGCTCGAGGCGGGGCAGGGTGCCGGTGGAGACCAGCTCGGGGAAGTCGTCGCTCACGGGCTCATCCGAGCACACTCAGTCCCTCGGGCGGGCGTCGTGCGCGCGGATGGCGAGCTGGACCCGGTTCTCCAGCCCCAGCTTGGTCAGGGCGCTGGAGATGTGCGACTTCACGGTGCCCAGCGACAGGTACAGCTGCTCGGCGATCTCGGCGTTGCTGAGCCCGTCGGCGACCGCGAGCGCCACCTCCTCCTCCCGCTCGCTGAGCCCGGCCTCGCGCAGGTCGGGCGCTGCCGGGCTGCCTCCGGAGCGGGCGTGCTCGATCAGCTGCGTCAGGACGCTCGGGGAGACGATCGGCTGCCCGGCCGCGGCGGTGCGCACGGCGTCGACGATCTGCTCCGGGGGCGTGTGCTTGAGCAGGAACCCCGCGGCGCCGGCGCGCAGGGCGTCGAGGACGACCGCGTCCGTCCGGAAGGTGGTCAGCACGATGACCGCGATGGCCGACCCGTGCGGCGTGGTGCGCAGCCGGCGCAGCGCGGCGACACCGTCCAGGCGCGGCATCCGGACGTCGAGGAGCACCACCTGCGGGTCGGTGCGGGCGACGGCGTCGTCGAGCTCGTCGCCGTCGGACGCCTCCCCGGCGACCGTGATGCCGTCGGCACCGGCGAGCATCAGCTTCAGGCCGGTCCGCACCAGCGGGTCGTCGTCGACGAGCAGGACCCGGATCGTCTGGTCGGTCATCGCGCCCCGGACGGCAGGACCACCGTCAGCCGGAACCGTCCGTCGCGGACCGCGGCGTCCATCCGGCCGCCCTCCAGCCGGACGCGCTCCGCGAGCCCGACGAGCCCCCGGCCGCCCCCGGGGATCTCGGCGGAGGTCAGCCCGACGGGCACCGCGTTCTCCACCTCGACCAGCAGGTCGTCGTCCTGCTCGGCGACGACCACCCGGACGGTCGCGTGCGGGGCGTGCTTGCGGGCGTTGGTGAGCCCTTCTTGCACCGCGCGGAACGCGGTGCGCTGCATGGACTCGCGCAGACCGTCCCTCGGGACGGCCATCTCGATGTCCACCGACTCGCCCGCCAGCCGCGCCTCCGCGACCAGCTGCGGGATGTCCCGGAGCCGGGGCTGCGGGCGCATCGACACCTCGTCCTCGTGCAGCACGGTGAGGAGCTCGCCCAGGTCCTCGACGGCCCGGTGCGCGTTCTCGCGGATGACGACCGCGGCCTCGTGGATCTCCTGCGTGGTCGGCGGGGTCGCCGTGCGGTCGGGGTCGGTGCGGTACTCCAGGGCACCCGCGTGCACCGACAGCAGGGACACCCGGTGGGCGAGCACGTCGTGCATCTCGCGGGCGATCCGTTCGCGCTCGTCGCGACGCGTGCTGGTCAGCCGTTCCTCGTAGCGCTCGCGGTCGCGCGCCGCGGACTCGCGCAGACCCTCGATGACCTGGCGGCGCGACCGCGCGAGCAGCCCGCCGCACAGGACCAGCGCGTACATGAGCGGGATCGTCACGAGCCAGACGATCAGGGGCATGTCCGGCAGCGGGAAGACCCAGTGGTAGGGCAGCGCGGTCGCGATGTGCAGCGCGGTGATGGCCACGGAGCTGAGCGGCCGCGACCACTTCGCCATCCGGAAGACACCGATGAGGGTGGGCAACGAGGCGGTGATGGCCAGCGCGCCGGGGAGCACGAGCAGCAGCCCGACGGTGCGGGGGTACCGGCGTGTCCACCACAGCAGCAGGCACGCGACGAACCCGAGGACCTGGTCGACCGGCCAGAACCAGTCGCTCACCCCGTCGACGAACGACGGGTGGATCAGGAAGGCGTAGTAGTACCAGGACCAGAGCGAGACGGCGAAGAGGACGCCGTCGGCGACCCACTCGCGGCGGGTCCGGTGCGGCGTCAGCGGCGACAGGGCGCGCACCCACCTGCGCGCACGCGTCCCCTCAGCCATCCTCCGAGGATACGGAGCAGCGACCCGACGGTGACGGTCGGCCGACGACTTCTGGCCGGACGGCCGGGCGCTCTGGCCGATCGACCGAGGTGGACCGCGGACGGCGCTGCCGAGACTGGGGGCATGGCAGACGAACACGCACTCGAGCTCATCGACCTCCGCCGGGAGTTCGCCGAGAAGGTGGCCGTCGACGACATGTCGCTGCGCGTCCCGTACGGGTCGTTCTACGGGGTCGTCGGGCCGAACGGCGCGGGCAAGACGACCGCCCTGTCCATGGCGGTCGGCCTCCTGCGCCCCACGAGCGGCCGCGCGCTCGTCCAGGGGATCGACGTGTGGCAGGACCCCATCAGCGCCAAGCAGCGGCTCGGGGTGCTGCCCGACGGGCTCGCCCTCCCCGAGCGGCTGACCGGCGGGGAGCTGCTCACCTACTGGGGCCGGTTCCGGCGCCTGCCGCGCGAGGTCGTGGCCGCCCGGACCGAGGAGCTGCTGCGCATCCTGGAGCTCGACGAGGCGGAGGCGCTCGGCACCCTGGTGGGTGAGTACTCGACGGGCATGCGCAAGAAGATCGGCCTGGCCACGGCCCTGTTGCACGCGCCCAAGGTGCTGGTGCTCGACGAGCCGTACGAGGCGGTCGACCCGGTCTCCGCCCGTGTGCTGACGCGGATCCTGCGCCGGTTCACCGAGGGCGGCGGCGCGGTGGTGATCTCCAGCCACGTGATGGCCATGGTCGAGCAGCTCTGCGACCGCGTCGCCATCGTGGCGCGGGGGCAGGTCGTGGCCGACGGCACCCTCGATGAGGTCCGCCGCGGAGCGTCCCTCGAGGACCGGTTCGTCGAGCTGGTGGGCGCACCCGAGGCGGACGAGGAGGAGCTCGCATGGATCGCGACCTGATCTCGCTGAAGTTCACGATGCTGCGGAACACGACCCCGGGGCTGCGCAAGGCGGGCTGGATCGTCGGGGGCGTGGCGGTTCTCGCCACGTGGGCCGTCGCGATCCTCGCCTCGGGCGACGCCGTGCGGTCGTCCGCGCTGACCCTCGTGTTCGCCCTGTGGGGTGCGGGGGCCGCGGTCGGGCCGGTCATGACGAGCGGGGCGGGCGTCCTGCGCCCCGACTACTTCACGCTGCTCCCCCTGCCGCGGGCCGCGCTCGGGCGCGGGCTGCTGGTGAGCGTCTTCGTGAGCATCGCGTCCGGCTTCGTGCTGCTGGCCCTCCTGGCGACCGCCGTGCACGCGCTGCGCGTCGACCCCGTCACCGTCGTCGTCGTGCTCGTCGGCGCCCCGCTGACCTGGGTGCTCGTCGTGTCCCTGTCCCGCCTGGTCTACGGGCTGCTCGGCGCGGCGATGAAGACCAAGCTGGGCGTCGAGATCGCCGGCGTCCAGTTCGGCCTCATGTTCGCGGGGTGGTTCGCCGGCTGGATGATCGTGCAGGTTGCCGTCCAGAGCGTGCCCAGGCTGCTGCAGGACGGGCTGCCCGAGGGGCCGATCACGACCGTCGTCGACGCGCTGCCCACCTCGTGGATGGTGCTGTCCGTCGACGCCGCCGCGGCCGGGGACTGGGCACGTGCGGGCGGCCTGCTGCTCGCGCTCGCGGCCCTCGACGCCGTGCTGGTCCTCGCGACCGTCCCCCTGCTCGTCCCCCGCAGCGCCGCCGTCACCAAGCGCAGCGAGCGCATGCGCTCGCGCGGCCTGGTCGCGGGCGGCGGCATCCTGCCCGCCACGCAGACGGGCGCGGTCGCGATGAAGGAGGTGCGGCAGTGGCGTCGCGACGCCTGGCGTGCGCTCGAGAGCAGCACCGCCGTCTGGACCGGGGCGGCGATCGGTGTGTTCGCCCTGCTCGCCGGGTACGAGTCCGTGGCGTCGTTCGCGGGGCTGATCGTCGCCTTCATGCTCGGCCTCAGCGCGTGCAACCTCTACGGGCAGGACGGCTCCGCCGTCTGGCAGAACGTGGTCGGACAGGACGAGACGTCCGTGCGGTCCGACGTGCACGGCCGGCAGTGGGCCATGCTCATCGTCTTCCTGCCGCGCGCGCTCGTCGTGACCGTGCCGTTCCTGCTGCTCAGCCAGGCGTGGTGGACGGTCCCGGTGCTGCTCGCGGCGATCCCCGCCGTCTTCGGCGCCGCGGCGGGCGTCGCCGTCCTGGTGTCGGCCCTCGGGGTCTCGCCCGGTGTCGACCCGCGCAGGCGCATGGGCCCCAACGACGCCAACGGCAACATCGCCCTGCACGTGTGGATCGTGCTGCTGGTGGTCCCGGTGGCCGTCCTGCCCACGGCCGCGATGGTCGTCTGGTCGCAGGTCACGGGCGAGCCGGCGCTGGTCGTAGCAGCCGTGGTCGTGGGGCTGGTCAACGGTGTCGGCGCCGCCTGGGTGCTGGCCCGGGTCGCGATCGGGTACCTGAGCACCCGGATGCCCGACGTCTTCACGCGCATCCGGTACGGCCAGGTCTTCCACGGGTCCGACCGTTCCGACGACGGACTGCTCGCCTGGGTGGAGAGCACCACGCTCAAGGGCGAGCAGGACCTGGCCGCCCAGAAGCGCAAGCAGCGGGAGGCCCGGCTGGCGCGAGCGGCCCGCTGACCGTGTCGGACCGCGGCCCGAGGGGCAGGAGCCTCAGCTCAGCGGCGACCAGAACGACCACGGCTCGCCCTCGGGTCCCAGCGCCCCGTACTCGCGCACCCCGTAGGGCTGGTCCGCGGGCGGGAAGGTGACCGTGCCGCCGCGCGCGACGACGGCCGCGTGGTGGGCGTCGACGTCCCGGACGGTCACGACGAGCATCCCGGTCGCCGCCCCCAGCCCGGCCGGTGAGGCGAGCCCCCACTCGGGTGCGACGCGGTGGAGCATCACGACGCCGTCGGCGGTCCGCACCTCGGCGTGCACGACGGTCCCCGCGTCGTCCCGCCGCAGCGGTCCCGCCTCGAGCCCGAACACGTCCACGAGGTGCCGGTGCGCCGCCTCCAGGTCGGCGTAGACGAGGACCGCGATCCGGCGCAACGGTTCGGTGGCGCTGACTGCGGTGTCCTCGAGCACGGCGAGCAGCCGCCGGCACACGTCCTCGTCAGCAGGCCCGTCGGCGGGGACCACCGTGAGCCGGTGCAGCAGCCGCTCCATCCGCAGCACCTGGTCCTCCAGAGTGGCAAGGTGCGTGCGCAGCGCCCCGTCGAGCGTCCAGGTCGGGTCGTCGAGCGCCGCCGCGATCTCGTCGAGCGGAGTGCCGAACCGGCGCAGCACGCTGATCCGGTACAGGCGCTCGACCTGCTCGCGCCGGTAGACGCGGTGGCCGGCGGGCGTGCGGTCCGGCGTGAGGAGCCCGATGTCGTCGTAGTGGTGCAGCGTGCGGACGGTCAGCCCGGAGACGTCGGCCAGCTCGCCCACCCGCCACTGGTCGGGCACCTCAGTGCGCGGGTGAGTGGATGGCCCAGCGGTGGCCGAACGGGTCCACGAGCCAGCCCCGCTTCTCGTCCCCCTGGTCCGACGGCTCACGGTCGGGCGTCGCACCAGCTGCCACCGCGGCCGCGTACACGGCCGACGCGTCGTCGACCCCGAGCACGAGCGCGCACGTGCTGTGCCCGAGCGTGGCCGGGGCGTAGGCGCCGTAGTCGTGGAACTCGTCGGACAGGTAGAACGGGTCGCCGCCGATGGTGAGGGCCACGAAGCCGATCCGGCCGTCGCCCTCGTCGCGCTCGCCGGTCTCCTGCGCGCCGAACGCCGACGCGTAGAACGCGATCGCGGCGGCCGCGTCGTGCACCGTCAGGTACGGGACCAGGCTCGTCATGCTCGCTCCTCGGCTCGGGCGGCGCTCCGTCGTCACCGCTGCGCCCGACGCTAGGCCCTCACGTCACGTGAGGTGCAAGACCTGTCGTGTGGGTGGCTGCCCCTAGCGTCCCGGTATGACGCCGACACATCACACCCTGGACTACGTCGAGATCGCCGCGCCGGACCTCCCGGCGGCCGTCGACTTCTACGCGCGGGCGTTCGGCTGGCAGTTCACGCACTACGGCCCCGGCTACGCCGGCATCCGTGCGGCCGACGGCGACGGCGAGGTGGGCGGGCTGAGCGCGGACGGTGTGCCCGGGACCGGCGGGCCGCTCGTGCTGCTCTTCTCGGCCGACCTCGACGCCACCGTCGACGCGGTCGTGGCTGCCGGCGGGACCGTCGTGAACGGCCCCTACGCCTTCCCGGGCGGCCGGCGGTTCCACTTCCACGACCCGGCGGGCAACGAGCTGGGGGTCTGGGCGGCCGCGCCCGAGTAGTCAGCCCACGGCGCACGTCGGTGTGAGGGCGCCCGCCGTTCCGGTGCCTGGAAGCCGACCTCGGCTACCCACGTCGGCCGGGGTGTCAGTCGGCGGGACGCGCTGCCACGGTGAGCAGGTGCGAGCTGAGGCCGAGCAGGCTGGGCTCGGCCTCGATCACCCGCGCCGCGTCGAGCACAACCTCGCGGCGGTCGTCGTCGTCGAGCGCGGACGCCAGCGGCTTGATCCAGTGCGCGAGGCCCTCGACGCCGACGGTCTCCCGCACGACGAGCCCGGCCTCGGCCGCCTCCGCGGGGAGCTCCTCGGGCCGGTGGAAGTAGGCGGTGGTGAACCAGCGGGGGTCTCCGGTGGGGTTCTCGTGCACCCCGGTCGCCAGGTCCTGCGCGACGATCGCGCGGAACGCCGGGTCGAACAGGTAGGACTGCGCGAGCCCGTCGAACAAGGACGCGAACCGGTTGATCGCCATCGCGACCACCACCCCGCCGGGCACCACGACGCGGAGCGCCTCCCGCCACGTGGCCAGCCGGTCGGCACGGTCGGTCAGGTGGTAGAGCGGGCCGAGCAGGAGGACGGCGTCGACGGACGCGTCAGGCAGCGGGAGCGAGCGGGCGTCGCCGACGGATGCGGTGAACCGCGGGTGATCGCCCAGCCTCGCCGAGGCCGTGGCGACGTGGTTCCGGAGCAGGTCCACGAGGTGCACGGTGTGGCCGTCGTCGAGCAGCCACTCGGCGTGCACCCCCGTCGCCCCACCCACGTCGAGCACCCGCGCGGCCGGCGGCAGGTGGCGACGGACGATCTCCTGCACGCGCGCCAGCTCGAGCCGGCCGAGGCCCTGCCGCAGGCGCTGGTCCTCGTCGTAGGCGGTGTCGTAGTGGTCGTGGATCGGGGGCTGCTCCATCGCGACAACCTAGGGGCGGCGACCTGCCCGCAGCACGGAGATATCCGTCCGGTCACGGTGCAGTGTCGCCGTGCTCCTTCTTGCCGTACCGGTCCAGGTCCTGGTGGAACCGGTCGGTGTCCCGTCTCGTCGCGAACGTGCAGCTCAGGTACGCGAGCGTCGACTTCTCGAGGAGGGACCCGAGATCGTCCGGGGTCAACCCCGCGTCGACGAGCTCGACCTCCTCGAGCAGAGGGGTGTTCTCGAGCACGGAGACGTCCGTGAGTCCCCGACACCCCCAGATGCGGAACGTGGCCAGACGGTCGAGCCCGGAGAGGTCAGGGAGGACCAGCGGTCCTCGGACATTGAGGATTTGCAGCTCCTCGATCTGGGCCAGCCCCGCCAGGAAGTCCCAGCCGGGCGTGGGCTTGATGCCGTTGAGGAACAGTCTCCGCAGCGTGCCGACCTCCGCGAGAGCGCGGGCGTCGTCGACCCGGACGTTGATGAGGCTCAGGCTCTCGAGGGCGGGCAGGTCCCGCAGGAACACCAGTGACGAGTGGCGCGTCCGCCAGAGCTCGAGCTCGGTCCTGGACCGGTGTCTCCCGGCAAGGAGCTGGTGCTCGGCCTCCGTGAAGCTGTCCTCGACGACGACTTTGCCCTTCACGACGCGGACGTTCGTCGACATGTGCTCGTCCCCGGGTGCGGCGGCGGTCAGCCGACGAGGTCTCGGACGGCGACGGCCAGGAGCAGGACCACCGCCGCGGCGGGTGCGAGCGCCGCCAGGACGACAGTGGTCCGGTTGCGCCAGCGAGGCGCCCGCCCTTGCCGGGCCTGCACGATCCCGGCGACGAGCGCAGGCACGGACGGGATCAGCGAGGCCATCAGGAGCACGACCGCGCCGAGCGTGCCGAACGACTGCGGGTTGCGGGCACCCTCGACGGCGAACACCCCGGCGACGACCGCACCGGTCGCGCCGACCACCGCCAGCACCAGCGCGACCCAGCCGATGATCGTCGCCCACGGGACTCGTCGCGCCACTGCCTGCTCCGTCATGCAGGGACAGTACCGACGGACGTACGACCCCAGCGCTGGTAGACCACGACCGCCGTCAGCACCAGGAGCGGCAGCACGACGAGGCTCTCAGGACGGGCTCCGAAGACGAGCGGGCTGTCGAGGACGAGCACGTCGGCGGACAGCAGCGGCCACGCCACCGCGTTGGCCATGCCGTGGCCCAGCACCGCGGGCCACACGCTGCCGGTACGGTCCCGGGCGACCCCCCAGATCACGGCCATCGCGAGCACCGCGACCGAGAACATCGGGATCTGGAGGCCGAGCGGGACCCCGGTGTACCCGTCGCCGAACGCGACGATGTACGGCACGTGCCACACGGCCCACAGCGCGCCGACCGCGAGGTGGCGCCGCAGCGCGGGGACGCCGAGAGCGGCCAGCCGGGGCTCCAGGTAGCCCCGCCACCCGAACTCCTCGAACGCCGCGAACGTGAGCCGCGCGGCCAGGCCGGTCGCGAACAGCACGGCGAACCGCTCCGCCGCGCCCGGCGCCAGGTGCACGTCTCCGAGCAGCGCCCCGAGCGCGACCGGCACCAGGAACAGCACCGGGAACAGCAGCAGCGCGACCGCGTACCAGCCGCGCTCGCGGCCCAGGCGCAGGCCCGCATCGGCCCAGCCCTCGCGACCGATCGTGCGCAGCCCGACGGCCAGGAGGATCGGGCTCATGACGAACAGCAGCGCGCCCGCGCTGGTCTCCGGGTCCGGCGACGAGGCCATCACCAGGCCACCGAGCACGGACAGGACCAGGACGCCGACGGCGTAGACCAGCACGCCGCGACGGCTCGCGGGACGACGCGTGCGGGCGGGGCGTGCAGGTGCGGTGGTGGTCATGGTGGCTCCTTCGGGCGTGGGGCATCGCCCGGCCGCCGGGTGGCGGTCGGTCCGGTCGGGGTGGCTCAGTCGGTCAGCTCGGCGAGCAGGTCCTCGGCCCACTCGAGCTCGGCGCGCGCGTGCATGAGCCCGTTGGCGAGCGTGGCCAGGCGGAGGCGGACGTCCAGGCCGGGGTTGGCGATCGCCTGCCGTGCGGCATCCCTCGTCTGCTCCAGCACGGCCGCCAGCTCGCGCGCCTCCTCGGCACGCTCCTGGAGCACGGCTCGCACGCGGTCGGTGCCGAGCCGCCCGACGAAGAACAGCCGCACCAGGAACACCTCGCGCGACGGCACGTACTCGACGGGCGCCGCGAGCCAGGAGTCCAGCTCCGCGAGACCCGCGTCGGTGATCGAGTGCTCGCGGCGGTCCGGATTGCCCTGCTGCGGGATGGTCCGCACGTCGACCAGGCCGTCGGCGGCCAGATGACCGAGCGTGCGGTAGATCTGCGCCTGGTCCGCCGGCCAGAAGTGCGCGACCGACTCCTCCATGTGCTTGCGCAGGTCGTAGCCGGTCATCGGGGCGATCGACAGGAACCCGAGGACGGCGTGCTTGAGGGACATGGTGGGAACCTACTAGACGAGTCTCCTATGAGACAAGTCCTGTATCACGGCTCGCTGCGGGATGCGGCTGCTCGACGTACGCTCGCCGAGGTCCGGGCGGCAGAGCGATGGGTGGCAGCGTGCGCAGCGAGTACTCGGGTGAGGGCCTCAGCGAGAGCGAGCTCGCGGCGACACCGCTCCAGCAGGTCCGGCGGTGGGTCGACGAGGCGACGGCCCGGCAGGCGGAGCGCGGTGACGTCGTCGAGCCGACGGCGCTGTCCGTCGCCACGGTCGACGCCGACGGTCGCCCCAACGTCCGGACGGTGCTCATGCGCTTCCTCGACGAGCGCGGACCGGGCTTCGTCACCGACCTGGGCTCCGCGAAGAGCCAGGAGATCGGCTCCACCGGGACGGTCGCCGCGTCGCTGACGTGGCCGGCCATGTTCCGGGCGGTCCGGTTCCGCGGTCGTGCGGTGCCCGTGGGTCGCGACGAGATCACCGCCTACTTCGCCTCCCGGCCGTGGGGCTCCCGGATCAGCGCGTGGGCGTCGGACCAGTCGCAGCCGATCGCCGACCGCGCAGCGCTGGTCGCCGCCTACGAGCGGTACGCGGCCCGCTACCCGGACACCGGCTCGGCCGACGACGTCCCCGTGCCGGACGGGTGGGGCGGCTGGCGGATCGAGTGCGACGAGGTCGAGCTCTGGGCGGGCCGGCGCGACCGGCTGCACGACCGGCTGGTGTTCACGCGGGTGGGCGCCGGCGGCCTCGACACGGCCGCCGCATGGTCGGTCCACCGCCGCCAGCCCTGAGCGTCGCTCGTCAGAGCCGCCGCACCATCTCGATCTCCGGGCCGATCGTGCTGCTGAACTCGACACCCGAGGGCACGAAGCCGGCACGCCGGTAGGCGCCCTGGGCGCGCGCGTTGTCGCGGTGGACGCCGAGGTCGAGCTCGCCGAACCCCAGGTCGCGGGCCCAGTCGGCCGCCGCGTCGAGCAGCCGGTCGATGAGCCCGGTGCCCCGCTGCTCGCGGCGGACGTATACCCCGACGACGGTCGCGCGGCTCCGCTCGATCGGCCGACCGTGGTAGTCGACCGACCCGACCCGCTGGGCGATCACGGTCACCGAGCCGACCAGGGCCGAGCCGTCGTCGGCGACGAGCTGCACGGCGTCGTCCCCGGCAGCCGAACCGGCGGTGCGGTCCCGGTAGAACTCGTCGGGTGCGGCAGCCGCGCGCTCGTAGGTCTCGAGGAACGCGATGCCGGCCGCCTCGTCCTGGAGCGCGTCGAGCCGCAGCGCGCGGGCGGCCTCCCACTCGTCGGCCCGGACGCGTCGGACGGTGGGGGTGGGGTCGTCCATGGCCGCATCGTAGGGCGGTCCCCGTCGTGCACAGGGTGGGCACGACACCTGCGAGCGGGCCCACGGCCGGTACCGTCGTACCCGCTGACCCGGACGTTCCGGGCGACAGGGAGGGACAGATGCGTTCGTCGGTCGTCGTGACGGTGGTGGTTCTGGGGGTCCTCGGGCTCGCCGGGTGCACGGACAGCGACGAGCCGGAGCCGTCCCCGACCGCGTCGGCATCGGCCGCAGGCGGGACCGCCGGGACGGTGCAGCAGGCCGGCACGGTGTTCGACGCCACCTTCCCGGTCCCCGGGGAGCCGGACGACACGGTGCGGGTCGAGGTCGAACCGCTCGTCGTGCAGGGCAAGACCATGGAGCTGCGCGTCTGGTTCACCCCCGACTCCCTCGACGAGGGTGAGTCGGCCAACATCTACGAGCTGACCGGGAGCGGGGACCTGCAGCCGGCCCTCAACGACCTGGAGCACCTCACGCAGTACTTCGTGCTGAGCGAGACCGGCCAGAAGTGGGCGACCGACACGGTGAGCGCCAAGGCGGCCGGCGGTGAGCCGGTGCTGTTCCAGGCGTGGTTCGCCGCACCGACCGAGCAGGTCGAGGCGCTCGACCTGTCGCTGGTCGCGTCGTGGGCCCCGTTCGAGAACGTCCCCGTGACGTACGAGGACTGAGCCGTGCGACCCCTCACCCGCCGGTGGCCCGCCGCGGCCGCCCTCATGGTCTGCGTCGGGCTGCTCGTCTCCGCCGCCTCCCCGGCCACCGACGACGAACCCCTCACGCTGGACGACTTCCCGGCCCTCACCGACGGCGTCCTGACCAACCCCCTGTTCGCGGTGCGGGACTACAGCCAGTCGCCGGCGTTCTTCACGGTGCGGCCGTACGACCCTGCTCCCGCCACCAAGCAGGTGGAGCAGGTCGAGCAGGAGCAGGACCAGACGTCGGTCACCCTCGCGTCGGACATCCTGTTCACGGTCGACGGCAGCGACCTGTCCGAGCCGGCGGTCGCCGCCATCGGCGCGCTCGTCGCGCAGGTCCCCGCCGGTGCGACCGTCACGGTCGACGGCCACACCGACTCCGTGCTCGACGACGCGTACAACCAGGCCCTGTCCGAGCGCCGCGCCCAGTCGGTCGCCGCCGCGGTCGCCGCAGCCCGCCCCGACGTCGTGCTCGACGTGCACGGGTACGGCGAGTCGCGGCTGAAGGTCCCCGAGGGCGGCGACGACCTGGCCGAGGACCGGGCGCAGAACCGGCGGGTCGAGGTGACCTACACGGGGTCGGCCCCTGAGGCGACACCGACGCCGACCCCGACGGCCGGTGCCGCGGCTGCCGGGCCCTACGGGGGCGCCGGCCTCGTCGTGCCGGTGCCGGAGTCGCTCGAGGCCGAGCAGACCGTGGACGCCCCCGGCCGTCCCGGCGAGAAGCTGCGCATCGGGGTCGAGAGCCTGGAGGTGCGCGGGGGCTCGATGCGGCTGCGGATCGTCCTCGAACGGCTGGACGGGCCGAGCGATCCCGTGACGCTCTACGAGCTGATGGACCAGGCCGTGCTCAGTCCGGGCGTCGCCGACCGCACGCGCCTCGTCGAGTACCGCACGCTGTCGAACACCGGCCAGCGCTGGTCGACCGACCCGGTCGCGCTCGACCTCGTGCCCGGTGTCCCCGTGCGGTTCGAGGCGACGCTCCCGGCGCCGCTCTACCCGACGGAGGCGCTCGCCGTCAGCGTCGACTCCCGCTGGCCGACCTTCGAGGACGTCCCCGTCACCTTCTCCTGATTCGTTCGGCGGCGATGTCGATCAGGTGGCTGCGCCGTTCGACTGATCGGTGAGAGGGTCCGACGGGGACCCCGACACGGCAGGAGAAGAACCGTGAAGTACATGCTGATCATGCGCGCCACCGACGAGGCCTACGCCGCGTTCCAGGACGTCGACTTCGCCGAGATCATGGAGGCGATGGGCCGGTTCAACGACGAGATGATCTCGGCCGGCGTGCTCGTCGCCGCCGAGGGTCTCGACGACGCGGCCGACGGGGTCGTCATCGACTTCTCCTCGCAGCCGCCGGTCGTCAGCGACGGCCCGTACGGCGAGACCAAGGAGCTGTTCGGCGGCTTCTGGATCCTCGACGTGGCGTCGAAGGAGGAAGCCGTCGAGTGGGCCAAGCGCGCACCGATGACCGGCCCGGGCCAGAAGACGGAGATCCGTCGCGTGACGAGCATCGACGACTTCCCGCAGGACAACGAGTGGATCCAGAAGGAGCGGGCGTGGCGGGAGCGGACGGGCCAGCTCTGACGTCGTCGGGGAGAGCCGCGGGAAGGCGAGTGCGAGCGTGGCGGGAGCGGACGGGCCGGCTCTGACGCGGTCAGGGAGCGGGCGCGACGCGGTCGAGGCGGTGTGGCGGATCGAGTCCGCGCGCATCGTCTCGACCCTCGCCCGCTACACCGGCGACTTCGGCCTGGCTGAGGACCTCGCCCAGGAGGCGCTGGCCGCGGCGCTGGTGGCGTGGCCGCGCGACGGCATCCCCAGCAGCCCGGCGGCGTGGCTGCTCACGGTGGGTCGCCGGCGCGCGGTCGACACCTACCGGCGCCGGGTCGCGCTCGACGAGCGGCACGCCACCCTCGCGCGGGACCTGAGCGAGGGCGTCGACGACCTGCTGTACGACCCGGACCGGATCGACGACGACGTGCTGGCGCTGATGTTCGTCGCGTGCCACCCGGTGCTGTCGCGCGAGGCGCAGATCACGATGACGCTGCGGGTGGTCGGCGGTCTGACCAGCGACGAGATCGCCCGCGCGCTCCTGGTGCCGACGGCCACGGTCCAGGCCAGGATCACCCGCGCGAAGAAGACGCTCGGCGCGGCACAGGTCCCGTTCGAGGTGCCGCCGGCGGACGAGCGCCGCGCCCGGCTGGCGTCGGTGCTCAACGTCCTCTACCTCGTGTTCACCGAGGGGTCGTCGGCGACGTCGGGCAGCGACTGGATCCGCCAGGACCTCGCCCATGAGGCGGTCCGCCAGGCGCGGGTGCTGGCGCAGCTGGTGCCCGACGAGCCCGAGGTCCACGGCCTGCTCGCCCTGCTGGAGCTGACCGCTGCACGGTTCCCGGCCCGCGTGAGCGACGACGGTGAACCGGTCCTGCTCGAGGAGCAGGACCGCCGACGGTGGGACCGCGCCGCGATCCGGCGCGGTCGCGCGGCCCTCGCCACGGCCGGCCGGGTGGGGCGGGGCCTCGGTGCGTACGGGGTCCAGGCCGCGATCGCCGAGTGCCACGCGGTCGCCCCGTCGGTGCAGGCGACGGACTGGGACCGGATCGTGGTGCTCTACGAGGCGCTCGGCCGCCTGGCGCCCTCGCCCGTGGTCGAGCTGAACCGCGCGGTCGCGATCTCGATGGCGCAGGGTCCGGCCGCGGCGCTGCCGGTGGTCGACGAGCTGGTGGCGGCAGGCACGCTGGACGGCGCCCACCTGCTGCCGAGCGTCCGGGGCGAGCTGCTGACGCGGCTGGGTCGCCGCGACGAGGCCCGGCACGAGCTCGAGCGCGCGCTCGACCTGTGCGGCAACGAGCGGGAGCGAGCAGTGCTGGCGCGCAAGCTCGCGGCGCTGGACTGACCGCGGGGCCGAGAGTTTTTCGTGGACGCCGCTGCCGGTCCGCTGCCATCGTCGGCCGGATGGAGCAGCTCTGGGACGCCGAGACCGCACGGCGCTACGACACCCCCGGCGTCGGCATGTTCGCCCCCGAGGTGCTCGGGCCGACCGTCGACCGGCTCGTCGCGCTCGCGGACGGCGGCCGTGCGCTCGAGCTCGCGATCGGGACGGGTCGCGTGGGAGTTCCGCTCGCGGAGCGCGGCGTCCCCGTCACGGGCATCGAGCTGTCCCCGCACATGGTCGAGCAGCTGCGGACCAAGGTCGACGAGGACGCCGTGCCGGTGGTCCTCGGGGACATGGCGACGGCCACCGCGCCCGGCGAGTTCAGCCTCGTCTACCTGGTGTTCAACACCATCGCCAACCTGCTCACGCAGGAGGAGCAGGTCGCGTGCTTCCGCAACGCCGCCCGCCACCTCGTCCCGGGCGGACGCTTCGTCATCGAGCTCTGGGTGCCCGAGCTGCGCAAGCTGCCGCCGGGCGTGGAGGCCACGGTCTGGCTGAACGAGCCGGGCTACATCGGCCTCGACACCTACGACGTGCTGCACCAGCGGGTGGTCTCGCACCACTTCCGGTTCGACGAGGGCCGGCAGGCCGAGCTCGGCCGCACGCCGCACCGGTACATCTGGCCGGCGGAGCTCGACCTCATGGGTCAGCTCGCCGGGTTCACGCTGGAGAGCCGCCACGCCGACTGGTCGGGCGGCGAGCTCACCGCCGAGTCCCGCTCGCACGTGTCGGTGTACCGGCGTGCCTGAGCTCGGCGAACGGCACTGGTGGCCGCTCGCCGAGCACGTCCGGTGTCAGCGCCGACGTGCGTCCGGTGACCAGCCGTCGGTGCCGGACAGGTAGGCGCGGACGGTGAAAGCCGCTGCCTCGGACCGGGTCAGCTGCGGACGGTCCGGCGTCACCAGGGCGCCGGGTCCGCGGTTGTGGTGCTCGGCGAAGCGGGCGTCGCGCCACGACCAGCCGCCCGAGAAGTCGCTCCACGCGACGGCACCGATGTGGTCACCGATCCAGGAGTCGCGGACCAGCACCTGACCGATGGCGTTCGGGTCGTTGCTGGGGTGCCACGGCCGGCCGAGGAAGACGGTGCCGGCCGGTGCGTCGCTGGTGAAGCGGACCCGGGTGAACAGGAAGCCGTAGGGGTTGTCGATCATGGTGCTCGGCGCGGTGACGTAGCCGTTGTTCGTCGTCGAGCCGCGGGTCAGCGAGCGCACCTCACCGCCGTCGAAGACCGCGGTCGCCCGGCCGAAGATGAAGTCGACGTCGCCCTCGACGTAGCAGTCGCGGAAGTACGCCCGGGCGACGACGGCTGCCGACGAGCTGTTCACGTAGAGGGTGTCCTGGTTGCCGAGGAACCGGACGCCGTCGAACACGAGCCGGTCGGCGCGCGTGAGGACCGCGACGGCTTGCCGGTTGGTGATCTCCGGGTGCGCGGCCTCGTCGAAGAGGTTGGCGAACGTCAGGTTGCGGGCCGTGAAGTCCGCGCCGTCGAGCGTCACACTGGCGCTGCCCGACGTCCCGTACGGGCCCGAGCCGTCGGGCTTGGGGGTGCCGTTCGCGTTGTCGTAGGCGATGACGACGTCACGGGCGTGCCGGCCGGTGCCGACGAGCGTGAGGAACGGCTTCGTCGCGGGGACCTTGACCAGCTCGCGGTACTCGCCGGGCCGGACCGCGATGACCCACGGCTCGGTGGCTCCGGTGGGAGCGGCGTCGACGGCCGCCTGCACGCTGGTGAAGTCGGCGCTGCCGTCGGCCGCGACGACGGCGTCGGGGCGGTCGCGACCTCGCCCGTCGTGGGCGGCGGCCGTTCCGGCCAGTCCGCTCGCCACCACTCCGAGCACGGTGAACGCAACCATGAACAGACCCGTACGTCGTCGTACGTGCATCTCAACTCCTACGAGAAAGCGCTTGCCCGGCGGCGGGTCGACGCTAGGGCAGGCGATTCCCGGCAGTCAAGGCCACGTCATTTGTAGACGACGTGTAGACTGCGGATCATGTCAGACAGCACGACCGTCCGCGTCCGCACGTCCACCCGCGACGCGCTCAACGCGCTGAGCGCTGAGCGCAACGAACCGGTCGAGGCGGTCATCAGCGAGGGCATCGCGCTGCTGCGTCGGGAGCAGTGGCGCCGCCAGGCCGAGATCGACGCCCGGGCGGCCGCGGCCGATCCTGCCGACCGGGCCGAGATCGCGTCGGTCCTGCGCGACCTCGCCGGCTGATGCGCGGAGACGTCTACCGACTCAAGGAAAGCGGCACCCGGGGGCATGAACAGGCCGGTCCCAGGTTCGCCGTGGTCGTGCTCGCATCGCGCTTCGACCACCTGAGCACCTGGCTCGTGGTCCCGACGTCGACCCGCGCCAACCCGTACATCTTCCGCCCCCCGGTCACGATCCCCGGGCACGGTGAGACCTTGGCGCTCTGCGACGCGCTGACGGCGGTCGACCCGCAGGCGCGCCTGGGCGAGAGCGTCGGGTACCTGTCCCTCGCGGAGATGGAGTCGATCGACCGAGCGCTCGCCGGGCTGCTCGACCTGGACTGACCGGGGATGGCGCGCACGAGGCCCGTGCGCGCCACCCCGGTCGTCAGGAGGCGCGCTCCAGCAGGACGCGGTCCTCGGGTGCGAGGTGCTTGCCCGGTCCGTGGCCGTGGGCTGGGTGCTGCCAGCCCTTGCCGGGCCCGGAGACGCCGTTGATGGCCGACGTGTCCCACGCGAGGCTGTACGTCGACGCAGCGATCGCCTTCGTCATGATGCCGAGGGCGGTCGTGTTGACGTTCGAGAGGTCGTCACCGACGGAGTGGTAGTTCGGGTCGTGCGTGATCCCGGCCGTCCCACCGAACAGGGCGACCTCCTCCTCGGTCTTGACGTCGTCGGCACCGGTGAACAGCCCGGACGCCGGGATGCCGTTGAGGATGAACGCCTGGTAGTCGGACCGTCCGGAGAACTCGGTGTCGACCCACGGCTGCCCGATGGTGTCGAACCAGGTGGTCAGGACGTCCTCGGTGGCCTCGGACCCCTCGGGGATCGGGACGCCCGTGGGGGCGGGGTAGGTGGACTGGTCCGCGTCGTACACGCCGATGATGTAGTTGGGCGAGCCGACCATGTCGTAGTTCAGGTAGGTCGCGATGCGGTCGAGCTCACCCTCCTGCGTGGCCAGCTCCTCGACGTAGGCGGTGGAGCCGATCAGGCCGAGCTCCTCGGCGCCCCACCAGGCGAACCGCACGGTGTTGTGGTGCGGCGAGTGGGACTTGGCCAGCTGGACGGCGACCTCGAGGATCGCTGCCGAGCCCGTGCCGTTGTCGTTGATGCCGGGACCTTCCTCGACGCCGTCCAGGTGGGCGCCGAGCATGACGACGTTGTCGTCCCGGCCCTGCTTGGTCTCGGCGATCACGTTGAACGACTCGGCCACCTCGGTGTGGCTGGTCAGGTCCAACGTCACGTTCACGGTGCCGGCGGTCAGCGCAGCGAGGAGCGCCTGGCCGTCGGCCTGACGGACGCCGGCCACGGGCACGTTCACCAGACCCTCGGCGCCGAGGGTGCCGAACAGCTGCACGTCGGGCACGTTGTTGTAGATGACGACGCCGATCGCGCCGGCGGTCGCAGCAGCGACGGCCTTGTCACCGAACGGGCACTCGCCGCGGCTGACCAGGGCAATCTTGCCGGTGGCGACGACACCGGACCACGCGGCGGCGGTGCAGCCGAGCGGGTTGGCGGGGGCGACGAGATCGGCGGTGACCCCGCCGACCGGGGAGTTCGGGGAGAACTCCATCTGGTCCACCTCGTAGGCGGCGGAGCCGGGGGAGTTCTCCGTCAGGGTGGCCGTGTCGATGATCTCCCGGTCGAACGTGAACGGGTCTCGTTCGGTGCGGTACCCGGCCTTGCGCAGCGTGCGCTCGACGTAGCGGGCACTCTCCTCGTAGCCGGACGTCAGGGCGGCGCGGTTGCCGTCGTTCTTGTCCGCGATGCGCTGGAAGGCTGCCAGGTGACCCTGGACAGCTCGTGTGCTGACCTTCTGGGCGAACTTCTCCGGGGATCTCCCGCGATCGTGCGCCGCTGCCGGGGACGCGAGCGCCCCCGCCGTGACGATGGCGATCGATGAGGCGAGTGCGACCAGAGTTCGACGTGCCGCCATGCGGTGTCCTCCTCACACGTCGGCGCGACCTGTAGGCCACGCCGGGCCGACCCCTGTCGGCCGGTTCCTAGATCAGCACAGAACGGTCACAGGCGGAAGGTGGAGCGCAACATCGATCTGTGACGCCCGCGGCCTGAGACGTCCCTTGTCGGTGCCGGAGGGGATCGGTACTTTCCGGGCACGCCCGAGGGAGGTCACGATGGAATCCGCGCTCGTCGTGGTGCTGCTGGTGGTCCCGGTGCTCGCGGCTCTCGTGCTCGTCCTGCGGCGCGGCGGGCTCGCCTCCCTGGCTCACGTGCGGGTCCGCGGTGCGCCGTGGGCGCTGACCGGAGCCGCCGTGCAGGCGCTGCGCAGCGCCGATCCGGCGTGGGCGTCCGGGCTGCTCGATGCCGCCGGGGGCGCGCTCGTGCCGCTCGCGCTCGCGGTGTGCGCGGTCGGGTTCGCCTTCGCCAACGCGCGCGGTGCCGGGCGCGGCGTGCGCATCGCACTCGTCGTCGCCACGGTCGGGGCGCTGTCGAACGCCCTCGCGACCGCGCTGAACGGCGGCATGCCCTTCTCCGTCCCGGCGGCGCGGTCCGTCGGGCTCGACGTCACCGGCGCTCCGGGCCACGTCCCCATCGACGGCTCGACGGTGCTCGTGCCGCTCGCCGACCTGGTGCCCGTGCCGGGCGTCGCGATGGTGTTCAGCGTCGGCGACGTCCTGCTCTGGGTCGGCCTCGCGGCCGTGCTCGTCCTGGCAGCTGCCGCCACCCGACTCCCCGGCGGTCCCGCCGGGGCGCACCACCCGCCTGCCGCGGCCCCGGCCACGGCGCCCACCGTCACGAGGAGCATCCTGTGAACCGACCTTCTGCCACGCGCGTCTACGTCACCCTGTCGAGCCTGGCGGTCACCGCCGCAGCGGTGTACGCGTTCGCCGCTCCCTTCAGCCGCACCAACTGACGGTGATGCAGCGCCCCTCGTACGCGCGCGTCTACGTCACGCTCTCGAGCCTGGCGATCACCGCCGCTGCGGTGTACGCGTTCGCCGCGCCGTTCACGAAGACGAACTGACCGCCGTGCAGCGCCCTTCGTACGCGCGCGTCTACGTCACGCTGTCGAGCCTCGCGATCACCGCCGCTGCGGTGTACGCCTTCGCGGCTCCGCACGGCAGGACCAACTAGCCGGCGTCGGGTGGTGCGGTCGCGCCGCACCACCCGACCCAGCCCTACAGCTCGCGCAGCACCTCGCGCGCGAAGCGCACCGACCGCTCGCGCAGCCCGTCGACGCGGCGCAGCACGTACCCGGCCGGGTCCTGCCCGGCCTCGACGAGCGTGGGCTTGCGCCGCACGTTCGCGGAGCAGTCGAAGGTGGTGCAGATCAGCGTGCCGATGGTGTCGCCGTTGCGGCCGGGTCCGCCGGCCCGGCGGGCGACGTACATCGAGACGTCGTCGGTGGAGTAGACGTCCTCGCACCAGGCGCAGACGGCCGGGCGGCGCTTGCCGACCTCGGGCGAGCGCAGCGCGATGCCCACGAGGGTCTCCTCGTCGGGCACGACCACGTAGGCGCGCAGGGGTGCCTTGCGGTCGATCCAGCCGAGGTAGTCGAGGCGGTCCCAGCGCAGGTCGGCCAGGTCGGTGGGGACGGTGAGCTGGGCGGCCTCGCGGCGCGAGCAGTTCACGAAGGACGCGCGGATCTGCTTCTCGGTCAAGGGGTTCATGATCTCGGTGCTCTCGGGGTGGCGGGAGCCGCCACGGGCTCGTGACGGCGCGAGCGCCCGCCCGCGCATGCCCGAGGACCGGCGGAGGATGAGGTCCGTCGGTGGTGGCGCCGAGGTGGCGTCAGGCGTGCTGAGCGGGCGTCCGGGTCCCGCCTGAGCAGGCCTGGACGGCCGCCTCGCTTCCCCGCTGCATCGTGGTGCGCTCCGTGCTCGTCTTCGTCATGAACGTGTCGATGGTGCGCCTCGCCCGGCCCGCGAGTCCAATCGGATTCGTCAGTCTGCCGGGGCCGCGAGCGCCTTGCGCACCGTGAGCAGGAGCTGGCTGACCACGTCGTGCGACGGTGTCGTGCCCTCGCGGAGCTCGCTCCAGCCGAGGTAGAGGGACGACCACAGGACGCCCTGCACCCAGCCGGCGGTGAGGCGGGTGTCGAGGGTGCCGTCGGCGAGCCCCCGCGCGCAGGCGTCGTCGAGCGCCTGGGTGAACCCGAGCTCGGACCCGCACGCCTCGATCGAGACCACCTCGGAGAACATCAGGGTGAGGAGGTCGCCGAGCTGCAGGAGGGTCTGGCACGAACGCAGGAGGGCGTCGAGCCCCGGGCCGTCGTCGAGGCGTGCCCGGCCGGCGGCGTCGGACAGCTGCTGGCCGGCCTCCTGCGCGACGGCGGCGAGGAGCTCGGCGCGGTCGGGGAAGTAGCGGTGGAGCGTGGTCCGGCCGACGTCGGCGGCGTCGGCGATCTGGCCGAGGCTCGCCGCCGGGTCCTGGGCCAGCGCGCGCACGGCGGCGTCGAGGATCGCCTTGCGGGTACGTCCGCGTGCTCCGGTCGCGATGTCGGTCGTCACCTACGGAAAGTAACACCGAGTTCCATAGGGAAACGGTGTTGACCGATATGGCACACGAGTGTTCCACTGGCTCGATGACGGCGACGACGACGGACACTCCGACCGAGACCGACCCAGCACCCGCCGCCGACCAGGCGCCGCGCGGCGAGAAGCTCCGCATCCTCATCGGCTTCGCCCGGCCGCACCGCCGGACCCTCCTGCTCGGGCTGGGTCTGAGCCTCGTGGCGACGGCGATGGGCCTCGCGACGCCGATGGTGACCAAGTGGGTGCTCGACTCCCTCTCCGAGGGGCTCAGCCTGGCCGCACCCATCGCGCTGCTGCTCGGGCTCCTGGTGGTCGGGTCCGCCGTCGGGCTCGCGCAGTGGATCCTCATGGGCACCGTGGCCGAGCGCATCGTGCTCGACGCGCGGGAGTCGCTGGTCCGCAAGTTCCTTCGCGCGACCGTGCCGGCCGTGACACGTCGGCCCGTCGGCGAGCTGGTCACCCGGACCACGTCGGACACCCTGCTGCTGCGCGAGGCCGCGTCGTCCAGCCTCGTCAGCCTGGTCAACGGCGTCGTCGCCCTCGTCGGCACCCTGATCCTCATGGCGGTCCTCGACCTCGTGCTTCTCGGGACGACCATCGCCGCGATCATCGTCGTCAGCGTCCTCATGGCGCTGCTGCTGCCGGGCATCGCGAAGGCGCAGGAGGCCGCGCAGGAGTCCGTCGGCCGGCTCGGCGGCACGCTGGAGGGCACGCTGCGCGCGGTCCGGACGGTGAAGTCGAGCCGGGCCGAGGAGCGTCAGGGCGAACGGATCCTCGCCGACGCGCGCGACGCCAAGGACCACTCCGTGCGCGCGGTGCGCACCACCGCGGTCGCCTGGACCATCTCCTGGGGCGGCATCCAGCTCGCGATCGTGGTCATCCTCGGGCTCGGCGCGTGGCGGGTGTCGCAGGACCTGCTCGCGGTGTCCAGCCTGGTGGCGTTCCTGCTCTACGCGTTCAACATCGTCGGCCCGATCACCGAGCTGACCCAGGCCTTCACGCAGCTGCAGTCGGGCATCGCTGCGGCCGCGCGCATCCGCGAGGTCACGGAGATGGACAGCGAGCAGCCCGTGGCCTCCGGGTCCGTCCCGGACGTCGTCGTGGACGACTCGACGCCCGTCGTCGAGCTGCGGAACGTCACCGCGGCGTACGGCCCCGACGCCGAGCCCGCGGTCCGGGACATCTCCTTCGTCGTGCCGCGACGGGGTCACACCGCGCTCGTCGGCCCGTCCGGAGCGGGCAAGACGACCGTGTTCTCGCTGCTGCTGCGCTTCCTCGAACCGCAGTCGGGGCAGCTCCTGCTCGACGGGCGCCCGTTCTCCGAGATCGGGCACGACCGGCTCCGCGAGCGGTTCGCCTACGTCGAGCAGGAGACGCCGATCGTGCCCGGCTCGATCCGCGACAACCTGCTGTTCAGCGCCCCCGACGCGACCGACGAGGAGCTCGACCGGGTGCTGACCGCCGTCCGGCTCGACGGGGCGTTCGACGCGCTCCCCGAGGGTCTGGACACGTCGCTCACCTCGACGTCCGTCTCCGGCGGCCAGCGCCAGCGCATCGCTCTCGCCCGCGCGATCCTCAAGGCGCCCGAGGTCCTGCTCCTCGACGAGGCGACCGCCCAGGTGGACGGCCTGACCGAGTCGGCGATCCACGACTGCATCCGGGACCTCGCCGCGCGCGGAGCCGTCGTCACGGTCGCGCACCGGCTGTCCACGGTCCTCGACGCCGACACGATCCTCGTCATGGAGGACGGCCGGGTGCGGGCCCGCGGGACGCACGAGGAGCTGCTGGGGTCCGACGCGCTCTACCGAGACCTGGTCGAGGCGCTGCGCATCGGCGTGGAGCTGCCGGGGCGCGTCGCCGTCAGCTGACCTCGGCGGTCACCTCGCGGATCACGTGCCGGGCGTTCGCCGCCAGCACCGGGTTGGTGTCGCGGTAGTAGGGCAGCTGGACCAGCGCCTGCGCCAGTGCACGCGCCCGGGCGCGGGTCCAGGTGGTGTCCTCGACGTCCAGGTCCTCCCGCAGCACCGCGCGGGCCGGCGGCGGCAGGAGGTTCCAGGCGACCCCGAGGTCCAGCGTCGGGTCGCCCGTGCCGATGCCCGCGAAGTCGATCAGGCCGGTGAGCCGGTCGTCGGTGAGCAGCAGGTTGCCGGGCGCGATGTCGCCGTGCACCCAGGTGCGCCGGCCGTCCCACTCGGCCGTCGCGAGCGCGTGCTCCCAGGCGGCGGTGACCGCGTCCGCGTCGATCTCGTCGGACACCGCCACGATGTCGCGACGCACCTGCTCGTCACGGTCGACCAGGCGGCCGGGCTTGACCCGGCCGTCGGCCAGCGGCAGCGCGCGGATCGCACGGACCAGCACCGCGAGGTCCCGCGCGAGCACCTCCGGCTCCCGCAGGGCGCCGAGGACCGGGTTGCTCCCCGGCACCCACGTCAGCACCGACCACGTCCACGGGTAGCCGTGTGCGGGGGTGCCGACGGCGGCGACCCGCGGGATGGTCACCGGCAGCAACCCGCCCAGCCGCGGCAGCCACCGCACCTCGTGGTCCACCGTGTCGCCGGCCCAGTGGATGCGGGGCATCCGGACCACCAGGTCGTCGCCGAGCCGGAACATCGCGTTGTCGGTGCCGCTCGACGGCACCCGCCGCACGGGCAGGTCCGCCCACTGCGGCAGCTGGTCGGCCAGGAGGGAGCGGACGAGGTCGACCGGGAGGTCGAGCTCGTCGGCGTGCATGCGCGTCGTCGTCATCAGGGACCAGCCTCCCCGCTCAGGCAACGGGTTTGCCGCTCAAGATGCTCAGCATGCTGAGTGTTGGCACGATGGCGGGATGGAGACCGCACTCGCCAGCCACGCACCCGCCACGACCCGCGACCGGGTCCGCCAGGTCACCGTCCTCGTCGGTGCGATCGTCGCCATCGGTGGTGCCGCCGTCGGCTCCGGGGCGTTCGGCGGCCAGCCCATCGCCGACGCCGCCGATGGAGCCCTGTCCGCGACCGCCACCCCCCTCGCCCCGGACACCCCCGCCTTCTCCATCTGGTCGCTGATCTACCTCGGGCTCGGCGTCTTCGCCGTCGTCCAGGCGCTGCCCCGCCAGGGCGCCGACCCGCGGCTGCGTGCCGTGTCGTGGTGGGTGCTGGCGTCGATGCTGCTCAACGCCCTGTGGATCGGGGTCGTGCAGGCCGGATCGGTCGGCGGCAGCGTCGTGGTGATCCTGACCCTGCTGGCGGTGCTGGCGACGATCTTCGTCAAGCTCGTCCGGATCGCGCACACCGGGATCGCGACGTCGCTCATCACCGACACGACCATGGGCCTGTACCTCGGCTGGGTCAGCGTCGCGTCGCTCGCCAACATCGCCGCCTTCCTCACCGTCGCCGACGTCGGCGAGCTGGGCCTCGGCGCGACCGGTTGGTCGGTGGTCGTGCTGGCCGCCGGCGCCGCACTGTCCGTCGCGTACGCGGTCTTCGGCCGCACGCGTCCGTCGGTGATCGTCCCGATCGGCCTGGCCATGGCCTGGGGCCTCGGCTGGATCGGCCTCGGTCGCACCAACGGTCCGCTGGTCGACGAGACGGTCGCGACGGCCGCGTTCGCCGCCGCCGCGGTCGCGCTGCTGGCCCCGATCGTCACCAGCCTGGTGGCCCGTCGCCGCTGACGAGAAAGCCCTGAGCGCCGCGCGCACACCTGGTCGCATCGCTCGAGTCTTGGTCGGTCGCGAGCCGGCGCGACGAGGTCCCCTCGCGGCACTCGTCGATCCGTCGTCGGCCGGCGACGTTGTGGCACGCGGTCGCGAGGTCCGCTGCCGACCGCCGTCACCGGAACCGTCGGTCGGCCCTGAACGCGGGTCCGGTGCCGTCGTCGAGCAGCCGGGCGACGGTGTCCGTGGCGTCGAGGTCGACGGCGATCGTCACGTCGTCCGACCAGCCGGAGGCAGTGAGCTCCCGGCCGCTCGTGGACTCCTGGATCGTCGCTGGGGGATCGAGGGTCGCTCGCCAGAGCTGGGCAGCGGCCCTGGCCTCGACGGAGAGGTGGTCGTCGCGGAGCGCCGCGGCGATCGCGCCCGCGCCGAGCAGGTCCTCGAGGCACGGACGCAGGCTCCCGTCGGGCCACCGCTCGCCGGCGGGGACGAGGACGACGTCGTGCTGCGGATCCTCGGCCAGGTGCTCGGCGGCGGAACGCGCGACCGCGGTGGCGTTGCGCAGGCAGCCGGCGACGACCGTCGCACCGGTGCTGGCCAGACCGTGCGCGATGGTGGCGCCGTTCGGTGACGGGAGGACGAGCCGACCTCCGCGCAGGTCCAGCAGCGATGCCGGCGAGAGGCTCAGACGGCCGTCGCCACGGGGCTGGGCCAACGAGGCGCCCAGCCGCGCCGCCAGCGCGTCCGCGGCTGCCGGGTCGCGGTGCGGGTAGGGGTGGACGACGACGCCCTGGTCGCACGCCACGGTCACGGCGGTGGAGAACGACAGGACGTCGACGACGACCACGAGACTCGCCGACCCGTCGGGACCGAGCAGGTGGAGCGCCCCGGTCAGCCCCCACTCGAGCCGCACCCGGGCGGGCCGCTGGTCGGGGAGCGTCGCGATCACCGGCCGAGTGTGCCACCGGGCGGCTTGGCGACGCCGTGCGCCGAACCCGACAGGGGCGCCGTGAACCGACTCCTTCACGACCTCCCTGTCGGGTTCGGCGACGAGGTGCAACTGATGGTTGCGCAACTTCGGCGACCCGCGTAGCGTGACGTGCAACCGATCGTTGCAGAAAGAGGGAAGCTCATGGAGTTCGGGAGCATCGAGCGCGAGATCCACGTCGACGCGTCACCGGAGGTCGTCTTCGAGGTGATCAGCAGCCCGGAGCACATCCGGGAGTGGTGGAACGGTGCGGAGACGGACCTGTCGCCGACCCCGGGGGCGTCGGCCCAGGTCGGGTGGGGCGACCACGTGGAGCCGCTGACCGTCATCGACGCCGACCCGCCCCGGCTGTTCTCGTTCCGCTGGATCTTCGACGAGGGGACGGAGGGCCCGTCGCTGCTGGTCACGTTCGAGCTGGTCCCGTCGGGTGCGGGGACGCTGCTCAGGATGACCGAGACCGGCTACCGCGAGAAGGGCTGGGAGGTCGCGACGCTCGAGGCGGCCTACGCCGAGCACGTGGAGGGCTGGGACCGGTTCGTGCCCGCGATCGCGCAGTACGCGGCTGGGCTGGTGTCGGCGCCATGAGCGTCGCCGTCGACGACGATCTCTGGTCGGCCATCGGCGACCCGACGCGGCGGCGGATGCTCGACCTGCTGCTGACGGACGGGGCGGGCACGGCGACGACGCTCAGCGACAGCCTCCCGGTGACCCGGCAGGCCGTGGCCAAGCACCTCGCGGTGCTGGACCGCGTCGGCCTGGTGCACGTCAGCCCCGCGGGACGCGAGCGCCGGTACCGGGTGGACGAGGCGCAGCTGGCGCGCGCGGTCGCGCAGCTCGCCGACGTCGGCGCGGCCTGGGACGCCCGCCTGCAGCGCATCAAGCGGATCGCGGAGGCGATCGAACGCAGTCAGAAGAAGTAGGGACGCAAAGGACAGGAGAGCGAGATGGTGGACATCATTCATCGGGTCGGCGTGCAGGGGGCAACCCTGGACGACGTGTACGCGGCCGTGGCGACCGTCGACGGCCTGGCCGGCTGGTGGACGGCCGACACCACCGGGGACGCCGGGGTCGGCGGCCTGCTGGAGTTCCGGTTCGGGCCGGGCGACATCGAGATGGTCGTGCTTGAGCAGGAGCCGGGCGTCAGCGTGCTGTGGGAGGTCGTCGACGGGCCGCCCGAGTGGATCGGCACCACCGTGCGGTGGGAGCTCAAGCAGGAGGGCGACTACGTGATCGTGCTGTTCGCGCACGAGGGCTGGAAGGAGCGCGTCGAGTTCATGTCCCACTGCAGCACCAAGTGGGCGACGTTCCTGATGAGCCTCAAGCAGCTGGTCGAGACCGGCACGGGTGCACCCGCGCCGGCCGACGTCCAGATCTCCGACTGGCACTGACCGGGTCAGCCCCCGAGGAACATCGCCGTCGTCCGCTCCTGCGCGGCGCGGGCGGCGGCCTCGGGGGTGCCGGCTGCGACCGCCGCGTCGGCCCATCGCCGGCTGCTGTCCCGCAGGAACTCCTGGCCGCTCTCCGTGCCGCTCCATCCGGTCGCCTCGGCTGGGGTGTCGCTCCCCGTGGCCAGGTGGTGCGCGAGGCCGACCAGGCCCAGGTCCCAGCCGATGCCGACCGCGCCGGGGCCGAACTGGTCCCAGAGCCCCGCGTCGAGCGACCCGCTGTGCTCCAGCGTGAGCCGCGCGCGGTCGCCGCCCTCGGGCTCGACCGTGACGGTGAGGATCGTCGGCGGGCCGTACATCTCCCAGGTCACGGTGAACGTCCGTGGGGGCGTGCACGACGTGATCGTGCCGTGGGCGTTGCCCTCGATCTGGTACTCGCCGCCGAGGCGCAGGTCGCCGCTGACCGGGCCGAACCAGCGGGCCAGCCGCTCGCCCGTGGTGCACGCGTCCCACAGGTCGTCCGCGTCGGTGCCGTAGGACTGGCTGATCGTCGCCACGGTGTCCACGGTGTCGCCGTCGCGGCTGGCGGTCACGGCGCGGCTCACCGCGTCGAGCTGGCCGTCGGTGCGCACGGGGTGGTCGGTCATGGTGTCTCCTCGGTTCGGCGGGCGCGGCGCCCGCGGGCGATCTCGGTGTCGAGCGCGGCGAGCCTCGGTGTCCAGGCGCGTCGGAACGCCTGCAGCCAGTCGTCGACCTCGTGGAGCGGTCGCGCGTCGGCGTCGACGGAGTAGAGCCGACGGGCACCGTCGGGCCGGACCGACGCGAACCCGTGGTCGCGCAGCACCCGCAGGTGCTGCGACACCGCGGGCTGGCTGATCCCGAACTCGGCGCGCACCGTCTCCGTCAGGTCGCCGGCCGACCGCTCGCCGTCGGCGAGCAGCTCGAGCAGGCGCCGGCGGACCGGGTCACCGAGGACGTCGAAGGCGTGCACAAGACCTTTATTTCATCCGACACTTATATAAGTCAAGACGTATGTCAGCGGCGGGCGGCATCATGACCAGGATGGAGTTTCAGTTCAGCGGCGAGATCATCTACTGGCGTGGGCCGTCGCCCTTCCACTACGTCCCGGTGCCACCGCAGGAGAGCGCCGAGATCAAGGCGGTGTCCGCGGAGGTCACCTACGGGTGGGGCGTGATCCCGGTGCTGGTCACCATCGGCGACACCGAGTGGGAGACGTCGCTGTTCCCCAAGGACGGCCGGTACCTGGTGCCGGTCAAGGACATGGTGCGCAAGGCGGAGGCCCTCGAGCTCGGGGACACCGTCACCGTGCAGCTGATCCTGAGGGAACCGTGACCGGCTGGCTGGGGGACACCCGCGAGTCCTACGACACGGTCGCCGAGAGCTACGCGCGGACGGTGCCGGCGATGGTCGACGACCTGCCGGTCATGCGCGGGGTGCTGGCACTCTTCGCCGAGCGTGTCCGTGCCCTCGGTGGTCCGGTGGTGGACGTCGGGTGCGGGCCCGGGCACCTCACCGCCCGCCTGCGTGACCTCGGCCTGGACGTCTCCGGCATCGACCTCTCCCCGGAGATGGTGCGGCTCGCCCGGCGCGACCACCCCGGGCTGTCGTTCGAGGTCGGGTCCATGACCGGGCTAGGCCTGCCGGACGGGTCGGTCGGCGGGGTGCTCGTGTGGTTCTCGCTCATCCACGTCCCGGACGAGGAGGTCCCGACGGTGGTCGCGGAGCTGCACCGCGTGCTGCGGCCCGGCGGCGTCGCGATGCTCGGGTTCCACGTGGGCGACCAGCGCTCCCACAAGACGCAGGGGTACGGCGGGCACCCGATGCGGGTGGACGTCTACCGTCGGCCCGTCGAGCGCGTCGCGGGCTGGCTGCGCGACGCGGGGTTCGCGATCGAGACGACGCTGCTCGACGATCCCGACGGCGACGTTCCGGCCGGGACGGTGCTCGCCCGCCGCGCCGGCGGCGCTCAGGACCGGTAGGGGCGGAAGAAGTCGCGCAGCTCCTGGGCGTACAGCTCGGGCTCCTCGAACGCGGCGAAATGCCCTCCGCGCGGCGGTTCCGTGACCCGGACGGTGTTCGCGGTGCGGTCGAGCCACGCGCGCGGCGGCCGGACCAGGTCGTGCGGGAACAGCGAGAAGCCGGACGGCACCTCGACCCGGCGCGCGTGC
This sequence comes from Cellulomonas xylanilytica, assembly GCF_007989805.1. Lineage (GTDB taxonomy): Bacteria > Actinomycetota > Actinomycetes > Actinomycetales > Cellulomonadaceae > Cellulomonas > Cellulomonas xylanilytica. The sequence continues at coordinate 64,722 of NZ_BJUB01000007.1, forward strand.
TGCTCCGGCGGGACCGCGGAGTTGGCGCGGTACATCCGCATGGACGAGCCGATGGTCCCGGTGAGCCAGTAGATCGTGAGGTTGGTGAGGACCTCGTCCCGCGTGTAGGCGTGCACCCCGCCGTCGCTCCACGCGTGCAGCTTCTCGACGATCCACGCCGCAAGCCCGGCCGGGGAGTCGGTGAGCCCGACGGCGGCCGTCATCGGCTTGGTCCGGTGCATCGCGGCGTACGCGCCCTCGCCGGCGCCCCAGGCCTGGGCGCCCGCGATGAAGTCACGCTCCTCGGGTGCGAGGTCCGCCGGGTCGCCGGTGTAGACGGGGAGGCCGCCGTCCGTGCGGTGGACCGCCACGACGCGGTCCGGGTGGTCGAGCGCGAGGAACCGGCTGACGCCGCTGCCGATGTCCCCGCCCGCGGCGCCGAAACGCTCGTACCCGAGCTCGGTCATCAGCCCTGCCCAGAGGCCGGCGACGCCGACGACGTCCAGCGGCGCACCCTCGGAGTACCCGAACCCCGGCATGTCCGGGACCACGACGTCGAACGCGTCGGCCGGGTCCTCCGGCTCGGTCAGCAGCGAGACCACCTTGCTGTACCGCCAGAAGGAGTCGGGCCAGCCGTGCGTCAGCACCAGCGGCAGCGCCCCGGCGGCGGACGCCCGGGCGTGCACGACGTGGATCCGGTGGTCGCCCACCGGCACGTGGAACCGCGGGTGCCGGGAGAGTGCCGCCTCCTGCGCGGGCCAGTCGAACTCGTCGGCCCAGTACGTGACGAGGTCCCGGAGGTAGCCGAGGTCGGTGCCCTGCGACCACCCGGCGTCCTGCGGCGACTCCGGCCAGCGCGTCGCGCGCAGGCGCGCACGCAGGTCGTCGAGGGCCTCGGGCGTGGTGGGCGAGCGGAACGGCTCCGGCATGCGACCCACCCTAGGGACGGCCGCCCACACCCCAGGGCACCAGCGTGAGGATCTCGCGCGCGACCTCGACCGGGTCCCGCCCGTCGGTGTCGACGCGCGGCATCCACGCGGGGGTGTCCGCGGACAGCCGACGGGCGGCGCGGGCGGACCGCTCGAGGTGGGCGGTGAGCTGGTCGCCCGACTCCCGGCCGGCCAGCCGGGCACCGACGACGTCGTCGGACGCGGTGAGCAGGACGCCCATGATCCGCGGCTCGTCGCCCATCGCCGCCGCGAGCTCGTCGGCCTCCAGCACGGCCACCGTGTTGGTGTAGACCAGCCGCCGGTACCCGAGCTCGCGGTAGTTCGCCCAGATCGCCGCGAGGTTGCGCATGCTCAGCCGGTGCTCCCACGGCGGCGGCCACGCCTGGTCCAGGGTGTCGCCCTCGACGAGTGCGTGCTGCACGTCGGCGTCCCGCAGCAGCGCGTGCACGGCGCTGCCCACCGACGTCTTGCCGACGCCCGAGCGCCCGCCGATGACGAGGAGCTCAGACACCGGGTGCCCGAGCCGTCGACCCGCGCACCACCAGCTCGGGCACGAACAGCTGCTCCACGCGGGACGGCTTCTCGCCGCGCATCTCCGCGAGCAGCGCGTCCACGGCCGCGCGGCACACGGCGTCGACGGGCTGGCGGATCGTGGTCAGGGGCGGGTCGGCGAACGCGACGAGCGGGGAGTCGTCGTACCCGAGCACGGAGACGTCCTCCGGCACGCGCAGGCCGTTGGACCGCGCGGCACGGATGGCGCCCAGGGCCATGAGGTCGGAGCCGCAGATGATCGCGGTGTGCCGGGAGTCGAGCAGGTCGGTGGCGGCGGCCTGCCCGCCCTCGGCGGTGTACAGCGACGAGCTCACGTGGAGCTCGCCGTCGTCCAGGCCGTGCCGCGCGAGGGCGGCGCTGAACGCGGCGACCTTGCGGCGGGTAGGAACGAACCGGTCGGGCCCGATCGCGAGGCCGATGCGGCGGTGGCCCAGCGCGACGAGGTGGTCGACGGACGCGTCGATCGCGGCGGTGTCGTCGGTGGAGACGAAGGGGGCGTCGATCTCGTCGTTGTACCCGTTGACCAGCACGATCGGCACGCCGGAGTTGCGCAGCCGCTGGTAGCGCCCGAGGTTGGCCTGCTTGTCGGCGTGCAGGCCGGAGACGAACACGATCCCGTTCACCGCGTGGTCCAGCAGCACCTCGACGTACCGGTCCTCGGACGTCCCGCCGGGGGACTGCGTGCAGAGGACCGGCGTGAACCGCTCCTCGGTGAGGTGCTGCTCGATGGCGTCGACGAACGCCGGGAAGACCGGGTTGGTCAGCTCCGGCACCACGAGGCCGACGAGGCCCACCGACTTCGTCGTCAGGGAGGCGGGGCGCTCGTAGCCGAGCACGTCGAGCGCGGCGAGGACCGACTGCCGCGTGGACCCGGAGACGCCGGGCCGACCGTTGAGCACCCGCGAGACGGTCGCGGTGCTCACCTGCGCCTGTTGGGCGATGTCCGCCAGCCGGGTCTGCACCCGTCGAGCCTATGAGTCGTGGGTGCTGCAGCCCGACGCCTCGCCACAAAGGGCTCGCACGAGTCGCGGGAGCTGCGGTTATCGTCGGCTCATGCCGACCTCCTTCCCCACCGACGCCGCCGCCTGGCCGGACTTCCTCGCCACCACCGTGGACGCGTCGCTCGACGACGCCCGCGCGCTGCTGGCCCGGCTCAAGGACGGCACGCCGCGCTCGACGCCGGAGGTGCTCGGGCTCTGGAACGACGCGGACGTCGCGATCGCGACCGGCTCCGCGGCCGCGCACCTGCTGTCCGAGGTGCACCCCGACGCCGACCTGCGGGCGGCCGCGGAGGAGCGGGCGCAGGCCGCGGAGGACCTGGTCACCGAGCGCGGCCTCGACCACGCGCTGTGGCAGGTGCTGGCCGCGACGGACGCCGACGGACTGGAGCCGGGCGCCGCCCGGCTGCGCGAGCACGTGCTGCGCGACTTCCGCCGCGCGGGCGTCGACAGGTCCGAGGAGGACCGCGACCGCCTGCGGGCGCTCGCCCAGCGGTGCACCGAGCTCGGCCTGGAGTTCTCGCGGAACATCCGCGACGGCGTCCGCAGCGTGCAGGTCCGGCCCGAGCAGCTGGACGGGCTGCCCGAGGACTTCCGCACCGAGCACCCGGCGGGCGAGGACGGGCTGGTCACGCTGACCACCGAGTACCCGGACCTGCTGCCGGTCCGCACCTACGCGACGGACCCGTCGGTCCGGCTGGCGCTGACCAGCGAGCACCACCGCATCGGCTGGCCCGCCAACGAGCCGATCCTCGCCGAGCTGCTCCGCCTGCGCGCCGAGCGGGCGACCCTCCTGGGCTACCCGGACTGGCCGACGTACGACGCCGAGGTCAAGATGATCGGCTCCGGCCAGGCGATCGCGGACCTGGTCGACAAGCTGGACGCGCTCACGGCGGCGCCGGCGGCCCGGGACGTCGAGGTCATGCTGGCGCGGTACCGCCAGGACGTGCCGGACGCGACCGCGGTGACCGCGGCCGACAACCTGTACTACGACCAGGTCATCAAGAACGAGAAGTACGACGTCGACTCCCGTGAGGTCCGCGAGTACTTCCGGTACGAGACGGTGAAGCCGGGCGTGCTGGACGTCGTCTCGCGGCTGTTCGGGATCTCGCTGGAGCGGGTCGACGCCCCCACCTGGCACGAGGACGTCGAGGTCTACGACGTCACCGACGACGGGCGGGCGATCGGCCGGGTCTACCTCGACATGCACCCGCGGGCCGGGAAGTTCAACCACGCCGCGCAGTTCCCGCTGGTGCCGGGCATCGCCGGCCGCTCGCTTCCCGAGGGCTCGCTGGTGTGCAACTTCCCGACGGGCCTCATGGAGCACGACGACGTGCTGACGTTCTTCCACGAGCTGGGTCACCTGGTGCACGAGGTGCTGGGCGGTCACCAGCCGTGGGCGATGTTCTCGGGCGTCGCCACGGAGTGGGACTTCGTCGAGGCGCCCAGCCAGCTGCTCGAGGAGTGGGGCTGGGACGCACGCGTCCTCGGGTCCTTCGCGACGAACGCGGCCGGGGAACCCATCCCCGCGGAGCTGGTCGAGAAGATGCGCCGCGCGGACGCGTTCGGGCGCGGCGCCTGGACCCGTCGCCAGCTCAACTACACGGCCCTGTCCTACGGGCTGCACGCCGACCCGCCCGCCGACCTGGCGGCGTACACGGCGGACATCGACGCCCGCTTCGGTCCGTACACGCCGATCGCGGACACCCACCAGTACGCCGGGTTCGGGCACCTCGACGGCTACGGGTCGGCGTACTACACGTATCTCTGGAGCCTGATCATCGCCAAGGACCTGCGCACGGCGTTCGGCGACGACCTGATGGACCCGACGGTCGGCCGGCGGTACCGCGACGCCATCCTGGCTCCTGGCGGGTCGGCCGACGCCGCGGACCTCGTCGCGACGTTCCTCGGCCGGCCCTCCTCCTTCGACGCCTTCGAGGCCTGGCTCGCCGACGGCACGCCCGCCTGACGGACGCCCTGTCCACCACGTGGACTAAGTAGACCGGGACGGTCGGGTATTACTACCGTCACACCATGACCTCCACGACGCCGCTCGTCGGCCCCGCCCTGTCGCTCCGCGACGCCGCGGGGTCGCGAGCGTGTTGTCGTCGCGTCACGTGCTCCGGCCGGTAGAACCCGCCGCACACACCCCCGCCCGGCCCGGTCACCCCCGCGCTGCGGCCCTGATCGTCACCCCTCCCTGACCGCGCCGGCGTTCGCCGGCGGGGCGCTGCTGCCTACCCACCGGAGACACCCGTGTCCTTGTCGACCCCACCACCGAACCGCCTCGCGTCCGCGGTCGCCCTCGTCGTGACCGTCGTCGCCCTCGCCACCGGCTGCACCGCCGCCGCCGCACCCACCGACCCCGAGGCGCCCGTCACGCTGCGCTACCAGGGCAACGCCGGCCAGGTGACGCTCCCCGAGCTGGCCGACGACCTCGGCTACCTCGAGGACGTCACCCTGGAGTGGGTGGGCGACACGACGAGCGGACCGCAGGACATCCAGTCCGCCGCCACCGGGCAGACGGACTTCGGCGGCGCGTTCAACGGCGCCATCGCCAAGCTCGTCGCCGCCGGCTCCCCGATCACGTCCGTCATCGGCTACTACGGCTCCGACGACGTCGCCTACAACGGCTACTACGTGCTCGAGGGGAGCCCGATCCGCTCCGCGCAGGACCTCGTCGGCAAGAAGGTCGGCATGAACACCCTCGGCGCGCACCACGAGTTCGTGGTCCGGGAGTGGCTGGCGAAGGAGGGGCTCACCGCGGACGAGATCGCGTCGGTGCAGCTCGTCGTCGTGCCGCCGGTGTCCACCGAGCAGGCGCTGCGCGAGGGGCAGATCGACGTCGGCACCCTCGGGGGCGTCTTCCGGGACAGCGCGCTCGAGCGTGGCGGGCTGCACGAGCTGTTCACCGACACCTCGCTGTACGGCGAGTTCACGTACGGCTCCTACGTCTTCCGCCACGACTTCATCGCGAAGAACCCCGCGGCCGTCGCGGACTTCGTGCAGGGCGTCGCCCGCGCGATCCGCTGGACGCAGACCAACCCGCGCGAGGTGGTGATCGACCGGTTCGAGACGATCATCGAGGGGCGCGGCCGCGAGGAGAACACCGAGCTGGTGCAGTACTGGAAGAGCGCCGGCGTGGCCGGTCCGGGTGGCGTGATCGACCCGAAGGAGATCTCCATCTGGGTGGACTGGCTGGTCCGCGAGGGCACGCTGAAGGACGGGCAGATCGACCCCGAGGACCTCTACACCAACGAGGACAACCCCTACAGCAACGGCACGTACGAGCCGGACAGCGGCCCGGACGGCGAGGCGACGTCATGACCGCGGCGCTCGTGCTCGACGGCGTGCGCAAGGACTTCGTGGTCCGCGACGCCGGTCGCAGCGCCCGGTTCACCGCCGTGCAGGACCTCGACCTGGAGGTGCCCGACGGTCAGTTCCTCGCGATCGTCGGACCCAGCGGCTGCGGCAAGTCGACGCTGCTCGACCTCGTCGCCGGCCTGACGACACCCACCAGCGGGCGGATCCTGCTGCACGGCCAGCCGGTCACCGGACCGGCCACCGACCGTGCCGTGGTGTTCCAGCAGTACGCGTTGCTGCCGTGGCGGACCGCCCGCAAGAACGTCGAGCTCGGCCTCGAGTCGGTCGGCGTCCCGCGCCGGCAGCGGCCGCGGCTGGCCGACGAGCACCTCGACCTGGTGGGCCTGACCGGGTTCGCGGACCGGTACCCCCACGAGCTGTCGGGCGGCATGAAGCAGCGGGTGGCCATCGCCCGGGCGCTCGCGGTCGACCCGCGCGTGCTCCTCATGGACGAGCCGTTCGCGGCCCTGGACGCCCAGACCCGCGAGTCGCTGCAGGACGAGCTCCTGCGGATCTGGCGGGCCACCGGCAAGACCGTCGTGTTCATCACGCACGGCATCGACGAGGCCGTCTACCTGGGCCAGCGCGTGGCGGTCATGTCGCCGCGGCCGGGCCGCATCAGCGACCTGATCGACATCGACCTCGACCCGGTCCCGGGCGAGGACGTCCGCTCCGACCCGGCGTTCGGCCGCCTGCGGCACCGCGTCTGGTCGTCCCTGCAGCAGCCGGCAGACCGGGAGGTCGCTCATGTCTAGCTCGACCCTGACCAGGCCGGAGTCCACGCTCGACCCCGCCCCGGAGGACTACCGCCGGCGCGCCGGCCTGAGCGTCGACGAGGCTCGACCCGCGCGGGTGCTGCCGCTGCTCGGCAAGGTGCTGCGGGGCAGCGCCGCGATCCTGCTCTTCGCCGCCCTGTGGGAGGTCGCCCCGCGGATCGGCCTGGTCGACGCGGTCTTCCTGCCGCCGCTGAGCACGTCGCTCGGGGCGCTCTCGGACCTCGTGGCCAGCGGACAGCTGACCGAGCACCTGCGGGCGAGCCTGACCCGGGCGCTGATCGGGCTGAGCATCGCGATCGCGACGGCCATCCCGCTGGGCGCGCTGATCGGGCGCTCGGCCGCGGTCGCCCGGTTCCTCAACCCGGTGCTCGAGCTGTTCCGGAACACCGCCGCGCTGGCCCTCCTGCCGGTGTTCGTGCTGATCCTGGGCATCGGGGAGACGTCGAAGATCGCGCTGGTGGTCTACGCCTGCTTCTTCCCGGTGCTGCTCAGCACGATCACCGGCGTCCGCACGGTCGACCCGCTGCTGCTCAAGTCCGCGCGGTCGCTGGGCCTGCGGCCGCTGCAGCTGTTCACCAAGGTCACGCTCCCGGCCGCGGTGCCGACGATCTTCACCGGCGTCCGGATGGCCGGCGCGGCGTCGATCCTCGTGCTCGTTGCCGCCGAGATGGTCGGTGCCCGCGCGGGCCTCGGCTACCTGGTGACCGCCGCGCAGCAGAACTTCCAGATCCCCGCGATGTACGCCGGGATCATCACGATCGCCCTCGTCGGCCTGTCGATCAACGCCGTCCTCCTGCTCGCCGAGCGCCGTCTGTCGCGCTGGCGCCCGACCTCCTGACCTGGAGCCACCATGACCCGCACCCCCGTTCGAACGCTTCACCTGAACGCCTTCCTCATGGGCGTCGGCCACCACGAGGCGGCCTGGCGCCACCCGCGCGTCGACCCTTCGCGTGCGCTCGACGTCGCGCACTACGTCGAGCTGGGCCGGATCGCCGAGCGCGGCCGCCTCGACTCGGTGTTCTTCGCCGACGGGCTGGCCGTCGGACCCAACGTCGCGCGCAACAGCCAGGCGGTGTTCGAGCCGATCACGCTGCTCACGGCCATCGCCGGGGCCACCACCCACGTGGGCCTCATCGCGACGGCGTCCACCAGCTACTACGAGCCTTACACGCTGGCCCGGGCGTTCGCGTCCCTCGACCGCATCAGCGGGGGCCGGGCGGGCTGGAACATCGTGACGTCCGGGACCGACGCCGAGGCTGCCAACTTCGGACTCGACAAGGTCCGCGCCCACGCCGACCGCTACGGGCGCGCGACGGAGTTCCTCGACGTGGCGCTGGCCCTCTGGGACTCCTGGGAGCCGGACGCGATCCGCCTCGACCCGGCCGCCGGCGTGTTCGCCGACGCCGGCAAGGTGCATCGCGCCGACCACGTGGGGGAGCACTTCCGCGTCGCGGGCCCGCTGAACGTCCCCGGCTCCCCGCAGGGTCGCCCGCTGCTGGTCCAGGCGGGCTCGTCGGAGGCGGGCAAGGCCTTCGCCGCGCAGTACGCCGAGGCCGTGTTCACCGCGCAGCGCACGCTCGCCGAGGGGCAGGCCTTCTACGCCGACCTCAAGAGCAGGCTCGCCGCGTACGGCCGGCGCCCTGAGGACCTGGCCGTCCTGCCCGGGATCGTGCCGTTCATCGCGCCGACCACGGCCGAGGCGCGTGCGCTGGAGCAGGAGTTCACCGACCTGATCTCCCCGGACTACGCGCTGCGGCAGCTGTCCGGGATGCTCGGCGTCGACCTCACCGACCACCCGCTCGACGCACCCCTGCCGCCCATCCCGCCCGTCGACTCCATCGAGGGCAACAAGAGCCGCTACCAGCTGGTCCGGGACCTGGCGGAGGGCGAGAACCTCACCGTCCGCGAGCTCATCGGGCGCCTGGGCGGGGGCCGGGGGCACCGGACGTTCGCGGGGACGCCGACCGAGGTGGCCGACGAGATCCAGACCTGGTTCGAGCAGGGGGCCGCGGACGGCTTCAACGTCATGCCGCCGTACCTGCCGGGCGGCCTCGACCTGTTCGTCGACACCGTCGTGCCGATCCTGCAGGACCGCGGGCTGTTCCGGCGCGAGTACGAGGGCGCGACCCTGCGCGAGAACCTGGGCCTGCGACCGCACGTCAACCGGTACTCGCTCGAGGTGGCCGACCGCGCGGTGGGCTGACGCGGCACGGGGCACGATGGGTCCACCCGACCGCTCGACCGAGAGGACCCGTCGTGCCCCGCACCGTCCAGCTCCGCCGTTACGACGTGAAGCCGCACCTTCTCGACGACTTCCTCGCGTGGTGGCCGGCCCGCCTGGTGCCCGCGCGGGCGGAGTTCGGGTTCACCGTCGAGTCGGCCTACCTGAACCGGGAGACGGCCGAGTTCACCTGGGCCGTCAGCGCCGAGGGGGACGCGGACGAGTTCCGGCGGCTGGAGCAGCTCTGGATGGACTCGCCCGAGCGGACCGTCGTGTTCGAGGGGATCGACGGCTGGAACGACTCGGTGGTGATCGCGCTGGTGGAGAAGCTCGTCTAGAAGGCGGCGGCCCAGAAGTCCTCGAACACGGCCGACGGCTGTGGGGACGTCCAGGCGTCCGTGGTGAGCAGGATCGCGATCGTGTCCGTGACCGGGTCCGTCCACCACGTCGACCCCAGGCCGCCGTCCCACCCGTAGGTGCCGGCGTGCCGCCCGTCGGGCAGGTCGACGACCTTCACGCCGATGCCCAGTCCCCAGCCCTCCCCGCCGCCGTGGTCGCCGTGGCGCGCGGTGCGCCACGACGGGTCCGCCGTCCGCAGGCTCGCCGCGAACGCGTGCAGGTCCGCGACCGTCGACACCAGCCCGGCGGCGGCGTCGGGGAACGCGGGCGGTGCGGCCCACTGCCCGTCGGGCTCGTCGTAGACGTCGGACCCGAGCCACTGCCGCCCGAACCGCCCCAGCCGGTCGGGTGGCACGTGGAAGCCGGTGTCGGTCATGCCCAGCGGGTCGAGCAGACGCTCGGCCAGCAGCTCCGGCAGGGGCCGCCCGGCGGCGCGGGCGACGAGCACCCCGAGCACCTGCGCACCGGTGTTGTAGAGCCACCGGGCACCCGGCTGGTGGGACAGCGGCACATTGCCGACGACCCGCATCCACTCGTCCGGCCCGGGCGCGGCCTGCGGTGCGGGCGGTCCCACGGGCATCCCGAGCTCCGCGAGCGCGCCGAGCACCGTGCCCGGGAACGGACCGGTGAAGTCCATGCCCAGACCGAGCCGGAACTCGAGCACGTCCTGGACGGTGATCGGGCGGTCGGCGGGCACCGTGTCGTCGATCGGACCGTCGGGGCTCCGCAGCACGCGGCGGTCCGCCAGCTCCGGGAGCAGTCGGTCCACGGGGTCGTCCAGCGACAGCAGCCCCTGCTCCACCAGCTGCGCCGCGAGCGCCGCGACCACGGGCTTGGTGACCGACGAGATGCGGAAGATCGTGTCCGGCGCGGTGATGCCCGCGGCGCCGCTCGTCACGTCCCCGGCCCGGTCGACCAGCCACGCCGCACCGTGCACCTCGCCAGAACCGACCCGCGCCTCGACCGCCGTCCTCACGTCCATGCGCCCACTGTGCCGGAGACCTCCGACACGCCAGACGGTGCCCGTGACCGACCCGGGACGGGGACTAGTTTCGGCTCGTGCCGCGCCGCGACGACCACTCGGTCTCCCGCCGGCTGCGACTGACCCTCGGGATCGTGGCGGTGCTGCTCGGCGCCGTGCTCGCGGTCCGGCCGTTCTCCTCGCTGGCCGTCCTCGTGGTGCTCGTCGTGGTCGGGCTGGTGGTCGTCGGCATCGACGAGCTGGCCGACGGGGACCGGTGGTCGGTGGTCCGCGGCTCCGTCTCGCTGGCCGCCGCGGTCGCCGTGGTGGTGTGGCCGGGCGTCACGATCCGCGTGCTCGCCCTCGTGCTCGCCGCGGCGCTCCTGGTCGACGGGGTGCTCGACCTCGCGCGCGCTCGCGGGGTGCACGGGACGGCCCGCGCGAACGCGGTGGTCGGGGGCGCCACGGCGATCGTGCTCGGGCTGCTGGCGCTCGCGTGGCCGGACGTGACCGTGCTGGTGGTCGCGGTCGTGTTCGCGGTGCGGCTGGTGATCGTCGGGGTGCGCGAGATCGTGGCCGGCGTGCGCGGGCAGGACGCCGACCTCGGTCGGCTGTGGCCTCGCCGGGCCGCTCCGCGCGCGGGCTGGTGGCGGCTGACGGGTGCGGTGCTCGGCGCGCTGGTGGCAGTCGTCCTGGTGCTGGCGAGCGTGGTGGTCCAGCGCGGCGTCCCTCGTCCGGATGCTTTCTACGACCCGCCGGACGTCGTGCCGTCCGCTCCGGGCCAGCTGCTCCGGAGCGCCCCGTTCACCAGCGCGGAGATCCCCGTGGGCGCCGGTGCGTGGCGGATCCTCTACACGACCACGCGCGACGAGGGGCGGCCCGCGGTCGCGAGCGCCCTCGTCGTCGCACCGGCCTCCTCGACGCCCCGCCCCGTGGTCGCGTGGGCGCACGGCACCACGGGAGCGGCCAGCGGGTGCGCGCCCTCGGTGCTCGACGACGGGCTGGGCGCCGGCGCGATGTTCGTGCAGGACGACGTCCTCGCGCAGGGCTGGGCCATGGTCGCCACCGACTACACGGGCCTGGGCACCGCGGGGCCGCACCCGTACCTGATCGGCCAGGGCGAGGGCCGTTCGGTGCTCGACGCCGTGCGCGCGGCGCACCAGCTCACCGCCGTCGAGCTGGCCGACGAGACGGTCGTGTGGGGGCACTCGCAGGGCGGCCACGCGGCGCTGTGGTCCGGGATGCTGGCGCCCACCTACGCACCCGAGCTGCGGATCGAGGGAGTCGCCGCCCTGGCGCCCGCGAGCAACCTGCCCGCGCTGGTGGACGTGGTCGAGAGCGTGACGGGCGGTGCGCTGTTCGCGTCCTACGTGGTGGAGGGCTACACCGCCGAGTACCCGGACGTGCGCTTCGACGAGCTGGTGCGGCCGGGCGCGCGGATCATCACGCGCGAGATGGCCGAACGGTGCCTCGCCGAACCCGGCGTGCTCGTGTCCGCGCTCACCTCCGTGGCCCTCGACGAGCCGATCTGGTCCGGTGACCCCAGCAGCGGCGTGTTCCTCGACCGCCTGGTCGAGAACGTGCCGTCCGGGCGCATCGCGGCGCCGCTGCTGGTGGCCCAGGGGGCCGACGACGCCCTGGTGACCCCGACCGCGCAGCAGGCCTACGTCGACGACCGGTGCGCGGCCGGCTACCCGGTCGACTACCGCACCTACGCCGGTCGGGGCCACGTCCCCCTGGTCGAGGCCGACTCCCCGCTGATCCCCGAGCTGGTCGCGTGGACCACGGACCGCTTCGCCGACGAGCCGGCCACCGACACGTGCCCGTGACCGGCAGGGCGGGTCAGTCGAACAGGTCGTCCAGGAAGCTGCGCTTCTTCTTCTTCTTCTTGTAGTAGTCGTCCCGGTCGCCACCCCGGTAGCGGTCGTCGTCGCGGTAGCGGTCGTCGGGGTACCGGGCCGGGGCGGGCGCCGGGTACTGGGCGGGCGCCGGGGCGGCCGGCGCGGGGCGTGAGCCGTAGTAGGAGGCCTCGGCGTCGGTCAGCTTCTCCAGCTCGCCGCGGTCCAGGAAGATCCCCCGGCAGCCGGTGCACTGGTCGATGGTCACGCCGTTGCGCTCGTACGCGCGCATGTCCGAGCCGCACTTGGGGCAGACGAGCGGGTTCATGGGTTCTCCGTCCGGAAGGGGTGGCCGTCGAGGGGTGAACGACCGGACCGGCCCCAGGGTTTCACCTCGGCCGAACGGACGATCCAGGACCGGCTCGTCGGCCGATGTCCCACCACGGCCCTGACCGTGAGGCTCGCGGCATGACGAAGAGACGCGACTGGCTCATCCCCACCGGCCTCATCCTCCTGAGCCTCGTCCCGATGCTGGCCGGCTCGGTGCGCCTGGCGGAGCTGGGCAGCGACCCGGCGGTCACCCCGGACAACGCGCGGTTCGTCTCGATGCCGCTGCCCGTGGTGGTGCACATCGTGTCCGCGAGCGTGTTCTGCCTGCTGGGTGCGTTCCAGTTCCACCCGGGCCTGCGTCGTCGGCGGCCGCGCTGGCACCGGCTGGCCGGTCGCGTGGTCGCCCCGGCGGGGATCGCCGCCGCGCTGTCGGGACTCTGGATGGCGAGCTTCTCCGACCTGCCCGCGACCGACGGGCCGCTCCTGGAGGTGGTCCGGCTGGTGTTCGGCACCGCGATGGTCGCGTTCCTGGTGCTCGGCGTCGTCGCCATCGTGCGCCGGGACGTCGTCACGCACAGCGCCTGGATGACCCGCGGCTACGCCATCGGTCAGGGTGCGGGCACGCAGGCGCTGATCCTGGGTCCGTTCCTGGTGATCGGGCTGACCAGCGTGACGGCCCGCGCCCTGCTCATGGCCCTGGCCTGGGTGCTGAACCTCGCCGTGGCGGAGTGGGTCATCCGGCGTCGCCGCCGCCGCCCGGCGGCTCGTCGGGGACGTCGGCCTGTCGGGAGCGCGGTCGTCCGCGCCGACGTGTCCTAGGCCGAGGCGGGGCCGATGTCCCCCTCCCGCGTTATCGTCGCCGAGGCCACGACGAGCGAGCGCGACGGAGGGAGTGCGGGTGACCATCTGGGGACCGCTGGCGTACCACCGCGACGTCGCGACGATCCTCGAGCGCGAGAACCCCGTGGCGTTCCGGTCCCTCTACCCGACGGTGCCGACGGGCGAGCTCGAGCAGGTGCTGCTGCGGCAGACGTACCGGGTGGACCCGGTGGCGCACGCGGAGGTGCATGCCGCCGTGCAGCGTGCGGCGGACGCGCTCGGGGTCGTGCTGCCCATCGAGATCTACGTCGACGAGCGGGGCCAGGGCTCCGCGGCGGAGCTGGTGTTCGTGCCCGACCGCGCGGTCCTGGTGCTCAGCGGCGGCACCCTCAACCTGCTCGACACCGAGGAGCTGTGCGCGGTCGCGGGCCACGAGCTGGCGCACCACGTGCTGTGGACCGCGGATGACGGCCGCTACCTCGCGGCGGCCCGGTTGCTCGACGCGGCCGAGTCCGACGCCCGCAGCCCGTCGGAGTACCTGGAGACCGCTCGGCGCTACCGGCTGGCCACCGAGCTGGTGGCCGACCGCGGCGGGATGCTTGCGTGCGGCTCGCTGACCACGACGGTGAGCGGGCTGGTCAAGGTGGTCACCGGGCTGGCGAAGGTCGACTCCGCGGCGTACCTGCGGCAGGCCGCCGAGGTGGACTACAGCGTCCCGAGCTCCGGCAGCACCCACCCGGAGACGGTCCTGCGGGCCTGGGCGCTGCAGGAGTGGGCGGAGCGCGGCCCGGGTGCCGACGCGATGGTGGCCGCCGCGCTCGGCCCGCAGCTCGACCTCGCGGTGCTCGACGTGCTCGGGCAGGACCGGCTGGCCGAGGTGACGCGGTCGTTGGTCTGGATGCTGGTGGCCGACGACGCCGTCCGGAGCGAGGAGGCCCTGGACCTCGCGCGCCGGTTCGGGGTGGTCGTCGGCGGGACCCCCGTCATCACGGACATGCCCACCGCGCTGGGTGCCGAGACCCGCACCTACCTCGCCGCCGTGCTGCTCGACTTCGCGACGGCGGACGACGAGGGCGGCGCCGACGACCTCGGCGCGGTGCTGGCGCTCGCCCGCCGGGTCGGGCTGGGCGACGAGCTGCTGACGATGATCGGCGCCGAGCTGGACCTGGGGGACCGGGCCATGGCACGGGTCATGGCGTCGGCGGACGCCCCACGGGCGGTGCGGTGATGCGCCGGCTGATCTCCCGCGCGGTGGACCGGGGCGGCCTGCCTCCCGACGACGTCCTCGGGCTGCTGCTGCCGCTGTTCCGGACGGTGCAGGCGCTGCACGAGACCGGGCGCGTGGCGCCGCTGCGGGGGCTCGCGGCGCTCGACGACGACGGCGACGACCCCGTGACGATCGACGAGTCCCTGGCCGGGCCGCCGGTCCGGAACCGGTCCGCGCTCGCGGCCGCCGAGGTCACCGGGGCGGTCGAGGTGGACCACCAGGAGGCGACCGTCCGCATCGTCGCCGGATGGCAGCGGTGGGAGCACCTCGTCGGCCACCACGACGAGCTCACCGACGTCGCCAGCCTGGGCGAGCTGTTCGTCGCGCTCGTGTGCGGGCTGGACCTGGCGGAGGAGGACGACGCGGCGCAGCTCCAGCAGCGGCGGAACAACCTGTTCGCGCTGGCGCCGGGGCTGCACCCGGTGCTCGCGACGGTGGCCAGCTCGATGATCGCGCCCGACCGGCGACGCCGCGCGCAGGACCTCGCCGACGTGATCGCGCGGCTGGAGTCGTACCGCGACCAGCCGGAGGACTTCGACCTGGACCGGGTGCTCGGTGGCCGGGGCGATTCACGGGACGCCGTTCTCGCGCACCTGCGCGACCGGCTCTTCGACGCGTCCCGGCGCAACCCGCTGCTGCACTTCCGGCCCACCGGCCGGACGATCAACCTCACCGAGGCGTCCGTCCCGCTGGTGCTGGACGTGCGGCACATCCGCGCGTCGCAGCTGTTCACGTGGGGTGGCCCGGCGTCCGCTCGGCTGGTCGGCGGCAAGGTGCTCGACGTCGGCTCGCTGGTCCGCTGGGATGACGCCCCCTATGCCGCCGCGGCCCTGGACGCGCTGATCTCGTCGGCGCGCCGCGACCGCGCGGAGTACGGGCGCGACCAGCTTCGGCTGGTCGCGGCGTTCCTGCGCTGGCACGACGTCAAGAACGACCCGACGACGCCGATCGAGTCGCCGCTGGTCCTGGCGCCCGTGACGCTGACCAAGCAGCGCGGCGTGCGCGACGCGTACCGGCTGGAGCTCACCAGCACGGTCGCGGAGGTCAACCCGGTGCTCCGGCACCAGCTGGACGAGCTGTTCGGGCTGCGGCTGCCCGAGACCGTCGACCTGGCCGCCGACGGCGCCGTCGAGGAGCTGCGGGCGACCATCGAGCAGCAGGCCCGCGCGACGCAGCCGGCCGTGGTGGTCGGCCTCGTCGACAAGCCGCGCATCGAGCTGGTCCGGCACCGCGCCCAGCTCGCGCTGCAGTCCTACCGGCGACGCCGCCCGTCCAGCCGGCCGACGTTCGGCCGTCGTCAGTACGCCTACTCCTACCGGCGTCCGGGCTGGGCGCCGCTCGGCGTGCAGATCTACGCCGACCGGATCCAGCGGCGGCCCATCCCGCTGTCGGTCGAGCTGGGCGACGCACCCGCGCCGCAGCACATGGTGGAGACGTTCTCGCTCCAGACGGCCGCCGACGAGAACCCCTACACGTGGGACGTCGACCTGACGATGGTCACGCTGGCCAACTTCAACTACCGCACGCTCAGCCTGGTCCGCGACTACGACTCCCTGCTGGCCCAGCCGCTGCCGAACGCCGCGTTCGACGAGCTGTTCTCGACCGCCCCGCGGGACGTCGCTGAGCACGGCGCGACCGTCCCGGTGGCCGACCGGTACCTGGTGGTGCCGGCGGACGCGTCGCAGGTGGGCGCGGTGGCGCTGGCCCGCTCCGGGGACAACTTCGTCATCCAGGGACCGCCCGGCACCGGCAAGTCGCAGACGATCACCAACCTGGTCGCCGACTTCGTCGCGCACGGCAAGCGCGTGCTGTTCGTGTGCCAGAAGCGCGCGGCCCTCGACGTCGTGCACGCGCGGCTGCGGGCGCAGGGGCTGGGCGAGATCTGCACGCTCGTGCACGACAGCCAGCAGGACAAGAAGGAGTTCGTGCACGGCCTGCGGGACACGTACGAGCGGTGGCTGGCCGACGACGAGCCGCTCGAGGCCGTCGAGGCCCGCCGGGCGGCGCTGATCGAGGCGACGACGACCGCGCTGGCCGAGGTCGGTGCCTACGAGCAGGCGCTGTCCGGTGTGCAGGACGTGCTGGACCGGCTGATCGCGCTGCGCGGCTTCCGCTGGGGCGACGACCTGACGCCCGCGGAGCAGGCGCTGCTGCCCGAGCCGTCCGACTGGGTGCCGGCCCGCCCGCTGGTCGACGCGCTGGTGTCCGCGCTGGCCCGTGCGGGTGCGGCGCCGGTGCTCGCGCGCACCCCGGTCCGGCTGCTCGATCCCGCGATCCTCGACGAGTCCCGCGCCGACGCGGTGGTCGCCCAGCGTGCGCAGGAGGCCGTGCACGCCGTCGACGCGGTGCTCGCCGTGCTCGTCGCGGCGGGCGCGTCGGACGACGGTGACGGGCTGACCGTGGACGACGCCGACGCCGTCGGGCAGATGCACGCCGTGCTGGCCCCGCTCGTCCAGCGCGACCTCGGGTCGGCCGTCACCACGCGCACCCCGGCCGCGCGGCGGCTGCAGGACGCGACGGTGGCGTGGCGCGAGGTCGAGGCGGCGGCTGACGCGGCGGACCGGGCGGCGGCGGGCTGGCGCGAGCCGCTCTCGGCGCCCGACGCGGCGGCGGCCCTCGACATCGCCCGGCGTCGCGAGCCGTCCGCCCTGAAGTTCCTCGACGGCGGATGGCGGCGGGTGAAGCGGCTGGTCGCGACGGGGTTCGACGCGGGCGACCGGCTGGTCCGGCCGACCGTGACGCAGGCGCTCGAGCTGCTCGTCGCGCGGTACGACACCGCGGCCCGCGCCGACGCGCTCTCGCAGAAGCTCGCCCGCGACTGGGGGCACGGCGACCTCGCAGTGCTCAGCGACCGGATCACCGCGATCCGGCGGTACACGGGCGCGCTCGCGGTGTGGCGCACCCGGCTGGCGGACACCGAGCCCGACGACGTCCTGGACCGGCTCCCGGACCTGGTGGAGGCGGTCCGCACGTGCCTGGCCGGTCTGGTCGCAGGTGCCGACGACCTCCCGATGAGCGTGCTGCGCGAGGAGCTGCGCGGCCTGACCGGCCCCGACGGCCAGGCGCTCGTCCGTGCGGCGGCCGGCACCCTGCGTGACCTGGCCGCGGCGCCCACCGTGCTGCGCGCCCTGCGGCACCTCGACGCGTCCCCGGACCAGCTGGAGCACGCCGTCGTCGCGGCGTCGATGCGGGAGGCCCGGTCGCAGGAGCCCGCGTTGAACCGGCTCGACGGCGACCGGCTTGCCGACCTGCTGGACCGGGTGGCCGAGCGCGCCCCGGAGCTGCAGCGCGCGAACGCGCAGGTGGTGACCGCGCGGCTGCGCGCCCGCTTCACGCAGGCCGTCGCGCACTCGCAGCGCAGCGTCACGGGCATGCACGCCGAGGACCGCGCGCTCAAGGCGGCGTGGATGGCCGGTCGGCGGGAGCTGGAGCACGAGTTCGGCAAGGTCCGCGCCTACAAGTCGATCCGGCACCTCGCCTCGGCCGAGCCCGGCGTGGTCGTCGCCGCGATGCGGCCCGTGTGGCTGATGAGCCCGTCGTCGCTGTCGGACACCCTGCCGCTGGAGACGTCGTTCGACGTCGTCATCTTCGACGAGGCCAGCCAGATCCCCGTCGAGGAGGCCGTGCCCGCGCTGTTCCGCGGCGCGCAGGTGATCGTCGTCGGGGACCGGATGCAGCTGCCGCCGACGCGGTACTTCCAGGTGGGCACGCCCGCCTCGGACGAGCCGGTCACCGACGACGACGCGCCCGTCGGCGTGGTCCTCGACTCCGACAGCTTCCTCGCGGTCGGGTCCGTGCGGCTGCCGTCGACCATGCTCACCTGGCACTACCGCAGCCAGTACGAGGCCCTGATCCAGTTCAGCAACGCGGCGTTCTACGAGGGCCGGCTGACCACGATCCCGGACCGGACCCTGACACACGTCCGCGCGCGCCCGCTCGAGGTGACGGTCGACGACGCACCCACGCCGGACGACGTGGCCGCCGCCGTCGACGGCCTGCTCGAGCGCAGCATCAGCGCCATGCGCGTCCTCGACGGCGTCTACACCCAGCGCACCAACCCGCAGGAGGCCGTCTGGATCGCCCACCTGGTGCGCGAGCTGCTGGCGCGGGAGACCGGCCAGACGCTCGGCATCGTCGCGTTCTCCGAGGCGCAGCAGTCGGAGATCGAGCGTGCCCTCGAGCGCCTCGGTCGCGACGACGCCGAGTTCGCCCGCCGCTACGACGCCGAGGTCGCGCGCGAGGAGGACGGCCAGGTGGTCGGGCTGTTCGTGAAGAACCTCGAGAACGTCCAGGGCGACGAGCGCGACGTCATCCTCATGAGCGTCTGCTACGCCGCCGGGCCGGACGGGCGGATGCGCATGAACTTCGGGCCCATCAACAACGCGGGCGGGGAGAAGCGGCTCAACGTCATCTTCAGCCGCGCCCGCCGGCACATGGTGCTGGTCAGCAGCATCGACCACACCGCGATCACCAACACCTACAACGACGGCGCGAACACCCTGCGCGGCTTCCTGCACTACGCCGACGCGGTCTCCAACGGGGACTCCGCCGCGGCGGCGGGCGTGCTCGCCGGACTCCGCGAGCGCAGCGGACGCGTCGTGGCCGAGCCGGTCGCGCCCATCGTGGAGCAGATTGCCGACGCCGTGCGCGCCGCCGGCGTCGAGGTCGTCGCCGGGGTCGGCCAGTCCGCCTTCCGCGCCGACCTGGCGCTGCGCCCGCCCGGCGCGCGCGAGCACACCGTCGGCGTGCTCGTCGACCAGCCCGCCCGGCTCGTCGCGCACTCGCTCGACGAGCGCCGCGTCACCCAGCCGACCGCTCTCCGCTCCGGCGGGTGGCGCGTGGTGCAGGTGCTGGCCACCGAGTGGGAGTCCGACCCGGACGAGGTGGTGCGCCGGCTCGTGGCTGCAGTCGGTCAGCAGTCGTGACGCCCCGCGGATGAGGATCTTCACCTCTTCCGCGTCCGTCGTCGCACGCTCCTCTAGGGTGTCCCGCAGACATCACCGTCGAATCGATCCGACACCCGGGACCTCGCCATGACCGCGCCTTACCAGGACTCTGCCCTCCCCGTCGCCGAGCGCGTCGCCGACCTCGTCGGGCGCATGACGCTCCCGGAGAAGGTCGGGCAGATGATGCAGCTCAACGCCAAGGACGGGCTGGAGGACCAGGTCCTGCACCTGCACGTGGGGTCGATCCTGCACACGTCCCCGGAGCGGGTGCGCCAGGCGCACGAGCTCACCGCGCAGACCCGCCTGCAGATCCCGCTGCTCATCGCGGAGGACTGCATCCACGGGCACTCCTTCTGGGAGGGCGCGACGATCTTCCCGACGCAGCTCGGCATGGCCGCCACGTGGGACGCGGAGCTGGTGGAGCGGGGTGCGCGCGCGACGGCCGTCGAGGTCGCCGCGACCGGCATCCACTGGACGTTCTCCCCGGTGCTCTGCATCGCCCGGGACCTGCGCTGGGGCCGGGTCAGCGAGACGTTCGGGGAGGACCCGTTCCTCATCGGCGAGCTGTCGTCGGCGATGGTCCGCGGGTACCAGGGCGACGGGCTGGCGGACCCGACCGCCATCCTGGCCACGGCCAAGCACTTCGCCGGGTACTCCGAGACGCAGGGCGGCCGCGACGCGTCCGAGGCGGACATCTCTCGCCGCAAGCTCCGCTCGTGGTTCCTGCCCCCGTTCGAGCGCGTCGCCCGCGAGGGGTGCCGGACGTTCATGCTCGGGTACCAGTCGATGGACGGGATGCCGATCACCATCAACGACTGGCTCCTGAACGAGGTCCTGCGCGGCGAGTGGGGCTACGAGGGCACCCTGATCACGGACTGGGACAACGTCGGCCGCATGGTGTGGGAGCAGCACATCCAGCCCGACTACACGCACGCGTCGGCCGCGGCGGTGCGGGCCGGCAACGACATGGTCATGACGACGCCGGGCTTCTTCGAGGGTGCGCAGGAGGCCGTGCGGGAGGGGCTCCTCGACGAGGCCGCGCTCGACGCGGCGGTCGCGCGGATCCTCACGCTCAAGTTCGAGCTCGGCCTGTTCGAGGACCCGCGGCACCCGTCGGTGGAGCGGCAGACGGCAGTCATCGGCTCGGCCGAGCACGCCGCCCTGAACCTGGACCTGGCCCGGCGCTCGCTCGTCCTGCTCACCAACGACGGCACGCTGCCGCTCGGCCCGGAGCGGAAGACCGTCGCCGTCGTCGGACCCAACGCCGACGACCAGCACACGCAGCTCGGTGACTGGGCGGGCTCGTCCGGCCAGGCCGACTGGCTGCCCGACGGCCACCCGCGCGAGCTGACGCAGACGGTCCTCGACGGACTGCGCGACCAGGTGCCGGACGGCTGGACCGTCACGCACGCCCGCGGCGCGGACATCCTCACGCTCGGCGTCGACCCCGAGGGTGCGTTCTTCCCCGACGGCCAGCCGCGCCCGCAGGTGGTGCTGCCGGTGGAGCCCGACGAGGCGCTGATCGCCGAGGCGGTGGCCGCCGCGCGCGACGCCGACGTGGTGGTCGCGGTGGTCGGTGACCGCATCGAGCTGGTCGGTGAGGGCCGGTCGACCGCCACCCTCGAGCTCGTCGGCGGGCAGGTCGCCCTGCTCGACGCGCTGGCCGAGACCGGCACGCCGATGGTCGTCGTGGTGATCGCGAGCAAGCCGCACGTGCTGCCGCCGTCCGCCATGAACGCCGCCGCGATCATCTGGGCGGCCAACCCGGGCATGCGCGGCGGGACGGCGATCGCCGAGCTGGTCCTGGGCCGCATCGAGCCGTCGGGCCGCCTGCCCATCTCGTTCGCGGAGCACGTCGGCCAGCTGCCCGTGTTCTACAACCAGCTGCCCGGCCAGCACGGGACCCGGTACGCCGACCTGACGCAGCGGGTGCCGTTCGCGTTCGGCGAGGGCCTGTCCTACACCACCGTCGAGTACACGGACCTGCAGGTGGTCGAGCCGGTGCTGGGCGTCGACGACACCGTCCGCGCCCACGTCACGCTGCACAACACGGGCGACCGGCCGGCGCGGGAGACCGTGCAGGTCTACGTCCGCGACACCGTGACGTCCGTGACCTGGGCGACCAAGGAGCTCAAGACGTACCGGCAGGTGGACGTCGCTCCCGGCGAGCGGGTCGTCGTCGACCTCACGCTGCCCGTCGCGGACTGCACGCTGGTCGACGCCGGCGGCCGCCGGATCGTCGAGCCGGGGAAGTTCGAGCTGCTGGTCGGGCCCTCGTCGCGCGACGAGGTGCTCCTGCGGGCGGGGTTCGTGGTCACGGGCTGACCGGCCCGTAGCCGTCGGCCGGTACGGTCGCGCGATGAGCCTCGACGCGACGCGCGCGACCTACGACGCGGTGGCCGTCGACTACGCGCGGCAGGTCACGGGCCTCGACGCCGAGGGGCCGCTCGACCGCGCGATGCTCGCCGACTTCGCCGACCGTGTGGACGGTCCGGTGGCCGACGTCGGCTGCGGGACGGGCCGGATCACCGCGTACCTGGCCGGGCTGGGCATCGACGTCGTCGGCGTCGACCTGTCGCCGGGCATGATCGCGGTCGCCCGCGCGGTGTACCCGACGCTGCGGTTCGAGGTCGGGTCGATGACCGCTCTCGACCTGCCCGACGGGGGCGTCGCCGGCGTGCTGGCCTGGTACTCGATCATCCACACGCCGCCCGACGGGCTGGCGGCGGTCGTCGCCGAGCTGCGCCGGGTCCTGGCGCCCGGCGGTCACCTGCTGCTCGGGTTCCAGGCCGGGGCCGACGAGCACCGGGTGCTCACGCACGCGTACGGGCACGACGTGGAGTGCGACGCGTGGCTGCACTCGCCCGACACCGTGGCGGGCCTCCTGGAGGCTGCCGGGTTCGTCGTCGACGCGCGTCTGGTCCGCGAGCCCGCCGGCCGAGAGCGCCGTCCGCAGGCGAGCCTGCTCGCGTCCTCGGCACCACCGGACGAGCTCGTCCTGCCGGGGAGGGCGACCTCCCCGGCGTGACGCGGACGCGGGGACTCGCCTGCAGGAGCACCGCCGGCGGCCGGACGGCGCGGTGACATGATGTCCCGGCCGAGCGGATCGACGGACGTGACCGGGGGTGGACCAGTGCGCCGAGGGACGAACCTGCCGCGCATGGCGGGGTTCAACCAGACGGTGATCCTCGACGTGGTGCGGCGCGCCGACTCGGGTCTGACTCGCGCGCAGCTGGCCCGACGGACCGGGCTGTCCGCGCAGACGGTGACCAACGCGACGCGTCGGCTGCTCGAGCAGGGGCTGGTGCGCGAGGAGGGCGAGGGGTCGCGACTGGGTCCGGGCCGGCCGGGCACGCTGGTCCACCTGGACGCCCGAGGCCGCTATGCCATCGGCGTCCACCTGGACCCGGCGACCATGACGTTCGTGATCCTCGACCTCGCCGGCAACGCGGTGGCCGAGTCGCACCTGCCGGTGCCGCGTCCCGACCAGCCGGAGCGCGTCGTCGAGGGGATCGTCGGGGCAATCGAGCGTCTGGTGGCGTCGGCGGGCATCGACCGCGCCCTGCTGCTCGGCATCGGCATCGCGAGCCCCGGGCCGATCGACGTGGACCGCGGCATCGTGCTCGACCCTCCGCACCTGCCCGGCTGGGACGGCGTGCCGCTGCGGGACGCGGTACAGGCCGGGACGCAGCTGCCGGTGCTGCTGGACAAGGACACGATCGCCGCGGCGTCGGCCCACCTGTGGGACCCGGGCGTGCACCGGTCCAGCGAGTTCGTGTTCTTCTACCTCGGGACGGGCGTCGCGATGTCGCTGGTGATCCGCGACGAGGTGGTGCGGGGCGCGTCGGGCAACGCGGGCGAGGCGGGGCACTTCGTGGTGGACCCGTCGGGGCCGGTGTGCGACTGCGGCAAGCGCGGGTGCCTCGGGGCGGTGCTGGGCGAGGGGATCCTGGTGCAGCAGGGCCGGGCGGCGGGCGTCCCGCTGCCTCCGGCCGGCGACGTGATCGAGCTGGACCAGGCGTTCACCGCGCTGTGCGCGGCGGCCGACGCGGGCGACGCGCGTGCCGTCGAGGTGCTGGAGACGGCCGGCCGCCGGCTCGGCATGGGTGCGGTCGTGGTCACCGACCTGGGCGACCTGGACACGGTGATCGTCGGCGGACCGCTGTGGTCGCGCATGGAGCGGCACGCGATGCCGGCGCTGGAGAAGCTGGTGGCCAGCCACCGGGTGCCCAGCAGCTCGCACTCGGTCGCCGTCCTGGGCTCGCCGCTCGGCTCGCAGGTGGGTGCCGTGGGAGCGGGGCGGCTGGTGCTCAGCCAGGCGTTCACCCCACGTCCGTCGGACCTCCTCCTGCACGCCTGAGCACTCGTTCCTCGATCCGGACGAACCAGGATCTTGTTAATACGTCATTTCGCGTTAATAATCGAAGCCGGCGTGCGGCAACGAAGCCCGGCACGCGAGGAAGCACGGGAGCAAGGGAGCATCCATGCGTCTCAAGGCAGCAGTGGCCGCGTCCGGAGTGCTGGCGCTCGCCACCCTCACCGCCTGTTCCGGCGGCGGCGGTGGTGCGGACGGCGACAGCACGGACGGGGCCTCCACCGTCACGGTGGCGTACCAGAAGACCACCGCGTTCCACCAGCTCGACGACATGCTGCAGCAGGCCAAGACCCAGTTCGAGGACGCCAACCCGGACGTCACCATCGAGCTGCAGCCGATCGAGGCCGAGCAGGACCAGTACTTCACCAAGCTCGCCCTCATGAACGGCTCCCCCGAGACGGCGCCGGACGTCATCTACGAGGACACGTTCCAGATCCGCTCCGACGCGGCCGCCGGCTACCTGCTGCCGATCGACGACTACCTGGCGGAGTGGGAGGACTGGGACCAGTTCTACGAGAACGCGAAGGAGGCCGGGCTCGGCGACGACGGCAAGACGTACGGCGTCTCGATGGGCACCGACACCCGCGGCATCTACTTCAACAAGCAGATCTTCGAGCAGGCGGGCCTGCCGACGGACTGGCAGCCGGAGAGCTGGGACGACATCCTCGAGGCCGCGCGGACCGTCAAGGAGAAGGTCCCGGACGTCATCCCGCTGAACATCTACGCGGGCAAGGCGGCCGGCGAGGCCACCACCATGCAGGGCTTCGAGATGCTGCTGTACGGCACGGAGGACACCCTCTACGACACCGACTCCAGCAAGTGGGTCGTGGGCTCGCAGGGGTTCACGGACTCCCTCGAGTTCCTCGACACCGTGTACGGCGAGGGTCTGGCCCCCAGCCTCGACATCGCGCTCGACGCCGCGGTCGGCAACCGCGTCAGCACCGAGCTGCTGCCCCAGGGCAAGCTCGCGATGGCGGTCGACGGCTCGTGGATGCCGGGCGGCTGGATCTCGGGCGACAACGCGTGGCCCGAGTGGGAGCAGACGATGGGCATGGCCAAGATGCCGACCCAGGACGGCGGTGGCCCCGGGTTCACCTCGATGTCCGGCGGCTGGACGCTGGCGGTCGGCGCCAACGCGGAGGACCCGCAGGCGGCGTTCGACTTCATCACCACCGCGCTGAACAAGGAGAACACCTTCAAGTACGACACCGAGAACAGCCAGATCGCGGTGCGCAAGGACGTCGCCGAGGACCCGGAGTACACCGCGTACAACCCGTCCTTCGCGTTCTTCTCCGAGCTCGTCGACGTGACGCACTTCCGTCCGGCCACCCCGGACTACTCGCAGATCTCGTCGAACATCCAGGTGGCCGCCGAGGCGATGGCCACGCAGCAGCAGTCGCCGGAGGACGCGGCCGCCGCCTACGACGCCGCCGTGGTCGGGATCGTCGGCGAAGACAACACCACGACCGACTGACCGTGGCTGACCTCGCCCTGTCCACCACGGTCGACCGCGGCCGGGGGATCACCCCCCGGCCGCGGCGCCCGGTCCGGGTCGCCCTGACCCGGGTCCTCCCGCTCGCGCCGGCCGTCCTCCTGCTGCTGCTGTTCCTGGCCGGGCCGATCGTCTACTCCCTGTACGGGTCGCTGACCAACACGGCGCTCACGGGCTACAAGGCGGCCAACCCCGACTTCGTCGGCCTGGACAACTACGCCAACCTGTTCTCCAGCCCCGAGTTCTGGAAGTCGGTCTGGCTCACGATCCTGTTCGTCGGGGCGTCGGCGGTGATCGGCCAGAACGTGCTCGGGATGCTGCTGGCGCTGCTCATGCGGTCGTCGGTCAAGCCCTTGCGGTCGATCGTCGGCGGGCTGGTCGTCACCGCGTGGGTGCTGCCGGAGATCGTCGCGGCGTTCGCGCTCTACGCGTTCTTCTCCACCGACGGGACGCTCAACTCGATGCTCGGCTGGCTCGGGCTCGGCGGGACCACGTGGCTGATCACGTTCCCGATGTTCGCGGTGATCATGGCGAACGTCTGGCGGGGGACGGCCTTCTCGATGATGGTCTACAACGCCGCGCTGTCCGAGGTGCCGCCCGAGATCACCGAGGCCGCGGAGATCGACGGTGCGGGCACGGTTCAGCGGTTCTTCCGGATCACGCTGCCGATGATCCGCCGCTCCATCTCGACCAACCTCATGCTCACCACCCTGCAGACCCTCGGCGTGTTCACGCTGATCTGGGTGATGACGGGCGGCGGTCCGGGCACGGCGAGCTCGACGCTGCCGGTGCTCGCGTACCAGCAGGCGTTCAAGTTCTCGCAGGTCGGGTACGGGACCGCGATCGCCACGGTGACGCTGCTCGTCGGGGCCATCTTCTCGATCATCTACATCAAGGCGCTGAAGCCGGAGGTGGACTGATGTCCGTCGTCAACGTGCCCGTCAGCGCCCCGGCGGTCCCGCCCACCCTCAAGGAGCGCACCGCGCTGGCCTCGCCACGCGGCCGGACCTCCCGCTGGGTCTCGTCGGTGATCCTCGGGCTGATCGGCGTGACGTTCCTGGTGCCGCTGGCGTGGATCGTGCTGGCGTCGCTCAACCCCACCGCGACGGTCGGTGTCACGTGGCCGGGCGAGCCGACGCTCGACAACTTCTCGTCGGTGTTCACGTGGGAGCAGACCCTGCTGCCGCTGTGGAACTCGACCGTCATCTCGATGGGCACGGCCGTCATCACGGTCGTCGTCTCGGTGCTCGCGGCCTACCCGCTGTCGCGGTACCAGATGCGGTTCCGGCGGTCGTTCCTGTACGGGATCCTCTTCGCCACCTGCCTGCCCATCACCGCGATGATGGTCCCGGTCTACGCGCTCTTCGTGGCCCTGCGCCTGCTCGACTCGGTGCCCGGGACCATCTTCTTCATGGCGGCCACGTCGCTGCCCATGGCGATCTGGATGACGAAGAACTTCATGGACTCGGTGCCGATCTCCCTGGAGGAGGCGGCCTGGGTGGACGGCGCCAGCGCGATGAAGGCGCTGGTGCGGATCGTCCTGCCGCTCATGCGCCCCGGCCTGGCCGTCGTGTTCATCTTCGTGTTCACGATGGCGTGGGGGAACTTCTTCGTCCCCTTCGTCCTTTTGTACAGCCCCGAGAACCAGCCGGCCGCCGTCGCCATCTTCGACTTCTTCGGCACCTACGGCTCGGTCGCCTACGGCAGGCTCGCGGCCTTCTCCATCCTCTACGCCACCCCGGTCCTGGTGCTGTACCTGCTGGTCCAGCGGTTCTCCGGCGGCTCGTTCGCCATGGCCGGCGCGGTCAAGGGCTGACCTTCTCTTCTCGACTAAGGAGCACGATGCACGGCAACCCCCTGCTCGCCGAGGCGCGCATCGACCGATTCGTGGCCGACCAGATCGTCCCGGCCGTCTACCGCGGCCGCGTCCCGCTGACCCTGACCGCGTGGACGGCCCCCGGCGAACCGGTCCCGTTCCGGGAGGCGGTCGGTCAGGAGTACCAGCCGGTCGCGCCGGGTCTGGCGTGGGGTGCACCGTGGAGCACCACCTGGTTCCACGTCACCGGGGAGCTGCCCGACGGCTGGCCCGCGGACGGCACGGTGGTCGAGCTGGTGATCGACCTGGGCTTCTCCCGGATGAACCCGGGGTTCCAGGCGGAGGGGCTGGTGTGGCGCCCGGACGGGACGACGATCAAGGGCGTCTCGCCGATGAACCAGGCCGTGCCGTGGACCGGCGACGGGCAGATCGACGTGTTCGTCGAGGCGGCCGGCAACCCGAACATCGCCAGCAACTTCGGGTTCGTCCCGACGCCGTACGGCGAGCTCGCGACGGCGGGCAGCGAGCCGCAGTACGTGCTGCAGTGCGTCGACGTGGCCTTGCGCGACGTCGCGGTGTGGGAGCTCCTGCAGGACCTGACCGCGCTGATCGGCCTGATGAAGGCGCTGCCGGCGGACTCCACCCGCCGGGCGAGCATCCGGTTCGGGCTGGAGGACCTGCTGGACACGGTCGACCCGGACGACGTCGCCGGCTCCGCCGCCGCCGCCCGCAAGTCGCTGCGCCCGCTGCTCGACGCCCCGGCGTCGGCCAGCGCGCACCACGCCTTCGCCGTGGGCCACGCGCACATCGACTCGGCGTGGCTGTGGCCCGTGCGCGAGACGGTGCGCAAGTGCGCCCGCACGTTCTCCAACGTCGTCGCGCTCATGGACGCCGACCCGGACTTCGTGTTCGCGTGCTCGTCGGCCCAGCAGTACGCGTGGATGAAGGAGTACTACCCCGAGCTGTTCGAGCGGATCCGGGAGAAGGTCGCCGCCGGCCAGTTCGTGCCCGTCGGCGGGATGTGGGTCGAGTCCGACACCAACATGCCCGGCGGGGAGGCGATGGCCCGGCAGATGGTGGCGGGCAAGCGGTTCTTCCTCGAGGAGTTCGGCGTGGAGACGCAGGACGTCTGGCTGCCCGACTCGTTCGGCTACTCCGGTGCGCTGCCCCAGATCGTGCGGTCGGCCGGGTCGCGCTGGTTCCTGTCGCAGAAGCTGTCCTGGAACGACACCGACCGGATGCCGCACCACACGTTCACGTGGGAGGGCATCGACGGCTCCCGCGTGCTCACGCACTTCCCCCCGGTGGACACCTACAACTCCGACCTGTCCGCGGTCGAGCTGCTGCACACCGAGCGGAACTTCGCGGAGAAGGGCGTCGCCGGCTCGTCGATCGTCCCGTTCGGCTGGGGCGACGGCGGCGGCGGCCCGACGCGCGAGATGGTCGCGTCCGCGCACCGGTTCGCCTCCCTCGAAGGGGCCCCGACGGTCGAGCTGGGCAGCCCGAACACGTTCTTCGCCCGCGCCGAGGCCGAGCTGGCGCAGCCGTCGGTGTGGACCGGCGAGATGTACCTGGAGTTCCACCGCGGCACCTACACGTCGCAGGCACGCACCAAGCAGGGCAACCGCCGCACCGAGCACCTGCTGCGCGAGGCCGAGCTGTGGGCGGCGACCGCCGCGGTCCGGGAGGGCGTCGACTACCCGTACGACGACCTGGAGCGCCTCTGGCGGACCGCGCTGCTGCACCAGTTCCACGACATCCTGCCCGGCAGCTCGATCGGCTGGGTGCACCGTCAGGCCGAGGAGACGTACGCGGCGGTCGGAGCCGAGCTCGAGAGCCTGATCGGAGCCGCCGCGGGAGCCGTCGTCGGCACCGGCGACCTCCCCGTGCTGCTCAACGCCGCACCCCACCCGCGCTCGGGAGTGCCGGCCCTCGCGGCGGCGCCCGTCGAGCCGGCCGGCGGCGACGGGGTGACCCTCGTCCGCGCCGACGACGGCACGGTCAGCCTGCGCAACGGCCTGGTCGACGTGCACCTCACGGCCGGCGGGCAGATCGACTCGCTGCGAGACCTGGTGGCCGACCGCGAGGTGATCCCCGCGGGCGCGCTGGCCAACCTGCTCCAGCTGCACCGCGACGCCCCGGCCCAGTGGGACGCGTGGGACATCGACAAGGAGTACCGCCGGGTGGGCACCGACCTGGTCGACGCCGACAGCCGCGAGGTGGTCTCCGAGACCGCGGACGCGGTGGTCGTGCGGACCACCCGCTCGTTCGGCTCGTCGCGGCTGGTGCAGGACATCACGCTGCGGCGGGGCAGCGCGGCCGTCGAGATCGTCACCGACGTGGACTGGCACGAGCGGCAGAAGCTGCTCAAGCTCGCCTTCCCGCTCGACGTGCTGGCGGACCGGTCGGCGGCCGAGACCCAGTTCGGTCACGTCTACCGCCCGACGCACACCAACACGTCGTGGGACGCCGCCCGGTTCGAGATCTGCGCGCACCGCTGGGTGCACGTCGGCGAGACCGGCTACGGCGTCGCGATCGCCAACGACTCCACCTACGGCCACGACGTCACGCGCCGGCCGGGGGGCTCGGGCACGACGGTGCGGCTCTCGCTGCTGCGCGCCCCGCTGTTCCCGGACCCCGAGGCGGACCAGGGTCACCACCGGATGACCACGGTGCTGCACGCGGGCGCGACCATCGCGGACGCCGTCGAGGACGGCTACCGCACCAACCTGGCCGAGCGGGTGGTCTCCGGCGCGCACGCCGCGGAGCCGCTGGTCACGGTGTCGAACCCGGCCGTCGTGGTCGAGTCCGTCAAGCTCGCCGAGGACCGCAGCGGGGACGTCGTCGTCCGCCTCTACGAGTCGCTGGGCGGCAAGGCGCGTGCGACCGTGGTGCCTGGTTTCCCGGTGTCCGGTGCCCGGACCGTCGACCTGCTCGAGCGGGACGTGGAGGCAGCCGGTGCCACGGTCACCGACCAGGCCGTCGAGCTCGAGCTGCGGCCGTTCCAGCTGGTCACGCTGCGTCTGCCGCGTGCATGAGAGGACCCCTGCTGTGAAGACCTTCACCCTGCCCGGCACCGACATCGTCGTCCCCAACGTGGTGCTCGGCCTCATGCGGATCGCGGACAGGTCCGACGACGAGATCCGCACGCTGGTCGGTGCCGGGCGGGACGCCGGGATCACGATGATCGACCACGCCGACATCTACGGCGGTGCGATGCACGTGTGCGAGCGCCGGTACGCCGAGGCGCTGCGGCTCACCCCCGCCGACCGCGCCGAGGTCGTCATCCAGACCAAGTGCGGCATCGTGCCGCCCGACGGCTTCGACTTCTCCTACGAGCACATCGTGGAGTCGGTGAACGGCTCGCTCGACGCGCTCGGCACCGACTACATCGACATCCTGCTGCTGCACCGTCCGGACGCCCTCGTGGAGCCGGAGGAGGTGGCGCGGGCGTTCGACGAGCTCGAGTCGGCCGGCAAGGTGCGGGCGTTCGGCGTCTCCAACCAGACGCCCGGGCAGATCGCGCTGCTGCGGAAGTTCGTCCGGCAGCCCATCGTGGCCAACCAGCTGCAGCTGTCGATCACGCACTCGACGATC
Organism: Cellulomonas xylanilytica; assembly: GCF_007989805.1. Lineage (GTDB taxonomy): Bacteria > Actinomycetota > Actinomycetes > Actinomycetales > Cellulomonadaceae > Cellulomonas > Cellulomonas xylanilytica. Next base: position 95,401 of record NZ_BJUB01000007.1, read on the forward strand.
GTCGCCCAGGGCGTCGCGGCGAACATGCAGGGCGAGGACCAGTCGATCGACCGCGACGGGGGCATCGTCGACTACTGCCGTCTGCACGACATCACCATCCAGGCGTGGTCGCCGTTCCAGGCGGGGTTCTTCACCGGGGTCTTCCTCGGCTCGCCGGAGTACCCGGAGCTCAACGCGGTGATCGACCGGCTGGCAGGGAAGTACGACGTCCCGGCCATCGCGATCGCCACCGCCTGGATCACCCGGCACCCCGCGCGGATGCAGGTGGTGCTCGGCACGACGAGCCCCGACCGCGTCACGGGCGCAGCGCAGGGCTCCGAGATCCCCCTGACCCGGGCCGAGTGGTACGAGCTGTTCCGGGCGGCGGGCCACATCGTCCCGTAGGGCCCGAGGGCCGGTTCCGGGGCAGCGCTACGGTGGACCGGTCCGGCGGTCGCACGGTCTGGTGGGTGCCATCGTGAAGCTGGCTGATGCTCTGCGCATCGGAGTCGACTCTGCGCGGCAGGTCGCAGCCGGGCTCGACTACGCCCAGGAGCTGGCGGACCGCGTCAACCTCGCATTCGGTGCCGATGCCGGTGCCGGGTTCTGCGAGTGGTCGACGGTCGGCACCTACCGCACGCGGGCGCTCGTCCTCGCGTCGTCCAGGCCGCCGCCCTGGACGGACACGCAGATGGCGACCGCCGAGGCGATGACGGCGCGGCATCCGTCCATGACCGGACTCCTGCGGGGCTCGGTCGTGCAGCGCGTCAGTGACGTCACGGACCTGCCGCGATTCTGGGAGTCGGACGTCTATGCAGCGATGCACGCGCCGCTCGAGGCGCGCTACCCGGCGGCCGTCGTCCTGCACCGCACCCACTCGACCCTGACGTTCCTGGCGGTCCAGCGACAGGTTCGTGACCTCGACGACGACGAGCTCACCTGCTTGGACGCGCTGGGTGCGCCGCTGCGGGCGGCCTTCGACTTCCGCACGGCGCTCGATGCCGCAGTCGAGCGGCTCGGGGAGGCGCCCGAGATGCCGAACGGTCCGTTCACCCGCCGAGAGGCCGAGGTCATCGTCATGGTGGCGCGCGGGTGGACGACCACGCGGATCTCGCGTCGGCTCGGGATCGGCGAGAGTGCGGTGAAGCACCGGCTGGTGTCGGCACGCGACCGGGTGGGGGCGGCGACGCGTGCCGAGCTGGTGGCCCGCTGGGCCCAGGGCGGGCGTCCGGTCAGCTGAGGGCCTCGCACAGGTCCGTGGCACGTCCTGAGGTCGACACGATGGTCCAGGTCTCGGCGGCATCGACCGTGTACTCGACCCGACCCTTGTACAGGGTCATCGAGGGTCCGGCGGGGATGTCGGTCGGGAAGAGGATGACGAGGTTCGCCCCGAGCAGGACCACGTGCTTGGAGCCGTCCGGCAGCGTCGTCGTGACGGAGGTGGCGCCGGAGGAACGCAACCGGATCGAGTCGCCGCTGGCGTCGTTGGTCACGGTGAGGTTCTGCCCGAGCCCGGTGGTCGTGGTGACGGGACCCTTGGTGTGCTCGTGCCTGAACCCGCCCGTCCCGGTCACCGTGACGGGGAACGTGCAGGCGAGGCCTGCGGGTAAGGCCATCGTGCTGTCCGGGGTCGCGACGTCGGGCGTCGCCTGGGCGGGCGCGGCCGACGCGGCCAGGCCGAGCGCGACGAGCGCGACGGTCGCGCCTCGCAGGGCGCGGGTACGGGTGCTGGTCATGGGGGTGTCCTTCGCTGGCGGAAGCGCTGGGGGAACGCGTGCACGACGCGTGAGGCGCAGGCGCGAGGGCGCTGTGCCGGTGACGATCCGCCCGGTCGGAGCCGGGTCTGTCACGCTACGACCGCGTCAGCGCGGTCACCACTGTCCTTTCGGACAGCCGCGAGCGAAGTGGTCAGGATCGAAGAAGCGGCGGCCGGGGACCCGCTCCTAGGGTCGGTCCCATGACGATCTCACTCCAGTACACCAACATCACCGTCAGCGACGTCGACGAGGCGCTCGCCTTCTACCGGGACGCCCTGGGCCTCGAGGTCCAGCAGGACGTGGCCTCCGGCGGCCACCGCTGGGTCACCCTCGGCAGCGACGCGCAGCCCGGGCTCGGCATCGTGCTGTCCGACCCGCATGCCGGTCGCTCGCAGGCCGACGGCGACGTCATGCAGGAGCTGCTCGCCAAGGGCGTCCTGCCGATGCTCGTCTTCTCGTCCGACGACCTGGACGCCACCTTCGAGAAGGTGCAGGCATCGGGCGCCGAGGTCCTGCAGGAGCCGATGGACCAGGGCTGGGGCCCGCGCGACTGCGCGTTCCGGGACCCGGCGGGGAACACCGTCCGCATCTCGCAGGCGTCCTAGCCCTCACCGCCCGCCGGCAGGGAGAGCGGGCGGACGAGGACGAGGGCGACGTCGTCGCTCGCGTCCGACGGCACCATCGTCGCCAGCACGTCGTCGGCCAGGGCCTCCAGCGGCTGCGACTGGCGGCCCGCGAGCATGCCCACCAGCTGGTCGATGCCGGCGACGTGGGTGCGGGTGCGGTGCTCGATGAGGCCGTCGGTGTGCAGCAGCAGGATGTCCCCGACCTCCAGCACGGTCGTGTGGTCGATGCGCTCGCGTCCGGTCGTCACGCCGAGGATCAGGTCGTTGCGGCGGCGCAGGACCTCCACGGTGCCGTCCGCACGGACGACCACGGGCGGCGGGTGGCCGGCGTTGGACCACTGCACGGTGTGCCGGCCGTCCAGGTCCGGGACGACGCTGGCCACCACGGCGCTCGCCGTCGCGCTCGGCCCGAGACCTAGACCGGCGATGGCGTCGTCGACGCGCTCGAGGATGCGGCCCGGGGAGCCGTCGGTGTCGTAGGCGATGGCCCGGACCAGGCCTCGGACCTGACCCATCGCCGCGGCAGCCTCCAGGTCGTGCCCGACGACGTCGCCGATCACGACGGTCGTCGAGCCGTCCCGCGTGCGGAACGCGTCGTACCAGTCGCCCCCGATCGTGAGGTCGGCGGACGCGGGCTGGTAGCGCACGACGACCTCGACGCCGTCCGGCGCGGGCGGTGCGGTCAGCATCGCGTGCTGCAGCGCGAGCGACGCGTCCCGCGTCCGCTCCGCCTCGACCTCCGAGCGACGGGCGCGGTCCTGGAGGCTCTCCACCAGAGCGTGCTGGGAGGCGGCGGCCCGCACCGCGGCACCGACCGTCGACGCGAGCACCGTGAGGAACGAGCGGTGCTCGGCGTCGAACGGCCGCAGCGGCGACCCCTGCAGGACGAGCACCCCGACCACGCCGTCGCGGTCGGTCCCGAGGAGCGGCGCGGCGAGCGTCGTCCCGTGGACCACCGTGGTCCGCCGCGTCACGACGTCGCGCAGGACGTGCTCGTCGACGATCTCCGCGGCCTCCTCCGACGTGCCGGCGAGCTGCTCCAGCCGGTCGTCCACGGTCAGGAAGAACGCGGCGCCGGCGACGTCGTGGCTGCGCGCCAGCACGTCGACCGCTGCCCGGGCGACGTCGTCGATGGTCTCCAGCTGCTGGGGCACGGCAACGTGCAGCGCGTCGATCGTCGCCAGGCGGCGGCGGTCCACCAGCTGGAGGGTGGTCTCCGTCGCGATGTCGAGCACGCCGCCCACGGTGCCGTCGTCGTCGAGCAGCGCGCTGTAGGAGAACGTGAACGTCGTCTCCTCGCTGAAGCCGGAGCGGTTGACCAGCAGGGGAGCGTCCTCGACCCAGACGGCGTCACGCGTCTCCACCACGCGGTCGAACAGCGGGGCCAGCTCGTCCCACACCTCGGCCCACACCGTGCTCACCGGGGCGCCGAACGCGCCGCGCTGCTTCTCCGAGCCGAGCAGGCCGCGGTAGCCGTCGTTGTAGATCATGGTCAGCTCCGGGCCCCAGGCGATCATCACCGGGAAGCGGGTTCCGAAGCACATCCGGACCGCGTGGCGCAGCGACTGGGACCACGAGTCGGTCGGTCCGAGCGGCGTCGATCCCCACGCCACGGCCCTCGCGTCGGCAGCCACGGCACTGCCTGCCGTCGCCTCCTCGAACCAGTCGGCGGTCACGCGGGGACCGCCACGGGCGGGCGGTCGATGCCGGCGAGCGCCCACTGCCGTACCGGCAGCGGCTGGGTGGCGGTGCAGGTGGACAGCAGGGGTCCCGACGAGGTCTCGACGAGCCCGACCGTCACCGGACCGTCCGGCGCGTCGAGCCGGACCGACCAGCCGTCGTCGGTGCGCTCCTCGGCCAGCGGCGGGTACGCGTCGATGCGGTCGTCGCCCAGCTCGGCACGCGCGTAGTGCTGCGCGGCCTGCACCGGGTGCGAGCAGGAGCTGCGACCGCGCAGGAACCGGGGCACCACGCGGCCGGCGAGGTAGGCGTCGGCCACCTCGAGCGCGTCGCCGTCGTCGACCCAGCCGTAGTACAGGCCGTGCGGGAGCAGCACCATCGTGCCGGCGAAGCGGTCTCCGCCCAGGTGCGAGCACTCCCACGTCTCCTCGGGATACGCACCGGCCAGCCGCGCGGCGACGCCCCGCCCGCGGACCGCGCAGCACCGGTCGTGGCGGCCGTGCGCGCACACGGCGAAGACCGGTCGGTCCGAGGGGGTACCCGTGGAGCCGTCGAGCGGCACGTCGAGCAGCTCGCGGGCCTCGTCGACGCGGCCCCACCGCACGGACTCACGCCCGGGCCGCGAGTCGACCAGCGCCCATCGCGTCCCGTCCTGCGCCCTCCGCCGCCCGGGGCGCCGGATGGCCAGCGGGCGGATCCCGGCTCGCTCCACCCGGTGCACCAGGGCGCGGCCGAGGGCGTGGTCGTACGGCGGGTCGAGCAGGGCGTGCCGACCCCACGCCGACTGGTTCTCGACCAGGAACCAGCGGTCGCCATGGGAGCCGGTCGCGACGAGCGGGTCCCCGCGGTCGCGGGCGCCGTCGCTGCAGGGCACCCACCCGTCGGTCACGGAGACGTCACCACCACGCCCTCGCGGAGCAGGCGCCGGACGACGACGAGCGCGCTGGCCAGGTCCAGCCCGGGCAGCGACCCGACGGTGACGGGGTCGCCGGTGCGGAGGGTCTCCAGGGCCGGCGCCGCCTCGACCGGGAGCGACAGCACGTTGCCGCGCGCGGTCAGCCGGACGCGGTCGCCGGCCGTCTCCACCCGGCCGCCGTAGCCGCTGCGCCACCGGACCTCGGTGCTCTCGGTCAGTGCGGTGATCGCGCTCAGGGTGGCCAGCGGCGCGACGGGTTCCGGACGGGTGTCGCGGCCGAACCGGGCGCCGAGGCGTCGGGCGGTGCGGTCCGCCGGGTCCTGCTCGGAGGTGAGGGCCGCGACGAGGTCGGCCACCGTCTGCTCGACGATCGGGCGTAGCTGGTCCGGGTCGCTCACGTCGATGCCCATCGGCAGCGACGCCCGCAACGGGGCCGAGTCGCCGACCAGGCCGAGCAGCGTGTCCACCACGTCGGCGCGCGTGTACGCCGAGAGCCCGACCGTCAGGTGGATGGACGTGTCGCCGAGCGCGGTCGCGGAGTGGATCCAGCCGCGCGGCAGGTACAGGGCGTCGCCGGGACGCAGGACCTGGTCGACGACCGGTGTGCCACGGCCCGCCTCGGCGACCGCGGCGCGGTGGTCGGTCCACACCTGGTCCTTGAGCGGGTCCGGGTGCACGGGCGCGTGGATGACCCAGTGCTTCTCGCCGGACACCTGCAGGACGAACACGTCGTGGGTGTCGTAGTGGGGCGAGAAGCCCTGCGACGAGGGTGGGGTGACGTACGCGTTGACCTGGGCGGGATGACCCAGCTCCTCGACCAGCTGCCGCGTGAAGTCGACCAGGGGTGGCCACATCCGGTGCAGGCCCTGCAGCACGATCGTGGCGCCCGCCGCGAACTCCGCCAGCACCTTGTCGCTCGACACCTGGTCGGAGACCTCGGCGCCGAACCCGCCGGACGCGGTGAACCGGTCCGGGGCCAGCACGGAGCCCTCGTGGGCCAGCCGGACGAACGGGGTGCGCAGGGCGCGCCGGCCGACGAGCTCGTCGACGGCGGCGGGGGAGAACAGGTCGGTGAAGTCGTCGTTGGCCGGGGAGAGCAGGGCCGCGCGGCCCCAGAACTCGTCGGCGAAACGCTCGGCGGGGACGCCGATGCAGCGGGAGAGCGCGGACCGCAGGACCGGTCCGCGCACTCGCTCCTGCCGCCTCAGGGCGGGCTCCGGCACTACGCCGAGCCGTCCGCCCCGCCGTCGTGACCGTCGGCGTTCGCTCCGCCGTCGGCGGGCCCCTCGCCCGCGGACCCGTCCGCTCCGCCGTCGTGCCCGCCGGGGTTGGCGCCGCCGTCCGCGGGACCCTCGCCGGCCGAGCCGTCGGCGCCGCCGTCGTGGCCGCCCGGGTTCGCACCGCCGTCCGCCACGCCTTCGCCCTCGGGTGCCGGCTCGCTGGTGATGTCGTCGTCGTTGATGCTCATGGACCCTCCCTCGTCTCGCAGCCGTGCGGCGGCGTCGCCGCCTTCGCGAGCGTATGCGCTTGACGAGCGAGGCGCCCCAGGAGCATTGTTCAACCATCAGGTTGCACAACCGAAAGGTTTGCTAAGTGGATCCGCTGAGCGCGACGTTCGCCGCACTCGCCGACCCGACGCGCCGGGCCATCCTCGGCCGGCTGGCCGACGGCGAGGCGACGGTGACCGAGCTGGCGGAGCCGTTCGACATGACGACGCAGGCCGTCTCCAAGCACCTGCGGGTGCTCGAGGAGGCGGGCCTGATCACCCGGGGCAGGCGCGCGCAGTGGCGGCCGAGCCGCCTCCGCGAGGACGCGCTGGACGACGCCACCGACTGGCTCGAGCACCACCGGGCGGCGTTCCGGCAACGGTTCGACGCCCTGGACCGCGAGATCGCCGCGCTGCGCAAGGACGAGGAGAACGACCGTGGGAAGCACTGAGCTGATCGTCGAGCCGGGGCGGCAGGACGTCGTCGTCGTGCACGAGTTCGACGCACCGCCCGAGGTCGCGTTCCGGGCCTACACGGACCCGGGGCTGATGCCGCGCTGGAAGGGGGCGGAGCGGTTCACCGTCGTGGTCGACGAGCACGACCTGCGCGTCGGCGGTCGGTGGCGGCTCGTGATGACCCGCACCGACGGCGTCGAGTACCCGATGCGCGGCGTCTTCCACGAGGTCAGCGCGCCGCACCGGCTCGTGTCCACGTACGAGTTCGAGGCGGGCGGCCCCGGCGCCCTGCAGCTGGTGGTCGAGAGCTTCGAGCCCACGCCGACGGGGTGCCGCCTGACGTCGGTGTCGCTGTTCGCCTCCGTCGAGGACCGCGACCGCTGGGTGCCGTCCGGCGGGCTGGAGTCCGGGACGCGCGCGACCATGGCCCTGCTCGACGAGCTGGTGCCGTCATGACCGACCTCGAGGTGCAGCGGGCGTTCGACGCGCCCGCGAGTGCCCTGTGGGCGGCCTGGACCGAGTCCGACGTCGTGCGCACGTGGTGGGGACCGCAGGGGTTCACATGCCCGGTCGCGCGGATGGACGTCCGGGTGGGTGGGGTCTCGCTCGTCGCGATGCGGACGCCCGACGAGGTCGACCTCTGGAGCACCTGGACGTACACCTGTGTCGACGACGGCGAGCGGCTCGAGTTCCTCCACGGGTTCAGCGACGCCGACGGCGGCTCCTACGACCCGCAGGACCTCGGGTTCCCGCCCGGCATCCCCCGCGTGGTGCCCCACGTCGTCACCGTGCGCGACGGCCTGATGACCGTGGTCGAGCGCGGGTACGCGGACGCGCAGACTGCCGAGCTGTCGCGGCTCGGGCTGGAGTCCTCGCTGGACAAGCTGGCCGCGACCTTCTGACGCGGCGCCCGGCGTCAGCTCGGCTTGGTGGCCTTGCCGTCCAGCCAGAGCGTGTCGGTCTGGTCGCCGTGCACGCCGTCCGTGCCCACGTGCTTGGTGCTGATGGTGGGGCCCTTCGAGATGACGTGCCACAGCGCCATGGCGTGCCCGCGGCCGAGGCCGTAGTCCTCCGCGAGCCAGGTCACGACACCGGCCGCCTTGGCGCCGGGCGCGTCGAGACCCTTCTCGTGCGCGATCTCCACCAGCTGCCGCGGCGTGAGACCGGTCTTGTCCTCGATGGTGTCCAGGTAGGCCTGGAACGACATGGATGTCTCCTCTCGTCGGGGAAAACCTAGCGTGACCCGGGGACAGCCTCTCTTGACGGAGGACGGCGCATGTTCGTAATGTCGCACCTCAACACTGCAAGAAGTTGACAGGTTCCCTGCACAAAGCCGTGCATCCGGTCGCGATGAACCGCACTCATCTCGCCGTCCACCCGCACCCTCGGTCGCCTCCGCGCGCCCTGGGTCGACCCCGCAACGACGCGGGAGAACGAGGACGTCATGAGAACTCGGTTGAAGCGCGCGATCGTGGCCGGTGCCACCGTCGCGCTCGTCGCGCCCCTGGGCATCGCGCTCGTGGCACACGGAGCGGCCGCCGCCCCGGTGCTGCTCTCCGCGGGCAAGCCCGCCACCGCCAGCAGCTCGAACCAGACCTACGTCGCCGGCAACGTGACCGACGGCAACCAGGCCACCTACTGGGAGTCGGTCAACAACGCGTTCCCGCAGTGGGTCCAGGTCGACCTCGGCGCAGCGGCGACCGTCACCGACGTCACGCTGAAGATCCCCGGCGGCTGGGGCGCCCGCTCCGAGACCGTCACGCTGCAGGGCTCCACCGACGGGTCCGGCTTCACGACGCTCGAGGCGTCCGCGTCCTACGCGTTCACCGGCGGCAACGCGGTCTCCGTCGACGTGACCGACACCAGCGTCCGCTACGTGCGCGCCGCCGTCAGCGCCAACACCGGGTGGCCCGCCGCGCAGCTGTCCGATGTGGAGGTCTACGGGACCTCGTCGACCCCGCCGGTGGACCCGCCGCAGGGCAGCAACCTCGCCCAGGGCCGCCCGATCACGGCGACCTCCGTCCAGCAGACCTACGTGGCCGGCAACGCGGTCGACGGCTCCACCGCGACCTACTGGGAGGGCGCGCCGGGCGCGTACCCGTCGAACCTCACGGTCTCCCTGGCCGCGGCGTCCACGCTCACCGGGGTCGTCGTCAAGCTCAACCCCGACCCCGCGTGGGGCGGCCGGACCCAGACGTTCGCCGTCGAGGGCCGCACCGGCAGCGGCTCGTGGAGCACCCTCAAGGCGTCCGCGGCCCATCCGTTCAGACCGTCGTCGGGGAACACGGTGACCGTCCCGGTCAGCGGCACCGCGACCGACGTCCGGCTCGTGTTCACCGCGAACACCGGCTCCTCCAACGCGCAGGTGGCCGAGCTCCAGGTGATCGGCAGCACCACGCCGGTGCCCACGAGCCCCGACCTCCAGGTGGCCCTCACCACGAACCCGATCGCAGTCACCCCGACCACGCCGATCTCCGTCGGCGCCACCGTCCGCAACTCCGGCACCGCCGCCTCGGCCGCCACCACCGCGGTCGTCGCGCTCGGCGGCACCAACGTCGGCACCGCGACCGTCCCGGCGCTCGCGGCCGGCGCGCAGACCACGATCACCGTGAACGCGGGCACCCGCGCCACCGGCACCTACCCGCTCACGGTCACCGTCGACCCGGCCAACACCGTCGCCGAGTCGAACGAGACCAACAACGCGGCGTCCGGCTCGGTCGTCGTGTCCTCCGGGCCCGAGCCCACGCTCGCGGACCTGCAGGTGAGCCTGACCGGCACGTCGCCCGCGAGCCCGACCCCCACCGACGCCGTCACGGTCACCGGGACGGCCCGCAACACCGGCACCGCCGCGGCCGCGGCGACGACGGTCGCGCTCACCCTGAACGGCACCGCCGTGGGCACGGCGAACGTCGGCGCGCTGGCGGCCGGTGCGCAGCACGACGTGTCCGTCAGCATCGGCACCCGGGCCGCCGGGACCTACGCGCTCGTCGCGACGATCGACCCCGCCGGGTCCGTCGCCGAGGCGAACGAGAGCAACAACACCGCCACGGCGTCCCTGGTCGTCGCGACCACCCCCGGCACCGGCACCGACCTGGCCGCAGGCCGCCCGGCGACCGCGTCCTCGACCGAGTTCTCGTTCGTCGCGGGCAACGCGGTCGACGCCGACCCGAGCACGTACTGGGAGGGTGCCGGCGGCGCCTACCCCAGCTGGCTCGCGGTGAACCTGGCGTCGCAGTCGACGCTCCAGCAGGTGGTCGTCGGGGTGCCGCCGGCCGCCGCGTGGGGTGCGCGGACGCAGACGTTCTCGATCGAGGGGCGCGTCGGCACCGGGGCGTGGTCGTCGCTGAAGGCCTCGGCCGCCTACGCGTTCGCACCGGGGTCGGGCAACAGGGTGGCCGTCCCGGTCAGCGGGTCGGCCACCGACGTGCGGCTCGTGTTCACCGGCAACACCGGCGCGGGCAACGGGCAGGTCTCGGTGCTCCAGGTGATCGGCCTGCCCGCACCCAACCCGGACCTGACCGTCACCGCGGTCACGGCCACCCCCGCGTCACCCGTCGAGACCGCGGCGATCACCCTCGCGGCAACCGTGCGCAACGCCGGCAACCTGGCGTCGGCGGCCACCACCGTCGACCTCACGGTGGACGGCGCCAAGGTGGGGAGCGCGAACGTCCCGGCGGTCGCGGCCGGGCAGTCGACCACCGTGTCGGCATCGATCGGCACCCGCCCCGCCGGCTCGTACACGATCGGCGGGGTCGTCGACCCCGCCGGCACCGTGGTCGAGCAGAACGAGGCGAACAACGGCTACAGCAACCCGACCAAGGTCGTGGTGACCGAGGCGCCCGGCCCGGACCTGCAGGTCCTCGCCATCGCGTCGAACCCGGCCAACCCGGCCGTCGGCTCGACCGTCTCGTTCACGGTCACCGTGAAGAACCGCGGGTCGCAGTCGGCGGGCGCGTCCACGACGCGGCTCGTCGTCGGCAGCGCGACCCTGACCGGGTCGACGGGCGCGCTCGTCGCCGGCGCCACCGCGACCGTCCCGTTGAACGGCACGTGGACCGCCGCCACCGGCGGCGCCACGCTGACCGCCACGGCCGACGCGACGAACGCCGTCGCCGAGACCAACGAGACCAACAACACGCTCGCGCAGTCCATCGTGGTCGGGCGCGGGGCCGCGGTCCCGTACACGTCCTACGAGGCCGAGGCGGGGACCTACACGGGCACGCTGGTCGAGGCCGACGCGCTGCGGACGTTCGGGCACACCAACTTCGGGACCGAGTCGTCGGGCCGCAAGTCGGTGCGCCTCACCAGCCAGGGCCAGTACGTGCAGCTCACGTCGACCAACGCCACCAACTCGATCGTGATCCGGAGCTCGATCCCGGACGCGGCCGGCGGCGGCGGTCAGGACGCGACGATCAGCCTCTACGCCAACGGCACGTTCGTGCAGAAGGTGACACTGAGCTCGCGGCACAGCTGGCTGTACGGGACCACCGACCAGCCGGAGGGCCTGACGAACACCCCGGGTGGGGACGCCCGGCGGCTGTTCGACGAGTCCCACGCGATGCTCGCCCAGTCCTACCCGGCGGGCACGGTGTTCCGGCTGCAGCGCGACGCCGGTGACACGGCGGCGTTCTACGTCATCGACCTGGTCGACCTCGAGCAGGTGGCGCCGCCGCTGTCCAAGCCGGCGGAGTGCACGTCGATCACTGCGTACGGCGCCGTGCCCAACGACGGGCTCGACGACACCACCGCCATCCAGGCGGCCGTCACGGCCGACCAGAACGGCCAGATCAGCTGCGTCTGGATCCCGGCCGGGCAGTGGCGGCAGGAGAAGAAGATCCTCACCGACGACCCGCTGAACCGCGGGATGTACAACCAGGTGGGCATCTCGGACGTGACGATCCGCGGGGCCGGCATGTGGCACTCGCAGCTCTACACGCTGACGGAGCCGCAGGACGCGAACACCCTCAACCACCCGCACGAGGGCAACTTCGGGTTCGACATCGACAAGAACACCCAGATCTCCGACATCGCCATCTTCGGCTCCGGCCGGATCCGCGGCGGCGACGGGAACGACGAGGGCGGTGTCGGGCTCAACGGCCGGTTCGGCACGGGCACGAAGATCAGCAACGTGTGGATCGAGCACGCCAACGTCGGTGTGTGGGTCGGCCGGGACTACGACAACGTCCCCGAGCTCTGGGGGCCCGCCGACGGGCTCGACCTCTCGGGCATGCGGATCCGCAACACCTACGCCGACGGGATCAACTTCTCCAACGGCACCCGGAACTCGCGGGTGTTCAACTCGTCGTTCCGCACCACCGGGGACGACGCGCTGGCCATCTGGGCCAACCCGTATGTGAAGGACCGGACCGTCGACAACGCCCACGACAACCACTTCGTGAACAACACGATCCAGCTGCCGTGGCGCGCCAACGGGATCGCGATCTACGGCGGCTCCAACCAGTCGATCGAGAACAACCTCGTCTACGACACGATGAACTACCCGGGCATCATGCTGGCGACCGACCACAGCCCGCTGCCCTTCGGCGGGACCACGCTGATCGCCAACAACGGGCTCTACCGGACCGGCGGGGCGTTCTGGAACGAGGACCAGGAGTTCGGGGCCATCACGATCTTCCCGAGCACCCTGGACATCCCGGGCGTCACCATCCGGGACACCGACATCGACGACTCCACCTACGACGGCATCCAGCTCAAGAACGGCGGCGGCGTCGTGCCGGACGTCCGGATCACGAACGTGCGGATCACGAACTCCCGCAACGGTGCCGGCATCCTGGCGATGAGCGGCATCCGCGGCAACGCGATCCTGTCGAACGTGACGATGTCGGGGAACGCGACCGGCAACGTGGTCACCCAGCCGGGCAGCCAGTTCGTCATCACGGGCAGCTGACCCCGTCCGAACCCGACATGGGTGTCGTCGTGACCGCCTGAGCGGCACCCATGTCGGGTTCGGCGACGTCAGGTCGTCCGGTCCAGGAGGCGTACCTCGACCAGCTCGCCCGCTTCGCTCTTGCCGATCGTCGTGCACAGGGCCTTGCGCAGGGGGAGCCAGTGCGGCCCCGTCCCCGACGGCATGAGGGTCGCGGCGAACTCGTGGCCGTCCAGGGTGCCGGTGACCTTGACCGCCTTGCGGGTGCCGAGCAGCTCCGCGGAGCCGTCGAGCTGCAGGTACGTGGCGAAGGCACCGTCCTTGCGGATGGGCGCGGTGAACGTGGCCTCGAGGCTCATGCGCCCATGATCTCCCGCAGCCGCACCGCGAAGGCGTCCGGCTGCTCGGCGAACCCGATGTGGTCGCCGGGGAACAGGGTGGGCTCGATGCCGAGCAGGTCCGCGAGCGCGCGGGAGGTCCGGTCGCAGAGCTCGCCGGTCGAGTCCTCGCCGATCCCGACGACCAGCCGCGTCGACGCGGCGCGGAGGGCTGGGACGTCCGGCCGGAACCGCACCGTGTGCCGGAGCATGTGGGCGAACTGGAAGTGCTCGTCGGCCGCGTCCTGCCCCTCGCGCGGGGTGCCGAAGAACATCTCGAACACCTCGTCGGGCATCTGCAGGTTGCCGATGTCCATGAACTGCCGCCACGCCGAGCGGGTGTCGCCGGTCAGGTAGGTGGCGATCATCTGCTCCGTCTTCTCGTACAGCTCCGCGTGGTCGGGGACGAGCTCGTCGAGCGGCGGCTCGTGGGCGATCGCCGTGCGCACCAGCTCCGGCGCGCGCTCCACGAGGGCGAGGACGGTGACGGCACCGCCCGACGAGCCCAGGACCGTCGCGGGGCCGGCGTCCACGTGCCGGAGCAGGGCGGCGAGGTCGTCGGCACGCTCGACGGGGGTCGAGTCGCGGTCCGGGTGGTCGACCGTGCTGCGGTTGATGCCGCGCGGGTCGGTGGTGAGGACGGTGTGGTCGGTGGCGAGCAGGTCGGCGAGCGGGGCGAACGCGGTGGCGTCCATGGGGGCGCCGACGAGCGCGACCAGCGGGCCTGTGCCGCGCAGCTCGTAGTGCAGGCGGGCGCCGGGGACGTCGAGGGTGGTGGCGGTGGTGGAAGTGGTCATGCCGGTAAGACTTGCGCAGCGGGGCAGAATCATCGGTCATGACGGACCTGTCCGAGGTCGACTCCTTCACCGAGCAGCTCGCGCCCCTGCGCGGGGAGCTGCACGCGCACTGCTACCGGATGCTCGGCTCGGTGCACGACGCGGACGACGCCCTGCAGGACGCCTTGCTGCGGGCCTGGCGCGCGATGGGGGACGTCGAGGTGTCCGCGTTGCGCCCGTGGCTCTACCGGATCGCCACCAACACGTGCCTCGACCTCATCGCCCGCCGCGGTCGTCGCGCGATGCCCGTGGACCTGGGACCGTCGAGCGAGCACGCGGTCGTCGGCGACGTCCCGCTGACCGACGTCGCCTGGCTCAGCCCGTACCCGGACGCGCGGTACGAGCAGCGCGAGGCCGTCGAGCTCGCGTTCGTCGCGGCGCTGCAGCACCTGCCGGGCAACCAGCGGGCGGCCCTCCTGCTGTTCGAGGTGCTGGGCTTCTCCGCCGCCGAGATCGCGACGTGGATGGGCACGACGACCGCCTCGGTGAACAGCGCCCTCCAGCGCGCCCGCGCGACGGTCGCGGAGAAGGTGCCGCCGCGCGACGCCCACCCCGTCGCCGACACCCGGACGCGCGAGGTCGTCGCGGCCTACTCCTCGGCGCTGGAGCGCGGCGACGTGGACCTGCTGCTCTCCCTGCTGACGGAGGACGTCACGTGGTCGATGCCGCCGCTGCCGCACTGGTACCGGGGCCGGGACGCCGTCACCGAGTTCGCGACGACCATCGCGTTCACCTGCGGCTCCTGGCAGCACGTCCCGACGAGAGCGAACGGCGAGCCCGCGGTGGCGTCGTACCTGCGCGCACCCGGTGACGACGTGCACCGTGCCTGGTCGATCGACGTGCTGACGTTCCGCGGCGACCGCGTGCGCGAGCTGACGGCGTTCATCGGCGCCGAGCACTTCGAGGCGTTCGGCCTGCCGGTGACGCGTCCCTGATGAGGCTGCGCTGGTTGCTGGTCCTCGTGCCCGTGTGGGGTCTGGTCCTGGCCGCCGGCGGGTACGCGACCCGCCTGCGCTGCGTCGAGGAGGCCGGCCTCGTCGAGCTCGCGCCCGGGGTCACGGTCGCGGAGCACTGCGGCGACGTCGTCCGCGACCAGCTCCCCGGGCTGGTCATCGCGGTCTCGGCCGTCGCCGTGGCTGTCGCGCTGCTCTGGACAGCGACCGTCCTCGTGGTGCGCCGTCGCCGGGCCGCTCCAGCACCAGCCAGACGATGACGGCGACGGGTTCGGGCTCGGATGCCATGCCCTCATGATGACGCCCGCCCGCCCCCGTGGGACGGGGACGGGCGGGCGTCAGCTGCGGGGCTGCGTCAGTGCGAGCCGCAGACCGCGGTCAGGCCGCTGCCGGTGCCGCTGGCGATGAAGCCGGCTGTCGCCGTGCCACCCGCCGGGACGGAGCCGTTCCACGCGGCGCTGGTGATGGTGTTGGCACCCGAGAGGGCGCCGTTCCATGCCTGCGACACCGTGGCGCCGCCGATCGTCGCGTGCCAGCCCGTGAGGGCCGTCGACCCGGCCTTGACGGTGACCTCACCGACGAACGAGCCGCTCCAGCTGTTGACCACCTTGACCGTCGCGGTGCAGGTGCCGGTCCCGCCCGTGGGCGTGGGGGTCGGCGTCGGGGTGACGGTCGGGGTGGGCGTCGGCGTCGGCGTCACCGTGGGGGTGGGCGTCGGCGTGACGGTCGGCGTCGGGGTGGGCGTCGGCGTCGTGTTGCCGCCACCGATGTTGATGTCGCTGCACAGGTAGTACGGCTGGTCCGTGTGGCTGGCCTGCCAGATCGTGTACAGGACCGCCCGACCGCTGCGGCCGGACAGGTTCACGTCCGTCTGGTAGAGGCCGGTGGTGGGGTAGCGACCGGTCTCCTTGACCAGGTCGAGGTCGTCCCAGCCCATCGCCTCGGTGGTCGGGTCGAAGCCGGCCTTCGTGACGTAGATGCGCAGGTAGTCGGCACCGTGCTTGGCGCTGTCGGTCAGGGTCAGCGTGAACGACGTCGGCACACCCTTGGCCACCCAGGCCCCGGGCTTGTCGAGCGCGTTGTACCGGCCGCCCTCGGTGCGTCCGCCGGAGCAGAGCTGGCCGTCCGGGATGAGCTGCTCGTGCCGTCCACCGATGCCCTCGTGGTACAGCCCGTTCCAGTTCCACATGGCGTTCGGGTCGGCCTTCCAGGCCTGCCAGCACATGGGGTCCTTCTGCTCCATGGTCGGGTCGAGGTGGTTGCTGCCCCACCGCTCCCAACAGCCGTAGTTGCGGGTGGGCGGGTCGGTGACCGACCCGTGCGCGGAGGCGGGCTGCGAGGTGACGACCGCCGCCACCAGCGCCATGGTCACGGCGAGGAGTGCCGTGACCACCGCGCGTGGACGTGCTCGGACTGACATGAGGTTCCCCTTCTCGAAGACGTCGACGTTGACCCCCCGGGAGCGCCCACCGTCAGCGACAGGGTCGGTGACGGGTGCGGGGGCGTCCGTCCACCTTCACGACCAGGTCACGCGATGACCAGGTACCGAAGCGATTCACGTGCTTGTGGCGTCGACTTTCGAGAGCAGCCAGTCCAGCGCGTCCGTCGCGGCGTCCAGCACCGAGACGTGCCCGTCGCCCGGGCGCAGCCACAGCTCGGCCGAGGGGATGCGGTCCGCCAGCCAGCGCCCGTGGCTGCTGGGCACCACGCGGTCCGCGTCGCCGTGCATGAGGAGCACGGGTGCGGTGATCGTCGTGGGGTCGAACCCCCAGGGGGCGACGTAGGCGAGGTCGTCGTCGACCATGCCGCCGATGCCGCCCTGCAGGGCCTCGCCGGCGATGCGCGCGAGCCAGCCCCAGTCCCCCTCGAGCGCTGCGTGGTCGGTCGCGGTGAACATCTCGGGGTCGTACTCGCTGGCCGACAGGACGTCCTCCAGCGCGGCGCGGCCCACGACGGCGGCGCGGAGCTCGGCGGTGCCGCCGGGGTTGATGCCCGCGAACCAGTCGAGACCGTCCGCGGGGTAGGGCGCGAGGCCCGACCCGCCCACCGCCGCGACCACCCGGTCACCCAGCAGGGCGGCGCAGGCCAGCGCGTGCGGCGCGCCGCCGGAGTGGCCGAGGACGGCGAACCGGCCGAGGCCGAGCGCGTCCGCGATCGCGATCGCCGCGACGTCACCAGCGGCCGAGGCGATGTCACGACCGGGGTGCGGGGTCGAGCCGCCGTAGCCGGGTCGGTCGTAGGACACCCAGCGGATGCCGCGCGCGGCGCTCGCGGGCAGCAGGGGCTCGGGCGGGGTGCCGACGTTGGGGGTGCCGTGGTGCCAGACGACCGTGAGGACGGGGTCGTCGACGGGGACGTCGTACGCGCGCAGCGTCCGGCCGTCGGGCGTGGTGACGTCCGTCATCGCTGCCCCTTGAGCTGCTCGATCTCGTCGCGGTTGATCTCACCGGCCCGCGAGAAGAGCTCGTTCGCCAGCTCGATCTGCTCGTCGGTGAGGGTGTCGAGGTACGCGGCCCAGCGGGCGCCGACGCGGCCGTAGATCGGCCCGACCTCGCGCATCACCTTGTCGGCGTCGGCCGTCACGATGACGCGGCGCCGGTCGGCCTGGTCTCGCTGGCGGCTGACGTAGCCGGCCTTCTCCAGCCGGTCGATGACCGCGGTGATGGCCCCGCCTGCGCTGAGGCCGGTGCGCTCGGCCAGCTCACCGGGGGTGGCCGGTCCCTGGCTCATCAGCAGCCCGACCGTCTGCAGGTCCGTGCTGTTGAGGCCGCCCGTGCGGGCGACGGCGTCCTGGAACAGCACAGCGCTGGCCATGAAGTCGCGCATGACGTCGGCCATGTGCGCGATCGACCGGGCGCGCGTTGACAGGTCTTCCACCGGCGACCTACTCTCTCGAAATACGAGAGACTCTAGATACGAGAGTCTCGTTCATCCACCGTACCAAGGGAGCGTGCCATGCCCAGAGCACTCGTCATCGGCGGAGGGGTCGCCGGTCCCGCGGCCGCCCTGCTGCTCGCCCGCGACGGCTGGGACGTCCACGTCCACGAGGCGCACGCCGAGCCGGACCCGTACGCCGGGCTGTTCCTCAACGTCGCGACGAACGGCCTCGCCGTCCTGGAGCTGCTCGGTCTGCGCGAGCGGCTGCTCAGCGACGGCCATCGTGCCGGCCGCATGGTGATGTGGAGCCGGACGGGCAAGGAGCTCGGCGCGGTGCCCAACGGCCCCGCGCGCGAGCCCGAGCGCGGCAGCGTCATCGTGCGCCG
The DNA here is from genome assembly GCF_007989805.1 of Cellulomonas xylanilytica. Taxonomy (GTDB): domain Bacteria; phylum Actinomycetota; class Actinomycetes; order Actinomycetales; family Cellulomonadaceae; genus Cellulomonas; species Cellulomonas xylanilytica. The sequence goes on from NZ_BJUB01000007.1 coordinate 113,617, forward strand.
CAGCTGGCTGCACCAGGTGATCCGCGAGGGCGCGCAGGCGGCGGGGATCGCGACGACCTACGGCAGTCGGCTCGTGTCGATCGACCAGGACGCCCACGGCGTGCGCGCGACGTTCGCCGACGGGACGGTCGCCGAGGGCGACCTCCTCGTCGGCGCCGACGGCATCGGCTCCCCGACGCGGCACCACATCGACCCGTCCGCGCCGGAGCCCCGGTACAGCGGGCTGCTCGGCGTCGGCGGCTTCGCGCGCGTGCCCGGGCTGGCGCCGACCCCCGAGACCCAGCACTTCGTCTTCGGCGCGCGCTCCTTCTTCGGCTACCTGGTGCGCACGGACGGCACCGCGTACTGGTTCGCCAACGTCACGGCGCCCGACCGCGGCGCGACCCTCACGGTCGACGACCTGCGGGCGCTGCACTCCGACGACCCGTACCCGGTGCCGCAGATCCTCGCGGCCACCACCGACGAGCTGCGCCCGTACCCGATCGACGACCTGGTCGGCGTCCGGCGGTGGAGCCGCGGACGCGTGGTCGCCGTCGGGGACGCCGTGCACGCCACCAGCCCCAGCGCCGGGCAGGGAGCGTCGCTCGCCCTGGAGGACGCCGCGGTCCTGGCCCGGTTGCTGCGCGAGCACGACTCGCTGACGGACGCGTTCGCCGCGTACCAGGCCGCACGCCAGCCGCGCACCGAGGCGGTCGTGCGGTACGCCCGTGCCATCGACGGGCAGAAGCGGGTGACCACGAGCCGTCTCGGCGTGGCCATCCGGGACGCGATGATGCCGCTGTTCCTGCGCCGGGCCGCCGCCGACACCCGCAACGACTGGCTCTACAACCACACCGTGGGCTGAGACGATCGCCCGGTGACCCACCTCGACGTCGCCGAGCGCCGGGCGCGTCTCGCGCGTCGGCACGCCGTCGCCCCGCCCTTCCTCGTGCGCGACGTCGAGGCGGCCGCCGACGCGATGGTGTGCCTGCACGCCACCGACCCGGCCGGGCTGTACCTGTCCGCGTGGGCGCGCGTCGACGGCTTCACCGTGCCGGACCTGGACCGCGCCTTCTACGACGACCGCACCCTGGTCAAGCACCTGGCCATGCGCCGGACGCTGTTCGCGGTCGGGCGGGACCTGCTGCCGGTCGTGCAGGCCGCGTCGAGCGACAAGGTCGCCGGGGTCGAGCGGCGCCGGCTGGAGAAGGAGGTCCGGGAGTCGGGGTTCGTCGAGGACGCCGAGCGGTGGTTCGACGAGGTGACGGCCGCCGCGGTGGCCGGCCTCGCCGACGGGCCGCTCACCGCGGCGCAGCTCCGCGAGCGCGAGCCGCTGCTGGAGGGCTCCATCGCGTACGGGCACGGGAAGTCCTGGGCGGGGTCGTTCCCCGTCGTGTCGCGCGTGATGACCTGCCTCCAGGCGGCCGGGACCATCGTGCGCGCGGGCAACCTCGGCTCCTGGACCAGCTCACGGCCCACCTGGGCGCTCGCGGCCGACTGGCTGGGCGAGCCGATCCCCTCGATGCCCGAGGACGTCGCCCGCGCGCAGCTGGTCGAGCGGTGGCTGCGCCGGTTCGGGCCCGGGACCACGCTCGACCTGAAGTGGTGGCTCGGCTCCACGCTGACGGCGGTCCGGCAGGCGCTGCGGGACGTCGGCGCCGTCGAGGTGACGCTCGACGGGGGCGGGACCGGCTGGGTGCTGGCCGACGACACCGACCCCGTCGGCCCCGTCGGCCCCTGGGTCGCCCTGCTGCCGGCGCTCGACCCGACCACCATGGGCTGGTCCGAGCGGGACTGGTACCTCGGCCCCTACCGCGCGCAGGTGTTCGACACCGCGGGAAACGGCGGCGCGACCGTCTGGGTCGACGGGCGGATCGTCGGCGGCTGGTCGACGAGGGACGGCGCGGTCGACCTCGTCCTGCTCGAGGACGTCGGCAGCGACGCACGCGCGGCGCTGGACGCCGAGGCCGACCGCCTCACCGCGTGGTTGCACGGCACGTCGATCCTGCCCCGGTTCCCCGCGCCACTGGTCAGGCCTGTCGACCCACGGCGCTGACTGCGCGCGCTATCTTGCGAGCACCCGCCCGTGGACAACGTCGAAGGAGCACGTCGCCCGATGGCACCGCCCCAGGGCCTCGCGCCCCCCACCCGGACGCTCCTCTTCCTCTCCGCCGCGGTCGTCGTCCTCGCCGGCGTGCACGCCACGCGCGAGGTGCTCGCCCCGCTGTTCCTCGCCGCCGTGCTCGTCATCATCGTGCACCCGATCCGGCACCCCCTCGAGCGCCGGGGCTGGCACCGCGCCGCCGCGACGACCGTCGTCATCGTCGTCGTCTACCTGATCCTGCTCGTCCTGATCGCCATGCTGACGTTCGCCGGCATCCAGTTCGCCCGCCTCGTGCAGGAGTACCTGTCCGAGCTGCAGGAGGCCGTCGGGAGCGCCAGCTCCTGGCTCGCGACGCTCGGCCTCGACCAGGACGCCGTCAGCTCGATCACCGACGCGTTCCAGCCGTCCCAGCTGCTGGGTGTCGCCACGAGCGTCTCCGGGGCCGCCCTCGGCGTCGCGACCACGCTGTTCGTCGTCGTCACCTACGTCATCTTCATGTCCGTCGACGCCGCCCGGTACGACGGCGCGCACGTGCAGTTCGGGGCCACGCAGGCCGGGGTCCTGCACCGCGCCACCACGTTCAACATCGGCGTCCGTCGCTACTTCGTGGTCAGCGCGTCGTTCGGTGCGGTCGTCGCCGTGATCGACGGCATCGCCCTGTGGGCGCTCGGTGTCCCGGCCCCCGCGGTCTGGGCGATCCTCGCGTTCGTCACCAACTTCATCCCGAACATCGGGTTCGTCATCGGCGTCGTGCCGCCCACCATCCTGGCGCTCGTCGTCGGCGGCTGGCCCCTCGCGCTCGCGGTGATCGCCGTCTACAGCGCCGTGAACGTCGTCCTGCAGGTGCTCGTGCAGCCGAAGTTCGTCGCCGACGCGGTCAACATCACCCTCACGCTCAGCTTCGTGTCCGTCATCTTCTGGACCTTCGTCATCGGTCCGCTCGGCGCGATCCTCGCCGTGCCGCTGACGCTGCTCACCCGGGCGCTGCTGCTGCAGGGCGGCCCGGAGTCCGCGTGGTACTCCTGGCTGTCGGGCGAGGACCTGCCGGCGCCTGCACGCGCCGTGATGCAGCCGGACGAGGAGGACACCGCACCGTCGCCGGAGCCCGCACCGTCACCGGGACCTGCGACGCCCGCGGCCGGTTGACGCTCAGGCCGCCGGACCGCGGACGGTCCGCCAGTCCACGTCCGCGGGCTGACGCGCCGAGCCCGGCGGCACGCCGAATGTCCGCTTGTACGCGCGGGAGAAGGCCGCCTCCGACTGGTAGCCGAACCGGTGCGCCACCGCCGACAACGGCTCCGTGCTGCGGCCGAGGTGCGTGCGGGCCAGCTGGAGCCGCCAGTCCGTGACGTACCGCATCACGGACTCGCCGACGAGGTCGGTGAACCGCGCCGAGAACGCCGATCGGGAGAGCCCGACCTCGCGCGCCAGCGAGTCGACGCCCCAGTTCTTCTCCGGCGCGCGGTGGATCGCGATGAGGGCCCGCCCCACGTGCTCGTCGCGGAGCGCAGCCAACCAGCCCTGCCGCGCCTCCGGTGCCGAGTCGAGCCAGGCGCGGACGGTCTGGACGACGAGGACGTCCGCCAGCCGGGTCAGGACCATCTCGCCGCCGGGCTTCTTCGCAACGGACTCCCGGGCGACCAGGCGCAGGGTGCTGTGCAGCCAGCTGGCGTCGCCGTCGTCCCACGTGTCGACGTGCAGGACCTCGGGCAGCTGCGCGACGAGCCGGCGCGCGCTCTCGTGATCGGGCTCGACCACTCCGCACGTCACCTGCGCGGGCTCGCCGCCACCGCCGAACCGCATGATCTCGTAGCGGTCGCTGACCAGCTCCACCGGGATGTCGAACAGCGGGGAGCTCGGCGCGTCGAGGGCGCTGCGCAGACGGTGCGGGGTGCTGTGGGGGACGAGGGTGAGGCTGCCCGGCTGGAGCAGCAGCGGCTCGCGGCCGTCGAGCTCGAGCCAGCACCGGCCGGCGGTCACGACGTGGAACATCATCAGACCGTCGAGTGCGGGCACGTCGATGCCCCACGGCGCCGTCAGCTCCGCCTGGCAGTACAGGGTGCCGGTGATCTTCAGCAGGTGCAGTGCCTCACCCAGCTGGTCGTCCGGTGCGGGGAAGGTGCGAGCCACCCTCCGATGATGGCACGGCGTCCGGCGGTGCAGGACGAACGGTCATGATCGGAGGACATCCGATCCTTGTCCGTCCTGCGCCGTGCGCCGAGTGTGGATCACATGAACACACCACGTCTTCTCGTCATTGGCGCCACCGGCAAGACCGGCCGCCGCGTCACCGCCCGGCTCGGCGCGGGTGGCCACACCGTCCGGGCGGTCTCCCGCGGCTCGGTCCCGCCCTTCGACTGGGAGGTCCCCGGCACGTGGGGGCCGGTGCTGGAGGGCATCGACCGCGCCTACGTCACGTTCGTCCCCGACCTCGCCGCACCTGGCGCCGTCGACACGATCACGGCGTTCACGCAAGCGGCGGCCGACGCCGGCGTGCAGCGGCTCGTCCTGCTCTCCGGCCGCGGCGAGCCCGGTGCCGAGGCGTGCGAGCAGGTCCTCGTCACGTCCGCGCTCGAGCACACGATCGTGCGGGCGAGCTGGTTCGCGCAGAACTTCACCGAGGGGCACCTCGTCGACGGCGTCCGGGAGGGCGTCATCGCGCTCCCCGCGGGCGACGTGCGCGAGCCGTTCGTCGACGTGGACGACATCGCCGACGTCGTCGTCGCTGCACTGACGCAGGACCACCACGTCGGACGCCTCTACGAGGTCACCGGACCTCGTCTGCTGTCCTTCGCGGAGGCGGCTGCCGTCCTCGGGGTCACCTACGTGCCCGTGACGACCGACGAGTTTCGCGCGGCCATGACCGAGATCGCCGGGCCGGACTACGCGGCGATGCTCACCGACCTGTGCGACGAGGTCCTCGACGGGCGCAACGAGTCGGTCGCGCAGGGGGTCCAGCAGGCGCTCAGGCGTGCTCCGCGCGAGTTCGCCGACGTGATCGGCGGGTCCCGTGGTTAAGGCGCTGCTGGTCGTGGCGGGCGCCGTGGCGGTCGTCGTCGGCGCGGCCGTGCTCCTGACGCCCGTCGCGTTCTCCGCGTCCTACGGGGTCGTCCTCGGGTCCGACGCCGACGCGTTGAGCGAGCGGCGGGCTCCCGGGGCGGGCCTCCTGGTGATCGGTGGGCTGCTCGTGGCCGGTGCGTTCGTGGCGCGGCTGCGGTTCACGGCGCTGCTTGCCGGGACGCTCGTGTACCTCGCGTACGGACTGGCCCGGGTGCTCAGCCTGGTCCTCGACGGGCGGCCGACCGACGGGCTGCTCGTCGCCGGGGTCGTGGAGCTCGCGATCGGTGCGGCGTGCCTCGGGGCGCTCGTGCGGTCGGTGCGTACCGGCGCCACCGAGGTCGCGTACGCGCGGTGAGGGCTGGGCCGGGCAGGCCCGACGGTCTGTCCGGCCCGGTTCACCGGAGCTCGGTCGACGGGCGCCTACCGGGTGTCCAGGGCCAGCTTGGCGCCGAAGGCGACCAGCACGGTCCCGGTGATGCGGTCGGTGACCTTGGCGACGGTGTCGCGGGCGAGCCAGCGGGCCGCGAAGCCGGTGGCCAGGATGATCACGGTGAACCACGCCATGCCCAGCACGTTGTGCACGGCGGCGAGCAGGACGCCCATGAGGAGGGGCGGGGTGTCGGCGGGCACGAACTGGGGGATCGTCGCCAGGTAGAAGACGCCGATCTTCGGGTTCAGCAGGTTGGTCCACAGCCCGGTGGCGAAGCCGTGCCAGACGGAGGCACGTGGCGGGTCGACGGTGTCGATCGGTGCGGCGCCGCGTGGACGCAGGCTCGCCCGGAGCAGGTGGATGCCGAGCCAGACCATGTACGCGGCGCCGGCCAGGGTGAGGACCCGGTAGGCCAGCTCGGAGGCGGCGAGCAGGGCAGAGGCTCCGACGGCGGCGGCGACGCCCCAGACCAGACAGCCGGCGTTGATGCCGGCGGCGGCTGCGAACGCGTACGCGCGTCCCCGGCTGATGGTCGACCGAAGCACGAGCGCGGTGTCGATGCCGGGAATGATCGTCAGCAGCCCGGCGACCACGGCGAACCCGAGGACGGCCTGTCCGACCGTCACACGTTCCTCCGGGGGTCGCGGGGGCCGTCATGCGGTCGCGGCCGTCGTGACACTAGCGCTCTGCGGAGGCGCACCGACGGTCAGTCGGTCAGCGCCGGGAAGGACCGTCTCGCCACGACGATCACCACGAGGCTGACGACGAGCAGACCGGCGCCGACGTAGGGCAGCGCGCCGAGTCCGGGGCCGACCAGGACGAGCGCGCCCAGTGCGGCGCCGCCGCCGATCCCGATGTTGGCGGTGGAGTTGACCAGGGCCCCGATGACGTCGGGCGAGCCGCCGCGGGTGCGGATGGCTGCGGTCTGGAACACGGAGGCCATCGCGCCGAATGCTCCCGACCAGACGGCGGCGGCGACGAGCACGCCGACGCGCGACGGGAACAGCAGGCCGAGCGCGAGCAGTCCGAGGGCCATGACGGCGTGCACGGCGGCGGTGAACCGGCGGGGGTTCCGGTCGAGCGAGTAGGCGGCATACGCGGTGCCGACGAGTCCGACGGCGCCGAGGCCCAGGAGGACGGGTCCGACGGCGGTCTCCGTCAGCCCGATCGCGAGCAGCAGGACCGAGACGTAGGTGTAGACGGTGTACTGGGCGAGGTAGGTCAGGGCGTTGGTGGTCGACACGATGCCGAGCCGTCGGCGCCGGTCGGTGCGGGTGTGGTCGGCGTGGGGCGCGTCGTCGCCGGAGACGGGCGGGAGCAGGGTGGCGACGAGGACCGTCGCCAGCGCGCAGCCGGCGGCGAGCACCAGGAACCCGTTGCGCCACCCGAGGGCGGTGCCGAGCGCGGTGGACAGGGGGACGCCGAGGACGAGCCCGGCGGACGCCCCGGCGGTGACGAGCGCGAGGGCTCGGCCGGTGACGTGCGGGAGCACCAGCCGGGCCGCGTAGCCGATGCTCAGCGAGAAGAACAGGGCGTGCGCGATGCCGCCGACGGCACGCCCGGCGGCGACGAGGCCGAACGACGGGGCGATGCCGACGAGCGCGTTGCTGACGGTGTAGGCGCCGAGGGTGATCAGGAGCAGCCCCTTGCGGGGCAGCCGCCGGGTGCCGAGGGTCAGCGGGATCGCGAGCACCGCCACCATGAACGCGTAGACGGTCACCAGCAGCCCGGCGACGGACTCGGTGACCTCCAGGTCGGTGCTGATCTGCGGCAGCAGCCCGACCGGGACCAGCTCGGTGGTGATCGCGACGAAGGTGGCGAGCGTGAGCGCGACCAGGCCACCCGCAGCGTCCCGGACGGAGCCCGGACGGTAGGAGACGTCCGCCGTCACAGCGCCCGCTGCCACTCCGCGTCGACGCTGGCCTGCCGGAAGCCGAGCGCCACGTTGATGGCCAGCATGTGCGCGTTCTCCTGCGCGTTCCAGGTGTGGATGCGGGCGGCGCGCGGACGGACGCCTGCGAGGGCGTCGAGGACGGCGATCTTGGCCACCATCCCGAGCCCGTGCCCGCGGTGCTCCCGCAGCACGAGGGTGTCGCCCTGGAAGACGACGGCCGGCTTGTCCAGCGGGTACTCGACCATCGAGAAGGCGGCCGGCTCGCCGGTGGGCACGTGCTCGACGACCGCGACCAGGAAACCCTGCCCGCGGCGCCGGATGTCGGCGGCGTCGGCGACGACGCGGTCGGCGTCCCACGGGTCCTCGGTGAGCTCGAGGCCGGCGGACGGTGCGTCGGTGCTCATGCGCGTCTTGAGGAGGGCGAGCCCGTCGAGCCACTCGGCGGCGTACTCGTCCTGCATCAGGTGGACGCGGTAGGAGGCGCCGGGGTCGCGCCGCAGGTGGTCGACGCGTGCCGGCAGGGTCAGCACCGAGTGCCGGACCACCTGCTCGAGGGTGAACCCGCGGGCGAGCGCGAAGCGGGTGGCGTCGTCGTGCACGGGGATGCGTCCGCTGCCGGTGGGTGACTCCAGGGCGTCCGGTCCGGGCTCGGGCTCGGTCGCGTACGAGGAGTCGGAGATGACGACGCGGCGCCCGGCATCCCGGGCGATGTCCAGGCCGGCGTCCCACAGGGCCGCCCCGATGCCGCGGCGCCGCTGGTCGGGGTGCACGCCGACGTAGATCACGGCCAGGTGCGCGTTGCCGACGAGCGGCAGGCCGATCATGGCCCGGCCGACGACCGACTCCGGCGTGCGCGGCGCTCCCGCGGGGAGCGCGACGATCCGGTGGACCCTGCGGTGCGGCTCGGTCATCGTGGCGCGCGTGGTGGCCACGTCGAGCGAGAAGTCGGTCGAGCCGTGGATCGCGAGGTCGACGGCGTCCCCGACCCGGACCGTCCCCTCGACCGTCCAGGCGTCGGGGTGGTCCGGGTCTGCGGGGACGTGCACGAGGGCGACCATCGGGTCAGCCTGGCGTGCCGTCCCCGCAGCGGGCAACGTCAGAGCCGCAACGCGCGCAGGGCCAGCACCACGACGGGCACCAGGGCGAGGTGGCAGCAGGCGAGCGTGACGGTGCTCGCGGTGTCGAGGTCGGCAGGGACCGTCATGAGAAAGATCGTCCCGACCGCCAGGACGGGGGCGACGACGAGCGCGGTGGGCAGGACCCAGCTCCAGCGCCGGCGCAGGAGCGCCACCAGCGTCAGGCCCACCAGCAACGGCAGCGCGGTGAACCCGGCCACGGTGACTGCCGAGACGGTCGCCGGGCCGGTGCTCGCCGTGAAGTCGAAGGTCGCCCCCGCGGCCCGCCCGACCGCGTAGATCACGAGGTTCACGGCGACCGCGAGGACCACGGCGCCGCCGACGACCGCCCACGCCGGCCGGACGCGGACGGTGCCCGCGGTGGCAGTCGCCGTCATGACCGTGTCAGGAACGCCGTGATGCGGTCGAACGCCCCGACCCACGCGTTCTCGGCGAAGAAGTCGCGGACCTCGACGGACGGGAACCCGGTCTGCACGACGGACATGAGGGTGCCGTCGCCGTGCGCCTCGAAGGTCACCTCGATGTGCGTCGTCATGGTCATGCCGTCGGGGCTGCTGCCGGTCGACTCGGTGACCAGGCGGTGCGGGCGGTCGATGACGAGGAACGTCTGCGTCTCACGGAACAGCGTGTCCCGGTCGGGTCCCCACACGGCGGTCTGCTGCCCGCCGACGCGCAGGTCGACCTCGATCTCCACGACGCCGGGCTCCTCGTCGAGGATGGAGAACCAGATCTTCTGCTTCTCGGCGTCGGTGTAGGCGTCGAAGACCTCCTCCGGGGTGGCGGGCAGGACGCGCGTGGCGCGCAGGTCGAGGGTGGTGTCGGTGGTCATTCTTCCGTTCCTCTCTGCAGGGTGAAGTAGGCCTCGAGACCGTCGAGCCGACGCTCCCAGAGCCGCTGGTAGAACGAGATCCATGCCATGGCGTCGTCCAGTCGTTCGTCGCCGAGGCGGCACTGCCGGGACCGGCCGACCTTCTCGGTGCGGACCAGCCCGGCGTCCTCGAGGACCCGGACGTGCTTGGTCATGCCGGTGAGGGTCATGCCGTGCGGCTCGGCGAGCTCCCCGATGCTCGCGGGGCCCTCCCCGAGCCGGGTGAGGATGTCGCGCCGGGTCGAGTCGGCCAGGGCCGAGTAGATCCGGTCGAGAACGTCATGCTGAACCATGTGGTTCACCATACGACACTGAACCGATCGGTGCAATGACAGGACGTAGGATCGTCGGGTGCGCGTCATCAGAGGCAAGGTCGGCGTCGTCGCGGCCCTGGTGCTCGCGGTGGCCCTGGCGCTGTCCGCGCTGGCCGGCCTGGGGGCGCGACCGACGGGCGTCCCCGCCGACGGCCCGTGGGCCGTTCAGCTCACCGCGCCCGAGGGCGACTGGGCCTCCTGCCTCGACGACCCCGTGGTGAACGCCCCCGTCGCGGGGGAGTCGACCGTGACGGCCGTGTTCGTGGCCGAGGCCACCGAGGCGGACGTCCAGCGCGTGCTCGACTGCCTCTCCGACGCGATGACCGGCGGGTCCGTCCAGGTGGGGACCGTCGAGCCGGTCGACGCCTAGCCCCCGCCGCGCTCGGTCACCGGGTGGCCAGGACCTCGTCGAGCACCGTCCGCAGCCGCACGGCGAAGTCGTCCGGAGTGCCGACGGGCAGGTCGTCGACGCGGAACCAGGCGACCTGCTCGCTCTCGTCGCTGACGACCGGCACCGACGACGCGGCGGCGTAGGCGACGAACCCGACGTCCCAGTGCGTCCGGCACCGCCCGAAGGACGCCGAGAGGTCGTGCCGGTGCACGTCGGCCGGGAGTCCGCCGCGAGGGGACAGGTCTGTGATCCCGCCCTCCTCGCGCGCCTCGCGGTACGCGGCCTCGGCCAGCGACACGTCGCCGGGCTCCAGGTGCCCGCCCAGCTGCACCCAGAACTGGCCCTTGCGGTGGAAGCACAGCAGCACGTGCGACAGGTCCGGGGTGAGCACGAAGCAGCTGGCCGTCAGGTGCGCGGCGGCCAGCGACCGGTCCACGGCGGCCGCTCCGGAGGTGGCGACGAACTCCCGGTACTCCGCGAGCAGGGCGGCCTGGCCGGGGTCGTGGGGGGTCCACTCGTCGAGCACGTCGCTGATCACGGGCGGCAGCGTACGGTGCCGTGGTGACGATCGAGCGGCGGACGCCGCGCCTGCTGATGCGGGAGTGGACAGAGGCCGACCTCGAGCCGTTCGCGGAGCTGAACGCGGACCCCGAGGTGATGGAGTTCTTCCCGGCCACCCTGACCCGTCAGGCCAGCGACAGGTTCGCCGCACGGGCGCAGGCGCGGCTGCAGGAGGACGGCTGGGGCCTGTGGGCGCTGGAGGTGGACGGCCGGTTCGCCGGGTTCACCGGCCTGGCCCGACCGTCGTGGGACCGGTCGATGGTGGAGGTGGGCTGGCGGTTGCCGCGCTGGGCGTGGGGCCATGGTTACGCGACGGAGGCGGCGCGCGAGGCGCTGGCCGTCGGCTTCGACGAGGTGGGTCTGACGGAGATCGTCTCGTTCACCGCGGTGCCGAACGAGCGCTCGCAGGCCGTGATGCGCCGCCTCGGCATGACCCGCGACCCGGCCGACGACTTCGACTACCCGACGATCGCGGCGGGCCACCCGCTGCGGCGCTCGGTCCTGTACAGGATCACACGCCCCTGAGTGGCCGCTCGGGGTGCCGCGGGACATACTCGCCCCCGTGACCACCCCCCAGGACGCGATCACCCAGCCGGCTGCCGAGCAGCGCGACGACCGCGGTCCCCTGCGCACGGCCGTCATCGTCAACCCGAACCGCGTCGAGGGCCTCGACGAGCTCCGCGCCGGCATCGTGGAGCAGCTGACCGAGGCCGGCTGGCCCGAGCCGGCCTGGTTGGAGACGACGGCCGAGGACCCCGGCACCGGGCAGGCGAAGCAGGCCGTCGAGGACGGCGCCGCGGTCGTGTTCGTGGCCGGTGGCGACGGCACCGTGCGCGCGTGCATCGACGGGCTGGCCGGGACGCAGACGGCGCTCGCGATCCTGCCGGGCGGCACCGGCAACCTGCTGGCCACCAACCTCGGTGTCCCCACCAACACGATCGAGGGCGTCCAGCTGGCCCTGGACCGCGGCCGGCGCGTGGTCGACCTCGGCGAGGTCGAGGGCCAGACGTTCGCCGTCATGGCGGGCATGGGCCTCGACGCCGCGATGGTCGACGACGCCCCCACCAGGCTGAAGGCCGTGCTCGGCCCGGTCGCGTACGTGTTCTCGGCGCTCAAGCACCTCAACGACGCGGAGATGAAGGTCGAGGTGCAGGTCGACGACTACCCCGTCCTGCGCCGCCGTGCCCGCACGGTGATCGTCGGCAACGTCGGACGCCTGCAGGGCGGGGTCAACCTGCTGCCCGACGCGGAGCCGGACAACGGCCAGATGGACGTCGCCGTCCTGGCGCCGCGCAACCTCGGGCACTGGATCCAGACGGCGTTCGCCGTCCTGCGTCCGGGTCGCAACCGGGTGCCCAACATGGAGGTGCTGCGCGGGTCGAGGATCACCATCACCAGCGACCGCCCGCAGCCCCGCCAGCTCGACGGGGACGTCATCGACAAGTCGACGACCCTCGACGTCGCGGTCCGCCCGGACGCCCTGTGGGTCTGCGTCTACCAGCCGGACACGTCGGAGGACCTGACCGAGGGCTCCTGATCCCTCACGGCAGCGCGGCGACCTGGTCGGTGCTCAGCGGCAGGCCCAGGTCGTGCAGGACGTCGGCCAGCTCGTCGTCGGCGACCGTGCGCTCGTCGGTCTGCCCGGCGGGCGTCTCGACGGTGAGGCGACGCCCGATGAGGCTGCGCAGCCGTTCCTCGTCCTTGCGGATCACGACGAGCTGCAGCACGAACCGGGACGTCGGCCGGTGCGACGTCGCGAAGTTGGCCACCTCGACGTCGGCCAGGTAGGTGGTCTCGAGCGGGATCGTGTAGTGCGTCTGCCACTGCCCGTGGCGCTGCTCGTGCAGCTGCCAGGAGCCGTCGTCGAGGCGCACGGTCCGGAACGTCCAGCCGCCCTGCTGCACGACTGACCCGTCGACCAGGGGGACGGGCTCGAGCAGCCCGGAGCCGAACCCGGTGTCGGCGAGCCAGCGGCCGTCCACCACGAGGACCAGGTGCGACCGCGGCCGGGGTGCCACGGCGGGGTCGCCGATCCGGGCGAGCCGGCGCTCGACCGAGAACCCGAGCCGTTCGAGGGCGGCGCCGAGCAGGATGCCGTGCTCGTAGCAGTACCCGCCGCGGCGGGCGGTGACGAGCTTGGCCTGGACGTCGGGCAGGTCGACGCTGACCCCGACGCCGAGCTGCACGTCCACGTTCTCGAACGGGATCGCGGCGAGGTGCGCCCGGTGGATCTGGGCGAGCGGCGCGTCCTCGGCGACGCCGAGCCGCTCCAGGTAGGCAGGCAGGTCGAGGCGGTCGACGCCCCACGGGTCCGTCACAGCTCGTCGTGCGGGACGACGAGGACGGGCACGGGGGAGTGCCGGATGATCTTGGTCGCGTTGGTGCCCAGGAACACGCGACGGAGCGTACCGGCGCTGGAGGAGCCCAGGACGAGCAGCTCGTTGGGCGTCCAGTCCACGGAGCTCAGGGCCTCCCACCAGCTGGTCCCGGACGCCACGACGTAGGCGGTGTCGTCGTCCAGCAGGTCGCCGAGGGCCTCGCGGAGCGCCGCCTGCGCGTCCGCCATCTGCTCGCGCCACTGCTCGGTGACCTCGGACTCGATGTCCGTGCCGATCTCGGGCGGGTACATCGTCGCGGACCGGACCCCGAACGACGCGACGCGCAGCTGCACGTCGATCTCGCGGGTCAGCCGCGCGGCCCAGCGGACGGCCGACGCGGCGACGCCGGACCCGCTGAACGAGCAGGTCAGCCGGTGCGCGGCGACGTCGGTCGTGCTCGGCGCGCACCGGTACGCGCGCGGGGCGACCGCCAGGGGGACGGGCGAGGAGTGCAGCAGGTAGTCGGCGGTCGACCCGACGACGACGCGGCCCTCGGGTCCGTCGGGCGACGAGCCGAGCACCAGCGCCGTCGCCTCCCGCTGCTCGGCGAGCGCGGCCAGGGCCCTCGGTGTGGACCGGTCGGTCAGGCGGACGAACTCGACGGTCAGGTCGTCGGCGCGACCGGCCAGGAACGCCAGTGCGGCGGCCTTCGCCTCGTCGGCGCGGGCCTGGACCCACTCCTGCATCTCCCCGTCCACGCGCGCCATCGACGGCACGGTCCACCCGGGAGGGATCACGGTCGCGATGACCAGGACGTACGCGCCGGTCGCCTCCGGGAGCGTGCGGGCGAGCGTGACCCCCAGGTCGATCGCGCCGTGGATGTCGCCGAACGGGTTGGCGCCGACGACGATCGTCACCGCAGGTCCTCGTCGCGCAGGAGGTCCGCCTCGATCGCGCGTTGCAGCAGCGAGTGCTTGCGGCCCCACAGGAAGTAGAACGCGAGCACCACGCTGAGCCACAGCAGGAACCACGCGTAGGTGTACCACTGCAGGCCGGACAGGATGTAGAGGCAGGCCAGCACCGCGAGCACGGGGGTGACGGGGTAGCCGGGGACCTTGAACCCGCGGGGCAGGTCGGGCCGGGTCCGGCGCAGGATGATGACGCCGATCGAGACCACCATGAAGGCGATCAGGGTGCCGATGGAGACCAGGTCCCACAGGTAGTCGAGCGGGATGAAGGCGGCGAGCAGGCCGACGACGACCGCGACGATGACCGTGTTGTTCACCGGCGTGTGGGTGCGCGGGTTGACCCGCGCGAACGCCCGCGGCAGCAGCCCGTCGCGGCCGATGGCGAACAGGATGCGGGTCTGGCCGTACATCGTCACCAGGGTCACGGAGAAGATGGAGATGACGGCGCCGGCGGACAGGATGGTGCCGGGCCACGACGCACCGACGACGTCCTGCAGGATCTTGGCCAGACCGGCCTCGCCCTGCTCGGCGTCGCCGAACTCCTGCCACGGCTGCGTGCCCAGGGCGGAGACGGCGACCAGCACGTAGATGGTGGTGACGATCGCGAGGGCGCCGAGGATGGCCCGCGGCATCGTCTTCTGCGGGTTGCGCACCTCGTCGCCGGCGGTCGAGATGGCGTCGAGGCCGATGAAGGTGAAGAAGATGGTGCCGGCGGCGGCGGTGATGCCCGCGACGCCCTTGGGGGCGAAGTCCGCGAAGTTGTCCGCCGTGAACCCCGTGAAGGCCACGGCGACGAACATGAGCAGCACGGCGAGCTTGATGATCACCATCACCGTGTTGACCCGCGCGGACTCGGACGCGCCCCGGATCAGCAGGACCGCGCACATCGCCACGAGGATGAGGGCCGGCAGGTTGATGAAGCCGGGGTCGGCGTCCCAGGGTGCCGCCGACAGGGCGGTGGGGATCTGCCAGCCGAAGAGGTTGTGCAGGAGCTGGTTGAGGTAACCGCTCCACCCGACGGAGACGGCGGCCGTCGAGACCCCGTACTCCAGCAGCAGGCAGGCCGCGACGCCCATCGCGACCACCTCGCCGAGCGTCGCGTAGGCGTACGAGTAGGTCGACCCGGAGACCGGCACCGCCGAGGCCATCTCGGCGTAGGACAGCGCGGACAGGCCCGCCGCCAGGCCGGCGAGCAGGAACGAGATGATCACCGCCGGGCCGGCGTCGGGCACCGCCTCGTGCATGACGAAGAAGACGCCGGTGCCGACGGTCGAGCCGACGCCGAACATCATCAGGCTGAACGTGCCGAGGGACCGTTCGAGGCCTTCGCTCGACGTCGTCGTCGCCGCGGTGATCGGCTTCTTGCGCCACAGCTGCGCTCGCAGCGACGCCTGCTGGACCGTCATGGGCGGGCCTCTCTGAGAGGGCCCATCCCCCGGGCCGACGCCGTGTGTCCTCAGCCACGGTAGGAGCAGGGCGCACGCGCGGCAATCCCTGCCGTCGCACAGGTGGCTCACAGGATTCACCCGCGAGACAAGTGGTCAAACCGGGCACGGCCAGGGGTGTTTCTCGCTACTGTCCGCCCCATGATCACAACACTCGCCACTGAGGTGGCCAACACGACTGCCGCCGCCGGCGCCAGCGCCGGTTCCCTCATCGGTGGCCTCATCGGCTACCTGCTCGTCGCGTTCGCCCTCGTCGGCGTCTTCAAGAAGGCCGACGAGCCCATCTGGCAGGCGTTCGTCCCGATCTGGAACACCATCGTCCTCATCAAGATCTCGGGCAAGCCGATCTGGTGGGTCATCCTGCTGCTGATCCCGATCGTCAACATCGTGGTCTGGGTCATCGTCCTGCACGGCCTGTCGACCTCGTTCGGCCACGGCGCCGGCTTCACCGCCGGCCTGTTCTTCCTCAGCATCATCTTCCTGTACATCCTCGGCTACGACTCCAAGCCGTACGAGGGCGCGACCGGCGGCGAGCCGGTGCGCGGCTACGCCACCGCCTGACCCAGCACCTCGCGAGACGGCCGTACCCCCACGGGGTGCGGCCGTCTCGTGCGTGGGTGACCATCGCGCATGACGACTTTCGACGCCCTCGCCGACGAGGGCTTCATCGCCCTCACCACGTTCCGCAAGTCAGGGGTCGGGGTCCCGACGACGGTGTGGGTGGGCCGCGACGGTGACGCCCTCCTCGTGACCACCCCGCGGGGCAGCGGCAAGGTCAAGCGGCTGCGCCGGGACCCGCGCGTCGAGATGTCCCCGAGCAGCCGGCTGGGCAACGTCGACGACGACGCGGCGATCGTGCACGGTCTGGGTGAGGTGCTCGACGACGACGCGGCGCGCGAGCGGTGCAACGCGATCATGCAGGAGAAGTACGGCCTGGAGTACCGCGTGATGATGGGGATCGAGAAGCTCGGACGCAAGGGCGACGACAACCGGGTCATCCTGCGGATCACGAAGGCTCCAGCGGCGGCGTAGCGTGCCCGGCGTGCCCCCGACCCACGCCGAGATCACCGCGACGCTGCGCGCGGCCGGCTGCGTGTTCGCCGAGGACGAGGCCACGCTGCTCCTCGCCGAGGCCGCGCCGGCCGACCTGGAGCGGATGGTCGCGCGGCGGGTGGCCGGGGAGCCGCTCGAGGTGGTCGTCGGGTGGGCGGAGTTCTGCGGGTTGCGGATCGCGATCGACCCCGGGGTGTTCGTGCCGCGGCGGCGGACCGAGCTGCTGGTGCGGGAGGCGGCGCGGCTGGCCGACGGTCCGGCGGTGGTGCTCGACCTGTGCTGCGGCTCCGGGGCGCTGGGCGTCGCGCTGGCCCACCTGGTGCCCGTCGAGCTGTACGCCGTCGACGTCGAGCCCGCAGCCGTCCGCTGTGCGCGCCGCAACGTCGCCGCGGTGGGCGGGCAGGTGTTCGAGGGCGACCTGGACGAACCGCTGCCGGAGTCGTTGCGCGGCCGGGTGGACCTGCTCGTCGCCAACGTGCCGTACGTGCCGTCCACCGAGATCGCGCGCATGCCGCCCGAGGCGCGCGAGCACGAGCCGCGCGTGACGCTCGACGGTGGTGCCGACGGGCTCGACGTGCTGCGGCGGGTCGCCGCCGTGGCGCCGCGCTGGCTGGCGCCGGGCGGTCACCTGCTGGTGGAGACCAGCGAGGAGCAGGCAGTCGCCGCGGTCGCCGCGTTCGTCGCCGCCGGTCTGGCGGCTCGGGTGGTGGTGGACGACGAGGCCGGGGCGACCGTCGTCGTCGGGACGCGTCCCGATGAGTGAGGTCCTCGACCAGCTCGTCGCGCTCGCGGACCCGGAGCGCGCCGTCGGGATGGCGGCGTTCTTCCAGTCCGGCCCCGGGCAGTACGGCGAGGGCGACGTGTTCCTGGGGCTCACCGTGCCGCAGGTGACCGCCGTGGCCAAGCGGCACCTCGGGCTGTCCGTCGCGGAGCTGGAGGGGTTGCTCGACGACGGGCGCCACGAGGTCCGGCTGCTCGCGCTCAAGGTCATGGCGCTCCAGTGCGCCGCCGCACGGACGCCGCCCGAGCGTCGTCGTGAGCTGCTCGACCTGTACCTGCGGCGCACGGACCGCGTGAACAGCTGGGACCTGGTGGACGCCAGCGCACCGGACGTCCTGGGCCGGGCGGTCCTCGGCGGGCTGCCGGACGAGGTGCTCTACCGCCTGGCCGCGTCCGACGTGCTGTGGGAGCGGCGCATCGCGATCGTCGCGACGCACCGGCTGATCCGCGCCGGCGTCCTGGACCAGACGTTCACCCTGGCGGCGCTGCTGGAGGGCGACCCGCACGACCTCATGCACAAGGCCGTCGGGTGGATGCTGCGCGAGGCCGGCAAGCAGGACGAGTCGCGGCTGCTGGCCTACCTGGACGAGCACGCCGCGACCATGCCGCGCACGGCTCTGCGGTACTCGCTGGAGCGGCTCGATCCCGCACTCAGGGCTCACTACATGGGGATGAAGAAGAGGACAGGACCTGTCCGCTACCGCCCGTAGCGTCCTCCGTATGAGCATCGAACCGTTCACCATCGACATCCCCCAGGCGCAGCTCGACGACCTGAGCGAGCGGCTGCACCGGACGCGCCTCACCGCGCCCCTCCCCGGAGACGACTGGTCCACCGGCGTGCCCACGGCGTACCTGGACGAGCTCGTCACGTACTGGCGCGACTCGTACGACTGGCGCGCGCAGGAGGCCGCCCTCAACGCGTTCCCGCAGTTCGTGACCGAGATCGACGGCCAGCGGATCCACTTCGTGCATGTGCGGTCCGCCGAGCCCGACGCTCTCCCGCTGGTGCTGACGCACGGGTGGCCCGGGTCGTTCATCGAGTTCCTCGACCTGGTCGGGCCGCTCACGGACCCCGTCGCGTACGGCGGCTCCGCGGCGGACGCCTTCCACGTCGTCATCCCGTCGCTGCCCGGCTTCGGGTTCTCCGGCCCGGTGCACCAGAGCGGCTGGGGCCCGGCGCACATCGGAGCCGTCTGGGCGGAGCTCATGAGCCGGCTCGGGTACGACCGCTACGGCGTCCAGGGCGGCGACGTCGGGGCCGCCGTCTCGCCGGAGGTCGCTCGCGTCGCCCCCGAGGCGGTCGTCGGTGTCCACCTCAACGGGAACATCGGCATGCCGTTCCACGAGCTCGGTGCCGACGAGCTCGCCTCCCTGACGGACCTCGAGCGGGACCGGCTGCGGCGCATCGGCCAGTTCATGCAGGACGAGTTCGGGTACATCTCCATCCAGGGCACCCGGCCCGCGACGCTCGGTGCCGCGCTCGCGGACTCCCCGGTGGGCCAGCTCGCGTGGATCGTCGACAAGCTGCGCGCATGGACCTACCCCGCGCAGACGCCGCCCGAGGACGTCATCGGGATCGACCGCCTGCTCACCGACGTGATGCTCTACTGGCTGACCGACACGTCCGCGTCGTCGGCGTACGTCGGCTACGCGCAGGACACCGCGTGGGGCGAGAAGGCCCCGCCTAGCGGCGTGCCGACGGCGGTCATCGTGTTCGCGCACGACGTCGGGATCCGTCGGTACGCCGAGCAGGACCACACGATCGTCCGCTGGACCGATGTCGACCGTGGCGGTCACTTCGCGGCCCTGGAGGAGCCTGAGCTGCTGGTCGACGACGTGCGGGAGTTCTTCCGGACGGTCCGCTGAGCCCTGGTGGGCGGCTCGGCCGGGCGGCGCACCCACCGCCCGGCCGCCGTCGTCAGCCGCCGGTGACCTCGATCCAGTGCGGGTTGTTCATGATGCCCAGGAGGTTGCCGAACGGGTCGACCACCGAGGCCGTGGTGAAGCCCTCGCCGCGCTCGCGGATGCCCTCGTGCTCGGTGGCTCCCAGAGCGATCAGGCGGGCGAGCGTGCCGGTCAGGTCGTCGACGTGCCAGGACACGACGGCGCCGCTGGGGCCGCCACCGTTCGGGACGTAGCGGCGGTCGATGATGCCGAGCTCGTCGAGGTGGTCGCCGATCCGGAACTCGACGTACCCCTCCCGGACGAAGTACGGCTCGAAGCCGAACAGCTCGGTGTACCAGGTGCGGGCGGCGTCGAGGTCGTCGGCGAAGAAGGAGACGTTGGCCAGACCTCGAAAGGCGCTGTGGGTGTTCGTCGTCGTTGTCATGCCCTCCACTCTCCTCGCCTAAGTGCTCACCTTCTGAGCACTTTGTCTGCAACTCTTCCGACATGCGCGCAGACCGGTTGGTGGCCACCCTCCTGCTGATGCAGGCGCGCGGTCGCGTGACCGCCGCGGAGGTGGCCGCGGAGCTCGAGGTCTCCGTCGCGACCGCCCGTCGCGACCTCGAGGCGCTCTCCACGGCCGGCATCCCGGTCTACCCGCAGCCGGGGCGCGGCGGGGGCTGGTCGCTCGTCGGCGGCGCGCGGACCGACCTGACCGGGCTGACCGCCCCCGAGGCCCAGGCGCTGTTCCTGCTCGTCGGGTCGTCGTCCGACCGGTCCGCCGACGCGACCTCGGCCCTGCGCAAGCTCGTCCGCGCGCTGCCCGCGACCTTCCGTGCGGAGGCGGAGGCCGCGGGACGCGCGGTCCTCGTGGACCCGGGCGGGTGGGGGTCGGCCGCGCGGTCGCGGCAGCCGTGGGTCGAGGAGCTGCAGGGCGCGGTCGTCCGGCGGCGGCAGGTGACGCTGGGGTACGGCGGACGGTCCGGCGCGTCCGAGCGGACCGTCGACCCGTGGGCGCTCGTCGACAAGGGCGAGCTCTGGTACCTCGTCGCCGGCACCCCCGCGGGACGCCGCACGTTCCGCCTCGACCGGATCATCAGCCTGTCGGTGCTCGACACCCCGGCGGCCCGCCCCGACGACCTGGACGTCGAGGGGATCTGGGAGGCGGTGGTCGACGAGGTCGAGCAGCGGCGATCGCGCGTGACGGCGACCGTCCTGACCACGCCGTTCCTGGTGCGGGTGGTGCGCGACCTGTTCGGGCGGCACGTCACCGTCCTCGGGGCGGCGGACGGTCCGGACGAGGGCCGGGTGCGGCTGGAGGTCGCGTCGCACACCGCGCGCTCGGTCGCCGAGAAGCTCGCCGGCTTCGGGGCGGCCGTCGAGGTGCTCGAGCCGGCGTCGGTCCGGGACGAGCTCGCGGTGCTCGGCGCCGAGCTCGTGGCGCGGTACGCGGGTGTCGGTGGGCCCCGCTAGCGTGCCGCGCATGATCACCGAGGGAACGTTCACGGTCAGCGGGTTCGCCGGGGTGCCGGTCACGGAGGAGCACCCCGTCGTGACGGCGCTCGGCGTCGGCGTCGCCACGATGGAGAAGCAGTACGTGGGCGGCGTCCAGGGGCGGTCGACCACGCTGTTCACGTCGGCGTTCGACCCGGCGAGCGGTGTGGGCACCTACGTCGCCATGGAGTCGTTCGAGGGCACCCTCGACGGGCGCGCCGGCACGTTCAACTTCGTGCACGGCGCGACGACCAGCGGCACCGACCGCTCCGCCGAGCACTTCCTGATCGTGCCGTCGAGCGGCACCGGGGAGCTCGCCGGCATCGCGGGCAGCGGCGCCCTCGTGGTGGACGCCGACGGCACCCACCGGATGCGGTTCGACTACACGGTCGACTGAGCGCGCGACCGCTCGGCGTGCTCCCGCGCGGCCAGCGACGCGAACGTCAGCAGCTGCTTGCGCATCATCACCAGGTCCCCCCACGCCAGCAGCCGGTTGCGGATCGCCGCCGCGCGGCTGGTCGCTCGCGTGCCGCGGATCACCGCCACGAGCCGGCTCTGCTCGGGACCGGCGGCGACGACGGCGTAGGTCAGCACGATGTCGCCGAAGACCCGGGTGCTGAGGCCCGGCCTCATGCGGAAGGTCAGGTGCTCCCCGACGACGAACGACTCGAGCGTGAAGATCGTCGAGAACGTCTGCCCCACCTCCAGGTCCCAGCACCACGGCAGCGGCCGACGAGGGCTGCGGCGGCCCGGGTTGTCGACCCAGTCGTAGCTGTACGGCGCGGCCCGGAACTGGCACACCCACCGGAAGAGGACGTCGGCGGGCGCCGCCACGTCCACGCCCCGCATCAACCGGTCCCCGGGATCAGGGAGCATCGCGTCGCACGGATACGTCCGGTCCTGCTCGGCCCTGGTGACGCCCCAGGTCGTCGCGATGCTCATGGCTGCCCCTGCCGTGGTCGGGAGACTCACGCTAGGGCGGGTGGCCCCTCCACGCGCCGGTCTCTCAGGGGGTCCACAGTCTTCTCAGGTCGCCGGGAGGGCGCGCACCCGGTTGTTGCGGGCGTCGTGCGTCAGCTCGGCCAGGCCGAGGGCCTCGAGCAGAGGCGGCAGGTACATCCCGAACCGGCCGCGGTAGCCCGCGCGCAGCCCGTACCAGCCACCCACCGGGTTGGACCCGTCCCGACCCCACGCCTCGACCGACCCGGCAGCGGCGGGCTTCTTCTCGTCAGCGGCGCCGAGCGGTACCCAGTCACCCTGCGCCAGCAGCCAGGCGTGCAGGTCCTCGACCGCACGCAGGCGGTACCGCAGCGTCGTCGACCCCACCTGGCAGACGAGTGCGGGTGGGTCCGCGGACCCGTCGCGGTACATCGAGTACGCCGACGACCCCGGAGCCGTGCTGAGCTGCCAGGGGTCGTCCTTCGTGCCCGTGCCGGCCATCGTCGTCGTCCCTCCGTCGCGCTCGTGCCTCCCACTATCGACCCTCCGCCCGTCGGTCGGTACGGCGGGATCGTCCCCGTCCGCCTCGTGACGGTTCCTCCCGCTACGCTCGCGACCGGCACCGAGACGAGGGAGCGGGACTGCGATGGTGACGACCGACGAGCCGTGGTTCGTGCTCATCGCGACGCTCGGGCCGCTGGTCGCGGCCGTCGGGGCGATCGGTGCGCTGATCGTCGGTATCCAGACCGTGCGGCAGCGCACGGCGGCCGACGCCCAGACGCAGTGGTGGGCCCGCGTGCAGTGGGCGGCCGGGCTGGTGTTCGAGACGGACGAGAGCAAGCGGTCCGTCGGCTTCGACGCGCTGGCGCTGCTGGCTACCTCGCGGCTGGCCGGGCCGGACGACCAGGCGTTCCTGGCGGGGCTGTCGTTCGACGCGCTGCAGGGCGTGCAGGAGCGCGGTGCCGTCGACGAGGTGGACTTCGTGCCCGCCGACGGCGAGCCGTTCGTGCGGCCGTCCGACGCGAGGCCGGTGCTCACGGTCACGAGGGCCGAGGTGTCCGCGGCCCGGTTGCGCCTGGTGACCGACCGCGGCCAGGGCAGGGCCACCCCGGCGTGGATCGGTCGGCTGGCGGCGACGGCCGCGACCGGCGGCTGACGTCCGGCTCGCGGTCGCTCAGAGGCGGGCGACCAGCGCGTACCGCTCGTCGGTGACCGGTCCACCCCAGAGGGCGTCGTCGTCGCCGAGCAGCTCGACCCGGAGCCCGCTGACCAGGGGTGCGACGGTGGCGGCGAGCTCGGCCGCGGTGACACCGCCGCCCCACGGCAGGGGCGGGGCGTCGGTCACGTACGGGTCGCCGTCGCCCGTCGCCCATCGGCCCTCGACGAGGACCAGCGTGCCGGCGGGCCGCAGGAGCCCGACCCACCGGGCCAGGGCTGCCCGGGGGTCCGGCAGGGTCCACACGAGGTGCCGGACGAGCACGACATCGACCGGGTCACCGGGCGGGTCCGCGGCGTCGCCGACCACGAACGTGGCGGGCAGTCCCGCGTCGGCGAGCTTGGTGCGCGCCCGCTCGATCATCTGCGGGGAGACGTCGACGCCGGTGACCCGGTGCCCCACCTGCGCGAGCAGCGCGCTGAGCGAGCCCGTGCCGCAGCCCAGGTCGAGCACGTCCCACGGGCCCGAGGGGAGCCACCCGGCGAGGCGGGAGGCCCATGCCGCACGGGTCGCCGGGTCGCGCAGGCCGTGGTCGGGCTCGTCGTCGAACCCCGCCGCGGCGGCGTCCCAGTAGCGCGCGATGCCGCTCAGGTGGTCGGGGGTCATCCGTCCACGCTAGAACTCGTCGGGAGATCGTGTCGAAGACGGCTCCCGCCGTTCGACGACACAGTGAGGCCGCATCCGGCGCGGCACACCAGACGAAGGAGATCACCATGAAGGTCCTGGTCATGATCAAGGGCGACGGCGCCGACGAGGACAAGGTCGCCCCTACCGAGGCGATGTTCGAGGAGATGAACGCCTACAACGAGCAGCTGGTGAACGCCGGGATCATGCTCGCCGGCGAAGGGCTCCAGTCGAGCAGCAAGGGCGCCAAGGTCGTCTGGGACACCAGCGGCGAGGTGTCCGTGGTCGACGGCCCCTTCACCGAGGCCAAGGAGATCGTGGCGGGCTACTGGATCTGGCAGGTGAGCTCGCTGGACGAGGCCGTCGAGTGGGCCAAGCGCTGCCCGTCGACGCCGGAGCTGCGCTCGGTGCTGGAGATCCGGCCGTACTTCGAGATGGAGGACTTCGCCAAGGTCGTCTCGCCCGACGTCCTCGAGAAGGAGCAGGCGCTGATGGACCGCATCAAGGAGCAGCACGGCTGATGTCGGACGCGCGGCGGACGGTCGAGGTCATCTGGCGGATCGAGTCGCCGCGCCTGATCGCGTCGCTGACCCGGTTGGTCCGGGACGTCGGGCTGGCCGAGGAGCTGGCGCAGGACGCCTTCGTCACCGCGCTGGAGCAGTGGCCCGTCACCGGCGTCCCGGACCAACCGGGTGCCTGGCTCATGGTCACGGCACGGCACCGCGCGATCGACCTGATCCGGCGCGACCAGAACCGGAGCGCCAAGTACGCGGTCCTCGCGCACTCCCTGTCCGACGAGCGGGCCGCCGACCGGATCGTCGACGAGCCCATCGGCGACGACCTGCTGTCGCTCGTGTTCCTCACCTGCCACCCGGTGCTGCCGCGGGAGTCGCGGATCGCGCTGACGCTCAGGCTGTTCGGCGGTCTCACCACGGACGAGATCGCGCGCGCGTACCTGGTGCCGTCGCCGACGGTCGGGCAGCGGATCTCGCGCGCCAAGCGGACCCTCGCGGAGGCGCACGTCCCCTTCGAGGTGCCGCAGGCGGACGAGCTGCCGACGAGGTTGGGCTCGGTGCTCGAGGTGGTCCACGTGATCTTCACCGAGGGGCACGCCGCCACGACCGGTCCCACGTGGGTGCGCCGGGACCTTGCCGACGAGGCGATGCGGCTGGGCCGGGTGCTCGCCGGGCTGCTCCCGCGCGAGCCCGAGGTGTTCGGCCTGGTGGCGCTCATGGAGCTGCAGGCGTCGCGGTTCGACGCGCGCGGCGACGGCGTGCTGCTGCAGGACCAGGACCGGCGGCGCTGGGACAGCGCGCTGATCGAGCACGGCCTCGCCGCGCTGGACCGGGCGATCACCCTGGGCAAGCCCCTCGGCCCGTACACCGTGCAGGCGGCGATCGCGGCGTGCCACAGCCGGGCCCGCACGTTCGAGGACACCGACTGGGAGGCGATCGTGGCGCTCTACGACGCGCTCGCCCAGCTGGCGCCGTCACCCGTCGTCGAGCTCAACCGTGCGGTGGCCGTCCTGCACGCGGACGGTCCGGAGGCGGCGCTGACGGCTCTGGACGCGATCCGGCACGACCCGCGCCTGGCCCGCTACCACCTGCTCGGAGCAGTGCGCGCGGACGTGCTGGCCCGGTTGGGGCGGACCGAGGAGGCCGCCGACGAGCTGGAGCGCGCCGCGGCCCTGGCGCCCACGCAGCGGGAACGCAACGTGCTCATGGCTCGGTCGGCGGCCGTCACGAAAACTCCCGTGCTCGATGTCGGAGGCGACTGACACCATGACGGACATGACCGAGGAGACGCCGACCGTGGACGCCCCGACCGAGGAGCGGCCCGGCTGGCGTCGCGAGACCACGATCTTCCTCACCGGGCAGACGGTGTCGCTGTTCGGCTCGATGCTCGTGCAGTACGCCGTGATGTGGCACCTGACCCTGGAGACCAAGTCCGGCGGCGTCATGGCCCTGTACGCGGTCTTCGGGTTCCTGCCGCAGGCCGTCATCTCGATCTTCGGCGGCGTCTGGGCGGACCGGCTCGACCGCAAGAAGCTGATCATCGGCGCGGACGCGACGATCGCCGTCGTCACCCTGGCGCTGGCGATGTTCATGGCCGCCGGTGCCACCGACCTTTGGCTGATCTTCGTCGCCATCGCGATCCGCTCGGCCGGCGCGGGGATCCAGATGCCCGCCGTCGCGGCCCTCCTGCCGCAGATCGTCCCCGCGGACAAGCTCATGCGCGTCAACGGCATCAACGGCACCATCCAGTCGGCCATGATGCTCGT
The DNA here is from genome assembly GCF_007989805.1 of Cellulomonas xylanilytica. GTDB lineage: Bacteria > Actinomycetota > Actinomycetes > Actinomycetales > Cellulomonadaceae > Cellulomonas > Cellulomonas xylanilytica. The sequence continues at coordinate 139,356 of NZ_BJUB01000007.1, forward strand.
CGCCCCGGCGGCCGCGGCCGCGGTCTACGCGAGCATGTCGATCGTCGCGGTGTTCTACATCGACGTCGTCACCGCCGTCATCGGGATCGGCCTGCTGCTCCTGGTCACCGTGCCGCGCCTGGTCCGCTCGGACGAGAAGCTCAGCTACTTCGGGGACCTGGTCGGCGGCGTGAAGTACGTGGTCACGCACGCCTTCGTGCGCTGGATCCTCGTGCTCTACGCGGTCGTCTTCGTGCTCATCGTCGCCCCCTCGTTCCTGACCCCGCTGATGATCGTGCGGACGTTCGGCGAGGAGGTGTGGAAGCTCACCGTGAACGAGCTCGCGTTCAGCATCGGCATGGTGCTCGGCGGCGCGGCCATCGCGGCGTGGGCCGGCAAGTGGAACCGCGTGCGGATGATCCTCATCTCGACGTTGGTGTTCGGCGTGATCTCCATCGGCCTGGGGCTGTCCACCAACCTCTGGGTGTTCTTCGCGTTCATGTTCCTGCTCGGCCTGTCCGTGCCGGCCTTCTCGACGCCGTCGTTCACCGTGCTCCAGGAGACCGTGGAACCGGAGATGCAGGGGCGCGTGTTCGGGTTCGTCGGCATCGTGATGGCGTTGTCGATGCCGTTCGGCATGGCGGTGTTCGGGCCCCTGGCGGACATGTTCAGCGTCGAGTCGCTGCTCATCTGGGCCGGGGTCGCGCTGCTGCTCGTGGTCGCTCTCGCGCTGGCCGTCCCCGGTGGCCGCCGCTCGATGCGCGCCGCGAACGAGCACGCCACCGTCTGAGCGACCGTCGGCACGCGGCGGCGGCGTCCGGCAGGATGACGCCATGCTCGAGCCCTTCACCCTGACCGGCCGTCACGTGCGGCTGGAACCGCTCGCCCTGACCCACGTCGACGGGCTCGCCGCAGCCGCCGCCGAGGAGCGCGGCAGCTACGGCTACACGTGGGTGCCCGACGGCCCTGACGAGACGCGGACCTACGTCGAGGCCGCCCTGGAGCATGCCGCGGGCGGCCGGGCGGTGCCGTTCGCGGTCCGGCGCCTCTCCGACGACACACTCGTCGGCAGCACCCGGTTCCTCGACCTCGAGGTGTTCCAGGACCCGGCGCCGTGGCCTCCCGGCATCGGCACCGGCGGGGCGCCCAGCGAGCAGAACCCGCCGTCCGTCGCGGAGATCGGCAGCACCTGGTACGCGGCGTCGGCGCAGCGGACCGCGATCAACACCGAGGCCAAGCTCCTGCTGCTGACGCACGCGTTCGAGACGTGGCACGCGCTGCGCGTGACTCTGAAGACCGATGCGCGCAACGCCGCGTCACGCCGGGCGATCGAGCGGATCGGCGGCCGGTTCGAGGGCGTCCGTCGCGTCCAGACCGTCGCCACCGACGGCGGCCTGCGGGACACCGCATACTTCTCGATCGTCGCAGCGGAGTGGTTCGTCGTCCGCGCCGGCCTGGTCAGCCGCCTGGGCTGACGCACGGCCCAACGCGTCCCGCCACCGCGAACGTCCGCACATCGGCGCGTTCCAACGCTCCCTTATGCGGACGTTGTGCTCCCTCACCCGGGACGTCCGCACATCGGCGCGTCCCAACGCTCCGTTACGCGGACGTTGTGCTCCCTCACCCGGGACGTCCGCACATCGGCGCGTTCCAACGCTCCTTTATGCGGACGTTGCGAAACCTGACTCGGGACGTCCGCACATCGGGGGGTTCGGACCCTTCTCTGTGCGGACGTTGCGAACCCTCCCCCGGGACGTCCGCACATCGGTGGGTTCTGACCATTTTTTGTGCGGACGTTGCAGCCCGCCATCCGGGCGCGTTCCCACGCGAGCGTGTTCCTGGGCCGCTGAGGACTAGGGCGTCGTCGTCGCTGCGCGGCGGCGCAGGAGGAAGTCGCGTTCCTGCTCGTTGGGGGTCAGCGCCAGCGCCTCGTCGTAGGCGTCGGCCGCGTCGGCGGTTCGGCCGAGGCGGCGCAGGAGGTCGGCGCGGACGGCGTGGAACAGGTAGAACCGCTCCAGCGGCAGGGCGTCCACCAGCGCGAGCCCGACCTCCGGCCCGTCCAGCTCGGCGACGGCGACAGCGCGGTTGAGCGCCACGACGGGGCTCGGCGCGATCGACATCAGCTGGTCGTAGAGGATCACGATCTGCCGCCAGTCGGTGCCGGCGGGCTCGCTGTGCACCGCCTGCATCGCGGCCTGCAGCTGGTACGGGCCGAGGTGGTCGCGGCGCAGGCACCGCCGGACCAGCTCGCGGCCCTCGTCGAGCTCGCCCGGGTCCCAGAGCGAGCGGTCCTGGTCGTGCAGGAGGACGAGCGACCCGTCGGCGGACGTGCGGGCGTCGCGGCGCGCGTCGGTGAGCAGCATGAGCGCGAGGAGGCCGAGAGCCTCGGGCTCGTCGGGCATGAGCTCGACCAGGACGCGGCCCAGCCGGATCGCCTCGGCACAGAGGTCCTCACGGGTGAGCGCCGAGGAGCCGGTGGTGAACACGAGGTAGACGACGGCGAGCACCGCCTGGAGCCGGTCGGGCAGGTCGGCGTCCGACGGGATGCGGTAGGGGATGCGGGCGTCGCGGATCTTGCCCTTCGCGCGCACCAGGCGCTGCGCCATCGTCGCCTCGGGGACGAGGAACGCCCGCGCGATCTCGGGGGTGGTCAGCCCGCCGAGCAGCCGCAGCGTGAGCGCCACCTGCGCTTCGACGGCGAGCGCCGGGTGGCAGCAGGTGAAGACGAGCCGGAGCCGGTCGTCGCGCACGGGTCCCTCCTCCACCGGGTCGTCGCGCTGGTGCAGCAGCACCGCCTGCGCGTGCCGGTCGTCGCGGGACGCCTCCCGCCGCAACCGGTCGATGGCCCGCCGCTTGGCGGTCGTGATGATCCAGCCCGCCGGGCTGGGGGGCACGCCGTCGGTCTGCCAGTGCTCCACCGCGGAGACGAACGCGTCCTGGACGGCTTCCTCGGCGACGTCGAGGTCGCCGAAGGACCGGGCGAGGACCGCGACCGCGCGGCCGTGCTCTGCACGGAACACCCGCGCGATCGCGTCCTCGTCGATGCGTGTCACCGGGGGGCTAGTACCGGAACGGCCGGACCTCGATGGGCAGGCCCGAGGCGACGGCCAGCTGCCCGCCCCAGTCCATGGCCGCGTCCAGGTCGCCGACGTCGACGATCGTGAAACCGCCCAGGTGCTCGCGGGCCTCGGCGAACGGGCCGTCGGTGGTCACCACGTCGCCGTCCTTCGCGCGCAGCACCGTCGCCGTGCTCGGGTCGTGCAGACCGCCCGAGTAGACCCAGATGCCGGCGTCGCGCATGGCCTGGTCGACCGCGCCGACGGCCTGCATGACCGGCTCGAGGACCTCGGGGGCGGGCCGGGGTCCGGTGGGCTCGATCACGCTCAGCAGGTAGTGGCTCATGGCGTCCTCCTCCAGGTGCGGCGCCGGCCCTGTGCCGGCTGCTCACCCTCCATACGAACGGTGAGCAGCCGGATCGACACCTAGCTGGGAACGTAGTCGAACGTGTCGGGGTCGGGTCCCGTGCGCTCGTCCCGGTTCAGGCCGGTGATGTCCGCGACGTCGACGTCGGACAGCTCGAAGTCGAAGAGCGCGAAGTTCTCCTCGATGCGGCTGCGGGTCACCGACTTGGGGAACACGATGTCGCCGCGCTGGATGTGCCAGCGGAGCGTGACCTGCGCGGGGGTCCGGCCCAGCGACTCGGCGATCCGGACGATCGTCGGGTCGTCCAGCACCTTGCCCTGCGCGATCGGGCTCCACGCCTCGGTGGCGATGCCGTGCTCGGAGTCGAAGGCGCGGACGTCGTCCTGCGTGAGGTACGGGTGCACCTCGATCTGGTTGACGGCGGGCGTGATCGTCGTCTCGGTGTTGAGGCGGCGCAGGTGGTGCGGCTGGAAGTTGGAGACGCCGATGGCCTTGGCCCGGCCGGACCGGTAGAAGTCCTCCATGGCCTTCCAGGTCTCGACGTAGTTGCTCACGGTCGGCAGGGGCCAGTGGATGAGGAACAGGTCGACGTAGTCGAGCCCGAGCGTGTCGAGCGTCAGGTCGAACGCGATCGCCGCGTCCTGAGGGTCGTGCGCGTCGTTGTTGAGCTTGCTGGTGATGAAGACCTCGTCGCGGGACAGCCCGGAGGCGGCGACCGCCTCGCCGACGCCCTGCTCGTTCTTGTACATCTGCGCCGTGTCGATGTGGCGGTAGCCCACCTCGAAGGCCTGCAGGACCGCGTCCTTGGTCTCCGCGGGGTCGATCTGGAAGACGCCGAAGCCCAGCTGAGGGATCTGCACGCCGGTGTTCAGGGTGATGTTCGGGACGGTGCTCATGTCTCCTATTCGAACCCGCCGCGAGGCCGAGCGCCTGTTAGAGTAGCCAACTAACTAGTTGGTTTGCCGTTGGCGAGGAGCTCCCATGTACGTCGTGCCTGACCAGACCGGACGCACGGTCGTCGTGACCGGGGCCAACAGCGGCACGGGCCGGGAGGCCGCCGAGCGCCTGGCCGCGGCCGGCGCCCACGTCGTCCTCGCGGTCCGGACGGCGGAGAAGGGTGAGAAGGCGCTCGCGGAGATCCTCGCCGCCCACCCGTCCGCCACCGGCGAGGTGCGGGTGCTCGACCTCGCGTCCCTGGCGTCGGTGCGGACCTTCGCCGACGAGCTGGGCCGCGACCTCCCGCACCTCGACACGCTCGTCAACAACGCCGGCGTCATGACACCACCCACCCGCTTCGAGACCGAGGACGGCTTCGAGCTGCAGCTGGGCACCAACTACCTCGGCCCGTTCGCGCTGACCAACCGCCTCCTGCCGCTCCTGCTCGCGGCACCGGCGGGACGGGTCACCACGATGAGCAGCGGGATGGCGGCCGTGGGGCGGATCCGGTTCGACGACCTGCAGTGGACCCGGCGCCGGTACAGCCCCACGCGGTCGTACGCGCAGTCGAAGCTGGCCGACCTCCTGCTCGCCCGGCAGCTCGCCCGCGTCTCGATGCGGCGCGGCTGGGCGCTGCGCAGCAACGCCGCCCACCCGGGCTACACGCAGACCAACCTGCAGACCGCGGGCGCGTCGCTCGGCCGCGACACCGTGCACCGCTCGTCCATCGGCAACCTGCCCTTCGTCCCGTCGCAGCAGCCGGCGGAGGGCGCGGAGCCGATGCTCTTCGCCGCAGCCGACCTGCGCGCCGTCGAGGACGGCTACTACGGACCGAGCGGCCGGTTCGGGCTCGTCGGCGCCACCGGCCCCGTCCGGCTGTCCCGCCGGATGCGCGACGACGACACGGCCGCCCGTCTGTGGGCCGTGGCAGAGGACCTGACCGGCACCAGCCTGCCGGCCTGATGGCCGCCGACACCCCGCGACGGATCCTGGACGCGGCCGCCGACGAGTTCGCCGAGCGCGGCCTGGCCGGGGCCCGCGTGGACCGGATAGCGGAGCGCGCGGGCGCCAACAAGCAACGGATCTACGCCTACTTCGGCAGCAAGGACCAGCTCTTCGACCGGGTGGTGGAGGACCGGATCGAGCAGCTGCTGGACGCGGTGCCGTTCGACGCGGTCGATCTGCCCGGGTACGCGGTCCGGCTCTGGGAGTTCAACCTCGCGCACCCGTCGCTGGTGCGGCTCCTCCTCTGGCACGCGCTGGAGCGGCCCGGGGAGCAGCTCGCGCACTCGGTGTCGTCGCACGAGCGCAAGGTGGCCGCACTGCGCGCCGTCCGCGGTGACGACGGCTGGCCCGCGGACCGGCTGCTCGGGCAGGTCCTCGCCCTGGTGCACGGCGTCACGCTCGCCCCGGGACCGGACCCGGAGCACGTCCGCGCGGACCTGCACGGTGCGGTCAGCCGGCTGGTCGGCTGAGCACCCGCAGGTCAGCGCGTCGCCGGCTCGACGACCTCGCGCAGGTTCTCCGGCTGCACGCCGTCCTCCTTCGCGACGGCCCCACGGATCAGACCGGCGAGGAGCGACAGCGGACCGCGCACGGTGACGTCGGCGAGCAGGTGCAGGTCCGTCCCGGACGGCGTCGCGGTGAGCGTGTAGGTGTAGACGGCGGTGACCGGCCCGGAGCGCGAGAGCAGCGCGAGCGTGCGTGGCGCGTCGAGCGTCTCGACGACGGCCGTGCGCTCCTTGCCGCGCACCGTGAACGTGACCACGGCGCCCTGCTCCACGGCCCCGGTCATCGTCGTCACCCCCGGCATCCAGCGCGACGCCAGCGACCAGTCGGTCAGCGCTGCCCAGACCGCGACCGGGGGTGCGGCGATGGCCGTCGTGGTGTCGATCGCGGTGGTCATGGGCGCGACGCTAGGCGTCCGCGGCAGCGCGGTCTTGGACAGGATTGACCACCGGCGCGAAGCCCGGCTCCGTCGGGGCGTCGCCGTAGACCGCCCGGTAGGCCGCGACGTACGCGGCGGGCGTGGTGCCGGTGTGCCGTCGAAAGTGCCGGATGAGGTGCGCCTGGTCGTACCAGCCACGGTCGGCGGCCACCTGCCCCCAGCCGACGGGTCGCCCGGTGTCCAGCGACGCCAGCAGGTGCCGCATGCGGGTCACCCGCGCGAACGTCCCGGGACTGAGCCCCACCACGCGCCGGAAGCCGCGGTCCAGGTGGGCGTGCGACAGGTGCAGCGCGCGCGCCACGTCGGCGACCGGGCGGCCCGGGTCGGCCTCGAGGGCGGCGACGGCGGCCTCCACGGCGTCGGTGCAGCGCGGCAGCGCCGGCTCGTGCACCGCGACGGAGCTGCGCAGCGCGTCCTCGACCACCGCGATCATCGTGGCGGGGTCGTCGAGGCGGACCAGCGCACGGCGCACCGGTGCCCACGGCTCCGCGCCGACCACGCGGCCCCGGAGCGCGCGCGGGTCGACCCCGAACGCCGTGGCGCACCCGAGGGGCGTCGCGACGACGCCGACGCACCACGTCTCGCCCAGCGGCCGGTTCAGCATCGGCTGGTCGTCCGGCCCCAGCAGGAACCCGGTCCGTGCCAGGTGCCGCTCGCCGCTGCCGTTGCGTGCCACCTGCACGATCGGCGCGCCGAGCACCAGCCCCAGCACGGCCGACCCCGTGGGCGCCACGCGTTCCGCAGGTGCCCGCAGCCGGCCGCGGGCGTACCAGATGCTCGCCACGTACCGGCCCAGCGGGCCCGTCGGCTCGTGCGTCACGTAGGTGAAGTCGTCGGCCACCCGCTGATCGTCGCGCACCGGGATGTCGGTGGTCGGTGGAAAGGTCGTGCCCGCGCGGCTGCCCTCGTGGCACCCTGCCCGTGACCGACCCTCGAAGGAGCCCGGCATGTCGTCGCACCCGCTCGCCACGCTCGTCGCCGGACCCGTGCTGACCCCCGACGACGACGGGTTCGCCGACGAGGTCGCGCCCCACAACCGCGCGGTCGTGAACAGCCCCGACGTCGTCGTCGGTGCGACGAGCACGCAGGACGTGGTCGCGGCCGTGCGCTGGGCCGCCGACCAGGGCGTGCACCTTACGGTGCTGGCCACCGGCCACGGCGCGACCGTCCCCGTCACGGCCGGGGTCCTGCTGACCACGCGCCGGCTTGGTGGGGTGGACGTAGACCCGGACGCCCGCGTCGCGACGGTCGGCGCAGGTGCCCTGTGGACCGACGTCGTGCCCGTCGCGGACGCCCACGGCCTCACCCCGGTGGCCGGCTCGTCCACGCACGTCGGTGTGGTCGGGTACCTCCTCGGTGGGGGTCTCGGTCCGCTCGCCCGCAGCCACGGCTACAGCTCCGACTACCTCGAGTCGCTCACCGTGGTGACCGGGACGGGGGAGGTCGTCGAGGCGTCCGCCGACGAGCACCCCGACCTGTTCTGGGCGCTCCGGGGTGGCAAGGTCGGCCTCGGCGTGGTGACGCAGGTGCGGCTGCGGCTCGTCGCGATCCCCGAGCTGTACGCAGGGTCGCTCTTCTTCGACGCGGAGCACATCGAGACCGCCCTGCGCGGCTGGCTCGCCTGGACGGCGACGGCCGACGCGGAGACCACGACGAGCGCGGCGATCATCCGCTTCCCCGACCTCGACGCGGTGCCCCCGTTCCTGCGCGGGCGGACGGCCCTGACCCTGCGCGTCGCCCGGCCCGGTGACGAGACAGCGGGCGAGGCGGCCGCAGCACCCCTGCGGGCGCTCGCCCCGACGTTCCTGGACACGGTCGGTGTCCTGCCCGTGGCCCGCTCGGCGGAGATCCACAACGACCCCACCCAGCCCGGGCCCAGCTGGGTGCGCGGGACCATGCTCAGCCACACGGACGACGACCTCGCGACCGCGTGGCTCGGCGCGGTCGGGCCCGGTGCCGGCCAGCCGTTCGTGGCCGTCGAGCTGCGGCACGTCGCCGGGGCCACCGGCGCGGACGTCCCCGGAGGGTCGGCCGTCGCGGGTCGTGGCGCGGCGTTCGTCACCGGGCTCGTCGGCGTCGACCCCACGCAGTTCGGCACGACGATGCCCGCGGCGGCCGATGCCGTCGCGGAGGCCCTCGCCCCGTGGACCGCGGCCGAGCTCAACCCGAACTTCGCGGGCAGGGGTACCGCCGCGTGGGCGCCCGTGACGGCCGAGCGGCTGACGGAGGTCCGCCGGACCTACGACCCCGCCGGGGTGCTGGCGTGACGCCGTCTGGGGAGGAGTGGTGAAGGCTGCCCCGTTCTCACCCACCCGGCATCCGGGCGGTGGCACGCTCGCGGTGCGTCGCCCCAGCACCGAGCAGCAGTGTGCCCGTGAGCGCGACCCGGTCGCAGGTGACGAGAGGACAGCATGACGTTCGCAGGTGAACGGGCAGCAGCCCGGCGGCGGCTCGTCGTCGGCGGGATCGCGACGGCCCTGGTCGCATCGGGTCTGGCCGCCTGCTCGCCGGAGCCGCCGACACCCGACAGCGCGACCCAGGCGCTCGCCGCGGCGCTCGCGTCGGGCGACTTCGGCGAGGCACCGTTCGCCGGGGGTGCCGTGGACGAGACCGAGGCGACCGCGGCCCGGACCGCCGCGTTCGAGGGCCTCGCGCCGTGGGAGCCGCAGGTGAAGGTCGTCTCGACGACGATCGACGAGAAGGACGAGGACCTCGCCACGGTGACCTTCGGGTACACCTGGGACGTCGACGAGAGCGACGCCGACTGGACCTACGAGACGAGCGCGAAGCTCGCCCGCGACGACGAGGACCTGTGGCGCGCCACGTGGTCGCCCTCGCTGCTGGCACCCGACCTCGTCGCGGGTGAGGTCCTCACCGTCACGCGGGCCCGGGCCGAGCGCGCCAACGTGCTGGGGGCGGGCGGTGCCGTGATCGTCGAGCCGCGAACCGTCCACCGCCTCGGCATCGACAAGACGCGGGTCGCCGCGCCCGAGCAGGACGCGGCCGCGCGCGCGTTCGCCGCGGCGCTCAGCATCGATGCCGAGGCGTACGCGGGCAAGGTCGCCGCCGCCGGCGAGCGTGCGTTCGTCGAGGCGATCACCGTCCGCCACGGTGACCTGGCCTACGACGTCGCCGCTCTGGCGGCGATGCCGGGGGTCAACGACGTCACCGACCAGCTGCCGCTCGCCCCCACCCGCCAGTTCGCCCGCCCCATCCTCGGGACGGTCGGGCCCGCCACCGCGGAGATCATCGAGAAGTCCGACGGGGCCGTCTCGGACGGCGATCTCACCGGGCTCTCCGGGCTGCAGCGCCAGTACGACGCCCAGCTGCGCGGACTGCCCGGGCTCACGATCACCGCGGCACAGCCGGACGGCACCGCACCGCGCCAGCTGTACGCGGTCGAGCCCACGCCGGGCACGCCGCTCACGACGACCATCGACGTGGGGCTGCAGGAGGCCGCGGAGCACGTGATCTCCGAGGTCGCGCCGGCCAGCGCCGTCGTCGCGCTGCGGCCGTCGACCGGGGACGTGCTCGCGGCGGCCAGCGGGGTCGGCGGGGAGGGGATGTCGACCGCGACCCTCGGCCAGTTCGCGCCGGGATCCACGTTCAAGGTGGTGACCGCGCTCGCGCTCCTGCGGTCCGGGATGACGGCCGACAGCGACACGACGTGCCCGGACACGGTCTCGGTCGACGGGCGCTCGTTCACGAACTTCCCCGAGTACCCGACCGACAAGCTGGGCACCATCCCGCTGCGGACGGCCTTCGCCAACTCGTGCAACACCGCCTTCATCTCGGCCCGGGACGCGGCGAACCAGGACGCGCTCATCGACGCCGCCGGCTCGCTCGGCCTCGACCCCCACGCGTCGCTCGGGTTCGCGGCGTTCCTCGGCGACGTCCCCGGCGACTCGGACGGCACCGACCACGCCGCGTCGATGATCGGCCAGGGACGCGTGCTGGCGTCGCCGCTCGGCATGGCGACCGTGGCCGCCTCGGTCGCCCACGGAGCGACCGTGGTCCCGCGCCTCGTGGTCCCCGCGGAGGGTGCGGCCACGCCGTCGCCGACCGCCGACGAGACCGAGCCGAGCGACGAGGCGACCGATGCTCCCCGCCCGGTCGTCCCGCTGACCGCGGACGAGGCAGCGACGCTGCAGCAGCTCATGCGCGGCGTCGTGACCGAGGGCGGGGCGACGTTCCTGCTGGACGTGCCCGGTGACGAGGTGGCCGCCAAGACAGGCACCGCGCAGTTCGGCGAGGCCGGCAACCTGCAGAACCACGTGTGGATGATCGCGATCCAGGGCGACCTGGCCGTCGCGGTCTTCGTCGACGTCGGCGAGTACGGGTCGACCACCGCGGGGCCGCTGCTGGAGGAGTTCCTGCGCGCGGCGCAGGGCTGACGGGGGCGTGTGAGAGCGTCGGACGCATGAGCGACGAGGACGCCCGGACGCAGTACGCACGCATGGTCGCCGGCGACTGGTACGAGGCCGACGCCGAGATCCACGCGCTGACGAGTGCCGCCCAGGCCCGCGCGGAGCGGTTCGCGCAGGCGGTCAGGGACGGTGCCGACGACGCGGAGGACCGGCTGCGCGAGCTGCTCGGGTCGCTCGGCGAGGGCTCGTGGATCCGGCCGCCGCTGTACGTCGACCTCGGCGTCCACCTGCACGTCGGCGCCCGGTCGTTCGTCAACTTCGGGTTGGTCGCGCTCGACGTCGCGCACATCCGTATCGGTGACGACACGAAGATCGGCCCGAACGTCCAGCTGCTGACCCCGGTCCATCCCGTGGACCCCGAGCCGCGGCGCGCCAAGCTCGAAGCGGCCAAGCCCATCACCATCGGGGACAACGTGTGGCTCGGCGGCGGCGTCATCGTGTGCCCGGGGGTGACCATCGGTGACAACACGGTGGTCGGCGCGGGAGCCGTCGTCACCAAGGACCTGCCCGCCAACGTCGTCGCGGTCGGCAACCCGGCCCGCGTGATCAAGGAGATCTGATGCCCGAGCCGATGACGGAGCCCACCGGCGAGCGCGCGGTCGGCGTCATGCTCCCGCGCGACCTGCCCGCGCACCAGTTCCGCACCTACGCGCAGCGCGCGGAGACGCTCGGGTTCGACGAGCTCTGGGTGGTGGAGGACTGCTTCTTCCGCGGCGGCATCGCGCAGGCGGCCGCGGCGCTGGCCATGACGGAGCGGATCCGCCTGGGCATCGGCATCCTGCCGGCCGCGGTGCGGAACGCGGCGTTCACGGCGATGGAGGCCGCGACGCTCGCGGAGCTGTTCCCGGGTCGCGTCGACATCGGCATCGGGCACGGGATGCCCGGCTGGATGCGGCAGGTCGGTGCGTGGCCGGCGAGCCCGCTGACCATGTTGGGGGAGCACCTCGACGCGGTCCGGGCAATCCTGACCGGGTCGCGCACCAGCACGGACGGCCGCTACGTGACGCTCGAGGGCGTCGAGCTGACCACCCCGCCCAGCAGCGTCCCGCGGGTGCTGGCAGGCGTCCGTGGACCGAAGTCGCTCGCGCTGGCGGGCAGGTCCGCCGACGGCACGATCCTGGCCGAGCCGGTGACGCCGGAGTACGTCGCCGAGGCCCTCCGGCACATCGCCCCGACCCGCGAGCACCGGATCGTCGCGTACTGCGTGGCGGCCGTCGACGACGACGCCGACGCGGCACGCGCTGCCGCCCGACCCGCGCTGGAGTGGATCGGCGACCCGGACTGGGACGTGCACATCGCCCCGCTGCCATTCGCCGACGAGTTCCGTGCGCTGCGCGCCGGCGCCGCCGACCGCTCGGACTTCGTCGCGCGGATGCCCGACGCGTGGGTGGACCAGCTCGCGGTCGTCGGCACCGTGGACGACGCCCGCCACCGCATCGGCCGGCTGCACGACGCGGGCGTCACGACGACGGTCCTCATGCCGGTCGGCCCGGACCCGCTGGCCGCCCTAGAAGACCTGGCAAGGGTCCTTCCGTGACGAGCGCAGTCCGGCTGATCCGGTCGTCAGCGCTCAGCGACGTCGCGCAGTACGCGTACGCCGCGACGGCGCAGGCGGGTGCCCGTCTCATCTTCCTCGCCGGTGCGTGCCCGCTCGAGGACGACGGCTCGACGGCGGCCGTCGGCGACTACGCCGGTCAGGCGGCCCGGTGCATCGAGACACTCACGCTGGCGCTCGGCGCCGCCGGGGCGACGCTCGAGGACGTGATCAGCACGCGCGTCCTCGCCGCGTCCTCGCGGCAGTCCGACCTGGTCGCCGCGTGGGAGGTCGTCCGGGACGCGTTCGGCGAGCACGACGTCCCGAGCACCCTGCTCGGTGTCACGGTGCTGGGCTACGCCGACCAGCTCGTCGAGATCGAGGCCGTGGCCGCCGTCGTCGACTGAGGGCGCTCGGTCAGTTGGTCACGCCCGCTCATCTGTCGGTTCGCGGACGTCCAGCAGCTCCGCGATCTGCTCGGCGACGGCGGACGGGGCCAGACCGTCGTTGGTGACGACGAGGTCCTCCACTTCTGCCGTGGCGAGCAGGTCGGCGAGGACGTCGGTGCGGGCCAGGTGCCAGTCGCGGTCCGGTCCGGGCTCGTGCCGGGCGGTCAGGCGCGCGTGCCGGGTGGCTGCCGGTGCGTCGATCCGCACGACCCGCACCGGCTCGCCGAGGGCGTCCGCGTACGCGTCGCGCTGGGCGGCGGTCTCGATGACGCGCGGCAGGATCAGCACGTCGAGCCCGGCGTCGTGCCAGTGCGGGCGCATCGTCCGCAGGTGGGCGACGACGACGCGCTCGTTGAACGGGTCGTCGGCCGGCGCGACGGTCTCGTTGGCGATCGCGTCGACGTCCAGCTCACCGGCGGCGATCCCGCGGGCGAGCAGCGCGTCCCGCAGGGCGACCGCGACGGTCGACTTTCCGGCACCGACGGTTCCCGAGAGCGCGACGACGAGCATGGCGTCCATCCTGCCGTGTAAAGAACTCTTGACATGATGTCTGGTTCGCCATACCTTCGCCATGTCAACAATTCTTTACACAGGAGACTCCGATGGACGCCCGGACCGAGACCCGCACCATGCAGGCGATCACCCAGCGCGCGTACGGCTCGTCGGAGGTGCTCACGCCCACGACCGTGCCGAGGCCGGTGCCGAGGGCCGACGAGGTGCTGATCGCCGTGCGCGCCTCGTCGCTCAACTTCGCCGACGTCGCCATGGTGACCGGCCGGCCGTCGCTGATCCGGGCGGTCTCGGGCCTGCGTCGGCCCAAGCACCGGGTGCCCGGCAAGGACGTGGCGGGTGTCGTCGAGGCGGTCGGCGCGGACGTGACCGACGTCCGGCCCGGCGACGAGCTCTTCGGGGAGGCCGTGGCGGGCGTGTGGGCGCAGTACGTGTGCGTCCCCGCGAGGCTCGTCGCGCCCAAGCCCGCGAACCTGACGTTCGAGCAGGCGGCCACCCTCCCGCTCGCCGCCGGTACCGCGCTCGACTGCGTCGCCGGGGTCCGGCCGGGGCAGAAGGTGCTGGTCAACGGCGCGTCGGGCGGGGTCGGCACGTTCACGGTCCAGGTGGCCAAGGCGCTCGGCGCCGAGGTGACGGGCGTGTGCAGCGGGCGCAACGTGGAGCTGGTCCGCGGCGTCGGTGCGGACCACGTGATCGACTACGAGCGCTCCGACTTCACCAGCGACGGCACCCGGTACGACCTGGTCGTCGACCTCGTCGGCAACCGCAGCCTCGCGGCCTATCGGCGGGCGCTGACCCCCCGCGGCACGCTGCACCTGTCCGGCGGAGGCGGCGGTCGGATCCTCGGGCCGGTGCTCCGGCTGGTGCAGGCGCTCGTCGTGAACCTGTTCGTCGGCCAGCACCTCACGCCCGTCGTGGCCACCGCGAGCCGCGCGAAGCTCGACCGGCTCCGCGAGCTCGCCGAGGCCGGCTCGCTCACCCCGGCGATCGAGCGCACCTACCCTCTGAGCGACGCCCCGGAGGCGGTGCGCCGGCTCATGGCCGAGCACGCCCGGGGCAAGACCGTCCTGACCGTCGCCGGGGAGCGCTGATGTCGTACGAGGAGCGGAACGTCTGGGTGATGTTCGTCGTCTCCGTGCTCGCGTACGCGGTGTACGTCGCCGTGGTGCTGACGCGTGCGCGGGACGTGCCGCTGACCGAGGTCGCGTACGTGGGGCCGCTCCTGTGGTCCATCGGCGGCGCCATCGTCGTCTCCATCCTCGCCTCGATCGGCGTGGGGCTGGCCAACCGGCGCGACGGGCACCTGACGGACCAGCGGGACAAGGAGATCAACCGCGTGGGCGAGCGCACGGGCCAGTCGTTCGTCGTCATCGGCGCCCTCGCCGCGATGGTCCTGGCGCTGCTCGAGGCGGACTGGTTCTGGATCGCCAACGTCATCTACCTCTGCTTCGTCCTCTCGGCGGTCCTCTCGTCCATGACCAAGCTGGCGGCCTACCGGCAGGACTTCTCCACGTGGTGAAGCCTCCGACGCGGGTCACCAACACGATCCGCACGCTGCGGTTCGCCCACGGCGAGATGACCCAGGCCGAGCTGGCCGAGCGCATCGGCGTGACCCGGCAGACCGTCATCGCCATCGAGCAGGGCCGGTACTCCCCGTCGCTCGAGATGGCGTTCCAGATCGCCCGCGTGTTCGGCGTCCCGCTCGACGACGTCTTCCAGTACCCGGGCTGACACCCGCACCACCCGCACGAGACCAGCAGGTCTCGCGATCCGTCATGCCCTGAGAGGACCGCCCCATGAACGCACGCCTCGCTGGACTGCTCTACCTGGTCGTCGCCGTCTGCGGAGGCTTCGCCGAGCTGTTCGCACGCTCGACGGTGAAGGCAGCCGACGACGTCGCCGAGGCCCTCCGCGACGGCTCGGACCTGATGGCGGTCGCGTTCGCGGCGGACCTGGTCGCGTACACCTGCTTCCTGCTCGTCGGGATCGCCCTCTACGCGCTCGTCAAGGACGTGCACCGCACCGCCGCCATCGCCATGCTCACCATGAACGCCGTCAGCGTGGCGCTCCAGTGCGCGAACCTCGTGAACCACGCGGGTGCCGTCCTCGCGGCGCAGCGGGGTGCCGACGAGCTCGCCGTGCTCTTCCTCGACCTGCACGGCGTCGGGTACCTGGTCGCCCAGGTCTTCTTCGGCGGCTGGCTGATCCCGCTCGGCTGGCTGGTGGTGCGGTCCGGGGCTGTGCCGCGGGTGTTCGGGTACGCGCTCATGGTCGGTGGGGTCGGCTACCTGCTGGGCCTCGTCGTCGAGCTGTCCACACCCGGCGCGGACGCCCTGGCCCTGACGCTCGGCATGCTGGGCGGGATCTCCGAGGTCGCCTTCCTCGGCTGGGTGCTGGTGAGGGGCGTCCGCCGGCCGGTCCTTGCGCCCTAGTGTGGCAACGTGTCCGACGCCACGCTGAGCCTGCTGGTGCTTGCCGGCTGCGTCGGCCTCTTCATCTGGAACCGGCTCAGCGTCGGCGTGGTCGCGATCCTCACCGCCCTGGCGCTCTACGCGACCGGGCTGATCACCGCCAACCAGGCCGTCGCGGGGTTCGGTGACCCGGTCGTCGTGTTCATCGCGTCCCTGTTCGTGCTCAGCGAGGGCCTCGAGTCGTCGGGGGTCACCGCCTGGGCCGGCCAGCAGCTGATCACGCGCGCCGGCACCGCCCGCAACCGCCTGCTGATCGCCCTCATGGCGCTGTCCGCGGTCATGGCGGCGCTGGTCACCCCCAACGGCGCGGCCGCGGCGCTGCTGCCGGTGGTGGTGCTGGCGGCGCGTCGGTCGGGGCAGTCGACGTCGCAGATGCTCATGCCGCTCGCGTTCGCCGCGAGCGCCGGTGCGCTCCTGGTGCTCAGCGGCAGCACCGTGAACGTCATCGTGTCCGACGCGCTGTTCGAGGCCACCGGTGAACGGTTCGGGTTCTTCGAGTTCGGCCTGATCGGGTTGCCGCTGGTGCTGGTGACCATCGCGGTCTCGGTGCTCGTCGGCCGCCGCCTGCTGCCGGACCGGTCGCCGACGTCGCTGCCCGCCGACTACTCCGCGCACGTCGACACGCTCGTCGAGCACTACAGCCTGGACGTGGGCTTCTTCCGGCTCGAGGTCCTTCCGGGGTCCGACGTGGTGGGCAGCCGGCGTGAGCAGGTCGAGGTGCCGGACGGCGTGGTGCTCATCGGGGTGCAGCGGTCCACGGGCGCCCCGGCGGCCGCGGACGACGTGCTCGACGTCGGCGACGTCGTCGTGGTGACCGGTGACAGTGCCGGAATCACGTCGCTGGTCGACCGGCACGGGTTCGCCGTCGCGACGACCCCGCTGACCCGGGGCACCCGCGAGGCTCTGCTCGGCCGTGAGGTCGGCGTCGCGGAGCTGGTGGTGCGCCCCCGCTCGCGCGTGATCGGCGAGACCGTGTTCGCGGGACTCGTCCGGTCGGGCGTCACCGTGCTCGGCGTCCGGCGGCTCGGCAAGGACCGTGGCGGCGACCACCTGGTGCTGGCCGAGGGCGACTCCCTGCTGGTGCACGGGCCGTGGCCGGCGGTGGAGGGGTTCGCGGTGGACGACGACGTGCTCATCGTCGACAGCCCGGAGCTGGTCCGCCGGCAGACCGTGGCGCTCGGGCCGACGGCGTGGCGGGCGATCGCGGTGCTGGTCGGCACGGTCGCGCTGCTGGCCAGCGGCGTCGTGCCGCCGGCCATCGCCGGGCTCATCGGTGCGACGGCGATGGTCATGACCGGCGTGGTCACCGGGCCCCAGGCCTACCGGGCGGTCTCGTGGCAGACCGTCGTGCTCGTCGGCGGGCTGATCCCGCTGTCCGTCGCCATCGCGTCGTCGGGTGCGGCGGACCTGGTCGCCGGCTGGCTGGTCGCCGTCGTGGGCGACGGCAGCCCGCAGGTGGTCCTCGCCGCGATCTTCGTGCTGACCGTGCTGCTCGGGCAGGTGGTCAGCAACACCGCCACCGTGCTGATCGTCGCGCCCATCGCGGTGGCCATGGCCGACGAGTCGGGCGTCGCGCTGGCGCCCGTGCTCATGCTCGTCGCGGTCGCCGGGGCCGCGTCGTTCCTGACCCCGATCGCCACCCCCGCCAACATGATGGTCATGGGCGCGGGCGGCTACCGGTTCTCCGACTACTGGAAGCTCGGGATGGCGACCACGCTGGCGTGGTTCGTCGTCGCCGTGCTGCTGATCCCCGTCATCTGGCCCACGTGAGGAGCACGATCATGACGTTCGACCCCATCCCGTCCCGCGCCCGGTTCGACGAGCTGTCCGTCCGGGTGGCCGCGCCCGGCGCCGGCGCGGGCCGCGCGCTGGGGCTGGCCGTGACCGCGACCGGCGACGTCCCGTCCGGGGTGCCGCTGGACCGCGCGGCGCTCACCGAGTGGGGCTTCCGCGGCGCGGTCGGCGAGACGCTGATCCTGCCCCGCGAGGGCGGTGCGGTGATCGTCACGGGCGTCGGCGACGAGCCGTCGGAGGCGTCCCTGCGTGACGCCGCCGCCGCGTTCGCCCGGGCCGCCGGTCGCGACGACGTGCTCACCACCGACCTCGCCGGCGCGGGCGTGTCCGTGGAGGCCTCGGCCCAGGCCGTCGTCGAGGGGATCCTGCTCGGCCGGTACCGGTACGACGCCCTCAAGTCGGACCCGTCGACGGTCCCGGTCCGGGAGATCGTGCTGCTGGTCGACGACGCGTCCGCCGACGACGCGCGCCGCGGAGCCGACCGCGGCGTGGTGCTCGCCCGCGCGGCGTCGCTGTCGCGGGACCTGGCCAGCGCCCCCGCGGGGCACCTCACCGCCCCGGACCTGGCCGACATCGCCGTCTGGCTGGCGGGCGAGCACGGGCTCGACATCGAGGTCTTCGACGAGGACGCCCTGGTCGAGATGGGCTGCGGCGGGCTGCTCGGCGTGAACGCGGGATCGGTGATCGAGCCACGGATGATCGTGATCCGGTACGTCCCCTCGTCGGAGCCCACCGGGCACCTCGGCCTCGTCGGCAAGGGCATCACCTACGACTCCGGCGGCATCAGCCTCAAGCCGTCCAACGCGATGCACGCCGCGATGAAGATGGACATGAGCGGCGCCGGCGCGGTGCTCGCGGCGATGACGGCGCTCGCCGACCTCGAGGTCCCGGTCGCGGTCAGCGCCTACCTGGCCTGCACGGACAACATGCCGTCGGGCTCCGCGACGAAGCTGGGCGACGTGCTGACCAGCCGGAGCGGCCGCACGATCGAGGTGGTCAACACCGACGCCGAGGGGCGCCTGGTCATGGCGGACGCGATCGCGCTGGCCAACGAGGACGGCGTGGACGCGATCGTCGACATCGCGACGCTGACCGGGGCCGCCCTGGCCGCGCTCGGCATGCTGACGGCGGCCGTCATCGGCAACGACGACAGTCTGCTCGACCTGGTCGAGGCCGCGGCGGAGCGCACCGACGAACAGGTCTGGCGGATGCCGCTGGACCGCCGGTACCGCAAGCAGCTGGACTCCGAGGTCGCCGACATCAAGAACCTCGGCGGCGAGTACGCGGGGGCGATCACGGCCGCGCTGTTCCTGGCCGAGTGGGTGGGGGACACCCCGTGGGCGCACCTCGACATCGCGGGCACCATGCGGTCCGAGGGTGACGACGCCTGGAGGACCAAGGGAGCGACCGGGTTCGGTGCCCGGCTGCTGCTGGAGGTCGCATCGACCTTCGCCGCAGCGAGGTGAACGAGCGGCGCGCGCTCCACGAGTCCATCGCGAGCGCTGCCGTCCTGGGCACCCTCGCGGTCGTCTGGGGGATCGTCGCGCAGTCGCGCGTGCTGCTGTTCGACGGTGCCTTCATCCTGCTCGGCATCGTGCTGTCCGCGCTCTCGCTCATGGCGGCCCGCGCGGCCGCTGACGTCCCCAGCGCGCGGTTCCCGTTCGGCAAGGCGGCTGTCACGCCCCTGGCGATCGCGGTCCAGGGCGTCGCCCTGCTGGGCACCCTGCTCTACGCCGGCGTCGACGCCGTCGCGGTCATCACGGCCGGCGGGTCGGACGTCGAGCCCGGCACCGTCCTCGCGTACGGACTGATCACCATGACCTGCTCGTACGCGGTCGCGCGCTGGCTGACCCACCGCGCGCCCGGGTCCGAGCTGGTCGGCGCGGAGGTCGCGCAGTGGCGGGCTGGGGCGCTGCTCAGCCTGGTGTTCGCCGTCGGCGGCGGGCTGGCGCTCGCGCTCGCGTCGGTGGGCGACGTCGTCCGGTACGTCGACCCGGTGCTGGTCCTCGTGGCGTGCCTCGTGCTGCTGCCGATCCCGCTGCGCCTGCTCCGCGCCGCGGGCCTCGAGCTGCTGGAGGCGGAACCACCCGCCGAGGTGCGTCGCGTGCTGGCGGAGGCCGTGGCATCCGTGCGGGCCGAGTTCGGGCTCGACGAGCCGTTCGTGCGCTCCACCAAGCTGGGCAGCCGGCTCTACGTCGAGGTCGACTTCGTCGTGCCGGAGGGTGCGTGGGACGTGACCGGCGAGGACCGCGTCCGCCGTGCGCTCATCGCCCACCTCGAGCCGCTCGGCTACGACCTGTGGGCGAACGTCGAGCTCACGAGCGACCCCGGGCTCGCCCGGTGAACGCACCACAACCGCCCACGAGTCCGTGGACGGTTGGGGCTCTGTGCTCTGGGCGACACGTCAGCTGATCTTGCGCCGGTAGGTGCGCATCGCGAACACGTACGCGACGACGAGGATGCCGACGCACCAGGCGAGCGCCACCCAGATGTCGCTGCCCACCGGCTGCCCGGCGAACAGGTCCTGGATCGTGTTGACGATCGAGGTGACGGGCTGGTTCTCCGCGAACCACCGCACCGGACCCGACATCGTCTCGGTGGGGACGAAGGCCGAGCTGATGAACGGCAGGAAGATCAGCGGGTAGGAGAACCCCGCGGCACCGTCGACGGACTTCGCGGACAGGCCCGCGATGACGGCCACCCATGTCAGCGCCAGCGTGAAGAGGGTCAGGATGCCGGCGACCGCGAGCCAGGCCCCGATCCCCGCCGAGGTGCGGAACCCCATGAGCAGCCCGACGACGACGATGATCGCGATCGTGATCCCGTTGGAGGCCAGCGACGTGAGCACGTGCGCCCACAGCACCGACGGGCGGGAGATCGGCATCGAGTGGAACCGCTCGAAGATGCCGCTCTGCAGGTCGGTGAACAGCCGCACGGCCGTGTAGGCGATCCCCGACGCGATCGCGATCAGCAGGATGCCCGGCAGCAGGTAGTTGACGTAGTTGTCGGTGCCCGACCGGATCGCCCCGCCGAACACGTAGACGAACAGCAGCATCAGGGCGATCGGCGTGACCGCGGTCGTGATGATCGTGTCGACGCTGCGCGTGATGTGCCGCATGGAGCGGCCGGTCAGGTCGGCGGTGTCGCTGAGGAAGTGGGTGGTGGTCATGACAGGTCCTCACTCGGCTCGTTCTTGCTTCCGGTACCGACGAGCGCGAGGAAGATCTCCTCCAGCGTCGGCTGCTTCTCGACGTACTCGACGATCGCCGGGGGCAGCAGAGCCTTGAGCTCGGCGAGGGTGCCGTCGGCGATGATGCGGCCCTGGTGCAGGATCGCGATCCGGTCGGCCAGCTGCTCGGCCTCGTCGAGGTACTGCGTGGTGAGCAGGACGGTCGTGCCCTGCGTCGCCAGCTCCTTGATGACCTGCCACACCTCGATGCGCGCCTCCGGGTCGAGACCAGTGGTCGGCTCGTCGAGGAAGAGCACCGTCGGCTGCCCGATGAGGCTCATCGCGATGTCGAGGCGACGGCGCATGCCGCCGGAGTAGGTGGCCACCCTGCGCGCGCCGGCCTCGGTGAGGCTGAAGCGGGCGAGGAGGTCGTCGGCGATCCGGTCGGCGTCCCTGAGGTGGCGCAGCCTGGCGACGAGGACCAGGTTCTCCTTGCCGGTGAGGATCTCGTCGACCGCGGCGAACTGCCCGGTCAGGCTGATGGACTCCCGGACCCGGACCGGGTCCGTGGCGACGTCCGCCCCGGCGACGGTGGCCGTGCCGGCGTCCTGCTTCAGCAGCGTCGACAGGATCCGGATCATCGTGGTCTTGCCGGCCCCGTTCGAGCCGAGCAGCGCGAAGATGCTGCCCGGTGCGACGTCGAGGTCGACGCCATGCAGGACGTGCAGCTCGCCGTAGGACTTCTCGATGCCCTGCACACGGATGGCAGGTGCGGTGGTGGTGGACATGGTTCTCCCTCTTCTCGGGCTCGACTTCTCGGATCTCATCGGGCGCGCTGGACGGTGATGTTCCCGGCCTGGGTACGGGCGCGGACGGCGACGGTCTGCTCGGAACCGTCGGGGGCGCGGTTGTCCGTGAGCTGGTTGCGGACGTGCCCGCTCTTGGACGACAGGTCGAGCCAGGCGGGGACGCCGTCGCGCACGCCGAGGGTGATCTGGCCGTACCCGCTCTCCACCTCGATGGACCCGCTCGAGATCTCGTGGAGCTGGATGCTGCCGTACGAGGTCTTCGTCGAGACCGATCCCCGTGCCCTGGTGATGTCGAGGTCCCCGTAGGAGAGCCGGGCGTCGACGTCGCCGCCGGACTCGGTGATCTGGACGGACCCGTGCGACGCCTTGAGGACCGCGTCACCGGTCACCGTGCCGACGCGGATCTGCCCGTGGTCGGCCGTGATCTCGACCGACCCGTCCGCGGTGCCGACGGTCGCGTTCCCGTGCCCGGCCCGCAGCCACAGGTCTGCGGTGGACTCGACGTCCACCGGTCCCATGGAGCACTTGATCCGGGTGGCACCGAGGCGTCCGACGGTGCGGACGCCGCCCATCGAGCCCTCGGCGGTGAGCCGCGAGCCGGTGGGCAGCTCGACCCGGACGTCGACCGACTCGCTGGGGCCGATGAAGCTGAACCGGGGCTTGGGGCCGGTGACGGTGAGGCGCTGGCCGTCGAACTCGACGGTCGTCTCCTCCGCGCCACGGCGGTCGACCGCCTTGGCGGGGTTGGTCGGGGTGACCGTCACGACGGTGTCGGTGCGGTCGCCGGCGACGACCTCGATCGCGCCCACCGGCAGGTGGATGGCGAGGTCGATGGGGGTAGGTGTGCTGTACGTGGGCATGCTTGCGCCTGTCTTCCTCGGGGTGTGCTCGTCCGGCCCCGCGGGTTCGCGTGGCTGGTGGTGCTCTGGTGGGAGCCGGGCTGGGGCGGCTTACCGGGCCCAGCCGGCGAAGCTGTCGCCGGTGCGCAGCGAGCGCTGCGCGGATCGTCGTTGCTTGGGCGCCAGGGCGGCGGCGACCGCCCGGACGAGCCAGGTGTTGACGGACAGGCCGTCCGCGGCCGCCGCCTCGTCGACCTTGGCCTTGAGGGCGTCCGGCAGACGGAGGGTGGTCCGCGACGTGCTCACGTCGTCGAGGTCGACGGGCGTGGCCGGCTCGTCGTCGGTGTCGTTCTCTGTGCTCGGCTGGGCGACGACGAACTCGACCTCCCGGCCGCGCAGTCGCAGGTCGACCGAGCCGGGTGCCAGGTCGCGGGTGATCTCGCCGGCGGCTGCCGACAGGACGTCGAGCAGCACGAGCCGCGCGGCGGAGTCGAGGCCGGCGACCAGTCGCTCGGCGACCGCGCGGGTGTCGTCCGTGCCGGTCTCGGCGGAGTCCAGCAGCTGGCGCTGCAGGTCGTTGACGTACTGTCCCAGGTCCATGGCACCAGCATGACACCACGATGGTGTCATGTCTAGTGATTGTGGTGTCAGATTTGGCCGGAGTGGTGTCAGTCTGACGAAACCGCAGGTCAGGCGGTCGAGGTGGGCAGCGAGTGCCAGGTGTCGAAGGCGACGGCGGCGGCTCCGTCGGTGTCGCCGACGGCGCACAGGCGGATGAGCTCGTCGTGGCGGTCGGGGGAGCGCAGGCCGTCGGCCGAGGCGAACCGCACCCGCTCGATCCTGCGCAGCACGGGCATGTACTGCTCGAGCACCGCGGCTGCCGCCCGGTTACCGGCGACCGTCACGGGGATGGCGTGGAGCTCGTCGTCCGCGCGGAGCGCAGCGTCGATGTCGCGCGCGTCGAGGGCCTCGGCGAACCGCCGGGCCGCGTCGTTCATCGCGTCGAGGTCGGCGCTCGTGAAGTGCGTGACCGCCTCCCGGACCACCAGCTCGTGCATGGCCGCGACGACGTCCCGCGCGTCGCGCGTCGACCGCTCGTCGAGGGAGCTGACGACCGTCGAGCGGCCGGGTCGGGCGACGACGAGCCCGCCCTGGGCCAGCCGGAGCAGCGCCTCGCGCACGGGCGTGCGGCTCACGCCGAGCCAGGTGGCCAGCTCGCCGTCGCGCAGCTGCTCGCCGGGCGCGAAGGTGCCGTCGGTGATCGCGTCGCGGAGGCGGCGGTAGATGTCGTCGCGGAGCAGCGAGCGGTCGACCGGCGGGTGGTCCGAGGGAACAGGCACGGGTCCATGGTGCCAGGTGGTTGACGGACTGTCGGCAGTACGCAATATATTGCATCCGATTCGTGTTGATCCCCACGTCCCACCTACGAGAGGAAGACCATGAACAAGCAGACCATCGTCCTGGTACACGGCGCCTACGCGGACTCGTCCAGCTGGAACGGGTCCGTCGACGCCCTGCAGGAGGCAGGCCACCGCGTGATCGCCGTCGCGAACCCGCTGCGCGGGCTGGAGAGCGACGGCGACTACCTGCGCAGCGTGCTGGAGACCATCGACGGCCCGATCGTCGTCGCCGGGCACTCCTACGGCGGGTCCGTCATGAGCCACGCGGCGGACGGCAACCCGAACGTCACCGCCCTCGTCTACGTCGCGAGCTTCCTCGCCGAGGTCGGCGAGAGCCTGCTCGAGCTCGTCGAGAAGTTCCCCGGCGCCCAGCTGGGCGGCGCCGCCGTCCCGACGCCGTACCGCACGCCCGACGGCAGCACGGAGACGGAGCTGACCATCGACCCCGAGCGCTTCCCGGCGCTCTTCGCCGCCGACGTGGACGCGGACGTGGCCCGACGGATGGCCGTCACGCAGCGCCCCCTCGCGCTCGCCGCCTTCACCGCCCCGGCGACGCGAGCCGCCTGGCGGTCGATCGAGTCGTGGGTGCTGCTCGCTGCGCAGGACCTCGCCGTCCCCGCCGAGCTGGTGCGGTTCATGACCGAGCGGGCCGACGCGCACCTCGTCGAGGTGGACGCGTCCCACGCCGTCACCGTCTCGCAGCCCGGCGCGGTGACCGACCTGATCCTCGCGGCGGCGCAGGCGACCGCCCGCTGATCGGCGCCGCCCGGCCCCGTCGCGCCACCTGGGTGCGGCGGGGCCGTGCCCGTGAGGTCACCCGCTGCGATCGACGTGGGCCGGCACCGGTGCAGGTAGCCTCCCGTCGCATGGCGGCACGCAGCGGGATGGAGGAGGTCGAGCTCGTCGAGCACGACGCCGACCCCGCCGACCCCGTCGACCACGTGGAGCGCGCCCGCGGCGCCGTGCGCGAGCGTGCGCGAGCCGTCCTGCACTGGCTCTCCGGGCACCGCGTGCTCGCCGCCGCGACCGTGGGTGCCGTCGTCGTCGCGGTCGCCGTGCCCGCAGCCCTGTCGGCGCGGTCGGAGCGGGCACGCACCGCGGCCCTGACCGAGCTGCCCGGGGTCCTTGCGCCGTTGGCCTCCGCGCCGCAGGTCGCATGGACGGCACCGCCGACGCAGGGCAGCTACGCGCTGACGGCCCCGGACCACGCCTGGGTCCGGGACGGCGTGCTGGTCATGTGGGAGCAGACCGGCGACGCCACGAGCTCCCTGCGGGCGCTCGACGCCCGGACCGGCGACGAGGCCTGGACGGCCCCCCTGTCCAGCGTCCCGGACCTGGGAGACCCGGAGGACCGCATCACCGAGGACCCGACGACCTGCGTGGCGCCGGCGTCGGGTGACGGAGGCGGCGTCGTCGTGTGCCTGGTCGCGGACTCCTGGGCGCTGACGGGGGCGGAGGACGACACCGAGCCCGAGCTGGTGGAGGCAGCGACGGTCCGGCTGCGCGGGTTCGACGCCGCGACCGGCGAGACCGTGCTGGACCTGCCCGTCGAGAGGCACGTGTCCTTCGCGCCGGTCGGGACGGACCTGGTCCTCGTCTCGCCCCCGGAGCCGGGGGACGGACCCGCCCGGCTGGTGCGGCTCGACCCTGCCACGAGGAGCGAGCGGTGGAGCGTCGACGTGGCCCGCCCGTCCGCCGGCGCCGGCGCGGTGTACCCGTCGGTCCGTCTCCTCGAGGACGAGATCGGCGTCCGGTGGCTCGGCACCACCGCCCTGTTCACCGCCGACGGCGAGGCGGCCGGGGAGCTGGACAGCGACAACGTGTGGGAGCTGCGGGGCAACCGGGTGACGCTCGAGGGCGGTGGCGCGACGGGCGGCCAGCTGCGCGACCTCGACACGGGGCGGGTGCTCGTCGTCGACGGCCACCCGACGTGGCTGGCGACCGACGACCTGACCGTCCCCGACGTGCTGGTCCTCGAGTCGGTCGACCGCCTGACCGGGCGGCATCTCAGCACCGGGCAGCGGGCGTGGCAGGTCGACTGGCCGACGGAGTCGACGCAGAACCTCGTCGTCGTGGACGGCATGCTCGCGCGCCAGGCCGACGACGGGCTCACCGTGATCGACCTGGCCACCGGCGACCAGCTCTGGCGCCGGTCGGTGTCCGCGGCCGGGAACAGCATGGTCACCGACGGCCGGCGGCTGCTGGTCATCGAGTCGGTCGTCGGCACCGGGCTCGTGGTCGCGGCCTACGACGCCCGCGACGGACGCCGCGTGTGGGAGGCGCCGCTCAGGGTCGCCGTGCAGGACCTCGCCGTGGTCGACAACCGGCTGTTCGCGGTCGGCGTCGACGGCGTGGTCTCCTTCGGGGCCGACTAGCCCAGGTAGATGGACGCCCCCGGTCCGAGCGGGATGCCCAGCAGGTACCAGACCACGAGCAGCGCGGACCAGCTGACCAGCAGCACCACGGTGTAGGGCAGCATCAGCGAGATGACCGACCCGACGCCGACCTTGCGGCGGTACCGCTCGGCGAAGATCACGATCAGCGCGAAGTACGGCATGAGCGGCGTGGCCACGTTCACGGGCGAGTCGCCGACGCGGTAGGCAGCCATGGCCAGGTCGGGGGAGATGCCCAGCTGGATGAACAGCGGCACGAACACGGGCGCGAAGATGGCCCACTTGGGCACGACCCCGCCGATGAAGATGTCGATGATCGCGGTCATCGCGATGAGCCCGAGGATCAGCCAGACGGTGCTGAGGTTGGCGGCCTCGAGGGTGTCGGCCATGTTCACCGCGGCGATGGTGCCCAGGTTCGAGTAGTTGAAGTACGCGATGAACTGGCTGATCACGAGCAGCAGGAAGATCAGGCCGGAGAGGCCGGCGATGGTCTTGGTCATCGGGTTGATGACGTCCATCGAGCCGTTGATGGTGCCGGCGCCCTTGCCGTAGCAGAGCCCCATCACGAAGAAGTACACGAGGATCAGGAAGATGATCGAGTTCAGCAGCGGGGAGTCCTCGATCAGGCTGCCGGTCTCGGGGTTGCGCAGCAGCGCGTTCGGCGGCAGCGAGAGCGCGAGGACGACGGCGGTGGTGCCGAGGAACCCCCAGAACGCCCACCGCAGACCGTTCTTCTCCGCGGCGGTGAGCTCGCCGGAGGGCGGGGGCTCGTCGGCAGTCTCCGGTCCCTCCGACGGGTGGTAGACGCCGAGGCGCGGCTCGACGAACTTCTCCGTGAGCAGCGTGACGACGACGGTGACCAGCAGCGTCGAGACGATCCCGAAGTACAGGTTGCCGGTGATCGACACGTGGTTGGCGGGGTCGGCGATGGCCTCGTTGGTGATCTCCGCGAGCATCCCGTCGACCGGCGTGATCAGCATGTTCACCGCGAACCCGCCGCCGACGCCGGCGAACGCGGCCGCGAGGCCGGCCAGCGGGTGCCGGCCGAGCGACAGGAAGACCGCGGCGGCCAGCGGGATGAGCACCAGGTAGCCGGCGTCGGTGGCGATCGAGGACAGCACGCCGAGCAGCACGATGATGAACGTGATGGCCCGCGGCGGCGCGATCTTGACCAGCCGCTTGATGAAGGAGGAGATCAGGCCGACCTCCTCGGCCATGCCCACGCCGATCATCGCGACGACGATCACGCCGACCACGCCGAAGTTGTTGAAGTTGGCGACCGGCGACGTGAACACGAACCGGAGCCCGTCGGCGTCGAGCAGGCTCTGCGCGGCCACGGTGACGGTGATCGGCTCCTCGGCCCCGATCTGCGCCTGCTCGAACGTGACCGTGCTGCCCATCGCCTGGAACACGGCCGACAGCACCATGATGAACGCGATCAGGATGAGGAAGATGATCACCGGGTGCGGCACCTTGTTGCCCGCCACCTCGATGCCGTCGAGCACCTTCTGGAGGACCGACTTTCGGGGCGCTACGTCGACCTGGCTCATCTGGGCTCCTCGTCCTGAAACCGCTGTACCGCTGACGCTAGTGCTGGACCCGACATCTCGGACCCCTCCGTGATGGGATGTCGGCATGAAGCCGCCCGTCTACGCACCCGGTCAGTCCGGCTGGATCCGCGACCTCGGTCGCACCGGCCTGCAGGTCTCCGCCGTCTGTCTCGGCGGTGGGCCGCTCGGCAGCATGCCCGCGCTCTTCGGTCGCGACGTCCCCACCGACGAGGGCGTCGCCACGGTCCTGGCCGCGCTCGACAGCCCGATCCGCTTCGTCGACACCTCCAACGCGTACAGCGAGGGGGAGAGCGAGCGGCGCATCGGCGCGGCACTCGTCGAGGCCGGTGGCGTGCCGGAGGGCGTCGTCATCGCCACGAAGGTCGACCCGGCGGGGCGTGACTACTCCGCCGACCGCGTGCGCGCGTCCGTCGCGGAGAGCCGCTCGCGGCTGGGCGTCGAGACGCTTCCCCTGGTGCACCTGCACGACCCGGAGTCGTTCGACTTCGCGGAGATGTCGGCACCGGGCGGGCCGGTCGAGGCGCTGGTGAAGCTGCGCGAGGACGGCGAGGTCGGGGCGATCGGCCTGGCCGGCGGTCGCGTGCAGGAGATCGCGAAGTACCTGGACCTCGGCGTCTTCGACGTGCTGCTGGTGCACAACCGCTGGACGCTGGTCGACCGCAGCGCCGGTCCGCTGCTGGAGGAGGCCGTCCGGCAGGGCATGGGGATCCTCAACGCCGCGGTGTACGGCGGCGGCATCCTGGCGTTCCAGGCCGGCGGACCGACGACCTACGGCTACCGCCCCGCACCGCCCGAGACCCTCCAGGCGGTCGAGGCGATGCGCCGGGTGTGCTCGGACTTCCACACGGAGCTCGGCACGGCCGCCCTCCAGTTCTCCCTGCGGGACCCGCGGATCGCGTCGACCATCGTCGGCATGAGCCGTCCGGGCCGCGTCGCGCGCACCCTCGACCTGGCGTCCGAGCCGCTGCCGGACGCGCTGTGGCCGGCGCTCGAGGCGCTGGTCCCGCCGTCGCACGTCTGGCTCGACGCGTGACCCGCGTCGTGGTGACCGGCGGCTCCGGCAAGCTCGGCCGCGCGGTCGTCGAGGACCTGGCGACGCACGGCTACGACGTGGTCAACGTCGACACGGCCCTGCCGCCCGCCGGTCAGCAGGCGGTGTTCAGCCGGGTCGACCTCACCGACCTGGGGCAGGTGACCGAGGCGCTCACCGGCATCGAGGACCGGTACGACGGCGTCGACGCGGTGGTCCACCTCGCGGCGGTCCCCGCGCCGGGCCTGCGCCCGAGCGGTGCGACGTTCGCGAACAACGTCGTCGCCACCCACCACGTGTTCAGCGCCGCGCGCCGCGCGGGCATCCGGAACGTCGTCTGGGCGTCCAGCGAGACCGTCCTCGGGCTGCCCTTCGACACGCCCCCGCCCTACGTCCCCGTCGACGAGGAGTACGCCGTCCGCCCCGAGAGCACCTACTCGCTCGGCAAGGCGGTCGAGGAGGAGATGGCCCGGCACTTCACGCGCTGGGACCCGCAGCTCAAGCTCGTCGGGCTGCGGTTCTCCAACGTCATGGACGTCGCGGACTACGCCGCGTTCCCGTCCTTCGCCGACGACCCCCGCAGCCGGATCTGGAACCTCTGGGGCTACATCGACGCCCGCGACGGCGCGCTGGCCGTCCGCCTCGCGCTCGAGAGCGACCTGACCGGGTTCGAGGCGTTCATCGTCGCGTCGCCGGACACGGTGCTGGAGCGCCCGTCCGCCGAGCTCGTCGCCGAGTACTTCCCGGACGTCCCGGTACGCCGCCCGATCGAGGGCCGCGAGACGCTGCTGTCCATCGACAAGGCCCGCCGCCTGCTCGGCTACGACCCGCAGCACTCCTGGCGCGACGAGGTCTGACCTAGCTCAACGGTGCGAGCAGAGCGAGGGCGCGGTCTCGGACCGCCTCGGCGACGGGGATCTCGACATCAGGATCGCCGAGCCGTTCCGCGCTGCGCACCAGAGCCAGCAACGTGTCTCTCACGACCGTCGTGGCGTTCTCCGCCGGAAGCCCCCAGCGCTTCCCCTCGGTGATCAAGTGCTCGGCGGTGACGTCGGGCAGGTAGACCTGCTCGTTCACGGCATGGCCCGCGTGCCGTAGCCGGGGCGCGACGAGAAACACCGGCGCGACGTCGTACAGAGGCGTCATCGAGACGTTCGCGGACCGGCTGATGCGTACGGAGTAGTTCTTCGAGTGCGCGTCACCGTTGCCGATCGCGGCGTTGAACGTCACCTGTGCGAGGAGCTCCGACCGGAACGCGCCAGGGTCGAGCGCTTCGGGCGCCGCGCGAGCCGCGAGTGCTGCCAACCGGTGGTCGCCGGTGCTCGACTCGTACTTGTCCCGGGCGGCGAGGCCGAGCGCCTGCGTGAAGTCCTCCTGATGGGTGCGTCGACCGTCGCGACGGTCGAACCTCTCCACGACGAGCGCCTCCCGCCCTGCGAACGTCTGCAGGTCGGCACTCGCAGCTGGCAGCCCGGCGTCTGCGGCGAGCCGGAGCGCCCAGTGCTCGTACCGGATGATCTGCGGGACGACGACCTGCGTGCTGATCGGCTCGGGCTTGATGAGGTGCGTCGACATGGCACCCGCAGACGGCCACGCCCAGCCCTCGCCGGTCTGGGTGAGCAGCACCTTGTCCTGGATGCCGCCGAGGGACGCAGACACCTCCAGGCCGTCGCGGGCCTGGTGAGTGGGCAGGTCACGCACGATCTCGTCGACGTCGTCCTCCGTGAGCGGCGTGAGACGGCCGTTCCCGACCGAGTCGTCGCCGGTGGTGAACTGGATTGCGCCCGCGCACTCGCCTCCGATGCGCGCGAGCAGGGCGAACGCGTCACCCGGGCGGATCGAGTGCTCGCGCTCGAGGACCGCGCGCACGGTCCCCTCGGGCAGGAGGTTGTCGCAGAACCGTTCGAGAGCATCCCCCTGGACGCGCTTGTCCGTCAGGGGCAGCGACAGCGAGAGCGGCCGCGCGCCGAAGCCGTAGGTGCTCAGGGCGTCCTCCGTGAACCGCAGGCGCAGCCGCGCGGTGCGGAGCTGTTCCAGCTCGCCGACGACACGTCCGTACAGCCACATGGTGAGGACCCTCATCGGGGCGGTTCCACCGTCACGGTCGAGCCCCGGGGCACCACCACCAGCTCATAGCCCTGGATGTCGAGCAGATGCATGAGCGTGTCCACCTGCGGGCTCGTGCCGCGCTCGAGCCGGGACAGGTGCGGGCGCGAGGAGCCCACCCGTCCCGCCAGCTCGCTCTGGCTGGTCCCCGCTCGCTGACGGATGGACTGGAGGGCGGCGCCCAGCGCCTGCTTGGTGCGGGCGCGGTACCAGCGCATCTGCGCAGATTCAACTGGGGGCTCCATGGCAATGAATCCTAACAGATTCATCTGACGGAGCGTGCACGATGAATCTGAGGAGATGCGGTCCGGATGCCTGTCCGAGCACCTCACCCGGCACCGGCGGTATCAGGAACGGCGTCGAGGGCCCTTCTCGGGCACACCTCGACCACAGGAGCCCCTGATGAGCACCGCCGTCCCGTTCGCGTTCCTCGTCCACCCGCGTGCGCGGATCGCGGAGGACCTGGCCCGCGCGTGGCGTCCGCTCGGTCGGCTGCCGGAGGCCCTGCTGGACTCGGCGGTCCGACGGCTGCCGCTCCCGTCGTACGACATGGCGCGCGTGCACCTGGACTCGGCACCGGTCGGCCACGTGCTGCTCGTCCCGTTCGGTGCCAAGCACTTGCTGTCCGAACCGCACGAGGGCCGGGTGCGCGTCGGCCGGGCGATCGACCACGCGGTGCGGCTGGGCGCGGGCGTCGTCGGGCTCGGGGCGCTGACCGCGACGGTCACCGCGGGCGGCCAGACGCTGCGCGGTCGCTCCGACATCGGCGTCACCAACGGCAACGCCTACACGGCGGCCATCGTCGAGGACCAGCTCCTGGACCTGCTGGCGGACCTGCCGGACCGCCGGGTGGCCGTCGTCGGCGCCACGGGCTCGGTGGGCACCACGCTGGTCCGCCTGCTCGCGCGGTCCGGCGCGGCCGACTCCCTGCTGCTCGTGGCGCGCGGACGGGCCAAGCTCGACGCGCTCGCCGCCGAGGTGGACCGACGCGTGCCCACGACCACCTCCACCGACATGCACGACGTGCGCGGCTGCGACGCGGTGGTGCTGCTGACCGCGTCGGCCGACGCGCTGCTCGGCGCCGAGCACCTGGCACCCGGCGCGCGCGTGCTGGACGCGACGCAGCCCCGCAACACCTCGCCCGACCTGGCGCTGGCCCGGCCGGACGTCACGGTCGTCGACGGCGGGGTGGTCCAGGTGCCCGGCATGCAGCTGCGCGGCGGCGACATCGGCCTGCCGCGCGGGCAGGCGTACGCGTGCTTCGCGGAGACGTTCCTGCTCGGGCTCGCCGGCCACGTCGGGCACTTCTCGACGGGCGTCCCGACCCTCGACCACGTGGCGCACATCCGCGGGCTGGCCGACCGCTTCGCGCACCACGGGTTCCGGGCCGCCGCACCGGCGAGCTTCGGGCGGCCCCTGGTGGGTGCACGGTGAAGCGCGTGGTCCTCCTCGGTGGCGGGTACGTGACGCTGCACGCGTACGGCGCGCTGGCCCGACGGCTGCGCGGCGAGCTGCGCCGGGGCGAGGTCGAGATCGTCGTCATCAGTGCCGACACCGTGCACAACTTCCACGGGTTCACCGGCGAGGTCGTCGCGGGTCTGCTCCCGATCGGCCTGACGCAGACGCCGCTCACCGAGGCGATGCCGAGGGCCCGCGTGCTGCACGCCCGCGTCACCCGGGTCGACCTGGTGACCCGGACGGTGCAGTTCGAGGGCGGCGAGCTCGCCTACGACGCGCTCGTCGTCGGCACCGGCGGACGCGAGCCGCTCGACGGCGTCGACGGGCTCGACGGCACCGGGCTCACGCTGCGCGGACCCGGCGACCTGTCGGACCTGCTGCAGCGGGTGCGCGTCGTCGACGGTCCGGTGGTGGTCGTCGGCGGCGGGCTCGCGGGGGTCGAGCTCGCCGCCGCGCTCGCGGCCCGGACGGCACCGGTCGTGCTGGTCCAGTCGGCCGACCGCGTGGTGCCCGCGCTGCACACCGAGCAGCCGCGGCTGGCAGCCCGCTGCACCGCGGAGCTCGCCCGGCTCGGCGTGGACGTCCGCACCGGGGTCCGGGTCGCCTCGGTCGACGACGGCTCGGTCACGCTGTCCGACGGTTCCGTCGTGCGCACGCACGTCGTCCTGGCCACCACCGGTCAGCGTGCCGTCGCCCTGCCCGGCCTCGAGTCGCTGCCGCGCGACGAGCGCGGCCGGCTGGTGACCACGCGGGACCTGCTCGTCGCACCCGACGTCTGGTCCGCCGGAGACGCCGCGTCGGTCGCGCACCCGCGCACGGGCGTGCCCGTCACGGCGAACGCGCTGTGGGCGATCAAGGCCGGCGACCAGGTGGGCCGCAACGTCGCGCGGGCGGTGCAGGGGCGGGCCGGGCGGCCGTTCCGGTACCTCGGGCTCGGTCAGGCGGCGTCGTTCGGGGTCGGTCGCGGGGTCGCGGACCTGTACGGGATCCCGCTCACCGGGTGGGTCGCGTGGCTGATGCGGGTCGGGTTCTTCCTGCGGTTCATGCCGTCCCGGTCGCGCGCGCTGCAGGTCCCCGGTGAGCTCGTGCGCCGGTCCCGGGCCGGCCGGGCGCCGTCGCGGGTCGCCGTCCCGCGCTGACCCGGGGGCGTGCTGGGCCGTGGCAGTCTGACGACTACGATCCTGCCTCGGGCCAGGACGAGTCGGAGGTGCCCATGGCGGAGGCGGACGGGACGACGTTCCTCGCGCCCGGGGAACCGGTCGACCTCGACAACTGCGCCCGTGAGCCCATCCACGTACCCGGCAGCATCCAGCCGCGCGGGGTCTTCCTGGCGGTCACGGAGCCGGACCTGGTGGTCCGCCACGCGTCGCAGAACGTCCTCGAGCTCCTCGGGCACCCGGTCGACGACGTCCTGGGCCACCCCCTCGAGCGCGTGCTCGGAGAGGACGCCGCCGGGGCGATCAGCCATCACGTCCGCACCTGGGGCAACCTGCGCGCGCGCAACCCGCTGCTGGTCACGGTGGGTGGCGCGGAGACCGACGTGGTGCTGCACCGCATCCTCAGCGGGGACAGCACCCTGCTGGTCGTCGAGCTGGAGACGGCGTCAGGACCGCGCCCGTTCTCGTTCCCGAACACGTACCAGGCGGTCCGTGGCGCGGTCGAGAAGATCAACCGCGCGCAGGACCTGGCGGAGCTCTACGAGATCACCGCGCGCGAGGTCAGGACGCTCACCGGCTTCGACCGCGTGATGATCTACCGCTTCGACGAGGAGTACAACGGCGAGGTCGTCGCGGAGGCGAAGCGCCCCGACCTCAACCCGTTCCTGGGCCTGCACTACCCCGCGTCCGACATCCCGCCGCAGGCCCGCGCCCTCTACGAGAAGAACTGGGTGCGGCTCATCTCCGACGTCGGGTACACCCCGTCGCGGATCGTGCCGGGTCTCGACGAGAGCACCGGCCTGCCGCTCGACCTCACGCACTCGATCCTGCGCAGCGTCTCGCCCATCCACCTGGAGTACCTGGGCAACATGGGCGTCGCCGCGTCCATGTCGCTCTCGCTGCTGCGCGACGGCAGGCTCTGGGGCCTCATCGCGTGCCACCACTACTCCGGTCCGCACGTCCCCCCGTTCGGGGTGCGGGCCGCGGCCGAGTTCCTTGGGTCGTCCCTGTCGCTGCGCCTCGTGGCGCGCGTGGAGGAGGACGAGCTCGAGGCCCGCATCCGTGCGACCCGCACGCTGGCGGCGCTGCTGGCCGCGAGCCGGGACCAGGACCGTGCGCTGGCGTCGGCGCTGGTGACCGGCGTGTCCGTGCTCGACCTCGTCCCCGCGCAGGGTGCGGTCGTGTCCTCCGACGGCGTGGTCGACTCCGTCGGGCGGGTGCCGGCCGATCCGACGGCCCTGCTCGCCTGGGTGGCGGAGCAGGACGCCGAGGTCGTCGTCCGCGACGCGCTCGCCGAGCAGGAGCCGGCGCTCGCGGCGGCCGTGCCGGAGGTCGCCGGCCTGCTCGCGCTGCGTCTGCCCGAGGGCCAGTCGGTCGTGTGGCTCCGGCACGAGGCCGTGCGCAACGTGGACTGGGGCGGCGACCCGCACAACAAGGCGATCGCGACGCAGGAGGGCGACGACGTGCGCCTCAGCCCGCGCAAGTCGTTCGCCCTGTGGCGGGAGACCGTCCGCGGGCGCAGCGAGGCGTGGACCGAGCCTCAGGTGCGCTCCGCCGAGGAGCTGCGCGCGCGGCTGCTCGAGGTGCTGCTGGAGCGGTCGCGGCTGCAGGTCCGGGCGGCGGAGACGGTGCAGCGCAGCCTGCTGCCGGCATCGGTCCCCGACCCCGAGGGCTGGTCCGTGCACGCGCGCTACGAGCCCGCCGCCGGCGGCCGGGTGGGCGGCGACTGGTACGACGCCCTCGAGCTCCCGGACGGGCGGCTGGCGGTCGTCGTGGGCGACGTCGCGGGGCACGGGCTGTCGGCCGCGGCAGCGATGGGCCAGGTGCGCAACGCGCTGCGGGCGTACCTGCTGCGGGGCGACTCCCCGGCGCAGGCGATCGCCTCCGTCGACCAGGTGGTCCGCTGGACGATGCCGTTCGAGATGGCGACCGTGGTCCTCGCGCTGGTGGACCTGGCCACGGGGGAGGTCGAGCTCTCCGCCGCGGGTCACCCGCGCCCCTTGCTCCTCGCGCCCGGAGGCGAGGCCGTGCTGCTCGAGGCGTCCGTCGACCGGCCGCTCGGCGCCGGGTCGGGCGAGCCGCCGACCACCACGCTCACGCTCCCCCCGGGCGGCGGGCTCGTGCTGTACAGCGACGGACTGGTGGACTCCCGCGAGACGACGCTGCGCGACGGGCTGCAGCGCCTGCGGGGCCAGTTCGACGGGACCGACGGGCACCCGGTCGACATCGACGACGTCCTGCGCGAGTGCCGCGACCCCGCCTCCGTGGACGACGTCACGCTGCTGCTGCTCTGCCGCGACGCGGACTGACCGGACGACGACGGACGGTCGGGACCGCACTCCGACCGTCCGCCGCCGTCCGCCCGGGGCCCCTCGGAAAGGCCCCGGGCGACCGAGGGCCCCTAGTTGCGGTTGATGGTGAACGTGGACGTCGTGTTCCTGATGTCCTGCGCGTTGCCGCTCATCCGCAGGTTGGTGAAGGTCACGGAGCCGACTGCCGGCCCCTGACCCTGCTCCGGCATCTCGTTGGCCCAGATGCCGAACCCGGACTTGGCGTCCCAGGCGTCCCCGCTCTTGCGTGCCCCCGTGATCGACACGTTGGTGAACGTCGTGTCGGTGATCGGGTTCTGCGGCGAGGTGGGGCCGGTGTAGTTGGTCTGGAACATGATTCCCGAGTACGTGGGGTCGACGATGTCCACGTCGCTGACCCGGATGCCCTGGAACTTCTTGGACGCGGAGAACACCCAGATG
Source organism: Cellulomonas xylanilytica (assembly GCF_007989805.1). Taxonomy (GTDB): domain Bacteria; phylum Actinomycetota; class Actinomycetes; order Actinomycetales; family Cellulomonadaceae; genus Cellulomonas; species Cellulomonas xylanilytica. The sequence continues at coordinate 175,509 of NZ_BJUB01000007.1, forward strand.
GCGGGGAACGTCTGGTTGCCCCAGAAGTGGCCGCCGGCCCGCACGATCGAGATGTTCTGGAAGCTCGTCGGCGCCGCGGAGCCGAACTCGTCCATCGGGTACCCGAAGTCGAGCGAGCTGATCGTGATGCCGGAGTACACGAGCGTGTCCGCGATGTAGATGTTCCGGAACACGTTCCCGTACCCGCCGTAGACCGCCAGCCCGGCCGCGCGCCACGTGACCAGCGACGTCAGGTTCTCGTAGACGTTGCCGGTCTGGCCCGTGCCGCCCGCGTCGGTGGCCGCGAACAGGGCGAACGAGTCGTCACCCGTGCCGCGCGCCTCGATGTTGGCCACCCGGTTGTTGGCGCTGCCGTTGGTCATGTTGATGCCGTCGGCGAACGTGTTCCGGATGCGCGAGTTGGTGATCGTCGAGCTGTCCATGTTGGAGGCCCAGAACATGCAGATCATGTGCTCGACCCAGAGGTTGTCGACCGTCATGTTGGCGACGTTGGTGAAGTCCAGCACCTTGCCGGGGCCGTCGATCCGCGAGGTGTAGTTGCCGAAGTAGGCGAACCCGCGGAACTTCGACCCGTTCGACGACGCCTCCGCGCGGAACCCGACGTCGGTGTTCTCCTGGCCGGCCGGCGCGAAGAACCGGGTGAACCACGGACCGGCACCGACGATGTCGACCGCCTTGCCGTACACCTGGAACTTGTTCGACGTGGAGTAGTCGCCCGCCGGCAGGTAGACGCCCTTGATGGCACCCGTGGTGTCCATGCGCGCCCGGTCGAGCGCGTTCTGCACGTCCTGGTGCGTGAAGCCCGTCGGCTGCACGTACTGCGCGGGGTTCGGGTTCGGGTCGGCCGTGGCCAGCTCGGTGTTGATGAAGTCGATCGTCACCGGCTGCGGGTTGCTGGCGGTGCGCTGCAGGCGGATCGTCGCGCCGGCCGGGACCGTCGTGCCCAGCAGCATGCTCGCCTCGTCGTAGATGTGCCGCGGTCCTCCGGAGCCGGGCTGGTTGTTCGGGTTGGTCTCGTTGCCGTACAGCCACGCGAACCGCGACGTCAGGTCGAGCCGCTTGAGGTAGGTGCCGTTGACGAAGACGTCGATGCTGCCGCTCGCCCCGGTGCCGGCCGCGTTGTCCGGGATGGAGAAGCGGGTGACCAGCGTGTTCGTCGGGTTCTTCGTCGTCCACTCCACGTAGGAGCCCGTGGCGTTCAACGTGGCGGCGCGGCGTCCGGAGGCCTCGCCGGCGAGGTCGCCGACGGTCCGGTTGGGCCCGACCAGCACGGCACCGCCGCCCGTGCGGCCGTCCTCCGCCTCGTACATGTCGAACGGCAGGCGAGCGCCGCGGCCGACGAAGATCCCGCCGGTCACCACGTTGTTGGCCTGCTTGCCGGGCACCTCGGTGGAGTCGGGGGCCACCGCGCTGGAGACCGTGAACGTGCCGTTGCCGGCGGTCCAGGTGCCGAGGTTCACCGATCCGCTGGTGGCGCCGGCGGCGACCACGCCGCTGATCGACCCGGTGAGCGTCTTGACCACGCTGCCCGTCGTCGAGTCCTTGATCGTGACGGTCAGGCCGTGCGCGGCCGTCGAGGTCGCGATGTTGCCGTTGTTGGCGATCGCACCCGTGAACGTGACCACCGCGCCCGCCGCCGGGTTGCTCGGGCTCCAGCTGACTACAGGAACCAGGTCGGAGCTGGGCACGGGTGACACGACCAGCTTGGCCGGGTTGCTGTACGCGTTGTTCGACTCGTTCTGCTCGACCACCGTGTTGGCCGGGTCGGCGGTGGCGCCGATCGTGTACGAGCCCGCGGCCCGGGCCCCGATGCTCGCCGTGACCGTCGCGGTGGCGCCGGCGGCGATCGCGCCGACCGACGCGGTGGCGGCGTTCTGGCCGTCGACCTGGAACGCGACGCTCGTCGCTGCCGACGCCGACGTGCCGACGTTTTTCACGGTCGCGCTGAGCGTGACGGGCGTGGACTCCGTGGCGTTCGCCGGCCCGGTCACCCCGGTGACCGTGAGGTCGGGGTTGGGGGCGGCCGCACCGAAGACCTGCAGCTCGGCCACCTGGCCGTTGCCGGCGCCGGTGTTGCCGGTGAAGACGAGACGCACGTCGGACGCGGTGCCGCTCACGGCCACGGTGACGGTGTTGCCGGTGGACGGGCTGAACGCCCGGCCGGCCGACGACGCCAGCGTGGTGAACGCGCCCGTCCCGGTGCGGCCCTGCACCTCGAACGTCTGCGTGCGGTTGCCCCACGCGCCGTCTGGGTTGAGCCGGACCGTGACGGCCGACAGCTGGCTGGCCGATGCGAGCGTCACCGTGAGGGTGCTCGGGTACTGGCCGCCGGCGCCCTCCCAGTAGGTCCCGAGGTTGCCGTCGACCGCGTTGCCTGCGGCGTAGCTCCACTCGGTCGACGACGCGGCGATGGGCCGGCTCAGGGCGAGGTTCTGGCCGGTGACCGGGGGAGTCGTCGTGGTCGGCGTCGGGTTCGGGGTCGCGGAGCCGTGCACCTCGAGCTCGGAGATCTGCCCCGCGGGCCAGCCGGTGTTGCCGGTGATGCTCAGCCGGACGTAGCGCACGGACGTGTCCGTGACGTCGACGTTCACGGTGTTGGCCTGGCCCGGGTCGAACGTGTACCCCGCCTGGTTCTTCAGCGTGCTGAACGTCGAGCCGTTGGTGGAGCCCTGCACGGTGATGGTCTGCGTCCGGGCGCCCCAGGCGCCCGTCGGCAGCTTGAGGGTCAGGTCGGTGACGGTGGCGGCGGTGCCCAGGTCCACCTGCACCCACTGCGGGAACTGGTTGTTGGTCGACTCCCAGTACGTGGCCTGGTTGCCGTCCGTGACGTTGCCCGCACCGTAGACGTCCGACGTGCTGCTGGCGGTGGCGGGCTTGCCGGCGGCGAGGTTGGGCTCGGCGGCCTGAGCCCCCTGCGCGACGAGCGCGAGGCCGAGCGGTGCGACGAGCGCGGCTGTGACGGCGCCCGCGACGGCGAGCCTGACGTTCCTTCTCATGGGTGTCCTCGATCTCCCGCCGGGGCGGGCTCGGCGCCGGGCGGGCTGCTCGGACCGTGGACCCTGCGCCCTGCTCCGGACGCGTGGGACCGGCCCGCCGGGGGCGTCGGTGCCCCGTCGGCGCGAGCACGGCGGTGAACTGCGGAGCTGTACCGTCCGACAGTTGCGAGCATGAGCACGACTTTGTGCGCTGCACCTGTCGAGTTCTTGCGGGTTCGTGACCAGACACTACGAACGGCGACCCGGGGAGTCAAGAGAGGGCGCAAAACGGCCACACCGCGCTGTGACTGCACGCGCTCCCACAGGGCAGGTACCGTCCACCCGTGACGCTCCGACGGACCCTCGCCCGCGCCTACTGGCGCCTGAGTCGCTGGACCCTGCAGACGGAGCGGGTGCCCGTGGACGGCGCGGGGCTGCTCATCGGTGCGCCGCACACGTCGAACTGGGACTTCATCCTCATGCTGGCGATCTCCGGGGAGGCGGACCTGAAGATCCGGTGGCTCGGCAAGCACCAGCTCTTCGCGGGTCCGGCGGGCCCGCTCATGCGGGCGCTGGGGGGCATCCCGGTGGACCGGCGCGACCCCGCCGGGCTCGTCGACGAGCTCGTGGCCCGCATCCAGGGCGGTGACCGGTTCTACCTCGTCGTCACGCCCGAGGGCACCCGCAGCGGTTCGGGCTGGAAGTCCGGGTTCTACCGGATCGCCCGCGCCACCGACCTGACGGTGACGCTCGGCTACGTCGACCGCACCACCATGACCGCCGGTCTCGGCCCGACGATCCGGCTCACCGGCGACGTCGCGTCCGACATGGACGTCGTGCGCGCGTTCTACGCCGACAAGTCCGGCTTCGAGCCCTCGCGCCGCACCGAGCCGCGGCTCCGCGAGGAACTCCCTTCAGCGGAATGATCCGTTCCGTTCGGGTGCTAGCGTCGTGCCGGTGAGCACCCCTCTCAGCGGCCGCAAGGCCCAGGCAGCCCGCAACGACGAGGTGATCCTGGCCGCCGCGCGGACCGTGTTCATGCGCTCGGCGGACGCGCCGATCGCCGCCGTCGCCCAGGAGGCCGGCGTCGGGGTCAGCGCGCTGTACCGCCGCTACGCCAGCAAGGAGGACCTCCTGGTCACCCTGTGCACGGACGGGCTGCGCCGGTTCATCGACGTCGCCCAGCGCGCCGCGCTGCTGCCCGACCCGTGGGACGCGTTCGCGACCTTCGTGGAGGGCGTCATCGAGGAGGACACGCACTCGCTGACCGTCCACCTCGCCGGTACGTTCACCCCGACCCCCGAGCTGCGGGAGCTCGCGCTGCAGGCCGGCGACCTCGGCGACGCCATCATCGACCGCGCCAGGACGGCCGGCGCCGTGCGCGAGGACCTCGTGGACGAGGACGTCTCGATGATCTTTGAGCAGGTCACCGCCGTTCGCGTCGACGACCCCGAGCGCACCCGCGTGCTGCGTGCGCGGTACGTCGCCCTGCTGCTCGACGCCGTCCGCCCGGGCGCCCGGACCGGCACCCTGCCGGGACCCGGCCCCACCGGAGCCGAGCTCGGTGCACGGTGGGTCCCGCGCTGAGCGGGCGGCTGTCGGAGGGCGTCGCTACGGTCGGCACGCAGCAGCACCCGGAGTCGCCTCCCGAGGAGTGACGTATGGACGAGTTCGACTGGTCGATCCTCAGCATCCCGACCCCCCGCGCCGTCGTGCGCGGTCAGCTGGAGTTCTCCTGGTGGGAGCTCGGTCAGCGGCTCGAGACCGTCACGCAGGACGAGTTCACCTGGGAGCCCGGCCCGGGCGCGCTCAGCGTCCGCCGGCGCGGGGAGTCCACCGCGCCGCGGGCGTTCGGTGCCGGCGAGTGGGTCGTCGAGTGGCCGGAGGCGGGGGACCACCCCGGCCCCCGCACGATCGCGTGGCTGGTCGCGCACCTCACCGACGTGCTGTCCGAGCGCCACGACTGGACGTTCGGCGAGCACACCGCCCGACGCGAGACCCTCACCTACTCGGGCGAGGTCGGACCGGCCGTCGACGGCCTCACGCGCGTGGTCGACCTCTGGCGGGCGGGGATCGCGGGGATGTCCGACGATGACATCTTCACCGTCGGGTTCAGCCAGGCCACCGAGATCGACCAGCAGTCACCGTTCGCGCACCTCGTGGCGCACGTGAACCGCGAGATCATCCACCACGGGTCCGAGATCTTCACGCTCACGGACCTGTACCGCGTCCGAGGAGGCACCGATGTCTGAGAACCACGTCGCTCGCGCGACGGTCCGGATCCCCGCGCCCGCCGAGACGGTCTGGGACACCCTCGTCGACCCCGAGGCCACCTGGATGATGGGTGCGCGCGTGAGCAGCACCTACGTGGTCGGCGTCCCCATCACGTTCCACGGCGAGTGGGAGGGCAAGCCGTTCGAGGACCACGGCGAGATCCTCGAGGTCGACCGCCCCCGGCGCCTGCACTACACGCACTACTCACCGCTCAGCGGGCAGCCGGACACCCCCGAGAACTATCACCACCTGACCTTCACGTTCGAGGAGCACGACGGCTCGACCGAGGTGACGCTCGAGCAGGACGGCAACGGCTCGCCGGAGGAGGCGGAGCACGCGACCGCCAACTGGGAGCAGGTCCTCGCCGCGCTGCGGGACGCCGTCGCTCCGGATGCGGAAGCGGGCTCCCCGACGTAGCGTCGGTGCGTTGCCAACCCGAGAAGGAGTGATTCTGATGGGTCTCGACGACAAGATCAGCAACGCCGCGGAAGAAGCCAAGGGCAAGGTCAAGGAGACGACCGGCCGGGCGACCGACGACGAGCGTCTCGAAGCAGAGGGCAAGGGCGACCAGGCCAGCGCGAACATCAAGCAGGCCGGCGAGAACGTCAAGGACGCGTTCAAGTGATCTAGAGGTCGCTTCGTACCGACGAGGGCCCCCACCGACGGTGGGGGCCCTCGTCGTCTGCCGACCCTCCTGGTCGGCACATCTCGGAGCAATCCGCGGCCCCGTCGGCGACGAACCCTTGTCGACCCATCCGATCCGACGGACGACGGACCCCATGTCGCTGCTGCAGCTGCCGGTGCGCCCCGGTGCGTCCCGCCACGCCGTCGGGCGTGCCGCGGGTCCGTGGGGCACACTTGCCCGCGTGGAGCGAGGACCTGACGAGGGCGGCGCACCCCGCTCCGCCGAGTCCCTGCTCTCGGACGTCGCGCGGGGTGACGACTCGGCGTTCGCCGCCCTGTACGACGCCCTCGGCCGCGGTGTCTTCGGCACCTGCCTCGGAGTCCTGCGGGACCCGGACCACGCCGCCGAGGTCGCGCAGGAGGTCTGGGTCGAGGTCTGGCGCACGGCCGCCCGGTTCGACTCCGTCCGCGGCTCCGCCCGCACCTGGACCCTCACGCTCGCCCACCGTCGGGCCGTCGACCGCGTCCGCGCCGTGCAGGCGCAGCGCGACCGGGACCAGCGCGTCCTGGACGGCAGCACCGAGCGGGAGTTCGACGTCGTCGCGGACGAGGTCGAGTCCGCCCTCGAGCAGGTCCGCGTCCGCGACTGCCTGGGCACCCTGACGCCGACGCAGAAGCAGGCGGTCGTCCTCGCCTACTACGGCGGCCGGACCTACCGTGAGGTGGCCGACGAGCTCGCCGCACCGCTGCCGACCGTCAAGACGCGGATCCGGGACGGCCTGCTCCGCCTGCGCGACTGCCTGGGGGTGACGTCATGACCACCGAGTCCTCGTCCTTCTCCGGCGACGACGTGCGCTCCCTGCTCGGCGCCTACGCGCTCGACGCCGTCGACGCCGACGAGCGCGCAGCCGTCGAGCACCTCGTCGCCACCGACCCGTCCGCCGCCGCCGAGCTCGCGCAGCTCACCGCCGTCGCCGCGACCCTGGGCGACGCCGTCGCCGGCGAACCACCCGCCGCCCTGCGCGCCTCGGTCCTCTCCGCGATCACCGGCGTCCCGCAGGTCGGCCCCCTCGCCGGCCCGCAGCCGGTCCCCTCTCCCGCGCAGCCCGACACGGCCACCCCGCCGGAGTCGACCCCTGACGGCCTGTCCGCCCCTCCCGCGCAGACCGACCCGACCGCCGCGTCGGCGACCCCCGGCGGTCTGTCCGTCACGCCCGCGACCACCCCGGCGGAGTCCGCGCCCGACGGTTCTCAGACGTCCGCGACCGGTGCCGTCGCGCCCGACGTCTCGTCGCCGGGTGACCCGGGCGCCACGACCGGGACCGGCGTGACCAACCTCGCCGACCGTCGCCGACCCTCGCGCACGCGCTGGCTGGCCGTCGCCGCGGCGCTCGTCGTCGGCGCCGCGGTCCCCACCGCGCTCGCGGTCCAGCAGGCGCAGCGGGCGAACGAGGCGGAGCAGCAACAGCAGGCGCTCGCCGACCTGCTGACCGACCCGTCGGCCGTCGTCGTCCACGGCGACGTCACCGGCGGCGGCACCGCGACCGCGGTCCTGACCGACGACCGTGCCCTCTTCAGCGCGACCGGCCTGCCGGACCCCGGCGACGACAAGGCGTACCAGCTGTGGGTCGTCGACACCGACGGCGCCGCGTCCGCCGGCGTCATGGCAGACGACGCCGGCTCGGTCCGCCAGCTGGCCGACGACTTCTCCGCGGGCGACGCACTGGCGATCACCGTCGAACCCGCAGGCGGCTCCACCCAGCCGACGACCGACCCCCTCGTCGTCCTCTCGACCACCTGACCCGCGCTCGAACAGGCCCGGACAGGACGGAACCCCCCGCCCTGACCCCTGTGCCGGAGCAGGGTGCCGAGATCGTGGATCCGTCGCGAGATCGTGGGTGCGCACCCCCGTTCTCGCGACGAACCCACGATCTCGTCGTCAGCCCCATCTGACGGCCGCTCACCGCCCACCCGCCGGCGCGCGGCAGTCCGGGCTTCCTGCGCCGTGCCGGTCCCGATCCGGTCCGGGGGCGTGCCGCCGCTGCGCCGTGCGATGGCCAGGGTCGACGAAGGTGCGTCGGGGCGCACCCTGCGGGTGGCCGACCCGGGCGGCGCCGCCAGGTCGTTCCTCCGGGCCGAACTCGTCTGGTGCAGCGGACGAGCTCGGCCCCGAGGGACGAGCTCGCGGATCGCGCCGCGCGAGACCTCTGTGTCGGTGCCACCTGACGGGTGCTCGTCGCGCGCGACCGCCGGCAGCAGTCCGGGCTCCCGGCACCGTCCCGCCCGACCCGGCCGGCGGGCGTGCCCCCGCCGCGCCGTGACGAGGCCGGTCGAAGAAGGTGCGGTCTCGTCGGGCACGGGCTTCGGGTTGCCGACCCGGGCGCCGCCGCCGGCTCGTTCCTCCGGGTCAAACTCCCTGGGCGCGACCGGACTCTGCTTCGGCGCGGCGGTGAGATCGTGGGTTCGTCGCGAGATCGTGGGTGCGCACCCCCGGTCTGGCGACGAACCCACGATCTCGTCGGGGAAGCGCGGGCCTGAGGTGCCCCGGACCTGACGAGCGCGGCAGTTCGCGACGAGCGCGGCAGTTGAGACTGCCGCGCTCGTCGCACAGTGCCGCGGTCACCCGACCGGACCCGGCCGGACGCGACGGAGCCCCCTCGCCGTACCCTGCGAGGGGGCTCCGCGGCTCGCCCGGCGTCAGGGGTGACCGGCGAGCAGAGGCGGTCCGACGCCGCAGCGACGGGACCGCGAGGACGGGCCGGCCGCCGCAGCGACCGGCCCGCCGGGTCGTCACATCGTCGGCATCAGGACCCCGTCGATGAGGTAGACGGTCGCGTTGGCGGTGTGGACGCCGCCGCAGATGACGTTGGCGCCGTTGACCATCATCGAGTCGCCGGAGCCGGTGACCTCGACGGTGCCGCCCTGGACGGTGGTCTGCGTGCCGTCGATCATGTCCGGCGACAGCTGCCCGGGCACCACGTGGTACGTGAGGATCGACGAGAGCGTCGCGGCGTCGGTCTTCAGGGACTCGATGGTGGCGGGGTCGATCTTGGCGAAGGCCTCGTCGACCGGCGCGAACACCGTGAACTCGTCGCCGTTCAGCGTGTCGACGAGGTTGACCTCGGGGTTGAGCTGCCCGGACACGGCCGCCACGAGGGTGGTGAGCAGCGGGTTGTTCGAGGCGGCGACGGCGACCGGGTCGGCCGACATGCCCGTCACGGAGCCGGGGCCGTCGGGGACGGCGGCGGCGTAGTCGGCACAGCCGGGGCCGACGAGGTCGGCGGCGGGGTCGGCGGTCATCATGTCCTCGGTGGGCATCTCCGACGGCGTCTCCATGGGCGCCTCCATCGACGCGGAGGAGTCGGATCCCGCGGTGTCGTCGCTCGAGCCCGAGCTGCACGCGGTCAGGGCGAGGCCCGTGACGCCGGCGAGCAGGACGGCGGCGATGCGGGTGCGGTTCGTGGTGCGCATGGTGGCTCTCCCTTGGTTCAGGTCCGGGTGGGGTACCCGCCCGGTCGTCTCTCGGGTGGGGTTCGGGGCCGTCGGGGGAGCGGATGGGTCGGATTCTCGACGAGTTCCTCGCGGCTGCCCGACCCATCCGCCGGCGTCGCCGCGGCGAACCCCCGCCATGGACCTGCTCACGCTCGCGCTCATCGGGCTCGTCGGTGGCCTCATCACCGGCATCTCGCCGTGCATCCTCCCTGTGCTGCCCGTGGTGTTCTTCGCGGGCGGCGTGGAGGGTGCGCGTGGGAGACCGACCGTCCGGACCGCCGGGAACGCCAAGGGCGCGGCCGGCGTCGGAGTGATGGCGCAGCCGTCGTTCCTGTCGGCCGGCACCGGTCGGACCGCCGGGACGTCCGGTACCGGCGTCGCCACCCTCGACCGTCCCGCACCCACGGCGGACGACAGGCGCCGCGACCGGGTCGCCGCGCGCCGTCCGTACCTGGTCATCGCGGGTCTCGTCACCCAGCTTCACGCTGGTCACCCTCGTCGGCACGGTGCTGCTGAACCTGCTCGGCCTCCCGCAGGACCTGCTGCGCTGGGCCGGCATCGCGGTGCTGGCGCTGCTGGGCCTCGGGCTGCTGGTGCCGCGGTTCGAGGAGGTCCTGGAACGCCCGTTCCAGCGGCTGACCCCGAAGCGTGCACCGGGCGCTGCGCGGGGCGGGTTCGTGCTCGGCCTGGGGCTCGGTGCGGTGTACGTGCCGTGCGCGGGGCCGGTGCTGGCGGCGATCACGGTGGCCGGCGCGACGGGCTCGGTGGGACCGGGCACGGTGGTCCTGACGGTGTCGTTCGCGCTGGGCGCGGCGATCCCGCTGCTGGTCCTGGCGCTGGCCGGGCGCAGGGTGGCGGAGCGCATCGCGGCCTTCCGCACGCACCAGCTGGCCATCCGCGCGGCGGGCGGGGCGCTGATGATCGCGCTCGCCCTGGCGCTGGCGTTCAACGTGACCGACGCGATCCAGCGGGCGCTGCCCGGCTACACGGAGTCGCTGCAGGCGCGGGTCGCCGCCAACGAGACGGTGCGCGAGCAGCTCGACCTCGGTGGGCTGGTGACGGACGAGAACCGGCAGCTGGCCGAGTGCAGCAACAACTCCGCCGTGCTCGAGGACTGCGGGCCCGCGCCGGAGATCCGGGGCATCGAGACGTGGCTGAACACGCCGGACGGTGCACCGGTCGAGCTGGCGGACCTGCGGGGCAAGGTCGTGCTGCTCGACTTCTGGGCCTACTCCTGCATCAACTGCCAGCGTTCGGTGCCGCACGTCACCGCGTGGCGGGAGGCGTACGGCGACGCCGGCCTGGAGGTCATCGGGGTGCACACCCCGGAGTACGCGTTCGAGCGTGAGACCCGCAACGTCGTCGACGGCGCCGAGCGGCTGGGCATCACGTACCCCGTGGCGCAGGACAACTCCTACGCCACCTGGACCGCGTACCGGAACCGGTACTGGCCCGCGCACTACCTGATCGACGCGGACGGCCAGATCCGTCAGGTGTCCCAGGGGGAGGGCGGCTACGCGCAGACGGAGACCCTGATCCGCGAGCTGCTCCAGGAGGCCGACCCGCAGGCGGAGCTGCCGGCGCGCACGCAGGTGGACGACACGACACCGGACGGCGACGTCACGCAGGAGACGTTCCTGTCGGTCGGGAAGAAGGTGAACGTCGCCGGTGACTACCGCGAGGGGGAGGCGACGTACACGTTCCCGGAGGAGCAGGCGGCGGACACGGTGGCGTTCGGTGGCACCTGGACGACGGACTACCAGGGCGCGACGGCGGGTCCGGACGCCGGACTGCGGCTCCGATACCACGCGAAGGTCGTTCAGGTCGTGCTAGGAGGAACCGGCACCGTCGAGGCCCTGATCCGGGACGGGAGCGGGAAGGTGGTGGACCGGGTCGAGGTCGCCGTGGAGGGCTCGCCACGGGCATACTCGCTGGTCACAGCCGATTCCATCGGCCAGGGGTCACTCGATCTGATGGTGTCCGAGGGCGTCCAGGCGTTCTCGTTCACGTTCGGGTGACCACGCACGCGGAGTGCACCGAAAGTATCGGTGATACGTCCGACCGGGTGAAATGGACGCGTGTCCGAAATTGGTCTGTTGACACGCTTCCACGGACTCTCATGTTGCTCTAATGTCTGACTTGTCAGCGAAAACGGCAAACCCTCTGCAAGGAGGGGACGCAAAGCCACGGGACCTACAGGGTCAGCCGGGCTACCGAACAGACAGGACCCGTCATGGACCAGCGCGGCTACTCAGCAGACCCGTCCGAGACCTCCACCCCGGCCTTTCCGGCTCCCCGCGTCAAGGCGTGGGCCGGGCTCGCTGCTCGTCGCAGCGTGATCGAGCTGGTGCCGGCGCAGCGCGAGCACGCTGCGGCCTGAGGCTCTCGTCCCGACAGCACTCGTACAGCACCCCTCGGGCCGTCGTGGCCCGGGGGGTACTGTCTTGTCCCAGGTCAGGTTGACATGAGCGGGCGCTAACACAGTGGTGCAATTCGCGCGACTTGTCCGTTAGCCTCGGCCTCAGCGGGCCTGCCAGAAGAGGACGGCCCCGTTGAGAGAAGGTCACATGGACAGCTTTGCGCAGTGGTTCTGGCTGCTGATCTGGTGGTTCTTGTTCTTCGCCTACCTCGTCATCCTGTTCCAGATCATCGGGGACCTCTTCCGCGACCACGCGCTGAGCGGGTGGTGGAAGGCCGTCTGGATCGTCTTCCTGATCGTCGTGCCATTCCTCACCGCGTTGATCTACATCATCGCCCGTGGCAAGGGAATGGCCGAGCGGCAGATGCAGGCCGTGCAGCAGGCCAAGTCGGACACCGACAGCTATATCCGTGAGGTGGCGGGCAAGTCGCCCGCGGAGCACATCGCGGACGCCAAGGCTCTCCTGGACGCCGGCACGATCGACCAGAACGAGTTCGCCCAGCTGAAGGCCAAGGCGCTCGCCTGATCGACAGCATCACCCGGACGACCCTCCGGGCCGGCACCGCACAGGTGCCGGCCCGGAGGCGCGTCTAGAGCTCGCCGGTCTTCTGCAGGTACCGCATCGCCGCCCACCCGATCGGGATGCGCAGCCAGTACGTGGCCACCCGGAACAGCACCGCGACCGAGGTGGCGATACCGGCGTTGATGCCGGTGGTGGTGGTGAGGGCGCCGGCGAGGGCCAGCTCGATGGTGCCCATGCCCCCGGGGGTCGGGACGAGCGCGCCCGCGGTGTTGCCGGCGAGGTAGACGATGGCCACCTGGATCAGGCTGGCCTCCTGCCCGAACGCGGCGAGGCTGGCGTCGAACGCGAAGATGAAGCCGAGTGTCATGAGCAGGTTGCCGCCGACGGCCAGCGCCAGGCGCCACGGCTGACCGAGCACCTCGATGAGACGCGGCCACGTCTGGCGCAGCGTCGGCATGATCTTGGCGAGCACCCACTGGCGCACCTTGGGCACCAGCAGCCCGGAGGCGATGAGCGCGGCGACGATGCCGATGGCGAAGAGCACGCCGGGGGAGATCGGCAGCGCCGACTCGCCCGAGCCGGAGGCGATGCTGAGCACCAGGAGCAGAGCCAGGGTCACCACGAACTGGCTGACCTGGACCAGGGCGACCGTGGCCGCGGACAGCGTCGTGGACACGCCGCGGCGCGTCAGCATCCGCAGGTTGAGCGCGGCCGGGCCGATGCCCGCGGGTGCCGCCAGCCCGACGAAGGTCGCGGCGGTCTGCACCAGCGTCGCGCGCCACAGCGGCAGCTTGACCGGCGAGAACGCGACGAACGCGAGGGCGGCGCCGACGAGCGTGACCAGGCCGAGCGCGAAGGCGACGAGGGTCCAGCGCCAGTCGCCGGTGGAGAGCGCGGACGTGATCTCCTCGACGTTGATGCTGGTGACGACGAAGACGATCGCGACGATCGGCACCACGATGGTCAGCACCGTGCGCGCACCGAACCGGACCAGCTGCTGCGGTTCCACGTCGGCCTCGGGCAGGTGCGCGACGAGCGCGGACCGCAGGTCCGCCAGCACCTTCTTGTTCGCCCGCATCTCGTCGCGCGTGAGGCGCGGCAGCGTGATCATCTGCAGCAGCGGCCCGATGGCGGCGAGGTGCTCGTCGGACAGCACGACCGCCGCCGAGTCAAGGGCGCGCTCGGCGCCGACCCGCAGGGCGAGCAGGGCCAGCAGCTGGGTGACGTCCATCCGTCGCGCCAGGTCCGAGGACGCGACGTCGCCCTGCTCCCAGCTGGTCAGCCACACGATCGGGCGGCCGACGACCATCTCGACCAGCAGCACGTCGCTGGTCAGGGAGCGGTGCGCGATGCCGGCGTCGTGGGCGAGCTGGAGCTGGGCCCAGATCTCCTGGAGCACCTCGTCGGTCAGCTGCTCCGGGTCGAGGTCGCCCAGGGGGACGGCGCGGTCGGGCCGCTCCTGCACGAGGAGCATCGAGTCGTCGGCCTCGGCCATGCTCAGCAGGCGGGGCGTGCGGACGCCGGCGGCGCGCGCGGCGTAGGCGAGCAGCGCGGCCCGCTCGGCGGCCTGCCGCAGCGACACCACGGAGCGCCCCTCGATCCCGCGCATCCGCAGGGACCGCCACAACCGGCTCAGCATGCCGACCACCTGCCGGTCGCCGTCGATGACGACGAGGTCGAGCTCCTGGCCGTCGCGCGTGGTCAGCTCGTAGAGGCGGTGGTCGGTGGACCGGGTCAGTGCGCGGGCGGCCTGGTCGCCGTCCAGCTCGGGGGCGCCGTCCGCGGTGGACCCGGTGGTCTCGTCGGCGACCCGGAGCAGCCGGGCGGGCTCGATCCCGGCCCGCCGGACGCCCGCGACGAGGCTGTCGCCGTAGGCCCGCTCGGACAGCACGCCGGACAGGTAGCGCACCCCGAGGCCGGTCACCCGGCCGATGAGGAAGGAGACGACGAGCCCGGGCAGCGAGACGCCGGCGGTGATCAGCAGCACGCCGACGGCGACCCACAGCAGGTTCCAGGACCACTTCACGGTCCGGCGCCGGCCGCGCGGGCCCACCACGGTGAGCAGCCCGACCAGCAGCGCGACGTACCCGGGGAGCGTCACCACCCAGTCGCCCCGCAGCCGGATCGACATCCCGATGATGAGCTCGGCGGAGCCGAAGGTCTCGATCGCCCACAGGGCCGCGATGTTCAGGACGAGGGCCGCGAAGGCCGCGATCAGGCCCTCGAGCAGCTGCCGGCCGAGCCGCCGGAACGCGAGCTCGGTGATGACCGCGAGCGGCACGGCGAGGGTCACGAACATCTCGAGGCCGAGGCGGGGGACGAACAGGATCCGGTTGAGCAGCGTGGCGAAGCCCTGCACGTCCTCGGCCACGCCTGACGTGGTGTTGTGCGCGTAGGTGGCCAGGACCAGCACGAGCGCGATGCCCAGGGCCGACAGGACCGTGCCCAGCAGGTCGCTCGGGTGGTGCACCCGGACGTCAGGGACGTCGACGACCTCGACCTCGTCCGACGGTGCCCCGGGGTCTGTCACGGCGTCGCCGACGGGCGCGGGGACGTCGGCGGCGGCACCCGCGTCGACGTCCGCGCGGCTGGCGGGCGTCGCGGACATACGGGCGAGTCTAGGCAGCCGTGCCGTGTGTGCCCGTCAGGGCGGGCCGACGCCGTCGATCTGGTGGTTGACCTGCCGGGACGGCGGTTCGCGCGAGTCGGGGTGCTTCGTCCGTGTCGTCCACTAGCGTGACGCCGAAGGCTGATGGAACAGACTCCCTCTGGAGGCACCGATGTCCGACGACCTGACCGCCGCCGACGTCTCGTCCGCGTTGCGCCGCTCGTGGTGGGTGCCCGTCCTGCGCGGGGTGGTGCTGCTCGTCCTTGGCCTGCTCATGCTGGTGCAGCCGCTGTGGTCGGTGACGGCCCTCGTCTGGATCTTCGGGATCTTCGCCATCCTGGACGGCGTCGTCGCCATCCTGCAGTGGTTCGCCAACCGGTCCGAGCCGGGTGCGGGGTGGTTCCTGCTGTCCGGCCTCATCGGGGTGGCCATCGGTGTCGTCGTCGTCGTGTGGACGCCCGAGACGGCGCAGATCCTCTTCTACCTGATCGCCGGGTGGGTGCTCATCCTCGGTGTGCTCGGGATCATCGCGGCGGTGGTGCTGTACCGCGCGCGGGACGTCGGCTGGTACTGGGTGCTCACGTTCGGCCTGATCAACGTCCTGTTCGGTCTGCTGCTGCTCACGCACCCGCAGGAGTCGGTCAAGGTGGTCGTCGTGCTGCTGGGCCTGTTCGCGTTCGTGGGCGGGGTCGTCCTGCTGGTCAGCGGCTTCGCGACGAAGCAGGCGGTCAAGGAGCTGGGCGGCAGCTCCGCGACCGTCTGACTCAGTTCAGCCCGATGGCCGCGATCCACGCGGCAGGGATCAGCGCGTAGCCGACGAACACGACCATGTCCATGATCGTGTGGGCCATCACGAGCGGCATGACCCGTCTCTTCCGCCGGTAGTACTCGGCGAACACCAGGCCCATGATCGCGTTGCCGACGAACGCGCCCCAGCCCTGGTACAGGTGGTACGAGCCGCGCACGAGCGCGCTGGTGATCAGGATCGCGGGGACGCTCCAGCGCAGCTCGCGGAGCCGCTCCATGAGGTAGCCGACGACGATGACCTCCTCCAGCAGCGCGTTCTGCAGCGCGGCGAGGAGCAGGACGGGGATGGTCCACCAGGCGGCGTTCAGCGCGGAGGCCTGCACCTCGACGGCGAGCCCGAGGCTGCGGGCGACGGCGTAGAGGCCCAGGCCGGGGATGCCGATGACGGCGGCGAGCCCGACGCCGACCGCGAGGTCCCGCCAGGGCCGTGTGAGCTCCAGGCCGATCCGGCGGACCGCCGACTTCCCGTTGGCGGAGAGCAGGTACAGCGCGAGTGCGACGGGGACCAGCGCGAACCCGACCTGCAGCAGCTGGTACGTCAGGTCGAGCCAGGGTCGCGGTGACCGGCTGGGGTTCAGGGTGGTGGTCTGGTCACCCAGCGGCGGGCCGGCGGTGAGCCGGTCGATGATGTTGACCACCGCGTAGAGGCCGGACTTGCCGAGCGAGAGCCCGAGGACGATCCAGATCTCGGTGGTGATCCGGCGGCGGTACGCGCGCTGGCTGGGCGGCGGGGCCCCGACGACCGAGTCGCCCGGACCGTCGAGCGTGGGCAGAGCGGCGGGGTCGTCGGCGCGCTGGTCGGCAGGCGGCTGCGCGGTCATGCCCCGAAGCCTAGGCGGCACGTCTGGACGTCACCTGGACGTCGCCTGGGTCGGGGTCTTGCCAGGAGCGGCCACGCAAACTACTTTGTAGGACAAACCTCAGGAGGAGCGATGACGTCCGACCACCCGCGGGACCGCACGCCGCGACCCGACGACGCGGTTCCCGAGCTGGCCGACGCGCTCGCGATCATCGACGCGCAGCGGGCGCGGGCGGAGGACACCCGGCCGTCCGGCTCGCTGCTCTTCGGCCTCTGGGGCACGGTCTGGCTCGTCGGCTACGGCGGCATCTGGCTCACGTCCCGCGACGGGTCCGCGCCGTCCCTGCTCGCCGGCGTCGTCGCGATCGTCGGTGGCGTGATCGCCGTCGTCGTGACGATCGTGCACGTGCTGCACCGGACGCGCGGCATCGCCGGCACCAGCGCGCGGCAGGGGGCGATGTACGGCTGGGCCTGGCCGGTCGGGTTCCTCGCGCAGAGCATGATCGTCGGCGGGCTGGGTCGGGCCGGTGCGTCGGACGAGGTCACCGCGCTCGCCGCCAACGCGATCGCCGCCCTGGTGGTCGGGCTCCTCTACGTCGCCGGCGGGATGCTCTGGTGCGCGACCTCCATGTATGTCATCGGGTGCTGGATGGCGCTCACGGGAGCCGCCGCCGCGCTCGTCGGCCTGCCCGGCTCCTACCTGGTCATGGCGCTCGCGGGCGGCGGCGGCATGCTCGCCGCGGGCCTCCTCGAGACAGTGCGGGCCCGTGCCTGACGTCGAGCTGGACCCCGTCATCCACGCCCAGGCGCGGCTCCGCGTCGTCGCCACCCTGGCGTCCCTCGGGACGCAGGACCGCATCACCTTCCCCCGGCTGCAGAAGCTGCTCGACATGACCGCGGGAAACCTCTCCACCCATCTGCGCCGACTCGAGGAGGCGGACTACGTGCTCATCACGAAGACCCATGAAGGCCGGACCCCGGCCACCTACGTGGAGCTCACGCTCACCGGGCGGCTGGCGTTCGAGACGTACACCCGCTCGCTGCGGGCACTGCTCGGCGGTGCGTCATGACCGCCGTCGTCGAGCTGGCCGGTGTGACCCGCACGTTCGGGGCGGTCACCGCGCTGGACGACGTGTCGCTCACGGTCGGCGAGGGGCAGCTGGTCGGCCTGCTCGGCCCCAACGGCGCCGGCAAGACCACGCTGCTGAGCCTGGTCAGCGGGCTGCGGCGCGCGGACTCCGGCACGGTCCGGCTGTTCGGCGGGGACCCGCGCGACGCGTCGTCGCGGATCGCCCTGGGCACCACCCCGCAGGAGACCGGCCTGCCGCCGACACTGACGGTCGGGGAGGTCGTCGACCTCGTCGCCAAGCACTACCCGGCGCCCATGGCGCGGGGCGAGGTGCTGGCGCGGTTCGGGCTCGAGGACCTCCTGGCCCGCCAGACGGGTGGGCTGTCCGGCGGGCAGAAGCGTCGGCTCGCGGTCGCCCTCGCGCTCGTCGGCCGGCCGCGGCTGGTGCTGCTCGACGAGCCCACCACCGGGCTCGACGTGGAGGCGCGGCACATCCTCTGGCAGGCGCTGCGCGACTACCACGCCGACGGCGCGACCGTGCTGCTGACCAGCCACTACCTGGAGGAGATCGAGGCGCTGGCCCAGCGCGTCGTCGTCATCGGCGGCGGCCGGGTGCTGGCCGACGACAGCCTGGCGTCGGTGCTCGGCCTCGTCGCGCTGCGCCGCGTGGTCCTGTCCCTCCCGCCCGGTGCCGACGTCGACCTGGCCCGGCTGCCGGGTGCGTACAGCGCGCAGCAGGGACTCGACGGACGGTGGACGGTCCTGGCCAGCGACGCGGACCGGCTGGTGCGCGCACTGGTCGTCGACGACGTGCCGTTCCACGACCTGGAGCTGCGCGGCGCCTCGCTCGAGGAAGCGTTCCTCACCCTCACGTCCGAGAAGGAGGCCGTCCGATGAGCACGGTGCTGACCCCGCGACCCTTCTGGGCGCTCGCCGTCGTGCACGCGCGGTTCCAGTTCCTGGAGACCGTCCGCATCCCCATCGCGGTGATCGGCAACCTGCTGTTCCCGTCGCTGGCGCTGCTGTTCTTCGTCATCCCGCAGCGCGCGGTGGCCGACGACCCGGGCATCGCCACGGCCGCGGTCGCGCAGCTCGGGGTGTTCGCGGTGATGTCGACGTGCCTGTTCTCGTTCGGCGTGGGCGTCTCCGAGGACCGCGCGATGCCGTTCGACCCGTTCCTGCGCACGCTGCCGGCCGGCGCCGGTCCGCGGCTCATGGGCCGGGTGCTCAACGGGGTGCTCTGGTCGTACCTCGCCCTGGTGCCGCTCGTGCTGCTCGGGGCGTTCCTCACGGCCGCGACCGTGACGCCCACGCAGGCGCTCGCGGCCATCGCCATGGTCCCCGCGGTCGCGGTCCCGTTCCTGCTGCTCGGCCTGGCGATCGGGTACCGGCTCAGCTCGAAGGCGGCCATCGCCGTCGTGCAGGCGACGCTGTTCCCGCTCGCGTTCGCCGGTGGCCTGTTCATGCCGCCGGAGTCGTTCCCGGCCTGGCTCGACGCGATCAGCAAGCTGCTGCCGTCGCGCGCGGCCCGCGACCTGGCCGTCCAGGCGGTCACGGGCTACTCCGCGTACACCTTCGCGCTCCTCGTGCTCCTGGCGTGGACGGCCCTCTTCGCGGTGATGGCCGTGACGGCGTACCGCCGCGACGAGGGCCGCCGCTTCCACTGAGCGGCACGGCCGGGTCGGACGCGGAGGGCGTCCGACCCGGCACGGTGCTCACTCGAACCGGCGCAGCCGCAGCGAGTTGCCGACGACCAGGACCGACGAGAGCGCCATCGCGGCGCCCGCGATCATCGGGTTGAGCAGCCCGAGGGCCGCCAGCGGGATGGCGGCGACGTTGTAGGCGAACGCCCAGAACAGGTTCTGCTTGATCACCCGCAGGGTCCGGCGGGACAGCCGGATGGCGTCGCCCGCCGAGCGCAGGTCCCCCCGGACCAGCGTGATGTCGGACGCCTCGATGGCCACGTCGGTGCCGGTGCCCATGGCCAGCCCCAGGTCCGCGGTGGCGAGCGCCGCCGCGTCGTTGACGCCGTCGCCGACCATCGCGACGCGGGCGCCCTCGCGCTGCAGCCGCTCGACGACGGCGACCTTGTCGGCCGGCAGGACGTGGGCGACGACGTCGTCCTCGTCGATCCCGACCTCACGGGCGGCGGCACGCGCCGCACCCGCGTTGTCGCCGGTGAGCAGGACCGGCCGCAGGCCGAGCGCGCGCAGCTCGGCTACCGCCTGGGCGGACGTCGGCTTCACCGGGTCCCGCAGCACGAGCACGCCGCGGGGCGCGCCGTCCCAGGCGACCATGACGGCCGTGGCGCCGTCGGCCTCGGCCGCGTCGACCGCAGCCTGGAACGCGGCCGGGTCGATGCCCTGCTCGCGCAGCCACGCGGGCTTGCCGACGAGGACACGACGACCCAGCCCGACGCCCGAGTGCGCGGTGCGGACGACGCCGGAGACGCCGTGGCCGGCCTCGGCACGGAAGTCGTGCACCTGGTCGGCGCCGATGACGACGCCGTCGGCCCCGGTCGGACCGTCCTGCTCCGCCACCGCGGCCGCGATGGCCCGGCCGATGGGGTGCTCGGCCAGCTGCTCGACGGCAGCGGCGTACCGCAGGACGTCCGGCTCGCCGATGGTGTCGACCAGCGCCATCCGGCCCTCGGTGACCGTGCCGGTCTTGTCGAGCACGACGGTGTCGATGGTGCGGGTCTGCTCGAGGATCTCCGGGCCCTTGATGAGGATGCCGCGCTGGGCACCGCGGCCGGTGCCGACCAGCAGCGCGGTCGGCGTCGCCAGCCCGAGGGCGCACGGGCACGCGATGATCAGCACGGCGACCGCGGCGGTGAACGCGGCCTGCGCGCCGGAGCCGGTGGCCAGCCAGACGACCAGCGTGCCGAGCGCCAGGACCAGCACGATCGGCACGAACACCGCGGAGATCCGGTCGGCCAGCCGCTGCACGGCCGCCTTGCCGGTCTGGGCGGTCGCGACGAGCCGGCCGATCTGGGCCAGGCGGGTGTCCGCGCCGACGCGCGTGGCGCGCACGACGAGAGCACCGGAGGTGTTGATGGTCGCGCCGGTCACGTCGTCGCCGGGGCCGACGTCGACCGGCACGGGCTCGCCGGTGAGCAGCGACGTGTCCAGCGCGGACGTGCCGCTGACCACGACGCCGTCGGTGGCGACCTTCTCGCCGGGCCGGACGACGAACTCGTCGCCGACGGTCAGCCGGTCGACGGGAACCCGTCGCTCGGTGCCGTCGACCAGCAGCGCCACGTCCTTGGCGCCGAGGTCGAGCAGGGTGCGCAGGGCGTCACCCGCACGGCGGCGGGACCGGTGCTCGGCGTACCGTCCGGCGAGCAGGAACGTGGTGACGACGGCGGCGACCTCGAAGTAGAGCTCGGGGACCTCCATCCCCATCGCTGCGTCCTCGGCCCGGGGCCACAGCGTCGGCGTCATCGTCAGGCCGAGCTCGCCCGCACCGCCCAGGAGCAGCGCCCACAACGACCAGGCGGTCGCGGCGATGACGCCGATGGAGACGAGGGTGTCCATCGTCGAGGCGCCGTGCCGTGCGGCCCGGAAGGCGGCCCGGTGGAACGGCCACGCGGCCCAGGTGACCACGGGGAGCGCCAGCGCGGCGACGACCCACTGCCAGCCCGTGAACTGCAGCGCCGGGATCATCGACAGCAGCAGCACCGGGACGGTGAGGACGCTCGCGACCCGCAGCCGGCTGCGCAGCTCGGTGCCGCGCGCGTCGGTGGGGGCGGACGTGTCCTCGTCCGGGTCCATGTCGTGTCCGGGCGCCATCGAGTGCCCGGACAGGGCGTGCTCGAACGGGTCCATGCCCTCGTGGTGCATGTGCTGGGTCTGCTCGGGTGCGGCCTGCTTCGGGGCACCGACGACCGTGGCGTCGTACCCGGCGGAGCGGACGGCGGCGACGAGCGCGTCGGCGTCCACCGGTCCGTCGACGGTCACCCGCGCCGACTCCAGCGGCAGGTTGACGGTCGCCTCGACGCCGGGCAGGCGGTTCAGCTTCTTCTCGACGCGCGCGACGCACGAGGCGCAGGTCATGCCCTCGATCGCGAGGTCGACGGTCCTCTGGTCCAGGTCGTGACTCACAGCAGCGACCTCCGCGGGGTGACGGCGTAGCCCGCCTCGACGACGGCCTCGGACACGGCTGCGTCCGGCAGGGGTGCCTCGGACACGACCGAGACGGTCGACGACCCGCCGACGACGAGCTGCACGGCGACGTCCTGCACGCCGGGCAGGGCGGACAGCTCGGAGGTGACCGCGGAGACGCAGTGGCCGCAGGTCATGCCGTCGACGCCGAACGTGGTGGTGGTGCTCATGGTGGTTCTCCTCAGTGTGGTTCTCGGCTCGTGTGGTTCTCAGCTGCGGACGAGGCGGGCGATCGCGTCGGCCGCTTCCTTCACCTTCGCCGCCCCCTCCTCGGGGGACTGCCGGGCCGCGTCGACCACGCAGTGCGCCAGGTGGTCCTCGACCAGCCCGATGCTCACGGCCTGCAGCGCCTTCGTGACGGCTGCGACCTGCGTGAGGATGTCGATGCAGTACACGTCCTCGTCGACCATCCGGGCGATGCCGCGGACCTGCCCCTCGACGCGGCGCAGGCGCTTGAGGTAGTCGTCCTTGGCGTCCGTGTAGCCGTGCATGGTGGTCTCTCTCTCCGTCGTCGAGCGGGTGCACTTTGCGCAACACCATACCCCTAGGGGGTATTCCGGAGGCTCGCGGGGGGCACAATCGACGGCATGCGGGTCTCGGCGAAGGCGGACTATGCGGTGCGGGCGTGCGCCGAGCTGGCGGCGTCCCCTCACGGGGACCCCGTGCGGGCGGACGACCTGGCGGAGGGGCAGCAGCTCCCCGTCGCGTTCCTGGAGCGGATCCTGGGCGACCTGCGCCGTGCCGGGGTGATCACGAGCGTCCGTGGACGGTCCGGCGGCTACCGGCTGGCGCGGCCCGCGGACGAGATCACGCTCGCCGACGTGATCCGCGCCGTCGACGGCCCG
The DNA here is from genome assembly GCF_007989805.1 of Cellulomonas xylanilytica. Taxonomy (GTDB): domain Bacteria; phylum Actinomycetota; class Actinomycetes; order Actinomycetales; family Cellulomonadaceae; genus Cellulomonas; species Cellulomonas xylanilytica. The sequence continues at coordinate 198,107 of NZ_BJUB01000007.1, forward strand.
CTGGTCACCGTCCGCGACGAACGGCCGACCGCGCTGGAGTACGGCGGGTCCGCGCAGGCGCTGCTCGAGGTCTGGGTCGCCCTGCGCGTCAGCGTCCGCGACGTGCTCGACCGGGTGACCCTCGCGGGGCTGGTGTCCGGCGAGCTGCCGCCGCACGTGCACGAGCTGGGCGCGCGCGAGGACGCCTGGGTCAACCCCTGAGCAGTCGTCCCACCATACGGCCGTCCATCTCAGCGGCTGATACCGGTCTACCGGGTGACCAAGAAGGTCGGGATTATCGGGTGTCCCGTCCCGCACCCGAGGTGGTCTCGTGCGCTCCCTGATCCTGCTCGCCCTCGTCGGGCTCGCCGCCCAGCTGGTCGACGGCGCGCTCGGCATGGCGTACGGCGTCACGTCCACCACCCTGCTGCTGGCGATCGGGACCAACCCCGCGGCGGCCTCCGCGACCATCCACCTCAGTGAGATCGGCACGACGCTGGTGTCGGGCGTCTCGCACTGGCGGTTCGGGAACGTGGACTGGAAGGTCGTCCTGCGCATCGGCGTCCCCGGCGCGGTCGGCGCGTTCGTCGGCGCCTACGTCCTGTCCAACCTCTCGACAGCCACCGCCAAGCCGGTGATGTCCACCATCCTCCTGGCGCTCGGCATCTACATCCTGGTCCGGTTCACGCTCTTCGGGCTGCGCAAGGACCGCCTCGGGCTCCCGCTGCGCAAGCGGTTCCTCGCGCCCCTCGGCCTGTTCGCCGGCTTCGTCGACGCGACCGGCGGCGGCGGCTGGGGCCCCGTCGGCACCCCGGCGCTGCTGGCCTCCGGCCGGATCGAGCCGCGCAAGGTCATCGGCTCGATCGACACGTCCGAGTTCCTCGTCGCCATCGCCGCCAGCCTCGGCTTCCTGTGGGCGCTCGGCTCGCAGGGCATCAACCCGGCCTGGGTCCTGGCCCTCCTCGTCGGCGGCGTGATCGCCGCACCCATCGCGGCGTGGCTCGTCCGCAAGATCCCGGGCCGGATCCTCGGCTCCGCGGTCGGTGGCCTGATCGTCCTCACCAACGCCCGCACCCTCCTCCGCAGCGACGGGGTCGGCCTGGCCGGCACCCCGGCCGAGGGGCTCGTCCTCGGCGCGATCGCCGTGGTCTGGGCCGGTGCCATCGCGTGGTCGGTCCGCGCCTACCGCGCCGAGCTCGTCCTGGAGGCAGTGACTGCGCACGTCGAGGCCGAGCCGGTAGGTGCCGCCCGGACGGCCGGCTGACCCCTGCACGACGACGAAGGGACCCGCTGCGGCGGGTCCCTTCGGTCGTGCGGGAGAGACGTCAGGCGGTCGGTGCAGTGGCCTGCGCGGCGGCGCGGACCGCTGCCGGCAGTGCCGAGACGATCCGGTCCATGGCGGCGTCGTCGTGCGCCGCGGACAGGAACCACGCCTCGAACGGCGACGGCGGCGCGTACACCCCGGACTCGAGCAGCGAGGTGAAGAACGGCGCGTAGCGCCACGACTCGGTGGCCAGCACCGACGCGTAGTCCCGAGCACCGTGCGCGGCGGCGTCGGCACCGAAGAACGTGCTGAACAGGTTGCCCGCCCACTGGACGGCGTGCGGCTGACCCTCGGCCGACAGCGCCGCGGTGAGCTCACCGCGCAGCTGCGCGGAGACGGCGTCGACCCGGGCGTAGACCGACGCGTCCGCGAGGCGCAGCGTCGCCAGCCCGGCCGCGGTCGCCACCGGGTTCCCCGACAGGGTGCCCGCCTGGTAGACGGGGCCGACGGGCGCGAGCAGCGACATGACGTCGCGGCGCCCACCGACCGCGGCGACGGGCAGGCCGCCGCCGATGACCTTGCCGAACGTGTGGAGGTCCGCCGCCCAGCCCTCGCGCAGGCCCTCGAGCCCCCACCAGCCGGAGTACCCGACGCGGAAGCCCGTGAGCACCTCGTCCTGGATGAGCAGCGCGCCGTGCGTGAGCGTGAGGCGACGCAGCGTCGCGTTGAACCCGGGGAGCGGAGGGACGACACCCATGTTGGCCGGAGCGGCCTCGGTGATGACCGCGGCGATGCGCGGGCCGTGCTCGGCGAAGACCGCCTCGACCGCCTCGACGTCGTTGTAGGGCACCACGAGCGTCTCGCCGGCGACCGCGCTGGACACGCCGGCCGAGTCGGGCAGGCCGAGCGTGGCGACCCCGGAGCCGGCGGACGCCAGCAGCGAGTCCACGTGCCCGTGGTAGCAGCCGGCGAACTTCACGATCAGGTCGCGGCCGGTGAAGGCGCGCGCCAGGCGCAGCGCCGTCATCGTCGCCTCGGTGCCGGTGGACACCAGGCGCACCTTCTCCGCCGGGGGGACCCGCGAGCGGATCTCGTCGACGAGCTCGGTCTCGGTGACCGTCGGCGCTCCGAAGCTCAGACCGCGGCCGGCTGCCTCGCGGACCGCGTCGACGACCTCGGGGTGCGCGTGACCGAGCAGCGCGGGACCCCACGAGCCGACGAGGTCGACGTACTCGTTCCCGTCGACGTCGGTGACGTACGGCCCACGGGCGGACGCGAGGAACCGCGGCGTCCCGCCGACGTTGCCGTAGGCGCGCACCGGCGAGTTGACGCCGCCGGGGATGACGGCCTGCGCGCGCGCGAACGACGCAGCGCTCAGGCTCGCTGCGCTCGTCGCGTTCGAGGTGGTGACGCTCATCGGATCTCCTCTGCCAGCCAACCGGCCAGCTCTGTCGCAGAGTACGTGAGTACGTGATCGGCACCGGCGCGACGGATGCTGAGCACGGACTCCAGGATCGCCCGTCTGCGCTCGATCCAGCCTCGCGCAGCGGCGGCCTCGATCATGGCGTACTCGCCGGACACCTGGTAGGCCGCGACGGGAACCGTCGACATCGCCGCCACGTCGGACAGGATGTCGAGGTACGCCAGGGCGGGCTTCACCATGACGATGTCCGCACCCTCGGCCAGGTCGATGGCGACCTCCCGGACCGCCTCGCGCCGGTTCGCCGGGTCCATCTGGTACGTGCGGCGGTCGCCCTCGAGCTGCGACTCGACGGCGTCCCGGAACGGCCCGTAGAACGCCGACGCGTACTTGGCGGCGTAGGCCAGCACGGCGACGTCGTCGCGACCCGCGGCGTCCAGCGCGTCCCGGACGTACCCGACCTGGCCGTCCATCATCCCGGACAGCCCGACGACGTGGGCGCCGGCCGCCGCCTGCGCCAGGGCCATCTCCGCGTACCGGACGAGGGTCGCGTCGTTGTCCACGGCCCCGCCCGCCGTCAGCACGCCGCAGTGGCCGTGGTCGGTGAACTCGTCGAGGCACAGGTCGGCCTGCACGACGAGCGCGTCACCCGCCTCGGCGACCGCGTCGGCGATGGCCAGGTTGAGGATGCCGTCGGGGTCCGTCGCCTGCGAGCCGACGGCGTCGCGCACCTCGGGGACCGCGAAGAGCATGACGCCGCCCAGCCCTGCACCGGCCGCCTCGGCCACGGCCTTCCGCAGCGAGTCGCGGGTGTGCTGCAGGACGCCGGGCATCGAGGTGATCTCCCGCGGCTCCGTCAGGCCCTCCTTGACGAACACCGGGAGGACGAGCTGCGCGGCGTCGAGGCGGGTCTCGGCGGTCAGCCGGCGCAGCGCGGGGGTGGCGCGCAGCCGACGCGGACGGACGCGGCGGGCGTCGGTCATCAGTGCTCCTCGGGGCTGGGGATCGGGGCGGGCAGGACGGTGGCGACCGCCCGGGTGAGGGCGTCGACCATGCCGAGCATCGTCTGCTCGGTCGCGATGCCGGCCAGCGGGAGGCCGAGCCGCGCGGCCTCGGCGGCGGTGGACGGGCCGATGCCGATCATCAGGGTGCTGGTCGGCGGGGAGCCCAGCTGGGAGGCCAGCTCCCGCACCGTGCTGGCCGACGTGAGCAGCGCCGCGCGGATGGTGCCGTCCGTCCACGCCTCCCGGACGTCGGGCGGCGGAGGGGCGGCCGACACGGTGCGGTACGCGACGACGTCGGCCACGTCCCAGCCGCGCTCCTGCAGCCCGTCGACGACGGTGGTCGCCGCCAGGTCCCCGCGGGGGAACAGCACGCGGGCCGGCCCGGTGGGCGCCGGGAACGCCTCGACCAGCCCGCGGGAGGTGGACCGTCCCCGGGGCACCAGGTCCGGCTCGACGCCGACCTCCTCCAGCGCGCGGGCAGTGCCGGGACCGATGGCCGCGACCCGCACGTGGCCGTCGGCGAGCAGCTGCGGCAGGCTGCCGGCGCTCTCCTGCGCGCGGTCCACGAGGACGGGCACCGCGGCGGCGCTGGTCACGACGAGCCACCCGAACCAGCCGGACTCCAGCGCCAGCAGCGCGTCGTCCAGCTCGGTGGGGTCCTCGGGCGGCACGGTCTCGATGAGGGGGACGACGACGGCCTCGGCACCCGCCGCGGCCAGCGCGACGACCGCGGGGCTGCGACCGGCCGACGGGCGGGGCACCAGGACGCGCCAGCCGGACAGCGGCAGGACCGGGGGCGCGGTCATCGGACGGCGCCCAGCGCGGCGAGGTCGGCGGCGCCGGCGTCGAGAAGGGTCTCCGCGAGCCGGGTGCCGAGCGCACGGGCGTCCGTGGTGCTGTCGCCTCCCAGCGTGGCGGTCAGGCCGCGGCGGAGGCTGGCGCCGCCGTCCGGGCGGACGACCACGGCGTCGAGGAACAGGGTCCGGCCGTCGTGGGCGAGGCGTCCGGTGGCACCGATCGGGGCCGCGCACCCGGCCTCGAGGCGGCCGAGCAGCGCGCGCTCGGCGAGGACCGCGAGCCGCGTGGGGCGGTGGTCGAGCAGACGCAGTGCCTGCGCGAGCGGCTCGTCGGGCTCGAGCCCGGCCCGGACCTCGACCGCCAGCGCACCCTGGCCCGGTGCGGGCGCCATGACGTCGGGCCCGAACGCCTCGGTGACGGCGTCGAGCCGCCCGAGCCGCGCCAGCCCTGCGCGGGCGAGGACGACGGCGTCCAGGTCACCGGGTCCGGAGGCCGACCCGGCGACGCGACCGAGCCGGGTGTCGACGTTGCCGCGGATGTCGACGACGACGAGGTCGGGGCGCGCGGCGCGGAGCTGGGCGGCGCGGCGGGGCGAGCCGGTGCCGACGAGGGCGCCGGGGGGAAGCAGGCCGAGCGTCAGGCCGTCGCGGGCGCACAGCGCGTCGGCGGGGTCCTCGCGCGGGGGGACCGCCCCGAGCGTGAGGCCGTCGGCGTCGCCGGTCGGCAGGTCCTTGAGGGAGTGCACCGCGACGTCGCAGCGGCCGTCGAGGAGCGCGTCGCGCAGCGCGGCGACGAAGACGCCGGTGCCGCCCAGGCTCTGCAGGGAGCCGGTCAGGCGGTCGCCCTCGGTGCGGACGTGGACGGTCTCGAGGGTGAGGTCGCCGTCCCCGAGGGCGGCGAGGGCGTCGACGACATGGCCGGTCTGCGTGAGCGCGAGCGCGCTGGCGCGCGTCCCGACGCGCACGTGCTGGAGCATGCAGCCAGTGTCCCTCTCCGGGGTGGCGATGTCGAAGCGCGGCGATTTCCGGGAAACGTCGTGACAGCTTGTCAGCAAATACCGCCGGAAAATGTGACCCACGACATTCTTTGACCGCTTGCCGACGTGTTGTCAGAAAATGCCGAGGAATTCCCTCAGAGGACCGACCGGGCCGCTGCGCGAGCATCGGGGACCACCGACGCCAACCCGTTGCCGGCGACCCAGGCACCGCACACCGCGACGCGCGGGAGCGCCTCGACCGCCGTCCGCACGTCGGCGACCACCCGCGCGTGCTCGGCGCTCGGCCGCGGCAGCGCCTGGCTCCACCGCACGACCGCGTGCCCCTCCAGCTGTCCCCGGGACAGCGGGGTGCCGAGCAGGACGGACGCGTCGCGCAGGGCGACGTCGACGTCCGGCTGCACGTCCTCGCCCGACCGCCCGTACGACAGGCGCACCACGTGCCTGCCCGGCCCGGCGTCCTGCGCGAGCCACGCCCACTTGGCGGTGGCGTGCGTGAGGGCCTTGGCGGTGACGTCCGTGGCCTCGGGTGCGACGAGCACCCCGGTGCCGCGCGGGGCCGCGTCGAGCTCCGGCGCGTCCACCACGAGCGTGACCAGGGCGACCTGCGCCCCGGGGTCCGGACGGCCGACGGAGAGCCCGAGCAGGTCGACCGCCGCCGGCGTGGCCAGCACCCAGCGGTCGGTCCGCTCGCCGTCCAGCGAGGTCACGGTCACGCCCGTACGGACGGTGCCGCCGTGCGCCTCGAGGTCCGCCACCAGGGCGTCGACCAGCACGTGCATCCCGCCCGCGATCCCCTGCACCGCGGACCCCGCCGGCGCGGACGCCCGCAGGCTCCGGACCGCGCGCGCCAACGAGCCGCGCTCCCGGACGAGCGCCGCGGGCAGGCCCGGCGCGACCGCGTCGACCGCGAGGTCGTCCGGGTCCGCGGCGTGCACCCCGCCCACCACCGGCCGCACCAGCCGGTCCAGGACGCGGGGACCCATGCGGCGGCGCACCAGGTCGCCCAGCGACGTCGCGTCCGTGGCCGGGAGCACCAGGTCCAGGCCGGCACGCGCCGACCCGACGAGCCCGAGCGTGCGTCGCGCCGCCCACGGGTCGGCGGGGATGCCCAGCAGGCCCGTGCGCGGCAGGGGGCCGTCACCGTGGCGGAGGTGCACCCAGGCGCCGTGCGGCTCGGGCGTCCGGACGCGGTCCGCGAGCCCCAGCTCGCCCAGCAGCGCGGCGACGACGCCCCCGCGCGTGGCGTAGGACTCGGCGCCCGCGTCCAGCCGCAGGCCCGCGACCGTGTGCCCGGCGACCGCCCCGCCCAGGGTGTCGCGCTCCTCCAGCACCAGCGTCCGCAGGCCCTCGTGGGCGAGCTCGCGCGCGGCGACGAGCCCCGCGATCCCGCCGCCGACGACGACCGCGTCCCAGGTCATCGTCAGATCTCGTGGACCAGCTGCGTCACGCGCGTGAGCACCGTCGGGTCGGTCTCCGGCGGGACGCCGTGACCCAGGTTCACCACGTGCCCCGGTGCCACCGAGCCCCGCGCGACGACGTCGCGGACGTGCGCCTCGAGCACCGGCCAGGGCGCCGCCAGGAGCGCCGGGTCGATGTTGCCCTGCAGCGGCGTGGTGCCGCCCAGGCGCCGGTTCGCCTCGTCCAGCGGCAGCCGGTAGTCGACGCCGACGACGTCCGCCCCGACGTCCCGCATGGCCGCCAGCAGCTCGCTGGTGCCGGTGCCGAAGTGCACCTTCTTCACGTCCAGGTCCGCCACGTGCGACAGGGCCCGTGCCGACGCCGGGGCGACGTGCGCGGTGTAGTCCGCGAGGCTCAGCGAGCCCGCCCACGAGTCGAAGAGCTGCGTCGCGCTGGCACCCGCCAGCACCTGCGCCCGCAGGAACGCACCCGTCACGTCCGCCGCCCACTGCGTGAGCGCCGTCCACGTCTGCGGGTCGGCGTGCATGAGCGTGCGGGCGGCCAGGTGGTCGCGCGACGGACCGCCCTCCACCAGGTACGCGGCGAGCGTGAACGGAGCGCCGGCGAACCCGATCAGGGGCGTCTGCCCGAGCGCGGCCACCGTGAGCGCGACCCCGTCCGACACCGGCTGCAGCGCCTCGGGCGTCAGCGGGCCGAGGTCCCGCAGGCGCGCCACGTCGTCGGCGGTGCGCACCGCGGAGCCCATCACCGGACCGACGCCCGGCTTGATCTCCACGTCGACGCCCGCGAGCTTGAGGGGCACCACGATGTCCGAGAAGAAGATCGCCGCGTCCACGTCGTGCCGGCGCACGGGCTGCAGGGTGATCTCGCTGGCCAGCGCCGGGTCCAGGCAGGCGTCGAGCATCGCGGTGCCGACGCGCGCCTCGCGGTACTCGGGCAGCGACCTGCCGGCCTGTCGCATGAACCACACCGGGCGTCGCGACGGGGCCTCGCCGGAATATGCACGGACCAGCGAAGAATTCGTCGTGCGGCCGTCGGCGAGGGGGTGCGAGGAAGGAAGGTTCACGTCCCCGATTGTGCCGGACAATTGTCGAGATGATTAACTCGGGCACGTGGTGCTGCTGTCCCTCGCCGCCAGTCACCACGACCTCGACCTCGAGGTGCTGGAACGTCTCTCGTCGGACGTCCACGCCGTCGCGTCCGAGCTCGTGGGCTCGACGGCCCACAGGTTCGTGTCCGGTGCCGTCGTCCTGGCGACGTGCAACCGGTTCGAGCTGTACCTGGAGGTCGACGACGCGGCGAACACCCCGACGGCCCGCACCGCCGCAGCCGAGGCCGTCGCCAGCCGCTCGGGCTACACCGCCGCACAGGTCGACACGCACCTGCGGGTCCGGACCGGCACCGACGCCGCCGCGCACCTCTTCTCGGTGGCTAGCGGGCTCGACTCGATGGTCGTCGGCGAGCGCGAGATCCAGGGCCAGGTCCGCCGCGCGCTGACCTCCGCCCGCCGCGACGGCACCACCACGTCCAGCCTCGAGTCCCTGTTCCAGGCGGCCTCGCGCGTCTCGCGGCTGGTGGAGAGCCGCACCGGGCTCGGCGCCACCGGCCGCTCCGTGGTCGGCGTCGCGCTCGACATCGCCGAGCAGCACCTGCCCGACTGGTCCGACGTCCGCTGCGTGCTCATCGGTACCGGCTCGTACGCGGGTGCCTCGCTCGCAGCCCTCAAGGCCCGCGGCGCCGGCGACATCCGCGTCTTCTCCGCGTCCGGGCGTGCCCGGGCCTTCGCCGCCGCCCGCGGGGTCCGTGCGCTGCCGTCGTCCGCCGACCTCGCCGCCGAGGTGTCCGACGTCGACCTCGTGGTCGCCTGCAGCGGCGCCGCCGGAGCCGTCCTCGGCGTCGACGCGCTGGCCGCCGCACGGCAGGGTTCCGACTCCCCGCTCACCGTCGTCGACCTCGCGCTGCGGCACGACGTCGACCCCGGTGTCCGCTCGCTGCCCGGCGTGCGGCTGGTCAGCCTGCACACGGTCGCCGAGCACGCCCCCGCCGAGCACGCCGCCGTGCAGACCGCCCACGACGTCGTGATCGCGGCCGCGGAGGCCTACGAGGCCGACCGCCGGGTCCGGGACTGGAACCCCGCCGTCGTCGCCGAGCGGACGCGGATCCTCGGCGGGCTGGAGGCCGGCCTGAGCGAGCTGCCCGACGCGCTGCGCGACGAGCGGGCCGAGCGGGCCCTGCGCCGGCGCACCCGTGCCCTGCTGCACGCGCCGACGGTCCGAGCCCGTGAGGCGGCCCGCGCGGGGGACGCGATGACCTACGCGGCGGCGCTCACGGAGCTGGCGTCGATCCCCGTCCCCGCGGTGGCGGCACCCGCACGCTGACGAACGTCAGTCCCGCACGCCCCTCGCGATCCGCACGGCGAGCGGGGCGCGCTCGGCCGCAGACGTGCCGAGCGCGTTGTCGTGACGAGTCCGCGCATCGGGCGGTGAAGAAAAGAGCGTGCCGGGCCTGGACGGGGGGGAGGGCCAGGCCCGGCACGCGTCCCGTGAGGGTCACATCACGCTGGACGTGACCCTGGTACGGAACCCTCGGAGCGGCGCGCTCAGGAGCGCACCACCTGCTGATGGGGGGCAGCAGGCCCGGGGGCCCAGGTGTGGGGGACCACCTGGTTGGTCTGGATGTCGGTCAGCTCGGCGGCGTAGACGATGCCTTCGTACACGCCGGCCTCGACACGGGTGAGGTGCAGGCGCTCGGCGCGCTCGATGTCGTCACCGAGGTGGGAGATGCGGGCGACGACGTAGCGCTGGGCGTCCTGCCACTGGTCGACGACGCGGACGCTCAGGCCGTTCCAGCGGGCCGTGAGGTCCAGCTCGAACAGCTCGGTGACGTCCTCGCGGGCGACGCGGCGGTACCAGCGGCCCGACGGCGACTGGTGGAAGCCGGTCTCGGCGAGCGGCGGGTTGGCCAGCGCCAGGACGACCGTGTGGCCGCTGTCGACGACATCCGCCTCGAGGTAGGCGCCGTGCCACTTGGCGACGGGACCGACGCAGCGGGAGAGGGACGCGAGCGACGGGCGGGGGGCGCCCAGCTGCGTGACGGTCCAGCCGGCGCCGACGTCGCCGTAGCGGGCCAGCAGCGTGGAGGTGCCGTTGTCGTAGATGCGGATGAGCTCGGCGCCCGGGGGGATGCGCGAGTGGCGCAGCCACCACAGCGGGAGGATGTAGCCGGGCACGTCGCGGTACTGCAGCTGGGGGGATGACTCGAAGCGCAGCACATCGATCGAGCGGTCGTAGGGGCTGAAGGGCGAGCCCTCGTAGCCGAGACCGTGCACCTCGAACAGCTGCGCCGGGGTCGTCGCGAAAGCGACGTCCTCGGCGCGCACCACGTACCCCGCCAGACGGTCATGGCCCGCGGTGAGATGCGCGCGGGTGAGCGCTGGCGTGATCGCCTTCTGCATGAGCGTCACGATGGGCATCCTTGCCAGAAAAGGGGTGAACCGGATGTTTAGGACCGGTCGGTGCACGATTGTGCAGGGCATATAGGGCACCTGTCCAGAAGAGGTCACTCTTTTGGATGAAATCGCAGGTCAGAGGGCATGAGAGCGATCCCGTCGAAGCGCTTCCGCTTCTGCGCGCGCGTCGGCAGAAGATGGCCGCTGCGCGCCGCCCGTTCACCCGTTCGGCCCAGTAGCGCTGGACGATTCCCTCGGGTCGGTGTATCCGCCCTGCTCAGCGGTCGAGGTGGTCCACGAGCGTGCTCGCCAGCCCGGTGTACGAGGCGGGGGTGAGCGTCGCCAGCCGCGCGGCGACCTCGTCGGGAAGCCCGAGCCCGCCGATGAACTCGCGCATGTCCGCCGCCGTCAGACGGCGGCCGCGGGTCAGCTCCTTGAGCCGCTCGTAGGGGTTCTCCATGCCGGTCACGCCCGCGACGGAGGCGGCACGCATGGCGGACTGGACCGGCTCGCCGAGGACCTCCCAGTTCTCGTCGAGCTCGCGCGCCAGCAGCGCCTCGTCCACCGACAGCGCCCGCAGCCCGCGGGCCACGTTGTCGATGGCCAGCAGCGAGTGCCCGAACGCCGGGCCGATGTTGCGCTGCGTCGTGGAGTCCGTCAGGTCCCGCTGCAGGCGGCTGGTCACCAAGGTGCTGGCCAGTGTGTCCAGCAGGGCGCTCGACAGCTCGAGGTTGGCCTCGGCGTTCTCGAACCGGATCGGGTTGACCTTGTGCGGCATCGTCGACGAGCCCGTCGCGCCCGCCACCGGGATCTGGATGAAGACGCCGCGCGAGATGTACGTCCACACGTCGGTGGCCAGGTTGTGCAGCACCCGGTTGAACCGTGCGACGTCCGCGTACAGCTCGGCCTGCCAGTCGTGCGACTCGATCTGCGTGGTCAGCGGGTTCCACGTCAGGCCCAGGTGCTCGACGAACGCCTTGCTGACCGCCGTCCAGTCCGCACCCGGCACCGCCACGACGTGCGCCCCGTACGTGCCGGTCGCGCCGTTGAGCTTGCCCAGGTACTCGTCGCCGGCGATGCGCGTCAGCTGGCGCCGCAGCCGGTGCGCGAGGACGGCCAGCTCCTTGCCGAGCGTCGTCGGCGTCGCCGGCTGCCCGTGCGTCAGCGCGAGCATCGGCTGGTCCCGCAGCGACCGCGCGAGCTCGGCCACCTGGTCGACGAGCGCCGTGGCGGCCGGCGCCCAGACGTCCCGCACCGCGCCGCGGACCATCAGCGCGTACGACAGGTTGTTGATGTCCTCGCTGGTGCACGCGAAGTGGACCAGCTCCCCGACGTCCCGCAGCGCGGACCCCTCCGGCGCCGCCGCGAGCCGGCTCTTGAGGAAGTACTCCACGGCCTTGACGTCGTGCACGGTGATCTTCTCGATCGCCGCCAGCTCCGCCACCTCGTCGGGCCCGAACGTGGCGACGACGTCCCGTAGGTGCGCCACGTCGTCGTCGGTCAGCGTCGGGGCGCCCGGGACGACCTCGTTCTGCGCCAGGTGGATCAGCCACTCGACCTCGACGTGCACGCGCTCGCGGTTGAGTGCCGCCTCGCTCAGGTGGTCCACGAGCGGCGCGACGGCCCCGCGGTACCGGCCGTCGAGCGGGCCGAGAGCGATGGGCGGGGTGACGTCCGCGAGCCGGACACGTGCGGGGGAGGTCATGCATGCATCATCCCAGAGCAGCCGCACGGGGATCCGCGGTGTCCGGGGACCGGCGGTCCGTCAGCCTAAGACCTCCGCTCGAAGCCGCCCGGAGCAGGCGCCTGCGATCAGTAGCCTGAGCGCACCGGCGGACGGCGCCGGTCCCCGACGACGAGGAGCCCCGTGGCGACGCAGACGCGCAGGCCCGGTGGGGTGCTGCTGGTCGGCGCGTTCGTGGTGGTCGCCGTGATCGGGTCGGCGCTGGCGGGACCCTTCCGGCTGGTGCGTCGCAGCGAGGCCGAGGCCACGTTCCAGGCCCGCACGCCGACGTCGACGTCGATGCCGACGGCCGAGGCGGTGGATCAGGTGCTGCAGGCCGACTCGGTGCCGGTGGAGGTCCAGCGGTGGGTCTACCTCGTCGTCCTGGTCGTGCTGGGTCTGCTGCTGGCCGTCGGGCTCGGCCTGCTCGTGCGGTGGGTCCGGCGGATGCTCGACCGTCGGGAGACGGACGACGTCGACGCGGCCGACCCGGACGTCGCGCTGGAGGGGGACGTCCTGGACGGTGCGACGCCGGCGCTGCGCGAGGGGGTCCGCCGGGCGTCGCAGGTGCTCGAGGACGACGTGCCGCCCGGGGACGCGGTGATCGCGGCGTGGGTGGCGCTGGAGGCGTCGGCGGAGCGCACCGGGCTGGTGCGAGACCGCGCGCAGACGGCCACGGAGTTCACGGTCGAGGTGCTCGGCACGACGCGGGCCGACCCGGGCGCGACGCGTGCCCTGCTGGAGCTGTACCTGGCGGCGCGGTACTCCGAGCACGTGCTGACCCCGCGGGACGTCGACCGGGCGCGGTCGAGCCTCGCGGCGATCGCCGTCGACCTGACCCGGCGGGCGGAGGACGCATGAGGTGGGACTGGCGGCCGCCGGCCGCGTTCCTCGCCGCAGCCGTCGCGTGCCTGGCAGGCGGCCTCACGGCCGTGTCCTCCGGGCTCGTCGGGCTGCTCGTGGCGGCCGTCGTGCTCCTGCTCACCCGCCTGGACGCGGCACCCGACCCCGCCTGGGACCGCAGGCACTACGTCGGCCGGCACGGCGCCCGCGGCGAGGTGCAGGACCTGGCGTGGACGATGGTCGGGCGCGACGGACGGATCGGCGAGCGGGTGCTGCGGCAGCTGCGGGACGTGGCACGGAGCCGGCTCGCACGGCACGGGCGCTCGCTCGACGACGCGGACATCGAGCAGGTCATCGGCAGCCGCGCCCACCGCACGCTGACGCGGACGCGCTCGCCGCTGCCGACCGTCGCCGACGTGCGGCACACCCTGGACGTGCTCGACCGCCTCGGGCCGAGGCGCACACCGACCGACGACGACGACGCTGGGAGCCCCCTGTCATGACCGACCTGTCCCGCCAGCAGCCCACCACCCTGACCGTCGCGCAGGTCGCGGACCGCGGGAGCGCGGTGCTCGACGAGGTCGCGACGCTCGTGGTCGGCATGCGCGAGCCCCTGCGGGTCGCGCTCGCGGCCGTCCTCGGCGGCGGTCACGTGCTGTTCGAGGACGTGCCCGGGCTCGGCAAGACGCTGGCCGCCCGGAGCCTGGCGACCGCACTGGGGCTCACGTTCCGCCGCGTGCAGTGCACACCGGACCTGCTGCCGTCGGACATCACCGGGTCCAGCGTCTTCGACCCGTCGACCGCGTCCTTCGCCTTCCGGCCGGGCCCGGTCTTCGCCGGGCTGCTCCTGGCCGACGAGATCAACCGGACCGCCCCGAAGACCCAGTCCGCGCTGCTCGAGGCGATGGCCGAGCGGCAGGTCACCGTCGACGGCGAGACGTACCAGCTCCCGGACCCGTTCCACGTGGTCGCCACGTCGAACCCCGTCGAGTACGAGGGCACGTACCCGCTGCCGGAGGCGCAGCTCGACCGGTTCATGGTCCGCGTCGCCGTCGGGTACCCCGAGCGGGACGCGGAGGTCGACGTGCTGTCCCGTCGGCTCGCGCGGCGGCAGGAGGCGGGGTCGGTGCGGACCGTGGTCGACGCCGCCACGCTGCGCGCGATGCAGGCGGGCGTCGAGGCCGTCACGGTCGACACCGACATCCTGCGGTACTGCGTCGACCTCGCCGCGGCCACCCGGGCGCACGACGCCGTCGAGGTCGGCGCCTCCCCGCGCGGGTCGCAGGCGCTGGTGCTGGTCGCACGGTCGCTCGCGGTGCTGTCCGGCCGGGACTTCGTGACGCCCGAGGACGTCAAGGCCGTCGCGGTGCCCGCCCTGGCCCACCGGCTCTCCCTGACCCCGCAGGCGTGGGCGACGGGCACGGCTCCCCAGGGCGTCGTCGCGGACGTGCTGAAGCGGGTCGCGGGTCCGACGACGGCGCGACGCGGATGACCTGGCCGCGCTCGCGGGCGGCGACGGCCGGCGTCGTCGCCGGTCTCGCGCTGGTCGTCCTCGGGGCGCTCCTCGGGCGCCCGGACGTCGCCGTGCTCGGCGCGGCGCCGCTGGTCGCCGGGGTGCGGGACTGGCGCCGGCGACCGTCGGCGGACCCGACCGTGCGGCTCGTCGCCTCGGACGCGGCACCCGTGGCCGGGAGCCTGCGGGCGGACGTGGTCGTCACCTCGCCGTCGACCGTGCTCCTGGGCGCCCGGCGAGGCGCCCGCGTGCTGCTCGACGCGTGGGTGGTCGTCGACGGCACCCGACGCCTCCCGCTCGTCGTGCACACGGTCCGCACCGGGCCGCAGGACGTCGCCCTCGTCGACGTGCAGGGGGTCGGGCCGGGCGCCGCGTGCGTGTCCGAGCCCAGCCCGCCCGCCACCCGCTCGACGCTCGTCCTGCCCGCCCCGCGCCCGCTCGGCGACCTGCCTCTGCCCCCGCGTCTCCGGGGGCTGACGGGCGCCCACGAGTCGCGGCGACCCGGCGAGGGCGGCGGGCTCCGGGACGTGCACCCCTTCTCCCCGGGCGACCGGCTGCGGCGGATCGACTGGCGCGTCACCGCACGGCGGGCCCCCGACCTGCACGAGCTCTACGTCCGGCGCGAGCACGCGCTCGCCGAGGCGGTCGTCGTCCTGGTCGTCGACTCCCGCGACGACGTGGGACCCGACCCGATGACCTGGCGCGGCTCGAACCCCCCGAGGGCGCAGGACCCCACGTCGCTCGACCTCGCCCGGCAGGCAGCCACGTCGGCCGCGCAGGGGTTCCTCGACCTCGGGGACCGGGTGGGGCTCGACGACCTCGGCGCGGTCCGGCGGCCGCTCCCGCCGGGCGGGGGCCGGCGACAGCTCGACCGCATCCGGCACGCGCTCGCCCTGACGCGGCCCGAGGGCGACCCGCTGCGCCGGCTGCGCGCACCGCAGATCCCGTCGGGGGCCCTGGTGATGCTGTTCTCGACGTTCCTCGACGACGAGGCCGCGCTCGTCGCGTCCGTCTGGCGCCGCGCCGGGCACCGCGTCGTCGCCGTCGACGTGCTGCCGACCCTGCGGGAACGTCACCTCGGGGACCGCGAGCGGCTCGCCATGCGGATGATCCGCATGGCCCGGGAGGACCGGCTCGCCGAGCTGGCGGACCTCGACATCGAGCTGGTCACGTGGCGGGAGTCGCCCCACGTCGCGCTGGCGTCGCTGGCGCGTCGGGTGCAGCGCCGGGCGGGGGCGGCGCGATGAGCGAGGTGGCCGTCGACCTCGTCCGGCCGGTGCCGGCGTGGGCCCTGCGCGGCGCGGTCGCGCTCCTCGGCGCGGCGACCCTGCTGGTCGCGTTCGCGGGGGCGCGGCTCCACCCGGTGGTCGTCGCGGCCCTCGTCGCCCTGGTCGTCGCGATTGCGGTGGTGCCCGACCTCGGGCTGACCGGGCTCGTCGTCCTCGTCGCCGCGGCCGGGGTGGTGGCCGACCCGCCCGGGCTCGGTGCCGTCATGCTCCTGGTCCTGCTGGTGCACCTCACCCTCTGGGCCGGTGCGCTCGCGGCGCGGACCTCGTGGCGGACGCAGGTCGAGGTCGCCGTGGTGGTGCGCGGCGTGCGTGACGTCGCCGCGGTGCAGGTCGGTGCCCAGCTGCTGGCGGTGGTCGCCCTGGTGCTCGGCGGTGTGGTGCTCGGGGCGGGGGACCTCTGGCGGGCGCTCGCCCTCGTCGCGGCGATCGGGGCCGCGGCGCTCCTCCTGCCGCGCCGCTCCTAGGGCGCCGCGGTGTCCGGCAGCAGCGCGTGCTCCGGGGCGCGACGGGAGGTCTCCGCCAGGACCACGCCCGCGACGACCACCGAGCCGCCCACCAGCTGGACCGGCGTCATCGACTCGCCCAGCACCAGCCACGCGGTCGCGGACGCCGCCACGGGCTCGACCATCCCGAGCAGGCCGGCACGGGCGGCACCGACGCGCTGGATGCCGACCAGGAACAGCACGTAGGGCACGACCGTGCCCAGCACCACGATCCAGGCGACGAGCACCCACATCGGTGGGTGGAGGTCGGTGACCGGCAGCGGGACGTCGGCGCCGAGCGTGCTCGTCGGGAAGGTCCACAGCGGCTGCAGGACCACCCAGAACAGGGCGGCGAACGCCATCGACCAGGCCTGCGTGGTCAACGGGTCACGCGTGGTGAGCAGGCGGTCGCCGAGCAGGTAGTACATCGCCAGCGCCACCGCCGCCCCGACCGCGGCCACGAGCCCGATCGCGTCCAGCGTGACCTCGTCACCCACCTGCGCGACGAGGGCCAGGCCCACCAGGCACGCGGCCAGCGCCCACCACACGCGGGTGAGGACCTGCTCGCGGAAGACGAACCGCGCCCACAGCGCGACCATGAGGGGCGCGGTGTACTCGATGAGCAGCGCGAGCCCGACGGGCAGCCGGCTGATGGCCACCAGGTAGAACCACTGCACCAGCGCCAGGCCGACCACCCCGAGCAGCGCGAGCACGGCGACCTCGCGGCGGCTCGTGGGACGCAGGGCCCGCGGTGCGACGACGAGGGCGGCCACGACCAGGATGACCGCCGACCCGAGGCAGCGGGCCTCGACCAGCCGCGTCGGGCTCAGGCCCGCCCCCATCGCCAGCTTGGAGACCGTGCCGTTGACCGCGAACAGCAGCGCACCGGTGACGATGGCCAGCGCGCCGAGCGCGGACGAACCGGGACGTGGCATCGCGCGAGCGTAGCCGCGGCGCTCGAGCCGCCCACAGCCCACGGCATCCACAGCGCCCCGGACGTCCGGCCACCCCGGAACCTAGCGTCCCCGCATGCCCTTCGACGACGGCCTGCCCCTGGTCCTGCGCGCGCTCGACGACGTCGAGAGCGCGTCCCGGGCGCTGCGCGGCGCCGCGCAGACGTCGTGGTCGTCCGAGGCGGCCGACCGGTTCCGCGCCGCCCTGGACGAGGCGCACGTGTGCGTGGACCGGGTCCGCGTCGCGGTCGAGCGGACCGTGCAGCCGGTCGCGGCCGCGGACCTCGCGAAGGGCGGCCTGTGACCGGCGCGACCGACGGGTACCGCGTCGTCGGCGGTCCCGGGCCGGCGGTCGCCGACCTGGAGGAGCTGGCGTTCACCTGCCGGCTCCTGGAGGGCGCCGCCGAGCACCTCGACGCCGCGTCCTGGCTGCTGACCCGTGCGGACCAGACGTGCGACCCGTTGAGCCCTGAAGGCATCGAGGCGCGGCGCGCGCTGGCGGCGGTGTGCGAGGGCCGCAGCTCGCCGTGGCGGGTCGCGGACCACCTGCGGCAGCTGGCCGCGGCGCTGCGCCGGGTGGTCGAGCTGTACACGGACGCCGAGTCGCTGGCGCACCGAGCCCTGCGCACCGGCGTGGTCACCGTGGCCGGCGAGCTCGGGGAGCGGCCGCTCCTGGCGGCGGCGGTCGGTGGGGTCGGCGCAGGGGTCGCCGTGGTGGGGGCCGGGGTCGCGGTCGCCGGCCTGGGTCGTGCCCTCGCGGTCAGCACCGTCGGATCCGTCCTGCTCGGCCGGCCGGACCCCGTCGGTCCGGCGCTCGTGAACCGTGCCCGGCGCCTCGCCGGGGAGCTTCCCGGCCGGCTCACCGCCGACGGTCGGGCGGAGCTCGAGATCCTCGCCGTCGCCGCGTTCCTGCGCGGCGCCGCTCCGGGCCGGCACATCCCGAACCTGCGACCCGTCCCCGAGGCCGCGCGGATGCTGCTCGACGCCGTACCGCCGGCCGGACCGACGGCGCTGCTCCGGCGTGCCGACCCACCCCAGCTGCCCGCGCCGAGGACCGTCGCGGCGGTGCTGGACCACGTCGCCCGCTCCTACGACCAGGAGCCCACGCCGTCCCGTCCGGGGACGCCCGAGGGAGTCGTCTCGGTCCAGCAGCTCACCCACCCCGACGGGACACAAGCCTGGGTCATCGCGATCCCGGGCACGGAGGACTGGGGGCTCAACGACCCCAACGCGATGGACTCGACGACGAACGTCCGGCTGATGGCGGCGCTGGCCGACGACATGACGGAGACGGTGCTCGCCGCCATGCGGGAGTCCGGGATCGCACCGGACGAGCCGGTCCTGCTGGCCGGTCACAGCCAGGGCGGGATGGCCGCCCTGTCCGTCGCCGCGGCGGCGGGCGGCACGTACCGCGTGCGCGCGGTGGTGACGGCGGGGTCGCCCGACATCCCCCGCCCGGTGCCGGCCGGGCTGCAGGTGCGCCACTACCGGCACACCGAGGACGCGGTCCCGCAGCTCGACGGCACGCCCGACCGGACCGGCTCCGACGTGACCGTCGTGACGCGGGACCTCGGCAGCACCGGCGGGCCGGCGGTCGCGACGCCGCTGCAGGCGCACGACGTGCACGGCTACGTCGAGACGGCCGCCCGGGCCGACCGCGAGCTCGCGGGCAGCCCCGGCATGCGGTCGTTCGACGCGGCCGCGCGGGACGTGCTCGGTCCGCCCGGGACGACCGCCGTGACCCGGCAGTTCGTGGTGACGCGGGACCCGGCGCTGGCCGCGACGCAGGTGCCGACGGTGCGGCCTAGCGGCTGAGCTCGGTGGACGACGAGCTCTCGACGCGCGGGCCGGGGATGAGGACGGAGAGGACCAGGCTGACGACCGAGATGATGATGGCGCCCCAGCACGCGACCCCGAAGTTGTCGATCCGCAGGCCCCAGTCCGTCGCCTCCGTGATCCAGGCGGTCAGCATGAGCATCAGGGCGTTCACGATGATGGTGAACAGACCGAGCGTGAGGATGTACAGCGGGATCGAGATGAACGCCACGATCGGCTTGACGATGGCGTTGACGATCCCGAACACCAGCGCGATCAGCAGGATGATGCCGACCGTCTGCCAGCCCCCGTCGCCGCCGACGATCTCGAGGCCGGGCAGGATGAGCGTGGCCAGCCAGATGGCGACGCCGTTGATGAGCACGCGGACGAGGAAGGCCATGCGCCGATCCTGCCATCGGGCGCTCGGGGGTGCCCCTAGGCGCGCTGCCGGATCCGCCCACCTCGGCGTGCCGGTGGTTCCTCCCACGGGCGGTGGCATGCTGAGCGCGTGACCCGTGTCCCCCTGCGTCCGGCCCTGGCAGACCTGCCGCCCTACGTCCCGGGGGCTCGAGTCCCGGTCGGTGCGGCGGCGTTCAAGCTGTCGTCCAACGAGAACCCCTACCCGCCCCTGCCGTCGGTGGTGCTCGCCATCTCCGACGCGGCCGAGGACGTCAACCGGTACCCGGACATGTACGCCACCGAGCTGGTCGGCGCCATCGCCGCGTCGCTCGGCCTGGCACCGGAGAACATCGTGGCCGGCTGCGGCTCGGTCGCGGTGCTCGGTCACGTGCTGACCGCGGTGTGCCAGCCGGACGACGAGGTGGTCGTGCCGTGGCGCTCGTTCGAGGCGTACCCGATCGCGGTGACGCTGGCGGGCGCCCGTGGGGTGCACGTGCCGGTGGGCGTCGACGGACGTCTGGACCTCGAGGCGATGGCGGCGGCGGTCACGGCGCGGACGAAGGTCGTGCTGGTGTGCACGCCGAACAACCCGACGGGCCCCGCGGTGCACGCCGACGAGCTGGCGACCTTCCTGGCGGCGGTGCCGAAGGACGTGCTCGTGGTGCTGGACGAGGCGTACGTGGAGTTCGTGCGCGACCCGGAGGCACCCGACGGGCTGGCGGTCTTCGCGGACCACCCGAACGTGGTGCTGCTGCGCACGTTCTCGAAGGCGTTCGGGCTGGCCGGTCTGCGGGTGGGCTACGCGGTCGCGCGGCCTCGCCTCGCGGCGGGGATCCGGGCGGCGTCCACGCCCTTCGGCGTCTCCCACGTGGGCCAGCTCGCCGCGCTCGCGTCGCTGCGCGCGACGGCCGAGCTGATGACCAGGGTCGACGCGATCGTCGCGGAACGTGCGCGGCTCCTGGCCGGTCTGCGGGGGCAGGGCTGGACCGTCCCGGACAGCCAGGCGAACTTCGTGTGGCTGCCGCTGGGCGACCACGCGTCGGCGTTCGCGGAGCGCTCGGGCCGGGCGGGGGTGCTGGTCCGGCCGTTCCAGGGCGACGGCGTGCGGGTCAGCGTCGGTGAGCCCGAGGCGACGGACCTGCTGCTCGAGATCACCGGGGAGTGGCTGGCTCGCTGACCGCGAGGCGCGGGTGTGGACTCTCCACAAGGGGGTGCATCGAGGCTTGTGCGGGTCCTTCTCGCGCAACCTACGGTGCCGTAGCCTACGCTGTCGTAGGTTTCGAGCGTCACCCCGGCGCGGCTCCCCGCCGCTGCACCGCGAAGGAGAACCGCGTGGTCCCGAACGGCCCCCAGACCGACGACGGCCTCGTGCAGCTGCTGACCCCGACCGGCCAGCGCACCGCACACCCCGACTACGACCCCCGCATCGCCCACCTGGACGCCGACGCCCTCCGCGCGCTCTACCGCGACATGGTTCTCGTGCGCCGGTTCGACAACGAGGCCACCTCCCTGCAGCGCCAGGGCGAGCTGGCCCTGTACGCGCAGTGCCTCGGCCAGGAGGCCGCGCAGATCGGCTCCGGCCGCGCGCTGGCCGCCCAGGACCAGGTGTTCCCCAGCTACCGCGAGCACGGCGTCGCGTACACCCGCGGGGTCGATCTGGCGGACGTGCTGCGGCTGTTCCGCGGCATCGACCACGGCGGCTGGGACCCGACGGCGTACGGGTTCCACCTGTACACGCTGGTCATCGGCTCGCACACGCTGCACGCCACGGGCTACGCGATGGGCCTGCAGCGCGACGGCGCGGTCGGCACGGGCGACCCGGCGCGCGACTCGGCGGTCGTCGCGTACTTCGGTGACGGCTCCACCTCGCAGGGCGACGTCAACGAGGCGCTCGTGTTCGCCGCGGTGAACAACGCCCCGGTCGTCTTCTTCTGCCAGAACAACCAGTGGGCCATCTCCGAGCCCACCAGCCGGCAGTCCCGCGTCCCCCTGGCCGACCGCGGTCCCGGCTTCGGGATCCCGAGCGTGCGCGTGGACGGCAACGACGTCCTGGCCACGTACGCCGTCACGGCCGAGGCGCTCGAGCGGGCACGCTCCGGGGGCGGCCCGACGTTCATCGAGGCGTTCACCTACCGGATGGGCGCGCACACCACCTCCGACGACCCGAGCCGCTATCGCTCGGCCGCCGAGGAGGAGTACTGGCGCCAGCGCGACCCGATCGACCGGCTGCGGCTCCACCTGGAGGACCGCGGCGCCCTGTCGCAGGACTTCGTCGACGCGCTGACCGCCGAGGGCGACGCGCTCGGCGAGCGCATCCGGACGGCTGTTCGGGCGATGGGCCGCCCGTCGGCCGCCTCCATGTTCGAGCACGTGTACGCGACGCCCAACGCGGTGGTCGAGTCCGAGCGCCAGTGGTTCGAGTCGTACGAAGCGTCCTTCCTCGACGGTGAGGGGAGCCACCACCGATGACCACCATCACGTTCGCCAAGGCGATCAACCACGGCCTGCGCAAGGCGCTCGAGCAGAGCCCCAAGGTGCTCCTCATGGGCGAGGACATCGGGGCGCTCGGCGGCGTCTTCCGGGTGACCGACGGGCTGCAGAAGGACTTCGGCCAGGAGCGCGTGGTCGACACCCCGCTGGCCGAGTCGGGCATCGTCGGGACCGCGATCGGGCTGGCGATGCGCGGCTACCGGCCCGTGTGCGAGATCCAGTTCGACGGGTTCATCTTCCCGGCGTTCGACCAGATCACGACGCAGCTGGCCAAGATGCACTACCGCTCGCAGGGCCGGCTCACGCTCCCCGTCGTCATCCGCGTGCCGTACGGCGGCGGGATCGGCGCGGTCGAGCACCACAGCGAGTCGCCCGAGGCGCTGTTCGCGCACACCGCCGGCCTGCGGGTGATCAGCCCGTCGAGCCCGGCCGAGGCGTTCACGATGATCCAGCAGGCCATCGCGTCGCCGGACCCGGTGCTGTTCTTCGAGCCGAAGGGCCGCTACTGGGAGAAGGGCGACGTCGACCTGGATGCCGCGGTCGGAGCCCCGCACCCGGCGCTCGACACGGCGAAGGTCCTGCGCGCCGGCACCGACCTGACGCTCGTCGCCTACGGCCCGACCGTGCAGACCGCCCTGAAGGCCGCCGAGACGGCCGCAGCGGAGGGCACGTCGATCGAGGTGATCGACCTGCGCACGCTGTCGCCGCTGGACACCGCCACGGTCGCGGCCTCGGTCAGGCGGACGGGTCGCTGCGTCGTCGTGCACGAGGCACCGGTCCTCTACGGCACCGGTGCCGAGGTGGCCGCACGCATCACCGAGGACTGCTTCTTCCACCTGGAGGCGCCCGTCCTGCGCGTCGGCGGCTTCCACACCCCGTACCCGGTGGCCAAGATCGAGCACGACTACCTGCCCGGGCTGGACCGCGTCCTCGACGCCGTCGACCGCTCGCTGGCCTTCTGAGGAGACCCCCCGTGCCGACCTTCCAGCAGTTCCCGCTCCCGGACGCGGGCGAGGGCCTGACCGAGGCCGAGATCGTCGCCTGGCACGTGGCCGTCGGCGACACCGTCGAGGTCAACCAGACGATCGTCGAGATCGAGACCGCGAAGTCGCTCGTCGACCTGCCGAGCCCGTGGGCCGGCGTGGTGACGCGGCTGATGGTCGAGCCCGGCCAGACCGTGGACGTCGGCACGCCGATCATCGAGGTCGACACCGACCCGCACGGCGAGGCACCCGCGGACGAGGCCCCGCCCGCCGCGGCCCCGCAGTCCGGCGGCGCGATCGAGCACGGCCACCACGGTGGGCACGACCGGCACGCGGGCGTGGAGCCCGGAGGCTCCGACGAGATCGAGGCGGCCCGCCCGGCCCGCGCACCGGAGCCGGCCGCCGAGCCCGCCGCGCGCGAGGCGGTGCTCGTCGGCTACGGGCTCGCGGAGCCGGCCGCCGGCCGCCGCGGCCGCACGCCGGACGGCTCGCCCGCTGCCACGTCGTCCGCACCCGTCGCGACACCGTCGGCACCCGCCGCCACCTCGTCGCAGCGCGAGGCCACCCGCCACGCGCTCGCCAAGCCGCCGGTCCGCAAGCTGGCCCGCGAGCTCGGCGTGGACCTCGACTCGGTCTCCCCGACGGGGCCGGGCGGCATCGTCACCCGCGAGGACGTGCTCGCGCGCGCTGCCCAGGCCGAGGCGCGCACGCTCGCCACCTACCCCGGCGACGACGCCCCGTGGCTGGCGAGCGGCACGGTGTCGTCCGACGGCCGCCAGACGCGCGTGCCGGTCAAGTCGGTGCGCAAGCGGACCGCCGAGGCGATGGTGACCAGCGCGTTCACCGCCCCCCACGTCACGGTCTTCCACACGGTCGACGTCACGAAGACGATGAAGCTGGTCGAGCGCCTGCGTGCCGACCGCGAGTTCGCCGACGTCCGCGTCACGCCGCTGCTCATCGCGGCCAAGGCTCTGATGCTCGCCGTCCGCCGGCACCCGGAGATCAACGGGAGCTGGGACGAGGCCGCGCAGGAGATCGTCTACAAGCACTACATCAACCTCGGGATCGCGGCGGCGACCCCCCGCGGGCTCGTCGTACCCAACATGAAGGACGCGCACCGCCTGAACCTCAAGGACCTGGCGGGGGCGCTGGCGGACCTGACGTCGACCGCGCGAGCCGGCAAGACGTCCCCGTCGGACATGTCCGACGGCACCATCACGATCACGAACGTGGGCGTCTTCGGCATCGACACGGGCACGCCGATCATCAACCCGGGGGAAGCGGCGATCCTCGCGTTCGGTGCCATCCGCGAGCAGCCCTGGGTGCACAAGGGCAAGATCCGGATCCGGCACGTCACGCAGCTGGCGCTGAGCTTCGACCACCGGCTGGTGGACGGGGCGCTGGGCTCGCAGGTGCTGGCGGACGTCGCCCGGGTGCTGCACGACCCGTCGCACGGCCTCGTGTGGGGCTGAGCGTCCGTCGCGTGTGACACTCGCCCGATGATCCGGACCCTGACCGAGCACGACGACCTCGAGCTCGAACGGGTCGGCTACGAGCGCGGCGACGTCCTGCGTCCGGTCACCGGCCGGCCGGACGCGCACCGGTACCGGGTGGACACCGCCAACCCGCTGGTGGTCGACGGGCTGGTGCTGCTGGAGGAGGACGCGGGCGTCCACCGGTTCCTGGACACCAACCGCGTCCCGCTGACCGTGCGCGACCTGCGGCGGTTCCGGGTGCTGGTCAAGGTGTCCGACGCGCAGCCGACCGGCGTCGAGGTCACCGGCGTGCCGTCGCAGCCGCCGACCCCCGAGCTGGCCGACCTGCGCGACGACGCCCTCGACAACGACCTGGTCGACGGCGTCGACTTCGCCATCGGGACGACGGTCGCGCCCGAGGCGATCACGTTCGAGGAGGGCTTCGTCGTCGGCTACCGGGACGGCGGGACCACGAGCACCCTGTTCGCGTCGCGGTCGTTCGCGCAGGCGCGCGCGGTGTTCCTCGACGAGGCGTGCTGGCTCGGGGCGGAGCGCGGGCGCGGGCCGTACGTCGGGCGTGACTAGGCCGTCGGCACCGAGGGGTGGACGTCGGCGCAGGTCGTCGCGGCGTACGAGCGTCGGCTGCTCGAGGGCGCGTAGGGACCGGACTCCACACCTGGGCGTCGAGCCGCGTTCTAGAGGGGTACGCACATCCCCGCGCAGCCCCGGAGGACCCCATGGACGTCACCACCACGCACCACCGCCCCGCCCGCCGCCTCGTCGCCATCGGGGTCGTCGCGGCGGGCCTGTGCGTCGTCGGGACGGGGGTCGCGACCGCGGCGGCGCCCACGTCGGCCCTGTCCCGCTCGGTGACCGAGATCCTGCAGTCCGCGGGCGTGGACTGGTCGTCGATGCCCGACGGGTACACGCCGCAGCAGTACGAGGCGTTCTGGGGAGCGGGGTACACGTCCGAGGACGTCGAGGAGCTCGGTGCGTTGTGGAACCTGGGCACCACCGAGACCAAGGCACGTGCCGGGCAGCTGATCCTCGACGGGCAGCCGGTGCCGGTGCCGGTGCCGCCCGGACCGGTCGTTGACGAGGGTGCGGTGCCCGTCACCGACGAGCAGTTCGCGGCGTTCTGGGACGCCGGCTACACCTCCGAGGACGTCGAGGCGCTCGGCGCGATCTGGAACAGCGACTTCGCGGAGACCAAGGCCCGTGCCGGGCAGATGCTCCTGGACGGGCAGACTCCTCCCGTGGCGCCCAGCGGGACGCCCGCCGGCCAGTCCTGAGCCCGTCGCCCGGCACGACCCTCGTGAGGAGAACGACGTGGACGAGCTGACGCTGCGGACCGGGTTCGAGATCGAGCTGCTGGCCCCTGCCGGGTCGGACCGGCAGGTGCTGGCCGACGAGCTGGCCGCGCGCCTGGGCGGCCGGGTGCGGCGGTCCTTCCACACCGACTCCGAGCCGTCGGTCGTGCCGGGCGTCGGAGTGTTCCGGCACCTGTCGCCGGCGTTCGACGTGGTCGACGCGGACGGGCGTCCCGTGGCGCGGCTGGTCGACGACATCACGATCGAGGCCGACCTGCCGCGCGGGGCGCCCCGGCGGCGGGGCTGGTACCGGGTCCTGTGCGACGACGCCCGGCTGCTGCGGCTGATCGAGCGGCACGCCGACCCGGCCGCGCCGCTGGACACGGTGCTCGACCCGGTCGCGGCGCTGTTCGGGGTGCGCACCGACCTCGTCGGCTCCGCGGCGCGCGTCGACGACGCCTCGGGAGCCACGGTGGCCGTCGCCACGCCGCTCCCGGCGGGCCGGGAGCGCCCGTGCGAGATCATCACGCCTCCGATCGGGACGGACCACGCCGCGGCCCTGGAGCGGCTGCTGGTGCCGGCGCGCGAGCTGGGCTTCACCGTGCCGCAGGAGGCCGCCGTGCACCTGCACGTCGACGGTGCACCGTTCCGCCGGCCCGAGGCCTTCGCCAACGTCGTGCGGCTGTTCGGCCACTGGCGGTCCCAGCTGTGGGCGGCGCTCGGCACCAACCCGGCGTGCCGCCGGCTGGCGCCCCTGCCCGAGGCGCTGCTGGACCTCGTGGAGTCCACCGGCGACGCCCGGGAGCTCGCGACGGGGCTCACCAAGTACGCCGACGTCAACCTCGCGCAGCTGGTCACCGACACACCTGCGCGGGACACCCTCGAGGTGCGGATCCTGCCCGGAGCCATCGACGGGCCGGGCATCGTGGAGCGCGCCGCGCTGGTCGAGTCCCTGCTCGGCCGCTGCCTCGACCCGACCCCGCTGCCGCGCCCCACCGACCACGCGACCCTCGACGACCTCCTCGGGGTCCGACGGTGACCGCCGGCGTGGACAGCACGCCCGTCCCGGTGGTGGAGCCGGAGCTCGACCACCTGGTCCGCGTCCACCTCGCGGGGCTGCTGCGGTACGCGACCGTCCTGACCGGCGACGGGCACACGGCCGCCGACCTGGTGCAGGAGGTGCTCCTGCGGGCGCACGTGCGCTGGAACCGGATCGCGCTCATGGCGCGGCCCGACCTGTACCTGAGGCGGATGGTCACCAACGAGCACCTCTCGTGGCGGCGCCGGTGGCACGTCCGCACCATCCGGCCGGCGGCCGACGAGGTCCTGGCCGCCCACGCCGACTCCCACGGCGACCACGCCCACGGGGTGGTCGAGGAGGACGCGATGTGGCGGCACCTCGAGGCGCTGCCCCCACGACAACGGACCGTGCTGGTCCTGCGGTACTACGAGGGCCTCAGCGACGCGGAGATCTCCGAGGTCCTGGGCACCTCGCCGGCCACGGTCCGGTCCCACGCCAGCCGGGCGCTGGCCACCCTGCGCGACACCGACCTCACGACCCGAACGGAGCAGCGATGAGCACGAACCGGCCGCACGACGACGAGCTGGTCGCGCGGATCACCCGCGCGCTGCACTCGCGCGACGCCGACCAGCCCGACCCGGCCGTCGTCGCGGCCCGGATCCAGGCGGAGCTGGCCCACGTGCCCGACGTGCCGGTGCGCGTCCTCGCGCGGCGCGGTGGCCGGCTGGTCGCCGCGGGCGTCCTCACGTCGACGCTGGCCGTCGCCGGGGCGGGTGCAGCTGCTGCGGCGAACCCCTACTCCGACGTCGCCCGGGTGGTCGAGGGCGTCGCGCAGTCCGTCGGGCTGGAGTGGTCGGCGATGCCCGACGGGTACACGCGCGAGCAGTACGAGGCGTTCTGGGGCGCGGGCTACACCATCGACGACGTCGAGGCGCTCGCGGACCTGTGGCACCTCGACGCGACCGCGACCAAGGCGCAGGCCGGGCAGCTCCTCCTGGACGGGCAGACGCCGCCGGTCGGACCGGGCGCGACCGCACCGGACGGCACCGGGTCGGACCAGAAGCAGGCCGCCTACGACGCGTTCTGGGAGGCGGGCTACACCGTCGAGGACCTCGAGACGCTCGCCGAGCTGTGGGGCACCGACCCGATGGAGACCAAGGCGCGAGCCGGTCAGCTGGTCCTCGACGGGGAGACGCTGCCGCTGGGCTGAGCCGTCGGGACGGTTGCGCGGCGTTCCACCAGCAGCGCCGCGACGCCGAGCACGATCGCGCCGATCTCCGAGATCGCGGACAGCCACACGGGGATGCCCACCCACTGCTCGTGCACGCCGAAGAAGCCGCCCGGCGTCGTCGAGATGACGAACGCCGCGAGCGTGGCGACGCCGAACGCGATCGCGCCCAGCAGCGGGAGCCAGTGCCGCCAGACGAGCACGAGGACGCCGAGCACGAGCCCGCCGACGCCGTTCAGCAGGAAGGCGGGCCCGACGACCTCGAGCATGTTCATGCCGTTCGCCCAGAGGTCCAGGTGGACCACGGCGGAGAGCATGACGCAGGCCGACAGGAGCGCCCGTAGGAGGTCGGAGCCGGCCTGCCACCCGGTACGCCAGCCCATGTCACGCCTTCCCGGCGAGCACGGCACCGTTGCTGACGTGCACGTCGAACTGCGCCAGCGGCGAGGGAGCGGGGCCGGACACGTTGGCGCCCGTCAGGTCGAACACCGAGCCGTGGCAGGGGCACCTCAGCTCGTCGCCCTCCGGCGCGACGGTGCACTGCTGGTGCGTGCAGACCGCGGTCAGGGCGACCACGGTGCCCTTCTCGGGCTGCACCAGGATGATCGGCTGACCGTCGGCGAGCTTCGCGGACACGGCTCCCCCGACGGGGATGTCCGCCAGCTGCGCCAACGCCCCGCCGCTCTCGGCAGGTGCCTCGCTCGCCGGGGCCTCGGAGCCTCCGCACGCCGCGAGCACGCCCGCGGCGGCGACGCCCATGGTCACCAGCCCGGCCCGGACCAGCACCTCCCGCCTGTCCAGGCAGCCGGTGCAGGTGTGGGCGGTGCTCTGTGCTGTCGCGGACATCGGGGCCTCCGGATCGGTCCTGGTGGGGCTGACACCTCTGTCACGGCGTAGGGCCGGTCGAGGTTCAGTCGGCAGAAGGATGAATCTCGCCCGACCTGGCCGGTGGTGCGTCCCGCGCGCGGTCCACGGCGGCCTCGTCGGCGACGATCGATGTCACGCCGGCCACGGCCGTGACCGAGGTGGCCGCCTGCGCGGGGGCCGCAGCCGCGGCGGCGTCGTCGTCGAACCGCCCCTGGATGCCGGACACGTTCCGCAGCGGCAGCTCGGGCAGCATGATCGTGAGGATCACGCCGAACACCATGATGAACGCGGCCAGCAGGAGCACGGTGTCCACCGACTGCGCGAACCCGTCGAGGAACGGTGCCGCGAGCCGCGGGTCGAGGTTGTTGATGAACGACGAGTCGTCCAGCGACGGCACCGTGCCGCCGCCCTGCAGCATGCCCAGCACGGGGGCGTTCGCGGGGTCGGCCACGACCGCCGGGTCGGCGACGGCCGCCTGGAACTCGGGCGTCGCCGAGGCGGTCCGGAACGCGGCCGCGATGTTGCCGCCGACCGTCGAGAACAGCACCGACAGGAACACGGCGGTCCCCAGGGTGCCGCCCATCTGCCGGAAGAACAGCGAGGAGGACGTCGCGACGCCCATGTCCCGGACCTCCACGGCGTTCTGCACGGCCAGCACCAGCGGCTGCATCGTGAAGCCCAGGCCCAGCCCGAACAGGATCGAGACCGCGAACACGTACGGCAGCGTGGTTCCCGGCTCCAGGCGCGAGAAGAACAGCGCGCCGAGGCCCATGAGGATGGTGCCGACGACGGGGAACGCCTTGTACCGGCCGGTCCGGGAGGTGGTCTGACCGGCGACGATCGAGCCCGTCATGATCCCGAGCGTGAACGGGATGAGCGTCAGGCCGGCCTCGGTGGGTGACTGGCCCTTGACGATCTGCAGGTACAGCGGCAGCGTCGCCAGGCCGCCGAACATGCCCAGACCGATCACGGTGTTGGCGGCCGCGCCGACGGAGAACGTGCGGTTCCGGAAGAGCGAGAGCGGCAGGATCGCGTCGGCCTTGGCGTACCGCTCGGCCAGCAGGAACGCCGCGACCCCGAGCACGCCGACGGCGTAGCAGGCGATCGAGCGCGGCGAGTCCCAGCCCCAGATGCGGCCCTGCTCGGCGACCACCAGCAACGGCACCAGCGCGACGACGAGCGCGAGCGCGCCCGGGTAGTCGATCCGGTGCTGGACCCGCCGCAGCGGCGGCAGGTGCAGGACGCGCGCGACGACGACGATCGCGAGGATGCCGATGGGCACGTTGATGAGGAAGACCCAGCGCCAGCCGGTGATGCCGAGGATGGTCTCGGCGCCGGCGAAGAACCCGCCGACCACGGGACCGAGGACCGACGCGGTGCCGAAGACGGCGAGGAAGTAGCCCTGGTACCGGGCACGCTCCCGGGGCGCGACGAGGTCACCGAGGATCGTGATCGCGAGCGCCATGAGGCCGCCCGCGCCGAGGCCCTGCACGCCCCGGTAGACCGCGAGCTGGTACATGGAGTCGGCGGTGCCGGACAGCAGCGAGCCCACCACGAAGATCGAGATCGAGATGAGGTACAGCGGCTTGCGGCCGTAGATGTCCGAGAGCTTGCCGTACAGCGGCGTCGAGATCGTCGCGGTCAGCAGGTACGCCGTGGTCACCCACGCCTGCAGCGACAGGCCGTGCAGGTCGTCGCCGATGGTCCGGATGGACGTCGCGACGATCGTCTGGTCGAGCGCCGCGAGGAACATGCCCAGCATGAGTCCGCCGAGGATCGTGAGGATCTCGCGGTGCGTCGGCGGCACGAACGTCTGCGGTGCGGTGGCGGTGCTGGGCTGTGAGGACATCGGACCTTCTCCGCCGGAATTGATTGCGCAGGACAACCATCCTGCACGAGTTCCGCAACAACGGTGCACCCGCGACGTGTTCCCCACCACAGGGGCCCGTCCACGTGCCCGGCCAGTGGATAAACGCTTCAGCAGGGCGGACGTCGGCCGTCCCCGAGGTCTACCGTGTCGGGATGCCCACGCCCGCGACCGGCCCTCTGCGCCTCGCGCGCGGGGTCGTCGTCGCCGTGGTGACCGTCGCGCTCGCGGGCCTCGCGCACGTGCTGGCCGGCGGCGCGCTGCCCCCCGCGGGCGTGCTCGTCGCCCTGACCGCGATCGTCCTCGCCGCCGCCGTGGTGCTCACCGCCCGGCGGCTCGGTCCCGTCGGAGCCGTCGTCCTGCTCGGCGCCGGGCAGACCGCGGCACACTCCACGTTCAGCCTCTTCACGTCCATGAGCTGCACGCCGACCGACCCGGCCGCGCTCGTCGGCCACCAGCACCACGCGGGCATGGTCATGACGGCCACCTGCGCGGCCGCCGACCCCGCGCTCGCGCAGCCGCTGCTCGGCACCTCCGCGATGCTCGTGCTGCACGTCGTCGCGACCCTCGCCGCCGCCCTCCTGATCGTCGGCGCCGACCGCGCGCTCTGGTGGCTGCTCGCCTGGCTCCGGCCGCTCGTCGGCGGGCCGGCGCCCGTCGTCGTCGTCCCCCGTCCCTCGCTGCCGACGCCGGCCGAGGTCCCCTGGTCAGGGCACGCCTGGTGGCGTGACGTCGTCCCCCTGCGCGGTCCGCCCGCGTGGCAGCAGTCGCCCACGGTCCCTCCCCGCTGACCGGTCGCTGACCGGCGGTCGTCCGGGATCGTGCGCGCGCGCCCGCCGTCGACCACCGCCACCACCCTCAAGGGACCTGTCATGTCTTCGATCAGCCGTCTCGGCGCGACCGCCCTCGTCGCCGCCACCCTCGCCGTCCTGCCCGCCGCAGCCGCGTCCGCCCACGTCCGGGTGGTCCCCGAGCAGACCACCGCGGGAGGATGGACCGTGCTCACCTTCCGCGTCCCCAACGAGTCGGAGACGGCGGCGACGTCGCAGGTCACCGTCGACCTGCCGACCGACACCCCGCTCCTGTCGGTGTCCACCAAGCCCGTGCCCGGCTGGACCGCGACCGTCGAGACGGCCCCCCTGCCCGAGCCCGTCGACTTCTCCGGCACCCGGCTGACCGAGGCGCCCTCCCGGGTCGTGCGGACCGCGCAGGCCGGCGCCGAGATCGCGGACGGGCAGTTCCAGGAGTTCGAGGTGTCCGCCGGCCCGCTGCCCGACGCCGGCACGCGGCTCGTCCTGCCCGCGCACCAGACCTACACCGACGGCACCGTCGTCGACTGGGCCGACGTCGCGGAGGAGGGCGCCGAGGAACCCGCCCACCCGGCCCCGGAGCTGACCACGACGGAGGCGTCCGACGACGGGCACGGCGGTGCCGACGAGTCCTCCGACGAGGCGGTCGACCAGGTCGGCGTCGCCGACGTCGAGGACGCCGCGACCGTCACCGCGTCCGCGCCCACGACGGCGGAGCCGGACACCCTCGCCCGGCTGCTCGGCGCGGCCGGGCTCGCCCTGGGCGTCGTCGCGCTGGTGGTCGCCGTCCTCGGGCGGCGTCGCCGGAGCGACGCGTGAGGCGCGCGCTCGCCGCGGTGCTCGGCATCCTGCTCGGCCTCGCGGCTCTCGTCCTCGCGGCCCCCGCCGCCCAGGCGCACAACGTGCTGCAGAGCACCGACCCGGCCGAGGGTTCGACCGTCCCGGTGGTCCCGGAGACGGTCACGCTCACCTTCAACGAGCCCGTGCTGATGGTGGGGACCCAGATCATGGTCCACACCGCCGACGAGACGATGGTCAACATCGGCCCGCCGATCCTCGTCGACAACACCGCCGGCATCGCGGTCACCGGCGAGCTCCCCGCGGGCGAGTACACGGTCATCTACCGCGTCACGTCCGCGGACGGGCACCCGATCGAGGGGCAGTACCGGTTCACCGCGGCGGAGGCCACCTCGTACGGGGTCGCGACGGCCGCCCCGACGATGACCCCCTCGCCGACCACCTCCGCCGAGGTCCAGGCGAGCGAGTCGGCGTCGGCCGAGCCCTCAGCGACCGTGGCCGCCCCGCCCGTCGAGGAGGAGCGCATCTCCGGGCCGGTCCTCCTCGGGATCGCCGCGGCGTTCATCGTGGTCGCCGGCGTCGTGGCGTGGCTGCTGCTGCGGCGGCGCCCGGCCTCGTCACCGACGCAGCCGCCCGAGGGATCCGCACCGGGCGCCGCCCCGGGCCCGTGAGCGAGGTCTCGCTCGGGTGCTCCGGCAGTCCGCAACCGGGGCCCGGGCCACGTCGGTGAGAGCTCGGCTCGGTGGGCTCGTCTGTGCAGGCCGGGCCGGGTCGTGCGGTTCGGCGTCGGGACGCCGGACCTACGAGACGTGACCGACGGCATGTCCGGCAGGCCGCCGCGGCGACCTACCCTGGTGAGATGACTGCGCCGGTGACGAGCGCCGGCCGTGCCGGTGCCGGTGGGCCGGGGGTCGACGCGCGTCGGCCCCCGAGCCCCTGGCGTGTGCTCACGCTGGTGCTCGCGGCCGTCGCCGCGGCGCTGCTCGGCGTCGCGTTCTCCGGTGCGGCGCTGCCCGCGCTGGTCCGCGACCCCGGCGCCGCCGTGCGCTGGGGGCTGCCGGCGACCGAGACGCTCACCGAGCTCGCGGGCTCCGTGACGCTCGGCGCGCTCGTGCTGGCCGTGTGCGTGCTGCCGCGCCGGGCCGCGGTCGCGTCCACCCGCGCCGCACGCGCGGGAATCGGTACCGCCGACGGCCGGGCGTACCCGCGCAGCACGGTGGTCGCCGGGTTCGCGGCGGGCACCTGGACGCTCCTGTCGGTCGTGCACCTGGTGCTCACCTACGCCAACGTCGCCGGGCGTCCGCTCGACTCGGCGTCGTTCGGCGCGGAGCTCGGGGTGTTCGTCACGCAGATCGACCTCGGCCGCACGCTGCTGCTGATCACCACCGTCGCGGCCGTCGTCACCGCGCTCGCGCTCGTCGTCACCACGCCCACCGGCGCCGCGTGGACCGCTGCGATCGTCCTCGTCGCGCTCTGGCAGCAGGCGCAGCTCGGGCACGCGGCCGGTGCGTCCGGGCACGACATCGCCACGTCGTCGATGGTGGTCCACCTCGTCGGCGCCGCGATCTGGATCGGTGCGCTCGCGGCCCTCGCCCTGCTCGTCCGGCGCGTCGGCACCGACCTGTCCGCGTCGGTCGCGCGGTACTCCGTCATCGCCGGCTGGTGCTTCGTCGCCGTCGCCGTGTCGGGGCTGGTCAACGGCCTCCTGCGCACCACCGGCTGGGCGGACCTGACCACCACCTACGGTCTGCTGCTGCTGGCAAAGCTCGCGCTGTTCGGCGTGCTGGGGCTGCTCGGCCTGGCGCACCGCCGCGCGGTCGTCCCGCAGCTGGCGACGCGCACCACCGACTGGCTGTTCTGGCGCCTGGTCCTCGTCGAGCTGACCGTCATGGGTGCCGTCTCCGGGGTGGCCGTCGCGCTCGGGGAGACCGCGCCGCCCGTGCCCGAGGAGCCGCCGGCCGACCCGTCGCCCGCCTACCAGCTCACCGGCCACCCGCTGCCGCCCGAGCCGGCCGGGCTGCGCTGGATCACCGAGTGGCGCTGGGACCTCGTCCTCGCGTCGGCGGCCGTCGCCGGGCTGGTCGTCTACTGGCGGTGGGTGCTGCGGCTGCGTCGCCGCGGCGACTCGTGGTCGATGGCGCGCGCCGCGTCCTGGACCGTCGGCATGGTCCTGTTCTTCTGGGCCACCAACGGCGGACCCGCCCTCTACGGGCACGTCCTGTTCAGCGCGCACATGGTCCAGCACATGGTGCTCGCGATGGTCGTGCCGCTGTTCCTCGCACTGTCGGCACCCATCACCCTCGCGCTGCGCGCCCTGCCCGTCCGCTCGACCCAGCTCCGCGACGACGACTCCCGTGGACCGCGCGAGTGGATCCTGACCCTCGTCGACAGCCACGTCGGGCACTTCCTCGCCCACCCCGTCGTCGCCGCCGTGAACTTCATCGGGTCGATGCTGCTCTTCTACTACTCGGGCCTGTTCGAGTGGTCGCTGCGCAGCCCCGTCGGCCACCTCGCGATGGTCGTGCACTTCACCGCCGCCGGGTACCTGTTCGTGAATGCGCTCGTCGGCATCGACCCCGGCCCTCGTCGCCTCCCGTACCCGCAGCGACTGCTCCTGCTCTTCGGGACGATGGTGTTCCACGCGTTCTTCGGCGTGACCCTCGTGTCCGGCGAGTCGCTCTTCGTCGCCGACTGGTTCGGGCTCATGGGCCGCCCCTGGGGTCCGTCCGCGATCGCCGACCAGCAGCTGGGCGGCGCCATCACGTGGGGCATCGGCGAGATCCCCACCCTGCTCCTCGCCGTCGGCGTCGCGCTGGCCTGGTCCCGCGACGACGACCGCACCGCCCGCCGCCGCGACCGCCAGGTCGACCGCGACGGCGACAAGGAGCTCGACGACTACAACGCGATGCTGGCCGGCCTGGCCGACCGCGACACCCACCCGACCCCCTGACGCCCCCACCCGGGTCCGCCCGCCGCGTCCCAGTGGCCGAACCCGACATGGGTGACGTTCTGAGTCGAGTCACGACACCCATGTCGGGTTCACGGGGGGAGTGCGTGTCGGCCGGGTTCAGGCGTGCGCGTTCGCGCACCGGCGTTGGACGCGGGGCTCTGTGAGGCGTCCACAGGCCGGTGGGGGCGGGTCGTCTCCACCGAGTCGTCGGGACAGGCGTGAGGGCGGTCGCACCGGTGGTGGGGTGCGGTGTGCGTTCCGTGCAGCTGCCGCCTCTGTCGTTGCTGACGCTGGCGCGCCGGCAGGAGGGACTGGTGTCGGCGGGCCAGTGTGATCGTGCCGGGGTGGGTGCCGCGCGGCGTGGGCGGCTCGTGCGGGACGAGGTCTGGGAGCGTCCGACGAGGGGCGTGTTCGACGTCGAGCCGGCTCGTGACCGACGCCACGACGCGGACCATCGGCGACGTCGCGCGGCGTGGCTCGGCATGCTGGCGTTCGGGCCGGGCGCGGTGGCCGTCGGCCCGTGTGCGCTGGCTCTGCACCGGGTGGAGGGGCTCCCGCGGGACATCGCGCCGGAGATCGCGCTGCCCGGTGGCACCGCGGGTCGCAACCGCGGGGGCGTCCGTGTCCGCACGTTCGGGGGCTTCGAGACGCTCCGGTACGGGGACCGTGCGATCGCCGAGCTCGTGCCCGCGCTGGTGCAGGCGCTTCCCGAGCTGCCTCGGGTGCACGCCGTCGCGGTGCTGGACGGCGTGCTCCGTCGAGGATCGCTCTCCGACACCGCCTACACGACGGTCCGCGAGCGCGCGCGAGGCCGCCGCGGAGCCGCAGCGCTGTCGTCCTGGTGGGCGCTGGTCGACCGACGCGCCGAGTCACCGCTGGAGACGATCGCCCGGCTCCACTGCGTCGACGCGGGGATCCCGCCGGACGAGCTCCAGGTGGAGATCCGATCGGCACGGGGTCGGCTGCTCGGGCGCGGCGACCTGGGGTGGCGCCTGCCACAGGGACGGTGGCTGATCGCAGAGATCGACGGCCGCGAGTTCCACGACCGACCGGACGCGCTCCTGCGCGACCGCACCCGTCAGAACGCACTGATCAGCACGGGCCGGGTAGACATCCTCCGCTTCACGTCGAACGACCTGAGAACGCCGACCTACCTCCCCACAACGATCCGCGCCGCCCTCGCACGCGCCGCCACCGCCGCCGAACCCGACATGGGTGTCGTCATCGATGCCCGTCACGGCACCCATGTCGGGTTCGTCGCCGGGACGTCACCCAGCGGCGGGTGATAGGACGGAGCGCATGACTTCGTTTCATGATCTCGAGCAGTACGTCGCCATCCCTCGGGTGAGCGGGCTGGTGGTGTCGCCGGACGGGTCGCGGGTGGTGGTGAGCGTCGCGACGCTCGATGCCAAGGCGATCAAGTTCGTGACCGCGCTGTGGGAGGTGGACCCGACGGGGGAGAAGCCGGCGCGGCGGCTGACCCGCAGCGCCAAGGGCGAGGCCAGCGCGGCGTTCACGCAGGAGGGAGACCTGCTGTTCACGAGCGCGCGGCCGGACCCGGACGGGAAGGCGGACGACGACGAGCCGGTGCCGGCGCTGTGGCTGATGCCGCGCGACGGCGCGGAGGCGCGCGTGGTCGCGGACCGGGCGGCGGGGCTGGGCGGGGTGCAGGTGGCCCGGGACGCCGACGTGCTGCTGATCAGCTCGGACGTCCTGCCCAGCGCGACGGACGCGGAGACCGACGAGCGGCTGCGCAAGGCCCGCAAGGACAAGTTGGTCCAGGCGATCCTGCACGACGGCTACCCGATCCGGTACTGGGACCACGACCTGGGGCCCGAGTCGCCGCACCTGTTCGTCGCGGACATCGGCGCGGACGTCGTCGCGCCGCTGGCGGGGGCGAAGGACCCGCGCGTGGCGCTGACGGACGTGACGCCCGGGGCGCGGTCGGCGCTCGTCGAGCAGGCGGCCGCCATCAGCCCCGACGGGCGCACGGTGGTCACCGGGTGGAACGTGCCGCTGGCGCGCGGGGCGCAGCGCGGGCGGCTGGTCGCGATCGACGTGGCATCCGGGGAGCACCGGGTGCTCGCCGACGACCTCGCGGCCGAGCTCTGGTCGCCGGCGATCTCCCCGGACGGGCAGTGGGTCGCGTACGTGCGCGAGACCGTGTCCACGCCGGACGAGGCCCCGCGGGTCACGCTGCAGCTGGTCGCGCTGGCCGGCGGGGAGCCGCGGACGCTCGTCGAGAGCTGGGACCGGTGGCCGCAGCACCCGGTGTGGCTGCCCGACAGCACGGGCCTGCTGGTCACGGCTGACGACGACGGCCGCGGGCCGGTGTTCCGGGTCGACCTGGAGTCGGACGAGGTCACGCGCCTGACCAGCGACGACGCGACGTTCACCGACGTGTCGGTGAGTCCGGACGGCTCGGTCGCGTTCGCGCTGCGCTCGTCGTACGAGGCGCCGTCGCACCCGGTGCGCATCGACCTGGAGACCGGTGCCACGACGGCCCTGCGCAGCCCGGCCGCGACCCCCGAGCTGCCCGGCACGCTGACCGAGGTGGAGACGACGGCTGCCGACGGGCGACGCGTCCGCGCGTGGCTGGCACTCCCGAGGACCGGCGAGAAGGCGCCGCTGCTCTTGTGGATTCACGGTGGTCCGCTCGGGTCGTGGAACGCGTGGTCGTGGCGGTGGAACCCGTGGATCCTCGTCGCGCGCGGCTACGCCGTCCTGCTGCCCGACCCGGCGCTGTCCACCGGGTACGGCCAGGACTTCGTGCAGGCCGGCTGGGGGTCGTGGGGCGCGGCCCCGTACACGGACCTGATGGCCATCACGGACGCGGTGGTGCAGCGGGACGACATCGACGAGACGCGGACGGCCGCGATGGGCGGGTCGTTCGGGGGCTACATGGCCAACTGGGTGGCGGGGCACACGGACCGGTTCCGGGCGATCGTCACGCACGCCAGCCTGTGGGCGCTGGACCAGTTCGGGCCGACGACGGACGCGGCCTACTACTGGGAGCGCGAGATGACCGAGGAGATGGCGCTCGAGAACTCGCCGCACCGGTTCGTCGAGAAGATCGTCACCCCGATGCTCGTCGTGCACGGCGACAAGGACTACCGGGTGCCGATCGGCGAGGGCCTGCGCCTCTGGTACGAGCTGCTGGCCAAGAGCGGGCTGCCCGCCGACGAGGACGGCAAGACGCCCCACCGGTTCCTGTACTTCCCCGACGAGAACCACTGGGTGCTCACCCCGCAGCACGCGATCGTCTGGTACCAGGTGGTCGAGGCGTTCCTGGCGGAGCACGTGCTCGCCCGGACGGGTGAGAACGCACCGGTTTATCCGGAGATCCTGGGTTAGGAGCGCTCTCGACGTGCGCGTCGGCCCGGTCGGCACCAGACTCGCCGGTCGAGGCCGGGCGACCCGCGCGCGGCTCGACGGAAGGACCCGACAATGGGTATCGGAGGCGGAATCGCCCTCATCGTCATCGGCGCGATCCTCTCGTTCGGCGTCAGCGACGCCATCGACGGGGTCAACCTCACGGTGATCGGCTACATCTGCATGGGTGCGGGCGTCATCGCGCTCATCCTGGCGATCGTGTTCAACGCCCAGCGGAGCAACACGTCGCACACGGCGGTCGTCGAGCAGCGCACCACGCCCAACGCGCCGCCGGCTCAGGCCGCCCCGGCCGCTCAGCCGGTGCAGCCGGTCCAGCCGGTCCAGCAGCAGCAGCCCCCGGCCGCGCCGCCGGCCGTCTGACACACCACGCAGAGAACGCCCCCTCCCAGCCGGGAGGGGGCGTTTCTCATGCTGGCGGCGTGCTCACTGCGACCGGTGCGCTCACGCCTCGGGCGGTACCTGCGTGCTCACGCCTCGAGCGGGCCGCGCACGATCGAGTCGCCGGAGTGGGCGGGGTCGCCGTCGAACTGCTCCTCGGACACGTCGACCACGGAGAACTGGTCGAGGTCGAGGCCGGCCGGCAGGTCGAACCGGCCGGACGCCCCGTCGAGGGTCCCGACGCTGACCAGTCCGCTCACGTCGGGCTTGAGCAGCCAGACCTCCCGGAAGCCGTCGTCGGAGGACTCGCTCTGGGCGAGGTCGACCACGAGCACCCGGGAGCCGTCGGACAGCGTCTCCACGACGGCGGAGCCGGAGGCGTCCCACCCGGGCAGCGGCTCGAGGACCGCGGTGGCGATCACCGTGACGGGGTCCTCCTGCGAAGCCACCCACCACGCACCGCCCCCGCCGACCACCAGGCCGACGGCCGCGGCCGCGGCGATCCACCGACCGGCGCGCGGCCTACGGGACTCGAGCGGGATCACCGTCGCGACGGCGTGCTCGGGCGACGAGACCACCGGGGCGGCCGACGAGGCGACCGGGGCGGGCGACGAGGTCACCCAGGCGGGCGACGACGGCGCCGAGGCACCCACCCCTCCTGCGGCGGCGAGGCCGAGCTCCGCGGCGACGCGGTCCCACACGTGCGGCGCGGGCGCGACGAGCGGGGCGTCGGCGCCACCGGAGCGGGCGAGGCTGACGACGTCGGTCAGGGACGCGAGCTCGTCGGCGCACCGCTCGCACTCCTCGACGTGCGCGAGGTCGGCGGTGGAGCCGGCGGGCTCGCCGAGGGCGAGGAGCGCGAGCAGATCGTCGTCCACGTGGGACTCATCGAACGGCACCGTCCACCTCCCATCGGGTCCGCAGCCGGGCCAGGCTGCGCCGGACGTGGCTCTTGACCGTGCCGAGCGGCAGGTCGAGCCGGTGTGCGATCTGGTCGTGCGTGAGGTCGTCGTAGAACGCGAGCCGCAGGATGGTGCGCTGCGGGTCCCCGAGCCGGTCGAGCTCGTCGGCGACCACCACGCGGTCGACCACGCGGGTGTCGACGGACGGCACGGGCAGCTCCTCGGCGCCGGCCACGGACTTGTCCCGCAGCCGTCGGTCGCGGGCCCGCTTCTCGTGGGTGTCCGCGACGACGTGCCGGGTGATGCCGAGGATCCACGCGGGGAGCCGGGACTTGCTGGGGTCGAACCGTTCCCGGCTGCGCCACGCCTCGACGAACACCTGCTGCGTCACGTCCTCCGCGTCGGTGACGCTGCCGAGCGAGCGGAGCGCGACGGTGTGCACGAGCGTGGACCAGCGGCGGTACGCCTCGGCGATCGCCGCCTCGTCGCCCTGCGCGAACGCTGCACCGAGCTCCTCGACGTTCTCGCCGTCAGGGTCCATCCGGTGCGCAGGGCGCGACGAGTCAGCAGACCCGGGCGCGAGTGCGCTCACGGACGGCTCCTCCCTCGTCGGCTCCCTGACGACGGGAGCGCTCAGCAGCGTAGTCACGTCTACCCACTGATCGGCTCGGCCGTGACGACGACATTGTCCGTATAGTGCCCGATGTCGCGGCGGAACGTGCCACCGCAGGTCACGAGCACGAGCCGCGGCGCGCCGGAGCGGTCGAACCACTGGTCCACGGGCGCTCCCTCCTTGGCCATCTTCTCGACCGTGACGACGCGGTACTGATGGGTCGTGCCGTCGGCGGCCGTGATCGTCACCGCGGCGCCGACGCCGACGTCGAGGAGCTTCGCGAACTGGCCGATCCCCGTCTGGACGCTGTCGACGTGCGCGGCGATGACCGTCGCGCCGGCGGGGTCGGCGGGTGCGGGGCCGAACTGGTACCAGCCGGCGCGGTTGGCGTCCTCGGGGATCTGCATCTCGCCGTCGTCGCGCACCCCGACGGGGTCCACGGCCATGTCGATCCCGACGTCCGGCACCACGAGCTGCACGGGCGGCGGGGTGGCGGCGAC
This sequence comes from Cellulomonas xylanilytica, assembly GCF_007989805.1. GTDB lineage: Bacteria > Actinomycetota > Actinomycetes > Actinomycetales > Cellulomonadaceae > Cellulomonas > Cellulomonas xylanilytica. The sequence continues at coordinate 239,037 of NZ_BJUB01000007.1, forward strand.
CGGCGCGAGGGTCGCCTCCACGATTGGGACGGAGGGAACGGACGGCACGGCAGGGGCCTCGGGGGTCGGTCGCGGCGTCGCCGAGGCGGACGGCGACGCCGCGACCGCCGGCCCGGGTGCAGAGTCCGGGCCGGTGCACGCGGTCAGCAGGGCCGTCATACCCAGCGCAGTGCCGAGTGCGGCGATCCTTGCGAGCACGCGTGCCGAGACCCGGGAGCGCGCGGACGCACTCCCGGGTCGCGACGTGGTGGTCATGGGAGCAGTCAGCTCCGCTGCGCGGCGGCGCGACGGACGGACACTGCCCCGATCAGACCGGCGATGGCCAGACCGGCGATCGCGAAGGTCCAGGCGGACGAGCCACCGTCGGACACGAGGCCGACCTCGCCGGCGTTCACGCCGGACGGGTTGCTGTGCAGGCCGGTGATGGTCTGCGTGGCGAGCGCCAGCGTGGCGGGCGACGCGGTCGCGCTGCCCCACGCGTAGACGATCGTGTTGGTGCCCTCGGTCACCGGCACGTCGGCCGGGCCGAGGAGGGCCGGCGTCGTGGTGCCGGTGGCGGTCACGCTGGCGGAGACGGTGCCGGCGGGCAGGTTGAGCACCTGCTCGTTCGGGTTGGTCAGGTTGGTGATCACGGGCGTGGTGCCCGCGAGGATGTCGACGCCCGGCGCCGCGGCGACGTGCCGGACCGTGAGCCGGCCCTCGCCCGCGGCCGTGGTGGAGATGTCGTTGGTGAACAGCGTGGCGGTCGGGGCGCCGGCGCCGTCCAGGTGCGCGACGGCCGTGTAGTTCTTGCCGGCCTCGAGAGCCAGGTCGACCGGTCCGATGGCGGGGGCGCTGGCGTCGGCGGCGTCGGCGGCCGTGATGGCCACCGTGTACGTGCCGGCGGGCAGGTCGAGCGGTCCGGCGAGGGTGCCGGGCGTGAAGTCGTCGAGCGTGCGCTCGCCGTTGACCCAGACGTCGACGGTGAGGCCGGGGACGCCGTGCAGGACGGAGAGCTTGGCCGGGTCGGCGGCCGAGGCCGGGACGGCGGCGAGCGTGACGAGGGCGAGGGTGCCGGCTGCGATGCCGGACAGGAGGCGTGCGCGCATGGTGCGTCCTTCGAGGACTGGCCCGGCGGGTACGTCGGGCGGCCGATGTGCTGACACCCCCTCTTCACCCGCCGGGCCGTTCTCGGATGCACCTAGTCGCGAGCAGCCTGCGCGATCGCCGCCGCGAGGTCGGCCGGCCGGGAGAACATCGGCCAGTGCCCGGTGGGCAGGTCGACGTACGTGAGGTCCCTGACCTCGCCCAGCTCCGTGTGGAACGGCGGGCCGCCGTGCGCCATGGGCTTGAGCTGCTCCGACGACAGGCTGGTGCAGATCGCGGTGGCGGGGACGTCGAACCGTCGGGGGTCGCTGACGTGCACCGCTCCGCGCACGACGTTCGCCGGGTGCGGGACCGCGCGACGGCGGAACTCCGCCAGCCCCTCCTCGGAGATGCCCTCGATGCTCGAGCCCTGGGCGGCGAACTCCTCCCACGTGGGCAGGGGCACCTCGTCCTGCTGGACGGCGGAGGCGTCGATGGCCGCGCCGTCCTCGAGCGGGCCGGAGTCGACGTAGACGGCGCGGCGCACGCGGTCGGGCCGCTTGTCGACGACCTCGCCGACGAGCGCGCCGCCGCCGCTGTGGCCGACGAGCACGACGTCACCGTCGAGGCTGTCGACGAGGTCGGTGAGTGCGCGGACGTGGTCGGCGCGCGTGATGCCGCCGCGGTCGGCGCCGGGCTCGACGCCCGGGAGGGTCGGCGTGTGGACGTCGAGACCGTCGGGGAGGGCGGCGGCGACGTGCTCCCACGCCCAGCCGCCGAGCCAGAAACCGGGGATCAGGATCAGGTGTGTGGTGGTCATGCTTCCAGCGTCCACCCGGTCCGGTGACACCGGGATGTCACCTTTGTGTCACCATGCTGGCACCATGAACCGCACCGACCGTCTGTACGCGCTCGCCGAGGAGCTGCGTCGCGTCGGTCGCTCCGGGACGACGAGCACGCGGCTGGCGCGCCTGTTCGAGGTGTCCCCGCGAACGGTCAAGCGCGACGTCTCGGCGCTCCAGCAGGCCGGTCTCCCCGTCGTCGCCCAGGCGGGGCTCGGCGGCGGCTACGTGCTGGAGGCGTCCGTCGGCCTCCCGCCCGTCAACTTCACGCCGTCGCAGGCGGTGGCCCTGGCGCTCGCCGTGCGGGCGCTGCCGGCGGGCAGCCCGTTCGGCACCGACGCGGAGGCGGCCCGCGCCAAGGTGCTCGACGCGCTGCCGGCCACCGACCGCGCGCGTGCCGACGAGCTGTCGGGCCGTGTGTGGTCCCGGCCGGAGACGGTCGGTGACGTGGCGGGTCCCCAGGTGCTGCGCGCGGTCGAGGAGTCGCTCGGGCGGCACCGGGTGCTCGCGATCGAGTACCGCAGCTTCGACCACACGGTCAGCCGGCGGCGCGTCGAGCCCGTGCTGCTCGCCCGCACGGGCGGCCACTGGTACGTCGCGGCATGGTGCCGGTGGCGCGACGCGATGCGCTGGTTCCGCCTGGACCGCATCGTGCGCGCCGACCTGACCCCGGAGCAGTACGAGCCGCGCTCGGTCGCCGACGTCGGCGAGCCCCCACCGGACGCCCGCCCGGTGTCCGCCCGGCCGTCGGACTGACGCGAGATCGTGGGTTCGGCCCGAGATCGTGGGTTCGCACGCACGATCTCGAGTCCGACCCACGATCTCGGGTGTCGGATCGTCAAACCCGTGGAGCCCGCGACTCCTGGACGCTAGTTTGGCAGCGCTCTCACCGCCCACGAAGGAGTCTGCGTGCGTTCAGCCCTGCCCCTGGCGCTCGTCCTCCTGGGAATGGCCGCCGCGCCTCCCGCGGCCGCGGCCGACGGTCCCGAGCTGATCCCGAACGGGTCGTTCGACGCCGCGGCAGCGCCATGGTGGACGACGCCGGACATGGTCGCGGACACCTCGTCGGGAAGCCTCTGCGTGGACGTGCCGGGCGGGTCGGCGAGCGCGTGGTCGTCGATCGTCGGGGTCGACGGCGTGCCGCTGGTCAAGGGCGAGACGTACCGGTTCGGCTTCACGGTGAGCGGGACCGCCGAGGTGCCCATCCGTGCGCTCGTGCAGATGAACACCGAGCCGTGGACGTCGACCTCCGAGGTCGGCCCGATCATGCAGGCGGAGCCGAAGCCCTACGAGGTCGGGTTCACCTCGACGATGGACTGGCCAGCGGGGCAGGTCGTGTTCCAGGTGGGCGGGGCACCGGACGACTGGCGGTTCTGCGTCGACGACGTGTCGGTCCACACCGGCGAGCTGCCTGCCCCGTTCGAGCAGGAGACGGCGACGCGCGTCCGCGTGAACCAGCTGGGCTACCTGCCGACCGGGCCCAAGCGGGCGTCGCTGGTGACGGAGGAGACGGACGCGCTGCCGTGGCAGCTGCTCGACGCCTCCGGCGAGGAGGTCGCGACGGGCGCGACGACCCCGCGCGGCGAGGACCGCACCGCGGAGGAGAACGTGCACCTCATCGACTTCTCCGACGAGGACGTCACCGGCACGGGGTTCACGCTCATCGCGGACGGCGAGACCAGCCACCCGTTCGCGATCGACGCCGACCTGTACGCGGACCTCACCACGGACGCGCTCGGCTACTTCTACCTGGCCCGGAGCGGGACCGAGATCGACGGCGACCTCGTCGGCGACGAGTACGCACGGCCCGCCGGGCACCTGGACGTCGCACCCAACACCGGCGACACGGCGGTCGGCTGCCAGGCGCCGCGGCCCTGGTACGCGGGCTGGACCTGCGACGGCACCTTCGACGTGCGCGGCGGCTGGTACGACGCGGGCGACCACGGCAAGTACGTGGTCAACGGCGGCATCGCGGTGCACCAGGTGCTCGACACGTGGGAGCGCGCGCTGGTCGCGCAGGGCCGGGAGGCGGCCGAGGCGGGTCCGCTCGCCGACGGCACCGCGTCGATCCCGGAGGCGGGCAACGGCGTGCCGGACGTGCTGGACGAGGCCCGCTGGCAGCTCGAGTGGATGCAGCGGATGCAGGTGCCGGACGGCGAGCAGTACGCCGGCCTGGTGTTCCACAAGGTGCAGGACGACGGCTGGACGGGTCTGCCGCTGGCACCCCACGAGGACGCGCAGGCGCGTCAGGTGCACCGGCCGTCGACCGCGGCGACGCTCAACCTCGCCGCGGTCGCGGCCAAGGGTGCCCGGCTGTGGGAGCCGTACGACGAGGAGTTCGCCGCGAGCCTGCTCGAGTCGGCGCGCGTGGCGTGGGCCGCGGCCGCGGAGACGCCCGACCTGTACGCCTCCGCGCTCGACGGCAACGAGGGCGGCGGTCCGTACGACGACAAGGACGTGTCCGACGAGCACTACTGGGCGGCCGCCGAGCTGTACCTGACGACGGGCGACGACGAGTTCGCCGACGCCGTCGCCGCGTCCCCGGTGCACACGGCGGACCTGCAAGGAGCAGTCGCGTTCGACTGGCAGCGCACGGCGGCCCTCGGCCGGATGGACCTCGCGCTGGTGCCCAGCGAGCTGCCCGACCGCGAGGCCGTCCGCGACTCGGTGGTGACGCTCGCCGACTTCGCGCTCTACCAGCAGGGCAAGGCGTTCTTCGGGCAGCCGTACCAGCCGTCCGACGCCCGGTTCGAGTGGGGCTCCAACGGGATCATCCTCAACAACGCGGTGACGCTGGCGGCCGCCGCGGACCTCACCGGGGACCCTGCGTACCGGACGGCCGCGCTGGAGAGCCTGGACTACGTGCTCGGCCGCAACGCGCTCGACCAGTCCTACGTCACCGGCTACGGCACCCAGTTCTCGCAGAACCAGCACCACCGGACGTTCGCCGCGCAGCTGGACCCGACCCTCCCGCACCCGCCGGCGGGCACCCTGTCGGGCGGTCCCAACAGCTCGATCCAGGACCCGGTGGCCGCGCAGACGTGGCCGCAGGGGTGCGTCGCGCAGCGGTGCTACCTGGACAACATCCAGTCCTGGTCCACCAACGAGATGACGATCAACTGGAACTCGTCGCTGACGTGGATGGCGGCCTGGGCGTCCTCCGACGAGGTCGCCGACAGCGGCGCGACGTTCGTGGGCACCTCCTACGGGGTCGAGCAGCCGACGCTCGTCTGGGTCGTGGCGGCCGCGGGTGTCCTGGTCGCCGGGCTGCTCGCCGTGCTGCTGGTGCTGCGCCGTCGCAGGAGGAGGTCCTGATGCTCCGGTCCTGGTACCGGTCCGCGGTCGTGCCGCGGTTCGTCATCGCTCGCCTGCTGCCGACGGCCGGCGGCGGGCTGGTGGCCGCCCTGCTGCTGCTCGACGTCGTGCTCGGCCTGCTGCCCGTCGCGTTCGTGCTGGCCACCAGCGTGGTGGTCGGGCAGGTGCCCGCGGCGGTCGACGGCGGCACCGGCTCGGCGGCGTGGGGCGCGCTCGTCCGCACGTTCGTGCTGGCCGCGGTCCTCTTCCTCGCGCGCCAGGTGCTCGCGCCCCTGCAGACCGCGCTCGGCGTCCGCATGCAGCGCCGGATCGACGGTGCCCTGCGGGACCGGGCGCTGCGGATCGCGCTGCGGTCGACCAGCATCGCGCCGATGGAGGACCAGGCCACCCTGGAGGCCCTGACGGAGGCGACCCGCGAGTTCGAGGCCGACTTCCGCAGCCCCGGTGCGTCGGCCGCGGGGCTGCTGGCGCTCGTCGCGCGGTACGTGCAGCTCGTGGGGTTCGCCGCGGTGATCGGCGTGGTCGTGTCGTGGCCGGCGGCGGCGGCGATCCTCGTCGCGACGCTCGTGTTCCGCTACGGGCAGCGCGGCGGGCTGCGCCGGTACTCGCAGGTGTGGAAGGAGGTCGTCGGCTTCCGGCGCCGGTCGGTGTACCTGCGCGAGGTGGCGATGGGCCCCGAGGCTGCCAAGGAGATGCGGGTCTTCGGGCTCGCCGGCTGGTTCTCCGACGAGTACACGGACGCGACCCAGCACATGCTCGACCCCGTGGCCGCGCGCCGGCGCCAGCTCTACCTGGTGCCGTACCTCGTCTACACCGCGGTCGGGCTGGTGATCAGCGCGGGCGTGCTGGTGTCCATCGCCCGGTCCGCGTCGGCGGGGGAGATCACGCTGACCGCGCTCGCGCTCGGCATCCAGTCGGTCGTCGCCGCGATCGCGCTCGGCGAGTACTACCCGGAGTCGGACGTGCAGACGCAGTACGGGATGCAGGCCGTCGCGGCGCTCGCCGAGTTCGAGGACCGGATGGCGGCGGCCGAGGCCCGGCTCCCGCAGACCGGTCCCGGTCTTCCCGTGCCGCCGGACGCTCCGTCGAGCGGCCTGCGGTTCGACGACGTGCACTTCACCTACCCCGGCAGCAGCCGTCCCGTGCTCGACGGCCTGGACCTGGAGCTGCCCGCGGGGCTGTGCACGGCGATCGTCGGCGTGAACGGCGCGGGCAAGACGACGCTGGTCAAGCTCCTCACGCGCCTGCACGAGCCCACGTCCGGCCGCCTCACGGTGGACGGCACCGACCTCGCCGCCCTCGACGTCGCCGCCTGGCGCCGCCAGGTCAGCGTCGTGTTCCAGGACTTCGTCCGGTACGAGCTGTCCGCCGCGGACAACATCGCGGTCGGGGCGGTGCACGTGCCGCGGGACCCGGCGGTCCTGCGCGGCGCCGCCGAGCGCGCCGGCATCGCCGAGGCCGTCGACGCGCTGCCGGCCGGGTTCGCCACGACCCTGTCCCGCGCGTACGAGGGCGGCGCGGACCTGTCCGGCGGGCAGTGGCAGCGGATCGCCATCGCGCGGTCCCTGTACGCGCTCGACGCGGGCGCACGCCTGCTGGTGCTGGACGAACCCACGTCCGCGCTCGACGTCCGGGCGGAGGCCGACTTCTTCGACCGGTTCGTGGAGCTCACGCGCGGGGTCACGTCGGTCCTGATCTCGCACCGGTTCTCCAGCGTGCGACGCGCGGACCGGATCGTCGTCATCGACGCCGGGCGGGTGGTCGAGCAGGGCACGCACGACGAGCTCGTCGTCGCCGACGGGCACTACGCGCGGCTCTTCCGGCTGCAGGCCGAGCGGTTCGCCGCCGGTCTGGACGCCGACGGGAACGAGGTGGAGTCATGAGGCAGACCCTGTCCGGGAGCTGGGCGCTGTTCCGGCTGGCGGGGAGCATCAGCCCCAGCAAGCTCACGCTGTCCGCGGTGCTGATGGTGCTGCAGTCGGTGGCGCTGCCGCTGGCCGCCCCCGCGCTCGCGGTGCTGACCGACGCGGCCGTCGCCGGGGACGCGCGGCGGGCGTCGACCGCCGCCGTGCTCGTCGCGGTGCTCGTGGTGGCCGCCCTGACCGCGGGGCACTTCGCGCACATCTTCTACTTCGAGCTGGGCGACGCGGCGGTCATGCGCCTGGAGCGCGACCTCATCTCGCTCTCGCACGACTCGCCCGGCATCGAGCACCACGAGCGCCCGGAGTACGCCGACCGCCTGCAGGTGCTGCGCACCGAGCTGAACCGGTCCGGCTGGGGGTCGATGCAGGCGCTGCTCTCCGCCGTCGGGCTGGGCGTCGCGCTGGTCATCACGGGCGTCCTGCTCGCCGAGCTCAACCCGTGGCTGCTGCTCCTGCCGCTCGCCGCGCTGCCGCCGCTGGTCCTCGGCCGGCGCGCGGAGAACGTCCTCGGCGAGGCCCGCGCGGCCGCCGCTGCGGACAACCGGCGCGCCCGGCACCTGTTCGTCCTGTCGCTGGACGCCGCGGCGGCCAAGGAGCTGCGCACGTGCGGGCTCGGCGAGGAGGTCCGGGGCCGCCTGCGCACGTCGTGGGAGGCGGCGACCGCGATCCTGTGGGCGGGCGAGGTCCGCGCCGACGCCCTGCGCGCAGCCGGACAGCTCGCGTTCGCGGTCGCGTACGTGGCGGCGACCCTCGTGGTGCTGCGGGACGCGGTCGCCGGGCAGCGCACGGTCGGCGACGTGGTGCTGGTGATCACGCTCGCGTCGCAGGTGAACCAGCAGGTCACGGCTGCGGTCACCATCCTCCAGCAGCTCCAGCGGGCGGCCCGGAGCATGACGGACCTCGCGTGGATGCGGTCGCTGGTGCAGGCGCAGACGGTGCACGGCGCGCAGGTGCCGGCCCCCGACGTCCTGCGCGACGGCATCCGGTTCGACGGCGTCTCGTTCGCCTACCCGGGCACCGACGCCCCCGTGCTGGAGGCGGTCGACCTGGTGCTGCCCGCCGGCACCAGCGTCGCGATCGTCGGCGAGAACGGCGCGGGCAAGACCACGCTGGTCAAGCTCCTGTGCCGGTTCTACGCGCCGACGACGGGCACCATCACGGTAGACGGCGTCGACCTGCACGACCTCGACCCCGTCGGGTGGCGCGACCGCACCGCGGCGGGCTTCCAGGACTTCTGCCGGTTCGAGCTGCTCGCGCGCCAGAACGTCGGTGTCGGGGACCTGCCGCGGATCGAGTCCGACGAGGCGGTGCTCGGCGCCCTGGACCGCGCGCACTCCTCCGACGTGCTGACCCGTCTGGAGGAGGGGCTGGACACCCAGCTGGGCACCAGCCACGCCGACGGCGCCCAGCTCTCCGGCGGGCAGTGGCAGAAGCTGGCGCTCGGCCGGGCGATGATGCGCGAGCAGCCCTTGCTGGTGGTCCTCGACGAGCCGACGTCGGCCCTCGACGCACAGGCCGAGCACGACCTGTACGAGCGGTACGCGGCCCACGCGAAGGCCGTCGGCGCGACGACGGGCGCGGTGACCGTGCTGGTCTCGCACCGGTTCTCGACCGTCCGGATGGCCGACCTCATCCTCGTCGTGGCCGACCACCGCATCGTCGAGGCGGGCTCGCACGAGGAGCTGGTGGCGCAGGGCGGGCTGTACGCCGAGCTGTTCGGGATCCAGGCCGCGGCGTACCTCTGAGGTTCCCCGTTCGCCTGCGGATGTCGGTGGCGGACGGCAGACTGGCGGCGCTCCGGGAGGTACCGGACGATATGACCAGGGGGAACTACATGGACCACGGCACGGCACGCGAGACCAAGGCGCAGGCGGTCGACTACGCACGAGAGCTGTCCGAGCGGGTGGTCCGGCCGTCCGACGTCGCCGACGGCGGGCCCGCGCTCGCCATCGGCCTCGCGCCCCAGCCCGACGGGTCCTACGCGCTCGCGGTCCGGTACCGCCTCGGCCTGCCGTCCGTCCGGCGCATCGCACGCAAGGTGGTCCAGGAGGTCGGGCTGGACGCGGACGTCCGGCGCACGGGCCGGATAAGGACTCTCGCGGTCGGCGACGACCCGTCGAAGGTCCGCCCCCGCCCACCGGTGATCACCGCTCGTGCGCTGGGCGAGACCGGCCGCACGCGCCCGCTGCGCCCGGGCATCTCCATCGCCCACGTCGACGTCACCGCCGGCACCCTGGGCGCGTTCGTCCACAAGGACGGGGTGGTCCACGCGCTGTCCAACTACCACGTGCTGTCCGGGTCGCCGCAGGCGAGGGTCGGTGACGTGATCGTGCAGCCCGGCCCGGCCGACGGCGGACAGGCTCCCCGGGACCGCGTCGGGACGCTGGCCGCGCGGATCGACCTGAGCGCCGAGCGGGACGCCACGGTGGACTGCGCCATCGCCCTGCTGGACGACCAGGAGGTGGACCCGGAGTACCCCGTCGGACGGATCACGACCACGGCGGTCGCCCTCGGCGGCGAGGAGGTGGCCAAGATCGGCCGCACCACCTCCGTCACGCGCGGACGCGTCACCGCGATCGAGCTGGACAACGTGGTCGTCGGCTACGGCGAGGAGCTCGGCGAGATCAGCTTCGACAACCAGATCGAGGTCGAGTCCACGGGGACGGGCCCCTTCTCCCGCGGCGGCGACTCCGGCTCGCTGGTGTACCGGGCGGACGGCGTGGCCCTCGGGCTGCTCTTTGCAGGGTCGGAGTCAGGAGGGGAGAATGGCTCGGGTTTGACATACATCAATCCGATCGATGCCGTTCTGGACGCTCTAGGGGTCACACTGGTCTGACGACCGTGTGTCCAGCCGCCTCCCCGCGGCCGTCACGGTCGGCGGAAGGCGGGACACATGGCGGACCTCGAACAGGCCCGGGCAGCGAAAGAGCGCCTGCGAATGACCTTGAAGGGGCGCCCGGACGTGCGCGGGATCGGGATCGCGCGCGCCGCCGACGGGTACCAGCTCCAGGTGAACATGTCACGGGACCCCGGCTCCGACCTCCCCGGTGCGGTGGACGGCGTCGACGTCCGGGTGCGCGTGGTCGGCGCCATCCGCGCCAGCGCCTGACCCACTGCCCGAACGACCTGGGTCGTCGGGTGCTCTGACCTGCTGGGTCGCGCGCGGCGGTCTCGTCGTGCCGCTCGCGGGCGCTCCGGCGCGGCCGGGCCCGTGACGGTGCGGGACCCATTCGCGTGCGCGGTGACGGCGACCCAGGCGCGGTGCGGGACGGGCTCACCTGCGTGGGTGAGGAGAGTAGGCGCGCCTTACCTCCTGGGCTACTGTTTCCTGACATTGCGTCAGCACCAAGGAGTCCCGTGACCGTCACCGCCGTCCAGGTCCCGCTCTCGTCAGCGCTGCGCGAGGGAACCCGGCACGAGCACGAGACGGCGGAGCGCTCCGGGTTCGTCGAGGAGCTGCTCTCCGGCCGGCTGGACCGCGCCGCGTACGCGGACCTGGCGGCCCAGCAGCTCGCCGTCTACACCGCGCTCGAGGCCGCCGGGTCCCGGCTGACGGACGACGGTGACCTCGTCTTCCACGAGCTCACCCGCGTGCCGGCGATCGAGCAGGACCTCGCCTACCTCTACGGCGCCGACTGGAGCGCCCGGATCCGGATCCTGCCCGCCACGCAGGTCTACGTCGACCGGCTCGCGCAGGCCGCGGACTCGTTGCCCCGGTACGCCGCGCACGCCTACACGCGCTACCTCGGGGACCTGTCCGGCGGCCAGATCATCAAGCGGATGCTCCAGCGTCACTACGGCTTCACGTCCGAGGGCATCGCGTTCTACGACTTCCCCGAGATCCACAAGCTCAAGCCGTTCAAGGACGTCTACCGCGAGCGGCTCGACGCGCTGCCGCTCGACGCCCAGGCCCGCGCCGATGTCGTCGCGGAGGCGTGCCTCGCGTTCCGGCTCAACGCCGACGTCTTCGGTGAGCTCGGAGCGGCGCACGTCCGATGAGCGTGGCGCCGCCGGCGCACGCCCCACGAGCGTGGCGCAGCCGGCGTCGGATCGGAGTGCGCAAGCGCTTCCGCTACGCCAGGACGGGTGATCTCATGGACCTCTCATCCGTCTGCGTCGCTCCATGTGGGATCGAGGGTCGATGATGGGCGACGTGACGCGTCGCAGCTCGGCCGCTCAGGGCGCGCGCGCGGACAACAGGTCCGCCGCGCGCCTCGTCGGCGTGCGCGCGCTCGCCCTGGCGGCGCACCGGCTCGACCGCTGCCGGTCGATCGACGAGGTCGCCCACGTGGCCACCTCCACCGGTGTCGAGGTGCTCGACGCGGGCAACGTCGCGTTCTGCCGGATCGACCAGGACACGTGCCGGACCGTCGTGGTGGAGCCGCCGCCGGTGGACCCCCGCGCCGTCTGGATGGCGCGGGCCTCCTACCGGGCCGACGACCGCCCCGCCCTGCGCGCCCTCATCCGGGACCGCGCCAGCTGGGTCGCCCACGCCCGCACCGTGCACGACGAGCCGACCGTCCCGGACGACCCCGACGCGGGCGACCCCGTCGAGGTCGACATGCTGCGGGAGCTCGACCTCGCGTCGGCGCTGGCCGCGCCGCTGCTGGTCAACGGCAGCGTGTGGGGCCAGCTGTACGCCGTCCGTGGACGCCCGGGACTGCCGTTCCGGGTCGACGACATCGCGCGAGCCGAGGTGCTCGCCGCGCTCGTCGCCGGGGCGGTCGCCCGCGTCGACCTCGAGGCGCAGGTGCGTCACCTCGTCGCCGACGACCCGCTGACGGGTCTGGCCAACCGCCGCATCGCGGACGCCGAGGCCGAGGCGGCACTCGAGTCCGGCCACGAGACCTGCATCGTCATGTGCGACGTCGACGGGCTCAAGCGGGTCAACGACGAGCTGGGCCACGACACCGGTGACGACCTGCTGCGCTCCGTCGCCGACGTCCTGGGCCGCGCGGCCGCCGCGCTGCCGGGGTCGACGGCGGCCCGGATCGGCGGCGACGAGTTCTGCCTGGTGACCGTCGGGCGTCGCCGCGCGGAGGTCGCGGACGTCATGGCGTCCATGATCGCGGCGTTCCCGCTGCCGCACGGTGCGGCGATCTCCTACGGCATCGCCTCCACCGCGGTCACCGGTTCCGTGTCCGCGCGGCACCTCTTCCGGCAGGCCGACACCGCGCAGTACAAGGCCAAGCGCGCCCGGGCACGGGCGCTGCGCTCGATGGTGCCGGCCGCGGCGGACCCCGCGGTCACGGCCGAGCGTGTGCTGGTGGCCGGGACCGCCGCGATCGTCGCCGCGCAGTCCGGCGTCGTCCCGCGGCTCTGCGCGTTCGCGGCGGCAGCCACCGAGACCCTCGGTGGGTCCGCGTGGGCGGTCCTCACGCGCCGCAGCCCCGCCGAGCCGCCGTCCGCGGTGGCCCGGGGCGGCAGCCCGGCGGAGATCGGCGTGGAGTCGTCCACTGCCGTGGTCATGCACGACCTGTGGCAGGTCGAGATCGGCATGTCCGCCACGGCCGCCACCGGTGAGGTCGTCGCGACGTCGCTCGACGCGCTCGCGGCTGTCGCGATCCTGGGCGCTCGCTAGCCGTCACGATCACCGCGCGGGCCTGCGACGGGCGAGCGCGCACCGGCCCGCGACGAGCAGCGCGTGCGGCCCGCTCGCGACGAGCAAGCGCGACGAGCACGCGCGTGCCGGCCCGGCTCAGCCGTGCAGCGGCAGGGTGAGCGTCGTCGCGGCGCCCTCGACGAGCCGGACGGGCACACCCCAGTCCTGCGCGTTCAGGTGGCACGCCGGGTACTCGATCGCGGGGTCGGCGTCGCAGCTGGCGGCGTGCGCGGTGACGTGCAGGACACCCTCGGTCACGGCCGGGTCGAGGCGCAGGACGCGGTCGAGGGGGACGTCGTCGCCGGCGCCGTCGAGCAGCAGCCCCGGCGGGGTCGACGAGACCTGCAGTCGGGTGGACGGGCCGTAACGGTCGTCGTACTTCTGCCCGGCGGCCGGCGTGAACACGACGTCGAGCCGGACCTCGCCCGGGGACAGCTCCGTGACGGGCCGCTGGGTGCGGTGGGAGCCGGAGTCCAGGATCTGGCCGACGAGCGTCGCGGGCAGCGCGATCCGCGTGAGCCGGTGCGCGGCGGACTCCACCACCAGCAGGGTCGAACCGCCGTCGAGGACGACGATCCCGCTGGGCTCGGCGAGGTCGGTGGCCAGGGTGGTGACCTCACCGTCGGCGTACCGGCGGACGGCGCCGTTGTACGTGTCGGCGACGACCACCGAGCCGTCGGGAAGCACCGCGACGCCGAGCGGGTGCTGCAGGCGCGCCTCGTCGGCGGGACCGTCGCGGTGCCCGAAGTCGAACAGCCCCTCGCCGACGACGGTGTGCACCGTCCGCTCCACCGGGTCCACCCAGCGCAGCGCGGACGTCTCGGCGTCGGCCAGCCAGATCCGGTCGTCGGCCGCGACGGCGAGACCCGAGGGCTGCGCGAACCAGGCCTCGTGCAGCGGTCCGTCCAGGAGGCCCTCGTTCATCGTGCCGCCGAGGAGGTCGATCGAGCCCTGCTTGTCGTCGAACGCCCACAGGGTGTGGTTGCCGGCCATCGCGACGACGAACGCCCCGAGCGGCGCGGACCACGCGACGTCCCACGGCGAGGAGAGCTTCTGCCGACGAGGTCCGGGCACGAACGACGCCGCGGGCTGCGCGTGCCTGCCGCGTGCCTCGGCGCGGTCGTCGCCGGCGGTGAGGCCCAGCGACGACGCGTACGCGGCGACCTCGTCGCCCGGCTCGCCGACCACCGGCTCGGAGGCGAGCCCCTCGTCGAGCTGGTCCTCGTCCACGGCCAGGAGGTTGTCGGCCGCGCCGACCATGTACTGCTCACCGGTGCCGGCGACCGTCGTCACGTGCCCGTCGGCCAGCCGGACCCCGCGCAGGGCGTGGTTGACCGTGTCGGCGACGAGGACGTCGTACCCGAGCCAGGGGCGCAGCTCGTCGGGCACCAGGCACAGACCGTTCGGCTCGCTGAACCGCGCCTCGTCGGGACCCCCGTCCACCAGGCCGCGCTCGCCGGACCCGATGCGCCGGACCAGCGTCTCGCCGTCGGCCTCGAGCTCGGCCAGGCTGTGGTGCCCGGCGTCGGCGACCAGCAGGTGCCCGTCGGGCAGCACGACCGCCTTCGCGGGGAACCGCAGCGTCCCCTCGCTGGGCGCCGGCGGCACGTACGGCCCGTCGCCGCGGTGCAGCGTGCCCTTGGCCTCGTGCTCAGCGATCAGCTCGCCGACCAGGATCTCGACGTTGCGCCTGTGCCCCTCGCCGGCCATCTGCGCGACCACGTAGCCCTCGGGGTCGATCACCACGAGCGTCGGCCACGCCCGCGCGGTGTACGCCGACCACGTGACCAGCTGCGGGTCGTCGAGGACCGGGTGGTGCACCTCGTACCGCTCGACCGCCGCGGCGAGCGCCACCGGGTCGGCCTCGTGCACGAACTTCGGGGAGTGCACCCCGACGATGACCAGGACGTCGCGGTGCTGCTCCTCGAGCTCGCGCAGCTCGTCCAGGACGTGCAGGCAGTTGATGCAGCAGAAGGTCCAGAAGTCGAGGATGACGATCTTGCCGCGCAGGTCCGCCAGCGTGACGTCGCGGCCGCCGGTGTTCAGCCACCCCCGCCCGACGAGCTCGGACGCACGGACCCGGGGAAGTCGACTCTCTCGCACGGCCTCATTCTGCGCGACGAGAAGCCCACGCTGCGCCGCCGTCCGCAGACGGCTGAACCAGGACGTCCGCACATCCGGTCGTCGGGACGCTCGATCGTGCGGACGTCGCGTCGGTGCCGAGCGGACGTCCGCAGATCCGGTCGTCCGGGCGCTCGATCGTGCGGACGTCCGGGCCGCGGCAGCAGCCGTCAGGTGCGGTCGAGGACGTAGATGCGGGGGTGGTGGCCCTTGGCGAACACGCGCGTGGTCGAGCGGACACGCCAGAGGGCGTCGGCGTCGCGCAGGCACCGTTCCATGACCTTGACCTCGTGGGTGAGGACGACGAACCGGGCGCCGGGTGCGGCGACGTCGTAGGCGGCCTGCAGCATGCCGGCGTGCACCTCGGCGTTGGTGGCGTGCGAGCCGTGCAGGGTGCCCCACGGCGGGTCGGCGAGCAGCAGGTCCCACCCGGTGCCGACGGCCTCGGTCAGCGCGGGCCCGGTGCAGTCGGCGCGCAGCAGCCGCGCGTCCACCGCGCCGGCGCCAAGGTTCTCCGACGCGGCCGTCAGGGCGTCGTCGGACAGGTCGACCCCGGCGGCGTCCGCGGCCGGTCCCGCGGAGAGCCGCTCGACCAGGAGCGTCCCGGAACCGCACATGAGGTTGAGCACCCGGTCATGCTCGGCGACGCCGCCGAGACGCACCATCGCCGCGGCGATCGTCGCGTTCGCGGCACCGGGGAAGTCGGTGACCCGCCACCGGCGTGCGGACAGCGGGCGTGCGCCGACACGGACGAGGACGTCCCAGCCCGGGTCGCCGGACGGTCCGGGGCGCACGCCGCGCCGCACCCGCAGGACGAGCTCGCCCTGCGCGTCGTCGTAGCGCAGGCCCGTGGCCTCGGCGAGCAGCTCCGCCAGCCGGGCGAACACCGTCGAGTCGCTGCCCGCGGCCTCGAACCGGAAGGACGAGGAGCTGCCGACCCGCAGCGAGGAGTACATGGCGTCGACGATGCGCTGGAGGTGGTCGCCGCTGGTCAGCGACTTGGGGCGGGGGACGTCGAAGCGCAGGACGACGAAGGCGGCGACGGCCGTGCGCAGGTCCAGGACGGCGGTGAGCGGGCCCCAGTGGGACGCGTCGAGGGCGTCGTCGCGGCCCGGGACGGGCGTCGGAGGCCCGTCGAGCATGAGCACCTCGGCGGCCTCGTCGGCCAGCACGTCGCCGAGCCCGGGCAGGAACGTCAGCTCGAGGCTGGTCGACCGCCGGGCGGGTGGCCGGGACCGAGGTCGCCGGCCGACGGGATGGCTGCCGTGGTGGGCGGGAGGTGTGGCACCCCGTGCGCGTCGTGCCACCGGGTCAGGCCGGCACGGGGGCGGGTGCGACGGCGTCCGCCCCGACAGCCCGGAGCACGAACGCCTCGGTCTGCGCGATCGCCCGGTCGCGCTCGGGCCCGTCCGCGGGGACGCCCCGACCGGACAGGCACGCGTTGATGAGCGGGACGGTGACGTCGAGGTCCTGCGAGGGGAAGGCGCCGGACTCGATGCCCGCGGCGAGGATGCGACGCAGGATCTGCTCGACCACCATGACGTGCTCACGGACGCGCTGCTGGGTGCCGCGCGAGAGCACGGACCGCAGCTCCGGGCCGGGGGCCAGGTGGTACACCTTCGTCAGCGCCGCCTGCTGCCGGACGTAGGTCTGGAGCTGCTCCGTGGGGTCCTCGATGTCGTCCAGCGCGCGCTGCAGCGTGGCCGCGTACTGCTCGGTCTCGTGCGTGATGAACCCGAGCAGGAGGGACTCCTTGTCGGGGAAGTGGTTGTAGACGGCGGTGCGTCCCACGCCCGCCGCGGACGCGATCTCGGCGAGCGTGATCGCGTCGAACCCCTGGTCAGCCATGAGCGCCGAGAGGGCCGCGAAGAGCTTCTGGCGGGTCTGCTCCCGGTGCTCGTGCAGGGACCCGCCGATGATCTTGGGCATCGTGACATCATCGCACGTTCTGTCATCAAGTGGGGGCGGGCCCCCGAGACGGGTCCGATGAGCCGAGAAATGGGCCATATCCGCGTGATCACGCGGCAGAACGGCCGTAAATGGGCACGAATCGCCGCAGGGTGTTCGTACACTCGGTCATGCGCGGGGGCCAGGACGTCCCCGCGCGAGCGTGCGTTCTCGACGACGCGGTCGGGAGGAGGCCGGATGACGGAGATCATGGACACCGCCCGGGTGCGCGCTGCCCACGAGCGTTTCGTCACCACCGGCCAGGTCTCCAGCCGTGCCGTCCGGTCGATCGTCGCCGACTCCTGGCGACGCAGCCAGCGCAGCGGCGTGGACCCCGAGGTGCAGAACGCGCCCGTCGACATGGGCGGCAACGACCTCACCGGCTACCGCAGCTCCCTCGCGCTCGCGGCAGCCATGCCCGTGGTCCGGGACCTGCTCGTGGCCCCCGGGGCCGACGCCGGCTGGGTGACCGCCCTGACCGACGACGTCGGCCGGATGCTGTGGGTCGAGGGCGACCTGTCGCTGCGGCGCCGGGTCGAGGGCGTCGGCTTCGTCGAGGGCGGGGTGTGGCGCGAGGACTCCGCCGGCACCAACGCGCTCGGCACCGCCCTGGCCACCGACCAGCCGGTCCAGGTGGTCGAGACGGAGCACTACGCGCGCAAGGTCCAGCCGTGGAACTGCACCGCCGTGCCCATCCACGCCGCGAGCGGTCAGGTCCTCGGCGTGCTCGACGTGACCGGCGGCTCGATGGTGGCGTCCGGTCTCGTCATGTCGCTGGTGCGCGCCACGGTCGCGGCCGTCGAGGCCGAGCTCGCCCGTGTCGCGCCGCCCACCGACAAGCACCCCGTCATCGTGCTGAGCGGCACGACGACCGCGCGCCTGCGGGTGCTCACCACCCCGACGGTGCACATCAGCGGCACCGACGTCCGGTTGAGCCTGCGGCACGCCGAGCTCCTCCTGCTCCTCGCCCGCCACCCGGCCGGGCTCAGCGCCGACGAGCTCGCCGTGCTGCTCAGCGAGCACGAGCTGTCGGACGTCACGGTGCGCGCCGAGGTCTCGCGCCTGCGCCGGCTCGTCGGACCCCTGCTGAGCGAGTCCCGCCCCTACCGCCTGACGGCACCCCTGCGGACCGACGTCGACATGGTGCACGCCCTGCTCGACACCGGCGACGTCGACGCCGCCCTCACCGCGTACCCCGGTCCCGTCCTGCCCCGGTCCGTCGCGCCGGGCGTCGAGCGGATCCGTGACGAGCTCGCCGCCGACGTGCGCGCCGCCGTGCTGGCCAGCCCGCTACCCGGCGTGGTCAGCCGCTGGCTCGCTTCCGACGCGGGTGCCGACGACTGGCAGGCCTGGGAGCGGCTCGCCTGGCTGGCCCCCAAGGGCTCCCCGGTGCACGTCCGCGCCGTCGGCCGGCTCGACCTGCTGGGCCACCGTCTCGGGGCGCCCAGGCACGCCTGACGGACCCGCCCGGATCCGACGCTCACCTGCAACGTTCCTGCAACGGGCCACGCCCTACGTTCCTCACGTAGCGAGGCGGCCCCTGCGGGCCGGGGGGCAGACGAGCGGCGGCTGGGCGAGGATCGGAGGGGAGCTTCGCCCGGCCGCGGCGCTCGACAGCAGGGGATGACCAGGGGGGAACGATGAACACCGACGCAGGGAAGCCCGGACGCGACGTCGGGCTCGACACGCGTGACGACGGCTGGATCGCCGGTGAGTTCGTCGCCCCCGCAGCCGGGCGCATCGACGAGTCCCGGTACCGGCAGCGCGACCTGCCGTGCGCGGCCTGGTCCCTGACGCACTCGGGCCACGAGGCGGACCACTAGCCTTCCTGCATGACGAACGAGGAGATCCAGCCCGACACCAAGGACTGGACCTGGGTCCTGTCGCAGCGCTGCCCCGAGTGCGGGTTCACCGCCGCCGACGTCGACGGGCCTGCCATCGGCGGCACCGTGCGCGACCTGTCGCCGCGGTGGGTGTCCGCACTGCACCGGGCCGACGCCCGCGAGCGTCCCGACGCGACGACGTGGTCGACGCTGGAGTACGGCGCGCACGTGCGCGACGTCATGCGGATCTTCGGTGGCCGCCTCGAGCTGCTGCTGACGCAGGACGACCCCCTGTTCGAGAACTGGGACCAGGACGCGACGGCGCTCGCGGACCGGTACGACCTGCAGGACCCGCAGGTGGTCGCGGTCGAGCTGGCCGACGCGGCGGACCGCACGGCCGCGGCGTTCGACTCGGTGGCCGACGACCAGTGGGACCGGTCGGGCCGGCGCTCGAACGGGTCGGAGTTCACGGTGCTGACGCTGGGGCAGTACTTCCTGCACGACGTGGTGCACCACCTGCACGACGTGCACGCCTGATCGGAGCAGAGCGACCAACAGACTCTGTCCACAGGTTCTGTCCACAGACGTGTGCAACACGGGTGAACCTGTGGACAACTCGCTGACCAGCCCGGACTCGCCGAAAGGCGCGCCGGGACTTCACCCGCACGAATCACAACCTGTGTACGGTCCTCGGGCATGAGCCTGCCGTTGGTCGACCTCCCCGAGGAGCTGGACGGCCGCAACGTCCTCGTGGTGCCCCGTGGCACGGACGTCGTCGTCCTGGCCACCGCCTGGTTCCCCGACGCCGCGTGGACGCGGGAACCGGTGAGCGCCGACGCGGCGGCGCGGTCCCGCCCGATGACCGGAGCCCGGTTCCGCGGGATCGCCGTCACCGTGACCGAGTCGAGCCCCGGCCTCCTCCGGCTGGACGGCGCCGCCTCCCTCGAGGGGCCGGTGCCGGCGGGCCGGTCCACGGCGCAGTCGGCCGGTCTCGCGGTCCCCGAGGTGGACCTGTACGCGCTGGTCCCCGCCGACCCGCGGGCGTCCCTCGACCTGGTCTACGGCTGGATGGCTGCGGCCGCGCGCCGGGCCGCCGGCAGCATCGTCCCCGTGGACCGCGCGCACGCCGTGGTGGTGCCCGACCCGGGCGCGGCGGTGGACCTCACGCTGTGGTCGGCCATGCCGCTGTCCGCGCAGGACGCGCTGCCGCTGGTGCGGCCGGCCATGACCGGAGCGCGCGTGGGGCCCACGGACGTCCCGCACCCGCAGCAGTCGGACGGGACGTCGGGTCCGCCCACGTTCTCCGTGACGGCGACGTTCGAGTACGACGGGGCGATCACCGTGCGGACGGGACGCTCGACGGAGGTGCCCGTGGCGCTGTCCCGGCTCGACTGGCGCGAGTTCGGGCCGTGGTCGTACCACGTGACCTGGATCCCGCCGGAGCCCGAGGAGCTGCGGCTGGCCACCCCCTCGCAGCTGCACCTCATCGCCCGGTCGAGGGTGGTGCCCTCGGTCGCGCGCATCGCCGCGGCGCTGTGGCGGGCGGTCGGCGGGACCGTCGTCGACAGCGGCGGGTTCATCGTCCCGCCCGGGGAGCTGCAGGACCGGGCGACCGCACCCCGCTGACCGAGGGTCAGGCGAACGGCTCGCTGCCGCTGGGCACCAGGTCGACCGACACGGTGAGCCGGGAGCCGGAGCCCTCGGTGAAGATGACCCCGCGCAGCGGCGGGACGTCGTCGTAGTCGCGGCCCCAGCCGAGCAGCACGTACCGGTCGTCGACGAGCTGGTCGTTGGTGGGGTCGACCTCCACCCAGCCGGCGCCGGGCACCCACGCGGACACCCACGCGTGCGACGCGTCGGCACCCCGGAGCTTCTCCCGGCCCGCCGGCGGGCGGGTCTCGATGTAGCCGCTGGAGTACCGGGCGGGCAGCCCGTGCAGACGCAGGGCCGCGATCATCAGGTGCGCGAAGTCCTGGCAGACGCCCGCCTTCTGCGCGAGCAGCTGGGCCTGCGTGGTGTGCACGGTGGTGGAGCCCGACCGGTAAGCCAGCTCGGTGCGGATCCGGTGCGCCAGCTCGACCAGCACCTCGACCACCGGCCGGTCGGCCTCGAACGTCGGGGCCGCCCAGTCACGGACCTCGTCGGCGAACGTCACGTGCGGCGACGGCAGCAGCGCCTCGCGCAGGTCGACGATGCTCGGGTCCAGCCGGCCGACCTCGCCGGCCGCCACGCGGCGCGCCACGTCGTGCCACCCGACCGAGGGCAGCACCGCGGGGTCGGGCGCCTGCCGGGTGACCTCGACGGTGGACCGGGAGGTGACCACGAGCCTGGTGTGCGGCGTCGTGACACCGAAGTACGTCGTGCGGTTCCCGTAGTAGTCGACCCACTGGTTGGTGTCGGCGGGTGCCGGCTCGATCTCGACCGACGTCGACAGGCACGTCTGCCCCGGCACGTCCCGGGGCGTCATCGTCGTGCGGCCGTAGGAGTCGGTCACCACGTTCGCGTACGAGTACGTGGTGCGGTGGACCAGGTCGTAGGTGCGGCTCACTCGCCACCACCGTCCCGGGCGTCCCAGGGGTCCTCGAGCGCACGGCTGGGGGAGAGCCGGACGAAGTGCACGCGCTCGATCTCGTCGGCCGCGGAGTGCAGGCGCCAGAGCATCGACTCCAGGGTCTCCGCGAGCCGGGCGCGGCGGCCGTCGTCGGTGACCGCGGCGGCGACGGCGACCGGGTCGACCTCGGCCAGCAGGTCGACGACGTCGTTGAGCAGGTGGTCGCGCTGGTCGGGGGCGCGGCCGGCGAGCGGGACCAGGGCGAGCGACTCCTGGAGCCGGTCCAGCTGGTAGGCGAGCGACCGCGGGTTGGTGCCGTCGAGCAGCAGCAGGTCCAGCACCTCCGCCAGCCCGGCGCCCGTCTGATGACGACGCCGGTACGTGATCGCCGACTCGTGCGCGAGCAGCACCGACTCGAGGACCACGGCGTCGACGTCGGCGGGCCGCCGCTGCACGACCGTGGCCAGCAGGCTCTCGACCAGGTGCTGCGCGCGCTCGATGCGCCGGCCGGCGTCGAGGAACTGCCAGCCGACGTCGCGGACCAGACCCTCGGCGGTGATCCCGGCGATGGCGAGCAGTCCCTCCAGCACCTTGTCGAGCGCGGGCCGCAGCCCGGCCGTGACGGTGTTGCCGGCATCGACCCCGAGGTCGAGCGCGTCCCGGCCGTGCGTCCGGCCGCGCGTCCTGCCGCGCTCGTCGCGCAGGGCCCGCTCGATGCGGGCGAGCGGGCCGAACGTGTCGGTGGACAGCTGGTCGCGCACCGCGGCCGCCGCGGCGGCGAGCCGGCGGACCGAGCGCGCGACGGTCCCCGCGGTGCGCGGGTCCAGGACCAGGTCCCGGAACGACGGCCTCCTCTGGTCCGTGGGGGTGAGCGAGGAGATGAGCACGTCGAGCGCCCGGCCGCCCGCGGAGGCCGGCCGCTGGTGGAAGTCGTCCCAGCGGTCGACCACGACGCGGAGCACCCGGCTGGCGTCCTCGGCCCGCTCGGCGTAGCGGCCCATCCAGTAGAGGTTCTCGGCGGTGCGCGGCGAGATGCCGGTGGCCGTGCGGCGTGGCGTCGCGACCTCGCCGGCGGCCGACTCGTCGGACGGGACCCACGGTTCGACGGGCGCGTCCGGCTGGGTGGAGAGCACCCAGACGTCCTTCGCGGCGGCGCCCAGGGAGGAGGACACGACGTGCCCCGCCGCGACGCGCGCCAGTCCTCCCGCCAGGACCGTGTACGACCCGCCGTGCGCGACCGCGTAGGTCCGCAGCACCGCGGCGCGCGGACCGAGGTCGGCGGGACCGACGCCCTCCGCGGAGGGCAGGTCGCTGCCGACGCCCACCGGCAGCCCGTCGACCGTCGGGCCGGCCGGGCCCACGGGCTCCTGGCCCACCCAGTGCCACGGCTCCGCGGTGATCCGGGCGGCCAGCTGCTCGCGCTCGCGGTGGCTCAGGGTCCAGCCCAGGATGGTGCCGACGTCGGTGCCGCGGACGGTCGGCAGCACCACGAGCCGTTCCAGGTGCGTCAGGACGTGCTGCAGGGACCTCGGGTCGCCGCACCACCAGGTGGGGGCGGACGCGAGCGCGAGGTCCTGACCGAGCACCGCGTTGGCCAGCCGGGGCAGGTACGTGAGCAGCGCCGGGTTCTCCAGCACCGAGCTGCCGAGGGGGTTGACCACGCTCACCGTCCCGGCGCGGACCGCCCGGACCAGGCCCGGCACGCCGAGCCGCGACCCCTGGCGCAGGTCCAGCGGGTCGCACCACTCCGCGTCGACGCGGCGCAGGACGACGTCGACGGGCTCGAGACCCTCGACGCCGCGCATCCACACCCGGCCGTCGCGGACCAGCAGGTCCGACCCCTCGACCAGCGGAAGGCCCAGCATCGAGGCGAGGTACGCCTGGTCGAACGCGGTCTCGCTGGACGGTCCGGAGGTCAGCAGGACGACGCGCGGCTGCTCGGTCCGTCCCGGGGCGACGTCCCGGAGCGCGAGCCGGAGCGCACGGAAGAACGGTCCGAGGCGCTGGATCGACGCCTGCCGGTAGACGCCCGACAGCACCTGCGACACGACGCGGCGGTCCTCCATCGCGTAGCCGACGCCCGACGGTGCCTGGGTCCGGTCGGCGACCGCGCACCACCCGCCCGCGCTGTCGCGGACCAGGTCCGTCGCGGTGAGCACCAGCTCGCGGCCGCCGGGCAGCCGCAGCCCGTCGACGGCCCGCACGAAGCCGGGGTGACCGAGCACGACGGTGGGCGGCAGCAGCTTGTCGGTCAGCAGGAGCCGGTGGCCGTACGCGTCCTGCAGGATCGCGTCCAGCAGCTCGGCCCGCTGCACCAGCGCCGCGTCGAGGCGGGCCCACTCCGGCTCGTCGACGATGACGGGCAGCGGATCCAGGTGCCACGGGTGCTCCCCGTCCTCCTGGTCCGCGCCGTAGGTGACACCGTGGTCGGCGAGCAGCCGCTCTGTCTCGTCGCGCGCGCGGGCCAGGCCCGGTCCGGTGGGCGCGTCCGCGGGGTCGGGCAGCCACGACCAGTCGGCGCGATGGTCGACCACCCCCGACTCGCCCTGCAGGCGTGGGGAGGAGAGCAGGTCGGTCACACCCAGGAGTGTCGCCTACGACGGGGGGGTCCGGTCCAGCGGCCCGCCGACGGCGTCACAGCAGTCGCGCGTCCGGTGTCACGTCCTGCACCGAGACGTCGACGCGCACCCGGTCCAGCGGCGGGTCGGCCAGGCCGAGGGTCCGTGCGACGGTCGCGGCGGCGGCACGGCGGACCTCGGCGGCCAGCGGGACCAGCGGCGTGCCGTACAGCGCGACGAGCTCCACCGTGAGCCGGTCCAGCTCGTCGTCGGCGGTCGTGGTGCAGGTGATGCGCAGGGCGGCGGCGTCGGGCACCCCGGCGACGGCCACCCGGACGCGCGACACCAGCACCGCGGAGGCCACCCACAGCTCACCGCCGGGCAGCCGGCCGCGGACCGGTGCGGACGGCCGGAACGCTTTCACGGCGGCCGCCACGACGTCGTCGCGCAGGGCGACCCAGCCGGCGTCGGTGTGCTCGCGCAGCGAGCGGGTGGCCTGCGTGAGCAGCTGCTCCCCGTTCATCGCCATGCCTCCATCCGCTGGACCAGGTGTCCGCGTGCCCGGTGGAGCTGGCCACGGACCGTGCTCGTCGTCGTTCCCGACACCTCGGCGATCTGCTCGTACGACAGGCCCTCGACCTCCCGCAGCAACCACGCGGAGCGCGGCCCCGGCGGGAGCTCCCGCAGCGCCGCGTTGAGCGCCTCGAGCAGGTCGGTCCCCTCGGCCGAGCGTTCGGGGTCGACCGCGTGACGGTCCACCTCGTCGTCGGCGACGAACGGGAGCGGGAGTGCCGTGCGGGTCCGCCGGCGTTGCGACGACCGGACCTTGTGCGCCGTGATGGCGAACAGCCAGGTGCGCAGCGACGACCGGCCCGCGAACTGCGGCAACGAGGTCCACGCGGCGGCGAACGCCTCCTGGACGCAGTCCTCGGTGTCCTGTGGATCATCGAGCATGCGACGGGCGTAGCGATAGAGCGCCGGACCATGTCGGTCGACGATCACCCGGAACGCGGCGCGGTCGAGCAGCGCCGCCCGGCGGGCGAGCACCTCGTCCGGGATCTCGTCTGCGTCCATCCCGAGCAGCGTGCGGCCGAAGGCGCCCCGCCGCATCCTGGCGGTGTGACACACGTCACATCGGCCGTCCGTGACGAACCGCCCCGAACGGCGACCAACCGTACGTACGTCACCAGCCGAGAGAGGTCACCATGAGCGAGTCCGCCACGACCGTCACCGCACCCGCCGCCCGCGTCCGACAGAGCGCGCTCGTCACGCCCGAGGGCAGCACGACGATCGCCGACACGGTCGTCAGCAAGATCGCCGGCATCGCCGCCGGGGAGGTCGCCGGGGTGCACTCCCTCGGCGGCGGCACCGCCCGCGCGATCGGCAACCTGCGCGAGCGCATCCCGGGCGCCCGCACCAACCACTCGCAGGGCGTCTCCGTCGAGGTGGGCGAGACCGAGGCGGCCGTCGACCTCGACCTGGTCGCCGAGTACGGCGTCTCGATCGCCGACCTCGCCGACGGCATCCGGCGCAACGTCATCAGCGCCGTCGAGCGCATGACCGGCCTGCACGTCGTCGAGGTCAACGTGACCGTGAACGACGTGCACCTGCCGCAGGACGACGCGCAGCCGGCCGCCCCGCAGGAGCAGCGGGTCCAGTGACCCAGGTCCCGGAGCAGGTCCCGACGCCGCTGGAGGTGGCGCCGGACCTGGCGCCGCTCGGCGGCGTCGAGCCCGACGTCGAGGTCGTCGTCGTTCTCGACGACGTCGTCCCGGACCCGGAACCGCGCACCCCTGCCGAGATCGTCGCCGCGGCCGTCCTGGGCGTCCCCGGCGTCGTCCGGCTGCACGGCGGACGCTTCGGTGAGCTGGGCACCTATCTGCCCGGCCGCCGGGTCACCGGCGTCCGGATCGACGACGACGGCACCGAGGTGCACGTCGTCGTCGACGACCTCGCCCCGGTGCCCGAGACGGCGGCGAGGGTCCAGCGAGCCGTCTCCGCGGTCGCGCCCATGCCCGTCCGCGTCCACGTCGAGGACATCGACACCATCGTCTGAGGAGCCACCGTGTCATCTGTCGCCATCGGGCTGTTCGCCGGCCTGCTGCTCGCCCTCGTCGCCGCCGTCGGCGGGTTCGACATGTTCATGCTCGCCGTCGTCCTCGGGGCCGTCGGCGTGGTCGTCGGCCTCGTCGTCGACGGCCGGATCGACGTCACCAGCCTGTCCGGCCGCGGCCGTGGCTGACGGGGGCGCCCGCGGCGGCCTCGTGATCGCCGACCGCGCCCTGACGAGGATCGCCCGCCAGGTCACCCTCGACGTCCCCGGCGTGGCGCCCGAGGAGTCGTCGGGCGCCGTGGAGCGGACGCTCGGCCGCGGCTACCCGCGCGTGCACTGGCAGCGCGCCGGCACCCGGGCGCGCGTCGAGGTCGAGGTGGCGATCCTGTGGCCGGCCTCGGCCGCCGAGGTCACCACCGGTGTCCAGGCCGCCCTGCACCAGCAGCTCGGGCGCCTGGCGGGTCAGGACCTCGCCCACGTGAGCGTCGCCGTGCGCGAGGTCGTCCGTGCGGCGAGCGCCCGACCGGTCGCGAGGGTGCGATGACGCACGTGGAGGTCCCGCGCGCCTTCGCCCCGGCTGCCGTGGCCACCCGGGCCGGCCGGGTCGCGTGGTGGAGCATCGCGCTCGCCGTCCTGCTCGTCGTCGTGGGCGTGCTCGTGCTCCGTGAGGCCCTCGTCGCGGCCGGGCAGGTGGACGGTTCACCGTGGGTCGCACCCGCCGTCGACAGGCTCGACGGCCTGGTGCCGTCCGCGGTCGTCACGGCCGTCGGCGTCGTCGTGGCCCTCCTCGGGCTGTGGCTCGTGGTCGTCGCCCTCGGTCGCCGCGTCCGCACCCGGCTCGACGTCAGGTCGTCGACGGGCACGACCCTCGGCACCGGCGACGCCGCCCGGCTCGCCGCGTCCGCCGCCGACGACGTCGACCGGGTGCTGTCCGCGAGGGCGTCGGCCACCCGTCGCGCGGTGACCGTCACGGTGAGCACGCTCGAGGGGGACGACGTGACCGCCGCCGTCCGCGCAGCCGTCACCGAGCGGCTGGAGCCGCTGGTGCAGCCGCTGTCCGTGAAGGTCGTCAGCCGCGTGACCGCCGGCCTGCACGCGGGCGGTGACGGGCGATGAGGCGGTCGATCCTGGCCTTCGACCGGGTGCTCGTGCTGCTGCTCGGCCTCGTGCTGGTCGTGCTCGGGGTGGCCGCCGTGGGCTGGCAGACGGGCTTCCTGGGCTCCGTGTGGCCGGACGTCCCCGACGAGGTCTCCGTCGACACCGGTGAGATCACCGGGGCGTCGGGATTCGCGGTGCTCGCCGGAGTGGCCGGGAGCGCGCTCGTGGTCATCGGGCTGTGCTGGCTGATCGCGCACCTGCCGCGGCGCTCCGTCGGCTCGCTCCGGCTGCCGTCGGGGGAGCAGCCCGGCAGGCTCGTCGTCGACCCGGGCCCGGCCGTCGCGACCGCCGCGGAGGTGCTGGCCGACGACCCGCTGATCCGGTCCGCGCGCGGTGCCGTGCTGGCCGACCGGGGGGAGCAGGTCGTGCGCCTGCGAGCCACGGTCGACCCGGACGCGGACCTCGGTGCGGTCGTCGCCGCGTGCGACCGGGTGCTCGCCGACCTGGCGCACGTGCTGCCCGCCGACCAGCTGCGCTCGCGCGTCGAGCTGTCGGTCCTGCGCCGTGGGGAGGTCGGGCCGCGGGTGCGCTGACCGCGCGTCGGTGGTCGGGTGGAGACTCGGAGGCACACGCGAGCGGAGGAGGCCACCGATGGGTCGGGACGCGGTCACGGGGTGGGTCGAGCGGTACGAGCAGGCGTGGCGGGCGCAGGACGTCGACGCCCTGGACGGGCTTTTCGCGCAGGACGCGCGCTACCTGCGCTCCCCCTACGCGGAGCCGTTGGAGGGGCTCGACGCGATCAAGGGGTTCTGGCTGGACGACACGCCGTTCACGATGACGGCCACGGTGGTCGCGGCGGACGGTGCTGACGCCGTCGTCCGGGTGGAGGTGCGGTACGGCGGCGACGAGCCGCAGGAGTACCGCGACCTGTGGGTGCTGCGGTTCCGGCCGGACGGGCGCGCGGAGCTGTTCGAGGAGTGGGCCTACTGGCCGGAGAAGTCGTACACCGCCTCGGACTGACTCTCAGTGCAGGAGCGAGACGATCTGCCAGGCGTCGGGGTCGGGCTGGGCGGCGATCCGCTCGCGGGCGAGCGCGAACGCCTCCTCAGGTGTCGAGACGACGACGCTCGCGTGGAACGTCGTCGCGCTGCTCAGCACGCTGTACAGCGGGCCCAGGGGATTGCCGTCGTCGTCGCACTTGCCGACGGCGACGATGAACGCCTGGTGCAGCAGGTCGGGGGCGGAGTCGGTGATGAGCGTCACTCCCTGGATATCGGCACGTCCGGGCTGATCCTGGAACCGAGAATGCTGTGAAGGCGTGAGAAAGTCGTGAACATGCCTGCCGTGCCCGGGACGATCCGCCCGTTCCACCCCTCCGACCTGCCCGCGCTCTACCGCATCTGCCTGCTCACCGGGGAGGCCGGCAACGACGCCAGCGCGCTCTACCGCGACCCCGACCTGCTGGGGCACCTGTACGCCGGGCCGTACCCGGTGGCGGACCCCGGCCTGACGTTCGTGGTGGTCGACGACCTCGGTCCGGTGGGGTACATCGTCGCGACGGCCGACACGCACCGGTTCGAGCAGTGGCTCGAGCGGGAGTGGTGGCCGACCCTGCGTGCCCGGTACCCGGTGCGGGAGGACCCGCGCGACGGCACCGAGGACCACGTGCTCGTCGCGCGCATCCACGAGTGGGCCACCGCCGACGACACGCTCTTCGACGGGTTCCCCGCGCACATGCACATCGACCTGCTGCCGCGGGCGCAGGGTCAGGGCCTCGGGCGCCGGCTCGTCGAGAGCCTCGCGGCGGCACTGCGCGAGCGCGGGATCCCCGGGCTGCACCTCGGGGTCGACAGCCGGAACGAGGGCGCCATCGCGTTCTACACGCGGGTCGGGTTCACCGAGGCCGCCCGCCACGAGTGGGGCAGGACGCTGACGCTCGACCTCACGTGACGGGCTCGTCCCGGTGCAGGGCGAGCACGCGGTCGACGTCGTCGACCGTCACGCCCGGCACGTCGAGCACCTGCCGCAGCTGGGTCAGCGCGTCGACGGGCTGGGGCGCCTTCTTCCGCGGTGACAGGAACAGGTTGGCCAGGTAGCCGGTGAACGTCCCGAAGATGCCGACGCCGACGACGATGATCATCGCGCCGACGACCCGGCCCGCGTCCGTGACCGGGTACTGGTCGCCGTAGCCGACGGTCGAGATGGTGACGATCGTGTACCAGAGCGCGTCCGACGCGGTCGTGATGTTGGCGCCCGGGGCGTCGTCCTCGATGCGCAGGATGGTGAGGCTGCCGAACTGCAGGACGAGGATGCCCGTGAGCAGCAGGGTGAACAGCGCGCTCCCGGCCCGGTCGCGGACCAGAGTCCGCAGCACCTTGCGACCGCCGACCTCGCGCATGAGCCGGACGACGCGGACCAGCCGGAAGATGCGCAGGAACTTGAGCTCGGCGAACGGCAGGCTGGCCAGCAGGTCCGCCCAGCCGAAGTGCCGGAAGAAGTAGTCCGAGCGCGACGGGGCCGTGGCCAGCCGGTAGCTGAAGTCGATCAGGAAGACGCCGCTGAAGATCGCGTTCATGATCAGCAGGACGTTCTGCAGGTCGCTGTCCTGCCGGAGGGCGAGGACGAGGAACAGGTTGAAGATCGAGAGCAACGACAGCGCGCCGATGAAGATCTCGTAGCCGATGCCTTTCAGCTCGCTGCGTGGCGCGGTCACGGCAGGAGTCTGGCACGCAGGTCGAGGCGTCAGCCCGCTCCCGCGCCGACAGGCTCCGGCCGCGCCGGCAGCCCGGTACGGCGGCGGCGACCACCGCGCCCGCGGGCGCTCCGGGCGTGCCTTGGCCCGCTGTCATGGTCACAGCGGTCACGACTCCAGTATGACGACGGTCAATGACTGCTTGACTCCCGCTGTGATCGGGGGCACTCTAAGCGTGACGTCGCAGGGCCGGTCCCCCAGGAGGGTGGGGGACCGACCCTGCGCGGACGTCAGGCGCTCTCGGCGGCCGCGGTGACCATCCCCCGGCGCCGACCAGCAGCCGCGCGCTACCTCCATGAAGCCGTTCCGGCGCCGTGCGGCACCGCCGTCGGGTGCACCGCCGCACTCGGCCGTGAGCCCTCATGAGCGACACGTGTCACCGACAGGCGTCCGTCCGGACGACACGTGTCACTCGTCCGAGGAGCGTGCTGCCCTTGTCCGGTACGTCCAGATCTTCCGTTCCGCGTGATCGGTCTCTACCGTGGTCCCGGGCCGCACCGTCGCGGCCCGCACGACCGTCCGGAGGGGCCCCCGATGACCAGCACCCCGATCGATCCCGTCCCGACCGACCAGGTCCACCGCACGCACCCGGCCCTGCCGCCGCTCAGCCGGCGGTCGTTCCTCGTCCTGACGGGCGCGGCAGCCGCCGTCGGAGCGAGTGCGACGAGCGCGTCCGCCCGCGGGCTGCCCGCCGCCGGACCGGTCGCTGCGCACGGCCGCCCGCACGGCGGGTCCGGCGGTGCGCGTCGGGCCGCCGTGGCGTTCCTGCAGACCGCCACCGAGGCCTACCCGACCCTGAACACGGGACCGCGGCTGCCGCAGAGCTACGCCGACGAGCTCGGCCTGTTCAGCACCGCGTTCGTGTACGACAGCGCGCTGGCCGTCATCGCGCTCCTCGCCGACGGGCGCCGGAGCGCCGAGCAGACGGCACGGGCCATCGGCGACGGGCTCGTCTACGCCCAGGAGCACGACCCCGGCTACTCCGACGGCCGCCTGCGGCAGGGCTACAACGTCGGCCCCTACACGTTCTACGACGGCACCCCGCAGCCGTACGGGTTCGTCCTGCCGGACGGCTCGGCCAACATCGGCTGGCAGTTCGGGTTCCTCGGCACCGCGGTGGGCGACATGGCGTGGCCGGGCATCGCGCTCGCCCAGCTCTTCGCCCGGACCCGTGACCGCCGGTACCTGGACGCCGCCGTCCGGATCGGCACCTGGATCACCACGAACACCTGGTCCACCCAGCCGCTGGGCGGCTTCTCGTTCGGGGTCAACGGCTCGAACGTGCCGGTGCCCAACGGCTCCACCGAGCACAACATCGACTGCGTCGCCTTCTTCGGGATGCTCCGCGAGCTCACGCGCGACAGGGCGTGGTCCCAGGCCGCCGACCACGCGCGAGCCTTCGTCGACCGGATGTGGGACCCGGCGGTGGGCGCGTTCTGGACCGGCACCAACGACGGCGTCGAGATCAACAGGTTCCCCGTGCCCCTCGACACGGCCACCTGGAGCTGGCTCGCGCTGCGCGAGAAGCGGTACGCCCGCGCGCTCGACTGGGCGGGCTCGGCCCTGGCGGTCACCGACGACGCCAGCGCCCCCACGTCCCAGCTGCCCGACGGCGAGCGGCTCTCCGGCGTCACGTTCAGCACCGCGAGCCTGACCTCCACCGCGCAGTACAACGGCATCACCGTGCACCCGCAGGGTGTCTGGCTCGAGGGCACCAACCAGCTGGCGACCGCCCTGCTCGACCGGGGCAGCCGCGGCGACAAGCGCTCTGCGGAGGCCCTGCTCGGGCAGGCCCGGCACGCGCAGGACGTGCTCGGCGTGGGCCAGCACCTGGGCGGCGTGGAGGTCGACGGCGGCATCGTCGCGGCGTCCAGCCTCATCGACTCCGGGTTCGGGTTCGGCTACTTCCAGGTCCAGCACGTCGGCGCGACGTCGTGGTTCGTGTACGGCGAGACCCGCACGAACCCGTACCGACTCCGCGGGAGGAGCTGACCCCAAGACCCGCCGACGCAGGGCCGGTCCTCGCGTGGGAGCGGCCCTGCGGCACGTCAGACGACCTAGAACGAGGACCCGGACCGGATCCCGCGGTGCGTGAGGCAGGATCGAGGTCGTGCGCGAGGCGATCCGTGAGCTGGCCATGTTCCCGCTGGGCTCTGTCCTGTTCCCGGGCATGCCGCTGCCGCTGCGCGTCTTCGAGCCCCGCTACCTCGCGCTCCTGTCCGCCGTGCTCGACCAGCCCGCCCGCGAGTTCGGGGTGGTGCTGATCGAGCGCGGGTCCGAGGTGGGCGGCGGTGACACGCGGTTCGCCGTCGGCACCGTGGCGAGCATCGTGACCATCGAGGTCGGTGAGCAGTCGATCATCCTGCTCGCGCGCGGTGCGGAGCGCGTCGAGGTGATCGACTGGCTCGACGAGGAGCCGTTCCCCCGGGCGCGGGTGCGCGAGCTGGCGCCGCTCGTGCTCGCACCGGAGGACCTGTCCGCTCTCGCCGACGCCGAGCGCGTGGTGCGGACCACCCTGTCCCGGCAGAGCGAGTTCGCCGAGCTGCGCTGGCCGGCCGACGTCGCGCTGTCGGAGGACCCCGGCGAGCGCCTGTGGCAGCTGGCCGGCATCGCGCCGATCGGACCCCTGGACCAGCAGGCGCTGCTGAGCTCGTCGACCGCAGGGGAGCTGATCACGCGCCTGGTGTCCGAGACGCGGGCGACCGCCGACGGCATCGCGGCAGGCTGGACCGACGACGGCTACGACGAGGAGAGCTGACGCAGACTCCAGGCGCACGGCTGGTCGCCGTCGCGTCCCCGGTCACGTCCTCCCGACGGCGTCGGGCACGATCGCGTGGACCGCCATGCGCAGGGTGGCGGCCTCGAAGGCGAGCCGCGGCCCGTCGGCGGGGAGTGCCCGCTCGGCCGCGAGGCCGTTCACGACCGTCATCAAGAACCGCGCCCGTTTCTCGTCGTCCCCCGGCGGTAGCGCACCCTCGTCGGCCAGGATCGCGAGCCACCGCTCGAACCGCCGCCGCCCGAGGCGTTCGAGCGCGACGTAGGTCGTCGCCGCGTCCTGCGACGGGGCGGTCGCCAGGTACGCGTCGTGGACCGAGCGCCACGACTGCCTGGCCTTCTCGCCGGTCCCGACCAGGGCGAGCACCTGCTGCAGGCACGCGACGAGGCGGTCGGCCGGGGGTGTGTCGAGGTCGCGGATCGGGTCGCCGGGGATCTCGACGTCGTACACGCCGGCGACGACGGTGTCCACGAGGGCCTGCTGCGTGGGGAAGAAGTGCCGGAGCGACCCGGTGCTCACTCCCGCTCGCGCCGCGACGGAGCGGACGGACAGCCGTGCCGTCGGGTTCTCTCCGAGCATGCTCGCTGCAGCGATCAGGATCTTGTCCCGAGTGCTGTGCTCGTCCCCGGTCTGCGTCGTCACAGTGCGTCCACCTCCGCAGACATCGTACTAGTACACCGTGCTAGCGTCGCGACTAGCACGGTGTACTAACGACCCGGGAGGAGCGTGGTGATGATGCAGGAGTGGCGGCGCCGCCGGCAGGCGAAGCGAGTCAAGCCGGGCGACGGGAGCCCGCTGCCACGCTTCCGCTGGTGGCAGCTGCTGTCGCGGTCCCTCTTCACGCTGGAGCTCGTCGGCCCGGACGGCCGCCCGTCGTCCTACGCCGTCGACGTCCGCCAGGCGGGCGACAAGGACGACGGCGAGGTCCGCGCCCGGCTCTACGTCGACGGCGCGCTCCGCATGGTGTCGCGGGTGCCCGCCCGGTTCCCGGTGCCCGGAGGCGAGATCGAGGTCGTCGTCGGCGGCTTCGGCATGAAGCGGTGCCACCTCGTGGCCGCCGACGGGTCGGAGCGCCAGCTCGTCCCGCACCCCCGGTCCGCCGAGGGGCGGCGGGCGCGCTTCGACCGCGACCACCCGGTGGCCAGCAGGGGTGTCGGCGCGCTCTCGCTGCTGGCCGTGCTCGTCGGGCTCTGCCTCGCGCTGCCGGCGCTCGCCGAGACGATCTCGGAGATCCCGCCTGTCGCGCAGGCCGTGGGCACCTTCAAGTCGCCGCTCAATCTGCCCGGGTGGCTGCTGGTCACGGTCGGCGTCGCCGCCGTGGTGGGGAGCATCGAACGGGCGCTCCGGCTGCGGTCCTCGTGGATCGACGACCTGGCCAGCTGACCCGGGGCTCCCCCGGGGATCCTGCACGGAGCGGGTGACGAGAATCGAACTCGCGCTATCAGCTTGGGAAGCTGAAGTTCTGCCACTGAACTACACCCGCGCGAACCGGTCGAGGACCGGTCCGGGAAGAGAGCATACCTGGATGGCTCGGACGAGCGAACTCAGGTCCGCAGCGTCATCGTGAACGCCCCGCAGCGTTCCTCGCCCGGGTCGAGGACGAAGACGCCCGTGCCCGGGACCCCGGCGGCGTGCAGCGCGAAGCCGTCGTTCACGTTGGTCACGGGCTCGACCGCGAAGAAGGGCCGCTTGCGGGGCGCGTACAGCACGAGGTGGGCGTACACGGGGTCGGCGTGCAGGTCCACGCTGACGCCGAGGTCCTGGTAGCGGATCCGCACGGGGGCGCCGGGCTCCCACGCGGTGAGCACGTCGTCGACGAACGCGGAGGTCAGCGGCCGGGCCACGCGGAAGTCGGCGCGCTGCGGGACCGAGCCGGCGGGACCCGACGGGAGGGCGTTGACCAGCGAGTAGCCCTTCTGCGCAGGCACCTCGAGCACCGGCTGGCCGGGCGTCGGCGGTGCGGCGGTGCCGACGGGGGACAGCGTTCGCTGCAGGTACGGGTGGTGCCCGAACCCGGCGGGGAACGGCACGAGGTCGACGTTGCGCACCGACGTGCCGACGGTCAGCCGGTCGCCGCTGAGCGCGTACGTGATCTGCGACCGGAACCGCCACGGGAAGTTGACGCCCACCAGGTCGCAGGTGTCCAGCTCGAGCACCACGCGGGTGTCGGTGAGCTCGATGACGGTCCAGGCGGAGTGCCGGGCGGCGCCGTGGATCGCCGTGCCGTCCGCGCCGTTGCGCTGCAGCTGCCAGGTGCGCCCGCCGAACGGCAGGACGCCGTCCCGGATCCGGTTCGACCACGGCACCATCGGGAAGCTGGAGCACTTCTCCGGCTCCCCGAGCGCGGTCCGGCGGGTCGGGCGCAGCAGGTCCCGCCACACGCCGTCGGACGTGCGGACGCGACCACCCGCGAGCGACGCACCCGTCGCCGGCAGCACGTCGAGCTCCCACGTGCTGTTGCGGAGCGTGATCAGCCGCGTGTCGACGCCGAACGGCGACGTCAGCGCTTCGACTTCCTGGACAGCCGTCATCAGAGCATCCCGTCGTGCCCCCGCGGGGTCAGACGGTGACCTCGACGCGGACGACCGAGCCCTCGGCGGCGTACGGGACGAGGTTGCCCTCGACCGGCGTGCCGTCGACGGTGAGGCGCCCGCGGGCGCCCTCCGTGCCGGAGTTGGTCACGTGGATCTCGTACGTGGCACCGCGGGCGACGCGCGTGACGGTGAACGACGGGACGTCGGGACCGATCTGCGGGTCGACGACCAGGCCGTCGTAGTCGGGCCGCACGCCGAGCAGGTACTGGGACACCGCCACGAAGTTCCACGCGGCCGTACCGGTGAGCCAGGAGTTCTTGGCCTCGCCCGCACGCGACGCCTCCTTGCCGGCGATCATCTGCGCGTACACGTACGGCTCGAGCTTGTGCACGTCGGAGATGTCCTCGCGGTACGCCGGCGTGATCCGCTTGTAGTAGTCGAACGCCTTGGCGCCACGGCCCACCACGGTCTCGCCGATGATCACCCAGGGGTTGTTGTGGCAGAAGATGCCACCGTTCTCCTTGTACCCCGGTGGGTAGGTGGAGACCTCGCCGAGCTCGATCTGGTACGTCGTGTACGCCGGGTACTGCAGCACCAGGCCGTGCGGGGTGCCCAGCATCTCGCCGACGGAGTCGAGCGCCTTGATGGCCGGCGACGTCGGCTCGACGCCGTCCACGCCGATGCCCGCCATGACCGCGAACCCCTGCGGCTCGATCCAGATCTTGCCCTCGGGCTTGGCGTCCGTGCCGATCGGGTTGCCGTAGTAGTCGTACGCGCGCAGGAACCAGTCGCCGTCCCAGCCGTGGTCGAGCACGGCGGCGCGGACCTCGTCGACGACCTTGCGGGCCTGCGAGGCGACCTCCGTCAGGCCGCGGCGGGACGCCAGCTCGGCGAACTCCGCGCCGTAGAGGACGAACTGCGCGGCGATGAACACCGACTCCGCGACCCCGCCCGCCTGGTTCTCGGTGGTCTGGAACGACTCGCCGGGGGTGGTGGAGAAGCAGTTGAGGTTCAGGCAGTCGTTCCAGTCGGCGCGGCCGATCAGGGGCAGGCCGTGCGGCCCGCGGTTGTCCACCGTGAACTGGAACGAGCGGACCAGGTGCTCGAACAGCGGGACCTCGGAGCCGGGCTCGTTGTCGAAGGGCACCGGCTCGTCGAGGATCGCGACGTCGCCGGTCTCCTTGATGTACGCGGCCACGCCGGCGATGAGCCACAGCGGGTCGTCGTTGAAGCCGGAGCCGATGTCGTTGTTCCCGCGCTTCGTCAGCGGCTGGTACTGGTGGTACGCCGAGCCGTCCTCGAACTGCGTGGACGCGATGTCGATGATGCGCTCGCGGGCCCGCTCGGGGATGAGGTGCACGAAGCCCAGCAGGTCCTGGTTGGAGTCGCGGAAGCCCATCCCGCGGCCGATCCCGGTCTCGAAGAACGACGCCGAGCGCGACATGTTGAACGTGACCATGCACTGGTACTGGTTCCAGATGTTGACCATCCGGTCGAGCTTCTCGTCGTCGCTCTTGACCGAGTACGTGGACAGCAGGCCCGTCCAGTGCGCGCGGAGCTTCTCGAACGCGGCGTCCGTCTGCTCGGTCGTCGCGAACCGGCCCAGCAGCGCGTGCGCGCGCTCCTTGTTGACCACCTGGTGGGCGTCGTCGGCCCACTTCTCCTCGTCGGGGTTCTCGACGTAGCCGAGGACGTAGGTCAGCGCGCGGGACTCGCCGGGAGCGAGCGTCAGGTTCACGGAGTGCGAGCCGATCGGGTACCAGCCGGACGCCACCGAGCCGGTCGACGCGCCGCTGCGCGGGACCGTCGCCTCGCCCAGGCCGTTGTAGGCCCCGACGAAGGTGTCGCGGTCGGTGTCGAAGCCGTCGGCCCGCGTGTTCACGCCGTACACGGCGTAGTGGTCGCGGCGCTCGCGGTACTCGGTCTTGTGGAACACGGCCGACCCGTAGGGGCCGTCCTGCTCGACCTCGACCTCGCCGATCGACAGGTTGCGCTGGTAGTTGGTCTGGTCGTCCTGCGCGTTCCAGAGGCAGAACTCGACGAACGAGAAGAGCGTGATCGTCTTCGCCTCGTCCGAGGTGTTGGTGACCGTGACCTTCTGGATCTCGGCGGTCTCGCCGATGGGCACGAAGAACAGGGTCTCGACGGAGATGCCGCGGCGCTCCCCGGTGATGCGGGTGTAGCCGAGGCCGTGCCGCGTCTCGAAGTGGTCCAGGTCCGCCTTGACCGGCAGCCACGACGGAGTCCACACGTCGCCGCCGTCGTTCACGTAGAAGTAGCGGCCGCCGGCGTCCGCGGGGATGTTGTTGTACCGGTAGCGCGTCAGGCGGCGCATCTTGGCGTCGCGGTAGAACGAGTAGCCCCCGGACTGGTGCGAGATGAGCGAGAAGAACTGCTCGGACCCGAGGTAGTTGATCCACGGATAGGGCGTGTGAGGCGTCTCGATGACGTACTCGCGTGCCTCGTCGTCAAACTGGCCGTACCGCATGGACTTGCCCCTCGAGTGCTCGGCAGTAGCGCCCGCGGCTCGTCCGGCCCCCGCTGCAGTGCCGGGGCGCGTCGTCGCCGGCGCTGTTCGGTGTGCGAGAGCGCTCCCACGCAACTCTCGGACGAGAGCATAGCCGCCTGCGTCCCATGGCGGAACGGACGAAGCGATTCCCGATGTCGACTGCGGAGCGGTCGCCCGAACGGGCAGGTTCCGGGTATCGAAACTTTTCGCACGCCCTCCGTGCCCGTCGGCACCCCTACGGTGCTCACCATCTGACACGTGGGGAGCTCGACGATGAGACGGACCCGTTTCGGCCTGACCGTTGCCGCGGCCCTTGCGGCGCCCCTGCTGCTGGCGCCGCCCGCCTGGGCGGGCGACGCCCAGCGCGAGGAGTTCGGCCGGTCCCTGGGTCCCGGCTGGGTGGTGCAGGGGTTCAGCGGCGACCCGGTCGCGACCACGCGCGGAGGCAAGATCACGATCGGCGCCGAGACGATGGTGATGCTGCGGGAGGAGGCGGGGCCGTCGGAGTGGACGGGCGCGGCCGGTCGGCTGACCGGCTGGGACGTCGACTTCCGCATGCGCCTCGGAGCCGACTCGACGAGGTCGTGCCTCGACGAGGAGACGGGCAACCCCCCGGCCACGATGCTGTGGGTCGGCGACACCATGGACCTGGTGCACCTCGGCTTCGGCCCCGGGGAGCTCTGCCTGCTCTACCCGTACCAGGACCGCGAGGTGATCCCGCTCGACACCCGCCGCTGGCACACGTACCACCTGGAGGCCCGCGGGCAGCAGCTGCGGCTGACGGTCGACGGGCGCACCGTCCTCGACCGGACGC
Source organism: Cellulomonas xylanilytica (assembly GCF_007989805.1). Taxonomy (GTDB): domain Bacteria; phylum Actinomycetota; class Actinomycetes; order Actinomycetales; family Cellulomonadaceae; genus Cellulomonas; species Cellulomonas xylanilytica. The sequence goes on from NZ_BJUB01000007.1 coordinate 277,319, forward strand.
TGACCGAGCGCGGCGCGGGCACCGTCGCGCTGGGCTTCGAGACGTTCCAGGGCAGCTCGACCTGGGACTACGTCCGCTACGACACGGCCCCGGGGCACAGGTGCACGATCCGCGGCACCGACGGCGGCGACGAGCTCCTGGGCACGCCCGGGGCGGACGTGATCTGCGCGGGTGCCGGTGACGACCGGGTGTCCGGGCTCGGCGGCGACGACGTGCTGGTCGGCGGGGACGGCGACGACACGCTGCTCGGCGGCGACGGCCACGACCTGCTCCAGGGCGGCTGGGGCTCCGACGTGCTCGACGGCGGTGCCGACAGCGGCCGCTCCGAGGGCGGCCAGGGACCGGACCGGTTCGTCATGGGCGCGGCGCCGGACGGTGCCCACCAGCTGGTCGGGGGACCCGGGTCCGACGTCGTCGACTACGGGGACCGCACGGGGCCGGTCACCGTGACGCTCGACGGGGTCGGCGGCGACGGGGAGCCGGGCGAGGGCGACGCGGTGGGCGTCCCGGCGCCGTGGAGCTCCTCGCCCGACATCGAGGAGGTGCGCGGCGGGCACGGGGACGACGTGCTGACGACCGTCCGGTGGCCCGCGACGCTCGACGGTGGGCCCGGCTCGGACCTGCTGCGCGGCGGCGGCAGCCACGACACGCTCCGCGGCACGGACGGGGTCGAGGGGAACGACCGCCTCGACGGCGGGGACGGCCGGGACGCGTGCACGGCCGACCCGCTCGACGCGATGACCTCGTGCAACGACCAGTTCCCGTGGCCGCCGCCTCCCCCTCCGCCTCCCACGCCGTCCGCGACCGCGCCGTCGCGGCTGCTGCCGGCGGTGCCCGCGGCCGCCGCCGGGGAGCGATAGGCGTTCACGAGCACCGACCCGGGTCAGCGCGCCGGGACGGCGGTCGTGGCTCGCGTCCGGCGCGGGTCCAGCCCCACCGCGACCGTCGTGCCGACGACCAGGTGCAGCGCGACCAGGGTGCCGACCGCGGCCGGGGACGTGCCGCCGAGCGGGCCGAGCAGGGAGACGACGAGCACGACCGCGCAGATGACCCACCAGGCGACCGGTGCGCGTCGGCGCAGCACCGTGCGGACGCCCCAGGCGGCGAGCGTGACGACGAGGGTCGTGACGGCGACCGCCACGGCTTCCACGGCCTGCGGGGGCGTGCCGGCCTCCAGGTCGACGCCGGCGACCGGCACGGCGAGCACCCAGACCGCGAGCGCGAGAGCGGTCGCGGCGACGGCGACGAGCCAGACGGGGACGGGACGGTTCATGAGCTTCTCCTGACGTCGAGGTGGACGCCGTCGAGCCTGGTCGGGCCCGCCGAGGACGTCGTCGGCCGGAGGTTCGTCGCGCCCCCTTCTTTGGTCGGTAGTGGCCGCGGCCGACGGTTCCTACGCTCGCCGCATGACCCGACCACGTGACGAGCCGTCCCTGCCCGCCCTGCTCGGCCTGCTGGCCGGCATGGTGGTGCTCACGACGGCCGCCGCCTGGGCCGCACGGGTCGACGGCGTCCCGCTGCTGGTCGACCTCGCGCTCGGGGCCCTGGCGATCTCGGTCCTCCCGTTCCTGCGGAGCCGCCCGCTGCTCGGCGGTCTCCTCCTCGGCGCGCTCGCCGCGCTCAGTCCCGCCGCGACACCCGCCGCGACCGCCGGCACGTACGTCGTCGCGCGCCGCGAGCGGCTGGGCATCGCGGTGCCCGTGGCGCTCGCGAGCATCACCGGGCACGCGCTGCAGGCGCTGTGGCGGTCCGTCGGGCTGCCGCTCGGGTGGTGGCTGCTGTGCGACGTCGCGGTGCACGGGGCGCTCCTCGGCTGGGGCGCGTACGGCCGGACGCGGGACGCGCTCGTGGACGAGTGGCGGGTGCGTGCCCGGACGGCCGAGCGGGACCAGGTGCGCAGGGTCGAGGAGGCACGGTCCGCGGAGCGGGTCCGGATCGCCCGGGAGATGCACGACACGCTCGCGCACCGGCTCACCCTGCTGGCGACGACCGCCGGGGCGCTGGAGTACCGGACGGACCTGACGGCGCAGCAGGTGTCGGCGGCGGCCGGCGTCGTGCGGGCGAGCGCCGCGGAGGCGCTGGAGGAGCTGCGGACCGTGATCGGGGTGCTGCGGGAGGGGCCCGACGAGCTGCGTCCGGCACCGGGGCTCGCGGACCTCGTGGCGCTCGTCGAGCAGGAACGGGCGGCGGGTGCCTCCGTCTCGCTGCACCTGCCGGACGTCGAGGTGCCGGCCGCGCTCGGCCTCGCGGTCTACCGGACGTGCCAGGAAGGGCTGACCAACGCGCGCCGGCACGCACCGGGCGCACCCGTGACCGTCGAGGTCCGCGTCGACGACGGCCTGCGCGTGCGGGTGGTCAACGGCCCGGGCGCCGCCGGGCTCGGCCCGGGGACCGGGACGGGCCTGATCGGTCTGACCGAGCGGGTGGAGCTGCTGGGCGGGACGCTGTCGGCCGCGCCGTCGGGCGACGGGTACACGCTGGAGGCGTGGCTACGGTGGGAGCCGTGACCGTCCGGGTGCTCGTCGTCGACGACGACGCCCTGGTGCGCACCGGGCTGACGCTGATGCTCGACGGCGCCGAGGGGATCCGCGTGGTGACCCAGGTGTCGGACGGCGCGCTCGTCCCCGCCGCGCTCGACGCGCACCCTGTCGACGTCGTCCTGATGGACCTGCGGATGCCCGGGGTCGACGGCATCGCCGCCACCCGGGCGGTGCGTCGTCGGCAGGACCCGCCCGCCGTCGTCGTGCTCACCACGTTCGACACCGCCGACGAGGTCGAGGCCGCGCTGCACGCCGGCGCGAGCGGGTACCTGCTCAAGGACACCGCGCCGCAGCGCATCGTCGAGGCGGTGCTTGCCGCGGCGGCGGGCGACCCGGTGCTGTCGCCGAGGGTGGCTCGCCGGCTCATGGACACCACCGCGCGCGCCGGGGGCTCCCGGGCGGCGGCGCGGGCATCCCTCGACCTGCTCACCGAGCGCGAGCGGGACGTCGTCGTCGCCATCGGCCGCGGAGCGAGCAACGCCGAGATCGCCCGCGAGCTGTACCTCACGCTGGCCACCGTGAAGGCGCACGTGTCGAGCATCCTGCTCAAGCTCGGTCTGGAGAACCGCACGCAGGTGGCGCTCCTCGTCCGGGACCTGCGGTGAACACGTGCCCTGGGCGCACCCCGGACCGGACTACCGTGGCCCCGTGCTGCTCTCCGACCGTGACATCAGGGCCGAGCTCGAGTCGGGCCGCGTGGCCCTCGACCCCTACGAGCCCGCCATGCTCCAGCCGTCGAGCATCGACGTGCGGCTCGACCGGTACTTCCGGCTGTTCGACAACCACAAGTACCCCTTCATCGACCCGTCGGCGGACCAGCCGGACCTGACGCGGCTGGTCGAGGTGACCCCGGGGGAGTCGTTCGTCCTGCATCCTGGCGAGTTCGTCCTCGGGTCCACGTACGAGGCCGTGACGCTGCCCGACGACATCGCCGCGCGGCTCGAGGGCAAGTCGTCGCTGGGGCGGCTCGGGCTGCTGACGCACTCGACGGCCGGCTTCATCGACCCCGGGTTCTCCGGGCACGTGACCCTGGAGCTGTCCAACGTCGCGACGCTGCCCATCCTGCTGTGGCCCGGCATGAAGATCGGCCAGATGTGCTTCTTCCGCCTCTCGTCGGCCTCCGAGCACCCGTACGGGTCCTCGCAGTACGGCTCGCGGTACCAGGGGCAGCGGGGACCGACCGCCTCGCGGTCCTTCCAGAACTTCCACCGCACGGACGTCTGACGCATGGCTCGGCTCACACGGCTCCCCGCCGACGACCCCGGGCTGCGCGACCGCCACATCCTCGCGCTGCCGCCCGACGTGGCCGCCGACGAGGTCGAGGTGCTCGCGATCAGCAGGTTCGCCAACGCCCGGTGGGAGGAGACGCCGCAGGACGTCCTCCAGCCGCGCGGGATCATCGGGCCCATGACGGCCGCGCTCGGCATCCGGGCGGTCGGAGCCGCGACCGTCCCTCCGCGCACGCTGCGGCTCGCGCGGCTCTCCACGCTGAACGGCCCGTTCCGCATGGAGACCGGGGACGCCGTCAGCCTCGGGCTGCCCGCGACGTCCACCCTCGCGTACATCCTGGTGTGCCCCCGGGAGCGCGGCGAGAAGCCGTACCCCGGCGGTGACCGGGACGGGCTGAAGCGCGCGTTCCCCGACGGCATGCCGATCCGGGAGGAGGAGCGCGTGCTGCAGTGGATGGTCGCCGCCGCTCGGCGCCTCGGCGGCTCCGTCCGCACCGGCGGGAGCGGCACCGTGCTCACGCCCGACGTCGACAGCGCCATCGACCTCACCGTCCTGTCCGACTCGTGGCTCGAGCCCGAGGACGCCCTCCGGGTCGTGCAGAGCGTGCTGCCGCGCGCCCGCCTCAGCGAGGCCGCGAGCGGGACCTGGACCGGGCCGCAGCCCGGGGTCGGTCGCGACGCCGGCGCACAGCCCGGCTGGGTCGCCGAGGCCGGCGGCCGCGGGCTCTCCGCCGCGCTCGACCAGCACGGCGTCACCGACGAGGTGGAGCGCCGCCGCCTGATGGACGAGGCCGCCGCGTACGACGAGCTGATGCTGGCCGTGCCCCCGGCGCCCGAGGCCTTCGGCGTTCTCGTCGACCTCGGGCACGACGGGATGCTGTCCGTCGAGGCCGGCGTCGAGACCGCGCTGCCGCCCCTGATGCGCGAGCTGCCGTGGACCAAGAACGGTGTCGTCGCCTACCGGGTGCACTGGGAGCCCCCGTTCATCGAGGAGCTCGAGGCCGAGCGGCCGTCGTTCGAGCACCGCGTCGCCCGGTCCCGCGCCGCCCCGCTCGTGCAGGCCGTCGCGCGCGTCGTGCACGGCGCCATCGGAGGCGAGATCGCCGACGAGGCGGACTTTCTCGTGGACCCCGAGGACGTCTGACCCCCGCTAGGCCGGACAGGTGATCTCCACCTTCCCGGTTGCCGCATCCAACCGGCCTTCGTACGGTCGACGGAAGCGCAGGGCCTTGGGGGGCTTGACGATGACGTCGCTGAAGCAGGAGACCGCCGGAGCGGGAACGTGGCTCCTTCGCGGCCTGCTCGCGCTCGTGGCCCTCGTGCTCGTCGTCCTCGTCCAGGCCCTGCTCGCGCCGTCGGCTCGTGCCGACGACTCGCCGCCCCGCAGCGGGCTCGTCGTGGATCTCGTCGACGCCGTCACCACACCTGTCGTGCCCGTCGTCGACGCCGTCGTGTCCCCGCTGGCACCGGTGCTGGACGTCGTCGTCACGCCCGTGGTGCCCGTCGTCGAGGCGGTCGCGACGCCCGTCGCTCCGGTGGTCGAGGCGGTGGCCTCCCCGGTCGCGCCCGTGGTCGAGGCGGTCGCGACGCCCGTCGCTCCGGTGGTCGAGGCGGTGGCGTCCCCCGTCGTGCCGGTGGTCGACGAGGTGGTCGCACCCGTCGCCCCGGTGGTCGACGCGGTCGTCGCACCGGTGGCGCCCGGCGTGGACGCGGTCGTCGCCCCGGTCGCACCGGTGGTCGGTGCGGCCGTCGAGCCGCTGGCGCCCGTCCTGGCGCCCGTGGTCGACCTGACGCGGCCCGTCCTCGACGCCGTCGGCCCCGTCCTCGACGCCGCCGGTCCGGTGATCGACGTCATCACGCCCGTCGTGGACCCGCTGGACCCCGTCCTGGAGCCCCTCGACCCGGTCCTCGACCCCGTCCTTCGACCCGTCGGCGGCGTCCTTCGGCCCGTGCCGGGCGCCCTCGACCCGGTGGGTGCCTCGCTGCCCGTGCCGCAGTCGGTCGTTCCCGCCGTCGACGCGGTCCGGCCCGCGGAGGACGTCGCGGTCGCCGGGATCGCTGCGCTGACGTCGACCCGCCGCACGCCCGTCGCGACGAACCACGCCGCCGGACCGCCCTCTCCCCTCGACGCAGCCGTCGTCCCCGACACGCCCGCGCCGGCGCCGTCCGACCCCGGGTCGGATCTCCCTGCCGCGCCCGCGCCGTCGGGCTCCACCGCGTCGGGCAGCCGCACCGTGGTGGACGCGGCCGTCCTCGGTGCCCTCGCGCCCACCGCGGTCCCGCAGGGCCGATGCCTTCTCGGCGGCGTCCTCCTGACGTCCGCCGCCCCGCCCGCCTCCGAGGTCCCCAGCTCCCCTGCCTGACCGGAGACCGGTCGCACCCGTGCGACACGCGTCCACGGCCCGTCCGGGCCATCCGATCAGCAGGAGGAGCTTCGCCATGCACACCTACGTCCGGCGTGCGCTGCAGACAGCGCTCGTGACAGGCGGCCTCGTCGCCGCCGGGGCCTCGATGGCCTACGCAGAAGAACCCGCCCACGACAACGCCCTCGTGGCCGTCGACCTGCAGGTCGACGGCTCCGGCGGCCTCCTCGACCTGGGGCTCGACCAGGTCGTGCACGCACCGGTCCACGTCCCGGTGGACGTCTCGGGCATCGCCCTTGGGATCGGTGGCGATAGCGTCGTCAGCTCAGGCACCGCGACCGGTACGGCACCGGCGGCTCCTGCCGAGGACGACGCCGCTCACGACGACGCCGCCCACGACGACGCCGCCCTCGTGGCGGTGCCGGTCACCGTCCCGGTGACCGTGTCCGACGTCGCGGTCGGCGTGCTCGGTGACGCTGCCGTGGTCGGCGGCGCCGGCGGGAGCTCGGCGGCTCCCGCGCCCGCCGCGGCCGTCGACGACGCCGTCGTGGCGGTGCCCGTGGTCGCACCTGTCGACGTGTCCGGTGTGGCGCTCGGTGTCCTGGGTGACGCGGCCGTGGTGCAGCCGGCGTCGTCCTCGTC
>NZ_BJUB01000008.1 GCF_007989805.1 Cellulomonas xylanilytica
GGCCCGCCGAGCCGGGGCCCGCCGCGACGGCCCGGGAGCAGGACGCCTAGAGCGGGCGCTCCAGGACGTAGTCGTCCTCCACCCGGGTGCCGACGGTGAAGTGCTTCGTGCCGACGATCGCGAACCCGGACCGCACGTAGAACGCCTGCGCCCGCGCGTTCTGCTGGTTCACGCCGAGCCACATCCCGTGCGCCCCACGGCTCCGGGCCGCGTCCAACGACGCCGCCATGAGGGCGTTCGCGATGCCCGCACCGTGGTGGTCGGGGTGCACGTAGCACTTGGACAGCTCGACGGTCGGGCGCAGGTGCAGGGCCGCCTGCACGTCCGGGTCCGCGGGCTCGCCGGCGACGAGCATCGTGTACCCGACGAGCTCGCCGTCACCGGCGACCAGCACGTCCCGCAGGGGGTCGTCCAGGTACTCGGCGAACCGCTCGACCGACAGGACCGTGTCGATGAACTCCTGCTGGTCCTGCGCGGTGGAGCCGGGCGGGCAGGCGAGCGGGAAGGTCAGGGCCGCGAGCCGGGCGAGCGCGTCGAGCTCGTCGTGCGCGGCGGGCCGGACCGTCACAGGACGTCCTCGCCGCCGCCGGGACCGCGCCACGACCGCAGCAGGGACCGCGCGACGAGCCCGCCGGCCCAGGCCAGCCCGGCCAGGCTGGCCACCGTGGTGCCGCGGCGGGCGTTGCGCCGGCGGTTGCGGAACTCGCGCACCGGCCAGCCCACCTCGGCGGCGTACCGGCGCAGGCGGCGGTCGGGGTTGATCGCGCAGGGGAAGCCGACCTCGGACAGGATCGCGACGTCGTTGGTGGAGTCGCCGTACGCGTACGACGTCGCCAGGTCGATGCCCTCCTGCTCGGCGATCGCCCGCACGGCGTCCGCCTTGGCCTGCCCGTGCAGCATGTCGCCCACCAGCCGACCCGTGTAGAAGCCGTCCTCGTGCTCCGCGATCGTGCCCAGCGACCCGGTGACCCCGAGGCGCCGGGCGATCAGCGAGCCGATCTCCACGGGCGTCGCCGTGACCAGCCACACGGAGTGGCCGGCGGCGATGTGCTCGTCGAGCAGCCGCTGCGTGCCCGGGTAGATGCGCAGGCAGAGCACCTCGTCGTAGACGTCCTCCGCGATCGCGGTGACCTCGGCCACCGAGTGCCCCTTCATGATCGACAGCGCCCGGCTGCGCACCTCGTCGATCTGCTGCTTGTTCTCGCCGAACGTCAGGTACCGGAACTGGTGGAACCCGAACTCGACCAGGTCGCGCCGTCGGAAGAAGCCGCGCCGGTAGAGGCCCACACCCAGGTGGAACGCGCTGGCGCCGCGGATGATCGTGTTGTCGACGTCGAAGAACGCGCCGACCGCGGGACCGTCCGGGCCTGACCCCGGGTCCCGCAGCACGGGAGCGGGGACGCTGGGGTTCCCGGACGCCTGACGCACCCGGTCACTGTAACGACGGTGCGCGCGCCGCGGTGTCACGCGAGCGTGAGACGGTGGGCCTCATGACGCGTGTGGTGCTCTACGGCCGGGCCGGCTGCCATCTGTGCGACGAGGCGCGGGAGGTGGTGCGGACGGTGTGCGCCGAGACCGGGGACGCCTGGCGGGAGGTCGACATCGACGCCGGGACCGCCGACGGCCGGGACCTCGTCGCGGAGCTGGGCGAGCTGGTCCCCGTCGTCGAGGTCGACGGGGTGCAGCAGGGCTACTGGCGGATCGACCCGAACAGGCTGCGCCGAACCCTTACCGCGGCCGGTCCCCGCCCCCTAGCCTGACCAGCAGGGCACGGGCGCCCGGGCCTGCTCGGTGCCCGTCGGTCACGGTGGGGGTCGATGTGGACACGCAGCGAGGGGTACCGCGGACGCACGCCAGGGCGACGGAGCCGGGTGCGACCGGGCGGGCCGGCGCGCGCGACGTCCCCACCGCCACCGTCGCGCGCCTGCCGGGGTACCTGCGGGTGCTGAACGGGCTGACGGCCGACGGGGTGGTCACCACGTCGTCGGAGGAGCTCGCCGCGGGTGCGGGCGTCACCTCGGCGCAGCTGCGCAAGGACCTGTCGTTCCTCGGCTCGTACGGCCGGCGCGGGGTGGGGTACGACGTCCTGCACCTGTCGGAGCAGATCTCGGTGGTGCTGGGCCTGACGACGCAGCGGCGGGTCGTCATCGTCGGCATCGGCAACCTCGGGCACGCGCTGGCCAGCTACTCCGTGTTCGCCGAGCGCGGGTTCGCGGTCGTCGGCCTGGTCGACGCCGACCCCGCGCTGGTGGGGACCACCGTCGGGGGGCTCATGGTGCAGCCGCCGGCCTCGTTGCACGACGTGGTCAGCGGGGCCGACGCGACCATCGGCATCATCGCGACGCCCGCGGCCGTCGCGCAGGACGTGTGCGACGAGCTCGTCGCGGCGGGTGTGGTCGGCATCCTCACGTTCGCGCCGCGCGCGCTGCGGGTCCCTGCGCACGTCGACCTGCGGGCGGTGGACGTGGCCTCCGAGCTGCAGATCCTCGCGTTCCACGACCGCCGGCGTACCGGCACCGGCGCCTGAGGCATGCGAACGGCCGGGTCCGCGAGGGACCCGGCCGTCGTCGTGCGGAGGGCGGTGTCAGCCCTTGATGATCGAGACGTCGAGCGCGATGACGACCTTGTCGGACACCAGGACGCCGCCGGCCTCGAGGGCCGCGTTCCAGGTGAGCCCGAAGTCCTTGCGGGAGATCGTCACGGTGGACTCGAAGCCCGCGCGCTGGTTGCCGAACGGGTCGACCGCGGTGCCGTTGAACTCGGTCTCGAGCTCGACGCGCTGCGTGACGCCGTGGATGGTGAGGTCGCCGGCGATGACGTAGTCCTTGCCCGCCTCGCGGATCTCGGTGGAGACGAACGTCCACTGGCCGAACGTCTCGACGTCGAAGAAGTCGCCGCTCTTGAGGTGGCCGTCGCGGTTGGCGTCACCGGTGCTGACGGCGGCCGGGTCCAGCGTGACGGAGACGGACGTGCTCGCCAGGTCCTCGCCGACCGTGACGACGCCCTCGGTGACGCCGATGGTGCCGCGGACCTTGGAGATGCCGGCGTGCCGGACGGTGAAGGCCGCCTCGGTGTGCGAGGCGTCGATGGCCCAGGTGCCCGTGGTGAGTCCGGTGGGAAGCGTGGCGGTGGCGGTGCTCATGGTCTGTCCTCCGTGGTTGTTGAACTGTCAACCAAACTGTTAGTTCAAAGTTGTACTACACTCGACGCAGACCCGCAACCCCTGACCGAAGGACGGAGGCCACGCTGTGACCACTGACACACCCGCCGTGCAGACGGTGGAATGGCTGACCGCCGAGCAGCAGGTCCACTGGCGCTCCTTCCGCGGCGGGGCGGCACGCCTGTTCGCCGCGCTCGAGCACGAGCTGGAGCAGCAGACCGGGCTGTCCACGCACGAGTACGAGGTCCTCGTCCGGCTCTCCGAGGCACCCGACCGCACGCTGCGGATGGCCCAGCTGGCCGACAACCTGGCGCACTCCCGCAGCCGGCTCACGCACACCATCCGCCGCATGGAGGAGCAGGGCCTCGTCGCCCGGCTGCCCTGCGTCGAGGACGCCCGCGGCGTGAACTGCACCATGACCGAGAAGGGCTGGCAGGTCCTCGTGGCCGCCGCCCCCAGCCATGTTCAGTCCGTGCGCGACCACCTGGTCGACGTGCTCACGCCCGAGCAGTTCGCCGCGCTCGGCGACGCCATGGAGACCGTCCGCCAGCACCTCACGGGTGGCGCGTGTCACGTCGAGTGACCCGCTCCCGTGTCCGTGGCGCACAGGAGTGTTTGCGAGACTGAGCCCATGGTCGCGACCACGATCCACCTGATGCGGCACGGCGAGGTGCACAACCCCGACGCCGTGCTCTACGGACGGCTGCCCGGCTACCGGCTCTCGGAGCGTGGTCTGGCCATGGCGCACATGGTGGCGGACCACCTGGCCGGGTCGGGGGCCGGCGCGCGTCGCGACGTCGTCGCCGTGATCGCCTCGCCGCTGCAGCGCGCGCAGGAGACCGCCGCGCCCATCGCGGCGGCGTTCGACCTGGAGGTCCGCACCGACGAGCGGATCATCGAGGCGGGGAACCACTTCGAGGGCAAGACGTTCGGGGTCGGCGACGGCTCGCTGCGCCACCCCGAGCACTGGCCGTACCTGCGCAACCCGTTCCGGCCGTCCTGGGGCGAGGCGTACAAGGAGCAGGTCGACCGCATGCTCGCGGCCGTCGAGTCCGCGCGCGAGCTCGCCCGCGGGCACGAGGCCGTGCTGGTCAGCCACCAGCTGCCCGTCTGGGTCACGCGCCTGGCGCTCGAGAACCGGCACCTGTGGCACGACCCGCGCAAGCGGCAGTGCTCGGTCGCGTCGCTGACCAGCCTGCGCTACGACGGCGACACCCTGGTCGGCGTCGGCTACAGCGAGCCCGCCGCGGTGCTGCTGCCCGGCGCGTCCACGGTTGCGGGGGCCTGACGTGCGCCGACGCGTCCTCGCAATCGCCTCGCTCGGCGTCCTCCTCCTCGCCGGCTGCGCACCCGAGAGCGCGTCGACGACCCCGCAGGACGTGCAGGACCAGGGCTACCAGTCCGGCGACGGCAGCACCACGACGTGGGCCGCGGGCGACCGCTCGGGCCCGCTCGAGCTGTCCGGCACCGACTTCGCGGGCACCGCGCAGGACGTGGCCGCCTGGCGCGGCGAGGTCGTCGTGCTGAACACCTGGTACGCCAACTGCCCTCCGTGCCGTGCCGAGGCCCCCGACCTCGCCGCGCTGTCCACCGACTACGCGGACGACGGCGTGCAGGTGCTCGGCATCAACCGGACCGACGACGCCGGCACCGCGCAGGCCTTCGAGCGCCAGTTCGAGGTGCCCTACCCGAGCCTCGCGGACACCGACGGCGCCGCGATCGCCGCCCTGCAGGGCACCGTCCCGGTCAACGCCGTGCCGACGACGATCGTGCTCGACCGGTCCGGGATGGTCGCCGCGCGCATCCTCGGGCTCGCCGACCCCTCGACGCTCCGGTCGATCGTCGACGACCTGCTCCTCGAGACGCCTCCGTCATGATGCTCGCCGACGCGGGCGACGCCTTCGGCCAGACCGTCGTCTCGGGGTCGCTGCTCCTGGCGATCCCGGTGGCGCTGATCGCCGGGCTCGTCTCGTTCGCGTCGCCGTGCGTGCTGCCGCTCGTGCCCGCCTACGTCGGCTACCTCGGCGGGATGACCGGGTCTGCCCAGACCGTCTTCTCGGAGGGCGACACGCTCGTCCGGACCGCTCCCGCGCGCAGCCGCGTCCTCCTCGGCGTCGCCCTGTTCGTCGCCGGGTTCACCGCCGTGTTCGTCGCGCTCGCGGTCCTGGCGGGCTCCCTCGGCGGCCTGCTGGTCGAGTACCAGGACCCGATCACGCGCGTGCTCGGGGTGGTCGTCATCGTGCTCGGCCTGGGCTTCCTCGGCCTGATCCCGTTCCTGCAGAACGAGAAGCGCGTGCACCTGGCGCCCCGCGCCGGGCTGTGGGGTGCACCCCTGCTGGGTGTCACCTTCGGGCTGGGCTGGGTGCCGTGCATCGGCCCGACGCTCGCCGCGATCCTCACGCTCTCCCTCGACGGCGGCTCGGCCGGTCGCGGCGCCCTCCTGGCCGTCGCGTTCTGCCTCGGGCTCGGGCTGCCGTTCCTCCTGGTGGCGCTCTTCGTCGACCGCAGCGCCGGAGCGCTCGGCTTCCTGCGCCGGCACCGACTGGCGATCATGCGGTTCGGCGGCGCGATGCTGGTGATCCTCGGCATCGCGCTGGTCACGGGCGTGTGGGGGACCTGGTCCTCGTGGCTGCAGGGTGTCCTCGTCGGCGGCGACCCGTTCGTGCCGGTCGTATGAGCGTGCACCGGCCCGAGGGCCTCTCCGACGTCTTCATGGAGCCGACCGAGGCTCCGGCAGCGCCCCCCACCCTGCCCACGCTCGGGCTCGTCGGCTGGCTCCGCTGGGCCTGGCGGCAGCTCACCAGCATGCGGGTCGCCCTGCTGCTGCTCATGCTGCTCGCCGTCGCCGCCGTGCCGGGGACCGTCTGGCCGCAGCGCGCGCAGGACACCGCCAAGGTGGCCACCTACATCGCCGACCACCCGACGACGGGCCCGTGGCTGGACCGGCTCGGGTTCTTCGACGTGTACTCCTCCGTCTGGTTCTCGGCGATCTACATCCTGCTGTTCGTGTCGCTGGTCGGCTGCATCCTGCCGCGCACCAAGGTGCACCTCGCAGGGGTCCGCGGCCGACCGCCGCGCGCTCCCCGCCGGTTCACGCGGTTCCCCGCGCAGGGGTCGGGCGTGGTCGACGCGCCGCCGTCGCAGGTCGCGGACCACGCCACCACCGTGCTGCGCGCCGGCTGGCGCTGGCTCCCGTTCGTCCCGACGTACCGGGTCGACACGCGCGACGAGGGTAACGGCACCCTCTCGGTGTCCGCGGAGCGCGGGTACCTGCGCGAGACGGGCAACCTCGTCTTCCACCTCGCCCTCGTCGGGCTGCTCATCTCCGTCGCCACCGGCCAGGTGCTGCACTACCGCGGCCAGGCGATCGTCGTGCAGGGGCGCGGGTTCGCGAACGCGCAGGTGGACTACGACACCTTCGAGCAGGGCACCGCGTTCACGCCGTCGAGCCTCGTGCCGTTCACGCTGCGGCTCGACGAGTTCGAGTCCCGCTTCGACCCGGTGACCCTGCAGTCCCGTGACTTCACCGCGCACGTCACCCTGACCAACCCCGGCGAGGAGCCGGTCGAGGAGACCATCAAGGTCAACCACCCCCTCGACGCGGGCGGCGCCAAGGTCTACCTGCAGGGCAACGGGTACGCGCCGGACATCACCGTGCGCGACGCCTCCGGCCAGGTCGCGTTCTCCGGTCCCACGCCGTTCCTGCCGCAGGACGAGGTCTACACCTCGCGCGGCGTCGTCAAGGTGCCCGACGTGTCCGGCGACCAGGAGCAGATCGGCCTCGTCGGCTACCTGCTGCCCACCGTGGACGTGCGCGAGACGTCGTTCGGGCCCGCCTACGCCTCCGTGAACCCGCAGCCCGACGACCCGGCCCTCGTGCTCGCCGTCTGGCAGGGCAACCTCGGCCTCGACACCGGCGTCCCGCAGAACGTCTACGAGCTCGACGAGTCCCGGATGACGCAGCTGATGGACGAGGACGACAAGCCCGTCACTCTCGTCGTGCGGCCGGGCGAGACCGTCGACCTGCCCGAGGGGATGGGCACCTTGACGTTCAACGAGCTGACCCGGTACGTCGCGCTCGACCTGCGGCACGACCCCGCCCTGCCGTTCGTCCTCGTGTTCGCGCTGCTCGCGTTCGCCGGTCTGGCCACCTCGCTCTTCGCGCCGCGCCGGCGGCTCTGGCTCCGCCTCGCCCCCGGCGCCGAGGGTGACGACGGTCGTACAGTGGTCACCGCGGCCGGGTTGGCCCGCGGCGACGACGTCGGCCTGCAGCCCGAGCTCGACCGGGTGCTCGCCCAGGTGCTCGCCCGTTCTGCCGACAGACCCCCGGTCGCTCCCCGCGGCCCCACCTCAGGAGAGGCCTCGCCATGACCACCGGTGACCTGAGCACCTTGCTCGTCTGGGGCGCCGCGACCGCGTTCACCATCGCGCTCGTCGCCTACAGCATCGACCTGGCGCGCATCGCCGAGCGGGCGCAGAAGCGCGTCCCCGAGGCCGCGCTCGTCGGTTCCGGCAGCACGCGACCCGCCACCGCGGTCGCCGGCTCCGAGGACCAGAGCGCCCCCGGGCGGTCGGCACGCGCCGAGGGGATCGCCCGGTCCACCACGCTGCTGGGGCTCGTCCTGCTGTTCGCCGGCATCGTGCTGCGCGGCATCGCGGCGGGCCGCTGGCCCACCGCCAACATGTACGAGTTCACGATCGTCGGCGTGTTCGTCGCCGTCCTCGTGCTGGCCGTCGTGCAGCGCCGCCGCGTCATCGCGTTCGTCGGCGTCGTCGTCATGGGCATCTCCGTGCTGGCCCTCGTCCTCGCGCTCAACGCCTTCTACATCCAGGCCGACCAGGTGCAGCCCGCCCTGCAGAGCTACTGGCTGATCCTGCACGTCGGCGTCGCGATCATCGCCACCGGCATCTTCACGGTCGCGTTTGCCGCCGCGGTGCTGCAGGTCCTGCGCAGCTTCCGCGAGGAGGCGCTCGTGGACGGCCCCGCGGTGACCGTCGGCACCCCCGGTCGCTCGGACCGGTTCCGGCGCTGGGTGGGCGGACCGCGCTTCGGCTGGCTCGAGCAGGTGCCCGGCTCCCGCGAGCTCGAGGCCCTGTCCTTCCGCCTGAACGCCATCGCCTTCGTGCTCTGGACGTTCACGCTCATCGGCGGCGCGATCTGGGCCGAGCACGCGTGGGGGCGGTACTGGGGCTGGGACCCCAAGGAGGTCGGCACGTTCGTCGCGTGGGTCGTCTACGCGGCCTACCTGCACGCACGCACCACGCGCGGCTGGAGCGGGCGCCGGGCGTCGTACTTCGTGTTCGTCGGCTACGCCGTCGTGCTCGCCAACTTCACGGTCGTCAACCTCGTGGTCACCGGCAAGCACTCGTACTCGGGGATCTGACCGCCGCTCGGTCGGGGCTCAGGCCGCCGGCGGTGCGTCGTCGGAGGCGCCCGGGTCGGCCCGTCGCCGGTCGTCGTCGAGCCGGGACAGGAAGTCCGGGTCGTCGTCGGGGCCGGTCGCGCGGCGGGGCGCGCTGGGGCTGTCCGGACCGGCGGCGGTCCGGCGCGACCAGCGCACCGCGAGCCACGCGAGGGGACCGAGGAGCGGCACGAAGACGATCAGCAGGACCCACAGCGCCGGGTGCACACCGAGGCGCTCGTGGGTGGTGCTCCGGATGACGTCGATCACGCAGTAGACGGTCAGTCCGATGATCAGCAGGACGGCCAGGTTCCTCACCTCGTCAGACTAGACGCCCGGGATCGGTGTGACGCCCCCAGCGCCTACCCTGGGACCGTGCCTTTCGTCGTCTACTCGGTCCTGCGCCTCGCGCTCTTCGGTGCCTGCCTCGGCCTGCTCTGGTGGGCCGGGCTGCGCACCTGGCTGGTCGCCGTCGCCGCCGCGTTCCTCGCCTGGGGGCTGTCCTACGTGCTGCTCGCCGGCCCGCGGGACGCGGCCGCACGGCAGCTGGCCGAGCGCGCGGAGCGGCGCCGGGCGGCCGGCGACCGGACGGTGCTGGGCAGGCGTGCGCAGGAGGACGCGGACGTCGAGGACGCGGCCGACGAGGCCGCCCGCGACAGCTAGAGGGCGAGCCCGAGCCCCAGCAGGACCCCGAACGCCAGCTCGAGCAGCCCGGTCCCCGCCAGGACCGGCACCAGCGCCCGCCCTCGGGCGCCGAGCAGCACGGTGACGGAGAGCAGCACCGCCGGCGCCAGGAGCAGCAGGACGAACAACGTCCACGGCGACGCGAAGGCGCAGCCGATCCCGCCGAGCAGCACCGGACCGACGACCAGGACGGCGTAGGCGCGACGGGACCACCGTTCGCCCAGCCGGACGGCCAGGGTCCGCTTGCCGACGAGCGCGTCCGTGGGTACGTCGCGCAGGTTGTTGGCCATGAGCAGCGCGCACGCGAGCATGCCGATGCAGACCGCGCCGACCCACGCGGGCCACGACAGCCGGCCGGCCTGCGTGTAGGTGGTGCCGAGCACGGCGACGAGGCCGAAGAACAGGAACACGCCGACCTCGCCCAGCCCGCGGTACCCGTAGGGGTTCTTGCCGCCGGTGTAGCCCCAGGCCGCGACGATGGCGAGCGCACCGACGGCGAGCAGCCACCACTGACCGGTCGTGGCGACCAGGGCCACGCCGAGCAGGGCGGCGACGCCGAAGGCGGCGAACGCCGCGGCCTTGACGGTGCCCGGGCTGGCGGTGCCCGACGCGGTCAGCCGCAGGGGTCCGACGCGGTCGACGTCGGTGCCGCGGATGCCGTCGGAGTAGTCGTTCGCGTAGTTGACGCCCACCTGCAGCGCGAGCGCGACCCCGAGTGCGAGCGCCGCGCGCCCGAGGTGGGCCTCGCCCAGCTGGGCGGCCGCCCCGGTGCCGACCAGCACGGGGGCGGCGGCGGCGGGCAGGGTCCGCGGTCGGGCACCCTGCACCCAGTCGCTGGCAGTCGTCACGTGGGGTTCCTCTCGAGGTGACGGGTGGCGAGCTGCGTGGCGGCCCGACGGTCGATCTTGCCCGGGCCGCGCACGGGGAGCGAGTCCGTGACCACGAGGTGGCGCGGGGCGTGCGCGGCTCCTAGGCGGTCGGTGACGGCGGCGCGGACCTCGTGCAGCGTGGGCGCCGGGGTACCGGCACGCCCGACGACGACCGCCACGACGGCCTGCCCCCACTCGGCGTCCGGCACGCCGACGACGCAGACCTCGGCGACGCCCGGCAGCGCGGCGACGACGGCCTCGACGGGTCCGGGCGGCACGTTGGCGCCCCCGCTGAGCAGGACGTCGTCGGCGCGCCCGAGCACCCGCAGCACGCCGTCGGACCACGAACCGAGGTCGCTGGTCCGCAGGTACCGGACCCCGTCCACCTGCACGAACGCGTCCGCGTCGAGGTCCGGGCGGCCCAGGTACCCGTCCGCGAGGACGGGGCCGGCCAGCAGGATGCGCCCCTCGTCGTCGAGCCGGACCGAGACCCCGTGCAGCGGCGTCCCGTCGTAGACGCAGCCGCCGCACGTCTCGGTCATGCCGTACGTGGTCACCACCTCGACGCCGGCGTCGCGGGCGCGGGCGAGCAGGTCCGGCGCGCTGGCCGCACCGCCCAGCAGGACCGAGCCGAAGGAGCGCAGCGCATCGGTCGCGGCATCGTCGGCGAGGAGCCGCACGAGCTGCGTGGGGACCAGCGAGGTGTAGCGCGGGCCGTCCGCGGGCATCGCGCCGACCGCCGCGACGAACGTCGCCGCCCGGAACGGACCGGGCGCGACCACGGTGGGCGCGGTGCCCGCCAGCACCGAGCGGACGAGCACCTGCAGGCCGGCGACGTGGTCGGTGGGGAGCGCGAGGAGCCAGTGCCCCGGACCGCCGAGCCGGTCGTGCGTCGCAGCCGCCGACGCGCGCAGGGCGGTGGCCGAGAGCAGCACCCCGCGGGGCTCGCCCGTGGAGCCCGAGGTCCGCACGACCGCGGCGACGTCGTCGCCCACGTCGCCGGGCACCGGGCCGGCCGGCCCCGGTGCGACCGCCGGTCCGGCACCGGTCAGCGCCGCCGCGAGCGCCGGGAGCAGGAGGTCCGGCCGCGCGGGGACGTCACGCAGGGGTCGGATCACCCGCTCAGCGTAGGTCCGTCCCGGCGCGTGCCGGCCCGGGGGGCACACCGTCACGCCGTAGAGTGTCGCGCGGTTCATACCAGAAGGAGCACCGTGTCGCCTGTTCTCACCGTCCCGCGCGCCCGTCGGCGATCCACCGCGATCGTCGCGCTGGCCACCGGTGCCGTCCTCGTCCTCGTCCTCGGCGCGTGCAGCGGGTCGCCGACCGACTCCTCGCCGGTCGCCCCGGTGACCCAGGCGCCCGCCATCGAGGCGGCCAAGGTCGCCCCGCCCGCGCCGGTGGTGCCGCCGCGCTGGCCGCTCACCGGCGTCGCCGCCGCGGACGTCGCCGTGCGACCCGCGCTCGCGATCAAGGTGGAGAACTCCGGGGAGGCCCGCCCGCAGACCGGCCTGGACCAGGCCGACGTCGTGTGGGAGCAGGTGGTCGAGGGCGGGATCAGCCGGTTCGTCGCGGTCTACCAGTCGCAGGTGCCGGCCGAGGTCGGCCCGATCCGGTCCGTCCGTCCGATGGACCCCGCGATCGCGGCGCCGCTGCACGGGCTGATCGCGTTCTCGGGTGGCCAGCAGGGGTTCGTCCAGGACCTGAAGAACGCGGGCCTGCAGACGATCAGCATGGACGCCGGAGCCGGCGGCTTCTACCGCAAGTCCGGGGTCGGCAAGGCGCCGCACAACGTGTACGGCACGCCGCAGACGTTCTGGGACCAGGCCGACGGCGAGCACTCCGCCGCGCCGGTCACGCAGTTCGTCATGGCCAGGTCCGCGGAGCGGGCCAGCGCCGTCGTCGCGGGCGGCCCGTCGTCGACCGTCGCCGTGCACCTGTCGGGCTACTCGAGGCCGACGTGGACGTGGGACGCCGCGAGCGGGACGTGGCTCCGCGCCGAGGGGTCCGCACCGGCGATGCTGCGCTCCGGCGCCCGGATCGCCGCGACGAACGTGGTCACCCTGAAGGTGCTCGTGCGCAGCTCGGGCACCACCGACCCCGCGGGCAACCCGGTCCCCGAGACCGTGCTCGAGGGCTCGGGCGAGGCGACGGTGTCGAGCGGCGGGAAGACGGTCACGGGGACGTGGGCGAAGACGGGGACGGACGGCGTCCTGACCCTCACCACCGCCGACGGCGGCGTCCTCACGCTCGCGCCGGGCACCACGTGGGTCGAGCTGGTCCCGGTGGACTCCGGCTCGGTCACCATCAGCTGACTCGGCCAGGCTCCCCGGCGTGGGAGCGGTGGCATGACAGCCTGGTCCGGTGCCAGGCGGACGACAGGGGAGCACCATGACGATGACGACACGACGAGGGACCCGCAGCGCGCTCGCCGCGGTGCTCGCCGGGCTGGCTCTGGCCGTCGCCGGGTGCGGGTCCCCCCAGGAGGGGCCGCAGGAGCCGCCCGCCCCGGTGACCAAGGGTCCGTCGATCGCGCCGGACAAGGCGGCGCCGCCGGCGCCCGTCGTCCCGCCGACCTGGCCGCTGACGGGCGTGGCCGGCGAGCCCGCCGCGCGGCCGTCGCTCGCGGTGAAGATCGAGAACACCGCCGTCGCCCGCCCGCAGACGGGTCTGGACCAGGCGGACGTGGTCTGGGAGACCATCGTCGAGTTCGACGTCTCCCGGTTCGTCGCCGTGTTCCACTCGCAGGTCCCCGCCGAGGTCGGGCCCATCCGGTCGGTGCGGCCGATGGACCCCGTGATCCTGGCGCCGATGCACGGTCTCCTGGCGTTCTCGGGCGGCCAGCCGGGCATCCTCGACCTCGTCGCCGCGAGCGGCGTCCAGATGATCAGCCACGACGCAGGCGCCCCGGGCATGTACCGGGTGCGGGACCGGGCTGCGCCGCACAACGTCTACGGGACCCCGGAGACGTTCTGGGGGCTGGCGGACGCCGACCACCAGGCGCCCCCGGGGGAGCAGTTCACGTTCGCCCGCAGCGCGGACCGGGCGGCGGCGGTCGTGGGCGGGACGCCCGCGACGACGCTGGCGTTCCGGCTCTCGCCGGCGTCCAGCCCGACGTGGACGTGGGACGCCGCGTCCGGCACCTGGTTGCGCGCGGAGGGTGCGACGCCGGCGACGGCCCGCAGCGGTGCGCAGCTGTCCGCGGTCAACGTCGTGTCGATCACCGCCGAGCACCCGAACACCGGCTTCGGCGCCCAGGGCGGCGCCCCCGTGCCCACCTACACGCTGGTCGGATCGGGTGACGGCGTGGTGGCGACGGGTGGCAAGACCGTCGCGGTCCGCTGGCAGAAGGACTCCGAGAGCGCGCCGATGCGGCTGTTCACGGCCGACGGCACGCCCGCGGACCTGGCGCCGGGGAACACGTGGGTCGAGCTCGTGCCCGCGGGGAGCGGGTCCCTGACCATCGGCTGAGCCGGCCCGTCCCGGATCGGTTGTCCGACCAGGGGATGATCTCGTCGGCCGGTTGGTCACCCCTGGTCTCGACCTGGACCGGCCTGCAGGCCGATGTCCGGACGAGGTGCGCGCGCGACGCTGGACGCATGACAGCTCTCCCGCACCACCACCCCGCACCCGCCGAGCACGACGTCCGGTCCCTCGGTGCCGTCGTCGCCTCCGCCGTCGTGCTGGTCGCGCTGCTCGTCGGCGCCGCCGGCATCCTCGGCTCGGTCGTCGACCTCGCCGGCTGGGCCCTGTCCAGCAGCAGCTAGTACGCGTACGGGAAGCCCGACCAGTCGGGCTCGCGGCGCTCCAGGAACGCGTCGCGTCCCTCGACGGCCTCGTCGGTCATGTACGCCAGCCGGGTCGCCTCGCCGGCGAAGACCTGCTGACCGGCCAGCCCGTCGTCGGCCAGGTTGAACGCGAACTTCAGCATGCGGACGGCCTGCGGCGACTTGGTCGCGATGATCCGCGCGTACTCCAGCCCGGCCTCCTCGATCTGCGCGTGGTCGACCACGTCGTTGACCGCGCCCCACGCGAGCGCCTGCTCCGCCGAGTACTCGCGGGCCAGGAAGAAGATCTCGCGGGCCCGCTTCTGCCCCACCTGCCGCGCGAGCAGGGCGGAGCCGTAGCCGCCGTCGAACGAGCCCACGTTGGCGTCGGTCTGCATGAAGCGGGCGTGCTCGCGGCTGGCGATGCTGAGGTCGGCGACGACGTGCAGGGAGTGGCCCCCGCCGGCCGCCCAGCCGTTGACCAGCGCGACGACGACCTTTGGCATCGTCCGGATGAGCCGCTGGACCTCGAGGATGTGCAGGCGACCTGCGCGTGCCGGGTCGACGTCCTGCGCGGTGTCGCCCGACGCGTACTGGTACCCGGACCGGCCGCGGATGCGCTGGTCGCCGCCCGAGCAGAACGCCCAGACGCCGTCCTTGGGGCTGGGGCCGTTGCCGGTGAGCAGCACCGTGCCGACGTCGGAGGTGGTGCGCGCGTGGTCGAGGACCCGGTAGAGCTCGTCGACGGTGTGCGGGCGGAACGCGTTGCGCACCTCGGGCCGGTCGAACGCGACGCGCACCACCGGCAGGTCGCGGGCCCCGGCACCGGCGGCCACCTGCTCGGGGTCCGGCCGGGCGAACCCGCGGTGGTACGTCAGGTCGGTGAGGTCCTCGAAGCCGTCGACCGTGCGCCAGCGCGTGGGGTCGAACGTGTCGGAGACGGGGGCCGGCAGGTGCGAGGTCACGGCGGAAGCCTAACCACGCGAGCCCGTTCTGGTACGCTCGTACCAGAACGTGTGCGGGACGGCGGGGTCTGCCACCCGGCGCGCACGTGGGAAAGCAGGTGCACCATGGCCTGGGCGGTCCTGATCCTGTCCGGCATGCTCGAGGCCGGCTGGGCCTTGAGCCTCAAGGCGTCCGACGGCTTCACCAGGCTGTGGCCCAGCGTGTCGTTCGTCGTGCTGCTCGTCGCGTCGATGGGCGGCCTCGCCTGGGCCCTCAAGACGCTGCCCGTGGGCGTCGCCTACGGCGTCTGGGTCGGCATCGGGGCGGCGCTGACGGCCGTCCTCGCGATCGTCCTCTTCCACGAGACCGTCTCGGTGCTGAAGATCGTCTCGCTCGTCCTGATCATCGCGGGCGTCGTCGGGCTGAACCTGTCGTCGAGCGCGCATTGACGGGGGAGCGGGGGGTGCGCGCGAAGGGTGCGCGCCGTCGGGACGAGCTCGCGCACGCCGCCGCCACGCTCACCCTGCGCGACGGCCCCGGCGCGCTCACGCACCGCCGCGTGGCCGCCGAGGCCGGTGCGTCGCTGTCGGCGACGACGTACTACTTCGCCTCCCTCGACGACCTGGCCGCGGCGGCGGGGGACGCCCTCGCCCAGGGATGGGCGCAGCACGCGCGCGCCGTGCTCGCGGCGGCGCCACCGGTCACGGTCCAGCAGGACCCGTCCGCGGCCGCGCACGTGCTCCTGGACGCGGTGCTGCCCGCCGGGGACGACGCGCAGGTGCGCAGCTACTACGAGCACCTGCTGGGTGCCGGCCGGCAGCCGGCGCTGGCCACGGCGTTCGCGGCGGGACGCGGGGTGGTCGACGCGGTCCTGGCCGACCTGGTCCAGCGCGTCGGCGCGCCCACGTCGGCCGCGGTCACCACGGCCGTCATCGACGGTGCGGTCGTCACGGCCCTGACGGAGCGCCGGCCGGTGCGGGAGACCGCCCGCCGTCTGCTGGTCGACGCGTGGGGCCGCTGAGTCGGCCGTACGCTGGCGAGGTGCCGCGCAACCCCGCTGACCTGCACGTCTGGTCCCTGCCGCTCCGCAACCGGTTCCGCGGGCTGACGGTCCGCGACGGGCTGCTGGTGCGCGGAGCGGCCGGGTGGGGCGAGTTCAGCCCGTTCTGGGACTACGACGCCGCCGAGTCGCTCGCGTGGTGGCGGGCCGCGCGGGAGGCCGCCGACGAGGGCTGGCCGGCGCCGGTGCGGACGCACGTCCCCGTCAACGTCACGGTCCCCGCCGTCGACGCCGCGACGGCCCACCGCATCGTGCGCGACTCGGGCGGCTGCCGGACGGCGAAGGTCAAGGTGGCGGAGCCGGGGCAGTCCCTCGCCGACGAGCTCGCCCGCCTCGAAGCGGTCCGCGACGCGCTCGGACCCGACGGGGCCATCCGGGTCGACGCGAACGCCGCGTGGGACCTCGACACCGCCGTCAGCCGGCTGGTCGCGCTCGACCGGGCCGCGGGCGGGCTCGAGTACGCGGAGCAGCCGGTCCCCGGCGTGGACGACCTCGCGGCGCTGCGCCGGCGCACGCACGTGCCCATCGCGGCCGACGAGTCGATCCGCCGGGCGGAGGACCCCCTGGCCGTCGCGCGTGCGCACGCCGCGGACGTCGTGGTGCTCAAGGTCCAGCCCCTCGGCGGCGTGCGCGCGTGCCTGGAGCTGGCGGAGCGCATCGGGCTGCCGGTCGTCGTCTCCTCGGCGCTCGAGTCGTCGGTGGGCCTGGCGGCAGGGGTGGCGCTCGCGGCCGCGCTGCCCGAGCTGCCGTACGCGTGCGGCCTGGCCACCGCACAGCTCTTCCGCGCCGACCTGGTCACCCACCCGTTCCGACCCGTCGACGGAGCGCTCGACGTCCGACGGCCGGACCCCGACCCGGAGCTGCTCGCAGCGGCCCGGGCACCGCAGGAGCTCACCGGCCGCTGGGCCGCCCGGCTCGCCGCCGTGGAGGCTCGGGCATGATGGCGGGCGTGACGCCGCCGCCCCTCGACCCCGACCCGGCGACGACGGCAGCCCGGGTGCTCGTCCAGACCCTGGCCGCGCTCGGCGTCGAGGACGTCGTGCTCGCTCCCGGCTCCCGCAGCGCACCCCTCGCGTACGCGCTCGCGGACGCCGCCCGTCCCGACGACCAGCGCCCCGCCGGGGCGCCCCGCCTGCGCCTGCACGTGCGCGTCGACGAGCGTGCGGCCGCGTTCCTCGCCGTGGGCCTGGTGCGCGCGTCCGCCCACGGCCCCGGCGACGAGCAGCGCGCCCTCCGACCGGTCGCGGTGGTCACCACGTCGGGGACCGCCGTCGCCAACCTGCACCCAGCGGTCCTCGAGGCCCACCACAGCGGGCTGCCCCTGCTCCTGCTCACCGCCGACCGCCCGCACGAGCTGCGTGGCACGGGCGCCAACCAGACCACGGAGCAGGTCGGCATCTTCGCCGGCGCGGTCCGGCTCACGGTCGACGTCCCCGCGCCCGTCGGGCTGCCCGACGAGGCCCGCGGCGTGCGCCGCACCCTCTCGCGCGCCGTGGCCGCCGCGACGGGTGCCCGCACCGGCGACCCCGGCCCGGTGCACCTCGACCTGGCGTTCCGGGAGCCGCTCGTGCCGAGCGGTGCGCCGTGGCCGGAGCCGTCGACGGTCGGGCTCACGCTGGTGCAGGCGCGGCACGTCGCACCCGCGGCCACCACGGGCGCGCTGCCGACGGTCGACGCCGCGGCTCCGGCGCGGCGGGGCGGCGTGGCCACGGTGCTGGTCGCCGGGGACGGGGCCGGCCCGGGCGCGCGCCGGCTGGCGGAGGTCAACGGGTGGCCCCTGCTGGCGGAGCCGTCGTCCGGCGCACGCGGCGGCACGCACGCCATCGCGGCGTACCGGCTGCTGCTCGACCACCCGCAGCTGGGCGGAGCGGTGCGCCGCGTCGTCGTCCTCGGGCGTCCCACCCTGTCCCGGCCCGTGCAGCGCCTGCTCGGCCGGCCGGACGTCGAGGTCGTCGTGATCGCCCCCCGCGGCCGGGACTGGCCCGACGCCGCGCGCAACGCGACCGACGTCCTGCTCGACCCGCCCGCGCGCATGCGGCAGGGCCGGATGCCCGCCCCCGCCGGGTGGCTCGACGCGTGGCGGACCGCCGACAAGGCCGCGGGGGCCGCGATCGACGAGGTGCTCGACGGGCTGGACGCCGGCCGACGCTCGCGCAGCGGCACCCGGGTCACCGGCCCGGCGCTCGCCCGGGTCGTCGCCCAGGTGACCGGAGTCGGCGACGCGCTGGTGGTCGGCTCCTCGAACCCGGTGCGGGACCTCGACCTGGTGGCGCGCTGGGACGCCCCGCCGGTGGTGCTGGCGAACCGCGGTCTCGCCGGCATCGACGGGACGGTCTCGACCGCCGTCGGTGCGGCCCTCGGGATGCCGGACCGCCGCGTCCGCGCGCTGCTCGGTGACCTGACGTTCCTGCACGACGTCGGCGGCCTGCTGCGCGGCCCGCTCGAGGCGCAGGTGCACCTGCAGCTGGTGGTGGCCAACGACGACGGCGGCTCGATCTTCGCCACGCTCGAACCGGGGGAGCCCGACCGGGCGGACGTCTTCGAGCGGGTGTTCGGCACGCCGCACGGCGCGGACCTCGCAGCCCTGTGCGCGGGCTACGGCGTCCGGCACACGCGGGTCAGCGACGTCGACGGCCTGCTGCCCGCGCTCGCGGTCCCGGGACCGGGGCTGAGCGTCGTCGAGGTCCGAGTGGACCGCCTCGGCCGTCGCGCGCTGGGCGAGCGCATCACGGCGGAGGTCGGGGCCGCGGTCGCCGCCGCGCTGCCCGGCTGAGGTCGCACGCGAAACTCGCAGCGAATTCCCAGGTTCTGCGAAGCCTGGTTCCAGCCCGGTTCGGTGTGATGTACCTCGACCAAGGAGGGCACACCGATGACGACCACCCCTGAGAACGGCGCGAACGACGCAGCCGACCAGAACCCCCAGACGCACCCCACCCAGCCGCTGCCGCCCCTCGGCGCGACGCAGCCGCTGCCGACCACGCCGGCGCACCCGACCAACCCGTTCACGCCGCCGCACCCCGCCGCGCCCGCCGACCAGCGTGCCGCGTACGAGGCCGCCCAGCGTGCCGCCGCCGCTCAGCAGCAGGCGCACATGGACCAGTTCGAGGCCGTCCGTCGCGCCCAGTGGGAGGCCGCCCAGCGCGCCTCCGCCCAGGACCCGGCCACGGCGCAGCAGCCTGCCGCCGCCTACGCCGGCCAGCCCGTCGGGTACCCGGCCCAGCCCGCGCCCGCACCGCAGGGCGGCGTCCCGACGCAGCGTCGGCGCAACCTGTGGCTGCCGGTGACCTCCGCCGCCGCCGCGGCGGCGATCGTCGCCGCGGTCGCCACCGCCGGCCTCACCCACGCGCTGTCCGACGGCGACGGCTCGGTCGACCGGCCCGCGTCGCTGGCCACCATCGGCCAGACGAGCAACGACACCGTGCCCGTCGCGGAGTCGACGTCGGACGACCCGAACTGGGAGGCCGTCGCCAAGGCGGTCCAGCAGTCGGTCGTCGCCATCCAGGTGAGCGACGGCAACGGCGGCGGTGCGCAGGGCTCGGGCGTCATCATCGACGACGAGGGCCACATCGTCACCAACAACCACGTCGTCGCCGGCGCGGACGGCGACGTCCAGGTCACCCTGACGGACGGCCGCCTGTTCGACGCGACGGTCGTCGGTCTCGACCCGACGACGGACCTCGCGGTCATCAAGCTCAAGGACGCCCCCGACGACCTCAAGCCGTCGGCCCTGGGCGACTCGTCCAAGGTCATCGTCGGCCAGCCGGTCATGGCCGTCGGCAACCCGCTCGGCCTGGCGAACACGGTCACCACGGGCATCGTCTCCGCGATCGACCGCCCCGTGTCGACCGCGGGCGACGCCAGCAACGAGGCCACGGTCACCAACGCGATCCAGATCGACGCGGCGGTCAACCCGGGCAACTCGGGTGGTCCGCTGTTCGACGCGACGGGCAAGGTCATCGGCATCAACTCGTCGATCGCCACGCTGTCCAGCGAGTCGGGCTCCATCGGCCTCGGCTTCGCCATCCCGGTCGACCTGGTAAAGAACATCGCCTCTCAGCTGGTCGAGGACGGCACGGCGGAGCACGCGTTCCTCGGCGTCGGCCTGTCCGACGGCACCGCGACGGCCGACGGCGTCACGCGCCGCGGCGCGGTCGTGGAGAACATCACCGAGGGGTCGCCGGCCGCGAAGGCGAAGCTGCAGGCGAAGGACGCGATCGTCGCGATCGACGGCAAGGCCGTCGGCGGCGCCGAGTCCCTCACCGCCTACGTCCGGTCGCTCGCGTCCGGCGAGAAGAGCACCCTGACCGTGGTCCGCGACGGCAAGACCGTCGAGGTCGACGTCACGCTCGCGGTGCGGCCGGAGAACGTCCAGCAGGCTCCGCAGGAGCAGCAGGGCGAGCAGGCTCCCGAGGACCAGCAGGGCGGCTCGGGCATCCCGGACGGGATGACCCCGGAGCAGCTGTGGGAGTGGTTCCAGCAGCAGGGCGGCCAGGGCTGAGCCCGGTCGTCACCCCCTGA
This sequence comes from Cellulomonas xylanilytica, assembly GCF_007989805.1. Lineage (GTDB taxonomy): Bacteria > Actinomycetota > Actinomycetes > Actinomycetales > Cellulomonadaceae > Cellulomonas > Cellulomonas xylanilytica. The sequence continues at coordinate 20,403 of NZ_BJUB01000008.1, forward strand.
CAGCCGGCGGCCGCCGGGTCACCGTCCCCCCACGGACCCCGGCCGCCGGCTGCACCAGCGGCTCGCACCGCGAGCCGCGCCCCGCGGTCCCACCGGGACCGCACGCCGTCCCGACCGCCGCCCCTGCGGGCCGGGACACGGCCTCGGCCGGGACGTCAGCTGCGGCTGGTGTCCCGGCCGAGCGCGTACCGCATGGGGACCAGCTTGGCCTCGGACTCCGCCAGCTCGGCCGGCGGGTCGGACGCGGCGACGACGCCGCACCCGGCGAACAGCCGGACGCGCCGTGGGTCCACGGGGTCGATCGCCGCGGACCGCAGGGCGATGCCCCACTCGCCGTCGCCGTCGGCCCCGAACCAGCCGACCGGCCCGGCGTACCGGGCGCGGTCCATGCCCTCGATGCTCCGGATGAGCTCGCGCGCCGCGACCGTCGGGGTGCCGCAGACGGCCGCCGTCGGGTGCAGCGCGGCGGCCAGCGCGAGCGAGGACGGGTGCTCGGCCCGCCCGGCGTCGCCGCCCGGTGCGCGCAGCACGCCCGTCACGTCGGACGCGAGGTGCAGCACGTTGGGCAGGTGCAGCACGAACGGGACGTCGGGCACGTTCGTCGACGAGCAGAACGGCTCCAGCGCGTGCGCCACCGACGTCACGGCGTACTCGTGCTCCTCCAGGTCCTTCGAGGAGTGCGCGAGGATCGCCGCGCGGGCCAGGTCGGCCGCGTCGTCGCCGGTGCGCCGGATGGTCCCCGCGAGCACGCGCGAGGTGACCAGGCCCTTCTCGGACCGCACCAGCAGCTCGGGCGTCGCGCCGACCAGCCCGTCGACGCTGAACGTCCAGCACGACGGGTACTCGGTCGCCAGCCGCTCCAGGGCCCACCGCACGTCGACGGGGTGCTCGGCGCGGGCGTGCACGTCGCGCGCGAGGACCACCTTGTCCACGTCGCCGGCCCTGATCGCGGCGATGCCGCGGGCCACGACCTCTTTCCAGCCGTCGGCGCTGACGGCACCGTCGGCGTAGACGACGGTGCCCGGGTCGACGGGCGGCACGCGGGGGCCGACGACGTCCCCGAGCTCCGGGGCGGCGTGCAGCCGGGCTCCCGTGGTGATGGTCGTGAGCCAGGTCCGCCCGCCGCGGCGCCCCACCACGACCTTGGGGACGACGATCACGCCACCCGCGGCGGACCGGTCGTCGAACGCGAAGGAGCCGAACGCGACCGGACCGGTGCCGGGCAGCTGCACCTCGTCGCGGACGATCGCGCGGGCCAGCACGTCCTGCCAGGCCCGCTCGGCGTCGGCGAACCGGCCGGCGCCCGAGACCTCCACGCGCAGCGTCTCGCCCCAGGCGACCAGGCCGTCACCGCGACGGACCCAGGCGAGCGGACGCTCCGTCGGCAGCAGGTCGAGGAGGTCGTGCGGGTCCGGTGCGCCGGCGTCGCCCAGGCCGTCGAGCGCGACCGTCCGGACGAGGAGCGGCTGCGGGACGGCGTCCGCGGGGGCGGAGGTCTGCGTGCTCATCGGTTCCAGCGTAGGCCTCGCCACCGGCTCCGCCCTGTCGAAGAGGCCCTGCGGACCTGCGACGATGGACACATGTCCCGTGCCTCCCTCGACAAGGACCCCCAGGACGTCGCCGCCATGTTCGACGCCGTGGCCCACCGCTACGACCGGACCAACGACGTCATCTCGCTCGGTCAGGACCGTGCGTGGCGCAAGGCGACGCTCAAGGCGCTCGACGCCCAGCCCGGCGAGACGGTCCTCGACCTCGCGGCCGGCACCGGGACGTCGGCCGAGCCGATGGCGGACTCCGGCGTCCGGGTGGTCGCGTGCGACCTGTCCGTCGGGATGCTGGACGTCGGCAAGCGGCGCCGCCCCGACCTCGCGTTCGTCGCGGGCGACGCGCTGCACCTGCCGTTCGCCGACGCGTCGTTCGACGCGGTGACGATGTCGTTCGGGCTCCGCAACGTCAAGGACGTGGACGCGGCCCTCGACGAGCTGCTGCGCGTGACCAGGCCGGGCGGGCGGCTCGTCGTCTGCGAGTTCTCCCGGCCCTCCTTCGCGCCGTTCCGGGCGGTCTACCAGAACTACCTCATGCGGGCGCTGCCGCCCGTCGCGCGCGCGGTCTCCAAGGAGCCCGAGGCCTACGTCTACCTGGCGGAGTCCATCCGGGAGTGGCCGGACCAGCACGCCCTCGGCCTGCGCATCAAGCACGCCGGCTGGGAGCACGTCGCCTACCGCAACCTGTCCGGCGGCATCGTCGCGCTGCACAGAGCCACCCGTTCGGCCTAACGGGCGGGCGCTCGCCCTCGTGGGAGCGGTCCCACGCGATTTGGGCGATTCGCGGTGCGGTCTCCTCATCTGTCCAGGGTGGTAGCCCCCGTGTGACGAGGGTCAGGGGGTGATGACACCTCGGCCCCCCTTATGGACGCGTGTTCAAGTCTCGAAGATCACCACTGCCGGTGGTGTAGCCGGCAACGGCTACGGGAGGCATGGATCATGCGCAAGACGACGAAGGGCGCCATCGCAGTGGGCGCCGGAGTGGCACTGCTGCTGGGCGGCGCCGGCACGATGGCGGCGTGGCAGCTCACGAGCACCGCGGCCCCCGGCTCGGTCTCCTCCGGGCAGTTCGACCTGGTGAGCAACACCGGCGCGACGGCGAAGTGGGGCACCGCGACCAACGCGACGACCTGCACCCCGAGCACCGTCGACTTCCCCGCGGGCGGCAAGCTCGTCCCCGGCGACTGCGTCATCTACACGCAGCCCGTCACGGTCACCGCGAGCGGTAACCGCCTGGTGGCGACGCTGACCATCTCCTCGGTGGCCAACACCGGCGTCTGGTCCGGCCTCACCGCCTCGTCGGTCACGACGATGGACGCCAACCCGGCCGTCACCGGCTCGGGCAGCCCGTTCACGATCACGCCCGGCACCGGCACGGTCAACGCGACCGGCCGCGTGGTGACGACGGTCATCTTCGACCCGGCCACCACGGGCAACACGGGCCAGAACAGCACGGCGACGCTCAACGGCGTCTCGCTCGTGCTGAAGCAGACGCAGCCCACCACCTGATCCCGACGCCTCCCGGTCGCCCGAGCTGATGCCGTCCCGCCTGCGTCCCGCGCTGGTCGCGTGCGTCGCCGTCGTGCTCCTCCTGGTGGGGAGCACGACGGCGTACGCCGCGTGGTCGCGCGCGACGACGGCGGCGGCCGGCTCGGTGGCGGGCGGGACGTTCGCCGGCACGGTGACCTGGTCCACGCCGCTGAACCTCGCGGGGATGTACCCGGGCGAGACCCGGGTGGGCGTCGTCCAGGTGGCACGCACCGCCGGGACGAACGGGCGCTGGGTCTACACGGTCGGCACCCCCACGGTGGCCGTGTCCGGGGCCGCGACGACGGCGAGCACGGCGTTGGCCACGCGGCTGACCGTCACGCCGTACACGGCGGGGACCTTCTCGGGCACCACCTGCGGCGGGACGCCCCTCACCCTCGGCGCAGCGAGCGCGGTCCAGGCCCTCGGGTCGGTCGTGCAGCACTGCGTCGCGGTACAGCTCGCGGCGAACGCCCCTGGCACGGTGCAGGGCGGTGCCGTGGTCGTGACGGTGCCGGTCACGCTCGAGAACCGCTCCACCAACTGACCCGACAGGACGGACCGATGAGCTCGCTGGACGAACGTGCCGACGGCCGGGCGACCGCGCCCGCCGGTCGTGCCGTCCGTCGTGCGACCGGCGTCCTCGGTGTGCTCCTCGCGCTCGTCATGGTGGGCTCCGGGACGGCATGGGCGTGGTGGACCGACGCGCGGTCCGTCAACGCGACGGCCGGCACGATCGACATCCGGCCGGGCACGCCGACCTGCGTCACGACGGACCCCGACGCGTCCGACGGGTCGAACTCACCGGCGACCATCTCCTGGGCACCCCCGGTCGTCCCCGCGGGGTCGACCGTGACCTACACGGTGACGGCCGTGCCCGACACCGGCACCACCCGGACGCTGACGCCGTCCCCGAGCACCGCGACCTCGATGCTGGTCTACCCATCGAACTTCGGTGACAGCACCCGGCCCCACACCGTGACCGTGACGGCGACCGTCACCTTCCCCGGCGGCGCGGTGTGGACGTCACCGGCGAGCGGCTCGGTGAAGGCGCAGGCCGTCCGGGCGCTGATCTTCTGGCTGAACATGCGGTGCCCGGCATGACCGCGGTCGCCGAGCGCGACGCCGAGGCGACGCCAGCCGCCCGCACGCCGCGCTCCGTCGCGCGCTGGGCGGGTGCGGTGCTGTCCAGCCTGGCCCTCCTCGTGGTGGTGGTGGTGGCGCTCGCGCTGATCGTCATCCCCCTGCTGCTCGGCGCGACGCCGTACACCGTCCTGACCGGCAGCATGCGTCCGACCATGCCGCCGGGGGACCTGGTCGTCACCCGGCCGCAGTCGCCCGACGACATCTCCCTCGGCGACGTCATCACCTACCAGCTCCGCTCCAACGAGCCCGAGGTGGTGACCCACCGGGTGGTCGGCGTGGGGACCACGTCGGAGGGCGAGCGGACCTTCGTCACCCGCGGCGACGCCAACAACGTCGACGACGACCCGATCCTCGCGGTGCAGGTGCGCGGCGTCGTGGTCTACCACGTCCCGTACCTCGGCTACCTGAACACCTGGGTCGGGGCGAACCGACCCGGCTGGCTGCTCAAGGGGGTCGCGGGCGCGCTCATCCTGTACGGGATCTTCCTCGTGGGCAGCGGCGTGCGAGACCGGTTCCGCCGCCGGAGTGCTGCCGCCACCGACGTGCAGGCGCCCGAGCCGGTACCGGCACCGGGCGACGTCGTGGAGGCGGCCGAGGTCGCCCCCGCACCGCCGAGCGCCGTGGTGCTCGCGCCCGTCGCCCGGCCCCTCGCGGCCCGCCGTGGTCCCAGGATCACCACCGGCGTCGTGGTGGTGTGCACGGTGCTGGTCGCCGCACTCGCGCTCGGCGGCCTCGCGACGGCGAGACGCTCGGCGGGTGCACGACCGTGAGCGCGGTCGGACGGGTCGTCGCGTCCGTCGGCGTCGCCGCGCTGCTCGCGGTCGGCATGTGCGCGCCGGCGTTTGCGGCTGACGAGCTCCAGCTCTCCCTCGACGGCCTCTCGTGGTCGACCGTCCTCGCCGACGACATCTTCGGCGACGCCGGCCAGATCGTCCCCGGCGACGTGCTGCGCTCCGACCTCTGGGTCCGCAACGCCTCGGGCGACCGCGCCCAGGTCGCCCTGGACGTCGCCGACGCGCTCGGCGCGGTCCCCGGGACGCTGGCCGGCGACCTGTCCCTGACCATCGACGGTGCACCCACGGCGGGGGGAGCCCGGTGGTGGGGACCCGACCTGGCGCCCGGGGCGGCGCTCCGCATCCCCCTCGTGCTGGTCTTCGACCCTGCGTCCACGAACACGAGCCGGATGAGCACGGCGACGGTCCTCGACGCCGTCGTCCTCACCCAGACGGCGGTCGGTCCGCAGCCCTCGCCGAGCGCGACCCCGAGTGCGACCCCGAGTGCGACCCCGAGCGCGAGCCCGAGCGCGAGCCCGAGCCCGGAGCCGGGCGGGGCGCCCGCGACCGGGGCGCGGCCGTGGCGCGGCGGTCTCGCGCGGACGGGCTCGGAGGTCGGCGGGGCGCTGGCGCTCGCCCTCTCCGCGGTCGCAGGCGGGTTCCTCCTGCTGGCCGCCCGCCGGCGCGTGCGGCGGTCCGAGGACTGACGTCCCGGCGTGCTCCTACGTACCGCCGCGTGGACGACTGTCCGACTGCGCGTCCGGGGTGAACAATGGGCGGCGACCGCCCTTCGCGGGCGGAACCGGCTCGCGGTCGACCGGGTGATCACGCCACGTCCCGCACCTGCTGCGGCGAGGTTAGGAGTGCCTTCGCAGACAGCCCATGTGGCGCTCGTTACACTCGCCGGGAGCAGTACGTGAACAACGTCACAAGTGGGGTCAGTGGTGGTGGGAGCTACGCACGATGACGCAGACGTCATCGTCGTGGGCGCAGGCCCAGCGGGGTCTGCCGCCGCCTTTCACTGTGCCTCCGCGGGCCTGGACGTGCTGCTCCTCGAGAAGTCCGAGTTCCCCCGGGACAAGGTCTGCGGGGACGGTCTGACCCCCCGCGCCGTCGCCGAGCTGGTGCGGATGGGGCTGCCCGTCCGCGAGCAGGACGGCTGGATCCGCAACGTGGGCCTGCGGGTCATCGGGGGCGGTCACCGGCTCGAGCTCCCGTGGCCGGAGCTCTCCAGCTACCCGTCGTACGGGCTCGCGAAGTCGCGGATGTCCCTGGACCACACGCTCGCGGAGCACGCACGGGCGGCCGGCGCCAAGCTGCAGGAGCGCACCACCGTCACGGGACCGGTGCACGACGAGCGCTCGGGCCGGGTGGTCGGCGTGCAGGCCAAGGTCGAGGGCGAGACCGTCACGTACCGCGCACCGGTGGTCATCGCGGCCGACGGGGTCTCGGCGCGGCTCGCCACGGGGATGGGGCTGGAGAAGCGGATGGACCGCCCCATGGGGGTCGCGGTCCGCACCTACTTCCAGACCCCGCGGCACGACGACCCGTGGATGGAGAGCCACCTCGAGCTCCGCGACGACGACGGCAACCTCATGCCGGGGTACGGCTGGATCTTCTCCCTGGGCGACGGGACCGCGAACGTCGGGCTCGGCTCGGTGGCCTCGACGGCGGCGCCGACGAAGGTCGACTACAAGAAGCTGTTCGCCACCTGGATGCGCCACGTCCCGGACGAGTGGGAGTTCACGCCGGACAACCAGGTCGGGCCCGTCAAGGGTGCCGCGCTGCCGATGGGCTTCAACCGCGGACCGCTCTACGGCAACGGCCTGCTGCTCGCGGGCGACTCCGCGGGGATGATCAGCCCGTTCAACGGCGAGGGGATCGCCTACGGCCTGCAGGCAGGACGCGTCGCCGCCGACGCGATCTCGCAGGGGCTCGCGCGCGGCACCGCCGCCGGACGCGAGCGGGCCTTCGCCACGTACGAGCGCCGCATGAAGGACGACCTGGGCGGCTACTACACGCTCGGCCGGGTCTTCGTCCGGCTGATCGAGCACCCGGAGGTCATGCGGGTGTGCACCCGCTACGGGCTGCCACGGCCGCTCGTCATGAAGTTCGTGCTCAAGCTCCTGTCCGACTGCTACGAGCCGAGGGGCGGCGACCTGGTGGACAGGGTCATCGCCGGCCTGGCCCGGATCGCCCCCGCAGCATGACCCCCGACCACAACGAAGTGGAGTGACGCGCGATGGACAACCCGTACGTCCCGCTGCTCTTCCTCATGGGCATCGCCGCCGTCCTCGCCCTCGGCGGCGTCGGCTCGAGCGTGATCCTGGGACCCAAGCGGTACAACCGCGCCAAGCTCGAGGCGTACGAGTGCGGCATCGAGCCCACCCCGCACGCCATAGGCGGCGGCCGGTTCCCGATCAAGTACTACCTGGTCGCGATGACCTTCATCATCTTCGACATCGAGGTGGTGTTCCTCTACCCGTGGGCCGTGAGCTTCGCGGACCTGGCCCTCTTCGGCCTCGTCGCGATGATGGCGTTCCTCGTGCTGATCACCGTCCCGTTCGTCTACGAGTGGAAGCGCGGCGGGTTCGAGTGGGACTGACGAGCACCAGCCTGGCGTGGACGAAGGAGAGCTGAGATGGGCATCGAAGAGGCACCGTCCGGGTTCCTGCTGACGACGGTCGAGGACCTCGTCGGGTACTTCCGCAAGGCGTCGCTGTGGCCGGTCACGTTCGGTCTGGCCTGCTGCGCGATCGAGATGATGGCGGCCGGCGCTAGCCGGTTCGACATCTCGCGGTTCGGCATGGAGGTCTTCCGCGCGTCGCCGCGCCAGGCGGACCTGATGATCGTCGCCGGCCGGGTGAGCCAGAAGATGGCCCCCGTGGTGCGGCAGGTCTACGACCAGATGTCCGAGCCCAAGTGGGTGCTGTCGATGGGCGTCTGCGCCAGCTCCGGCGGCATGTTCAACAACTACGCGATCGTGCAGGGCGTCGACCACATCGTCCCGGTCGACATCTACCTGCCTGGCTGCCCGCCGCGTCCGGAGATGCTGATCAACGCGATCCTGGCGCTGCACGAGCAGATCGAGAACGAGCCGCTGGGCGCCAACCGCAAGGCCGCGGCTGCCGCTGCCGAGGCCGCCGCGCTGGCCGCGACGCCGACGTCGCAGATGACGGGGCTGCTGAAGTGACCGACGAGAAGACGGACGCCGCCGAGGCGGTCAAGCCGGGTGACGCGACGACGGCCGCGCAGCCCACCAGCGAGGCGGCGCTCGAGGCGGGCTCGCAGAACGTGCCCGCCGAGGGCCGGGCGCAGATCGAGGTCGTCGACGTGCGCCGCGGCATGTTCGGCGCCAGCGGCACCGGCGACACCTCCGGCTACGGCGGCCTCGTCACGGCGATCGCGCTGCCGGGTCCCAGCGAGCGGCCGTACGGCGGCTGGTTCGACGAGGTCGTCGACATCCTGGTCGACGTGCTGGACGAGTCCGGCACCACCTACGCGGCGGCGGTCGAGTCCGTGGTCGTGGACCGCGAGGAGCTCACGCTGCACGTCGCGCGCGAGCACCTGGTCGAGGTGGCGCAGGTGCTGCGCGACGACCAGGACCTGCGGTTCGAGCTCAGCCTCGGGGTGTCGGGCGTGCACTACCCGCACGACGCCGGCCGTGAGCTGCACGCCGTGTACCACCTGGTCTCGGTGACCCACTCGCGCCGGCTGCGGCTCGAGGTCGCGGTCCCGGACTCGGACCCCCACCTGCCGTCGACCGTCTCGGTGTACCCGGCCAACGACTGGCACGAGCGGGAGACGTACGACTTCTTCGGGATGATCTTCGACGGTCACCCCGCCCTGGCACGCATCGAGATGCCCGACGACTGGCCGGGCCACCCGCAGCGCAAGGACTACCCCCTCGGCGGTATCCCGGTCGAGTACAAGGGCGCCACCATCCCGCCCCCGGACCAGCGGAGGTCGTACCGATGACCACCCAGACCCCTCACAGCACGGCCCACGTCGTCGACGCCGACGCCGAGGGCGTCCCGTCGTTCGAGGCGTCCGGCGGCGACTGGTCGGACATCGCCGAGGAGGCCGCCCGCCTCGGCGAGGAGCGCATCGTCGTCAACATGGGCCCGCAGCACCCGTCGACCCACGGGGTGCTCCGGCTCATGCTCGAGATCGACGGCGAGACGGTGACCGAGGCCCGCGCGGGCATCGGCTACCTGCACACCGGCATCGAGAAGAACATGGAGTTCCGCACCTGGACCCAGGGCGTGACCTTCTGCACGCGCATGGACTACGTGGCGCCCCTGTTCCAGGAGGCCGCGTACTGCCTCGCGGTCGAGAAGCTGCTCGGCATCACCGACGACGTCCCCGAGCGGGCGACGGTCATCCGGGTGCTGATGATGGAGCTCAACCGGATCACCTCGCACCTGGTCTGCCTGGCCACGGGCGGGAACGAGCTGGGCGCGACGACGATCATGACCGTGGGCTTCACGGCCCGCGAGGAGATCCTCAAGATCTTCGAGCTGATCTCCGGCCTGCGCATGAACCACGCGTACATCCGTCCGGGCGGCGTCGCCCAGGACATCCCGCCCGGCGCGATCGACACGATCCGTGAGGCGCTGGTGCTGGTCCGGGGCTACTTCAAGCAGCTCGAGGACCTCATGATGGCCAACCCGATCCTGCACCTGCGCCTCAAGGACGTCGGCTACCTGGGGCTGTCGGGGTGCATGGCGCTCGGCGTCACCGGACCGGTGCTCCGCTCGGCGGGCCTGCCCTACGACGTCCGCAAGGCCAACCCGTACTGCGGCTACGAGACGTACGACTTCGAGGTGCCGACCGCCGAGACGGCCGACTCCTGGGGACGCCTCGTGCTGCGCGTCGAGGAGTGCTACCAGTCGATGAGGATCGTCGAGCAGACCCTGGACCGCCTCCAGAAGATGGGCCCCGGCCCGGTCATGGTCGCGGACAAGAAGGTCGCCTGGCCTGCGCAGATGGCCATCGGCTCGGACGGCATGGGCAACTCCCTCGACCACATCCGCGAGATCATGGGCACCTCGATGGAGGCCCTGATCCACCACTTCAAGCTGGTCACCGAGGGCTTCCGCGTCCCGGCCGGCCAGGTGTTCCAGACCGTCGAGCACCCGCGCGGCGAGCTGGGCGTGCACCTGGTCTCCGACGGGGGGACGCGGCCGTACCGGGCGCACTTCCGGGACCCGTCGTTCAACAACCTGCAGGCCACGTCGATCATGTGCGAGGGCGGGCAGGTGGCCGACGTCGTCGTCGCCGTCGCGTCCCTCGACCCGGTGCTGGGAGGGGTGGACCGATGAGCATCGAGACGGGCCGGGGCCCCGGCCAGCGGCACAGCACGTCGTACGACGCCGAGACGCACGCACGGCTGACCGCGGACTCCGACGTGATCGTCGCCCGCTACCCGCAGGCGCGCTCGGCCCTGCTGCCGATGCTGCACCTCGTGCAGTCCGAGGACGGCTACGTCAGCCCGCGAGGGATCGCGTTCTGCGCGGCCCACCTGGGGCTGTCCACGGCCGAGGTCTCCGCGGTCGCGACGTTCTACACGCAGTACAAGAGGCACCCGAACGGCACGTACACGGTCGGCGTCTGCACCAACACGCTCTGCGCGATCATGGGCGGCGACGCCATCTGGGAGGACCTGTCCGACCACCTCGGCGTCGGCCACGACGAGACGACCGACGACGGCGCGATCACGCTCGAGCGGATCGAGTGCAACGCGGCCTGCGACTACGCGCCGGTCGTGATGGTCAACTGGGAGTTCTTCGACAACCAGACGCCCGACAGCGCTCGGCAGCTGGCCGACGACCTGGCCGCCGGCAGGCCCGTCGTCCCGACGCGCGGCGCGAGCAGCGTCTGCACCTTCACCGAGATGTCCCGCGTGCTGGCCGGCTTCGGCGACGGGCGGGCCGACGAGGGCGTCGGCGCCGGTGTGCCGACGCTGCGCGGTGTCGAGCTGGCGCGCGCCGAGGGCTGGACCGCACCGGAGTTCCCGCAGGGCACGACGTCGGCCGCTCCCGCCGCAGCCACCGAGCCCAGGGTCGGCGACGAGCAGTCCAGCGCCGAGCGCCCGGCCACGACGCCGGCCGACGTCTCACCGGCCGCGGAGCAGCAGAAGCAGTCCACCGACGACGCGAAGGAGTCGTGATGGCGACGACCCTCACCCCGGTCCTCACGGACACCTGGGACGCCGACCGCTCGTGGTCGCTCGCGACGTACGAGGACGCCGGTGGCTACCGCGGCCTGCGTCGCGCGCTCGGCATGCAGGCCGGCGACGTCGTCACGATGGTCAAGGACTCGGGCCTGCGCGGCCGCGGGGGAGCGGGCTTCCCGACGGGGATGAAGTGGGGCTTCCTGCCCGCACCCGACGGCGGACCGCGCTACCTCGTCGTCAACGCGGACGAGTCCGAGCCGGGGACCTGCAAGGACACCCCGCTGATGATGGCCAGCCCGCAGCTGCTCATCGAGGGCATGATCATCACGAGCTACGCGATCGGCTGCCACCACGCCTTCCTGTACGTGCGCGGCGAGATCCTGCACGTGTACCGCCGCCTCCTGCACGCCATCGAGGAGGCGCGCGCCGCCGGCTACCTGGGCACCGACATCCTCGGCTCGGGCTTCGACCTGGAGATCACGCTGCACTCGGGTGCGGGCGCGTACATCTGCGGCGAGGAGACGGCACTGCTCGACTCGCTCGAGGGGCTGCGCGGCCAGCCGCGGCTCAAGCCCCCGTTCCCCGCGGTCGCCGGGCTGTACGCGCGGCCGACCGTGGTGAACAACGTCGAGTCGATCGCGTCGGTGCCGAGCATCGTGCAGGGCGGCTCGGACTGGTTCAAGTCCATGGGCACGGAGCGCTCGTCGGGCTACGGGCTGTTCTCGCTGTCCGGTCACGTCACGCGGCCGGGCCAGTACGAGGCGCCCCTGGGCATCACGCTGCGCGAGCTGCTGGAGATGGCCGGTGGCATCCGTGAGGGTCACCAGCTGAAGTTCTGGACGCCCGGGGGGTCGTCGACGCCGATCTTCACGGCCGAGCACCTCGACGTCCCGCTCGACTACGAGTCGGTCGGTGCGGCGGGCTCGATGCTGGGGACGCGGGCGCTGCAGATCTTCGACGAGACCACGTCGGTGGTGCGCGCGGTGACGCGGTGGACCGAGTTCTACAAGCACGAGTCCTGCGGCAAGTGCACGCCGTGCCGCGAGGGCACCTACTGGCTGACGCAGGTGCTGCAGCGGATCGAGGCGGGGCAGGGCACGCTCGCCGACATCGACCTGCTGCTGGACCTGTGCGACAACATCCTCGGCAAGGCGTTCTGCGCGCTCGGCGACGGCGCCACCAGCCCGATCACGTCGGCCGTGCAGTACTTCCGCGACGAGTTCGTCGCCGGGACGCACACGCCGGCGGACGTCCTGTTCCCCCCGGAGCACAGCAGCTTGTTCTCCTACACGCCGAAGCACACTCTCGTTGGGGTGCACGCATGACGATCCTGTCCTCCGGGCCGACGACGTCCCTGGTCCCCGCCGCACCGGTCGCCCCGGTGGAGCCGGCGGGCGAGACGGTCAGCTTCACCGTCGACGGCATCGAGACCGAGGTGCCCAAGGGCACCCTGGTCATCCGCGCCGCCGAGCAGCTGGGCATCCAGATCCCGCGGTTCTGCGACCACCCCCTGCTCGCCCCGGCCGGCGCCTGCCGCCAGTGCCTGGTCGAGGTCTGGGCGCCCGGCCGTGACGGCAAGCTGGCCAAGATGCCGAAGCCGCAGGCCAGCTGCACCCTCGAGGCCACCCCGGGCATGCAGGTCAAGACGCAGCACACGTCGCCCGAGGCCGACAAGGCCCAGCACGGCGTCATGGAGCTGCTGCTGATCAACCACCCGCTCGACTGCCCGGTGTGCGACAAGGGCGGCGAGTGCCCCCTGCAGAACCAGGCGATGAGCAACGGCCGCGCGAGCACCCGGTTCGTCGACGTGAAGCGCACGTTCCCCAAGCCGATCGCCATCTCGACGCAGATCCTGCTGGACCGGGAGCGCTGCATCCTGTGCCAGCGCTGCACCCGGTTCTCGGAGGAGATCGCGGGCGACGTGTTCATCGACCTGCAGAAGCGCGGCGCCAACCAGCAGATCGGCACGTTCGACACCTCGGTGCTCGGCTTCGTCGGGGACGCCCCGCTGGGCGCGTCGGCCGAGGACACGTCCGGCCGGCCGTTCGCGTCGTACTTCTCCGGCAACACCGTCCAGATCTGCCCGGTGGGCGCGCTGACCAGCGCGGCGTACCGGTTCCGGTCGCGGCCGTTCGACCTGGTCTCCACGCCGGGCGTCGCCGAGCACGACGCGCAGGGGTCGGCCATCCGCATCGACCACCGCCGCGGCGTCGTGCTGCGCCGGCTGGCGGGGGAGGACCCGACGGTCAACCAGGAGTGGATCACCGACAAGGACCGCTTCGCGTTCACGTGGCAGTCCGCGCCGGACCGGATCACGACGCCGCTGGTCCGCAACGCGGCCGGTGAGCTCGAGCCGGCCAGCTGGGTCGAGGCGCTCGACGTCGCGGCCGCGGGCCTGCAGGCCGCGCAGCAGCCGGACGACCCGCGGGACACCGCGGTCGGCGTCGCCGTCCTGCCCGGGGGTCGCCTCACGCTCGAGGACGCCTACGCCTACGGCAAGTTCGCCCGGGTCGCGCTCGGCACCAACGACGTCGACGGCCGGGCCCGTCCGCACTCGGCGGAGGAGGAGGCCTTCCTCGGTCACCACGTCGCCGGCCGGACGCTCGACGTCACGTTCGCGGACCTCGACCGGGCACCCGCGGTGCTCCTCGTCGGCCTTGAGGCCGAGGAGGAGGCGGGCATCGCGTTCCTGCGCCTGCGCGACGCGGTCGTGCACCGCAAGGTCCGGGTCCTGTCGGTCGCCGCGCTGGCGAGCCGCGGGCTCGAGCGGCTGTCGGGCACGCTGCTGCCCGCGGCGCCCGGGACCGAGGCGGAGGTCCTCGACGGCATCGGCACCGACCCCTCGCTCGCTGCGACGGCCGAGCTGCTCGGCTCCGCCGGTGCGCTCGTGCTCGTCGGCGAGCGTCTGGCGGGCGTGCCCGGCGGCTTCTCGGCCGCCGTGCGGCTCGCGCAGCGCACCGGCGCCCGGCTCGCCTGGGTCCCGCGCCGCGTGGGTGAGCGCTCGGCCGTCGAGGCGGGTCTGCTCCCGTCGCTGCTGCCGGGCGGTCGGCCGGTGGCGGACTCCGCCGCCCGCGTCGACCTGGCAGCGGCCTGGGGGATCGACCACGTCCCCTCGGAGACGGGCCGCTCGACCTCCGAGATCCTCGCCGCCGCGCACGCCGGCCTGCTCGGCGGCCTCGTCGTCGGCGGCCTCGAGCTCGCGGACCTGCCCGACCCGGCGCTCGCCCGGGAGGCGCTCGACCGGGTCCCGTTCCTGGTCTCGCTCGAGGTCCGGCAGTCCGAGGTCACGGACCGGGCGGACGTCGTCCTGCCCGTCGCCCCGCCCACGGAGAAGTCGGGCACCTTCGTCACCTGGGAGGGTCGCCCGCGGCCCTTCCCGCAGGCCCTGTCCTCCCACGCGATGGCCGACCACCGGGTGCTCGACCGGCTCGCGGACGCGCTCGGGGTCGAGCTGGGCCTGCAGACCCTGGAGGCCGTGCACGCCGAGCTCGACCAGCTGGGCGGCTGGGACGGTGCCCGGGTCGGCGCACCGGACGTCCCGGCCTCCGAGCCGCCGGTGGTGGCTCCGGGGTCGGCCGTGCTGGCCACCTGGCACCTGCTGCTCGACGGCGGCCGCCTGCAGTCCGGCGAGCAGTTCCTCGCCGGGACGGCCAAGCGGCCCGTCGCCCGCATCTCCGCCGGCACCGCCGCGGCGGTCGGGGTGCAGGACGGCGCCGGCCTGAGCGTCTCCACCGACGCGGGGACACTGACGCTGCCGGCCGTCGTCACCGAGATGCCGGACCACGTGGTCTGGTTGCCGACGAACGCCGCGGGCGCCGGTGTCCGTGATGCCCTGCACGTCGACGCGGGCGCCGTCGTGCGCCTCGCTCCCGGTCCGCGCACTGTGGAGGCCCGCTCATGAGGATCCTCACCGAGGCGGTCGCTCCCGTGACCGCGGACTTCAGCAACGACACCTGGTGGATCTGGCTGATCAAGGCCGTGGCCATCGTCGTGTTCCTGCTGACGAGCGTGCTCATCGCCATCTGGTTCGAGCGCAAGGTCGTCGCCCGCATGCAGGTGCGGCCCGGCCCGAACGTGCACGGACCCTTCGGGCTGCTCCAGTCGCTCGCCGACGCCATGAAGCTCCTGGTCAAGGAGGACATGACGGTCAAGGCCGCGGACAAGCTGGTCTACATCGTCGCGCCGATGATCGCGGTGTTCTGCGCGCTGCTGACGTTCGCGGTCATCCCGTTCGGGCCCAACGTCAGCATGTTCGGCGTGAACACCCCGGTCCAGCTCACGGACTTCCCCGTGGCGGTCCTCTACATCCTGGCCTGCGCGTCGGTCGGCGTGTACGGCATCGTGCTCGGCGGCTGGTCGTCCGGGTCCACGTACCCGCTGCTCGGCGCCGTGCGCTCCACCGCGCAGGTCATCTCCTACGAGCTGGCGATGGGCCTGTCGCTCGTCAGCGTCTTCATCCTGGCCGGCTCGATGTCGACGTCGCAGATCGTCACGTCGCAGACCGCGGTGTGGTGGTTCCTGCCCCTGCTGCCGGCGTTCGTCATCTACATCATCTCGATGGTCGGGGAGACCAACCGCCTGCCGTTCGACCTCCCGGAGGCCGAGGGCGAGCTGGTGTCCGGGTACATGACCGAGTACTCGTCGATGAAGTTCGCGTGGTTCTTCCTCGCCGAGTACATCAACATGCTCAACGTCTCCGCCGTCGCCACGACGCTGTTCCTCGGCGGCTGGCGGGCCCCGTGGCCCATCTCCGCGATCAACGACGGCATGTTCAACGAGGGCTGGTGGCCGGTCCTGTGGTTCCTGGCCAAGCTCTGGACGCTGATGTTCGTGTTCGTGTGGATCCGCGGGTCCGTCCTGCGGTTCCGGTACGACCAGTTCATGAAGATCGGCTGGAAGGTGCTCATCCCGGCCGCCCTGGTCTGGGTGGTCGCCGTGGGCGTCGTGCAGGGCGTGCGGCAGTTCTCCGGCCTGGAGCTGCGCTCGGTGCTGTTCGTGCTCGCCGGCATCGTGGTGGTCGGGCTCCTCATCTCGTTCCTGATCCCGGAGAAGAAGCAGCCCGTCCCGCCCCAGCGACCACCCGGTCCGCAGGAGTACGACCCCTACGCCGGTGGCTACCCCGTGCCGCCGCTGCCCGGACAGGTGCTCCCGCCGTCCCCGCGCAAGCAGCGGGCAGCCGCTGCGGCAGCGGACGGCGAGAGCTCGACGACCCCCCAGGTCACCCAGGAGGTGCACGGTGGCTGACCAGCGCAAGCCCGTCCGCAAGCCGACTGCGCAGAAGCCCGCTGCCCAGAAGCCCGCACAGGGCAAGGCCGTCGCGCCGCGCCCCCGCACGGGCGAGGTCGGCGCGGTCGAGCCGGAGGGCTACACCTCGCTCATCGAGCCGCGCGGAGCGGTCTCGGAGTTCCTCGCTCCCGTCGGCGGGTTCGGCGTCACGCTGTCGAACATGTTCCGGCCGACGGTCACCGAGCAGTACCCGTCGGAGAAGGTGCCGGCCAAGCCCCGGTACCACGGGCGTCACCAGCTGAACCGGTACGCCGACGGCCTGGAGAAGTGCATCGGCTGCGAGCTGTGCGCCTGGGCGTGCCCCGCGGACGCGATCTACGTCGAGGGCGCGGACAACACCCCGGACAACCAGCGTTCGCCGGGGGAGCGGTACGGCAGCGTCTACCAGATCAACTACCTGCGCTGCATCTTCTGCGGCCTGTGCATCGAAGCGTGCCCGACGCGTGCGCTGACCATGACCAACGAGTACGAGCTGGCCGGTCCCACGCGTGCCGGGATGATCTGGGAGAAGCAGGACCTGCTCGCCCCGCTGCGCAGCGGGATGCTGCAGGCGCCGCACCCGATGGTCGAGGGCACGACGGACACCGACTACTACCGCGGCGAGGTCACGGGTGCGACGCCCGCGCAGGTCGCGTGGGTCAAGGAGCACCGCCCCGACGACCCGACGCTGCCCGGCGGCGCCGGCCTCGACGCGGCGAACGTGCCCGGCGAGACAGCGGCGGAGATGGCGCGCACCGTGGCGGCCGCGACCAAGCAGGGCGCTCGATGAGCGCGCTCCCCGCTGCCCTCCTCGAGTCGGGGGAGACGACGACCGCCGAGGCGGTGCTGTTCTGGACGCTGGGCCCGGTCATGGTGCTCGCCGCGCTCGGGCTGCTGTTCGCCAAGAAGGCCGTGCACGCCGCGCTCGCCGTGATCGTGGTGATGATCTCGCTGGCGTTCCTCTACGTCGCGCAGGACGCGGTGTTCCTCGGGGTCGTGCAGGTGGTCGTCTACACCGGCGCCGTGATGATGCTGTTCCTCTTCGTCCTCATGCTGGTCGGCGTCGACAGCTCGGACTCCCTGGTGGAGACCATCCGCGGGCAGCGCTGGATCGGGCTGCTGGCCGGCATCGGGCTCGGGGTGGTCCTCGTCGGCGTGGTCGGTCGCGCCACGTACGGCCCGCCCGTCGGGCTGACCGGTGCCGCGGTCGACGACAACCCCACCGGCGTCGCGCACATCATCTTCGGCCAGTACGTGTTCGCCTTCGAGGTCGTCGGCGCCCTGCTGGTCACGGCCGCGCTCGGGGCCCTGGTGCTCACGCACCGCCAGCGCCTCACCCCGCGCGTCGGGCAGAAGGAGCGTGCGGACGCCCGCGTCGCGGCCGGTGCCACCCTGACGCCGCTGCCGGCGCCGGGTGTGTACGCCCGGCACAACGCGATGGACGTCCCGGCGCTCGGCCCGGACGGCCAGCCGCTCGAGAGCTCCGTGCCGCGCGTGCTGCGCGTCCGCGGGCAGGAGGCGGACGCGGAGGAGTTCGCGGCGCGGACCCAGCGGGTCCTCGCCGGGGTGTCGCAGGTGCGGGGCAACCCGCCGCCGAAGGCCGCGCCCGAGGGCGCCGCGGTGAACGCTCCCGACCTCGGTGCCGCAGTGAGCGACTCCGGCCAGGACGGTCCGTCGACCGGCCCCGCGGGCGTCATCGGACAGGAGGACGGCAAGTGAGCCTGACCCACTACCTGGTCCTCTCGACGATCCTCTTCTCGATCGGCGCGACGACCGTCCTGCTGCGCAGGAACGCGATCATCGTGTTCATGGGGGTCGAGCTCATGCTCAACGCCACGAACCTCATGCTCGTGACGTTCGCCCGGATCCACGGTGACCTGACGGGGCAGGTGCTCGCGTTCTTCGTGATGGTCGTCGCGGCCGCCGAGGTCGTCGTCGGGCTCGCGATCATCGTGGCCATCTTCCGCACCCGCCGCTCGGCCTCGGTCGACGACATCAACCTGTTGAAGAGCTGAGGGGCGACGTGCACACCCTGACAACTCTGGTGGCGAGCCTGCCCACTGGTCTGAGCGCGGACACGATCGCGCCCGCGAGCGAGACCGTGCGCGCCGGTGTCCTGCTCGTCGCGCCGCTGCTCGTCGGCCTGCCGCTGCTCAGCGCTGCCGTGCTGCTGCTGGCCGGGCGCCGCTCCGACCGGTGGGGGCACTGGCTCGGCGTCCTGGCGTCGGCGGCCTCCTTCGTGGTCGCCGCGATCGTGTTCGTCACGATGCTCCAGCGCCCCGAGGACTCCCGCGTCATCGACGTGTCCCTCGGGACCTGGATCGACGCCGGTGCCTTCCAGCTGGACGCCGGGATGCGGCTGGACCCGCTGTCGATGACGTTCGTCCTGCTGGTGACGTTCGTCGGCACGCTCATCCACGTGTACGCCGTGGCGTACATGGACCACGACGTGGACCGCCGCCGCTTCTTCGCGTACCTGAACCTCTTCGTCGCGGCGATGCTCATCCTCGTGCTGGCCGACAGCTACCTGCTGCTGTTCGTCGGCTGGGAGGGCGTCGGTCTGGCGTCGTACCTGCTCATCGGGTTCTGGAACTACAACACCGAGTACGCGGTCGCGGCGAAGAAGGCGTTCGTCGCCAACCGCATCGGCGACCTGGGTCTGATCATCGCGCTCGGCATCATGTTCGCCACCTTCGGGGCGGTGGACTTCGGGACCGTGCTGAGCGGCGTGGACGGCAGCGCCGGCCAGGGGACGCTCACGGCGATCGGCCTGATGCTCCTGCTCGCCGCGTGCGGCAAGTCGGCGCAGTTCCCGCTGCAGTCCTGGCTCGGCGACGCGATGGCCGGCCCGACGCCGGTGTCGGCACTCATCCACGCCGCGACCATGGTCACGGCGGGCGTCTACCTGATCGTCCGGTCGGCGCCGCTGTTCGACGCCGCCCCGACGGCCCAGCTGGTCGTCGTCATCGTCGGCGCGATCACCCTGCTGTTCGGGGCGATCGTCGGCTGCGCGAAGGACGACATCAAGAAGGCGCTGGCCGCCTCGACGATGTCGCAGATCGGCTACATGATCCTGGCCGCCGGGCTCGGCCCGGTCGGGTACGCGTTCGCGATCTTCCACCTGATCACGCACGGCTTCTTCAAGGCCGGCATGTTCCTCGGCGCGGGGTCGGTCATGCACGGCATGGACGACCAGGTGAACATGCGCCGGTTCGGAGGCCTGGCGCGGTACATGACGATCACGTGGCTGACGTTCATGGCCGGTTGGCTGGCGATCATCGGGATCCCGCCGTTCTCCGGGTTCTGGAGCAAGGACAAGATCATCGAGGCCGCGTTCGTCCCGGTCGACGGTGCGCCGTGGCGCGCCTGGGTCTTCGGCACCATCACGATGCTCGCCGCCGGGATCACCGCGTTCTACATGTCGCGGCTGTTCTTCATGACCTTCGAGGGCGAGCGCCGCTGGTCCACCAAGCGCGACGGCTCGGCGCAGCACCCCCACGAGTCCCCGAGGCTCATGACCTGGCCCATGATCGTGCTGGCCGTGGGCTCGGTCGGGCTCGGTGCGTTCCTCGCCCTCGGCGACCGGTTCGTCGACTGGCTGGCGCCCGTGCTCGGCCACCCGGAGCACCACGAGCCGGTGCTGCCGGTCTGGGTGATCACCGTCCTGACCCTGGCGCTCGTGATCGCCGGCGTGGTCCTCGCGTGGCGCCGGTACGCGATCTCGCAGGTGCCCGTCGTGCCGCCCGTCGGCACCGCGCTCACCCGCGCAGCCCGCGTCGACCTCTACCAGGACTCCGTCAACGACATCGCCCTGGTGGAGCCCGGTCAGGCACTGACCCGGTCGCTCGTGTACGCCGACCGGACCGCGATCGACGGCACCGTCACCGGTGTCGGGTTGTCCACGGTCCTGCTGGGCGGATGGGTGCGGCGCGTGCAGACCGGGTACGTCCGGTCCTACGCCGCCTCGATGCTGCTCGGTCTGGTCGTCCTCGTCGTCGTCGTCCTGCTCGTGCAGAGCTGAAGGAGCACTGAGTGATGTCGTCCTCCTTCCCCTGGCTGACCGCCCTCATCGTCCTGCCCCTGCTGGGTGCGGTGGCGCTGTGGGTGGTCCCCGCCGGACGCGCCCGGGCCGTCGCCCTCGGCGTCTCCCTGCTCGAGCTGGCGCTGGGCGTCGCGGCGCTCACGGCGTTCGACGTCGCCGACTCGGGCGCCGTCCAGCTGTCCGAGGTGCACGGCTGGATCCCCGCCTTCGGGGTGTCCTACGCGGTCGGCGTCGACGGTGTCGGCCTGATCCTCGTGCTCATGTCGGTGCTGATCGTCCCCCTGGTGGTCCTGGCCGCCTGGCGCGAGCAGGGCAGCCTCACGGTGGCCACCGACCAGCTGCGCCGGTACCTCGCGCTCGTGCTGCTGCTCGAGGCGTTCATCGTGGCCGTGTTCGCCGCGCGGGACGTGTTCTTCTTCTACGTCCTGTTCGAGGCCATGCTCATCCCGGTCTACTTCATGATCGGGCTGTTCGGCGGGGCGCAGCGGCGGTACGCGGCCGTGAAGTTCCTGCTGTACTCGCTCACCGGCGGCCTCATCATGCTGGTCGCCGTCATCGCCCTGTACCTGCAGGGGCCGGGCGGACCGCAGGGCTTCCTCACGGAGAACCTCACGGGCCTGACACTGGACCCGACGGCCGAGAAGCTCATGTTCTGCGCGTTCTTCCTGGCGTTCGCCATCAAGGCGCCGATGTTCCCGGTGCACACCTGGCTGCCGGACGCCGCGCAGCAGGCCCCCGCGGGCACCTCGACGCTGCTGGTCGGCGTGCTCGACAAGGTCGGCACGTTCGGGATGCTCACGCTGTGCCTGCCGCTGTTCCCGGACGCGTCCCGCTGGGCGGCGCCGGTGATCATCGTGCTGGCCGTCATCTCGATCCTGTACGGCGCGCTGCTCGCCATCGGGCAGAAGGACCTCATGCGCCTCATCGCGTACACCTCGGTGTCGCACTTCGGGTTCATCGTGCTGGGCATCTTCGCGTTCACGTCGACGTCCATCGCCGGCTCGTCGTTCTACATGGTCAACCACGGGCTCTCCACCGCCGCGCTGTTCCTCATCGCCGGGTTCCTGGTCGCCCGCCGGGGGTCGCAGCAGATCGCCGACTTCGGCGGGCTGCAGAAGATCGTCCCGGTGCTCGCGGGGACGTTCCTGGTGGCCGGCCTCTCGGCCCTGTCGCTGCCAGGCCTGTCGACGTTCATCAGCGAGTTCCTGGTGCTCGTCGGCACGTTCGCGCGGCACCCCGCGGCGTCGATCGTCGCCAGCCTGGGTGTGGTGCTCGCAGCCGTCTACGTGCTGTGGACCTACCAGCGCATGTTCACCGGTCCGGACAAGCACGGGCTCGCCGGCATGCCCGACGCGGTCTCGCGCGAGAAGTGGGTGATCGCCCCGCTGCTCGGCCTGATGGTCGTCTTCGGGTTCGTCCCCGGCCCCGCGCTCGACCTGGTCCGCCCGCCGGCGAGCGTCTCGCTCGAGCAGGTCGGCGTGCAGGACGTGCCCGCCACCGCCGCCACAGAGGAAGGGAGCGACCAGTGACCGACTTCGTCGCACCGACGGTCGACTGGGCCGCGCTGAGCCCGGTCGTGATCGTCCTGCTGGCCGCCGTCGTCGGCGTGCTCGTCGAGGCGTTCGTCCCGGCCCGCGTCCGCCGCACGGTGCAGCTCGCCATCGCGCTCGCCGCGCTGGCCGGCGCCGTCATCGCCGTCGCGCTGCTGTGGAGCGGTGTCGAGGAGACCGGCGGCACGGTCGTGCTCGGCGGTTCGCTGCTCGTCGACGGCCCCACGCTCGTCCTGCAGGCCACCATCGCGCTGCTGGCCCTGGTCTCGCTGCTGATCATCGCCGACCGCACGGAGACCGGCGAGGACGCGTTCGCGCCGAACGCCGCCGCCGTTCCCGGCTCGGACTACGAGGAGGCCGCGCGCCGGAAGGGGGTGCAGCAGACGGAGATCTACCCGCTGGTGCTCTTCGCCACCGGCGGCATGCTGATCTTCCCGGCCACGGGCGACCTGCTGACGCTCTTCGTCGCGCTCGAGGTCCTCTCGCTGCCGCTGTACCTGCTCACCGGCATGGCCCGGCGCCGACGCCTGCTCTCGCAGGAGGCGTCGATGAAGTACTTCCTGCTCGGCGCGTTCTCCTCCGCGCTGCTGCTCTTCGGCATCGCCCTGGTCTACGGCTACTCGGGCTCGCTGCGGTACTCGGAGATCTCGGAGGCCACGCAGGTGCCGGGTGGGCTGGACAGCCTCCTGCTCGTCGGCTCGGTGCTCATCCTGTCCGGACTGCTGTTCAAGGTCGGCGCGGTGCCGTTCCACACCTGGACGCCCGACGTCTACCAGGGCGCCCCCACCCCGATCACCGGGTTCATGGCGGCGTGCACCAAGGTCGCCGCGTTCGGCGCGCTGCTCCGCGTCGTCTACACGATGCTGCCGGGTCTGGCCTGGGACCTGGGCGTGCTGCTGTGGACGGTCGCCATCCTCACGATGGTCGTCGGCACGGTCGCGGCGCTCGTCCAGACGGACATGAAGCGCGTCCTCGGCTACTCCTCGATCGCGCACGCCGGGTTCATCCTCACCGGCATCATCGCCCTGAACGAGGCCGGCATCGTCGCGGTGCTCTTCTACCTGCTGGTCTACGGCGCGGCGACCGTCGGGGCGTTCGGCATCGTCTGGCTCGTGCGGGAGCGTGCCGGGATGGTCGGCGGGGCCGGCGGGTCCGAGGGTGACAGCCCCATCCTGGGCGAGGCCACGCACCTGTCCCAGTGGGCGGGGCTGGGCCGGACCCACCCGCTGCTCGCACTGACCTTCGCGCTGTTCCTGCTGTCGTTCGCGGGCATCCCGCTGACCGCCGGCTTCGCGGGGAAGTTCTCCGTCTTCTCGGCCGCGGTCGAGGGGGGCGCGTGGCCGCTGGCCCTCATCGGCGTGCTGGCCTCGTCCGTCGCGGTGTTCTTCTACGTGCGGATCATCGTGCTGATGTTCTTCACGGAGCCTGCCGGCGCCGAGGAGACCGGGACCGCGGTGACGGCGCTGGCCCCGTCGGCGGAGGGCTTCGCCCTGGGCGCGGACTCGACGGTCGCCGTCGAGGCCGAGCCGGTCGTGCAGACGCGCTCGACCGTCACGACGACCGTGGTCGGGACCGAGGGGCTCGCCGTGGTCGCGATCGCGTTCTGCGCCCTCGTGACGATCGTCCTCGGCGTCTTCCCGTCGCCGGTGCTCGACCTCATCGCGAGCGTGGCGACGTTCCTGGCATGACGCTGTGACGCCGTGCCGTCGTGCTGTCCGGCAGGATCGCTGCGCCGGGATAGGTTCTAGCCGTGACTTCGTCGACGGCCTTCCCGCTGGCCGACCCTGACCTGGCCGACCGGCTGGCTGCCCGTCTCGCACTCGTCGAGGAGCGGCTGCGCGACGCCGTGACCAACGTGGACCCGCTGGCCGACGACGCGTCGCGGCACCTGGTCAACGCGGGCGGCAAGCGGCTGCGTCCGCTGCTCACCCTGCTCGCGGCCGAGCTGGGGGACGGGTCCCGCCGGGAGGTCGTCGACGCCGCCGTCGTCGTCGAGCTGACCCACCTGGCCACGCTGTACCACGACGACGTCATGGACTCCGCGCCGCTGCGCCGCGGTGCTCCCGCCGCCCACGAGGTCTGGGGCAACTCCGTCGCCATCCTCACGGGCGACCTGCTGTTCGCCCGTGCGTCGGCGACGGTCGCGGGCCTGGGGCCCGACGCGGTCCGGATCCAGGCCGCCACGTTCGAGCGGCTCTGCCTGGGCCAGCTGCACGAGACGGTCGGGCCTCGCCCGGAGGACGACCGGGTGGAGCACTACCTGCAGGTCCTGGCGGACAAGACGGCGTCGCTGATCGCCACGTCGGCCCGGTTCGGGGCGATGTTCGCGGGCTGCCGGCCGGACGTCGTCGCGACGGTGACCGGCTTCGGGGAGAAGATCGGCGTCGCGTTCCAGCTGGCCGACGACGTCATCGACCTGACCTCGGACGGCGACGTGACCGGCAAGACCCCCGGCACCGACCTGCGCGAACGGGTGCCGACGATGCCGGCGCTCCTCCTGCGCGCCCGCGCGGCGCAGGACGGCTCGTCGGAGGAGGACCGCCGCCTGGTCGCCCTGCTCGACGGGGACCTGTCGGCCGACGACGACCTGGCGGCCGCGGTCGCGGCCCTGCGGGTGCACCCCGTGGTCGCTGACACGCGCGCACGCGCCGTCGCGCTCGCGCAGGCCGCCGTGCGCGAGCTGGACCCGCTCCCGGCGGGACCGGTGAAGGACGCGCTGATCTCGTTCGCCGACGCGCTCGTGGACCGCGCCGCCTGACCACGCGGACCGGTCGGCGGAGAGGTCCGCCGAGCGCTGCCGACGACGATTCGTCCCCACCGGTGCCCACCACGCCCGGAACCGGCGGACTGGCTATGCTGACCGTCGACTCACGCCGGGCGGCCCCTGCCCGGCGCACCCGAAGGACGCCGATGACGCACCGGAGCCCCACGCGATGACCGACTCCCGCGTGAGCCTCCGTGTCGGCGTCGCCACGGAGAAGGCCCAGCGAGCGCGCAACGAGGACAGCGTCTCGGTCGACGACGGCCTCTACCTCGTCGCGGACGGCATGGGCGGCCACGAGGCGGGCGAGGTCGCCAGCCGCACGGCCATCGACGCGCTACGGGGGCTCGGTGCTGGGACGCCCACCCCGGCGGACGTGCGGTCGTTCGTCCGGAAGGCGCACGCGGCGGTGCGGGACCTCCCGTCGACCACCGGCCGCCGACCGGGCACCACGGTGACGGGCGTCGTCGTGACGTCGCACGGCGAGACGCCGTGCTGGCTGGTGTTGAACGTCGGGGACTCGCGGACCTACCGGATGGCCGGTGGGGTGCTCGAGCAGGTCACGCGGGACCACTCGGAGGTGGCGGAGCTGGTCGAGCGCGGTCTGGTCGCGGCGGCGGACGCGCCGCACCACCCACGCCGCAACGTGGTGACGCGCGTGCTGGGCGGCGGGGCGTCCGACGTGGAGCCGGACGTCTGGCTGCTGCCGGTGAGCCCGGGGGACCGCATGCTGGTGTGCTCGGACGGGTTGACGGACGAGCTGTCCGACGCGCGCATCCAGGCCGAGCTGCGCGCGCAGGACGAGGCGCAGCCCGCGGCCGACCGGCTTGTCGCGGCCGCTCTCGCCGCCGGCGGGCACGACAACGTGACGGCGATCGTCCTCGACGCGACGCTCAGCCCGCGCTGAGCGCGGAGGTGCGGCGGCTGAGCCGCTGCGCCCTGCTGGTCCGGACGCCGTCGACGGTCAGGATGGCCAGGGCCGTCCACACGAGCGCGAAGCCCCACCAGCGCGCGGCGGGCATCTGCTCGTGCAGGACCAGGACGCCGATGAGGAGCTGCAGCGTCGGGGCGATGTACTGGAGCAGCCCGAGCATGGACAGCGGCAGCCGGCGGGCGGCGGAGTTGAACAGCAGGAGCGGGATGGCGGTCACGATGCCGGACGAGGCGAGGATCAGCGCGTGCGCGGCACCCTCGGTCTCGAACGTGCCCTGACCGACGGCGCTCATCCAGACCAGGTAGCCGAGGGCCACGGGTGCCAGGACGAGGGTCTCGACGGCGAGTCCCGGGACGGCTCCGACCGTCCGACCGACCCGGTTCTTGATGAGTCCGTAGAACCCGAAGGTCACGGCCAGCACGAGGGCGATCCAGGGCAGCTGCCCGTAGCCGGCGGTGATGACCACGACGGCGGCGGCGCCGAACCCGAGTGCCACCCACTGCACGGGGCGCAGCCGCTCGCGCAGGACGACGACGGCGAGCGTGACGGTGACCAGCGGGTTGATGTAGTACCCGAGGGCGGCGTCGACGACGCGGTCCGTGAGGATGCCGAACACGAAGACGAGCCAGTTGATCGCGAGCAGCACCGCAGCGACCGCGAGGACCGTCACGGTGCGCCGGTTGCGCAGCGCGGTGACGAACGCGCCCCACGTCCGGGTCGCCGCCAGCAGGACGAGGCAGAACAGCAGCGACCAGACGACGCGGTGCGCGATGATCTCGACCGCGCCGGCCGGCTGCAGCAGGGGGAAGTACAGGGGCAGGACGCCCCACAGGACGTACGCGCCGACGCCCGTCGCGAGACCAAGCGGGTCCAGGGGTGCCGAGACCGGGCGGGCGGTGGTGGGGGAGTCGGGCACGGGACGAGCCTAGGTCCCGGTTGACGACCAGGGGGACCTCCCCTAGTGTCCGGTTGCAGCAAGTTTCACCGCCGTTGCACGGTCTGTTGCAGGGCCGTGCGGCGTCGGTGCAGCGCGCCCTCCGCCGGCGATCCCGGCGGTCGGCACACCTCCTCCCGGGCCCGGTTCGCCGGTCCCACCGCGTTGCCGCGTGCCGGCACCTCCCGGTGCGCGTCGTGCGGATGCAGGCCGGTCATCGCGACGATGCGGTGACCGCGAGCGGCCCGACGACGACGCCGGGCCCCACCTCGAGGAGTGCCTACGTGTCGACACCGATCCGCCCCCGCCGAGCCGCGCTCGGCACCCTGCTCGCCGCCGTCCTGGCGCTGGCCGGGCTCACGGCCGCCCAGCCCGCGACGGCCGCCCCGGCGACCATGCGGCCCGCCGCCAACCTGTTCCAGTGGACGTGGAACTCGATCGCGCAGGAGTGCACCACGCAGCTGGGCCCTGCCGGGTACGGCTACGTCCAGACGTCCCCGCCCAACGAGCACGTCGTGCTCGCCGGCCAGTGGTGGACCTCCTACCAGCCCGTCAGCTACAAGGTGGCCTCCAAGCTGGGCACCCGCGCCGAGTACAAGGCGATGATCGACACGTGCCGCGCGGCCGGCGTCTCCGTCATCACGGACGTCGTGGTCAACCACATGTCCGGCCAGACCGGTGCGGGCACCGGCTGGGCGGGCACCGCCTACTCCGAGGAGCGCTACCCCGGACCCGAGGGCGGCTACGGCCCGCAGGACTTCCACGCCTGCAAGACCAACATCAGCAGCTACAACGACCGCTACCAGGTGCAGAACTGCCGGCTGGTCGGCCTGCAGGACCTCGACACGGGCAGCGACTACGTGCGCTCCGAGATCGCCGCCTACCTCAACGACCTGATCTCGCTGGGCGTCCGAGGCTTCCGGGTCGACGCCTCCAAGCACATCGCCGCGGGAGACCTCGAAGCCATCAGGGGCAAGCTCACCGACCAGAGCGTCTACATCGAGCACGAGGTGATCGCGGGCGGCGGCGAGCCCATCCAGCCCGCCGAGTACTTCGGCTCCGGCGACTCCAACGAGTTCAACTACTCCCGCCACCTCAAGTCGGTGTTCCAGAGCGGGAACCTGTCGTCGCTGGGCGGCCTCAAGGACCAGTCCTGGCTGCTGCCGACCGACCGGGCCGCGGTGTTCGTCGACAACCACGACACCGAGCGCAACGGCGAGACGCTCAGCTACAAGAACGGCTCGGACTACCGCCTGGCGAACGTGTTCGCGCTGAGCTACCCGTACGGCTGGCCGACCGTCTACTCCGGGTACACCTTCAGCAACAACGACGCCGGGGCGCCGCAGCAGGGCAACGGCAAGGTGAACGAAGCCGTCTGCGGGCAGGGCACCTGGACGTGCGCGCACCGCTGGAACGAGACCGCGCACATGGTCGGCTTCCGCAACGCGGTCGGCACCGCACCCCTGACGAACGTCTGGAGCGACGGCGGCCGGCTGGCGTACGGGCGCGGGTCGCTCGGGTACGTCGCGATCAACCGGAACGGCTCGGCCCTGCAGCGCACGTTCCAGACGTCCCTGCCCGCCGGGCGGTACTGCGACGTCATCAGCGGCGCGACGACGAGCGGCGGCTGCTCGGGCACGACCGTGACCGTCGCCTCGGGAGGGTCGGCGACCTTCACCGTCCCGGCCAACGGCTCCGTGGCCGTGCACGTGGGCCAGCTCGCGGGTGGCACGAGCACTCCGACCCCCACGCCGACCCCGACCCCGACCCCGACGGGCGCCTCGCAGGTCTCGTTCGGGGTGAGCGCGACGACGTCGTGGGGCCAGAACGTCTACGTGGTCGGTGACCGCGCCGAGCTGGGCAGCTGGAACCCGGCGAGCGCCGTCGCGCTGTCGTCGGCCACCTACCCGGTCTGGCGGGCTGCCGTCACGCTGCCCGCCGGGACCGTCGTCCAGTACAAGTACGTGCGCAAGGAGTCGAACGGCTCGGTGACCTGGGAGTCCGGGGCCAACCGGACCGCGACGGTGCCGGCCGGCGGGGTGCTGACCCTGACCGACACCTGGCGCAGCTAGACCGGTCCGAGCGCCGTCCCCTCCGTCGGGGGCGGCGCCCAGGACCCCGTGGGCCGGGGTGGCGTCGAGCGCGTGGAGGTGTGCGGCGCCACCCCCCGGCCGTCTCACGTCTGTCCAGATGCTGGCGCGCAAGGAAGGTTCGCCTCACCGCCGGTCCTACACTGGCTCCGAGCACAGTCCTGCACGGTGCCGTCGGTGGTCCCTGGCCCGAGCCGGGACCCGGCGCGATGCACCAGCCCGCAGGGCTCCCCTGATCGGAAGGCACCCGCGTCCCGTGAGCACCCCGACTCTGCGAGTGGCCGTCGTCGGCGCAGGCCCGGCCGGCATCTACGCCGCCGACATCCTGTCGAAGACCGACCTCGACGTCAGCATCGACCTCTTCGAGCGCCTGCCCGCGCCGTTCGGCCTCGTCCGCTACGGCGTCGCGCCCGACCACCCGCGCATCAAGCAGATCATCGTCGCCCTCCAGAAGGTGCTGGAGCGCGGCGACATCCGCCTGCTCGCCAACGTCGACTACGGCACCGACCTCAAGCTGGACGACCTGCGCCAGTTCTACGACGCCGTCATCTTCTCCACGGGCTCCATCCGCGACGCCGCGCTGCCGGTTCCGGGCATCGACCTGGAGGGCTCCTACGGCGCGGCCGACTTCGTGTCCTGGTACGACGGCCACCCGGACGTCCCCCGCACGTGGCCGCTGGACGCCCAGCACGTCGCCGTCCTCGGCGCCGGCAACGTCGCGCTGGACGTGGCCCGCATCCTGGCCAAGCACGCCGACGACCTGCTGCCCACCGAGGTGCCCGCCAACGTCTACGACATCCTCAAGGCCTCACCGGTCACGGACGTGCACCTGTTCGCGCGCCGCGGCCCGGCGCAGGTCAAGTTCTCGCCGCTCGAGCTGCGCGAGCTGGGGCACGTCCCCGACGTCGACGTCATCGTCTACCCCGAGGACTTCGACTTCGACGAGGGCTCCATGGCGGCCATCCACTCGTCGAACCAGACCAAGCAGGTGGTCAAGACCCTCACCGACTGGACGCTGAAGGAGCCGGAGGAGAACACCGCGAGCCGGCGCATCCACCTGCACTTCCTGCACAAGCCCGTCGAGATCCTCGGCGAGGACGGCCACGTGGTCGGCGTCCGCACCGAGCGCACCGCGCTGAACGGCGACGGCAACGTCACCGGCACCGGGCAGACGCACGACTGGCCCGTGCAAGCCGTGTACCGCGCGGTCGGCTACTTCGGCTCGCCGCTGGTGGACATCCCGTTCGACGACGTCGCCGGTGTCATCCCGAACCGCGAGGGTCGCGTGGTCGACGTCGACGGCGACCAGCTGCCGGGCGTCTACGCCACGGGCTGGATCAAGCGCGGTCCCGTCGGCCTCATCGGGCACACCAAGTCGGACGCGTCCGAGACCATCCGCCACCTCGGCGAGGACGTGGCCGAGGCCGGCGAGGCGTTCTACACCGCCACCGACCGTGAGCCCGAGGCCGTCACGGAGTTCCTGCACGGGCGCGGCGTCGAGGTCATCACGTGGCAGGGCTGGGAGCTCCTGGACGCGTACGAGCGCTCGCTGGGCCAGCCGCACGGCCGCGAGCGCGTGAAGCTCGTCCCGCGTGACGAGATGGTGTCCATCTCGCTAGGCCGCTCCTAGCCGCTCTCCGCAACGTCCGAGGACGTGATCGCTCCGGCGACCACGTCCTCGGACGTCGCTGTCTCTGCAGGCGGTCCGGCGCGCACGCTCGGCCGTTGCTGGCCGGGTGGAGGGGTCAGCCCGTGATGCGGCGGAGGAACTCGCGGGTGCGCTCCTCGCGGGGGTTCTCCAACACCTGCGCGGGCGTGCCGCGCTCGTGCACCCGGCCCTCGTGCAGGAAGCACACCTCGTCGGCGACCTCGCGCGCGAAGCCCATCTCGTGGGTGGCGACGACCATCGTCAGGCCGGTCGACTTGAGCTCGGTCAGCAGCGAGAGGACCTCACCGACGAGCTCGGGGTCCAGGGCGCTGGTGACCTCGTCGAGGAGCATGACGGCGGGCTTGGCGACCAGCGCGCGGGCGATCGCGACGCGCTGCTGCTGACCGCCGGACAGCTCGTCGGGGAAGGCCTGGGCCTTCGCGGCCAGCCCGACCCGTTCCAGCACCGCGAGCGCGTCCGCACGGGCCTGCTCGGGCGGCGTCCCGTGCACCAGCCGGGGCGCCAGGGTCACGTTGTCGATCACGCGCAGGTGCGGGAACAGGTTGTACGCCTGGAACACCATGCCGATCCGGGCCCGGACCGCGTTGGCGTCCAGCCGGGGGTCGGTGATGTCCTGCCCCTCGAGCTCGATGACGCCGTCGTCGACGTCCTCGAGCAGGTCGATGCAGCGCAGCAGGGTCGACTTGCCCGAGCCGGACGCGCCGATGAGCACGACGACCTGGTGGGAACGGACGTCGAGCGACAGGCCGTCGAGCACTACGTGGTCGCCGAAGGCCTTGCGGACCCCGCGCACGGACAGCAGCGGCGGGTCGAGCGTCGGTGGGTGCTGCAGGCCCGGGTCCCGCAGCCGGCCCGGGCTCATCGCAGCGCCCCGCCGCCGGCCAGCGAGCTCTGCGCGCCGACCCATCCCGAGCGCCGGGCCAGCACGTCGGTGAACCGGGTCAGGGGGATGGTCAGCGCCACGAAGAGCACCCCGGCGACGACGTAGGGCGTGAAGTTGGCGTACCGGGCGGTCTCGATCTGCGCGGCGCGGACGGCGTCGATGGCGCCGAGGATCGAGATGAGCCCGGAGTCCTTGGACAGGGCGACGAGGTCGTTCAGCAGCGGCGGCACCACGCGACGGACGGCCTGGGGGAGCACCACGTGGCGCATGGCCTGAGCCCTGGTCAGCCCGAGCGAGCGCGCCGCGGCCACCTGCGACGGGTGCACCGACTCGATGCCGGCGCGGAACACCTCGGCCACGTACGCGGAGTACGTCAGCACGAGCGCGAGCGTGCCCAGCGCCACGGCGGACGTCGGGATCCCCTGCAGCCGCAGACCCGGCAGCCCGAACCCGACGAGCAGCAGCACCAGGATCAGGGGCAGCCCGCGGAACACGTCGACGTACCCGGTGGCCAGCGCCCGGACGGGGAAGAACACCGGGCCGCGCAGGGTGCGCGCGAGGGCGAGGGCCATCGCGACGACGACGATGAGGACCGCGCTGACGGCCATGACCCGGATGTTCAGCCAGAGGCCCTCGAGGATCGCGGGGAACGACTCCTGCGCGACCTCCCAGTCGAAGAACGAGGCCCGGACCCGTGGCCAGCCGGGGGAGGAGGTGAGCGCGAGGACGGCGACCGCGACCAGCGCCACGGTCGACACGACCGCGACGGCGGTGGACCGGCGGGCACGGCTGCGCCGGTAGGCGTCCCGCTCCTGCTGGCGCTCGGAGGGGGTCCAGCTCACAGGATGCTCACTGCAGGACCGGTGCACCTGCGGCGTCGGTGAGCCACTCGGCCTCCAGGTCGCCCAGCGTGCCGTCCTCGCGCAGGGCGTCCACGGCGTCCGTCACCGGTCCGGTCAGGGCGCTGCCCTTGTCGAGCACCAGCCCGAACTCGTCGCCGCCGGCGCTGTCCGGCAGCTGACCCAGGAGGATGCCGCCGTCGAGCTCCGCGGCCGTGATGTAGAGCGCGGTGGGCAGGTCGACGACGATCGCGTCGACGAGGCCGGCGGTCAGGGCCTGCTTGACCTGGTCGTTGTCGTTGAACGGGGACACCGGGGTGGTCGGGTCGATGGTGTCCTGGGCCGCGGTGAGGCTCGTCGTGCCGACCATCGCACCGATCTTCAGGCCCTTCAGGTCGGCGAGCGTCGTGGCCGCGGCGCCGGCCGACCCCTCGAGCGTCACGACGGCCTGGGTGGTCGTGTAGTACGGCGACGAGAAGTCGAGGTTCGCCTTGCGCTCGTCGCTGATCGACACCTGGTTGATCGCGACGTCGAAGTCCTTGGCGCCCGGCGCGATGATCTGGTCGAAGCTGGCGACGGTCCACTCGACGTGGTCCTCGTCGAAGCCCAGCTCGTCCGCGACCGCGTACGCGACGGCCGACTCGAAGCCCTTGCCGCTGGACGGGTCGTTGTCGACGACCCACGGCTCGTAGGCCGGGTCGGAGGTCGCGATGGTCAGGACCCCGTCCTTCACCGTGGACAGCGCGCCGTCGGTCGCGTCGTCGGACGAGCCCGCGTCGTCGGTGGGGGCACAGGCCGCCAGCGCCAGGGCGGCGACGGCGGCGAGAGTGGTCCAGCGGGCTGTGCGCACGGCGTGCTCCGGGGGTGTCGTGGGGGCGTCGGGCACAGGATACGAGGGAACCTCGTCCCCTCGGCGAGCGTTCCACCGGTGCACAGGAGTCAGGAGAGAGAGCAACCATGGGTCACCGGCACTTCAACGGCGTGAAGACGGCAGCACTGTTCGGCGTGCTGTGGGCCGTCCTCCTCGGCATCGGGTGGCTGCTCGGCCGCGGCACCCCCAAGTTCCTCCTGCTGTTCACGGTGATCGGCCTCGTCGCGACGGCGTACAGCTACTGGAACTCCGACAAGATCGCGATCCGCGCCATGAAGGCCCGCCCGGTCAGCGAGATCGAGCAGCCGGCGATGTACCGGATCGTGCGTGAGCTCTCCACCGCGGCCCGCCAGCCGATGCCGCGCCTCTACATCTCGCCGACGGCCGCGCCCAACGCCTTCGCCACCGGCCGGAACCCGAAGAACGCCGCGGTCTGCTGCACCGACGGCATCCTGCAGATCCTCGACGAGCGCGAGCTCCGGGGCGTCCTCGGGCACGAGCTCATGCACGTCTACAACCGGGACATCCTCACGTCGTCGGTGGCCGCGGCGGTGGCCGGCGTGATCACCTCGCTCGCGCAGTTCGCGCTGTTCTTCGGCGGCGGGAGCGACCGCGACCGCGGCAACCCCCTCGCCGGCCTGCTCCTGGCGTTCCTCGCGCCGATCGCCGCGATGATGGTGCAGCTCGCCATCACGCGCACCCGCGAGTTCGATGCGGACGAGGACGGCGCCCGGCTCACCGGCGACCCGCTCGCGCTGGCCTCCGCGCTGCGCAAGCTGGAGCAGGGCACCCGGGCCCGGCCGCTGCCGCAGAACCGCGAGCTCGTCGACGTCTCGCACCTGATGATCGCGAACCCGTTCCGCGGCGCCGGCATGGCCCGGCTGTTCTCGACGCACCCGCCGATGGCGGACCGCATCGCGCGCCTGGAGGCACAGGCCGGCCCCCAGGACGGCATCCGGCGCTACTGAGGTCGACCGCACCGCTCCGTCGACCGGGGGCAGGAGGCAGCGGCCTGCGTCGTGACGACCGCTGCCCCGTGCCGCGTCAGCGGTAGTTGGTGAACTGCAGGTCGGCGTCGACGTCGGCGCCCTTGAGCAGCGCGATCACGCTCTGCAGGTCGTCGCGGCTCTTGCCGGTCACGCGCAGCTCGTCGCCCTGGATCTGGGTCTTGATGCCCTTGGGCCCCTCGTCGCGGATGATCTTGGCCACCTTCTTGGCGGTCTCGCTGCTCAGGCCCTCCTTGATGAGCGCCTCGAGGCGGTACTCCTTGCCGGACGGCTTGGGCTCGGGACCGTCGTCGCCGCCCGTGTCGAGCGACTTCAGCGAGATGCCGCGCCGGATCAGCTTGGTCTGGAACACGTCGAGGACCGCGAGGACGCGCTCGGACGAGTTGGCGATCATGAGGATCTTCTCGCCGCTCCACGCGATCGACGCGCCCACGCCCTTGAAGTCGTACCGCTGCGCGATCTCCTTGCTGGCCTGGTTGAGGGCGTTGTCCACCTCCTGGCGGTCGACCTTGCTGACGACGTCGAACGATGCTTCGCTCGCCATGGTTCTCCTCCTGCTGCCCGCGGTGACGCGGGCTGGTCGCTCGGGGGCGTGCCCTGTTTCGCTAGCACCGCCCGGGTCTTGCTATCCTTCCACCCGCACGCTGCACGCGCGTTCGCCCCTGAGGCGACTGCTCGTACGGTGGGCATCCCCGGCGGGTTACCCGAGTGGCCAAAGGGGGCTGACTGTAAATCAGCTGGCAACGCCTACGGGGGTTCGAATCCCTCACCCGCCACGTTGTGACCACGACCCCGGACCGATGCGGTCCGGGGTCGTGTCGTTGGTGTGGGCGAGGGCTGGCAGGGTGGGCGCGTGCCCGAGACCACCCGTGAGTCAGCACTCGCCGTGCTGCGCCTGCTCGTCGGCAACCCCGACGCCGACTTCCACGACGGCCAGTTCGAGGCGATCGAGACGCTCGTCGACGACCACCGCCGCGCGCTCGTCGTGCAGCGCACCGGGTGGGGCAAGTCGGCGGTCTACTTCGTCGCGACGATGCTGCTGCGGCAGCGCGGCGCCGGGCCGACCGTGCTGGTGTCCCCGCTGCTGGCGCTGATGCGGGACCAGGTCGCCGCCGCCGAGCGCGCGGGGGTCCGTGCCGTGGCGATCAACTCGACCAACGCCCACGAGTGGGACGAGCTGCTGGAGCGGCTGGGTGCCGACGAGGTCGACGTGCTGCTGGTCTCCCCGGAGCGCCTGAACAACCCCGCGTTCCGGGAGAACCAGCTGCCCGCGCTCGTGCGGCGCCTCGGCCTGCTGGTCGTCGACGAGGCGCACTGCATCAGCGACTGGGGCCATGACTTCCGTCCCGACTACCGGCGCCTGCGCGACCTCATCGCGTCGATGCCGGCGGGCGTGCCGGTGCTGGCGACGACGGCGACCGCCAACAGCCGCGTCGTGGCGGACGTCGCCGAGCAGCTGGGCACGGGCGACGCCGAGGAGGTCCTGACCATCCGCGGGCCGCTCGCCCGCGCGTCGCTGCGGCTCGGGGTGCTGCGGCTGCCGACCGCCCGGGCGCGGCTGGGCTGGCTGCTCAGCCACCTGGGGGACCTGCCGGGCTCCGGCATCATCTACACGCTCACGGTGGCCGCCGCCCAGGACACCGCACGGCTCCTGCGCGAGGCCGGGCACGACGTGCGCGCGTACACCGGCCAGACGGACCCCGCCGAGCGGGAGGAGTCCGAGGCGGCGCTCAAGGCCAACCGGGTCAAGGCCCTGGTCGCGACGAGCGCGCTGGGCATGGGCTTCGACAAGCCGGACCTGGGCTTCGTGCTGCACCTGGGGGCGCCCTCGTCGCCGGTGTCGTACTACCAGCAGGTCGGCCGCGCCGGCCGCGCGACCGCCAGCGCCGACGTGCTGCTGCTGCCCGGGCCCGAGGACCGGGACATCTGGCAGTACTTCGCGACGGCGTCGATGCCCGACGAGGACCGGGCGCAGCGCGTGATCGCCGAGCTGTCGGACCGGCCGCTGTCGACGCCCGCGCTCGAGGCCCGCGTCGACATCCGGCGCACGCCGCTGGAGCTGCTGCTCAAGGTGCTCGACGTCGACGGTGCCGTGCGGCGGGTGCAGGGCGGCTGGGTGGCCACCGGGCAGCCGTGGACCTACGACGCGGAGCGGTACGCCCGGATCGCCGCCGCACGGCAGGCCGAGCAGGAGCACATGCTCGAGTACGAGCGCACGGACGGCTGCCGGATGGAGTTCCTGCAGCGCAGCCTGAACGACGACACGGCGACCCCCTGCGGCCGCTGCGACTCCTGCGCGGGCCCCTGGTACCCGACCGACGTCGGGCAGGACGCCGCCGCGTCGGCCGAGCGCTCGCTGGACCGGGTCGGTGTGCCGGTCGAGCCGCGGGCGCAGTGGCCGGTCGGCGCGGACCGGCTGGGCGTGCCGGTGCGCGGCAAGATCCCCGAGGCGGAGCGGGCGGTCGAGGGGCGGGCGCTCGCGCGGCTGACGGACCTGGGCTGGGGGACCGCCCTGCGCGACGTGTTCGCGGCCGGTGCGCCCGACGCGCCGATCACGCCCGCGATGCTGGCGGGGTGCGTGCGGGTGCTGGCCCAGTGGGAGTGGGACGAGCGCCCGGTGGCGGTCGTCGCGCTCCCGTCCCGGCGGCGCCCGCTGCTGGTCGACTCCCTCGCGCGCGGGCTCGCCGAGGTCGGCCGGCTGCCCTACGCGGGCGCCCTGGCGCCGCGGGACGGCGGCCCGACCGGGCAGCCGGGCGGCAACAGCGCGTTCCGCCTCGCGGGCGTCTGGGGCCGTCTGGACGCCTCCGCGCTGGAGCTCCCTGCCGGACCCGTCCTGCTCGTCGACGACCTCGTCGACAGCCGCTGGACCATGACCGTGGCCGCCCGCGAGGTGCGGCTGGCCGGTGCGTCGGCCGTCCTGCCGTTCGCGCTGGCGGTCCGCGGCTGACGGTCGCTCAGCCGGCGTCGCTCGCGGTCAGCGTCACGCCCTCGTCCGCGAGCCTGGCCACGGCGCGCAGGGTGGTCGGCAGGGCGACCGCGGCGGTCAGGTCGAGCAGGACGGTGGCCGTGAAGCCGGCCGAGACGGCGTCCGACGCGGTCGCGGTGACGCAGTGGTCGGTAGCCAGGCCGACGACGTCGACGTCGGTGACACCGGCCGCGGTCAGCACGTCGGCCAGCGACCCCGACGCGTCCACCACGTCACCCTCGAACCCGGAGTAGTCCTGGCGGCTCTGGCCCTTGCGGACGTGCACGGTGCCCGGCGGCAGCGCCAGGTCGGGGTGGTACTCGGCCCCGGGCGTCCCGGCGACGCAGTGCACCGGCCACGTCGTCACGAAGTCCGGCGGCGCGTCCACCGCGAAGTGACCGGCGTTCGTGTCCGGCAGCGGTGCGTGCCAGTCCCGGGTGGCCACGACCATCGCGTACCGGTCCGCCTGGTCCGCCAGGTAGCCGGTCACGGCGCGGGCGACGGCGCTCCCGCCGTCCACGGCGAGCGCGCCGCCCTCGCAGAAGTCGTTCTGGACGTCGACGACTATCAGGGCTCGGGTGCTCATGAGCCCATCATGAACCGCGCGTCAGGAGCTCGCCCCGCAGGTGTACGTCCCGGGCGTCAGCGAGATGGTGTTGCCGTCGTACAGGGTGTCGAACGTGCCCGCATCCTGCGCGGACGCGAAGACGACGCCGACACCGAGCGGGTTCGTGAACCCGGTCAGGCCGGCGAGCAGCTCCTCGGCCCCGGTCTGGCAGGCCGGGTCCCACGGGAGGGTCTGGTAGCCGAGGGTGCCGAGCGAGTCGATCGTCGGCTGGAGCTTCGCGGTGTCGCCCTCGCCGGTCTCGACGACGTCCGTCCAGACGACGTAGATCGGCTCGGTCGTGCTGGTCGGGTCGATCGCCGTCGGCCACGCCGGGGTCGTCGCGGTGACGGCGGGGTCGGCGTTCTCCTGGCCGTCGTCACCGCCGCCGCCCGTGCAGGCGGCGGTGCTGAGCAGGGCGGCGGAGAGCGTGAGGGCAGCAACGATGCTGCGTCGGGGCTGGCGCATGGCCGGGATCGTGGCACGCGGAGACCGGCGCGGACCATGAGATGAATCGATTAGGTACCGGCTGGTCCGACCGCCCGGCGGAGCCGATTTCGCGAGCACCCCGCAGCCCGTGTAACCTTGCTCGCGCTGCCCCGATAGCTCAGTCGGCAGAGCGTCTCCATGGTAAGGAGAAGGTCAAGGGTTCGATTCCCTTTCGGGGCTCTGTGGTGTGTTCGACGAAGGTGCCGTGATTCCGCGGCACGGACCAGGAACGCATCGACATGGCGGGGTAGCTCAGGTGGTTAGAGCACACGGCTCATAATCGTGGTGTCGCGGGTTCGAGTCCCGCTCCCGCTACTTCCAGTGACACAACAGCGCGTCGGCCGGCGCGCAATGACGAGATCGCAGGCATCCGCATCCGGGTGCGAGAGGTGGCAAGACCATGGCCAGCAAGAGCGCGGACGTCCGCCCGAAGATCACGCTCGCGTGCACGGAGTGCAAGGAGCGGAACTACATCACGAAGAAGAACCGTCGGAACGACCCCGACCGTCTCGAGATGAAGAAGTTCTGCCCGCGCGACAACCGCCACACCGTGCACCGCGAGACCCGCTGACCTCCGGCCGATGCCGGTCGACGTCGGGTACGCGGGTCGTCAGTACCCGCCGACCGCTGCCTACGAGGTAGGCCGCCAGAAGCTGCAGGAGTTCGCCGACGCTGTCGGTGCCTCCCACCAGGCCCACACGGATCCGTCGGTGGCGCGCGCGCTCGGGTATCCCGACGTGATCGCGCCGCCGACGTTCGCCGTCGTGGTGGCCCAGCGGGCCGAGGCCCAGCTGTTCGAGGACCCCGCCGCGGGGATCGACTTCAGCCGCGTCGTGCACGCGGACGAGCGCTTCACGCACCACCGGCCCATCCACGCGGGTGACCGCCTGGTCACGGTGCTGCACGTCGACTCCATCACCGTGCGTGCCGGCCTCGCCATGATCACCACACGTGCCGAGATCGCGTCGGAGGGCGGCGAGCCGGTGTGCACCGTCGTCTCCACGCTGGCCGTGCGTCCGGAGGAGTCATGACCCTGGCC
Source organism: Cellulomonas xylanilytica (assembly GCF_007989805.1). Taxonomy (GTDB): domain Bacteria; phylum Actinomycetota; class Actinomycetes; order Actinomycetales; family Cellulomonadaceae; genus Cellulomonas; species Cellulomonas xylanilytica. Next base: position 59,513 of record NZ_BJUB01000008.1, read on the forward strand.
GTCGGCGACGAGGTCGCCCGCCGCGAGATCACCGTCGACCGCGCCCGCCTGGTCCGGTACGCCGGCGCCAGCGGGGACTTCAACCCGATCCACTGGAACGACCGTGTCGCCACCTCGGTCGGCCTGCCCGGCGTCATCGCGCACGGCATGTGGACGATGGGGGCTGCGTCCGGCGTCGTCTCCGACTGGGTCGGGGACCCCGGTGCGGTGCTCGACTACCAGGTGCGCTTCACGCGCCCCGTCCCCGTACCCGACCCGGGTGCGGCGACCATCGAGGTGATCGCCGTCGTCGGCGCCCTCGACCCCGAGGCCGGCACGGCGCGCATCGACCTCACCGTCTCGGTCGACGGCGTCCGGGTCCTGGGCAAGGCCCAGGCGCTGGTCCGCCTCAGCTGAGGTCGGGGGCCGGCCCGGTCGTCGTCCCGATCCGCAGCGTGACCGCAAGCTCGCGGCGGGACGGTCCGGCCCCGGACAGGAAGTCCTCCACGGCGTGGCCGACGGCCGCGCCCTTCTCGGCCAGCGGCTGCACGACGGTGGTCAGCACGTCCGGCGCGAGCCAGGGCAGGTCCAGTCCGTCGAACCCGCTGACGGACACGTCCTCGGGCACGCGCAGCCCGAGCTCGCGGGCGGCGAGGACGACCCCCGAGGCGAGCAGGTCGGACTGGCAGGCGATGGCCGTCGGGCGGTCCGGGCCGGACAGCAGGGCGGTCCCGGCGGTGCGGCCGTGCTCGACCAGCGAGGCCGGCGTCTCCCAGATCGCCACGGGGGTCACGCCCGCGTCGGTCACGCCGGCGAGGCGGCGGCGGGTGATCTCCCAGTCGAGGTGGTCCATCTGGTCGGGCGGGACGAGGCCCTCGCCGCGGCACCGGTCGAAGGGAAGGGTCACCGAGGCGATCCGGGTGTGCCCGAGCTCGAGGAGGTGCTCCGTCGCCTGGCGCATCCCGCCGCGGTCGTCGATGCCGACGGTGGCCACGTCCGGCGCGTGCTGACCCTCGACGAGGACCGTGGGCGTCCCGCGCCGGCGCAGCGCACCGAGCATCGGGTCGTCGGTGGTGCCGCCCCACATGATCACGGCGACGTCCATGGCGGCGGTCTCGAGCAGCGGGTCCACCGCGGGGCCGCTCGGGTCGCTCGAGCCGGGGATGAGCAGGACGCCGAGGTCGAGCGGGCCCAGGGTGCTGACGAGGCCGTCGAGCACCTGCACGGACACGGGGTCGCGGAACGACCGGCGCAGCGAGTCGCCGACGACCACGCCCACGATCCCGGACCGCCCGCGGCGCAGCTGGCGACCGAGCGGGTTGGGCCCGGAGTAGCCGAGCGCCGCCGCGGCGTCCAGCACCCGCTGGCGGGTCGCCGCAGCGATCGGTCCCGCCCCGGAGAACGCGAGCGAGGCGGTCGACACGGAGACGTGCGCCGCAGCGGCGACGTCGGCCAGGGTCGGGCGTTGCGGAGACAGTGTCGGACCTCCGGATCGGCGTCGCGGACCAGCGGGAACGCGGCGCGCGGGCTGCTTGCACAGGTTTGACGCAGCGGCCAGCGTACCCGCACAATGACACGGTCCCTCAAATCGATTCGACATCACTGACGGGGCACCGATCGAATCGATTCGAACCGACGCCAGGACGATGGAGCAGAGCCCGTGCACCACCCCGCCCCCGCCGTGAGTCGAGCCCGCTGGCTCCTCATGGGACTCTTCGCGCTCGCCGGCATCGCATTCTCCAGCTGGCTCGCCCGCATCCCGGCGGTCCGCGACCTGCTCGACCTGTCCACGTCCGAGCTCGGGCTGCTGCTGCTCGTCGGCTCCGTGGGCGCGCTGCTCACCGTCACGGTGTCGGGCGTCGTGGTGCAGCGGTTCGGCAGCCGGGCCGGCATCGTCGCGTCGACCGTCGTCCTCGCGGTCGCGCTGGTACTCATGGGGGTCGGGCCCACCGTCGGCTCGGTCGCGCTGCTCGCGGTCGGCATCTTCCTCAACGGCGTCGCCGTCGCGCTCGGAAACGTGCCGATCAACGTCGAGTCCGCCCGCATCGAGCGCGCGATGGGTCGCACCGTCATCCCGCAGTTCCACGCGGCGTTCTCGATCGGTGCGGTCGCGGGGTCGGCGCTGGGCGCCACCGCATCGCACCTCGGCATCCCGGTGGCGGTGCAGTTCACCGCCGTCGCCGCGCTCGCCGTCGTCTGGCGCCTGGCGTCCCTGCGCGGCCTGGTCCTCCCGGACACGCCGGGCGACCGGCCGCGCACACCCCGCCGCGCGTCCGTCGGCACCCCCACGGTCGGTCGGCGCCGCCGCGTCGCGACCGCCCTGGACTCCTGGCGCGAGCCGCGCACGCTGCTCATCGGTGTCGTCGTCATGGCCGCCGCCCTCTCCGAGGGGTCCGCCAACGACTGGCTGTCGCTCGCGGTCGTCGACGGCTTCGGCCGGTCCGAGGCGGTCGGCGGCGCGATGCTCGGTGTGTTCGTCGGCGCGATGACGCTGGTCCGGCTGCTCGGCACGCGCCTGCTCGACCGGTTCGGGCGGGTCGACGTGCTGCGCGTCTCCGGCGTCGTCTCCGTCGTGGGCCTGCTGCTGTTCGGGTTCGCGCCGACCTTCGCGCTGGCCGGTGCCGGCATCGTGCTGTGGGGCTTCGGCGCGGCGCTGGCCGTGCCCGTCGGCATCGCGGCCGCGTCCGACGACCCGCTGCGGGCCGCCGGCCGCGTGGCGGTCGTGTCGTCGTTCGCCTCGGTGGCCTCGATCGCGGCGCCGCCGCTGCTCGGCATCGCGGCCGCGTCCACGGGAGCCCGGCACGCCCTGGCGCTGATCGCCGTGGCGATGGTCGCGAGCGTCCTGCTCGCCCACCAGGTCGCCCCCGAGAGCCCGTCGATCGAGGACGAGCCCGTGCGTCATGACGTCGAGGACCCGACGGCCCTCGACCTGCCCGATCCCACCCCGCACACGCCCGATGCTCCTCGTGCGCGTGCCCTGACCCTGACGGGGACGACATCATGAGCACCGGAGGGCCGATGACGACGCCAGCGGGACACGACGACGAGCTGACCACGACGGGCGCGCCCGCGCGCGTGTCCCGGGCGGTCGAACGGGCGTCGATCGCCGTGTTCGCGGTGTTCTTCCTCAACGGGTTCAACTTCGCCAGCTGGGCCGCCCGGCTCCCCGCGATCCGGGACGGGCTCGACTTCTCCCCGGCGCAGATGGGGCTGCTGCTGCTCGTCGGCTCCGTCGGCTCGCTCGTGGCGCTGCCCCTGTCCGGGATGGTCGTCGAGCGGCTGGGCGCGCGGCGCACGGTCCTGGCCTTCGCGTGCCTGAACGCCGGCGGCCTGGTCGTGGCCTCGGTCGGCGTGGCGCTGGGCCAGGTGCTCGTCGTCGGCTTCGGGCTCGTCCTGTTCGGCGTCGGCACGGGCGTCTGGGACGCGTCGATGAACGTCGAGGGCGCCGTGGTCGAGCAGCACCTGGGGCGCACCGTGATGCCCCGCTACCACGCCGGGTTCTCGTTCGGCACCGTCGCCGCGGCCGGTGTCGCCGCCGTCGCCGCCGGCCTGCACGTGCCGGTCGTGGTGCACATCCCGGTCGCTGTCGTGCTGTCCGTCATCGGCGTCGCGTTCGCCGTGCGTGCCTTCCTGCCGATCGTCGACGAGCCGGAGGTCCGGCACGAGACCGAACGTCCCCAGAAGGGTGCCCGGGGTGCGCTCGCCGCGTGGCTCGAGCCGCGCACGCTGCTGATCGGGCTCGTCGTCCTGGCCGCAGCGCTCACGGAGGGCTCGGCGAACGACTGGGTCAGCCTCGCGGTCGTCGACGGCTTCGACGTCCAGGACGCCGTCGGCGCGGTCGCGTTCGCCGTCTTCGTCACGGCGATGACCGCGATGCGCTGGTTCGGCACCACGCTGCTCGACCGGTACGGCCGCGTCACGGTCCTGCGCCTGTCCGCGGCGCTGTCGCTGGTCGGTCTGCTGGTCTTCGGCCTGGCCGGGCCGCTGTGGCTCGCCGTGGTCGGCATCGTGGCGTGGGGCGCCGGGGCCGCGCTCGGGTTCCCGGTGGGCATGAGCGCCGCGGCGGACGATCCCGTGCGCGCCGCCGCCCGGGTGAGCGTGGTCTCGACCATCGGCTACAGCGCGTTCCTCGCCGGTCCGCCGCTGCTCGGGCTGCTCGCCCAGCACGTCGGCTACCGGCACGCGCTGCTGGTGATCATCGTCCCGATCGTGCTCGGCCTGCTGGTGGTCAACGCCGCCGCGCCGTTGAAGAAGCCGGCCCAGGGTTAGCCTGGTCGGGTGCAGACAGAGCTGAGCACGGCCGACTGCTCGCCGGCGTCCGTCCCCCCGACGATCACGTGGCCGGCCCGGACGACCTCGTCGTCGACCCTCGCGGACCTCACGACGCTGCGCGTCGGCGGACCGCCGCGGCGGTACGTCGAGACGTCCACCGAGGCCGAGCTGATCGACGCGGTCCGCGCAGCCGACGCCGACGGGGAGCCAGTGCTGGTGCTGGGCGGCGGCTCGAACCTCCTGGTCGCCGACGCCGGCTTCGACGGCGTCGTCGTGCGGGATGTGCGCAGCGGCATCGAGGTGCCGGACGCCTCCGCGTGCGCCGGGGCGACGCTCACCGTCCCCGCCGGGACGCCGTGGGACGACGTGGTCCGGTACGCGGTCGAGCAGGAGCTCACCGGCATCGAGACGCTGGCCGGCATCCCGGGGTCGACGGGCGCGACGCCGGTGCAGAACGTCGGCGCGTACGGCCAGGAGGTGTCGCAGAGCATCTCGACGGTCCGGGTCTGGGACCGCGGTCGCGGCAAGGTCCGGACGCTCCCGCTCGTCACGCTCGCGTTCGGCTACCGGACGTCGCTGCTGAAGCGGTCGATGCGCGAGACCGACCCCGCCGACCCGCGCGCCCCCTGGGCGCCGACCCCTCGCTACGTGGTGCTCGACGTGACGTTCCAGCTGCGCCCCGGCACGCTGTCCCGCCCGATCGCCTACGCCGAGCTGGCCCGCACGCTCGGGGTCGAGGTCGGCAGGCGGGCCCCGCTGGCGGACGTCCGCGAGACCGTGCTGGCGCTGCGGGCCCGCAAGGGCATGGTGCTCGACGGGGACGACCACGACACGTGGAGCGCCGGCTCGTTCTTCACCAACCCGTTCCTCGCCCCCGACGCGGCGGCGGAGCTCCCGGACGACGCGCCGCGCTTCCCCACGCAGGACGAGCGCATCAAGACGAGCGCGGCCTGGCTCATCGAGCGGTCCGGGTTCTCCCGGGGCTTCGGCGCGCCGGGACCGGCCAGCCTGTCGACCAAGCACACGCTCGCGCTGACCAACCGCGGGGGAGCGAAGGCGGAGGACCTCCTGGCCCTCGCGCGTCAGGTGCGCGACGGCGTCCGGTCGTCCTTCGGCGTCGAGCTGGAACCCGAGCCCGTGCTGGTGGGCGTCTCGCTCTGACGCCCGAGCAGCGCACCGTGCACCAGCACGAGCGCCTCGTCGTCGCTCAGTCCCGCCGCGCGCACCGCCGACACGTACGTCTCGGCAGCGCGTCGTGCGAGGTCCGTGGGCACCGACGCGCCCTCCGCGATGACGGTCCCCGCGCGTCGACGGGTCTCGACGACGCCCTCCGCCTCGAGCTCGCGGAACGCGCGTGCCACGGTCCCGGCCGCGAGCCCCAGGTCGGTGGCCAGCGCGCGGATGGTGGGCAGCCGGTCGCCCGCGACCAGCCGACCGGCCGCGACGTGCGCGACGACCTGCGCCCGGATCTGCTCGAACGCGGGCACGCCGGAGGTGAGGTCCACCTCGAGCTGGGCGGTCATGCGGCGACCTGCGCGGGCTGCGTGTAGGGCTCGGCGCGCTGCGACGCCGGCGCGGACGGGCGGGCGCGGGACGCCCGGACGGCGACCACGACCGACACGATCACGATCACCAGCGCGGTGAGGCGGCCCACCGTGCCGACGACCTCGGAGCTGCCGCGCCCGAAGGCGTCCGCCCAGCGTGGCTGCACGGCGGCCACGGCGTTCGCGGCGAAGAACAGGCAGCCGGCGAGCGTGCACGCCGCGACCAGCTGGACACCCGCCAGGATGCGTGCCGCGGACGTCCGGCGCAGCGCCACGTCGTCCGTGGGGGAGGTGTCGGACACGGCCGCGCGTCGAGCGACGAGGAGGAGGACGCCGACGCACCCGAGACCCAGCAGGACCGTCGCCGGGACGATGGTCCGGCCGTAGTAGGCGCCGGGGAACGGGCTGGCCGTCGAGACCAGCTGGTCGGCGTGGGCGTACGACAGGCTGCGGCCCCCGGTGCCCGCCGCCAGCGCGCACACCGTCAGCAGCACGCCGAGGGCCGCGAACCACGCGGCCGTCAGCCAGGCGAGGGTGTGCGGCGTCACGTCACGGATGCGTCGCCGGGCGAGCGCTGCCCGTCGCACGGCGCCGGCCGGTCGGGGCCACGTCAGCTCGCCGGCGGCGTGGACGGCCACGAAGGCGATCCCCGCGACGGCCGGGAGCGCGGCGACGACGGCGCCGCGTGACGGTCCGCTCAGGCTGCCGGTCAGGGCCGCCGCGAGGAGCACCGGCAGCGGGACGAGCGCCGCCCAGGCGGCGGCGGAGACCCGGCGGGCATGCCGCTCGGCGGCGATCCACGCCTGCGACGGCGTCGCCGGCCCAGCTGTGCGCACGGGTCGCAGGGACCAAGCAAGACCGGCCACGAGCAGCGCGACGAGGATGTACCAGACCCAGCTGGCCATGACGACCTCCCTGTATCAATCAACTAATGCATTGATACAATCGCTCGGCCGGCTCGGTGTCAAGCAGCGAGCCAGGCGTCGACCCCGGAGAGCAGTCGCGCCCGGACGTCGTCGGCCGCGCGGCTGGCCCGCACGGACGCCCGCGCCAGGTCCGCCAGCTCGTCGTCGGAGAACCCGTGCGCGTCCCGCGCGATCACGTACTGGTCCAGCAGGCGCGAGCGGAACAGCAGCGGGTCGTCGGCCCCGAGCGCCACGGTCGCCCCGGCCTCCACCAGCGCGCGCAGCGGCACCTCGTCGGCCGACGCGTACACGCCGAGCGACACGTTCGACGCCGGGCACACCTCGAGCGCGACGCCGCCCGCGACCACCCGCTCGAGCACCCGGGGATCCTCCGCGGACCGCACCCCGTGGCCCAGCCGGTCGGGGCGCAGGTGGTCGACCACGTCCTCCACGTGCGCAGGTCCCAGTAGCTCGCCGCCGTGCGGCACGGACGCCAGACCGGCCGCACGGGCGATCGCGAACGCGTGCGCGAACTCCGCGGTCTCGCCCCGCCGCTCGTCGTTCGACAGCCCGAACCCGACGACCTGACCGGGGCCGTCGCCCGCGTGGTGCGCGGCCAGCCGTGCGAGCGTGCGCGCCTCCAGGGGGTGCCGCATCCGGGAGGCAGCGACGATCACCCCGACGTCCACCCCGGTGTCGGCGGACGCCTGGCGGGCCGCGTCGAGCACGATCTCGAGCGCCGGCGTCAGGCCCCCGACGAACGGCGCGTACGACGTCGGGTCCACCTGGAGCTCCAGGCGGCCCGAGCCCTCCGCCGCGTCGTCCTGGGCCGCCTCCGCGACGATCCGCCGCATGTCGGCCTCGCTGCGCACGCAGGCCCGTGCCGCGTCGTACAGCCGCTGGAACCGGAACCAGCCGCGCTCGGTGGACGGCACGTGCAACGGGTCGTCGTCGAGGAGCGCGGACGGCAGGCGGATCCCGTGCGTCGCCGCCAGGTCCGCCAGCGTGGACACCCGCATCGACCCCGTGAAGTGCAGGTGCAGGTGTGCCTTGGGCAGCAGTGCGAGGTCGCGCGTCGAGGTCACGCGCCTGCCGTCGTGGTCGTGGCGACGTCGATCAGCCGGTACCCGACACCGCGGACGGTGTCGAAGTGCTCGGCGCCGACCTTCCGGCGCAGGTACCGCACGTAGACGTCGACGACGTTGGAGCCCGGGTCGAAGTCGAACCCCCAGACCTCCGAGAGCAGGCGTTCGCGCGTGAGCACGTCACCGGGGTGCCGCAGGAACGTCTCCGCCAGCGCGAACTCGCGGGCCGACAGGTCGACCTCCTGGTTGCCCACCTTCATCCGCCGGGTCCGCAGGTCCAGCTGGAGCGCGCCGTGCTTGAGCACCGACGTCTCGCCGGACGCCGCCCCCTGTGCCCGCAGCCGCAGCCGCACGCGGGCCAGCAGCTCCTCGAACCGGAACGGCTTGGCCATGTAGTCGTCGGCCCCGGACTCCAGGCCGGTGACGGTGTCCGTGACGGACGACCGTGCGGTCAGCACGATGACGGGGACGGTCTCGCCGGCCGCCCGCAGCCGGCGCAGGACCTCGAAGCCGTCGATGTCGACGAGGCCGAGGTCGAGGATGAGCAGGTCGACGTCCCCGGAGTGGACCCGGGTCAGAGCCTCCTCGCCGGAGGTCACCGCGCTCGTCTCGAAGCCGGAGGCGCGCAGGCCCTTGGCGACGAACGCGGCGATACGTTCTTCGTCCTCCGCGATGAGGATGTGCGTCATAGGTACTCCACGAGCTCGGTGACAGGTCGGGGTTCGCCGTCCACGAGGTCGACAGCCGGCAGGTCCAGCACGAAGACCGCGCCGGAGCCGACGTTAGCCGGTGGATGCTCCACGAACACACGTCCGTGGTGGGCGTGTGCGATCGCGGCGACGATGGGCAGCCCCAGGCCGGCCCCGTGCGAGATGCGGTCGGCCTGCCCGCGGTGGAACCGTTCGAAGATGCGGTCGGTCTCGGCGGCCGGCACGCCCGGTCCCTCGTCGCGCACCCACAGGAGCAGCCGGTCGCCTGACACCTCGCTCCCCAGCCGCACGGTCGAGCCGGGCGCGGAGTACCGGTGCGCGTTCGCGACGAGCTGCAGCCACGCCTGCGTGATCCGCTGGGCGTCCAGCAGCACGGTGACGTCCGCCCGCGAAGCGACCACCCAGCGCCGGTCGCCGAGGCCGCGCGCCTTGTCGTGCACGTCGTCCGTCAGCCGCCCGACGTCGGTGGGCGCCAGCCGGACGAAGTCGGGCCGGTCGGCGGTGGCCAGCGTCATGAGGTCGTCGACGAGCCGCTGCATCCGGTCGAGCTCGTCCAGGGCGAGCGCCTGCGTGGCGCGCACGTCGTCGGGGTCGTCCGCGTCGACCAGCTCGAGGTGGCCGCGCACGATCGTCAGGGGCGTGCGCAGCTCGTGCCCGACGTCGTCGAGGAGCTCGCGCTGCGACCCGAAGGCGCGCTCGAGGCGGTCGAGCATCGCGTTGACCGTGCGGGCCAGGTTGGACAGGTCGTCCTTGCCGGTGACCGTGATGCGTTCCGAGAGGTCGGACTCCGTGATGCGGCGCGTGGTGTCCCGCAGGAGCCGGATGGGTCGCAGCAGGCGGCCGACGACGAACCACGCGACGACCGAGATGACCGCGAGCGCGGCGAGGCCGACCGCGGAGTAGGTGAAGAACGTGCTGCGCAGGCCCGACATCTCCGCGGACCGGTCGAACGCCACGACGAACAGCCCGGCGCTCGGGTCCCCGGCCAGCAGCACCGGCACGGCGATGAAGCGGTACTGCGTGATCGACGTGCCCACGGTGCGTGGCAGCGACGGCTCGTCGGGGGTGATCTCGGACAGCACCGCGACCAGCTCGGGGTCCTTCTCCAGCCGCACGGACCTCGTCTCCGCGGCGGGCCGCAGGTGGAGCTCGCCGTCGAGCAGCGTGACGACGCCCTCGTTCTTGCCGGGCACGCGGGCGCGGATGCCCTCCCGGAGCACGTCGCTCACGCTGGCGAACGGCTGGCCGGTCTCCCGGTCCTCGGCGGCCTCGACGACGCGGAGCGCTGCCACGGCGCGGGACAACGAGTTGTCGATCCGCTCGTCGGTCTCGGCGGCCTGCAGCGCGAACGCGGTCGCGCCGGCGATCATCACCGTCAGCGCGGAGAGCACGACCACCGCGGTCAGCAGCCGGGCTCTTACCGTCAGGTGCGCCAGCGTCCGCTGGTAGACGGGGATGGCGCCCGTCGCGGAACCGGGCGTGTCGGCGTGGGCGCCGGCCCGGGCGCTGCGTGGCATGCAGGCAAGTATGTCCGTCGCGACGCGTGGTGCGCAGGCGTCTCAGTCCAGCGACCGCATGAACGACCAGAGGTGCCCCTCGACGTCGTACGCGCTGTAGACGCGGTAGCCGTAGTCCTGGTCCACCGGCTGCTGCCGGACCTCGACGCCGGCCGCGACGGACCGCTCGTGGTGCGCGTCGACGTCGTCCACCAGCACGGCGACCGAGGCGGTGGTCGCGCCGACCGAACGGGGCGACGCCAGCCGGTACGCGTCCTGCTCCGGGTGCAGCCAGATGACCCCGTCGCCGGCGTGCACCTCGCCGTGCACCGCCCGGCCCTCGCCGTCGCGCACGAGCTCGCCCGGCAGCAGCCCGAACCGCTCGACCAGCCACGCGTGCGCCGCGCCGACGTCGGCGTAGACGAGCAGCATGATGCGCTGCTGCGCCGGAGGCTCGAGGCTCGTCATCCCCTCGAGCACGGCGACCAGGTCGGTGCCACCCGCCTGGAGCGCCCCCGCCACGGTCGACCGCAGCCGGGCCGTCGCCTCCAGGCGCGCGTCGAGGGCGGCCAGGTGGGCCCGCATGGCCGACGCGAGGTCCCACGCGGGATCGTCGAGCGCGCGCCGCACCTCGGCCAGGTTCATGCCCAGCCGCCGCAGCAGCCCCACCCGGTACAGCCGTGCCTCGTCCTCGGCGTCGTAGAGGCGGTGCCCGGCGGGACTGCGTCCCGAGGGCGTCAGCAGCCCGATCTGCTCGTAGTAGTGCAGCGTCCGGACCGTCAGCCCGGTCGCCTCCGCCAGCTCGCCCACCCGGTGTCCTGTCGTCATGCGACCGACGCTAGGACCTGACGCCGCGTCAGGGGCAAGAGCCTGTGAGCCGCTACTCGGCCTCGCCGAGCAGCGCCTGGATCCGCGTGACGCCCTCGACCAGGTCGTCGTCGCTCAGCGCGTACGACAGCCGCAGGTAGCCGCTCGGCCCGAAGGCCTCACCCGGGACCACCGCGACCTCGGCCTGCTCGAGGATGAGGGTGGCCAGCTCCGCCGAGGTGCGGGGTGTCACGCCCCGGATCGTGCGGCCGAGCAGCGCCTCGACGGACGGGTAGACGTAGAACGCCCCCTCGGGTGCGGGGATCCGCACGCCGTCGATCTGCGACAGCATGTCGACGATCGTGCGGCGCCGGCGGTCGAACGCGGTCCGCATCTCCTCGACCGCGGCGAGGTCGCCGGTGAGCGCGGTGATCGCCGCGCGCTGCGACACGTTCGCCACGTTCGACGTCAGGTGCGACTGCAGGTTCGTGGCGGCCGTGATGACGTCGGCCGGCCCGATCATCCAGCCGACCCGCCACCCGGTCATCGCGTACGTCTTGGCGACGCCGTTGACGACGATCGTCGTGTCCGCCAGCTCCGGCACCGCGCGCACGATCGGCGTGAACACCGCGTCGTCGTAGGTGAGGTGCTCGTAGATCTCGTCCGTGATGACCCAGATGCCGTGCTCGAGCGCCCAGGCGCCGATCGCGGCGGTCTGCTCGGGGGAGTACACCGCGCCGGTCGGGTTGGAGGGCGAGCAGAACAGCAGCGCCTTCGTCCGCGGGGTGCGCGCGGCCTCGAGCTGCTCGACCGTCACCAGGTAGCCCTGGTCCACGCCGGCGAACACCTCGACGGGCAGGCCGCCCGCCAGGCGGATCGCCTCGGGGTAGGTGGTCCAGTACGGCGCGGGGAGCAGCACCTCGTCGCCCGGGTCCACGACGGCCGCGAACGACTGGAACACGGCCTGCTTGCCCCCGTTGGTGACCAGCACGCTGGACGGCTTCACCTCGTACCCGGAGTCGCGCAGGGTCTTCGCGGCGATCGCCTCGCGCAGCGCCGGCAGTCCCGCGGCCGGCGTGTACCGGTGGTTCACCGGGTCCTTCGCCGCGGCGACCGCGGAGTCGACGATGTACGCGGGCGTCGGGAAGTCCGGCTCACCGGCGCCGAAGCCGATCACGGGGCGACCGGCGGCCTTGAGCGCCTTCGCCTTGGCGTCGACCGCCAGCGTCGCGGACTCGGCGATCGCGGCCAGTCGGGCGGACACACGGGGGCGGGGGGAGGTCTGCTCGCTCACGGGCCCCATAGTGGCAGAGGTCACGTCCGGTGGTGCCAGGCGATATCGGCAGGTGACACGCTCGCCTGCGGGTGCGCCGGGCGAGGTCTCGACGCGGTCTGCGGGCGGTTCGACCCACGGGCGGTCGTCGCGTACAGTGGATCCCCGGCGGTTGACGTCCGCCATGATGAGCCGTGCCCCGGAGGACTCCGGTAGCCGCACGGACCCCCTCCGGGTGGTGTCCGTCGGTGTCGCGCGGCTGGTGTCATGGCGACCAGGCCGTCGTAGGGCAGTGGCGCAATTGGTAGCGCAGCGGTCTCCAAAACCGCAGGTTGCAGGTTCGAGTCCTGTCTGCCCTGCGCACGCGTCTGGTCCACCGGGTTCGCCCGGCGGCCCAGGAGAAGCGAGCAGGACCGCCGGTCGGTCCGGCGCGACGCGTCGGCCCGTCCGTCTGCCGGGATCCACACGGAGCCCGGCACGAGGAACCACGAGACGTAGGGGTCAGACGTGAGCGAAACAGCACCGGCTGCGGCGTCCGACGCCGAGGGTTCGGCGGCGCGCCCGTCGACGTCCAAGGGTGCCCGCAAGGGCGAGTCCCGTGGCGGGCTGTTCGCGCGCATCGCGCTCTTCGTCCGCCAGGTCGTCGCGGAGCTGAAGAAGGTCGTCCGGCCCACGCGGTCGGAGCTGCTCACCTACACGAGCGTCGTGCTCGTGTTCGTCGCGGTGGTCATGGCCTTCGTCACCGTGGTCGACCTGGGGATCGGCAAGCTCACGTTCTGGGTCTTCGGAGGCTGACGCCCGTCGGGGCTGCGGTCCCGAGAACGAGGTCGTCGCCCCACCCGGGTCGAGCACCCATCGCACCGGCCCGCCGGTGCGCACACGCAGGAGAAAGCAGGTTCGCACGTGTCGCAGGAGTCGCAGGAGCCCACCACGGGCGCCGAGGCGGAGCTCGAGGACGCCATCGCGTCGGTCGAGGCCGTCGAGTCGTCGGCCGGCGAGGACGCCTCCACCGAGGATGTCAGCGCCGACGCCACCGAGAGCGACGAGCCGGCGGCCGACGAGGCCGACGAGGCTGAGGTCGACGGCGCCGAGGTCGACGAGGCTGACGCTGACGACGAGCCCGACGTCGAGGAGGACCCGGTCGCCGCGTTCAAGGCGCAGCTCCGGAGCCAGCTCGGTGACTGGTACGTCATCCACTCCTACGCCGGCTACGAGAACCGCGTGAAGGCGAACCTCGAGAACCGCCGCCAGAGCCTGAACATGGAGGACTTCATCTACGCGGTGGAGGTCCCCATGGAAGAGGTCGTGGAGATCAAGAACGCGCAGCGCAAGGTCGTCAAGCGCGTCCGGATCCCCGGCTACGTCCTGGTCCGCATGGACCTCACCGACGAGTCGTGGGGCGCCGTCCGGCACACGCCGGGCGTCACCGGCTTCGTCGGCCACACCCACCAGCCCGTGCCGCTGACGCTCGACGAGGTCTTCTCGATGCTCGCGCCGTCGCTGGAGCCCAAGCAGCCGACCACGGCCGCAGGTGCCGCCAAGGCCGCGTCGCAGATCAAGGTCGACTTCACCGTCGGCGAGTCGGTCACCGTCACGGACGGCCCGTTCGACACGCTGCCCGCCACGATCTCCGAGATCAACGCCGAGAACCAGAAGCTCAAGGTCCTCGTCTCCATCTTCGGCCGGGAGACCCCGGTCGAGCTGTCCTTCAGCCAGGTCGCCAAGATCTGACTGACGCTTCCCCGCGTCTGCGGGGTGAGCACTGCAACCGGGTCATCGCCCACGGCGTCGGCCCACGACACGAACGGATGTAGCAATGCCCCCGAAGAAGAAGGTCACCGGCCTGATCAAGCTCCAGATCAAGGCCGGCGCGGCCACTCCTGCGCCGCCCATCGGTCCGGCACTGGGCCAGCACGGCGTCAACATCATGGAGTTCTGCAAGGCGTACAACGCGGCCACCGAGGCGCAGCGCGGCAACGTCATCCCCGTGGAGATCACGGTGTACGAGGACCGCTCGTTCACCTTCATCACGAAGACGCCGCCGGCCGCTGAGCTGATCAAGAAGGCCGCGGGTGTCGCCAAGGGCTCCCCGACGCCGCACACCGTGAAGGTCGCCACTCTCACCAAGGCGCAGGTCAGCGAGATCGCGAGCACCAAGCTCGAGGACCTCAACGCGAACGACCTCGCCGCGGCCGAGAAGATCATCGCCGGCACGGCCCGCTCGATGGGCATCAAGGTCGAGGGCTGACCGGAGCGAGCACGTAGGTAGGGCGAGCGAAGCGAGTCCTGCCGGAGTGTGAGCGCAGGTCGGCCCGAAGAACGAGTACGGAGGGCTGACCGGAGCGAGCACGTAGGTAGGGCGAGCGAAGCGAGTCCTGCCGGAGTGTGAGCGCAGGTCGGCCCGACAGCAAGCACTGCGGGCTGACCACCAGCACGACAGTGAGCCGGTTTCGGCTCGCTGAGACACATGTGGAAGGGCCGCACCGGCCCGACTGACCACGACAGGAGAGACACGCATGGCCAAGCACAGCAAGGCGTACCGCGCCGCGGTCGAGAAGATCGAGGCGGACCGCCTCTACAGCCCGCTCGAGGCCGTCCGCCTCGCGCAGACGACGTCGACCACCAAGTACGACGCGACCGTCGAGGTGGCCTTCCGCCTCGGTGTCGACCCGCGCAAGGCGGACCAGATGGTCCGTGGCACGGTCAACCTGCCCCACGGCACCGGCAAGACCGCTCGCGTCATCGTCTTCGCGACGGGCGAGCGTGCCGAGCAGGCCCGTGCGGCGGGCGCCGACGAGGTCGGTGGCGACGAGCTGATCGACAAGGTCGCAGCCGGGTACACCGACTTCGACTCCGCCGTCGCGACGCCCGACCTCATGGGCAAGGTCGGTCGACTGGGCAAGGTCCTGGGCCCCCGTGGTCTCATGCCGAACCCGAAGACCGGCACCGTGACGATGGACGTGGCCAAGGCCGTGTCCGACATCAAGGGCGGCAAGATCGAGTTCCGCGTGGACCGTCACGCGAACCTGCACTTCATCATCGGCAAGACCTCGTTCAGCGACACCGCGCTGGTGGAGAACTACGCCGCCGCGCTGGACGAGATCCTGCGTCTGAAGCCGTCCGCCTCGAAGGGCCGCTACATCGCGAAGGCGACCTTCTCGACGACGAACGGTCCTGGCATCCTCGTGGACCAGAACAAGACGCGGAACCTGCTCGAGGAAGACGCCGCCTGACGGCTCTCCTGCACGACGAAGGCCCGGTCCCCCCTGCGGACCGGGCCTTCGTCGTTCGCGGGTGCCTCGGGACGACCTAGTACGGCAGCCACTGGGTGAGGCAGGTGCCGCCCTCGCTGGAGCACTCCAGCCGCAGCGGCCCCTCCGGGTGGACGTCGAACCGGAAGTACCCCACGTCGTCGGTGTCGATGGTCGCGACCACACCGTCGGGCGTCCGCAGGCTGACCCGTCCGGGCGTGGCCGGCAGCAGCTGACCCTCGATCGACGACGACTCGACCTCCACCTCGACGCCGAGGCCGTGGCCCTCGAACACCAGCGTGCGCGAGGTGCCGCCCGAGCGGTCGCGGACGCCGACGGGCGCGTCGAGCGCGGTCGAGTCGTAGACCAGCTCCAGCAGCAGGAGGTCCATCTCCAGGCCGGCGCGGGCGTCGATCATGCCGCGGTGCGCGCGGAACGCCACGTCGGCGCTGGCGACGACCCGGTCGTAGGTCTCCCGCTCGGCCAGCGCGGAGACCAGCTCGGCACCGAGCGCCTCGTCGTCGGCCCAGGGTGTGCGGTCGGGGGTGTGGGCGCGGTCATCAGAGTGCCAGGACATCGCGTCCTCCTTCGTCAGCCGTGGAGGCCGTCCAGGCCCGCACGTAGTTCTTGATCGCCGCCGTCTGTCGCAGGCGGGCGAGTCCACGGCCCCGGGTGGGGCCGATCGAGCCGACGGGGACGCCGAGCTTGTCGGCGATCTCCGCGTAGCTCAGCGGCGGGTCGACCGCGAGCATCAGGAGGATGTCGCGCTGGTGGTCGGGGAGCTCCGCGAGACCGTCGCGCAGGGCCCGCTCGCGCTCGACCGCCAGCATCCGCTCGTCGAGGTCGGAGTCGGAGACCCCGTCGAGGCGCCCGGTCTGCGGGTCCACCGGGACGGTGCGCCGGTTCACGTTGGTGACCCGGATGCACTCGTGGCGGGCGGTGGTGGCGATCCACCCCGGCAGGGCGTGCGGGTCGCGGAGCTTCTCGAGGTTCTCCAGCAGGTTCAGCCACACGGTCTGTGCGACGTCCTCGGCCTGGTGCGGCGTGAGCCGGAACTGGCGCACCCGCGCCACGACGGCCGGCGTGTGCCGGCGCACGATCTCGCCCCAGGCCTGTGAGTCCCCGGCCAGGGCGCCCGCCACCAGCGCGGGGGCGTCCCAGCGGCGGTACGGATCCTCGTCGTCCATGTCTGCATCCCTTCGTCCTGCGACTCGGATGCCATCATGGCGCGCGGTCAGTACGGTGCCCAGCACTTCAGACTCCCGGCAGGATGTCGAACGTCTGGCCGAAGTCCGGCATGGGCCGGCCGGTGGCCAGCAGCTGGACGTAGGCCTGCCGTGCGGAGAGGCCGTGCTCGTGCATGAGTCGGGCCACGGCCCCGGCCACCTGGGGGGCCGCGAACGACGTCCCGCTCCAGCGCGAGAACGCGTCCGCCGGGAAGGACTCCGGGTCCTCGGTGAAGTCCGGCGACTGCTCGCCCTGGACGTACGTCGACAGCACTCCCTCTCCGATGGCGGAGCAGTCGACCCACCAGCCGCGGCTGGAGAACGCACTGGGGCGCAGGTCGGCGGTGAGGGCGCCGACGGAGACGACCCGGCGGAAGGCCGCCGGCCACGTCGGGGTCGTGTCGCCGAAGTTGCCCGCGGCGGCGACGATCAGGGTGTCCTCCCCGCGTTCGAGCTCGATCTCGCGGACCGCGTCGAGCGCGGCGGCGATCGCCAGTGACGGCTGGTCGTACTGCGTCTGGGTGCCGAGCGACAGGTTCACGATCTGCGCGCCGTCGCGGACCGCTCGGACGATCGCGCAGGCCACGTCGATCTCGCTCCCGGTACCGCCCGTCCCGAGCGCGCGGTACATCGTGATGTCGGCGGTCGGCGCGACCTGCGCGACCACGCCGCTCACGAAGGTGCCGTGCCCGGCGGAGAAGTCGAGGAAGCCGTCGAGCGGGTCAGCGTCGAGCGGGTCGACGTTGATGTCGGCGGCGTGGGTGGCCGGGTCGTCCTGGGTGATCCGTGGGATGCCGGTCAGCCACCCGTCGCCGCGCAGGGCACCGTCGATGCCGGTGTCGATGACCGCGACCCGTGCGCCGTCGCCCTCGCCGGTCGCGAACGTGGCGTAGGAGCCGAAGTCCCCGATGGTGGGGACCGCGACGCCGCTGAACGGCTTCACGATCGGGCCGAGCGGGGCGATGTGGGTCAGCGAGGCGGCGAAGCCCCGCGCGCGCAGCTCGCTGACGGTGTCCTCGAGGTGCTCGGTGCTCGTCGGCTGCGTGGTGACCAGCCGGACCAGGCGGCTCTCGAGGTCCGCGCACCCGAGCTCGGCCTCGACCAGCCCGCGCCGTCCGACGTACGTCCGCACGCCACGGTCCTGCCACGACGACTCGGTCACCAGGATCTCCCCGGTCACCACCATCGTCTCGAGCCCGTTGTCCTTGACGAGGACGGCGAGCCGGGTGTCGTGGCGCAGGTTCCACCGCTCCTGGACCGCCGAGTTCAGGCGGCGTCGGAGCCCGGCGTCCGTGCGGCGCTGGGCCAGCTCGTCAACCTGCCGCTGTACGCGCTGCCGCACCCGGGCGGGTACCGGCTCGACGGCCGCCCCGGACCGGTAGTCGCGCCCGAAGGGTCGCCCCGGCGTGCGGGGTTCGTCCGATGACGTGCTCACATGCACTCCTTGCTCGCCTAGACTCCGAAAGATGTGCCCGTCCGGCATCGGGTCCGACCCGACAGCGCCGAACGACGAGCCTCATGCCATACCAGAGGCCCGAGCCGACCTCCTGATACATCTGAGTTCGTTGATGGACGCGGTCGATGTCGATCCGAGGTCGGTGGAGCCTCAGGCGCAGGCCGTCGTGGTGGTGGCGCGTGCGCGGAAGGACCCCGAGCTGCTCGGGCTGAGCCTACGGCTGCTGGCCGCGACATTTCGGGCACGGTGGGACGATTCGTCCGCGCGTCCGCTGCTCGACGAGGCCCTGCGGGTCACCCGGCGGCACCGCGTGTGGCACGTCGCCGCCACCGTCCTCGCCAGCCGCGCGTCCGTGCAGCACGAGCTGGGCGACGTGCGCGCCGCCGCTCGTGACCTCGACGCCGCGCTCGCGGCGATGAGCCGGGCGACCTCCATCGAGCCTGCCGAGCGTGCGCGCTTCCTGGCCCGTGTCGGGCTCTCGCTGGCGGTGGTCGAGCAGCACGCGGGCCGGCTCACGGAGTCGGAGCAGCGGTACCGCGCGATCCTCGCGAGCGAGGCGCTGGACCCCCGTTCGGCGGCGATCGCGACGAACAACCTGGCCCTCGTGCTCGCCGAGCGCGGTGACTACGACGAGGCGATCGACGCGGCGGACGCGGCGGTCGCGCTCGCGACGTCCCAGGTGCCCAGCCTCGAGGCGCCGCTGGTGCAGAGCCGGGCCTGGATCGCGGTCCGGGCCGGCCGGCTGCAGGAGGGCATGCGGGACTTCGACCGGTCGGCCCAGGCGTACGTGGCAGCCGGCATCCCGCTCGGGGAGTACTACACCGAGTACGCCGACGCGATGACGGACCTGCGGCTGCTGCCCGAGGCCGCCGCTGCGGCCGCCCGGGCGGTCGAGGAGCTGGACGCGGCCGGGCTCCAGCTCATGCTGACCGAGGCGCAGATGCGGCTCGCCCGGATCTCGTTGCTGACCGGCCGCGCGCAGGAGGCCGGCGAGCTGGCGGACGAGGCCGCGCAGGCGGCTCGACGCCAGCGCCGCGCGACGTGGTCCGCCCGCGCGCAGCTCATCGGTGTGGAGGCGCGGCTGCAGGCCGGCACGGCGGGGCTCGACGAGCTCGCGGTCGCGCGCCGTGCCGCCGGTCGTCTCGAGAGCTCGGGTGACCTGCACAGCGCCGTGGAGGCGTACCTCGTCGCCGGGCGTGTCGCTCTCGACCTGGACCGGCCCCGGTCGGCGGCGCCCGCCCTGTCGCGGGCGCGGTCCCTCGCCGAGAGGGGACAGGTCCTCGTCCGGCTGCGGGGGAGGGTCGCCGGTGCGCTGGCGGAGCGGGCGTCGGGCAACCCGGCAGGCGTCCTGGCGGAGTGCCGCGCGGGGCTGCGCGACCTCGCCGTGCACCGCTCGGTCATGCCCACCATCGAGCTGCGCGCCCTGGCGTCCGGCCACGGCGCCGAGCTGGGGGAGATCGGGCTGGGTGTCGTCCTGGCCGGGGCGTCGCCGGCCAGGACCCTCGCGTGGATGGAGCGCACCCGTGCGGCGGCGCTGAGCACCCGGCTGCCCGCTTCCGACGTCCCGGTGGTCCGGCCGCGCAGCCCGTCCGGGGGCGACGCACAGGCGCAGGACGCGGAACCCGGCGGAGCAGACGTGAGCCGCTCGCGGGTGGGCGGTGACGTGCGGGTCCCGGTGCTCGACTGGTCGGCGCGGCAGGACGTCGCCCCCAAGCTCGTCGCCCTGCCGCAGGTGCCCGGGCTCGCCGCCACGCGGGAGGCGCTCGACGGGCGCACCCTGGTCGAGCTCGGCAAGCTCGAGGGCCGGCTCGTCGCGGTCGTCGTGGAATCGCGGCGTGCGCGACTGGTCGAGCTGGGCGCCGAGGAGCAGGTCGCCACGGAGCTCCGTCCCCTGCTGTTCGCCCTGCGCCGCCTGGCCAACCCTCGCGGCGGTGCGGCGGCGGAGGCGGCCCGCGCGAGCGCCGACCTGCGGATAGCCCGCCTGCGCGACCTGCTGATCGCGCCGTTGGGTGTCGGCGCGCAGGACGAGCTGGTGGTGGTCCCGGTGGGCATGCTGCATGGCGTGCCGTGGTCCTGCCTGCACGACGGTCCGCTCGCGCAGGCACCGTCGGCGACCTTCTGGGTCCGCACCCGGCGAGCGGCGCTGGCGCGCGGGCGGACCGGTTCGACGGTGCTGGTCGCCGGCCCGGACCTCGTGGGCGCCAACGAGGAGATCGACGCCCTGCGCGCCGTCCACCCGGGCGCTCTCGTGCTGGACCGGGCGGATGCCCAGGCGCACACGGTCGTCGCCGCGCTCGCGGACGCGGACCTTGCGCACCTGGCGTGCCACGGCTCACCCCGCGCCGACAACCCGATGTTCTCCTCCCTGCTCCTCGCCGACGGTCCCGTGACGGTCCAGGAGCTGCACGGCGCGGGCGTCGCGCCCCACCGGCTGGTCCTGGCGTCGTGCCACTCGGGCGCGGACGTCGCCTACCTCGGCGACGAGGTGCTCGGCTTCGTCAGCGCGATGCTCGCGCAGGGCACGGCGGGGGTGGTCGCGAGCATCGCCGCGGTGCCGGACGTGGCTGCCGTCGACCTCATGCTGGAGCTGCACCGTGGCCTGCAGGACGGTCTGACGCTCGCGCGGGCGCTGCACGCAGCCCGGGGGAGGGTGGACCGCTCGACGCCGGAGGGCTTCGTCAACTGGTGCACGTTCAGCGCGCACGGCGCCGCCTGACCGCGGATTTGGTCGGCGGCCCCGGGGTGCCGTACCTTGGGGGGACCCAAAGACCGCCGGTCGTCGACCGTGTCGCGCGCACGCAGTGCTCGTGGCCCGATCGCCCGAAGTCCCGCAGCAGCGGAGGCCAGCGCAGGTGAGAGTTCCCGGATGGTTCGGCTTGCGCCGAGCTGCCTGCCGAGCCCCGCGCCTGCGCGGGGCTCTTCTTGTTGGTGGGGCGTGACGACCGGTGGCACCACCATCGGAAGGATTGCCATGGCGAGGCCGGACAAGGCAGCCGCTGTCGCAGAGCTCACGGACCTGTTCCGTGACTCCAACGCGGCCGTGCTGACCGAGTACCGCGGGCTCACCGTTGCGCAGCTCAAGAAGCTGCGCAAGGCGCTCAGCGGCAACGCAACCTACGCCGTGGTGAAGAACACGCTGACCGCGATCGCGGCCAAGGATGCCGGCCTCGAAGGCCTCGACGACGCGCTCACGGGCCCGTCGGCGATCGCCTTCGTCTCCGGTGACCCGGTCGAGGCCGCCAAGGGACTGCGTGACTTCGCCAAGGCGAACCCCGCACTGGTCATCAAGGGCGGTGTCCTCGAAGGACGCGCCCTGACCGCTGCGGACGTCACCAAGCTCGCGGACCTCGAGTCCCGTGAGGTTCTGCTGGCCAAGGCTGCCGGCGTGTTCAAGGCGTCGCTGTACCAGGCGGCCTACCTGTTCACCGCCCCCGCCGCTCAGGCTGCACGCACCGTCGACGCGCTCCGGCTCAAGCTGGACGAGTCGACCGAGGTCGCTGCCTGAGCCATCCGGCTCCAGGCGCTCAAGAACCCCGTCCGAGCACGGCCACCACGGCCCTCGGACATCGATCGGAAGGAACCGCCACCATGGCGAAGCTCACCACCACCGAGCTCATCGACGCGTTCAAGGAGCTCTCCCTCATTGAGCTCTCCGAGTTCGTGAAGGCATTCGAGGAGACCTTCGAGGTCACCGCTGCTGCTCCGGTCGCCGTCGCGGCCGCCCCCGGCGCCGGCGGCGGCGCTGCCGAGGCCGAGGCCGAGGAGGAGAAGGACTCGTTCGACGTCGTCCTCGAGGCCGCCGGTGACAAGAAGATCCAGGTCATCAAGGAGGTGCGCGTCCTGACGTCCCTCGGTCTGAAGGAGGCCAAGGACGTCGTCGACGCCGCCCCCAAGGCCGTCCTGGAGGGTGTCACCAAGGAGAACGCCGAGAAGGCCAAGGCGCAGCTCGAGGCCGCCGGCGCGACCGTCACCCTCAAGTGATCGCCGCCTCCGTCGCCGGTCAGCCGGTCGCACGGAGGTAGCACGCAGCACGCTCGACGAGGCCCGCACCCTGCACGGGGTGCGGGCCTCGTCGCGTCCGGGAGTGCGACCGAGGACGCGACCGAGGACGCGCCCGAGGACGCGCCCGACGACGCCCCCGGTGTCGCGTCCGCATGGGGGACGGGCTTTCGCGGTCCGGCCACCTGTGCCACCATGTGCGCGGCGCCAATGACGTCGCCGTGCGGGCGGAGCCGCCCGTTCGTACCGGACGCCTCAGGGTCCGTCGCCCGACGTGTCGGGTGGCGCCAGGGGGTGTCGATGCCGGGTGGACTTTGACACCGCGGCCGAGTATGCTAGCGCTTTGCGCTGGCCTGTGCCCGCGATCCCGTATAACCCGAGCCCACCGTCGTCGTCAAGACACGACGTCGTGGGGCTCGCCGGCCGGGGGATCGCGCCTAGCCAGGACCAGTGCAGCGTGCACTCGATCCGCTGGGAAGGACCCCTCTTTTGGCTGCCTCGCGCACCCCTTCTGCTCCGACCGCCGACGCCATCGCGAACCGCACCGCCTCTCGCCGTATCTCCTTCGCCAAGATCCACGAGCCCCTCGAGGTCCCGGACCTGCTCGGTCTGCAGACGGAGAGCTTCGACTGGCTGCTCGGCAACGAGAAGTGGCAGGCCCGTGTGGCCACGGCCCTCGAGGCCGGTCGGCAGGACGTTCCCGAGACCGCTGGTCTCGAGGAGATCTTCGAGGAGATCTCGCCCATCGAGGACTTCGGCGGATCCATGTCGCTGTCGTTCCGCGAGCACCGCTTCGAGCCGCCGAAGTACACGGCCGAGGAGTGCAAGGAGAAGGACTTCACCTTCGCCGCGCCGCTGTTCGTCACGGCGGAGTTCGTCAACTACACCACCGGTGAGATCAAGAGCCAGACGGTCTTCATGGGTGACTTCCCGCTCATGACCGAGCGCGGCACGTTCATCATCAACGGCACCGAGCGCGTCGTCGTGTCGCAGCTCGTCCGTTCGCCCGGCGTGTACTTCGAGCGCACGGCCGACAAGACGTCCGACAAGGACGTCCTCACGGCCAAGGTCATCCCGAGCCGCGGTGCCTGGCTCGAGTTCGAGATCGACAAGCGCGACAACGTCGGCGTCCGCGTCGACCGCAAGCGCAAGCAGAACGCCACGGTGCTGCTCAAGGCGCTCGGCATGACGGACGCGGAGATCCGCGAGGAGTTCGCCGCGTACCCGGCCGTCATCGACACGCTGGACAAGGACCACGTCCAGACGCAGGACGAGGCGCTGCTCGACCTCTACCGCAAGATCCGCCCGGGCGAGCCGCCCACGGTCGAGGCCGGCCGCGCGCTCATCGAGAACTTCTACTTCAACCCGAAGCGCTACGACCTGGCCAAGGTCGGTCGCTACAAGCTGAACAAGAAGCTCGGCCTTGACGTCCCGCTCGCGGACTCGGTGCTCTCGCGTGACGACGTCGTCGCCACGATCAAGTACCTCGCGTCGCTGCACATCGACCTGCCGTCCCTGCCGGGCACGCGTGCCGGCGAGGCCGTCGACATCCGCGTCGAGCCCGACGACATCGACCACTTCGGCAACCGTCGCATCCGCGCGGTCGGCGAGCTCATCCAGAACCAGGTCCGCACGGGCCTGTCGCGGATGGAGCGCGTCGTGCGCGAGCGCATGACGACGCAGGACGTCGAGGCGATCACGCCGCAGACCCTGATCAACATCCGCCCCGTGGTGGCGTCGATCAAGGAGTTCTTCGGCACGTCGCAGCTGTCGCAGTTCATGGACCAGAACAACCCGCTCGCGGGCCTGACGCACAAGCGTCGCCTGTCCGCGCTCGGCCCGGGTGGTCTGTCCCGCGACCGCGCCGGCATGGAGGTCCGTGACGTCCACCCGTCGCACTACGGCCGCATGTGCCCGATCGAGACCCCTGAGGGCCCGAACATCGGCCTCATCGGCTCGCTCGCCACGTACGGGCGGATCAACCCGTTCGGCTTCGTCGAGACCCCGTACCGCAAGGTCATCAAGGGCAAGGTCTCCGACGAGGTCCACTACCTGACCGCCGATGACGAGGACCGCCACGTCATCGCGCAGGCGAACGCCCCGCTCAAGGCGAACGGTGCCTTCGAGGAGGACCGCGTCCTGGTCCGCGTCAAGGGCGGCGAGATCGAGTACGTCGCCGGCGAGGCCGTCGACTACATGGACGTCTCCCCGCGCCAGATGGTGTCGGTGGCCACGGCCCTGATCCCGTTCCTCGAGCACGACGACGCCAACCGTGCCCTCATGGGTGCCAACATGCAGCGCCAGGCCGTCCCGCTGGTCCGTTCGGAGGCCCCGCTCGTGGGTACCGGCATGGAGCGTCGTGCGGCCATCGACGCGGGCGACGTCATCGTCGCGACGAAGCCGGGTGTCGTCACCGAGGTGTCGGCCGACCTGATCGTCGTCGCCAACGACGACGCCACCACGTCGACGTACCGCGTCGCCAAGTTCCGCCGCTCGAACCAGGGCACCTCGTACAACCAGCGCGTGCTGGTCGACACCGGCGCCCGCGTCGAGGTCAACTCGGTGCTCGCCGACGGCCCGGCCACGGACGAGGGCGAGCTCGCGCTCGGCCGCAACCTGCTGGTCGCGTTCATGTCGTGGGAGGGCCACAACTACGAGGACGCGATCATCCTGTCGCAGCGCCTCGTGCAGGACGACGTGCTGTCCTCGATCCACATCGAGGAGCACGAGGTCGACGCTCGCGACACCAAGCTCGGCCCCGAGGAGATCACGCGGGACATCCCGAACGTCTCCGAGGAGGTCCTCGCGGACCTGGACGAGCGCGGCATCATCCGCATCGGTGCCGAGGTCGGCGCCGGCGACATCCTCGTCGGCAAGGTCACGCCCAAGGGCGAGACCGAGCTGACCCCGGAGGAGCGGCTGCTCCGCGCGATCTTCGGTGAGAAGGCGCGCGAGGTCCGCGACACGTCGCTCAAGGTCCCGCACGGCGAGTCCGGCACGGTCATCGAGGTCCGCACGTTCAGCCGTGAGGACGGCGACGAGCTGCCCGCCGGTGTCAACGAGCTGGTCCGCGTGTACATCGCGCAGCGCCGCAAGATCACGGACGGCGACAAGCTCGCCGGCCGTCACGGCAACAAGGGCGTCATCTCCAAGATCCTCCCGGTCGAGGACATGCCGTTCCTCGCCGACGGGACCGCGGTCGACGTCGTCCTCAACCCGCTCGGTGTGCCCGGCCGCATGAACGTCGGCCAGGTCCTCGAGACGCACCTCGGCTGGGTGGCCAAGCAGGGCTGGGACATCCAGCTCGCCGAGGGTGACGTGTCGTGGCGCGACGAGGTCCCGGCGATCGCCGCGTCCTCGCCGGCCGGCAACCCCGTGGCCACGCCCGTGTTCGACGGTGTCCCGGAGGCGACCCTCACCGGTCTGCTCTCGGCCACGCTGCCGAACCGTGACGGCGTGCGCACCGTGGGCGGCGACGGCAAGGCGCGCCTGTTCGACGGGCGCTCCGGCGAGCCGTTCCCGGACCCGGTCGCGGTCGGCTACATGTACATCCTCAAGCTGCACCACCTCGTCGACGACAAGATCCACGCACGTTCCACGGGTCCGTACTCGATGATCACGCAGCAGCCGCTGGGTGGTAAGGCGCAGTTCGGTGGCCAGCGGTTCGGCGAGATGGAGGTGTGGGCCCTCGAGGCGTACGGCGCCGCCTACACGCTGCAGGAGCTCCTCACCATCAAGTCGGACGACGTCCCCGGACGCGTCAAGGTGTACGAGGCGATCGTCAAGGGGGAGAACATCCCCGACTCGGGCATCCCGGAGTCCTTCAAGGTCCTCCTCAAGGAGATGCAGTCGCTCTGCCTGAACGTGGAGGTGCTCTCCTCGGACGGCGTCTCCATCGACATGAAGGAGAACGACGACGAGGTCTACCGCGCAGCGGAGGAGCTCGGCATCGACCTGTCCCGGCGTCCGAACGCCAGCAGCATCGAAGAGATCTGACGTCGAGCCCCGGTCGGCTCCTCATCCGAGATGCCGACCGGGTGCCCGCACCCTTTAGCAACATTTCCGTCCGCCGGTCACAGACCGGCAAGCGAAGGAAGTAGGACCCCCCTTGCTCGACGTCAACGTCTTCGACGAGCTGCGTATCGGCCTTGCCTCGGCCGACGACATCCGTGCCTGGTCGCACGGTGAGGTGAAGAAGCCCGAGACCATCAACTACCGGACCCTGAAGCCGGAGAAGGATGGCCTGTTCTGCGAGAAGATCTTCGGTCCCACCCGGGACTGGGAGTGCTACTGCGGCAAGTACAAGCGCGTGCGCTTCAAGGGCATCATCTGCGAGCGCTGCGGCGTCGAGGTGACCCGCTCGAAGGTCCGTCGTGAGCGCATGGGCCACATCGAGCTGGCCGCGCCCGTCACGCACATCTGGTTCTTCAAGGGTGTGCCGTCGCGTCTCGGCTACCTGCTCGACCTGGCCCCGAAGGACCTCGAGAAGGTCATCTACTTCGCGGCGTACATGATCACGTGGGTCGACGTCGACGGCCGGCACGAGGACCTCCCCAACCTCCAGAACGGGATCGACCTGGAGAAGAAGGAGATCTCGGACCGCCGCGACAACGACATCAACACCCGCGCCACCAAGCTCGAGGCCGACCTGGCCGAGCTCGAGGCCGAGGGTGCCAAGGCCGACGCCCGCCGCAAGGTGCGCGACTCCGCCGAGCGCGAGATGGCGCAGATCCGCAAGCGCGCGGACCTGGAGCTGGACCGCCTCGACGCGGTCTGGGACCGGTTCAAGAACCTCAAGGTCGCCGACCTCGAGGGCGACGAGATGCTGTACCGCCAGCTCCAGGACCGGTACGGCAACTACTTCGAGGGCTCGATGGGCGCCGCGGCGATCCAGAAGCGTCTCGAGGCGTTCGACCTCGAGGCCGAGTCCGACGCGCTGCGCGAGATCATCAAGACCGGCAAGGGCCAGCGCAAGACGCGTGCCCTGAAGCGGCTCAAGGTCGTCAACGCGTTCCTCACGACGACCAACTCGCCCACCGGCATGGTGCTCGACGCCGTCCCGGTCATCCCGCCGGACCTGCGTCCGATGGTCCAGCTCGACGGTGGCCGCTTCGCCACCTCGGACCTGAACGACCTGTACCGCCGCGTGATCAACCGGAACAACCGCCTCAAGCGGCTGCTCGACCTGGGTGCGCCCGAGATCATCGTCAACAACGAGAAGCGGATGCTCCAGGAGGCCGTCGACTCGCTGTTCGACAACGGCCGCCGCGGCCGTCCGGTGACCGGTCCGGGCAACCGCCCGCTCAAGTCGATCTCGGACATGCTCAAGGGCAAGCAGGGTCGGTTCCGTCAGAACCTGCTCGGCAAGCGCGTCGACTACTCGGGCCGTTCGGTCATCGTCGTCGGCCCGCAGCTCAAGCTCCACCAGTGCGGCCTGCCCAAGCAGATGGCGCTCGAGCTGTTCAAGCCGTTCGTGATGAAGCGTCTCGTGGACCTCAACCACGCGCAGAACATCAAGTCGGCCAAGCGCATGGTCGAGCGCGCGCGTCCCGTCGTCTGGGACGTGCTCGAGGAGGTCATCACGGAGCACCCGGTGCTGCTCAACCGCGCACCCACGCTGCACCGTCTGGGCATCCAGGCGTTCGAGCCCCAGCTGGTCGAGGGCAAGGCGATCCACCTGCACCCGCTCGTCTGCGCCGCGTTCAACGCGGACTTCGACGGTGACCAGATGGCCGTCCACCTGCCCCTGAGCGCGGAGGCGCAGGCCGAGGCCCGCATCCTCATGCTCTCGAGCAACAACATCCTCAAGCCGTCGGACGGTCGTCCGGTGACCATGCCCTCGCAGGACATGATCATCGGCCTGTACCACCTGACGAACGACAAGGACGAGGCGCTCGGTCACGGCCGGTCCTTCAGCACCGTCTCCGAGGCGGTCATGGCGTTCGACCAGGGCACCCTGGACCTGAACGCCGTGGTGAAGATCCGGTTCGACGACCTGGTGCTGACCGAGGAGGACGCGCCCGAGGGCTGGTCCGAGGGTGACACGCTCATCTTCGAGACGACCCTGGGTCGTGCCCTGTTCAACGAGCTGCTGCCCGTGGACTACCCGTACGAGAACGGCGTCGTCGACAAGAAGCGCCTCTCGGTCATCGTCAACGACCTGGCCGAGCGGTACCCCAAGGTCGAGGTCGCAGCGTCGCTGGACGCCCTGAAGGAGGCCGGCTTCCGCTGGGCCACCCGCTCGGGCGTCACGATCTCCATCTCGGACGTCGCGACCCCGGCGGCCAAGGCGGCCATCCTCGAGGAGCACGAGGGACGTGCGGCGAAGGTGCAGGGCCAGTACGAGAAGGGCCTGATCACCGACGACGAGCGTCGTCAGGAGCTCATCGAGATCTGGACGCAGGCCACCGACAAGGTCGCCAAGGCGATGCAGGAGAACTTCCCGCGCCAGAACACCGTCTACAAGATGGTCGGCTCGGGTGCTCGCGGTAACTGGATGCAGGTCCGCCAGATCGCCGGTATGCGTGGCCTCGTCGCCAACCCGAAGGGCGAGATCATCCCTCGCCCGATCAAGTCGAACTACCGCGAGGGGCTGTCGGTCCTCGAGTACTTCATCGCGACGCACGGTGCCCGCAAGGGTCTGGCGGACACCGCTCTGCGGACCGCCGACTCGGGCTACCTGACCCGTCGTCTGGTGGACGTCTCGCAGGACGTCATCGTCCGTGAGGACGACTGCGGCACCGAGCGTGGTCTGACCATGCCGATCGGTGTCCCGGGATCCGACGGCACGCTGCGTCGTCACGACAAGGTCGAGACGAGCGTCTACTCGCGCACGCTTGCGACGGACGTCGCGATCGACGGCGAGGTCATCGGTCACGCCGGTGACGACGTCGGCGACGTGCTGCTCGACCGGCTGCTCGAGGCGGGTGTGACCGAGATGAAGATTCGCTCGGTGCTCACCTGCGAGTCCCGCGTCGGCACCTGCGCGCGCTGCTACGGCCGTTCGCTGGCCACCGGCAAGCTCGTCGACATCGGCGAGGCCGTCGGCATCATCGCGGCCCAGTCGATCGGTGAGCCCGGCACGCAGCTGACGATGCGTACCTTCCACACCGGTGGTGTGGCGTCGGCCGACGACATCACGCAGGGTCTGCCGCGTGTCCAGGAGCTCTTCGAGGCCCGCACCCCCAAGGGTGAGGCGCCCATCGCGGAGTTCTCGGGCCGCATCGCGGTCGAGGAGGGGGACCGTTCGCGTCGCCTCGTCCTCACGCCGGACGACGGCTCGGAGGAGATCGCCTACCCGATCACCAAGCGCTCGCGCCTGCTGATCTCGGACGGCGACCACGTCTCCGTCGGTACCCAGCTGGTCCAGGGTGCGGTCGACCCGAAGAAGGTCCTGCGCATCCTCGGCCCGCGTGCGACGCAGAAGCACCTGGTCGACGAGGTGCAGGTCGTCTACTCCTCCCAGGGTGTGGACATCCACGACAAGCACATCGAGGTCATCGTGCGGCAGATGCTGCGCCGCGTGACGGTCCTCGACTCCGGCACCACCGACCTGCTGCCCGGCGAGCTCGCCGAGCGTGGTCGCTTCGAGGACGCGAACCGCGCTGCGGTGTCCGAGGGCGGTCAGCCGGCGTCGGGTCGTCCGGAGCTCATGGGCATCACGAAGGCGTCGCTCGCGACGGACTCGTGGCTGTCGGCGGCCTCCTTCCAGGAGACCACCCGGGTGCTCACCGAGGCCGCGATGTCGGGTCGGTCCGACCCGCTGCTCGGCCTCAAGGAGAACGTCATCCTCGGCAAGCTCATCCCGGCCGGGACGGGTCTGCCCCGCTACGGCAACATCGCGGTCGAGCCCACCGAGGAGGCGAAGGCCGAGCTGTACCCGACCTTCGGCTACGACGAGATCGACTTCCCCGCCCTGGGCCTCGGCTCGGGCGAGGCGATCCCGCTCGAGGACATCGACTTCGGCGACTACCGCTGACGTTCACGACCGAAGGGCTCACCGGTTCGCCGGTGGGCCCTTCGGGCTGTCCGGAACACCCGCACGCCCGGCGGTGTTCACTTCCTGTGTGACCCAGTCGCTTTGACGCCCATCCGGGCGCCAGGTAACGTAGGACACCGTGCCCGCGCCGTCGGGCTCTCGCGCATGCACCGGTGGACGCCTCCCTTCTCGGGATGGTGGGTCCGGTCGCATCGGGTGGTCTCTCACCACTGCGCCGTCTCTCCGTCAAGGCAACCTTGCGGACCGCGGTGCGGAGGACCGGGGCGACACGCCCGAGCGCGGGGGTCGGTGCGGGACGAACGACCTGCGGGGTAGTCGCGCGACGGGCGACGATCCTCGACCATGCCGGCCGTCCAGGGCGACGGGTGCCGGTCGACCAGAGATTCATCCAACAGACGGAGACGTAGTGCCTACGATCCAGCAGCTGGTCCGCAAGGGCCGGCAGGCGAAGACGAACAAGTCGAAGACGCCTGCCCTCAAGGGCTCCCCCCAGCGACGCGGTGTGTGCACCCGCGTCTACACCACGACCCCGAAGAAGCCGAACTCCGCGCTCCGCAAGGTCGCGCGCGTCCGCCTCTCGAGCCAGGTCGAGGTCACCGCGTACATCCCCGGTGTCGGTCACAACCTGCAGGAGCACTCCATCGTGCTCGTGCGCGGTGGCCGTGTGAAGGACCTCCCGGGTGTCCGGTACAAGATCGTCCGTGGTGCCCTCGACACGCAGGGCGTCAAGAACCGTAAGCAGGCGCGCAGCCGCTACGGCGCGAAGAAGGTGGGCTGATGCCTCGCAAGGGTCCGGCCCCCAAGCGGCCGCTCGTCATCGACCCCGTCTACGGGTCCCCGGTCGTCACGCAGCTGATCAACAAGGTCCTGCTGGACGGCAAGAAGTCCGTCGCGGAGCACATCGTCTACGGCGCCCTCGAGGGTGTCCGTGAGAAGACGCAGGGCGACCCGGTCGTCGTGCTCAAGCGCGCGCTGGACAACGTCCGCCCGTCGCTCGAGGTGCGCTCGCGCCGCGTCGGTGGCGCCACGTACCAGGTGCCCGTCGAGGTGCGCCCGGTCCGTCAGACCACCCTCGCGCTGCGCTGGCTCACCGACTACTCGCGCGCACGCCGCGAGAAGACGATGACCGAGCGCCTCATGAACGAGATCCTCGACGCGTCCAACGGCCTCGGTGCCGCGGTGAAGCGTCGCGAGGACATGCACAAGATGGCCGAGTCCAACAAGGCCTTCGCGCACTACCGCTGGTAAACCCGGCACCCACGGGCGCTGCGCCGCCGGTCCGATCCTCGGGCCGGACCGGTGGCGCCACCCAAGCCAACCGACAAGGGGCAACTCACGTGGCACTGGATGTGCTGACGGACCTCACGAAGGTCCGCAACATCGGCATCATGGCTCACATCGATGCCGGCAAGACGACGACCACCGAGCGGATCCTGTTCTACACCGGGGTCAACTACAAGATCGGTGAGACGCACGACGGTGCGTCGACGATGGACTGGATGGAGCAGGAGCAGGAGCGCGGCATCACGATCACGTCCGCCGCGACGACCTGCTACTGGAAGAACAACCAGATCAACATCATCGACACCCCGGGCCACGTGGACTTCACGGTCGAGGTCGAGCGCTCGCTGCGCGTCCTCGACGGCGCCGTTGCCGTCTTCGACGGCAAGGAGGGCGTCGAGCCCCAGTCGGAGACCGTCTGGCGTCAGGCCGACAAGTACGACGTCCCGCGCATCTGCTTCGTCAACAAGATGGACAAGCTCGGCGCGGACTTCTACTTCACCGTCGACACGATCGTGAACCGCCTCAAGGCCAAGCCGCTGGTCATCCAGCTGCCCATCGGTGCCGAGAACGACTTCATCGGCGTCGTCGACCTGGTCACCATGCGTGCCCTCGTCTGGCGCGGCGAGACCGCCCTGGGCGAGAAGTACGAGGTCGAGGACATCCCGGCCGACCTGGTCGAGAAGGCGGACCAGTACCGTGCCGAGCTCCTCGAGGCCGTCGCCGAGACGAACGACGAGCTGCTCGAGAAGTTCCTCGGCGGCGAGGAGCTGACGGAGGCCGAGATCAAGGCCGGCATCCGCCACCTCACGGTCAAGTCCGAGGCCTACCCGGTCCTGTGCGGCTCGGCGTTCAAGAACAAGGGCGTCCAGCCCATGCTCGACGCCGTCATCGACTACCTGCCGACGCCTCTGGACGTCCCGGCGGTCGAGGGCCACGACATGAAGGACCCCGAGCTCGTCGTCGAGCGTCACCCCGACTCGACGGAGCCGTTCTCGGCCCTCGCGTTCAAGGTCGCCTCGCACCCGTTCTTCGGCAAGCTCACCTACGTCCGGGTGTACTCGGGCAAGGTGTCGCAGGGCGCCCAGGTGCTCAACTCGACCAAGAACAAGAAGGAGCGCATCGGGAAGCTCTTCCAGATGCACTCCAACAAGGAGAACCCGGTCGAGGACGCCACGGCCGGCCACATCTACGCGTTCATCGGTCTCAAGGACGTCACCACGGGCGACACGCTGTCCGACCCGGCCTCGCCGGTCGTGCTCGAGTCCATGACGTTCCCCGAGCCGGTCATCGACGTCGCCATCGAGCCCAAGACGAAGGGTGACCAGGAGAAGCTCTCCGTGGCCATCCAGAAGCTGGCCGAGGAGGACCCGACCTTCCGCGTCAAGCACGACGAGGAGACCGGCCAGACCGTCATCGGCGGCATGGGCGAGCTCCACCTCGACATCCTCGTGGACCGCATGCGTCGCGAGTTCAAGGTCGAGGCCAACGTCGGCAAGCCGCAGGTCGCGTACCGCGAGACGATCCGTCGCTCGGTCGAGAAGATCGACTACACGCACAAGAAGCAGACCGGTGGCTCGGGCCAGTACGCGAAGGTCCAGATGACCTTCGAGCCGCTGGACCCCGCCGAGGGCGAGCTGTACGAGTTCTCGAACAAGGTCACCGGTGGCCGCATCCCGCGCGAGTACATCCCGTCGGTCGACGCCGGCATCCAGAGCGCGATGCAGCTCGGCGTCCTCGCGGGCTTCCCGCTCGTGGGCGTCAAGGCGATCCTGCTCGACGGTGCCGCGCACGACGTCGACTCCTCGGAGATGGCGTTCAAGATCGCGGGCTCGATGATCCTCAAGGAAGCGGTCCGCAAGGCCGACCCGGTTCTGCTGGAGCCGGTCATGGCCGTCGAGGTCCGTACTCCTGAGGAGTACATGGGTGACGTCATCGGCGACATCAACTCGCGCCGCGGCATGATCCAGTCGATGGAGGACGCGACGGGCGTGAAGGTCGTCCGTGCGCAGGTTCCTCTCTCCGAGATGTTCGGGTACGTCGGTGACCTGCGGTCGAAGACCCAGGGTCGCGCGGTGTACTCGATGCAGTTCGACAGCTACGCCGAGGTTCCTCGGAACGTTGCCGAGGAAATCATCAAGAAGACCCGGGGCGAGTAGTCCCACAGGTCGAACCCTGTAGTTCCATCACACAAACCGACCCGTAGGACGCCGCGTCGAACGGCTACCGTCCGGTAGCCGCAGAACGTCGGCCAATCTCTACCAAGTCCTGAGGAGGACACCCAGTGGGCAAGGCGAAGTTCGAGCGGACGAAGCCGCACGTCAACATCGGCACCATCGGCCACGTCGACCACGGCAAGACGACGCTGACGGCGGCCATCTCGAAGGTGCTGCACGACAAGTACCCCGACCTGAACCCCTTCACGCCGTTCGACGAGATCGACAAGGCGCCTGAGGAGAAGCAGCGCGGTATCACGATCAACATCGCGCACGTGGAGTACCAGACGGAGAAGCGTCACTACGCTCACGTCGACGCTCCGGGTCACGCGGACTACATCAAGAACATGATCACGGGTGCGGCGCAGATGGACGGCGCCATCCTCGTGGTCGCGGCGACCGACGGCCCGATGGCCCAGACGCGTGAGCACGTCCTGCTCGCCCGTCAGGTCGGCGTGCCCTACCTGCTCGTCGCGCTGAACAAGACCGACATGGTCGACGACGAGGAGATCCTGGAGCTCGTCGAGGTCGAGGTGCGCGAGCTCCTCTCGGCCCAGGGCTTCGAGGGCGACGACGTCCCCGTCGTGCGCGTCTCCGGCCTGAAGGCGCTCGAGGGCGACCCGCAGTGGGTCAAGTCCGTCGAGGACCT
Organism: Cellulomonas xylanilytica; assembly: GCF_007989805.1. Classification (GTDB taxonomy): domain Bacteria; phylum Actinomycetota; class Actinomycetes; order Actinomycetales; family Cellulomonadaceae; genus Cellulomonas; species Cellulomonas xylanilytica. The sequence goes on from NZ_BJUB01000008.1 coordinate 93,661, forward strand.
GCTCGAGGCTGTCGACGAGAACGTCCCGGACCCGGTCCGCGACATCGACAAGCCCTTCCTCATGCCGATCGAGGACGTCTTCACGATCACCGGTCGTGGCACCGTCGTCACCGGTCGCGTGGAGCGCGGCAAGCTCAAGGTGAACGAGGAGGTGGAGATCGTCGGCATCAAGGAGAAGGCGATCAAGACCACGGTCACCGGCGTCGAGATGTTCCGCAAGCTGCTCGACTACGCCGAGGCGGGCGAGAACGTCGGTCTGCTCCTGCGTGGCACGAAGCGCGAGGAGGTCGAGCGCGGCCAGGTCGTCGTCAAGCCCGGCTCGATCACGCCGCACACCGAGTTCGAGGGCCAGGTCTACATCCTGGCCAAGGACGAGGGTGGCCGTCACAACCCGTTCTACGGGAACTACCGCCCCCAGTTCTACTTCCGCACCACCGACGTCACCGGCGTCATCACGCTGCCCGAGGGCACCGAGATGGTCATGCCCGGCGACAACACCGAGATCCACGTGAACCTCATCCAGCCCATCGCGATGGAGGAGGGCCTCGGCTTCGCCATCCGCGAGGGTGGCCGCACCGTCGGCTCGGGCAAGGTCATCAAGATCATCAAGTGATGCTCGCCCCTCGGGGCAGCTGATCTGACGGAAGGGCCCGGGAGCTTCGGCTCCCGGGCCCTTCCGTCGTTCATGGCGTGCGGTCGGCTCAGCCGGAGTCCGGGTAGCCGGCGCGACCGTCGCCGTCGAGGTCGGTGCACAGGCCGTAGGTCTCGTCGCTGGTGTAGCTCGCGACGCACTCGGCGTACCCCTCGATGTACCGGAACTCGGAGTCGGCCGTCGCGTCGGTGCAGTCGGGGGAGCCGGCCGCCGGGTCGCACGGCTCGCCCGGGACCGGGGGCGGCGGGGTGGAGGGTGCGGTCGTCGGGTCCTCGGTCGGCGCCGCCGAGGTCGTGGCCGGGTCCGCCGGCGAGACCGTGCCGGTCGGTCCCGGCGTGCCGGAGGTGCAGCCGGACAGCGCGATCGCCGTGGCGGCGACGACGACGAGCGCCCGCAGGGGCAGACGGTCCATGTCGCGCAGCGTAGCGGGCCGGTCCGCGGGCGCGAGCGGAGAGCCGCGGGGGCCGGCCGCCCGGGATGTGCGCGAGATCACGCGGATTCCCGGGCCTGGGTGTGACGGAGGCGATTGGAGTTCCGCGGCGCCGTCTGGCACACTGTTCAGGTTGCCTAGTCGAGGGCGGCGCGTTCGCGCGCGCAGCACACGACAGGGCTCACACACGTGGAAGGCGTCTGGACCCCGGGATCACCCGGTGGTTGACGCCCGACAACAACCACCGATCTCGTGCCGGACACGGTACGCAGCGCGAAGGTGTGCCGCGAAGAGCGACACGCCCGAGTGCGGGGGTCGGACGGGCCGGTTCCAAACAGAGGGAAGTAGAAGCGCCATGGCGGGACAGAAGATCCGCATCAGGCTCAAGTCCTACGACCACGAAGTCATCGACAGCTCGGCGCGCAAGATCGTCGACACGGTGACTCGCGCTGGTGCGTCGGTCGTGGGTCCGGTGCCGCTGCCGACGGAGAAGAACGTGTTCTGCGTCATCCGGTCGCCCCACAAGTACAAGGACAGCCGCGAGCACTTCGAGATGCGTACTCACAAGCGGCTCATCGACATCATCGATCCCACGCCGAAGGCCGTCGACTCGCTCATGCGTCTCGACCTGCCTGCGGACGTGAACATCGAGATCAAGCTCTGACGCTGGGAAGGAACTGATTTCTATGGTTACCCAGCAGAACGAGCGCGCAGTCACGGCCCTGCTCGGCACGAAGCTCGGCATGACCCAGGTGTGGGACGACAACGGTCGTCTCGTCCCGGTCACCGTCGTCGCTGTCGGCACGAACGTCGTGACCCAGGTGCGCTCCGCCGATGCTGACGGCTACGCCGCGGTCCAGCTGGCCCACGGCCAGATCGACCCGCGCAAGGTCACCAAGCCGCTGAAGGGCCACTTCGAGAAGGCCGGGGTCACCCCCCGCCGGCACGTGGCCGAGATCCGTACGCCGAACGCCTCCGAGTTCACGCTCGGCCAGGAGCTCACGGCCGCCCTCTTCGAGGCCGGCTCGCTCGTGGACGTCATCGGCACCACCAAGGGCAAGGGCACCGCCGGTGTCATGAAGCGTCACGGCTTCCACGGCGTCGGCGCCTCGCACGGTGCGCACCGCAACCACCGCAAGCCCGGCTCGATCGGTGGCGCCTCGACGCCGTCGCGCGTGTTCAAGGGCATCAAGATGGCCGGTCGCATGGGCGTGGACCGCCAGACGACCCAGAACCTGACCGTGCACGCCGTCGACGTCGAGAGGGGCCTGCTCCTCGTCAAGGGTGCCGTTCCCGGCCCCAAGGGTGGCGTCGTGGTCGTGCGTTCCGCTGTGAAGGGGGCGTGACCATGAGTGACACGCTGACTGTCGACGTGGTCGACGCCCAGGGCAAGAAGTCCGGCTCGGCCGACCTGCCCGCGGACGTCTTCGACGTGCAGACCAACATCCCGCTGATCCACCAGGTCGTCGTCGCGCAGCTCGCGGCGGCTCGCCAGGGCACCCACGACACGAAGAGCCGTGGCGAGGTCCGTGGTGGTGGGCGCAAGCCGTACAAGCAGAAGGGCACCGGCCGCGCCCGTCAGGGTTCGACGCGTGCTCCGCAGTTCGCCGGTGGTGGCGTCGTCCACGGCCCCACCCCGCGCGACTACTCGCAGCGCACCCCCAAGAAGATGAAGGCCGCGGCGCTCCGCGGTGCTCTCTCGGACCGCGCTCGTGCCGGCCGCGTGCACGTCGTCTCGGGCTTCGCCCCGGGCACGGCGCCGTCGACAAAGTCCGCGCTCGCCGTGCTCGACAACCTCTCCGGACGCAAGAACGTCCTGGTCGTCGTCGAGCGTCAGGACGAGATCACGTGGAAGTCGCTGCGGAACGTCGAGCGGGTGCACCTGCTGGTCGCTGACCAGCTCAACACCTACGACGTCCTGATCTCGGACGACGTCGTGTTCACGCAGGGCGCGCTCGACGCGTTCCTCGCGGGTCCCGTCAAGGGCTCCGCCGACGCGAAGGACGAGAGCAAGTGACCGACATCGGCAAGAACCCGCGCGACATCCTGCTCGCGCCGGTCGTCTCCGAGAAGAGCTACGGCCTGCTCGACGAGGGGAAGTACACGTTCCTCGTCGACCCGCGGGCGAACAAGACCGAGATCAAGATTGCCGTCGAGCAGGTCTTCGGCGTCAAGGTCGACTCGGTCAACACCGCGAACCGGCAGGGCAAGGCCCGTCGGACCCGTTTCGGCATCGGCCGCCGCAAGGACACGAAGCGTGCGATCGTCACCCTCCGCGAGGGAACGATCGACATCTTCGGTGGTCCGGTCGGCTGAGCGAAGGACTGAGAACTCATGGGAATCCGCAAGTACAAGCCGACCACGCCGGGCCGTCGTGGCTCGAGCGTCGCCGACTTCGTCGAGATCACGCGCTCCACGCCGGAGAAGTCGCTCGTCCGTCCGCTCCACAAGACGGGCGGCCGTAACTCCACGGGTCGCATCACCACGCGCCACCAGGGTGGCGGTCACAAGCGTGCGTACCGCGTCATCGACTTCCGTCGTCATGACAAGGACGGCGTGCCGGCCAAGGTCGCTCACATCGAGTACGACCCCAACCGCACCGCCCGCATCGCGCTCCTGCACTACGCGGACGGCGAGAAGCGCTACATCATCGCGCCGAACAAGCTGTCGCAGGGCGACCGCATCGAGAACGGCCCCGGCGCCGACATCAAGCCCGGCAACAACCTGCCGCTGCGCAACATCCCGACCGGTACGGTCATCCACGCCATCGAGCTGCGGCCCGGTGGCGGCGCGAAGATCGCCCGCTCGGCTGGTGCGTCCGTGCAGCTCGTCGCCAAGGACGGCCCCTACGCCCAGCTGCGCATGCCGTCCGGTGAGATCCGCAACGTCGACCTGCGCTGCCGCGCGACGGTCGGCGAGGTGGGCAACGCCGAGCAGTCGAACATCAACTGGGGCAAGGCCGGCCGCATGCGCTGGAAGGGCAAGCGCCCGACCGTCCGTGGTGTCGCCATGAACCCGATCGACCACCCGCACGGTGGTGGCGAGGGCAAGACGTCCGGTGGACGTCACCCCGTCAGCCCGTGGGGCCAGGCCGAGGGCCGTACCCGCCGTCCGAACAAGCCGAGCGACAAGCTCATCGTGCGCCGTCGGCGCACCGGCAAGAACAAGCGCTGATAGGAGCCTGAGATGCCACGTAGCCTGAAGAAGGGCCCGTTCGTCGACGGTCACCTGCAGAAGAAGGTCGACGTCCAGAACACCGCCGGCACGAAGAACGTCATCAAGACGTGGTCGCGCCGTTCGGTCATCACGCCGGACTTCCTCGGCCACACGTTCGCTGTGCACGACGGACGCAAGCACACCCCGGTGTTCGTGACGGAGGCGATGGTCGGGCACAAGCTCGGCGAGTTCGCCCCCACGCGGACGTTCCGCGGCCACGAGAAGGACGACCGGAAGGGTCGTCGCCGCTGACCCCCGGGTCAGCCAGGCGACGCCCTCACCGGCAGAGACAAGAAGGCAGGACAGCAATGGAAGCCAAGGCGAAGGCGCGGTTCGTCCGCGTCACGCCCCAGAAGGCCCGGCGCGTCGTGGACCTCATCCGTGGCAAGCAGGCCGGCGAGGCTGTGGCGGTGCTGAAGTTCGCACCGCAGGCCGCGGGGGAGACGGTGCTCAAGGTTGTGGAGAGCGCGATCGCCAACGCTCGGGAGACCGCCAAGCGGTCGAACGAGCGTCTGGACGAGGCGGACCTCTACATCTCCGAGGTGTTCGTCGACGAGGGTCCGACGCTCAAGCGGTTCCGGCCGCGGGCGCAGGGTCGGGCCAGCCAGATCCTCAAGCGGACGAGCCACATCACCGTGGTCGTCGCTGAGCGTGAGACGAAGGGACGGGCCCGATAGTGGGACAGAAAGTCAACCCGCTCGGGTACCGCCTGGGCATCACCACCGACCACCGCTCGCGCTGGTTCGCCGACTCGACGAAGCCGGGTCAGCGCTACCGCGACTACGTGGGCGAGGACGTCAAGATCCGCAAGCTCATGGCCACGGGCCTCGAGCGTGCCGGCATCGCGAAGGTCGAGATCGAGCGCACGCGTGACCGCGTCCGCGTCGACATCCACACCGCCCGCCCGGGCATCGTCATCGGGCGTCGTGGCGCGGAGGCCGACCGCATCCGCGGCGAGCTCGAGAAGCTCACGGGCAAGCAGGTGCAGCTGAACATCCTCGAGGTCAAGAACGCCGAGATCGAGGCTCAGCTGGTCGCCCAGGGCATCGCCGAGCAGCTGGCGAGCCGCGTCTCGTTCCGCCGTGCCATGCGCAAGGGCATCCAGTCGGCCCAGCGCGCCGGTGCCAAGGGCATCCGCGTGCAGGTCTCCGGCCGCCTCGGTGGCGCGGAGATGAGCCGCACGGAGTTCTACCGCGAGGGCCGTGTGCCCCTGCACACGCTCCGCGCCAACATCGACTACGGCTTCTTCGAGGCTCGCACCACCTTCGGGCGCATCGGCGTCAAGGTGTGGGTCTACAAGGGCGACATGACCGAGAAGGAGTTCGCTCGCGAGCAGGCGACCCAGCCCTCGCGGCCGGCTCGTGGCCCGCGGACGGATCGCCCCGGTGGCGAGCGTTCGGACCGCGGTCCGCGCACGGGTGCTCCTCGCCGTGAGCGTTCCGACGCCCCTGAGGCAGCCGCTCCTGAGGCCGCCGCTGCTCCGGCAGCGACGACCCCCGACAGTGGAACGGAGGCCTGACCGTGCTGATCCCGCGCAGGCTGAAGCACCGCAAGCAGCACCACCCGGGACGCTCCGGCGCCGCGACCGGTGGTACCGCGATCTCCTTCGGTGAGTACGGCATCCAGGCTCTCGAGCCCGCCTACGTCACCAACCGGCAGATCGAGGCTGCTCGTATCGCCATGACCCGCCACATCAAGCGTGGAGGGAAGGTCTGGATCAACATCTACCCGGACCGTCCCCTCACCAAGAAGCCTGCCGAGACCCGCATGGGTTCCGGCAAGGGTTCGCCCGAGTGGTGGATCGCCAACGTCAAGCCCGGCCGAGTTCTCTTCGAGCTCGCCGGCGTCCCGGAGCCCCTTGCCCGCGAGGCCATGCGCCGCGCGCAGCACAAGCTCCCGATGAAGACACGTTTTGTGGTTCGCGAGGGTGGTAACTGATGACTATCGGCACCAAGGACCTGGCTCCCAGCGAGCTGGACACCTTCGACGACGAGAAGCTTGTCGCCGAGCTGAAGAAGTCCAAGGAGGAGCTGTTCAACCTCCGCTTCCAGTCGGCGACCGGTCAGCTCGAGAGCCACGGGCGTCTCAAGGCCGTTCGCCGCGACATCGCGCGGATCTACACGATCCTGCGTGAGCGCGAGCTCGGCATCCGTACCGCCCCGAGCGCGAGCGAGTGAGGTCGACAATGAGCGACGAGAAGAACGAGAGCACCACGTCTCTCGCTGAGAAGCGTGGCGACCGCAAGACGCGCCGCGGCTACGTGGTCAGCGACAAGATGCAGAAGACCGTCGTGGTCGAGGTCGAGGACCGGGTCAAGCACCCGCTCTACGGCAAGGTCATCCGGCGGACGAGCAAGGTCAAGGCGCACGACGAGCTGGGCTCGGCGGGCGTGGGCGACCTCGTGGTCATCATGGAGACCCGGCCGCTGAGCGCCACCAAGCGGTGGCGCCTGGTCGAGGTCGTCGAGAAGGCTAAGTAGTCCAGTAGCAGTCTCAGCACAACAGCAGTTCAGCACCACCCCCAGTTGCCCACGGGCGCCGGGTGGACTCCGACAGGACGACACCCGGCGCGACGTGTGCATCACGGCAACTATCCGTTCGGCCAGGCTCGGGCCCGGTTCCCAGGAACCGGCGCGAGAACCCGCCTGACACCAGGAGCATCAAATGATCCAGCAGGAGTCGCGACTTCGGGTCGCCGACAACACTGGTGCCAAGGAGATCCTTTGCATCCGTGTGCTCGGCGGCTCCGGCCGTCGCTACGCAGGCATCGGTGACGTCATCGTCGCCACCGTCAAGGACGCCATCCCCGGCGGCAACGTCAAAAAGGGCGACGTCGTCAAGGCTGTCATCGTGCGCACCCGCAAGGAGCGCCGCCGTCCGGACGGTTCGTACATCAAGTTCGACGAGAACGCCGCCGTGATCCTCAAGAACGACGGGGAGCCCCGTGGCACGCGCATCTTCGGCCCGGTGGGCCGCGAGCTGCGCGACAAGAAGTTCATGAAGATCATCTCGCTGGCGCCGGAGGTGCTCTGACCATGGCGAAGATCAAGAAGGGCGACCTCGTGGTCGTCATCTCGGGTCGGGACAAGGGCCGTCAGGGCCGTGTCCTCGAGGTGCTCGTCGAGTCGCAGCGGCTCGTCGTCGAGGGCGTCCAGCGCGTGCAGAAGCACGTGAAGGCCGGCCAGACGCAGCGCGGCACGCGCACCGGCGGCATCGAGACCGTCGAGGCCCCCATCCACATCAGCAACGTGATGCTCGTGGACCCGGAGACCAAGAAGGGCACCCGGGTCGGCTACCGCACCGAGCAGGTCGAGCGTGACGGCCGTACCCGCACCGTTCGGGTCCGCGTCGCCAAGCGCTCCGGTAAGGACATCTGATGACCGAGACCACTCTCACGGCTCCGGCGCTCCCGCGTCTGAAGTCCAAGTACAACGACGAGATCCGCGACGCTCTCTTCGAGCAGTTCTCGCACGAGAACATCAACCAGGTCGCGCGCCTGGTGAAGGTCGTCGTGAACATGGGCGTCGGCGAGGCCGCCAAGGACTCCAAGCTCATCGAGGGCGCGATCCGCGACCTGACCCAGATCACGGGTCAGAAGCCGCAGGTCACCAAGGCTCGCAAGTCGATCGCGCAGTTCAAGCTGCGTGAGGGAATGCCCATCGGCGCCCACGTCACCCTCCGCGGTGACCGTGCCTGGGAGTTCCTGGACCGCCTGCTCTCCACCGCGCTGCCGCGCATCCGTGACTTCCGTGGCCTCTCGCCGCAGCAGTTCGACGGTCACGGCAACTACACCTTCGGCCTCGTGGAGCAGTCCGTGTTCCACGAGATCGACCAGGACAAGATCGATCGGGTCCGCGGCATGGACATCACGGTCGTCACGACGGCCGACACGGACGACGAGGGTCGCGCTTTCCTCAAGCTCCTCGGCTTCCCGTTCAAGGAGATCTGACCATGGCGAAGACTGCCCTCAAGAACAAGGCCGCTGCCAAGCCGAAGTTCGCGGTGCGTGGCTACACGCGCTGCCAGCGTTGCGGCCGGCCCCACTCGGTGTATCGCAAGTTCGGCCTGTGCCGGATCTGCGTGCGCGAGATGGCCCACCGCGGCGAGCTCCCCGGCGTCACCAAGAGCAGCTGGTAATCGAACCACTCAGCACCACTCAGCAACACGAACGTCGGTAGGTCCTGCCCCTTCGGGGGCGGGATACCCCGGCGAGGAAGGGCGGAAGCCCCATGACCATGACCGACCCCATCGCAGACCTGCTCACGCGGCTGCGTAACGCGAACTCGGCTCACCACGACACCGTGCTGATCCCGTTCTCGAAGCTGAAGTCGCACATCGCGGAGATCCTCCAGGCGGAGGGCTACATCACGGGCTGGAAGGTCGAGGACGCCGTCGTCGGCAAGAACCTCATCATCGAGCTCAAGTACGGCCCCAACCGCGAGCGTGCGCTCGCCGGCGTCAAGCGCGTGTCCAAGCCGGGCCTGCGCGTGTACGCCAAGTCGACCAACCTGCCCAAGGTGCTCGGCGGCCTCGGCGTGGCGATCCTGTCCACGTCCTCCGGTCTCCTCACCGACAAGCAGGCCGCCAAGAAGGGCGTGGGTGGGGAAGTCCTCGCCTACGTCTGGTAAGTCCGAGACGGAAAGGAGCTAGCCATGTCCCGAATCGGCAGAGTCCCCGTCACGGTCCCCACCGGCGTGGATGTCGACATCAACGGCGCGGTCGTGACGGTCAAGGGGCCCAAGGGCACCCTGACGCACACGATCCCCGCCCCCATCGAGGTGGCGCGCGACGAGGCAGGTGCTCTCGTGGTCACCCGCCCCGACGACGAGCGCGCCTCGCGCTCGCTGCACGGCCTCACCCGCACGCTCCTGGCGAACCTCGTCATCGGCGTGACGGACGGCTACGTCAAGAAGCTCGAGATCGTCGGTACCGGTTACCGCGTGACGGCCAAGGGCTCGGACCTCGAGTTCGCGCTCGGGTTCAGCCACCCGGTCACGGTCAACCCGCCGGAGGGCATCACCTTCGTCGTCGAAGCCCCGACGCGCTTCTCGGTGCAGGGCATCGACAAGCAGCAGGTCGGCGAGGTCGCCGCGAACATCCGCAAGATCCGCAAGCCTGAGCCGTACAAGGGCAAGGGCGTGCGGTACGCGGGCGAGAACGTGCGCCGCAAGGTCGGAAAGGCCGGTAAGTAACCATGGCTCTCAAGATCCTCGGCAAGGGCAAGCGTGTTGCCCGCCAGCGTCGCCACCTGCGCCTTCGCAAGAAGGTCGCGGGCTCGGCCGCTCGTCCCCGTCTCGTCGTGACCCGGTCCGCCCGGCACATCACGGCGCAGGTCGTGGACGACGGCATCGGCCAGACCCTCGTGTCCGCGTCGACCCTCGAGGCCGACCTGCGTGGCTCGAACGACGACAAGACTGCCAAGGCCCGCAAGGTCGGCGAGCTCATCGCCGAGCGTGCGAAGGCTGCCGGCCTCGACGCCGTGGTCTTCGACCGCGGCGGCAACAAGTACCACGGCCGTGTCGCCGCGGTGGCTGACGGCGCCCGCGAGGGTGGGCTGAAGCTGTGACGACGACGACGACCTTCCGAAAGAAGAGGACTCACTGATGGCTGCTCCTCAGCGCAGCAACACCGGGGCGCCCGCGGGCGGCACCGGCGGAGGCGGCGACCGTCGTGACGGCGGTCGTGGCCGTGACGGTGGCGGCGGCCGTGGCCGCGACGCCGCAGAGAAGAGCGCGTTCCTCGAGCGCGTCGTGACGATCAACCGCGTCGCCAAGGTCGTCAAGGGCGGCCGGCGCTTCAGCTTCACCGCGCTCGTCGTGGTCGGCGACGGCGACGGCACCGTGGGTGTCGGCTACGGGAAGGCCAAGGAGGTGCCCGCGGCGATCGCCAAGGGCGTCGAGGAGGCCAAGAAGAACTTCTTCAAGGTCCCGCGCATCCAGGGCACCATCCCGCACCCCATCCAGGGTGAGGCCGCTGCCGGTGTCGTCTTCCTGCGTCCGGCCTCGCCGGGTACCGGTGTGATCGCCGGTGGTCCGGTGCGCGCCGTGCTCGAGTGCGCCGGTATCCACGACGTCCTGAGCAAGTCGCTCGGCTCGTCCAACGCGATCAACATCGTGCACGCCACGGTCGCGGCCCTGCGTGGCCTCGAGCGTCCCGAGGCCGTGGCCGCGCGCCGTGGTCTCCCGGTCGAGCACGTCGTCCCGGCTGCCCTCCTCCGTGCCCAGGCTGCCGGCCTGGCCGCAGCGGCGGGCTCGAAGGCAGGTGCCTGATGGCTCGACTCAAGGTGACCCAGACGCGTTCTGGCATCGGCGGTAAGCAGAACCAGCGCGACACCCTGCGCACCCTCGGCCTCAAGCGGATCGGCGACGTCGTCGTCAAGGAGGACCGCCCTGAGATCCGCGGCATGGTCAAGACGGTGACGCACCTTGTCGCGGTCGAAGAGGTGGAGTGACCATGGCTGACGAGAAGAACGACAAGGTGGAGGCCGAGGTGACGGCCCCCAAGAAGGCCGCTGCCAAGAAGGCTCCTGCCAAGAAGGCCGCCGACACGGAGTCCGCTCCGAAGGCGACCAAGGCGAAGGCCGCGGCGAAGGCCGACGCTGCCGAGTCGACGACCGAGGCTGCACCGAAGGCGAAGGCCGCCAAGGCCGAGCCGAAGGCTGCTGCGCCGAAGAAGTCGGTCTCCGCCGCGGCGGCGAAGGCGGCCGAGGCCGCCGCGCAGCCCGGCAACGGTGGCACGCTCAAGGTGCACCACCTCCGTCCGGCTCCGGGCGCCAAGACCGCCAAGACCCGCGTGGGTCGTGGCGAGGCGTCCAAGGGCAAGACGGCCGGTCGTGGCACCAAGGGCACCAAGGCCCGCTACCAGGTGCCGACGCGCTTCGAGGGTGGGCAGATGCCCATGCACATGCGCCTCCCGAAGCTGCGCGGCTTCAAGAACCCGTTCCGCGTCGAGTACCAGGTGGTCAACCTGGACAAGCTCTCGGCGCTGTACCCGAACGGTGGCGACGTGACTGTCGCCGACCTCGTGGCGAAGGGCGCTGTCCGCAAGGGCAAGCCCGTCAAGGTGCTCGGCACCGGTGAGCTCACGGTCAAGGTCTCTGTCGCGGTCGACGCCTACTCGGCGTCCGCGAAGGACGCGATCGTGGCTGCCGGCGGAAGCGTCGCGCAGGACTGATCGAAGGACGGGACCGGTGGGGACGTAGTTACCCACCGGTCCCGTTCCGTATGTCGGCGGGCATCAGTTAGGGTGCCCCGGTGCTCGCGACTCGTCGCGGGCTGCACGGCCGGAATGGCCCGGTCGTACGAGATGCCGCTCCGGCGGCCCAGGAGGACCAGGTGCTAGGCGCATTCGTGCGGGCGTTCCGGACGCCCGACCTGCGGCGCAAGCTGCTCTTCACCATCGGGATCATGGTGCTCTTCCGTGTCGGCTCGTTCTTGCCGACGCCGGGTGTGTCGTACCCGAACGTGCAGACGTGTATCGAGCAGTCGCAGGGCAACGACCTGCTCGGGCTGGTGAACCTGTTCAGCGGCGGAGCACTGCTCCAGCTCTCGGTGTTCGCGCTCGGGATCATGCCGTACATCACGGCGAGCATCATCGTGCAGCTGCTCCGGGTGGTCATCCCTCGGTTCGAGGAGCTGCACAAGGAGGGCCAGTCCGGCACCGCCAAGTTGACGCAGTACACGCGGTACCTGACGATCGGCCTCGCGGTCCTGCAGTCGACGACGATCATCACGGTCGCGCGCAGCGGTCAGCTGTTCGCCGGCTGCACCGTCGAGGTCATCCCGAACGACTCCTGGCAGACGCTCCTGCTCATGGTCATCACCATGACGGCCGGTACCGGCCTGATCATGTGGCTCGGCGAGCTCATCACGGAGCGCGGCGTCGGCAACGGCATGTCGCTGCTCATCTTCACGTCGATCGCGGCGAGCTTCCCCGGTGCCATGTGGTCCATCGCCGGTGGCGACAACGGCATCTCGAAGTTCATCGTAGTCATGGCGATCGTCGTCCTGGTCATCGCGCTGGTCGTCTTCGTCGAGCAGTCGCAGCGCCGCGTGCCGGTCCAGTACGCCAAGCGGATGGTCGGCCGCCGCATGTACGGCGGGTCGAGCACCTACATCCCGATCAAGATCAACATGGCCGGTGTCATCCCGGTGATCTTCGCGTCGTCGCTGCTCGCGGTGCCGGGCCTGCTCGCGCAGTTCGGCGACCCGGCGGCGGGCTGGGTCCAGTGGGTCACCCGCTACCTGGCGTCGCCCAGCGCCCCGCTGCACCTGGCGATCTACGTCGTCCTCATCATCTTCTTCTGCTACTTCTACACCGCGATCACGTTCAACCCGGACGAGGTCGCCGACAACATGAAGAAGTACGGCGGCTTCATCCCCGGCATCCGTGCCGGGCGGCCGACCGCCGAGTACCTCGACTACGTCATCTCGCGGATCACCGCGCCCGGCTCGATCTACCTGGCGATCGTGGCGCTGATCCCGACCATCGCGTTCATCGTCCTGGGCGTCGGCGCGAACATCCCGTTCGGTGGGGCCTCGATCCTCATCGTCGTGGGTGTCGGTCTCGAGACCGTCAAGCAGATCGAGTCCCAGCTGCAGCAGCGGCACTACGAAGGGTTCTTGCGTTGAGCACCCGTCTCGTCCTGCTCGGCCCTCCGGGTGCGGGCAAGGGCACCCAGGCCGCGCGCCTCGCCGAGCGCTTCGGGGTGCCCGCCATCTCCACCGGGGACATCTTCCGCGCCAACATCAAGGGCGGGACCCCGCTCGGCCGCACCGTGCAGGAGTACACCTCTCGCGGCGCGCTCGTGCCGGACTCGGTCACCAACGACATGGTGCGCGACCGGCTGGCGCAGGACGACGCCGCGGACGGCTTCCTGCTCGACGGGTACCCCCGCAACGTGGCGCAGGTCGGCGAGCTCGACGCGATCCTCGCCGACGCCGGCCTGACGCTCGACCTGGCGGTGGAGATCACCGCGGACCCGGACGTCGTGGCCGAGCGTCTGCTGAAGCGCGCCGAGATCGAGGGCCGCGACGACGACACCGAGGACGTCATCCGTCACCGGCTCGACGTCTACGCCCAGGAGACCGCCCCGATCGCGCACGTCTACGCCGAGCGCGGCCTGCTCGTGCAGGTCGACGGGATCGGCGACGTCGACGCGGTCACCGAGCGTCTGGCCGCGGCGATCGGCGCCACCAGCGGGCGCTGACGTGTTCGGGCGCGAACGGATCGAGTACAAGACGCCGGAGCAGGTGCTGCTGATGCGCCGCGCCGGCCTGGTGGTCGCCGAGGCGCTTGCGGCGGTCCGTGAGCGTGCGGTGCCGGGCGTCACCACGGGGCAGCTCGACGCGGTCGCGGCAGAGGTCATCGGGGACCACGACGCGAAGGCGTCCTTCCTCGGCTACCACGGCTACCCGGCGACCCTCTGCGTGTCCGTGAACGACGAGGTCGTGCACGGGATCCCTGGGCCGCGGGTGCTCGAGGCGGGCGACGTGGTCTCGATCGACTGCGGCGCGATCGTCGAGGGGTGGCACGGCGACTCCGCGATCACGGTGGTCCTCGACGGTGCCGCGCCGGACGACGTCGACCTGGCAGCCACGACCGAGCGGGCCATGTGGTCCGGCATCGCGGCGCTCGCCGGCGCCGAGCGCCTCGGCGCGGTGGGGGAGGCGGTGGAGGACGTCGTCGACGCCGCCGAGGAGGCCGGTCTGAACGGCGGTGCACGCTACGGCCTCGTCGAGGAGTACGTCGGTCACGGGATCGGCACGGCCATGCACCAGCCGCCCGACGTCCCGAACTTCCGCAGCAGGGACCGCGGCCCTCGCGTCCGTCCCGGTCTGTGCGTGGCGGTCGAACCGATGATCGTGCGCGGGCAGCGGTTCACGCAGATCCTCGACGACGACTGGACCGTGGTCACGTCCGACGGCTCGCGCGCGTCGCACTGGGAGCACACGGTCGCCGTCCTGGAGGACGGGATCTGGGTGCTGACCGCCGCCGACGGTGGTGTCGAGCAGCTCGGTGCGCTCGGTGTCACCGTCGCGCCGCTCGGCTGAGTGGCGGAGCTACCCGGCAGTACGTCCAACCAGGTGAACTTGTGTCCAGTTATCCACAAATCGCCTGGGATCGGGTGAATCGGACGCGCGTTGACCGGTTTGTCGGATACGGTCCTGACCGGCGGTGAACGATCCGCCACGGGTGCTCCTCGGGGCCCGCACGGTCTGGTCCGCGCGGTGAGGGGTGTGAGCACCCGACTCCGGCAGTCGCGTGGTCAGCGCGCGCCTGCACTCGACGTGATGGGTGACTCATGCAGCGCAGCGTTCTTCCCTCCCCGACCTCTCCCCGACACGGCCGTCGGCGCGCGCGTCTGCTCGGCGCCCTCGCCCTCACCTCGGCCCTCCTCGTCGGACTCGGCGCCGGCGCGGCGCAGGCGCACGACCGCCCCAGCACCGGTGGCTACGGCGGCGGCCACGGCGGCGGCGGTCCGAAGACGCCGCCCAAGCCCGCTGAGCCGCAGACCACGGGTGCGTACGTGTACCTGAAGAAGGACGCGAGCAAGCCCGCGTCCTGGGAGAACTCGACCCAGCAGTACCTCGTGGCCACGTGGCCCGGGGCCTCGTGGCGCGACCTCACCCTCGAGGAGGTCGCGGCAGCCCTGCCCGCCGAGCTGGCGCTCTGTGGAGACGTGTGGGGAGTCCAGCAGGACAAGGCGTGGGGTGACGAGACCGTCTTCACCGAGAACAAGGCGCCGTCCTACCCGAAGGACTTCATCGGCTGGCGCACGAAGGACAACCCGAAGGGTGCGATCTTCGCCGCCAAGCACTGGGACCTGTCCGCGATGGTGAACGTGCCGCCGTGCGGTCCGGTCCCGACGGAGACGCCCAGCGCCACGCCGACGCCGACTCAGACGTCGACGCCGACGCCCACGCCGGTCGAGACCCCGACGCCGACCCCGTCGCAGACCGTGACGCCGCCGGCACCGACGCCGTCGGTGACGCCGACGCCGATCGCGGAGGTGGACGACGAGCCGACGCCGACGCCGAGCGCGACGGCTCCGGCGCCGACCACGACCCCGGCTCCCACGACGACCCCGACGGCCGAGGTCCTGGCCGCGACGCCGAGCCCCAGCGCGTCGTTCTACTCGGAGGTCCTGGCCAACGGGAGCACGGGCGGTGCGACGCTCGCCGCCACCGGCTCGTCCCCGCTGCCCGGCCTGCTCGCGGGCGGGATCCTGGTGCTCTCGGGTGCCGCCCTGCTCCTGCTGCGCCGTCACCGCGCGACGAGCTGACTGAGCACCGGCTGATCTAGCGGGGGAGGGCCGCCGTCGAGTCGACGGCGGCCCTTCGCTCGTCCGCTGCCGGCCCGGGGCGAGGCGGGGCCGCGTGCGCAGGGTCGCGATCGTGCAGGCGCGGGGCCACGTCGGCCTCGCGGAGGCGGTCGTGCCGGCGGGGTGCGGTCGCACTGTGTCGGACGGCACAGGCCCGGGCGGACCGACGGCCCCGGCATGGTTTCGTCCCGTGGGCCTGATGGCGTAAGATTGTCCGTTGGGTGTGCGCCCGGTTCTCGTGGCGCGACGTACCCACAGATGTTCCCAGCAGGATCCCACCACGCCGACCTCGTCCACTCCTGGGCGGGGGCCGCCGAGGTGGGCTGATCCATCAGGACCGACAGTTAGCGGAGGATATGGCGAAGAAGGACGGTGTCATCGAGATCGAGGGCAGCGTCGTGGAGGCTCTGCCCAACGCGATGTTCCGCGTGGAGCTCACCAACGGCCACAAGGTGCTCGCCCACATCTCGGGCAAGATGCGACAGCACTACATCCGGATCCTCCCCGAGGACCGGGTGGTGGTCGAGCTGAGCCCGTACGACCTGTCCCGTGGCCGGATCGTCTACCGCTACAAGTAACAGCCACTCGAACACGCCGTCACACCTCGGGCCTGACCCGGGAGCAGAGCGGCGGCGGAGGAACACGCGATGAAGGTCAAGCCCAGCGTCAAGAAGATCTGCGACAAGTGCAAGGTGATCCGCCGGCACGGTCGCGTCCAGGTGATCTGCGAGAACCTGCGCCACAAGCAGCGCCAGGGCTGATGCCCTGACGCCGGTCCGTCGGACCAGCAGCTCGACCAGCACCACCGGCTCCGCAGAGAGACTTCTCTCGAGGGGCCAGCAAGCGCACAGCCACTCCGGCGGTCATCCGCCGGTGCACCCTCGGTCGGAGGCCGGGGCCCGCAGCACGCGGGAGGGCAGTGCGGCAGACCTCCGAAGCAGTTCAGGAGCCACCAGGCACATGGCACGTCTTATCGGCGTCGACCTCCCCCGCGAGAAGCGGCTCGAGATCGCGCTCACCTACATCTACGGGGTCGGCCGTACCCGCGCCCAGGCAACTCTGGCCGCGACCGGCATCAGCCCGGACCTGCGCGTGAAGGACCTCGGCGACGCCGAGCTCGTCGCGCTGCGTGACTTCCTCGAGACGAGCTACAAGCTCGAGGGTGACCTTCGCCGTGAGGTCGCTGCGGACATCCGCCGCAAGGTCGAGATCGGCTGCTACGAGGGCCTGCGCCACCGCCGTGGCCTTCCGGTGCGCGGTCAGCGCACCAAGACCAACGCGCGTACCCGCAAGGGCCCGAAGCGCACCGTCGCCGGCAAGAAGAAGGCCGGGCGCAAGTAGCCCTCCGCCCCGGGCGCCTCGCGCCAGGGCAAGCCGATCAGACCTCGAGAGAAGAAGAGAATGCCTCCCAAGACCCGTTCCGCCGTGCGCAAGCCGCGCCGCAAGGAGAAGAAGAACGTCTCCCACGGCCAGGCGCACATCAAGAGCACGTTCAACAACACGATCATCTCCATCACCGACCCGACCGGCGCCGTCATCGCGTCGGCCTCGTCGGGCCAGGTGGGCTTCAAGGGCTCGCGCAAGTCGACCCCCTTCGCGGCGCAGCTCGCCGCCGAGGCGGCCGCTCGTCGCGCCCAGGAGCACGGCATGAAGAAGGTCGACGTCTTCGTCAAGGGCCCCGGCTCCGGCCGTGAGACCGCGATCCGCTCGCTGCAGGCGACCGGGCTCGAGGTCGGCTCGATCCAGGACGTGACGCCCCAGGCGCACAACGGCTGCCGTCCGCCGAAGCGCCGGCGCGTCTGACCGTCGGTCTCGTACGGGTCGGTGCGCGACCGCGTGTCGCGCACCGACCCGGACATCCTTACGTCGACCAGGTGGACCGAGACCAGGTCGGCTCGTAGTACTGCGCAGCGTCATATGGCGGACGCCCGCTGAGAGGAAACACACCGTGCTGATTGCACAGCGCCCCACCCTGACCGAAGAGGTCATCTCGGAGAACCGGTCGCGGTTCTCCATCGAGCCGCTGGAGCCGGGTTTCGGCTACACGCTCGGCAACTCGCTCCGCCGGACGCTGCTGTCCTCCATCCCCGGTGCCGCAGTCACGTCCATCCGGATCGACGGCGTGCTGCACGAGTTCTCCACCGTGCCGGGCGTCAAGGAGGACGTCACCGAGATCATCCTCAACATCAAGCAGCTGGTCGTCTCCTCGGAGAACGACGAGCCCGTCGTGATGTACCTGCGCAAGCAGGGCGCCGGTGAGGTCAGCGCCGCGGACATCGTGCCGCCGGCCGGTGTCGAGGTGCACAACCCCGACCTGCACCTCGCCACGCTCAACGACAAGGGCAAGCTCGAGATCGAGCTGACCGTCGAGCGCGGTCGTGGGTACGTGTCGGCGAACCAGAACAAGTCGTTCGACACCGAGATCGGCCGTATCCCGGTCGACTCGATCTACTCGCCGGTCCTCAAGGTGACCTACAAGGTCGAGGCGACGCGTGTCGAGCAGCGCACGGACTTCGACAAGCTGGTCGTCGACGTCGAGACCAAGTCGGCGATCGGCCCGCGTGACGCGCTGGCCTCCGCCGGCAAGACCCTCGTCGAGCTGTTCGGCCTGGCGCGCGAGCTGAACATCGAGGCCGAGGGCATCGAGATCGGCCCGTCGCCGACCGACGCTGCGCTCGCCGCGGACCTCGCTCTGCCGATCGAGGACCTGCAGCTCACGATCCGCTCGTACAACTGCCTCAAGCGTGAGGGCATCCACTCCGTGGGTGAGCTCGTCGCCCGGTCCGAGGCGGACCTCCTGGACATCCGCAACTTCGGTGCGAAGTCCATCACCGAGGTCAAGGAGAAGCTCGCCGAGCTCGGCCTGACGCTCAAGGACAGCCCGCTCGACTTCGACCCGTCCTCCACCGCCTACTACGGCGACGACGAGGGCGACTTCGTCGAGGACGAGCAGTACTGACGCCGGGGACGTAGACGGGCCGCTCCACACCGGCCCGTCTCCAGCCCATCACTGGAACTCAAGGAGTAATAACCATGCCTACGCCCACCAAGGGTCCCCGGCTCGGTGGCGGACCGGCGCACGAGCGGCTGATCCTCGCGAACCTCGCGACGTCGCTGTTCGAGCACAAGCGCATCACGACGACCGAGACGAAGGCCAAGCGCCTGCGTCCGCTCGCCGAGCGCCTCATCACGTTCGCCAAGCGTGGAGACCTGCACGCCCGCCGCCGCGTGATGACCGTCGTCAAGGACAAGTCCGTCGTGCACGCGCTGTTCACCGAGATCGCCCCGGCTGTCGCCGAGCGTCAGGGTGGCTACACGCGCATCACGAAGATCGGCCCCCGCAAGGGCGACAACGCCCCCATGGCCGTCATCGAGCTCGTGCTCGAGCCGCTCTCCCCGAAGCAGGCCGTCGTGAAGGAGGCCACCAAGGCCACCTCGAAGGCCGCGCCCAAGGCGAAGAAGGCCGACGCGGTCGAGGACAAGCCGGTCGAGGACGCGCCCGTCGAGGACGCCGCCGTCGAGGACGCCCCCGTCGAGGACGCGCCCGCCGAGGACGCGCCCGCCGAGTCGAAGGACGACGCCGACAAGGCGTGATCCGACAGCACGTCGAGAAGGCCCGGGACCCGCTGGTCCCGGGCCTTCCGTCGTCCCGGTCCCGCTCCCTCGTGCACGGGGCGACGGTCGACGAGCGAGCCTAGAGTCGGAGGCATGAGCATGCCGGTCGTCCTCGTGCACGGGCTGCGCACCTCCCGCACGATGTGGCGGGCGCAGGTCGAGGCGCTGGAGCGGGTGGGGCGCCGCGCGGTCGCGGTGGACCTGCCCGGCCACGGCACCCGGATCGGTGAGCCGTTCACGCTGGACGCGGCCGTGGGCACGGTGGCGGACGCGATCGACGAGCTCGGTGGGCGGGCGTTCGTCGTGGGCCTCTCCCTCGGCGGGTACGTGGCGATCCGGCACGCAGCACGCCACCCGCAGCAGGTGGCCGGGCTGATCGCCGCGTCCTGCTCGACGCGCCCCCACAGGGTCCTGCTGGCGGGGTGGTCGTTCGGTGCCCGGGGGATCGCGCGGTTGTCGGACAGAGGAGCGCGCCTCAACCAGTTCTTCGTGGACCTCGCACTGCCCCCCGTCGGCGCGGCCGACGTCGGCGCCGGTGGCTTCGCGCTCGACGCCACGAACGAGGTCCTGGCCGAGATGTCGATCGCCACACCGCTGGCGGACCTGGCGCGGGTCGAGGCGCCGGTGTGGCTGGTCAACGGCGCGTTCGACCACTTCCGCGGCGAGGAGCGGCAGTTCCTGGCCGCGTGCCGGGACGGGCGGCTGGTCGTGGTGCCGCGGGCGACGCACCTGGTGAGCCTGGTCCAGCCGGCGCGGTTCACGCGTGTCCTGCTCGAGGCGCTGGACGAGGTCGAGGCGAGGTCGCAGGCGGTGGCCGCGTCGACGGACGCAGGCGGTCGGCGACAGGGCTGACCGGCGGTCGGGGTCAGCGCGCCAAGGACCACGCCCGGACGCCGCCGACGATGCCGGCCTGGTTCGGGACGACCACGACGTCGTCGCCGAGCCGCGCGAGCGTCGTCGCGGTGACCTGACGCGCGTTCCCGCCGCCGAGGTACAGCCGGTCCCACACGAACACCGGCCGGAAGCCGTCGACGACGCGGCGGACCCGTCGGGACCAGAGCGCGTCACCGAGCCGCGCACGCTCCACCTGCCCGACGTACGCGTCGTAGGTGGTGCCCCAGCGCACGGGGGCGTGCGAGAGCTCGAGGTGCGGCGCAAGGACGCCGCCGTCGAACAGCGCGGTGCCGAGCCCGGTGCCGAGCGTGAGGACCAGCTCCACCCCGGTCCCGGAGATCACCCCGGCACCGTGCACCTCGGCGTCGTTGAGGACGAGGGTGGGCAGGCCCAGGCGCGTCTCGATCGCCGCGCGGATGTCGCAGCCCGCCCAGGCGGCGACCAGCGCGGGATCGATCGAGGTCCGGGGTCCGGAGCGGGTCACGTAGTGCGGGGTGGCGACGACGACCCCGTGCCGGATCATCCCGGGCATCCCGACGGTCGCGCGGTGGGCGGCCGGCAGGTCGGCGGCGATGTCCGCGATCGTCGCGACGAGGCGCTCCGGGGGGAGCGGGTAGGGAGTCGGCACCCGGACCGCCGGCGCGTGCAGCGTGCCGGCTGCGTCGAGCACCGACGCCTTGATCCCCCCGCCGCCGCAGTCGACGGCGAGCGTGAACGGGTCGGAGCCGGAGGCGGGCACGGGACCACGGTAGGCGACGGTCGGCGGGTGGTCGGCGCTGACGCACGGAGGGAC
Source organism: Cellulomonas xylanilytica (assembly GCF_007989805.1). Lineage (GTDB taxonomy): Bacteria > Actinomycetota > Actinomycetes > Actinomycetales > Cellulomonadaceae > Cellulomonas > Cellulomonas xylanilytica. The sequence goes on from NZ_BJUB01000008.1 coordinate 114,583, forward strand.
GCACCGGCCGACTACCGTGTGGACCCGTGAGCGAGAGCAAGGACGGCGTGCCGACGGGTGCGCCGACGCAGGAGCAGGAGCCGGCCGTCCGGCTGCGGCTCGAGCTGGCGTACGACGGCACGGGGTTCGCCGGCTGGGCGATCCAGCCGGGTCTGCGGACCGTCCAGGGGGTGCTGGAGGCCGCCCTGGGCACCGTCCTGCGGACCGACGGGCCGCCGCGCGTGACGGTGGCCGGTCGCACGGACTCCGGCGTGCACGCACGCGGGCAGGTGGCGCACGTCGACATCCCTGCGGGCCTCATCGAGAAGAGCAGGGGCCGGTCGACGCGACCGGTCGACGCGGTCCTGCTCACGCGTCTCGGGGGGATCCTCCCGGCGGACCTCGTCGTGCACACGCTCGTGCGGGCGCCCGAGGGATTCGATGCCCGGTTCTCCGCGCTGAGCCGCCGCTACACCTACCGGATCTGCGACGACAGCGCGCGACGCGACCCGCTGTCGCGCGCGCACGTCCTGTGGCACCGCCGAGGGCTCGACGTCGACGCGATGGCGGCCGCGGCGCGGCCCCTCGTCGGCCGCCACGACTTCGCGTCGTACTGCAAGCCGCGGGCAGGCGCGACGACCATCAGGACGCTCGAGGCGTTCGCGTGGTCCCGCCCGGTCGACGGGCCCGACGCCGGCCTGGTGGTGGCGACGGTGCAGGCGGACGCGTTCTGCCACTCGATGGTGCGCTCGCTGGTCGGCGCGAGCCTGGCCGTCGGGGAGGGACGTCGTGGGTCCGGCTGGCCGGCGGAGCTCCTCGCCGCCCGGCGCCGTGGCGAGGGCGTGCACGTCGTCGCGGCCCACGGGCTCACCCTCGAGGAGGTGGGCTACCCGCCGGACGACGAGCTGGCCGCCCGGGCCGTCCAGACGAGGGCGCGGCGGGCCGCTGACGACCTGCAGCACGCGGCGAGCTGCTGCGGCTGACAGCACGACGCCCCGGCCGGGCGAGCCGGCCGGGGCGGTGCGGTGCGGTCAGACCTCGTCGACGTCGTCGCGGTAGCGGCGGTCGTCGACGTACTCCTCCTCGATGAGGTGCACGGCGGCCTCCTCGGCGCTCGCGGCACCGCCGGAGATCCCCGCGTCGATGGCGAACCCGTCGGTCCCACCGGCCTCGACGGCGTTGTCGTCCTCGACCAACCGACCGGCGCGGTACTCGTCGCGGTCAGGACGCGGTCGCGCCTCCCAGATCTCGGGCTCCTCCTGACCGATCCGCTGGTCGATCGTCTCCCGGTGCGCCTCCTCCCACGGCGTCTCGCCGTAGTGGTTCGACCGGGGCCGCTCGGGGACGGTGTAGCCCTCGTCGAGCGCGTCGTCGAGACCGCGGTCGAGCAGGGTGTCCTCGCTCGTGAGCTGGTCGGTGTCGCCCTCGCTGTCGAGCTCGGGATCGGTGCTGGTGGCAGGTGTGTCACTCATGCGTCCGACCCTCGCACCGAGCGCGGCCCGGCGCCAGAGGTCGTGGCCAACGCCACGATCAATCCGTTGTCCTCGCGCACGGCGGGCCAGGGACACTGGGCGCATGGGCCACCTCGACATCGGCGGCATCGGGTACTTCCTGCCCGACGGCCGTCCGCTCCTCGACGACGTGTCGTTCCAGGTCGGTGACGGCGCCCGCGTCGCGCTCGTCGGACCCAACGGGGCCGGCAAGACGACGCTGCTGCGGATCGTCGCCGGGGACGAGGCGCCGCACGCGGGGTCCGTGGGGCGCAGCGGGGGGCTGGGCATCATGCGGCAGGACATCGGCCGCATCGACGACGACCGCTCGATCCGGGACCTGCTGGCGTCGCTCGCCTCGCCGGCCGTCCGGGACGCCGCGGTCGAGCTGGCGGCGGCGGAGCTGGGCATCATGGAGGTCGACGACGAGCCTGCGCAGATGCGGTACGCGCAGGCGCTGGTCGACTGGGCAGACGTCGGTGGGTACGAGGCGGAGGCGGGCTGGGACCGCGTCACCGACGCCGTGCTGTCCATCCCGTTCGACGCCGCGCAGCACCGTGAGGTCCGCACGCTGTCCGGGGGCGAGCAGAAGCGGCTGGTGCTCGAGGCGCTGCTGCGCGGCCCGGACGAGGTGCTGCTGCTCGACGAGCCCGACAACGCCCTGGACGTGCCGACGAAGCGCTGGCTCGAGGACAAGCTGCGGGCGTCGAGCAAGACCGTGCTCTTCGTCAGCCACGACCGCGAGATGCTCGCCCGGGTGGCCACCCAGGTGGCGACGCTCGAGCCTGGAGTCAACGGTGCAGCCGTGTGGGTGCACGGCGGCGGCTTCGCCACGTACCACCAGGCCCGCGAGGACCGGCGCTCGCGGCTGGAGGAGCTGCTGCGACGGTGGGAGGAGGAGCACGCGAAGCTCAAGGAGCTGGTGCTCACCCTCAAGACGAAGGCCGCCTTCAACGACGGGCTGGCGTCGCGGTACTCCGCGGCGCAGACGCGCCTGCGCAAGTTCGAGGAGGCGGGGCCGCCGACGCTGCTGGCGCGCGAGCAGAACGTCAAGGTCCGGCTGCGCGGCGGTCGGACCGCCAAGCGCGCGGTCGTGGCGAGCGACCTGGAGCTCACGGGCCTCATGAAGCCCTTCGACCTCGAGGTCTGGTTCGGCGAGCGCGTCGCGGTGCTGGGCTCCAACGGTTCCGGCAAGTCGCACTTCCTGCGGTTGCTCGCGGCCGGCGGCAGCGACCCGAGCCCCGAGCACGCGCCCGCCGACGACCTTCCGGTCGCGCCCGTCAAGCACACCGGACGGGTCGTCCTCGGCCCGCGGGTCCGGCCCGGCTGGTTCGCGCAGAACCACGGCCACCCGGAGCTCGTCGGCCGGACGCTGCTGGAGATCCTGCACCGGGGCGAGGGGCACCGCGCCGGTCTGGGACGCGAGCAGGCCAGCAAGGCGCTCGACCGGTACGAGCTGGTCGCCGCGGCCGAGCAGCGGTACGAGACGCTGTCCGGCGGGCAGCAGGCGCGTCTGCAGATCCTCCTGCTCGAGCTCGGGGGAGCGACGCTGCTGCTTCTCGACGAGCCCACCGACAACCTGGACCTGCACTCCGCCGAGGCGTTGGAGACCGGGCTCGCGGCCTTCGAGGGCACGGTCCTGGCGGTCACGCACGACCGCTGGTTCACCCGGACGTTCGACCGGTTCCTCGTGTTCGGCGCGGACGGGGAGGTCGTCGAGACGCCCGAGCCCGTCTGGGACGCCGGGCGCGTGGACCGGGTGCGCTGAGGCGTCGGCCTGCTCAGAGCAGCAGCGTGACGGCGAGCGTCGCCATGACGACCGCGATGACGATGTCGAGCACCTGCCAGGCGCGCGGCCGGGCGAAGACGGGGCGCAGGTAGGTGGCGCCGAACCCGAGGGCGGTGAACCACGTGATGCTCGCGAGCACGGCCCCGGCGCCGAACACCCACGCGCCGGGGTCGTGCTGGTGGGCCAGCGAGCCCAGCAGCACGACGGTGTCCAGGTAGACGTGCGGGTTGAGGAACGTCAGCGCGAGGCACGTGGTGAGGACGGCCCCGAGCGAGGCCGGCCCCTCCGTCGCGGGGTCGAGGCGCTCGGGCCGTCGTGCCCGACGCGCCGCACCGACGGCGAGCACGAGGAGGAAGGCGGCACCCGCGTACCGGGTGACGGTCAGGACGGCGGGGTTCTCGGTGACGAGCGCGCCGAGCCCGGCGATCCCGGCGGCGATCAGCAGCGCGTCCGCGACGGCGCAGACCGCGACGACGGGCAGCACGTGCTCTCGCCGGATGCCCTGGCGCAGCACGAAGGCGTTCTGGGCACCGATGGCGACGATGAGGGACAGCGCGGTGAGGTAGCCCGAGAGGGCAGCGGCGGGCATGACGACGACGCTAGGCGCCGGGTCCATCTGTAGTCCAGTTCATGATCCTGGCGAAGCATTAGGATCATTCATGTGGCCTTCGACTCGGATCAGCTCAGCGCCCTCGCCGCCGTCGTGCACGAGGGCAGCTTCGACGCCGCCGCGCAGCGTCTGCACGTCACTCCGTCGGCGGTGAGCCAGCGCATCAAGGCGCTGGAACAGCAGGTGGGACGCGTGCTGGTGCTCCGGACGCGGCCGTGCAGACCCACCGACGACGGTGAGGTCCTGGTGCGGCTGGCCGGCCAGCAGGAGCTGCTCGGACGCGATGCGATGGCGCAGCTGGTGCCCGCACCGGGTGCGTCGCGCGCCGCACCGTCGAAGCGACGGCTGCCCGTCGCGGTCAACGACGACTCGATGTCCACGTGGTTCCCGGCGGCCGTCGCGGACCTCCCCGCGGACGTCCTGCTGGACCTGCGGCGCGAGGACCAGGAGCTGTCCGCGGACCTGCTGCGCGACGGCACCGTGATGGCGGCGGTCACCGCGGACCCGCGCGCCGTGCAGGGCTGTCGGGTCCGGCGGCTGGGCGCGATGCGGTACCTCGCCGTCGCGGCACCGGACCGCCGGGACCGCTGGTTCGCGGACGGGCTGGGGGCGGAGGCCTTCGCGGCGGCGCCGTTGCTGGCGTTCAACCGGGAGGATGGCCTGCAGGAACGCTTCGTGGCGTCGGTCGTGGGGCGTCGCACGGTGACACCGCACGTCCACTACGTGCCGTCGCAGTCGGCGTTCGTGGGGCTGGTCCAGGCGGGGCTCGGCTGGGGGATGGTGCCCGAGGTCGCGGCCGCCCCGTTGATCGCCGCCGGCGCGCTCGTCGAGATCCGGGCCGGGCGCTCCCTGGACGTCCCGCTTTACTGGCAGCACTGGGCGCTGCGGACCCCGACGCTCGACGACCTCACGGAGCGCGTCGTGCGCGCAGCGTCCGCGGCGCTGCGACCGGTGCGCCGGCACGGCCCGCCGTCGACCGCGGGCCGCACGGCGGTCGCCGACCGCGGCTGACGGAAGCGGGGCCCGGCGTCGGAGTTCCGCGTTTTGACCCCTCGGTCCGCCGCCAGGTAATCTTGTGAGTCGTTGTGCGTCCCCGTCCCGGCGGCTGCTGGTGCCTTCTCAGCACCCAGCACCGAGCCAGGACGGCAGGGCCGGTGCGTTCCCGCTCGCCGCCTGGATGCCGACGAGAGCATTCATCGGCGGACCCGCACCCTGCGGAGTCCCGCCGCGACAAGATTCGCAACGAAACGAAGGCTGACGACCGTGCGCACGTACACCCCGAAGCCCGGCGACGTCGAGCGGACCTGGCACATCATCGACGCGAACGATGTCGTCCTGGGTCGCCTGGCCACACATGTGGCCACGTTGCTGCGCGGCAAGCACAAGGCAACCTTTGCTCCCCACGTCGACGGCGGTGACTTCGTCATCGTCATCAACGCGAGCAAGGTGGCACTGACCGGCAACAAGCGCGAGAACAAGCTCGCGTACCGCCACTCCGGGTACCCGGGTGGCCTGCGGGCCGTGGCCTACTCCGACCTCCTGGAGAAGCACCCCGAGCGCGCGATCGAGAAGGCTGTCCGCGGCATGCTCCCCAAGAGCTCGCTCGCGCGCCAGCAGCTCACCAAGCTCAAGGTCTACGCCGGTGCCGAGCACCCGCACGCGGCGCAGCAGCCGAAGCCCTTCGAGATCACCCAGGTCTCTCAGCAGGCGTGAGCCGGCTGAGTACAGAGAACAAGGACGCGAGGACACCAGTGGCAGAGACCACGGTCGACATCGACCTCGAGGGCGATGACACCCCCACCAGCTACACCTCCGAGACGGCTGCCCCCACGGGCCGCGGTCAGAGCATCACGGCACCGGCGAACGCGCTCGGCCGTCGCAAGGAGGCCATCGCGCGCGTGCGCCTGGTCCCCGGCACCGGTCAGTGGAAGGTCAACGGGCGCACGCTCGAGGACTACTTCCCGAACAAGGTGCACCAGCAGCTCGTGAACTCCCCGTTCAAGCTGGTCGACGTCGAGGGCCGTTTCGACGTCGTCGCCCGCATCACCGGCGGTGGCGTGAGCGGCCAGGCCGGCGCGCTGCGCCTGGGCATCGCCCGTGCGCTGAACGCGATCGACGAGGAGCACAACCGCCCGGCCCTGAAGAAGGCCGGCTTCCTGACCCGCGACGCCCGCGTCGTGGAGCGCAAGAAGGCCGGCCTCAAGAAGGCCCGTAAGGCTCCGCAGTACTCGAAGCGCTGATCGTCGCGCTTCGGCCCGATGGCCCTGCCGGTCTCTCGACCAGCGGGGCCATCGGCATGTCTGCAACCATCGACATCGAGCACGACGGGGGGCGCGCCACGGCTGCCGCGCCCCGCAAGGACGAAGGAGCCTGACCATGGGTCGACTGTTCGGGACCGACGGCGTGCGTGGGCTCGCCAACCGGGACGTCACTGCTGAGCTCGCGCTCGACCTCTCGGTGGCGGCCGCGCACGTGCTCGGCTCGCTGGGGGAGTTCGAGGGGCACCGGCCCCGGGCGATCGTCGGGCGGGACAGCCGCGCCTCGGGGGAGTTCCTCGCCGCTGCCGTGTCCGCCGGCCTCGCCTCGGCGGGCGTGGACGTCAACAACGTCGGCGTGCTGCCGACGCCCGCCGTGGCCTTCTTGACCGCCGAGCTCGGCGTCGACATCGGGGTCGTCCTGTCGGCCTCGCACAACCCGATGCCCGACAACGGCATCAAGTTCCTGGCCAAGGGCGGGCACAAGCTCGACGACGAGCTCGAGGCCGCCATCGAGGCGCGCATGGGTGAGAGCTGGGAGCGCCCGCTCGGCGGGGACGTCGGCCGCATCCGCGTCGACACCGGCCGTGCCGGCGAGCAGTACATCGAGCACCTCGTCGGCACCATCGACGTGCCGCTGACGGGTCTGCGCATCGCGGTCGACTGCGCGAACGGCGCGGCGAGCGAGGTCGGTCCCGCGTCCCTGCGGGCAGCCGGCGCCGATGTCGTCGTCATCAACGCCTCGCCCGACGGCCGCAACATCAACGAGAAGTGCGGCTCGACGCACCCCGAGCAGCTGCAGGCCGCGGTCGTGGCCTCCGAGGCCGACCTCGGCGTCGCGTTCGACGGGGACGCCGACCGGTGCCTCGCCGTCGACGCGTCCGGTGCGCTGGTGGACGGCGACCAGATCATGGGGATCCTGGCGATCGCGATGCGCGACCGCGGCGACCTGGTGGCCGACACGCTGGTCACCACCGTCATGAGCAACCTCGGCCTCAAGATCGCGATGACCGAGGCGGGGATCGCGACGATCGACACCGCGGTCGGCGACCGGTACGTGCTCGAGGCGATGCGGGCGGGCGGCTACTCCCTCGGCGGCGAGCAGTCGGGGCACATCATCATGGCCGCGCACGCGACCACCGGCGACGGTGTCCTCACCGCGCTGCAGCTGGCCGCGCGGGTCGCGGCGACGGGGACGACGATCGCCGACCTCGCCGGGGTCGTCCGGCGGCTGCCGCAGACTCTCGTGAACGTGCCGGGCGTCGACAAGCGCCGCGCGTCGTCGGACGAGTCGCTGCTGGACGCGGTGCGCGAGGCGGAGGCCGTGCTGGGCAGCACGGGCCGGGTGCTGCTGCGCTCGTCGGGCACCGAGGACCTCGTCCGGGTCATGGTCGAGGCCGGGACGCAGACGGAGGCGGACCGGGTGGCGCACGAGCTGGCCGACGTCGTCCTGGACCGGCTGGCGCTGTAGTGCCGTCGGGGCCGCAGTGGGACCAGGCGCTGCGTGACGTGGCGCTGTGGATCATCGAGTCCGGCACGCGCTCGCCCGAGGGTGTGGCGCCCATCGTCCAGGCCGGGCACCCGGCGCTGCGGACCGTGGCCACGCCGTACGACGGTCAGCTGTCCGACGAGGAGCTGACCGCGCTCCTCGACGTGATGCACCGGACGATGCGGGCGGCACCCGGCGTCGGGCTGGCGGCGCCGCAGCTCGGGCTGCCGGTGGCGATCGCGGTGCTCGAGGACCCGGGCACCGTCCTCGAGGAGCACGCGCAGGTCCGGGAGCGCGAGCCGCTGCCGTACCGGGTCCTGGTGAACCCGCGGTACACCCCGGTCGGCGACGAGCGTGCCGCGTTCTACGAGGGCTGCCTGAGCGTCGTCGGCTACCAGGCGGTCGTCGCCCGCGCGCGGCACGTGCACCTGACCGGTACGGACGAGAGCGGCGCCGCTGTGGACGAGATCGTGGGCGGCTGGTCCGCGCGCATCGTCCAGCACGAGACCGACCACCTCGCCGGGACGCTGTACCTGGACCGGGCCGAGCTGCGCTCGCTCGCGGCCACCGACGACTTCGGTGCGCGGTGGGCGGCGGAGCCTACGCCCGCCGCCGCTGCGCGCGCACTGGGGTTCGGGCTGGACTGAGCACCAGACCCCGGGTGGAGCCGGCGTCCGACCCCGGGATGAATCGGGGCTGCACCAGGGATGAACCGGGGGTCACCCCTATGTCGTCCGGGTGTTGTGGCGACTTACCGTGGGGGCACGACATCGGGCGGACCACCGCCGGGTGCACGACGCAGGAGCTGATGTCACGTGCTGGAGGGGTGGGCCCTGGCCCTCGTAGGTTCCCCGTGGATCTTCGTCGTGCTCTATCTGTTCGCCACCATCGACGGGTTCTTCCCGCCGGTCCCGAGCGAGTCGATCGTCATCGCGCTGTCCGCCGTGGCCATGGCCGAGGGCACGCCGAACCTGGCCCTGATCATGCTGGTCGCGGCGGCCGGCGCCTGGTCCGGCGACCAGATCGCGTACCAGATCGGCACCAAGGTCAAGGTGCGTGACCTGCGCTTCCTGCGGTCCGCCAAGGGTCAGGCGGCCGTCGACTGGGCCGAGAACGCTCTGGAGAACCGCGGCGCGGCGTTCATCATCGCCGCCCGCTACATCCCGATCGGCCGCGTCGCGGTGAACATGACCGCGGGGGCGGTCGGCTACAGCCGGCGCCGGTTCATGGGACTCACCGCCATCGCCGCCGTCACGTGGGGCTGCTACTCGGCGCTCATCGGGATCGGCGCCGGTGCCTGGCTGCACGACCACACGCTCGTCGCGGTCGCGGTCGGCGTCGTCGGGGGGCTCGCGATCGGCCTGGTCGTCGACTGGGTGCTGCGGAAGCTGACCCACCACCGTCCGGTCGTGGAGGGCGCTCAGGCGCCCCGGGTGGCCGGCGAGGAGGTCGTCCCGCAGGCGCAGGCGAGCGCTCCGGTCACAGGACGCTCACGATCCGACCCCGCCGCCTAACGATCCGGTATCACCGTGTCATTTCGCCCATGACTGTGCTTACTCTCTGACTGTGTCGACGTCGCGGTCGGCGCTCCCGTGCCTGATCACACCCCCGGGGGTGTGGTCCGGCATGGCCGGATGCAGACAGGGGGCGAGATGGGCGTGCGTGGACGGTGGGTCGTCGGCCTCATGCTGCCCCCTGCGCTGCTCCTGGGCGTCACCGCGTGCAGCAGCCCGGGTGAGCAGGCGCAGGACGCGCCCACCGCGGTGGTGGTCAACGACGCCGACTGCCTCTCGTCGCAGGTCCTCACCGACCTGGGTCTGGTGGCGGCCGGCGCGACCAGCGACACAGGGACCCCGCACGCGGACGCCCCCGACGCCGGTCGCGTGCCGGACGACTTCCTCCCCGTCAGCGTCGTCGTCTGCGCGCCGGGAGGGACCCTGCAGGACTCGTCCGGCACGTGGGTGGCGCTGACCGCGAGCCGCCGTGAGGGCGACCTCGACCCGCTCGTCGCGGCACTGCGCCGGCCCTCGGCGCAGCGTGGCGGGACGTGCAGCAGCGCCTCCGTCACGGCTCCCTCGCTCTGGCTCGTCGACGCCCTGGGTCGCGCCGTCCGTCCGGTGTGGCCGACGGACCGCTGCGGGTCCCCGCAGGAGGCGGTCTCGGTCGCCCTGGAGGCGCTCGAGGAGACGGACAGCGAGCAGTACCCGGTCCGGCTCGTGATCCCCGCGGAGCCGACGGCGCAGCGGTGAGCCGCTGAGCGCTACAGCTTGCGCAGCCGCACCCGTTCCACCGCGTGGTCGCTGTCCTTGGTCAGGACGAGGGTGGCGCGGCTGCGCGTGGGCAGGATGTTCTGCACGAGGTTGGGCTGGTTGATCGAGTCCCAGATCCGCTCGGCGCGCTCCACGGCCTCGTCGTCGCTCAGCGCGGCGTACCGGTGGAAGTACGACTCGGGTCGGGCGAACGCCGTCTGCCGCAGCGCCAGGAAGCGGTCCACGTACCAGCGCCGCACGTCGCTGGTGCGGGCGTCGACGTAGATCGAGAAGTCGAAGAAGTCGCTCACGGCCAGGTTGGACGTGCCCTCGGCGGTCGGCCGGGCGGGCTGGAGCACGTTGAGCCCCTCGACGATGAGCACGTCGGGGCGGTTCACGACAATCTCGCGGCCGGGCAGGATGTCGTAGGTCAGGTGGTCGTAGACAGGGACGCTGACCTCGGGCCGGCCGGCCTTCACCTTGGAGACGAACCGGAGCAGCGCGCGGCGGTCGTAGGACTCGGGGAAGCCCTTGCGGTCCATCAGCCCGCGGCGCTCGAGCTCGGCGTTGGGGTAGAGGAACCCGTCGGTGGTGATCAGCTGGACCCGTGGCGTCGCCGGCCACCGCGCCAGGAGCTCGCGCAGGAGTCGCGCGGTGGTGGACTTGCCGACGGCGACGGAGCCCGCGACGCCGATCACGAACGGCGTCCCGCCGACGTCCTCGCGCAGGAACGTGCTCGACGCGGCGTGCAGCCCGCGGGTGGCCTCGATGTGCAGGTCGAGCAGCCGGGAGATGGGGCGGTAGATGGCGTCGACCTCGGCGAGGTCGATCGGGTCCCCGAGGCCCGCGAGGCGTTCGACGTCGGCGTCGGTGAGCGGCAGCGGCGTGGACGCGGAGAGCCGGGTCCAGGCGGCGCGGTCGAGGTCGACGTAGGGCGACGCCGGTGCCACGGCGGCGGGCCGGGGCGTGTGCACGGGAGGGACGGGATCGGCGGTGGTGGGCGCGCCGAAGCCCAGGAGCACCGCACGCACCCCGGCGTCGAACTCCCGGCGGGCGGCGTCGGTCGGGGTGCCCCTGCCGGGCCCGGCCTGCAGGATCTCCGTCATCACCCAGCCGTGGACCTGGGACCAGAGCGTGCGGGCGATGGTCTCGGTGTCGCCCGTGAGCTCGCCGCGGTTCACGGCGTCCTGCGTCCGGGCGACGTGGTCGTCGAGCGACAGGCCCCCGCGCTGTGCGGAGGCGTCGGTCGCCTCTCCGGCGGTGATGCTCGGGGTGAACATCACCGTGTACTCCAGCGGGTGCTCGAGCGCCCAGTCGCGGTACGCGTGCGCGCCGCGGAGCAGCCGGTCGACGCCGTGCAGCGTGTCGATCGGCGCCAGGGCCCGGTCGAGCCCCGCGAACGCCTCCATGATCGCCGCGTCGACGAGCGCGGACTTGCTGCCGAAGTGGGTGTACACCCCGATGGTCGAGCAGCCGGAGAGCGCGGCGATGCGGCGCACGGTGAGAGCGGCCGGGCCCTCGGTGCCGAGGATCTTGACGGTCTCGGCGAGGATCCGGTCGCGCAGGGGCAGCGTTGACGTCGCTGTGGTCACATCACTACGTTATGGCCATAACAATGTAATGCCGTGCCCGGGGACGTTCCGGGGCGGTCGACGCCCGAGGAGGCGACATGGTCACGGTCCGGGCCGCGCGACGAGCACGTGCAGGACTCGCCCTCGTCGCGGCGTGTGCGCTGGGTGGCTGTGCGGCGGACGCCCGGGAACCGATCCCCACGCCGACCACCGACCTCGTGCTGACGAGCCCCGACCTCGATGACACAGGGGCCCTCCCGGCGTGGGCCACCGGCGTCTACGGCAGCACCTGCGCGGGGGAGAACCGGTCGCCCACGCTCGCCTGGGAGGGGGTGCCGGCGGGGACCCGGTCGCTCGTCGTGACGTTCACGGATCCCGCGCACCCGAGCTACGTGCACTGGGTGGTCACCGGGATCGACCCGGCCGCCACGGGGCTGGCGGCCGCGGACGACGGGATGGTCGAGGGCGGGATCGTCGGGGACAGCTTCCGCGGCACCGGGAGCTACGGCGGGCCGTGCGTCGAGGGGAACACGTACGTGTACACCGTCTACGCGCTCGACGACGAGGTCACCGGCACGCCGAGCACCACGCTGGGCGACGCGCTGGCGCTCATGGAGGGCCACGTCCTGGACGAGGCCGAGCTGCCGGTGCTGCGCGCCGCGTCCTAACGGGGCGACAGGGCGCGCGACCGTCGCCGACTAGACTCGCGGTCATGTGTGGAATCGTCGGCTACGTCGGTAGCCAGGTAGCCAGCGACCGCCCCCTGGACGTGGTGCTGGAGGGTCTGCGACGCCTCGAGTACCGCGGATACGACTCGGCGGGGGTCGCGCTGGTCAGCCCGACGGGCACGCTGGCCACAGCGAAGAAGGCCGGCAAGCTGGCGAACCTCGTCGAGGAGCTCGACCTGCGGCCGCTCCCGGAGTCGACCGCCGCGATCGGCCACACCCGCTGGGCCACCCACGGCGGCCCCACCGACGTGAACGCGCACCCGCACGTGGCCGGCAAGCTCGCCGTGATCCACAACGGCATCGTCGAGAACTTCGCCGTCCTCAAGGCGGGCCTCGAGGCCGACGGCGTCACGTTCACGTCCGAGACCGACACCGAGGTCGCCGCCCAGCTCATCGCGCGGGCCTACGAGACGACGGGGGACCTGACCGCCGCGATGGCGGCGGTCGCGCGCACCCTGCACGGCACGTTCACGCTGCTGGCCGTCCACGAGGACGCGCCCGACGTCGTGGTCGGCGCGCGGCACGACTCCCCGCTGGTGGTCGGCATCGGCGAGGGCGAGAACTTCCTCGGCTCCGACGTCGCGGCGTTCATCTCCCACACGCGCGAGGCGCTCGAGCTGGGCCAGGACCAGGTGGTCACCATCACCCCGGGTTCCGTCGCCGTGACCGACTTCGACGGCCGGCCCGCGCAGGCCCGTCGCTACACGGTCGACTGGGACGCCGCCGCCGCCGAGAAGGGCGGCTTCGCGTCCTTCATGGACAAGGAGATCCACGACCAGCCGCACGCCGTCGCGGACACGCTGCTCGGCCGGACCGACGTGCACGGGCGGCTGGTGCTGGACGAGATCCGGATCGACGAGTCGGTCCTGCGGTCGGTGGACAAGATCATCGTGGTCGCGTGCGGCACCGCCGCCTATGCCGGGCACGTCGCGAAGTACGCGATCGAGCACTGGTGCCGGATCCCCGTCGAGGTCGAGCTGGCGCACGAGTTCCGCTACCGCGACCCGGTCGTCAACGAGCGCACTCTGGTCGTGGCGGTGTCGCAGTCGGGCGAGACCATGGACACGCTCATGGCCGTGCGGCACGCGCGCGAGCAGGGCGCCAAGGTGCTCGCGCTGGTGAACACCCACGGCTCCACCATCCCGCGGGAGTCCGACGCGGTGCTGTACACCCACGCCGGCCCGGAGATCGCGGTGGCGTCGACCAAGGCGTTCCTGGCCCAGATCACCGCGGCCTACCTGCTCGGCCTCTACCTCGCGCAGCTGCGCGGCAACAAGTACGCCGACGAGGTCTCCACCATCCTCACCGAGCTGCGTGCCATGCCGGACAAGATCCAGCAGGTGCTCGACCGGGCCGACCGCGTGCGCGAGACCGCGCGGTCCATGGTGGACACGACGTCGGTGCTGTTCCTCGGCCGCCACGTCGGGTTCCCGGTGGCCATGGAGGGCGCGCTCAAGCTCAAGGAGCTCGCGTACATCCACGCCGAGGGGTTCGCGGCCGGGGAGCTCAAGCACGGGCCGATCGCGCTCATCGAGGAGGGGCAGGCGGTCTTCGTCGTCGTGCCGTCGCCGCGCGGACGGGACTCGCTGCACTCGAAGGTCGTCTCCAACATCCAGGAGATCCGGGCGCGCGGCGCCCGCACCCTCGTGATCGCGGAGGACGGCGACGACGACGTGCTGCCGTACGCCGACGAGGTCTTCTTCGTCCCGCAGTCACCCACGCTGCTGGCCCCGCTGCTGGCCGTCGTGCCGCTGCAGGTCTTCGCGTGCGAGCTGGCGACCGCCAAGGGTCTCGACGTCGACCAGCCGCGCAACCTGGCGAAGTCCGTCACCGTCGAGTGATCGTCGCGTGATCGTCGGAGTGGGCATCGACGTCGTCGACGTCGCGCGCTTCGTCGACACCCTGCACCGGGTGCCGGCGTTGCGCACGCGGCTGTTCACCCCCGAGGAGCAGGAGATGCCCGAGACCTCCTTGGCCGCGCGGTTCGCGGCCAAGGAGGCCATCGCCAAGGCCCTCGGCGCGCCTGCCGGCATGAGCTGGCAGGACGCGACCGTGCGCCGGGTGGCCGGGGCGCAGCCGGTGGTGGAGGTGGTCGGCACCGTCGCGGCCGCCGCAGCCGCCGCCGGTGTCGACCGGTTCCACCTGTCGATCTCCCACGACGCCGGCATCGCGTCCGCCGTCGTCATCGCCGAGCGCGACTGAACCGGTCGCAGGCCTCAGCGCAGCGCCGGGACGACCTGCGACTCGAACAGCTCGATGCCGGAGCGGTCGTAGGCCGCCTCCGCGAAGTAGGTGATCGCGTAGGTCATGCCGAGCTTCTCCAGCTCCTGGAGCTTCTCGACGATCTGCTCGGGCGTGCCCACCAGGGGACCGTTGCGGAAGTCCTCCGCGACCTCGGCCGCCTTGCCGGGGACGGTGTTGCTCAGGTGCTCCTCGACCCAGGCGATGCGGTCGTCGACCTCGGCCTCCGTGGCGCCGATGACCACGTTGTAGTTGGCCGAGCGGGTGATCTCCTCGAACGGGCGCCCGATGGCGTCGCAGTGGCCGCGCAGGATCTCCGACTTGTGCGTGAACGCCTCGGGCGCGCCCGCGAAGTTGGTGTAGGCGGCGTGCTCGGCGGCGATCCGGAGCGTCTTCTTCTCGCCGCCGCCGGCGATCCACAGCGGCGGGCCGTCGACCTGCAGGGGCAGGGGCGACAGCTGGGCGCCGTCGACCTTGTAGTGCTCGCCGGCGAGGGTCGCCGTGCCGTTGGTCCACATCTGCTTGAAGATCTGCACGCCCTCGTCGAGCATCGCGATCCGCTGGCCCGCCGACGGGAAGCCGTAGCCGTACGCGAGCCACTCGTGCTCGTACCAGCCGGCGCCGATGCCCATCTCGACGCGACCGCCCGAGATGATGTCGGCCGTCGTGGCCACCTTCGCGAGGTAGGCCGGGTTGCGGTACGCCATGCAGGTGCACATCTGGCCGAGCCGCACGCGGCTGGTGCTCGCGGCGAACGCGTTGATGAGGCTCCAGGCCTCGTGGGTCGCCTCGCCGTTGGGCTCGGGGACCGCGTGGAAGTGGTCGTAGACCCAGATCGACTCGAAGGCGTCGCCCTCGTCGGCGTGCGTGGCCAGGCCGCTCATGGTCTGCCAGTGGTCGCGGGGCTCGATGCCGGTGAGGTCCTGCCGCCAGCCCTGGGGGATGAAGAGTCCGAAGCGCATGCGGGCACGTTACCCGCGCTCGGGCGTGGGCGCGTCCCGAGATCGAATCGATGCGATCGGGCATCCGCAGGACGTGTCCTCGTGCGGATGAGCCCTGACCCGTCAGGATGAGGAGCGTGCTGCAGACCTGGACCTCCGCGCAGGTGCGGGCGGCCGAAGAGCCGCTCCTGGCGCTCGGCGTCCCGCTGATGGAACGGGCCGCGTTCGCGCTGCACGTCCGCACGGCCGCCGTGCTGCGCGAGCGACGCGGAGTAGTCCGCGGTGCGCGGGTCGCCGTGCTCGCCGGTCCGGGGAACAACGGCGGCGACGCCCTGCACGCCGGTGCGCTGCTCGCCCGGCGCGGGGTGGACGTGCACGCGGTGCTGACCGGGGCGCGGGTGCACGAGGGCGGGCTCGCGGCGCTGCTGCGGGCCGGAGGGCGCGTGCTGCGGGTCGAGGGGCCTGTCGACGACGCGGTCGCGCTGGCCGCGGGCGCGGACCTGGTGCTCGACGGGTTGCTCGGCATCGGGTCGGACGGGTCCGGTCTGCGTGGCACGGCGGGCGCGCTGGTGGACGCACTGGTCGCTCGTGGTCGTCCCTACGTCATCGCGGTCGACGTGCCGTCGGGCCTCGGGGTCGACGACGGGCGCCGGGACGGGACGGTCCTCGACGCGGACCTGACGGTCACGTTCGGCGGGCTCAAGCCCGGCCTCGTGCTGCCGCCGGGCACCGGTGCGGCGGGTCGCGTCGAGCTGGTCGACCTCGGGCTCGACCTCGCGGGCTCGCCGGCCGTGGTGCGGCTCGAGCCGGGTGACGTCGCCGACCTGTGGCCCGTGCCGGCGCCCGACGCGCACAAGTACACGCGCGGCGTCGTCGGCGTCGTGGCCGGCTCGCGTGCCTACCCGGGCGCCGCGGTGCTGGCCACGAGCGCGGCCGTGCAGGCCGGCGTGGGCATGGTCCGGTACCTGGGTGACGTCGGGGACGTCGTGGTCGCCGCGCACCCGGAGGTCGTCGTGGGGCACGGTCGCGTGCAGTCGTGGGTCTTCGGGCCGGGGGTCTCCCCGGACGACGCCGGGCAGCGACGACGCATCGGGTACGCGTTCGAGCACGTGCGCGAGCGCGGCGAGGCGGCGGTCGTCGACGCCGGCGCGCTCGAGCTGCTCCCCGCGCACGTCGGCCCGCACGCGGTGCTCACCCCCCACGCGGGCGAGCTCGCGCGGCTCCTGGCCCAGCGGGGCGAGGACGTCGACCGGGCCGCGGTCGAGGCGGAGCCGCTGCGCTGGGCGCGCCGGGTGCACGAGCTCACCGGTGCGACCGTCCTGCTCAAGGGTCCGGTGACCGTCGTCGCCGGTGCGCAGGGCGCCGCCTACGCCCAGGCGGACGCCCCGGCGTGGCTGTCGACCGCCGGGGCGGGCGACGTCCTGGCCGGTCTGCTGGGCGCGCTGCTGGCCGGTCGCGTCGACGCGGTCCACGAGGACCCGTCGCTGGTGGCCGCGCTCGCGGCCACCGCGGCGCTGGTGCACGGCCGCGCCGCGCACCGCGCCAACCCCGGCGGGCCGATCTCGGCGCGAGCCGTCGCCGACGCGCTGCCGGCCACGATCGCGGAGCTGCTGGGCGCGTGACGCTGACGCCCGATCTCGTCGCCCGCGTGGAGGCGCTGCTGACCGGCGGTCCCCGGCGGCTGCTGGGCATCGCCGGCGCACCCGGGGCCGGCAAGTCCACCGTCGCCGCGCAGGTGGTCGCCGCCGTCGGGCCGACGGCGGTCGTCGTGCCCATGGACGGGTTCCACCTCGCGCAGACGGAGCTCGAGCGGATCGGTCGTGCCGAGCGCAAGGGTGCACCGGACACGTTCGACGCCGACGGGTTCGTCGCGCTGCTGACGCGCCTGCGGGACCCCGGCCGGACGGTGTACGCGCCCGAGTACCGTCGCGACCTGCGCAACCCCGTCGCCGGTGCGATCGCGGTCCCGCCCGAGGTCCGGCTGGTGGTCGTCGAGGGGAACTACCTGCTGCTCGACGAGCACGGCTTCGGCCCGGTGGCCGGGCTGCTCGACGAGTCGTGGTTCCTCGCGCCCGACGACGGCGTGCGGCTGACCCGGCTGGTAGCCCGGCACGAGGCCTTCGGCAAGTCGCCGGAGGCCGCGCGCGCGTGGTCGCACGGGCCCGACGAGCGCAACGCCCGGCTGGTCGCGGCGACGGCGGCGCGCGCCGACGTGGTCGTCCACCTGGCGTGACGACCGGTGCGAGACTGGGCGCCGTGAGCTCGTACCCCGCACGTGCCGTCGTCGACCTCGCGGCCGTCCGTTCCAACGTCCGGTCGCTGGCCGCGCACGCGCCCACCGCGCAGGTCATGGCCGTCGTGAAGGCCGACGGCTACGGCCACGGTCTGCTGCCCACCGCCTCCGCCGCCGTCGC
The DNA here is from genome assembly GCF_007989805.1 of Cellulomonas xylanilytica. Classification (GTDB taxonomy): domain Bacteria; phylum Actinomycetota; class Actinomycetes; order Actinomycetales; family Cellulomonadaceae; genus Cellulomonas; species Cellulomonas xylanilytica. The sequence goes on from NZ_BJUB01000008.1 coordinate 132,339, forward strand.
CGGTGGTGCCACCTGGCTGGGCGCCGCCCAGATGGACGAGGCGCTCGCGCTGCGGCGCGGTGGGATCGCCGGCACCCGGGTGCTCACGTGGCTGTACGCCCCCGGTGCGCCCCTCAGGGAGGCGGTCGACGCCGACGTGGACGTGTCCGTGTCCGCGCGGTGGGCGCTCGACGAGCTGGCCGCCGCCGCACGCGCGGCCGGTCGTCCGGCGCGCGCGCACCTCAAGGTCGACACCGGGCTGGGCCGCAACGGGCTGACGCCGGCGGACCTGGCGGAGCTGCTTCCGGAGGTCCTGCGGCTGCAGGCCGAGGGGGCGGTCGACGTCGTCGGCCTGTGGAGCCACCTCGCGTTCGCCGACGAGCCCGAGCACCCGACCGTGAAGCACCAGGGTGAGGTGTTCGCCGACGCGCTGCGCACGGTCGAGCGCGCCGGGGTCCGGCTCGAGGTGCGGCACCTGGCCAACTCGGCGGCGACCCTGACCACGCCCGCCTCGCACTACGACCTGGTGCGGCCCGGCATCGCCGTCTACGGCCTGTCGCCCGTCCCGCAGCTGGGCGGGCACGACGAGTACGGCCTGGTGCCGGCGATGACGCTCGAGGCCGAGCTGGCGAACGTCAAGGCGGTGCCCGGCGGGCACGGCGTCTCGTACGCGCACCAGTACGTCACGACGCAGGACACGGTGCTGGGGCTGGTGCCGCTGGGCTACGCCGACGGCATCCCGCGGCACGCCTCGGGCACGCAGGAGCAGCCCGGCGGTCCCGTGCGCGTCGGTGGTCGCACGCTGGGCGTCGCCGGACGCGTGTGCATGGACCAGGTCGTGGTCGACCTCGGGCCCGGTGCCACGGAGCAGGCCGGGGACCGCGTCGAGCTGTTCGGCAGCGGTCGCGACGGCGGACCGACCGCGCAGGACTGGGCGGTCGCCGCCGGCACGATCTCCTACGAGATCGTCACGCGGGTCGGCGCACGGGTGCCGCGGGTGCACGTCGACAGCGAGGCGGTGACGTCATGACCACGACAGCGACGACGACGGTCACGCTGCGCGATGCCGAGGCCACCCGGGCGTACGGTCGCGCGCTCGCGGACGTCCTCCGGCCGGGCGACCTCGTCGTGCTCACGGGGGACCTGGGGGCCGGCAAGACGACGCTGACGCAGGGCATCGGCGCCGGCCTGCAGGTGCGCGGGCAGGTGGCCTCGCCGACGTTCATCATCGCGCGCGAGCACCCGCCGCTCGTGCGCCCCGACGGCTCCCGCGGTCCGTCTCTCGTGCACGTCGACGCCTACCGGCTGGGCTCTCTCGAGGAGGTGGACGCGCTCGACCTCGACGCGAGCCTGGACGAGGCCGTGACCGTGGTCGAGTGGGGCGAGGGGTGGGTCGAGTCGCTCGCGCAGGACCGCCTCGAGGTCACGCTGCAACGTCCTCGCGGCGGGACGCTGGCCGACGACGACCTGGACGACGCCGCCGCGGGGGAGCGCGTGGTCACCGTCCGGGCCGTCGGTGCACGGTGGGCGGACGTGGCGCTGCCCGACGCCGAGCCGGTGGGAGGCTGACCCCGTGCCCGTCCTCGCCCTCGACACGTCCGCCGCCGTCGCGGTGGCCCTGACCGACGACTCCGGCGTGCTGCTGGCCGAGCGCTCGGACCAGCAGCAGCGCCACCACGCGGAGCTGCTGACCCCCATGGTCGCGGCCGTCCTGGCCGACGCCGGCGTCGACCGTCGCGAGCTCACGTCGGTGGTCGTCGGCACGGGTCCCGCGCCGTTCACCGGCCTGCGCGTCGGGCTGGTCACCGCACGCACGCTCGCGCTCGCGCTCGGCATCCCGGTGCACGGCGTCCCGAGCCTCGACGCCGTGGCCCTCCGTGCGTCGCGCGTCCTGCCACCCGGGACGGACGTGCTGGTCGCGACGGACGCACGGCGCCGCGAGGTGTACTGGTCGCTGTACCGGCTGGTCGACGCCGGGCGGATCGAGGTCCTCGCCGCACCCGCGGTCGCGGCAGCCGCCGACGTCGCCGCGGACCCCCGCACCGCCGGGACGCTCGCCGTGGGTCGGGGGGCGCTGCTGTACGCCGACGTGCTCGACGCCGGCGCGGGCGTCCTCCCCGGCGAGGCGGTGGCCCCGCTCGTCGCCGATGCCCGCCCGGACCTGGACGGGCTCGGGCTCCTCGACCCGGAGCCGGCCGAGCTCGCGCGGCTGGCGCACGAGCGGCTGGCGGCGGGGCGGGCGCTGGGCACGGAGCCGCTCTACCTGCGTCGGCCCGACGCCGTGCCGCAGGCCGCGCGCAAGCGCGTGCTCGGATGACGGGTCCCCTCGACGACGTGGTCGTCCGACCCCTCACCCCGGCGGACCTCCCGGCCCTCGAGCGCATGGAGGTGGACCTGTTCGGGGCGGCCGCGTGGTCGCCGGAGAGCCTCGCCGCGGAGATCGAGGGTCCCGGACGCTGGTACGTGGGCGTGGTCGTCGGCGGTGAGCTGGTCGGGTACGCGGGCCTGTGGTTCGACGGGTTCGACGCGCAGGTGATGACGATCGGCACGGACGAGCGGTTCCAGGGGCGCGGGCTCGGCCGGCGGATGCTCGACGCCCTGCTCGACCGCGCTCGGACGGTCGGCGCCGCGGTCGTCCTCCTGGAGGTGCGGGTGGACAACGACCCCGCGATCCACCTGTACGAGAGCGTGGGCTTCGAGCGGCTCGGCATGCGCCGGGCGTACTACCAACCGGGGAACATCGACGCGTGGACCATGCGGCTGGACCTGCGTGGTCGGGAGGAGACCGCATGACGAGGGACGCGGTCATCGTGGACGCCACGGCGCTGGACCAGGCGCTGCGGAGCGACGAGCCGCCGGTGCTGCTCGACGTCCGCTGGGCGCTGGGGCAGACGGACGGCTACGACCGCTACCGCGAGGGGCACCTGCCGGGCGCGGTGTTCGTGGACCTGGACACCGAGCTCGCCGCCCCGGCCTCCGCGCAGGAGGGGCGCCACCCGCTGCCGGACCTCGCGCAGCTCGAGGCCGCCGCGCGGCGCTGGGGCGTCACGGGGGAGCGGCCGGTCGTCGCCTACGACGCCGTCGGCGGGATGTCGGCGGCGCGCGTGTGGTGGCTGCTGCGCTGGGCCGGCGTGCGGGACGTGCGGCTGCTCGACGGTGGCCTCGCGGCGTGGACGGACTCCGGGCTCCCGCTCGAGACCGGATCCGTGACTCCGGAGCCGGGGGACGTGGTGCTGCGCCCCGGGGCGCTGCCGACGATCGACGCCGACCAGGCCGCGGGCTGGGACGGCGCGCTGCTCGACGCCCGCGCGGCCGAGCGGTACGCCGGTGACGTCGAGCCCGTCGACCCGCGCGCGGGCCACATCCCCGGGGCGCTCTCGGTGCCGACGGCGGGGAACGTGGGACCCGACGGCAAGTTCCTGCCCGACGCGGCCCTGCGCGAGCGGTTCGCGGCGGTCGACGGGCCGGTCGCCGTCTACTGCGGCTCGGGGGTGACGGCGGCGCACGAGGTCGCGGCGCTGGCGTCGATCGGCGTCGAGGCAGCGCTGTACCCGGGGTCGTGGTCACAGTGGTCGAACGACCCGGCGCGGCCGGTGGAGACGGGACCGGCCGCGTCCGGGTCGTAGCGGCGTCGGTTCAGACGGTCAGCGACGCCTGCGTGTAGGCGAGGCGCTCGGCGCGGGGGTGGTGCGTCCCGGCGCCCTCGACGTGGCCGACGTTGACGACCAGCAGCGACTTCCAGCCGTTGTCGGCGAAGAACTCGCGGTCGATGCCGTCCGCGTCCATGCCGCCCATCGGACCGGCCGCCAGGCCTGCGGCGCGCAGGCCGACGATGAGGTACCCGGCCTGGATGAGGGCGTTGGTGCGGGCCATCGACTCGCGCTGCTCGGGCTGGCCCTCGAGGGCGTCGGCGAGCGCGGCCATGTGCGGCGCGAGCGTCGGGATGTGCGTGTGGAACCCGGTGTCGGCGGCCAGCACGAGCGAGACGGGCGCGGCCAGCACGCGGTCGCGGTTGCCCTCGTTCATGTGCGCAGCGAGCCGCTGACGGGCCTCGGGCGTGCGCACGACCAGGAGGCGCAGCGGGATCGTGTTGAGGGCGGTCGGGCCCCACCTGACCAGGTCGTACACCGCGGCGATCTGCTCGTCGCTGACCTCGTCGGGGGTGAACGCGGCTGCGGTGCGGGCCTCGCGGAAGAGCAGGTCCGCGACGTCGTCGCCGACCGCGAGTCCGGATGTGGGGAAGTCGAGGCCGTCGAGGACGGTGGTGTCAGTGGTCATAAGTGGTTGAAGCGTCAACCAGTGGGCGGTGTTCCCCGCAGCGGGGTGGCGGTCGTCACACCGCCGCGGCCACCTATCCTGGTGCGCATGGCAGACCCCCTCGTCCTCGGGATCGAGACCTCGTGCGACGAGACCGGCGTCGCCCTGGTGCGCGGCTACGACCTGCTGGTCGACGCCGTCGCCAGCTCGGTCGACGAGCACGCCCGGTTCGGCGGCATCATCCCGGAGATCGCCTCCCGCGCCCACCTCGAGGCCATGGTGCCGACGATCGAGCGGGCCCTCGCCACCGCGGACGTCTCCCTGGGTGCGGTCGACGCCGTCGCCGTCACCGCGGGCCCGGGGCTCGTCGGGCCGCTGACCGTCGGCGCCGCCGCCGCGAAGGCGCTCGCGCTGGCCCTGGACAAGCCGCTGTACGGCGTGAACCACGTGATCGGGCACGCGGTCGTCGACGAGCTGGTCGACGGCGCCTTTCCCGAGCGGGTCATGGCCCTCGTCGTCTCCGGCGGGCACTCGTCGCTGCTGATGATCGACGACACGGTGAACGTGACCGAGCTCGGCTCGACCCTGGACGACGCGGCGGGGGAGGCGTTCGACAAGGTCGGCCGGCTGCTCGGCCTGCCGTACCCCGGCGGACCGCACATCGACCGTCTGGCGCGGGAGGGGAACCCCACCGCGATCCGCTTCCCGCGCGGCCTGACCGCGGCCAAGGACCAGGCCGCGCACGCCGCGGACTTCTCGTTCTCCGGGCTCAAGACCGCGGTCGCACGCTGGGTCGAGGCGCGGCAGGACGCCGGCGAGGAGGTGCCGCTGCCCGACGTCGCCGCGTCGTTCGCCGAGGCGGTGGCCGACGTGCTGACCGCCAAGACGATCGCCGCCTGCCGCGCGCACGGCGTGGGCACGCTCGTGGTGGGTGGTGGGTTCTCCGCCAACTCGCAGCTGCGCGACATGGCCGCGAAGCGCTGCGCCGAGGCCGGCATCACGCTGCGCATCCCGCCCATCCGGTACTGCACCGACAACGGCGCGATGATCGCCGCGCTCGGCTCGGCCGTGGTGCGCCGCGGGCTGCCGCCCTCGTCGCTCGACCTGCCCGTCGACTCGTCGATGCCCCTGACACAGGTGCTGGTCTGACGGTCAGGCGTGCGCGGCGCGGGCGGCGGTCGGCGTCCCGGACCACGCCCGCCACACGCGCGCGCCGAGCAGGAACGGCACCGTGAAGACGCACGCGTAGAACGCCAGCACCTGCCAGGTGAGCGACGAGGACACCGACAGGGCGTCGTCGTCGTTGGTGAACACGGTGGTGGCGCCGAGGAACACCCGCTCGAGCGTGCCGCCGCCCATCTGCCCGATGGTGTCGAGGGTCCCGATGCCGTACGCGATCGCCAGGTACGCCACGGCGCCGACGGCCAGCGCACCCCAGACCGCGCCGGTGGTCCAGCGGGGGACGGGCCGGCCGAGCTCGCTCAGGTAGGCGTCGGCCAGCACCCGCGGGTGCCCCAGGTCGGCGACGGCCTGGCGCATGCCGACCTCCGACGCCGTGGCGGTCAGCTCGGTGCGCAGCTCGCGCACGACCGGCTTGTACCTCGGGTAGTCCTGCATGGCCCAGCTGAAGCGCAGCAGGTAGCGCTCGCGGACCAGGGTGTCTCGGACGGTCGTGCTCATGACGGCTCCTTCGTGGTGGCGCGGGCGAGCATGCGCTCGGCGGTGGCGGCCAGCTGCTGCCAGGCGCGCGCGGTGCGCCGGAGCTGCTCGGCGCCCGTCTCGGTGGGGAGGTAGTACTTGCGGGCGGGGCCCGCGGAGGAGGCCACGAGGCGCGACGAGATCTGCCCGTCGCGCTCGAGGCGGTTGAGCACGGGGTAGAGGGTGCCCGCGCTCAGGTCGTCGAGGCCGCCCTCGTGCAGGCGCGTGACCAGCTCGTAGCCGTAGGACTCCCGCTCGGTGAGGAGGGCGAGCACGAGCATCGGGAGCACTCCCTTGAGGAGCTGCGGGTCGCGGGGCGCGTCCATGCCTGCAGGCTATGCCTGCTAGTTGGTTTTGCCAAGTAGTGATCGCTAGAGGGGCCGTCCGGCCTTCAGCTCGGCGACCAGCGACCGGACGACCGCGTCCAGCTCGCCCGCATGGCGACGGGCCACCGCGCGCTGCCGCTGGTAGGAGGCACCCCGGCGCAGGATCACCCGCACCTGGTCGAGCTCGGCCGCACAGCCCAGGCGTTCCGCGACGGGTGCCAGCTCGACCAGCCAGCGGCCGACGGAGTCCGTCACCAGCTCCTCGTCGCCCGCCGCGTTCGTGATGACGATCGCGTCCATGCCGTACCGCGCGGAGCGCCACTTGTTCTCCTGCGCGAACCACGGCGGCAGCGTCGGCAGGGTCTCGCCGCGGTCGAGCATCGCGGAGAAGTGCTCGACGAAGCAGTGGGTCAGGGCGGAGATGGCCGCGACCTCCAGCAGGTTGGAGGCGCCGTCGGCGATCCGCATCTCCAGGGTGCCGAACCGCGGCGACGGGCGCACGTCCCAGCGGACCTCGTCGAACTGGTCGATGACCCCGGTGTGCATCATGTCGCCGACGTACTGCTCGAGCTGCGACCACTCCTCGAACGCGAACGGCAGCCCCGCCGTCGGCAGCTGCTGGAACAGCAGGGCGCGGTTCGAGGCGTAGCCGGTGTCCCGACCGCCCCAGAACGGCGACGACGCCGACAGCGACTGGATGTGCCCGAAGACGGTGAGCATGGCCCGGGACAGCGGGAGCACCTTGGCACGGTCCTCGATGCCGACGTGCACGTGCACGCCGTAGATCAGCATCTGCCGGCCCCACCACTGCGTCCGGTCGATGAGCGTGGCGTACCGCTGCTTGTCGGTGACCTTCTGCTGGGCCCAGTTGGCGAACGGGTGCGTCGCGCCGCCCATGAGCTGGATGCGCAGCGGGGTCGCCACCGACTCGACCTCGTCGAGCGCCCGCTGCAGGTCGGCCGTCGCCTCGGCGATCGTGCGGCACTTGCCGGACCGGATCTCGACCGTGTTGAGCAGGAGCTCCTGGGTGATCAGCGGATGCTCTCCGCCGCCGGCCGGGCGGACGGCGGCGAGGATCGCCTCGGCGGCCTGCCGCAGGTCACCGGAGTCGGCGTCGACGAGCGCGACCTCCCACTCGATGCCCACGGAGGACCGCTCCGAGCGGCCGAACGGGACGGTGACCGGCGCGGCCATCAGACCGGCTCCACCACGAGCACCTGCTGGCTGCCCGCCACGCGGGTGAGGATGATCGTCGCGGTGGTGCTGCCCCGCAGGTCGAGCTGGCGTCGGAGCTGCTCGGGGACGACCGCGGTGCCGCGCTTCTTGATCGTCAGGCGGCCCACGTCGCGTCCCCGCAGGTAGGTGCGGAGCCGCTTCAGGCCGAACGGCATGGAGTCGAGCACCCGGTAGGCGGTGGCGGTGGGGACCGGGGTGAGGGCGTCGGACGTCACGTAGGCGATCGTGGCGTCCAGCAGCCGGCCGTGCACCTGCGCGGCGATCTCGCCCACCAGGCCCGCGCGGATCACGGCCCCGTCCGGCTCGTAGAGGTAGCCGCCGAGCGCGCCCGTCGGTGGCCGCTCCTCCGACGTCTGCTGCACGACGTGGGCCTCACCGTCGCGCAGCACGAGCGCCGAGCGTCCCGGACCCTCGGGTGCCAGCGGGCCGAACCACAGGCCGACCTCGACGACGTCGCCGTCGACCGAGACCCACTGCGCCTGCGCGTCGGCGGGCAGGGCCGTGTGCGGGATGCCGGGACCGAGCTTCAGGCCCAGCGCGGGCACCCGGTCGCGGACCGCGAGGACGGCGTCGAGCGACGGCTCGTAGGCGGCCACGTCGAACACGCGGCTTCCCGACGAGGTCCGGCGGGCCGGGTCCGCGTAGACCCCGTCGATGCCCTCCGCCTCGAGGTCCAGCGCCAGACCGTCACCGTGCCGCACCTCGGCCTCCGGGAAGTGGCGCAGGTTCACGGTGGCGATCGCGGCCGTGGCCTCGTCGACGTCCGTCGCGAGGACCCGCAGGCCGATCCCGGCGAACGCCATCGCGTCCGCGCCGATCCCGCTGGTGAGGTCCGCCACCCGGGTGCTGCCCGCGTCCCGATACCGGCGGGCGTGGTGCGCCGCGACGCTGAGCCGCGTGGCCTGCTCGAGCCCGGCCGACGTGAAGAGCATGCCGTCCGCGAACGTGCCGAACTTCCCCGCGGCCTTCGCGCGCAGCCGCGACTGCGTCAGCGCGGCGGCCACCAGGGCGGGGTCGATGCCCTCGTCGCGCATGCGCTCCGACAGGGCGAGCGTGCGGCTCTCGTCGTAGGGCGGCAGCGCCGACAGCAGGGCCCAGCCGGCGGGGCTGAGCAGCTGGGCGATGCCGTCGCGGTCCATGTCGCGATCCTCGCACGCAGTGGGCCCTCGAGCGGGGGACCGGCGGTTCGTTGGCACTCGCCTTGACCGAGTGCTAACCGCTTCCTAGAGTGATGGCTGGCACTCTCCCGGTGAGTGTGCCAGCTGCGCTCCAGGCCACGGCACCCGCGACGACGCGGCCTGACGGCGCGCACGAACCTCAGAGAACTACTCACATGCGAAGGGGAGGTCCGCTGTGTCGGTCTCCATCAAGCCCCTCGAGGACCGGATCGTCGTCAAGACGCTCGAGGCAGAGACGACGACCGCTTCCGGTCTCGTCATCCCGGAAAGCGCCAAGGAGAAGCCCCAGGAGGGCGAGGTCCTGGCGGTCGGACCCGGCCGTGTCGACGACAACGGCAACCGGATCCCGCTCGACGTCGCCGTCGGCGACAAGGTCATCTACTCCAAGTACGGCGGCACCGAGGTGAAGTACTCCGGCGAGGAGTACCTCATCCTCTCGGCCCGCGACATCCTCGCGATCGTCGTCAAGTGAGCTGAGGGGCGCCCGCGCCCCGCTCGCTCGGAAGGCCCCCACGGCAGCCGCCGTGGGGGCCTTCCGGCGTCTGAAGGTCCGGACATACCAGAGCCCCCCTCCCCGGTCGTGCCGACGGGGAGGGGGGCTCTGGTCGAGTGCTGGTCAGCCGACGCGGCTGGCGCGGCCCCGCTCCGCGAGGACGGCGGCGCGCTCGTCCTCGGAGAGGCCGCCCCAGACGCCGTACGGCTCGCGGACGGCGAGCGACTGCTTCAGGCACTCCTTGATCACGGGGCACGTCGCGCAGATCGCCTTGGCGGCCTCGGCGCGCCGGCGGCGGGCTGAGCCGCGCTCGCCCTCGGGGTGGAAGAACAGGTCCTGGTCCGCATCGCGGCAGGCGCCGTCGAACTGCCACTCCCACAGGTCCATCACGGGTCCGGGAAGGCGCGAGATCTCGGCCATGGGTTCCTCCTCAGTCGATCCGCCGCAGTGCCGCGGTGGCGGCAGCGCCGGGAAGTGTGAACACGGGGACCGGTGTTTGCTCACCGGGTGACGCGTTGGAGAGGACGTTACAACCGCGCCAGAAGTTGTTCAAGACCGTGTCACAACTTTCTGTGATGGCGCGATTGGCGATGTCGTCGCAGGTCGGCGTGTCGGGAGCGACACGCATAGATCGGGCCGAATCGCGTCGGCCTGGCACAATCGCGCCATGGTGACGCGCGACGACGACGAACCGGCGGCGACGCCGACGCCGGCGCTCGCCGTCGCCGCCGTCGCCCGTCGGCTCGGGGTCGCCCCCGCCACGCTGCGCACGTGGGACCGCAGGTACGGCCTCGGTCCGTCCGAGCACTCCGCCGGCGCCCACCGCCGCTACTCGGCGACCGACGTCGAACGGCTGCTGATCATGCGCCGGCTGACGCTCGACGGCGTCGCGCCGGCGGAGTCGGCGCGGATCGCGCTCGCCACCGACGTCGTCGCCGGACCGGCCGCGGACGTGCAGGACGCGGCACCGACGACGCCGACCGCCGTGGTCGACGCCGCGCTCGCCGGCGACGTCCTGCGCTGCGCCCGGCTGCTCACGCTCGAGGGCGGCCCGGACGTCGTCGTGTGGTGGACGAGCCTGGTCGAGCCGGTCCTCGCCGCGCTCGCCCGGCGCACCGTCGTCGACCTGCCCGGTGTCGACGCGACCTTCGCGGTCCACGCGGGCGTGCTGGCTGCGCTGCGGGAGCGGCCGGGGGCACCGGGCGCCGGTCGTCGACCCGTCGTCCTGGTGCTCGTCGCCGCGCGCGAGTCCCGGCCGCTCGTCGCGCACGTCCTCGCCGGGGCGCTGGCCGAGCAGGGTGTCGACGCGCGCATCGTCGGCGGCCCCGTCGGACCGCACCACGCGGTCGAGCTCACGGCCATGACGCGGGCGCGCGCGGTGGTCACTCTCGGGGAGCGGGTCGACGTCGACCTCGACGTCGTGGACCGGCTGGCGCGCGAGCAGCCGGACCTGCCCCAGTTCGTGATGGTGCCCGACGCGGCCGCGGCAGCGGTCCCGCTCGGGCGCTCCGTCCACCGGGCACGGACCTTCACCGGTCTGCTGCACGAGGTGGTCGCCGTGGCGACGGCGAGCGTGGACGGGTGAGATCGCCGCCCGGCGGGGGAGACATTCCACCCCAGGCGGCGCACAGGCGGACGAAGCCCCGCTCGCGCGGGGTGCGGTTCGCCACTGCGGCTAACTTCGACGTGATCCTCGGCCGATAGGACTCAGGGTGGCCCGCACGGGGCCCGAGAGGGGAAACAACATGGCGGGAGTCGTGGTCTGTCACGGCTCGGCGGTCGTTCGAGAGCGGCTCGTCGTGACCTCCATCGGGGTGCCCGCGCTCGGTCCGGTGCGAGCGGCGTCGTCGGTGGACGAGCTGTTGAGCCTCGCGCGGCGCATGCCGCCGACCGTCGTGCTGCTGGACGCCCACCTCGGGGCGCCCGGCGCCATCGAGGCGATCCGACGCCTGCGTGCGGTCGCGCCGTCGGCGGCCATCGTGCTGCTCGCGCTGCCCGACGACACCGTGGCGCTCGACCGGGCGCTCGCGCTCGGCGCCCGCGGCTTCCTCGCGCCCGACGTCGGCCGCGCCGAGCTGTCCGCCGTGGCCGCCCACGTGCTGGCCAGCCCGGTGCTCCCGGTGCAGCCCCCGTCGCGGTCGTCGGTCGACGTGCCCAGCCAGGGCAGCTTCCGGGCCAGCGACCTGCGCACCCCGTCCAACGGCAACCCCGCGGTCACCGCACCCGACGCGAACGGCGCACCGGTCGGCGTGCCGACCACCGGCGCGATCCCCGGGGTGCCGCTGACCAAGCGCGAGATCGAGGTCCTGACGGGCATGAGCCACGGCCGATCGAACGCCCAGATCGGTGCCGAGCTCTACCTCTCCGAGGACACGGTCAAGACCCACGCGCGGCGGCTGTTCCGCAAGCTCGGGGCCAACGACCGGGCCCAGGCGGTCGCCATCGGTCTGCGCCGGGGTCTCATCCAGTAGGCGGGGCCACCGCCACGCGCGCGCCCGCGTATCCTTGCCGGATGACGGAGCACTCGCCTGCCGACCCGTTCGCCCGCATCGGGCTCACCTACGACGACGTGCTCCTCCTGCCGGGGGAGACCGACGTCATCCCCAGCGAGGTGGACACCTCCTCGCGCCTGACGCGCGAGATCACCGTGCGCGTCCCGCTGCTGTCCGCAGCGATGGACACCGTCACCGAGTCGCGCATGGCCATCGCCATGGCGCGCCAGGGCGGCATCGGGATCCTGCACCGCAACCTGTCCATCGAGGACCAGGCCCACCAGGTCGACCTGGTGAAGCGCTCGGAGTCCGGGATGATCACCGACCCGGTCACCGTGTCGGCCGACGCGACGCTCGCCGAGCTGGACCACCTCTGCGGCATCTACCGGGTGTCCGGCCTGCCGGTCATCGCGGAGAACGGGCTGCTGCTCGGCATCATCACCAACCGCGACCTGCGCTTCGTGCCTCCGGGCGACTTCGAGACGCGTCGGGTCCGCGACATCATGACGCCGATGCCGCTGGTCACCGCGCCGGTCGGCATCGCGCGCGACGACGCCGCGGCGCTGCTCGCCAAGCACAAGATCGAGAAGCTGCCGCTCGTCGACGAGGCCGGGATCCTGCGCGGGCTCATCACCGTCAAGGACTTCGTGAAGTCCGAGCAGTACCCCGACGCGACGAAGGACGGCGAGGGGCGGCTCGTCGTCGGGGCCGCCATCGGGTTCTTCGGGGACGCCTGGGAGCGGGCCTCCGCGCTCGTCGAGGCCGGTGTCGACGTGCTCGTCGTCGACACCGCGAACGGCCACGCCCGGCTCATGCTCGACATGGTGCGCAAGCTCAAGTCCGACCCGTCGACCCGCCACGTGCAGGTCATCGGTGGCAACGTCGCCACGACGCCGGGCGCGCAGGCGCTCGTGGACGCCGGCGTCGACGCCGTGAAGGTGGGCGTCGGCCCGGGCTCCATCTGCACCACCCGCGTCGTCGCCGGTATCGGGGTGCCGCAGGTGACCGCCATCTACGACGCCGCGCTCGCCTGCAAGCCCGCCGGTGTGCCGGTCATCGGCGACGGTGGGCTCCAGTACTCCGGGGACATCGCCAAGGCCCTGGTCGCCGGCGCCGACACCGTGATGCTCGGCTCGCTGCTCGCCGGCTGCGACGAGTCGCCCGGTGAGCTCGTGTTCGTCAACGGCAAGCAGTTCAAGCACTACCGCGGCATGGGCTCGCTGGGCGCGATGGCCTCCCGCGGCCGGATCTCCTACTCCAAGGACCGCTACTTCCAGGCCGACGTGGCGTCCGACGAGAAGATCGTGCCCGAGGGCATCGAGGGGCAGGTCCCGTACCGCGGGCCGCTGTCCGCGGTCGCGCACCAGCTCATCGGTGGGCTCCACCAGTCGATGTTCTACGTCGGCGCGCACACCATCCCGCAGCTGCAGGACCGCGGGCAGTTCATCCGGATCACCGCGGCCGGGCTCAAGGAGTCCCACCCGCACGACATCCAGATGACGGTGGAAGCGCCCAACTACACCGGTCGCTGACCGTCCCTCAGGGCAGCAGCGGGAGCTTCCCGACGATCTTGTCCACGCGGTTGCGCGGTCCGACGATGCTGACCGCGTAGTACGACGGGGCGTCCTGGGTGGACACCTCGGTCAGGTACTCGTCGTAGACGCGGGTGTGCTGCGCGGACGCCGGCATGTCGGCGACGAACACCCCGAGGGACGCGACGGCCTTCGCGCGGATCTGTGCGAGCTGGTCGGTCGACGCCGCGAGGATCGAGCATCCGGCCCACGGCAGCCCGGGGTGCGGGGACCCGGAGGCGTCCCGGGCGTCCGGGCCGAGCAGGCCGTCGACGCCGCCGACGGTGGCTGCCGACACGCACACCGCCGCATTGGCTGCGCGTCCGGCGGGCAGCGACTCGTCCACGACGACCACCCACTTCAGCCGGGCCGATCGGGTCGGCTCGCCCGTGCGGATCTCCTGGGGTTCGAAACCGACCCGCGTCGATGTGTCGACAGACATGCTTTCTCCTCGTTCGTACGACGTGACGCGGAGACGGTATGCAGGTGTGCGAGCGCCATGCAAGCAGCCCGTACGTCATACGGATACGATGACCGGATGGCGCATCTCGACGCACTTGATACGGCGATCCTGCGGGAGCTCCAGCGCGATGCACGGCGCACCAACCGGGACGTCGCGGCGGCCGTCGGGGTCTCACCGACCACCGCACTCGACCGGACCCGGTCCCTCCGGGAGCGCGGGATCATCCGGGGCGCGGTACTCGACGTCGACCTCGCGCAGATCGGCCGGCCCGTCCAGGCCATGATCGCGCTCAGCATCAGGCCGCCCACACGGCAGAACATCGAGGGGTTCCGCACGTGGGCCGCCGGGCTCCCGGACGTCCTCGGCGTGTTCGTCACCAGCGGGTCGGAGGACTTCCTGCTGCACGTCGCGGTGTCCGGGAACGACCGGCTCTACGCGTTCGTCATCGACAGGCTCACCGAGCGGCCCGAGGTCGCCGACGTCCGCACGTCGATCGTGTACGAGCACCTGCGCAGCAATCGCGTCGAGCCCGTCCCGGACTAGGCCCGTCGAACACTGGGTCCGGTCGGTGATGTCGCTCGCGGACGCGTACGGCGTCGACCTGGAGGCGGCGTTCGGTCGGACGATGACCGAGCTGACCGCGCACCTGGCCGACGCCGGCGACGGGCGCTAGTCCCGGAACGTCTCGATCTGCGCGCCGAGCTCCACGAGGCGGTCCTGCAGCTGCTCGTAGCCGCGGGCGATGATGTCGACGTCGCGCAGCACGGACGTGCCCTTGGCGGCGAGCATGGCGAGCAGGATGACGACGGCGGGACGCAGCGCGGGCGGGCAGGAGACCTCGGCGCCGGACCAGTGCGTGGGCCCGCTGACCTGCAGGCGGTGGGCGTCGAGAAGCCGGACGTCGGCGCCCAGCCGGGTGAGGTCGGTGAGGTGGATGGCCCGGCCCTCGTAGACCCAGTCGTGGACGAGGGTCGAGCCCTCGGCGCACGCGGCGATCGCGACGAAGAACGGCAGGTTGTCGATGTTCAGCCCCGGGAACGGCATCGGGTGGATCTTGTCGATCGGTGCCCGCAGGTCGCTGGGGTGCACGGTGACGTCGACCAGCCGGGTGCGCCCGTTGGCGGCGGCGTACTCGTCGGAGAGGGTGTAGCGCAGGCCCATCTCGGCGAGCGTCGCCAGCTCGATCTCCATGAACTCGATGGGCACCCGGCCGACCGTGATCTCGGAGCCGGTCACGATGCCGGCGGTGAGCAGGCTCATGGCCTCGACCGGGTCCTCGGACACCGCGTACTCGACGTCCGCGTCGATGGCCGCCCTCCCGTGCACGCGCAGGGTCGTCGTCCCGATGCCGTCGATGCGCACCCCGAGCAGCTCGAGGTAGAAGCACAGGTCCTGGACCATGTAGTTGGGGCTCGCGTTGCGGATGGTGGTGACGCCGTCGCGGCCGGCGGCGGCCATGATGACGTTCTCCGTCACGGTGTCGCCACGCTCTGTGAGGACGATCGCGAGGTCCTGCCCACCGCCGCGGGTGACCAGCCCGTGGTAGTCGCCGGCCGTCGCGGTGACGTCCAGCCCGAACGGTCGCAGGCCGATGAGGTGCGGCTCGACGGTGCGCGTGCCGAGGTCGCACCCGCCCGCGTACGGCAGCCGGAACTCGTCCTGGAGCCCGAGGAGCGGACCCAGGAACATGATGATCGACCGGGTGCGGCGGGCCGCGTCGACGTCGATCGCGTCGAGGTCGAGGTGCTGCGGGACGACGATCTCGAGGTCGCGACCGTCCGTCGACCAGGTGGCGCGGACGCCGACGGACCGGAGCACCTCGACGATCCGGTCGACCTCGACGATGCGCGCCACGTTCTTGAGCCGCGTGGTGCCGCGGTTGAGCAGCGACGCGCACAGCAGCGCGACGGCGCCGTTCTTGCTGGTGTTGACGTCAATCCGGCCGCTCAGCGTCTGGCCGCCCTGCACGCGCAGGTGGGTGCGCTGCGGGCCGCCGAGCGTGACGATGGGGGAGTCGAGGGCGGCGCCGATGCGGGTCAGCATCTCGAGGCTGACGTTCTGCGCGCCCTGCTCGATGCGGTGGATGGCCGACTGGCTCGTGGCGAGGCGCTCGGCGAGCTGGGCCTGGGTCAGGCCCCGGTGCTGGCGGGCCGACCGGACGAGGGAGCCGACGTGCGCGAGCGGGTCCTGGATGACCGGGAACGAGCCCGAGGCCGTGGGGACCGGGGTGGTGATCGTCGTCATGCGGACGACGTTAACTCATGGATGAGATATCGGCACCCCCCGACATGCCAGGAGGCCGCTAAGAGGTAACCCTCGACCCCAAGTCGAACTCAGCGACGATATGACGCACGTCTCACCAGAGCGTGCCGACGGGCTCCCGCGTGGGCCAGACGTCGGACGCTCCGGGGCCGTCGAAGCCCTGCTCGGCGCGCCAGGCGTTGAAGCTCTCCGCCCACGCCTGGTGCGCGGTCGACTGGTACTCGTGCAGCGTGTCCAGGTCGAGCGTGGCGAGGTGCGGGAAGCGGCCGACGATCCGGTCGAGCACGTCGAGCGTGGCGACGACGTCGACGTCGGCGGTGTGCAGGGTGCCGGACTCGACCACCTGGTAGTAGCCGCAGAGGTCGACGAGCTTGCGCTTGCCGCGTCGCTCCTGGTCCTCGGCACGGTCGAGCACCAGGGGGTCGATCACCGGGCGGGCGTCGCTGCACAGGCGGTCCGGCAGGGTCTTGAGGCGGTGCCGGCGGAGCTCGGCGTCGAGCAGGCAGAGGTCGAACGAGGCGTTGTACGCGACCACCGGCACCCCGCCGCGCAGGGCCTCCGCGAGGTCGGCCGCGATCTCCTCGAGAGCCTCGCGCGGCGGGCGCCCGTGCTCGCGCGCGTGCTCGGAGCTGACCCCGTGGATGGCCGCGGCCTCCTCCGGGATGGGCACGCCCGGGTCGATCAGCCAGCTGCGGACGTGCGTCCCGGAGGCGTCCCGGCGGACGAGCGCGGCGGTGACGATGCGGTCGTTGTCGACGTCGACACCCGTGGTCTCGGTGTCGAAGCCGAGCAGGGGTCCGTCCGTCCAGCTCATCGCGTCGTGCTCCTTCGGTGGTGCGTGCTGCAGCCAGAGTCGCACCGAGGTCCGACATCGCCGGGGATTGAGGGCCGCGTGCCGCAGTATCGGGCGGGGTTCGGGTCGGTGGTCCGCGCCCCGGTAGCCTTGCCCGGTGAGCAACGAGATCGAGATCGGCCGCGGCAAGCGCGGACGCCGCGCCTACTCCTTCGACGACGTCGCGGTGGTGCCGTCGCGCCGGACCCGCGACCCCGAGGAGGTCTCGGTCGGCTGGCAGATCGACGCCTACCACTTCGAGCTGCCGATCATCGCGGCGCCGATGGACTCCGTGATGAGCCCCGCCACGGCGGTCGCTCTCGGCCGGGCCGGCGGGCTGGGCGTCCTCGACCTCGAAGGCCTGTGGACCCGCTACGAGGACCCCGAGCCGCTGCTCGCGGAGATCGCGACGTTCGACAGCGCCCGGGCCACCTCCCGGATGCAGGAGATCTACGCGGCCCCGATCCAGCCCGAGCTGATCACCGCCCGGCTCAAGGAGATCCGTGCCGCGGGCGTCACGGTGGCCGGTGCCCTGTCGCCGCAGCGGACCAACGAGTTCTGGCGGACGGTCGTCGACGCGGGCGTGGACCTCTTCGTCATCCGGGGCACCACGGTGTCGGCCGAGCACGTCTCGGGTCGCGCCGAGCCGCTCAACCTCAAGCGGTTCATCTACGAGCTCGACGTCCCCGTCATCGTCGGCGGCGCCTCGACGTACACGGCGGCCCTCCACCTCATGCGCACCGGCGCGGCGGGCGTGCTCGTCGGCTTCGGCGGGGGCGCGGCGCACACCACGCGGCTCTCGCTGGGCATCCACGCGCCGATGGCGACCGCTGTCGCCGACGTCGCGGCCGCTCGTCGCGACTACCTCGACGAGTCCGGCGGCCGGTACGTCCACGTCATCGCCGACGGCGGCGTCGGTCGGTCCGGGGACCTGGTCAAGGCGGTCGCGTGCGGCGTCGACGCCGTGATGCTCGGTGCGGCGCTCGCCCGGGCCACGGAGGCGCCGGGTCGCGGCTGGCACTGGGGACCTGAGGCGCACCACCCCCAGCTCCCGCGCGGTGAGCGGGTCGAGGTGGGCACGGCGGGCTCGCTCGAGCAGATCCTGTTCGGCCCTGGCCACACCGCGGACGGCACCCTCAACCTCGTCGGCGCCCTCAAGCGGGCGATGGCCACGACCGGCTACTCGGACCTCAAGGAGTTCCAGCGGGTCGAGGTCGTCGTGAGCCCGTACCAGCCGCACTGACCTTCTGACTCGACGCCCGGCTGTGCCCGAAACGGGCACGGGCGGGCGTCTTTTCTGTGTCCGCGGGATGCCCGCGGGCAGACTGCAGGCCCGTTCGGACATCTGTTTACCGCCGAATATGTCCGTATCGCTTGACATGCGGTGTGACGGGGCGCACTCTGGACGAAGTGGACGTCGGAGCCAGGGCCGGCGCGCAGGACGACGGAGTCGATGTGTACGCACCCGAGCGGCACCAGCAGATCCTCGCCACGGCACGCGCCGACGGCCGGGTCGACGTGAACCGGCTGGCCGAGGACCTCGACGTCACCCCCGAGACCATCCGCCGTGACCTCACCGTCCTCGAGCGGCACGGGCTCGTCCGCCGGGTGCACGGCGGTGCCATCCCCGTCGAGCGCCTCGGCTTCGAGCCGGGTGTCGCCGACCGCGAGACGCGGTTCGCGGGGGAGAAGGAGCGGGTGGCCAAGGCGGCGCTCGACGAGCTGCCCGACGGTGGCGCCGTGATCCTCGACGCCGGCACCACGACCGTCCGGCTGGCCGAGCTGCTGCCGTCGGACCGCGAGCTCACGGTGGTCACCCACGCCCTGCCCGTCGCGATGGTGCTGGCGATGCGGCCGAACCTGACGCTGCACCTCGTCGGCGGCACGGTGCGCGGCCGGACGCTCGCCGCGGTCGGGTCGTGGGCGGAGCGGGAGCTGGCGGACATCCACGCCGACGTCGCGTTCCTCGGCACCAACGGCCTGAGCGTCGAGCACGGGCTGACCACCCCCGACCTCGCGGAGGCGGCCGTCAAGCGGGCGCTCGTGGCCAACGCCCGGCGCACCGTGGTGCTCGCCGACCACTCCAAGATCGGCCGCGTGGAGTTCGCGCACGTGGTGCCGCTGGCCCAGGTGGACACGATCATCACGGACAGCGGGGTGGAGCCGGAGCTCGTCGAGGAGCTCGAGGCCGCCGGCCCCCGGGTGGTGACCGCGTGATCGTCACCCTGACCCCGAACCCCAGCCTGGACCGGGCGCTGGAGCTGGACCGCCTGCGCGTCGGCGAGGTCAACCGGGCGCACGGCGGCCACCTGCACCCCGGCGGCAAGGGCATCAACGTCTCCCGCGTCCTGGTCCGCCACGGCGTCCCCACGCTCGCGGTGCTGCCGACGGGCGGCGCCGACGGTGCCCGCCTCGTCGAGATGCTCGCCGAGATCGACGTCCCGACGCTGGCCGTCCCGCTCGTCGACCACACCCGGAGCAACCTGACCGTCGTCGAGGGCTCCGGCGTGACCACGAAGATCAACGCTCCCGGCCCGAAGCTCACGCCCGACGAGGTGGGTGCGCTGCTCGCCGCGCTCGAGACGCAGCTGGCGACGCGCCCCGCAGCGCTGGTCTGCGCGGGCAGCCTCCCGCTGGGCGCACCCGAGACGTTCTTCGTGCAGGTGGCCGGTCTCGCGGCTCGCTACAGCGTGCCGTTCGTCCTCGACACCTCCGGGGTGCCCCTCACCCGCGCCGTCCGGCAGGGCGGGCTGACCCTGGTCAAGCCCAACGACGAGGAGCTCGCCGAGCTGGTCGGGCGTGAGCTCACGACCGTCGGCGACGTCATCGACGCCGCGCGCGAGGTCATCGCGGCCTGCACCCGGGCCGTCCTCGTCAGCCTCGGCGCCCACGGGGCGCTGCTCGTCCTCGCCGAGGGCGCGTGGTGGGCGGGCGGTCCGCCGCTCGTCCCGCAGTCCACGGTCGGCGCGGGGGACTCGACCCTCGCCGGCTTCCTCACCGCGGACGGGTCGCCCGGCGACCGTCTGCGCACCGCGGTCGCGTTCGGTCGTGCGGCAGTCCTCCTGCCCGGCACGGCCGTCCCCGACCCCACCGACATCGACCTGGACGCCGTCCGGGTCGTGGAGAGCCCTGATCCCCGACTCGCCCTCAAGGAGCTGTGACGTGAGCACCCCGCTGATCACCCCGGACCTGGTCGCCGTCGACCTGGTCGCCACCGACCGCGACGACGCGACCCGCCAGCTGATCGACCTCCTGGCCGCCGCAGGCCGCGTGACCGACGCCGACGGCTTCCACGCCGACGTGCGTGCCCGCGAGGCCCAGATGGCCACCGGCATGCCCGGCGGGATCGGCCTGCCGCACGCCCGGTCCAGCCACGTCACCGTGCCCAGCCTGGCGGTCGGCAAGGTCGCGGCCGGCGTCGACTTCGGGGCGCCCGACGGCCCGGCGACGCTGGTCTTCCTCATCGCCGCCCCCGACGCGGGCGACGGCGACCACCTCAAGATCCTCGCGGCGCTCGCCCGCCGCCTCGTGCACGAGTCGTTCCGCACGTCCCTCAAGGAGGCCGGGGACGCCGAGACGGTCGCCGAGATCGTCACCCGAGAGGTCGTGCCCTCATGAAGCTCGTCGCCGTCTCCTCCTGCCCCACGGGCATCGCGCACACGTACATGGCCGCCGAGGCGCTCGAGCAGGCCGGCAAGGCCGCCGGGCACGAGGTCCACGTGGAGACGCAGGGCGCGGCCGGCTCGACGCCGCTCGACCCCGCGATCATCGCGGCCGCCGACGGCGTCATCTACGCCGCGGACCTCGAGGTCAAGGACAAGGACCGCTTCGCCGGCAAGCCGTTCGTCGACGTCGGCGTGAAGAAGGCCGTGCACGACGCACCCGGCGTCATCGCGGCGGCTGTCGCGGCCGTCGAGGCAGGCGTGCCCGCCGGCGGTCCCGCGGCACCCTCGGCCGTTCCCGTGACCAAGGTCGACCGGAACGCCGGTGCCGGCACCCGGATCCGGCAGTGGCTGATGACGGGGGTCTCGTACATGATCCCGTTCGTCGCCGCGGGCGGGATCCTCATCGCGCTGGGGTTCATGGTCGCCCAGTTCGCGGGCGGCTCCGACGGCGTCATCGAGGTCACCGACATCCCCGTGTCGCACCTGCTGAACGACTTCAACGCGACGAACGGCATGGACTGGGCCGCGCTCCTCTTCCAGACCGGCGCGGTCGCCTTCGGGTTCCTCGTCCCGGTGCTCTCCGGCTTCATCGCCTACGCGATCGCCGACCGGCCCGGCCTGGTGCCCGGCTTCGTCGGCGGCGCGATCTCGGTGGCCGTCGGCGCCGGCTTCCTCGGTGGCCTGGTGACCGGCTTCATGGCCGGGTTCCTCGCGCTGTGGATCAGCCGCTGGAAGGTGCCCAAGGGCGTCCGCGGCGTGATGCCGGTGGTCGTCATCCCGCTGCTGTCGACGTTCGTCGTCGGCCTCGTGATGTTCCTCATCATCGGCCAGCCGATCGCGAGCCTCATGACGGGACTGAGCGACTGGCTGAACGGCCTGTCCGGGGCCAACCTGCTGCTGCTCGGTGCCCTCCTCGGCGCGATGATGGGCTTCGACCTCGGCGGTCCGATCAACAAGGTCGCCTACACCTTCGCGGTGACCGGCCTGGCGACCGAGGGCCTGGCCACGGACGCCGTCCAGTACCAGATCATGGCCGCGGTGATGGCGGCCGGCATGGTGGCCCCGCTGGCCATGGCGCTGGCGACGACCGTGCGCAAGAAGCTGTTCACGCACGCCGAGCAGGAGAACGGCAAGGCCGCGTGGCTGCTAGGGCTCTCCTTCATCTCCGAGGGCGCCATCCCGTTCGCGGCGGCAGACCCGTGGCGCGTCATCGTGTCCTCGCTCGTCGGCTCGAGCGTCACCGGGGCGATCGTCATGGCGGCCGGCTCCGGCGTGCGCGCCCCGCACGGCGGCATCTGGGTCCTCCCGCTCATCTCGAACCCTCTCGGGTTCGTCATGGCCGTCGCGATCGGGGTCGTCGTCACCACCGGGCTCGTCGTCGTCCTCAAGAGCGCCAAGCCCAACGAGATCGTCCAGGCCGAGCAGGCCGCCGATGCCGAGGCGCTCGTCGCCGCCTGACCTGCCCTCGACCGAACCTCTGATCGGAGATCGCCATGCCTCAGCGCACCGTTGCCGTCGCCTCCCGCGTCGGTCTGCACGCCCGCCCCGCCATGCTCTTCACGCAGGCCGTCGCCGAGACGGGTCTGCCGGTCACCATCGCCCGCCCGGGCGGTGAGCCGGTCGACGCCGGCAGCATCCTGTTCGTCATGTCGCTCGGCGTGCCCAGCGGCGAGGAGGTCACGCTGACCGCGGAGGGCGAGGGGGCCGACGCGGCGCTCGACGGCCTGGTCGACCTGCTGGCGACCGACCTGGACGCGGAGGAGGCGTCATGAGCACGACGAGCACCGCGCGCGTGCTGCAGGGAGTCGGTGTCGGCCGGCGGGCGGTCGTCGGGCCCGTCGCGCAGGTCCGGCCGGCGCCCCACGTCGCGGCGGACGCACCGCTGCTCGTCGACGGGCTTCCTGCCGACGCGCCGACCGCGCACGCCGTGGTCGAGCAGGCGTTCGCCGACGTCGCCGCGCGGCTGCGGGAGCAGTCGGGCCGGTCCACGGGCACGGTGAAGGACGTCCTGGCGGCCACCGCGCAGATGGCCGACGACCGCGCGCTCCGGACGCAGGTGCTCGCCCGCATCGACGCGGGAGAGCCGGTCGTCAGCGCGATCGACGGCATCGTCGAGATGTTCGCGACGATGTTCGAGCAGGCGGGTGGCTACCTCGCCGAGCGGGTCACCGACCTGCGCTCGGTCCGCGACCGCGTCGTCGCCGCGGCGATGGGCCTGCCCGCACCGGGCGTCCCCGCGCTGGACCGGCCGTCGGTCGTCGTCGCCAAGGACCTCGCCCCCGCCGACACCGCCGCGCTCGACCTGGCGAACGTCCTCGCGATCGTCACGGAGCTCGGCGGCCCGACGGGCCACACCGCGATCATCGCCGGCCAGCTGGGGCTGCCCTGCATCGTGCGGGTGGCGGGCGCCACGGCGCTCCCCGACGGCGCCGACGTCGCCGTCGACGCGGCCGACGGGACCGTCACCGTGGATCCCGACGAGACGCAGCGCGCGGAGCTGGAGCGGCGCGCGACCGTCGAGCGGACCCTCGAGTCGGACACGGCGCCCGGTGCGACCGCCGACGGCCGCGCGGTGGCGCTGCTGGCCAACATCGGCACGGCCGAGGACGCCGCCCGCGTCGCCGGCGGCGGGGTCGAGGGCGTCGGCCTGTTCCGGACCGAGGTGCTGTTCCTGGAGAGCACGACGGCGCCCACCCAGGAGGACCAGGCGGCGGTCTACGCGCGCGTCCTGCGGTCGTTCGGGGACCGCAAGGTCGTCGTGCGCACGCTCGACGCCGGCGCGGACAAGCCGCTCGCCTTCGCGACGCAGCCCGACGAGGAGAACCCGGCGCTCGGCGTGCGCGGCTACCGGCTGGTGCGGACGCACCCCGAGCTCCTGGAGACGCAGCTCGAGGCGCTCGCGCACGCGCAGTCCGCGACGGGGACGACCCCCTGGGTGATGGCGCCGATGATCGCGACGGCCGCGGAGGCCCGGGCGTTCGCCGCCCGGGCGCGTGCGGCGGGCGTCGCGACGGTCGGCGTGATGATCGAGGTCCCGGCAGCCGCCCTGCGCGCGCAGGAGATCCTCGCCGAGGTCGACTTCGTCTCCCTGGGGACCAACGACCTCGCGCAGTACACGATGGCGACCGACCGCCTGCGCGGTGAGCTGGCCGACCTCCTCGACCCGTGGCAGCCGGCCGTCCTCGACCTCGTCGACGCGACCGCCCGCGCGGGGCTGCAGGCGCGCAAGCCGGTCGGCGTCTGCGGGGAGTCCGCGTCCGACCCGGTGCTCGCGCTGGTGCTCGTCGGCCTCGGCGTGACCAGCCTGTCGATGTCCGCAGGTGCCGTCCCGGCCGTCCGGTACGCGCTGCGGCACCACACCACGGCGGAGTGCGCGACCATGGCGGCCGCCGCGCTCGCGGCACCGTCGGCGGCCGACGGCCGGGCCGCGGTCGTCGGGCTGCTGCACGCGGACGTGCGCGAGACGCTGGGCGTGTAGGCGCGCGGGATCCGGCGATCGCGCGCGTACCCTCGCGGTTATGGCGCACGACCCGGGACACATCGAGCTCCACGACCCCGAGACCGACCCGCTCGCGACGTACGTCCTCGAGCCGGACGACGTCCGCCCGCTGCTGAGACGCGTGGTCTCCTCGCCCGGGGCGGGGACGACCACGTCGCACGCGCCGTTCACCGGGAGCCCGATCGCGGCGATCCCGCTGTCCACGCCTGACGACGTGGCCCGTGCCGCGAAGAACGCGCGCGCAGCGCAACGACTCTGGGCGGCCCGCCCGCTGCGCGACCGCACCGCGGTCCTGTCCCGCGTCCACGACCTCGTGCTCGAGCGCCAGAGCGACGTGCTGGACCTCATCCAGCTGGAGTCCGGCAAGGCGCGGGTCTCGGCGTTCGAGGAGGTCTGCGACATCGCGCTGGTCGCCCGGCACTACGCGTCGCGCGCCGGCCGGTACCTCGCACCGCGTCGGGTGCCGGGCCTGCTCCCGGGCCTGACCAGCGTCCGCGTCCTGCGGCACCCGGTCGGCGTCGTCGGGATCGTCGCCCCCTGGAACTTCCCGCTGACGCTCACGCTGGGCGACGTGCTGCCGGCCCTCGTCGCCGGCAACGCCGTCCTCCTGCGGCCCGACCCGCAGACCTCGCTCACGTCCCTGTGGGCCGCGGAGCTGCTCGAGGAAGCCGGGCTGCCCGACGGGCTGCTGCAGGTCGTCGTCGGCGACGGACCGACCGTCGGGGCCGCCGTCGTCCAGCACGTCGACCACGTGAGCTTCACGGGCTCCACGCGCACCGGCCGGGTCGTCGCGGCGCAGGCGGGGGAGCGGCTGGTGCCCGCGACGCTCGAGCTGGGCGGGAAGAACCCGATGTACGTCGCCGAGGACGTGGACGTCGAGGTCGCCGCCGAGGGGGCCGTCCGCGCCTGCTTCGTCGGCGCCGGGCAGGTCTGCGTGAGCATCGAGCGGATCTACGTGCACGAGGACGTGGCCGACGAGTTCACCGCCGCGTTCGTCCGGCGCACGCGCGAGGTGCGTCTCGGATCCGGCCTCGACTACCGGTCGGACATGGGCTCGCTGACGTCCGCCGCGCAGCTGGCCACGGTCGTCGAGCACGTCGAGGACGCCATCGGGCACGGCGCGACCGTCCTCGCGGGAGGTGTCCACCGCACCGACCTCGGCCCGTGGTTCTACGAGCCGACCATCCTGACCGACGTGCCCGCCGAGGCACGGCTGGGACGGGAGGAGACCTTCGGGCCGGTCGTGAGCCTCTACCGGGTGGCCTCCGACGACGAGGCCGTGGCGGCGATGAACGACAGCGACCTCGGGCTCAACGCGAGCATCTGGACCGCGGACACCCGCCGTGGCGCCGCGATCGCCGCCCGGGTCCGGGCCGGCACCGTGAACGTCAACGAGGGGTACGCCGCGACCTGGGGCTCCGTCGCGGCGCCGCAGGGTGGTGTCGGTGCCTCGGGGATCGGCAGCCGGCACGGCCGTGAGGGCCTGTGGGAGACGACGCGGGTGCAGACGGTCGCGGTCCAGCGGGGCGCGCACGGCGTCCTCGGCGGCCCCGGCGTGGGCCTGCACCGCCTGTTCGACCTGGGCACCGACACCTGGCCCCGCGTCTACACGGAGGTCCTGCGCACCATGAAGAGGCTCCGCCTCCCGTAGCGAACCCGACGTGGGTGCCGTTCCCGTTCCCGTTCCCGGGGCCGGTGACGACACCGGTGCCGGGTTCGGCGCCGCGTCGCCGTCAGGCGTGGCCCGTGGCTGCCGGCGCCGGGTCCGACTCGTCGCTCGTGCCCTCGTAGCCGGCGGCCTCGATCGTCGCGACCGCCTGGCGGGCGATGGCGAGCTCCTCGTTGGTCGGGACGACCATCACGAGGGTGCTGGTCCAGTCCGGCGAGATGATCGTCGGCTCCGTCTTGCGGCCGGCGTTGCGGTCGGGATCGACCGCGATGCCCATCGACTCCAGGCCCTCGAGCGCGCGGGCGCGGACCACAGGGTCGTTCTCGCCGACCCCGGCGGTGAACGTGATGACGTCCACCCGGCCGAGGACGGCGTGATAGGCGCCGATGTACTTGCGCAGCCGGTGGATGTAGACGTCGAACGCCAGCGAGGCGTCGGCGGAGCCGGCGTCGATCAGCTTGCGCAGCTCACGGAAGTCGTTCTCGCCCGCCAGCCCCTTCAGGCCCGAGCGCCGGTTGAGCAGGTCGTCCACCTCGTCGACCGACAGCCCGGCGTTGCGCTGCAGGTGGATGAGCACCGCGGGGTCGAGGTCGCCCGACCGCGTGCCCATGACGAGGCCCTCCAGCGGGGTCATGCCCATGGACGTCTCCACCGCGACGCCCCCGCGGACCGCCGACGCGGACGCGCCGTTGCCCAGGTGCAGCACGATCTGGTTGAGGTCCTCGAGCCGGCGGCCGAGCACGCGCGCGACCTTGCCGGACACGTACTGGTGCGACGTCCCGTGGAACCCGTACCGCCGCACGCCGTGCTCCCGGGCGACGTCCCGGTCGATCGCGTAGGTGGCCGCGGCCTCGGGCAGGGTACGGAAGAACGCGGTGTCGAACACGACGACGTGCGGGACGTCCGGCAGCAGCTCACGGGCCACCTGGATGCCGGTGAGGTTGGGCGGGTTGTGCAGGGGAGCCAGCGGGGAGATCGCGTCGATCTGGGCGACCACCTCGTCGTCCACGATGACCGGGGCCCCGAACACGGACCCCCCGTGCACCACCCGGTGGCCGACCGCGACCACGTGCGCCTGGCCGAGGTCGGGGCCGACCTCCTCGAACAGGGCGAGCACCGCCCGCAGACCGGCGCCGTGGTCGGCGACCGGGTCCGTGCGCTCGGTGGTGTTGCCGCCGTACGTGTGCCGCACCGAGCCCTCGTCCTCGCCGATCCGCTCGACGAGGCCCGACGCGATCGCCTCACCGCCCACCGGGTTGACCAGCTGGTACTTGATCGACGACGAGCCGGAGTTCACGACGAGGACGCTGCCGTGCGCGCCGAGGGCCGACCCGGGGGTCGGCTGGGAGATCGGGCTCATGTGAGGTCCTCCGCCTGCGCCTGGATGGCGGTGATCGCCACGGTGTTCACGATGTCCTGCACCAGCGCGCCGCGGGACAGGTCGTTGACCGGCTTGCGCAGACCCTGCAGGACCGGCCCGATGGCGATCGCACCCGCCGACCGCTGCACGGCCTTGTACGTGTTGTTGCCGGTGTTCAGGTCCGGGAACACGAACACCGTCGCGCGCCCCGCCACCGCCGAGTCCGGCATCTTCGTCTTGGCGACGGACGCGTCGACGGCGGCGTCGTACTGGATGGGGCCCTCGACGGACAGGTCGGGCCGGCGCTCGCGGACGAGCGCCGTCGCGGTGCGGACCTTCTCCACGTCGGCGCCCGAGCCGGACTCACCGGTGGAGTAGGACAGCATCGCGATGCGCGGCTCGATGCCGAACTGCTGGGCGGTGCCCGCCGACGAGATCGCGATGTCGGCCAGCTGCTCCGCCGTGGGGTCGGGGATCACCGCGCAGTCCGCGTAGACCAGCACCCGGTCCTCGAGGCACATGAGGAACGCGCTGGACACGCTGGAGACGCCCGGGGTGGTCTTGATGATCTCGAACGACGGCTTGATCGTGTGGGCCGTGGTGTGCGCGGCGCCGGAGACCATGCCGTCGGCCAGCCCGAGCTGGACCATCATCGTGCCGAAGTACGACACCGACGAGACGATCTCGCGCGCCCGGTCGACCGTCATGCCCTTGTGCTTGCGCATCTCGGTGTACTCGACGGCGAACCGCTCGAGCAGCTCGCCGTCGCGCGGGTCGATGATCGCGGCGTCGTCGAGGGCGAGGCCCAGCTCCGTGGCACGGGCGCGGATGGCCGGCTCGTCCCCGAGGATCGTGAGGTCCGCGACGCCACGCTGCAGGAGCGTCGACGCCGCGCGCAGGATCCGGTCGTCCCCGCCCTCGGGGAGCACCACGTGCTGGCGGTCGGACCGGGCCCGGTCCAGCAGCGCGAACTCGAACATCAGCGGCGTGACCACCTCGGGCCGCTCCACGTCGAGGGCCGCGAGCAGCGCCTCCCCGTCGACGTGCTGCTCGAACAGCGACAGCGCCGTGTCGACCTTGCGCTGCGAGTCGGCCGTCAGGCGCCCGTGCGTGTCCCCGACGGCGCTCGCCGACCGGAAGGTGCCCAGCTCGGTGGACAGGATCGGCAGCCTGCTCCCGAGGCCCTCCACCAGCCGGGCGATCAGCGGCGCCGGACGGAACCCCCCGTTGAGGATGATCCCGGCCAGCGACGGGAACCCCTCGGCCTGGTGCGCCATGAGCAGGCCGAGCAGCACGTCGGACCGGTCGCCCGGCGTGATGACGACCGACCCGTCGGTCAGCTTGCCCAGCAGGTGCTCGACGGACATGGCCCCGACGATGACGTCGAGGACCTCGCGCGACAGCAGGTCCTCGTCGCCCGCGATGAGGGTGCCCCGGACCGCCTCCGACAGCTGCCGGACGGTCGGGGCGGTGAGGAACGGGTTCTCCGGCACCGCCCACGCGGGCAGCCCGGTCCCGGCGCGCAGGGCGTCCCGGACCCCGCTGACCGACCCCGGAGCGCACCGGTTGGCCACGACCGAGACCACCTGCGCGTGGTTGGCCTGCATCTCGGTGACCACGACGTCCGCCACCTGCGCGACGACCGCCGGCTTGCGGTGGCCACCGTTGATGACGAGCACCACCGGGGCGCCCAGGTTGGCGGCGATGCGGGCGTTGTAGGCCAGCTCGGTCGGGCCGGCGACGTCCGTGTAGTCGGTGCCCACCACCACGACCGCGTCGCAGCGCCGCTCGACGTCGTGGTACCGGGACACGATCTGCGCGAGCGCCGCCTCCGGGTCGTCCAGCACGTGCTCGTACGTCACCCCGACGCACTCGTCGTAGGTGAGGTCGACGCCGTCGTGATGGAGCAGGAGCTCCAGCACGTAGTCGCGCACGTCCGTGGACCGGGCCACCGGCCGGAACACCCCGACCCGCTGGACGGTGCGGGCCAGCAGGTCGACCAGACCCAGCGCGACCATGGACTTGCCGGAGTCCCCCTCGGGGGACGTGACGTAGATGCTGCGGGCCACGGTGGGCGTCTCCGATGCGGCAGTGCGGTGGATCCGTGGGGCGGGCAGCGGCGCCCGCCCCACGGACGAGGGGGTGCTACTCGTTGTCTCCGCCGGTCGACAGCGTCGCCGCCACCTGACCGGAGTCCGACTGGTCCTGCGCGTCGGGCCACACCCAGTCGCGGACCTCCGGCAGGTCGTCGCCGAACTCCCGGGTGTACTCGCGCGCCCGGAGGCGCTCGTCGACCATCTTCTGCCGCAGGTTGGCCTGCGCGCTGCCCAGCGAGGGGACGTTGTCGATCACGTCGATCACCAGGTGGAACCGGTCGAGGTCGTTGAGCATGACCATGTCGAACGGCGTCGTCGTCGTGCCCTCCTCCTTGTAGCCGCGCACGTGGATGTTGCTGTGCCCGTGCCGGCGGTAGGTGAGCCGGTGGATGAGCCACGGGTAGCCGTGGTACGCGAAGATCACCGGCCGGTCGGAGGTGAACAGCCCGTCGAACTGGGCGTCCGTCATCCCGTGCGGGTGCTCCCGCGCGTCCTGCAGCCGCATCAGGTCGACCACGTTGATGACCCGGACCTTCAGGTCGGGCAGCTCGCGCCGCAGGATGTCCGCCGCGGCGAGCACCTCGAGCGTGGGCACGTCACCGGCCGCACCGAGGACGACGTCCGGCTTCTCGCCCGCGACCTCGGAGCCCGCCCAGTCCCAGATCCCCAGACCGCGCGTGCAGTGCGCGATCGCCTGCTCCATGGTCAGGAAGTTCGGCGCCGGCTGCTTGCCGGCCACCACCACGTTGACGTACTGACGGCTGCGCAGGCAGTGGTCGTACGTCGAGAGCAGCGTGTTGGCGTCCGGCGGCAGGTAGACCCGCACGACGGAGGCCTTCTTGTTGACCACGTGGTCGATGAAGCCCGGGTCCTGGTGGCTGAAGCCGTTGTGGTCCTGGCGCCAGACGTGGCTGGACAGCAGGTAGTTCAGGCTCGCGACCGGCCGGCGCCACGGGATCTCGTTGGTGACCTTCAGCCACTTGGCGTGCTGGTTGAACATCGAGTCGATGATGTGGATGAACGCCTCGTAGCAGTTGAACAGGCCGTGCCGGCCCGTCAGCAGGTAGCCCTCCAGCCAGCCCTGGCACTGGTGCTCGCTGAGCATCTCCAGCACGCGGCCGGCACGCGCCAGGTGCTCGTCGACGTCCGCGCCGAAGAACTCCGCGTTCCACTGCTTGTCCGTCGTCTGGAACACCGACTGCAGCCGGTTCGACGCCGTCTCGTCGGGCCCGAAGATCCGGAAGTTGTCCGGGTTGAGCCGGATGACGTCCGTCAGCCAGTCGCCCAGGACGCGCGGTGCCTCGCTCATCGAGCCGCCCGGCACGGGCACGTCCACCGCGTACTTGCGGAAGTCCGGCAGGCGCAGGTCCTTGAGCAGCACCCCGCCGTTGGCGTGCGGGTTGTCGCTCATCCGCAGGGCGCCGGTGGGAGCGAGCGCGCGGATGTCGTCGTGCAGCCTGCCCGTGTCGTCGAACAGCTCGTCCACCCGGTACGACTCGAGCCACTGCCGCAGCACGTCGAGGTGCTCGGGGGTGTCCCGCGCGTTGGCCAGCGGCACCTGGTGCGCCCGCCACGACCCGGTCGTCTTCTTGCCGTCGATGTAGTCGGGGCCGGTCCAGCCCTTCGGGGTGCGGAACACGATCATCGGCCACTGCGGACGCTGCTCGTTGCCGGCGTGGGCGCTGCGCTTGATCTCCGCGATCTCGTCGAGCACCTCGTCCAGCAGCGTCGCGAACCGGCGGTGGATGTCCTCGTGCGACTCGTCGTCGAAGCCCGCGACGAACATGTGCGGCTTGTGCCCGTACCCGACCATGAGCGACTCGAGCTCGTCGTCGGGGATGCGCGCCAGCACCGTCGGGTTGGCGATCTTGTAGCCGTTGAGGTGCAGGATCGGCAGGACGACCCCGTCGTTCTCGACGTTGACGAACTTGTTCGAGTGCCAGCTGGTGGCCAGCGGTCCGGTCTCCGCCTCGCCGTCGCCGATGACGGTCGCGACGAGCAGGTCGGGGTTGTCGAACGCGGCGCCGTAGGCGTGGCTCAGCGCGTAGCCGAGCTCGCCGCCCTCATGGATGGACCCCGGCGTCTCGGGCGCCACGTGGCTGGGGATGCCACCCGGGAAGGAGAACTGCCGGAACAGCCGGTGGATGCCCTCGGTGTCCTCGGTGATGTCCGAGTAGTACTCCGAGTACGTGCCGTCGAGGTAGGCGCTCGCGACGAGCCCCGGTCCGCCGTGGCCCGGTCCCGTGACGTAGATGGTCGACTGCTCGCGCTCCGCGATCGCGCGGTTCAGGTGCGCGTACAGGAAGTTCAGGCCCGGGGTGGTGCCCCAGTGGCCGAGGAGCCTCGGCTTGACGTGGTCGCGCGTCAGCGGCTCACGCAGGAGCGGGTTGTCCAGGAGGTAGATCTGGCCCACCGACAGGTAGTTGGCGGCGCGCCACCACTTGTCGATGCGGGCGACGGTCTCGGCGTCGACCACCGTGCCGCTCCCGGTCCGCCACGTGCTCCGTGCCGACGTCGTCGTGCTCATGCGCGCTCCCCAGTCGTCGTTCCGGCATGCCACCGGCGCGGTGTCAGCCTTCCGTCGGGCACGCCGTGCGGACGAGGGTCCTTGGTCCCGTGTCGCGTGCGAGCGCCCACAAGTCATACAACCGCACTCTGCGCATCGGCGCAGGAGGTGTGGGCGAACGCACGCCGAACGTCCGGCGGCGGCTGCGCGGGGTCGATGCGCAGGTCAGCGGGGTTGTCGGCGCCCTGCGGGTGCCCGGTCCCGTTCCGACCGGGCACGTGCTGCGGGGTACCGTGAGGCGTGACCGAGCCGACCCCCGCCGCCGTCGCGCGCGAGCGTGCGGACGCACCCGGTCACGACCGGTCGCCACGCCCGGTGCCGGGGTGGGAGCAGTCGGAGCGACGCCCGCCCACCACGATGCTCCGCGCGGCCGTGCGCCCCCGGATGCTCGTCCTGCTCGTCCTGCTCCTGGCGGCCGCCGCGGTGTGCGCCCGGCTGGGCGCGTGGCAGCTGGACCGCG
This sequence comes from Cellulomonas xylanilytica, assembly GCF_007989805.1. Classification (GTDB taxonomy): domain Bacteria; phylum Actinomycetota; class Actinomycetes; order Actinomycetales; family Cellulomonadaceae; genus Cellulomonas; species Cellulomonas xylanilytica. The sequence goes on from NZ_BJUB01000008.1 coordinate 164,441, forward strand.
CGCAGGTGCACGGAGCCGCGGCCGCGGAACGCCTCACCGCCGAGCTCGTCGCCGCCCCCGCGGTGCCGCTCGACGACGTCCTGGTGCCGCAGACCACGTTCACCGGCGAGCTCGTCGGCCGCAAGGTCACGACGACCGGGACCTACGACGCCGACGGTCAGCTCCTGGTGACGGGCCGTGCGCACGACGGGACCACGGGCCTGCTCGTCCTGACACCGCTGACCACCACCGACGGCGCCGTCCTGCCCGTCGTGCGCGGCTGGGTCGCGACGCCCGCGGACGCCGACGCCCCGCCCGCCGGCAGCGTGGACGTCACCGGCTATCTGCAGGCCTCCGAGCAGGCGGGCACCGGGGTGGCCGACGGGCAGACCGACGCGATCAGCTCGGCCGAGCTGCTCAACTCGTGGGGCGGCCCGATCTACACGGGGTATCTCGTGGTCGCGTCGTCGGACCCGGCGCAGGCCGACTCGGTCGCGCTGCTGGACCCGCCGACGAAGCCCGGCGCGGGGCTGAGCATCCAGAACCTCGCCTACGCCGCGCAGTGGTGGATCTTCGGCGGGTTCGCGGTGCTGCTGTGGCTGCGGCTGGTCCGCGACGAGGCCCGCGGCTCGGGCGCCGAGCCGGAGCTCACCCCAGAGGCGGGCGGCGCCGCAGCTCCTTGACCGCCCGGCGCTTCTGCTCGCCCTGCACGCGACGGACCTGCGACCCCCGGCTCGGCCGGGTGGCGCGGCGGGTCGGACCCGGGGGAGCGAGGGCGTCGTCCAGCAGCGCGTGCGCCCGGGCGAGGGCGGCCTCACGGTTGCGCAGCTGCGACCGGTACTCCTGGGCACTCAGGGTCAGCAGCGACCCGCGCAGCCGACCCGACAGCCGTGCCAGGACGCGGTCCTGCTGCGTCGGGCTGGTCCACGCGATGCGTCCTAGGTCGACCGTGAGCTCCACGCGGGAGTCGGTCGTGTTCACCGACTGACCGCCCGGCCCGCTCGAGCGCGAGAAGCGCCACGCGAGGGCGTCGTCGGGGACGACGACACCGCCGCGCAGGACGAGCGGACCGGTCATCGGGGGACCCGGCGCGCACGGTGCGCGGCGAGCATCATCGTCGCGCCGAGCAGGAGCACCAGGGCAGCGCCCACGGCGGTGCTGCCCACGCCGTCCGCGCCGGTCGCCGCCAGCTCGGCGCCGTCGTCCGGGGAGACGTCCGGCGGCACGGCGGTGTACGTGTTCGTCACCGTGACGAGGCCGGTCGTCACCGGGTCGCCGGCGGCCACGACCACGCGACCGCCGGCGGGCGACAGCGCGGACGTGAAGGCGCCGCCCGGCTGGTCCGCACCCTCCGCCACGGTGCAGACCGTACCGACGGGGAACCCCTCCACGACGACGGTCCCGCCGGCCCGCACCGACCACGCACCGGAGGTCGCCCCCGTGGCCCCGGCCGCGTCGCAGGACCAGGTCCCTGTGAAGACGGCGCCTGCGGGCACCGTGCCCGTGGCACCGGCCACGACCTTCCGGACCGCGAAGCCGCCCTGGGCGGGCGCCACGTCGGGCTCGACCACGTTGGCCACCTGCACCGCGCTGACGGCGCTGCCGCGGCCCACCGCGAACGCGAAGCCGCCGTGCTCCGGGGTCGCCGTCGCGCCGCCCGCGACAGTGAAAATCGGCGCCGTCCAGGAGCCGCCGACCGGGTCCGGAGGCAGCACCTCGACCAGCTCGACCACGCTGTCCGGGGCGACGTCGACCGGACCCAGCACCGTGCCGTCGGTGGCCACGACCAGATCCGGCGACTGCTGCACGCCGTCCACCCACCACTGGAAGGAGACGGTGGACGGGGCGCCGAGACCGGCGTCGTCCACGGACTTGGCGACGGTGAACCGCCCCTGACCGACCAGGGTGTCGGTGAGCGAGACGGCCACCTCGGCGTCCGGCGCGACGACGAACGCCACCTGCGCACCGGGCTGCGTCGGCGGGATGGTCGCGGCTCCCGTGACGGCCCAGACCGGTGCCTGCCAGACACCACCCGGCACGGGCGCCGGGGTGACCTCGCCGAGCTCGACCTCGGTGCCGGACGGGACCGTCGCCGGGCCCAGCACGGTGCCGTCCGTCTCGACCGACAGGTCGGGCAGCTGCCGGACCCCGTCGACCCAGTACTGCACGAACACGTTGTGGGGCAGGGTGTCGAATGTCCCGTCCACGACCAGGACCTTGCTCAGCTGGACCGTGCCGGTCGGCGTGGCGTCGTCCGGCACGCAGCCCTCATACGCGTAGTGGTGGACCTCGCCGGAGCCGAGGGGCTTGGTCAGCGTCGACGCGACGAGCTGGCCCTCGAGCGGGCTGGCGTTCTCCATCGTGACGTCGGACCGTGGCGCGAGGATCGTGCCGGTGATCCGGTCCTGGCTCGAGATCGTCAGCGGGCCGGACTCGTCGTAGCTCCACAGCACCCAAGGTGCGAAGAGGTTGTTCGTCCCCGAGTCGTTGGCTCCGTTGAACCGCGGGACGGAGAACTCGGTGCCGCCGGACATCCGGACCACCAGCCCGGTGGTGGAGGACGGCACGGCTCCCGTGAAGTTCAGCGCGGTGACGCCGTCGAGCTGCTCCGGCGTCACGGACAGCACGTTCAGGTCACCCGCGACGAGCTCGAGCTGCTTCTCCGGTGCCGTCCCGGTGAGCGTCACGGCCGAGACCCCGGCGTTCGCCCCCGGCAGGTCGGCGACCGCGTCCGCCATGGCATCCAGCGTCGGGAAGCCGCTGGTCACCGGGCTGACATCGACCGGTCCGATGTTCGCGGCGACCCACGCCGCCAGGTCGTCGGCGGGTGCGGGCGGGTTCGGCGGCACGACACGCGCCTGGCTGGTGGCGTCGGAGACGAACACCTCCTGGCCCTGCAGGGTGAAGGACGTCCACGTCTGCGCACCCGCGAACATCTCGCCCCGCGGCCACGCCGGGTCGTCCGCACCGGAGCCCACCTGCAGGATCCCTTGCGAACCTGCCAGGTCGTAGGCACCGGCCGACACCCGGACCGGCTGGTCGGTGCCGCCGACCTCGAGCATCGGCAGGTCGTAGTCCGGTGGGGTCAGCCCGGTCGAGTGACGCACGTCGAAGGTCGACAACCAGGAGAGCGATCCGCCGACTCCGAGCGTGCCCTCGATCTCCGAGCCGCCCACCGAGGCATCGCCCTCGACGAGGACCGTGAATCCCTGCGTCGGGTCGCCTGGCACGCCGCAGAAGCTGATCGCCGCGGACGGAGCTGCCGCCCCCAGCGTCAGCGCGGCGGCGACGGCGGGAACCGCGAGGGCAGTGGCGACCACGGCGGCGACCGGCCCGCGCGATCGGCTTCGGGTGGTCTGCACGTGAGGTCCTTCCGGCGATGAGAGGTTTCTCACGAGCAAGGTAACCGATGTGTACCGATCTGCCCGAAGGAGGCGTACAGGCGCTCAGACCGCGTCGTGCTGCCAGGAGTGCCACAGCGCGGCGTAGTCGCCACCGGCCGCGACCAGCTCGTCGTGCGGACCGATCTCGGTGATCCGGCCACCGTCGACGACGGCGACCCGGTCCGCGTCGTGCGCGGTGTGCAGGCGGTGGGCGATCGCGACGACGGTCCGGCCCGACAGCACCGCCGACAACGAGCGCTCGAGGTGCCGGGCTGCCCGCGGGTCGAGCAGCGAGGTGGCCTCGTCGAGGACGAGCGTGTGCGGGTCGAGCAGGACCAGCCGGGCCAGCGCGATCTGCTGGGCCTGCGCCGGGGTGAGGGCCGCGCCGCCGGAGCCGACCTCGGTGTCGAGGCCCTCGGGCAGCCCCTGCACCCACTCCCAGGCGTCGACCGCCCGCAGCGCGCGCTCGAGCGCCGCCGTGTCGGCGTCCACCTGGGCGAGGCGCAGGTTGTCCGCCACGGACCCGACGAACACGTGGTGCTCCTGGGTGACCAGGGCGACGTGCCCGCGCAGGTCCTCCAGCGGCAGGTCGATCAGGGGGACGCCGCCGACCGTCACGGTGCCCTCGGTGGGCGGGTGGATGCCCGCGAGCATCCGGCCGAGCGTCGACTTGCCCGCGCCGGACGGCCCCACCACGGCAAGGCGCTCCCCGGCGGCCAGGTCGAGGTCGATCCCGTGCAGCACGTTGTGGCCCTCGCGGTACGCGTACACCAGCCCCCGGGACGCGATGTCCTCGTCCACCGGCGTGCCCGGCCGCGTCTCGCGGTCGGGCTCCACCAGCTGCACGCCGACGATGCGCGCGAGCGACGTGGCCGCCACCTGGATCTCGTCGACCCAGAAGATCAGCTCCCACACCGGACCCGTGATCTGGTACGTGTACAGGACGATCGTGGTGACCGCGCCGACCGTGACGTAACCCTCGGAGGCGAGGTAGCCACCCCAGAGCAGCACCGCCGCGGGCGCCAGGACGAACGCCGCGTCGATGCCCGGGAAGAGGATGGTGCGCAGGCGCAGCGTCACCTTCTCGGCCTCGAACGCCTCCCGCAGGTCGGCGTCCACACGGGCCGACCGGCGACGGCCGAGCCGCAGGGCGTCGACGGTGCGGGCGCCCTCCACGGACTCCGTGATGGTCCCGTTGAGCACGGCGTAGGCGGCCGACTCCCGCTGGTAGGCCGGCGTCGCGCGCTTGAGGTACCAGCGCACGACCAGGAGCAGCGTGGGCACGCCCACGAACATCGCGAGCGAGACCACGGGGGACAGGAACAGGCACGCCACGATCGTGAGCGAGATGGTGACGACCGCGACGATCACCCGCGGGACGCCGAAGCGCACCGCGTGCTGCAGCTTGTTGACGTCGTTCGTCGTGCGCGCCACCAGGTCGCCCGTGCCGGCCCGCTCGACCACGGACAGCGGCAGGGCCGTGACCTTCTCGATGAACTCCTCGCGCAGCTCGGCGAAGACCTCCTCGCCGAAGATCATCGACGCGCGCTGCGCGAACCGGATGAGGACGGTCTGCGCCAGCACCGCGACGGCGCCGATGACGATCAGGGTGTTGATGTACCCGGCCGTCGTGCCGCCCGTGACCGCGTCGACGAGCATGCCGAGCAGCCAGGGCCCGGCCAGCCCCGCGGTCGCCGCCAGGGTGTGCAGGGCGGCGATGAGGACCAGCGGGCGGCGGTGCTTGCGGAAGAGCACGCCCGTGTACGCCCGGACCGTCGCCGTGTCGGCGATGGGGAGCTTCATGACTGTCCTCCACTCTTCTGCTCGGCCATCAGTTCCTCGTGCAGCCGCTCGTCCTCGGCCAGGGACTCGATGCTGCTGTTCTCGACGGACTCCTCCTCCATCTGCCGCCCGACCACCGCCCGGTACGCCCGGGCGACCTCGAGGTCGTCGGCACCGTGCGCGAGCAGGTCGTCGTGGCTGCCGCGGGCGCGCACGACCCCGTCCTGCACGAACGCCACCTCGTCCACGTGGTCCAGCACCAGCGGGCTGGCGGTGACCACGAGGGTGGTGCGGCCGCGCCGGACGTCGGCCAGCCGCGCCGCGATCCGCGCCTCGGTGTGGGCGTCGACCGCGCTGGTCGGCTCCACGAGGACGAGGATCTCCGGGTCGATGAGCAGCGCCCGGGCCAGGGCGACGCGCTGGCGCTGACCGCCCGACAGGGAGCGGCCCTTCTCGGGCAGCTCGCCGGCGAGGCCGTCGGGCACGGAGTCGAGCACGTCCTGCGCGTCGGCCGTCGCGATGACGCGCAGCAGGTCGTCCTGCGTCGCCGACCCTCGCACGTCGAGCTCCTCTTCGAGCAGCCCCGAGAAGAGGTGCGGCGTGGCCTCCGCCACGACGATCCGCTCCCGCACCAGCTCCTTGTCCAGCTCCGAGAGCAGCACCCCGCCCAGGCGCACCGGGGTGGCCTTCTCCGCCTCGTCGTCGAACCGTCCGAGCCGCGTCGCGATCCGCGCGGACTCGTCGGGATCCGCGCTCACCAGGGCGACGACCCGGTCGGGCTCGAGCCGCAGGCCGCTGGCCTCGTCGACCAGCGGTGCACGCGGTCCGGGTGCGGCGGCCGTGCCGGGCGTCGCGCCCGTCGCCGGGACGACCTGCAGGACCTTGACCACCTTGGACGCACCGATGTGCGCACGCGTCGCCGCCTGGAGCATCTGCGTCGCGTTCTGCACCGGCCACGACAGGAACGCGGCGAAGCCGTACGTCGAGACCAGCTGGCCGGGTGTGATGGTGCCCGCCAGCGCCATGTGGGCGCCGAGCCAGATGAGGGTCACGACGAACGCGCCGGGCAGCAGGACCTGGAGGGCGTCCAGGACCGACTGCGTCCGGGCGACCTCGACCCCGCGGCGCCGGGTCTCCTGGGACTGCGCGCGGTAACGGCCCGTGAAGACCTCCTCGCCGCCGATGCCGCGCAGGATGCGCAGGCCGGAGACGGTGTCGGAGCCGAGCGTGGTCAGGCGGCCCGACGCCTCGCGCTGCGCCGACTGGCGCCGGGACAGCGGCTTGACGAGCAGACCGAGGATGGCCGCGACCGTCGGCAGGCCGAGGACGACGACGAGCCCGAGCGGCACCGACACCCGCAGCATGAGCACCGCGACGATGCCGTACGCGACGAGGCTGCCCAGGAAGTGGGCGGCGAGGGCGAACACCTCGCCGATGCGCAGCGCGTCGTTGGCGACCGCGGAGACGACCTCGCCGGTCGGCAGCTCCTTGGTGATCGTGTGCCCCGACCGGGCGACGGTCCGGCCGACCAGCTGCGAGGACGTGAACGCCGCCCGCAGCCAGTTGTTCACGTCGTACCGGTGGCCGATGGCCGACGTCGTGATGATCACCGCGCCGAGCGCCAGCAGCGTGCCGCACGCGCGCCAGAGGTCCGGGCCGAAGCCGCTGTCCAGCCCGTCGTCGACGGCCCGGCCGACGACGAACGGGGTGAACGCCTGCGCCGCGAACTGCAGGATGCCCAGCCCGACGGCCGCCAAGAGGATGCCCCACTGCCGCCGCGCCAGCCACCAGAGCAGCGCGACGGGCCCGCTCAGGGGCGGGGTGCCGGGGTCGTCGAGGGGGAGAGAACGCACGAGGAGCAACGTTACGGGGCGGTACTGACACCCTCCGCATGGTTTTCCGCGGCCGCCCGGAGGCCGGACCGGGTGCACGGCGACCTCCGGGCGCCGACTACCCTGGCGGCGTGACGCAGACGCCCGACCCGGCCGCCACCACCCACCGTCCCGTGCTCGTCGTCGACTTCGGCGCGCAGTACGCGCAGCTGATCGCGCGCCGCGTCCGTGAGGCGAACGTCTACTCCGAGATCGTGCCGCACACCGCGTCCGTCGCGGACCTGCTGGCCAAGGACCCGGCCGCGATCATCCTGTCGGGCGGCCCCTCGTCGGTGTACGCCACGGGTGCGCCGTTCGTGGACCCGGCGCTGTTCGAGGCCGGGGTCCCCGTGCTCGGCATCTGCTACGGGTTCCAGGCGATGGCGGCCGCGCTCGGCGGGACGGTCGCGCAGACCGGCCAGCGCGAGTACGGCGGCACCGCCGTCGAGGTCACGTCGGCCGGCACGGTGCTGTCGGGCAGCCCGGCGTCGCAGACCGTGTGGATGAGCCACGGCGACGCGGTGCACGCGGCCCCCGAGGGCTTCGAGGTGCTGGCGACGTCGTCCGGCAGCCCGGTCGCGGCGTTCGAGGACCGCGCCCGCCGACTCTTCGGTGTGCAGTGGCACCCCGAGGTGAAGCACTCGCCGCTCGGGCAGAAGGCGCTCGAGAACTTCCTCTACGAGGGCGCGGGGCTGGCCCCCGACTGGAACGCCGGCAACGTGGTCGCGGAGCAGGTGGAGAAGATCCGCGCCCAGGTCGGGGACGCGCGGGTCATCTGCGGGCTCTCGGGTGGAGTCGACTCCTCCGTCGCGGCCGCGCTCGTGCAGAAGGCGGTCGGGGACCAGCTCACCTGCGTCTTCGTCGACCACGGCCTGCTGCGGTCCGGCGAGGCCGAGCAGGTGGAGAAGGACTTCGTCGCCGCCACGGGCGTGCAGCTGAAGATCGTCGACGCCCGCGACCGGTTCCTGCGGGCGCTCGCCGGGCACACCGACCCCGAGACCAAGCGCAAGATCATCGGCCGCGAGTTCATCCGGGTGTTCGAGCAGGCGGCCCGCGAGGTCATCGAGGAGGCCGGCGAGGGCGAGGACGTCAGGTTCCTCGTCCAGGGCACGCTCTACCCCGACGTGGTCGAGTCCGGTGGTGGCGAGGGTGCGGCGAACATCAAGTCGCACCACAACGTCGGCGGCCTGCCGGACGACCTGCAGTTCGAGCTGGTCGAGCCGCTGCGCACCCTCTTCAAGGACGAGGTCCGCGCGGTCGGTCTGGAGCTGGGCGTCCCCGAGGGGATCGTCTGGCGCCAGCCGTTCCCCGGGCCCGGCCTGGGCATCCGGATCATCGGCGAGGTCACCGCGGAGCGGCTCGACATCCTGCGCGCAGCCGACGTGATCGCCCGCGAGGAGCTGACCCGAGCAGGGCTGGACCGCGACATCTGGCAGTGCCCCGTCGTGCTGCTGGCGGACGTGCGGTCCGTGGGCGTGCAGGGTGACGGCCGCACCTACGGGCACCCCGTCGTGCTGCGGCCGGTGTCGTCCGAGGACGCGATGACCGCGGACTGGACCCGCCTGCCGTACGACGTGCTGTCCGTCATCTCGACCCGGATCACCAACGAGGTGCCCGAGGTCAACCGGGTGGTCCTCGACGTGACGAGCAAGCCGCCGGGGACCATCGAGTGGGAATGAGCGCCGTGCCGCTCACCACCGGTTCATGACGATCGACCCGATGACGGAGTAGAGCTCGTCGACGTCGGTCTGCGACGAGGCAGGGCGGAACGAGGCGTCGACCACGAGCGGGGCCCGGTCGACGTCGATCTGGAGGACGATGTCCGTCTGCCCGGCGACGTGGTTGTCGTGCGGCTGGTCGCCGTCGCCGTACCCCTGCCACGCGCGGTAGACGCCGCCGTCGCACGAGGTGAGGTCGAGCTCCGCAGGAACCGTCAGCTCGAGGCGGAGAGCGAGCGTGCCCTCGTCGTCCGTCGGGTCGGGGATGACGACGGAGCGAGGTTCCGAGGCCTCGCGGCCGTGCTGCGCTGCCAGCCCCTTCCCGGCGTAGTCGCTCGCCAGCGAGATGGTGAGGCCGTCCGGGTGGCCGTGGTCGTACAGGTCGAAGGGGCTCAGCTCCGCGCCCCGCCGACAGGGATCCGGATACAGGCCGGCCGTCGTCCAGATGCTCAGTGCCACCTCGTCCGGTTCGCCGAGGTGCTTGCCGACGTAGACGTCGCCCACCTCCCATCCTCGGGGGACGGTGTACTCGATCCACCGGTAGTCCGCGGTGACCGCGGTGTCGGCAGCGTCCGAGCCGGGGTGCGGGTTGACGAAGCGGTGCGTGGTGCCGTGGACCACCGGCGCGGGGTCGGCACCGTCGTACGGCAGGACCACGAACGACCATGCGCCGCCCGTGGTCGGCGCGGCCACGGTGGGCTTCGGGACCTGGGCGGTCGGGGCCGGCGCGTCCCGGGTGCCGGGCGCGGTGCAGGCCGCCCCCGCAGCGACGAGCACGAGCGCGAGGAGTACCGCCCACCGAGGGTGGGCGGGTTGGTGCTCGGGCTGGTGGGGCGCAGACGTCGGGACGTCCATGAGCGAAGCGTCGTCCTGCGCCCCGGCCGCGTCAACGGAGATGTCGGGACAGGAGAGGAGAACGCGCTGCACGGTGCGGCCTGACCTGACGCCGCGGTGGCCTGGGCATCGTCGGGACCGCTCTAGGATCTCTTGCGGAGCAACCGAGTGGGAGGAGGGCCAGTGGACGAGACACCGACGACGACCAGCGTCGACCCGTGGGTGCGCAAGGCCCGAGGGGCCACGACGCGCTACCGCGTGATGGCGTGGATCACCGGCACGCTGCTGCTCCTGCTCTGCGTGGAGCTGGTCCTGAAGTACGTGTTCCACGCCAACGGCGTGGATGCCGCGGGCACGCCGAACCCGGTCATCGGCGCGTGGATCGCGTACGCGCACGGCTGGATCTACGTGATCTACCTGGTCACCGTGTTCGACCTCTGGTCGAAGATGCGCTGGCGCCTCGGCCGGCTGGCGACCATGGCCGCCGCGGGCGTCGTCCCCGTCATGTCGTTCGTGCTGGAGCGGACCGTGCACACGCAGGCGCTCGCGCGCATCGAGGCCGCCGGTGGCGCACGCGGGTGATGTGCGCCGGATGGTGAACACCCGTCCGGTTCGCGCGGATACGGTGGCTCCGTGCTGATCGTCCACGTCTCCGACTGCTACGCGCCGCGTACGGGGGGGATCGAGTCCCAGGTGGGCGACCTCGCCGCCCGGCAGGCCGCTGCCGGGCACGACGTCCACGTGCTGACCGCGACCCTCGGGGTCGGCGGCGAGCGTGGCGGTGTCGTGGACCTGGAGGACGGGGTGCACGTGCACCGGCTGGGTGCGCGGATCCCCTTCGACCTGCCGGTGAACCCCGTCGGCCCACGGCTCGTGCGGTCGGCGTTCGCCGAGCTGCGCCCCGACGTCGTCCACGTGCACGCCGGGGTGCTCTCGCCGTTCGCGTACGACGGCGCGCGGATCGCCCTGGACCTCGGCCTGCCGACCGCGATCACCTGGCACTGCATGCTCGACGGCGTCGTGGGTGCGCTGCGCACGCTCGTCCAGCGCACCCGGTGGCAGCGGACGCCCGCCGCGCTCAGCGCCGTCAGCCACGCCGCCGCCGCCCGGGTGGGGGAGGTGTTCGACGCCGACGTGTCCGTGATGCCGAACGGGATCGACCTCGACCTCTGGGCGCCGACGTCCCTCGCGCAGGGCCGCGGCCGTCCCGGCGAGCGCGGGCCGCTGCGCCTGGTCTCGACGATGCGCCTGGCACCCCGCAAACGTGCCGTCCCGCTGATCGAGCTCGTCGGTGCCGCGGCCCGGCGCCTGCCCCCCGACCGGTTGCGCCTGTCGGTCATCGGCTCCGGGCCCGCCCAGGGCCGGGTGGCGTCCGCGGTGGCGGGTCAGGGTCTGCAGCACGTGGTCGAGCTGCGCGGACGGCTGACCCGACCGCAGGTCCGCGCGGCCTACACGGACTCCGACGTCTTCCTCGCCCCTGCCGAGCTCGAGGCGTTCGGCATCGCCGCGCTCGAGGCGCGCACGGCGGGGCTCGCCGTCGTCGCGCGACGCGGCACCGGCATCGCCGAGTTCGTCGAGGACGGCATCGACGGGCTGCTCGTGTCCGACGACGCGGAGATGACCGAGGCGATCGTCCACCTCGCCCGGGACAGCCGGCTCCTCGACGGGATGCTCGCCCACAACCGGGTGGTGCGCCCGGCCTTCGGGTGGGACGACGTGCTCGGCGCCGCCGAGGCGGAGTACTCCCGCGCACGGGACCTCGCCCGCGTCTGACGGCCCGACGCAGCTCGCGGCGATTCGCCGTATTCCTGCAGGTCGTGGATCACTACAGTCGTGGTGTTGGACGCACTGTCATGGGTCGTTCGCGACTCACCGGGTCCAGGGGGTTCGGGCCCGTCCGTTGGGGGTTCGGAAGGGGAGACATGACCACGACCACGACCACGGGGAGCTCGAAGACGGTCCGGGTGCTGGGGCTGCTGACGATCATCTTCGGGATCATCTTCATCATCGCGGGCGGTGTGACCTGGGGGGCGGTGGCCAGCAACCTCGCCGCCGAGAAGATCACCGTCTCCGACGACGCCCAGGCGTTCGGCGGGGAGCTGGTGGACACGCCCTGGGAGGCCTGGTTCCAGGCCGACATCATCAACACCCACGCACTGGAGGCGTCCGGCGGGAAGACCTACGCCGAGCTGGACCAGGACGACCCGACGCGCCAGACCGTCATGACGGCGTCGTTCCTGCGGGCCTCGCTGTTCACGTCCGTCGTCGCGTTCGGCGTCGCGGTCCTCGTGGTCGGCATCGGCGTCGTGTTCATCCTCATCGGATGGGCCCTGCGCAAGGCCGCGGCCGCGGCCGGTGTCGGCAGCGCAGCGGTCACGTCGACCGGCTCGTCGAGCTACCCGGACCCCGTCCCGTCCGGGCGGCCGACCGCACCGGCGGCGCCGACCTCGTCGACGACCCCGCCCCCGGCCCCGACGGGTTCGAAGGCCTGACCGCACGAGGGCGCCCGAGCAGCCACGGTTCGAGGACCGTGGCTGCTCGGGCGTCTGCGCTGCCGGGGGGTCAGCGCCGCGCGGCTCGCGCCCCGCTGACGATCGAGCCGACCAGCAGCGCCGTGCCGGCGACCGCGAGCAGGACGATCATCGCCAGCTGGAGGTCGATCGCGAAGCCGGCCGCCCACGCGAGCAGGCCGACGCCGATCGCGGCGATGACCAGACCCCACACGACCGTGCCCACGCGCAGCCGGCGGCGCGGCGGGTCGGCCGGCGCCGTCTCGACGACGGGGAGCGGGTCGGCGGCGGCGCTCGGTGCCGGGTCGGGCCGGTCGGCCGGCGCGTAGAGCGCACCGATCGGCGACGTGTACGGCGCCGGCTCGTCCTGCGAGGACCACGCCGTGGTGCTCGGGTACGGACGGGTCTCGTCGGCGACCGGCTCGCTCGTCCCGAACGACCTGTCGGTCTCCACCGGCTCGGCCGGCCGAACCGGTTCGACCGGCTCGGCCGTCTCGAGCGTGAGCACGGCGGTGTCGTCAGCGGGGATCACGGTGGTGTCGCCGTCGGAGATCACGACGGTGTCGTGCTCGGTGATCACCGCGGTGTCGTCGTCGGTGGTCCCCGTCGTGGGGGCCTCGTCGGTGACCGGCAGGGCGAGCGTCTGGTCGGCGTCGCGGGGGGTCTTGTCGGTGGGCATCAGTTCTCCTCGATGATCGAGACGTCGCCGGCGCCGATCTGGACCTGCAGCGCGAGCTGCGGTCCGTCCTCGTCGATCGCGCCGGACGTGAAGGTGCGGGGGTTGAGGCCGACGCCGTCGACGCTCTTGCTCTCGCCGTCGACGTCCCAGCGCACGGTGCCGGCGCCGGCGTCGACATCGGCGGAGATGCTCGCCTCGCTGGGCACGACGACGGTGAGGTCACCGGCGGCGAGCGAGATCGGGACCTCGAGGGTGTCGGAGGTCATCTGCAGGTCGCTGAGGTCGATCGTGACGTCACCGAAGCCCATCGAGAAGCCGTTCGCGGCCTCCTCGCGGTCGGTCACGTGCACGACGCCCTCGGCGGCGAAGTCGTGCTGCGACTCGCCCGACCAGACCCAGCTGGCGTTGTTCACCGCTCCGACGGGCACCGCGACGAGGATGCCGACGACGGCGAGACCGCCGAGGCCGCCGCTGGTCCGGCCGCGCAGCCCGGAGACGATGATCCCCAGGCCGCAGAGCACGATCCCGACACCCAGCGCGGTCAGGCCGACGGGTCCGTCGAAGTCGCCCTGGCGCTCCGCGATCAGCAGGACCGCGAGGCTGAGCAGGCTCAGCGCGACGACGACGCCGACGGTGCCGGCCCCGGCCCCCGGGGTCCGCGGACGCGGCGGGGTGACCGGGCGTGGCGCGGGCACCGGGCGCGGCGCCGGGGGCGGCGGCGGGGTGGGTGCGTACCCGGTGGACCACCCGGCGGCGGGCGGTGCTGCGGGCTGGTCGCCGTCGACGGGTGCCGTCGTCGCGGTGGGCGCCGGGTAGCCGCCGGCGGCCGGGTACGTCGCGGCGGGGTAGCCGACCGTCGGCTGCGAGCCGTACGGCTGAGGCTGGCCGTAGGGCCCGCCGGGCGGCCGCGGCTTCGGGTTCTGCTGGTTGGAGACGATGGCGATCACCATCACGATGCCGCCGACCAGGGTCACCCACAGGAGCCCCTGGACCCAGCCGGGAGGACCCCAGAAGAAGAACCAGTTGTCACCTCGGCCGAAACCGACGATCACGAAGGCCAGCGCACCGAGCAGGGCGATGTCGAACCGCCCGAGGACCATCTCCTCCAGGTGGATCCGGCCGTCGCGGCGCTCGGGCAGGAGCGCCCAGGCCACGCCGTACGCGACCAGCCCGATCCCGCCCAGCAGGAGCGTCGCGAAGAAGATGCCGCGCACCAGCAGCGGGTCGATGCCGAACCGGTCACCGAGGCCGCCGCTGACGCCGCCGATCCAGCGGTCGTCGGACCGCGTGATGCCGAGTCGGCGCACGGCGGCGAAGAAGCTGTTCGGCGCGTTCCCCGGCGCCGGTGTCGGGTCCGGCGCGGGGCTGCCCGGTGCCGGGTCGGGTCCGGCAGCGCCGGTGGGAGTGCTCGTGTCCATGTCTCGATCCTGGCCGTCCCGACGAGGCAGCGGCATCGGGTGGACCCCTGACCCCACCCTGAACCTGTCGGGTGGCGCCCCTGAACGGACCCTGGACCCGACCCCCGAACGGCTCGGGGCATGTGACGATCGGACCGTGCACCCCACCCCGACCGTCGTCGCGCCCCGCAGGCTGCCGCTGCGCCGCCCTGCGCGCGGGCGCGTCTTCGGCGGTGTCGCGCTCGGGCTCGCCGCGCACCTCGACGTTCCGGTCGCCCTGGTGCGCCTCGGGTTCGTCCTGCTCACGCCGGTCGCCGGGATCGGAGCGCTGCTGTACGCGTTCTGGTGGCTGGCGGTCCCGGCGGGCGACCCGGCGGACGCGGCGCAGGAGGTGCGCCCGAGCGCGCTGACCCGGCTCGCGCGGCGGCAGGCGATCGTCGAGCCCGGTCGACGGATCCCCGTGACGGACATCGCGATCGGCGGGCTGCTCGTCGTCGCGGCGGCCCTGCTGATCGCCGTCCGGTCGGGGGCGGACGTGCAGGCCGACTGGCTGCTGCCCGCCGTGATCGTGCTGGCCGGCCTGTGGCTGGCGTGGAGCCAGCTGGACGCCGTGCAGCGCGGCCGCCTGCGCGACCGGGCGGGAGGCCGCACCCCGGTCAGCCTCCTGCGCGTGGCCGGGGGGATCCTGCTCGCGGGGGTCGGCGTGCTCCTGTTCGTCGGGCTGGCGTCCGGCGAAGGGGTCGAGGCCGCGACGCTCGTGCAGTCGATCATCGCCGCCGTCGTGATGCTCGGCGGTGTCGCCCTCGTCCTGACGCCCTGGTGGCTGCGGCTGGTGCGCGAGCTGGGCGACGAGCGGGCCGCCCGCGCGCGGGAGTCCGAGCGCGCCGACATCGCGGCCCACCTGCACGACTCCGTTCTGCAGACCCTCGCCCTCATCCGGTCGCGGGCCGACGACTCCGCGGAGGTCGCCCGGATGGCCCGCGCCCAGGAGCGCGAGCTGCGCGAGTGGCTGTACGACGACCGTCCCGCGCCCGGGACGTCGGTCGCGGCGGCGCTGCGCGGCATCGTCGCCGAGGTCGAGGACTCCCGGTCCGGACCGTCGGGCGATCCGGTGGCCATCGAGTCGGTGGTCGTCGGGGACCGCGTGCCTGACGCCGACACCGAGGCGCTGCTGCAGGCGACGCGCGAGGCGCTGGTGAACGCCGTGGTGCACGGCCGGCCGCCCGTGTCGCTGTACCTGGAGGTCGGGACGTCGGAGGTCGAGGTGTTCGTGCGCGACCACGGCGACGGCTTCGACCTGGACGAGGTGGGCACCGACCGGTTCGGGGTGCGCGAGTCGATCATCGGGCGCGTGCGGCGCCGGGGCGGCACGGCGAAGGTGACCAGCAGCCCGGAGCGTGGGACCGAGGTGCACCTGGTGGTGCCCATCCGCGCCGTGGACGACGAAGGAGTCCAACCATGACCGACGCAGTCGATGTCGTCCTCGTCGACGACCACCACATGTTCCGGACGGGGGTGAAGGCGTCGCTGGACGCGGGCGTCCGCGTGGTGGGTGAGGCCGACTCGGTGGACGAGGCGATCCGCCTGGTCCGTGAGCTGCGGCCGCCGGTGGTGCTGCTCGACGTGCACCTGCCCGGCGGCGACGGCGGTGGCGGCGCCGAGGTCATCAAGGCGTGCACCGACCTGCTGGGTGAGACCCGGTTCCTCGCGCTGTCCGTGTCCGACGCGTCCGAGGACGTGGTCGCGGTCATCCGCGCGGGCGCCCGCGGGTACGTCACCAAGGCGATCGACGGCACCGACCTGTCGGACGCCGTCCGCCGCGTGGCCGGCGGCGACGCGGTGTTCTCGCCCCGGTTGGCGGGCTTCGTGCTCGACGCGTTCGGTGCGGCCGCCGGGGACGTCGCGATCGGGGACGACGAGCTGGACCGCCTCTCCGCGCGGGAGCGCGAGGTGATGCGGCTCATCGCGCGCGGGTACTCCTACCGCGAGGTCGCCTCCGAGCTGTTCATCTCGATCAAGACGGTCGAGACCCATGTCTCCGCGGTGCTGCGCAAGCTCCAGCTGTCCAGCCGGCACGAGCTGACGCGTTGGGCGGCGGCTCGACGGCTGCTGTGACGGTGCGGCTGCGGTGCCGGCTGCTCAGTGCCAGATCGAGGGGGAGCTGACGGTCTCCGTGCTGGTGCGGAAGTCCCAGCCCCCGCTGCGCAGGTCGCCGACGAGGACGGGTGCACCCATGGGCTCGAACGGCCCGGCCAACGTGTGCGCCCAGACGAGCTCGCCGCCACTGACCTGCGCGTGCACGCTCAGGAGGTCCTCGCGCCCGTCGCTGTCGATGTCCGCGGCGACCTGCCGGGAGCCCGACCAGCTCCACCCGCCCGCACGGAGGTCCGACGCGAGCCAGACGCCGCTCCACCCTCCACCGTTCTCGGGGTGGAAGGGCCGGTGGAAGACCAGGACACCGTCGCCGGGCTGCTGGTGCACGATCGTCAGCCCACGCCTCCCGTAGCCATCGATCTCCTGGAGCAGGTCGCGGCTCGCGTCGAACGACCAGCCCTGCGACGTCCGCGCGCCCTCCCACCTGCCCGAGTTGGCGAACGACCCCCCGGTGTTCTGCCAGAGCGTGTGGATCATCCCGTAGCCGCGCGCCGCGCCGTTGGCCCGGTGGGTCATCGAGAGGTCCGCGCGGCGGTCGCCGTTGACGTCGCCGACGAGGAAGCGGGAGTCGACGAACGGCTCCCAGCGGTCGATGTGCTCGGCGCCGGGGATGTCGCGCGGCATGATCGTGGCCCAGAGCTGCGGGTCCGCAAACCCGGACCCCGTGTTGCGGTGCACCCACACGTTGACGCCGACGGCGCCCAGGCCCCAGTCGTTGCGGTGCACGCTGACGACGTCGTCGCGGCGGTCGCCGTCGACGTCCCCCACGTACTGGCGGGAGTCCGCCCAGCTCCACCCGCCGCCGCGCAGGTCCGCCCAGACCTCGGGCTGCCCGGTCGACACCGGCACGACCCACAGCAGCACGCCGCCGTTGGGCTGCTGGTGGGAGATCAGCGCGTCCGGGGTGGGTGGCGAACCCACCGGGGCGAACACCCCCGACCCCGTCCGGGACTGGTCGAACCGGAATCCTCCGGTGTCGAGCGTCGCGACCAGCGCCGGGGCCACGGGCTCACCGAGGCCTGCCGACCCCACCGGTGCCCGCCACAGGTTGATCCCCCCGCCCGGGCGCACGTGTGCAGTCTGCAGCCACGGCACGAAGTCCCCGGGTGCGGCCGCGGCGGGCGGTGCGGCACCGAGGAGCACCGCGAGGGCGACGAGCGGGACGAGCCGGGCGAGCGCGGTCGGACGTCGCATCGGGACCACCAGGAGCAGAGCAGGGACGTGGAGGGGCACATCGTGGCACGCGGAGTCCTGCCGGGAGTTGGTCGTCCCTCGAACGGCTCAGGTGGCTGGCCCTGGCACGAGCACCGCAGGGGCCTAGGCTCGCCCGCGTGAAGCAACGCGTCGCCGCCTATGCCGTGGTCGTCGAGTCGGGACGGGTCCTGCTCCCGCACTGGGTCGAGGGTGGGCGGTCGGGGTGGACGCTCCCGGGCGGCGGGATCGACCCGGGCGAGGACCCCGCGGACGCCGCGGTGCGGGAGGTCCTCGAGGAGACCGGGTACCACGTGGAGCTCGACGAGCTGTTGGGCATCGACTCGATCGTCGTGCCGGCCGCCCTGCGCCTCGACCCGCGGGACGGCGACCTGCACGGCCTCCGGATCGTCTACCGCGCGCACGTCGTCGGCGGCGAGCTGACCGACGAGGTGGACGGCAGCACGGACACCGCGGCCTGGTTCGACGTGGCCGAGGTCGCGTCGCTCGACCGTGTCGAGCTGGTCGACACCGCGCTGCGGATGGCGGGGTACTAGAGCGCGCCGTAGAGCGCCTGCAGGTACGCGTCCGAGCGGGGGGACCCCAGGATGCCGGGCGACATCCGGTTCATGACGTAGGCGAACGTGAGGCCGCGGTCGACGTCGTTGACGACGAGCGAGCCGCCCCAGCCGCCCCAGAACGCCACGCGGCCCTCGGGGATGTGCGGCGTGCTGACCGGGTTCGACAGCCCGTAGCCGAGACCGAACCGCACCGGGACGCCGAGGACGAGGTCCACGTTGTCGGTGTGCTGCGCGAACACGAGCTCGATCGTGTCGGGGGAGAGCAGCCCGCCGCCGCCGTTCGTCAGCACGGACTGCACCCGCGCGACCGACCGGGCGTTCCCGTGGCCACCCGCCCCGCCGATCCCGGCCGCCTTCCAGCCGCGGGTCCACGTGATCGAGGCGTCGAGCCCGGGACCGCCGAGGGTGCGCCGCGCCGGCGACCCGGGTGGCAGCTGTGCGAGGTCGATCTGCGACGGTGGCGGCGGGACGACGTGGCTGACCCGGCCGTCCTGCGACTCGGGCAGCCCGAGCCAGAAGTCGGCGCCGAGGGGCTCGGCGATCTCGGCGCGGAAGAACTCGCCGAGCGTGCGGCCCGTGACGCGCAGGACGAGCTCGCCCACGAGGTGCCCGTAGTCGAGCAGGTGGTAGCCGGACAGCGTGCCCGGAGGCCACCACGGCGCCTGGGCGGCGAGGCGGGCGGTCGCGGCGGGGACGTCGAGGATGTCCTCGCCGGTGACGGGCTGGTCCCAGCCGGAGACGCCGGAGGTGTGGTTGAGCACGTGCCGGACGAGCACGGCTTCCTTGCCGGCGGCCTTGAACTCCGGCCAGTAGGTGCCGACGGGCTCGTCGGGGTCGAGCAGGCCGCGGTCGACGAGGACCAGGGCCGTCAGGGAGGTCATGGTCTTGGAGATCGACCAGACGTTGGTGAGCGTGTCCGCCGCCCACGGCGTGGTGCGCGCCTGGTCGGCCCAGCCGCCCCAGAGGTCGAGCACGAGGGTCCCGCGCTCGACGACGGCGAGGCTCGCGCCCAGCTCCTCGGCGCTGTCGAGGTGCTGCTGGAACACCTCGCGCAGCGGTGCGAACCGCTCGTCGGCGACTCCCTGGACCGGTGTGCCCGTCATCGAGCGTCTCCCTGACCTCGGCGATGGTGTGTACTGTGGCGGCAACATACCGCGCGGTCGGTATGCGTGACAACGACGTCGACGCTGGAGGTGCTCGTGCAGATCGTGGGTGCGGTGCTCGAACGCTCGGGCGCACCGGCGCCGTTCGCGCGGTCGCGACCGTTCACCATCGGACCCCTCGAGCTGGACGGACCCGGTCCGGGCGAGGTGCTGGTCCGGATCGAGGCGGCCGGGGTGTGCCACTCCGACCTGTCGGTGGTCGACGGCAACCGCGTGCGGCCCACCCCCATGCTGCTGGGCCACGAGGCCGCGGGCATCGTCGAGGTGCTCGGCGACGGCGTGAACGGCCTGGCGGTGGGCGACCGCGTCGTCATGACGTTCCTGCCCCGCTGCGGCGACTGCCCGGAGTGCGCGACCGACGGCCGGCTGCCGTGCCGGGTGGGCAGCGCGGCGAACGGGGCCGGCTCGCTCGTGGGCGACGGCCGACGCCTCTCCCGTGACGGCCGGCCCGTCCATCACCACCTGGGCGTGTCCGCGTTCGCCAGCCACGCCGTGGTCAGCCGGACCTCGGTCGTCCGCGTGGATCCCGACGTCCCGCCGGAGGTCGCGGCGCTGCTCGGCTGCGCGGTGCTGACCGGCGGCGGCGCGGTGGTCAACGCCGGCCGTCCGCGGGAGGGTGACACGGTGATGGTCGTCGGGCTCGGAGGGGTGGGCATGGCCGCACTGCTGGTCGCGGTCGCGCTCGGGTTCGAGGTCGTCGGGGTCGACGCGCTCCCGGACAAGCTCGACGCTGCGCGAGCCAACGGGGCGTCGGCCGTCTTCACCCCCGCCGCACTCGCCGAGGCGTCCGTCAGGGCACCCGTCGTGATCGAGGCGGCCGGGAACGCCCGGGCGTTCGAGACCGCGTTCGCCGCGACCGCGCCGGGCGGCACCACGGTCACCGTGGGTCTGCCGGCACCGGACGCCCGCGCGTCCGTGAGCCCGTTGACCCTCACCGCCGAGGCCCGGACCGTCGTCGGCAGCTACCTCGGGTCCGCCGTGCCCGCGCGCGACATCCCGCTCTACGTGGACCTGTGGCGGTCCGGGCGCCTGCCGCTCGAGCGCCTGGTCTCCTCCCGCATCACCCTGCACGACCTCGACGTCGCCATGGACCGCCTCGCGGCCGGTGGCGAGCTCCGCCAGCTGATCGTTCTCGACGAAAGGGACCCCCTCCAATGACAGAGACCCGAACCGCCCTCGTGACCGGAGCTGCTCGTGGCATCGGCGCCGCGACCGCCCTCCGGCTGGCCGCCGACGGCTTCCAGGTGGCCGTCCTCGACCTGCGGGAGGACGACACCGCGGAGACCGTCGATGCCATCCGGGCGGCCGGCGGCTCGGCCCTCGGCCTCGGTGCCGACGTCGGCAGCACGGACGACGCGGCCGCGGCCGTCGCCCGTGTCGCCGCCGAGCTGGGTGCGCCGACGGTGCTGGTCAACAACGCCGGCATCCTGCGCGACAACCTGCTGTTCAAGATGACCGAGAACGACTGGGACTCCGTGATGTCCGTGCACCTGCGCGGCGCGTTCCTCATGAGCAGGGCCGTGCAGAAGCACCAGGTGGACGCCGGCTGGGGCCGGATCGTGAACCTGTCGAGCACGTCGGCCCTGGGCAACCGCGGGCAGGCCAACTACGCCACGGCCAAGGCGGGGATCCAGGGGTTCACCAAGACGCTCGCGTTCGAGCTGGGGCGGTACGGGATCACGACGAACGCGGTGGCGCCGGGGTTCATCGGCACGGACATGATCCGGCAGACCGCCGAGCGCATGCACGTCACGTACGAGCAGTTCGTCGAGGCCGCCGCCAAGGAGATCCCCGTCGGGCGCATCGGGGTGCCCGAGGACATCGCGCACGCCGTCTCGTTCTTCTGCTCGGAGGCCGCGAGCTTCGTCAACGGGCAGGTCCTCTACGTGGCGGGCGGTCCGAAGGCATGATCGCCGTCGCGACACCGGGCGGCCTGGTCGACGTGATCGGGCAGTCGGTCACGGCCGAGGAGTGGTTCACCGTCGACCAGGCGCGGATCGACGCGTTCGCCGACACCACCGACGACCACCAGTGGATCCACGTCGACCCGGTGCGGGCCGCGCAGGGGCCGTTCGGCGCGACCGTCGCGCACGGGTACCTGACCCTGTCGCTGATCCCGTCGCTGACCGACGGGCTGGTCGAGGTCGGCGGGACGGGCCTGGTGGTCAACTACGGCCTCGACAAGGTCCGCTTCCTGCAGCCGGTGACGGCCGGCTCCCGCATCCGGGCGACGAGCACGGTGACGTCCGCGGAGCCGACGGCGCAGGGCGTCCGCGCGACCTTCACGATCACCCTCGAGATCGAGGGCGCGTCCAAGCCGGCCCTGGTCGCGGAGACGGTCGTCCTGTACTTCGCCGCCTGAGCGCCACGACGCCCGAGGACGTGACCCACGTCCTCGGGCGTCGTGCTGTCACGGTTCTACGAGACCCGCTCCACCACCATCGCCATGCCCTGGCCGCCGCCGACGCACATGGTCTCCAGGCCGAACGTCGCGTCACGCGTGGCCAGGCCGTGCAGGAGGGTCGTCGTGAGCCGGGCGCCCGTGCTGCCGAACGGGTGGCCGACCGCGATCGCGCCGCCGTGCACGTTCAGCTTCTCGTGGTCGATCCCGAGCGCCCGCGCCGACGGCAGGACCTGTGCCGCGAACGCCTCGTTGAGCTCGACCAGGTCGATGTCGTCGATGGTCAGGCCCGCCCGCGCCAGTGCCATCCGCGAGGCGTCGACGGGGCCGAGGCCCATGATCTCGGGCGACAGGCCGCTGACGCCGGTGGAGACGATCCGGGCGAGCGGGGTGAGTCCCAGCTCGTCGACGATCCGGTCGCTGACCACGACGACCGCCGCGGCGCCGTCGTTGAGCGGGCAGCAGTTGCCCGCCGTGACGGTGCCGTCGGGTCGGAACACCGGGTTCAGGCCGGCCAGCGACTGAGGCGTGACGCCGGCGCGCGGACCGTCGTCGGCGGACACGACCGTGCCGTCCGGCAGGGTCACGGGCGTGATCTCCTCGGCCCAGAACCCGTTGGCGAGCGCCTTCTCCGCGCGGTTCTGGGACAGCGCCGCGAACTGGTCCTGGTCGGCGCGCGTGGTGCCGGTCAGGGCGGCGACGTTCTCCGCGGTCTGACCCATGGCGATGTAGGCGTCGGGGAGCAGGCCGCTCTCGCGCGGGTCCACCCAGGCCTCGCCGGACACCGCCCGCGCGGCCGTGCGGCCCACGGCGTCGGCGAACCGCGGGTTCTCCAGCGAGGCGCCGGGGATGTAGTCGCTGTTCCCGATGGCGGACCGGCTCACGCACTCGACGCCGGCCGACACGAACACGTCGCCCTCGCCGGCCTTGATCGCGTGGAACGCCATGCGGGTGGTCTGCAGCGACGACGAGCAGTACCGGTTGACGGTCGTGCCGGGCACGCCGTCGAGCCCGAGGAGCACCGCGACGATCCGGGCCATGTTCATGCCCTGCTCGCCGCCGGGCATGCCGCAGCCGAGCAGCAGGTCCTCGACCCGCCCGGGGTCGAGGTCGGGCACCTGCGCGAGAGCGGCGCGGACCATGGACGCCGCCAGGTCGTCGGGACGCAGGTCCTTCAGCGAGCCCTTGAACGCGCGGCCGATGGGGGAGCGGGCGGTCGCGACGATGTACGCCTCGGCCATCAGACGAACGCCGCGATGCCGGTGATGGCACGCCCCACGATGAGGTTGTTCATGTCGTGGGTCCCTTCGAACGAGTAGACCGCCTCGGCGTCCGCCATGTAGCGCGCGACGCCGTGGTCGAGCTGGATGCCGTTGCCGCCGAGCGTCTCGCGGCACAGCGCCACGGTCTCGCGCATCGTCTGGGTCGTGTACGCCTTGGCGAGCGCGGAGTGCTCGTCGCCCTGCCGGTCCTCGTCCAGAAGCTGGGAGACGCGGACGCACATCGCGATGCTCGCGGTGATGTTGCCGAGGCAGCGCGCGAGCCGGTCCTGGACCAGCTGGAACGACGCGATCGGCTTGCCGAACTGCTCGCGCTCGAGCGCGTAGCGGACGGTGGCCTCGTAGGCGCCGACGGCCACGCCGACGGCCTGCCAGGCGACCTCCGCGCGGGTCAGCCGCAGCACGACGGCGACGTCCTTGAACGAGCGGATGTTCGGGAGCCGGTCCGCCTCGGCGACCTCGACCCCGTCGAGCAGGATGTCGGCGTTCTGCACCGTGCGCAGCGCCTGCTTGCGCTCGATCTTCGTCGCGGTGAACCCCGGGGTGCCGCGGCGGACGAGGAAGCCCTTGACCTGGTCGTCCGCGGTGTCGCGGGCCCAGATGACGACGACGTGCGCGAACGTGGCGTTCCCGATCCAGCGCTTGGCTCCGTTGAGCACCCACGTGTCCCCCGTCCGGTGCGCCGTGGTGCGCAGGCCGCGGGCGGTGTCCGAGCCGGACAGCGGCTCGGTCAGCCCGAAGCCGCCGATCACCTCGCCCGTCGCCATCGGCGGGAGCCACTGCGCGCGCTGCTCGGGCGAGCCGCCGACGCCGATCGCGCCCATGGTCAGGCCGTTCTGGACGCCGACGAACGTGGCGAAGCCGGGGTCGACCCGCGCGAGCTCGAGCGCGACCCAGCCGCGGTACAGCGCGCTGTTCTCGAACCGCTGGGTCTCGGGCCACACCGGCCCGAGCATGCCGAGCCGCCCGACCTCGGGGATGAGGTGCATGGGGAACTCGGCGCGGTCCCAGTAGTCGTCGGCGATGGGGCGGAGCTCGCGCTCCAGGAACTCGCGGATCTCCATGACGTGCGCGTTCTCGTCGGGGGTGAGGAGGTCCTGGAAGGAGTAGAAGTCGCTCGTCAGGAGCGCGTGGGAGAGGTCTGCTTGGGTCACCGGATGGCTCCGCTCGTGGATCGGCTCTGATCTCGCCCCCGAGTCTGCATCATTTTCTGAGATGTTGCATAGCCCCTACCGAGAAGGAGTAGGTTGCCGCCATGTCGAACCTTGGCGTGATCGGAGACGGGCTCGGCCGCATCGGCACCCGCGTCGCCCCGTCGTGGCTGTCGCAACGGCTGGAGGACGGTGAGCACGCCGACGCCGTGCGCGCGTTCGTCGCCGCCCGCGCCACGTTCATCGAGGGCTCACGCATCGACATGGGCCGGCTGGCCGCCAAGCTGGGCGTCGACCGCACGTCGCTGTTCCGGTGGGTCGGCAACCGCGACGCGCTCCTCTCGGAGGTGCTGTGGTCGCTCGCCGTCCCCACGCTGGAGCAGGCGGAAGCCGCCACCCGGGACGCGGAGGGGGCGGCGCGCGTGTCCGCGGTGCTCACGCACTTCGCCGGCGACCTCATCACGGCGGACTACTTCCGCGGCTTCCTCCAGCGCGAGCCCGCACGCGCCCTGCGGCTGCTGACGACCAAGGAGAGCGAGATCCAGCGGCGGTACGTCGCGGTCGTCGAGGCCCTGGTGCGCCAGGAGCTGGGAGAGCAGCCGTTCGGGCGCGGGGTGAGCGCGCACGACCTGGCCTACCTGCTGGTCCGCATCTCGGAGTCGTTCACCTACGCCGACCTGCTCAACGGCGACCGGCCCAGCGCGGAGCGCGCGCGCGCGGCCTTCGAGCTGGTGCTGCGGCCATGACAGAGCAGCGGTGGCCCCATCGTGCACATTTTGGAACGCGCTGGAACGACAACGACGTCTACGGCCACCTCAACAACACCGTCTACTACGAGGCGATGGACACGACGATCAACGTCTGGCTCATGTCGACCGCCGGGCTCGACCCGACTGCGGGGGAGCCGATCGGCGTCTGCGTCTCGTCGTCGTGCGAGTTCAAGGCCTCCGCCGCCTTCCCGGAGCCGCTCGAGGTCGGCCTGCGCGCCGGCCGGCTGGGCGCGACGAGCGTGACCTGGGAGCTCGGCATCCTGCGCGGCGGCGAGCTCGTGGCCGAGGGGCGCTTCGTGCACGTGTTCGTCGACGACGCGACGCGGCGGCCGGTCCCGATCCCCGACCGGATCCGTGCGGCGATCGAACGCGACCTGGTCGTCTGATCCGGTAGCATACCGACCGGGCGGTATGACGACGTGCGGCCCGGAGAGGTGGTCGACGATGACCCGACGCATGCCGGACCCACCCGGGCTCGACGTGGCACAGCTGGAGGCGTACCTGCGCCGTGAGCACCCGACCGTGGTGGGCGACGGCACGTTGTCCGCACGCGTGATCGCCGGCGGGCGCAGCAACCTCACGTACCGGGTCGACGGGGGCGTCCGGCCGCTGGTCGTCCGGCGGCCACCGCTCGGGCACGTGCAGACCACGGCGCACGACATGGCCCGCGAGCACCGCGTCATCTCCGCCCTGCAGGGTTCGCGGGTGCCGGTGCCGCCGACCGTCGCGCTGGTGGACGACCCGTCCGCCGGGACCGGGACCGTGTTCTACGTCATGGACCTCGTCGAGGGCACCGTGCTCGCGCACCCGTCGCAGAACACCACGTACACCGCGGACGACCTGCGCACCGTGAGCCTGGAGCTGGCCACCCTGCTGGCCGAGCTGCACGCCATCGAGCCCGCGGACGTCGGGCTGGCCGACCTCGGACGCTCGGACGGGTACCTCGACCGGCAGCTGAGGCGCTGGCGGACGCAGCTCGACGGCTCGCGCTCGCGGCCGGTACCCAGCCTGGACGACCTGCAGGGACGCCTGGCCGAGCGCGTCCCGACCACCCGGCGCAGCAGCATCGTGCACGGCGACTACCGCCTGGACAACGTGCTCGTCTCCGACGGCCCGCGCATCGCCGCGATCCTCGACTGGGAGATGGCGACGCTCGGGGACTCCGCCGTCGACCTCGGCATGCTGGGGCTGTACTGGCACATTCGCGACATCCCACAAGTCGCAGCGGGTGGCAGCGTCGCGCCCAGCGCGGTCGACCCGGCGGCGGGCTACCCCGAGTTCGACGAGCTCGTCGACGCGTACAGCGCCCGGCTGGGCAGCAGCGTGCCGGAGCTGGGCTGGTACCGGGCGTTCGCCGCCTACAAGCTCGCCGTCATCCTCGAGGGCATCCACTTCCGGTTCCTCGGCGGGGACACCGTGGGCGACGGGTTCGACCGGATCGGCGCCCTCGTCGCGCCGCTCGCCGACGAAGGGCTCGCGCAGCTGGCGGGGGCGGTGCGCTGATGGACTTCGCCCCCGACGCCACGACGGTCGACATGGTCCGTCGCACCAGGGCGTTCCTCGACGAGCACGTCTACCCGGCCGAGCCGGTGCTGGAGGCCGAGCTCGCCGCGACCCCCACCGAGTGGGGCACCCGGCCGGTGGTCCGGCGCCTGCAGGGCCTGGCCAGCGAGCAGGGCCTGTGGAACCTGTTCCTGCCGAGCGTCCTGACCAACCTCCAGTACGCGCCCGTCGCCGAGCTCACGGGCCGCAGCCCGCGCCTGGCCCCGGCCGCGTTCAACTGCGCCGCCCCGGACACCGGGAACATGGAGCTGCTCACCGAGTTCGGGACGCCCGAGCAGAAGGAGGAATGGCTCGAGCCGCTCCTGGACGCCGAGATCCGGTCCGCGTTCTGCATGACGGAGCCGGACGTGGCCTCGTCCGACGCGTCGCAGATCGCGACCCGCATCGTCCGCGACGGCGACGAGTACGTGATCACCGGCCGCAAGTGGTGGTCGACGGGGGCCATGAACCCGGACTGCACGCTGCTGGTCGTCATGGGCGCCACCGACCCGTCCGCGGACCGGCACCGCCGCCAGTCCATGGTCCTGGTCCCGCGGGACACGCCCGGGGTGCAGATCGTGCGGCCGCTGACCGTGTTCGGGTACGACGACCGCGACCACGGCGGCCACGCCGAGATCATGTTCGACGAGGTCCGCGTCCCCGTCGGCAACATCCTCGCGGGAGAGGGCCAGGGGTTCGCGATCGCGCAGGCCCGGCTCGGGCCCGGCCGGATCCACCACTGCATGCGGTCGCTCGGCATGGCGGAGCGAGCCATGGACCTGGTCGTCGAGCGCGCGACCTCGCGCGTCGCGTTCGGCAGGCCCCTGGCGGCCCAGGGCGTCGTGCGCGAGTGGGTGGCCGAGTCCCGCCTGCAGATCGAGGCGCTGCGGCTGCTGGTGCTCAAGACCGCCTGGCTCATGGACACGGTCGGCAACCGCGCCGCGATGACCGAGATCCAGGCCATCAAGATCGCGGTCCCGCGGGCCGTGCAGCAGATCCTCGACCGCGCGATCCAGCTGTTCGGCGCGGCCGGCCTGTCCGGCGACCAGCCGCTGGCCGAGATGTTCGCCGGCGCCCGGGCCCTGCGCCTGGCGGACGGTCCGGACGAGGTCCACCTCGCCTCCCTCGGGCGAGCCCAGCTCACGACGACAGGAGAGTGACATGACTGATCAGGCCCTCGACGGTGCGGGCTTCGGGAGCATGTCGGTCGCGGCGATCCTCGCCGAGACCGCCCACCGCACCCCCGACCGCACGGCGTTCTTCCTCGGTGACCAGGTGGTCCGCTACGGCGAGCTCTGGGACCAGACCCGGGCGTACGCGGGGGCGCTGCGCGCTCGCGGTATCGGACCGGGCGACCGGGTCGCCATGATCGTGCCGAACGTGCCCGACTTCGCCCGCGTCTACTACGGCGTGCTCGCGCTCGGCGCGGTCGTCGTGCCGGTCCACCTGCTGTTCAAGGCCGACGAGATCGAGTTCGTCCTGCGCGACTCCGGCGCGACGGTCCTGGTGGCCGCCGCCCCGATGCTCGCCGAGGCGGGTCCCGCGGCCGCGCGCGCCGGCATCCCGCTGCTGACGGTGCTGGTGCCGGACGGGATGGCCGTGCCGTTCCCGCGCCTGGAGGACGAGGCGGCGGCCGCCCAGGCGATCGACCTGTACGAGTCCGTGCACCCGATCAGCCCCGCCACGATCCTGTACACGAGCGGCACCACCGGCCGGCCCAAGGGCGCGGTCGGATCGCACATGGCGATCATCGAGCAGGTCAACGTCGCCCTCATCGACCTGTTCGACATGGTGCGCGACGACGTCGTCTTCGGCGGCCTGCCGCTGTTCCACACGTTCGGCCAGGTGTCGGTCATGAACACGGCGTTCCGCCGCGGCGCCGCCGTGATCCTGCTGCCCAAGTTCGACCCGGACCAGGCGCTCGCGCAGATGGTGCAGCACGGCGCGACCGTCTTCACCGCCGTCCCGACGATGTACATCGGGCTGATCCAGGCCGCCGCGCGCAGCACCGCCCGGCCACCCCTGCGCTACGCCGTCTCCGGGGGCGCCGCCCTGCCGGTCGCGGTGCTCGAGGCGTTCGACCGCGAGTTCGGCGCCGAGGTGCACGAGGGCTACGGCCTGACCGAGACGTCGCCCGCAGTGGCGTTCAACCACGTGGGCGAGCCGATCCGGCCCGGCACCGTCGGCCGCCCGCTGTGGGGCGTGGACATCGAGATCGCGGACGCCAGCATCGACGACCGCGTCGTCCGCCTGCCCGTCGGCGAGCTCGGCGAGATCGTCGTGCGCGGTCACGCCCTGTTCAAGGGGTACCTGGGCAACCCGGACGCGTCGGCCGCGGCCGTGGTCGACGGCTGGTTCCGCACGGGTGACCTGGGCACCAAGGACGCCGACGACATCGTCACGATCGTCGACCGCAAGAAGGACATGATCGTCCGCAACGGCTACAACGTGTACCCCAGCGAGGTCGAGGACGTCATGATGCGGCACCCCGCCGTCGCGTTCGCCGCCGTCTTCGGGCTCCCCGACGAGGCGCGCGGGCAGGAGGTGCACGCCGCGGTCGTGCTCCTCGACGGGCACGAGGCCACGCCCGAGGAGCTGGTGGCGTTCGTGCAGGAGCGCATCGCCGCGTACAAGTTCCCGCGCGTCGTCCACCTGGTCGACTCCCTGCCGCTCGGGGGCAGCGGCAAGGTGCTCAAGCGCGAGCTGGTGGCGCAGTACTCGACGGCCCCCGTCGACGCCTGACGACTGTCGCCCGCCTGACGCGCCGGAGGCCCGGTCCCCTCGTGGGGGACCGGGCCTCCGTCGTGCCGGGTCAGGCGGTCGGGATGCCGTCGCCCTCGAGCGGCACGGACGTGCCGGTGTACGGCTCGACCGCGCCGCTGCCGGCGTCCGTCGTGTAGATCTGACCGTCGACGTAGTCCTGGACGCCCTTGTCGACCACCGTGATGCCGACGCCCTCGAACGCGGCGTGGCTGTCCTTGGAGAAGCTCAGGGGGACGATGCCGTTGCCCGTGAGGGCGCCGACCTCCAGCGCGTCGAGCAGGCTCTTGCGCGTCGGGTCGTCGCCGGCCTTGGCCAGCGCCTGCGCGAACAGGTACCCCACCGACATCCCGAACACGGTGTTGCCGCTGAACGGGGCGCCGTCGTTGTACTCGTCGTTGATCTCCTGGAACAGCGAGACCCACTCGTCGTCGGGGCTGAACGGCAGGTAGTTGGAGCTGACGAAGCCCTGCAGGAGCAGCGGTGCGACGTCCTCGCCGAGGTAGCCGACCAGCGTCGGGTAGTCGCCGCCGGACGACGAGGAGACCCACTGCGCCGGGTACTTCATCTTGGCGGCCGTGCCCAGCGCGAGCGCCGTGAAGCCGTTGACGGTGGCCAGGAAGTTGACCTCGCAGCCGGCGGCCTGCATGGCGCCGACCTGGGCGACGACGTCCTGCGTGGACACCGAGTACGTCTGCGTCGACGCGAGCCCGTCGGGCCCGAGCACCTGCAGCAGACCGGTGGTGAAGTCGGTGCCGAAGTCGTCGTCCTGCCCGAGCACGCAGAACGTCTTGTCCGGCCACGTCTCCTTCGCGTAGGTGGCCAGCGCCTTCGCCTCCACGATGTAGTTCGCGTTGTAGGCGAACGTCCACGGGAACGTGCCGGGCTGGTCCCACTTGGGGCTGCCCGAGGCGACGAAGAGGTCCGGCACCTCGTTCTCGTTCAGGTAGTCGACCACCGCGGAGTGCGTGGGCGTGCCCAGGCCGTTGATGACGGCGAAGACCTCGTCCTCCTGCACCAGCTCGCGGACCACCGTCGAGGTGGTCGCCGGGTTGTACCCGTCGTCCTTCACGACGTACTCGATGCTGCGGCCGTTGATGCCGCCGTTGTCGTTGACGTACTCGAAGTACGCCTTCGTCGCCGCCGAGATCGACGAGTAGCCCGCTGCGGCGGGGCCGGTCAGCGGCGTGTGCGTGCCGACCGTGACGGTGTCCTCGGTGACCCCCGGGGAGGGCTCCGGGGTGCTGCAGGCGGCGAGGCCGCCCGCGAGGAGGGCCGTGGTGGCGATCAGCGCGACGGACCGGGAGCGTTGTGACATCGGTGTCACCTCTGTTCTTCGGTAGGGACGAGGACCTTGCGCGGTGCGGGTTCTGCTGCGGGAGGTGGGACGTCGGGGGTGGGGCGGCGGCGTCGCCGGGCGGCGTCGATGGCGCCGTGCAGGCCGTGCGGGGCGACCGCCATCACGGTGATGAGCAGGAGCCCGAAGACGAGGACGGCCAGGTTCCCGTCGAGCCGCTGCGCGGCGTCCGCGGGGAGGCTGGCCGTGAGCCGGCCGATGAGCCAGGGCAGGAGCACGACGACGACCGAGCCCAGCGCGGCGCCGAGGATGCTGCCGAGCCCGCCGATCACGACCGCCACCACGAGCAGGAGCGAGAACCCGACCGTGTACGCGCCGGGGCTCACGGCTTGGGCGACGAAGCACAGGACGGCTCCGCCGACGCCCGCCGCGACCGAGCTGGCGGTGAACGCGAGCACCTTGACGCGCCCGGCGGGGATGCCGCTGAGCCGGGCGGCCACCTCGTCGTCGCGGACGGCGAGCATCTTCAGACCGAACCGTCCGCCGCGCAGCAGCGTCAGGCCGGTCACCACGGCTGCCGTGACCACGACGGCCACCATCGCCTGCCACTGCTCCAGGGCGACCACCCGGCGCAGGGCGTCGGGCACCCCCTCGAACGGGATCTGGACCCCCTGGTCGCCGTGCAGCACGGTCGACCAGGTGGACGCGACCGCGGGCAGGGCGACCACGACGGCGAGCGTGAGACCCGCCAGGTACGGGCCCGATAGGCGGGCGGCCGCGAGGCCGAGGAGCAGGCCGACGACGGCCGCCGCCAGCGCCCCGGCGAGGAGCGCGAGCACGAAGGCGGCCAGGCCGCCGAACGGCAGCGCGTTGGTCGTCAGCGCGAACCCGTAGCCGCCGACCGCCATGAGGGCGGCGTGCCCGAGCGAGAGCTGGCCCGTGGCGCCGACGAGCACGGTGAGCCCGGCCGTCGCGCACAGGTACGCGGCCACCAGCGCGAGCTGGTAGTTGCGGAACGGGTCGAGCGCGAACGTGCCGCCCAGCGCGACGACCGTCCAGCCCGCCGCGAGGACCAGCGTGCGCGCCAGCGGGCGCTGTCCAGGGAGCCTCTGCCGGCCGGTCATGCGCGCCTCGCCTCCGCCGCCGCGAACAGTCCCGCCGGTCGCAGGAGGAGCACCAGCACGAGCAGGACGAGCACGGCGATGGGCACCAGGCCGGCGCCGAGGTAGCCGGTCACCAGGCTCATCGCGACGCCGACGACCACCCCACCGACGAGCGCGCCGACCGGCGAGTCCAGCCCACCGACCACCGCGACCGTGAACCCGAGCACGAACAGGGAGTCGGTCGCGTGCGGGTTCAGGCCGAGGCTCGTCGGCACCAGCAGGAGCGCCGCCAGCGAGCCGACGACGCTCGACAGGACCCAGCCGACGGTGACGGTGCGCGACACCCGGACGCCGAGCAGGCGCGAGACTTCGGGAGCGAAGGCCGCGGCGCGCATCTGCAGGCCGAGCGACGTCCACCGGAACAGCACGGCCAGTGCGCCCATCACCACCACGGCGACGACCAGCACGAACAGGTCGTACGGCGACAGCAGCGGCACCCCGCCGACGACGATCGCACTGTCGTCGAACGGGACGCGCATCGGCCGGTAGTCGGGCCCGAAGAGGATCCCGAGCGCGGACTGCAGCACCATCACGAGCCCGATGGCCAGGATGACGCCGGACAGCGGCGACGCCGGCGACGCGAACCGCATGACCCCGCGCTCGACCGCGAACCCCAGCAGCCCGCCGGCCAGCAGCGCGGCCAGCAGACCGAGCCAGTAGCTGCCGGTCAGCGACGTGACCTCGAACGCGACGTAGGTGCTGACCACCGCCATGGCGCCCTGCGCGAAGTTGACGACGCGGGCGCCGCGCCAGATGAGCACCAGCGCGAGGGCGAACAGCGCGAGGACGGCACCGCGCGCGAGGCCGGTGCCCAGGAGGAAGACGAGTCTGTCCATCAGAACCCCAGGTAGGCGTGGCGGAGGCGGTCGTCGGCGGCGAGCTCGTGCGCGGGCCGCGACGCGACGACCTCGCCGAGCCCGAGGACGACGCCGTGGTCGGCGACGGAGAGTGCGCCGACGACGTTCTGCTCGGCGAGCAGGACGGTCAGCCCGGTGCGGTCGGCCAGCGAGCGCAGGACGCCCATGATCTGCGCGACGACCCGCGGCGCCAGGCCGAGCGACGGCTCGTCCAGCAGCAGGACGGTGGGCCGAGCGACCAGGGCCCGGCCGAGCGAGAGCATCTGCCGTTCCCCGCCGGAGAGCTGGTGGCCGGGGTTGTCCCGGCGACGGGCGAGCGGCTCGAACAGCTCGTAGACCTCGGCGACGGCCGTGCGTCGGTCGGGCCCGCGCCACAGCCCGCCGAGCCGCAGGTTCTCGTCGACCGTGAGCTCCGCGACCACGCCGCGACCCTCGGGGACGTGCGCGAGCCCGCGCCGGACCCGGTCCTCGACGCTCACCCCGGCGAGGTCCTGCCCGGCCAGGCGGATGCTGCCCCGGGTCACCGGGACGAGGGCGGACAGGGTCCGCAGCAGCGTGGTCTTGCCGGCCCCGTTAGCCCCGACGAGGGCGACGATGCTGCCGGCCGGCACGTCGAGGTCGACGTCGCGCAGGACCGGCGCGCCGCCGTAGCCGACGGTCAGCCCACGGACCTCCAGCAGCGCGCTCACCGGGTGGTCACCTCGATCCCCAGGTACGCCTCGTCCACGGCCGGGTCGCCCGCGACCTCGTCGGGGGTGCCGGACGCGATCACGCGCCCGAAGTCGAGGACGACGACGCGGTCGCAGACGCTCATCACGAAGTCGACGTGGTGCTCGACCAGCAGGACGGCGCAGCCGGTGCCGGCGGTGTGCCGGACCAGCTCGCCGAGCGTGGCGATGTCCTCGGCGCCGAGGCCCCCCGCGGGCTCGTCGAGCAGGAGCAGACCCGGCTGCGCGACGAGCGCCCGGGCCAGCGCGACCTTCTTCTGCTCGGGGTAGGGCAGGTCGCCCACCGGACGGTCGGCGTGCGCGGCGAGGTCGAGCGCGTCGAGCTGCCGCTGGGCGTCCGCGCCGGGGTCCGTCGCGCCGAGGTGGCCGGCCAGCACGTTCTCCCGGACGGTCAGCCCGCGGAACAGGCCGAGGCCCTGCAGGGTGCGGGCGACGCCTCGCGCTGACAGCCGGGTCGGGTCGCCGGGGAGCGGGTCGCCGTCCACGGTGATCGTTCCCGCGCTCGGGCGGACGAGGCCGCAGACGGCGTTGAACAGGGTGGTCTTGCCGGCTCCGTTGGGGCCGATCAGCCCGACGACCTCGCCCTTGCGCACCTGCAGGCTCACGTCGTCGAGGGCGCTCAGGCCCCCGAAGCGGACGCTCAGGCCGCGGACGTCGAGATGCGGCTCACCACCCGTCCTGACGGGTGTCATCTGTGCGGACATCGGCACCTCTTCGTGTCGGTGAGGACGAAAGTACAACAGAAACCGACCGGACGGTATGGAGATCAGGACACGGTTCGATCACGCCGTTCTTGAGGGAGTTCTACGAGTGCGGGACGCCCGCGATCATGCCGCCGTCGACCACCAGCTCGGTGCCCGTCGTGTAGGCGGAGTCGTCGCTCGCGAGGAACACCACGGTGCCCGCGACGTCGGCAGGGAGTGCCGGTCGCCCCAGGGGGATCGGCACGGCGGTCGGGTCGAGCCGTGAGGTCATCGACGTCTGGACGAAGCCCGGGTGCACGGAGTTGACCCGGATCCCGTCGGGGCCCAGCTCGACCGCCAGCGACTTGGTCAGTCCCCGGACGCCGAACTTCGACGCCACGTAGCCGTGCAGGTGCGAGCCGCCGAGCATGCCCTCGACCGACGAGATGTTGACGATCGAGCCGCGGCCGGCGGCCTTCATCGTCGGGACCACCGCCTGGACGCCGAGGAACACACCCGTGAGGTTGACCGCGATGACCGCGTCCCACTTCGCCACCGGGTAGTGGTCGATCGGCCCGGCGTTCGCGATCCCGGCGTTGTTGACCAGCACGTCGACTGTGCCGAACGCGCCGAGCGTGGCATCGACCGCCGCGGCCCAGCTCTCCTGCGACGTCACGTCCAGGTGGGTCGCCAGCGCGCGGTCGCCCAGCTCGGCGGCCAGCCGGCCCGCGTCGTCGTCCAGCAGGTCGGCGATCACCACGCTCGCGCCGGCGGCGTGCAGGGCGCGCGCGAACGCCTCGCCGAGCCCTCGTGCCCCGCCGCTGACGAGGGCGACGCGACCGTCGAGCCGGGTGTCGCTCATGAGACCCGCACCACCAGACGGCCCGTCGTGGCGCCGTCCGCGAGCCGCTGCACGGCTGCCGGGGCGTCCTCGAACGCGACGACCTCGCCGACCACCGGCCGGACCCGCCCGGCGTCGACCAGCCTCGTCAGCTCGACGTGCGCCGCGTCGACCAGCTCGGGTCGGCGCTGCGCGTAGAGCGCCCAGTGCAGGCCGAGCACGCCGTAGTTCTTGACCAGCGCGTGCCCCGCGTTCACCGCCTGGATGGTCCCGCCCGCGAAG
This sequence comes from Cellulomonas xylanilytica, assembly GCF_007989805.1. Taxonomy (GTDB): domain Bacteria; phylum Actinomycetota; class Actinomycetes; order Actinomycetales; family Cellulomonadaceae; genus Cellulomonas; species Cellulomonas xylanilytica. The sequence goes on from NZ_BJUB01000008.1 coordinate 199,438, forward strand.
CCGACCACCACGATGCGCCCCTCGAAGGCGATGCACTTGGTCGACTGCTCGAACGCGGTCCCGCCGACGGGGTCGAACACCACGTCGGCGCCCGCACCGCCCGTCTCGGCCTTCACCGTCGCGACGACGTCCTGCGTCGACCGGTCGACGACGACGTCCGCCCCGGCCTTCCGGGCGACCTCCACCTTCGCCGCACTGCCGACCACACCGATCACCCGCGCACCCGCGGCGGCTCCGAGCTGGACGGCCGCGGTCCCGACGCCGCCCGCCGCCGCGTGGACGAGCAGCGTCTCGCCCGGCTGCAGAGCGGCCCGCCGGTGCAGCCCGAACCAGGCCGTCTGGTAGCCGATGGTGAGGGCGGCGGCCTCGGCGTCGTCGAGGGCCGCGGGAGCGGGGAAGACCTCCCGTTCGTCGAGCACGGCCAGCTCCGACAGCACGCCGATCCGGGACCCGACGACGCGGTCGCCGACCGCCGCACGCGTGACGCCCTCCCCGGTGCCGATCACCTCACCGCACAGCTCGATGCCGGGGGAGAAGGGGAGCGGGGGCCGCACCTGGTACTCGCCCCGGGCCAGCAGGACGTCGGGGAAGTTCAGCGCGACCGCACGCACCCGGACCAGCACCTGCCCGGGACCCGGTGCCGGGTCCGCCACCTGCGAGAGCTCGAGGACCTCGGCCGGCTCTCCGTGCCGCACCACCTGCCACGCGCGCACCGGGTCAGGCCTTGATCGCGACGAGGAAGAGGTCGGTCAGCTGCTGCGCGAGGAGCACCTTGTCCTCGGGACCCTCGGGGGAGTACCAGTTCGAGAGGTAGTGCACGTCGGAGAAGAAGTGGGCCACCAGCACGGCGCGCGGGACGTCCGTCCGGTAGAGGCCCTCCTCCTGACCGCGCTCGATGAGGCTCGCGAACACGTCGTGGTACTGCCGGCGGCGGCGGGTGACCTCCTTCTGGCGCGGCTCCGAGAGCATGTGCACGCTGCGGAAGAAGACGGTGCCCTCGGGGAGGAAGTCGATCGACGTCTCGATGACGTCGACGCACACGTCGCGCAGCGTCTGCGCGGTCGACGCCCCGCGGCCGACGATCTCCTCGAGGTGCTCGGTCTGCAGCGACAGCATGCGCTCGTAGACCGAGAAGAGGAGGTCGTCCTTCGACTCGAAGTAGTGGTACATCGCGCCCTTGGTGACGCCGGCCGCCTCGACGATCTGCTGCACCGAGGTGTTGGCGTACCCCTGGGTGGAGAACAGGTCGACGGCCGCCCGCGTGATGTCGTCGACGACGCTGGAGGTTGCCATGGGTGCCTCTCGTTCTTCTTCTAGCCGACCGCGACGGCACTGGCGCCGCCGTCGATGGTGAGCGTATGACCGGTGATCCACCCGGCGTCGTCGGACAGCAGGAACGCGACCGGTCCGGCGACGTCCTCGGGCTCGCCGATGCGGCCCAGCGGGTAGGCCGCGGCGAGCGCGGCCTCCCGGTCGCCTTCGTAGAGCGCCTGCGCGAGGCGTGTCCGGACCACGGCGGGAGCCACCGCGTTGACGCGGATGCCGGGTGCCAGCTCGACCGCGAGCTGCTGCGTGAGGTTGAGCAGCGCCGCCTTGGAGACGCCGTAGAACGCGACACCCGGGCTGGCCGACAGGCCCGCCACCGACGCGGTGTTGACGATCGAGCGGCTCAGGCCCGCCTGCACGGCCGACCGCGTCCAGTCGAGGGCGGCGACCACGTTGACCTCGAGGATCTTGCGGACGACGGAGCTCTCGATCTCGAGCGCGGGCCCGTAGGCAGGGTTGATGCCGGCGTTGTTGACCAGGTGGTCGAGGCGGCCGAACCGGTCGGTGATCGTCGCGAGGACCTCGGCGCGGTGCTCCGCGTCGTCGGCCTTGCCCGCGACGGCGACCGCGTGGCCCGCGTCGATCGCGTCGAGCCGCTCGACGGCGGCGGTCAGCGACTCGGGCCTGCGACCGGTGATGACGACGGTGGCCCCCTCGGTGACCAGCCGTTCTGCGACGGCCAGACCGATCCCGCGGCTCGCCCCGGTGATCAGGGCGACCCTGCCCTCGAACCTGCGCATCGTGCACCCTTCTCGATACCGACTGTTCGGTATGTCGCCAGACAGTAGCGCACTCTGTCCGGGTATTTTCTGACTCGGCGTCAGATACCGTTAGGCTCGGCGGCATGGATCTCGTCTACAACCTCCTCGTCGTCCTCCATCTGCTCGGCTGGGCCATCGTGCTCGGCGGCACCCTGGTCAACCTGCGCACCCCCAAGATCGCCACGGGCGTGCTGCACGGCATCCTCACGGCGCTGGTCACCGGCATCCTCATCGTGGGCATCGCCTCGGCCGGTCTGGCCGGTCACGACCCGAACACCACGAAGATCGCGGTCAAGCTCGTCGTCGCCCTCGTCGTGGCCACGCTCGTGATCCTCGGCGTGCGCAAGCCGTCGCGCGTGACCACCGGGTACCTCGGCGCCATCGCCGGCCTCACCGCCCTGAACGTCGCGATCGCGGTGCTCTGGCGCTGACCGCGTTACTGTCCACCCCGTGAACTCCGTGGGTGACCTCCTCGTCGGGCTCGTGGTGCTGGTCGGGCTCTTCGGGGTGATCGTCCAGGTGCTGCCCGGCGGCTTGCTCGTCGCCGGGGCGATCGTCGTCTGGGGCGTCGTCACCGGCGGGGCCGCGGGGTGGACGGTCGTCGCCATCACCGTCGTCGTCACCGTGCTCGCCGGCATCGGCAAGTACCTGCTGGCGGGGCGGCACCTCAAGCGCGCCGGCGTTCCCTCGTCCACGCTCATCTGGGGCGGGATCGCCGGCGTGGTCGGGTTCTTCGCCATCCCCGTGGTCGGCCTGTTCGTCGGCTTCGTGCTCGGGATCTACCTCGCGGAGTGGCTGCGGTCGCGCGAGGCCCGGCCGGCGTGGCGGGCCACGGTCGCGGCGCTGCAGGCCACGGGCCTGACGATCCTCGTGGAGCTCGCCGCGGCCCTGGTGTCGACCGGCGCGTGGCTGACCGCGCTGGCGCTGACCTGACCGGCACGCTCCACAGGGCGCCGTCGCTGTCAGTCGCGGCGCCTATCCTGGAGGGGCCATGACGTCGCTCTTCGAGAACCTCGCCCTGCCCCTCCCGGGCGCCTCCGCAGACCCCTCGGGTGAGGCGGCCGCTGCCCGCCGGCGCGACGAGGCGGACCGGCTCCTGGTGGGGCTCAACCCGCAGCAGCGCGAGGCCGTCCTGCACCAGGGCAGCCCGCTGCTGATCGTCGCCGGTGCCGGCTCCGGCAAGACGCGGGTGCTCACCCACCGGATCGCGTACCTGCTGGCCACCGGCCGGGCGCGCGCGGGCGAGGTCATCGCCATCACGTTCACCAACAAGGCCGCGGCGGAGATGCGCGAGCGCGTCGAGAGCCTCGTCGGGCCCGCCGCCGGCCGCATGTGGGTGTCCACCTTCCACTCCGCGTGCGTGCGGATCCTGCGCCGGGAGGCGGCCACCCTCGGCCTGCGCTCCAGCTTCTCCATCTACGACTCCGCCGACTCGCAGCGCCTGCTCACGCTCGTCGCGCGGGAGCTCGACCTCGACCCCAAGCGGTACCCGGCCAAGGCGCTGCAGAACAAGATCTCGTCGCTCAAGGACGAGCTGGTGGACCCGGAGACGTTCGCGGCCACGTCCGGCGGCGGCGCTGCCAACGACTTCGACACCGCGCTGGCCCAGGTCTACACGCGCTACCAGGCCAGGCTGAAGCAGGCGCACGCGCTCGACTTCGACGACCTGATCATGACCACGGTCCACCTCCTGCGCGCGTTCCCCGCCGTCGCGGAGCACTACCGGCGGCGGTTCCGGCACGTGCTGGTCGACGAGTACCAGGACACCAACCACGCGCAGTACGCACTCGTGCGCGAGCTCGTCGGGTCCTCGCGCGGGATCGTCGACGACTCGACGGACATGGAGCTGCCGCGCGGCGAGCTCACGGTCGTCGGTGACGCCGACCAGTCGATCTACGCGTTCCGCGGCGCGTCCATCCGCAACATCCTCGAGTTCGAGGTCGACTACCCGGACGCCCGGACCATCCTGCTGGAGCAGAACTACCGGTCGACGCAGACCATCCTCTCGGCCGCGAACGCCGTGATCAGCCGCAACCCGGGCCGCGAGGGCAAGCGCCTGTGGACCGACTCCGGCGCGGGCGCGCAGATCGTCGCGTACGTCGCGGACACCGAGCACGAGGAGGCCCGGTTCGTCGCCGAGGAGATCGACCGGCTCGGCGACTCCGACGGTGTCCGGCCCGGCGACGTCGCCGTGTTCTACCGCGCCAACGCGCAGTCACGTGCGCTCGAGGAGGTGCTGATCCGCGTCGGGCTGCCGTACAAGGTGGTCGGCGGCACGCGCTTCTACGAGCGCAAGGAGATCAAGGACGCGGTCGCCTACCTGCGCGCCCTCGACAACCCCGACGACGACGTCAGCGTGCGCCGCATCCTCAACGTGCCCAAGCGCGGGCTGGGGGACCGGTCGGAGGCGATGGTCGCGTCGTACGCCGAGCGCGAGCGCATCTCGTTCGGCGCGGCGCTCGACCGGCTCGACGAGGTCCCCGGCCTGGGCACGCGAGCGATCACCGGGCTGTCGGCGTTCGCGGCGATGATGAACGAGCTGCGCACGCTCGCCTCCACCGCCGGACCCGCCGAGGTCCTCGGTGCCGTGCTCGACCGCTCCGGCTACCTTGCCGAGCTGCGTGGCAGCGACGACCCGCAGGACGCGTCCCGGGTGGAGAACCTGGCCGAGCTGCACGCGGTGGCCTCCGAGTTCGAGCAGAGCGACCCCGAGGGCGTCCTCGCCGACTTCCTCGAGCGCGTCTCGCTGGTCGCGGACGCCGACCAGATCCCCGACGACGACGGCGGGGACGACGAGTCCCGGCCCGACCCCGGCGTCGTCACCCTGATGACCCTGCACACCGCGAAGGGACTCGAGTTCCCCGTCGTCTTCCTCACGGGTATGGAGGACGGCACCTTCCCGCACCTGCGGTCCCTGTCGGACTCGCAGCAGCTCGAAGAGGAGCGCCGCCTGGCCTACGTCGGCCTGACGCGAGCGCGCGAGCGGCTGTACATCTCGCGCGCCGCCGTCCGGACGGCCTGGGGCGTGCCCAACGAGTTCCCGCCCAGCCGGTTCCTCGACGACCTGCCGGACGACCTCATCGACTGGCGCCGGCGGGAGTCCTCCACCTCGCAGCTGCGCGGTGGGTGGGGCTCCGGCTACGGCTCGGGCGGAGGTGGCTACCGGGCGTCCTCCGCACCACGGGCGGAGCGCGAGGCGCGTCCGGCGCTGCCGTCCACCGGCGCGACCTTCGGCTCCGCCAAGCCCCGGCCCGACTCCGCCATCCCGCAGCTGGCGGTGGGGGACCGCGTCACGCACGACTCGTACGGTCTGGGCACCGTCGTCGCGCTCGAGGGTGCCGGCCCGAACGCGGTGGCCAAGGTCGACTTCGGCACCGACGGCGTCAAGCGGCTCCTGCTGCGGTTCTCGCCGGTCACCAAGCTCTGAGCCGGACGGTCAGCTCACCGGGACGTCGGCCCACACCGCGGTGACCGCCTCGCGGACCGCAGCCGGCGCCACGCCGACCGCCGCCAGCGCGCGGTAGGCGGTCGTGTCGTCCAGGCGCACCGCCGCGAGCAGCAGGTGCCCGCTGTCGATGCGGCGGTGCTTGCACCGGATGGCCTCCCGCAGCGACACCTCCAGCAGCTTCTTGGCGTCGGGTTCGAACGGCAGGTGCCCCTTCTTCGGTGTCGCCCTGGCCGCGGCGTCGAGCGCCCCGGGGCCGAAGGACGACTCCACCTGCGCACGGACGGCGTCCAGGTCGACCCCGATCCCCGCCAGCGCGTCGGCGTCGATCGCGTGGGCGGGCAGGGCCCGGACCGCGCCGAGCACGGTGTCGTGGCTGACGCCCAGCCGTGCGAGCGCCTGCGCCGCGACCGTGTCGGGTGTCCGGAGCGCGCCCAGCAGCACGTGCTGCGGCCCGATCCGGTCGTCGCCGAGCGTGCGCGCCTCGTCCTGCGCCTGGACGACGGCCTCGCGGGCGTCCTTCGCGAACTTCTCGAACATCAGCCGAACCTCTTCCCGTACTTCTTGTGGACCGCCTGGCGGGAGACCCCGAGGGCGGCGGCGACCTGCTGCCAGGACCACCCGAGCCGGCGGGCGCGCTCGACGTGCAGCGCCTCCAGCCGGTCGGCCAGCGCCCGCAGCGAACGGACGGCCCGCAGGCCGTCGGCAGGCTCCGCAGCACTCGCGGCTGCGGTCATGAGCTCATCGGACATGCCCGTCAACCTACATTGACACCCGACGACCCGTCAACCCACATTGACGCTGTTGTGGGACGTCCGCACTCCGGCGCGTTGGAACCCGCCGGAGTGCGGACGCAAGGGAGCCGCTGACGTTGACGTCCGCACTCCGACGCGCTGGAACCCGCCGGAGTGCGGACGTTCGTGGGAGGGGGCTGGTGCGTCCGCGGAATCGTGCGCCAGGACGACAGGAGGTGCGGACGTCCGAGGTGCGTGGTGCGTCGGGGCGGTCAGGGGTGGGCGATCACCTGGGGGCGGACCAGGACGCGGTTGTCGATGACGACCGTGGCGCGTGACGCGGGGCGGCACGCGGCGAGGTAACGGCGCTGACCCTCGACGTACCGCGCGTTCGCGGGGTGGGTCGGGTCGGCCGAGCAGCCGTCGCGGACGGCCATGCGGGCGAACGTCTCGGCGAAGTCCACGTCGAGATACACCGAGAAGTCCCACCACGCGGCCAGCTCGTCGCGGTGCAGGAAGATCCCGTCGACGACGAGCACGGTGCTGTCGGACCCGTGCTCGCGCGGCAGCTCGAGGGCCGCGTCGGTCGCGACGTCGCGGACGGCCCGGCGGAACCGGCGGGACCCGCCGGGCGCGAAGGGCTCGAGGACCTGGGTGCGCAGGGCGTCGTAGTCGTAGGAGTCGGCCCAGAAGCCCTCGGGGGAGTGCCGACCGAGGCGGTACCGCTCGTCGCGCGGGCGGTGGAACCCGTCGACGCCGATCCGCACGACGGTGCGGCCCTGGCGGAGCAGCTCGGCGGCGAGCTCGTCGGCGAACGTGGTCTTGCCCGCGCCGTCCATGCCGTCGATGCCGACGAGGACGGGGCGGCCCAGCGCGCGAGGGTCCGCGATGCGGCCGGCGACCTCGCGCAGGACGGCGAGGCGTGCGACCGACGCCGTGGGCGCTGTGTCCGAGGGGGCGCTCATCGCTGACCGTCGACGACGGTGTGACGACGTGCACCGACCGACGCAGCCACGACCGTCACCGGATCCATGCGGGGAACGTAGCGGATCGGGACGATTCGGGGGAGGGGTTGCGAAGAATGTGTGATTCCGAGGGTTGCGCACGCCACATCTCTCGATGTGAAGAGATCTCCCCCTGCCCGCTACCATCGACCGGGGCGTTTCGGCCGCACAGAGGCCGTCGAATGCCGGTGATGAGAGGACCCAGACCAGGTGGACCTGTTCGAGTACCAGGCACGTGACATCTTCGAGAAGCACGGCGTGCCCGTCCTGGGCGGGGTCGTCGCGACGACTCCCGAGGAGGCCCGCGCCGGCGCGGAGCAGCTCCTCGGTGGCCAGGACGGCGTGGTCGTCGTCAAGGCGCAGGTCAAGGTCGGTGGCCGCGGCAAGGCGGGCGGCGTCAAGCTGGCCCGGTCCGCGGACGACGCGGCCGAGAAGGCGGCCGAGATCCTCGGCATGGACATCAAGGGCCACACGGTCCACCGCGTGATGATCGCCGCGGGCGCGAAGATCGCGACCGAGTTCTACTTCTCCCTGCTGCTGGACCGCGCCGAGCGCCGCTACCTGGCGATGTGCTCGGTCGAGGGCGGCATGGACATCGAGCAGCTCGCGGTCGAGCGCCCCGACGCGCTCGCCAAGGTCGCGGTGGACCCGCGTACGGGGATCGACCAGGCGAAGGCCGACGAGATCGTCGCGGCTGCCGGGTTCGACCCGCAGATCGCCCCGAAGGTCGCCGCCGTCCTGCAGACGCTGTGGACGGTGTACCGCAGCGAGGACGCCACCCTCGTCGAGGTGAACCCGCTGGTCCTCACGGAGGACGGCGAGATCGTCGCGCTCGACGGCAAGGTGACGCTCGACGCGAACGCGGACTTCCGGCACCCTGAGCACGCCGAGCTCGAGGACGCCGCCGCGGCGGACCCGCTCGAGGCCAAGGCCAAGGAGGCGGGCCTCAACTACGTCAAGCTCGACGGCGAGGTCGGCATCATCGGCAACGGCGCGGGGCTCGTGATGAGCACGCTGGACGTCGTCGCGTACGCCGGTGAGGCGCACGGCGGCGTGAAGCCGGCCAACTTCCTGGACATCGGCGGCGGCGCCAGCGCCGAGGTCATGGCCGCCGGCTTGCACATCATCCTGACGGACCCGCAGGTCAAGTCCGTCTTCGTCAACGTCTTCGGCGGCATCACGGCGTGCGACGCCGTGGCCAACGGCATCGTCGCGGCGCTCGAGATCCTCGGCGACGAGGAGAACAAGCCGCTGGTCGTGCGCCTGGACGGCAACAACGTGCTCGAGGGTCGTCGGATCCTCGCCGAGGCCGGCCACCCGCTCGTCACGATCGCGGACACGATGGACGGCGGCGCCGACAAGGCGGCCGAGCTCGCCCACACCGCGGCCTGAACCCCCTGACCTGACGCAGAGAGAAGCAGACACTCACATGGCGATCTTCCTGACCGAGGCATCCAAGGTCATCGTCCAGGGCATGACGGGTTCCGAGGGCCAGAAGCACACGACCCGCATGCTCGCGTCCGGCACGTCCGTCGTCGGCGGGGTGAACCCCCGCAAGGCCGGGACGTCCGTGTCGTTCGGTGACACCGACGTGCCCGTGTTCGGGTCCGTCGCCGAGGCGATGGACGCCACGGGCGCCGACGTGTCCGTCGTCTTCGTGCCGCCGGCCCACACCAAGGCCGCTGTCGTCGAGGCGATCGAGGCCGGCATCCCGCTCGTCGTCATCATCACCGAGGGCGTCCCGGTGGCCGACACCGCCGAGTTCTTCGCGCTCGCGCTGGAGAAGAACGTGCGGCTCATCGGCCCCAACTGCCCGGGTCTGATCAGCCCCGGGAAGTCCAACGTGGGCATCATCCCCGCGGACATCACGGGCCCCGGCCGCGTCGGCCTGGTCTCCAAGTCCGGCACGCTGACCTACCAGATGATGTACGAGCTGCGGGACTTCGGGTTCTCCACGGCCATCGGCATCGGCGGCGACCCGATCATCGGCACCACGCACATCGACGCCCTCGCGGCGTTCGAGGCGGACCCCGAGACCGAGGTCATCGTGATGATCGGTGAGATCGGTGGCGATGCCGAGGAGCGTGCCGCGGCGTACATCGCCGAGCACGTCACCAAGCCCGTCGTCGGCTACGTCGCCGGCTTCACCGCGCCCGAGGGCAAGACCATGGGCCACGCGGGCGCCATCGTCTCCGGCTCGTCGGGCACCGCGCAGGCCAAGAAGGAAGCGCTCGAGGCTGCGGGCGTCAAGGTCGGCAAGACGCCGTCCGAGACGGCCGAGCTCGCGCGCCAGCTGCTGAGCTAGTACCGGCTGACGCCGCCCGTCCCGTCGACCCCGGTGAGCCCCGCTCACCGGGGTCGACGTGTCTGACCAGACAGCCGACGCGCCGCACCGGATTCACCGCTCGCGGCGGCGCGGCAGCGACCATGGCACGGTGAGCGCCACCGGCCCCCGCACGGGGGGCACCCCCGTCGTCGACCGTCGCCGTCGCCGCACCCTGTCCGACGAGCCGACGCCCACGTTCTTCACGAGCGCGCTCGACGGCGCCCCGCGGTGGGTCGCGGGCATCCTGTCCGCTCTCCAGGCCGCGCTGCTGTCGTTCCTCGTCCTGACGCTGCCGGCCGTCGCGGCCTACGTCGCGACGTCGGCGGACCCGTCCAACAGCGGGGTCGGCTGGTTCCGCTCGGTCGGCGTGGGCTCGTCGCTCTGGCTGCTGGGGCACGGGGTCCCGGCGCACGTCGGTCCGGTCGTGGTGAGCCTGGTGCCGCTCGGGGTGACGCTGCTCGCGCTGTTCGTCTGCTACGCGTCCGCACGCCGGTCGGGTCTGGCGACGTGGTCGGCGTACGCGGCCGGCGTCGGCACGTACACCCTGGTCACGATCCTGCTCGCGCTGGTCACCGGGGCTGCCGGGGCCGACCTGGTGCGCGCGTTCGCGGGCGGTGCGGTGGTCTCCGCCCTCGGTCTCGGCGCCGGCCTGCTCGCGCGACCGGAGGCGCCTGCGCTCCGAGCGCTCACCCGGCCGCTCTGGTCGCGCTGTCCCGCACCGGTGCGCGCGGGCGCGACGGGCGCGGTGCTCGCCTCGGCGCTCCTCGTGCTCCTCGCCGCGCTCGTGACCGCACTCTGGATCGTGGCGGGCCGGGCCACCATCTCGGACGTCGTGGGCGGTCTCGGCCTCGATCTGGTCGGGGGCGTGGTGCTGGCCGTCGCCGAGCTGGCCTACCTGCCCAACCTGGTGGTCTGGGCGCTCGCGTGGCTGACGGGCGCCGGCTTCGCGGTCGGGGAGGGGACGCACTTCGCTCCCGACGACGTGGTCGGGGGTGCGCTGCCCGCGGTGCCGATGCTCGGCGCGCTGCCGTCGGCCGACGTCGTGGGACCCGCGACGAGCCTGGTGCCGCTCGTCCTCGTCGTCGTCGGCACCCTCGTCGGGCTCGACGTCCACCGGAGGCTGGTACCGCGGCACTGGTGGGACTCGGCGCTCGCCTGCGTGGCCGCCGCGCTGGGCACCGCGGTCGCCGTCACGCTGCTCGTCACGCTGGCGAGCGGCGGGATCGGCCCGGACCGGCTGGCCGACATCGGCGCTCAGGGCGGGGTCGTCGGGCTGCTCGCCGGCGCCGGGGTGCTGGTCGGGTCACTCCTGGTGGCGCTGCCCGGGGACGCGCTGCTGCGCGCCGAGCTGGGCCGCGGCCTGCGGGCGATGGTGCGGCGCGGCGCCTCCTGACGCGCCTCAGGACCCCGTGCTGCGGTCCTCCACGGAGGTGCGCAGGTCGTCCAGGTCCTTCTCGAACTGCGTCTCGCACGCGCTGCGCGCCCCGAGGGTCAGCGCACCCTCGAGGCACTCCTGCTTGTCCTGCTGGGCCGGCCACAGGGCCAGCTGGACGCTGAGGAGCAGGGTCCAGGCCAGCGAGATGACCAGCCCGACGGCGAGCAGCGGGCCGAGCCCACGGGCCCGGGCACGGACGGCGACAACGAGCGCGCGGACGCCGACGACGATCGCCGCCAGCGCGAACGGGAGCGCCGCGGCCTGCCAGGGCAGCCGGAGGGTGGCGACGAGCACCGACGCGAGCACGAGCACCGCGAAGAGACGCGTGAGGCTCGTGGCGCGCGCCGTCCCCTCGGGATCGGCCGGCGGGCGCTCGGGGGCGACCGAGGCCGGGCGCGGCGCGCCGGCGGGCGGCCAGGCCGGGGCCTCCTGAGCGGGCGCGTCGTCCGGGGTGCCGGGACGGTTCTCCGGGGGCGCGTACGGGTTGCTCACCTGAGCATTCTCGCCCATCGGCGGCCGACGTCGGACGCGCCGTCCGCCCCGTCCCGATCCGCCGATAAGGTCGGCGCGTGACGCACGAGACACCCCCGCGACCCGCCCCGGCCACCCGCGACTCGGGCCGGCTCGTGGTCCTGGTCTCCGGGACCGGCTCGAACCTGGCCGCCCTGCTCGCCGCCCACGACGACCCCGCCTACGGGGCCCGGGTCGTCGCGGTGGTCGCGGACCGCGGGAACATCCGGGCGCTCGAGATCGCGAAGGAGGCGGGCATCCCGACCGCCGTCGTGTCGGTCAAGGACTTCGACGACCGTGCCGCGTGGGACGCCGCGATCGCCGAGACCGTGGCGGTGTTCTCGCCGGACCTGGTCGTGCTCGCCGGGTTCATGAAGCTGTTCGGCGCCACGTTCCTCGGGCGGTTCGGCGGACGGATCGTCAACACCCACCCGGCGCTGCTGCCGTCGTTCCCGGGCGCGCACGGCGTGCGGGACGCGCTCGCGTACGGGGTCAAGGTCACGGGGTGCACGGTCATGGTGGTCGACGAGGGCATCGACACCGGCCCGATCCTCGCGCAGGCGGCGGTCCCGGTGGAGCCCGACGACGACGAGGCGACCCTGCACGAGCGGATCAAGGCGGTCGAGCGGACGCTGCTCGTCGAGTGGGTCGGCCGCATCGCGCGCGGCGGGCTGCGGGTCGAGGGGCGTCACGCGATCGTCGGCTGACCTCCGGGCAGCGGGCTAGACTCGACCCCGGTCGTGACTGGCGCAGGTGGGTGCAACCACCGGGGAGCGGCCGCAGTGCCCCGCCACGCACCGCCCGCCTGGGTGCATGGGTCCGCCGTTGCCGACCCATCCCCCCGGGAGCCCCGATGTCCGCCGAGCACACCCAGCGACCCGTCCGCCGTGCGCTGGTCAGCGTCTACGACAAGACCGGCCTGACCGAGCTGGCCGCCGCCCTGCACGCCGCCGGTGTCGAGATCGTCTCCACCGGCTCGACCGCCTCGACCATCGCCGCCTCCGGCGTCCCCGTGACCCGTGTCGAGGACCTGACCGGCTTCCCGGAGTGCCTCGACGGGCGCGTCAAGACGCTGCACCCGCGGGTGCACGCGGGCGTGCTCGCCGACACGCGGATCCCGGAGCACCTCGCGCAGCTGGACGAGCTGGGCATCGCCCCGTTCGAGCTGGTCGTCGTCAACCTCTACCCATTCACCGCGACGGTCGCGTCCGGCGCCGGGCCCGACGAGTGCGTCGAGCAGATCGACATCGGCGGTCCGTCGATGGTCCGCGCGGCGGCGAAGAACCACCCGAGCGTCGCGGTCGTCGTCGACCCCGCGCGCTACGCGGAGGTCACCGCGGCGGTCCAGGCGGGCGGCTTCACGCTCGCCGCCCGTCGCCTGCTCGCGGCGGACGCGTTCGCGCACACCGCCGCGTACGACGCCGCGGTCGCCAGCTGGTTCGCCGCCGACTACGCGCCCGACGAGGAGGCCGCGGGTTCCGGCTTCCCGGCGTTCACGGGGACCACGTGGGTGCGCGGCGAGGTGCTGCGCTACGGCGAGAACCCGCACCAGCAGGCGGCGCTGTACCTGACGCCCGACGGCGTGGCGGGACGCGGGCTGGCCGGTGCGCAGCAGCTGCACGGCAAGGCGATGAGCTACAACAACTACGTCGACGCCGACGCCGCCTGGCGTGCCGCGCACGACCACACCGACCCGGCCGTCGCGATCATCAAGCACGCCAACCCGTGCGGCATCGCGGTGGGCGCCGACGTGGCCGACGCGCACGCGAAGGCGCACGCGTGTGACCCGGTCTCCGCGTTCGGCGGGGTCATCGCGACCAACCGCACGCTGACGGCCGCCGCCGCGGAGCAGATCGCGCCGGTGTTCACCGAGGTCGTCGTCGCCCCCGCCTTCGAGCCCGAGGCGCTCGAGATCCTCGCGCGCAAGAAGAACATCCGGCTCCTCCAGGTGACGCCGGTCGAGGGTGGGCGCACCGAGCGGCGGGCCGTCAGCGGCGGCCTGCTCGTGCAGGAGCTCGACCAGGTGGACGCCCCCGGCGACGACCCGTCGTCGTGGACCCTGGCAGCGGGTTCGGCAGCGGACGACGCCACGCTCGCGGACCTGACGTTCGCGTGGCGGGCGGTGCGCGCCGTGAAGTCGAACGCCATCCTGCTCGCCGACGCGGGAGCCTCTGTCGGCGTCGGGATGGGTCAGGTCAACCGCGTCGACTCGTGCCGGCTCGCGGTCGAGCGTGCGAACGGCGGGGAGACCGAGCGTGCCCGGGGAGCGGTGGCGGCCTCGGACGCGTTCTTCCCGTTCGCCGACGGCGCGCAGGTGCTCATCGACGCCGGGGTGCGCGCCATCGTGCAGCCGGGTGCGTCGGTCCGGGACGAGGAGGTCGTCGCCGCGGCGCAGGCGGCCGGCGTGACGCTCTACCTGACCGGCACGCGGCACTTCGCGCACTGAGCGCCCCTAGACGAGGGACGCCTCCCGCAGGGCTCGCCCCGGGTCGACCGCCACCGCGCGGTCGAGCCGGGGCAGCCCGGCCGCGGTGAACAGCCGCCGTGCCGCGCCGACGTCGCGGGGCCGGTCGACGGTGAGGATCGCGCCGACCTCGTCCGAGCCGGGCCGGAACCACAGGGCGGTCCAGCCCTCGCCGTCGCGAGGGTTGCCGCGCAGGACGACGCGGTCCTCGGTGCGGGGGCTGCCGAACAGGGCCAGCTCGTGGCCCAGCTGCGTGGAGAACACGTACGGCGCCACGTCGGTGACCGCGTCACCGGGCGTGCCCAGCAGGTCCGCGACGAGCGCCGCCGGTCCGCGCAGGGCTCCGTCCCAGTGGCCGCCCGGGACCCAGCCGTGCCGCGGGGAGCGGCGCAGCGCGACGTCGCCGACCGCGCGGACGCTGCGCGGCGCGCCGACGACCGCATGGTGCTCGTCGACCCGCAGTGAACCGTCGGGCTCGCGGGGCAGCGCACCGGCCAGCCAGTCGGTCGTCGGGCGGGCACCCACGGCGGCCAGCACGACGTCGGCGACGACCAGCTTGCCGTCCGCGAGGCTCACGCCGTTGGCGCCGACCTCGACCACGTGCTCGCCGGTGAGCAGGCGGACCCCCGCCGCCGCGTACCAGGGGATGGTCAGCTCCCCCACGGTCGGGCCGAGCGCCGCGACGAGCGGGCCGCCGTTCGCCTCGACCACCACGACGTCGACCCCGGCCGCGGCGGCGACCCCGGCCACCTCCGCACCGATCCACCCCGCACCGATCACCACGAGCCGTGCGCCCGGCACGAGCGCGGCACGGAGCCGTTCCGCGTCGGCGGCGGTGTGCAGGGTCAGGGCCGCCTCCCAGCCCGGCGGCCGGACGGCGTGCGCGCCGCTGGCCACGACCAGGGCGTCCGTGCACAGCGTGCCGTCGTCGGTGAGCACCTGAGGACGTGCCCCGGAGAGTGAGAGCGAGCGTGCCGGGGTGCGCAGGTGGACCTCGTCGGCGAGCGCGAGCAGGTCGGCGCCGAGCTCGTCGGCCAGCCACGTCGGGCCGGGACGGTCCAGGAGGTGCTTCGACAGCGGCGGGCGGTCGTACGGGGCGACCCCCTCGGCGCCGAGCACCACGACACGCCCGTCGAACCCCCGCTCGCGCAGCTCCGCGACCGTCCGGGTGGCCGCCAGGCCTGCGCCGACGACGAGCACGTCACGAGGTGGTCGGCGGTCCTGCAGGTCGTGGTCGGTCCGGTCGGTCACCTCGCAACGGTAGTCTCCCGTCGGGAGGCACGAGCGAGATGGTGAAGGAGCGCATGAGCGGGGCAGCCGGAGTACGCCGCGCCGCTGGCGCTCACCCGGACGCCGTCGGCCCGGTGCGTCCGGAACCGTCGGAACCCCCCGTGCCGGGCCCGCCGCCCTCGACCGGTCCCATCCCCGTCGAGGAGGCCCCCCTCGACCCGCGGGCCATCGCGCGTGCGTCGCTCGACGCCGCCCGCAACGTCTCGCTGTGGTGGACCAGCTCCGGCATCGTCGTC
Organism: Cellulomonas xylanilytica; assembly: GCF_007989805.1. GTDB lineage: Bacteria > Actinomycetota > Actinomycetes > Actinomycetales > Cellulomonadaceae > Cellulomonas > Cellulomonas xylanilytica. Next base: position 214,969 of record NZ_BJUB01000008.1, read on the forward strand.
GCCACCGTCGTGGCGCTGGTCGTCGGCACCCGGGCGGGCGCGTTCGTGCTCGCCGGTGTCGTGCTCGTGTGCGCCGTGGTGCGGGCGGTGCTGCCGCTGCCGGGTCCCGTGGCGCTCGCCGTGCGGGCCAAGGCCCTCGACGTCGCCGTCCTCGTCCTGCTGGGTTCCGGCCTGGCCGTGCTCGCGCAGATCCTGCCGCGCTGACGCAGATCCCGTCGCGCTGACGCAGATCCCGTCGCGCTGACGCCGATCCCGTCGCGCTGACGCCGATCCCGTCGCGCTGACGCGGTTCGACACGCACGGACGCCCGGGACCGTGGCGGTCCCGGGCGTCCGGATCGTGCGGGTCAGGCGGGTGTCAGCGCTCCGACACCACGAGGACGTCGTCCGTGGTGACGTACGCGTCGTCCTCCTCGAGCAGGTTGTCCTCGGCCGGCTCCGCGGCGAACGCCCGGTAGACCAGGCCCGCGAGCGCCGCACCGACGAGCGGGGCGACCCAGAACAGCCAGAGCTGGCTCAGGGCCCAGCTCTCGGAGAAGATCGCCGACGCGGTCGAGCGGGCCGGGTTGAGCGACGCGTTGGTGACGGGCATCGCGACGAGGATCAGCACGGCGAGGGCCAGGCCGATCGCGAACGGCGCCTGCTTGTGCGCCGAGCGGCGGTCCGTGGCACCCAGGATGATGCCGACGAACACGGCGGTGACGACGATCTCGATGAGCAGCGCCGACACCAGGGAGAACTCGACCTGACCGGTGGAGATGCCGCTCAGCGGCGAGTGCTCGGCGTAGCCATTGGACACCGACGAGAAGAACGACCGGGTGGTGGCCTCGCCGCTGGTGTCGATCAGGGCGGGCAGCTGCGACGGGACCGAGATGAAGAGGACTGCCGCCGCGATGATGCCGCCGACGAGCTGGGCCAGCCAGTACGGCACGACGTCCTTCCACGGCGTCCGGCCGCCGATGGCGGCACCGATCGTGACGGCCGGGTTGAAGTGCCCGCCCGAGACGTGGCCGACGGCGATGATGCCCGCGAGCACCGCGATGCCGAAGCCGAGGGCGACGGCGATCGCCCCGCCGCCGACGCTCGGCAGGCTGGCGTAGAGCGCGATGCCGAGACCCACGAGCACGAGCGTGAACGTGCCGAAGGCCTCCGCACCGAGGCGGGAGACCAGGCTCGGGCCGGTCACGACGACCGTGCCGGCGGGCACGACGTAGGCGTCGAGCTCCTCGACGACGACGTCCTCGTCGCGCTCGGCGACGGGCTCGGAGACGGGCTCCGGTGCGGGCTGGGAGACGGGCTCGGCAGCGGCCGGGGAGACCGGCTCGGACGCGGGCGCCGCGGCGTCGGCGGCTGCTGCTGCCGTCGCCTCCTCGGGAGCGGGCGTGCCGGCAGCGGTGGTCTCGTCGGGCTCGGGGGAGCCTGCGGCCTTGTCAGGGTTGTCCTGTGACATGTCGATCCTGTCGTGAGTAACCGTCGGTGGAAGGGCGGTGCGCACGGAGCCTGCCACGGCCGACGATGCGGCCCTGGCGACGCGGTGATCAGCGTCTCGCCCCTGGTGGGTGCCAGCATGCCAGTCCTGGTGGCTGCGGTCACGGTGCGGGCCGAGGAGCGGACCGGAGGCCCGACTCTCCCAGATCTCTCGACGTCGAGTAATCTTGTCCCCGGACCCGCGCCGGCAGACGTTCCCTCGTGCCGTGCCCCCATCCGTCCCCAGCACAGGAGATTCCCGCATGGCGAAGATCAAGGTTGTCGGCCCGGTCGTCGAGCTCGACGGCGACGAGATGACGCGCATCATCTGGCAGTTCATCAAGGACCGCCTGATCCACCCGTACCTCGACATCGACCTGCGCTACTACGACCTGTCGATCCAGCACCGTGACGCCACCGACGACCAGGTGACGATCGACGCCGCCAACGCCATCAAGGAGCACGGCGTCGGCGTCAAGTGCGCGACGATCACGCCCGACGAGGCCCGCGTCGAGGAGTTCGGCCTGAAGAAGATGTGGGTCTCGCCCAACGGCACGATCCGCAACATCCTCGGCGGCGTCGTCTTCCGCGAGCCGATCATCATCAGCAACATCCCGCGCCTGGTGCCGGGCTGGAACAAGCCGATCATCATCGGCCGTCACGCCCACGGCGACCAGTACAAGGCGACCAACTTCAAGGTCCCCGGCGCGGGCACCCTGACGCTGACGTACACGCCCGAGGACGGCTCCGAGCCGATCCACCAGACGGTCGTCACGTACCCCGAGGGCGGCGGCGTCGCCATGGGCATGTACAACTTCAACGACTCGATCCGCGACTTCGCGCGCGCCTCGTTCGCCTACGGGCTGCAGCGCGGCTACCCGGTCTACCTGTCGACCAAGAACACGATCCTCAAGGCCTACGACGGTGCGTTCAAGGACATCTTCCAGGAGGTCTTCGACGCCGAGTACGCCGCGGACTTCGCTGCCGCCGGCCTGACGTACGAGCACCGCCTCATCGACGACATGGTCGCCGCGGCCATGAAGTGGGAGGGCGGCTACGTCTGGGCGTGCAAGAACTACGACGGCGACGTGCAGTCCGACACCGTCGCCCAGGGCTTCGGCTCGCTCGGCCTCATGACGTCCGTGCTCATGACGCCCGACGGCAAGACGGTCGAGGCCGAGGCCGCCCACGGGACGGTCACGCGCCACTACCGCCAGCACCAGGCGGGCAAGCCGACGTCGACCAACCCGATCGCGTCGATCTTCGCCTGGACCGGTGGCTTGAAGCACCGCGGCAAGCTGGACAACACGCCCGAGGTCACGCAGTTCGCGGAGACCCTCGAGCAGGTCGTCATCGAGACTGTCGAGTCCGGCGCCATGACCAAGGACCTCGCGTCGCTGGTCGGCCCGGACCAGGCGTGGCAGACCACCGAGGAGTTCCTCGCGACGCTCGACGCCAACCTGGCGGCCAAGCTCGCCTGAGCAGGCGGTTCCCCGACGGCGTCCACCTCACCAGGGTGGGCGCCGTCGGTCGTCCCCGGGGTAGCGTGAGGTCGCCGTCGTCGTCGACCGAAGGAGCCCGTTCCGTGGCCAGCTCGCCCGTCACCGTCACCGTCACCGGAGCCGCCGGGCAGATCGGCTACGCGCTGCTCTTCCGCATCGCGTCCGGTCAGCTGCTCGGCGCCGACACCCCGGTCCGCCTGCGCCTGCTGGAGATCCCGCAGGCGGTCAAGGCCGCGGAGGGCACCGCGATGGAGCTCGACGACTGCGCGTTCAGCACGCTGGACAGCGTCGAGATCTACGACGACGCGACGGCCGCGTTCGACGGCGTCAACGTCGCGCTGCTGGTCGGGGCGCGTCCGCGGACGGCCGGCATGGAGCGCGGCGACCTGCTCTCCGCCAACGGCGGCATCTTCAAGCCGCAGGGCGCCGCCATCAACGCGGGTGCGGCCGACGACGTCCGGGTGCTCGTCGTCGGCAACCCGGCCAACACCAACGCGTTCATCGCGGCGTCGCACGCGCCGGACGTCCCGCGTGAGCGGTTCACCGCGATGACGCGCCTGGACCACAACCGAGCGGTCTCGCAGCTGGCGACCAAGACGGGCGCGAAGGTCGCGGACATCGCGCGGCTGACCATCTGGGGCAACCACTCCGCGACGCAGTACCCCGACCTGTCGCACGCCACGGTGGCCGGCCGACCCGCGCTCGAGGTCGTCGGCGACGACGCGTGGGTGCGCGAGACGTTCATCCCGACGGTCGCCAAGCGCGGCGCGGCGATCATCGAGGCGCGCGGGGCGTCGTCGGCGGCGTCCGCGGCGAACGCGGCCATCGACCACGTCTACTCCTGGGTGCACGGCACGCCCGAGGGCGACTGGACGTCCGCCGGCATCGTGTCCGACGGGTCGTACGGCGTGCCGGAGGGCCTCATCTCCTCGTTCCCCGTGACGTCCGACGGCGGCCAGTGGACGATCGTGCAGGGTCTCGACGTCGACGAGTTCTCGCGCGGCCGCATCGACGCGTCCGTCGCGGAGCTGGTCGAGGAGCGGGACGCCGTGCAGGCGCTGGGCCTGCTCTGAGCTGCTGCTCACCATGTGGGCGGAGGAAGTGCACGTCTCGCGCCCGGGCACGGGCGTGGGGGCGTTCCTCGGCTGGGTGCTGCTCGGTGCCGGGGTCGGCGCGGGCTTCGGGCTCGGCATCCTGGGCGGGTTGTTCCTCGCGCTGGGCCTGCTCGTGGTCGGCGGCGTGCTCGTCGTCCGGCAGGGCCTGCGGCCGGCGCAGCTGGGGGTGCTCACGGGTCTGGGGGCTCTCCCGCTCGCCATCGCCTGGCTGAACCGGCGGGGCCCGGGCCAGTACTGCGCGGGCGGGGTGACGGGAGCGTCCGACTGCGTGGCCCAGTCCAACCCGTGGCCGTTCGTGCTGGTCGGGGTGGTCGCGGTGGTCGTCGGCATCGTGCTGTTCCTGCGGGCGCGGCGCCCGCCGGGGCCGCTCATCGAGCCGCGCCGGTGAGGCGGCGCTAGAGCACGGAGCGGATGGCGGCCGCGAACGCTGCCGGGTCGTCCTGCTGCACGAAGTGCCCGGTCCCCGGCAGCAACCGCACCTCGACGCCGAGGAGGTCGTGCAGCGCCCTTCGCGGCGGTGGCGGACTCGTCGGCCCTGCTGGCGTCCCTGGCCTACCCGCTGACCGCGTAGCAGGGGGGCGGCACGAGCGCGGGTCCGAAGGATCCCGGTCCGACGCAATCGCCCGGATCTCTTGCTGCAAGTTGCTGCAAGCGGATACGGTCGGCGACACCTGTCCCGCACATCGACGTGCGGGGAGACGAAGGAGTCGCCATGTCGGTCGCCGACGCCCCCGTCCGTCCCCTCTCCCGTGCCCTGTCCCGCGGCCTCGCCGCGCTGACCGCCGCCGCGGTCGCCGGCGTCGGGCTCGTCGCCGCCGTCGGGACCTCCGCCGCCGCCGCCGACCGCACGGTCGCGCTGGTCGGCTCGCTGCAGAGCGAGCTCGGCTGCGCCGACGACTGGCAGCCGGCGTGCGCGGAGACCGAGCTCGCCCCCACCGGCACGGCGGGCGTGTACTCCGCGGACTTCACGGTCCCCGCGGGCACCTACGAGTACAAGGTCGCCATCGACGACAGCTGGGACGAGGCCTATGGCAAGGACGGCGGGGACGCGAACATCCCGCTCGTCGTCGCGGGCCCGTCGAGCCTGCGGTTCACCTACGACGACACGACGCACCGCATCGCGCTGACCCCGCTGGACCTGGGCGGCGAGTACACGGCGGCCGACGACGACCTCGTCGCGACGCCGGTGCGCGATCCCGGTGCTGACGAGCAGTTCTACTTCGTCATGACGGACAGGTTCGCCAACGGCGACCCCGCCAACGACACCGGGGGGCTCACGGGCGACCGCCTCGTCACCGGCTTCGACCCGACGAACAAGGGCTTCTTCGAGGGCGGCGACCTGGCGGGCCTGCACGACAGGCTCGACTACATCGAGGGCCTCGGGACGACGGCGATCTGGCTGACGCCGTCGTTCAAGAACCGCCCGGTGCAAGGCGCGGGCGCGGACGCGTCGGCCGGGTACCACGGCTACTGGATCACGGACTTCACGCAGATCGACCCGCACCTGGGCACCAACGCGGAGCTCGAGGCGCTGATCGCCGACGCCCACGCGCGCGGGATCGACGTCTACTTCGACATCATCACCAACCACACGGCCGACGTCATCGACTACGCCGAGGGCACGTACGACTACGTCAGCCAGGCGACCAGCCCGTACACCGACGCCGCCGGCACGGTGTTCGACCCGGCCACGTACGCGGGCACGGACACCTTCCCGACGCTGGACCCGGGCACCTCCTTCCCGTACACGCCGGTGATCGAGCCGGAGGACGCCGACGTCAAGGCCCCGGGCTGGCTCAACGACCCGACGCTGTACCACAACCGCGGCAACTCGACCTACAGCGGGGAGTCCACGACGTACGGCGACTTCTCCGGCCTGGACGACCTCATGACCGAGAACCCCGCGGTGGTGGACGGCTTCGTGGACGTCTACAACCAGTGGGTCGACCTGGGCGTCGACGGCTTCCGCATCGACACCGCCAAGCACGTCAACTTCGAGTTCTGGGAGAAGTTCACGACGGGCGTGCGTGACCACGCGGCCGCGATCGGCAACGACGACTTCTTCATGTTCGGCGAGGTCTACGACGCCGACCCGGTCAAGCTGGCGCCGTACCTGCGCGACAGCGACATGAACGCGGTGCTCGACTTCACGTTCCAGTTGGCGGCCAGCAACTACGCCAAGGGCTTCTCGGCGGGTGGCCTCTCCGCGCTCTACGCGGGCGACGACCGGTACACGACGCCGACGACCAACGCGCAGGCGCTGCCGACGTTCCTGGGCAACCACGACATGGGCCGCATCGGCTACTTCGTCAAGGACGCGGACGACCCGGAGCAGCGCTCCGCGCTGGCGCACTCGCTCATGTACCTGACGCGCGGGCAGCCCGTCGTCTACTACGGCGACGAGCAGGGCTTCGCCGGCACGGGTGGCGACAAGGACGCCCGGCAGTCGCTGTTCGCGACGCAGGTGAGCGAGTACGCGAACCAGAACCTGCTCGACGGCACCCCCGCGGGCTCGGTCGACCGGTACGACACCGACTCGGCCCTCTACGACCACATCGCCGAGCTGGCAGCACTGCGCAACGCCCACCCGGCCCTGCGCACGGGTGCGCAGATCGAGCGCTACGCCGACGGCGGGATCTACGCGTTCAGCCGGGTCGACGCGCAGGAGAAGGTCGAGCACCTCGTCGCGACGAACAACGGCACCGCGCCGGCGACCGTCACGATCGACACCCTGACGCCGGGCGCGACGTTCGCGCCGCTGTACGGCACCGCGACGGCCGTGACCGCAGCGGCCGACGGGACCGTCTCGGTGACGGTCCCCGCGCTGGGCGCGATCGTGCTGCAGGCAGGCACGACGGTCGGCGCCCCCGCGACGGCCGGTGACCTCACCCTCACCGCCCCGGCGCCCGGTGCGGGTCTGACCGGTGACGTCGCGGTCACCGCGGACGTGCCCGACGACGTCTGGAGCCAGACCTCGTTCGCGTACCGCGTGCTCGGCGACGACGGCTGGACGCCGCTCGGGACCTCCGAGACGACGTCGCCGCGCGTCTTCCACACCATCGACGGTCTGCCCGACGGCGCGGTCGTCGAGTACCGCGCGGTCACGGTCGACGCGGCGGGCAACAAGTCCGCAGCCTCGACGTACGGCGGCGTCGGCGGCGCGATCGACGGCGTCGTGGACCCGGGCCCGGACCCGGGTGAGGACCTGTTCGTCACCGTGCCCGGCAGCCACAACGCGGCGATGGGCTGCCCCGGGGACTGGCAGCCCGACTGCGCGAAGGCCCAGCTGACCAAGCGCACGGACGGCATCTACGCGGGCACGTTCACGCTGCCGGCCGGCAGCTACGAGTACAAGGTTGCCGTCGGCGGCTCGTGGGACGAGAACTACGGCGCGGGCGGCGCCCCGGGTGGCGCGAACCTGACGTACACGACGGCCACCGCGGGTCCGGTGACGTTCTACTACGACCCGACGACGCACTACGTCACGTCCAGCGCCCAGGGTCCGATCCTCACCGTCCCCGGGTCCAGCAACAGCGAGCTCGGCTGCTCCGGCGACTGGATGCCGGACTGCCTGAAGAGCTGGCTGCAGGACCCGGACGGCGACGGCACGTACACCTTCACCGCGCCGGACCTGCCCGAGGGCGCCTACGAGGTGAAGGTGGCCCACGGCCTTGGCTGGGCCGAGAACTACGGCGCCGACGGCGTCCGGGACGGGGCGAACATCCCGTTCTCCGCGCCCGGCGGCAAGGCCGTGACGTTCTCCTACGTCCTCGCGACGCACGTGCTCACCATCGAGGTGACGGACCCGCCGCTGCCCGGCACGGGCGAGGAGCGCGCGCACTGGATCGACGCGAGCACGATCGCGTGGCCGGCCGCGTGGGCACCGACCCCGGCGACCAGCACGTTCGCCCTGCACGGCTCGCCGACCGGCGGGCTGTCGGTGGCGGACCTCGGGGACGGCCCGGCGGTGCCGCTCACGTACGACCCGGCGGGGCTCACCGAGGCGCAGCTCGACCGCTTCCCGGCGCTCGCGGGCTACCTCGCCCTGCGGGTTCCGGACGGGACGCCGACCGCGGAGCTCCTGCGTGGTGCGCTCCTGGTCACGCAGGCCGCGGCCGACGGCACGTTCCAGGCGGCGACCGGCGTGCAGGTGCCGGGCGTGCTCGACGACCTCTACGCGGGCAAGGCCGCCGAGCGGCGCCTGGGTGCGACGTGGAAGAAGGGTGTCCCGTCCCTCGCGCTGTGGGCGCCGACTGCCCAGAAGGTCGACCTGCTGGTGGGTACCGACCAGCGCGTGGCGGCGAAGCGGCAGTCCGACGGCTCCTGGACGGTCGAGGGGAAGAGGTCCTGGGCCGGTGCGCAGTACCTCTGGGAGGTCACGGTGTACGCGCCGACCACCGACCAGGTCGAGGTCAACCGCGTCACCGACCCGTACTCGGTGGCGCTCACGCTGAACTCGACGCACTCGGTGCTGGTGGACCTGGCCGACAAGGCGTTCCGCCCGCGCGAGTGGGAGAAGGCGAAGCAGCCGGTGGTGCGGCCCGTCGACCAGACGATCTACGAGCTGCACGTGCGGGACTTCTCGATCAACGACGCCAAGGTCCCCGCGGCGAAGCGGGGGACGTACCTCGCGTTCGCCAGCAACGGCAACGGCCGCGCGCACCTGCGGGACCTCGAGAAGGCGGGTCTGACCACGGTCCACCTGCTGCCGACGTTCGACATCGCCTCCATCCAGGAGGACAGGGCCCTGCAGGAGACCGCGGACTGCGACCTCGCGTCGTACGCACCGGACTCCGACCAGCAGCAGGCCTGCGTCACCGCGGTGGCCGACGCCGACGGCTTCAACTGGGGCTACGACCCGCTGCACTGGACGACCCCCGAGGGGTCGTACGCGGTGGACGCGGACGGCGGCACCCGCGTGGCCGAGTTCCGCACGATGGTCGGCGCGCTGCACGCGGACGGCCTGCAGGTGGTGCTGGACCAGGTGTTCAACCACACCACGGCCAGCGGCCAGTCCCCGCAATCGGTCCTGGACCGCGTGGTGCCCGGCTACTACCAGCGGCTGGACGCGGCCGGGAACGTCGAGACGTCGACCTGCTGCCAGAACATCGCCACGGAGCACACCATGGCGCAGAAGGCGATGGTCGACTCGGTGGTGACGTGGGCCCGTGACTACAAGGTCGACGGGTTCCGGTTCGACCTCATGGGCCACCACTCGGTGGAGAACATGGAGGCCGTCCGGTCGGCTCTCGACAAGCTGACGCCGCGCAAGGACGGCGTGGACGGGTCACGGGTGTACCTCTACGGCGAGGGCTGGAACTTCGGCGAGGTCGCCGACAACCGGCTCTTCCGGCAGGCGACCCAGGGACAGCTGGGCGGGACGGGCATCGGCACGTTCTCCGACCGGCTGCGCGACGCCGTCCGCGGCGGTGGACCGTTCGACGAGAACCCGCGCATCCAGGGCTTCGGCTCGGGCGGCGGCACCGACCCGAACGGCGACGCGATCAACGGCTCGGACGCCGACCAGCTGGCCCGGGCGGCGCACGACGCCGACCTGGTCCGCCTCGGCATGGCCGGCAACCTGCGCGACTACGCGTTCCTCACCAGTGCGGGCACCGTCCAGACGGGGGAGGAGCTCGACTACAACGGCCAGCCCGCCGGGTACGCCGACTCCCCGGAGGAGGTCATCACCTACGTCGACGCCCACGACAACGAGACGCTGTGGGACTCGCTCACGTACAAGCTGCCCACGGACACCCCGATGGCGGACCGCGTGCGCATGAACACCGTCTCGCTGGCGACCACGGCCCTGGCCCAGACGCCGTCGTTCTGGCACGCGGGCGCGGACCTGCTGCGCAGCAAGTCGCTCGACCGCAACAGCTACAACTCGGGCGACTGGTTCAACCTGCTCGACCTGTCCGGCCAGGACAACGGCTTCGGCCGCGGTCTGCCGCCGGCGGCCGACAACGAGGCCAAGTGGTCGTTCCAGCAGCCGCTGCTGGCGGACCCGGCGCTCAAGCCGACCCCGGCGGACATCGCCACGGCGTCGAGGGCGGCGGACGACCTGCTGCGGCTGCGGTTCTCGACGCCGCTGTTCCGGCTCGGCTCCGCCGACCTCATCGAGCAGAAGGTCGCCTTCCCGGGCTCCGGCCCGGACGCCGACCCTGGCGTGGTCGTCATGACGATCGACGACGAGCCCGGGTTCGACCGGTCGTCGAAGCGCTGGGTCAAGGACGTCGACAAGAAGCTCGACGGCGTCCTGGTCGTGCTCAACGCGTCCGACGAGCCGACCACGCAGACGGTCACGTCGCTCGCCGGCCACCGCCTGTCCCTGTCGCCCGTGCAGGCGAAGGGGAGCGACCCGGTGGTCAAGGGCACGACGTGGGACAAGCGCACCGGCACGGTGACGGTCCCGCCGCGGACGGTCGCGGTGCTCGTGGAGGAGGCCGGCCGCGGGCACGGCGGCGGCTGGTGGCCCTGGTGGCCGAACCGCGGCTGAGGCGCTGAGGGCAGGACAGCCGAAGGGCCCGCGACCAGTGACTGTCGCGGGCCCTTCGGTGGGTGCCGGGTTGCGGAGACCGCGGCTGGTCGTGCCAGGGGCGTCAGCCCTTGACCGACCCGGACATGAGGCCGCCGATGAAGTACTTCCCGAGCAGGATGTACACCAGCAGCGTGGGCAGCGACGCGAGCAGGGCGCCCGCCATCGAGATGCCGTAGTTGGTGAGCAGGGCACCGTTGGCCAGGTTGTTCAGCGCCAGGGTGACGGGGCCGTTCTGGCTGGAGGAGAAGAACACCGCGAAGAGGAAGTCGTTCCACGCCGAGGTGAACTGCCAGATGAGCACGACGACGAAGCTGGGGATCGAGATCGGCAGGACGACGGACCAGTAGGTCCGCAGCATCCCGGCACCGTCGACGCGGGCGGCCTCGACCAGCTCCTCGGGGATGGACATGTAGTAGTTGCGGAAGATCAGCGTCGTGATCGGCAGGCCGTAGATCACGTGCAGGATGATCAGCGACGGGACGCCCGAGGGGATGCCGGCGCCCAGCATGAGCTGCAGCAGCGGGATCATCACGGCCTGGTACGGGATGAACATCCCGAACAGGATCAGGGTGAAGACGATGTCCGCACCCTTGAAGCGCCAGCGCGCCAGCACGAACCCGTTCATCGAGCCGAGGAACGACGAGATGATCGCGGCCGGGATGACCATCTGGAACGTGCGCCACAGCGACGGCGACAGCGCCTGCCACGCGCCGGTCCAGTTCTCCGTGGTCCAGATCTGCGGCAGGTTCCACGCGCGTGCGGGGGAGGCGTCGCCCTGGCCCTTGAAGCTGGTGACGATCAGGACGTAGACCGGGATCAGCACGAGCAGCGTGAAGAAGATGAGCAGCGCGTACTTGGCGGTGCGTCCCTTGGAGAACCGGCTGTTCTTCTTCGACGGCTCGATGCTCAGGGGGGTGCCGAGGGGAGCGGTGAACTCCGCGGGCGTGACGACGGTCATCAGTGCTTCTCCGTCCGGTTGAGGTGCACCAGGTACGGGACGATCAGGATCGCGACGATGACGAGCAGGATCACGCCCACGGCGGCTGCGTTGGAGTAGTCGAAGCTCGACTTGAAGACGTACATGTCGATGGCCGGGACCTTGGTCTGGTAGTTCGCCGGCTTCGAGATCGACATGATCAGGTCGAACGCCTTGAGCGACATGTGGCCGACGATGATCACCGCGGACAGCGCGACGGGGCTCAGCTGCGGGAAGATCACGTGGCGGTACATCTGCCAGGTGGACGAGCCGTCCATCTTCGCCGCCTCGCGCAGCTCCTCGGGGACGCCCCGGAAGCCCGCCAGGAACAGGGCCATGACGTAGCCGGACAGCTGCCAGATGGCGGGGATCGCGATGGCGGCGATGCCGACGTCGACGTTGTTCCACCAGTTGTTCTGCAGGAACGGCAACCCGATCATCTGGAACAGCCGGTTGAGGCCCGACGCGTTCTCACCCTGGTTGGAGTTCAGCAGCCAGCGCCACACGACACCCGACGCGACGAACGACACGGCCATCGGGAACAGGTAGATCGAGCGGAAGACGCCCTCGAACCGCACGGGCCGGTCGAGCAGCCACGCCCAGAGGAACCCGAAGATCATGGTGCCGGCGAGGAAGACGACGGTGTAGATGACGAGGTTCTTCAGCGAGTGCTGGAACTCCTCGGACCCGAACAGGTCGATGTAGTTCTGGAACCACACGAAGCTGACCGGGGCGCGCCCGGTCGTCTGGGCGGCGGTGTGCACGTCCTGCCCGGACGTCTTCGCGTTGATCGCGAGGAGTCCGTAGACGAACACCGCGAGCAGGATCAAGGACGGCGAGATGAGCAGGAGGGGCGGGCCCCACCGGCGGATCTGTCGGGGCACGAGTGCCTCCTGAGGTCGTGACGAGCGTGCGGACGGGTCGGGCGGTCAGGGAGCGACCGACCCGGGGCGTGCGGTGGTGGCGGCATGCGGTCCCGCCCCGGCCCTGGCGGGTGCCAGGGCCGGGACGGGACCGGTGACGCGGTGAGCCGGATCAGCTCGCGTTGGCCTCGGCGGCCGCGACGAGGTCGGCCTGGAAGCCGGCGAGGTCGCCGCCACCGGTGGTGAACTTGCTGGTGGCGTCGGAGATCGCGTTGGACCAGGCGACCGGGGCGGCCGCGCCGTGCGCGAGCGAGGACACGATCGTGTCCTGACCGAAGGAGGTCATCGCGGACTGCTGGTACTCCGAGAAGTCCTCGGGCTTGGCGTCGTTGCGGGCGGGGATGGAGCCCTTCGCCTTGTTGAACGCGACCTGGCCCTCGAGCGACCCGACCGTCTTCAGCCACGCCTTGGCGCCCTCGGGGTGCGGCGCACCCACGGGGAGCGTGAAGGAGTCGGCGAGGAAGTCGAACACGCCGTCGGTGCCGGGGACCGGCATGTAGACGTAGTCGGCCGGAGCCTTCTTGCCGGCCTCCTCGAACGCCGCCACGGCCCAGTCGCCCATGACGTTGAACGCCGCGTTGCCGTCGATGACCTGCTGGGTCGCGTCGGGCCAGTCGAGGCCGTCACGGTCCGTGTTGGTGTAGCTGATGAGCTTCTCGAAGTCCGCGAGAGCGTCGGTGACCTCGGAGCTGGCCCAGTCGGTCGACCCGTCCCAGAGGCCGTTGTAGCCCTCGGCGCCGAGGTCGGCGAGCAGGATGGTCTCGAGCAGGTTGACCTGGGTCCACGTGGTCGCCAGCGAGAGCGGCGTGCGGCCGGTCTTCTCCTTGACGGCGTCGAGCGCGACGAACCAGTCGTCGATCGTCTCGTACTTCGCGGCCGGGTCGAGGCCCGAGTCCGTGAGGAGCTGGGTGTTGGCCCAGACGACGTTCGCGCGGTGGATGTTCGACGGGATCGAGTAGATCTTGCCGTCGACCGTGAGGCGCTCGACCAGGTCGGCCGGGAACGTGTCGCGCAGACCGAACTCGTCGTACAGGTCGGAGACGTCGTCGACCTGGCCGGCGTTGATGTAGTCGGTCAGCTCCGCGCCCGCGTGGGCCTGGAACGTGTCCGGCGGGTCGTTGGCCTGCAGCCGGGACTGGAGCAGGTCCTTGGCCGCGGAGCCTGCGCCACCGGCGACGGCGCCGTTGATGAACTCGACGTCGGGGTTCTGGGTGTCGAACACGCCGACGAGAGCGTCGAGACCGAGCTTCTCGGAGCCGCTGGCCCACCAGGTGAAGACCTCCACCTCGTCGCTGCTGCCCGTGCCGCCGGACTCGTTGTCGCCTGCGTCGCCGGAGCTGCACGCAGCCAGCGCGAGGCTGGCGACGGCGAGACCTGCGGCCATGGCGGTGAACTTGCGTGCGTTACGCATGTGACTCCTACGCCTTCGTTGCCGTGGATATGGATGTCTGGCCGGGGTGGAGCACCCGCGGCCGGGGTGTGCTCGCCCGGAGGTACGGGAGCACCGTCCGGACGATCGGTCGGAGGCTCTGCTGTGCGCCTCGCCCGATCCGGGTCACATCTCATCGGCCGTCGTGGTTGAAGTCAAGAAATGAACGCATGAGTCACCAAATCGTGATCTGACCTTCACCCTTCGTAGGCGATCCGGTCCCCGAGGTGCCCTGAGATGCCGCTTCCGGGGTATTCGTCCGACGTCGCCGCAGGCCAGAACGGTCTCGGGGGCACCGTCGCGACACCGACCGCCCGCTCGACAGGCGCCGCCGCGGGGTCGGGTCGGGGCCGCCTCGAGGCCTGTGTATCCTTCGCGCGTGGGCAATGACCGGGTCACCCCGGGCTCTCAGACTTCACTGCGTGAAGCCAACCGGGCGCGGATCGTCAGCGCCGTCCAGCAGCGTGGGTCGCTCACGCAGGTCGAGCTGGCCGGCGTCACCGGCCTGTCCCCGGCCACTGTGTCCAACATCGTCAAGGAGCTGACCTCCGCCGGCGTCCTGCACACCGCGCCCACCTCCCGCAGCGGTCGCCGCGCCCAGCAGGTGACGCTCGCGCGCAACCTCGGCCTCGTCGCGGGCATGCACTTCGGCACCCGCTCCCTGCGGGTCGCCCTGTCCGACGTCGCCCACCGCATCGTCGCCGAGCAGCGCATGCCGCTGCCCCCCGACCACCGCGCCGACCAGGGGCTCGAGCGGGCGGCGCTGCTGCTGACCGAGATGGTGGACTCCGTCGACGCCGGCCTGTCCGAGGTGCTGGCCGTCGGTGTCGGCGTCCCGGCCCCCGTCGACGTGCGCACCGGACAGCTGTCCTCGCTCGGCATGCTGCGCGGCTGGGACGGCGCGGCCGTCCCGCAGCTGCTCGGCGAGCGGCTCGGTCTGCCCGTCTACGTCGACAACGACGCCAACCTCGGTGCGCTCGCGGAGGTCCGCCTCGGTGCCGCCCGCGGCAAGCAGCACGTCGTGTACGTGCGGGCGTCCCACGGCGTCGGCGGCGGCCTGGTGCTCGGCGGCGAGGTGTTCCGCGGCCGCGTCGGCGCGGCGGGGGAGATCGGGCACACGACGATCGACGACCAGGGGCCCATCTGCCGCTGCGGGAACCGCGGCTGCCTGGAGATGTACGTCGGCGCACCCGTCCTGCTCGACATGCTGCGGCCGAGCCACGGCAACCTCACCCTCCGCGACGTCATCGCCCGCGCCGCCACCGGGGACACCGGGTGCCGGCGGGTCATCGCCGACGCGGGGCACCACCTCGGCGTGGCCGCGGCCGGCGTGTGCAACCTGTTCGACCCCGAGCTGCTGGTGGTCGGCGGAGAGCTCGCCGACGCGGGGGAGATGCTGCTGGAGCCCCTGCGCGCGGCGCTCACCCAGCGCACGATCCCGAGCACCGCCGGGCCCGTCCCCGTGGTCGGCGCGGAGCTCGGTGCCGCGGCCGAGGTGCGCGGCGCGCTCGCCGTCGCGCTCGACACGGTCACGATCGCCGGCGCCGGGGCGGTGGTCGTATGAGAAGGACCCTGCTGGCGGCGCTCGCGGTCCTGCTCGCCGTGGGCGGCTGTGCGGCTGCGCCGACGAGCCCCGCACCCTCGGACCAGGTCATCGCGCTGCTGTTGCCCGAGTCCAAGACGGCAAGGTACGAGGCCGTGGACCGCCCCCAGTTCGAGAAGGTGGTCGACGACCGCTGTCCCGACTGCACCGTGATCTACGCCAACGCGAACCAGGACGCCGCCGCGCAGCAGCAGCAGGCGGAGTCTGCGCTCACGCAGGGCGCCGGCGTCCTCGTGCTCGACGCGGTCGACACCGCGGCGGCCGTGAGCATCGTCGGGCAGGCGCACCGCCGTGGCGTCCCCGTGATCGCCTACGACCGGTTCATCGAGGACGCCGACCTCGACTACTACGTCTCGTTCGACAGCCGCCGGATCGGCCGCCTGCAGGGCGACGCGCTCGTGCGGGAGCTCGTCGCTGCCCGGACCGGCCCCGACGACCCCCCGCAGGGCGTGCTCCTGGTGAACGGGTCGGCCACCGACCCGAACTCCGCGGCGCTCGAGGCCGGGGTCGCGGACGCCTTCGAGGGCGCCCCGATCGAGGTGCTGGCCGCGTACGACACCCCCGACTGGAGCCCCGACAAGGCGCAGGAGTGGGTGACCGGCCAGCTCACCCAGTACTCGGGGCTGGTCGACGCCGTCTACGCCGCCAACGACGGCACCGCCGGTGGCGCGATCTCCGCGATGAAGGCTGCCGGGCTCGACCCCGTCCCGCCCGTCACCGGGCAGGACGCCGAGCTCGCGGCGATCCAGCGGATCGTCACCGGGGACCAGTCGATGACCGTCTACAAGGCGATCAGCGAGCAGGCGCGCACCGCCGCCGAGCTCGCCGTGCGCGTGCTGCGCGGTGAGGTGCCCGTCACCACCGCCCGCGTGCAGGGCGTCCCGGCGTTGCTGCTCAGCCCCGTGCCCGTGACCCTGGACAACGTCCGCCGCGTCATCGTCGACGGCGGCGTCTACACCACCGAGGAGATCTGCGTGGAGCCCTACACCGACGCCTGCGCCGCCGCGGGCCTGCTCGACGGGGGGGCGTCATGACCGTCGTGGACGGGCCCGTCCTCGCGCTGCGGGGGGTGTCCAAGAGCTACGGCGCCGCGCGCGCCCTCGTCGACGTGGACCTGCAGGTGCACGCCCACGAGGTGGTCGCGGTCATCGGCGACAACGGCGCCGGCAAGTCCACGCTTGTGGGTGCGCTGACCGGTGCGCTCGTGCCCGACGAGGGCGAGGTGCTCGTCGACGGCAGCCCCGTGACCCTGTCGGACCCGTCGGTCGCGCGCGGCCTCGGGATCGCGGCCGTGTTCCAGGACCTCGCGCTGTGCGCCAACCTCGACGTCGTGGAGAACCTCTACCTCGGGCACGAGGCCCAGCGCGGGCTGCTACTCGACGAGGTCACCATGGAGAAGCACGCGTGGGAGCTGCTCAACCAGCTCGCCGCCCGGGTGCCGTCCGTCCGGGTGCCCGTCGCGGCGCTGTCCGGCGGGCAGCGGCAGGCGGTCGCGATCGCGCGCTCGCTGCTGGGCGAGCCGCGCGTGATCGTGCTCGACGAGCCGACCGCGGCCCTCGGGCTGCGGCAGACGGCCGAGTTCCTCACGCTGGTCGAGCGCCTGCGCGAGCGCGGGCACGGCGTGCTGCTGACCAGCCACTCGCTGGCCGACGTGCAGGCGGTCGCCGACCGCATCGTCGTCCTGCGGCTGGGTCGCACCAACGGGGAGTTCGACGCCGCGAGGACCAGCTACGAAGAGCTGCTCGCCGCCGTCACGGGGATCCAGCGATGAGCGAGTCGGGGCTGGTGGCGACGACCTGGCAGAAGCTGCGCACCGGCGACCTCGGCGTGCTGCCCGTCGCCGTGGTGCTCGTGCTCATCGGGCTGGTGTTCCAGGTGCTCAACCCGCACTTCCTGTCCGCCGACAACCTGGTCAACCTCACGCAGCAGTCCGCCGCCACCGGGGTCATCGCGCTCGGCGTGGTCCTCACGCTGCACGTCGGGCAGATCGACCTGTCCGTCGGCGCCGTCTCGGGGCTGGCCGCGGCCGTCGTGGCCGTCGGCTCCGTCCAGCTGGGCTGGCCGCTGTGGCTCGCGGTCCTGGCGGCGCTCGCGGTCGGCGTGCTCGTCGGGTCCATCTACGCGGCGCTGCACACCCGGCTGGCGGTCCCCAGCTTCGTCTTCACCCTGGCCGGGCTGCTGGTGATCACCGGGCTGCAGATGCGCGTGCTGGGCCCCACCGGGTCCGTGAACCTGCCGTTCGAGTGGTGGCTGGTGCGGTTCTGCCAGACGGCGTTCCTGGCCCCCGCGACGTCCTGGGCGATCGTCGCGCTCGTCGTCGCCGGCTACGCCGCGGGCCGGGCGACCGACCGGATCCGCCGGGTCCGCGCCGAGCTGCCCGTCGCACCCCTGTGGGAGGTCGTCGCCCGGGTCGTGGCGCTGGCCGCCCTGCTCTCGGTGGTCGTCGCCTACCTCGGCACCAACCGGGGCGTGGGCGCGGTGTTCGCGCTGTTCGTCGGGCTCGTCGCGCTCACGGACCTGCTGCTGCGCCGGACGCGCTGGGGCCGGTCGGTCCGGGCCGTCGGGGGCGACGCGGAGGCCGCCCGCAAGGCCGGCGTGCCCGTGCGTCGCGTGTTCGTGTCCGCCTTCGTCGCGTGCTCGACCCTCGCGGCGCTCGGTGGGGTCCTGGCCGTCGGCCGGCTCGCCGCCGCGAACCAGGGCAGCGGCGCGGGGGACACCAACCTCACCGCGATCGCGGCCGCCGTGATCGGCGGGACCAGCCTCTTCGGTGGCCGCGGCTCGGCGTGGTCGGCGCTCGTCGGGATCCTCGTCGTGCAGTCCATCTCCACCGGGCTCACCCTGCTCAACCTCGACCAGTCCGCCCGCCTCGTCGTCACTGGCCTCGTGCTGGCGGTCGCCGTGACCATCGACGCCCTCCAGCGCCGCGCCCGCGAGGCCTGACCCGGCCGCTTCGCTCGGGCCGGCTCGCGCGTGCCGAGCGGTCCAGCTCCTCGTCCGGTCCGGCGGGCAGCGCGGGCGTGGTCCTGCCGGGCAGGACCACGCCGTCACGCCGTGCTGCGCTCAGCCGCGGGAGCAGGGTGCGCCGTTGAGGACGAAGCTCGTCGGCGCGGCGTTGGTGCCCGGGTGCGAGCCGTTGAGACCCAGCTGGAACGAGCCGCCCGCCGGGACGGAGCCGTTCCACGCGGCGTTCTTCGCGGTCACGACCGAGCCGGTCTGCGTGGTCACCGAGCTCCACGCCTGCGTCACGGCCTGGCCCGACGGGTAGGTCCAGGTCAGCGTCCACCCGGTGAGCGCCACGTTCGACCTCACCGCGAGGTTCGCCGTGAAGCCGGTGTTCCACTGGTTGACGGTGTACGTGACCGTGCAGCCGATGGACGGTGTCGGGCTGGGCGGGGGTGTCGTCGGCGCCGGTGTCGTCGGGGCCGGGGTGGTGGGGGCGGGCGTGGTCGGTGCCGGGGTCGTGGGCGGCGGGGTCGGCGTCGAGTCGAGCCCGAAGAAGCGCACCGCCGCGGCGGCGTCGACGGGCAGGTTGTGACCGACGTCCTGGAAGGTGATCGCCTCGACGGGCGCGCGGTCACCCGTGGCGCCGTAGCGCGTGCGGACCTGGCCGCTCGCGGGCGAGTCGGTCGACGCCGGGGTCGCGCTGACGCCGAGCACGTTCGTCCACTGCTTGATCGCCTCGCCGTGGTTCACGTAGCTGAGCGTGGTGTCCTGCGACCCGTGCCACAGCTGCACGCGCGGCCGGGCGCCGGTGTAGCCGGGGTAGGCGGCACGCGCCAGGTCGCCCCACTGCTGACCGGTGCGGACCAGCCGGCCGCCCGAGCAGTCGCTGTTCCAGGGCGCCTGCGAGCCGGTGCCCGGCGGGGGAGAGGTCGTCGAGAAGCACGTGGCCGGGACGCCCGCGAACGCCGACCCGGCGGCGAACACGTCGGGGTACGTGGCCAGCAGGACCTGCGTCATCATCGCGCCCGACGAGACGCCCGTGACGAACACCCTGCTGGTGTCGGTGGTGTACCGCTGCTGCACGTACCGGACCATCGAGACGATGCTCGTCGGGTCGCTCGCGCCGCCGTGCGTCAGGGCCTCGGACGAGCTCACGTCGAAGCAGCTGCCGCTCCGGTTGGCCTGCGGGTAGATGACGATGTAGCCGTACCGCGTGGCCAGCTCGTCGAACTGGGAGCCGTCGTACATCGCCTGGGCGGTGCCCGTGCAGTAGTGCACCGCGACGACCACCGCGGGCCTGGCCGGGAGCGAGTCGGGCACGAACAGGCTCATCCCCAGCTGGCCGGGGTTGCTGCCGAAGCTGGGGACGTTCACCAGGGACGCGGCCTGGGCGGCGGGTGCCGTGGTGAGGGCGGCGGTGGCGAGACCGAGCACCCCCAGCGCGAGGGTCGTGGCGGCCGCGACGGTGCGGCGCAGGGACGGCTTCATCGGTGTCCTCCGGGAGGGTGCGTCCGATAGTTTCGACAGCTCTATCGAATCGTCCTTCGGAGCATGCCGAACCGCCCCGGTGCAGGTCAGGGCACGAAGCGTTTCAGGCCGGTGAGGTCAGCGGAAGACGATCGTGCGGTGCCCGTCGAGGAGCACCCGGTGCTCCGCGTGCCAGCGCACGGCCCGGGCGAGGGCACGGCGCTCGACGTCCTGCCCGAGCGCCACCAGGTCCTCCACGTGCCGGCTGTGGTCCACGCGCTCGACGTCCTGCTCGATGATCGGCCCCTCGTCGAGGTCGCCGGTCACGTAGTGCGCGGTGGCGCCGATGAGCTTCACGCCGCGATCGTGGGCCTGGGCGTACGGGCGGGCGCCCTTGAACGACGGCAGGAACGAGTGGTGGATGTTGATCACCTGGCCGGCCAGCGTCCGGCACAGGTCGTCGGACAGGATCTGCATGTAGCGCGCCAGCACGACCAGCTCGACGTCCAGCTCCTCGACCAGCTCCAGCAGCCGCGCCTCGGCCTGCGCCTTGGTGGCCGACGTGACCGGCACGTGGTGGAACGGGATGCCGTAGAACTCGGCCAGCGGAGCCAGCGTGGTGTGGTTGGACACCACCGCGACCAGGTCGATCGGCAGGTTCTCCGACCGCTGCCGGAACGCGAGGTCGTTCAGGCAGTGCGCCGCCGTGGAGCCCATGACGAGCGTCCGGACGGGCCGGCCCACCACGTCGAGCGACCAGTCCATCTCGAACTGCCCGGCGACCGGCGCGAACGCCCGCTCCAGCTCGTCGCGCGGCGTGACCGCCGTGACCTGGACCCGCATGAAGAACAGCCCGGACAGCGGGTCGCCGAACTGCTGCGACTCGGTGATGTTCCCGCCGTGCTGCGCCAGCACACCGGCGACCGCGTGCACGATCCCGGGGCGGTCGGGGCAGGACAGGGTGAGGACCCAGTGGATGGCGTCAGGTGAGTCGGAGGACACGAGGTCCGAGAGTAGTGGTCGCGCGGATCGGCTGACACGATGGGCGCCATGACGCAGCCCGACCTCGACATCCGTTCCGTGACGATCGACGACGCCGGTGAGCTGCTGACGTTGCGCCGCGCCGCGTTCGTCACCGAGGCCCAGCAGTACGGGGACCCGCACATCCCGCCGCTCACGCAGACCCTCGAGGAGCTGCAGGAGGACCTCCAGCGCGACGGGGTCATCACGCTCGGCGGCTGGTACGGGCACCGCCTCGTCGGCTCGATCAGGATGCTCATCGAGGGTCCGAAGGCGACGCTCGGCCGGTTCGCGGTCGCGCCCGACCTGCAGGGCCAGGGCTTCGGCACGCAGCTGCTGATGGCGATCCTGCCGCACCTGCCCGAGGGCATCGAGGAGGTCTGGGTCTTCACCGGCCGCGACTCCGTCCACAACCTCGCGCTCTACGCCAAGCACGGCTACGAGCACCAGCACGACCAGACGGCGGGCGACCTGACCTACGCGTACCTGCGCAAGATCCTGGGGGACGGCGGAGCGGAGTGACGCTCAGCCGCGGCCGGGCCGCAGCGCCTCAAACAGGCGGCGCTTGGCACGGATGAGCTGCAGCTCCTTGGCCGAGACGTACGTGCGGATCCCGTCCGGCTCGGGCTCGGCCGGTACCACCGGGGGCTCGTCCGCCGCAGGCGGTTCCTCGTCGGCGACGTGCCGGACGGCACCGGCGGCGAGCGCGGCCCGCTCGTCGGCGGACGCGCCGCGGGGGATCCGCTCGAGCCGGGCGTAGAACTCGAGCTCGTTCCGGGCCGTCGCCGTGACCTGCGTGGCGGTGAAGTCGACAGCGCCCAGCCACGCCAGCTCGGCGACCTGCTGCGCGAACGAGGTCGGCGTGAACGTCCAGACGTGCACGTCGATGTACTCGCCCTCCGCGCGGCGCGCGAGCAGCCCGGGGACGAGCTCCGGGTCGTGCGCGCGGTCGTCAAGGGTGGGGACCGCGCCGGCCCACAGGGCGTCCGACGTCATCCGGACCGCGGACAGGAAGTGGTCGTACACGGCGCGGACGGACGGCCTCGTGTCGCCGGCCTCGTGCGCCCCGAGGACCTGCCCGACGGTCGTCTGGGGGCGGAGGGCGTCGAAGGAGTACCGCCGGTCCGGGACGGCGAGGGCCAGGACGCCGCCGTCCTCGAGCACGGCCGCGACGTCCGACAGCCACCCGATCAGGTCCGGCACGTGCTCGACGACGTGGGACGCGAGGACCCACCGGTACGGGGCGTCACCCGCGGTCACGTCGCGCAGGCTGTGCAGCACGCCGTCGGCGTCGTGCAGGGGGAGGTCGATGTGCGGGATGTCCTCGACCGCCACGTCGGGGTCCGTGCCGTACCGCTCCCGCATGGTCTCGGTCGGGTAGATGTCGACGTAGCGCACGTCGCAGGCCGGTCGCAGGGCGATCGGTCGGTGGAGCGGCCCGATCTCCAGGCCCTTCCCCTCGCCGAGCCCGCCGAGCTCGGTCAGGATCGCTCGTCGCTCGTCCTGACTCGGCATGCGGCTCCTCGGGTCGGTCCTGGCCCACGGGCGGTCGGGTGCTCCTTCGGACGGTAGCGGTCCGCACCCGGTCGTGTCCGCAGTCGTGTCCGCAGTCGTGCCCACAGGGTCCTGCAGCCCTACGATCGTTGCTAGGGTGTGCCGGTCGCGACTGGCGAAACGGGTGGGTCACCACCGGGGAGCGACGCAGCAGCAGACCAACGGGTCGGACGCCTGGGCCCCCGGTCACCACACACGAGTGTGCGGGTGCCGGACGCGCGCGTACACGCTGACTGCCGACAGGAGTGCTTCATGAGCGCCGACCAGATCCCTCTGATGGATCAGAACATCTCCCAGCTGGACCCGGAGATCGCCGCCGTCCTCGACGGCGAGCTCGCCCGCCAGCAGGGCACGCTCGAGATGATCGCGAGCGAGAACTTCGTGCCGCGCGCGGTCCTGCAGGCGCAGGGCTCCGTGCTGACCAACAAGTACGCCGAGGGCTACCCGGGCCGCCGCTACTACGGCGGCTGCGAGCAGGTCGACATCGCGGAGACCATCGCGATCACCCGCGCCAAGGAGCTGTTCGGCGCCGAGCACGCCAACGTCCAGCCGCACTCGGGCGCCACGGCCAACGCCGCCGTGCTGCACGCCCTGATCAACGCGGGCGACAAGATCCTCGGCCTCGAGCTGGCCCACGGCGGCCACCTCACGCACGGCATGAAGATCAACTTCTCCGGCAAGCTCTACCAGGTCGGCGCCTACGGCGTGGACCCCGAGACGTTCCTCGTGGACATGGACGTCGTGCGCGAGAAGGCGCTCGAGCAGCGTCCCGACGTCATCATCGGCGGCTGGTCCGCCTACCCCCGTCAGCTCGACTTCGCGGCGTTCCGGTCCATCGCCGACGAGGTCGGCGCCAAGCTCTGGGTCGACATGGCGCACTTCGCCGGCCTCGTGGCCGCCGGTCTGCACCCGAGCCCCGTGCCGCACTCCGACGTCGTGTCCTCGACGGTGCACAAGACGATCGGCGGCCCGCGCTCCGGCTTCATCCTGAGCCGCGAGGAGTACGCCAAGAAGATCGACTCGGCCGTCTTCCCGGGTCAGCAGGGCGGTCCGCTGATGCACGTCATCGCCGCCAAGGCCGTCGCGTTCAAGGTGGCGGGCACGGACGAGTTCCGCGACCGCCAGCAGCGCACGCTCGACGGCGCCCGCCTCATCGCCGAGCGGCTGTCGGCACCCGACGTGGCCGCCGCCGGTGTCTCCGTCCTCACCGGCGGCACGGACGTGCACCTGGTCCTGGTCGACCTGCGGCACTCGGACCTGGACGGCCAGCAGGCCGAGGACCTCCTGCACTCCGCGGGCATCACCGTGAACCGCAACGCGGTGCCGTTCGACCCGCGCCCCCCGCGCGTCACCTCCGGCCTGCGCATCGGCACGCCGGCGCTGGCCACCCGCGGCTTCGGCGACGTCGAGTTCACCGAGGTAGCGGACATCATCGCCACCGCGCTGATCAACGGTGCCGGCACCGACGTCGCGGCGCTGCGGGCCCGGGTGCTCAAGCTGACCGACGGCTTCCCGCTGTACTCCGACCTGCAGCAGTACTGATGACGGCCCAGCTCCTCGACGGGACCGCCACGGCGGCCCGGATCAAGGCCGAGCTCACCGAGCGGGTCGCCGCGCTCGCGACGCGTGGCGTGCGCCCGGGGCTCGGCACGCTGCTGGTCGGCGACGACCCCGGCTCGCGCTGGTACGTCGCCGGCAAGCACAAGGACTGCGCCGAGGTGGGCATCGCCTCGATCCGTGAGGACCTGCCGGCCACGGCCACGCAGGACGAGATCGAGGCGGCGGTCACGCGGCTGAACGAGGACCCGGAGTGCACCGGGTTCATCGTGCAGCTGCCGCTGCCGCAGGGCATCGACACCAACCGGGTGCTCGAGCTGATCGACCCCGACAAGGACGCGGACGGGCTGCACCCGACCAACCTCGGGCGCCTGGTCCTGCGGGTCAACGAGCCGGTCACCTCACCGCTGCCGTGCACGCCGCGGGGCATCATCGACCTGCTGCTGCGCCACGACATCGACCTGCGCGGTGCGGACGTCGTGATCGTCGGACGCGGGGTCACCGTGGGCCGCTCGATCGGGCTGCTGCTGACCCGTCGCGAGATCAACGCGACCGTGACGCTCACGCACACGGGCACCGACGACCTCGCGGAGCACACCCGGAACGCCGACGTCGTCATCGCGGCCGCCGGGGTCCCGGGGATCATCACCGCGGACATCATCAAGCCGGGCGCCGTCGTCATCGACGTCGGCGTCTCCCGGTCCACCGACCCCGAGACCGGCAAGAGCCGCGTCGTCGGGGACGTGGACCCCGGCGTGCGCGAGGTGGCCTCGTGGGTGTCGCCGAACCCCGGCGGGGTCGGGCCGATGACGCGCGCGATGCTGCTGAGCAACGTCGTCGACACCGCGGAGCGGCTGCTGGGGTGACTCCTGTCGGTGGTCGGGGCCAGGCTGTCCCTCGGGACGGCCGGCCCCGGCCGTCGGAGAGGGAGCAGCCATGGGTATCGTCCGTCCGCACCTCTGGTTCCACGACCAGGCGGTGCACGCCGCCCGGTTCTACGCCGAGGTCATCCCGAACACCGTGATCCACTCGATCGCGACCGCCCCGCCGGGCACCCCGGGCGTCGCCGAGGGGACCGAGTTCATCGTGGAGCTCACGATCGACGGCATGCGTGCCACGTTCCTCAACGCGGGCCCCGCGTTCACGCTCGACGAGGCGTTCTCGTTCGTCCTCGACTGCGCCGACCAGGCGGAGGTCGACCACTACTGGGAGACGCTGACCGCCGACGGCGGGACGCCGAGCCAGTGCGGCTGGCTCGTCGACAGGTTCGGCGTCTCGTGGCAGATCACGCCCGTGCAGCTGGACGACGTGATGTCCCGACCCGACCGCGAGGGCGTCGCGCGCGCGATGGCGGCGATGCTGACCATGGGCAAGCTCGACATCGAGGGCCTCGAGGCGGCGTACCGGGGCGAGTGACCGCCACTGGTTCGAGCTGTCGGCGGCATCGGGTTGGATGGTCCGGTGCTGACCATCGCGAGTGTGAACGTCAACGGGATCCGGGCCGCCTACAAGCGGGGGATGGGGACCTGGCTGGAGGCGCGGAAGCCCGACGTGGTGCTGCTGCAGGAGGTGCGGGCGACCGACGAGATCCTGGCGGACCACCTGCCCGCGGGGGAGTGGCACCTCGCGCACGAGGCCAGCGAGGTGAAGGGGCGCGCCGGCGTGGCCATCGCCAGCAGGCTGCCGATGACCGCCGTGCGGATCGGTCTGCGGACCGGCGTGACGGGCGACTCGGGCCGGTGGGTCGAGGCTGACGTGGAGCTGCCCGCGCACGAGGGTGCTCCGGCGCGCAGCATCACCGTCGTGTCCACCTACCTGCACTCGGGCACGCTCGGGACGCCGTCGATGGACGAGAAGTACGCGTTCCTGGACCACGTCACGGGCCGGCTGGCGGAGATCGCGGAGCAGGGCGGCTATGCGGTCGTCGCCGGGGACGTGAACATCGCGCACCGCGAGGCGGACATCAAGAACTGGAAGGGCAACCTGAAGTCGGCCGGGTTCCTCCCGCGGGAGCGGGCCTACCTGGACCGCTGGTTCGACGACCTGGGCTGGCACGACCTGGGCCGTGAGCTGGGCGGCGAGGGTCCGGGACCGTTCACGTGGTGGTCCTGGCGCGGGCAGGCGTTCGACAACGACGCCGGCTGGCGCATCGACTACCAGCTGGCCACCCCCGACCTCGCGGACGCCGCTGTGCGCGCGACCGTGGACCGCGCCGCCACGTACGCGGAGCGCTTCTCGGACCACGCCCCCGTCGTGGTGGAGTACGACCTCTGACGACGGCCGGTGAGTGGTTGCGGAGAGTGCGTCAGGCGTCGAGCACCGGAGCGCCGGGCAGGTCGCGCATCCGGACCAGCGGCGAGAGGACCACGGGCAGCGCGGCGAGCGCCATGACGCCGACGGAGACCCACAGCGTCGGCAGCACACCGAGGTGGGTGCCCAGCCAGCCGCCGAGCAGCCCGCCGATCGGCATCGACCCCCAGACGATGAACCGCACGGAGGCGTTCATGCGGCCGAGCAGCGGGGGAGGGCACACGCGCTGGCGGAAGCTCACCTGGGCCACGTTGTAGACGATGACGGCGAAGCCGAAGGTCGCGCCGCCGGCGATGAGCAGCGGCGCCGCCGGGATGACGCTGGTGGCGGCGAGCGGGGTCAGGGCGGCCGCGGGGGCGGACAGCAGCGCGCTGAGCGGGATGATCCGGCCCTCGCCCACCCACTGCGCGAGCCGGCCGGCGACGACCGCCCCGAGCAGCCCGCCGACGGCCGAGGCGGACAGGATCGCGCCGTAGGCGGCGGTGCCCAGACCGAGGGTCCGCAGGACGTAGATGACCAGGACGGCACCGCTGATCGCGCTCGCGAAGTTGGCCAGCGACGTGCAGACGACGATCCGCCGCAGGTAGGGCTCGTGCACGACGAACCGCAGGCCCTCGGCGATCTCGGTCCGCAGCGGCCGGCGGGTGTCGGGGTGCGGCGGTGTCTCCTGGTGCCGGATGCGGCCGACGGCGAACGCGGAGACCAGGTACGTGACGACGGTGATCGCGATGAGCGCCGGCGCGGCGATGACCCGCAGCAGCAACCCACCGAGCGCCGGTGCCGCGACCTGCGCCACCGACGCGGTGGCCTGCAGCTTCGAGTTGCCCTCCACCAGGTGGTCGAGGCCCACGAGGCCGGGGATGTAGCTCTGGTGGGAGACGTCGAAGAACACGGTGGCGACGCTGATCACGAGGGCGGCGACGATCAGCAGCGGGACCGAGGCGTGCCCCGTGGCGGCGGTCAGGACGACCACGCCCAGGACCGCGGCCCGGACCAGGTCCGCGACGACGAGCACCCGCCGCTTGCGCATCCGGTCCACCCACGCGCCGGCGGGCAGGCCGATGACGAGGAACGCGGCGTACTCGGCGGCGGTGAGCACGCCCATCTCCCACTCGGTCGCGGCGAGCTGCTGCACGGCGAAGATGGGCAGGGCCAGGGCGGTGAGCTGGGCGCCGAGCTGGCCGAAGGCGTCACCCGTCCAGAGCCGCCGGAAGTCCGGGTGGTGGATCAGCGACCGGGTGGCCGTGGAGTCGGAGGTGCTCACGGCGCCCAGCATCGGGTCACTGATTGGGATAAGTCAATCACTGTGCGAGGATCGGCCCATGACAGAGGCTGCTCCCCAGGACACGGCCGACGCCGACGCCGACGCCCGCGCCCTGGCGAGCACGCTGCGGCTCCGCATCCTGCGGCTGTGCCTGGACGAGGCGCTCACCAACCGGGAGATCGCCGAGCGGCTGGACCGCAACCCGGCGACCGTCCTGCACCACGTCCGCACGCTGGTCGACCGCGGGTTCCTGGTGGCCGAGCCGGCCCGGCGGGGGACCCGCGGCTCACGCGAGGTGCCGTACAAGGCGACGGGCAAGTCCTGGCGAACGCCCGGCGGTCCGGGGACGAGTCGCGTCCTCATCCGGACGTTCCTCGAGGAGGTCGACCTCGTGGACCCGAAGGACGTGCAGGCCACGCGCCTGGGCCTGCGGCTCGATGCCGCCGGGTTCGAGGAGCTGGTCGCGCGGATCGGGGCGGTGCTCCACGAGTTCGCCGACCGGCCGCCCACCCCCGGAGGCACGCCCTACTCCGTGTTCTGGGCGATGCACGAGGACGTGACGCGTCAGACGCCCCCGCGCAACGCGGCGATGGGCTCGATCGACGCGGCCTTGAGCGACGGGTAGAGCCCGGCGAGCAGACCGATCACACCGCCGGCCAGGGCCGCGACGCCGACCATCCGCAGGTCGAGGATGGGGGTCCACTCCTGGGCGGCACTGACCCCGACGACGACGGCGACGCCGAGCGCTGCGCCCAGCATCCCGCCCAGCAGGCCGACGACCACCGACTCGACCATGAACTGCGCGCCGATGTCCCGCCGGGTCGCGCCGAGCGCCCGCCGCAGGCCGATCTCGCCCACGCGCTCCAGCACCGACAGCAGGGTCACGTTCGCGATCCCGACACCACCGATCAGCAGCGCCACGCCGCCGAGCGCCAGGAAGATCGTGTTCACGTCCGCCTGCACGCTCTGCCGGACGATCGAGGTGGCCGGCGGCGTCTGCACGTCGATGCTCTCGGGGGCGTTCGGGCTCAGCGCCGTCGCCAGCTGGCTGCCGACCACGGCCCCGGCTCCGACCGCCAGGTGCAGGTGCAGCTCGTCCGGGGACGCCAGGGCGAAGTCGGCACGGGCGGTCCCCTCGGGCATCACCACGGAGGACAGCACGTCGGCCCGGCGCTGCACGTCGTCGACGATGCCGATGACCTGGTAGGCGCGCTCGCCGATGAAGATCGAGGGCTGCCGGTCGACCCGGACCACCCCGAGGCGCTCGGCGGCGTCGACGCCGAGCACGACCACGCGGTCGGCGCGGGCGTCGTGGCCCTCGTCGAAGTACCGTCCCTGCACGACGCGGCCGCCGACCGCCTCCAGCGCACCCGGGGAGGTGGCGACGACGTCCGGGGCGACCGTCCGCGCGGCCGACGGGTCGTGCACCGGCACCGCGGTGATCTCCGCGCCGTCGACGTCGACCGTGGAGAAGGTCCCGGCCGCCTCGACGCCCGCGAGCCGCTCCGCACGTGCCTCGGCGTCCCACGGCAGCGTCCCGAGAGCGCGCTGCGACCCGTCCCAGCCGTTGCTGGTCTCCGGCTTGGCCACCCCCTGCGTGGCCGCGACGGCGTCGAACTGCTTGTTGATCTGCCCGGACGCCGTCTGGGCCAGCCCGACGGTCACCACGACGGAGGCGATGCCGAGCACGGTGCCCAGGATGGTGAGCAGCAGCCGTCCCGGCCGTGCACCGATCCCGGCCGCCGCCTCGGCCAGCAGGTCCCGCAGCCCGAACCGGTCGGACCGCGCCACGCGCTCGGTCACCGCGGTCATGCGATCTCCCGCAGGTACCCGTCGGCGATCCGGACCCGACGCTGCGCGCGTGCCGAGACCTCGTCGTCGTGCGTGATCACCAGCAGGGTCAGCCCGCCCGCGTGCAGCTCGTCGAACAGGTTGAGCACGCTCGCCGAGCTCTCCGAGTCCAGGTTCCCGGTCGGCTCGTCCGCCAGCAGCACCCGGGGCTGCGCGACGACCGCGCGCGCGACGGCCGCGCGCTGGCGCTCCCCGCCGGACAGCACCGTCGGGACGAAGTCGATCCGGTGGCTCAGCCCGACGCGGTCGAGGGCGGCCAGCGCCCGGTCACGCCGCTCCGCGCGCGGGACCCCGCTGTACAGGGTGGCCAGCAGGACGTTCTCGAGCACCGTCCGGTGCGGCATGAGGTGGAACGCCTGGAACACGAACCCGATGTGGCCCGCCCGCAGTGCCGCCCGCTCGCGCTCGCTCGCGCCGGCCGTGGGGATGCCGTCGAGGAAGTACTCGCCGTCGGTGGGCTTGTCCAGCAGGCCGAGCAGGTTCAGGAGCGTCGACTTGCCCGAGCCGGACGGCCCGATGACGGACAGGTAGTCGCCCGACCCCACGGCGAGGTCGGCTGGGTGCAGCGCGTGGACCGGCGGGTCGCCCGGGAACTGCCGGGCCGCCCCCCGCAGCTCGAGCACCGGTGGGACCGGCCCGACGTCCTCCGGGGCGTCGAGCAGGTCGAGGACGGTCACTCGTCCGCCTCGGTGTCGGCCGCCTTCTTCTTCGTGTCGGCCACGCCGACGACCACCAGGTCGCCCGCCGTGAGCGGTGTCTCGGACCCGGCGATCTCGACGTACCCGTCCGCGGCGAGCCCCGTGGTGACGGTGACCAGCGAGCTGGCCTCGCCGCCGCTCCCGGCCAGCTCGACCCGCGACTCGCCACCGGGGCCGGCGGTCAGCGCCGCCAGCGGCACGGCCAGCACCTCGCCCTCGGTGGAGCTCACCGGGACCCGCACGCGGACGTTGGTGTTCTGCAGCGCGACGACCTGCTCCGGGGTGAGGGCGCCGAGGGTGAAGATGACCGTCCGGCGGTCACCCTTCGGCTGCTCCGGCTCCTCGGGCTCCTCGCCCTCCGTCTGTCCCTCGGGCGCCTCGGGGGTCGCGCTCGGGTCCTTGACCTCGGCGACGGTGACGGCGAGCTCCTGGTCGTCGAGCGTGATCGTCCCGGCGGTCCCGACCGTGAGCAGCTCGCTGTCCGCCCGCGTCGCGCTCCCGGTGATCTGGATGGTGGCCCCGGACACGCTCATGAACTCACCGGTGATCGTCCCGCCACGCGTCGCCTTGACGACGTCGACACGGCGGGGGAGCGACGGGACGAACACGACCTCGCTCGCCGGGAGCGGGGTCAGCGTCGCGGCCTGCGCCTCGGCCTGGGCCTCCCGGGCCGCGGACAGCTGTGACTGTGCGGCCGCGACGGCATCCCGCTGCGCGCCTGTGTCGGCGGGGTTGCCCGCCTCGGCCCGCGCCGCCTGCGCCTGCGCGAGCGCGCCCTGCGCCTCGACCACGGCGATGGGGCTGCACGGAGCCTCCTCGGTGGGCGCCGCGCAGCTGGCCTGCTCCTGGTCGAACGTCGCCTGGGCCACCGTCACGGCGGTGTCCAGGCCGATGAGCTCCGACTGCGGCGGGCCGACGGCCGCGCCGGCCAGCTCCCGCTGGGCGGCGTTGACGGCGTCCTGCGCCGACCGGACGCCGTCGCGCGCCGCCGTCACGGCCTCCTGCAGCTCCTCGCCCGCCGACGGCGGCTCGTAGCCGACCCGCTGGTAGAGCGTCCGGACCCCCGCGGCGGTCGCGGCGTCGTACGCGTCGCTGTCCGCGTCGCCCGCGTCGATGCCGAGGGCGACGAGCGCGGCCTTGAGCTGCCGGACGTCGGGCCCGGAGACGCCTGCCCGCAGCGACCGGTAGGTGGGCAGGTCGCCCGGCAGCACGATGACGGGCCGGCCGACGATCTCCAGCGCCACGGACGCGGGGCCGATCTCGGCGCCGACCACCGGCACCTGCCCCGTCACGACGGCCGGGCCGCCCAGGTCCCCGGTCTCGACCCGCAGGTCGACCGGGTCGTCGTACCCGATGTCCCCGCGGATGACGAGCTCGTTGGCGATGACGCGGCTCTCCACCGGCACGGTGATCGGGCCCGCCGTCGGGGGTGCGGCATCCGCGGCCGCCTTGCCGGGCGACACGATCAGGCGGCTCAGGAGCACCCCTGCGGCGAGGCAGACGACGGCGACGACCGCCATCACGACGATCGTGCGTCGCCCACCGGTGACCTGCGTGCTCATTGCTCTCCTTCTGGGACCTCGGACGGGCAGACGGGCGGGTGCCGTCGTCCGACGGCACCCGCCCGGCTCACTCGGACGCCTGGGCGGCCTTCTCGACCATCGCGTCGAGCTCGTCCTTGTGCGCGTCGATGAACTCCTGCTCGATGGCGAACTGCGCCTCGAGCGCCGCGCGTCCGGCCCCGGTGCTGTCCTGGCAGGTGCGGTCGGCCACGGCCGTCGCGATCTCCTGGTCGCGGATCTCCGCCAGCGCGGCCGCGTCCTGGGTGCCGGTCTCCTCGTCGTACGGGATCTCGTTGGTGAGGTTGTAGATGCTGTCCTGCGCCTCCTGCGGGTTGGCGAAGTCGTAACCCTCCTCCGCCATGCACTCGGCCCACTTCGCGTACGCCTGCGTCGTCCGCTCGTCGGTCTGCGCGTCCTGCCACAGCTCGTTCATCGCGTCGGTCAGGTCCTTGAACTCCGGGTCGTCCCAGATCTGGCCGGCCTCGTAGACCTCGTGCTGCGCCTTGCCCTGGCAGCCCGCGGTGGTCCAGTCGTACTCGGGGATGTCCTCCTCGGCCGTCTCCTCGTCGATCGGCTCCTCGGACATCGTCTGCGCGCCGTAGAGGGCCTCGTAGAACGCCTGCTGCTCGGTCTCGCTCATCGAGGCGACGTAGTCGGCGTTCGGGTCCACCCACTCCTCGCCCTCGGCGCCCTGGTTGATCGGCATGTCCTCGGACGTCGTGGCGCCGTAGCCGTACTGCTCGGCGAACTCGATCGAGTCCCACGCCGGCATGCCGTCGTCCTCCTCGTCGAAGCTCCTGCTCATCCCCGAGGTGTCCTGCGGCGTGTACTCGAAGCCCTCCTCCTGCATGCAGGCGGCAACGATCTCCTCCGACTCGGCCATCTGGGCGTCGTAGTCGGCCTGGTCCTGCGAGCCGCCGATCTTCTCCCAGTACTCCGCGAGCGGGCTGTCCTCGTACGTCAGCGTCGCGTCGTCCGACGGTCCGCCGCCGGAGCTGCAGCCGACGAGGAGCGCCAGGGCGACGGCCCCCGTGGCGATCGCGGTGGTGGTCGTCGTGAATCTCATCGTGGCGGGCCCTTTCGGCGCGGTGAAGTCACAGTCGCTCTCACTGGTGTCGCCCAGGACCATATCGGCCGAGGTCGGGCCAGAGATCATCCCTCAGGGTGATCTCCGGACCCGGTCGACCTGCCACCGGGCGCCCGCCCCTCCGCGGGCGCCCGGGGCTGTCCTCACGAGCGCGTCGTGCAGGTACCGAGGCTAGACAGCCGGGCTCCGGCGAACATCCACCGCAGGGTGCACAACCTTTTCGCCACGTCATACGTCAGTAGTGGGTGGCGTGACGGCCGCCCGGCCCCGCAGGGGGTCGTCAGGCGGCCGGGCCTGCCGCCGTCGCCACGAGGAAGGCCGGCGGACGCAGGCCAGCGTCCGCGAACGCGTCCGCGACGGACTGCGCCACCCGGTCCACCTCGTCGGCGGCGACCAGCGCGATCGCCGACCCGCCGAACCCGCCACCGGTCATCCGCGCGCCCGCGGCACCGGCCGCGCGCGCGGTGTCGACGACGAGGTCCAGCTCCCGCGACGACACCTCGTAGTCGTCCCGGAGCGAGGCGTGGGACGCGTTCATCAGCGTCCCGACGAGGCCGACCTCCCCGGCGTCGAGCAGCGCGACGAACCAGGTCACGCGGTCGATCTCGTTCACGACGTGCCGGACGCGGCGCACCTGCACCTCGTCGTCGAGCTTGTCGAGCGGCCACTCCAGCCCGCGGGGGTCGTCGGAGACCTCGCGGAGCGTGGCGACGCCGAGGCGTGCGGCTGCCGCCTCGCAGGAGGCGCGGCGGGCGGCGTACTGCCCGTCGACCAGGGCGTGCTCGGCGCGGGTGTCGACCACGAGGAGAGCCAGGTCGTGCGCCGCGAGGTCGAAGGGGACGTGCCGGACGGACCCGTCGAGGCAGTCGAGCAGGAGCGCGTGACCGCCCTGCGACCGCAGCGACGCCGCCTGGTCCATGCCGCCGGTGGGCGCCCCCGCGATCTCGTTCTCGGCGCGCACGCAGAGCGCTGCCAGGGTGGCGCGCCCCTCGTCGGACCCGGCGAGCCCCAGCGCGAACGCCGCGTCGAGCGCGACCGCGGTCGACGCCTCCAGCGCCGCGGACGACGACAGCCCGGCGCCGTAGGGGACGCACGAGTCGATCGCGACGTCGAACCCGGAGACGGCGTGACCGGCCTCCCGCAGCGCCCACGCCACCCCCACGACGTACCCGGCCCAGCCGTCGACCGTGCCGGGCGCGACGCCGGCGAGGTCGACGGTCCGCACCCCGGTGGGCTCCTGCGCGCTCACGAGCCGGACCACGTCGTCGTCACGACGGCGCAGCGCCACGTACGTCCGGTGCGGGAGGGCGATGGGCAGGCACAGGCCGCCGTTGTAGTCGGTGTGCTCCCCGATGAGGTTGACCCGGCCGGGTGCCGACCAGGTGCCGTCCGGCTCGGCCTCGAACCGGCCCGCGAACAGGCCGCGGACCCGGTCGGCGCCCTCCTGCTCGGTCCAGGCGTCCAGCCACGTCACGTCGGCGCTCATGCCAGCTCCTGCAGTCGGGTCGCGATGCGCTCGGGGGTGGTGTCGCTGATCCAGGCGCCCATGCCGGACTCGACGCCGGCCAGGTACTTGAGCTTGCCGGGCGCCCGCAGGACCGAGAACAGCTGCAGGTGCAGGCGCGAGACGTCCCGGCCCTCGCGCGTCGGCGCCTGGTGCCAGCCGGAGATGTACGGCAGCGGGATGGCCTCGCCGTCGGGGCCGACGAAGAACCGGTCGAGCCGCTGCAGCAGCGCCAGGTAGACGGTCGACAGGTCGTCGCGCTCGGCGTCGGTGAGCGCCGGCAGGTCGGGCACGTCGCGGCGTGGGGCCAGGTGCACCTCGACGGGCCAGCGGGCCGCGAACGGCACGTAGGCCACCCAGTGCTCCGACTCCAGCACGATCCGCTCGCCGTGCGCCAGCTCCGCGTCGAGCACGTCCCGGCCGAGCAGCCGGCCGGTCCGCTCGTGGTGGGCCCTGGCCTGGGCGAGCATCGTCGTCGTCTTCGGCGTGACGTACGGGAACGCGTAGATCTGGCCGTGCGGGTGGTGCAGCGTGACTCCGATCTCCTTGCCGCGGTTCTCGAACACGAACACCTGCTCGATGCCGGGCAGCGCGCTCAACGCCTCGGTCCGCTGCGTCCAGGCCTCGACGATCGTGCGCATCCGGCGCGGCGTCACCGTGCTCAGCGACGCGGTCGAGTCCGCCGAGAAGCAGATGACCTCGCACCGGCCGGCAGCGGGCCGGACGGTCCAGAGCGGCTCGCCGTCGCGCTGCACGGGCGCGTCCGGCACCCCCGGGACCGCGAGCAGCGACGGGAAGCGGTTCTCGAAGACGACGACGTCGTAGTCCTCCGCCGGGATCTCGCCGTCCTGGTAGACGGCGCCCGGCTTGGCGGGGGCGAGCGGGTTGGCGTCCGCCGGCGGCAGGAACGTGCGGTTCATCCGGTGCGCGGCCATGGGGATCCACTCGCCCGTGAGCGGGTCGCGACGCAGCTCCGGACCGGTCACCGGGCGGGGCACGCCCTCGGCGTCGGGCACGGGGGCGAACCGGTCCGCCAGCGGGCGCGCGTCCGTCAGGGTGCGGGTGGCGCCACCGGAGACGTACGGCTCGGAGTCGTCGAAGTAGATCAGCTCCCGGCCGTCGGCCAGGGTGGTCGGGGTCATGCGCACGGTCGCGGTCACGAGGTGCCTCCAGGGGTGGTGACCAGGCGGAGGGCGGCGCCGGTCAGGTGTCGTCGGGCGTCGGCGGGCAGGGCGTCGTCGGTGAGCAGGGTGTCGACGTCGTCGAGGGGCGCGATGCGGGCCAGGCCGACGACGCCCCACTTGGTGTGGTCGGCGAGCACGGTGGTCGCGGCGGCGCACGCCATGAGCGCGCGGTCGGTGGCGGCCTCGGCGAGGTTGGGGGTGGTCAGACCGCTGGCGTCCATGCCGTGCACGCCGAGGTACGTGCGGTCGACGCGCAGGCTCGCCAGCGTCGCGTCCGCGACGGGCCCGACGAGCGCGTCCGACGGGGTGCGGACCCCGCCGGTGAGGATGACCTCGACCCCGGCGGCTCCGTCCAGCGCGTCGGCGATGCGCAGCCCGTTGGTGACGACCGTCAGCGGCCCGATGCCGGCGGTCGCGAGCAGCTCCGCCAGCAGGTACGTGGTCGTGCCGGCGGACAGGGCGACGGCCTGCCCGGGCTCGACGGTGGCCAGCGCGGCGCGCGCGATCGCCGCCTTCTCGGCGCCGGCCCACGACCGCTTGGCGTCGAAGCCCGGCTCGTCGGTGGGCCGCCCGGGCGCGTCCGGGGCGACGGCGCCCCCGTGCACCCGGCGGACCAGGCCAGCGCGCGCGAGCTCGGCGATGTCGCGCCGGACGGTCATGTCCGAGACGTCGAGGCTCTCCACCAGGTCCGCGACGCGCGCGGCGCCCTCGGTACGCACGGCAGCCAGGATCCGCTCCTGACGCTGCGACGCAAGCACCCGAACACTCTCGCACGCAAACAAACAAACTTCAACACGCGCTGGGCGCTCACCTCACGCCGGCGCGTGCTCGACCGCACAGGCCGGCGACGTTCCGTCAGACGTCCGCACTCGTGCGTCCTCGAACCCACCGGAGTGCGGACGTCGGCGACGAGGTGGGCGTGACGTCCGCACTCGTGCGTGCTCCAACCCGCCGGAGTGCGGACGTCCGGAACGGGGTGAGCCTCGCGTCCGCACTCGTCCGTGCTTTGCCCGATGGAGTGGAGACGCTGCGTCAGCGGCCGGCCGGGGTGAGGCCCAGCGAGCGGCCCGCGAGGCCGCGGCGGCGGGCGGCGAGCGAGCGGGCGACGCCACGCAGCGCCTGGGCGGCGGGGGAGTCCGGTGCGCTCAGCACGACGGGCGTCCCGGCGTCGCCGGCCTCGCGCAGGCGCACGTCCAGCGGCACCTGCCCGAGCAGCGGGACGTCACCGCCCGTGAGGCGCGTGAGGTTGTCCGCGACGGTCTGGCCGCCGCCGGTGCCGAACACGTCGAGCCGCGAGCCGTCGGGCTGCTCGAGCCAGGACATGTTCTCGACGACGCCGACCACGTGCTGCCGGGTCTGCACGGCGACCGACCCGGCCCGCTCGGCGACCTCGGCGGCCGCGACCTGCGGCGTGGTCACGACGACGATCTCGGAGCTGGGCAGCAGCTGCGCCACGGAGATGGCGATGTCCCCGGTGCCGGGGGGCAGGTCGAGCAGGAGCACGTCGAGGTCGCCCCAGAAGACGTCCGCGAGGAACTGCTGCAGCGCGCGGTGCAGCATCGGCCCGCGCCACACCACCGGCTGCCCGGGCGGCACGAACATGCCGATGGAGACGACCAGCACGCCGAACGCCTCGGGGGGCAGCAGCATGTCGTCGACCCGGGTCGGCTGCCGCGTGACCCCGAGCATCCGGGGGATCGAGAAGCCGTAGATGTCCGCATCCACGATGCCGACCTTGAGACCGTCGGCGGCCATCGCGACCGCCAGGTTGGCCGTGACGGACGACTTGCCGACGCCGCCCTTCCCGGACGCGATCGCGTAGACCTTGGTCAGCGAGCCGGGTTGGGCGAACGGGATGACCGGCTCGGCGTCGGTGCCGCGCAGCATCGTGCGCAGCGCCGCGCGCTGGTCCGCCGACATGACGCCGAACACCACGGCGACGTCGTCGACGCCCTCGACGGTCGCCGCGGCGGTGCTGACGTCACGCGTCAGGGTGTCCTTGAGCGGGCAGCCGGGAGTCGTCAGGTCGATGCCGACGGTCGCGCGGGACCCGTCGACCTCCACGGAGCGGACCATCCCCAGGTCGGTGATCGGGCGCTTGATCTCCGGGTCGAGGACGCGGGTGAGCGCCTCGCGGATGGCGTCGATCAGGGGGTCGGTGGGGTCAGGCATGGGCCCATCGTAAGGTCGCGCCGGACCTAGCCCCGCTGCCCCTTGCGTCCGCGCTCGGGCGCCTCCGGGTCCTTGTCGGCGTCGTGCTCGCGCTCGGCGGACAGGTCCTCGAGCAGGTTGCGCAGCTCGGAGCGGACGAAGTCGCGGGTGGCCACCTCGGACAGCGCGATGCGCAGCGCCGCCATCTCGCGGGCGAGGAACTCGGTGTCCGCGAGGTTGCGCTCCGAGCGCTGGCGGTCCTGCTCGGCCTGCACCCGGTCCCGGTCGGTCTGCCGGTTCTGCGCGAGCAGGATCAGCGGAGCCGCGTAGGACGCCTGCAGGGAGAGCATGAGGGTCAGGGCGGTGAACCCGCGGGCCGCCGAGTCGAACCGCATCTCGGGCGGCGCCCAGACGTTCCACGCGATCCAGACGAGGCAGAAGACCGTCAGGTAGATGATGAACCGCGGGGTGCCCAGGAACCGGGCGATGCTCTCCGAGACCTTGCCCGACGCGTCCTCGTCGAGCTGCGGCCGGCGGATGAAGCGGCGGCGCGTCTCCAGCGGCGTGTCCAGGCGGTCAGCCACGGCTCACCCCCGGCCGCGTGATGCCGAGGACGCTGGTGTCCCGGAAGTTGCCCTCGTCGTCGGTCTCGCGCCAGTCCTCGGGCAGCAGGTGGTCCAGGACGTCGTCGACGGAGACCACGCCGAGCAGGCGCTTCTCGGCGTCGACGACCGGCAGCGCCAGCAGGTTGTACGTGGCGAGGTTGCGGGTCACCGCCAGCAGCGGGGCGTCGACGGGGATGGACTCGATGTCCGTGTCGACGATCGAGCCGATCGCCTCGTGCGGCGGCTCGCGCAGCAGCCGCTGCAGGTGCACGACCCCGATGAACCGACCGGTCGGGGTCTCCAGCGGCGGGCGCGCGACGAACACCATCGACGCCAGCGCGGGC
Source organism: Cellulomonas xylanilytica (assembly GCF_007989805.1). Lineage (GTDB taxonomy): Bacteria > Actinomycetota > Actinomycetes > Actinomycetales > Cellulomonadaceae > Cellulomonas > Cellulomonas xylanilytica. The sequence continues at coordinate 253,625 of NZ_BJUB01000008.1, forward strand.
GTGAGGTCCTGCCGGCGCACGTGCGCCAGGGCGGCGGCGATGGGGGTCTCCGGCCCGAGGATCACCGGCTCCGTGGTCATCAGACCGCCCGCGGTGTTGTCCTCGTACGCGAGCAGGCGCCGGACGTCCTTGGCCTCGTCGGGCTCCATCAGCTCGAGCAGCTCGGCCGCCTGCTCGTCGGGGAGCTCACCGAGCAGGTCGGCGGCGTCGTCGGGCTGCATCGCCTCCAGCACGTCGGCCGCGCGCGTCAGGGCCAGGCCCTGCAGGATGCCCACCTGGTCGTCCTCGGGCAGCTCCTCCAGGACGTCGGCCAGCCGCTCGTTGTCCAGCGCGCTGGCCACCTCCAGCCGTCGGGTCAGGCCGAGGTCGTGCAGGACGTCCGCCAGGTCGGCGGGCTTGAGGTCCTCGTACTGCGCGAGCAGCAGCTCCGCGCCCTGGGCGGCGCTGGCCTGACCCAGCCCGGTGACCTCGTCGACCGACACCAGCAGCGTCTCGCCGCGCCGCCGCAGGATGCCCGAGCGGCCCGAGGGGTTGCGGCGGACGAAGACCTTGGAGACCACCCAGTCGCCGTTGCGCTGCAGCTCGATGGCGACGTCCTCGATGGTCGCCTGGCCCGACCCGTCGACGAACTCGACGGTGCGGTCCAGCAGCTCGCCCACCGCGAGGGTCTCGAAGGCGCGCTGCTCGAACCGGCGCATGTTCACCAGGCCGGTCGAGATGACCTGCCCGGAGTCGATGGCGGTGACCCGCGTGAGCGGCAGGAACACGCGCCGGCGTGCGGCCACCTCGACGACGAGCCCGACGGCGCGGGGCAGCCCTTTGGGGCGCACCAGCACGACGACGTCACGCACCCGCCCCACCTGGTCACCGAGGGGGTCGAACACGTTGGTCCCGGCAAGGCGCGCGACGAACACCCTGGTCCCGACGCTGCTCACGCCGGTCAGCCTAGACCGGCCGCGCGCCACGGGCCGCCGCCCCGCCCAGTGTTCAGCCACCCGTCACCCGTCGCTCCGGGTCTGGCGATCCGTTCGGGGCTGGGGGAGGATCGCGGCATGTCGATCTCCGGTAACGCCCGCCCCCCGCGCACACCCACGCCGCCGCAGGGTGAGACGGTCGCCTCCTACGCCACGTACCTCGAGGCGCAGAAGGCCGTCGACCACCTCGCGGACAACGCGTTCGCGGTGCAGCTGGTGACGATCGTCGGCACCGACCTGAAGATGGTGGAACGCGTCACCGGACGCCTCTCCTACCCCCGGGTCGCCCTCGGCGGGTTCCTGTCCGGTGCCTGGTTCGGCCTCTTCGTGGGGCTCCTGCTCAGCCTCTTCACCACTCCCGGCGCGCAGAGCCCGCTGGTGCCCGCGATCTTCATCGGTGGCGCCTTCGGCCTGCTGTTCGCGATCCTCACGTACTCGTTCTCCCGCGGGAAGCGGGACTTCACGTCGACCAGCCAGATCGTCGCGTCGTCCTACGCGGTGCTGTGCCGGCAGGAGCAGGCGCACAAGGCGCGCGAGCTCCTGCGCGAGATCGGTGGCGTCCAGTCGGGCTGGCCAGCGCGGCCGCCGGCCCCCCTCACCACCACAAGCCCGTCGGATCCGTCGGGTGCGTACCCACCGGCTGCGGGCTCCCAGCCGTGGGGCTCGCCGAGCGTGCCGCCGCCTCCGCCGCCCGGACCACCCGCTCCGCCGAGCGGACCGCCTGCCGACCAGCCCGGGCAGCCCGGGCCGTCGTCCGCGCCTCCCGCCGGGCCGCCGACCGCGCCCTGAGGCGCTCGCGGAACGTCGGGGCGGGCTCCTCCTGCGGGCCGTCGGCCGTGCCGCCGTCGATCAGACGGAGGGTCGCTGCCCTCGAGAACAGCAGTGCGAGGTTCGGGTCCATGTCTGCCTCCTGTGTCGGGATGTCCCTTCACACGAGGTGACGCCGACCGGTGACCCCGATCGACACCCTCAGCGGTCGAGCAGCCCCGCCATCCACGCCTCGATGGCGTCCGGCTCGCGGGGCAGCGCGGCGGACAGGTTCTCGTTGCCGTCCGCGGTGACCAGCACGTCGTCCTCGATCCGCACGCCGATGCCGCGGTACTCCGCCGGGACCAGCAGGTCGTCCGACTTGAAGTAGAGGCCCGGCTCGATGGTGAACACCATGCCGGGCTCGAGGATCCCGTCGAGGTACAGCTCGGCCCGCGCCTGCGCGCAGTCGTGCACGTCGAGGCCCAGGTGGTGGCTGGTGCCGTGCACCATCCACCGGCGGTGGTGCTGGTTCTCGGGCAGCAGCGCCTCCTCGGCAGGGACGGGCAGCAGCCCCCACTCCTCGAGCCGTTCGGCGATGACCTTCATCGCGGCCGCGTGGACGTCGCGGAACCGGGCGCCCGGCACCGCGGCGACGAACGCGGCGTCGGCCGCGTCGAGGACGGCCTGGTAGATGCGGCGCTGGACCTCCGTGAACGTCCCGTCGACGGGCAGGGTGCGCGTGACGTCGGCGGTGTAGAGGGAGTCGACCTCGACCCCGGCGTCGACGAGCACCAGCTCACCGGCGAGCACCTGACCGTCGTTGTCCGTCCAGTGCAGCGTCGTGGCGTGCTCGCCGGACGCGGCGATCGTCTCGTAGCCGACGGCGTTGCCCTCCTGGCGGGCGTGGCCGATGAACGTGCCCTCGATGACCCGCTCGCCCCGACGGTGCGCGATCGCGTCGGGGAGCGCGCGCACGATCTTCTCGAAGCCGTCGATCGTGGTCTCCACCGCGAGGCGCATCTGCTCGATCTCGTGCGCGTCCTTGACCAGCCGGAGCTCGGAGAGCGCCTCCGCCAGCTTCTCGTCGCGCTGCCCGGCCGCCTCGGTGGCCCGGATCTCCTCGACGAGCTCCTCGATCGCCTCGTCCACGTCGGGGACCACCCGCACCTGCACGCCGTCGGCACCGACGTCCTTGGCCAGGGCGTCGCGCAGGTCGTCGACGTGCGCCGTCCGGACCCCGGTGAGGTTCTCCAGGTCCTCGAGCGTGGGACGCGCGCCGACCCAGAACTCGCCGTACCGGGCGTCGGAGAAGAACTCCTCGGAGTCCCGGCCGGCCAGCGGGCGGATGTAGAGGACGGCGCGGTGGCCGCTCCCGTCGTCGCCCGTGCCGTCCTCGACCGGGTGCAGGACGAGGACGGCGTCCGGCTCCTGCTCCGACCCGAGCCCGGTGAGGTGCGCGAAGGCGGAGTGCGGGCGGAAGCGGTAGTCGGTGTCGTTGGACCGCGGCTTGAACGTGCCGGCGGGGATGACGAGCCGCTCGCCCGGGAACTGCGCCGAGATCGCCGACCGACGGGCGGCGGTGTGGTCGGCGGCCGGGCTCCGGCCGAGGCTCGACGGCGGGCGCTCGCCCCAGCCGGAGGTGATGAACCGGACGAACTCGGCCGAGCCCGGGCGCTGCGAGCGGTTGCTGCCGCGGTCGGCCAACGGCTGCTCGGTGGTGGTCTCGGGCGTCAGGTCCTCACTCATGCCGACATCCTCGCACCCGGCTGGACGGACGCGGCTGAGCGTGCGGCTACCGTGAGGCCGTGCGCATCGACCTCCACACCCACTCGACGGCGTCGGACGGGACCGATGCCCCCGCGCAGGTGGTGGCGGACGCGGCCGCGGCCGGGCTCGACGTGCTGGCCCTCACGGACCACGACACGACCGCGGGCTGGGACGAGGCCGCCGATGCAGCCCGGGCGCTCGGGATCGCGCTGGTGCGGGGCACCGAGGTCTCGGCGCGCGCCCACGGGATCAGCATCCACCTGCTGTCCTACCTGCAGGACCCCACCCACCCGGCGCTCACGGCGGAGCTGGACAAGACCCGCGACGCGCGCCTGCACCGGGCGCAGGCGATCGTGGAGCTGCTCGCGGTCGACGTGCCGATCACGTGGGACGACGTGCTGGAGCACTCCCGCGACGCCGTGGTCGTGGGCCGCCCGCACATCGCCGACGCGCTGGTCTCCCGCGGCGTCGTGCCGGACCGGGACACCGCGTTCCGGCACCTGCTGTCCGCCGCCGGGCCCTATCACGTGCCGCACTACGCCCCCGACGGGCCCGACGCGGTGCGCGCGATCCGGGCGGCCGGCGGGGTGCCCGTGTTCGCCCACCCCGGCGCCGATGCCCGCGGCCGGATCGTCCCCGACCGCGTCTTCGACCGCCTCGCCGCGGCCGGTCTGGGCGGCATCGAGGTGGACCACCGCGACCACTCGCCGGCGCAGCGAAAGCGGCTGACCGCGATCGCGGACCGGCTGGGGCTGCTGGTGACCGGGTCGAGCGACTACCACGGCGCCGGCAAGGCGAACCGCCTGGGGGAGAACCTGACCGCGCCCGAGGTGCTCGCCGCGATCGAGGACCAGGGGACGACGGAGGTGGTCCGGCCGTGAGCGGCTTCTTCGACGCGTACCTGTTCGCGTCCGTGTTCATCACGCTGTTCGTGATCATGGACCCACCGGGCGTGGTGCCGATCTTCCTCGGTCTGACGGGGGCGATGACGCGGCAGCAGCGCAACCGTGCCGCTCGCCAGGCGGTGCTCGTCGCGCTCGGCGTGATCGTGGCGTTCGCGCTGTTCGGTCAGTCGCTCCTCGACTACATGCACATCACGCTGCCCGCCCTGCAGGCGTCCGGCGGGCTGCTCCTGCTGCTCATCGCCATGGAGCTGCTGACCGGCAAGATGGAGGAGCCGCAGCCGTCGGGGAACGGGAAGGTCAACGTGGCCCTGGTGCCGCTGGGCACGCCGCTGCTGGCCGGCCCCGGTGCCATCGTCGCGACCATGGTCTTCGTCCAGCAGTCCGACAAGACCCTGCCGGACTGGACCGCCATCGCCGCCGGGGTGGTCGCGGTGCACGTGGCGCTCTACCTGGCCATGCGGTTCGCGAACGTCATCCACCGCGTCCTGGGCGACTCCGGCACCATCCTGGTGACCCGGATCGCCGGCCTCCTGCTCGCCGCCATCGCGGTGCAGCTGGTCGCCGACGCCGTCGAGGCCTTCATCAAGGCCGCCTGACCCGTGGGAGCTGTGCTCGGCTCGCGCGTCGACCTCGTGGCGGTCCCCGGCGGGACGGTCGTGCTCCGGGACGCGCGTACCGGCTCGAGCCGCGAGGTCCGGCTCGACCCCTTCTCCCTCGCCACCACGCCCGTGACGGTGGAGGGCGGGGACCGCCCGATGCACCCGGTGACGTGGTTCGACGCGGTGCGGTGGTGCAACACCGCCTCGCTCGCCGGCGGGCTCGTGCCCGCGTACGTGCTCGCCGACGGGGAGGTGATCTGGCTCGTCCACGCGGACGGGTACCGGCTGCCGACCGAGGCCGAGTGGGAGTGGGCGTGCCGTGCGGGGACCACCTCCCCGACCTACGGACCGCTGGCGGAGATCGCCTGGACCGCGTCCGACGAGGTCGACGGACCACAGCCTGTCGCGCGGAAGGCCGCCAACGCCTACGGCCTGTTCGACATGCTCGGCAACGTGTGGGAGTGGGTCTGGGACTACGCCGACACCGCGCGGTACGCCGACTACCGCACGTTGCGCGGCGGCGGCTGGGCGGACCGGCCGTGGAGCTGCCGTGCCTCCGTGCGCCGCGGCAGTGCGCCGGGCGCAGTGCTGGAGGACGTCGGCTTCCGCGTGGCGCGCGGTGGCGTCGGCGCGGACGGTTCCGACGAGGCGCAGGGGTGGTCGGCCGCGGCCGACCTGTCCCGGGCCAGCCTCCCGGGGCCCGTCCCGTTCGGATGGACGCCGCTCGGGACCCCGGTGCCCCGCCGCGACCGCCGCGACGACGGGCGCTGACCGGCAGCCTCGACGCCGGACGGGGTGCGAGCTCCGCTGAGCCCGCACCCCGTCCTGTCCGTGCTTCTGGTCCTGCTCAGCCCTCGGTGGCCGGCGCCTGCGGAGCGCCGCCGCCCTCGGCCGGCTGGCCGCTGCGCGTGCGGCGACGGCTGCGGCTCCGGCGCGCGCCGCCGGTCGAGGCCCCGTCGGCGCCCTGGTCGGCGGACGGTCCGTTCGCCGGCGCCTCGGCCGAGGGCGTCGTGTTCTCGGCACCGGCCTCGCCGCGACCTCGTCCACGCCCGCCACGACGGCGGCGGGTGCCACCCTCACGGGGCTCGCCGGTCTCGTCGGTGGGGCGCTCGGACCGCTGCTCGGACGTCTGCGGTGCGGAGGTGCGCGCCGCCGACCCGCCCCGCGAGTCGGTCCGCGAGTCGCTGCCGCGCCGCGAGTCGCCGCCGCGGTTGCCGCGGATCTGGTCGGAGTGCGAGCCGGTCGGGCGCCCGCCACCACGCTTGCCGGTCTCACCGAGGTCCTCGAGCTTCTCGGCGCCCAGGCCCTCACGGGTCTGCTGCGCCTTGGGCAGACGGCCCTTGGTGCCCTCGGGGATGTCGAGGTCCTCGTAGACGTGCGCCGAGGAGGAGTACGACTCGATGGGCTCGGGGATGCCCAGACCGAGCGCCTTGTCGATCAGGCCCCAGCGCGGGATGTCGTCCCAGTCGACGAACGTGACCGCGGTGCCCTTGGCGCCCGCGCGGCCGGTGCGGCCGGTGCGGTGCAGGTAGGTCTTCTCGTCCTCGGGGCACTGGTAGTTGATGACGTGCGTGACGGCCTCGACGTCGATGCCACGGGCGGCCACGTCGGTGGCGACCAGGACGTCGACCTTGCCGTGGCGGAACGCGCGCAGCGCCTGCTCACGGGCACCCTGGCCGAGGTCGCCGTGCAGCGCCCCGGCGGCGAAGCCGCGCTCGACCAGGTCGTCGGCCACCTTCGCGGCGGTGCGCTTGGTGCGCGCGAACACGATGGTCAGGCCACGGTCGCGGGCCTGCAGGATGCGGGCCAGCATCTCGACCTTGTCCAGCGCGTGCGCCCGGTAGACGACCTGCTTGATGTTCTTGACGGTCTGGCCGTCGTCGTCCGGGTCGGCCGCGCGGATGTGCGTCGGCTGCGTCATGTAGCGGCGGGCCATCGCGACGACGGCGCCGGGCATCGTGGCCGAGAAGAGCATGGTGTGGCGGCTCGCCGGGGTGGCCGCGAGCAGCGTCTCGACGTCGGGCAGGAAGCCGAGGTCGAGCATCTCGTCGGCCTCGTCGAGCACGACCGCCTTGACGTGCGAGAGGTCCAGGTGGCGCTGCTTGAGCAGGTCGATCATGCGGCCCGGCGTCCCCACGACCACGTCGACGCCCTTGTTCAGCGCGTCGATCTGCGGCTCGTAGGCGCGGCCGCCGTACACCTGCAGCACGCGGACCTTGCGGCGCGAGCTGGCGGTGGCCAGGTCGCCGGCCACCTGGACGGCGAGCTCACGCGTCGGGACGACGACGAGGGCCTGCGGCTTGCCGGCGTGGGGCAGCTGGTCGTAGCCCTCCTCGCCCGGGGCGACCACGCGGTGCAGCAGCGGGACGCCGAAGCCGAGGGTCTTGCCGGTACCCGTCTTCGCCTGGCCGATGATGTCGTGGCCGGACAGCGCGACCGGCAGCGTCATCGCCTGGATGGGGAACGGGTGCGTGATGCCGGCGTCGGCCAGCGCCTGGACGATCTCGGGGCGGACGTCGAAGTCGGCGAACGACGCCTCGACGGCCTGCACGGAGGACCAGGTGTTCTTCAGGGGACGGGTCATGGGCTCGGCCAGAGCAGAGACCTGCTCCGGCGTCTCGTCGGTGGTGGTCACGAGGACTCTTCACTGCGAAGGGTGGTGTGCCGCGCGCTGCCGGGGCCGACGGGTGTCGGAGCGTCCCGGGCGACAGCGGAGTTCACCACGCGGGTTGGCCGGCAGCCGATCGTGCAAGTCGACTCGCGCGCGTCGTCCGGACGGGTCCGGGGCTGCGCGAGAATAAGTCTGATCGTCGAACCAACGGGGATTCCTAGACGACCGGGCAACCGAATTACCTGCACAGTCTATCCGACGACCCCGGCAGGCCGGTCGCCGCCCCGCCGGGGCTACGATCCTCGGATGACGACGACGCGTGCCGAGGCCATTCCCGAGGTGGGCACCCTGGAGCACTCGGACGCCCTCGAGCTCCTCGGACTCGTCGCACAGCTCGAGCACGTGGCCTTCGCCCGGCTCGCCGCCGACGCCGCGCTGGCCCCCACCATCGAGCAGCGCCTCGAGCTCAGCCGGTTCGCGGCCGGTGCCGTCGAGCGCCGGGACCGGGTCCTGGCCCGCATCACCGAGATCGGCGGGGACCCCGTCGCGGCCGTCCGCCAGTACGACGACGTGCTCGACGACTTCGACGCCCGCACGCAGCCCGGCTCGTGGTGGGAGCGGCTCCTCAAGGCCTACGTCGGGTACGGCGTCGCCGACGACTTCTGCCGCCTCGCCGCCGAGGGGCTCGACGCCGGCTCGCGCGCAGTCGTGCTCGAGGTGCTCGACGACGCCTCGCACGCCGAGCTCGCGGTCGCCGAGCTGGACGCCGCCGGGTCGGCGGACGGCGTGCTCACCGCCCGCCTCGCCCTGTGGGGCCGTCGCCTGGTCGGTGAGGCGCTCGGTGTGGTCCAGCGGCTCCTGGTGCAGCGGCCCGCCCTGGTGCGCCTGGTCTCCGTCGGTGCCGCCGGCGCCCCGGACGCCGCACCGCCGAACGCGCCCGCCAAGCTCTTCGGTGAGCTCACGGCCCAGCACACGCGTCGGATGAGCCGCCTCGGCCTCACCGCCTGACGGCACGACCTTACGACCTCACGACGAAGCCCCGCACGGATCCGTGCGGGGCTTCGTCGTGCGCGCTCAGATGTTGCCGAAGCCGACGCGACCCTTCGACTCGGAGCCGATCTCGACATAGCCGAGGCTCGCGGTCGGCACGATGACCCGACGGCCACGCACGTCCACCAGCTCCAGTGCCGGCCGTCCGCTCAGGGCGGCGGCCACGGCGGCAGCGACCTCGTCCGGCGTCTGGTCGGACTCGAGGCTGATCTCCCGAGGCAGGTTCTGCACGCCGATGGTGATCTCCACCGTCATCTCCTTCACGTCCTCACTCCACGCTGTGGTTCTCGGTGGTTCGTTTCCGGGGTGCCGCAGCCGGTGGGCGGTGGCACGTCGTCCGATCCTAGGCGTCCTCGTACTCGAAGTCGGGCCGGATCAACGCGGACACCCCGCCCCAGGCCAGCTGGGTGACCAGCTCGATGGTGCGTTCGGGCCCCACGTCCGACGGCTGGCGCAGGCGGTGGGTCGCGGCGCCCTGCGCCATCGCGATCAGCGAGACGGACAGCATGCTCGCGTCGTCCAGCGACAAGGCCGTGACCTGCGACAGGACCACCGAGATGCGCCGGGCGGCCTCGGAGGAGGCGTGCTCCACCCGGGCACGCACGTCGGCGTCGTGCGTGACGTCGGACTCGAACAGCAGCGCGGACGACTCTCCTGCGCCCTCGACGAACATGATGTACGCCTCGACGATCGCGGCGATGACGTCCCGCCCGTCCCCCCGGCGCACGGGTCCCTGCTCGATGCCGGACACCGCGGCGTCGACGGCGACCAGCAGATCGGCACCGTTCTGGTCGACGACCGCGAGGTAGAGGTCGAGCTTCGAGGGGAAGTGGCGGTACAGGACCGGCTTGCTGACCTCGGCACGCTCCGCGATGTCGTCCATGGAGACGTGGTGGAAGCCCTCGGAGGAGAAGAGCTCCTGGGCGATGCGCAGCACCTGGGCACGGCGTTCGTCGCGAGCCATCCGGGGGCTCCGAGCCCGCGGGGTCGAGTCCTCTGTCCCGTCCGTCATCCCGCGATGGTAGCCACGGCATGTGTCGGAGATGCGACGATGACCGAGTGACGACCCCGGAACCGCTGCGCACGGACGGGGGCCTGACCCGCGCGTCCCTGCGCCGGTCGGCCCCGCGTCGTCGACGCCGTGCGGCACCCGGGGGCCGTGCACTCCCGGCCCTCGTGGCGGTCGTGGGCCTCGCCGTCGGTGCCGGCAGCGCGCTGTGGGCTGCGGACGCCCCGCAGGCCGCCGGCGTGGTCGGCGCGGCGCTCGGCACCTCGTCGCCCGCACCGGCCGACGTCGTCGACCGGGTCGGCGCCCAGAGCCGGGGGTCCAGCGGGCGTGAGCCGCTCGTCCCCGAGCCGGTGGACGCGCCGGTCGGGATGCTCCCGTCGGAGCCGGCGCCCGGCATCGTCGCCCTGCCGCCCGGGCTCACCATCCAGGACGTGGAGGCGGGACTGCTCTCGCCCGAGGTGGTCGAGTCCGGCCTGGGCACGTTCAGTGTCGTCCCGGGCGTCGACCCCGGTCCCGGCACCGGTGCCGTCCGCACCGTGCGGGTCGAGGTGGAGGACGGTCTGGCCGTCGACGGGGCCGCCTTCGCGGCGACCGTCATGGCGACCCTGAACGACCCGCGCGGGTGGGGCGCCGACGGGTCGCTGTCGTTCGCACGGACCGACGGCGACGCCGAGCTGCGTGTGATGCTGGCCTCACCGACGGCGGTCGACGACCTGTGCGCGCCGCTGGACACGGTGGGTGAGTTCTCGTGCGGGACGAAGGGCCGGGCCGTCCTGAACCTGCGCCGGTGGGTGCTGGCGACGCAGGAGTACGGCGTCGACAAGACGGGCTACCGGCAGTACCTGGTCAACCACGAGGTCGGCCACCTGCTCGGGCACGGGCACGAGACCTGCCGCGGCGCCGGTCAGCCGGCTCCGCTGATGCAGCAGCAGAGCTACCGGGCGGCGCCCTGCGTGCCGAGCTCCTGGCCGTACCCGTAACGATCGCGCGCGTCCTTCGCGGGTCGTTCGCGGGTCCCTGCGGGTCGTGCGTCCCGGTGTCGGTGGCTCGTGATGGGATCGTCGCGTGACCGGCTCCCCGCATGCGCTGCGCCTCGTGCGCCCGGCGTTCGCGGACGTCCCGGAGCTCGGCGCCGGTGCGCTCGTGGAGCTCGACCCGGAGCAGGCGGCGGCCGTCGCGGCGACCGATCCCGCGGTGCTCGTGCTCGGCGCCCCGGGGACCGGCAAGACGACGGTCGCGCTCGAGGCGGTCGTCGCCGCGGTCGAGGGCGGCCTGTCACCGGAGGACGTGCTGGTCCTCTCGTCGGGCCGGCGGTCCGCGGCGGACCTGCGGGACCGGGTGTCCGCCCGGCTGCGCCGGACGTCGGGCCGGCCGCTCGTGCAGACCGCCGCCGCTGCGGCGTTCTCGGTGCTCCGGTCCCGGGCATCGCTCCTGGGTGACCCGGTCCCCACGCTCGTCTCCGGCGCCGAGCAGGACCTCCTCCTCGGTGACCTGCTCGCGGGGCACGCCGCCGGCGACGGTGTGCCGCTCGCGTGGCCGCCCGAGGTCCGGCCCGACGTGCTCGGCCTGCGCCCCTTCCGTGACGAGCTCCGGGACCTGCTGATGCGCGCGGCCGAGCGGGGACTGACCCCGGTCGACCTCGCCGCCCTCGCCGAGGAGCACGACCGGCCGGTGTGGGCCAGCGCGGCGCGGCTGTACGAGGAGTACCTCGACGTCGTGCAGCTGCGCGCCGGCACCCCCGACCTCGGTGCCCGGCTGGACCCCGCCGTCGTGGTCGACGAGGCCGCCCAGGCGCTGCTGACGTGGGACGACGAGGTGCCCGGGGCGGTCCGGCCCCGCTGGCGACTCGTCGTCGTCGACGACCACCAGGAGAGCACGTCGGCCACCGCCCGCCTGCTGCGGGTGCTCGCGGACGACGGGGCCCGGCTGCTGCTGCTGGCGGACCCGGACGCGGCCGTGCAGACCTTCCGGGGCGCGACGCCCTCGCTGGTCGGGCGCGCGGGGGTACGCGGGTCGGGCCCGGGCGAGCTCGGTGCCCGCACGATCGTGCTGCGGACAGCCTGGCGCCACGACGCCGGGCTGCGGTCCGTGGTCGGTCGGGTGGCCGAGCGCGTCGGTGCGGTCGGCGCCGTCCAGCACCGGCGCGCCGTCGCCGCGCGGCCCGGGGCCGGGGACGTGCGGGTCGCCGTGCTGCCGAGCACCGCGCAGGAGGCGGCGTTCGTGGCGCACACGCTGCGCAGCGCGCACGTCGAGCGCGGGCTGCCGTGGTCGCAGATGGCGGTCGTCGCCCGGTCGGGCGCCCAGGTGACCGCCCTGCGGCGCGCCCTGACCGGAGCCTCGGTGCCGGTGAGCGTGCTCGGCAGCGACGTGCCGCTGCGCGAGGAGCCGGCGGCGCGCCCGCTGCTGGACGCGATGCGCGTCTGCGTCGGCGCGGCAACCCTCGACGCCACCACCGCGGCGCGGCTGGCGTGCTCCCCGCTCGGTGGCCTCGACACGGTGGGGCTGCGGCGCGTGCGGCGGGCGCTGCGCAGCCACGAGCTGGCGCAGGGGGGCGGCCGGACCAGCGACGTGTTGCTCGTCGAGGCGCTCGGGTCGGACGACGCCCTGCAGGTGCCGGGGGCGCGGCCGGTCGCGCGACTGGCGCGGGTCCTCGCGGCCGGCCGCACGGCCGCGGCCCTGCCGGGCGCCGACGCGCAGACCGTCCTGTGGGCCCTGTGGAGCGCGGCCGAGCAGGCCGAGCCGTGGCGCCGTTCCGCGCTCGCCGGGGGAGCGGCGGGGGAGCGCGCCGACCGGGACCTGGACGCGGTGCTGGCGCTGTTCCGCGCAGCCGAGACGTTCGTGGACCGGATGCCACGATCGGCGCCCGCCGCGTTCGTCGACTGGCTGCAGGCCCAGGACCTGCCCTCCGACTCGCTGGCCGCACGGGCCCGCCGCGCGTCCGTGCAGGTGCTGACACCGGCCGGGGCCGCGGGCCGGGAGTGGGACCTCGTGGTCGTCGCCGGGGTGCAGGAGGGGGCGTGGCCGGACCTGCGGCTGCGCGACTCGCTGCTGGGTGCGCAGGCGCTGGTCGACCTCGTGGCGGGTCGCGCGACGCCCGCCGCCACGGACGACGCCGAGGCG
>NZ_BJUB01000009.1 GCF_007989805.1 Cellulomonas xylanilytica
GCCCGATCCAGTCGCGGACCCCGTCGAGGTTCTGGTCGATCCAGCCGCCCAGGTCGGCGGTGGTGGACTCCCACCAGTCGCTGATCGCGGTGCCGGCGTCGGTGATGGTGTCCCAGGCGCCGGCGGCGGTGGAGGCGACCCAGTCGGTGCCGGCATCGACGGTGTCGGTGACGTCGTCCCAGCGGTCGGAGAACCATCCGCCGATGCCTTGGGACTCGTCGGTGTCGGCCTGGTCGGCTTCCTGCTCTTCGGCGGGTTCGGGTCCCCAGGCAAGGACGGTGCCGCCGGTGGCCAGCGGGGTCTGGTTGTAGAGGGGGATCGGGGTGAAGGGGTCGGGGTCGTCGTCCACGACGGGGATGACCGGGCCCAGGGTGCCGCCGTAGCGCAGGTCGGCCAGGGTGCGGGCCCGGTGCAGGTGGGTGTCCACCACGGGCAGGACGTTGGTGCCGAGCCGGTCGGCGATGCCCAACGCCTCGTCGAACCCGGACGTGGACACCCCCAACGCCACTGCCCGGTGCCGTAGCGGGCCGAACCCGTCCAACGCGTCCCGGGTCGCGACCACGTCCGCCCGCACACCGGCCACACCCTCAGCACTGATCTCGACGAGCTGGGTCACTCGTTCGTGGCCCGCTTCTCCGCCTCGGCGTCGGCCGTCGCGCGGTCGTGGGCGCGCAGGGCGTGACCGAGCTCGTCCTCGATCGCCTGCTCAGCACGCTGCAGGGACGGGCTGAGCCCACCGGACAGCGGCGCGAGCTCGTCACGGTGCAGCCGGTTCGCGGCCGATCCGGTCCACGTTCCACGCGCACCGACGGAGCCTGCCGGCCGGGACAGGGAGGGAACCCCTGATCGCGCGGCGCGCACGTCGCGCAGCAGCGCGCGCAGCTCGTCGACTCGCTGCTGCGAGCGCTCCACCGGGTCCACTTGAAGCCTCCAGTTCACGGGCCCGAAGGGCTGTCGTCGTCGGTGCGGTGCAGATTACTTGTCAGAGCCGGACGAGCGGGCGGCGTTCCCACAACCTCGCCCGGACAGACGACGACGGTCACTCGCACGGGTGCGAGCGACCGTCGAGGTCGTGGTGACGCCGGTCAGCGCCGGGTGACGATCGACTGGATCTCCGCGACCGGGAGCTCGGCCGTGGTGGTCACGGTGTCACCCTCGATCTCCCGCGGGGTCGGGTCGGCGTCCGTGCTCCAGGAGGCCGTCCAGTTCTGCGTCGCGGTCAGCGTCGACGTCGGAAGCAGACTCGTGGTCCCGTCCGCGGACGACCGCGTGAACGTCAGAGAGCAGGTGGGGTTACCCGCTCCGGCCGTCCACGGCGTCCCGGGCCCGTCGCAGCGGGTGACCCCTGCTCCGTCCCCTTCGAGCGTGAGCCCCGTCATGTTCGCGGTCACCGTCGCCGCCAGGACGTTCGGGATCTCCGCCCGCACGAACACCGTGGGGGCCCCACCGTCGAGCCAGACCCAGGTCTCGGCGTTCACCACGGTGGCGCCGGTCCCGTCCAGCGACGGGTTCCACCGGAGCTCACCCTGGGGGAGCTCCATGGCGTCGCGTGCGGCCCGCGCCAGCACCTCGGGGTCGATCTCGACCTGCGCGACCGGCGGCGGAGTTCCGGCCGGCACGTAGATCGACTCGCGCAGGATGTACGGCCCACGCGTCGACGCCGGTGCGTCGAACTGGCACGTGGGGTCGTACCAGTAGCCCGTCTGGTCGGTCGCGTACTTCTCGTACTCGGGGTTCAGCAGGCCCTGGTACGCGTAGTCGTCGAGGGTGTCGGACTCGCGCGCCGGACCGCCCGGCTTCCAGTACTCGTAGTACTCGTAGCCCGTCATCCCGGCCTCGAACCAGCACATCGGCGCCACCCACGCGGTGGAGGCCCCGGTGGTCGTGACGACGCCACCGCCCGACGACGTCGACTGCGTGATGACCACCTGGATGGAGCCGTTCCCCGACCCGGGCGTGACCTCCGGCGGAGTCGTTCCGCCCTTGTCGCCGTCGATCCCTCCGGCAGCGGTCGCCGGCGCGACCGCGCCGAGGACGAGTGCGGCTGCGGTCGCGAGGACCAGAGGCAGTCGCTTCAGCATGTTCCCTCCACCTGGCTCTGGGCCACGGTCCACCGGCCGTCCGCCTCACGGATCATTGTCAGGGTCTTGCGTGGAACTCCGCCGAAGCCAGCTTCCTCCGGGGTGTACGTCCCGTCGACGTCGGCGAACGTGGCGTCACGATAGTCGTCGCAGACCACGCCTGTCGCGGTGTCGCCGTCCACGGCGATCTCGCTGATCCGCGAGTGCAGCACTCCTCCGACCGCGGCCTGGCTGGCGGAGTTGTTGCTCGCGATCTCCTTCAGGCGGGCCTGGACCTCGGCGGACGCGAGGATCGATGCGGCCGGGCTCACCTGGTTCGTCGTCAGGGTGCGCCAGTACTCCTTGTTGTACGTGGCGATCCAGTTGTAGACGTCGGCGGCGTCGCCCTCGAGTGCGGGGACGTTCTCGAAGATGATCCCCAGCTCGGGGTCGGACAGGTCCTTCACCACGCCGGCTGTGGGGGCGGCGGTGGACGTCGGCGTCGGCGTCGAGGCGGCGGACGTGGCGGCGGTCGTCGGCGACGCCGTCAGACCTGCAGGTTCGTTGCCGCCGGACGTGCACCCGACGAGCAGCAGGGCGCAGGCCGCCGACACCGCGACCACAGGGACCCGGCCCATCGACGATCCTCCTCAGCACGACACGCAAGCGGCCAGAGACCCTGGCCGACGCCCAGGGTATCGACTCCCTCCCCATTGTCCGAGTTCAGAGCGGATGAAGGACGTCGGGCCGCTAGGGTCCTGGCGTGACCAGCACCGCATCCGCCGCCGGGTCCTACCGTCGCCGGCCGGGCGTGCCCGCCCGCCCTCCGTTCGCGTTCACCGCGACGGCGCCGCCGGGCTGGGAGGCGTTCCGGGGTGACGCGCCGGGGTTGCGCGACGACCTGGTGGCGCTCGTCGCGCGGTCCGCGGTGTGGCCGGCGCTGACCGAGCGGCAGCGGCTCGGGCTGGCGAACGTGATGCGGTCCGTGGCCGGGGTCAGCGCCGCGACCGGTGCCGTGGCGACGATGCTGCGGGTCGGCAGCGCGGCGCCCGGCCGCGCGGACGCGATGCCCGACGTCGCCTCGCTCTCGTTGACGTGGCTCCGGACCGCGCCGGTGCTGGCCGACCTCGACCTCGCTCGGCTGGTGGTGCAGGAGGGCGAGCCGGTGGACACCGGGCTCGGGCCGGGGGTCGTGGCGCGCCGGGTGGAGTCGACCCCGACGGGTGGGGAGCAGATCACGTCGCAGATCGCGGCTCCGCTGCCGGACAGCATCTGGCTCGCGGTGCTCACGGGCACGTCGTCCGCGCTCGAGCACGCGCCGGCGATGGAGGAAGCCCTGCACGCGGTCGCCCTGAGTCTTCAGGTGGACCGCCCCCCGCGCTGACGGCTGGTGCGTGCGGAGTTACGCTCGCCCGGTTCGTGGCCCCGACGGTGAGGACGTTCCATGGCAGCCATCCGGTTCGGCGTGGTCGGCAGCGGGTGGCGGGCGGAGTTCTTCGTCCGCATGGCCCGGCTGATGCCCGAGCGGTTCCAGTGCGTCGGCGTGGTCACGCGGACCGCGGAGCGTGGCGCCGAGGTGGAGCGGGCGTGGGGCGTGCCGACGGTGCGCACCATCGAGGAGCTCGTCACGGCGGTCGGGCCGACGGCCGACAGGCCGGAGCTCGTCGTCGTCTCCGTGCCGTGGCCGGTGACCCCCGACGCGACACGTGAGCTGGTCGAGCTCGGCATCCCGGTCCTGGCGGAGACACCGCCCGCACCCGATGCGGACGGGCTGCGCGAGCTGTGGGCCGACGTGGGCTCGTCGGGACTGGTCCAGGTGGCCGAGCACAGCCCGTCGATGCCGTCGCACGCGGCACGGATCGCCGCTGTCGACGCCGGTCTGATCGGCCGGCCGACGAGCGTGCAGATCAGCTCCACGCACCTGTACCACGCCGTCGGGCTCATCCGGCGGCTGCTCGGCACGGGCCGTGGCGAGGTCACCGTCCGGGCGTCGGTCTTCACCGCCCCCCTGCTCGGCCCGCTCGCGCGCGACGGCTGGACCGGTGCGACCGAGCCCGCCGCCGCGTGGAACATCCTCGCGACGCTCGACTTCGGCGACGGTCGCAGCGCGCTGTACGACTTCACCGACAACCAGTGGCACAACCCGCTGCGCACCAACCGGATCGTGGTCCGGGGCTCGCACGGGGAGATCGTCGACGACACCGTCACGCGCTGGGTCGACGAGCGCACCGTCCTGAGCTCGCCCCTCGTCCGGCGGGTCACCGGTCTCGAGCAGAACCTCGACGGGTTCGACCTCGAGCACCTCAGCCTCGAGGGCCGCGTCCTCTACCGGAACGCGTTCCAGGGTGCCCGGCTGGCCGACGACGACATCGCCGTCGCCACGCTGCTCGACACGACGGGCGCGTGGGTGCGCGGCGACGGACCGCCGCCGTACCCGCTCGCAGACGGCTGCCAGGATCACCTACTGGGCTTGGCGATCGAGGAGGCCGGTCGCACGGGCGAGCCCGTCCGCACCGCCCGGGAGGCGTGGGCGGACGCGTAGCGGATGCGGCGCCGCGGGTGCGGTGCGACCGTCGGTCGGTGACACGTTTCGGGTACACGCTGATGACCGAGCAGTCCGGACCGAAGGACCTGGTCCGCTACTCCATCGCCGCCGAGCGCCTCGGGTTCGACTTCGAGGTATCCAGCGACCACTACTTCCCCTGGCTCGACGCGCAGGGTCATGCCCCGCACGCCTGGACGCTGCTGGGCGCAGTCGCCCAGGCGACCGAGCGCGTGGAGCTCATGACCTACGTGACCTGCCCGATCCTCCGGTACCACCCAGCCGTCGTCGCGCAGAAGGCCGCGACGCTCGGGGTGCTCTCCGACGGTCGGTTCCAGCTCAACGTCGGCGCGGGGGAGAACCTCAACGAGCACGTGGTCGGCGAGCGCTGGCCGGCGGTCGGCGAGCGCCACGACATGCTCGAGGAGGCCATCGAGATCATCCGCGAGCTGTTCACCGGCGACCGCGTGAACTACGCGGGCGACTTCTTCCAGGTGGACTCCGCCAAGCTCTGGGATCTTCCCGACGAGCCGATCCAGATCGGGGCGGCCGTCTCGGGTCCGCAGTCGATCCAGCGCTTCTCCCAGCTGGTCGACCACCTGGTCGCCGTCGAGCCCGACGCCGACGCGATCCACGCCTGGGACGACGCCCGCGGCCACTCGCTCCCGGAGTCGCGCAAGATCGGTCAGATCCCGATCAGCTGGGACCCCGACCGCGAGAAGGCCGTCGCCCGCGCGCACGAGCAGTTCCGCTGGTTCGCCGGCGGCTGGAAGGTGAACGCGGACCTGCCGACGACGGAGGCGTTCGACGCGGCCAGCCAGTTCGTCCGGCCGGACGACGTCGCCGAGCAGATCCCGTGCGGTCCGGACCTGGATGCCGTCGTCGAGGCGGTCTCCGCGTACTGGGAGGCCGGGTTCACCGACATCGCGATCGTGCAGGTGGGTGACGAGAAGCAGGACGAGTTCCTGTCGACCGCCGCGGGCCCGCTGCTCGAGAAGCTTCGCGCCGCCTCACCCGACTGAGGTCCGCGGGCAGGGGTCGTCGAGCGATCCGTGCCCGCGGCGAACCGCCCGACACGATGCAGGAGAGGAACCTCATGGCTGTCACCGCATTCGGCGACCTCCCGCTGGCCGACCGCGACCGCGAGTGGGACGGTGCCGCTGCCGAGAAGCGCGTCCGGGCATGGGCGAAGGCCGAGGACGAGCCGAACTCGACGTACCGGGACGCGCACGTCTGGTACGACGCCGACGCCAAGGAGAACTTCACCGCGTACAAGCTGCTGATCGCCGACGTCATCGACGGCCGCCTGAAGGCCGTCCCGCGGGGCGTGTTCGCGGCGGCGGCCGTCATGCAGGGCTCCCGCGGCGGCGTCGACGTCCCCGACAAGGACCGCGACCGCATCAAGAGCCACCTGGCGAAGTACTACAAGAAGCTCGACGACACCCCGCCCTGGGAGGACTGAGCCGGAGCGCAGCGCAAGGTGGGGGTCGCGGAGCGGCGCCCGCCTGGAGCGGAGCGCAGGCTCAGGCCGACCACGGGTACAGGGGACTGACCTACCGCCACACCACGCCCGCCTCCACCGCGACCAGTGCGGCCTGGAGGCGGGACGTGCAGTCGAGCTTGGCCAGCACGCGTGTGACGTGCGTCTTCGTCGTGGCCTCGGTGATGTCCAGCGCCCGCCCGATCTCGGCGTTCGACATCCCGGCGCCGAGGCACGCGAGGACGTCGCGCTCGCGGGCGGTCAGGTCGTCGACACCGGGTGCCGGGGTGGCGGCGGGGGGCTGCGCGGCGGCGACGAGGTCGGCGAGCAGCCGCCGGGTCACCTCGGGGGCGAGGACGCCGTCACCGGCGGCGACGCGGCGGACGGCCTCGACGAGCTCGGCGGCGCCGACGGTCTTGAGCAGGAACCCGACGGCACCGGCGGCGAGGACGCCGCGGACGTAGTCGTCGAGGTCGAAGGTGGTCAGGGCGAGGACGTCGGCGAGCCCTTCGGCGACGATCGCGCGGGTGGCCTCGATGCCGTCCGTGCCGGGCATGCGGATGTCCATGAGCACGACGTCGGGCCGCAGCGCCCGGGCGTTGGTGACGGCGGCGGCGCCGTCGGCGGCCTCCCCGACGACGGTGATGCCGTCGGCACCGTCGAGCATGAGCCGCAGGCCGGCGCGGATGGCGCCGTGGTCGTCGGCGACGAGGACGCGGATGTCGTCGGTCACGTCGTGACCACGGGCAGCGACGCGCGCACGACCCACCGGCCGTCGGACGGCCCGGCGACGAGGGTCCCGCCGAGCGCCTCGGCGCGCTCCCGCATGATCAGCAGACCGGTGGCGGTGCTCTGCGGCGGCGCGGCGGCCTGTCCGAGGCGGTTGCTCACGACGACCTCCACCTGGTCGCGACCGCCGACGGTGACCTCGACGGGCGCCCCGGGTGCGTGGCGTGCGGCGTTGGTCAGCGACTCCTGGACGATCCGGAAGGCGGCCTGGTCGGTCGCGGCCGGCAGGGGGGACGGGGCGTCCTCGACGACGACGACCTCCTGGCCGGCCGACCGGGCGGCGGCGACGAGCGCGTCGAGCCGTGCCAGCCCGGCGGGTGCGGTCACAGGGTCGGGCCGGCCGCGCAGCACCAGGATCATCGACCGCATCTCGGCGAGGGCCTCCAGGGCACCGGCCCGGACGGTCCGCAGGGTGTCCCGGTCCCGGGAGGTGTCGGACGACGCCAGCGTCGCCTCGGTGTGGATGGCGACGGCCGACAGGTGCCCGGCGACGACGTCGTGCAGGTCACGGGCCATGCGCGCCCGCTCCTCACGGACGGCGGACTCGCGGTCCAGGTCGGCGATCCGGAGGGCGTCGGCGGCGACCTCGCGGGCCAGGTCGGCGCGCTCGCGCTCCAGGTCGGCGCGGCGGCTCTCCAGCTCCGCGAGCTCGGTGCGCTGCCGGACGTCGGACGCCCACCACAGCGGGGTCCCGTAGAGGGCGACCGCCTGCAGGAACAGGACGACCGCCTCCCGGAGCTCCGCGCCGGCGACCACCGCCGCGACAGGTCCGCCGACGGCGACGACCACGACCGTCCAGGTGATCCGGCGGCGCACGACCGGGCGCGTGACGAGCGCCGCGTTGTAGAGGGCGTCGAACAGCACGACGAAGACCGCGATGCCCCCGCCCAGGTACCCGTCGATCGCGGAGAGGACGGCGATCACGACGACGGCGAGCACCGGGTGCCGGCGCTTGGCCAGGAGCATCGTCGCCGCGCACACGAGGATCAGCAGGTGCCACCAGACGGCGTACTGCCCGATCACGGTGTCGGCCAGCGCGCGCGGCGGTCGGCCGGCGAGGCCGAGCAAGGCGAGCAGGACGCCGAAGACGACGAGGGTGCCTGCGATCGCGCGATCGTCCTGCATCCACGCACGCAGGAGGCGTCCCATCGGGCCATCCCAGCACATGCCCGGTGCCGGTCCGTCGTCCGAAGGATGTACTCGGGCATGAGCCGGATGCCCGACGCGCCGCCGGGGGAGCAGCGGCGACGGTGGTCGCATGATCGACGCCATCCGGGAGAACCCCGTCGCCGCCCTCGTCGTCGCCTGCGAGATCGCGTTCTGGGTGTTCCTCGCCGCCGCCGTCGTCGCCCGCTACGCCCTGCAGTGGCGGCGGACGTCCACGGTCCTGCTGCTGTGCGAGCCGCTGCTGGAGGTGGTCCTGCTCGTCGCGACGGTCGGGGACCTGCTGCGCGGCGCCGAGCCGACGTGGACCCACGGCCTGGCCGCGCTGTACCTCGGCTTCACGGTCGGCTTCGGCAAGCTGACCGTCCACAAGGTCGACGCGTGGGTGGCGTACCGGTTCGCCGGTGGACCGCCGCCGGTGCCGCGGCCGCGCGAGGGCGCACCGGCGCGCAGCTACGAGTGGAGGCTGTGGGGGCGCGTGGTCGTCGCGTGGCTGGTGTCGTGCGGCGTGCTGGGGGTGCTGATGCTCATCGCGACCGAGCCCGCGCAGCGCGAGGTCCTGGCGTTCTGGGCGGGCCGCGCGACGCTGGTCCTGGTGGGGTGGCTGATCTTCGGCCCGGTCTGGTCGGAGCTGTCGACGCGCGCCCGACCGCAGGACGTCAGGGCTGCTCGGTAGAGAACCGGCCGAGCTCGACGACGTCGTCGTGACGGAGCTCGAACCAGACGGCCTTCGCGGCCGTGCCCTCCTCCTCGGACGTGCCCCAGCTGCTGGCCAGGCGGTCCACGAACATCACGCCCCGGCCACCCAGCGCCGTGGGCGGGGGGTCGCGCACCACCGGCACCTCGCGGACGCCGTCGGTGACCTCGACCCGCGTCCGCTGGTCGTCCACGTGCACCCGCAGGATCACGGGCGGGTCGGCGTGCGCGACGGCGTTGGTGACCAGCTCGCTGACCAGCAGGACGAGCAGGTCGAGGCGCCCGTCGTCGATGCCGACCTCCGACAGACGGGCCCGTGCCCAGTGCCGGGCGGGCGCGATCGCGGAGAGCGCGGGCGACACGGCCGTCTCGGCATACATCGGGAGCCTCCCGGAGAGTGGAGCAGGGGCGACGGTGGGGGCCCGTCGATCCCAGCCACGGTTCTGCACAACCGGTGATTCGGCAACCTGAACACCGGGCTGAAGGACGATTCTCGCCCGACCGGCTGGGACGATGAGGCGTGCAGAGAACATCCACCGCGCGTCCCACCCCGTCGCGGAGCCAGGTCCGCCGGTGGCGGCAGTACCTGGCCGACGAACGGGCGGAGGGTGACGTCTACCGCGACATCGCGTCCCGCCGCACGGGCGAGGAGCGCGCGATCCTGCTGGCGCTGGCGGAGGCGGAGCGCCGGCACGAGCAGCACTGGCTGGACCTGCTGGGCGACGACGTGGGCAAGCCGCGCCGCGGCGACCTGCGCACGCGCACGCTCGGTGTGCTGGCCCGCCGGTTCGGCTCGGTGTTCGTCCTCGCGCTCGCGCAGCGTGCCGAGGCGAGGTCCGGCTACGACGACGACGCCGACGCGACGCCGACGATGGCCGCCGACGAGGCCATCCACGAGGAGGTCGTGCGCGGGCTGGCCACCCGGGGGCGCAACCGCATCTCCGGCACGTTCCGTGCGGCGGTGTTCGGCGCCAACGACGGGCTGGTGAGCAACCTGGCGCTGGTGCTCGGCATCGGGGCCAGCGGTGCGTCGACGGCGACCGTGCTGCTCACCGGACTGGCCGGCCTGCTGGCGGGTGCCCTGTCGATGGGAGCCGGCGAGTACGTCTCCGTGCGGTCCCAGCGGGAGCTGCTCGAGGCGTCCCGGCCGGGTCAGGCGGCCCGTGCCGCGCTGCCGCACCTGGACGTCGACGCCAACGAGCTCGCGCTGGTCTACCGGGCGCGTGGCATGGAGCCCGACGAGGCGCAGGCGCGGGCCGACGAGGTGCTGGGGTCGCTGGGCGACGCCGACGGGCTGCCGCACGAGGCGGAGGAGGTCGACGAGCACGAGTCGGTCGGCACCGCCGTCGGCGCCGCGGCGGCGAGCTTCTGCTTCTTCGCGTCCGGCGCCGCGATCCCCGTGCTGCCGTACCTGCTGGGCGCCGAGGGCCTCACCGCGGTGGCGTGGGCGGCGGTGCTCGTGGGTCTGGCCCTGCTGGCGACGGGCGCGACGGTCGGGGTGCTGTCGGGCGCCTCGCCCGCGAAGCGCGCGCTGCGTCAGCTGGCCATCGGCTACGGCGCCGCGGCGGCGACGTACCTTCTCGGGCTGGCGTTCGGCGCGACAGTGTGACGTGCGTCATTCTCTCAGGGGATTGGCAAGCCTTACTTAGTAGAGGCTAACCTCACCATGTGACCTCCTCCGAGAGAGACGCCCTCCGCGGCGACGACCTCACCCTCGCGTACCACGGCACGGTCGTGGTGGCGTCGGCGGGTCTGTGCCTGCAGCCCGGACAGGTCACCGCGCTCATCGGCCCCAACGGCTCCGGCAAGTCGACGCTCCTGCGGGCGCTCGCCCGGCTGCACAACCCCGAGTCCGGCACCGTCAGCCTGCCCGACGTGCCCGACGCCCACGCCCTGTCCGCGAAGGACTTCGCCCGGCGCGTGACGCTGCTGTCCCAGTCCCGGCCCACGCCGTCCGGCGTCAGCGTGCGGGACGTCGTCGGCTACGGCCGCCACCCGTACCGCGGGCGCTGGCGCCAGAACGACGCCGACGGCCCGCGGGCGATCGCCTGGGCCATGGAGGTCACGGGCGTCGGCGCGATGGCCGACCGTGGCGTCGACGAGCTCTCCGGCGGCGAGCTGCAGCGCGTCTGGCTGGCCACCTGCCTGGCGCAGGACACGCGCGTCCTGCTGCTCGACGAGCCCACCACGTACCTCGACCTGCGCTACCAGGTGGAGATCCTCGACCTGGTCCGCGACCTGGCCGACGACCACGGCGTGGCCGTCGGCGTCGTCCTGCACGACCTCGACCAGGCCGCCGCCGTCGCCGATCACGTGGTGCTCCTGCGCCGCGGCCAGGTCGTCGGCTCCGGCGTCCCGCACGACGTGCTCACCGCCGAGGCGCTCACCGAGACGTACGGCATCCGCATCGACGTCCACCGCGACGAGATCACCGGTCGCGTGCGCACCCGTCCCGTCGGGAAGCACACGCACCGCTCCCAGCTGACCGCCGTCTAGACCCACCCTCCACACCCCGCTCACCAACCTCCGAGGACACCCCTGTGCGCAAGACAGCCCTCCCCGCCCTCCTCGCCGGCGCAGCGCTCCTGCTGACCGCCTGCGGCACCACCGAAGACGCGGCCGACGCGCCGTCGGAGTCGAGCTCTGCCGCTGCCGGCGGAGAGACGATCACGATCGAGGACGACCGCGGCACCGTCGAGCTCGACGGCCCGGCCACCAACGTCGTCTCGCTCGAGTGGGGCCTGACGGAGAACCTGCTCACGCTCGGCGTCACCCCGGTCGGCGCCGCGGACGTCGTCGGCTACAACACGTGGGACACCATCGTCCCGCTCGACGAGTCGACGCCCGACGTCGGCATGCGCGGCGAGCCGTCCCTCGACGCGATCTCCGCCCTGGACCCCGACCTGGTGGTCACCACGACCGACCTGCCGGCCGAGGTCATCGAGCAGATCGAGGCCGAGTACCCGGTCATCGCGCTGCGCGGCTCGGACGCGTCCGACCCGATCGGCAAGATGCGCCGCACGCTCGAGATCCTGGGCGAGGCCACCGGCACGTCGGACGCCGCGGAGGCCGCGCTCGCGGACTACGACGCCGCGGTGGAGGACGCCACGACCGCGCTCGACGAGGCCGGCGTGGCCGGTGCCTCCATCACCGTGGCGGACGGCTGGCTCGCCGACGGCGCGGTCTCCATCCGCATGTACACGCCCGGCTCGTTCCTCGGCGGCGTCGCCGGTGAGCTCGGCCTCGAGAACGCGTGGACCGGCGAGGGCGACCCCGACTACGGCCTCGCGCAGACCGACGTCGAGGGCCTCACGGGCCTGGGTGAGGACGTGCACTTCCTCTACGTCGCCAACGACACCGACGGTGGGGACGCGTTCAAGGACGGCCTGGCCGGGAACGCCATCTGGGAGCAGCTGCCCTTCGTCGTCGCCGGCAACACCTCCCGCCTGCCCGACGGCATCTGGATGTTCGGCGGCCCGGAGTCGGCGGCCGCGTTCATCGACGCGACCGTCGCCGCCCTGACCGCGAGCTGACACCTCTCTCCCCATGGGCGTCGACACGATGACGGCAGCAGGACCCGCAGCGCTGGGCGCCGCGGGTCCTGCCGCCGTCCGCCGTGCACGACCGGCCCGGATCGTCGCGGTCTTCGTCGTGGCGATCGCCACGGTGGTCGCGCTCGCGGTCGTCGACCTGACGCTCGGGACCTCGGCCGTCGGGGTCGGAGACCTGCTCGGCCTGCTCACCGGGTCCGGGGACGACGAGGCGCTGGCCGTCCTGATCGCCTCGCGTGCGCCCCGGGTGCTCGCGGCGCTGCTCGTCGGGACGGCGCTGGGCCTGTCCGGCAGCGCGCTGCAGTCGGTCGCGCGCAACCCGCTGGCCTCGCCCGACACGCTCGCGGTCAACGCGGGCGCCTACTTCACCGTCGTCCTCGCGTCGGTCACCGGCCTCACGCTGCCGTTCGCCGTCAACGGAGCCCTGGCGTTCGTCGGCGGGCTCGCGGCCGCGTCGCTCGTGCTCGCCATCGCCCGTGGGGGCGCGGAGGGACCGACCCGGCTGGTGCTCGCCGGGTCCGCCACGATGCTCGCGCTCTCGTCGCTGACCATCCTCCTCATGCTCCTGTTCGAGCAGGAGACGCAGGGGATGTTCGCGTGGGGCGAGGGCTCCATCGTGCAGTCCGGCACGTCGAAGGTGGCCCAGGCGGCGCCGGCCGTGCTGCTCGCCGGGATCGCCCTCGTGCTCTGGGCGCGCCGTCTCGACGTGCTGGCGCTCGGCGACGACACCGCGTCCGTCCTGGGTCTCGACGTCCGCCGCACCCGCATCGTCTCCGTCCTGCTCGCCGTGCTGCTGGCGGCGCTCGCGGTCACCGTCGCGGGTCCCATCGGCTTCGTCGGCCTGACGGCCCCGGTCATCGCGCGCCTGGTCGCCGGTCGGGTCCCGGGTCTGTCACGGCACCGGCTGCTCCTGCCGCTGTCCGCCCTCGCCGGCTGCGTGGTCGTGCTCGGCGCCGACGTGCTGCTGCGGCTGGCCGTGCCCGGGGTCGCATCCGTCGCGATCCCGACGGGCATCGTGACGACGCTGTTCGGTGCGTCGGTGATGGTCTGGCTGGCCCGCCGCGTGCGCGACTCCGGCCCGACGCGCAGCACGGCGTCCGTCGGCGCCCACCCCGCATCACCGCGCCGGGTGGCGCTCGTCGTCACCGTGCTCGCCGCGGCCGTCGTCTCCGCGCTGGTGGCCGGGTTCCTGCTCGGCGACCGCCTGCTGCTGATGGGCGACGTGACCAACTGGTTCGCGGGCGTCAGCGGCCGGCAGGTGTCGTTCGTGCTCGACCAGCGCACCCCGCGCCTGCTCGCGGCGCTGCTCGCCGGCGCGGCTCTCGGCCTGGCCGGGACCACCGTCCAGGCGGTCGCGCGCAACCCGCTCGCCGAGCCGGGCCTGCTCGGCATCACGGGCGGCGCGGGCGTCGGCGCGGTGCTCGCGATCGTGCTCTTCCCCGGTGCGCCGTTCTGGGTGACCTCGGCGGCGGCCGCCGTGGGTGCGCTGGCCACGTTCGCGCTCGTCTACGCGCTCGCCAACCGCCGCGGGCTGAGCTCCGACCGGCTGGTGCTGGTCGGCATCGGGGTCTCGGCCGCCGCGACCTCGCTGATCACGCTGATCGTCGTCCTGACCAGCCCGTGGAACACCACGATGGCGCTCACCTTCCTCTCCGGCTCGACGTACGGGCGGACGGCGATGCAGGTCTGGCCGGTCGCGGTCGCGCTGCTGGTGATGCTGCCGCTGGTCGTCCGCTGGCGCCGCGATCTCGACGTGCTCGCGGTCGACGACGACGTGGCCCGCGTGCTCGGCGTCCAGCTGGAGCGGACGCGGCTCAGCCTGCTGGTCATCACCGCGCTGCTCACCGCGTCGGCGGTCACCGCGATCGGCGTCGTCGGGTTCGTCGGCCTCGTCGCGCCGCACCTGGCCCGCTCGCTCGTCGGCTCCTCCCACGCCCGCGTGATCCCGGTCGCGGCACTGCTGGGCGCGCTGCTGGTCAGCGTCGCGGACACCGTCGGTCGGACGGTCATCGCACCTGCGCAGATCCCCGCCGGTCTGCTCACGGCCATGATCGGCACCCCCTACTTCATCTACCTGCTGTGGCGGACCCGGAGGAGCGCACTGTGACCGAATCGTTGGTGAGGGAAGCCTCACCTTCCTCTACCCTGGGCGACGTGACTGTTTCGGTGGAGGCCCCGGCGCTGCCCTTCCGTATGTTCGCCGTGCAGGTGGCAGCGGTGCAGCCGATGTGCCCGAGCGTGGTCCGCGTGACGTTCACGGGCGACGACCTGGACCGCTTCGCGGACAACGGGTTCGACCAGCGCATCAAGTTCTTCCTGCCGCTGGACACCACGTCCTACGACGAGCTGCTGAGCCTGCAGGACAGCGCCGACTGGTACGGCCGCTGGCGTTCCATGCCGGAGGACAAGCGCCACCCGATCCGCACCTACACCGCCCGTGGCGTCCGCCAGGAGCGCCGCGAGGTCGACGTCGACATCGTCCTGCACGGCGACCTCGGTCCCGCCTCCCGCTGGGCCCTCGGCGCAGCCCCCGGTGACGACCTGGTGATTCTCGGCCCCAACGCCGACGCGACCGGCCCGCACGGCGGCGTCGACTTCGTGCCCCCGGCCCACACCGACCGCCTGCTCATCGCCGGCGACGAGACCGCCCTGCCGGCCATCGCGGGCATCCTCGAGCGCCTGCCCGCCGACGCGCGCGGCGAGGCCCTGATCGAGATGCCGCTGTCCGGCGACCGGTTGGACCTGGCCGCTCCCGCCGGCGTCACCGTCCGCTGGTACGGCCGCGACGGCCGCGCCCACGGCGAGCTGCTGGTCCCCGCGGTGCAGGCCGCCTGCGCCCGGCTGCTGCCCGGCCAGGCCCCCGCACCCGACATCGAGCTCGAGGACGTCGACGTCGACGAGGGCATGCTGTGGGAGGTCCCGGTCGACGCGACCGGTGCACCCCTGCGCGCCGACGCTGCGCTTTACGCGTGGCTCGCCGGCGAGGCCGCCGTCATCAAGACCCTCCGTCGTCACCTGGTCACCGACTGCGGCGTGGACCGCAAGGCGGTCGCGTTCATGGGGTACTGGCGCGCGGGGCGCTCCGAGGGGAACTGAGCCCGACGGGCTGCAGCTCGGCGTGTATCTGGACAGGTCCACCGCGGTCCTTGCCTACGTCAGCTGGTGAGCACTGCGTCTGCTGCTCACAGTCATCGACGCCCGGCGCACGATCGTCACCCACGGGCGCGATCACGGAGGTCCGGCGCTCGCGTGCAGCGGGTCTGGTGGGTCGAGGACCCGGAGCGCCATCATGGGTGGGGCGAGGGAGGCGCGATGACGCGCGAGTTCGACCGTGGATACCGCGGCAGCTACCGGCCGCTGGTGGAGAGCTACCCCGACGAGACGGTGTACCCGGCCGACTCGTTCCGGGTCGAGTGGGGACCGATCTTCCATCGTGGCCGTCTCGACGGCTCCGCCCGGGTGCTGGTCATCGGGCAGGACCCCGCTGCGCACGAGGCCATCGCACGGCGGATCCTGGTCGGCGAGGCCGGGCAGCGGGCGCAGGGCCTGCTGGCGCGGCTGGGCATCACGCGCAGCTACGTCTACATCAACGCGCTCCTGTACTCCGTGTACGGCCAGGGAGGCGGGACGCGCCACGTCCTCGACCCGAAGATCGTGCGCTACCGACACCGGTGGATCGACACGATCGTGAAGGACCAGCCGATCGAGGCGATCATCACCCTCGGCCAGCTCGCCGACCAGGCGTACCAGGCGTGGCGGGCGACCCCGCTGGGTGCGTCGAGCCAGGCCGTGTACGCCACGGTCCGGCACCCCACCTACCCGGAGTCGGCCAGCCGGTCGGGGACCCTCACCAAGGCGGAGGCGTTCCAGCGCCTGTGCGACTCGTGGAACGCGGCCCTGGACGTCATCCATCCCGCGGTCACCCCGGACGTGCCGGTGCCGCTGCGGCACTACGGGTCGACGATCCTCCCTGAGGACCTCGCACCCATCCCGGACGTCGACCTGCCTCCCGGGCTGCCGGCGTGGATGGGTGACCTGGACGCGTGGGCCGCCCGGACCGGTGCCGACGCCCAGAAGAAGCGGGCGACGATCACGGTGACCGTGCCGACCCGCGCCCGTACCTGGCCCGTGCTCTAGGGAGCGTCGATGACGCAGCTCGTGATCGCCGGCCAGGTCGCGACGATGGTCGGCGACGTCCCCGAGGTGCCGCGGCGCGGCCGGGTGTGGATCCGCGACGACGCGGTCGTGGACGTCACGTTCGGCGAGCAGCGGATCGGCGGGTTCGTCGGGGCGCCCGAGGTCGATGTCGGCGACTCGTACGTGCTGCCGGGGTTCATCGACCTGCACAACCACCTCGCCTACAACGCGCTGCCCCTGTGGGCGGAGCCCCAGCGCACCGAGCCGTGGCTGCACAACAAGCACTGGACGCAGGCGGACACGTACACGGAGTCGATCACCGAGCCCGCCTGGACCTACGCCAAGGCGTGCCCCGAGGCGCTCCTCGGCTACGTGCAGGTCCGCGAGATGGCGGGCGGGGCGACGTCCGCGCAGGGGTGGCCGTCCGCCAACCGGGGCTACCAGACCGTCATGCGCAACGTCGACGACGAGCGTGCCGGACGCCCGGGCAAGGTCGGCGACGACCTGATCCGCACGTCGGTGGTGACCAAGACTGGCGACGCGCTGGCCGGTGCGGTGCGCCAGATGGAGGGCGGCGCGGGGTTCATCTACCACTGCGCGGAGGGCCGGAAGGACTCGCGGGTCCGCCGCGACTACACCGACCTGCAGGGCGCCGACGGGCTGCTCCCGACGTTCATCGGGATCCACTGCTGCGCCCTGGGCGCCGACGACTGGCTCGCCTGGTCCCCGCAGAACGCGGGCGGCGTCGTGTGGTCGCCGCTGTCGAACCTCGTCCTGTACGGGGACACGACGCTGGTCGACGACGCCCGGGCCCGTGGGGTTCGCGTCTGCCTGGGCTCCGACTGGGGGCCGTCTGGCACCCGCAACCTGCTCGGGGAGATGAAGGTCGCGCGGCTGGTGGCCCGCCACCTCGGCTACTCCGTCAGCGACCGCGACATCGTGCAGATGGCCACCTCGAACCCCGGCGAGCTGCTGACCCGGTGCTGGGGACGCCCGATCGGCCGGCTGGTCCCCGGCGCCTTCGCGGACGTCACGGTGGTGCGGGGGCACGGACCCGGGGATGCCTGGCGCCGGATCCTCGCGGCGACCGAGCTGCACGTCGAGCTCGTCGTCGTGGGCGGCGTGCCCCGCTACGGCGACGAGCACCTGATGCTCGCCGCCGGCGCACCCGACGCCTTCGGGATGACCGTCCGGCGGCGGCGCAGGCTCGTCGCGCTGCCCGACCCGCTCGACGCCTCTCGGGCCTGGTCGTGGGAGCAGATCATGGGCACCCTGCGCACGGTGCAGAGCGACCCGCCGGCGGCGATCGCGAACGCCTCGGCCCGAGCCGCGGCGGGTTCGCGCTTCGCGGACGACGCCGCCCTCGAGCTGTTCCTCGACATGCCGGACACCCGACGCACCGGACGGGCTGGCCCGCCCAAGAACCCCGCCGCGGTCCGCATCCCGCCGGTGCCGCCGGTCGAGCACGACAGCGACTGGTTCGACGCGCTCGACGCCAGCCCGATCCAGGCGGGCGTCCTGGCCGGGCTACGGCGGGAGTTCGGGCTGTGAGCGGCCTGGCGGAGGCGACGCAGCGGGCCCAGCACGGCCGCCCGCTGCGTCAGGTGCCCGGCGTGCCGGACGACCCCTCGGAGCTCCCGGTGGAGCTGACCGTCCCGCAGCGGCACGACCTGATCGACCTGTGGTGCCGGCTGATGACGGACGTGTACGTCCACCACGAGCAGAAGCGGTCGCTGTACGGGTACGACCCGGTGCGCGCCCTGCTGGCGCTGCGCCGGCAGATCCCGTACCTGGGTTCGGCGGAGTTCCTGCGCGAGCTCACGTTCACGATCAACCGGTTGCGTGACCAGCACACCCAGCTCTACCTGATGGGCCGCGACCCGCGCCGGGCGCTGTACGTCGCGGCACTGCCGTTCCTGGTCGAGGGGTTCGGCGAGCACCGGACGCCCACGTACGTGGTCACCAAGGTGAGCGACACGATCGAGGACGACGGCTTCGTGCCCGGCGTCCGGGTCACCACCTGGAACGCGCTGCCGTTCGCGCGGGCGGTCGACCTCTACGCCGAGACCCTCACCGGCGGCCGGCTGGACGCCCGGCGTGCCCGCGCGCTCGAGACACTGACCCAGCGACCGCTCGCGTTCCTGCCGCAGCCGGACGAGCTGTGGGTCGACGTCGGCTACCGGGATGCCTCCACCGTCGACGGGCCGGACCGGACGATCCGCTTCGAGTGGCGCGCGATCGAGCCGTCCACGGCGCTGACGGCGTCGGACACCGTCGAGCTGCGCACCCGTCGCGCCGTCGACGCCACGAGCGAAGCCGCACGACGGGCACGCAAGCTGCTGTTCCAGCCCGCGCTCTGGCAGCAGGAGGTCGCGGAGCACGCCCGCGTCGCGAGGTCGTCGGCGTGGCTCCCGACCGCCTTCGCGGACGCGATCTCCGCCCGCCGGCTGCGTACCAGCCAGGGGACCGTCGGGTACCTACGGCTGTGGACGTTCGACGTGAACCACAGCGGCCGGTACCTCGACGAGGTCGACCGCGTCCTGCGGGCCATGCCGCGCAAGGGCCTGATCATCGACCTGCGCGCGAACCCGGGCGGGGTCATCGAGGTGGCGGAACGACTCCTGCAGCTGTTCACCACCGAAGTCGTCCAGCCCGTCCGGTTCGCGCTGCGAGCGACCCCGGCCGTGGCCGCGCTGGCCGACGCGGACGGGAACGGCGCCGACCTGGCCGACTGGGCGGCCTCGGTCAGGACCGCGATGGACCTCGGGGAGGAGCACTCGCAGCACCTGACCATCTCCGACCCCGAGCGCTGCAACGGTCGCCCCGTGGCCTACCGCGGCCCGGTGGTCGTCGTGGTCGACCCCACCACCTTCTCCAGCGGCGACATCTTCGCCGCCGGCATCGCCGACCACGGCATCGGCCAGATCGTCTCGGTCGGGGAGGGCACCGGTGGTGGAGGCGCCAACGTGTGGACCCATGACGACATCGAGTACGCCTACCACGTCGCGGGGCTGCCGCTGCCGGCGCGGCCCGCGGGGATCGGGTACTCCCTGTCGGTGCGACGCATCGCCCGCTCCGGGACAGCGTCGGGACTCGCCATCGAGGACGTCGGCGTCTCGGGCGAGGAGCACTACACGATGACCGAGGACGACGTCCTGCACGGCAACGCGGACCTCGTCGAGTTCTGCGCCCGGCTCCTCGCCGCGAGCTGACTCCTGCCGTCCGGCACGCCTTAGCATCGGCGGCGTGCCCCCCAGATCGCCGCTGCCGGCGCGGCACGGTCTCGACGCCGCCCGGCTGCGCACCCCTGACCGCCACGGCTCGCATCCGGACGCGTGGTCGACGATGGGCGAGTGGCTCCGGGAGCGGCTGCCCGAGCACGTCGACGTGGCGGCGATGCTGGCGGGGGAGCGGTTCGTGGACGAGCACGGTCGCCCGGTGCGCGACGACGACCCCTACGGTCCGCACCGGTTCGTGTGGTTCCACCGCGACCTGCGCGCCGAGCCGGTGGTCACGGCACCGATCCACGTGGTCCATCGCGACGAGCGCCTGGTCGTCGTCGACAAGCCGGCCTTCCTCTCCTCCATCCCGCGGGGTCGGCACGTCATGCAGAGCGTCGTCGTCCGGTTGCGCGCCGAGCTGGGCCTGCCGGACCTGTCGCCGCTGCACCGGCTGGACCGGGTGACCTCCGGCCTGCTCATGCTGGCGACCGAGCCGAGGTGGCGCGGGCCGTACCAGTCCCTGTTCGAGCATCGCGCGGTCGACAAGACGTACTGGGCGCTGGCGCCCCTGCGCGACGACCTGACGTTCCCGCTCGTCGTCCGGAACCACCTGCACAAGGAGCGCGGCTCGTGGCAGGCCGAGGTCGTGCCGGACGCCCCCGTCAACGCGGAGACGCTCGTCGAGCTCGAGTCGGAGGTGGACGGGCGCGGCATCTACCGGCTCACGCCACGCACGGGCCGCACGCACCAGCTCCGCGTGCACCTGTGGGGGCTCGGCATCCCGATCGTCGACGACCCGCTGTACCCGGTGGTGCGGGAGGTCGACGTCGACGACTTCAGCCGGCCGCTGCAGCTGCTGGCCGGCGAGGTGTCGTTCACCGACCCCGTCGACGGCAGCGCGCGCCGGTTCCGCAGCGTGCGACGCCTTCCCCTGACCGACCTCGACTGACCGCCGCTACGCTCGTCGCGACGGCGCATGCTGACCGAGGAGGCACGCCATGGGCCTGACCGCTCCGTCCCGGCCGGTCGCCGTCCTCGTGCTGGCGGTCGTCGTCGCCGTCCTGGTCGCGCTCGTCGCGTCCCTGCCCCAGCGCGCCGAGGCGGCGATCGTGCCCGGCGCGGGCGGGGTCACGGTGCACGGCACGGGCGTGGGGGAGCTCGTCGTCGTGGTCGGCGACGAGAGAACCGTGTTCCAGGTCGACGGGACGTACGCGCGCCTCGTCCCGGCGGCTCCGGGCACGCCCGTACGGGTCGTGCTCGACGGGGAGACCGTCGCGCGCCGGCCGTAGGCGCCTCAGCCGGTCAGCTTCGCCGGGTCCGCGTCCACCTTGCCGACGACGAGCCGGTTGATGACGTAGAGCACGACGCCGATGGCGAGCAGCAGCCCGGCGCGCACGTAGACGTCGGCGTCGCGGCCCGTGATGGGCGACGCGAGCACCAGGGACACCAGCGCACCGACGACCGGCACCCACGTCGGGGCGCGGAACGAGGGGCCGTCGTCGCCCTTCGCCGGCTCGTCGTCGGGCTCCCGGCGCAGCACCAGCACGGAGACGTTCACGACGACGAAGACCAGCAGCAGGAGCAGCACGGTGGTGTCGGCCAGTCCTGCCAGGTCGCCGGTGCTGGTCAGGGTGAGCGCGATGAGCAGGGTGAACGCGATGGCGACGTACGGCGTCTGGCGGCCCTTGTGCACGCGTCCGAGCACCTTGGGCACGATGCCCTCGCTCGACATCCCGTAGACCAGCCGGGACGCCATGATCATGTTGATGAGCGCGGTGTTGGTGACCGCGAGCAGGGCGATCACCGCGAAGAGGCCCGGCGGGAAGGTCAGGCCCGCCACCTTGACCACCTCGAGCAGGGGACCGGTCGACTCGGCGAGCGTCTCGGTGTCCACGAGCATCGACGTCGTGAACGCGACGCCGAGGTAGATGAGACCGGCGATCGCGAGGCCCCCGAACAGCGCCCGCGGGAAGTCACGGCGCGGCTTCTGCGTCTCCTCGGCCAGGTTGACCGAGTCCTCGAAGCCGAGCAGGGCGTAGAACGCGAGCGCGGTGGCACCCAGCACGGCGATGAGCGGTGCGCCCTGCGTCTCCAGCTCCATGGTCCGTCCAGGCTCGCCGTCGCCGCTGATCAGGGCCCAGCCGCCGATCGCGAGGATGACGAGCAGACCCGTCGCCTCGACCACGGTGAGCACCACGTTGACCCGCACCGACTCCGAGATGCCGAGCAGGTTGACCGCGGAGATGGCCAGCAGGAAGAACCAGGCGGCGGCCAGCGTCGGGACCGTGAAGAACTCGGCGAGGTAGTCGCCGCCGAACGCTCGCGCGGCCGCCGACGCGCTGGTGATGCCGGACATCATCACCGCGAACGCGACCATGAACGTGAGGAACGGGCGCTTGAACGCCCGGTTGGCGTAGAGCGCGGCACCCGCGGCCTGCGGGAACCTGCCGACGAGCTCGGCGTACGACGCCGCGGTGAGCCCGGCCAGCACGAACGCGCACAGGAACGGCAGCCAGATGGCACCGCCCACCTCGGCGGCGACCTTGCCGGTCAGGGCGTAGATCCCCGCGCCCAGGATGTCGCCGACGACGAAGAGGAGCAGCACCTTGCGCCCGATCGTGCGCTTCAGCGGCGTGGTCATGACCTTCTGCTCGCTCATCGTCGCCCTCTCGTGGACCCGCGTTGGGCCCAGTGTTCTGCCGGAAGGCTCCCGCCGCGCGTCGACGCGGAACCCTGCCTACGCTCGGACACTCAGACGAGATCGGGAGGACTGCGCATGATCAAGCGAGTCGTGTTCGTGGCGGGCGTCTCCGTCGGGTACCTGGTCGGCACTCCCGCCGGACGTCGGCAGCTGGAGAAGGTCAAGGGCTGGGCCGGTGACGTCTGGCGTGACCCGCGCGTGCAGGGGTACGTGCAGGAGTACGAGAGCCAGGCGGCGTCGTTCGCCAAGAAGCAGGGTGCCGCGGTGTGGGAGAAGGCGGTCGACTCGGCGAAGGGCGCGATGTCCTCGTCGACCACCAAGCACTCCACCAACGGTCACTCCACCAACGACACCAACGACGCGTCGCCGACCGTCGTCGAGCCCCTGATGGACGCCGACGACGCCAACCCCGGGCAGCGGTGACCCCCACCCCGCTGCCCGCAGCTCCCGGCCAGGAGTCGGTCTGGGACTACCCCCGGCCTCCGCGGGTCGAGCCGACGTCGGAGCTGGTGGTCGTGACGCTCGGCGGCATGCCCGTCGCGACCACCTCCGACGCGGTGCGCGTGCTCGAGACCAGCCACCCGCCCGTGTACTACCTGCCGTTCGACGCGTTCGAGCCGGGCGTGCTGGAGCCGGCCGTCGGGTCGTCGGTGTGCGAGTACAAGGGCGTGGCCTCGTACGTCTCGGTGCGCGCCGGCGGTCGGCTCCTGCCGCGCATCGGCTGGACCTACCCGGCGCCGCTGCCGGGGTACGAGGTGCTCGCCGACCGCGTCGCCCTCTATGCCGGCGACCTGAGGTGCACCGTCGACGGCGAGCTGGTCGAGCCGCAGCCGGGCGGTTTCTACGGCGGCTGGATCACGTCGCGCGTCGTCGGACCGTTCAAGGGTTCTCCAGGCACCCGCGGCTGGTGAGGCGTTGACATGTGACCAAATGGTCACCTAATGTCGTCGGTATGGACGAGGACCTGGTGTTCAAGGCACTTGCGGACGCCACCCGTCGCCACCTGCTCGACCAGCTCTACACGCGTGACGGCCGCACGCTGACGGAGCTCGAGCAGGACCTCGACATGACCCGCTTCGGCGTCATGAAGCACTTGAAGGTGCTCGAGGAGGCGGGCCTCGTCGTCACGCGACGATCCGGGCGGGAGAAGCTCCACTTCCTCAACGCCGTCCCGATCCAGCTGATCCACGAGCGGTGGATCGACAAGTACGACGTGCTCGGCGCCGAGCGCCTGCACGCGTTGACCGACCTCAAATCAGCCCTGGAGAGCACCATGAGCACGCAGACCGACACGGCCACCACGACCGTCCTCGTCAACCGCATCTGGATCAAGGCCGACACCGCCACCGTGTGGAAGGCCATCACGTCGCCCGAGTGGAACGCCCGGTACGGCTACAAGAGCCCCTCGACGTTCGAGCTCACGCCCGGCGGCTCCTTCTCCACCCGGCCGTCGGCGGACATGGTCGCGTCCGGCGTCCCCGCCGACCAGGTGATCCTCGACGGCGAGGTGCTCGAGGTCGTCGAGGGCTCCCGCCTCGTGCTCACCTGGCGCACCCTGTGGGACGACGAGGCCCGCGCCGAGGGGTTCACGCGGCTGACCTACGAGATCGAGGAGCGTGGCCCCGGCGTCACGCAGCTGACCCTGATCCACGACGTCACCGGCGCGCCGCGCACGGCGTCCCTGATCTCGGGCGACCTGCCGCAGTTCGGCGGCGGCTGGCCGCAGATCCTCTCGGACCTCAAGACGCTCCTGGAGACGGGGACGTCGCTGGAGGCCTGACCCGGCCGTACCCGGCCCTGCCCCGGCGGGCCGACGACGGCGAGAACGTGGCTCCGGCGCGAGATCGTGGGTGCGAACCCACGGTCTCGCGCCGAACCCACGCACTCAGGCGTCGGGCGGCGGCGGTGCGTCGGCCAGCAGGCGCAGGGCCTCGTCGACGATGGCGTCCGGCGTGCCGGCGGCGATCACCTCGACACCGTCCTCGTCGGGCATCAGCGGCTCGAGCGTCGCCAGCTGGCTGGCCAGCAGGGTCGGCGGCATGAAGTGGCCGGTCCGCGTGACCAGCCGTCGCTGCAGCTCGTCGGGCTGGACGACGAGGTGGAGGAACCGCACGCGACCGTGCGCGGTGCGCAGGATCTCCCGGTAGGAGCGGCGCAACGACGAGCACGTCACCACGGTCGGTCCGCCCGCCGCCGACATCGCGTCCCGGATCGCCCGCAACCACGGGCCGCGGTCGGCGTCGGTGAGCGCCCGCCCCGCCCGCATCGCCTCGACGTTGGCGACCGGGTGCAGGTCGTCGCCCTCGATCATCGGCCGCCCCAGCCGCTCGGCCAGGAGCAGCGCGGTCGTCGACTTCCCGGTCCCGGACACCCCCACCACGACGAGGTGCTCGGGCTGGCTGCTCACGCGGGACAGCCTCGCACGCCCGCCGCCGAGCGAACGCGAGGCGGTCGTCGCGCCCCGAGCTCCTGCGTCCGGCGCGACGACGAGGTCGGCACTTTTCCGACGAGGTCGGCAGTTGCGACTGCCTCGCTCGCCGGTCGCTGCCGGTCTCGGCCGGGGGTCCAGGGCACGCGTCCGCACGCGTCGCTCGGGCAACTAAACTCGTCCGATGCCCTCGTTCGTCGTCGACACCACGCCGCTGCGCGTCAGCCCGGCGTTCCGGCGGCTGTGGTGGGGGCTGTCCATCTCCAACCTCGGGGCGCAGCTGACGGTCGTCGCGGTCGGGCTGCAGGTGTACGGGATCTCCGGCTCGACGGCCTCGGTCGGTCTGC
Source organism: Cellulomonas xylanilytica (assembly GCF_007989805.1). GTDB lineage: Bacteria > Actinomycetota > Actinomycetes > Actinomycetales > Cellulomonadaceae > Cellulomonas > Cellulomonas xylanilytica. The sequence goes on from NZ_BJUB01000009.1 coordinate 25,117, forward strand.
TGGGCCTGTGCGCGCTGGTCCCGCTGGTGATCTTCGGCCTGTACGGCGGCGCGATCGTCGACCACTACGACCGCCGTCGGGTGGCGCTCGTCGCGTCCGTCGTGTCGTGGGCCGCGACCATCGGGCTGGCGGTCCAGGCGTGGCTGGGCAATGACCAGGAGTGGGTCCTGTTCGCGCTGGTCGCCGTGCAGTCGGGGGCGTTCGCCGTGAGCACGCCGGCGCGGTCGGCGATCATCCCGCGACTGCTGGACCCGACGCTGCTGCCGGCGGCGAACGCCCTGCAGACGCTCGGCTTCAGCGTCGCGTTCACGGTCGGTCCGCTGCTCGGCGCCGCACTGGTGGCCGCGTTCGACTACGGCGTCGCCTACTCGGTGGACGTCGTCCTGTTCACCGCCGCGCTGTTCGCGGTCTTCCGGCTGCCCGCGCAGCCGCCGTTGCCGTCGGAGACGCGGCGGGAGCGCGTCGGTCTGGGCTCGGTGGTCGACGGGTTCCGCTACCTGGGCACGCAGCGCAACGTGCGGATGACGTTCGCCGTGGACCTCGTCGCCATGATCACGTCGTCACCGCGCGTGCTGTTCCCGGCGGTCGGCCTGGTCTACCTCGGCGGGGGAGCGACGACCACCGGCGTGATGGCCGCGTCCGCGGCGGTCGGCGTGGGGCTGGCGGGTCTGTTCTCCGGTGGGCTCGCGCGGATCCGCTGGCAGGGCCGGATCATCGCGGTCGCCATCACGGTCTGGGGGCTGGCGATCGCGGGGTTCGGGCTGACGCTCGTGCTGGTGGGCCGGTCGCACCCCGACCAGGTGCTCTGGTTCGCGCTCGTGATCGCCGTGCTCATGCTGGTGGTCGCGGGGGCCAGCGACGCGATCAGCTCGGTGTTCCGGCAGACCATCCTGCAGACGGCGACGCCCGACGACATGCGCGGCCGCCTCCAGGGCGTGTTCATCGTCGTCGTCGCGGGTGGTCCGCGTCTGGGCGAGGCGCTGCTGGGCGGGGCGGCGTCGAAGATCGGCGAGGGCTGGGCCGCGGTGGTCGGCGGCTGCCTCTGCGTCATCCTGCTGTGGGTATTGGTCCGGTCGCAGCGCTCGTTCTGGAACTACGACGCTCGCCACCCGGTGCCCTAGCTCCGCAGGGACCTGATCATCCGCAGCACCCCGTGCTCCGCCAGCGCGGCGTCCCCACCCGCGGCGATCCACAGTGCGGCCTCGTTCATGGCGCCGTTGAGCAGCGCGGCGGCGGCCGCCGGGTCGACGGCGAGGTCGTCGAGCGCGCCCAGCCCGTCCACCAGCAGCCGGCCGGAGTGCGCCTCGTCCATCGACCGCCAGGCCGTCCAGCCGAGGACCGCGGGACCGTCGACGAGCAGGACGCGCCGGACGGACGGGTCGACGACGGCGCGCATGAAGGCGAGGCTCCCCGCCTCGATCGCGGTCCAGCCGTCGTCCGGCGCGGCCTCGGCGACGGCCGCGGCGACGACCGCCTGGGCGTCGTCGACGACGGCGGTGAACAGCCCGAGCTTGCTGCCGAAGTGGTGGTAGACGGCTCCGCGGGTGACGCCGGCCAGCTCTGCCACGCGTTCGAGGCTGACGTCCGCGTAGCCGAGGTCGGCGAAGAGTCGCCGTGCCGTCGTGCGGATCTGCGCCGCAGTGACCTCGCTCTGCTCCTTGGTCGCACGGGCCACCCGCCACTCCTTCCTTTACATACGTTGTGTATGTAAGTATACATACACAACGAATCTATATCGGGAGGGCCTCATGATCACGAGCATCTACCCCGTCCTGATGAGCACGGACGTCGCCGCGACGACCGCGTTCTTCCGCGACGCGTTCGCGGTGGAGACCGTGTTCGAGTCCGACTGGTACGTGTCCCTGCGCTCGGGGACGTTCGAGCTGGCGGTGCTCGACGCCACGCACGAGTCCGTCCCGGCCGGGTACCGCACCGCCGCGGCCGGCGTGCTGGTGAACATCGAGGTGGAGGACGTCGACGCGGAGCACGAGCGGCTGGTGACGCGCGGCGGCGCGGCGGTCGCCCAGGAGCTCCGGTCGGAGACGTTCGGTCAGCGGCATGTGATCCTCGTGGCCCCCGGTGGCGTGCTGGTCGACGTGATCCAGCCGATCCCGATCACCGACCCGGAGCTCCTCGACCAGGACCGCTGACGCTGGGGGGCGGTCAGGGGCGCGGCACGTTGCGCAGGTTCGAGCGGGCCATCGCCATGACCTCGCCCAGCCCGCCGCCGAGCACCTCCTTGCTCATCGCGGCGGTGAACCCGGAAACCTGCGCGCGTGTGATCTTCGGCGGCAGCGACAGGGCGCGCGGGTCGGTGACCAGGTCGATCAGCGCCGGGCCGTCGTGGGAGAAGGCCTCGCGCAGCGCGGAGCGGATCTCGGTCGGCTTCTCCACGCGGACGGACGGGATGCCGATCGCGGACGCGACGGCCGCGTAGTCGACGGACGGGCTGTCGGTGCCGTAGGACGGGAGGCCGTCGACCAGCATCTCCAGCCGGACCATGCCGAGCGTCGCGTTGTCGAACAGGACGATCTTCACGGGCAGGTCCAGCGCCTTCACGGTGATGAGCTCGCCCAGCAGCATCGACAGGCCGCCGTCGCCGGCCATCGCCACGACGTGCCGACCGTCGCCGACGAGGGCCGCGCCGATCGCGTGCGGGACGGCGTTCGCCATGGATCCGTGCCAGAACGACCCGATGACCCGGCGCCTGCCGTTGGGCGTGATGTACCGGGCGGCCCAGACGTTGCACATGCCGGTGTCGACGGTGAAGACGGCGTCGTCGGGCGCCTCCTCGTCCAGGACGACGGCCGCGAACTCGGGGTGGATCGGCTCGGTGTGCTCGACGTCCTTGGTGTACGCGCCGACCACGCCGCTCATGGCGCGGTCGTGCTTCTTGCGCATCTGGTCGAGGAACCGGTGGCTCCTCTTCGGCTTGACCAGCGTGAGCAGCGCCGCGGCGGTCTCGCCGACGTCGCCGAGCACGACCAGGTCGTTGCGCGTCCGGCGGCCCAGCCGGGTGGGCTCGATGTCGACCTGTGCGGTGCGGACGCCCGCCGGCAGGAACTGGTCGTAGGGGAGGTCGGTGCCGAGCAGGAGCAGGAGGTCCGCGCCCTCCATCGCGGACTGGCAGGCGCCGTACCCGAGCAGCCCGGACATCCCGACGTCGAACGGGTTGTCGTACTGGATGACCTCCTTGCCGCGCAGGCTGTGCCCGACGGGGGCGTTCAGTGCGCGCGCCAGGGCGAGGACCTCGGTCCGCGACCCGCGCACCCCGGCCCCCGCGAAGATCGTCACCTTGCCCGCGGCGTCGATGGCCTCGGCGAGCGCGCGCACGGCGCCGTCGTCGGGAACCACGCGCGGGGCCGGCGGGGGAGTGAGGACGTCGATGCCGGCGTCGGGTGCCTCGAGGTCTGCGATGTCGCCGGACAGCGTCAGCACCGCGACGCCGGGGGCACCGTAGGCGTGGTGGATGGCGGACCGGATGACGCGGGGTGCCTGCGCGGCGGTCGAGACCAGCTCCGAGTACACGGAGCACTCGACGAACAGCCGGTCGGGGTGGGTCTCCTGGAAGAACTGGGTGCCCACCTGCGCGCTCGGGATGTGCGAGGCGATGGCCAGGACGGGGACGCGGGACCGGTTGGCGTCGTACAGGCCGTTGATCAGGTGCAGGTTGCCCGGTCCGCTGGACCCCGCGCAGACGGCCAGCCGCCCGGTGAGCTCCGCCTCGGCCGCCGCCGCGAACCCCCCGGCCTCCTCGTGCCGCACGTGCACCCAGGCGATGTCGGCCCCGTCCTCGCGCGCCCGCCGGACGGCGTCGACCACGGGGTTGAGGCTGTCCCCGACGATCCCGTAGACGTGCCGAGCACCGGCGGCGACGAGCTGGGCGACGAGCAGGTCCGCGATCGATCGACGACGTGCCACGGGTGACCTCCGGGGGTGGTGGGCGGTCCCTCCATCGTCAGCCCGGGCCGGGCGGGTCGCACCTCAGTCGGTGTCGGCCGCCGTGACGAACCGTGCGGCGGTGTCGAGCGCGGTCGCCGCAGCCTGACCGGGGGTGTCGCCGACCACCTGCACGCGGACGACCAGGCCGTCGCGCGCGGCCCAGAGGTGTGCCGCGGAGTAGGGGTCGGCGGCGGGGCTGCCGTCGTCCTGGAACGAGGCCTCGTCGCGGGTGAGCACCCACGCCGTCCAGCCGGGCAGGTCGACCTCGTGCACGCCGGCCCCCGAGATGACGGTGCGCGGCACGTAGGTGCCGTCCCCGTTGTTCACCCGGGCCGACTCCTTGTCGACGGCCCAGCCCTCGAGGTCGGCCGCCTCGGCCCCGACGGCAGTCTGCGCCGCGTCCGGGTCGGGCATCTCGTACACCTCGACGGCCCGGCTCGCGCCGCCGGCGACCGGGAGCTCGATGGGGTCACCCAGGGCGAAGGCGTGACCCGCCACGGACGCGGCGCGCAGGTCCCCGAGCTGCGGGTTGCCGCACTGGGGCAGGGTCGGGCTCGGCAGGGGCGTCGCTGCGCCTCCGGTCGCGGCGGCCTCCTCGGCCCGCGTGGCGGCGACCTCCGCGGCGAGCTGGTCGAGGTACGCCTGCGCCTCGGGCGTGCCCGGCTCGTACTCGTCGCAGCGCCTGACGGTCGCGGCGGGCACCAGCGTCTCGGACAGCGCGGCCGTCACCGCCTCGAACGTCAGCGGCGCGGTCGTCGGGGTCGAGGAGGCCGACGGAGCCGCCGCGGGAGCGGTGGCGTCCGCGGTGCACCCGGCGAGGACGAGGAGCGCGGCGACCGCGACGGTGACGCGGGCTGGGCGGAGCGTGAGCATCCGCACATCCTCACCCACGCGCGCCCGCGCGAGCGGGTCAGCCCAGCTGCCGGAGCGCCGCGAGCGCCACGTGCAGGTTCGCGGTCACGGCCGACCGGTGCGGCTCGACCCAGTCGCCCTCGAACTTCCTGGGCGTGATCTCGATCATCATCACGAGGCACAGCCGCATCCGGTACAGCTCCAGCCGAGTGCGGGCGGACCTGCTGTCGATGTCGACCGGCCCGTATCCCGCCAGCACGGCCGGGGTTCCGGGCTCGCGGCCCATGGGGTCGATGCCGACGAGGTCCGCCAGCGGGTCGCCCCAGAACGCGCGCTCGGGGTCGATGACGCCGAGCAGCTCGCCCGAGTCCGGGTCGACGAACAGGTTCCCGGCCCAGAGGTCGGTGTGGACGAGGGACGGCGTGGTGACGTCGGCGAGCACGTGCGCGTGCCGGGACATGACCGCGCGGACGTCGTCGGCAGGCACCGGGACCGACCAGCGCGCGGCGTCGTCGAGGAGCTCGTCGATCATCGCCGTGAACGACTCGGTCCAAGAGGAGCTCTGCCGCCCGCAGGGGTAGCCGAAGGCGGGTCCGACGAGCCCGTGCAGCGCGGCCAGCACCGCCCCCGTCCCGGTCTCGGCCCGGACGGTCCGCGGGTCCGACGGTCCGAAGCCCGCGTCGACCAGCGGCACCCCCGGGAGGTGGCTGACGATGAGCGCGTCGCTGGGCAGGACGGTCCGGGAGAAGTCGGTGAGCAGCACCTGCGGCATCAGCAGCTCGGGTCGCGACGCCGCCAGCCCGTAGACCAGCGCCTCGGCGCGCAGCAGGTCGTGCTCGTACGCCAGCAGCTGGTCGGTGCGGGTCGGTGCCGTCTTCACGACGACGCGCTCACCGTCGGCCAGGGTCACCCGGTACGTCGTCGCGAACTGCCCGCCGGTGAGCAGCTCGGCGTCCGCGAGCACGCCGAGCGGCGCGACGAGCGCGGTGAGTGCGTCGATCATGAGCGGTTCGGCTCCACGGACTCGGCGACCTCGCACGCGGCGACCGCGGCCCCTCCGGTCGCCGAGGGGGACTCGGCCTCCACGGAGTTGCGCACGTGGTCCCCGCCGTCCCCGCGCAGGGTCCGGAGCGCGGCGAGCGTCGCGACGACGGCCGCCCCGGCCGAGATGACCACGACGAGGAACCCGGCGTGCGACCCGTTGATGTCGATCTGCGCGCCCGCCACGGACGACCCGACGGACACCCCGACGCCCAGCGACGTGCCCACCCAGGTCAGCCCCTCGGTGAGCCGCTCGCGCGGGACCAGGTCCTGCACCAGCCCGTTGCCGTTGATGAGGGTGGGGGCGATGGCGAACCCGGCGACGAACATGACGGCCGCGAGCGCGACGAGCGACTGCACGAGGAAGAAGAAGCAGACGCCGACGGCCAACGCGACCATCCCGGTGGCGAACCGCAGGTACAGGGGCCGCTTCCAGGTGCGGGTGCCGTAGAGCAGGCCGGAGATCAGCGACCCGAGCGCGAAGATCGCCAGGATGATCCCCGCTGCTCCCTTGGAGCCGGACTCCTCGGCGAACGCGACGGTGGCGACGTCCGTGGCGCCGAAGATCGAGCCCATCGCGACGAAGACGATGGCCAGGACCACCATGCCGGGCTTGCGCAGCACCGACCCCTTCGGGCGCGGGCTGCCGGCGGGCGCGGGTGGTGGCTCGGTGCGGCGCAGCGACAGGAACCAGTACCCGCCGACGAGCATGGCGACCAGCGGCACGATCAGGCCGGCGGTGGGTGCGACACCGGTGGCGAGGACGGTGGCGAGCACGGGACCGACGATGAAGACGAGCTCGTCGAGCGCCGACTCCAGGGAGTACGCGGTGTGCATCCGGTGCGGGTCGGTGCCGAGCACGCGGGCCCAGCGCGCCCGGACCAGCGAACCGAACGACCCGATGCCCGCGCCGGTGACCACGGCCGTCAGGTACAGCCAGGCCTCGTGCGCCTCGGCGGTCGCGGCGACGACGAGCCCGACGAGGCCGACGGCGGCGATCGCGACGGCGGGCCGCATGACACGCCCCTGCCCGTGCCGGTCCACCAGCCGCGCGAGCTGCGGCGAGCAGAGGGCCTGTGCGATGACGTAGACGGCGGACACCCGACCGGCGAGCCCGTACGAGCCGTACAGCGTGGACACCATGAGCACGATGCCGATGCCGACCATGGACATCGGCAGCCGCGCGAGCACGCCCGTGGCCGAGAACGCGAGGGCTCCGGGTCGGGTGAGCACGTCGCGGTACGGCTGGAGCATGCCGTCAGTCTGTCATCCGCCCTTCCCCACGGGCGCGTCGTGCCCCACCATTCAAGGCATGACGGACGTGCAGGTCAGCGACGCCCCCGACGAGCACCGGTTCGAGGCGCGCGCTCCCGACGGCGAGCTGCTCGGGTTCGCGGTGTACGACACGATCGGCACGACGGTCGTGTTCACGCACACCGAGGTGGACCCGGCGTTCGAGGGGCAGGGGATCGCGTCGACGCTGGTCCAGGGCGCCCTGGACGCCGTGCGGGCGAGCGGGCGTGACGTCGTCGCGTTCTGCCCCTACGTCAAGGCCTGGCTCGGCCGGCACCCCGACTACCAGGACCTGGTCCGGGCACCCCAGCACTGACACGAAGAAGACCCCAGGGGACGTGGTCACCCCGGGGCCTCCTGCTCGTGGGTGCCCGCGCTACGCGCCCAGGGCCGCCGACACCACGTCCTTCGCCTCCGCCTGCACCTGCGCCAGGTGCTCGGCGGACACGAACGACTCGGCGTAGATCTTGTAGACGTCCTCGGTGCCGGACGGCCGGGCCGCGAACCACGCGTTGTGCGTGGTGACCTTGAGACCGCCGATCGCGGCGTCGTTGCCGGGCGCGTTGGTCAGCTTGGCCGTGATGGTCTCGCCGGCCAGCGACGTGGCGGTCACCTGGTCCGGGGTCAGCCGCGACAGCGTCGCCTTCTCCTCGCGGGACGCGGCCGCGTCGACCCGGGCGTACCAGGACTGCCCGAACTCCGCGACGAGGTCCCGGTGGTGCTCCGACGGCGACTTGCCGGTGGTGGCCAGGATCTCCGAGGCCAGCAGGGCCGGCAGGATCCCGTCCTTGTCGGTGGTCCACACGGTCCCGTCGGTGCGCAGGAACGACGCCCCCGCGGACTCCTCGCCGCCGAAGCCGACGGACCCGTCCACCAGCCCGGGCACGAACCACTTGAACCCAACCGGCACCTCCAGCAGGCGCCGGCCCAGCCGCTCGGCCACCCGGTCGATGAGGCTCGACGACACGAGCGTCTTGCCGATCGCGGTCCCCGCCGGCCAGCCCGGGCGCGCGCCGCCGTACAGGTACGCGATGGCGACCGCGAGGTAGTGGTTCGGGTTCATCAGCCCGTCGGACGTGACGATGCCGTGCCGGTCGGAGTCGGCGTCGTTCCCGGTCGCGATGTCGAACGGCGCCGGGTCGCCCGCCATGCGGCTGACCAGCGAGGCCATCGCGTACGGCGACGAGCAGTCCATCCGGATCTTGCCGTCCCAGTCGAGCGTCATGAACGCCCACCGCGGGTCCACCGTCGGGTTCACCACGGTCAGGTCGAGGCCGTAGTGCTCCCCGATGGCACCCCAGTACTCGACGGACGCACCGCCCAGCGGGTCCGCGCCGATCCGGACGCCCGCCGCCCGGATGGCCTCCACGTCGATGACGTTGGCCAGGTCGGCGACGTACGAGGAGAGGTAGTCGTGCTTGCGCGTGGTGTCCGCCGCGAGCGCCGTCTCGACGCTCACCCGCGGGACGGACCTCCAGCCGGACGCGAGGATCTCGTTGGCCCGGTCCGCGATCCAGCCCGTCGCCTCGGACCCCGCGGGGCCGCCGTGCGGCGGGTTGTACTTGAAGCCACCGTCCCGCGGCGGGTTGTGCGACGGGGTCACGACGATCCCGTCGGCCAGGCCGGGCCCCTGCGTCCGGACGCCCTCGGAGCTGCCCGCGCCGTTGTGCCGCAGGATCGCGTGCGACACCCCGGGAGTCGGCGTCCACGAGTCGCGGGCGTCCACGTGCACCTCGACGCCGGCCGCCGCCAGCACCTCGAGCGCCGAGCGCCACGCCGGGTCGGACAGCGCGTGCGTGTCCCGGCCGATGAACAGCGGCCCGTCCGTGCCCTGGTCGCGCCGGTACTCGACGATGGCCGAGGTGATGGCGACGATGTGCGCCTCGTTGAACGCGGTGTCCAGCGCCGAGCCGCGGTGCCCGCTGGTACCGAACGCCACGCGCTGCGCCGGGTCGTCCAGGTCCGGTTCGCGGTCGTAGTACGCGCTGGTCAGGGCGTCGAGGTCGACGAGGTCGGACGGCTGGGCAGGTGTTCCGGCGCGCGGGTCCATGTCGCGATCCTCCCCCACCGTCCGGGTTGCCGCGACCCCCTGTCCGGCTGGTCGGCCCGACGGGGACCGGTAGCCTTTCCGGCATGGCCAAGAACTCGACCGACTTCGTGCTGCGCCCGTTCGAGGGGCTCCCCGGCGAGCCCGACTGGGTGGCGCTCAAGGAGCTCGTCCCCGCGGCGACCGCGACCGCCCGTACGACGAAGGAGTACGGCGCGCGCGACGTGCTGGTGACCACGGTCCTGCCGACCAGCTGGCCCGCGCTGCACCGTGCCGACGGCCTGGTCCTGCTGGCCCTCCAGACGACGAGCAGCTCGAACGACGTCAGCCGCGACCTCGCGCACGCGCTGCTCGAGGCGATCGAGGTGGAGCCCGGCACCGCCGTCGAGACCATCGGCCTGCCGGAGCCCGGCCCGCGCCTCCAGGACGTGCTCGACCTGAGCGTCCCGTTCGAGGTCACCGTGCAGGACTCGTTCGCGTACTGGCTGGCCCCGGACACCGAGCGCACCCCGGACCTGCAGGCCGCGATCGAGGAGGCCGACGGCGGCATCATCGACACCGTCAAGCTCGACGCCGCCGACGCGGCGTACTGGTGCCGGATGGGCGCCCGCGAGTTCCTGCGCTGGGCGCAGCCGCACGAGGAGCAGGTGGTGCTCGACGGCCTGGCGCGGCTGCACGCCAAGCGCGAGTCCGGCTTCGAGGGCGCCAAGTTCGTCGGCTACTTCCGCTCCGCCGGCCTGGTCGTGCCGGTCTGGGAGCTGGCCAAGGGGTCGGAGGCCGAGGACGTCGAGAAGCCCCTCGCCGACTTCCTGCCCCGGTTCGAGGCCGCGCTCGCGGACACGACGCCGCTGGACGCCGACGAGCGGCGCGCGCGTGCCGGTCTGGTGGCCCGGCAGGTCACGCTGCGCTGAACGGCGGGACCTGCTCAGATAGATAGGGTGGCCGACGTGACGCGCAAGGGCGGCAAGGCCGTCGACGACCAGGCGGGGACCGCCTCCGCGACCCCTGCCGTCGAGTCGGTCGACACCGTCCCGACCCCGTCGGTGGCGGCGCGCAAGGCTGTCGTGGACGCACGCAAGGCGGCCGCTCACAAGGCCCGCCAGCGCGTCGCCGTGATCATCCCCGCCAAGGACGAGTCGCGACGCATCGCGGCGACCGTCCGCTCGGCGCGCGCCATCCCGCACGTGGACCTGGTGCTGGTCGTCGACGACGGCTCCGAGGACAACACGCAGCACGTCGCGCGGGAGGCGGGCGCGGTCGTCGTCCGGCACTCGCACAACCGCGGCAAGGCCGCCGCGATGGAGACCGGCGCCGCCGTCGTCGCCATGCGTGACGCGCCCGACCGTCAGCCGCGGATCCTGCTGTTCATCGACGGCGACCTGGGCGAGACGGCGGTGAACACCGCGCCGCTGGTGCCGCCGGTGTTCGAGGGGCACGCGGACCTGGCGATCGCGCTGATCCCCCCGCAGCCGGGTGCCGGTGGCCGGGGGATCGTCGTCGGCGCCGCCCGTCGGGCGATCACGTCGATGACCGGCTGGACCCCGACGCAGCCCCTGTCCGGCATGCGCTGCCTGACCCGGGAGGCGTTCGAGGCGGCGACCCCGCTGGCCCACGGGTGGGGCGTCGAGACCGGCATGACGATCGACCTGCTGCGCCGCGGCTTCCGCGTCGTCGAGGTGCCGTGCGACCTGAAGCACCGCCCGTCGGGGTCGGACCTCAAGGGTCAGCTCCACCGCGCGGCGCAGTACCGGGACGTGCAGCTGGCGGTCAACGCCCGCCGCGTCCGCCGGGCCGCGGGCGCCGTGCGGCGCACGGTCACACCCGAGCAGAAACCTCCGCAGACGCACCGCTAGCCGGCTCGTCCGGCTCGCCGTCCGGGGCGCCGAGCCGCCACTGGGCCGCGGCGGCGACGAGGCACGGGACCGCGAGGGCGATCCCGGTCGCCGGGACCACGATGCCCGAGTCGTTCATGAGGAACCCGACGGTCAGCGCGGCCGCGATCGAGGCGACCGCGGGCCGCAGGAGCGGGACCGCGCGGGTCAGCCCGGCCAGCGGACCCTGGCCCATCAGCTCGCCGCGGCGCGGGCGGCCGCCGACGACCACCAGCCACGTCAGGGCGATGCCGCCGATGGCGGTCACCAGGTACCGCCACGACGTCAGCACCCGCAGGTTCACGGCGATCTTGCGGCCGACGACGTCCCACAGACCGCCGTCGAGCACGGTCGCGAAGAACCGGCCCAGGTGGGTGCGGTCGGCCGGTGGGCGCATCCAGTCGAGCACCGCGAACCCGCCGACCACGACGGCGCCGACGAGCGCGATCAGCGCGACCGACCGCCAGCTCACCTTGCGACCGCTGACGACGATGGTCAGCATCGCGAACGCGAGGATCAGCGCCGGCGGGCCACCGAAGTCGCTGCCGAGCCCGGGGGCCCCGTCGACGACCACGATTAGCAGCCCGAGGCCGGCGACGACCGCGGTCGCGATCCCGCGCCGGCCGCGCCGCAGCAGCGGGTCGGCGATCGCGACGGCGAGCAGCAGGCCGGCCGCCGTGAGCAGGGCGAACGCCTGGTTGCTCATGCCGTAGAAGCGCGCGGCGAGCACCCGGTGGGCGCCCATGGGGGAGTCGATGACGAGCGTGGACCCGGTGCACGCGTCGACCACGAGCACCGCGACCGTGACCCCCGCCACCACCCCCGCCGGTCCCAGCAGGTTGCGTCGCCAGGGTCCGACCAGCGCGACGGTCGTGATGAGCGCGGTCCACCCGAGCAGCACCCACCAGAACGCGGCGACCGGCATGTCGGAGCGCCACCACGGGATCGTGTTGGTCAGGAACGAGGCCACCGGCGCGGCGGCGAGCGCGAGCGCGGACACCTGCAGCACGCGCAGCGCCGGCCGCAGCGGGGCACGGTCGGAGCGGCCGCGACGGGTCAGGATGATCGCCGCAGCCACGAACAGGACCGCCTGCACGAGCACGAGCCGGGTCGAGTACGCGCCGCTGACGCGGGTGACCATCGTGGCGTGCCGCTGGATGTCGAGCAGCTGCGCGACGCGCACGGACGCGGTGGCGACGGACGGGCCGGGCAGGATCACGGCGCCGCTGAGGGACGCCGCGCTGCTCTCGAGCCCGACGCCGTCCAGCAGCGTCGGCGTCACGTCGACCGTCTGGACGAGCCCGGCCTGGCGGGTGGACCCCGACGTCAGCAGGCTGTCGACGTACTGCGTGCCGTCCGGGGCCAGCCCCGAGGCTGCGGCCAGCTGGAGCGCGGTGCGTCCGGAGTCGGCGAGCGAGACGACGAGGACGGTCGCGCCGGAGCGCTGCGCACCGGCGATCGCGGCGCCGATGCGGGCGTCGATGACCTGGGCCTGGAGCGCGCGCGACGGCTCGATGATCGCGTCCGGGGTGGAGACCTCCGGGGGCGACGGCTCCTCGAGCGCGTCGTCCGGCGCGGTCGCGGTCGGCTGCGGGGTGCTCGGCCGCGGGTTCGTCGCGTAGCCCGGGTCGCGCAGGGACCCGGCGTCGACGACCACGAGCCGGGAGGCGCCCAGCGCGTCGCGCACCGCCCGGGTGAGGCCCGTGCTGGTGGCCGGGAGGATCTCGTGCGTCCCGACAGGGAGGCCGGCGGCGTCCGCGAGCGCGATCGCGGCACCGGGCCCTATGCCCGTGGCGGCCGTCCCGGACTCGGCGAGCATGTCCCCGAGGAACCCCGGCCGAGCCCCGTACGACTCGGCGTCGGCCGCGGCGACGTAGTCGTCCCAGCCGGGGACCTGCCCGGTGTCGCCCGGGTCGCGCAGGGTGCGGCAGGTGCCGTCGTCGGCCCGCACGTCCGCGGCCCGGGTGCCGCTGGAGACGGCGAGCCAGCCGTCCGCGGGGCAGGACCGCGACGCGACGCTCCGGGCGGCGACCAGGCCGACCGACCCCTCGCGGGACAGGCTCCAGAGCGCCGGGGTGGTGAGGGTGGTGACGTCGTCCCAGCGGACGCCGGTCATGCCGACCAGGAGCACCGGCGGTGCGGGCGACGGCTCCTCCGCCGCCCCAGCCGGCGTCGCCAGGAGGATCCCCACCAGGCCCAGCACGAGGGTGAGCACCGCACCGCGGAGCACGGACGCGCGCGGGCGGGCAGGGGTCAGCACCGTTCCAGCCTACGGGCGCACTACCCTCGACCCCGGCGACGCTGTGGGGTATCCGTGCAGCGTGCACATCATCTGCACGGGAGGGACGCCATGTCCGAGGGGCTGCCGCGGTACGCGTACCTGGGTCCGGCCGGCACGTTCACCGAGGCGGCCCTGCGTCAGGTCGCGCCCGTCGGCGAGTGCGTCGACCTGCCGGTGTCCGACGTGTCGTCGGCCATCGAGGCCGTGCGGACGGGCGACGCTGACTTCGCGGTGGTGGCCATCGAGAGCACCGTCGAGGGCGGCGTCACCGCGACGCTCGACAGCCTCGCGGGGGGCGACCCCCTGGTGATCGTGCGCGAGATGCTGGTGCCGGTGCAGTTCACGCTCGCCGCCGCACCCTTCGTGCGGATCGAGGACGTCCGCCGCATCTCCGCCCACCCGCACGCCTGGGTGCAGTGCCGGCGCTGGCTGGCGCGTCACCTGCCGTCGGTGGTGCACGTCCCCGCGACGTCCAACACCGCGCCGGCCGCCCTGATCGCTGCCGGAGGGGCCGAGCTCCCGTTCGACGCCGCGCTCGTCCCGCCCGCCGCCGTCGACTCCTACGGCCTGGTGCCGCTGGCCGTCGACGTCGCGGACAACGTCTCCGCGCAGACCCGGTTCGTCGTCGTCGGCCACCCCGGCGCCGTGCCGCCGCGCACCGGTGCGGACAAGACGACCCTGGTCGTGCACCTGCCCGACAACGAGGCGGGTGCGCTGCTCGCGATGCTCGAGCAGTTCGCGGTGCGCGGCGTGAACCTGTCCCGGATCGAGTCGCGGCCCATCGGCGACGCGCTCGGCCGCTACTCCTTCTCGCTCGACGCGGAGGGCCACATCACCGACGAGCGCGTGGGCGAGGCCGTCATGGGTCTGCACCGCCGGTGCCCGTACGTCCGGTTCCTCGGCTCCTACCCGCGCGCCGACGCGGTCGAGCCGACCGTGCACGTGGGCACCGCGGACACGGACTTCGTCGGCGCGCGCACCTGGCTGCAGGCGCTGCGCAGCGGCACCGCGACCTGACGCGTCAGACCACCGGCACGCGCACGACGAGCGCCGCGTGGTCCACCCGCGCGGACAGCTCGGTGACGCGGCCGACGATGTCGCCGTCGACCTGCACGTGCTCGCCGCCCTGCACCACCACGCGGACCTCCTGCGCCCGCGTGTGGTCGATGCGGCCGATCTTGGCCGGCAGGTCGTTGCGCACGCCCGCGCCCTGGAGCATCACCTCGCCGAACAGCTGGGCCCAGCCGGCGATCCCGCCGCGCGTGTCGATGGCCGCGATGTCCAGCCACCCGTCGTCGAGCTCGGCGTCCGGCAGCAGCGTGATGCCGCCGGGCAGCCTGCCGCAGTTGCCGATGAGCAGGCTGCGCAGGCGGGTCGACGTCATGGGCTGCTCGTCGAGCCGGACGTGCACGCGGGTGCGCCGGCCGTGCAGGTGGCGCATGCCGGAGACGAAGTACGCGATCCAGCCGACCCGCGCCTTGAGCTGCTCGTCGGTGTCGGCCACCATCGCGGCGTCGAACCCGAGCCCGGCGATGACGAGGAAGATGTGGTCGCGCGGAAGGTCCGGCAGGGCCGTCGAGAGCACCTCCGCCGCGTCGCTGACCGGGTCGTCGAGCTCCGACTGCCACCGGTGCACCCGCAGCCAGCCCACGTCGATCGTCCGGTCCCGGCCCTCCAGCGCGGTGCGCAGCGCGGCCATCGCGTCGCTGAGCGGCAGGTCGAGGTTGCGGGCCAGCAGGTTCCCCGTCCCCACCGGGATGAGGCCCATCGGGACCCCCGTGCCGACGAGCCCCTCGGCCACCGCCCGCACCGTGCCGTCGCCACCGATCGCGACGACGACGTCCGCGCCCTGGGCGACCGCGGCCCGCGTCTGACCGACGCCCGGGTCCGCGATGGTCGTCTCGAACCACAGCGGCCGGGGCAGCCCCTGGTCCGCGCAGGCGTTCAGCACCGCCAGCCGGAGCGCAGGGACGTCCTGCTTGGAGGGGTTGGCGACGAAGGCCACGAGCTGTCCGGTCTCGTCGACGTCCCGCGCGAGCCGCAGCTCCCGCGCGCCCGGACCGCTGCGCGGCGACTCGATCCGTCGCCGCAGCTCCCGCTGCCGCAACCACAGGATCGCCACCAGAAGGAGGGAGGCGACCGCCACGACGGCCGCGCACACGGCCACCCACGCCTCCCAGGTCATGTGCCGAATCTACGGCCCGCCCGCTGCGCACCCGCTGCACGGGTTGCGGGGCGAGATCGTGGCTCCGTCGCGAGACCGTCGGTGCGCACCCACGATCTCGTGCCGGACCCACGATCTCGACGGCCCGGCCACCACCCCACCGCTGCCCCACGAGCGGCGACCTCGAGGGCCGGGTGGGCGCCCGTCCGGTGGCATCCGGTCTGGTCGGTAGGGTTCTGGGGTGATCGATCTGCGGCTCCTGCGGGAGGATCCCGACCTTGTCCGCGCCAGCCAGACGGCTCGCGGCGACGACCCCCACCTGGTCGACCAGGTGCTCGACGCCGACGCGCGCCGACGCTCCGCGCTGACCGAGTTCGAGACGCTGCGGGCCGAGCAGAAGTCTTTGGGCAAGCTCGTCGCGCAGGCTCAGGGCGACGAGAAGCAGGCGCTGCTGACCCGCGCCAAGCACCTCGCCGAGCAGGTCAAGGCGCTGCAGTCCGACGCCGAGGCCGCCGAGGCCGTCGCCGCGGAGCTGAGCCGGAAGATCTCGAACATCGTCGAGGACGGCGTCCCCGTGGGCGGCGAGGACGACTACGTCGTGCTCAAGCACGTGGGGGACAAGCCCGCGTTCGACTTCCCGGTGCGCGACCACCTCGAGCTGGGCGAGGGGCTCGCGGCCATCGACACCGAGCGCGGCGCCAAGGTGTCCGGTGCGCGGTTCTACTACCTCACGGGGATCGGTGCGCGCCTCGAGCTCGCGCTGCTGAACGCGGCCGTCGACAAGGCCCTGAGCGCCGGCTTCACACCCGTCATCACCCCGACGCTGGTCAAGCCCGAGATCATGGCCGGCACCGGCTTCCTCGGTGCGCACGCGGACGAGATCTACCACCTGCCGGCCGACGACCTGTACCTCGTCGGCACCAGCGAGGTCGCGCTCGCGGGCTACCACTCGGGGGAGATCCTCGACCTGTCGGACGGTCCCAGGCGGTACGCCGGCTGGTCGGCCTGCTACCGCCGGGAGGCCGGCTCGTACGGCAAGGACACCCGCGGGATCATCCGGGTCCACCAGTTCCACAAGGTCGAGGCGTTCAGCTGGACGACGATCGAGGACGCCGCCGACGAGCACCGCCGCATCCTGTCCTGGGAGGAGGAGATGCTCGCGCTCGCGGAGCTGCCGTACCGCGTCATCGACACCGCCGCCGGGGACCTGGGTTCGAGCGCGGCCCGCAAGTTCGACTGCGAGGCGTGGCTGCCGAGCCAGGAGCGGTACCTCGAGCTGACGTCGACGTCGAACTGCACCACGTTCCAGGCCCGCCGCCTGGGCGTCCGCGAGCGCACGGCGGACGGCTCGACGCGCGCGGTGGCCACCCTCAACGGGACGCTGGCGACCACCCGCTGGATCGTCGCGCTGCTCGAGAACCACCAGCAGGCCGACGGGTCGGTCCGCGTGCCCGCGGGGCTGCGTCCGTACCTGGGCGGCCTCGAGGTGCTGGAGCCGGTGCGATGACCCGCTGCCGCCTCGTCGCCCTCGACGTCGACGGGACCCTGATGTCCTACGACGGCGTCATCTCCGACGAGGTGCGGGCCGCGGTGCGCGCCGTGCGCGACTCGGGTCTGCACGTCGTGCTGGCGACCGGCCGCGGCGTGCACTCGGCCGCGCCGGTGGCGATGGAGCTCGGCCTGACGCAGGGGTGGGTCGTCTGCTCCAACGGGGCCGTCACCGCGCGCCTGGACCCGGCGGCGGAGAACGGCTACGAGATCGTCCGCGTGGTCACGTTCGACCCCGGCCCCGCGCTGCGCACCATCGCGCTCGAGCTGCCCGACGCCCTGTTCGCGGTCGAGGACCTGGGGCTGGGCTTCCGTGTGTCCGCCGACTTCCCCGACGGTGAGCTGTCCGGGGACCTCGAGGTGGTGTCCTGGGAGGAGCTGACCTCGACGCCGGCCACCCGTGTCGTCATCCGCAGCCCCGGCAGCACGCCCGAGCTCTTCCACGACCTGGTCGAGCGCGTGGGCCTGCACGAGGTCGAGTACGCCGTCGGCTGGTCGGCGTGGCTGGACCTGACGCCCGGCGGCGTGTCGAAGGCCAGCGCGCTGGAGGAGGTCCGCCAGCATCTCGGCGTGCAGCCGCACGCGACGGTGGCCGTGGGCGACGGCGGGAACGACGTGCAGATGCTGCGCTGGGCGGCCCGCGGGGTCGCGATGGGCCACGCGTCGGAGGCAGTCCGCGCGGCCGCCGACGAGGTGACGGGGACGATCGACGACGACGGCGCGCTCGCGGTCCTGCACAGCCTGCTCGTCTGACGGACCATCTCGTCCGTCGGGACGTGCCGCATCGACGGATTCCGTCGCCTGCACCACCCGTGCACAGCTTGAGACTCAATCGTGACCGGATTGCCCCGCTGCGCCTGTTGCGTCCTTCTTGCGTACGCGCTTGCATCGCTTGCAAGGGCGCGGGGGAACCGCCCGCGCCATTCCGACATGACGACGTGGAGGTCTCATGAACGGCACGCGCACACGCCGGGGCTACAAGGCGGCGGCAGCAGCGGGAGCGGGGTTCGCACTGCTCCTGGCCGGATGCTCGGGCGGCGGTGGCGGCGACGACGACAGCACGGCGGAGCCGTCGGCGGACTGCGCCGACTTCGAGTCCTACGGCGACCTCTCGGGCAAGACGATCTCGATCTACGCCGGCATCGTCGCGCCCGAGGACCAGCCCTACATCGACTCGTTCAAGCCGTTCGAGGACTGCACCGGCGCCACGGTCGACTACCAGGCGGACAAGCAGTTCGAGCAGCAGATCCTGGTCCGCGCAGAGGCGGGCAACCCGCCGGACATCGCGATCGTCCCGCAGCCCGGCCTGCTGGCCCAGCTCGTCGGGACCGGGACCGTCGTGGCAGCCGGGGAGGGCACCGCGGCGAACGTCGACGAGTTCTGGGACCCGGCCTGGAAGGAGTACGGCTCGGTCGACGGGACGTTCTACGCGGCCCCGTCGGGCGCGAGCGTGAAGTCGCTGGTCTGGTACTCGCCCGCGCAGTTCGAGGAGAACGGCTGGGAGATCCCGACGACGCTCGACGACCTCCAGGCGCTGTCGGACGACATCGCCGGCACGGGGATCAGGCCGTGGTGCGCGGGCATCGCGTCCGACGCCGCGACCGGCTGGCCCGTCACGGACTGGATGGAGGACATGATGCTCCGGACGGCCGGCCCGGAGGTCTTCGACCAGTGGATCGCGCACGAGATCCCGTTCAACGCGGCGGAGCCGACCGCAGCGCTCGACGCGGTGGGCGGCTACCTGAAGAACGACGAGTACGTGAACGGCGGCTTCGGTGACGTGACCTCGATCGCCAGCACCGCGTTCCAGGACGCCGGGCTGCCGATCCTCGACGGCCAGTGCGCGCTGCACCGGCAGGCGAGCTTCTACGCGGCCAACTGGCCGGAGGGCACGGAGGTCGCCGAGGACGGCGACGTGTTCGCGTTCTACCTGCCCAGCGAGACGGCGGACGACCGGCCCGTGCTCGGCGCCGGTGAGTTCGTGACCCTGTTCGCCGACCGTCCCGAGGTGCAGGCGCTGGCGGAGTTCTGGTCCTCGGACACCTGGGCCAACATCAAGGCGCAGGCCAGCTCGGAGCTGACCGGCGGCGGCTGGATCACGGCCAACACGGGGCTGGACCAGGAGAACCTGGTCAACCCGATCGACATCCTGTCCGCCGACATCATCCTCGACGAGAACGCGGTCTTCCGGTTCGACGGGTCGGACCGCATCCCGGCCGCCGCGAACTCGGCGTTCTGGAAGGAGGCGACGGCCTGGATCACGGGGCAGTCGACCTCCGACACGCTGGACAAGATCGAGGCCGCCTGGCCGGCGTCGTGACCTGAGCCCGGTCCCCGGGGCGCCCTCTGCGGTGGCCCCGGGGACCGGGCCTGTCCACGTCACGTCCCCAGCACCCCGTTCCCCCGGGAGGTTCGATGCAGCTCGCCGAGAAGTTCGGCACGATGATGGTCGCCCTGCTGGCGTTCATCGCCGTGATCGGTCTGATCCTGTTCCTCGTCGCCGTGCTCGAGAAGCGGGGCGTCCGCAGGGTCGCCTGGTTCTTCGTCGGCCCGACCGCCCTGCTCCTGCTCGTCGGGCTCGTGTACCCGGCGGCGCGGACCGTCGTCCGGTCGTTCTTCGACGCGGCCAACGACGCCTTCATCGGCCTGGACAACTACTCGGCGATCTTCACCTCGCCCGACCAGCTCGTCGTGCTGCGCAACACGGTGCTGTGGGTGCTCGTGGCGCCGTTCGTCGCGACGGCGGTCGGGCTGCTCTACGCGATCATCGTCGACGGCGCGCGGGGCGAGGGGTTCGCCAAGGCGCTGATCTTCCTGCCGATGGCGATCTCCTTCGTCGGGGCGTCGATCATCTGGAAGTTCGTGTACGAGTACCGGTTCTACGACCCGGACCTGGCGGTGAACCCCCAGCAGATCGGCCTGCTCAACCAGGTCGTCGTGTGGCTGGGTGGGCAACCCCAGCAGTTCCTCATCAGCGAGCCGTGGAACAACCTCTTCCTCATCGTCGTGATGATCTGGATCCAGGCCGGCTTCGCGATGACGATCCTGTCCGCCGCGATCAAGGCGATCCCGGCGGACATCGTCGAGGCGGCGCGGCTCGACGGGGTGTCCGGCGTCCGGATGTTCCGGTTCATCACGGTGCCGACGATCCGGCCGACCCTCGTGGTGGTCCTCACCACCATCGCCATCGGCAGCCTCAAGGTGTTCGACATCGTCCGGACCATGACCGGCGGGCTCTTCGGCACCAGCGTCGTCGCCAACGAGTTCTTCACGCAGAGCTTCAGCGCCGGCAACCAGGGCCTGGGGGCGGCACTCGCCGTCCTGCTCTTCGTCCTGGTGGTGCCGATCATCGTCTACAACATCCGCCAGCTGCGCGCCTCGGAGGCACGATGACCACCACCGGCCCGCAGCTCGACCTGAGCGGGATGCAGCAGCCGTCGGACACCCGCGACGGCCGGCCCGCCACGATCGCCGAGGCGACCAAGAAGCGCCTCAGCTCCCCGTGGGCGTCGCTCGTCGCCGTCGTGCTCGCGGTCCTCTGGACGATCCCGACGTTCGGTCTGCTCATCAGCTCGTTCCGGCCGGCGCGCGACATCAGCACGTCCGGCTGGTGGACCGTATTCACGGACCCCAACTTCACGCTCGAGAACTACGAGCTGGTGCTCTCTCCCGAGGGCACCAACTCGCTCGCGCCGTACATCATCAACTCGCTCGTCATCGTCATCCCCGGCGTGCTCATCCCGATCATGATCGCGTCGCTCGCCGCCTACGCGTTCGCGTGGATGGACTTCAAGTTCAAGAACGTGCTGTTCGTGGCGGTGTTCGCGCTGCAGATCGTGCCCATCCAGGTCACGCTGATCCCGCTGCTCAGCCTGTACGCGGACATCGGCATCGCGGGCACGTTCTGGTCGATCTGGCTGTCGCACACCATGTTCGGCCTGCCCCTGACCGTGTTCCTGCTGCACAACTTCATCCGGGAGGTGCCCAAGGAGCTGCTCGAGGCCGCGCGTGTCGACGGCGCCGGGCACGTGACGATCTTCTTCCGGCTCATGCTGCCGATCCTCAAGCCCGCGCTCGCGGCCATCGGGATCTACCAGTTCCTGTGGGTGTGGAACGACCTGCTGGTCGCGCTGACGTTCGCCGGCTCGTCGCAGAACGTCGCGCCCATGACGGTCGCGCTGTTCAACCTCACCGGGCAGCGCGGGTCGCAGTGGTTCCTGCTCACGGCCGGGGCGTTCGTCTCGATCATCATCCCCGTGCTCGTGTTCCTCAGCCTGCAGCGGTACTTCGTGCGCGGGCTGCTGGCGGGGTCGGTCAAGGGGTAGCCGGTCGTCGCTGACCTAGCCTGGGGCCGTGCCCGCGCCGCTGCTGTTCGTCCTGTCCGGGCTGACGCAGTACGTGGGCGCGGCCCTGGCGGTCGGCATCTTCGGCACGATCGCGGCCGCCTCCGTGGCGTGGCTGCGCATCGCCGTGTCCGCGGTCGTGCTCGTCGTGTGGCAGCGACCGTGGCGGACGCGGTGGACCGCGCCGGAGCTGCGCATGGCCGTCGTGTTCGGCGTCGTGCTGGCCCTGATGAACGTCTCGTTCTACATCGCCATCGACCACCTGCCGCTCGGCACGGCCGTCGCCATCGAGTTCCTCGGACCGGTGGCCGTCGCCGCCGTGACCGGCCGCGGCTGGCGCGACCGGGTGGGCATCGCCGTCGCCGCCGTCGGCGTGGTGCTGCTGGCCGGGGTCTCGCTGGAGACCGGGCCCGACGCGGTCGTCGGGCTGGTGGCGATCGCGCTCTCGGCCGCCTGCTGGGCGGCGTACATCCTGCTCGGCCGACGGGTCGCCCGGGCCGCGAGCGGCGGGATCACCGGGCTGTCGGTCGCGATGGCGGCCGGGGCCGTGGTGTTCGCGCCGTTCCTGGCCGGGGGTGCGGCACCCGTGCTGGACGACGCCCGGCTGGCGGCCCTGGTCGTCGCGATCGCCGTGTGCTCGTCGGTGGTCCCCTACGCGCTCGAGCAGGTGGTGCTGCGGCGGGTGCGGGCGGCCACGTTCGCGGTGCTCCTGGCCATGCTGCCGGCGACCGCCGCGGTGGTCGGCGCGGTGGTGCTGCAGCAGGTGCCGCACGGGCTGGAGGTCGTCGGGCTGCTGCTCGTGTCCGCGGCCATCGTGCTCACGGGCTTGGACCGGGAGGACGTCCCGCCGACCGAGGCGCCGCCCCCCGCCTGAGAACGGGCTACAGGTACTGCCCGGTGGACGGGTCGGGGGAGCCGTCCGCGCGCGGGACCTGCACGGGGGCGCCGGGGTGCGGCGGCCCGGCGGGCAGCTGCCGACGCATGCCGGTCAGCTGGTTCTGCGCGGCCATCTGCTGCGCGACGAGCGCGGTCTGAATGCCGTGGAACAGTCCCTCCAGCCACCCGACCAGCTGCGCCTGCGCGATCCGCAGCTCGGCGTCGGAGGGCGCCTGGTCCTCGACGAAGGGCAGCGTGATCCGGTGCAGCTCGGAGACGAGCTCGGGCGACAGGCCCTCCTCCAGCTCGTGCAGGGACCGCTCGTGGATCTCCGCCAGCCGGGCGCGCGCGGCGTCGTCGAGGGGTGCGCTGCGGACCTCGTCGAGGAGCTGCTTGATCATCGTGCCGATGCGCATGACCTTCGCCGGCTGGCCGACGAGCGACGTGATGTCCTCGGGGGCGTCGTCGTCGGCGGCCGGGTCCAGCACCTCCACGCGCGGCTTGTCGTCGGACGGGGCGGCCTGCGCGTCGTTGTCGGTCATCCGGGCATTCTCACCGACCGCGGTCGCCGGCGCAGCCTCTCCGGTCGGCTGGTTAGGGTGGGCGGCATGGCCTGGCTCACCACTTCCGCCCATGCCCGCTGGCTCGAGGACGAGACGGACCGGCTCCTCGACTTCGGACGCGCCTCGGTGGTCCCCGGCGGCTTCGCGCGCCAGGACGAGGCGGGCGCCGCCGTCGACGGCCCGCTGGAGCTGTGGATCGCGTGCCGGATGACGCACGTCTACGCCCTCGGCCACCTGCTCGGCCGGCCGGGCTCCGCCGCCCTCGTCGACCACGGCCTCGCCGCCCTGACCGGCGCGTTCCACGACGACGAGCACGGCGGCTGGTTCGCCGAGGTCGAGCGCGACGGCACCCCGCGGGACACCGACAAGGCTGCGTACCCGCACGCGTTCGTCATCCTGGCCGCCTCCAGCGCGACCGCGGCCGGTCGCCCGGGCGCCCGCGCGCTGCTCGACGAGGCGCTCGCCGTCTCGGAGCAGCGGTTCTGGGACGACGAGGCCGGCATGGCCGTCGAGCAGTGGGACCGGACCTTCTCGACGCTCGACGCCTACCGCGGCGTCAACGCCAACATGCACACGGTCGAGGCGTACCTCGCGGCGGCCGACGTCACCGGGCACCGCGTGTGGCTCGACCGGGCGCTGCGCATCGTCGAGCGCGTCGTGCACGGGTGGGCCGCCGGCAACTCGTGGCGCATCCCCGAGCACTTCGACAGCGACTGGGTGCCGGACCTCGAGTACAACGTCGACACGCCCGCGCACCCGTTCCGTCCGTACGGCGCGACCATCGGCCACTGGCTGGAGTGGGCGCGGCTGACCCTGCACGCGCGTGCCGCGATCACCGCGCGCGGCGACGTCGCCCCCGCCTGGATGCTCGACGACGCGGTCTCGCTGTTCGACGCCTCCGTGCGCGAGGGCTGGGACGTCGACGGCGCCCCCGGGTTCGTCTACACGGTCGACTGGTCCGGCGCCCCCGTGGTGCGCGAGCGGATGCACTGGGTGGCCGCCGAGGGCGTCGCCGCCGCGGCGGCCCTGCACGCCGCGACGGGCGAGGACCGGTTCGACGACGCCTACACGCAGTGGTGGGAGTACATCGGCGCGCACCACCTGGACCGGGTCGGCGGGTCGTGGTGGCACGAGCTCGGCACCGACAACCAGGTGTCGCGGACGGTCTGGGCCGGCAAGGCCGACCTCTACCACGCGGTCCAGGCGACCCTGGTCCCGCGCCTCCCGCTCACCCCGGTCATCGCCCCCGCCCTGGCCGCCGGCCTCCTGGACTGACCCTTTCTCTGCTCGACGTCCGCACTCGATGGTGCTCCCACCCGCCGGAGTGCGGACGTCCCACCGTTCCACCGGACGTCGTAGCAGGGTCAGGGGATCAGGAGGACCTTGCCGAAGGCCTCGCCCGAGTCCAGCATGCGGTGGGCGTCGGCGGCCTGGTCGAAGCCGAGGCGGGCGTGCACGACCGGGCGCACCCAGCGGTCCTCGACGAACGGCCACGCGTGCCGGCGGACGCCGTCCATGATCGCGACCTTCTGGTTGTGCGGGCGCGACCGCAGCATGGTGCCCAGGACGCTGGCGCGCTTGGCCAGCAGCACGGACAGGTCCAGCTCGCCGCGCCGGCCCTGCTGCATCCCGATCACCACGAGGCGTCCGTCGTCGGCGAGCATGGCCAGGTTCTCCGCCAGCCCGCCGCCGCCGAGGACGTCCAGGACCACGTCGGCGCCGTGCCCGTCGGTCGCGTCGCGGAGCCGGTCGACGAGGCCGGGCGCGCGGTGGTCGAGCGCCACGTCGGCGCCGAGCGCGAGGACCCGCGCCGTGCGCTCCGGGCCGCCCGCGGTCGCCAGGACCCGGGTGCCGAGGGCGCGGGCCAGCTGGACGGCGACGGTGCCGACCCCGCCCGAGCCGCCGCGGACGAGGAGGCTCTCCCCGGGGGTGAGCCGGGCGGCCCGCAGGTTCGACCACACGGTGGCCAGACCCTCGGGCAGCGCGGCGGCGTCGACGGTCGACAGGTCGTCGGGCAGCCGGAGCGCGAGCTCGACCGGGACCGCGACCAGCTCGGCGTAGCCCCCGCCCGCGAGCAGCGCCGCGACGCGGTCGCCGACCTGGGGGTCGTCGGGGCCCAGCGCGCTCCCGCGCGCGACGACGGTGCCGGAGGCCTCGAGGCCCGGCCAGGCGGGCGCCCCGGCCGGCGGCGGGTAGTGGCCGGCGCGCTGGAGCAGGTCCGCCCTGTTGACGCCGGCAGCCGCGACCCTCACGATCAGGTCGCGCGGTCCCGCCACGGGGTCGGGAACGTCCTGCACCGCGAGGACGTCCGGATCGCCCGGCTCTGTGATGACGACCGCTCGCACGTCCGCACAGTAGACCCGGGCAAGCCCGGGAGCCCGCGCTAGCACACGACACCCGAACGGGGTGCCATCTCTCCGTATCCCGGGGGGTGAGGTCCATGGCAAACTCTGCCGCGGGCTAATGGTCTGGCGTCCAACAGCCGATGAACGCCAACGGGACACCTCATCGGTCAACTGACCGGAGTGCACGACCGGTACGACATGGTGGCAACACCCGTTGCCGGAACACGGAAGGGAACGACATGCTGCGACGGCTCGGCATCCGCGCCAAAGTGATGGCTGTCCTTGCCGTCCCCATGATCGTGCTGCTCGCAGCCGGCGGGTTCATCTCGTGGAACGCCATCCAGGAGCTGCGCTACGCCAAGGCCGCCGACAGCGTCATCACGACGCTGCAGGCGTACACCCCGGTGTCGAGCTCCCTGCAGGCCGAGCGGATGCTCTCGCTGAACGGCGGCTCCGCGGAGGACATCGCGGCAGCCCGTGCAGCGACCGACGCCGCGCTCGCCGCGGTGCGGCCCATCACGGCGGACCTCGACCTCAGCCAGTTCCCGCAGCCGGTCGTCGACCGGTTCGTCGAGGTGCAGCTGGCCCACAACACCATGCTTCCCGCGGTCCGGACCAGCGTCGACATCAAGTCGCAGCGCGCCCAGATCGAGAACAACTACGCCTCCATCATCGAGGGCCAGCTCAGCCTCATGGAGCAGGTGGCCAACAGCCTCGAGAACCGCGCCCTGGCCCAGTACGTCACGGCCTACCGCGAGATCGGCACCACCGCGGACAACCTCGTCGTCGAGCTGATCGACGGTCTCCAGCTGCTGGGCACCCGTGCCCCGGCCCCCGCCTCGGTCCGCCAGTACGACACGCAGACGGCCGCCACGGAGCTGGCACGTTCCCGGTCCCACGCCGCGATCGACTCGCTCAGCGTCGAGTCCCTGGCGATGCCCACCAAGGACCCGTCGTCCAACTTCACCCGCATGCGGCTGCCGCTCCAGCAGGGCAACCCGGACGGGTTCGCGCAGATCGACGTCGCCGCGTACGTCGGGGAGATCCAGCAGCAGCTGGGCAGCCTCGGCGCGCTGAACACCGACGTGCTGGACGAGGCCCACGACATCGCCTCCGCCGCGGCCGACGAGGCGCAGACCCAGGCGCTCGTCACCATCGGCATCGTCATCGCGGCCCTCGTGGCCTCCCTCTTCTTCGCCCTCCTCGTCGCCCGAGGCATCGTCGTCCCGCTGCGTCGCCTGACGAAGGCCGCCGCCGACGTCCGCGAGCAGCTGCCGCGACTGGTCGAGCAGGTCGCCATCCCCGGTGAGGGCCCGGAGATCACCCTGGCGCCCATCCCGGTGACGTCCCGCGACGAGGTCGGCCAGCTGGCCGCAGCCTTCAACTCGGTGAACTCGACCACGGTCCAGGTCGCCCAGGAGCAGGCCGCGCTGCGTGGCTCCATCGCGGAGATGTTCGTCAACGTCGCCCGTCGCGACCAGGTCCTCCTCAACCGCCAGCTGTCGTTCATCGACTCCCTGGAGCGTGCCGAGGAAGACCCGAGCACCCTGGCGAACCTGTTCCGCCTCGACCACCTCGCCACCCGCATGCGTCGTAACGCGGAGTCCCTCCTCGTGCTCGCCGGCATCGACTCGGGTCGCCGTCTGCGCGACGCCATGCCGCTGTCCGACGTGGTCCGTACGGCCTCCTCGGAGATCGAGCAGTACGACCGCGTCGAGCTCGACCTGCAGGTCGACCCGCACATGCACGGCTTCAACGCCCTCGGCGCCGCGCACATGCTCGCCGAGCTCCTCGAGAACGCGACGATCTTCTCCGAGCCGGAGACGCCCGTCACGGTCACCACCGGTGTCTCGGGCCAGTTCGTGGTCGTCCGCATCCTCGACCAGGGCCTGGGCATGAGCGACGCCGAGCTCGAGGCCGCGAACGCGAAGATCATCTCGACGTCCGCCAGCGACTCCCTCGGCAACCAGCGCCTCGGACTCTTCGTCGTCGGCCGCATCGCCCAGCGCCTCGGCGCCGACGTGCGGCTGCTCAAGGCGGCGCACGGCACCGGGACCGAGACGATCGTCCGCTTCCCCGCCACGCTGTTCGTGATGACGGAGACCAACCTGTACGGCAACGGGGCGCCCGCCGCCCTGGCCGCACCGCGCAACGACCCGGGCCTGCCCCAGATCGAGGCGCCAGTCGTCGAGGAGGTGGACCTCGCCGCACTGACGGACGGTCAGACCTCGCTCGGCCTGCCGCACCGCCGCCGTCGCGACGACGGCTCGGACGAGCCCGTCGGCCCCGTGCCGGTCACCGAGCTGGCGCAGTCCACCGGCCTGCCGACCCGCTCGAAGAAGACGTTCGACGAGGACAACCTGGTCCTGCCCGAGGCGCCCGACGGTCACCTCGCCGCCGAGATCTCGGCGTCGGGCTCCGACTGGAAGCCTGCGACGGTCGCGCCCCTCAAGGGTGGCCTGCCCAGCCGCAGCCGCGCCTCCACGTCCGCGTGGGCCAAGCCGGAGGAGCCGGCCGCCGCCGCGGCAGCCGCCGCCACCCCTGCCCCCGCTCCCGCCGCGCGTGCCGGTCTGTTCTCCGGCTTCCGCGGACGCACCGAGACCGCGTCCACCGACACGGGCGAGAACCTCGTCGTCCCGGGCCTCGCGTCCGAGGACCAGGAGCGCGCGCAGCTGCCGGCCCAGTCCAACGCCGTGCGCGCCCCCTGGATGTCGAGCGGTGCCCACGCCGCGCCCGTCGAGCCGATGGTCGTCCCGCAGCTGGCGGACGACGACGACTCGTGGGAGGCCCAGGAGGCCGAGAACCGCGAGGCGCAGAACGCCGCCGCCCTCGCGGCCGCCGACGAGGTCACGCAGACCGAGGCCGCTCCCGTGCAGGACGACGCACCCGCCTGGGCGCCGACTCCCGCGTGGGACACCGCGCACACCGAGGCACCCGTCGCCGAGACCCCGGCCTGGGAGCCCCCGGCCGCGGCCGAGGCGCCCGCCTGGGACGCCCCTGCCGCCGAGGCTGTCGCCGCCGAGGTCCCGGCCTGGGAGGCGCCCGTCGCCGAGGTCCCCGCCTGGGAGGCTCCGGCCGCCGAGACGGCCGCCTGGGAGGCGCCCGTCGCGGAGACCCCCGGCTGGGGAGCACCCGTCGCCGAGGCTCCTGCCTGGGAGGACTCGACCGCCGCGCAGACCCCCGTCTGGGACGACTCGGTCGCGGCCGAGACGCCCGCCTGGGACGCTCCCGCCACCGAGACGCCCGCTGCCGAGGCTCCCGCCTGGAACACGGTCGACGCCGACGACGCCCCCGCGTGGGACGCGCCCGCCGCCGAGACCCCGACGTGGGAGGCGCCCGCCGCCGCCGCGTCCGCCTGGGACCAGACGGTCGTCGACGACGAGCCCGCCTGGGAGGCGCCGGTCGTCGGTCAGCACTCGTCCGCTGCCCTGACCTCGCGTTCCGCCGCCCCGGAGGCCGAGGCGGCAGCTCCTGAGGTCGAGGCGCCCGCAGCGCCCGTCGCGCCGGTCCGGACGTTCACGTCCTACAGCGGCTACGCCGGCTGGGGTGCGCCCGCCGCCGACGTGCCCGCGCCGTACCAGCCGTCGGAGCGCACGCTCGACGAGGCCCGCGCCTGGCACACCGGTGCCATGCCGGTCGTCCCCGAGGCGTCCGCGCCGGTCGAGGCACCTGCGCAGCCCACCGACGAGCCCACCCCGGCAGCCGACGACTCCGCGTGGCCGGCACCCGCCTGGGAGCCGCCGACCTGGCAGTCGCCCGAGTGGGCGGAGCAGCCTGCCGAGGCGGCCGTCGAGCCCGAGCCCGTCGTGGAGCCGGAGCCCGAACTCGCCGTCGTCGACGGCGTCGCGTTCCGCCGCGTGTACCTCGAGCCCGACGCCGAGGACGAGCCCACGGCCGAGGTCGACACCTACGTCGCACCCGAGCCGGAGCCCGTCGCGGAGGAGGCACCCTCCTGGGCCGCACCCGTGCAGGAGGCAGCGCCGGCGTGGCCGACGTTCCAGGCCCCGCACGAGCAGGTCGAGGCACCGACCCAGGTGTTCACGCCGATCGAGGCCGCAGCCGCCGTCGAGCAGGAGCCCGCACCGCAGGCACCCGCCTACCAGGAGGCCCCGGTCGCGTACGCAGCACCCGAGGCCGCCCCGGCCCCGGCGTGGGCCCCGACGGCACCCGCCCAGGCAGCTCCGACCGCCCAGGCGCCGTTCTCCGAGGTCGTCCAGTCGCAGCCGCACACGCAGTCGGACGACGCCAAGGGTCGCCGCAAGTGGGGCCTGTTCGGACGGAAGAAGGGCGACGACGGCGCACCGGACACCTCCGGGTCCGTCCCGGTGCAGAACGCGCCCGCCCCCGTCAGCCAGGTCGCCCCCGTGCGGACCTCGGCCTGGACCGCGGACGCCGCTGCCCCGCAGTCGCCCACCGGTGCCGACTCGTCCCAGTCGTGGATGGCCTCGACCACCTGGCAGGCCCCTGCCGCCCCGACCCCCGTGGCGCAGGCACCGGCCTCGATGGAGCCCGTGTCGGCAGGATCCTGGGCACCCCCCGAGTGGGCCGCACGGCCCGGTGCCAACGCGGCGCCGTCGTCGACGGTCCCGAAGCCCGCGCTGCCGCCGTCGGTGGCTCCCCGGGTCGGCACGCTCGACGACGAGGTGGCGGCCATGCTCGCCCTCCGTTCGGACATCCAGGAGCAGGCACTCTCCGAGCTCTCCCAGCTGTCGGCCTACCGGCCGGCCGCCACGGGTGGCAACGCGGAGCGCCTGACCCGGCGAGTCCCCACAGCTGTCCCGGCGACGACCGTCACCGAGGACGAAGGGAAGCCCGTGCAGCGTGATGCGGACCAGCTCCGGTCGCGTCTGTCGAGCTTCCAGTCAGGGACCTCTCGTGGCCGTCGCGCCACGGAGGACCCGTCCGGCCAGAACGGCGTGAGCTGATGACTGCCCCAGACCCCACAACCGTCGTCACCACCATGGTGGCGTCTGACCCCGCAGTCATCGACTGCACCAGCAAGGAGGAAGTGTGACCGCGCTCAGCACCGAGGCAGCCAACTTCGGCTGGCTCCTGGACAACTTCGTCCGGACCGTGCCCGGCACTCGCCACACACTCGTGGTGTCTGCGGACGGTCTTCTCATGGCGATGTCCGAGCAGCTCGACCGCACCAGCGGCGACCAGCTCGCGGCCATCGTCTCCGGGATGTCGAGCCTGACCCGTGGCGCCGCGCGCCAGCTCCGTGCGGGGGAGGTGCGTCAGGCGATCATCGAGATGGACAACTTGTTCCTCTTCCTCATGAGCGTCTCGAACGGCTCCGTCCTCGCCGTGGTCGCGGAGTCCAGCTGCGACGTGGGCCTCATCGGCTACGAGATGGCGATGCTCGTCTCTCGTACCGAGGCGACCCTCACCCCGCAGCTCATCTCCGAGATGCGTGGTCAGCTCCCGATCGACGGCGCCACGCGCGCGCCGGTGGCCTGAGGCCACGGGGAGTCTGACTCATGAGCGAGCACATCGAGTACGAGGCCAGAACGGTCCGGCCCTATGCCGTGACCGGTGGCCGCGTGCGCTCGGCGCGCTCCGACCTGCCTCTCGAGGCGCTGGTCGAGGCCATGCCGGGTGCCGTGACGAGCCAGGGTCTGCCGCCTGAGAAGCGGGCGATCCTCCAGCACGCCGCGTCGAACTACATCTCGGTCGCCGAGCTTTCTGCTCTGCTCCACCTGCCGCTCGGCGTGATCCGGATCCTCGTGTCCGACCTCGCCGACCAGCAGTACGTGCGCGTGCACACCTCACAGCCGGTCGAGGTCAACACCGGTGAATCGCCTGCCCTGTCCCTCAGCGTGCTGGAGAGTGTTCTCAATGGCATTTCCGCCCTCTGACGCCGCTGTGGCCGCTCCGGCGGGCACGGCAGGAAGCGTCGCTCCCACAGTCGTCAAGATCGTCGTCGCCGGCGGGTTCGCCGTCGGCAAGACGACCTTCATCGGCTCCATCTCGGACATCGAGCCCCTCAACACCGAGGCCGCGATGACCGAGCACTCGGTCGGCGTCGACGACGCCGGCGGTGTCTCCGACCGCAAGACGACCACCACGGTGGCGATGGACTTCGGTCGCATCGCGCTCCCCGGGTCGCTCTGGCTCTACCTGTTCGGTACCCCTGGCCAGGACCGGTTCCTGTTCATGTGGGACGACCTGGTCCGCGGTGCCATCGGCGCCGTCGTCCTGGTCGACACCGACCGGCTCGACCAGTGCTTCCCGGCCGTGGACTACTTCGAGAGCCGTGGCATCCCGTTCGTCGTGGGTGTCAATTGCTTCGACGGCGTCGCCAAGCACCAGCTGGACGACGTCCGTGAGGCGCTGGCCATCCCGGCGCACGTGCCGGTGCTGTACACGGACGCACGTTCGCGCGCGGCCACCAAGCAGGCACTGATCTCCCTCGTGCAGCTCGCGATGGAGCGTCTGCGCAGCCGGTGACCCCACAGGTCTCACCCGACCGCGGCCGGCCCCTGCAGGGGGGCCGGCCGCCGTCGTTCCCGGATGCCGTGGGCGATCATGGGGAGATGCCCGTCCCGTCCCCGGCCCCGCGCGGTGAGCGCGGTCTGCTCCCGCAGCCGCGGCCGGCCGGCGACGACGCGGTGCGCCCGATGCCGCCGCCGCGCCCGGTGACGCGGGTCTACGCCGACGGCTCGGCGTTGTCCCGGTACCTGGTCGGGGCACCGTGCCGCGACCACTGGCTGGCGTGGGCCGCCGAGCACGAGTCGCAGCTGGTGACCACGCCGCTCGGCCTGACGGAGCTGCGTCGTGTCGCGCAGCCTCGTGGGGTGGAGGCGACGGGTGTCGCGCACGACGTCGGCGAACGCGTCGAGGTGATCCGCTTCTCCGACCAGACCCTCAGGGCGGCGACGAAGGTGTCGGGCGTCCTGCGGCCGTTCGTCGCGCTGCACATCGGCGCCGCGCTGGCGCACCCGGACGTGGGAGCCGTCGCGACGTACGACGTGGAGCTGGCCCAGGTGTCCGCCCTCCACGGCCTCACGGTGGTGTCGCCGGGCTGGCCGTCGTCCTGGTGGGAGCGGGAAGGCTAGGCACGGCGCGCTCCCCAGCCTAGGTTCGGGGAATGACGGTTGACGGCGGTGCGCGTGCCTCGACGGTGCTGGATCCCGGAGCGGTCGGTCCCGCTCCTCCGCTGACACCGACCCGCCGCCGCGCGCCGGCCCAGGTCCACCTGCTGAGCCGCAACGAGCGGGAGTCCCGTGGGTCCGCGGCCCGGGTGCTGCTGCCGCGGGAGAGCCTCGCGGACGTGGGGACGGCGACGAAGCGCCCGGACCCCGTCGACCTGCTGGTGTCCCAGGGGCAGACCCGCGTGCCCGAGCTGCTGCCGCTGCGGTACGGGCGCATGTCTTCCTCGGCGTTCGCGTTCTACCGCGGTGCGGCGCTGCTCATGGCCTCGGACCTGGCGGCGACGCCCGACTCGGGGCTCGACGTGCAGCTGTGCGGGGACGCACACATGTCGAACTTCGGCCTCTACGGCACGCCGGAGCGCCGGCTGCTCTTCGACCTCAACGACTTCGACGAGACCCTGCCGGGACCGTTCGAGTGGGACGTCAAGCGGCTGCTGGCGAGCGTCGAGATCGCGGCCCGCAGCATCGGCGCGGGGACCAAGGAGCGGCGCAGGATCGCGACGGACGTCGCGAAGGCGTACCGAACCGCGATCCGGGAGTTCGCCGAACGGCCGAACCTGGAGGTCTGGTACGCCCGGCTCGACGTCGACGACTTCCTGCGGGAGCACGGCGGGTCGTTGGGCAAGGCGCAGTCGAGGACGACGCAGTCGACGGTGAAGAAGGCGCGCAGCCGGGACCACCTGCGGTCGGTGGAGAAGCTGACGGAGGTGGTGGACGGCCGGCGACGGTTCCTGCCGGACCCGCCGCTGGTGCAGACCCTGGAGGAGCTGCTCGGCGACCAGGCCGGAGCGTTCCGGGCGGCGATGGGTGAGCTGGTGGCGGCGTACCAGGCGACCCTGCAGCCCGACCGGCGGCACCTCGTCGGGCAGTACCGGCTGGTCGACATGGCCCGCAAGGTGGTCGGCGTGGGTAGCGTCGGCACCCGGGCCTGGATCCTGCTGCTCGAGGGTGCCGACGACCGGGACCACCTGATCCTGCAGGCCAAGGAGGCGCAGTCCTCGGTGCTCGAGCAGTTCCTCGGCGCGAGCGAGTACACGCAGTCCGGGCAGCGGGTGGTCGAGGGGCAGCGGCTCATGCAGGCGGCGAGCGACGCGATGCTCGGCTGGCAGCGGACGCGCGGGATCGACGGCGTCGAGCGGGACTTCTACGTCCGCCAGCTGCGCGACTGGAAGGGCTCGGCGGTCATCGAGGGGATGCGCCCCGAGGGCTTCAGCCGGTACGGCGGCTTGTGCGCGTGGACGCTGGCGCGGGCGCACGCGCGGTCGGGTGACCGGGTGGCCATCGCGTCCTACCTCGGCGGGTCGAAGGCTGCCGACGAGGCCTTCGCCGACTACGCCGCGGCGTACGCGGACCGGAACGAGTCGGACCACGCGGCTCTCGTGGCAGCCATCGGCTCCGGCCGGCTCGACGCGGTGCACGGCGTCTGAGGACGGCTCGGCCGCGGTCCGCCCGGCCCGGGCTCAGCGACGGCCGAGCGCCTCGGCCGCCGCCGACACGATCGCGGCATCCGTGGTCGTGTAGCCGCCGGACCCACCGCCGGGCCCTCCGGACTCGTCGACGTGCCGGCTGGCGGACAGGTGCACCGCGTCGACCCCCGCACGGACCAGCGCGGGGACGTCTGCGGGGCGCACGCCACCGCCCGCCATGACCTGCAGCCGTCCGGCGCCGTGGGCGACGGTGGCGGCGAGCCGGTCGAGCCCGTCGATGCTGCGGGCGGCACCGCCGGAGGTCAGGACCCGCACGACGCCGAGCGCCACCAGGTCGTCCAGCGCGGCCTCCAGCAGGGGCACCGTGTCCAGGGCGCGATGGAAGGTCACCTCGCGGCCGTCGGCGGCCTCGACGAGGCGGGCGACCGTCGTCCGGTCGACGTCGCCCGCCGGGGTGAGCGCCCCGACGACCACCCCGGCGGCGCCGGCGGCGACGGCCGCACGGACGTCCCTGACCTGCACGTCGACCTCGTCGGCGGTGTACCGGAAGGAGCCGGCGCGCGGCCGGACCAGCACGTGCACCCCGACGCGCGACGGGAGCGCGGCGACGACGGCGTCGAGGAGCCCGATGCTCGGCGTCAGCCCTCCGGTCGCGGCCAGCGCGGCGCACAGCTCGAGCCGATCGGCACCGAGCCCGGCCGCGAGGACGGCGCCGGCGACGTCCTGGACGGCGATCTCGAGGAGCGTCACGCCCACGACAGCAGCGGCTCGCCGGCCGTGACGGTGTCGCCGGGCCGCGCGAGCCGGGTGAGGGCGTCGGCGCCCGCCTCGAGGCCGACCACGGGGCAGACCGGGGAGCGACCGCCGAGGGCGGACGGGTCCCAGCTGACGACGACCTGCCCGGCGGTGACCACCGCTCCCTCGGCCGCGTGCAGCGTGAACCCCGCACCACCCAGCTCGACGGTGTCGATGCCCAGGTGGACCAGCACCGCGCGGCCGTCGTCGTGCTGCACGACGAACGCGTGCGGGTGCAGCTTCACGATGGTGCCGGCGATGGGGGAGATGACCTCCGAGCCGGCTGCCAGCGGTGGGTCGAGGGCGAGGCCGGGGCCGACGAGCTCGGCGGAGAACACCGGGTCGGCGACCTCGGACAGGCCGAGGACCTGACCGCTGACGGGGGACAGGACGGTCAGCGACGCCATCAGCGCAGGTCCTCGATGTCGGAGGCGAGCGTGTCCGCCTCGGGTCCGACGATGACCTGGACGGCCACGCCGGACCGCACGACGGCGATGGCGCCCGCCCGCTTGAGGCCCGGCTCGTCGACGAGCGCCGGGTTCTCCACCTCGACGCGCAGCCGCGTGATGCACGGCTCGAGGTCGAGGACGTTCGCGTCCCCGCCGAGCGCCGCGAGGATCTGTTCTGCCTTCGTCATGTCCTGCTCCTCACATCAGCTCGTCGAGATCGGTCGCGATGAGGTCGACGTGCGGCCCCACCACCACCTGCACCACGCGTCCGGAGATCATCACGCCGAACGCGCCGGCGGCACGCAGCCCGGCGGCGTCGACCCGGCTGGCGTCGCGCACCAGCGACCGCAGCCGCGTGGTGCACGGCTCGATCTCGTCGATGTTCTCGACGCCGCCGAGGGCAGCCAGGATCGCTGCCGCCTGGTCCTTGCTCTGCGGCCTCATTGCCGTCCTCCTGCGATGGGTGCGGTGGCGGGTTCGAGCTCGCCCTCGGTACGTCGTCGTGGCACGAGCGCCGGCCGCGGGGCGCGCAGCGGCACCCACACGCTGTAGCGGTCGGCGCGATAGCAGGCGCGGGAGAACATGGTCGCCGTGTCGACCGAGTAGGTGCGCCGCTCGGCGCGCAGGACGGCGCGCGCGTCGCCGAGCCCGAGCAGCGACGCCTCCGTGTCCGTGGCTTCGTCGGCGGACAGGGTGTCCTCGCCCCACTCGGGGGCCAGCCCGAGGTCCCGCAGCGCCTCGTAGATGCTCGCCGGGGGACCGTCGTCGAAGAGCGTGGGCGCGAGGGCGACCGGCACCCACGCCTGCTCGATGCAGATGGGGACGCCGTCGGCGCTGCGCACCCGGTAGAGGAAGTGCACCTTCTGGCGCGGCTCGAGCTCGAGCGCGGTGGCGACGTCGGGCGTCGCGGCCACGACCTGCGCGGTGAGCACGGTGGTCGCGGGCTCCATGCCGCGCCGGCGCATCTCCTCGCCGAAGGTCGTCAGCCGCATCTCGAAGTCCATGCGCTGCGGCGCGACGAACGTGCCGCGGCCCTGCTCGCGGACCAGCACACCGTCGGTCACGAGCGTGTCGACGGCCTGCCGCACGGTCATCCGGGACAGGCCGAACTGCTGGCTGAGGTGCCGCTCCGACGGGATGGCGTCGCCGACCTTGAGCTCCTGGGCGACGAGGGTGGCCAGGTGGTCGCGCACGGTCAGGTACTTGTGTGCACTGCCCTGGTCAGGCTCGTCCACGCGGTGCCACTCCTTCGTGAGGTCGTCGTGAGGGACCGTCCGCGTCGGCGCGACGTGACCCTTGACACATCATGAGGTCTAGACCAGTCTGCTCGCAACTGGTCCAGACCAGACAGCTGAACTCCCCCTCCCGAAGCATCCCAGGACACTTAACGAGGAGTGCTCCATGACCACCGCTACCGCGGACGCCCCCGCGTCCACCGAGAAGCGGGGCTTCCCCGGCCTCGCCCAGCTCCAGCGCATCGGCCGCTCCCTCATGCTGCCGATCGCCTCCCTCCCGGCCGCCGCGCTGCTGCTGCGGCTGGGCCAGCCCGACATGCTCGGCGCCGACGGCCTCGGCGCCCACCTGCCCTGGATGCTCCCGGTCGCCGACGTCCTCGCCGCCGCGGGCAACGCGCTGTTCGCCAACCTCGCGCTCCTGTTCGCCGTCGGCGTCGCCGTCGGGTTCGCGCGCAAGTCCGACGGCTCGACGGCGCTCGCGGCCGTCATCGGGTACCTCGTGTTCGACGGGGTCAGCACCGCGCTCTCGCCGTACGTGCTGGAGAAGGCGAGCGAGGGCGAGACGCAGCAGGTCATCAACTACGGCGTCCTCGGCGGCATCGTCATGGGCCCCGTCGCGGCGCTGCTGTTCCAGAAGTACTACCGGATCAAGCTGCCCCCGTACCTCGCGTTCTTCGGCGGCCGACGGTTCGTGCCGATCGTCACCGCCGGTGCCGCGATCCTCGTCGCCGTCGCCGGTGCGCTGATCTACCCGGCGTTCGACACCGGCTTCACCGCCGTCGGCGACTGGGTCACGGGCTCGACGATCCTCGGTGCCTTCGTCTACGGCACGACGAACCGGTTGCTGGTGCCCATCGGCCTGCACCACCTGCTGAACTCGCTGCCGTGGTTCCAGTTCGGCTCCTACACCGACTCCAGCGGTGACGTCTGGCACGGCGACATCGCGCGCTTCCTGCACGGCGACCCCACCGCCGGCACCTTCATGACGGGCTTCTTCCCGATCATGATGTTCGCGCTCCCCGCTGCCGCCCTGGCGATCGTGCACACGTCCAAGGCGAAGAACCGCAAGGTCATCGCCGGGATCATGGGCTCCGCCGCGCTGGTCTCGTTCGTCACCGGGGTCACCGAGCCTCTCGAGTTCGCGTTCGTCTATGTCGCCTACCCGCTGTACGTCATCCACGCGGTGCTCACCGGAACGTCGCTCGCGCTGGTCAACGCGCTCGGCATCAAGGACGGGTTCGGGTTCTCCGCGGGCGCCATCGACTACGTGCTGAACTACCGGATCGCGACCATGCCGCTGCTGCTGCTCGTCGTGGGGCTCGGGTACGCGGTCGTGTACTACTTCCTGTTCCGGTTCGTCATCACGCGCTGGCAGCTGCGCACGCCGGGCCGCGAGGACGACGACGACCCGTCGACCACCCCGTCGTCGTCCGAGCACGAGCCCGCCACGGAGCCGCAGGTCACGGCGGTCGACGAGACGGCGCCCAGCCGATGACCTCCGCGGTCGTCGCCGCCCCGCTGACCCTGAGGGGGTTCGGGGTCAGCCCAGGACGCCGGGCCGGGGTCGTGGCGCGCATGCCCGACGCCCCGCCGGCGCCGTCGCCCGAGCCGTCGGCTCCGGGGACGGACCTGGCGGCGGCGGCGACCGCGGTGGACGCAGCGGCGGCGCGGGTCCGGGACGCCCTCGCGCGCGCCGCCGAGACGGCGACCGGGGACGCGGCCGACATCCTCGCGGTCACCGCGGCGATGGCCGCCGACCCGTCGCTCGCCGACGAGGCGCGGCGGCGGGTCCTCGAGACCCGCGCGACGCCCTCCCGTGCGGTGTGGGACGCGGCCGAGCTGGTCGCCGAGCAGCTGCGCGCGCTGGGCGGGATGTTCGCCGACCGCGCCCGGGACGTGCAGGACGTGCGGGATCGGATCGTCGCGGAGCTGCTGGGCCTGCGCCCGCCCGGAGTGCCAGACCCCGGGACGCCGTTCGTGCTGGTGGCGCGGGACCTCGCCCCCGCCGACGCCGCCCGGCTGGACCCGGCGCAGGTGCTCGCGGTCGTCACCGCGGGCGGGGGGCCGACGGCGCACACCGCCATCCTGGCGCGGTCGCTGGGCATCCCGTGCGTCGTCGCGGTGGCGGGGGCGCTCGACCTCGCCGACGGGGAGACGGTGCTCGTCGACGGCTCGACCGGCGACGTGGTCCGGCACCCGTCGGCCGAGTCCGTCGAGCGCGCGGCGCACGCAAGGCCGCGCCCGACGCGGCTGGAGGGTCCCGGACGCACGGCGGACGGGCATCCGGTCGCGCTGCTGGCGAACGTCGGCGACCCGGCCGGAGCGGTCGCCGCGGCCGAGACCGGCGCCGAGGGGATCGGGCTGTTCCGCACCGAGTTCGGGTTCCTCGGGCGGACCACGCCGCCGGGCATCCCGGAGCAGGTGGCGGCCTACTGCCAGGTGCTCGCCGCGTTCCCCGGCCGGCGCGTCGTCATCCGCACGCTGGACGCCGGTGCCGACAAGCCGCTGCCGTTCGTCACGGCGTCCGGTGAGCCCAACCCGGCCCTCGGGGTCCGCGGGCTGCGCACCTCGTGGGCGCACCCGGCGGTCCTCGACGACCAGCTCGAGGCGATCGCGCAGGCCGCCGCGGCGTCGTCGGCGGACGTCTGGGTCATGGCGCCGATGGTCGCGACCGCCGACGAGGCCGACGACTTCGTCGACCGCTGCGCCGCCCACGGGCTGCGGCACGCCGGCCTCATGATCGAGGTGCCCGCCGCCGCCCTGCGCGCCGGTGACCTGCTCGACCGCGCGCAGTTCGCCAGCCTGGGCACCAACGACCTCACGCAGTACGCCATGGCGGCGGACCGCGAGCTGGCCGGGCTCGCGCAGCTGTCGACGCCGTGGCAGCCGGCCGTGCTTTCCCTGGTGCAGCTCGCGTGCGCGGGGGGCCTCGCGCGGGACCGCCCGGTGGGCGTCTGCGGCGAGGCCGCGGCCGACCCGGCGCTCGCACCGGTCCTGGTCGGGCTCGGCGCCACGTCGCTGTCGATGACGGCGCGGGCGCTCCCCGACGTGGGCGCGGTGCTCGCGACCGTCACGCTGGACGAGTGCCGGTCTCTCGCCGCGCTGGCGCTCACGCAGCGCACGGCCGCCGAGGCGCGGTCGGCGGTGCGGGCCGCGCTCGCGGACGTGCTGGAGGCGGCCGGCCTCTAGGCCGACTGCTGGAGGAACTGCTCGAGGACGTCGATCGAGGCGGCCGCGTCGGCGTCGTCGTCGGCCGTCGCCAGCACGACCTCGTCGCCGGCGCCCACGCCCAGCGTCATGATCGCGAGGATCGAGGCGGTCGCGACGGGGGTGCCGCCCGTCTTCGCGATCGTCACCTTCACCGGCAGCCGGCCGGCCGTCGCGACGAACTGGGCGGCGGGGCGCGCGTGCAGCCCCTCGGGAAGTGCGACGACGACGGAACGCTGCATGGCCTGCCTCCTGGG
Source organism: Cellulomonas xylanilytica (assembly GCF_007989805.1). GTDB lineage: Bacteria > Actinomycetota > Actinomycetes > Actinomycetales > Cellulomonadaceae > Cellulomonas > Cellulomonas xylanilytica. Next base: position 64,807 of record NZ_BJUB01000009.1, read on the forward strand.
CGGGGTCGACGGTGACGATCCTGACCATAGTGGTCTAGACCACGATCGCGCGACTGCTTGTGGAAGACTCGTGCCGCTGCGGGCCGGTCCCGCACGGGAGGGCTGTCTGAGCGGCCGAAAGAGACGGTCTTGAAAACCGTTGGAGCGGGACAACCCCGTTCTCGTGGGTTCGAATCCCACGCCCTCCGCCAGGGATGATTGCGCAGGTCACGCGCTCATCTGGCTGTCCACCAGTTCCTAATGCGCGGACCCGTCTAGGGTCGCCGAGTTGCAACGCAAGGCCGAGCTCGGCTCAGTGCGAACTAACACCGAACTAACAGCGCAACTAACAGTCCGGCTAGCTGTGGACGTGGGTCGTCCAGAATGCGATCGTTCGCTGGGCGCTCGAGGGGTGAAGTCGCAGGTCACATGCTCGCTCGGTGGGACCGGCAACTGACGCTTCGGCCGCGACGTACTCCTTCACTCGACCTCGCTGCCGATGCGGTTCCCCGGTCGTCACGCACACCCTGCCGAGTCGACTCAGGGCGCGCAGTCCGTCTGTTCGGTGGCCTCGTCTGAAGACCGGCTCAGTGGGCCGGGCCTAGCAGGAAGGCGAAGCACTACGTCACTATCGAGCCGTGGCAGAGACAGAACCAGACGCGACGAACAGCGCAGAGACGATCAAGTCGATGCTGGGTCAACTGATCACGAACCAGTACCTGGACTCCTCTGACTTCAATGGGGTCAGCGCGGCTCAGCTGGTGGACGCGCTGGAGGACTTCCCCGCCGATGTGGAGGAACTCATCACCGAACTGGTGGCCGAGGGCTTGGTCTACGCCAACTTCGGACACGAGATGGTCAACGCCCACATCATCGGATTCCCGCACCAGGATGCGGTCGCCAACCATGCGGAGGTTCTTCGGCGAGGCGGCGTCTCCTCGGCTGTTCTCTACCCGACTCGCGAAGCTCTAGCTGCGGTATCCGCCGGCGACCGATATCCCGGAGCCCCGTACTCTGCTTCGCTCGCACTCGGCCATGCTCAGCTCGAGTCGGTATTCTTTCGCGCGGATGTGCTTGGCCGTTACAGGGATGACCCCCGTTACGACTACACCCTCGACATCGGTGGAGAGATTCACGCGCGCGAAGGCACACCTCACGACACCTACCTCACGACGTTCAGCATCGGCTTTGACCGCGATGCCTTGAGTGACGAGATCGTGGTCGGAGTACCGCTCCGCTACTTGCACGACCTATCGCCCTCGGAGCAGTCCTACTGGAAGTCGTTTGAGCACGACCGTCAAGACTGGATGCTTCACCCCGACTGGGTCCGGCCGCACCTGATGGGGGAGTTCCCGGAGCAAGTCAGTCCGTACACCGCGATCCTCATGGAGATGCGCGCCGTCAACGAGATCTGCGACGCCATCGGCTATCCAGAACTCTTCCGGACGCTGTACGACGAACAGAACCGGCCGACCGATTACGGGTACTTGATCCTTCCGACCCGCCGGGAACTGTCGAACTTCATTGAGCAACTCAACAAACTTCTGATTGACAACCTCAACCAGAAGTTCTTCTCCCGTGCGGGCATCGCGCTGACGGAGTCGCGCCGGGACAGTGCGGGCACCACCTATGAAGGGCAGCGGGGCACCCTCAACATGCTGACTGAGTGGATGGAGAGGACTGTGAGGCACGATCCCTCCGGGTGGGTACCCGCCGCTGCGGAGGTTCTGCGAGAGGTTCGCAAGGCTCGTTCAGATACCGCGCATCGAGTTCGCGAGAACGAATATGACCCTGTCGCATGGAGCGAGCAACGGCGCCTCGTCGTCGGGTCCTACAGGGCGGTCCAGACCGCCCGGCAACTCTTGCAGTCCCATCCGCGGGCCGCGACTGTCGACGTACCCGAGGAGCTCGAAGAGGGGAAGGTCTGGCCCTTCTAGGGGCGCGCGCCTCACCCTCCGCCCTCATGCGGAGGGGGGAAGTCGCAGGTCACAGCCCTGCCGATACTGGACATGCCCGGCCTGTGGGTGGCTCGTCGTAACGTGCCGACTCGCCAAGCCGAAGTGGACCGACACGCGTTGCTCAGATAGCTGAAACGTGAGCTAAGCTGCTAGCTTGAGCATGCCACCGCGCGACCCAGGAGACGCCATGAAAGACCTCGCACCTGACCCGGCGTTTACCTTTATCGACCTGTTCGCCGGAATCGGTGGCTTCCATGCTGCGCTAGCCGCGTACGGAGGTGCGTGCGAGTACGCCGTCGAGATCGACAAGGCTGCCGCCGCCGTCTATGAGCAGAACTGGCGGCGCACTGCTCTCGGCGACATCACGAGGGACGCGAACGACCAGCAGGTGAGCGTGCCTTCGTCCGCGGTGCTAGCGGCAGGGTTTCCGTGCCAGGCGTTCAGCAAGTCCGGCGCGCAGCGGGGCATGGACGAAGCGCGAGGGACGCTGTTCTGGAATGTCGCGCGGGTCATCGAAGCCAACCGCCCGACCGTCGTCTTGCTGGAGAATGTCCGCAACCTCGCCGGCCCGCGCCACATCCACGAGTGGAAGACCATCATCCGAACCCTGCGCGAACTCGGATATCGCGTGGCTGACACACCTGCAGTCTTCTCGCCGCACCTCTTGCCGCGCGACCGCGGCGGTCGCCCGCAGGTTCGGGAGCGGGTCTTCATCACTGCGACGTACAACCCGACAGGCATGGGTTCCGATGCAGTGGAGCCGGTCGCGACGATGAAGGACCGGATCGACGGCTGGCAGCCCACAGACTGGGACCTCGCACTCGGGCTTCCTCTGGACCCTGACCACCACGTCACGGGATGCGACCTCACTGCCGCAGAGCGCCTGTGGATCGACGCGTGGAACGAGCTCGTCGAGATCATGTGGGAAGAGCGCGACGGTCAGCGCCTCCCGGGGTTCCCCCTGTGGGCCGACGAGTGGGTGCTGACGAAGGACCTGCGAATCCCGCTCGGGACACCAGCCTGGAAGGAGTCGCACCTGGTGAAGAACGCGGCGTTCTACACCCGGCACAAGCGCGTACTCGACAGATGGACGAAGAAGTGGGGCGTCTACACAGATGCGTTCCCGGCGTCGCGCCGCAAGTTCGAGTGGCAGGCACAGGACACGCCGCGGCTGTGGGACACGATCATGCATTTCCGCCCGTCGGGCATCCGAGCCAAGCGAGCGACGTTCACCCCAGCGCTCGTCGCGATTACCCAGACCACGATTGTTGGACCGCGTGAGCGTCGGCTATCGCCCCGTGAGGCAGCGCGCCTACAGGGCATGCCGAACGGGTTCAGTTTCGACGGGCAGGTGAATGCGGCGACGTACAAGCAGCTTGGCAATGGTGTGAACGTCGGGGTGGTGTGGCACATCCTGCGCGAGCACGTGAACCGCGACCGCGACATCCTAGAGACGACCAGCGAGGGTCGCGCGATCCTTGCCGCTGTCGATGCAGCACCCGAGTCGCCAGACAAGGTGCTCGACGAGATGTTTCCCGTCCGAGGGTGAGTCAGGCAGTTGGCTACAGGCCTGCCCACTGTCGTTGAGCCTGGAGTGCGGCGGCGAGTGGATGTTGCCGCACGTCATCGGGGATCGCGATTGGACGACCACGAAGCGCCGTGTACTCGGGAGCCGTGATGTGGTTCGCGATAAGGACGGTGCGGTCAACCTCGTCTACCGCCAGCAGCCCGACATCCCACATGCGGTGAAGGTCCGCGCGGAGAAGGAGCCCGTTGCTGACGAAGTTCGTGTGCTTACCGCGATACGGACGAATGTGGGCCGCTTCAAGCACCGACTCAAAATCCGTACCTGTGATCGCGCACCGACCGCGGTAGGCGCGGAGAACTGCGGCGCGAAACCTGCTCTGCCCTTCGCGGACAACGACGGCCCGCAACGATCGCTTGCGCTCATCGGAGAGTTCGAGTGCCTCGATGGCGCCGGCCTCAGCTCCCGGGTCCTCGTCTTCCGCCGCTCGAGCAAGTGCGATCCGCGCGGCCGGAGCCCCGTGGTCGAGAGGGACGACTGCAAACCCTCGGTCGATCACCTCTGAGAGGATCGCGTTGAGAGCCCTATTGGTGATGGTGCCCTCGACCGAGTGATACGTCAGGCCGGCGCCTTCTTCGCCGGTCAGGTGCTCCATCAGAAGGTCGATGTTCCGCTCGATCGAGCGCGTTCGCGCCTCGTCGCCCAATCCGAGCGCGTCTGCGATCGCGACGAGGAACGTACCTTCGACGTTCGACCCACGTCCGCAGTCGAAATGAGCGATGCCGAGAGCATCGGAGATCGCCGCCATGAGCGGACGTTCGGGCTCTCGCGCTCCTTCACCGCGTCGCGCGCGGGGCGGCACTCCTAGCCGACCCTCGTGAGTCGCTGGACGGCGGCGTCGAACTGCTCCGCCGTCAGCGAGCCGGCATCACGCAGCGCAACAAGAGTCTGCAACTCGGAGGCGAGATTGCCCTGGACCGGCTTTGACGCGACGAACATCCGCGCCAGCGTGGGGTACTGCTGCGGGTTCAGGAGGGACTCGATGAAGGCGAGCCAAGGATCTTCGGACCCTGTGCCTGGGTTCACAGGCATCTCGCAGATGGCGACGCACTCCGGATGAGCGACGGCGTGCGCGCGGATCGCTGCGAAGCCGAGCATCGTCGCGTCCCCGCTGTCGTACGTCTGCGCAGCGAGTTCGGTGTGGACATGTGGATCTGCGAAGACGATGCCTGGAAGGTGCGGTGAGAGGAAGACCGTTGGCTCGGTGAACCCGCCACCCGACCCGCCAAGCTCGTTGGTGATCCGGTACGACATCGCCTTCGGGGATGTCTGGTTCTTCACTGACCAGAGGCCGCGTGCGTCCTCGCGAAGGGCGCGCAGGTCGAAGCCGTTGGCGTTGTGTCCGCCAGGGACGCTGAGGACTCCCGCTGCGAACGCTGCGGATGCGAGGATCCATTCGACCGCTCCGCCGCTCCCGAAACGGTTCGCACGGTCAGTGGGGTTGACCCTGTGCACGTTCGCGCGGAGCGCCTGTTCGAGCTCGTTCCTAAGCTGTGTGCTGGTGGCGAGTGCAATCCGGAACGCATCGAACGCCCCAGATCCGCTGCTCGCGTCACTGCCGTTCAGCCCTAGAGTGCCCTGCTCGCCCTTGACCACGATCGGGACCCTAGCTCGCACGCGTGCTAACGCGGTGTCGACCCTCCGGCCCCCGCTGCCCTGACGCGCGCCACTGCCGCCTCCACATCACCTGTGACCTCGTGCTCCCAGATGCGGACGACAGCCCAACCACATTCCTGTGCCAGGGTCGTCGATCGCTCGTCACGTTCGCGATTCCGGCTCATCTTGTCCGCCCAGAGCTGAGAGTTAGGCCCCGTCCATGGCGCTCGCCGGCCGTGCTCGGGGCAGCCGTGCCAGAAGCACCCGTCGACGAACACCGCGACGCGATAGCGCGGTAGGACCAGGTCGGGCGTGCAGCCACGAGCAAGCGTGCGGTGGAGCCGAAACCGGAGACCGCAAGCGTGGAGGGCGCGCCGGAGGGTCACCTCCGGGCCCGTTGACTCTTTCACTCGGCCGGCGAGGTGGCGGCCGGCTGTCGTTGACACCCAATGCTCCGCCATCTGCAACACCGTACGTCGGCGTGAGCAGTTCGGCTGCAGGGTCCCGGCATGGTGGCCGACCACTCGAACGCTGCGGCACGTCGACGCCTTGCGATTCAGACCCTCGGCCCTCAACTGTCGGAAGACCCAAACTCGGCCTCGAGTCGTCTCGGCCGGATGCTTACGGACGCACGGTCCATGGTCGTGAGCGCCGACATCGACGGAATGGTCTCGGCGATGATGCTCGGCTCTGTCGCCCCAGGCTTCGAGATTGCCGCGTTCTCTGTCTTGTCGGGGACTTGGCTGGTCCACCCCGGCGCGGTTGGCAATCTGCCCAACGACGCCTTCGGGGTGGACGTATTTTCCACGCGCTTCGACACCGTAAGCAATCACGTTCTGAAGTGGGGATCCAAGAAGCCGAAGGCGGCCGGGGTGGCCGGCGCCTTCGCCCACTGGGACGCCGCTGTTGATGCCGCCGCCGCACGTCTCTTGGTCGCCTCGCCCACCGTTTGGGCAGGGACACAGGCTGGCTACGAGGACGATTCGAAGATCACGAGCGCTCGGTACAAGTACCCCCTTGGCACCGCCCAGTTGCTCCTCGCGATGCTCGAGGCGTCGGGCAATGCGCCGCGGTTCTACGACCGGACCTACCTGCCCTGGCTAGTGGCGAACTGCGATGGCGGCGTGAAGACGTACGTTCCCTTCTCGTACAACACGCGAGTTTGGTGGCCAGTCCTGGCAGGGGCCGTTGGACCCGGAAGCCTGACCGACCACATCTACTCGCTCGTCGACGAGATGCGTCCGAACGACTTTCTCGATGCCGTCCATCGACTCGACCGCGAGCGACCTCACGGAGAGCCGCCTTGGCTCAACGATGCTTGGAAGCTATCCAGCCCAACGCTTCCGGTCGTTAAGCGAGCGCTGCGGTGGATGGCCGACCTCACGGGCTGGCGCGACCCGGTCCGCGGCGGCATCGATGGGCTCGACACCTGGCTTGAGATCCCCGCGACGTCGAGCGCCCAGGTCTACCACGGCGGAAAGACCCCGGCGGCGAAGGCGATGGCGGCGCACGCAGGGTCCTGGGTGAAGACGGCCGATGACCCTGCCCTCGCCGTTCAGCTCATCCAGAACGGCGTCGGGGCGGCGCTAAACGCGAACTTCATGGTTGGCGGACAGTCAGGGTCCCGGTTCAACTGGGTTGGCGGTTGGTAGGGGCGTACGCGGCCGGCCCGACGTCGCAGCACCCACTCCCAGAGAGCCATCGTTAGGCATTCGACGTCGCTGCACGCCTCCCAGCCCTTCGCGAGCGGTCCGGCTGGTTCGACGCGGCACGGCATGCCGGCCTGGTCGCGTACGAGGGCCCAGGTGGGGTCGTCGAGGGGGACCCAGGCTGCCGCGGTGCCGTCATGGGTCAGGTCGACACGGACGTACGGGTCGCCTTCAACAACGTCGCAATGTGCCCGGAGGCCCGACGCGGTGAGGCGGACGGCGACTTGCTCGGTCAGGGAGACGAGGTCGGCCGTCGCGGTCATCGCACACCGCCGTAGCCCGACTGGTCGCGGAGCCAGACGTCGAGCAGGTCGTAGACCAACGCGTCCTCCGGCTCGAAGCGGACGCCGACCTTCGCGCCCCACTCGGCGGCGTAGCTCTCGAACGCTCGCACGGCCGACCACCCGCCGGCGTGAGTCGGGGAGTAGTCATGGCTCCCACCAGTCCCGCCGTTGCTCAGGTCGTAAACGCGATCAGGGCGAGTAGATCCAGGCGAGTTAGGGGTGGGTACCGGGTGGCGGAGACGAGTAGCAGCGTCCGACGACGCACCTCCTCTCGAAGTTCGGGACGAACGGGCTTGGGCAGCTGCGCCAGCATGGCCGCCTCGATAGCGAGGTCGGACCGCAGTCGCCGGTTGGTGACAAGAGCCGGCCCGATGGCGGCCACAGCAGCACCGAGGAGGACGGGTATCGCTGGTTCAAGAAGCGCTTGTAGGTCCATCGCGCGATCGTGACAGCGCTCCCGGTTCCTCGGAGGGGTTTTCACGATCTTCTACTCAGTGGTGCTGAGTTCGGGCGCTGCGCACGTCGACTGGCATCACCGCGTGAGGACGACCAATCCAGGTGTTGCTGCCGCTCGAACGTGTCGGGCTTGAGGACTCGTTCAAGAACTGAAGAGCCACCTACGGGGTGCCGCCCGCGTCGCAACCGAGCCGAAGATGGGGTGGGTCCGTACTCGCAGTCGGTACCGTCACTGCATGACGACCAAGGTGAGCTGGGATGGCCTGACGGAGTGGTTCACCACCGTCGACTTTGCCGCATGGCTCGCGGTGGCGGCGTTCGTGCTGTCGGTGATCGCTCTGGTCGTGTCGATCTGGGTAGATCGAGCGCGAGTACGCGTCGACCTGCTCCCATTGAAGATGCTTGGGCAGCACCCGGGACAAGCAGCACGACCGCTCAGCGTGTACGAGGTGACCGTGACGAACACGGGGAAGAGGCCAACGAAGGTGAGGGGGATCCACCTGGTGCTCGGGGAGTCGTATAGCGAACGGTTCACGCGGTTCCACCGAGAGAAGGAACGCTCCCTCATTGCGGTCACGACGGACGACCTCGCTCGGGTCAGTGCGGCCCTTCCGATGGTGTTGGACGTCGGGGACACAGCGACCATCTACTTCGACCGCGTCGTCGTGGACGCCGCCGTCAGGGCCGAGAACGTCACGCAACTGCACGCGCGCGCCGCCACCAGCACCGCCGGATACCGAGGGTCTAGGTCCGTGAAGGTGGAAAAGGCCGAGAAGGCCAGCGAGGTCGGACGTGCGTGAGACGCCATTGTCAGTAGTGTTCCGACATGGCCGAATCCGAAGGTCTGAACAGCCTCATTGGGATACGAGAACCTGACCGCAATCCCGGCCGACCTAGACCACTCGACTGGCAGGTCTATCGCGACAGAGCGCTGGCGGATTGGTACTCGCTTCTCGCGAGCGGTCCTGAGGAGCACGACGTTCAGAGGTTCCTAGAGTTGCACCCTGCGATGGTTCCGGGTGGCAGCGGAGACGTTGGCCCGGGCGGGCATCACCTCTCAGAGATGAGCGCCCTGTTCCGCTTGCCAGAGCTGAGGGGCCAGGGCCGGTCATTTCGACCCGACTTCATGTGGGTGACTCGCTCGTCGAGCTTGATCACGCCGATCCTGATCGAGATTGAGAAGCCGACAAAGAAGTGGTTCAAGAAGGATGGTCGGCCGACCGAGCGCTTCACCCAGGCTCACGACCAACTCAACGACTGGAGGGGGTGGTTCGCGCACCCTGAGAACCAGACCATCTTCCGCAACCAGTACCTCTTTCACGAGCGATACGAGAACCGGCAACTCGAGCCATGGTTCGTGCTCATCTTCGGTCGACAGAGTGAGTTTGAGCATGGCGGTCCCCACAGCAACCCTGACGCACTCCGGTTCAAGAGAGACGGGATGCGAAGAGATCGCGAGCAGTTCATGACGTTCGACTCGCTGCGCCCCCGATTCGACCACGGGAGTTCGGTGACGGTATCGATGTTGGCCGAGGGTCCTCGGCTGTACGCCTTCTCACCCCTCTTTGGCACGGACGCCAACATCGGCGCTGACGCGATCCGCCTCGGAGATCCTGCTGAGGCGCTCGCTCGGAGCGTCATGATGACGCCCGAACGCAAGCGGTACCTCGCTGAGCGCTGGGAGCATTGGCGAGCGGACGTGTTGGAGAGCAGGTTAGGGAACCGGACCTACGGCTTCGGACTTGGCCTGGAGTAGTCCTCGCGCACGTGGACGAGCGCTGGTGGGGCGCTACCGAAGTGAGGCGTCAGAGCGGCGCACTAGAACGCGTTCCGTCATGTCGTCGTACGTCTCGCCGTCTATGGCGGACTTGTACCCGTACCTACTGAGCAAGGCTCGAACGGACGGCGCTGCGAGGTCGAAGTTCTGGCGCGGTCCGAGGGTCACGGACTTGATCGGGACTCGCCAGGTGCCCTTGCGGGCGATCGTGTGGCTCGTACCGGCAGTGTGTTCGGCGAGCCTGACGTACTGCACAAGCCCGTACCGGGAACTCCTGAACTGGCTGTGCGGGTTCGATCGGATAAGTGTGGCGACGATGCGGGCTTCGCGCTCGTGCACCCAGCTCGCCCCTTTGAAGGTGCCAGCAAGGTGCGCGATTTGGTCGAGGATGCGCTGCTTCGCGTCGATCCAGGCCTCTTCGTACTCGGGTGGAGCGGAACTGGCCGCCATGAACTCGCTGGAGGCCTCATCGAGCAGTGACGACAGCTTGGCGTCGACGTCGCCATCCTCGTACGTCGCGAGCGTCCACGGCGTAACACTCGCCACGTTGAACCACCCGCGCACGTACGGTGGTTTCACGCCGCGCTCGAGCGCCTTCTTCTTGGGCAGCCCGGTCTTCAGGCTGAGATCGCGTTCGTGCAACAACTTGGTGAAAGTCCGAATCGACAGACGCTTCGTTGCGTCGAGTTCAATGCAGGAGCCGTCGCCGCCATCGCCATACAGGCGCCACTGAGTCGCGTCGTCTCGATCGAGCGATGCCGAGAGCACGAACGACAGCGCCGGGAAGGGATCTGCGTCTGGGAGAACATTCTCGAGGATGTCGCGAGCTGTCGGGTCATCGCTGCGCAACTCGAGCCAGGAGCGAATCCGGGTGAGCCCGCCGCCGACCTCCATCGGATCGTTCATCCCAGACGCCTCGGTGGCCCGAAGCTCGCCGGTCGAAACTATGCCGAGGAGGCCAGCCATGTCGGTGTAGTGGTAGACCGAGGCCAGATCGGAGGTAGAAGCCACGCCGCGATTGTGCTGCGTCTTCCAGTGACTTCGGGTGAGTCGAGCGCGTGTCGCAGGTTCAGGCTTGCGAACGCAGGGCACATCAACGCTGAAGTCGCGCGACCGTCTCGCGGCGAATCTGTTCGTCCGGGTCGCATGCCCGTGATTCGAGTCCGGTTCCAGGCAGCTCTGGGACAGCGAGAACCAGCCGCCGGATGGTGACTTCGGGATGTCCGACGTATCGCGCGGCGACGGCGGGCGGACAACATCGGTGGCGAACGATCGTCTCCACAAGCCCTGTGAGTTCCGGGTCGTTCTTGGCGTCCTGCGCGGGCGGGGCGACCACTGTCAACGTCACCGCGTCGGTGGCGGGGTCTGCGGCCGTCGCGAGGCGAACCGGCAGCGGGGCACCGATGAGGCGCCACAGGGACGGCGGGGCGGCGTGAGGAGGCATGGGGCAGTGTCGCAGGCGATCGAACATACGTTCGGTGACGCGGGTCACATCCGAAACGTCTACACGTTGAGGTGACTTGGTCGATCGGTAATGGCGTGAATCACGAGACCACCACCGATGAGTGCACCGTCCAGTTTCGAATCCGTCGATACGCCGAGGGCGCACGGCCACAACTCGAGACCCTCGGAACGGCGCCCGTCCTCCTGCTGCAGACCGTCAAGCTAACGCCCGACGGTCTGCGCGTGGTCGGCAACTCGAATGCCGCTCGATACGGGGTGCAGCTGGTGACCTACCGCGAGCTCCAGGCCATTACGACATACGGACCGGACATGTTCCGTCGCGCGGCCGCTGCTGGCTACATCAAGAAGTTCGGCACCGATAACCGGCCGACGTTCGACTTGGCCGAAGTGCTGAGATGGCTAGCCAACCCGCGGCACCGCGCCACTCGCGTCGAACTCACAGGCGAGGGACCCCGGCTAGGTCGCGGGGGGCGTGTGTCGTTCGCCGCGTAGCCGACCTCGTCTTCACGGCTCAGGCGGGCGGGCACATCAGCAAAGCGCTCGACAACACCACGTGGCACCTCGGGTTGGACGGCGCAGGCATTCGATCGCAAGACCGCACTGTTCAAGCACTCCGGCACACCGCTGCGACTCAATGGATCCGTGCCGGGCTGCCGCTGCCCACAGTCCAGGTACTCCTAGGGCACCGTTCGCTTCAGGTGCTCCACAGGTACTACGGCGGGATCCAGGCATCGAGCGTCGAGGTGGCCGACCAGCTCGCGGAGTACCTCGCCCGGGCCAGAGCCGCGAACTGACAGGTTGACGACCCGTCTGAGAGCCGGCTAGGCGCTGCATCAACTAACATTAAACTAACGCGTGCCAGGAGAATCTGCTCGAACCTGTATACATGCACGTCAGTTGAGTACGCACTAACGGTTTTAAAAACCGTTGGAGCGGGACAACCCCGTTCTCGTGGGTTCGAATCCCACGCCCTCCGCCCCCCGCCGGTGCGCGCCTGGCAGGCAGCCCGGCCGGGCCGCACCTAGGCTCACGGCGTGCCCCGACGCCATGTCCAGCTGCACGCCCGCCCGCCGCAGGAGGCGCAGGGTGAGGCGGTCGACGTGCTCGTGCGGCGCGGCCTCGACGACCTGCGCGTCGAGCTCGGCGTGCCCGCGGAGTTCCCGCCGCACGTGGTCGACGAGGCGGAGGCGGCGGCGGCCGGCGCGCCCGGGGGTGAGCGGGCGGACGCGACCGACATCGCGTTCGTGACCATCGACCCGGAGGGCTCGAAGGACCTGGACCAGGCGGTCCACATCGAGCGTCACGGCGACGGGTTCCGCGTGCGCTACGCGATCGCCGACGTCGCGGCGTGGGTGTCCCCGGGCGGCGCGATCGACGACGAGGCGCGCGAGCGGGTCGAGACCCTGTACGCGCCGGACGGCCGGACGCCGCTGCACCCGCCGCTGCTGTCCGAGGGGGTCGCCAGCCTGCTGCCGGACCAGGTGACGCCCGCGCTGCTGTGGACGATCGACCTCGATCCCCAGGGTGCCCCGGTGGAGGTCGACGTGCGTCGCGCCTCGGTACGCAGCCGCGCGCAGCTCACCTACACGGGTGCCCAGGCGGCGCTCGACGACGGGTCCGCCGACGAGACGCTGCAGCTGCTCCGCGAGGTCGGCATCCTGCGCGAGGCCGCCGAGCGTGCGCGCGGAGGCATCACCCTGCCGACGCCGGAGCAGGTGGTCGAGCAGGGTGCGGACGGCGTGTGGACGCTGGGCAGCCGCGCGACCCTGCCGGTCGAGGAGTGGAACGCGCAGATCTCCCTGCTGACGGGCATGTGCGCCGCCCGGCTCATGCTCGACGGCCGCATCGGCATCGTGCGCACCCTGCCGGACGCCGACCCCCGCGACGTCGAGCGGCTCCGGCTGTCCGCGCACGCGCTGGGCGTGCCGTGGCCGGAGGGCGCAACCCCCGGCGACGTCATCCGCGACCTCGACGCGGGGAACCCGGCGCACGCGGCCCTGCTCACCGACGCGACGTCCCTGCTGCGCGGGGCGGCGTACGTGGCGTTCGACGGCGAGCTGCCGTCGTTCACCATGCACGCTGCGATCGCCGCGCCCTACGCGCACACCACCGCGCCGCTGCGCCGTCTGGTGGACCGGTTCGTCGGGGAGACGTGCCTGGCGCTGTGCGCGGGCCGCCCGGTGCCGGACTGGGTCCGCGACGCACTGCCGGAGCTGCCGGGGCTCATGGCCGCAGGTGACAAGCACGCCGCGGAGTTCGAGCGCGGCTGCCTGGACCTGGTCGAGGCGGCGCTGCTCACGGGGCGCGAGGGGGAGGTCTTCGACGCCGCGATCGTCGACGTCCGCCCCGACCGCGACACCGGCGTGGTCCAGCTGCGCGACCCCGCGGTCCGTGGCCGGATCGAGGGTGCGTCCCTGCCGCTGGGCGAGGACGTGCGGGTGCGGCTGACGGAGGTGTCGGTCCCGCAGCGCAAGGTGCTGTTCGAGCTGGCTGCTCAGGCCGACTCGGCCTCGGCCTCCGGCTCGGCGAACCTCGACCGCAGGTAGCCCGCGTACCCGGCGGGCGCCCGGCCGACGAGGCGCCCGGACGTGACGACGTCGCAGGCATCGGTCGCGACGACGCGGGCGCCCGAAGCGACGAGCGCGGCCACCAGGTCGACGTCCTCGTGCGCGGGCTGGTCGGGGAAGCCGCCGGCCCGCACGTACGCGTCGGCGCGGACCCCGAGGTTGGCGCCGTGCACGTGCCCGTTCGGGCGGCCGGGCACGCGGGTCGCCCGCCAGGCGGCGAGCTGCGTCGGGGTGAGGTCGGCGGGGTCGGGACGGACCGTGCCGACCACCACGTCGGCGCCCGCGTCGGCCAGCCGCACCTGCTCCAGGATCCATCCTGCAGGCACCGCGGAGTCGGCGTCGGTCCCGGCCAGCCACGTCGCGCCGAGGTCGGTGGTCGAGCGCGCCAGCGCGTCGCGCACCCCCGCGGCGCGGGCGGCACCGACCCGGCCCTCGTCCAGGTCGACGAGCCGGACGTCCAGGTGACCGAGCGCGACGGCCCGGGTGCCGTCGGTGCACCGGTCGAGCACCAGGACCAGGTCCACGGTGAGGTCCGGCAGCACCGCGCGCGCCGCCTGCCGGGCCGCCTGCAGGGCGCCGAGGCACCGGCCGACCAGGACCTCCTCGTCGCGGGCGGGGACGACGACCACCACGTGCTCGACCCGCGGCACGGCCCTCACGCGAGGCCCGTCCGCTGCGCCACCGACCGCGCGTCGTCCCCGTAGACCTCGAGGAGGAGGTCCTTCTCGCGGTGCTCGGCCAGCAGCGTGAGGTCGGTGGTCCGGCGCAGCACGCGGTGCACGTCGTCGCCGGACAGCGGGTACGCCTCGACGGGGTGGCGCCAGTGGCAGGCCAGGAGGGTCCCACCCGGTGCGAGGCGCGCGCGCAGGTCGCCCAGCACGCGGCTCAGCGTGGCGCGGTCGAGGTAGTAGCCGACCTCGGACAGGACGACGAGGTCGAAGGAGCCCACCGGCACGGCGTCGGCCACGTCGGCCACCTCGACGCGCACCTGCGGCAGCGCGGAGACGCGCGTGCGGGCGCGCTCGACCGCGGCGACGGAGACGTCGACGGCGAGCAGGCGGTCCGCCCGCTGTGCCAGCTCGGCGGTCAGCACCCCGATCCCGCAGCCGATCTCGAGGACGTGCCCGTAGCGCGGGTCCGGCAGTGCCGCGAGCGTCAGCGCCCGCTTGCGCTCCTCGTACCAGCGGTCGGTGTACCCCCAGGGGTCGTCGTGCCGGCCGTAGGTGGCGTCGAAGAACTCGCCCCTCAGGGTCGGCCGGGCGGGGTCCTGCGCGACGACGACCTCGACGTCGCGGTCGAACGACCGCAGGAACGCCGGGTGCAGCGTCGCGGCGTCGTGCGGGTCCGGCGACAGCGGCGCCACCTGGGTCGCGTGCGCGGCGACGGCCCGGTGCTTGCGGACCACCGACCGGTCCGACAGCTCGACGACGCGCAGCCGGTCCCACGGCACGCGGTCGTCGTCCGGGGTGCCCCAGTGCCACAGCCACACGGGGTACTCCAGCAGCGTGCAGCCGAGCTCGTCGGCCAGGGTCGCGCAGACCTCGCCGACGACCCGGTGGTCCCGGTGCCCGTCGCCGCGCCACGTCGTCACGAGCTGGTCGACGGGCGGCCCGTCGGTCAGCAGCGCCCGCAGGTCGTCCTCGACCGCGTCGCGGACCTCGCGCAGCCCTCCGTCGGTGTGCCCCAGCATCGTGATCGGCGAGTCCGGGGACAGCAGGTGCACGGCGTCGACCACCTCGGTCCACCGCCGTCCCGCCATCGCGTCCGCGTCGAGCGTCGGGGAGCCCGGGTGCGAGGCGCTCCCGTCCGAGACGATCACGACCTCGGCCGGGCAGCCGGCGTCGGCCAGCTCGGCCAGGATGCCGCCGGCGCCCAGCGTCTCGTCGTCCGGGTGCGCGGCGACGACGACCGTCCGACCGGTCCGGCGCAGGGCGAGCGCCGGCAGGTCCCGGAACCGGGGGTCGTCGGACCAGACGGAGGCAGGGGTACCGGGCGCTCGCCCGTCGAACGTCACCACGGCGTCGCCGCCGACGCGAGCGCCTGCCCCAGCGACACGTCGTCGCGCTCGGCGTGCTGCTGGCGCACGTAGACCTGCAGGTCGGCGACCCGCTTGGCGTGCTCGGGCTCGAGGGCCAGGGGAGCGGGACCTAGGGCGTGCGCGGCGCGCGCGAGCACGTCCTCGCAGACGCCGGCGACCGTCGCCCGCACGCGCTTGGCCAGGAGGCGGCCCTGTGCGGCGTCGAGCTCGTGGGAGTCGACGAGGGACGCGGCCTCGGCGAGCGCGCGCCGGGCGTCCTGGAGCCGGTGGTCGACGGCGCCGAGGTGCATCGCCAGCAGCGGGTCGTCCCGCTGGGCCGCCTGCGCGTGCACCCGCCGGCCGAGCCCGACGGCACCGCCGAACCAGCAGGCGGCCACCCCGATGCCACCCCACCAGAAGCCGGGCCGCTCGAGGTACCAGCCGGGCGGGCCGACGGGCGTCGCGACGACGTCGTCGAAGGTCACCGCCGTGCTGGGGATCTCGGTCAGCCCGCGCGACGCCCACCCCTGCTCGACCGGCCGGACGCCCGGGTCGTGCAGGTCGACCGCGAACAGGGCGCGCCCGCCCCCCGGCACGTGCGCCGTGACCAGGGCCGCGTCCAGCACGCCCGCCAGCGAGCACCACGGCTTGGTGCCGGTCAGCCGCCAGCCGCCGTCGTCGCCGACCGCCTCCAGCCGCACCCCCGGACCCTCGGCGGCGAACACGCCCCACGTGCGGCCGTCGCGGTTCGGCGTGCCCGCCTGCGCGAGGATCGCCCGCGCGTCGAGGTGCGGCTCGACCGCGCGCGCGACGGCGAGATCGCTCGCTCCGATGGTGGCCAGCAGCTCCCACAGCTCACGGGTCCTGCCCTCACCCGGGAGCAGGTGGTCGGGCCAGGCGGTGCTCAGCGCGTCGTCGACCGTCCGGGGCGCGTCGACGGGAGGAGCGCCCGCTCCGGACGGCAGCAGGCGCACGCCATCGTCGACCATCGTCGCCTTTCCGGGGGTCGGACCTCGGACCGCTGCTGGATCCGTCGTCCCGAATCATCACCGGGACCCGCCGCGCGCGCGACCTGGGACGACACCGGTGCGCAGACCGATCTCGGCGTGGCAAGGTCGGAGCGTGCACCCGAGCGCCGGACGGATCCGATGAGCGAGCTCGACGAGATCGTCGACGACCTCTACTCCGGGCCGCCCGCCGAGTTCGTCGCGCGGCGCTCCGCAGCGGTCAAGGCGGCCCGCGCCGACAAGGACCGCGAGCTGGCCGACGCCATCGGCGAGCTGCGCAAGCCGACCGTGTCCGCCTGGCTGGTCAACCTCCTGGTACGCGACGACACCGACCTGGCCGGCCAGATCATCGCGCTCGGTGAGGGTCTGCGCGACGCCGAGAAGTCCCTCGACGGACCTGCGCTGCGCGAGCTGTCGAAGCAGCGCCGCCAGCTGGTCCGCTCGCTGGTCGCCCGCGCCCGCAAGCTCGCGCAGCCGAGCGGGCAGAAGATCGGCGACGCCGTCGTGCAGGAGCTCGACGCCACGCTGACCGCCGCGCTCGCGGACCCGGCTGTCGCCCGCGAGGTCGTGTCCGGCCGGCTGACCGCCGCGCGCGAGTACGCGGGCTTCGGCAGCGCCGAGCTGCCCGAGAGCCCGACTCCGGCACCCCGGGCGGAGCCGAAGCCGAAGCCCGTCAAGCCGACGCCCGCGCGTGGGAAGCTCCGGTTGGTCGGCGACTCGGAGCGGGCGGAACCGACCGGTGAGTCCGCCGCCGAGCGCGACCGGCGGCGGCGCCGCGAGGAGCGCGAGCAGCGGGCGCGCGACGAGGCCCAGGCCGCCTGGGAGCAGGCCGAGCGCGCGGCTGCGGACGCGAGGCGACGGCACGACGCAGCGGTCGCCGCACGGGACGAGAGTGCGGCCGAGGTCACCCGCACCGAGGAGGCCGCCACCCGCGCTCACGAGGCGGAGGACGACCTGGTGCGCGAGCTCGCGGAGGTGCGCCGCCGGCTCGCCGCCGCGGGCAAGGCCGCCACCGTCGCGGACAAGGAGGTCGGCACCGCGCAGCAGACCCTGCGTGCCGACGAGCGCGAGCTGGCGACCGCGGAGCGCGAGCTGAGCCGCGCGGAACGGGCGCGCGAGGCCGCCGAAGCCGCCCGGGAGGCGACGGCTCCGTCGGACGACTGATCGTGTCGGTGGTCTCGGAGAGGATGGGCGGATGGCAGGCAGGGACGACGCCCCGCGGGTGCACGCGGAGACGGCCGAGGAGTGGCGCGACTGGCTGCTGGCCCACCACGCGACCGAGAACGGCGCGTGGCTGGTGTCGTGGAAGTCGACGACCGGCCGACCGTCCGTGGGCTACGTCCGGTCCGTCGAGGAGGCGCTGTGCGTCGGCTGGATCGACTCGTCGGGCCGCAAGCTCGACGACGAGCGGTCGATGCTGTGGTTCACCCGTCGCAAGCCGGGCAGCGGCTGGGCGGGGACGAACAAGGAGCGAGTCGTCCGGCTCGAGGCCGAGGGGCGCATGACGCCGGCCGGCCGCGCGATGATCGACGCGGCCAAGGCCGACGGCTCCTGGACGCTGCTCGACGACGTCGAGAACCTCGTCATCCCCGACGACCTGGCGGCGGCGTTCGAGCGGCACCCCGGGTCGTGGGAGAACTTCGACGCGTTCCCGCCGTCGGCCCGGCGCGCGATCCTCGACTGGATCGTGCACGCCAAGCGTGATGCCACGCGCGCCGCCCGGCTGGAGGAGTCGGCGCGGCTGGCTGCGCAGAACGTCCGGGCCAACCAGTGGGTGCCCAAGGCGTAGCAGCAGGTCAGAGGACGCTTTGGTGGTGGGCCACCCGCACGGGTACCCTGTGCTGGTCCTGGAGACGTCGCATAGCCCGGTCTAGTGCGCGACCCTGCTAAGGTCGTGAAGGCGTAAGCCTTCCGTGGGTTCAAATCCCACCGTCTCCGCACTTCACAGCAGCCCGAACCCGTCAGGGTTCGGGCTGTTGCTGCACCCGGCCCCGGCGGGCCAGCACGACGTCTCCGACGATCACCGCCAGCAGCACCCCGTTCGTCACCCAGTTCAGCGCGAGCGGTGTGAGTGCGTCACGCAGCAGGAACACCGCCAGCACCACGACGACGCCGACGAGGTGCGCCACCGACCACCGGCCGCCGGTCGCCCGCCGGAAGAACGCGTTGCCCAGCAGGTACACCGCGGCGGCTCCGCAGACGAGCGCCGCGGTCCACGTGCTGGTGTGCCCGAGGGGGTGCAGGAGGACCAGCTCGTCGGCCACCGCGGTGAGCACGATGCCCGCGATGAGCAGGAACGGGACGTAGGTGTAGGCGGTCTGCGCGACCATCCCCGGGTTGGTCTGCGACGAGAAGTAGGCGGTGGCGGACTGCTCGGACCGGTCGAAGAACAGCAGCCACATCAGCACCGTGCTGGCGAAGGCCGCGAGGAACGCCAGCAGCGTCGTGGCGTCCAGCTCGAGCTCCGCGAACGCCGTGCCCGTCACGATGATCGACTCGCCCAGGCTGATGATGAGGAACAGCGACACCCGCTCGGCCATGTGCGAGCCGCGCACGGACCAGGTGTGCGGGTTGGTCGGCCCCATCCCCGGGACCCAGAACAGCGCGCGGGGGCCGACGACGTCGATCAGCGCCGCCACGACCCACAGGACCAGACGCGTCCGCTCGTCGTGCGTCATGGCCCCGGCGATCCAGAACGCCCCCGAGACGCCGAGCCACACCGTGATCCGCACGAAGTTCTCGGCGTTCTCCGGCCAGTGCCGGCCCATCGCCCACACCGTGAAGAGCGTCCGCCCCACCTGGATGAGCACGAACGGCACCGCGAACAGCAGCGCCTTGCCCTCGAACGCCTCCGGGATCGCGCTCGACATCAGCAGGCCCAGCAGCATGAGGACCAGCAGCATCGTGCGGACCGGCACCTTCTCCGGGTCCAGCCAGTTGGTCACCCACGTGGTGTCGATCCACAGCCACCACACCGCCCAGCCCAGGATCAGCGTGTGCAGGAGCGTGGTCAGGTCGGGGTGCGCGATGAGGCTGTGCGACAGCTGCGTGACCGCGAACACGAACACCAGGTCGAAGAACAGCTCGATGTAACCGACCCGGCTGCCGTCGTGCCCGTCCCCGTGCCGCAGCACGTCCGCCCGCATGCCCCACCGACCGCCACCCGTGCCGATGCGCTGCGTGGTCGACGACATGGCCGCGATCCTGCCACGAGCGTGTGGCGTCTCACGTGCATCCGGTTTGGGCGACCGGCCTCCTGGCCTGTATCGTCGTCTCCGGCCCTGCGGGGCCATGCGCCCGTAGCTCAATGGATAGAGCATCTGACTACGGATCAGAAGGTTGGGGGTTCGAGTCCCTTCGGGCGCACCGAGCACGGCTGTGAAGGTGAGGCGCACTGCGGAAGCCGCGGTGCGCCTTTCTCTTCGCCTGGAGAACGCCCGGTCGCTCAGCCCTTCTCAGGCTGGTCGCGACGGAGGAGCATCGGTCCCACGGGTCTGGTGGCCGCCCGGTCGCGACCCGTGGAGGCGTGCCGTGCGACGACGTCGGCTGATCTTCCGCTCGGTGGTGCTGGTCCTCGCGGTCGTGTGCGCGGTCCTGCTCGTCACCCCCTTCTCGCTCGGCGGCGGCGTCGTCGCCATCGGGCTCGGCGTCCTGGCCGTGGTCGAGCTGAGCGGTCTGGTGGGGGTGCTCCGCGACCGCGCTCCTGACCATCCGCCACGCGGCGCGTGGTGGTGGTGCGAGCTTCCCGTCGACCACCGCTTCGTCCGGCTCGCCTCCGACGACGCCACCTGGCGCTGCCGCCGGTGCGGGGACGTGCAGCACACACCGCCCGGGACGATCTCGGACGCTGCCGCGAAGGGGGAGGGCGGCTTCAACATCCACTTCAACGGCTGAGGCCTCGCGTCGGCGCAGGTCCGCCCGTTATGTTCCAGAAACGTCCTCGGCGACAACGGGGGGCGCCCGGCACGGTGGGACGACGAGCGCGCGGCCCGGCCGCCCTCGGAAACGGGGGGCACATGACCGGCGTCGTGACGGAGACCGAGGAGGCGTCGAGCGCGGAGGACCGGCGACCGCCCACGGGACAACCTGCGCGGCTGGACGACCGGTGGCCTGACCGGTTCGCCGCGGTCATGTTCGTCGCGAGCGCGCTGGTCCTGGTCACGGCGGCGATCCCGCCGCTGCGGCAGTACTTCATGCGGTCCGACGACGTCGTCTCGACGCTGACCATCCCGATCATCCCCAACATCGTCTACGCGGCGCTGCTGGCCTGCGTCGCGGTCGCGCTGCACCGGCGGCTGCGTGCGGCGTGGTGGGTGCTGGTGATCTGGTGGCTGCTCCTGCCGCAGGTGGGGCGGATCAGTGAGCTGGCCGACGGCGGGTCGCTGCTGAACGTGGCGGGGCTGGTCCTGGTCACGGCGGGGCTCGTGGTCGCGTTCCGGGCGCGGCCGCAGTTCAGCGCGCGGACAGTCCGCGGCAGCTTCTGGCGGGCTCTGGCGTTCTTCCTCGCCGGCGGGGCGGTCATGCTGTTCGTCGGGGCGTGGCTGGTGACCCGGTTCGGGAACGCGCCCGACAGCGGGTCGGCGGCGTTCTTCGTGTGGGACGCCATGATCGGCGACCTGGGCGGGATCGACACGTCGAGTGACGCGACGGCCCCGTGGTGGGTGCGCGGCATCCTCAACCTGCTGGGCGCCGCGACCGTCGTGGGCGCCACCGTCCTGCTGTTCCGGTCGCCGTCGTACACGCGGACGCTCGACGCGGCCGACGAGGCGCGCATCCGCACGTTGCTGCGGCAGTTCGGGTCCGAGGACTCGCTGGGCTACTTCGCGACCCGTCGGGACAAGGCGGTGGTGTGGGAGTCGGGGGACGCGGCGACCGCGCGGGCCGGGGTGTCCTACCGGGTGGTCGGCTCGGTCAGCCTGGCCAGCGGCAACCCGGTGGGGGACCCGCTGCACTGGCCGGCGGCGATCGAGCAGTGGCGTCGGCAGGCGCGGGCGAACGGCTGGTCGCTGGCGGTCATGGGTGCGGGCACGGCGGGCGCGGTGGCCTACACGGACGCGGGGCTGACGGCGTGGGAGATCGGCGACGAGGCGATCCTGGACATGCGGTCGTTCTCGCTGACCGGTCCGGGCATGAAGGCGGTGCGGCAGTCGGTGACCCGGCTGCAGCGCAAGGGCTACACCACGCGCGTGACCAAGCACCAGGCGCTCGACGCGGCGCAGTTCGCTGCGCTCGACGCGGCGGCGGCGCAGTGGCGCGGCGACGGTGGCGACGAGCGCGGGTTCTCGATGGCCCTCGGTCGGCTGGGTGACCGGCTGGACGGCGAGTGCGTGCTGGTGGAGGCGTTCGACGGCGACGGGCACCTGCGCGGGTTCCTCAGCTTCGTGCCGTGGGGCCGCACGGGGGTGTCGCTGGACCTGATGCGTCGTGACCCGACGGCCGACAACGGCCTGGTCGAGCTCATGGTCTCCTCGCTCGCGGAGCGTGCGGCGCAGTTCGGCGCGGGTCGGGTGTCGCTGAACTTCGCGATGTTCCGGGAGGCGTTCGAGCGCGGTGCCGAGGTCGGTGCGGGCCCGATCGCGCGGCTGTGGCGGCAGTCGCTGGTGCTGGCCAGCCGGAACTGGCAGCTGGAGTCCCTGTACCGCTCGAACGCCAAGTACCAGCCGGAGTGGCAGCCGCGGTTCATCTGCTTCGAGTACACCTCGGACCTGCCTCGCGTCGGGACGGCCGCGGGCAACGCCGAGGGGTTCCTCACGCGACCGTCGCTGAAGCTGCTGAACCGTCGCGGGCACGCCGAGGACGCCCTGGACCGCGCGGGCGAGGACTACGCGGCGCAGGTCGTGGCGCAGATCCCCGTCGCGGCGGACGCGGTGGAGGAGGCGATGTCGGCGCACAAGCTGCCGGAGCAGCAGCGCGTCCGTCGCGCCAAGGCGGACCGGCTGCGGGCCCGGGGCATCGACCCGTACCCGGTCACGTACCCGCGCACCCACACGCTCGCGGCCGTCCGCGACGAGGCGGGCGACCTTCCGCCGGACACGGCCACCGGGCGGCAGGTCAGCGTGACGGGCCGGCTCATCCGCAAGCGTGACGGCGGAAGGCTCGGCTTCGGCACGCTGCGCGACGGCAGCGGCGACCTGCAGGTGATGGTGGGCGCGGACGTCGTGAGCGCCGACGACCTCGAGCTGTGGCGCCACGACGTCGACCTGGGCGACCACATAGGTGTCACCGGCGAGGTCGTCACCACGCGCCGCGGGGAGCTGTCCGTGCGTGCGGAGTCGCTGGCGATCACCAGCAAGTCCCTGCGACCGCTGCCCGACAAGCACAAGGGCCTGACCGACCCCGAGGCCCGCATCCGCGCCCGGTACGTCGACCTGATCGTCCGGCCGGCCGCCCGGGACATCGCCTACACGCGGGCCACCGTCGTGCGCAGCATCCGCGACTCCCTGCACGCGCGCGGGTTCACCGAGGTGGAGACCCCGGTGCTGCAGACCATCCACGGCGGCGCCAACGCCCGGCCGTTCGAGACGCACATCAACGCCTACGACCTGGACCTCTACCTGCGGATCGCCACGGAGCTGCACCTCAAGCGGCTCGTCGTGGGCGGCATGGAGAAGGTCTTCGAGGTGGGGCGGCAGTTCCGCAACGAGGGCGTCGACTTCAAGCACAACCCGGAGTTCACGTCGCTCGAGGTCTACGAGACCTACGGCGACTACGACACGATGCGCGTGCTCACCCAGGAGATGATCCAGGAGGCCGCCGTGGCCGTGCACGGGGCACCGGTCGCGCGCCGGGCCGACGCCGACGGCAGGATCACCGAGTACGACCTGTCCGGGACCTGGCCCGTCAAGACGATCTGCCAGGCCGTCTCGGAGAAGCTCGGCGACCAGGTCACCGCGGACACGCCGCTGGCCACGCTGCACCGGCACGCCGACGCGATCGGGCTCGACCTGGACCCGGACGCCACCTGGGGCGTGGTCCTCGAGGAGATCTACGGCGAGCTATGCGAGAGCACGACGACGACGCCCGTCTTCTACACCGACTTCCCCAAGGAGAACTCGCCGCTGACCCGCGAGCACCGGGTGGACCCGCGGCTGGCCGAGAAGTGGGACCTGGTGATCTTCGCGGCCGAGCAGGGCACCGCCTACTCCGAGCTGGTGGACCCGCTCGAGCAGCGCCGCCGCCTCGTCGCCCAGTCGCTGCTGGCCGCGGCCGGCGACCCGGAGGCCATGCAGGTCGACGAGGACTTCCTCACCGCCCTGGAGTACGCCATGCCGCCGACCGGTGGCATGGGCCTGGGCGTGGACCGGCTCGTCATGAACCTGACCGGGCTGAGCATCCGCGACACGATCCTGTTCCCCCTGACCCGCCCCACCCGCTGAGCGTCAGGCGGCGGCCCGCTTCTTCTCGACGCGGTTGCGCAGGAGGATCAGGGGCAGCACGAGCGTCCCGATCATGGTGACGATCCAGACCGTGAACGAGCCGAGCACCCACGCGGTCGCGCCGTCGATGGTCAGGCCGTCCCCGATCAGCGTCGCGACGAACAGGGCGGCCACCGTCGAGACGAGGCCGACCGCGCCGGTGAGCGCGTTGGCGTACTTGCGGGACATCACCAGGAACCACGGCGTGAGGATGCTCTGCAGCACCGCGAACACCACGACGACGACCAGGAAGCCCGAGGCCGTCACGGTGAACCCGTCGACGAGCAACGACGCGATCCACAGCCCGAGCGCCGCGGAGGCCAGGAAGATGAACGCGCGGATGAGGAAGACGACCATCGGATCGGTGCTCCTTCTCGTGGCGGGCGGGAGCGGGTGCCGGGCCCTGCGCCTCACCCTAGAGATCCGGCGCGCGGGACCGCCAGGGTCTGACCAGGACGTTCGTGATGCGTGATCGCCCCGTCATGACCAGTTCACACCGGGCGGCTAACGTGGCGCGGGTGACGGAGAACTCGACACCCACCCCCATCGCCACCCCCGAGCACACCGTGGACGGTTTCGTCCGCGAGTTCCTGCGGGAGCTGAACTTCGGGCAGGGCACCGATCTGACCCGCGCCTCGGTGAACGACAAGTACCTCGCCATGGCGCGCACGGTCCGCCACTACCTCATGGTCCGGTGGCTGGCCACGCTGCGCCGGCAGTACCAGATCCAGGCGAAGTCGGTCGCGTACCTGTCGGCGGAGTTCCTCCTGGGCCGGCAGCTGGACAACGCCCTGCTCGCCGCGGACCTGGACGAGGTCGTCGAGGAGGGGCTGGCGTCCCTCGGCATCGACCTGGCCGAGCTGCGCGAGGCCGAGGTCGAGCCCGGCCTCGGCAACGGTGGCCTCGGGCGCCTCGCGGCGTGCTTCATCGACTCGCTCGCGACGATGAACGTGCCCTGCATCGGCTACGGCATCCGCTACGAGTACGGGATCTTCCGGCAGACGTTCGTCGACGGCTGGCAGGTGGAGAAGCCCGACAACTGGCTGGCCCTCGGTTCCCCGTGGGAGTTCCCGCACCCCGAGTCCGCCGTGACCGTCGACTTCGGCGGGCACACCGAGCACTACGACGACGACGGCGTCACGCGGTCGCGCTGGGTGCCGGGCTGGAGCGTCCTCGGTGTCCCGTACAACTACATGGTCCCGGGCTTCGAGAACGGGCGCGTCAACACCCTGCGCCTGTGGAGCGCCCGTGCGACGCGCGCGTTCGACCTGGAGATCTTCAACGCCGGCGACTACGCGCAGGCCGTCCGCGCGCAGACGTTCGCCGAGAACATCTCCAAGGTCCTCTACCCGGAGGACTCCACGCCGCAGGGCAAGGAGCTGCGGCTCCAGCAGCAGTACTTCTTCGTCGCGTGCTCGCTGCGCGACTTCCTGGACCAGGTGCTGCCGCAGGACTTCGACCTGAAGAACCTGCCCGACCGCATCGTCTTCCAGCTCAACGACACCCACCCCGTCATCGCGATCCCCGAGCTCATGCGGATCCTCGTCGACGAGCGCGGCTGGGAATGGGACGACGCCTGGGCCATCACGCAGAAGTGCTTCGCGTACACCTGCCACACGCTGCTGCCCGAGGCCCTCGAGGTCTGGTCGGTGGAGCTCCTGGGCAAGCTGCTGCCTCGCCACCTCGAGATCATCTACAAGATCAACGAGGACTTCATGGCCGAGCTGCGCGAGGCCTACCCGGACGACGAGCTGCGCGTGCGCCGCATGTCGATCATCGCCGAGTACCCCGAGCGCGCCGTCCGCATGGCCTACCTGGCCACGGTCGCGGGCGCCAAGGTCAACGGCGTGGCCGCGCTGCACTCGCAGCTGCTCAAGGACAAGGTCCTGCACGACTTCTCCGACCACTACCCGGACAAGTTCACCAACGTCACCAACGGGGTCACCCCGCGCCGCTTCCTGCGGCTGGCCAACCCGGAGCTGTCGGAGCTGATCACCTCGGCGATCGGCGACGGCTGGGTCACCGACCTGGACAAGCTCCAGGAGCTCGAGCCGCTGGCCGACGACGCCGACTTCCGGCAGGCGTTCCGGGACGTCAAGCGCGCGAACAAGCTCCGGCTGGTCGACGTGCTGGCGGAGCGGGACGGCATCACGTTCGACCCGGAGACGATGCTCGACGTCATGGTCAAGCGCCTGCACGAGTACAAGCGCCAGACGTTGAAGCTCCTGCACGTCGTCACGCTCTACGACCAGGTGAGGTCCGGGGCCGTGAAGATCGAGGACATCACGCCGCGCACCTTCGCGTTCGGCGCCAAGGCGGCTCCCGGCTACCGGATGGCCAAGCAGACGATCGGGCTGATCAACGCCGTCGGGCGGACCATCAACAGCGATCCCGCGCTGCAGGGCCGGCTCACCGTGGCGTTCCCCGCCAACTACAACGTCACGCTGGCCGAGAAGCTCATCCCCGCGGCGGACCTGTCCGAGCAGATCTCCCTGGCCGGCAAGGAGGCGTCCGGCACGGGCAACATGAAGTTCGCGCTCAACGGCGCCCTGACCATCGGCACCGACGACGGCGCGAACGTCGAGATCAGGGAGCTCGTCGGCGACGACAACTTCTTCCTGTTCGGTCTGCTGGAGCCCGAGGTCGCCGAGATCGTGGAGCGCGGGTACCACCCGACGTCCTACTACGAGGAGAACCGCTCGCTGCGGCACGCGCTCGACCTGATCGCGTCCGGGCACTTCTCCGGCGGCGACCGGGCGACGTTCGAGCCGATCGTGTCCAACCTGCTGTCCGAGGACCGGTTCCTGGTGCTGGCCGACTACCAGGCCTACATCGACGCGCAGGAGCGGGTCGACGAGGCCTACGCGGACACCGAGGCGTGGACGCGTTCCGCGGTGCTCAACGTGGCCCGCTCGGGCTTCTTCTCCTCCGACCGCAGCATGCGCGACTACATCGACCGCATCTGGCACACCCACCCAGTGCCGCCGGAGCGCTGACCTGGAGCGCAGCGGAGGGTGGGGCGCGCAGCGCTCCGCCCGTAGCGGAGCGGAAGGTCAGCGCGACCACAGGAACAGGCGCTGACCTTCCGTACCCGCGACAGGTGGGGGCGCGCCAGCGCACCCGCCCGTAGCGGAGCGGAAGGTCAGCGCGACCACAAGCACAGGCGCGGTGGTGAGGCACCAGGAGAGGGTGCCTCACGACCGCGTCGTGACGCTCACTCCTCGGACGTTGCTGCGTGGTGGCGGGGCCTACCCTTGTCGCGTGACACCCGCGAAGAAGTCCCAGGAGATGAAGGCGTCCACGGCCGCCGCCAAGCTCGACGTGTACCTGCCGGCGACTCCGGAGGACTTCCAGAACCGGATGATCACGCGTGACGAGCTGACGGAGCTGCAGCGCACGCCTCCGCAGTGGCTGGTGGACCTGCGTCGCGACGGGCCGCACCCGCGCAGCGTCATCGCCGGCCGGCTGCGCATCTCGATCAGCGGCCTGGCCCGCGGCGGGATCACGGACCCGCTGACCACCGAGGAGATCGAGGCGCTGCAGGCGGAGCCGCCGACCTGGCTGGTGCGCGAGCGCGAGATCGCGGCGCAGGTGCGCCTCGAGGAGCGGCTGCAGGAGTCCCGCGAGGCGGACCGCAAGGCCGAGGCCGACCGCAAGGCGGCCGCGAAGAAGGACTGACGGGCGTCGACCACCCCGCCGGGACGCGTCACAGACCGCCGCGGGGCGGTTCGAAGTCGGGGACCAGCACCGGTGTCTCGCGGTTGAGGGACTCGCCGCGGAAGAACGGGCGCAGCGAGAGCCGGGCGGCGCACGCGACCATGAGCGGCACGCCGAGCGCGAGCATCCCGACGCCGATGACGAACACCCCGCCGACGCCGCCGAAGCTGGTGTACCCGTACTCGGGGTCGAGCATGTCCCGGGCAGAGATGCCGAACGCCCACACCATCCCCGCGCCGCCGAGCACCGGGAACAGGCCGCGCAGGAAGAAGTTGCGGGTGCTGCGGAAGATCGACCGCCAGAAGTACGCGACGCACGCGAACGCGGTCACGGCGTAGTAGAACGCCACGGCGAGGCCCAGCGACGCGATCGAGTCGAACAGTGCGTCCTCGCTGAGCAGCTTGAGCACGATGTAGAACACGCCCGCGGTGACGCCCATGACGATGGTGGAGAACGAGGGCGTCTTGAACACCGGGTGCACGCGCGCGAACTGCCCGGGCACCGCCTTGTAGACGGCCATCGCCAGGGTGCCGCGGGCGGTCGGCAGGATCGTGGTCTGGGTCGATGCGGTGGCGGACACCGCGATGACGAGCAGGAGGACGAACGCCATCACGGGGCCGAGCATCGGTCCGCCCAGCACGGTGACGACGTCGTCGATGTTGGCTTCGTTGTTCAGGCCGATCCCCGTGGTACCGAACCCCGCGTACGCCTGCACCGCCACGGCGACCAGGCAGTAGGTGACCAGCAGGATGACGGTGGCCAGCACCGCGGCGCGCCCCGGGGTGCGTGCGAGGTCCTTGGTCTCCTCGTTGACCGCCAGGCACGCGTCCCAGCCCCAGTAGATGAACAGGCAGAGGATGACGGCGGCCGCGATGGCCGACGAGGTCAGTCCCACCGGGCTGAACCACGACCACTCCGGCAGGACGGCCTGCGGCCCGGCGGTCCCCGCGTAGACCTTCCAGAGCGCCAGGATGCTCAGCCCGCCGAGCACGATGAACTGGAACACGACGAGCACGTTCTGCAGCCGCTCGCTGACGATGATCCCGCGGTAGCTGACCCAGGTCATCGCCGCGATGAAGCCGACCCCGAGGAGCAGGACCGCGATGCGGCTCTCGGCGACCTGGTCGAGGCCGAACGCGCGCAGGAAGTAGACGGCCGCGACCTCCGCGACGTTGGCCAGCACGATGATCCCGGAGACGGCGACGCCCCAGCCGCCCATCCAGCCGACCCAGGGCCCGAGCGCCTTGGAGCCCCACGTGAACGTGGTCCCGCAGTCCGGCATGACGGAGTTGAGCTCGCGGTACGCAATGGCCGTCAGCAGCATCGGGACGAACGCGATGAGGAACATGGCCGGCGACTTCTCACCGACCGCGAGGACGACGTAGCCGAGCGTGGCCGCCAGCGAGTAGGCCGGGGCCGTCGACGCGAGGCCGATGACGGTGTTGCCCCAGAGCCCGAGGCTCCCGGAGCTCAGCCCTTTGGTGGGCGCAGGGGACTCGTCGGTCACGGCACTGCTCATCGGACCTCCCGGCTCGCGTCGTCGCGGTGCCCCCGGAACCGGACAGTACTCCCGCGCCGCCGCCGCGTCCCCGACACGACGCCGAACCCGACATGGCGACCGCGACGAGGCCCATGACGTCACCCATGTCGGGTTCGACCGGGCTCGCGCGTCGGTCGGGCCCTGCGGCATCTAAGGCTTGGTCGCGGTTTGGCGGGGACCGTGGGCAGCGGGCCGGCGGTGGTGGTGGGGTCAGCGACCCGGGCGGGGCTTGCGGGGGTGGGGCTTCTTCGACGACGAGCGGGTCGACGACGACCGTGCGGAGCCGCCCTTGCCGCCCTTGCCGGACGCGCTCGCGCCCTTACCCTTGCCGGACGCGCCGGATCCCTTGCCCGACGTGCTCCCGGACGTGCCCGACGCCGACGAGCCCGACCCGCGAGCGGTTCGTCCGGTGGTCGTCGGCTCCGGGGCGGGTGGGGCGCCGCGGCCGCGGGAGCTCGTGGCGGTGCGGCCGCGGACGATGCCGATGAACTCCTCGGTGAGGTCGTCGTAGCGCTCGGTGATCCAGGCGAGGCCGACGGCGGACCCGGGGGCGTCGCGCACGACCCGGGCGGTCAGCCCGCGGCGCTGGTGCAGGCGGCCGAGCGACTGCGGCAGCACCAGCACGCCGATGCCGGCGGCGACGAGGTCGACGGCGTCGGCGGTGGTGGGCACCGGGTCGCCCGCGAACGGGGTGCCCGGGGGGTCCGCCCAGTGCAGCTGGTCGTCGAGGGGCACGACGAGGGTCTCGTCGTCGAGGTCGGCGGCGTCGATCTCCTCCACGACGGTCACGACGTGGTCCTTGGGCACGACGACCACGGCGGCCTCGGTGTACAGGGAGATCGTCGACAGGTCGTCGCCGACGGCCGGCAGCCGCACGAGCGCGACCTCCGCGGCACCGGAGCGCAGGAGCGCGACGGCCTCGTCGGGGGACGTGTGCACGAGCTCCACCGGCACGTCGGGCAGCCGCTGCTGCCACACGCGCAGCCAGCGGTCGGGGTTGACGCCGGGCACGAGCGCGAGCCGGAACACGGCGGGCGCGGTCACGGGGTGCTCCGCGTCCGGCGGGAGACCGTCGGAGCCACCGAACGCCGGGCGTGGCGCATCGTCGTCATCGGAACCGCCGGAAGACCAGGTCACGGACCTCGTGGCCCAGGTCGAGGCCGCGCTGCTCGAACTTGGTGACGGGCCGGTGCGCGGGCCGGGGGAGGAACCCGTCGGCGGTGTTCTCCAGGAACGGGTCCGCCGTGAGCGCCTCGAGCATGGCGTCGGCGTAGTCCACCCAGTCCGTGGCGCAGTGCAGGGTGCCGCCGACGCGCAGCCGCGACCGCAGCAGCGCCACGTGGGACGGCTGCACGAGCCGGCGCTTGTGGTGGCGGGCCTTGGGCCACGGGTCGGGGAAGAACACGTGCACGGCGTCGAGGCCCGGCCCACCTCCGGGGTCCATCGCGCCGACGACCGCGTCGCGGCCCTGTGCGGTCGTCGTGGCGACCGGTCGCGGCGGGACGGCGGGGATCGCGGTGCGGAGCAGCTCGAGTGCGTCACCGTGGGCGACGCGGACGTTGGTGAGGCCGCCGCGGTCCAGCAGCCCGAGCAGGTTGGCCACGCCCGGCAGGTGGGCCTCCACGGCCAGGTAGTCGCGCTCCGGGTCGGCGGCGGCCATCGCGGCGGTGGTCTCACCCATGCCGGAGCCGATCTCGAGGACCAGCGGCGCGGAGCGTCCGAACAGCGCGACGGTGTCCAGCGAGCCCTCCGCGGTCCTCGGCACGGGGGAGCCGGCGTCGTGCACCGAGAAGCCGAGCCGCGGCCAGAGGGACCGCAGGGCGTCCTCGCGCTCGCGGCCCAGGGGTGCGCGCCGCGGGTGGAACGTGCGGAGCGGCTCGTGCGGGCGCGCGGCCACGTGGCGGAACGCGTCGGACGGGAGGCTCACGATCCGCCAGCCTAGGCGTCTGCAGGAGGCGTCGGCGCCGGGAGCGGTCAGGCCGGCCCGATGAGGGCGAAGACCTCGCCGAACGGTCCGGCGACGATCGCCATGCGCCCGAAGGTGCTGTCGGTGGGCGGGCTGACGACCGTGCCGCCCAGCTCGGTGACGCGGGCGGCCGAGGCGTCGGTGTCCGTCACGGCGAAGTAGATCGTCCAGGCCGGCTGCGCGTCGGTGCCCACCTGCGCGCCGTACCGGCCGATGCCTGCCGCGGGGTGGCCGTCCAGGGACAGGGACGAGTACGTGAAGCCGGGGGCGCTCAGGTCCTCGACGTCGTACCTGAACACCTGCCGGTAGAAGGCGACGGCCGCAGGCTGGTCGTGCACCATGGCCTCGCACCAGACCATCGAGCCGGGCTCGTCGGTGACGTCCCAGCCGGTGTGCGACGCGGCCTGCCAGACGCCGAAGACGGCTCCGGCGGTGTCCGCGAAGAGGGCCATGCTGCCGAAGTCCAGGATCGGCATCGGCGGCACGACCTCCTTGCCGCCGGCCTCGGCGACGGCCACGGCGGTGGCCGCGAGGTCGTCGGTGGCGAGGTAGACGCACCAGGCGGGCGGCGGTGCCGGCTCGTCGCTCATCGGTTCCCCGAGGCCCACGACCCGGCGGCCGTCGACGAAGGCCTGCGTGTAGAAGCCGAGCTCGGGGCCACCCACCTCGAAGTCCCACCCGAGCAGCGGTCCGTAGAAGGCGCGGGCGACCGTCAGGTCGGGCACGGTGATGTCGGCCCAGGCCGGGGTGCCGGGGGGCCAGGCCTCGTGTCGCGTCGTCATGGGCTCCACCCAACACCCGGACCAGGGCGGATGCACCTGAAGTGCGCCAGAATAGGAGACATCACCCGGCCCGTGTGCTACTCACGTGACATGGCGGACGGACCGGACGGCGGCGCGGAGTCCGCGGTCGACATCACGGGACGGTCGTCCTCGGGTGAGTCGGGCTCGGAGAGCGCCCTGACCGTCGTCGTCGCGTTCGCCGCCAACCTGCTCATCGCCGTCGCCAAGTCCGCGGCCGCCGTCATCACGGGCTCCGCGTCGATGCTCGCGGAGGCCGCGCACTCGTGGGCGGACGCCGGCAACGAGATCTTCCTGATCATCGCCCAGCGCCGCGCCGCCAAGCCGGCGGACAAGGAGCACCCGTTCGGCTTCGGCCGCGAGGTCTACGTGTGGTCGCTCTTCGCGGCGATCGGCCTGTTCGCGGTGGGCGCCGGGGTGTCGATCACGCACGGGATCTCGGAGCTGACGGACCCGGAGCCGGCCGGCGACTTCATCGTCGCGTACGTCGTGCTGGGGGTGTCGTTCGTGCTGGAGGGGATCTCGTTCCTGCAGGCGTCGCGGCAGGCCAAGCGCGCCGCCGCGACGCAGGAGCGGGACCTGCTGGACCACATCCTGGAGACGAGCGACCCGACCGTGCGGGCGGTGTTCTTCGAGGATGCGGCTGCCCTGGTCGGGATCCTCATCGCGGCCCTCGGGATCGGCTTGCACGAGGTGACCGGCTCGCCGGTCCCGGACGCGATCGGGTCGATCCTGGTGGGCGTGCTGCTCGCGGTCGTCGCGGTCGTGCTCATCGACCGCAACCGCCGGTTCCTCGTCGGCCAGGTGGCGGACCCGCGGATCAACGACGCGGCCGTCCGCGCGCTGCTCGCGCTGCCGGAGATCGAGCGCGTGACCGAGCTGCGCCTGGAGTTCGTGGGCGCCCGGCAGGTCTACCTGACCGGTGCCGTGGACCTCGCCGGCAAC
Organism: Cellulomonas xylanilytica; assembly: GCF_007989805.1. Classification (GTDB taxonomy): domain Bacteria; phylum Actinomycetota; class Actinomycetes; order Actinomycetales; family Cellulomonadaceae; genus Cellulomonas; species Cellulomonas xylanilytica. Next base: position 97,589 of record NZ_BJUB01000009.1, read on the forward strand.
CTGCGCGAGGACGACGCCTCGCACGTGCTGGCCGCCCTCGAGCGTCGGCTGGCACGGACGCCGGCCGTCGTCGGCGCGACCCTCTCGCTGTCCGAGCCGCAGGACCCCGCCCTGGAGCCCGCCCCGTGACGGGCGACGACCGGGGTCACGACCGTACCGACGCCAGGTCCGCCGACGAAGGAGCACCCCGGATGACGCAGGACACCGCGCCGGTCGTGGCGGAGGAGGAGCCGTTCCGGGTTCCGGTGATGAACCTGCTGCGGCTCGCGGTGCCGGCGATCGTCGTCGGCATCGTGAGCGCCCTGACCCTGCTCGGGCTGAGCCGGCTGGCCGGCCTGCTGGAGCACTGGGTCTGGGACGACCTGAGCGCCGCGGTGGGGCTGTCGTCGGACTCCGCTCTCTGGATCATCGGCGTGCTCACGGCGACCGGTCTGCTCATCGGGCTGGTCGTCCGGTACGCGCCCGGTCATGCGGGTCCGGACCCGGCGACCCTCGAGCTCGTCGCGGACCCGCTGCCGCTGCGCGTGCTGCCCGGGCTGGCGCTGGCGCTCGTCCTGATGCTCGCCGGCGGGGTGAGCCTGGGCCCGGAGAACCCGATCATCGGCATCAACGTGGGTCTCGCGGTGGGGCTCGGGATGCGGCTCCTGCCGAAGGTCAAGGCGCCGATCTGGCTGATGATGGCCGTCGCGGGGACGATCGGCGCGATGTTCGGGACGCCCGTCGCGGCGGCCCTGCTGTTCTCGGAGCTGGACCCCGGCGATCGCCGCGTGCCGCTGTGGGACCGGCTGTTCCCGCCGCTGGTTGCGGCCACCGCGGGGTCGCTGACGATGATGCAGCTGGAGAGCCTCGACCTGGCCGTCGACGTGCCCGCCTACACCTACGGCGGGCTGGACGACCTCGGCCTGGCGATCGCGATCGCGGTCGGCTCGGCACTGCTCGGCCTGGTCGCGGTCTACCTGTTCGTGCCGATGCACCGGCTCTTCCGCCGGATCGGCCACCCGGTGCTCATGCTCACCGCCGGCGGTCTGCTGCTGGGTCTGCTGGGTGCGCTCGGCGGCGAGGTCACGCTGTTCAAGGGCCTCACCCAGATGCAGGAGCTTCCCGGTCTCGCCGCGACCACCACGGCGCTGGGGTTCCTGGCGATGGCCGGCATCAAGCTGCTGGCGATGCTCGTCGCCGCCACCTCGGGGTTCCGTGGCGGCCGCATCTTCCCGGCGCTCTTCGTCGGCGTCGCGCTCGGGTTCGCCCTCCACCAGGCCTGGGACGCGGTGCCCCTCGCGCTCGCGGTCTCGGCCGCGGTGGTCGGGATCGTCGTGGCAGCCACGCGCAACGGCTGGCTCAGCATCTTCATGGCGATCGCCGTGGTGCCGCAGGTGACGCTGCTGATCCCCGTGGTGCTGGCGACGCTGGCGGCGTGGCTGATCGTGACCAACCGACCGGCACTCGTGGCACCCGCCGACCCGGTGCCCGCGCCGGAGTCACCTCGCGTCACGCCGTGACGATGCGCGGTGCCGTGGCATCGTCGTTGCGGCGTCCGCGGACCAGCCGTCCCAGCGCGCCCTCGTCCTCGGCGCACGCCCGTCCGACCACGGTGGCCAGGACCAGCGCGAAGCTGAACGCGAAGAGCCAGCCGATGTAGGCGAACACCAGGCCGAGCACCCCGTACTGCCGGGCGCCCGCCTCCAGGACGATCGGCAGGTAGACGATCCCGACCACGCTCAGCGCGCACATGAGCACCGCGGTGACGGCCCCGGTGAACGCGAGCGCGCGCAGCGGGATCTCGGCGCGCAGGAGCGCCCACGGGACGTACGTCCACACGACCGTCCAGACCACCAGGCGCAGGACGAAGTCCCACACCTGCGGCAGCGGCACCCCCTCGGTGGCCTGCCGCATCAGCTCGAGCAGCCCGACCGCCACGATGACCGCGAGCACGGTGGCCAGCCACCGCCACGCCGAGCGCAGCCCGGGCCGCGGGACGTGCCACACCTTCGCGTACATCCGCTCCAGGGCCCGCGAGTACGCCGTGGCGCTCAGCAGCGCCACCAGCAGCCCGAGCACGCCGACGCTGCTGCCCACCGTGACGTCCGTCGTCACGCTGCCCGCGACGGTCTCGCGGGTGGCCTCGGACAGCCCCATGGAGTCGGCCATGAACGAGCCGAAGCCCGGCTCAGCGGGCCGCAGCGCCGCCATCACGATCATCACCGGCACGATCGAGACGAACGCCTGCGCGGCGAGCGTCATCGCGCGGTCGAAGGGCTCGATGGCGACGAAGCCGTCGACCGTGCGCTGCACCAGCCGGCCCAGCGGGGTGCGGCGGTAGCGCGCCGCGACCCGCAGGGCGCGCAGCCGGGCGCGCTCGACGGTGGTGGTCACGACAGCCGGGCGTCCAGGAACGCGAGGATCTCCGCGACGTAGGTGTCGCGGGCCGGTGCGGGGGACAGCGCCAGGTCGTGGGCGCCGCCGGGGATCTCGACGAACGTGACGTCCGGGCCGAGGTTCGGGGCGAGCCGCTTGATGTCGGCGACGTCGAGCACCGAGTCGGTGGTCAGCAGGCCGTCGTGCCAGGCGTCGTCGGGCCCGGAGGCGTCGGACGCCAGCACCAGGACCGGCACGTCGATGGCCAGCCCCTTCGCGACCCGCGCGTGGCCGCGGCGGATGCTGCGCGCGAAGCCCGCCCGGGCCGGGAACCCGTCGAGCGGCTTCCAGGCGAGGTCGTACCCCCACTCGCCGCCCGTGCCCTCGTGCAGGGCGCGCCCGTAGTGCGGCCCGACCTTGCCGACGACGACGCGGGGAGCGACCCTGCCGATGCCGTCGATCATCGCGGTCAGGATCGTGCGCTCGAACCAGTTCCCCCGCAGGTCGAGCCAGGGGGCGTTGAGCACCAGCGCGTCGACGAGGTGCTCGCCCCGCCGTGCGTCGGCCCAGAGCGACGTCACGAGCCCGCCCATCGAGTGGCCGAGCAGGACGACCTCGTCGTGCTCGGCACGGATCACGCGGATCGCGGCATCGAGCTCCTCCGCGAACCTGCCCAGGTCGGTGACGTAGTTGGGCGGCCGGCCGTCGCGGATGGACCGGCCGTAGTCGCGCAGGTCGAGGGCGTAGACGTCGTACCCGTGCGCGCCGAGGGCGTCGGCGAACTGCGTGTGGAAGAAGTAGTCGACGAAGCCGTGCACGTAGAGGAGGGCGCGTCGGCTGTCCGTCCCCTCCCGATGGACCAGAGTGGCAACCGGGTCCGGTGTGCCGCCGTCGGGTCGCAGGGGCAGGGTGCGGGCGGTCCATCCGGGTCCGAGCACGTCGACGTCGTCGGTCATGGCGTGATCGTCGCACGGTGACGTCGTCCGGGTGGTCGGGAGAGTTGAGCGGAATAGACTCAACTTCGGCCGTCGTTGCGATGAGCAGTCGATCACTCAGGAGGTCATGTGGACGCCAAGTTCACCACCCGGTCCCAGGAGGCCCTCGGCGACGCCATCCAGCAGGCGTCCGCCGCCGGCAACCCGCAGCTCGAGCCTGCGCACCTGCTCAACGCCCTGCTCCAGCAGGAGGGCGGCGTCGCCAACGGGCTGCTCGACGCCGTCGGCGCCGACCGCACCGCGCTCGGCCGGGCCGTCCGCGGCATGCTCGTCAACCTGCCCACCAGCAGCGGGTCCACCGTCGCCCAGCCGTCCGCGTCGCGGGCCACGTCGACCGCGCTCGAGGCGGCCTCGTCCGAGGCTCGCTCGCTGGGCGACGACTACGTCTCCACCGAGCACCTGCTGCTCGGGCTCGCGACGGGCCAGTCCGGGGTCGCCGACGCCCTGCGCGCCCAGGGTGCGTCCCGCGACGCGCTCGCGGCCGCGCTGCCCGCCGTCCGCGGGTCCGCGCGCGTCACCACCCCGAACCCCGAGGGCACGTACAAGGCGCTCGAGAAGTACGGCGTCGACCTCACGCAGCGCGCCCGCGACGGCAAGCTCGACCCCGTCATCGGCCGCGACTCCGAGATCCGCCGCGTGGTGCAGGTGCTGTCCCGGCGCACCAAGAACAACCCGGTCCTCATCGGTGAGCCCGGCGTCGGCAAGACGGCCGTCGTCGAGGGCCTCGCGCAGCGCATCGTCGCCGGGGACGTCCCCGAGTCGCTGCGCGGCAAGAAGCTGGTCTCGCTCGACCTGGCCGCGATGGTGGCCGGTGCGAAGTACCGGGGCGAGTTCGAGGAGCGGCTCAAGGCCGTGCTCCAGGAGATCACCGGGTCCAACGGCGAGGTCGTCACGTTCATCGACGAGCTGCACACGGTCGTCGGCGCGGGTGCCGGCGGCGAGGGTGCCATGGACGCGGGCAACATGCTCAAGCCCATGCTGGCCCGCGGCGAGCTGCGCCTGGTCGGTGCCACGACGCTCGACGAGTACCGCGAGCGCGTCGAGAAGGACCCCGCCCTGGAGCGCCGGTTCCAGCAGGTGTTCGTGGGGGAGCCGTCGGTCGAGGACACCGTGGCGATCCTGCGCGGTCTCAAGGAGCGGTACGAGGCGCACCACAAGGTGACCATCGCCGACTCCGCGCTGGTCGCCGCCGCGGCCCTGTCCGACCGCTACATCACCGGCCGCCAGCTGCCCGACAAGGCCATCGACCTGGTCGACGAGGCGGCGTCGCGCCTGCGCATGGAGCTGGACTCGTCGCCCATCGAGATCGACGAGCTCCAGCGTGCCGTCACGCGGCTCGAGATGGAGGAGGTCGTGCTGTCGGAGTCCGACGACCCCGCCTCGACCGAGCGCCTGCAGCGGCTGCGCAAGGACCTGGCCGACCGCCGCGAGGACCTCGCGTCCCTGACCGCGCGGTGGGAGAAGGAGAAGGCCGGCCACAACCTCGTCGGCGACCTCAAGGCTCGGCTCGACACGCTGCGCTCCGACGCCGAGCGGCTGCTGCGCGAGGGTGACCTCGCGGGTGCCGCACGCATCCAGTACGGCGAGCTGCCGGCGCTGCAGGAGCAGATCGCAGCGGCCGAGGCCGACGAGCAGGCGGTGGACGCCGCGCCCGACGGCCCGCCGATGATCGCCGAGAAGGTCGGTCCCGACGAGGTCGCCGAGGTGGTCGCGCAGTGGACCGGCATCCCCGCCGGCCGGCTGCTCGAGGGCGAGACCGCCAAGCTCCTGCGCATGGAGGAGGTGCTGGGCCAGCGGCTCATCGGCCAGCGTCCCGCGGTCGCGTCCGTGTCCGACGCGGTCCGCCGCTCGCGCGCGGGCGTCTCCGACCCCGACCGGCCCACGGGCTCGTTCCTGTTCCTCGGCCCCACCGGCGTCGGCAAGACCGAGCTGGCCAAGGCGCTCGCGGACTTCCTGTTCGACGACGAGCGCGCGATGGTCCGGATCGACATGTCGGAGTACGCCGAGAAGCACTCGGTCGCCCGGCTCGTCGGCGCGCCCCCCGGGTACGTCGGCTACGAGGAGGGCGGTCAGCTCACCGAGGCCGTCCGTCGCCGGCCGTACTCGGTGGTCCTCTTCGACGAGGTCGAGAAGGCGCACCCCGAGGTGTTCGACGTGCTGCTGCAGGTGCTCGACGACGGTCGCCTGACCGACGGCCAGGGGCGCACGGTCGACTTCCGCAACGTGATCCTGGTGCTCACGTCGAACCTGGGCTCGCAGTTCCTCGTGGACCCGCTGCTGTCCGCCGAGGAGAAGCGCGACGCCGTGATGTCCGCGGTGCGCTCGTCGTTCAAGCCGGAGTTCCTCAACCGGCTCGACGACGTGGTGATCTTCGACCCGCTGACGCTCGACGAGCTCGGGCACATCGTGGAGCTGCAGGTCGCCGCGCTGGCGCGCCGTCTGACGGACCGCCGGCTCACGCTCGAGGTCTCACCCGCCGCGCGCGAGTGGCTGGCCCTGGAGGGGTACGACCCCGCCTACGGCGCGCGGCCGCTGCGGCGGCTGGTGCAGCGCGAGATCGGCGACCGGCTGGCGCGGCAGATCCTCGCGGGCCAGATCCACGACGGCGACACCGTCGTGGTGGACCGTGGAGAGGACGGGCTGGCGGTGGCGGCCCGCCGCTGACGCGCCGTCAGCCGAGGCTGACGACACGCTCCCCGTTCGTGGCCACGAGCGAGCGGCCGACCGCGACGACCGCGGGGAAGCCTGCGGGGACCTTCATGCGGCGGACGAACGTGCCGGTCCGGCGGTCCAGGGCCGTCACGAAGCCCGTACCGACCGCATCCTGGGGCATCTCGACCAGGAGCAGGTGCGGGCCGTCCGTCAGCAGGTCCCCCCAGTAGGCACCCTCGAGCCGGGGGGCTGTCCACCGGGTCTCGCCCGTCCGGGCGTCCAGCGCGACCACCGCGCCGGTCGCGCTCAGGTAGACCGTCCCGTCGAGGACGAGCACCGAGTCGTGCCAGCCGGGCGTGGCGACGACGTCCGCGTCCCACAGCTGGTCCCCGGTACGCCCGTCCCAGCCGTACGTCCGGGCTCCCGTCGACACCTCGAGCCCGGGCACGCTCCCGTCGTCGACCCGCCGCTCGAGGAGCCGGCCCAGAACCTCCAGGGGCGCCGCGCCGGGGCGGTACACGCGTTGCACCGGGGCGCCACCGTCCGGGTCGGGGCGCTCCGTGAGGAACCAGCCCTGGGACGTGGTGCCCCAGCTCCGCACGTCCGGCCCCGTCTCGACACGCTCACCGGACGCCGAGAGCATCACCGGGCCCCCGGGGAGACCGGACAGGACCACCATGCCGCCGACGCCGGACGTCCACGTGACGTTCGCCTCCATCGGGCCGCCTGCCGGGTCGGTGCCGCGGTACCGCCACAGCTCCTCGCCGGTGAGCGGGTCGTTCGCGACGACGACGAGGTGCTGGTCGTCGTCGAGGGTCGCCGTCGCCGCCAGGCCCGGGAGCACCGCGACCGACGTCGCGAGCGGTCCGGGGTGGTCGGCCAGCACGCTCCCGTCGGTGACGTCGAGCACGACCAGCCGCGACCGGGTGGGAGCCGCGGACTCGTCGAGGCCCTCCGCGGAATGGCGCTGGTAGCCGTCCGTGACGAGGCACACCACGCGCTCGGGGTCGGTGCCCGGGTCGCCCCAGGGGCCGCACGTGGTCGTGGGTGAGGTGCGCGGCTCCACCAGCCTGCCGTCCGGCCCGGTCAAGGGCGTCGACCAGGCGAGCTCGCCGGTGCGCAGGTCGACGGCGTCGTACGTCTGCGCGCCGTCCGGCCCGGTGACGGGGCCGTGCAGCATCTGGTCCCGCACCGGGCCGAACATCGACGGTGCCGCGGCCTGGTCCGCGCGCCACCGGACCTCCAGGTCCTCCCCGAGAGGGTCGACGGCCCCCGGCAGCGCAGCGACCCGTGCGTCGGCCGCACGGTCGCGGGCGTCCGTCACCAGCTGCACGCCGACCAGCAGCGCGGCGACGACCGGGACGGCCAGCAGCCACCGGCGGTTCCGCGGACGGCGGGCGGGGTCGCGCTCCGGCGGGACCGGCTCGTCGTCCTCGACGAGCTCGACCTGCGCGAGCGTGTCGCGGCGTGACATGTCGGGACACTACCGCCGCCACCTTTGGCAGGGTGTGCGCATGGCGACCGACCTTCCGCTGCCCGAGTCCCGCGTCACCGACCCCCGCGACGCACCGCCGCTGCGCTGGGGCGTCCTCGCTCCCGGCTTCATCGCCGGACGGTGGGTGCACGCGGTCCGCACGCACACCTCCCAGCGGGTCGTCGCCGCGGGGTCGAGGTCGCTCGAGCGGGCGCAGGCGTTCGCGGGCACCCACGGGATCGACCGCGCGTACGGCTCCTACCAGCAGCTCGTCGAGGACCCGGACGTCGACGTCGTGGTCGTCGCCAGCCCGCACAGCCACCATCGCGACCAGGCGCTGCTGGCCATCGCCGCGGGCAAGCACGTGCTCGTCGAGAAGGCCTTCACGCGCAACGCGACCGAGGCCCGTGAGCTCGTCGACGCCGCCCGGTCCGCCGGGGTGCTGCTCATGGAGGCCATGTGGACGCGATACCTGCCGCACACGGACGTCGTCCGCCGGCTGCTCGAGGACGGGGCCCTCGGGGACGTGCACCGCGTGACCGCCGACTACGGCGTGCGCGCGGACCGCGACCCCACGCACCGGCTCCTCGACCCGGCGCTCGCGGGCGGGGTCCTGCTCGACCTGGGCGTCTACCCGCTGGCCTTCGCGTCGTTCGCCGCCTCCGGCGCCCGGCCCTCGACCGTCCAGGCGGCCGGCGAGCTGGCGTCCACGGGTGTCGACGCGCAGGTGTCGGCGCTCGTCGGGTACGGCTCCGGGCTGCAGGCGTCGGTGTTCACGTCGATGCTCGCCGCGACCCCGCACACCGCGGAGATCGCCGGGTCGGCAGGACGGGTCGAGGTGGGCGAGAACTTCTACCTGCCGACCACGGTCACCCTGGTCCGCGACGGCGAGCGGGTCACCTGGGACGACAACCGCATCCACGGCCACGACGGCCTGTGCTTCCAGGCGGCGGCGCTCGCCCGGTACGTGACGGAGGGCCGCACCGAGTCGCCGTGGCAGCCCCTGGAGGAGACGGTGACCATCCTGGAGACGGCCGACGAGATCCGCCGCCAGCTCGGCGTGGTCTACCCCGGCGAGTGAGCCTGGCATCCTGGGGACCATGACGACGCAGGCTCCCACCGGCGCCCGGTCAGGTGGCTACGCCAGGGGTCGGGCCACGCGCGAGGAGATCCTCGACGTCGCCATGCAGCTGTTCGGCGAGGTCGGGTACCGCACCGCCTCGCTGCGTGAGGTGGCGTCCCGCGTGGGCATCTCCCACCCCGGGCTCCTGCACCACTTCGCCAGCAAGGCAGTGCTCCTCGCGGCCGTCCTCGAGCGTCGCGACCAGGTGGACGACGCCGCGTTCGAGGCCGACCTCGACGCCGGGTACGACTTCGTCGACGCGCTCGCCCGGGTCATCGAGCGCAACGCCTCGCGCCCGGGCATCGTCGAGCTCTTCGCGACGCTGTCCGCCGAGGCGACGTCGCCGGACCACCCCGCGCACGCGTACTTCCAGGAGCGGTACCGCCGCGTGGTCGAGGGTGGGCGCGCCGAGTTCGAGCGCCGTCGCGACGCCGGCGAGCTCCGCCCGGGCCTCGACCCCCTGACCGCGTCGCGCCTGACCGTCGCAGTCATGGACGGCATGCAGATCCAGTGGCTCCTGTCGGCCGGCACGCCCGACGCCCGCCCGGACATGGCGGCCGCCCTGCGCGCCCACGTCGCGACGCTGCTCAGGCCCTGACCTTCGCCACCAGCGCGTCCAGGACCTCGCGGTCGAAGCCGGACAGGCCGAAGTCCGCGATGACCTTGGCCGGCATCTGCAGGATCATCGCCTGCATCGTGTCGTCGAGCGGCGGCATGTCGGCGGGTGGCACCAGGGCGTCCTGCAGCAGCGGTCCACCGACGGGGTGGGCGAACCACTCCTCGATCGTCGACATCGGCGTGAGGTCGCCCCACAGCGGCTCGCCCTCGACCGTCAGGGACGCCGACCCGCGCAGGTCGCGGGACGACGCACCCACCTCGACGACGAACTCGCCGCCCTCGACCACCCAGCGGTGCAGGCCTGGGTGCCAGTACGACAGGTCGCGGGCGCCCAGGGTGAACGACACCTCCTGCGACTCGCCCGGCTCCAGCGCCACCTTGCGGAACGCCTTGAGCTCGCGGACCGGACGCAGGACGGACGCCTCGGGGTCGCGCACGTACACCTGGACCACCTCGGCACCGGCCACCGGGCCCGTGTTGGTCACCGTCACCCGCACGCTGACATCGGTGCCGTCGGCCGACGCGGTGACGCCGTCGTACCCGAACGTCGTGTACGACAGGCCGTGCCCGAACGGGTAGGCCACGTCCATCGCGCGCGTGTCGTACCAGCGGTACCCCACCAGCACGCCCTCGCCGTAGCGGACCACGCCGGCCTCGCCGGGGAAGTTGCCGAACGCCGGGGTGTCCTCGATGCGGAGCGGGATGGTCTCCGTGAGCTTGCCCGACGGGGTGCGGACGCCGAGCAGCAGGTCCGCGACCGCCGACCCGCCCGCCTGGCCGCCGAGCCACGTCTCGAGGATGGCCGGGGCTGCGTCGCGCCAGCCGGTCACGCTGACCGCGGAGCCGTTGGCGAGCACGACGACCACCCGGGGGTTGACCTCGGCGACGGCCCGCAGCAGCGCGACCTGGTTGTCCGGCAGGCCGAGGCGGGGCCGGTCGTACCCCTCGGACTCGTCCGGCCCCGGCAGCCCGAGGAACACCACGACGGTCCCGGCGCCGCGCGCGACCGACACCGCCTCGGCGAGCAGGGCGTCGTCGTCGCCGGCGGGTCCGCCCGCGATGGTGAAGCCGGCCGCGAACGGGAGCTCGCCACCGGCCGCCCGCAGCGCGTCCAGCGGCGCGTCGAGCCGCGTCGGGTTGACCTGCGACGAGCCCGCGCCCTGGTAGCGCGGGGTGCGGGCGAACTCGCCGACCACGACGACCCCGTCGGTGGAGGCGAGGGGGAGCAGCCCGCCCTCGTTCTTCAGCAGCACGGACCCCGCCGCGGCGGCCTCGCGGGCCAGCTCGTGGTGGGCGTCGACGTCGAACGTGTCGTCCGACCCGACCGCCGGCAGGCCCTTGGCGACGAGCTGGAGCACCCGGCGAGCGGCCACGTCGAGCACCCCCGCGTCGAGGGACCCGTCGCGGACGGCCGCCACGACCTCCTCGTCGGGACGCGGTCCCGCGGCAGGCATCTGCAGGTCGAGCCCGGCCGCCAGCGCGGGCACGCGGTCGTGCACGGCGCCCCAGTCGGACACCACGAGGCCCTCGAAGGCCCACTCGTCGCGCAGGATCGCGGTGAGCAGCTCGTGGTGCTCGGACGCGTAGGTGCCGTTGACCTTGTTGTACGCGCACATCACGGTCCACGGCTGGGCCTTCGTCACGACGCGCTCGAACGCCGGCAGGTAGATCTCGCGCAGCGTCCGCTCGTCGATCTGCGCGGACACCCGCATGCGGTCCGACTCCTGGTTGTTCGCCGCGTAGTGCTTGAGCGACGTGCCGACGCCCTGGCTCTGGATGCCCCGCACGATCGCGGTGGCCAGCTCGCCGGCGACCACGGGGTCCTCCGAGACGTACTCGAAGTTGCGGCCGCACAACGGGGTGCGCTTGATGTTGACGCCCGGACCGAGCAGGACGGCGACGTCGTTGGCGCGCGTCTCGCGGCCGAGCGCCTCACCGACGCGGGTCAGCAGGTCGACGTCCCACGACGAGCCCAGCGCCGCGGCGGTCGGGAAGCACGTGGCCGGCACGGAGTTCCCGAGGCCCAGGTGGTCGGCGTCCTCGGCCTGCTTGCGCAGACCGTGCGGGCCGTCCGCGACCATGATCGCCGGCACGCCCACACGCTCGACACCCTGCGTGTGCCAGAAGTCGGAGCCGGACGTCAGGGACGCCTTCTCCTCGAGGGTGAGCTCTGCAAGGACTCGTTCGACGTCGAAGACCTGCGACATTGCCGGGTACCTCCTCGGTGGGGTGCGTCGGGGCCACCCTAGCCGATTACCTACCACGCGGTAAGGGTCAGGGGAGCTCGGCGGTCCGGTCGAGGAAGGACCCCGTGACCCCGCCCCCGTCGACGACCGCCAGGCACAGCCCCACCCGGTCGCCGCGCGCCCACGACCGCTCGGTGGGCGACCAGGTCACCGTACGCACGCCGGCGTCGATCTCCTCGGCGTCGAGCACGCAGGCCCGCGCCACCCGCGCGTCGGCAGCCTGCTGGCCCGGCCAGACCGCGGCCGGCGCGAACGTGAACTCGGTGACCACCTGCGCCTCGTGCGGCTCGGCGCAGGGCACCACCCGCACCGTGTCCACGGGGCCGTCGTCGGGCAGCGACAGCACGCAGTTGCCCGTGACCAGCTGCTGCGCCCGGGCGTCCCGCGGGGCGGGCACGTCCGTCGGCAGCGGGCGGCTCGCCATCACCGTGAGCACCGCGACCGTCACCCCGACCACCAGGGCGATCGTCCCGAGCGTGCCGAGCACGGCACCGGCGATGGCCAGCCCACGACCGCGGGTGTGCCGCGTCGCGATGCGGCGGAACGCCACGACCGCCAGCCCCAGCGCCACCGGACCGAGGCCCAGCACCCCCGTGACCAGCGACCACACCGCCGTCGGCTCGAGGCGCGCGCGCGGCTCGGTCCACCCGGGGGCGTAGTGCACCTCCGGGTAGCCGTACGGGTCGCGGGGATGGCTCAGGACTACGCTCCTGCGCCCGCGAGCACGAGCGTGCCGGCGACGGCCGACCCGGTCATCCCGGGCTCGTCGCCGTAGTAGACGCAGTAGGCCGACGTCCCACCGGCGGCGAACGTGTCGGGGTGGGGGTAGTACAGCTCGACGTTGCCGTTGCTGAAGTAGTCGGGGACGAGGGTCTCCGTGAGCTCGTCGCACGTCGCCCACGCGTCGTTGAACGCCGGGTCGTACTCGTCGGTCGGGTCGAGGCTCACCGGGGCCGTCATGGTGACGACGGCGACGACCTCGGCCTCGTGCGGCAGCGCGCAGTCGACGGGGTCCGTGTCCGCCATGTCGTACTGGTAGGAGTACGTGGTCAGGCACGTGCCGGCCGCCAGGTCCGTGCGGAGCGCGAAGTCGGGCAGCTGCTCGCCGAGCGGGTCCTCGCCGGTCGCGCCGCTGTCCGTGCCGCTGCCCTCCTCGAGGCCCTCCTCGAACCCCTGCTGGAACTCGTCCAGGATGCCCGACGAGCTCGTCGAGCTGCCGATGAGCCAGAAGACGAACACGATGTACGCGGCGATCGCGAGCATCGAGAGGATCCCGACCGCGCCGACGACGATGCCGGCGATGGCCCACCCGCGGCCCGCCTTGCCGGACTCCCTGATGCGTCGCAGCGCCGCGATGCCCAGCCCGAGCCCGACCGCGCCCGGGAGCCCGCCGAAGAACAGCAGACCGGCGGTGCTGGTGACGAAGGACGCGATCGCCATGCCCTCGGTGGGCTGCGGCCCGTAGGGCTGGCCGTACCCGTACGGCTGCGCACCGTAGGGCGGCGGAGCCTGCTCGTACCCGGGTGCCCCGTACTGGGGGGAGCCGTACTGGGGCGCTCCGTACTGCGGTGCGCCGTACTGCGGTGCTCCGTACTGCGGTGCTCCGTACTCGGGCTGCGGTGCCCCGTACTGCGGGGCCGCGAACCGCTCCGGCCCGTACTGCGGCGCGCCGTGCTGGGGAGCCCCGGCACCGATCTGCTGGCCGTAGGGCGTCGGTGCCGGCTCCGTCGGCGGCACGCCGTAGGGAGCCGTCGGCGCTGTGTCGCCGACCGGCGTCCGCACCGCCTCGTACCCGCTGGGTGCCACAGGCTCGTGCCCACCGGGGGCGAGGGGCACCGTCTGGGCAGGGTCGGGGACGGCATAGGGGTCGGGAACCGGAGCCGGCCCCCCAGGCTCGTTGCTCATGCGCGCACGCTAGCCCACGGCGCACCCGAGACGACGGGTCTTTCCACGGACATCACCCAGCGATGTCGAGCACGACCGGCACGTGGTCGGACGGTGCCTTGCCCTTGCGCTCGTTGCGCTCGATGGTCACACCGGTCACCCGGGCGGCCAGGGCGGGCGTCGCGTACGTGAGGTCGATGCGCATGCCCTCGTTCCGGGGGAACCGCAGCTGCTGGTAGTCCCAGTAGGTGTAGGTGTGCTCGGCGGGGAGGTGCACGCGGGAGACCTCGGTGTACCCGGCGTCGGCGATCGCCGTGAACGCGTCCCGCTCGGCAGGGCTCACGTGCGTGCGACCGGCGAACCTCGCGATGTCCCAGACGTCGGTGTCCAGCGGGGCGATGTTCCAGTCGCCGACGAGAGCCACCTGCGCGCCGGCGTCGGCCGCCAGCCAGCCCTGCGCCGCGTCACGCAGCCGGCCCAGCCAGTCCAGCTTGTACGCATAGTGCGGGTCGTCGAGCTCACGGCCGTTGGGCACGTACAGGCTCCACACCCGCACCCCGCCGCACGTCGCGCCGAGCGCCCTCGCCTCGGCGGCCGCCGGGTCCCCCCACGTGGGCATGCCCGGGAAGCCGACCTCGACATCGTCGATCCCCACCTTCGAGATGATCGCGACACCGTTCCACGGGCTGAACCCGGTGGTCGCCACCTCGTAGCCGAGGGCCTCGAAACCCTCGCGCGGGAACTGGTCGTCCTTGCACTTGGTCTCCTGCAGGGCCAGCACGTCGACGCCCGTCCGCTCCAGGAAGGCGAGGGCGCGGTCCGCCCGTGCACGGATCGAGTTGATGTTCCAGGTGGCCAGGCGCATGGGGCAGGACGCTACCCGGCGCCGCCCACCCCTTACGCCGACCGGACTATTCGGACATCTGGGTGTTGAGCGGGGCGAACCGCTCCCGTACCGTGCAGGACGACAGTCCAACAGGAGGGCACCCAGGTGGAGCACGCGCTCACCGGCCGCCGCGCGCTCGTCACCGGCGGCGCCTCGGGCATCGGGCGCGCCGTCGCGCTCGCGCTGGCCCGCGCCGGGGCCGACGTCGCGGTGACGCACCTGTCGCACGACGCCACCGCCGTCGTCACGGACATCAAGGAGACCGGCCAGGTCGCGGCCTCCGTCCAGGTGGACCTGCGCCGCAGCTGGGACGTCGACAAGGCGGTCGCCGACGCCGCTGCCGCGCTCGGTGGCGGGATCGACATCCTCGTCAACAACGCGGGCGGCCCGGTCGACCGGCGCAACGTCCCCGCGATGGACGACGCCCACTGGCACGGCGTGCTGGACCTCAACCTGTCGTCGGCGTTCTACGCCAGCCGCGCCGCGCTCGCGCTGATGCCCGACGGCGGTCGCATCATCACGATCGGCGCCCAGGCGGCCCGCAGCGGCGGGGGCACGGGCATGGTCGCCTACAGCACGGCCAAGGCGGCGCTCGAGGGGTTCACCCGCGCGCTCGCACGGGAGCTGGGACCGCGCCGGATCACCGTGAACGTGGTCGCCCCCGGGTTCGTCGGCGGCACCCCGCTGCACGCCACGTACACGCCGGAGCCGGCGCAGCGTGCCGCGGTCGCCGCGTCCGCGCTGAACCGGGCGGGAGCACCGGACGACATCGCCGAGGCGGTCCTCTTCCTGGCCTCGGACGGCGCGGCCTTCGTCACCGGCACCGTCCTCGACGTCAACGGCGGCGCGTACTTCACCTGACGCCCACCGCTATGTCCGCGCTGGACGTCGCGACACCCGCAACGTCCGCACTCCGGCGGGCTGGAACCCGCACGAGTGCGGACGCAGCTGTCTGGACACCGGCGACGTCCGCACTCCGGCGGGCTGGAACCCGCACGAGTGCGGACGCAGCGGCCTCGACACCGACAACGTCCGCACATCCGGTCGTCCTGACGCGCGAATCTGCGGACGCACGGCCGCTGGCGAGGCTTGCGTCCGCACATCCGGTCGTCGGGGCGCTCGGATGTGCGGACGTTGCGGAGTCGGCTCGTGGTGCTGCGGACGTCAGGGTTCGGCGGTGTCCGTCGGCCAGCCGCTGACCGCGGACCAGGCCCAGGCCGCGGCGTCCTGCGCCGGGGGCAGCGGGTCCCGCTCCAACCACGCGACGAGCACGCCGATGACCGACCCGGCGAGCGCCGCCGCGGCGATCGGCAGCGGCAGGCTCGACAGGGCGGGAGGTGCGCCGTGCAGCTCGAGGCCCTCGAGCGCCAGGGCGGCGATGCGCTTGCGCAGCCGGGTGACGGCGACGGGGGAGCCGTGCTCGCCGAGCGCGCTGCGGTACAGGCCGACGTTCTCGGCGACGTGCGTGGCGTACCGGATCAGCACCTCGGGGGGCGTCGTGGTGTCGGTGTCGGGGCGGATCTGGGAGAGGTCGGCGCCGACGACCGAAGCCTGCGCGTCGAGCGCGTCGGCCAGCAGCGTGTCGGTGTCGGGGTAGTGCTGGTAGAAGGTGCTGCGGTTCACGGTGGCCCGGTCGGCGACGTCGGCGACGGAGATCTCGTCGAGCGTGCGTTCGCGGGCGAGCGAGAGCAGGGCATCCTGGAGCAGTCGACGGGTGCGCAGCACCCGGGGATCCATGCGGGGGCCGTCCTGGATGGTCATCCGTCCCATGATGCCATCGACGAGTAACCGACACCTGTCGGGTATCCTGCACCGTCGACCAAGGAGTGAACATGGCACGCGTGCTGGACCGTCTGGGCCGGGGAAGCTACCGCCACCGCTGGATCGTGCTCGTCGCATGGCTGCTGGTGCTCGCCGCCGCGGCCTTCGGCGCGGTGTCCTCGGGGCTCAACCTCTCCAACTCGTTCTCGATCCCCGGAACGGAGTCCGACCGGGCGCAGGCGCTCGTCGCCGAGCGGCTGGGGGACCAGGCCGCGGGGGTCGGGTCGAGCAGCAGCTCGCAGGCGCAGGACGCCGAGGCGCCGTCGAGCGCACGCGTGGTCGTCGCCGCGCCCGAGGGCGAGTCGTTCCTCGAGGGCACCGGGATCCAGGACGTGATGACGGCGATCGCACCGGTCGCCGAGGCTGAGGACGTCGCGGGCGTGTCCGACCCCGTCGCCACCCAGGCCGTGGCCCCCGACGGCAGCGTGATGTACGTCGACGTGCAGTTCACGGTCGGCATGGAGGAGGTCCCCACGGCGACGACCGACGTCCTGGAGGACGCCGCCGACAGCCTGGAGGCCGACGGCTACGAGGTCGCGCTGTCGGGCGGGCCGTTCACCGCACCGCTGGAGCTGGCCGGGCCGGCCGAGGCGCTGGGCCTCGTCGTCGCACTGGTGGTGCTCGTCGTGACGTTCGGCTCGCTGCTCGCCGCCGGCATGCCCATCCTCACGGCGCTGCTGGGCGTCGGCATCGGCGTCGCGGGCGTGCTCTCCCTGTCGGCCGTCACCACGATCTCGTCGGCCACCCTGACCCTCGCGCTCATGCTGGGGCTCGCCGTCGGCATCGACTACGCGCTGTTCCTGCTGTCCCGGCACCGCCAGCAGCTGGCCGACGGCACGGACCCGGAGACGTCCGCCGGGCGGGCGGTCGGCACCGCGGGCAGCGCGGTGGTGTTCGCCGGCATCACCGTCGTCATCGCGCTGGCCGCGCTCACCATCACCGGCATCCCGTTCCTCGCGGCGATGGGTCTGGCCGCCGCCGCGACGGTCGTCATCGCCGTGCTGGTCGCCATCACGCTGCTGCCCGCGATCATGGGCTTCGCCGGCGAGCGCCTGCGTCCGCGCGGCCGCGCCCAGAAGCAGGCCGAGCACTCCCGCGAGGGCCGCAACCGCTGGGGCCTGCTGGTCACCACGCACCCGATCGTCACGCTCCTGGTCAGCGCCGCGGTGCTGCTCACCATCGCGATCCCCGCGCTGAGCCTGCGCCTGGGCCTGCCCGACGCCGGCCGTGAGCCCGAGGGCTCGGGCGACCGGCGGGCCTTCGAGCTGCTCGCCGAGGGCTTCGGCCCCGGCTTCAACGGCCCGCTCGTCGTGCTCGTCGACGCCGCCGAGGACCCCAGCGCGCTGCCCGGAGCCGTGGAGGCCGTCGTCGCCGAGGTCACGCAGCTCCCCGACGTCGCCTACGCGGCCCCGGTCGCGGCGCCCGGCGCGGCGGAGGGTGCCGACGCGGCGCTCGTCGTCGTCATCCCCACGGGTGCACCCGACTCGGAGGAGACCGCCGAGCTGGTGCACGCCATCCGCGACGCACGGCCGGACCTCGAGGCCTCGACCGGCACCGAGCTGTGGGTCACCGGAGCCTCCGCCGCGAACATCGACATCACGGAGAAGCTCGCCGACGCGTTCCCGGTCTTCCTGCTCATCGTGGTGGGTCTGGCGATCCTGCTGCTGATGGTCGCGTTCCGGTCGCTGCTGGTCCCCGTCACGGCGGTGCTGGGCTTCCTGCTCACCATCGCGGCCTCGTTCGGCGCGACGACCGCGGTGTTCCAGTGGGGCTGGCTGTCGGGGATCTTCAACGTCGACTCCGCCGGGCCGCTGCTGAGCTTCCTGCCCATCCTGCTGGTCGGCGTCCTGTTCGGGCTCGCGATGGACTACCAGGTGTTCCTGGTCTCCCGGATGCGTGAGGAGCACGTGCACGGCGCCGCCCCGACCGCGGCCGTCCGCCTCGGGTTCGCCCACGGCGCGCGCGTGGTGCTGGCCGCCGCGCTGATCATGATCTCGGTGTTCTCCAGCTTCGTGTTCAGCGGCTCCGCGCAGATCAGCCCGATCGCGTTCGCGCTCGCCATCGGCATCGTGTTCGACGCCCTCGTCGTGCGCATGACGATGATCCCGGCGGCCATGACGCTGCTGGGCAGGTCGGCCTGGTGGCTGCCGCGCTGGCTGGACAGGATCATCCCGAACGTCGACATCGAGGGTGCGGCCCTGGAGCGCGCCGCCGCGCACGGCTCGCACGCCGCGGACGCCCCGGTCGACGAGGTGCCGGCCGACGCCCACGTGGGTCCCGACGCCAGCCACGGCGTCCACGCCGCGCCGGAGACCGACCGGCCGCGCTGACCGGTCCGCCCCGTCGGACACGAGACGAGGGCCGGGGTGCCTCGTCGCACCCCGGCCCTCGCCCGTCACGTCGGAGGTCAGCTCACGTCGTCGTCGACCCAGTCGAAGGTCTTGGTGACGGCCTTCTTCCAGAGCCGGTACTGCCGGTCGCGCTCGTCGTCGGCCATGGCCGGCTCCCAGCGCTTGTCCTCGGCCCAGTTGTCGATGACGTCCTGCTCACCGTTCCAGAACCCGACGGCGATGCCGGCCGCGTAGGCCGCACCCAGGGCGGTGGTCTCCGCGACCTGCGGGCGGACCACGGGGACGCCGAGGATGTCCGCCTGGAACTGCATGAGCAGCTCGTCCTGGACCATGCCGCCGTCCACCTTGAGCTCGGTCAGGTCGACGCCCGAGTCGGCGTTCATGGCGTCCAGCACCTCACGGGTCTGGAACGCCGTCGCCTCGAGCGCGGCCCGGGCGATGTGCCCCTTGTTGACGTACCGCGTGAGGCCGACGAGGGCGCCACGTGCGTCGGAGCGCCAGTACGGCGCGAACAGGCCCGAGAACGCCGGCACGAAGTAGGCGCCGCCGTTGTCGTCGACCGTCTTGGCCAGCTCCTCGATCTCGGGTGCCGAGGAGATGATGCCGAGGTTGTCGCGCAGCCACTGGACGAGCGAGCCGCTCACGGCGATCGAGCCCTCGAGCGCGTACACGGTCGGCTGGTCGCCGATCTTGTAGCAGACCGTCGTCAGCAGGCCGTTCTTCGACGGGATCGGCTCCGTGCCCGTGTTGATGAGCATGAAGTTGCCGGTGCCGTAGGTGTTCTTGGCCATGCCGACCTCGAAGCACGCCTGCCCGAAGGTGGCCGCCTGCTGGTCGCCGAGAATGCCGGCGATCGGGACGCCCGGGACCATGCCGCCCTCGCGGCCGTGCCCGTACACCTCGGAGGACGACTTGATCTCCGGCAGCATCGACAGGGGGATGCCCATGTCGTTCGCGATGTCCTCGTTCCACGTCAGCGTGTCGAGGTTCATCAGCATGGTGCGCGACGCGTTGGTCGGGTCGGTGACGTGCACGCCGCCGTCGACGCCGCCGGTCATGTTCCACAGCACCCAGGAGTCGGTGTTGCCGAACGCCAGGTCACCGGCCTCGGCCTTCTCCCGCGCACCGTCGACGTTGTCGAGGATCCACTTGACCTTCGGGCCGGAGAAGTACGTGGCCAGCGGCAGGCCGACCTTCGCCTTGTACCGGTCGGCGCCGCCCCCGAGCGCCCCCAGCTCCTCGGCGATCTTCTGCGTGCGCGTGTCCTGCCAGACGATCGCGTTGTAGACCGGCTTGCCGGTGGTCCGGTCCCAGACGACCGCGGTCTCGCGCTGGTTGGTGATGCCGACCGCGGCGAGGTCGCGGTAGGTGAGGTTCGCGCGGGTCAGCGCGAGACCGACCACCTCGCGGACGTTCTTCCAGATCTCCTCGGCGTCGTGCTCGACCCAGCCGGCGCGCGGGAAGATCTGCTCGTGCTCGATCTGCCCGGTCTCGACGATGTGGCCGGAGTGGTCGAAGACGATCGCGCGGGAGCTCGTGGTGCCCTGGTCGATGGCAAGGACGTACTTGGTGTCGGGCATGGTGCAGGTTCCTCCGAGTGCTTCGGGGGCCCGGACGGCGCTCGCGGGGGGTGAGAGCGCCGCCCGGACGGGGTCGGCTGTGTGGTGGGTCAGACGATGTACACGGAGGCCACGAGGCCGGCGATCGCGCCGCCGACCAGGGGTCCGAGGATCGGCACCCAGGAGTACGCCCAGTCGCTCGAGCCCTTGCCGCGGATGGGCAGCAGGGCGTGCGCGATGCGCGGACCGAAGTCACGTGCCGGGTTGATGGCGTAGCCGGTCGGGCCACCGAGGCTGGCACCGATGCCGATCACGAGCAGGGCCACGGGGATGGCTCCGAGCTCCGCGGGGGTCTTCGCGAACGCGAGGATGACGAAGACGAGGACGAAGGTGGCGATGGCCTCGGTGACGAAGTTCCAGCCGTAGGAGCGGATGGCGGGGCCGGTGGAGAAGACGGCGAGCTTGGTGGCGCCGTCGGCGTCCTCGTCGAAGTGCTTCTTGTAGGCGAGGAACGCGAGGGCGGCACCTATCGCGGCACCCGCTATCTGGGCGGTGACGTAGAGGAAGCCGTTCGCTGCCGTCACGGGGACGCCGGGTGCGAACTCCTCCGCCCCGCTCGTCCAGATGCCCATGGTCACCGCGGGGTTGAGGTGCGCCCCCGACTTGTACGCGACGTACACACCCGAGAAGACCGCGAGGCCCCATCCGAAGTTGATGAGGAGCCAGCCGCCGTCGAACCCCTTGTTCTTCGGCAGGATGACGTTCGCGACGACACCGGCGCCGAGAAGGATCAGCATGCCGGTACCCATCACCTCCGAGAGGAAGGCGTCACCTATTGTGTAGTCCACTGTCGACCCTTTCTGACGGACATCGTTGTCACGTGCGCCCCGCGGATGGCCGCGGGGAGTTCTCAGGTCCCGGCGGGTCCGGACGACCCCTTCCCCGCGGGTGACCCGGGCTTGGTGCCGGCATCGGCCGACGCGTCGGCGAGCATCGGCGACACGTCGGCGGCGCGCAGACGGACCTTGACGGCCTCCGCGTCGTCCAGCTCCTGCGCGGCGGCGTCCTCGGCCTCGGCCCGCGCGCGGTACGCCTCGATCTCCCGGCTGCGCGTGTGCGCGTCCCAGCCGAGCACCGGGGCGACCAGGTCGGCGATCTCCTCGAGCGCCCCGACGCCCTTGTCCGCCTGCTCGTAGTTGAGCCGCGTGCGGTGCATGAGGACGTCGTCGAGGTGCAGCGCGCCCTCGTGGCTCGCGGCGTAGACGATCTCGGCGCCGATGTACGCGTCGGCGTTCTTCAGCGGCTCGGCCAGGCTCGGGTCGGCCTCGACGAGGTCGATGAGCTCGCCCAGCAGGGACCCGTAGCGGTGCAGCAGGTGGTCCATGCGCGGCCGGGTCCAGCCGTACTTCTGGCTGATCGCCCGGGCCTGCCGCTGGAACACCTGCAGGCCCTCGGCGCCGACCAGCGGCAGGTCGTGCGTGATGGACGGCAGGCTGGTGGCGCGGCTGCCGATGGCGAAGTCGACCGCGTCCTTGGCCATCACCCGGTAGGTGGTGAGCTTGCCGCCGGCGATGACCGTGAGGCCCGGCGCGGGCGCGGCGACGGTGTGCTCGCGCGACACCTTGGCGGAGCTGGTGCCGGCCTTGACCTGCGGCTGCAGCAGCGGGCGCAGACCTGCCCAGGTGCCGATGATGTCCTCGCGCGTGATCGGCCGGGACAGCACCGCGTTCGCGTGCTCGATGACGTAGTCGATGTCGGCGCTCGTCGCGACGGGGTGCACCAGCTCCTGCTCCCACGGCGTGTCCGTCGTGCCGATCACCCAGTACCGCGACCACGGGATGATGAACAGCACCGACTTCTCGGTCTGCAGGATCAGCCCGACGTCGCCGGAGATCCGGCTGCGCGGCACGACGATGTGGACGCCCTTGCTGGCCAGCACCCGCAGGCCGCCCTCCGCACCGGCCAGGGACTCCGTCTGCTCGGTCCACACGCCGGTCGCGTTGATGACGGCGCGCGCCCGCACGTCGATGTGCTCGCCCGTCTCCAGGTCGATCACCTCGGCCCCGGTGACCGCGCCGCCGGTGGTGGTCTGCAGGTCCGCCACCTGGGTGCGGCTCGCGGCGTGCGCGCCGTAGCTCACGGCGGTGCGCACGAGGGTCTCGACGAGGCGCGCGTCGTCGACGCTGGCGTCCCAGTAGCGGACCGCGCCGATGGCCGCGTCGTGCCGCAGGTCCGGGAACAGCCGCTCCATGCCCTTGCGGGTCAGGTGCCGGTGGATGGGGAGCGCACGCTTCGAGCCGGTGACCGAGGCGAGCGTGTCGTAGAGGGCGACGCCCGCTCCGACGTAGGCCCGCTCCCAGACGCGGTTCTCCAGCGGGTAGAGGAAGCTGACCGGCTTGACCAGGTGCGGGGCGAGGCGGTTGATCAGCAGGTCACGCTCGGTGAGCGCCTCGCGCACCAGGTGGAAGTCGAGCATCTGCAGGTAGCGCAGGCCGCCGTGCACCAGCTTGCTGGACCGGCTCGACGTGCCGCTGGCCCAGTCCTGGGCCTCGACGACCGCCGTGGACAGTCCTCGGCTGACCGCGTCGAGCGCGATCCCGGCGCCGGTCACGCCGCCGCCGATGACGAGGACGTCGAGCTCGTTCCCGCGTTCAGCACTCCCGCGCATGGCGTCGAGTGCGTCCTGTCGTGCCTGGGCCGTCAGCGGCGCCGTCCTCATCCGTCGTACCCCCGGTTGGTGTGGTCGCTGTGCCGTGCTGGGTGGTGCTACCCCGCTCGCCCGGTACGGGCTTGCTCGCTATCGTCGTCACCAGGCGAACGAACGCGCAACCGGGGTGCACAAACGTGCAGCGATGATCGCGGGCCGGAGGGGGTCGAGATGTACGTCGAGCGGGAGCAGGACGTGCTGCGGGCGGCCTCGATGTACTACCTGCAGGACATCAAGATGGAGGTCATCGCGCGGCACCTGGGCACGTCCCGCTCGACCGTGTCACGCCTCATCAAGCGCGCCCGGCAGTCGGGTCTGGTGGAGATCACGCTGCGGCCGGCGAGCACGCGTGCACCGGGGCTCGGCCGCACGATCGCGGCGACGTTCGGCATCGACACGTACGTCGTCCCGGTCCCGGACTCCGCCAGCCACATCGAGCGCCTCGACCAGGTGTCGATCACCGCGGCCAGGCTCCTGTCCTCGTGGTTCGACTCCGACATGGTGCTCGGTGTCGCCTGGGGGACCACCCTGGCGTCGGTGTCCCGGTACCTGGCGCCCAAGCCGACGCGCGGCTCCGCGGTGGTCCAGCTGAACGGTGCTGCGAACATGCGCACCAGCGGGATCGAGTACGCCAGCGACCTGATCTCCACCTTCGGCACCGCGTTCGCCGCCGCGGTGCACCACTTCTCGGTGCCCGCGTTCTTCGACTACCCCGACACCAAGGCCGCCATGTGGCGGGAGCGCTCGGTCCGTCGGGTGCTCGACATGCAGCGCCGCGCGGACATCGCGGTGTTCTCCGTCGGGGCGGTCGCCGGGGCAGTGCCGTCGCACGTGTACTCGGCCGGCTACCTCGACGACGCCGACGTGAAGAACCTGCACGACGAGGGTGTCGTCGGCGACGTGTGCACCGTCTTCCTGCGCGCCGACGGGTCCTGGCAGGACGTGCACCTCAACGAGCGGGCCACCGGTCCGACGCCCGTCGAGCTGCAGCGGGTCCCGCGCCGGGTCTGCGTGGTGGCCGGCGACAACAAGGTCGCGCCGCTGCTCGCGGCCCTGCGCGCGGGGGTGGTGACGGACCTGGTGGTCGACGAGATCACGGCGACCGGGCTGCTCGACGCCGCCGAGCCGCCGCACCCGCGCCGCGTCCGGGCACGCGTCTCGGCGTAGGCGCTCACGCCGCGGTCGTCACCGCCGCCGGCTCGACGATGACCAGCACCTGGCCCGGGCCGACCTGGTCGCCCGGGGTGACGACGATGTCGACGACCGTGCCGCCGACCGTCGCGGTCACCGGCGCCTCCATCTTCATCGCCTCCAGGGCGAGCAGCTGCTGGCCGCGCTCCACGACGTCGCCGGGCCGGACGTCGACGCGGAACACGGTCGCGACGAACGGTGCCTCCACGCCCTCGCAGCCGGCGGGGACCTCGGTGTCGGCGACCGGCGCGGGGGCGTCCGGCTCGATCACGCGGTCGAACTCGCCCGCGGCGGCCCACGCGTCGCGCTCGGCCCCGAACGCCCCGGCCTGCTGCGCGCGGAACGCCTCGATCGACGGGGCGTTCGCGGACAGGAACTGCTGGTGCTCGGCGATCGAGAACGTGCCCGGTTCGATCGCCACGTCCAGGCGCCCCGCGGCCATGTCGGCGCGCATGTCGAGCAGCTCGTCGGCGCCCACGGGGTACCAGCGGATGGTGTCGAAGAACCGGAGCAGCCAGGGGGTGCCGGGCTCGAACGGCGTGTGCCGTGCGTGCGTGTCCCAGACCTGGATGGTGCGGCCGACGAACTGGTAGCCGCCCGGACCCTCCATGCCGTAGATGCACAGGTACGCGCCGCCGATGCCGACCGCGTTCTGCGGGGTCCACGTGCGGGCCGGGTTGTACTTCGTGGTCACCAGCCGGTGCCGCGGGTCGAGCGGGGTGGCGACGGGGGCGCCCAGATAGACGTCGCCCAGGCCCATGACAAGGTACGACGCGTCGAAGACGGTGCGGTACACGTCGTCGACGGAGGACAACCCGTTGATCCGTCGGATGAACTCGATGTTCCACGGGCACCACGGGGCGTCGTCGCGGACGCCGGCCATGTAGCGCTCGATGGCCTCGCGCGTGGCCGGGTCGTCCCAGCTGAGCGGCAGGTGCACCGTGCGGCTGGGGACGACCAGGTCCGTGGTGGCGGGCAGGCCGTCCTCGATCTCGCGGACCAGGTCGAGCGCCTTCCGCAGCGGCAGCCGGTCCGGGTCGACGTGCAGCTGCAGCGAGCGGATGCCCGGTGTGAGGTCGACGATGCCGCGCAGCCCGTCGTGGTCGACGCGGTCCTGCACCTGCTGGGCCAGGGCGTGCACGCGCATCCGCGACGCCAGGTCCAGGGTCATCGAGCCGTACTCGACGAGGAGGTTGTCGTCGCCGCTGCGGCGGTAGGTGACGTCCGTGTCGGAGTCCTTGCGGGCCAGGATGCCGCCGTCGTCGTGGGCCGGCCGGGTCGCCCGCGGCGTGGCCTGGGGACGGGTGCGCAGCGCGTCCGCCTCGGCCTCGTCGACCGGCACGAACCGCACGGTGTCTCCCGGCCGCAGCTGTCCCAGCTTCCACAGCTGCCCGAGGGCGACCGTCGCCGGGCACGTGAAGCCGCCCAGAGACGGGCCGTCCGGGCCGAGCAGGATGGGCAGGTCGCCGGTGTAGTCGACCGCACCGACCGCGTACGGGGTGTCGTGGATGTTCGACGGGTGCAGACCCGCCTCGCCGCCGTCCGGTCGTGCCCACGTGGGCTTGGGTCCGACGAGCCGGACGCCCGTGCGCGCCGAGTTGAAGTGCACGGCCCACGTGGCCGCGTAGAACTCGGCCACGTCATCGGACGTGAAGAACTCCGGCGCCGCGTGCGGTCCCTCGAGCGCGCCGATCTGCCACGCGCTCCCGATGTCCGGGCGGTCCGCCTCCGGCACGGGTCGTGCGGTGCGCGACGCCGTGCCGATGGACAGCTGGTCGCCCGGCCGCAGCGGCACGCCCGTGGTCCCGCCGATCTTGCCCAGGTCGAAGGTGGCCGACGAGCCGAGCACCTGGGGGACGTCGAGACCGCCGCTGACCAGCAGGTACGTGCGCATGCCGGTCGCGGGCGCGCCGAGCGACAGGACGCCGCCCGGCGGGATGACGACCGGCTCCCACTGCGGCACGGGGACGTCGTCCAGGGTGATCGCGGCGGGTGCGCCGGTGACCATGACGGTCGCCCCGGTGACGAACCGCAGCTCCGGGCCGGCCATCGTGCACTCCAGGCCGGCCGCGCCCTCGGGGTTGCCCAGCGCGGTGTTGCCGAGCCGGAACGAGAGGTCGTCCATCGGCCCCGACGGCGGGATGCCGACGTGCCACAGCCCGGTGCGGCCGGGCCAGTCCTGGACCGTGGTGAGCATGCCGGGACGCAGCACCTCGATGCGCGGGGTCTCGTCGTGCAGGTGCGCGAGGGTGCCCGTGTGGTGCAGCGCGGCGGCCACCTCGGGGGCGTGCACGATCGTGCGGAGCAGCCCGAGGTTCGTCGCGATGCCCGTCAGCCGGGTGTCGGCGAGCGCGTCGCCGAGCGCGGCCCAGGCGCTCTCGCGGTCGGCGCCCGCGGTGATGACCTTGGCCAGCAGCGGGTCGTAGTGGGTGGACACCTCGACGCCTGGCTCGATCCACGTGTCGACGCGAGCACCGTCGGGGACCTCGAACGCCGTGACCGTCCCGGCGCTCGGCAGGTGGTCGCGGTCGGGGTTCTCGGCGTAGACGCGCGCCTCGACCGCGGCGCCCCGTGCGTGCAGCGGGGTGTCGACGACGGACGTGTCGCCCTGCGCCAGCCGGATCATCCACGCCACCAGGTCGACGCCGAACACGGCTTCGGTCACCGGGTGCTCGACCTGCAGGCGCGTGTTGACCTCCAGGAAGGCGGCCTCCTCGCGCACGGCGTCGTACACGAACTCGACGGTCCCGGCGGACCGGTAGCCGACCGACTCGGCGAGCGTGCGCGCCGACGACGCGATCAGCGCGCGGACCTCGTCGGGAAGCGCGGGCGCCGGTGCCTCCTCCACGACCTTCTGGTGGCGGCGCTGCAGGGAGCAGTCGCGGTCGCCCAGCGTCACGACGCGGCCGAGGCCGTCACCGAACACCTGGACCTCGACGTGCCGCGCGGCGGTGATCAGCCGCTCCAGGTAGACGCCCGCCGACCCGAACGCCGCCCCGGCCGTCCGGCGCACGGCCTCCCACGCGGCAACCAGCTCGTCCGGCGTGCGGCACGCGCGCATGCCGATGCCGCCGCCGCCCGCCGTGGCCTTGAGCATGACGGGGTAGCCGATGCCCTCCGCCGCCGCGACCGCCTCCTCGAGGGTGTCGAGCAGGCCCGTGCCAGCGAGCATCGGCATGTCGACCGCCCGGGCCGCGTCGCGCGCGGTGTGCTTCGAGCCGAACAGCTCGAGCTGGGCCGGCGTCGGACCGACGAACGCGATGCCCGCCTGCTCGGCCGCGCGGGCGAAGTCGGCGTTCTCGCTGAGGAACCCGTAGCCCGGGTGGATCGCGCCCGCGCCCTGCGCGAGGGCCGCCTCCAGGATCAGGTCCGAGCGCAGGTACGACTGGGCGGCCGGCGCCGGTCCGAGCCGCACCGCGGTGTCCGCCAGGTGCACGTGCGCGGCACCCGCGTCGGCGTCCGAGTACACCGCGACCGTGCGCAGGCGCAGGTTCTTGGCCGTGCGCAGGATCCGGACGGCGATCTCGCCGCGGTTGGCGACGAGGAGGGTGTCGAAGCTCATGAGGAGGCTCCTGAGGTCACGACCATCCGGACCGGCGTCGGGTCGAAGCCGTTGCACGGGTTGTTGATCTGCGGGCAGTTGCTGACGACCACCAGGGCGTCGCGCTCGGCGCGCAGGGAGACCGACAGGCCCGCCGCGCTGATGCCGTCGACGATGCCGAGCGCTCCGTCGGGGTCGACCGGCACGTTCATGTACCAGTTGATGTTCGACACCAGGTCGCGCTTGCCGAGGCCGTAGCGGCCGCCCTCGGCGAGGAAGTTCTCCGCGCACGCGTGCTGCGCCCAGGTGTGGTGGCCGTACCGGAGCGTGTTCGACTCCTTCGAGCACGCTCCGCCGAGGGTGTCGTGCCGGCCGACCTCGTCGGCGACCACCGTCATGAGCGGGCCGTACTCGCAGTCGCGCAGCACCGAGCCGGTGGTCAGGAAGACCGAGTCCTGGCCCTGGATGGTGTCCGGGGCGCTGTAGCGCAGCGTGGTGTCGGCGGCGTCGAAGACGAGGAAGTCGACGGCCTGGTTGCCGCCGAGGTCGACGATCGTCAGGACGTCTCCCGCGTGCACGACCGCGGACCAGGGCGCGCGGGCGGGGACGACGGTGTCGAGCAGCGTGTGCGAGGTGGTCAGGCTCATGCGATCCCCCGTGCGGTCAGGTCGTCCCGGGTGTTGACGAAGGAGCGGCGGCCCTCGGGCGTGGCGTCCCAGAGCGGGTCGGTGTCGCTGGTCGGGGACCCGCGCCAGGCGAGCACCTCCAGCGGGGTGCTGGTGAACGGCCGCGGGTCGAGCGGGTGGGCCGTGTTGGCGACGAGCAGGAGCAGCGGCACCTCGGCGCGCAGGGTGACCGCGGCGCCCGGTCCGGCGGAGCCCTCGAACACCGGACGGCCGTCGTCGTCGATGCGGACGCCCTGGAAGAACGAGATGCTGGGCGGCAGGTCGCGGCGGCCGAGGTCGTGCTTGGCGGCGGCGAGCGCGAACAGCTCGCGGCCGGCGGGCGTCGGACCCTGCGCGCTGCCGTCCCCGTACCGCTCGTCGTTGCGGGCCCGCGTGGTGGTTCCGTAGAGGGCGTCCTGGTGGGCGGACGTGTCGCCGACGATGCTCGCGAGCACCCGGCCCTGGTCGCTCAGCAGCAGGTGGCCGGCGGTCAGGTAGACCTGCCACTGGACCTTGACCGTGTCCGCGACGTTGAGGCGCTCCCACGGGCGGTCCAGCCGGTAGGCGAGGACGTGCGCGCACGCGTCGCCCAGCAGGTCGGTGAGCCGGACGTGCGTGCCGCGCGCCACCGCGAGGTGGGTGTACCCGCCGCCCGCGACGGTCTCCGCGTGCACCAGGGTGGCGGGGTCGACCTCGCTCGGCGGAGACGGCCAGCCCGTCGCGGGACGGATCGGCATCGTGTCGACCGTGCCGACGGCGTCGGCCTCCTGCGCCCGGGCGTGCTCGCGGGCGCCCGCTGTGGTGCCGGTCGTGGTCCCGCTGGTGGTGGCGGTCATCGCGTCCTCTGTTTCTGTCGACTGACAGAAACAGAGTCCGGTCCGCACGTTCCGTCGCGGTCTCGCGCAGGTAAACCTCCTGTTACGCCGTCCTCGGGCGCCGGCGCAGGGTTGACTGCCTGCATGCTGCAGCGCCTGACCGTCGCCTTCGTCGGAGACTCGTTCGTCGCGGGGGTGGGCGACCTCGGCGGTGCGGGCTGGACCGGGCGGCTGATCGCCTCGTCGCGACGACCAGGGCTCGACCTGACGGGCTACCCGCTCGGCGTCCGTCGCAACACCTCGGTCGACGTCGCCGCGCGGTGGGAGGCGGAGGTCGTGGCCCGGGTCGCCGACGCCGGGCCGACGGCGATGGTGCTGTCGTTCGGGGTCAACGACGCGGTCGCCGGCCCCGACGGCCGGCGCCGGGTTCCGGCCGACGTCACCGTGGCGACGCTGGACGCGATCCTCGCGCGCGCCGACGCGCTCGGTCTCCCGACGCTGGTGGTCGGCCCCCCACCGATCGACGACCCGGTGGTGACCGTGCGCGTCGTGGAGCTCGACACGCTCCTGCGCGCGTCGGCCAGCACGGCGGGCGTGCCGTACGTGTCGGTCGTCCACGAGCTCCTCGCCGACCCGGCGTGGACCGACGAGGTGCGCGCGGGGGACGGCGCCCATCCCGGCGCGGCCGGGTACGCGGCTCTCGCCGCCGTGGTCCGGCCCCGGTGGGACGACTGGCTCGCTGAGCTCGAACATCGCCGGTGATAGCGTCGGCTCCCCATGGCACGCAGACCCGGTCGACCGCGCGCGAGCGGCGACCCCGACGGTGAGCGCGACACCCGTCGCGACGTGCTCGACGCCGCCGCGGCCCTCTTCTGCACCGTCGGGTTCACGTCGACCAGCACCCGCGCGATCGCCGACGCGGCCGGGGTCCGGCAGGCCTCGATCTACCACCACTTCGCCGGCAAGGACGCGATCCTGCTGGAGCTCCTGCTGGGCACGGTCCGGCCGTCGCTCGAGCTCGCCGACGCCCTCGCGGCCGGCACCGAGCCCGCCGCCGCGCGCCTCTGGACCCTCGTGCACGCCGACGTCGGCCTGCTGTGCGCCGGGCCCGTCAACCTCGGCGTCCTCTACGTGCTGCCCGAGGTGGCCGGGGAGCAGTTCGCCGAGTTCCATGCGCTGCGGTCGCGGCTGCGGGCGCGCTACAGCGAGCTGGCGACGGCGGCCGGTGACGGCGACGACCGCGGCGAGCTGGCCCTCGGGCTCGTGGAGTCGGTGATCCTGCGGCGTCGCGACGACCCCGCGGTCGACGTCGCGGCCGTGCAGGGCGCGGTGGCCGACGGCGTCCTGCGGCTCGTCGGCTGCACCCCCGCCGAGATCGCACAGGCTCGCGCGGTCCCGGTCGCGCTCGCGGTCTGACCCGTCACCGTCGCACGTCGGCCGAACCCGACATGGGTGCCGGGAAGGTCGCCGGAACGGCACCCACGTCGGGTTCGACTAGCCGTGGATCCTCGCGCGCGTACGCGAGTGCTGCGGTCGTCGATTTAACACAAGCGTTTCGTGCGCGCAGCGGGCCGGACACAGGTCGGGTGGTCAATGAACCTGTCGGACGACAGAAACTCTGCCGCCGGCTCCCACCAGACCTGTCTGTCGTCCCCTCGGAGCCCCCATGATCATCGCCGGAGTCGGTCTCTCCGTCCTCGCCGTCGTCCTCGTCGGCATCGTCGTCGCCCGCAAGGTCGACGGTGACAGCGCCAACTACCTCGTCGCCGGCCGACGCCTCGGCGTCCCGCTGGTCGCGGCCTCGCTCATGGCGGCCGCCGTCGACTCGAACGCCACGGTCGGCAACACGGACCTCACGTCGTCGTTCGGGTTCTGGGCCGGGGCGTCCCTCGCGCTCGGGCTCGCCATCTGCCTGCTGCTGACCGGCCTGTTCCTGGCCAAGCCCATGAACCGCATGAAGCTCTTCACGCTCGCGGACTTCTACCGGCTGCGGTACGGGCGTGGCGTCGAGGTGGCGTCGTCGGTCTTCATGATCTTCGCGTTCGCCATCCTCATGGCCGGCAACCTGGTGGCCTGCGGGTACCTGCTGGAGCGGTTCCTCGGCCTGGACTACACGGTCGGCGTGCTCGTCGCGGTCGGGCTGGTGCTCGTCTACACGATCGGCGGCGGCATGTTCTCCGACGCGTACACGGCGGCCATCCAGATCGTCATCACCGTCGTCGCGACGGTCTGCCTGGTGGTCTGGTTCGGCACGACGTACGGCTTCGAGGTCGCCCCGGGCATGGGACCGTTCGACTTCGAGCAGCTCACGCAGACCAGCGCGGGCGCGCCGATCAACTGGGCGACCCTCGTCGCTCTCGGCATCGGCGACATCGTGGCCATCGACTTCATGCAGCGGATCTTCGCCGCCCGCAGCCCGGAGACCGCGCAGAAGTCCTGCTTCACCGGCGCCGCGGGCACGGCGATCATCGGCATCGCGTTCGCGATGGTGGCGCTCGGGGCGTCGTCGGTGCTGGGGCTGACCACGGACGACGGGCCGATCCTGTTCCAGCTCCTCGACGGCTACGCACCGTCCGGGCTCACGGTCCTGGTCCTGTCCGGCATCGTCGCGGCGTCGTTCTCGACCGCGTCGGGCGCCATCCTCGCGACGTCCGCGGTGGCGGTGCGCAACATCTTCGGCGTTCGCCGCGTCGTCTCCGTGAAGGAGGAGGGCGTCCGCGACCCGCTGCTGCTGTGGACCCGGGTCGCGATGATCCCGATCGTCGTGCTCGGCGTCTCGGTGGCGCTCAAGGTGGCCCAGACGGGCATCCTGCTGACCCTCGCGTTCGACCTCATGCTCGCCGGGCTGCTGGTGCCGTTCATCCTCGGCCTCTTCTGGAAGCGCGGCGGGACGCGCGCGGCCGTCGCGGCGCTCGTCGTGGGCGTCTCGGTCCGCCTCACGCTCTTCGTCCTGACCCCCACGGTCTACGGCGTGCCGAACGACGTCTGGTACATCCCCAACGACCTGATCGACGCGTCGTTCGACGGCTGGCCCACCTTCTGGGGCTTCGGGGCGTCGCTTTTCGCGTACCTCGTCGCCGCAGCGGTCTGGCCGCGGACGGTCACCGAGGAGGCGTGGGCGATCGCCGACGGGATGCCCGACGAGACCGCCCCGGCACCCCGCGAGCCCGAGCCCGCGATCTGACCGGCTCGCGGAACGGCCCGGTCCCCGTCGTCTCGGGAGCCGGGCCGTTCCGCGGCCGCCGGCGGACCCGCCAGTAGGTTGGCCCGGTGTCCTTCCGTGTCCGCCCCGCACTGCCGGCCGACGTCCGCGCCATCCGCGGGCTCGTCGAGCCCTACGCCGCCGAGCGCATCCTGCTGGCCAAGGAGTGGGTGGGCTACTACGAGGCGGTGCAGGAGTTCCTCGTCGTCGAGGAGGACGGTGCCGAGGACGGCGACATCATCGGCTGCGGCGCCCTGCACGTCATGTGGCAGGACCTCGCGGAGATCCGCACCCTCGCCGTCGACCGCGCATGGCGCGGCACCGGCGTCGGGCACGCGCTGCTCGACGCCCTGCTGGAGCGGGCCGGGCAGATGGGCCTGCGCCGCGTCTTCTGCCTGACGTTCGAGGTGGCGTTCTTCGAGTCGCACGGCTTCCACGTCATCGAGGGCACCCCCGTCACGCCCGACGTCTACCTGGAGCTGCTGCGCTCGCACGACGACGGCGTCGCCGAGTTCCTCGACCTCGCGCGCGTGAAGCCGAACACCCTCGGCAACACGCGGATGCTGATCGAGCTGGGCTAGTCGCCCAGGCGCAGCTCGATGCCCTCAGGAGTGCTCCGGACGTCGACGACGGAACGCA
Organism: Cellulomonas xylanilytica; assembly: GCF_007989805.1. GTDB lineage: Bacteria > Actinomycetota > Actinomycetes > Actinomycetales > Cellulomonadaceae > Cellulomonas > Cellulomonas xylanilytica. The sequence continues at coordinate 130,313 of NZ_BJUB01000009.1, forward strand.
GCTGGCCGTCCGGGAGCCGCACGGCCACGGCGTCCGGAGCGCCCGACGGTCGGGTGGAGTGCGCCATCTGCAGCCGCATGACGAGGGCGGTCGCCGCGAGCGCCGAGACGTCGACCGGAGCGGCCGCGTCGCGCACCGGGACGACGTCCTGGGGCCCCTGCACCAACCGCTCGCGCACCCGGTCGAGGAAGTCGTCGACCTCGCCCTGGTCGTAGCCCTCACGGAACTTGGTCCCCTGGAACCGCACGGTGTCGATGTCCCGCTCCGTCACGCCGTCGCGGGCGGTCTCGCCGCCCTCGAGCTCCTTGAGCGTGGCCGTCACCCGGTCGAGGAACGCGTCCACCTCGTCCTGGTCGTAGCCCTCGCGGAACTTGGTCGCGGCGAACTTCTGGTTGAGGACCTCGTACGCAGTCAGCATGGCCTGCATGCTGTCACGACGACCACGCCTCAGGTGGGCAACCGGTACGTCGGCGGATCGTCGTCGCTCACGGCCGGGTCGCGGGTGACCAGGCCGTCCGCCACCAGGGCGTCCACGCAGCGGGCCAGCTGGCGGGCGTCCGGCCAGACCGCGTCGACGGCGGCGGCGGGCACCGGGCCGAGCGCGTCGCGGAGCAGGGCCATGACCCTGCCGCGCACCTGGCGGTCGGTGCCGGTGAACCCCTGGACCTTCCGGCGCCCCGCGTGCTCGTCCGCCGGCCGGCCCGCGGCGAACCAGGCGCACACGTCCTGCACCGGGCAGGCGTCGCAGCGCGGGGCGCGTGCCGTGCACACCAGCGCGCCGAGCTCCATGGACGCAGCCGCCCACCGGGCCGCCGTCGCGTGGTCGTCGGGCACGTACCGGGTGGCGCGCCGCACCTCGCCGACCGTCTGGCTCGGCGCCGGCAGCGCGACGCCGTCCACCGTGCGGGCCAGCACGCGCCGCACGTTGGTGTCGAGCACCACCGACCGCCGTCCGTAGGCGAACGCCAGCACCGCGGCCGCCGTGTACGACCCGACCCCGGGCAGGGCCAGCAGCTCGGGCTCCGACGACGGCACCACGCCGCCGTGCCGCTCGACCACCGCACGCGCACACTCCTGCAGCCGCAGCGCCCGCCGTGGGTAGCCCAGCCGGTCCCACGCGCGCAGCACGTCCGCCGTCGAGGCCGCCGCCAGGTCCGCGGGAGCCGGCCACCGGGCCATCCACGCCCGCCAGGCCGGCTCGACGCGGACCACCGGTGTCTGCTGGAGCATCACCTCGCTGACCAGCACACCCCACGGCGTCCGGTCCGCCGAGCGCCACGGCAGGTCGCGCGCGTGCTCCGCGAACCAGGCGAGCACCGGCTCACGCAGCTCGGTCGGGTTCGGTGGCACCGCAGCATCCTGCCTCACGGGGCCACCGTCAGCGGCGCTGGCTACCGTTGTCGCATGGCAGAGGTGCGGGTGGCGCCGTGCGCCAGGGCCGACGACGCGGTCGCGGTCCTGGACCGCCCCGGGGACGCCGGACGCTGCTTCTGCCAGTGGGACCGGCTGACCCGGCCCGCGTACCGGGAGTCGCCCGCCGACGTGCTCAAGGACCGGCTCGCCACCCGCATCACCGGCGCCGACGCGAGCCCCGGTGTGGTCGCGACGGTCGAGGGGGAACCGGTCGGCTGGGCCTCGGTGGCGCCGCGACCGGAGTTCCCCCGCATCCGGAACAGCCCGTCGATGACCACACCCGAGCTGAAGGCCGACTGGGACGACCCCGGGATCTGGTCGGTCACCTGCTTCGTCGTGCGGACCGGGTACCGCCGCCGAGGGGTCGCGAGCGCCCTGCTCCCGGCGGCGGTGGAGCACGCCCGGGCCTCCGGGGCGCACACGCTGGAGGGCTACCCGCTCGAACCGGGCCCCCGCAGGCTCTCGTCGGCCGACCTCTTCCGCGGCACCGTCAGCCTCTTCCGGGCGGCCGGCTTCGACGTCGTCGCCCGCCCCAGGGACGGTCGGGCCGTCGTCCGTCTCGTTCTCTGAGCACGCCCGCGCGTCGGCCGGGCGGGTCGGCGAACCTTGCCTCTACGGTGGTCGCGCCGCGGGGTCACGCGGCGCTCGTCCTGGAGGATGCATGAGCGACTCGCGACGCCTGCCCGCCCGTGTCTACTGGGTGCGCCGCTTCGTGGTGCTCGGCATCCCGCTGATCGTCATCGCGGTCGTCGTCTGGTTCGTCGTGCAGCGCGGCTCGGGGGACGACCCCGAACCCGCAGGTCAGGCCGAGACGTCGACGGCGCCGACCGAGGACACCTCGGAGCCGGAGCCCAGCGACATGACCTGCGACCCCGGCACGGTCGCCGTCGCCATGACACCGGATGCCACCACGTTCGCGCCTGGCGTGAGCGCGACGTTCACCGTCTCGATCACCAACACCGGTACCGACGCGTGCCTCGTGGACGCCGGAGAGGCGCAGCGCGAGATCGTCATCACGTCCGGCTCCGACCGGGTGTGGTCCAACCGCGACTGCATCGTGCCCGGCACCGAGACGCGCACCCTCCTGCTCGCCGGCGGTCAGGCGGACACGACGCCGTTCGCGTGGAACCGGGTCCGGTCCGCGGCAGGCTGCCCGCCGGACCTGCCCGCCCCGGGCGCCGGCACGTACTCCGCGCAGCTCGTCGTCGCGGGCGTCAGTGCACCCGCAGCCGTCTTCGGCCTCGAGTGACCTAGACGTACCGCATCGAGGATGCTCGACTCCGCGAGCCGGGACAGGCCCTCGCGCACGGCTCGGGCGCGCTGCTCGCCGACGCCGTCGACGGCCATGAGGTCCTCGATGCCGGCCGCGAGGAGCTTCTGCAGGCCGCCGAAGTGCGCGACCAGGCGGTCGACGATCGCACCCGGCAGGCGCGGGACCTTGGACAGCAGCCGGTAGCCGCGGGGTCCCGCGGCCGCGTCGAGCGCGTCGCCGCCCCCGGGCAGGCCGAGCACGCTGGCGATCCGGGCGTTGTCGAGGAGCTCGGTCGAGTCGAGCTCGGCCAGCTCGTCGAGCACCGAGTCGACCTCGCGGCGGCTGGTGTCGACGTAGTCGCGGATGATCAGCGCCCGGTCGGAGCCGATGCCGCCCACCAGCTCGTCCAGCTGCAGGGTGAGCAGGCGGCCGTCGGTGCCCAGCTCGACGACGTAGCCCTCGATCTCCTCGGAGATGCGGCGGACCATCTCGAGGCGCTGCACCACGGCCGACACGTCGCGGACCGTGACCAGGTCCTCGATCTCGAGCGCGGACAGCGTGCCGCTGACCTCGTCGAGACGCGACTTGTACCGCTCGAGGGTGGCCAGGGCCTGGTTGGCGCGGGACAGGATGGTGGTCGAGTCCTCGATGACGTGCCGCTGACCGCCGACGTACAGCGCGATGATCCGCATGGAGGCGGACACCGAGACGACGGGCAGGCCGGTCTGCTTGGCGACGCGCTCCGCGGTGCGGTGGCGGGTGCCGGACTCGGACGTCTCGATGGTCACGTCGGGCAGGAGCTGCACGGCGGCGCGCAGGATGCGGGAGATGCCCGCGTCGACCACGACGGCGCCGTCCATCTTGGCCAGCTCACGCAGGCGGGTGGCGGAGAACTCCACGTCGAGGACGAAGCCACCGGAGCAGATGCTCTCGACGGTCTGGTCGAACCCGAGGACGATCAGCGCGCCCGTCCGGCCCCGCAGGATCCGCTCCAGGCCGTCACGAAGCTCGCCGCCGGGCGCGACGGCGGCAAGGGTCGACCTCAGGAGGTCGTCGGGAGCGTGCGAGTGGGGCACGGATGCATGGTAACGACGAGGACCCACGTCGGCGGCCGCGACCCGCATGCCGGACCCGTTCAGCACGACGGGTTCGCTCGTTCGCCGGTGCTCACGCGGGCGGCGGGGGTGCGGTGCTGTCCCGGACCACGAGGTCGACGAGGATGCGGTGCTGCTCGGCCACGGGCGGTGCCCCGCTGCGCGAGCGCGTGATCGCCGAGGTGAGCGCGCGGGCGGCCGCCTTGCCCTTGGCGTCGAAGTCCTGGTGCACCGTGGTCAGCGCGGGGCGCAGCCGCCGGGACAGGGGGGAGTCGTCGAACCCGACGACGGAGAGGTCCTCCGGCACGCGCAGCCCGGCGTCCTCGGCGGCGTGGACCAGCGCGGCGGCCATGAGGTCGGAGAAGCACAGCACCGCGGTCGGGCGGTCCGGGTCCGCCACCAGGGCCCGCGCGCCGTGCGAGACGTCCGGCTCCGCGTTGTCGCGGACCTGCATGACGACGGGCGTCACCCCGGCGTCCGCGAGGGTCTCGACCCAGCCGGCCTGGCGCTCCCGCGCGACGAAGTTCGACGTGGCGAGGCCGGCGTCCGGTGCCCAGCCGGGCGTCGCGGTCGGGTTCATGGTGAAGATGCCGATCCGCCGGTGACCGAGGTCGAGCAGGTGCTGGGCGCCCAGCCGGGACCCGTGGCGCTCGTCGAGGTGCACGCTGGACGCGTCGGCCTGCGGCTCGCCGTCGATGAACACCAGCGGCAGCTTGCGCTTCACCAGCCAGTCGACCGCCGGGTAGTCACCGGCGCACCCGTACACCAGGGCGCCGTCCATCGGGATGTCGCGGGCAGGGATCGTGCCCTCGGACCCCGTCGACGGCAGCAGCACGACGGCCATGCCGGTGGGGGCCAGCTCCTCGGCGACCGCGCCGAAGAACGCGGCCGCCATGGGGTCGAGGAACGCCGTGCCGACCGACTCGGTGAGCAGCACGCCCACCGCTCCCGTGGTCCCGCGGGCGAGCGCCCGCGCCGACGGGTCGGGACCGACGTACCCGAGCTCTGCCGCGGCGGCGAGGATCGTGCGTCGCATCTGCGCGGAGAGCTGGTCCGGGCGGGAGAACGCGTTGGACACCGTCATGCGGCTGACCCCGACGCGGTCCGCGATCGTCTGCAGCGTCACCCGGGACATGACGCCACCCTGTTCCGCTCCATGCGGGACAGGGTAGGTCGCCGGGACGAGTCCCGGAGTGCTGGTCGTCATCGCGCCGGGTGGCCGACCTCGCAGCCGTTCGCGGGGGCGACCGCGTCGGCCAGGTGGTGCAGTGCTCCGGCGAGCGTGCGTCGGGCGCGGGGGGCGTGCGTGCGACGCGTGCGCTGCCGCGGTGCCGCCTCCTCGACCTCGGGCGCCCAGGGGCGGGCGCTCTCGGCCTCGTGCTGCGCGACGGTCGCTCCGAAGAGCAACCCGAACTGCGGGGTGTCCATCGACATCAGGGTCTCTCCTATCGGCTGGTCGTTCTTCTGTACCGCTAAAGTAACCCTGCGTTCTGTACCGGTCAAGAGATATCCGAGGTCAGTTGTCGTCGGCTCGACGGCACGTGGCGTCGTCGGCTCCGGGCGGCACGGTCGCGGGGACGGCGACGTGGTCGCGCACGTCGAGCGTCGGCGATGGACAGCCCGCGCGCAGGCGGGTCGGTCGGTCAGCGCTGGGCGGCGGCAGCCAGCTCGGGGACGAGCCCGGCCGCGGTGACGGCCTCTCCGAGGTCCGCGGCGGTCAGCACGGTCAGCCCCGCGGGCGGGGTCGCGCCGTCCAGGGCGCCCGCGGGCACGATCGCGCGCGTGAACCCGAGCCGAGCCGCCTCCGCGAGCCGGCGACCCACGCCGGACACGGTCCTGATCTCCCCGGCGAGCCCGACCTCGCCGATGGCGACCAGCCCGCGCGGCAGCGGCACGTTCTCGCGCGAGCTCACCGCGGCCAGGGCCAGCGCCAGGTCTGCGCCCGGCTCGACGACGCGGGCGCCGCCGATGGTGGACACGTAGACGTCCTGGTCCGCCAGGCGCGCACCGAGCCGGCGCTGGAGCACCGCGAGCACCATGGCGAGCCGGCTGCTGTCGACGCCGCTCGTGGTGCGCCTCGGGTTGGGCACAGCGCTGGGCGCGACGAGCGACTGGACCTCGACCACCAGCGGTCGCCGGCCCTCGAGGGTCACCGTCAGGCAGGTGCCTGGGACGGCGTGCATCGCCTGGGAGATGAAGAGGCCGCTCGGGTCGGGCAGGCCGACGATCCCGGACTCCGACAGGTCGAAGCAGCCGACCTCGTCGGTGGGGCCGTAGCGGTTCTTGGTGGCGCGCAGCATCCGCAGGCGCGAGTGGCGCTCGCCCTCGAACTGGCAGACGACGTCCACGAGGTGCTCGAGCGTGCGGGGCCCGGCCACCGAGCCGTCCTTGGTGACGTGCCCGATCAGGACGACGGGCAGGTCCCGGGACTTGGCGGCCTGGATCACCGCGGTGGCCACCTCCCGCACCTGGGAGACGCCCCCGGCGGTGCCCTCCACCTGGGCGGAGGCGATGGTCTGGATCGAGTCGAGGACGAGCAGGTCCGGGTCGACGTGCTCGATGTGGCCGAGCACCGTGCCCAGGTCGGTCTCGGCGGTGAGCAGCAGCTGTGGGTCGAGGGCGTGGATGCGCCCGGCTCGCAGGCGGACCTGGGCGGCGGACTCCTCGCCCGTCACGTAGAGGACCTTGCGGCCGGTGCGGGCTGCGCGCGCCGCGACGTCGAGCAGCAGTGTCGACTTGCCGACTCCGGGCTCGCCGGCGAGCAGCACGACCGCGCCGGGCACGAGCCCGCCGCCGAGGACCCGGTCCAGCTCGTCGACGCCCGTGGGCCGGGATCGCGCGGTCTCGACGTCGATCTGGTCGATCGGGCGGGCAGGCGAGCGCGCCGGGTTCGTGGCGACCGTGCGCGGGGCTCCACCGCCGGGGCCGGTGTCCTCCACGACGGAGCCCCACGCCTGGCACTCGCCGCAGCGGCCGACCCACTTGCCTGCCGTCCACCCGCACTCGGTGCAGCGGAAGGCGGGGCGGGCGCTGCGGTCGGGCCGCTTGGACGAGGTCGAGGTCACGCGCCGCACGCTAGCCGCAGCCTCCGACACGACCCTCTTGCGCCACGGCTGAACGCACGTTTAGTGTTATGAACGTGCGTTCAGAGGATCTCACCGCGCGGGCCCGCATCCGGGACGCCGCCGTCGCCCGCTTCGGGCGGGACGGGTTCCGGGCGCCGGTGCGCGCGATCGCCGAGGACGCCGGGGTCAGCGCCGCGCTCGTCATCCACCACTTCGGCTCCAAGGACGCGCTGCGCGCGGAGTGCGACCAGCACGTCCTGACCGTCATCCGCGAGCAGAAGTCGAACGCCATCGCCCACGCCTCACCCGCGGAGACGATCGGGATGCTGGCCACCGTGCAGGAGTACGCGCCGCTGTTCGCGTACCTCGTGCGCAGCCTGCTGGACGGGGGAGCGCTGGCCGGGCACTTCGTCGACGGGCTCGTCGACGACGCGTCTGCCTACCTGCAGGCCGGCGAGGAGGCCGGCACCGTGCGGCCCTCGGCGGACCCGGCAGGCCGCGCCCGCCAGGTCGTCGCCACCCAGGTGGGGCTCCTCGTCATGGCGCAGCTCGACGCCGCCGCCGGCCACGGGGTCGCCCCCACCGAGTCGCCCGCCGAGGCGATCGTCCAGCTGTACGAGCGGTCCATGCTCGCCGGCCTGGAGCTCTACACGTACGGCCTGCTCACCGACAGCAGGTACCTCGACGCCTATCAGCACTTCCGGCAGGACAAGGAGAAGCCATGACCGACGCCATCGCGGTCAGCGGACTCGTCAAGTCGTTCGGCGCCAAGCGCGCGCTCGACGGGTTCGACCTCACCGTCCGCACCGGGGAGGTGCACGGCTTCCTCGGACCCAACGGCGCGGGCAAGTCGACCACCATCCGTGTGCTCCTGGGGCTGCTGCGTGCCGACGCCGGCGAGGTGGAGCTGCTGGGCGGCGACCCGTGGCGCGACGCCGTCGCCCTGCACCGCCGGCTCGCGTACGTGCCGGGCGAGGTCAACCTGTGGCCCAACCTGTCGGGCGGCGAGGCGATCGACGTGCTCGGGCGGCTCCGCGGCGGGCTCGACCCCGCGCGGCGCGACGCGCTGATCGAGCGGTTCGAGCTGGACCCCCGCATCAAGGGCCGCGCGTACTCGAAGGGCAACCGGCAGAAGGTCGCGCTCGTCGCGGCGCTCGCGGCGGACGTCGACCTGCTGCTCATGGACGAGCCGACCAGCGGGCTGGACCCCCTCATGGAGGCGGTGTTCCAGCAGGTGGTGCAGGAGGCGGCGGCCGACGGGCGGACCGTGCTGCTGTCCAGCCACATCCTGGCCGAGGTGGAGGCGCTGTGCCGGCGCGTGACGATCATCCGGCAGGGCCGCGCCGTGCAGAGCGGGTCGCTGGAGGAGCTGCGCAGCCTGACCAGGACCACGGTCACGGCGGGGCTGCGGGAGGCCGACGACGCCGAGCGCGCGCTGACGGGCCTCGAGGGGGTGCACCACGTGCAGCGGGACGACGGCCACCTGACCGTCGATGTCGACACCGCCTTCCTCAACGACGTGCTCGCGCGGCTGACCGCGTTCGGCGTCCGGTCGCTCACCGCCCACCCGCCCACCCTGGAGGACCTGTTCCTCCGGGAGTACAGCGAGGAGCTGGCGACCCTGGGGCTGCACGAGGAGTCACGGTGAGCACCGTCGTCGACACGGGCTCGTCGGAGCTCGCCGGCACCCGGGGGCTCGTGCGGGTCGCGCTGCGCCTCGACCGGTGGCGGACGTTGGTGTGGGCGGTGGCGGTCGCCGGCCTCACGCAGGTGTCGGTCTCCGCGATCGCCGAGCTGTACTCGACGCCCGAGTCCCGCGCCGGCCGCGCCCAGCTGATCTCCTCGCCGGCGGCCACCGCCCTGGCCGGCCCGGGATACGGCCTCGACGACTACACCGTCGGCGCGATGACGGCGAACGAGCTGGGCCTGTGGATCATGGTCCCGGTCGGGATCATGGCGCTGCTCACGGTGACCCGGCACCTGCGTGCCGCCGAGGAGGACGGCCGGCTCGAGCTCGTGCGGTCCGCGCCCGTCGGCCGGGACGCGCCCGTGGTCGCCGGGCTGACCGCGGCGGTGGTGGCGACGCTCGCGGTCGGCGCGCTGACGTTCCTCGCCCTGCTGACCACCGAGCTCGACCCGGTCGGGTCCGCGGCGCTCGTCGGTGGGGTCGTGATGGTGGGCCTCGTGTTCGCCGGCGTCTCGGCCGTCACGTCGCAGCTCACCGCCCACGGCAGGACGGCGAGCTCGCTGGCCATGGCCGTGCTCGGCGTCGCGTTCCTGCTGCGCGCGGTCGGGGACGTCCGTGGGCCCGAGAGCACGAGCGTGCTCACGTGGCTCTCGCCGTTCGGGTGGGCGCAGGCGACGCGGGCGTACGTCGACGAGCGGTTCTGGCCGCTCGGGATCGGCGTCGTGGTCGCCGCCGTCCTGGTGGCGGTCGCGTTCTGGCTCGTCGGTCGTCGCGACCAGGGCACCGGTCTGCTGGCCGAGCGGCTGGGCCGGCCGCGCGCGTCGCGACGCCTGACCGGGCTGGTCGCCCTGACGCTGCGCCGGCAGCTGGGCGCCATCGGGGCGTGGGGGTTCGGCATCGTCGTCAGCGGCGCCCTCATCGGGCTGCTGGCCGGGGAGCTCGTGGACTACGTCGACGACGAGCCCCAGCTGGCGCAGATGTTCCCCACGGGCTCGAACGGGGTGATCGCCTCCGCCTTCGCGCTCTACACCGTTTTCCTCGCGGTGATGGCGGCGGCGTACGCGTCCACGGCGGTCGCCGCGGCCCGGTCCGAGGAGGTGGCCACGCGCGGGGCGCTGGCGCTGTCCGCGCCGGTCTCCCGCACCCGCTGGCTGGGCTCGCAGGTCGGCGTCGGGGGCGCGGCCGTCGTCGCGATCATGCTGCTCACCGGCCTCGTGATGGGCCTGACCGCGAACGCGTCGCTGGGTGGCGACGGCCACGTGCCGGAGCTGGTCGGCGCGTCGATGGTGACGGTCCCCGCCATCGCTTGCGTGCTCGGGGTCGCGGTCGTCGTCATGGGAGCTGCTCCGCGCGCGTTCGGCGTGGTCTGGGCGTACGTCACGTACGTCGGTGTGGTCGGGCTCTTCGGCGGCCTGCTCCCCGACGGGTCCGACGTGCTGTCGCCCTTCACCTACACGCCGCAGCTGCCCGCCGAGCCCATGGACTGGCCTCCGGTGCTGGTGCTCTGTGTGGTCGCCGTCGCGCTGGTCGGGGCGGGGCTCGCCGCGTTCCGGCGACGTGACGTCATCGGCTGACATTCCGTCGGTAGGCTGCGGGGCGTCCGGCGAGGGTTCGGGCGACGTGATGCAAGGGGGAGCCCCGATGAGCGACACCGGCCGTCCCGGCCCCGAACGACCGGCCGGCCCGCCGACGCCGCCGATCTCGAACTGGCAGGTGGCCCAGCCGACGCCGCCGACGGCGTCGATCCCGGCCTCCGAGCCGGCCGCACCGTCGAGCCCGACCCGCGCGTCCGTCCGGGAGAACGCCTCGGCCGAGGCCGCCCCCGCGCCGCCCACCTCCGAGCGGCCGCGGTGGCTGGTCCCCGCGATCATCGGCGTCGTCGTGCTCGTGATCGCAGCGATCGTCATCGGCATCCTGGTCAGCCGCTCCGGCGACGACACCGCGGACGGGTCTCCGGCCGCTGCGTCGACGATCCTGCTGCCGTCCCCGACGCCGACCGTCGAGCCGGTCGCCCGGCCCGCGACCACCGCCTTCGCCGTCGCCCTGCCGACGAGCGTGCTGCAGTACGCGCTGGCGACGTCGGCCGTCGACACCGAGTGGCAGGCCGCCGGTGCGGTCGAGGCCTACACCGAGACCTACACCGACGGCGGCGCGGGCACCGTGACGGTCCGGTCCGGCCAGTGGGAGACCCCCGAGGAGACCAACGCGGTCGCCGCGACGCTCATGGCCGCCCTGCCGGTGGCCACCACGCCGGCGCCGTCGGCCTCGTCCGAGGGTCCGGCCCTGCCGCAGAGCGGCGAGGTCGTGACCGCCGACGGCACGGTCGCCGGCACCTTCTCGATGGCGGACGCCGGTGACGGGACGGGCGTCGCGGTGTGGACCAACGGGACCACGATCTTCCAGGTGACCGCCCCCGTCGAGGACATCGCCGACGTCTACAGCGCGTTCCCGCTCTGACGGCCGAGGCTGCTGCGACGAAGGCTCGTCGCAGCAGCCTTCAGCTGGCCTCGATGACCGACAGGACGTTGCCACCCGGGTCCGTGAACCAGGCGATCAGCGGGCCGCCACCGCGGAACACGAAGTCGTCGTCGGTCTCGGTGGGCGTGCCCGCGTACTTCTCGAACACCACGCCGCGCTCGCGCAGCTCCGCGACGGTGCCGGGCACGTCCTCGACGGGGAAGTTCAGCACCGTGTAGCCGGCGGGCTGGTGCGCGGGGCCCTTCGGGTAGACGAGCACCTCGTGCCCGCTCTCGAACCGCAGGAAGAGCATCCCGTTCTCCTCGGAGACGTCGAGCCCGAGCACGTCGGCGTAGAACGCTCTCGCCGCCGGCACGTCGTCGGTCGAGAACCCGCTGAACGCTCTCGTGAGATCCGCCATCACCACTCCTCGGAGTCATCGTCGGCACGTCGCCGCTCCAGGCTCCCGCACGCCCCACCCCCGCGCGACCGCAGGAGCGCCGGGCCGGTCACCCGGGTGCGGCGGGCAGGGTGACCGTGAACGTGGTGCCGGGTCCGCTGGTCACCGTGATGGTGCCGCCGTGCGCGGTGACGACGGCGTGCACGATCGCCAGGCCCAGGCCGGTGGACCCGGTGGCGCTGTTGCGCGAGGGGTCGCCGCGGGTGAACCGCTGGAACAGGCTCTCGCGCAGCGCGGGCGGGATGCCGGGGCCGTCATCGGCGACCTGCAGGACGACCTGGTCGCCGGCACGGCGGACGCGGACGGTGACGGCGGTGCCGGCGGGGGTGTGCAGCCGGGCGTTCGACAGGAGGTTGGCCAGCACCTGCCGCAGGCGGTGGTCGTCGCCCACGACGAGCGCGTCCTCGGAACCGTCGTCGTCGGGCGCGGCGAGGTCGAGCCGCCAGTCGTGGTCGGGGCCGGCGGCGTGCGCGTCGGTGACGGCGTCGACGGCGAGCAGGGACAGGTCGACGGGCTCGGACGCGAGCGGCCGGCCGGCGTCGAGGCGCGCGAGCAGCAGCATGTCCTCGAGCAGCGCCGTCATCCGCTGCGACTCGGACTCGACGCGGGACATGGCCTGCAGGGCGCTGGCGGGCAGGTCGTCGGGGGAGCGGCGGACCAGCTCGGCGTACCCGCGGATGGAGGCCAGCGGCGTGCGCAGCTCGTGGCTGGCGTCGGCGACGAACCGGCGCACCTGCGACTCGGACTCGTGCCGGGCCCCGAGCGCCTGCTCGACGTGCCCGAGGAGCCTGTTCAGGGCGGCACCCACCTGTCCGACCTCGGTGGCGGGGTCCGTGTCGCGTGCGGGCACCCGGTCGGCGAGCACCACCTCGCCGCGGTCGAGCGGGAGCCGGGAGACCCGGTTGGCGGTCCCGACGACGCGGTCGAGCGGCCGCAGCTCGCGGCGCACGAGGACGATCCCGGCGGCGGCGGCGACCAGCAGCGCGAGCGCCGCGACGACCACCTCGACGGCGACGAATGCGGTGACGGTGCTGGTCACGGAGGTGGTGGGCAGGGCGGTGACGGTGGTGCCGACGGGGGTGGCGCCGGCGATCGCGCGCATCCTGCCGAGGCCGCTCACCGCGACGGTGACGGGGCGGTCGTCGACCGGGACCGCCAGCAAGTCCACGACCTGGTCGTCGTCCAGCGCCACGGCGGTGCCGTCGTCGCCGATGTAGTAGGCCTGGTCGACCGTGAGGCCGGTCGGGTCCACCCCGTCCGGCAGCTCGACGACGACCGTGCCGGCGTCCTTGCCGGGCCGGTACGGGCCGTCCTGCGGCATATCGGTCATCTCGCCGGGGTCGCTCGCGCGGGAGAGCTCCGGCCCGTCGACGGTGCGACGGTGCGCGGCGGTGAGCTTCTCGTCGAGCTGGTCGGTCAGCGAGCGCTGCAGCGCGAGCGTGGAGACGGTGCCCATGACGGTCGCGACGACGGCGACGAGGGCGACGACCATGACGACGAGCCGCCGGCGCATCGTCCAGCGCGGTCGTGTGCCCATGAGGTCATGCTGCAGGCTTGAGCACGTACCCGACACCGCGCAGGGTGTGCAGCATCGGGGTGCGGCCCTTGTCGATCTTGCGCCGCAGGTAGGACACGTAGAGCTCGACGATGTTGGCCTGGCCGCCGAAGTCGTACTGCCAGACGCGGTCCAGGATCTGCGCCTTGGACAGCACGCGCTTCGGGTTGCGCATGAAGTACCGCAGCAGCTCGAACTCGGTGGCGGTGAGGCGGATGTCCTGACCGTCGCGGGTCACCTCGTGGCTGTCCTCGTCCATCGTGAGGTCGCCCACGACGAGCACGGCCTCCTCGCGCGAGGACACGGCACCGGTCCGGCGCAGCAGGGCGCGCAGCCGGGCGACGACCTCCTCGAGGCTGAACGGCTTGGTCACGTAGTCGTCGCCACCGGCGGTCAGGCCGGCGATCCGGTCCTCGACCGCGTCCTTGGCGGTCAGGAACAGCACGGGCACGTTGGGGTGCGTGGCGCGGACGCGGCGGAGCACGTCGATGCCGGACAGGTCGGGGAGCATGACGTCGAGCACGATGACGTCGGGGTCCAGGGCTTTGGCGGCGCGCACGGCGGCGTGGCCGCTCAGCGCGTGGTCCACCTGCCAGCCCTCGTAGCGCAGGGCGGTGGACAGCAGCTCGGCGAGGGTCGGCTCGTCGTCGACCACCAGCGCGCGGACAGGGGAGCCGTCGGCGCGGGACAGAACCTCCGGGCGACGGGTGGCGGTCGTTGTCATGGTCTCAGCCTCGGGTGGCTACCTGACGTGTGCCTGGAGCGAACCTGTGAAAGTGCTGAGTGCCCTCAGGTCAGCGGGTGCGGGCGTCCGGTGCCCAGGAGCGCCGCCGTGAGGATCGCCTCGATGGCGAACTGCGTGGCGGCCGGCAGGTCGACGCCGTCATCGAGCAGCCACTGGACCTGCAGGCCGTCCATGACGCCGATGATGGCGCTCGCGGCGCACTCGGCCACGTCCTGGGGGACGTCCCCGCCGCCGACCTCGACGATCGCCGCGGTGATCTCGCCGCGCAGGATCGTGAACCGGTTGGTCACCCAGTCGCGCGCGGGGTGGTCCTCGGTGACGGACTCGCCGGTGAGCACGGTGTACCCCTGCACGATGCCGCGCCGGTCGACGTTCATCCGGGCGGTGCGCACGAGGTGCTGGAACAGCTCGATGCCGTCGGGGATGTGCTGGCCCTCGAGGTCCCGGACGTCCTCCTTGTCGCGGTACTCCAGCACCTCGACGAGCAGGGCCTCCTTGGAGCCGAAGTGGTGCAGGACGCCCGCGTGGGTGATGCCCACCTGGTCCGCGACCTCGGCGAGGGAGCCGTTCTTGTACCCCTTGGACCCGAACGTGTGGGCGGCGGCCCGCAGGATCTCCGCGCGCCGCTCGGTGGTGGCCCGGCGGGGCTGCCGTGCGCGGCGCTGCGGCGCTGCGGCGGGGGGAACGGCGTCGTCCATGACCGAACCATACTGTGAAGACGGTAGTTACTGACAAGTCAGTAAGTCGCTCCACGACCGAGACCATACTGTGATCTAAGAACTTACTGACACGTCAGTAAGTTGTGCGTAGATTCGCCGCAGAAGACGACGACGTCTGATCGGAGAACGCACGGTGTCCCTCGACACGCCCACGACTGCCACGGCTGACCGTCCGCTCACCCACCTCCTCGCCGCCCTGAGCGTCGAGGACAAGGTGCGCCTGGTCGTCGGCGCCGGCCTGTGGTCCACCACCGCCATCCCGCACATCGGGCTGCGCGCCATGCAGGTCTCCGACGGCCCCGCCGGGGTCCGCGGCGTCTCCGACTCCGCCGACGAGACCTCCGCCTCGTTCCCCGCCCCCAGCGCGCTCGCCGCCACGTGGGACGTCGACCTCGCCGACGAGGTGGGTCACGTGTTCGCCGCCGAGGCCCGCCGCCACGGCGTCGACGTCGTGCTCGCCCCGCAGGTGAACCTGCAGCGCACGCCCGTCGGGGGACGGCACTTCGAGTGCTACTCCGAGGACCCGCTGCTCACCGGCGCCATCGCGGTGCACGTCGTGCGCTCCGCGCAGGACCGCGGCGTCGGCATGTGCGTCAAGCACTTCGTCGCCAACGACTCCGAGACCCAGCGCACCTCCTACCTCGCGCGGGTCGACGAGCGGACGCTGCGCGAGGTGTACCTGGCGCCGTTCGAGCAGCTGGTGCACGAGGCGCAGGCCTGGTCGGTCATGAGCGCGTACTCCGGCATCGACGACGGCACCACTGCCGCGACCGCCGCCGAGCACCGCCCGCTGCTCACCGGTGTGCTCAAGGAGGAGTGGGGCTTCGACGGCGTCGTCATGAGCGACTGGGTGGCCACCACCTCCGTCGCCCCGGCCGCCGAGGGCGGTCTCGACCTGCAGATGCCCGGACCCGACGGACCCTGGGGCGACGGGCTCCTCGACGCCGTCCGGTCCGGCGCCGTCAGCGAGGAGCTGCTCGACGCCAAGGTGCTCCGGCTCCTCCGGCTGGCGCAGCGCGTCGGCGCCCTCGACGGGGTCGACCCCGCAGGCGCCGAGCGCGACCGCGTGGCCGACGTCGACGTGCGCGAGGTCCTGCGCCGGCTGGTCTCCCGCTCGATGGTGGTGCTCCGCGACGACGAGCACGCCCTGCCCGTCGGGCCCGACGACGTCACCCGGATCGCCCTGCTGGGCCCCAACGCGGTCCACCCGTTCGTGCAGGGCGGCGGCTCCGCGTACGTCCGGCCGGACCACGCGACGACGCCGGAGGCCGCGCTCCGCGAGGCGTTCGGGGAGGTCGAGGTCGACGTGCACCCCGGAGCGGTGTCCCGCCTGCTGCCGCCCGCGCTCGACCTGTCCGGTCGCTGCACCACCCCCGACGGCCACACCGGAGCGCTCGCGGAGCTGCTCGCCGCCGACGGGACCGTGCTGTCCGGCTCCGACGTCACCGAGTGGCACGGCTGGCTCCGCGAGGTGCCCGGCACCGCGGCCGCGCTGCGTCTGCGCACCACCGTCCGGCTCGACGAGCCCGGCCGGCACGAGGTCGGCGTCGGGACGGTCGGCAGGCACCGCATCACGGTCGGCGGGCGGGTGCTGTCCACCAGCGAGCACGTGGTCGGCGCCGAGGTCATCCTCGACTCCAGCGTCAACCAGCCCGTCCCGGCGACGCTCGTCATCGAGGTGACCGAGCCGACCACCGTCGAGGTCGACGCGCTGGTCCAGGCCGTCCACCCCGTCGGTTACGCCAGCTTCGCGCGCGCCGAGCTGGTGCACCGCGTCCCCGGCACCTCCCCGGACGAGCTGCTCGCGGTCGCGGTCGACGCCGCCGCCGCGGCCGACCTCGCGATCGTGGTCGTCGGCACCAACGAGGAGATCGAGTCCGAGGGGTACGACCGCACGAGCCTCGCGCTGCCCGGCACGCAGGACCAGCTGGTCAAGGCCGCGCTGGCGGCCAACCCGCGCACGATCGTCGTCGTCAACGCCGGTGCACCCGTGCTGCTGCCGTGGCTCGACGAGGTGCCGTGCGTCCTGTGGGCGTGGCTCGGCGGCCAGGAGTGGCCCGACGCGCTCGCGGACGTGCTCACCGGGGTCACCGAGCCGACGGGCCGCCTGCCCTGGACGCTCCCCGCGCACGAGACCGACGTGCCCGTGCCCGACGCGGTGCCCGTCGACGGCGTCGTCGAGTACCGCGAGGGCGTCCACGTCGGGTACCGCTCCTGGCTGCGGCTCGACCGCACCCCGGCGGCGCCGTTCGGGCACGGTCTGGGCTGGACGACGTGGGAGTACGCATCGGTGTCCCACGCCGTCCAGGCGGACGGGTCCGTCCTGCTGGACGTCCGGGTCCGCAACACCGGTGCCCGCGACGGGCGCGAGGTGGTCCAGGTCTACGTCGAGCCGCCCGCTCCGGACGAGTCCCGTCCCGTGCGCTGGCTCGGCGGGTTCGCCGTCGTGCACGCCACCGCCGGCGAGCACGCAGATGTCCAGGTCCGGGTGGACGCGCGCGCGTTCCAGACCTGGGACAGCGCACTACCCGGCTGGGTCACCCCGGCCGGTACCTACCCGATCCGCGTCGGCCGCTCCTCGAGCGACCTACGCCTCAGCGTCGACGTCACCGTGCTCAGCCCCACGTCGGCACAGCCCGCGTAAGCCCACGCAAGCCCACGCAAGCCCGGTCGGGCGGGATCCGCAGTCCCGTCCGACCGTTCGACCCGCAGTTTCCGCATCAGTGCAAGGAGGCACTCGTGAGAATCCGCAAGCTCTCGACGGTCGTCGCTACGGCGGCCACCCTCGCGCTGCTCGCCACCGCCTGCTCCGGCGGCGGCAGCGGCGCCGACGACGACTCCACCGGCGGTACCGGTGGCGCGTCGGACAAGATCCTGACGATCGGCATGCCGAACGGCCCGCAGCAGCCGAACCAGAACCCGCTCGCGACCGGCTCCGCGTCGCTCTCGCTCGGGTACGCGTTCGCCGTCTACGAGTCGCTCATGCAGGTCAACGAGCTCAAGCCGACGGACCCCCCGACCCCGTGGCTGGCGGAGTCCGTCGAGTGGAACCCGGACTCCACGCAGGCCGTCATCACGGCCCGTGAGGGTGTGAAGTGGTCCGACGGCACCGACTTCACCGCCGAGGACATCGCGTTCTCGATCCAGCTCCGCAAGGACAACAAGGAGCTGAACACCGACTTCCCCGACCAGTACGGCGACATCACGGTCGACGGCAACACGGTCACGGTGAACTTCGAGTCGGGGCAGTACGTGAACCGCGACAAGCTGCTCAAGCTCCTCATCGTGCCCAAGCACCTGTGGGAGAACGAGGACCCGGTGACGTGGACCGACGACGAGATGATCGGCACCGGTCCGTTCAAGCTCAAGTCGTTCACGCCGCAGGCCGTGACCCTCGAGCCGAACACCGACTACTGGGGCGAGACCCCGAAGGTCGGCACGCTGCGGTACGACACGTTCAACGACAACGCGGGCCTCACCACCGCGCTCACCACCGGTGAGGCGCAGTGGGGCTGGACGTTCATCCCCGACTTCGAGAACACGTTCATCGCCAAGGACCCGGAGCACTTCCACCAGGTCGCCGGCGGCGGGTTCGGCGTCGACGTGCTCTACCTGAACAACGAGACGAAGCCGTTCGACAACGTCGCGTTCCGCAAGGCGCTGAACATGGTCGTGGACCGCTCGGATATCTCCGCGACCGCCGGCTACGGCGTGTGGCCGCAGATCAAGAGCGTCACCGGCCTGCCGCAGCCCTCGGGCGACGCGTTCATCTCGGACGAGTTCGCCGACCAGGAGCTGACGGTCGACGTCGCCGGTGCCAAGGAGGTCCTCACCGAGGCCGGGTACACCTGGGACGGCGACGCGCTGGTCGACCCGGACGGCGAGAAGGTCACCTTCACGCTGCAGAACCCGACGGGCTGGACCGACTACCTGGACGCGCTCGGCATCATCGCCGAGGGCGCCAAGGAGCTCGGTGCGGAGGCGACCGTCGAGGGCGTCGTCCAGGACACCTGGTTCAACGACATCATCCCGTTCGGCAACTTCCAGGCGACGCTGCACTGGACCGACGGGGGCAGCACGCCGTGGAACATGTACTCCAACATCATGGACGGCGCGTCCTACGTGCCGCTCGGTGAGTCGGCGACGTGGAACTTCGGCCGCTACAAGAACGACGCGGTCACCGCGGCGCTGGCCGACTTCAAGGCCGGCACCGACGACAACGCCCGCTCGGCCGCCCTGGACGTCGTCCAGAAGGCGTTCGTCGAGGACGTCCCCGGCCTGGTCATCTGGTCCCGTCCCGCCGTCGCGCAGTACTCGACGGTGAACTACACGGGCTTCCCGACCGACGAGGACCCGTACGCGAACCCGCAGCCGACGGGTCCGCAGGCCGCGCTCATCCTGTCGAAGCTGGTTCCGACGGAGGACTGAGACGAGGGGTGCGGCGGGCGGGCGCCTCCGCCCGCCGCACCCCGTGCCCGGCCCGCACACACGACCCCAAGGTGAACCGATGAGCCCCCCGCACGAAGAAGATGCCCCCGTCCTGCAGGCGATCGACCTCCGCAAGCACTTCCCGGTGCGCGGCACCCGGTCCCGCAAGGTCGTGCACGCCGTGGACGACGTCACCCTCGAGCTGTACCGCGGCCGCGTCGTCGCGCTGGTGGGGGAGTCGGGCTCCGGCAAGTCCACGATCGCCCGGCTGCTGGCCCAGCTCATGCCCGTCACGGACGGGCAGATCCTGCTGCACGGGCAGGACGCCACGGCGAAGAACCGGCGCGCGTTCCACCAGTACGTGCGCAAGGTCCAGATGATCTTCCAGGACCCGTTCGGGTCGCTGAACCCCGTGCACACCGTGCGGTACACCCTCACGCGCAGCCTGAAGATCCACCGCGGGCGCCTGCGCGGCGTCGAGCTCGAGGCCGCCCTGGACGAGCTGCTCGACCGAGTCCAGCTGCGCCCGGCCGCCCGGTACATCGACAAGTTCCCGCACGAGCTGTCCGGTGGGCAGCGTCAGCGCGTCGCGATCGCGCGTGCGCTCGCGGCCGACCCCGAGGTGCTGCTCGCCGACGAGCCGATCTCGATGCTCGACGTGTCGATCCGCCTGGGCATCCTCAACCTGCTGCGCGACCTGCGCGACCGCCTGCAGCTCGCGATCCTCTACATCACGCACGACATCGCGTCGGCCCGCTACTTCGCCGACCGGACGATGGTCATGTACGCCGGCCGGATCGTCGAGTCAGGCGACTCCGAGTCGGTCACGCAGGACCCCAAGCACCCGTACACGCAGCTGCTGGTCCGCTCCGCGCCCGACCCGGACGACCTGGAGTCCCGCGCCCGGGGCGCCCGCGGCGAGGCGCCGAGCCTGGTGGCCCCGCCCGACGGGTGCCGGTTCAACCCGCGCTGCCCGTTCGCCAACGACGTGTGCCGCACGGAGGTGCCGCCGCTGATCGCCGTGGGCGAGGGCCGGGAGGCCGCCTGCTGGGGGTACGCCGACCGCGAGGACCGCCCGTCGCTGGGCTCGGTGCTGGACGCGTACGGCGAGCGGCCGGCCGTGGACGTCTCGGCGCTGGAGGCGGACCGATGAGGTTCTTCACGCGGCGCATCGTCTTCTACGCGATCACCGCCTGGGCGGCGATCACCATCAACTTCTTCATCCCGCGGATCATGCCGGGCGACCCCGTGAGCGCCCTGATCGCCAAGAACCAGGGCCGGATCAGCCCCGACGCCGCCGAGGCGCTGCGGGCGCTGTTCGGGCTGGACGAGAACATGTCGTTGTGGGACCAGTACGTCGCGTACTGGAAGCTCCTGCTGCAGGGCGACCTGGGCACGTCGTTCACCTACATGGCGCCCGTGGCCGACGTCATCCAGCAGGCGCTGCCGTGGACCATCGGCCTCGTCGGTGTGGCCACGATCATCAGCTTCACCATCGGCACCCTCGTCGGCACCGGGATCGGCTGGCGCCGCGGGACCTGGATGGACGGGCTGCTGCCCCTGTCCACGTTCTTCTCCGCGGTGCCGTACTTCTGGCTCGCCCTCATCGCCATCTCGCTGTTCTCGGTGACGCTCGGCTGGTTCCCCGCGAGCGGCAGCTACGACCGCAGCATGGTGCCCACGCTGTCGTGGGAGTTCATCGGGTCCGTCATCTACTACGGGTTCCTGCCGGCCATGACGATCGTCGTGTCGTCGATCGCGGGCTGGATGCTCGGGATGCGCAACATGATGGTCACCGTGTCCTCCGAGGACTACGTGACCGTCGCGCAGGCCAAGGGCCTCAAGGAGCGGACCGTGATGATGGGCTACGCCGCCCGGAACGCGATCCTGCCGCAGGTGTCCAGCTTCGCGCTGTCCCTCGGCTTCATCGTCGGCGGCACCCTGGTCATGGAGATCGTCTTCTCCTACCAGGGCATCGGCTACTACCTCTTCAGCGCGGTGAACGCGAAGGACTACCCCCTCATGCAGGGGTGCTTCCTCGTGATCACGTTCGCCGTGCTGCTCGCCAACATGGCGGCCGACGTCGCCTACGGCGTGCTCGACCCCCGCACGCGTCAGGAGGGCTGACATGACTGTCGAAGCCGCGTTCTTCGAGGACCTGGAGATCGCGCCGGACGCGACGACGCCCCGCAAGGGCAAGCGCCGGTTCCTCTTCATGCGCAACGCGAAGGCCCTGACCGGCCTCGTGATCCTCGGGTTCTTCTTCCTCATCGCGATCATCGGCCCGTGGATCGCGCCGTACGACCCGAACGAGCGGTCGTCGGCCATCCTGCAGTCACCGTCGTGGCAGCACCTGATGGGCACCACCCACCAGGGCCAGGACGTGATGAGCCAGCTGATCCTCGGCACGCGCAGCGTGCTGGTGGTCGGGTTCGTGGCCGGGACGGTCGCCACGGTGATCGGCGTGATCGTCGGCGTCACCGCGGGCTACATCGGCGGGGTCGGCGACGAGTCGCTCTCGGCGCTGTCCAACGTGTTCCTCGTGATCCCGCAGCTGCCGCTCATCATCATCATCGCCGGGCAGCTGCCGTCGGCCGGGGGGCTCACCGTGGCCCTCGTCATCGCGTTCACCGGCTGGGCGTGGGGTGCACGGGTGCTCCGTGCGCAGACGCTCTCCCTCAGGAAACGTGACTTCGTCGAGGCCGCGCGCGCCAACGGCGAGAGCACCTGGCGGATCATCTCCGCGGAGATCCTGCCCAACCTCACGGCCATCATCGCCGCGGGCTTCGTCGGCACCGTCGGGTTCGCCGTGCTGTCCCAGATCACGCTGTCGTTCGTCGGCATCACACCCACCAACGAGTGGAACTGGGGGACCGTCCTGTACTGGGCGCAGGCGCAGCTGGCCCTGCAGCGCGGCGCGTGGTGGTGGTTCGTCCCGGCCGGTCTGCTCATCGCGCTGCTCGGCATGGCGCTGACGCTGATCAACTTCGGGATCGACGAGTTCGTCAACCCGCGCCTGCGGTCGGTCGGCATCAACGCCCGGTCGATGCGCAAGCGCAAGATCCGTCCCCGCATCGGTTTCACGCCGGTGGTCTACGAGGCCAAGGAGGATCGCGCATGAGCAACAGCGCCGTCAGCACCCAGCGCGCGTTCCGGGCGAACGCCGCCGCCACCGACCCCGTCCTGGAGATCAAGAACCTCTCCGTCGACTACGGGTACGACGAGGACCCGACGCACGTGCTGCGCCAGGTCTCGCTGACCCTGAACCGCGGCGAGGTGCTCGGCCTGGCCGGCGAGTCCGGCTGCGGCAAGTCGACGCTCGCGTACGCCGCCACCCGGCTGCTGCCCCCACCTGGTCTCATCACCGGCGGCGAGGTCATCTTCACCGACCGCGGCGGCCAGCAGACCGACATCCTCACGCTCAGCGACGCCGACCTGCGGGCCACCCGCTGGCAGGACCTCGCGATCGTGTTCCAGGGCGCGATGAACTCCCTCAACCCGGTGTACCGGATCGGCCGGCAGATCGCCGACGCGATCCGGGCCCACCTGCCGGGCGTGACCAAGAAGGAGGCCCTGGAGCGTGCCGCGGGCATGCTCGAGCTGGTCGGCATCTCCGCGGACCGGCTGCGCGACTACCCGCACCAGCTCTCGGGCGGTATGCGGCAGCGCGTGATGATCGCGATGGCGCTCGCGCTCGACCCGCAGGTGCTGATCATGGACGAGCCGACCACGGCCCTCGACGTGGTCATGCAGCGGCAGATCGTGGAGCAGATCGCCGAGCTGCGCGACCGCCTCGGGTTCTCCGTCATCTTCATCACGCACGACGTCTCGCTGCTGATCGAGATCGCCGACCGCATCGCGATCATGTACGCCGGCGAGATCGTCGAGGACGCCTCGGCCCAGGACATGTACCGCCGCCCCCGGCACCCGTACTCCGACGCGCTGCTGCACTCCTTCCCGCCGCTGCGCGGTCCCCGTCGCGAGCTCACCGGCATCCCCGGCTCCCCGCCGGACCTGTCGAACCTGCCCAGCGGCTGCCCCTACCGGGACCGGTGCGCGTTCGTGTTCGACGCGTGCTCGGCCATCACCCCGGAGCTCGTCGCGCCCGCCGTCGAGGGCGACGACCCCCGCCGCTCGGTCGCCTGCCTGCGGCACGACCCCGCAGCCGTCGCCGCCGCCGGCTTCGAGCCGCAGCCCGTCCCCGTGGAGCTGTCGGTCCGCTGATCCCCGCCCCGCCCCTCGCTCCTCTCCACAGGGCTGCTAGCGAGGGGCGGGGCGGCCCTTCGGCCGCGCGCGGACGTGCACGCGGGCGCCCTGCGTGCCGAAGATGCTGAGCAGCTCGACGGGCTGGGCCGTCTCGTTGCCGAACCAGTGCGGGACGCGGGTGTCGAACTCGGCGGCCTCGCCGGGCGGGAGGACGAGGTCGTGCTCGCCGAGCACCAGGCGCAGGTGGCCGTCGATGACGTAGAGCCACTCGTAGCCCTCGTGCGAGTTGAGCTCCGGGTCGGGGTGCGGGCCGCCCGGCGCGAGGACGAGCTTGTAGACGACCATGCCGCCGCTGCGGCGGGACAGCGGGATGACGGTCATGCCGTGCTCGACGACGGGACGGGGGTGGATGCGCGGGTCGCCGGTGGCGGGGGCGCCGACGAGCTCGTCCAGCGGCACCCGGTACAGCGCGGCCAGCGGGACCAGGAGCTCGAGCTGCGGCCGTCTTGTGCCAGACTCCAGGCGCGACAGCGTGCTGACGGAGATGCCGGTCGCGTCGGACGCCTGGGCGAGCGTCAGGTCGCGCTGCTGGCGGACGGCCCGGAGGCGGGGGCCGACCGTGCGCATCATCTGGTCGATGTCGTCCATGCCCGTCAGTTTGCCACTTCGGCAATGGTGCTTGCCGATCCGGACGGACCCGCCGGATGCTTGCGGCATGAGAGATGCGATCGTCATCGGTGGTGGTGCTGCAGGACTGAGCGGGGCGGTGACGCTGGCGCGGGCGCGCCGGTCCGTGCTGGTGGTCGACGACGGCTCGCCGCGGAACGCCCCCGCCGACGGGGTGCACGGCATCCTCGGGCAGGAGGGCGTGTCACCGCTCGAGCTGCTGGCCCGGGGCCGGTCCGAGCTGGCGGCCTACGGGGGGTCGGTGCGGTCCGGCCGCGTCGTCGCCGCCGAGCGCGAGGCCGACGGGTTCGTCGTGACCCTGGACGACGGCACGACCGAGCGCGCGCGACGGCTGCTGGTGGCCACCGGCCTCGTCGACGACCTGCCCGCGATCCCCGGCCTGCGCGAGCGGTGGGGCCACGACGTCCTGCACTGCCCGTACTGCCACGGCTGGGAGGTGCGCGACCAGCCGATCGGCGTGCTGGCCACCTCGGAGCGGGCCGTCCACCAGGCGCTGCTGTTCCGGCAGTGGTCCGACGACGTCGTGTACCTGCAGCACACCGCACCGGCGCCGACCCCCGAGCAGGCCGTGCAGCTGGCCGCGCGGGGGATCGAGGTGGTGCCCGGGGTCGTCGTCGAGGTGCTCGTCGCCGACGGCCGGCTCAGCGGCGTGCGGCTGGAGTCCGGTGCGGTCGTCGAGCGGTCGGCCCTCACGGTCATGCCGCGGTTCGTCGCACGTCTCGACGGGCTCGCCGGCCTCGGCCTGACGGCGGTGCCGCACGAGATGGGCGTCGGCGAGCACGCCGCGTCCGATCTCATGGGGGCGTCCGCGGTGCCCGGGGTCTGGGTGGCGGGCAACGCGACCGACCTCATGGCCCAGGTCACCGGTGCGATGGCGGCGGGCACGCGTGCGGCGGCCGCGCTGAACATGGACCTGATCGCCGAGGACACGGCTCGCGCGGTCGCGGCCGCTCACGCCGCAGCCTGACGGGTGGGCGACGAAGCCACAGGCGCGGAGCCGGTCGCGTCCAGGCGTTCCCCAGGCTCGGTGGGTGAGGTGGGGGTCGAGCACGTGGAGCACCGCGTGACCGACAGTGCCGGGAGGCCCGCCATGAGCACGGATCCTGAAGACGTCCCGTCCACCTGGCTCACCGCGAACGTGCGACCGGCCGGGTCGTTCGGGCGGGCCGACGTGGGCCGGCTCCGCGACCTGCTGGGCGTCCTCGCCGCGACGGCGTCGATCGTGGTGCTCGACCTCGCCGCCGTGACCCTGCGCAGCGGGCACGCCGCCGACGCGATCGACGACGCCGGCCGGGAGCTGGAACGGCGCGGAGGCTGCCTGCTGTGCATCAACGCGGACGACGACGCGCGAGCCCGGCTGGGCGGCTGCCGGCACGCCGTCGTCGTCGGACCGGGGGAGCCGACGCCCGTCCCGTGAACCCGTGCGACTGCACGTCGGAACGGGGCCGGTGCACCCCTTCGGGTGACCTACCGTTGTCCGGTGAGCGACGCCCCCACCCTCCCCGTCATCGTGCGGCCGGCGCCCGACGCCGGCGACCGGCGCGGTGTGGTGGTCGCGGTCGCGATCGGTGTGGCGGCGGCCTCGTTCGCGGGCGTGTTCCTGCTGTGGCGCGTGTTCGTCGACACGCTCGCCGGTCAGCAGGTGGAGAACGCCGCGTTCCAGGGCGCCCAGTACGGCCAGACGCAGCTGTGGCGCGTCGCCGAGCGCGTGCTCGACGTCGTGTCCGTCGGGTTCATCGTCGCCGTGCTGATCGCCGCGATGCTCATCGCGGTGCTGCGCCGGCGGTGGTCGCTCGCCGCCCAGGTGGCGGTCCTGATGATCGGCGCCAACCTCACGACGCAGGTGCTGAAGAAGTGGGTGCTCGACCGACCCGACCTCGGCGTCGAGGCCGACTACGGCAACACCCTCCCCAGCGGGCACACCACCGCCGCAGCGTCGGTGTCCGCCGCCCTGCTCCTCGTGGTCCCGCCGCGCGCCCGGCCGTGGGCGGCGGTGCTCGGCGCCGGCTACACCACGGCCACCGGCGTCTCGACGCTCATCGGCCAGTGGCACCGGCCGTCGGACGTCGTCGCGGCCGTGCTGGTGGTGCTGGCGTGGACCGCGATCGCGTGCGCGCTGGTCGCCCTCACCCCCGCGCGGCCGTCGACCGCCACCGGCGCGCTCCGGCTGGCCACCGACCCACCGCCGACGCCGGCCACCATGCGCGGCGTCGTCGCGACGCTCCTCATCGTCGGGGTCGGCGCGGGGGCGTCCGCCGTCGTCGCCCTGTCCCACACGTGGCAGAACCTGGACGACCTGGACGCTCGCGCGGAGCAGGTCACGGCCTACCTCGGCGGTGCCGCCGGGGTGCTGATGGCCTCCTGCCTGGCGTTCGCGGTCATGCTCCTGCTCCGCCAGGCAGCGGCATCGCGATTGCCTCGGGGTTGACGGCACGCCGTAGAGTCCCCAACGTCGCACGGGTCGACCGATCCGTCGCAGTCTGAGAAGGGCCTGACTGATGTCTGCAGGGCGCAAGCTCGTGATCGTGGAGTCGCCTGCCAAGGCGCGCACGATCGCCGGGTACCTCGGGGAGGGGTACGACGTCGAGGCGAGCGTCGGGCACATCCGTGACCTCCCGCAGCCCTCCGAGCTGCCCGCGGACATGAAGAAGGGCCCGTTCGGCAAGTTCGCGGTGGACGTCGACAACGGGTTCGCGCCCTACTACGTGGTCGACTCCGACAAGAAGAAGAAGGTCAGCGAGCTCAAGAAGCTGCTGAAGGAGTCGGACGAGCTCTTCCTGGCCACCGATGAGGACCGCGAGGGCGAGGCCATCGCCTGGCACCTGCTGCAGGAGCTCAAGCCCAAGGTCCCCGTCAAGCGGATGGTGTTCCACGAGATCACCCCCGAGGCCATCCAGCGCGCGCTGGAGAACACCCGGGAGCTGGACGACCGGCTGGTCGACGCGCAGGAGACCCGCCGCATCCTCGACCGGCTGTATGGGTACGAGGTCAGCCCGGTGCTGTGGCGCAAGGTCCGCCAGGGGCTGTCGGCCGGGCGCGTGCAGTCCGTCGCGACGCGGCTCGTGGTCGAGCGCGAGCGGGAGCGCATGGCGTTCGTCGCCGCCGACTACTGGGACGTGACCGGCACCTTCGCGGTCGAGGACACCGCGGAGCCGTCCTTCAGCGCGCGCCTGACGTCGGTCGACGGACGTCGCGTCGCCACCGGCCGCGACTTCCTGGACACCGGACAGCTCCGGGCCGCCGACGTCGCCCACCTCGACGAGGCGCGGGCCACCGCCCTGGTCGCGGGACTGGCCGACTCCGCGTTCTCCGTCGCGTCGCTCGAGACCAAGCCGTACACGCGCCGCCCCGCCGCGCCGTTCACCACCTCGACCCTCCAGCAGGAGGCGTCGCGCAAGCTGCGCATGGCGTCCCGGCAGACCATGCGCACCGCGCAGGGCCTGTACGAGAACGGCTACATCACCTACATGCGTACCGACTCCTCGTCGCTGAGCTCGCAGGCGATCGACGCCGCGCGCCGGCAGGCCTCGGAGCTGTACGGCGCCGAGTACATCCCCGACGCACCCCGCGTGTACGCCAGCAAGGCCAAGGGCGCCCAGGAGGCGCACGAGGCCATCCGGCCTGCCGGTGACCACTTCCGCACGCCGGCGCAGGTGGCCAAGGAGCTGTCGGGCGACCAGTTCCGGCTGTACGAGCTGATCTGGAAGCGCACGGTCGCGTCGCAGATGGCCGACGCCCGCGGGCAGACCGCCTCGGTCCGCCTCGGCGCCACGGCGTCCGACGGCACCGACGTGCTGTTCTCCGCCTCCGGCACCGTCATCACCTTCCGCGGGTTCCTCGCCGCGTACGAGGAGGGTCGCGACGTCTCGCGGTACTCGGAGGACGCCGACGAGGCCGCGGCGACGGCGGAGAAGGACGACGCCCGCCTACCGAAGATGGCCGAGGGCGACCCGCTGTCCGCGTCCGACCTCACCGCCGACGGCCACCGCACGTCCCCGCCGCCGCGCTACACCGAGGCCTCGCTGGTCAAGGCGCTCGAGGAGCGCGGGATCGGCCGGCCGTCCACCTACGCCGCCACGATCTCCGTGATCCAGGACCGCGGCTACGTGACCGGTCGCGGGCAGGCGCTCGTGCCGTCCTGGCTGGCGTTCGCGGTGACGCGGCTGCTGGAGGAGAACTTCGACTGGCTGGTCGACTACGACTTCACCGCCGAGATGGAGGAGGACCTCGACGCGATCGCGGCGGGGGACAAGGACCGGGTGGACTGGCTGTCCCGGTTCTACTTCGGCGACGGGTCGGGCAACGAGGAGGGCGAGGGTCTGCGGGACCTCGTCGCCAACCTCGGGGACATCGACGCGCGCGAGGTCAACTCGATCCCGATCGGCGACGGCATCGTGCTGCGCGTCGGCCGGTACGGCCCGTACCTGGAGGACTCGGCCGCCGAGCCCGCCGAGGACGGCACCACCCGGCGCACGTCCGTGCCCGAGGAGCTGGCACCCGACGAGCTCACCGTCGCCAAGGCGCGCGAGCTGCTGGACACCCAGCCCGAGGGCGACCAGGTGCTCGGCACCGACCCCGTGACGGGCACGCCGATCGTCGCGCGCAACGGCCGCTACGGCCCGTACGTCACCGAGATCCTGCCCGAGCCCGAGATCGACACCTCCCTGTCGCAGGCCGCCCAGAAGCGTGCGCTGGCCGCCGCACCCAAGCCGCGGACGGCGTCGCTGTTCAAGTCGATGTCGCTGCAGTCCGTCACGCTCGACGACGCCCTCATGCTCCTGTCGCTGCCGCGCGTCGTCGGCGTCGACCCCGAGTCCGGGACCGAGATCACCGCGCAGAACGGCCGCTACGGCCCGTACCTGAAGAAGGGCACCGACTCGCGCACGCTGGCGTCGGAGGAGGCCCTCTTCACGACGACCCTCGAGGAGGCGCTGGCCATCTACGCGCAGCCCAAGCGCGGCCGCGGCGCCACCGCCGCACCGCCGCTGCGCGAGCTGGGCGACGACCCGACCTCCGAGAAGCCGATCACCGTCAAGGACGGCCGGTTCGGCGCCTACGTCACCGACGGCGTCACCAACCGGACCCTGCCGCGGGACCTGACGCCCGAGTCGATCACCCGCGAGCAGGCGATCGAGCTGCTCGCCGAGAAGCGCGCGTCCGCGCCCGCGAAGAAGAAGGCACCCGCCCGCCGGGCACCGGCCAAGAGCAAGGCCGCCGCGAAGAAGTAGCCGGACGCGGTACGGTCCCGGCCGCACGCGTCGGGGCCGGCCGGGCGCTTCTGGCCGACGGGCGTCGGTGCGCTGCCTCCGGTCAGACGTCGCGGCCGAACAGGGCCTCCGCGTCGACGCCGCTGTCGGTCAGGCCGTCCAGCGCCGCGACGATCGCGCGCTCCTCCCAGCGGAAGTGCGACTCCAGGATCGCGGCCAGCCCGTCGATCTCGCTGCGCGCCCGGTCCAGGTCGTCGCTGCCGGTGAGCACCGCCTCGATGCTCTGCAGGATCCCCGCGACCACGTGGTGGTCGCGGGCGAGCCCGTCGAGGGTGTCCTGCAGCTCCGGGTACTGGGCCGCCAGCGCGGGGAACGCCGTCCGGTCCTCGCTCGTGTGGTGCCGGCCGACCGCGCCGCAGAACGCCACGCAGTGGGTCCGGAGGTCGGGGGTGAGCCCGGACGTCTCGTCGAGCCCGTCGAGCAGCCGGTCCAGCTCGTCGCGCAGGCGGTCGTGCGTCTCCACCAGCTGCTGCCCCCACGCGGCGAGACGATCGGGGACGGCGGACACCCCGCCACCCAACTAGCCTGCCGCGGCGACGTCAACGTCTCCGCCGCGTTGGAGCCCTCTGGGCGACGCCAGACCCAGTGACGAGATCGTCACGTCGCGACGAGATCGGCAGTTCGAACTGACGATCTCGTCGCAAACTCACGATCCCGTCGTGACGTGCCGTTCTCGTGCGAGGGGATGCGGGCGGCCCACCGTCCGGGCGGAGTGCCGGCGCGTCGCGCGCTAGGTTGTCGCTCATGGCTGATCGCGCTCAAGACCCACGTTCCGCACCGCCGATCCGCTGGGGAATCCTCGGCGCCGGCAACATCGCCGCCACGTTCGCTGCGGCCGTGAACGCGCACACCCGCGCGCAGCTGGTGGCCGTCGGCTCGCGCAACCGCGACCGCGCGCAGCGGTTCGCCACGGCGCACGGGATCCCCACCACGCACGTCGGCTACCGCGAGCTGGTCGAGGACCCGCAGGTGGACGCGGTGTACATCGCGACCCCGCACTCCGAGCACAAGGAGCAGGCGCTGCTGGCCATCCGGGCCGGCAAGCACGTGCTCGTCGAGAAGGCGTTCACCCGGAACGCGGGCGAGGCCGAGGAGGTCTTCGCCGCCGCGCGCACGGCCGGGGTGTTCGTCATGGAGGCGATGTGGACGCGGTTCCTGCCGCACGTCTACGCGCTGCACCAGGTCATCGACGCCGGGGAGATCGGCGAGATCATCAACCTGTCGGCCGACCACGGCCAGGCGTTCACGTACGACCCGAAGAGCCGGCTCTTCGACCCCGCGCTGGCCGGCGGCGCCCTGCTCGACCTCGGGGTCTACCCGGTCTCGTTCGCGCACGACTTCCTCGGGGTCCCGGACGCCGTGCAGGCGGTCGGGCAGCTCACGCCGACCGGCGTGGACGGGCAGATCTCCATCGTCCTGTCCTACGGCGACCGCGCGCAGGCCACCCTGTCGACCACGCTCTGGGCCAAGACGCCGACCATCGCGACGATCTCCGGCACCGAGGGCAACATCTGGGTCAAGGGCAGCTTCTACGGCCCGACGTCCTTCCGGGTGCAGCGTCTCGACGGCCGCGTCTGGGACTTCGACCAGCCCGGCACCAAGGGTCTGCAGTACGAGGCTGCGGAGGTCGCCCGGCAGGTCGCCGCGGGCGCGACGGAGAGCCCGCGCCTGACGTGGGACAACACGCTCGAGGTGCTGCGGACGATGGACACCATCCGCTCGCTCGTCGGCGTCACCTACCCCGGGGAGTGACGTCGGACCCGACGGTTACCCTGGCGCACGTGACCACCCATCCCGCGGGCCTCTTCCTCTCGTTCGAGGGTGGCGACGGCGCCGGCAAGTCGACGCAGGCGCGCCTGCTGGGTGAGTGGCTGACCGGGCTGGGCCGCGAGGTCGTGCTGACGCGGGAGCCCGGGGGCACCGAGCTGGGCCTGCTGCTGCGCGACGCGGTGCTGCACGGCGACCACGTCGACGCGCGGACCGAGGCCCTGCTGTACGCGACCGACCGTGCGCACCACGTGGCCTCGCTGGTCCGTCCGGCGCTGGCCCGCGGCGCGGTGGTGGTCACCGACCGCTACCTCGACTCGTCGGTGGCGTACCAGGGCAGCGGTCGGGACCTGGGGGCCGACGAGGTCGAGCGCCTCTCGCTGTGGGCCGTCGACGGCCTGCTCCCGGCGCTCACGGTGCTGCTGGACCTGGACCCGGTCGCGGGCAAGGCGCGGCTGACCGGGGACCCGGACCGGCTGGAGCGTGCAGGCGACGAGTTCCACCGACGCACCCGCGAGGCGTTCCTCGGACGCGCGGAGGCGGAGCCGGGGCGCTGGCTCGTGCTGGACGCGACGCGGCCGGTCGAGGAGCTGGCGGCGCAGATCCGTGCGCGCGTGGCGGCCCTGCTCGGGGTGACGCCGTGAGCGTCTGGGACGACGTCGTCGGTCAGGAGCCCGCCGTCGACGTGCTGCGGCACGCGATCGAGGACCCGTCCGCGATGACGCACGCGTGGCTGCTGACGGGTCCGCCCGGCTCGGGGCGGTCCAACGCGGCGCGGGCGTTCGCGGCGGCGCTGCAGTGCGCGACCGGCGGCTGCGGCACCTGCCACGACTGCACGACCACCCTGCGCGGCCTGCACCCGGACGTCACCGTGGTCGCCACCGAGGGTGTCTTCATCCGCGCCGAGACGGCCCGCCCGCTGGTCGAGCTGGCGCAGCGGTCGCCGGCGCAGGGCCGGTACCGGGTCATCATCATCGAGGACGCCGACCGGCTGAACGACACCAGCGGCAACGCGCTGCTGAAGGCGATCGAGGAGCCGGCCGGCCGCACCGTCTGGGTCCTGTGCGCGCCGAGCCCGCAGGACGTCCTGGTCACCATCCGCTCCCGCAGCCGCTCCGTGGCGCTGCGCGTGCCCCCCGTCGACGCGGTCGCTGCCCTGCTGGTGTCGCGGGACGGCATAGATCCCCAGGTCGCGGCGGTCGCGGCCCGTGCGGCGCAGAGCCACGTCGGGATCGCCCGTCGGCTCGCCCGGGACCCCGAGGCGCGCGCGCGGCGGTCCGCCGTGCTGGGCATCGCCGCGAAGATCCGCGGGGTCGGCGACGCCGTGCTGGCCGCCGGGGAGCTCGTCGAGACCGCGCAGGCCGACGCCAAGGCGGCGACCGAGCAGCGGGACGCCGAGGAGAAGGCGGAGCTGCTGCGGTCGATGGGCGCCGAGGGCGCGGCGACGCTGCCCCCCGCGCTGCGCACGCAGGTCCGGCAGCTCGAGGAGGACCAGAAGCGACGGGCCACCCGGGCGCAGCGTGACGTGCTCGACCGTGCGATGGTCGACCTGCTGTCGCTGTACCGCGACGTGCTCGTCGTGCAGCTGGGCGCCGGTGTCGAGCTGGTCAACGTCGAGCACGAGCAGTCGGTGCGTGCCCTCGCCGGGTCGAGCACCGCCGAGCAGACGCTGCGCCGGATGGACGCGGTGGGCCAGGCGCGCACGCGTCTGGCGGGGAACGTCGCCCCCTTGCTCGCCGTCGAGGCGATGGCGGTGGCCCTGCGCCCGCAGGGCTGACGCGCGTCCCTGTGCAGATCGGGTGACGGTCCGGGGCATCCGGCGGACGCGGGGACGACCGCTCAGGCTGGACGGTTACCGTGGGCGCATGCCGCTCTCCGCCCGCCTCGTCGCGCCCACGGGCGTCGCACGCGACCCGCGGCACCGCACCGTCGCACTGCTGTCCGCCGTCCTGGTCGTCGTCGTCCTGCTGGCCGGCTGCGTGGCGCCCAAGAACCAGGCGGCGGGTGAGGTGCCGGGCTCGCCGACGGTCGAGGTGACGGGCGAGCTGGCCCGCTTCTACGGGCAGCAGCTGGAGTGGGTCACGTGCGCGCAGGGTGAGTGCGCGACCGCGCAGGTGCCGCTCGACTACGCGGACCCCGCAGGGCCGGAGATCGGGATCGCGCTCGCCCGGAAGAAGGCCACCGGCGGCGAGCCGATCGGCTCCCTGCTGCTCAACCGTGGCGGCCCGGGCGCGTCGGGCGTCGACTTCGTCAGCCAGGTCGCGGGCATGGTGAGCTCCGACATCACGCGGCAGTTCGACCTCGTCGGGTTCGACCCGCGCGGCGTGCAGCGCTCCAGCCCGGTCGAGTGCGTCGACGGCCCCGGTCTGGACGAGATCATCGCGTACGACCCGGACTACTCGACGGATGCGGGGATCCAGGACGTCATCGACATGTACGGCGAGCTCGGTGCCGCGTGCGAGCAGAACACGGGGGCCGCCCTGGGTCACGTCGACACCGTCTCGGCAGCGCGCGACCTGGACGTCCTGCGCGCGGCGCTCGGCGACGACACGCTCACGTACCTGGGGTTCTCCTACGGCACCTCGCTCGGCGCCACCTATGCCTCGCTCTTCCCGGCGACGGTCGGCCGCCTCGTGCTCGACGGCGCCCTCCCGCCGAACCTCACGTCCGCGGAGGCGTCGGAGGGTCAGGCCGTCGGCTTCGAGAACGCGTTGCGCGCCTACATCACCGACTGCCAGGCGGGCGCCCGGTGCCCTCTCGACGGGTCGGTCGACGACGGGCTCGCGCAGATCACCGAGCTGTTCGAGCGCGCCGAGGCCAACCCCCTGCCCACCGGCACCGACCGTGCGCTGACCCGCTCGCTCGCGTTCTACGGCATCGCGCTGCCGCTGTACGCGCAGTCGTACTGGCCGCTGCTCTCGCAGGCGCTGACCGCCGCGATCGACCAGAACGACGGCTCCCTCCTGCTGCAGCTGGCCGACCAGTACTCGGACCGCCAGCCGGACGGCACCTTCAGCACCAACTCCACCGTGGCGTTCTACGCGATCAACTGCCTCGACAGCCGCGCGCCCGCGGACTTCGACGCGATGCGCGCGGAGGCGGCCCAGATCCAGGAGGCGGCCCCGACCGTCGGGTACTTCTTCGGCTACGGCGGCACCGTGTGCGCCCAGTGGCCCGTGCCCGAGGTGGGCGGTCTCGACTCGTACGCCGCCGAGGGCGCCGCGCCGATCCTCGTCGTCGGCACGACGAACGACCCGGCCACGCCCTACCGGTGGGCCGAGCAGCTCGCCGACCTCCTGTCGTCGGCCGTCCTGCTGACCTACGAGGGCGAGGGCCACACCGCGTACGGCTCCTCGAACGACTGCATCGCCGACACTGTCGACGCCTACCTGCTCACCGGGGCCGTCCCCGCGGAGGGCACCCGCTGCTGAGCACGCTCCGGTTGCCGCACCGGGTGTGCCGGGTGACCGTGGCTGCATGGCAGCCATCACCCGCGGACTGATCGCCGGCGCGGCGGGCACCGTCGTGCTCACCGCCGTGACCTACCTCGACATGGCCGTGCGCGGCCGCCCGGCGAGCTCCGTGCCCGCCGACACCGTGACGAGGCTCCTCGGGGCGCGCCTCCCCGGTTCCGGCGCCACGCTGGACAACCGCCGTGAGGGCGTCGCCGCCCTGGCGGGGATCGGCGTCGGGCTCGGTGCCGGGGTGGCCGCCGCGCTGGTCCGCGCTGCGGGCTTCCGCCCCGGGCCGGTGGCGATCGGCGCGGCGACGATGGCGGCCACGGACGTGCCGATGGCCCGCCTCGGCGTGACGGACCCGCGCGACTGGACGGCGGCCGACTGGGCGGCGGACGTCCTCCCGCACCTCGCGTTCGGGGCGGCGGTGCACGGCACGCTCACGCGCCTCGACGACGATCCCCCGCGCGACCGGCCGCGCGCCGGCCTCGTGCTGCGATCCGTGCTGCTCGGGTGGGCCGCCGGTGCCCGGTCCTCGCTGGGCCCGGCGGGTCCGACGATCACCGGCGACCACCGACCGGCGGTGCGCGCCGGTGCGGCGCTGGCGGTGGCCGGCGAGGTGGTCGCCGACAAGCTTCCCGTCGCCCCCAGCCGCCTCGAGCACGGAGGAGCGTTCGTCCGCGCCGGCTCCGGGGTGATCGGTGCGACGCTCCTGTCGGCACGTGCCGGGGCGCGACCTTTCGTCCCCGCCGTCGCGGGCGCGGCGGGCGCGCTCGCCGGGGCGTACGGGGGAGTGGCCTGGCGCACGTGGGCGGCCGGACGCGTCCCCGACTGGCAGGCCGCCCTCGCCGAGGACGCCGTCGCTCTCACCGCCGCAGCGGTCGCCTGCCTCCCTCGCTTTGGAGCGCCGGGGGTACGCCAGGTACAGTAAGCGGGCTCGCCGGGGTCCTCGGGTCCCGACGACGCCGCCTTAGCTCAG
This sequence comes from Cellulomonas xylanilytica, assembly GCF_007989805.1. Taxonomy (GTDB): domain Bacteria; phylum Actinomycetota; class Actinomycetes; order Actinomycetales; family Cellulomonadaceae; genus Cellulomonas; species Cellulomonas xylanilytica. Next base: position 165,549 of record NZ_BJUB01000009.1, read on the forward strand.
TCGGCAGAGCGTCTCACTCGTAATGAGAAGGTCAAGAGTTCGATTCTCTTAGGCGGCTCCACCTCGAAGGCCCTGTGACCAGCGGAGACGCTGGACATGGGGCCTTCGCCGTGATCGGCAGTCTCGGCTGCTCTCTCCTGTTCGCGCGCAGCGTGGCGTGCCCAGCTCTCGGTGTGCTCCCACCCACGAACGCGATCGGAACACTGCGTGACCCACCTGCCCGAGCGCCTGCCCGACCCGGCCGAGACACCGCGGCCCGCCGCCGGCGCCCCGGAGGCTGACGAGACCAACTCCGTGCGCGACGCGCTGCGCTCACCGCGCCGGCTCAAGACCGAGGTGCTGGCAGGGCTCGTCGTCGCGCTCGCGCTGATCCCCGAGGCGATCGCGTTCTCGATCATCGCCGGCGTCGACCCGCGCATCGGCCTGTTCGCCTCGTTCACGATGGCCGTGGCCATCGCGTTCCTGGGCGGGCGCCCCGCGATGATCTCCGCCGCGACCGGTGCCGTCGCCCTCGTCGTCGCACCGGTGGCTCGTGAGTACGGCGTCGACTACCTCATCGCGACGGTCATCCTCGGCGGGCTCATCCAGGTCGCGCTCGGCGTGCTGGGGATCGCCAAGCTCATGCGCTTCATCCCGCGGTCCGTCATGGTCGGCTTCGTCAACGCCCTCGCCATCCTGATCTTCCTGTCCCAGCTGCCGCACCTGGTCGACGTGCCGTGGGCCGTCTACCCGCTCGTCGCTGTCGGCATCGCGATCATGGTCCTGCTGCCGCGCTGGACGACCGTCGTGCCGGCACCGCTGGTCGCGATCGTCCTGCTGACCGCGGCGACGGTCCTGGCAGCGATCAACGTCCCGACCGTCGGTGACGAGGGTGAGCTGCCCGAGTCGCTGCCGACGCTCCTGCTCCCCGACGTGCCGCTGACGCTGGAGACCCTGCGCATCGTCGCCCCGTTCGCCCTCGCGCTGGCCCTCGTCGGCATCCTCGAGTCGCTGCTGACCGCCAAGCTCGTCGACGACGTCACCGACACGCACTCGAACAAGACGCGCGAGGCCTGGGGGCAGGGCGCCGCCAACGTCATCACCGGGTTCTTCGGCGGCATGGGCGGCTGCGCCATGATCGGCCAGACCATGATCAACGTGAAGGTCTCGGGGGCGCGCACCCGCATCTCCACGTTCCTCGCGGGCGTGCTCCTGCTCGTGCTCGTGGTCGGCCTGGGCGACGTGGTCGCGATCATCCCGATGGCTGCCCTGGTCGCCGTCATGGTGATGGTCTCCGTCGGGACACTGGACTGGCACTCGATCGACCCGCGGACCCTGCGCCGGATGCCGAAGTCCGAGACCGCCGTGATGCTCGTGACGGTCGCCGTCACCGTCGCGACGCACAACCTCGCGTACGGCGTCATCGTCGGTGTGCTCGTGGCCACCGTCCTGTTCGCCCGCCGGGTCGCGCACCTCACCAGCATCACCCGCCTGGACGCCAGCGACGACGACGGACAGCGCGTCTACGCCGTCCGGGGCGAGCTGTTCTTCGCCTCCTCCAACGACCTCGTCTACCAGTTCGACTACGCCGGCGACCCCCACGACGTCGTCATCGACATGACCGACGCGCACGTCTGGGACGCCTCCACCGTGGCGACCCTCGACGCGATCCGTCACAAGTACGCGACGAAGGGCAAGACGGTGACCATCGTCGGGATGAACCCCGACAGCACCGAGCGGCACGACCGCCTCGCCGGGAACCTCGGCGCCGGTCACTGACCCCGGCGTGGACGGCTGACGGCTCTTGACCTTCGACCCGGGTCGAAGGTCTACGGTCGCGGCATGAGCTACCGGATCGCAGAGGTCGCCGAGCTGGTCGGGGTCCCGGCCACGACGTTGCGCTACTACGAGGACATCGGGCTGATCGCGCAGCCCGCCCGCGGCGGCAACGGCTATCGGTCCTACGACGACGCCGACCTCGCGCGGCTGCGGTTCATCACCGCCACCAAGAACCTCGGCATCCCGCTGACCGACGTCGCGGAGCTGGCGAAGGCATACGACGTCGAGGACTGCTCGACCGTCGCGCACCAGGTGGTGGAGATGGTGGCCCGCCGCCTGGCGGAGACCCAGACCCGCATCGGTGAGCTGGTCGCGCTGGCCGCCCAGCTGCAGACGGTCTCCGCACGGCTCGCGGACGCACCGACGTCGGGTCCCTGCGGGGACGGCTGCCCGTGCGCGACCGCGGCGCCCGCGCCGCTGGCCGACCGGCGAACCTTCGTCCCGCTGACGCGTGGTCCGGTCGTCGCTGAGCCGGGTGCCCACGTGATCGCGTGCTCGTTGGACGCCGGATCGGTGCCGGACCGCGTCGCCGACTGGCAGGCGCTGGTCGCCCGGGCCGTGAGCCGTGAACCGATCACGGGCGGAGTCGCCCTGCAGTTCGTGGCGTCGCCCGAGCTCGTCGCGGAGCTGGCACGCCTCGCCGCCGCCGAGCAGGACTGCTGCACCTTCTTCACCTTCACCCTGACGATGACCACCGGCCAGGTCCGCCTCGAGGTGCAGGCACCCGACAGCGCCGCCGACGTCGTCGCGGCGATGTTCGGCACCGCTGCCTAGACCCGCACCCTCAACCCTCGACCGGCCCCAGCGCGGGTCCGGCCACGATCCGCTCTGCCCGAGAACCCTCAAGGAGAGACATGAGCATCCCGAGCGCCCGCGACGACGCAACGACCACCGGCAGGAGGAGGGGCGCCCTGGTCGGGACCGGTATCGCGGTGGCCTGTGCCGTCGCGTGCTCCCTGCCGCTGATCGCGGCCGGCGGGGTGGTCGCCGGAGTGGGGGCGTTCCTGGCAGGCGGGGAGGTCGTCGCCCTCGGCGTCGTCGCGCTCGTCGGCGCCCTCGTCGGGACCGCGCTGTGGCTGCGCCGCCGTCGCGCTGCACAGGTGGCGGCCGCCTCCAGCACCGGCTGCGGGTGCGGTGGCGGTTGCTGAGGTCCGCCGATGGAGCGCCCCGTGGCCGTGAGGTGACTCGCGAGACACTGCTCCCATGACCGTGCTGCGCTCCCTGCTCCTGTTCGCCGTCGCGGCCGTCGCCGAGATCGGTGGCGCGTGGCTCATCTGGCAGGGCGTGCGCGAGCACCGCGGCGTGCTCTGGATCGGGGCCGGCGTGGTTGCCCTCGGCGCCTACGGGTTCATCGCCACCCTGCAGCCGGACGCGAGCTTCGGCCGCATCCTGGCCGCGTACGGCGGGATCTTCGTGGCCGGCTCCCTGGCCTGGGGCATGGCCGTCGACAAGTTCCAGCCCGACCGCTGGGACATCATCGGGGCCGCCATCTGCCTGCTCGGCGTCGCCGTCATCATGTACGCACCCCGCACCTGACCTGGACCTTCACGACCGAGGCGGTGCCGGTCGCCGATCGACGCGCGGCCTGACCCCAGGACCGCCTCGCGCGGTCCTGGGGTGACGAGCCGACGGGGAGTCAGACCTGGCGCGCGGACCGGGCCTGGAAGTACGCGGAGGACGCCGGGCGCCACAGGAGCACCAGGATGGCGACGGCGAGCACGAGCGACAGCAGCTGCGACGCGATCGTGATCCCCGTGCCGCTCATGAGGCTGAAGACGGCGCTCAGCACGCCCAGCCCACCCAGGACCGTGGCGACGACCCGGGCCCAGGACTTGCCGGCACCGTTCGCGGCGGCCATCCAGAGCCACAGGCCCACGCCGATCACGCCGATCACGGTGGCGAACATCAGCGAGATCGTGACCGCGGACTCGACGCCGTCCGCGTCGAGCGAGGGGGTCATCGCCGCAACCTGCTCGCGCAGCTCGCTCCTCGTGGTCCACGCGACGATGATCCCGACGACGCTCAGCGCGGCGCCCACGTACATGAGCTGCACGGCCCGGGTGACGGACGACGGCCGCTCGACGGACGCAGCAGCGGCGACGGGCTCGGCGCGGTACTGCGGCGCGACGGGCATCGACGACCCGGCGTCGCTGGTGTCGGGCTGGTGCGGGGTCGGGTCGCTGTGTGACATACGGATCTCCTGATGACGGGCTGGGAAGAATGCACCAGGACGCTATCGGGTCCGTCCGTCGCCGGTTCGGCCGTGTCACGGGACACAACGCGGGCGGAAGGTCCTACATTGCACACATGGCGGACATCTTGCTGGGCATCCTCGCGATCGTCGCCGGGGGCGTGATGCTCTTCGCGGGGCAGTTCGTGCTCCGGCTCGTCCTGCCCATCTGGGGCTTCTTCACCGGGTTCGCCGTGGGCGCGGGGGTGTTCGCCGAGCTGGCGAACGAGAGCTTCCTCGGCACCGCGCTCGGCTGGGTCTCCGGCCTGGTCGTCGGGCTGATCTTCGCGGTGCTCGCCTACCTCTACTACGCGGTGGCCGTGATCCTCGCCATGGCTGCGTTCGGCTACGCGATCGGCGCCGGCGTGGTGGTGGCCCTCGGGATCGACTGGACCTGGGTCGCGGTGCTCGTGGGCGTGGCCGTCGGTGCGGTGTTCGGGATCGTGGCGGTCGCCGGGAACATGCCGATGGTCGTGCTCGCGGTGGCGAGCTCCCTCGCCGGGGCGGTCAGCGTCGTCGCCGGCCTGATGCTGCTCCTGGGCACCCTCGACTCCGCCGACCTCACGGAGGGCAGCTTCAGCAGCGCGCTCGACGCGGGCTGGGGCTGGTGGGTGCTGCTCGTGGTGCTCGCCATCATCGGCTTCGTCGCACAGACCCGGCAGCGGGCCGAGGCGCGCCGCACCATCAACGAGGCCTGGTACGCGCAGAGCCGCACCGCCTGATTCCCGTCCGGGGGTGTCGGCCCGGGCGTGGCCTGTGCCAGCCTGGGAGCACTCGACACGGACGGGGGCTGTCGATGCGCACCATGGACCCGGCGGTCCGGGAGGCCGGTCCCGTGCATGCCCCGCCACCGCGCCAGGCTCCGCGGCGTACCGCCGGGTCGAACCGCGCCATCGGACGACTCGTCCAGGTGACGCGTCCCGACGACCCGCTGGAGCGCGAGGCCGAGCGGACCGCGACCCGGGTCGCCGCCGTCCGGACGAGACCCGCGGCCACGGACGACCGGGAGGTCGCAGCCGGCGCGGACGTGGACGTGTCGGCCGCGGTGGTGTCGCTGCTGCAGGCCCCGGGGTCGGGGGAGCCCGTCCGGGCCGACGTCGCGGCGGCCGTGGCTCCGCACCTGGCCGTCGATCCGTCCGAGACGCGGGTCCATCGGGACGCGCGGGCCGCATCGGCTGCGCGCGAGCTCGGTGCCCGCGCCTTCACCGTCGGGTCCGACGTCTTCCTCGGTGCGGGCGAGTCGCCCGGGGACCTGCACCTGATGGCGCACGAGATCACGCACGTCGCCCAGCAGACGGCCCCGCCCGCCGCGCTCGCGGCGTCGCCGGAGCTGCACGGCGGTGCCGGCAACCGTGCCGTCGAACGACTGCTGGGCGGCACCGCGGCGAGGCTGGTGCTGCGCTCCGGGGGGCTCACCGCCGCCGACGAGGCGACGCTGCGCCAGCTCGAGACCCGCCTGGCCGGCGTCGCGGCCGCCTCCGGTGCGCGCGGCACGTCGATCCTGACGGCGTCCGACGACTGCATCCGAGATCTCCAGGCCGCCAAGGACCACCTGCTGCTGGTGGCCGCGAACTACCGGACGGCCCACGACGCGTTCACGGGGGTCCTGCATGACGCCGACGCGGAGTACGAGTTCGACCAGAGCGTGAGCGACGCGGTCCAGGGCATCCTCGTCGCCGCCCTGCTGACGGTGCTGCTGCCCGAGGCTCTCGTGACCGCCGGCGCGATGGCGGTCGCCCGAGGCCTCGTGGCCTCCACGTCGGCCGGGCTGACCCGCGCGGGCATCGTCCTGGCGTCGGCGCGCGCGGCGACGCCCGCCCTCCTCGGCCAGGCCGTCAACGCGGCGGGCGGCGAGGTCGCGGAGATGGCGACGGGTGCGGCGATCGGTGCGGTCGGGACGGCCGAGGGGCGGCCGTCCGAGTCCGCGGGTCTGGCCGGACCGAGCACGACCGACAAGTTCGCCACCGTGCTCGGCGCGCTCGGGACGATGATCGACGCCGTGCCCGCGTGGGGCGCGGCCGGCAGCTCCCAGCACGAGGTCGGCCAAGCGGCCAGCCAGCTGTCGGCGACCGCGGCGCAGCTGCGCGCCGGTGACACGCTGCCGGTCACGGTCGCCGACGTGGAGCGCCGGACCGAGGTGCTCCAGCTCGTCGACACCCTGGGCGTGGCCGCCATGCCGTCCATCGAGGCGACGAGGAACCGGGTGGCCTCGCTGAAGAACCAGGCGCTCGCGGTGCGGCTCGACGACCCGGCCGTGATCGAGGACCAGCTCTGGACGCGCTGGATGGCGTCGCTCATCGGGTCCTCCGCCGACGAGATGCTCGACAACGACGTGATCTCCGACTACCTCGAGAAGAAGGGGATGGTCGACTTCGGGGACTACACCTTCGACTCGGAGCAGTCGGAGGCGGTCACCGCCGCCCAGCGACGCTGGCTGAGGTCCGTGGGCATAGACCCGGGAGCGAGCTCGTCGATCACGTTGAGCAAGTTCAAGGCGCACACCCGGCTGGAGCAGCTGCGCGGGAGCATCGTCGGCCGGAGCGGGACCCTGCGCGACACGCGTCACGTCCTCATCGACGGGGAGGTCTACGACTACCCGCAGAACGCCGGGGCGCTCCCCGAGGGCACGGCGATGGTCGCGCTGCACGTCATCATCAAGCCGCACCTGCAGGGCGACGTGAACATCGACCGGTGGACCAACGACTGCTTCGACGTCTACTGCAACCCGGCGACCCCGTAGACGGCCCGGACCCGAGGATCCGGGCCGTCGGGGTCAGTCGCCCTTCACGTTGACGATCTGGTGCAGGACGTGGCGGACCTCGACCAGGTCGGCGGCGTCGGCCATGACCTGATCGATGTCCTTGTAGGCCGCCGGGATCTCGTCGATGAACGCGTCCGTGTCGCGGTACTCGATGCCGGCCATGGCCTCGCGCAGCTGCTCGTGCGTGAACAGCCGACGGGCCGCCGAGCGCGAGTGGTTGCGTCCCGCGCCGTGCGGCGACGAGTTCAGCGACAGCGGGTCGCCCTTGCCGGTCACGACGTACGACGCGGTGCCCATCGACCCCGGGATCAGCCCGGCGTCACCGACGTCGGCCTTGATCGCGCCCTTGCGGGACACCCAGACCTGCTTGCCGAAGTGCGTCTCCTGCTCCGTGAAGTTGTGGTGGCAGTTGACGCGCTCGGCCTCGGCGACGGGCTCGCCCATGTGCTCGGAGATGGCGTCGACGACGCGGTCCATCATCTCCTCGCGGTTGAGCAGGGCGTAGTCCTGGGCCCACCGCAGCTCGCGGATGTAGGTCCAGAACTCGTCGGAGTCCTCCACCAGGTAGGCGAGGTCGCGGTCGGGCAGCTCGACGTGCGCCCGCCGGCAGATGTCCGCCGCGACCCTGATGTGGCGCTGCGCGATCCGGTTGCCCACACCGCGGCTCCCGGAGTGCAGGAACAGCCACACCGCGCCCGTCTCGTCGACCGTGACCTCGATGAAGTGGTTCCCGGACCCGAGCGAGCCCAGCTGCAGCTGCCAGCGCGCGGCGTCGGCACCCGGGTCGAACCCCGCGGCCGTCGCCTCCGCCTCCAGCGTCTCGACGCGAGCGGCCGCCGTCGTCGTGAGGCGCCGGTTCACGCCGCCCGCCGACAGCGGCACCGCCTTCTCGATGGCCCGTCGCAGCGTCCCGAGCGAGCCCCGACCGCGCACCTGCTCGGCCGTCCACTGCGTCCGCACGGCGATCATGCCGCAGCCGATGTCGACACCGACGGCGGCGGGGATGATCGCGCCGAGCGTCGGGATGACGCTGCCGACGGTCGCGCCCTTGCCCAGGTGGGCGTCGGGCATGAGGGCCAGGTGCGGGTAGATGAAGGGCAGGGTGGACGTCGCGACTGCCTGGGCGCGCGTGTTCTCCTCGAGGATCGAGGCCCAGCTGATCAGCCGCGGGCTGAGGTGCTCGCGTGTCATGAGGCGGGAGCCTGGCACGGCCGGGCGTGCGACGTCGCCGTCATTCCCGGGACACCGAACCTCCCGGGATGCCACGATCTGCCCGTGACCGACACGGCGGTGGTGCCCACGGACCTCGCCACGCCGGCCGACGGCCCACCGCTCGCCTCCTGGACCCGCCGCGTGATCGCGGCTCTCCTCGACGGGGCGATCCTGAGCGGGGCGACGTGGATCGTCCTGGGGACACGCTCGTCGGAGCCGTCGCTGACGCCGACGTTCGACCTCGGCCCGACCCCCGACGACCCCGTCGCGTGGTCCACGAGCCCTTGGCTGGTCGGGCTCCTGCTCGCGATGCTCGCGGTGCAGGGCTGGACCGGCGCGACCCCCGGGAAGCGCGTGGCGGGCGTCGCGGTCGTGCGGGCCTCCGACGGCCTGCCGATCGGGTTCCTGGCCTCGGCGGCGCGGGTGGTCGCGCACCTGCTCGATGCGATCCTCTTCATCGGCTATCTCCGCCCCCTCTGGAGCCCACGCAAGCAGACGTTCGCAGACTCCCTCGTCGGGACGCTGGCCGTCCAGACCCGCGAGCCCCCGGCGCACCCGTGGTTCGCCCGGTTCCGGCGCGAGCCGTCCGCCGTGGGCTCGACCGTGGTGAGCGTCGCCGCCCTCGGGCTCTGCGTGCTCGGTGTCGCCTTCTCGTCGACGCAGACCTCGGCCGGGTCCGAGCAGGAGACCGACGTCCCGTGCGTCGCGGGGGTCGAGTCGGTGACCGCGTCGGTCGACTCCACCCGGCACGTCCAGACCTTCCTCGATCGGCGGCTGTGGGTGACCCGGTCCAGCGTGGAGCCCGCGCAGACGGCGCTGAGCATCACGTGGACCTGGGTCGACGCCGACCTGGGGGCGACCCGTCGCACCCACGAGATCGACCTCCTGGACGCCGACGGCGAGGTGGTCTCCGTCATCGAGCAGGAGCTGCCCTTCGACAGCCCCGCCGTGCTCGACCCGATGCGGATCACGCCGTTCGACCTGTCGGCCGGCGGCCGGGACTGGACGGTCGAGTCCCGGCTCGTCGCCGACGGCGTCCTCGTCGCGTCGTGCACCGTGAGCCAGGGGGACTGGGACAGCGTCCACCTGGGCTGACCTGACCTCATCGGTCCTGCGGACGGCGTCCGGGTCGGAACGCTGCACCGGTAAGGACCAGGAGCCCGGCCGCGGTGAGGTAGGCGAAACCGTCCCCGAGCGAGGCGTACCAGGTGTCGTACCCCTGCGTCGGCACCGCCACCACCAGGGTCTGGTCGTCGGCCACGAAGTAGTCGCTCTTGTGCCCGAGCAGCCGGCCCTGCCCGTCCGTGGCCAGCGACACGCCCTGCCGGGTGGGCCGCACGAGTGCCACCCCGTTCTCGACGGCACGGAACGGCGCCTGCTGGCCGTGCCAGGCCGCGATGCTCTCCCAGTCGCTGGACGGCACGAGAAGGATGTCCACGTCCGCCTGACCCGCCTGGCGCACGAGCGCCGGGAAGAAGTCGTCCTGGCAGATGATCGTGGCCAGCCGTCCGTAGGGCGTGTTGACGCTGGGGATCACGCCCGGACCCGCCGTGTGCCCGTCCCCGGGGACAGGCTTGGACTTCAGGTAGTCCCAGACGACGTCGCCCCGGGGGTCCAGCAGCACCGCGTGGTTCTCGTTGACCGCGCCGTCGCCGTCGGCACCGGGGTCGGCAGGCAGCTGCACCATCATCGAGACCTGCACGTACACGCCGTGCTCGCGGGCGAGCCGGCCGGCGCGGGCCACCACGTCCTCCTGCTCCTCCTGGAGCGTCCGTGCCGGCGCCTCGGACCACGCGATGATCTTCGCGCCCGCGACGGCCTCGCGTTCCGACCTCTCGAAGAGGTCGTCGAGCACGGGGGCGAAGTACTCCTCGCTCACCGCGGCACGTCGTGACCGGTCACCGGAGCGGATGTCAGGGGCCGAGTACGCGAGGTCGACCAGCTCCCGGTCCGGTGCCAGCGCTGCCACCCGCACGGTCTCGCTCCTCGGTGACGCGAAGGCGAGCTGCGCACCGCCGAACAGCAGGGCGGCGGCGGTGACGGCCACGAGCAGGAAGACCGGGGCCTTGACTCCGCGCCCCGACCAGCCCCGCTCCCAGAGCTGGTTGACGACCGGGGCGAGCCAGCTGACCAGGAACGTCAGACCCCAGATCCCGGTGATCGACACCACCTGCAGGAGCGGCAGCGACCCGTACTGCGAGTACGCCGCGCTCCCCGCGGTGCCGAACGGGTTGCCCAGCGTGCCGAGCAGCTCCGCGGTCGTCACCGCCGCCGGGAACACCAGCGTGCGGGGGATCCCGCCCAGCCGCGGCGCCACGAGCCGATCGACGGCGAACGGCACGGCGCCGCCGACCGCGAGGGTGAGGACGAACAGGTAGTAGCCGGCTCCGTCGACGACGGGGAAGAACCCGCTGCGCAGCCCCAGCAGCAAGGCGCACGAGATCGCGACGACCAGCACGGGCAGCCCCACGACGGGTCGTTGGCTGCGGCTGAACCGCAGCAGGAACACCGGGGCCAGCCACGCCGTCAACGGGACGAGGGTCTGGAAGCTGGCGAAGGGCAGCATCGCGGTGCCGACGAGCAGCCACACCCACGACCACCGTCGGACGGCGCGGGACACGGGTGCGCGTCGGTCGGTGCGAGGTGCGGAGGGTGGCGCGACTGCGTCGGCGGTCTGGGTGGCCATGACGTCTCCTCGGTTTCCGGTGGAGGAGGTCGGGACTCCTCGCGTGGTTCGCACCCTCGCGGTGCCCCGGGCCGGTCCGCACCACCCTGCGCGCAGCACACCCCGGGTGGGGTGGAGGCGTCTCGAACCGTCGCCGGTGCCGTGCGGGACGATGGTCGCGTCGCAGCGCCGCAGCCCGGCCTGCTGGTCCGGCATCGTGCGTCCGACGGAGGCCTCCATGAGTGATCAGCTGCACGGGTCCGCGCGGAGCCCTCTGCTGGCGGGCAAGCTCGTCCGGCCGGCTGCGCCCGCCGCTCTCCTGCAGCGGGTGCGGTTGCTGGAGCTGCTCGACGCGTCTGCCGACGTCCCGGTCACGGTGGTCGCGGCCGGGGCGGGATGGGGCAAGTCCACGTTGCTGAGCTCGTGGGCCTCGACCACGTCGACGGTGGCGAGCACCGCGTGGGTCAGCTTCGATCACGCCGACGACGAGCCGTCGCGCTTCTGGACGTACGTCGCGACTGCCCTGCGGCCGGTCGTCCCCGCGGCGTCCGAGAGGGCGTTGGCGGCGCTGGCCGTGCCGCAGGTGGATCCGTTGGACGCCGCCGTGCCGGAGCTGCTCAACGCCCTGGCGAGCCTCACCGACCGCCACGCGCTGGTCCTCGACGACCTCCACGAGCTGGGCGCTCGCCAGATCCACGAGGGCCTCGAGCTGTTCCTGGACTACCTCCCCGCCGGTCTGCGTGTTCTCATCGCCAGCCGCGGCGAGCCCCCGTTGCCCGTGGCGCGCCTGCGGGCGCGCGGGCGTCTGGCGGAGCTGGGTCCCGACGACCTGCGGTTCACCCGGGATGAGGCCTCCACGCTGATCGCGGGCGTCACGCGGTCGGCACCGCCCACGGCGCTGAATGAGATCCTGGCCGCGACGCAGGGCTGGGCCGTGGGGCTCGTGCTCGAGGCCCTGTCGTTGCGCGACCGCCGAGGTCGCGACGGGGTGGCGATGCGATCCGGCGTGCACCACGCAGTGGACTACCTCCTGAGCGAGGTGCTCGCCGGCCAGAGCGAGGAACGACGAGCGTTCCTCCTGCAGAGCGCCGCTCTGGCGAAGATGAGTGGGGCCCTGTGCGACTGGGTGCTGGAGCGTGACGGCTCCGCCGAGCTCCTGACGGACCTCGACAGGGCCGGGCTGTTCACGACCGTCATCGACGAGGACCGCGAGTGGTACCAGTACCACCCGCTCTTCCGGGCGGCGCTGCTGCAGCAGCTCTGCGACCGCGGGCGCGCCGTGCAGCTGCAACGCCGGGCCGGCGACTGGTACGTGGCACAGGGTTTCGTCGAGGAGGCCGTCCGAGCGCTCCTCGAGTCCGGCGACCGGGCCGGCGCCGCCCGTCTGCTGTCCTCGAGCGGCGCGGAGTTCCTCCGGGTCGGCGCCGTCGGCACGTACCTCCAGCTCGGTGAGCAGCTGGGTGAGGACATGGCCGCCCGATCGCCCGCGCTGGCGTTGTCCCTGGCGTGGGCGGCGGGTTCCACGGGTCAGCTCCACCGCGTGCCCCGGTTCCTCGAGCTCGCCGCCGTCGGACCCGAGGGTGAGTCGTCCCCCGGCTTCGTCTCCCTGCGCGGTGCTGCGGCCGCGTTGCGGTCGGTGTACGGGGCGGGCGACCCCGACGCTGCGTTGGCCGACGCCCGTGCGGCGGTCGCGCTGGAGACCGACCGCACCCTGCCGGGCTGGGTCGTCGCCCGGGTGGCGCTCGGCGGTGCACTGCTCGCAGTGGGCGACACGGTCGCGGCGCTGGACCCGCTGGACGATGCCTGGCGTTCGCCGGTCACCGCGCTGCTCCCCGCGGTGTCGCGGCTGGAGGTCGCGGGTCTGCTGGCCTGGGCGTTGGCACAGCCCGCCGGGGACTGGCCCGGAAGCGACCTGGATCCTGGGCAGCAGGCCCGGCTCCGGAACCTCCTGACCTCGACCGGCGCGGAGGCGCAGGCGACGGAGCGCGCGCTCGGGGATGCCGCCGCACCGGGTGTCGGGCTCCTCCACGCGGCCGTCGGGCAGCTGCACCTGGAGAGCGGCCGACCCGGGCCCGCCCTCCTGGAGCTCCGGCGCGCGGGTGACCTGGTCGCCGTGCACGCCCACCCGGCTCTCGCGTCGCTCGTGCTCGCCACGCTCGCCGTCGTCGAGGTGGAGCACGGAGACGAGCGGACGGCCCGCGGCGCCATCGAGCGGGCGCGGGCCGCTCTGGCCGACGGGCCTGCGGTGCCGGTCGCGTCGGCCCGCCTCGAGGTCGCCGAGGCCCGTGCCGGACGGAGCGCCGCCGACGGTGCCCGGCGCGTGCTCGGGGAGCAGCTGACCGACCGGGAGCTGTCGGTGCTCCGGGCTCTGCGCGGACCGCTCAGCCAGCGGGAGATCGGGCGCGAGCTGCACCTGTCCATCAACACCGTGAAGGGGTACACCAAGAGCCTCTACCGCAAGCTCGACGTCGTCTCCCGGTCGGAGGCGGTCGCGGTCGGGCGGGAGCTGGGTCTCTGCTGACCCGTGGCGGACCACCCCGGGGTGGGCGTCCCCGGGGTGGTCCGGCGTCACCCCGACGGCGTGGACGCTGCACGCGTCCGCACACCAACCAGGTCCCCGTTCCGTGGGACCGCGCCGTCCGGGGGAGCTCCCATGGATCGACACCTGCCCGAACCGTCACCGTCGCCGTCGCCGTCCGCAGCCTTCGGCGGCGCCGCCCGTCACGTCGACCTCGACGGTCGCGTGCAGTACCGCGACCTCGGCGGTCCGTCCGGCGCACCGGTGCTGCTCTGCCTGCACGGCCTCGGCGGGTCGGCGCTGAACTGGGCGGTGCTCGCCCCCGGCCTCGTCGCGACCCATCGGGTGCTGGCCCTGGATCTGCTCGGGCACGGCGGGAGCGGACCCGGTCCCGTCGGCGGGGCTGACCAGGCCGTGGCGGCACAGCTGCGCGTCATCGAGCGGTTCGCCGACGAGGTCGTGGGTGCACCGGTGACGCTCGTCGGACACTCGATCGGAGGGATCATGGCGGTCCTGCACGCCGAGGCGACACCCCGGCAGGTCGACCGACTGGTGCTTCTCAGCCCCCCGGTGCCTCGTCGGACCCGCTGGTCGGTGGACCTCCGCCTGGCGGGGAAGCTGGCCCTCCTGCGTGCGCCCGGTACCGCGGCGGTGGTTCGCCACCTGGCCGCCCGGCGGACCCCGGCCGAGCTCGTCCAGGAGCAGCTGACCCGGGCCACCCCGCACGTGCGGCGGATCCCGGCCCGCGCCGTCGACGCCTCGATCGTGGAAGCAGCACGCCGGGCGGCCCTCCCCGATGCCGGCCGAGCCGCCGCCGCCCAGTGGGACCAGACCCTCGCCGTGGTCTCGTTGCTGATGCACGCCGGCCGGTGGCGCTCGACGATCGCGGCCGTGCCGGCGCCCGCCCTGTGGCTGCACGGGACGGACGATCCCCTCGCGGCGGTCGAACCCGCCCGCGCCCTGGCCGCATCTCGACCCGACTGGGACTTCGCCGCACTCCCCGGCGTGGGGCACCTCCCGCACTTGGAGGACCCCGGCGCGGTCGCCGAACGGATGCTGCAGTGGCTGACGCCGCGCCGGCCGCACCCGAGCCCAGGGACTGACCAGCGTCACCGCACCCCGCTACGGTGACGCGCATGGACCGTCGCCCTCCCGTGCACGTCACCGCCATCCTGGGCGGGGCCGAGATCACGAGCTGACGACGATGCCCTCGTACCGGGTCACCGCCGCGATCGGCCTGCTCCAGCCCGGCGTCGCCGCGCCCGACGTGCTGCCGCAGGCCGTCGCCGTCGCCGAGGCCCTCACCACCGTCGAGGCGCACGACGTCGCCGTGGTGCGCGGTCAGGCGCGCGTGACCGTGCGGTTCCAGGCCGACGACGACCAGACCGCCCGCCGCGTCGGGTGGGCGGTGCTGGCCCGGCTCGACGAGCTGGCGGACATCAGCGGACGCAGCGTGACCCGCCGGTTCGGGTCCCGGTGGTACCCGGTGCGCGCGCAGACCTGACGGGTCAGACCCGGTCGATCGTGAGGTTCCCCAGGCCACCCGCGACGGTGATCTCGTAGTGGTCGTCGCTCTCGTCGAAGCCGTCGGTGGTGAGCACCGTGCCCGAGCCGATCCCCTGCGTGGACTCCCCGTCGATCTGCGCACCGCCGGCGCCCGACGTGACCGTCACGCGTGCACCGACACCGTCCGGCAGATGGATCACCAGCTGGTCGGCGCCGGCGCGCTGCTCGAGCGGGACGTCCCCGTCGGGACGGGGCAGCGTCAGCTCGATGCTGCGCGCGCCACCGTCGAGCACGATGCCCGTCACCCGGGTGGCGCTCAGGTCGGCGTCCACCGTGTCGGCGCCCGCGGCCAGGTCGACGTCCCACGCGACGTCCTCGGCCAGCCGGACGATCGCGGCACCGCCGTCCAGCGCGACGACGTGCGTGCCGTCGGACTGCTCCGCCCCCGGCCGCGAGTCCGGGGCGGTCGCGCTGACCTCGAGCAGGTCGCCCGCTGCGGCGTCCGTGCCGAGCGTGATCGACGAGGCGTCCCCCGTCAGGGAGAGCGACGCGTCGTCCGCCGACCCGCGGTCGACGGTGACCGGCTCCTCACGGTCGTCGTCCTGCTGGTCGACGCCGACGCCGTCGTCCGGGCGCGGGTTCGGGTCGAAGGGCCACGACGAGCATCCCGTGGAGAGCGCCAGGACCGCGGTGACCAGGGCGGCGAGGACGAGTCTGCGCATCCCGGGACGGTAGTGGCGGTGGCCGCCGGCCGCTCGTCGAGAAGCGTCAGCCGAGGTCGGTGACGGCCTTCGCGATCCGGCGCTCGCGGGTCTCCGGCGTCTTCGCCGCCTCGATCGGCTCGACGATCGCGCGCTGCCGGCTGAACGAGAGGGCGTCGAACGCCGCTCGCGCGGGAGCGCTGAGCGCAGCCGCGAAGTCGTCGGGGACCTCGACCGTGCGCGGGGCGTCGTCGTGCTCGATGTCGACGTCGACCTCCTGACCGGCCTCCACCCCGGCGGCCGCCCGGTTCTCCGCGCTCAGCGGGAGCATCGTCTCGCCCCTGTACGGCGTGACCGTGCTCCGGTAGGAGTGGCCGTTGATGGTCACGACGACCGGGAACCGCGCCCCGCGGTCCATCGCCGCGACCGCCTCCGGAGGGACGGGGATGCCCGTGGCGGACTTGCCGCTCAGCTGGATCGTGCTGCGGAAGCGCATGCTCGCACCCTAGTCACGCATCGGGCCGGACGAGCCGGTCCGCGGCGGACGCGGCGCCGAGCCACGTGTGCGGGTTGCGGTCCCAGCACCAGCCGAGCTTCGCGCGCCGCTCGCTGATCCACACCGCGGGCACCCGCTGGTTGGTCCCGGTGCGCGACGCCAGCAACGAGAAGCACTTGTTCGGGCGGAGCATGTCGGGGCGCACCACGACGAGCGCCACCCCCTCGTCGATGGTCAGCGGTGTGCGCCCGCGGCCCGTGATCGTCACCAGGGCGTCCTCGGGGCGCACGTCGCAGAGGTCCGACCCGGTGTCGACGCCCCAGAGCAGGTACGGCACCGTGGGGACGTCGATCCCTGCGACCGGTCGGTACGTCGGGGCCTCGTCGCGGTCGATCACGCTGACGCCGAGCCGCGAGCCGCGACGCATCGCCGGTGCCAGGTCGTTCAGGTCCAGGCCGGGGAGCACGAGGACGAACGGGACGCCGTCGCCCTCGACGGCGGGCGGTGCGGTGGGCGTCGCCGCCACCTCCGCCAACGGTGCCAGCCGCGCGCGGAACGCGGCGGGATCCTCATCGAGCAGCGCCGCGACGCCCAGGTCGACGTACGCCGTGACCTGGCGGTCGAGCTCGGCCCGCACGTCGGCCTCGGGGTCGAACGCCGTCGCCGCGGCGGAGGCCGGCGCGGTCACGGTCGGGAGCTGCGGGTCGACGGCGGTGACGGGGACGCCCACGGTTGGCCCTCCGGTCGGTGGTCCTGGTCGGCCCACGGTCCCACGCCGTCAGAGCAGCGGCACGCCCTGGTCCAGGACGAGCGGTCCGCCGACCGCACGAGCGGGTCGTGTCCGGCCCTCGTCGTAGGACAGGGCGCTGTAGCGGTGCGCGACGACGAGGCTCGGAGCGCCCGCGTCCGACGCCTCGACGAACACCGCCGCACCCTCGTCGCCCGAGAGCTGCCCGAACCACGCGACCGCCGCCCGTGTCCCGCCGGTGCCGCGCACCCACGCACGGGCCTCCTGCAGCGCGCGGGCCGGGTCGCCGTCGAAACGGCGCGGCTGGTGGTCGTGCGTCGGGCTGCCGTCGACGACCCCGAACGGTGCGGGGACGCCGTCCGACGCGAGCGCGGCCTCGAGCGCCTGCTCCAGCACGCCGAGGGCGATGTCCTGCGCGGCCGGCGACGGGGGCTGGGGAAGCTCGGCCGGGGTCCGGTACGTGGGTGGGGCGGGTGCAGGTACGGGTGCGGGTGCGGGTGCGGGTGCCGCGGCAGGGGTCCTGGAGAACGCCGACGCCAGCGACGTGTGGACGGGCCGGCCGGGACCGGGGCTCGGCGCACCCGGCGCCGGTGCGACGACGTGCGGCGTGGGGAAGGCGCCGCCTGCGGTGGCGAAGTACCCGGCAGGACCCGAGCCGGCCGCGGGACGGGACGGGAGGCCCGCAGCGGCGGCGGACTCCCCGGCCTGCGGCGCACGGGCGGGAAGAGCGCTCGACGACCCGTCCGGCGCAGCGGTGGCCCGCCGAGCGGGGAGGGCGCTCGACAGGTCGCCCGCGGCGGAGGCTGACCCGCGGACGGGCAGGGGGCTCGACCCTCCCTCGGTGGCGGGAGCGGACCCGCGGGCGGGCAGGGCGCTCGGCCCTCCGTCGGTCGCCGGCGCTGACCCGCGAGCGGGAAGCGGAGCCGATGCCGCGTCCGGCGCAGGGGCGGGCGCCCGGGAGGGCAGGACGACGGGGGTCGGGTTGGTCGCCGTGGCCGCCGGCTCCCGCGGCTCGGAGTCCTGCACCTGAGGGGTCGGGCGTCGCGGTGTCGGGACCTCGTGACCGGCCGGCGACGCCAGGTGAGCGGCCGCTGCGGCGACGTACTCGGCGACCCACGTCGGGGTGCAGCCGGTGCGCCAGCGCGCCGCGACGTCGGCCAGCGGGAGCGCGGCATCCTCGCCGGAGAGCGACACGACCGCGGGGGTCGGCGCCGGGCCGGCGGTGCGCAGGGCCCACCGGGAACCCGGGACGCGGGCCACGACCAGGTCCCCGACGCCGACGCCGAGCGCCATGACCATGGACTCCGGGACCGGTGCGCCGGGCTCCGCGGCCCAGCGGGTCCGGGTGGCGTGCAGCAGCGCGCCGACGGCCTGGGCGTCGGACAGGTCGGCACCGCTGCCGCGCAGGTAGGTGCGGGCGCGGTCGAGGTGACCCAGCTCGTCGGCGGTCAGGTTCCGGACCCCGGGAGGTGTGCTGCCGTGGGCGCCGGACGCGGGAAGGGACAGCGTCGGGCGCAGATCGGTCATGCGTGCGGATCGGCCCGCGGCGAGCTCGTCTTGAGGGTGCCCCGCCCGGTTCCACCGGATGGCGGTGGCCGGCTGCTCCCGGCGGGGTCGCGGGGCGCCGGTTAGCCTTGCTGGCGGATCCGACCCGTCGCACGTACCGGAGGAGCGCCATCCGCCGACCGCCACGCAGCATCGTCGCCGTGGTCGCCGCCGTCCTCGTGGTCGGCGGTGCGGGTGGTGCGTGGGCGTGGACGGAGCGCGAGGAGCGTGCGGCCGCCGAGCAGGCCGCGACGCGAGCCCGCGCGGCCGACGCCGTCGAGGCGCAGGTCCGCGACGTCGAGGCCCTCCAGGCGCAGGCCGCCGACGTCGCCGCGGTGCACGCCGCGACCGTCCGGGCCGACGCCCGCTCGGCGCTCGTCGTCGCCGCGGAGCACGCACGCGCCACGCTCGCGACTACCCAGGACGCGGTCGCCGACGACGCCGTCCGGCAGGCTCTGGCCGCGATCCTGGCCGACGTCGACGTCACGCTCGCCGCCACCGACCCCGCCGCCACCGACCCGGCCACCGCGTCAGACCCGTCAGCCGTTGCCGGGACGACGGGCGCCCGCAGCGCGACGGCGCTCCGGGCGGTCACGGCCGCCCTCGTGGCAGCCGACTCCGCGGTCGTCGCCGCGCACGAGGCGTGGCTGCAGGCCGAGGCGGCGTCCGCGGCAGCACGGGCGGTCACACCGGCGCCGTCGAGACCGGCACCGCGCCCTGCTGCCGGCGGCAGCGCGCCGTCGTGCGACACCACCTACACCGGCCCGCCGTTCTACACCTCGCCCGCGACGGCCGGGGGCGACGGCTCGAACGGCCGGCTTCCCCCGGAGTCGCTCAGCGCGATCTCGTGGGACGTCGACCCCCGTGGCACGCCGTACTTCCTGACCAACGCCGCGGCGGCCGCGCTGGAGCGCCTCAACGACGCGTTCCGTGGTCAGTTCGGGCACGACCTGGACCTGGACCTGACCTACCGCGACTACGACACCCAGGTGGCGATGCGGGAGGCGCTCGGTTCGGTCGCCGCCAAGCCGGGCACGTCGTCGCACGGCACCGGACTGGCCCTCGACGTGCCCGAGCTCCCCTGCGAGTACGGCTGGGACACCCCGCAACGCGACTGGCTGGTGTCGAACGGTCCCGCGTACGGGTGGGTGTCGCCGTCGTGGGCAGGGAAGAACGGCTCGAACCCGGAGTACTGGCACTTCGAGTTCCGCGGCTGAGCCGTCAGCGCACGTCCACGGGCCGCACCGCGTCGGCGCTCGACGGGACGGTCAGCAGCGAGATCACGGCGCCACCGGCGAGCAGCCCCGCGCACACGAACATCGCGACGCGATTGGCCGGCTCGAGGGACGCGGGGTCGGTGAGGGTCGACCCGACGCCGGCGACGAGCGGCAGCACGGCGATGGCCAGGAGGCCTGCCACGCGCGCGACGGCGTTGTTGACCCCGCTGGCCACCCCGGCCAGGTGGTCGGGGGCGGCGGCGAGCGCGGTCGTCGTGAGCGGGGCGACGGTCGCCGACAACCCCAGCCCGAACACGACGATCCCCGGCAGGACGTGCGTCAGGTAGGGCGACTCCGGGCCGATCCCGGCGAGCATCACCGCACCGACCGCGCACACCAGCGGGCCGACCGTCATCGGGATCTTGGGGCCCATGAGGGTGCTCAACGCTCCGGCCCGCGGGGAGAGCAGAAGCATGAGCACGGTGACCGGCAGCGGCGCCAGGCCGGCGGCGAGCGGGGAGTAGCCGGCGACCACCTGCAGCGTCACGACGAGGAAGAAGAACAGCCCTGACAGTGCGGCGTAGATGAGCAGCGTGGCCGCGTTGGTGCCCGCGAACGGCCGCCAGCGGAACAGCTTGGGCGGCAGCAGGGGCGCGGCGGCGCGGGACTCGGCGATGACGAACGCGACCATCGCCAGGACGCCGAACGCCAGGGTGCCCAGGACGAGGGCGTCCGGGGTGCCGCGCTCGGTCCAGATGGTGAACCCGTACGTCAGACCGGCCAGGCCGAGTGCACCCAGGACCGTCCCCGCGACGTCCAGCTTCTTGACCGCTGTCGGGTCCGCGCTCTCCGGCACGTGCCGCACCGCGACCCACACGACGACCGCGGCGAGCGGCAGGTTGATGCCGAAGATCCAGCGCCAGGTGGTCACCTCGACGATCCAGCCGCCGAGGAACGGCGCGACCGCGCCGGCGATGCCCCCGAGCCCCGACCAGGCACCGATCGCGCGCCCGCGGTCGGTGCCGCTGAAGGTCGCCTGGATGATCGCCAGCGACCCCGGCGTCAGCAGTGCACCTCCGACGCCCTGGAACGCCCGCGCCGCGTTGAGCACCCCGATCGTCGGCGCGACCGCACACAGCAGCGACGCGACCGCGAACCAGACGACCCCGACGAGGAACACCCTGCGCCGCCCGAAGCGGTCCCCGAGCGAGCCGCCCAGCAGCAGGAACGCCGCGAGAGTCAAGGCGTAGGCGTTGACGGTCCACTGCAGGTCCGCGGTGCTGGCGTCGAGGTCCTCGGCGATCGTCGGCAGCGCGATCGTGACCACGGTGGCGTCGATGAACGCGATCGCGGACCCGAGCACCGTGGCGAACAGGATCCAGCGCCCCCGGGCGGAGGCGTAGACGATGGCGCCCGCAGGCTCAGCGGGGGCGGTCACGGTCCTTGCTCGGCTGCACGCGCTTCGGCTCTCCGGGCATCTTGGGGTACTCCGGCGGGTACGGCAGGTCGCTCTCGCCCTCCAGCTCCTGGCGCTCGGCGAGCTCCAGGAGCGACTCGATGGAGCCGCGGGGCTCCGCGTGGCCGACGAGCGCGGCGAACAGGTCCCCGACCTCGGCGAACCGGGCCGGCATCGTCGTCACGTCGAAGTCGTTCGGGTGGACGTCGGCCACCTCGTCCCAGCGCAGCGGCGCGGAGACGGTGGCGCGCGGGTTGCTGCGGATGGAGTAGGCCGACGCGATGGTGCGGTCGCGGGCCATCTGGTTGTAGTCGATGAAGATCTTCTGGCCGCGCTCCTCCTTCCACCACTTCATGGTCACGTCGTCGGGCAGCCGTCGCTCCAGCTCCCGGCCGAACGCGATGGTGGCCCGGCGGGCCTCGACGAAGGACCAGCGCGGCTCGATGGGCACGAAGACGTGGATGCCCCGGCCGCCGGACGTCTTCGGGGTGCCCTCCAGGCCGTGCTCGGACAGCAGCTCGCGCACGTGCGGTGCGACGCGGGCGGCGTCGTCGAAGTCGGTACCCGGCTGAGGGTCGAGGTCGATGCGCAGCTGGTCGGGGGAGTCCACGTCGTCCCCGAGCACCGGCCACGGGTGGAACGTCAGCGTGCCCAGGTTGGCTGCCCACGCGACGACGGCCAGCTCGCTGGGCGCCACCTCGTCGGCCGTCCGGCCGCTGGGGAACGAGATCCGGGCGGTCTGCACGTACTCCGGCGCACCCTGCGGGACACGCTTCTGGTAGAACGCGTCTCCCGTCGAGTCCATCCGCGTCGACAGCCTGGCGCCCTCGAACACGCCCTTGGGCCAGCGTTCCAGGGTGGTCGGGCGGTCCAGCAGCGCGCCGAGGATGCCGTCGCCGACCGACACGAAGTACTGGACGACGTCCAGCTTGGTCAGCCCGCGCTCCGGGAAGTAGATCTTGTCCGGGCTGCTGACGCGGACCGTCCGGCCGCGCACCTCGAGCTCGACCGCGGGGGGCTTCGACGGGGACATGCCCTTCAACCTAGGGGCACGTCGGCGTGCATGCCCAGGTCAACCGGCACCGATCAGTCCTCGCTGGTGGGCGACCGACACGGCTTCCGCGCGCCCCGAGACGCCGAGCTTGGCCAGCAGGTTGGAGATGTGCACCGAGACGGTCTTGGCGGAGATGAAGAGCTTCTCGCCGATCTGCCGGTTGGACAGCCCCTGCGCGACGAGCGCCAGCACCTCGGCCTCGCGGGCGGTCAGCACGTCGACGCCACCCACCCGTACGCCCGGCAGGTCCAGCCGCCCCCGACGTGCCAGGCCCCGGACCGCGGTGGCCAGCGGGACGGCGCCCATCGCGTCCGCGTCCGCGAGGGCAAGCCCCGCCTCGTCGCGCGCGCCGTCGCGGTCCCCGGACTCCAGCAGCGCCTCGGCGAGCCGGAACCGGCTACGCGCCACCTCGTAGCGGTACCCGAAGTCGAACTCCGCGACCGTCTCCCGCCACAGGACCACGTCGCTGAGCCCGGTGAGCCGCGAGTGCTCGGCGTGCGCGCGTGCCAGCCACGCACGCCCCTCCGGGCCCAGCCGTCCGCCGCGAGGACGACCGCGCTCGGCCGTCGTCCGTGCCCGCTCCAGCAGCCGGTCGCCCAGCGCGACGCGCTCGGACACGTCCCGTCCGAGCAGCCGCTCCTGCGCGGCCGCGTCGGCCAGGGCGCTCAGGGCGAGCGCGACCAGCCAGATGCCACCCAGGAAGTAGTCCGACCACGCGCGCCACAGGTGCTCGAGCAGCCGCAGCGCGAGCGCGATGGCCTCGTCCAGCTCGCCGCGCCACGTGTGGGCGTCGATGGTGCAGCCGCCGGCGATCAGCGCGATCAGCCCGTCGCGCGACCACCGGGGCTCCAGGGCGTACCCGCGCTCCGTGGCGTCGCTGTCCCCGCGGGCCGCGGCGGCGTACAGGTTCACGGCGATCAGCGTGTCGGCCAGCTCGTCCGGCACCGCGCCGATCGTCGCCGGCGTCAGGTCGCCCGAGACGTACCGGATGAGGTGCGTGAACATGTGCAGCTCGACGCCGTAGACGCTCCACGTCATGCCGAGCGACCGGGCGCGCTCCACGCCGTCGGCCGTCACCCGCGTGGCGCCCGGCAGGTCACCCGCGTAGTACCGGTTGCTCGCCAGGTTGTACATGGTGCGCAGCTCGGTGGCGTAGTCGCACGCCTCCCGCGCACGGGCGAGGGCGCTGCGCAGCAGCTCGGCCGCCCGGGCCTCGTCGTCCACGACGAGCACCGCGAGCGTGGTCAGCGCGTCGGACTCGGCGTCGGCGGCGCCCGCCTGCCGCGCCAGCTCGACCGCGCGCGTCGCGCTCGCCACCGCCTCGTCGTCCAGGTCGGCGTTCAGCGCGCTGCGCGCGTACGTCGCCAGGGCCCACGCCCGGGCCGGGGTCGCGGTGTCGGGCAGGTCGGCCAGGGCCCGCGACGACTGCTCCAGCGCGTCGTGGATGCTCTCCACGCCGAGCAGGTACCGCGCGAGGGTCGTGCGGAGGTCGGCCTGGCGCGGGACGTCGGGCGCGGTCTCCTCGACCGCCGCGCGTGCGAGCTGCACCGCTCGGTCGACCTGGCCCGCGCTGCTCGCCGCCGCCGCCGCGGAGACGAGCACGCCGACGTGGTCGATCCCGAGCGTGGCAGTCACCTCCGGCACGGCGTCCCACAGCCGCAGGACGACCTCCAGGTGACGGAGCTCCTCCGCGGGCGCGAGCACCTCGTGGGCCTGGTCGGCCGCGTCGAGCGACGCCCGCAGTGCCGTCGGCAGGTCCGGTGCGCGCAGCGCGTGCGAGGCCAGCTGCGACGACGGGCCGAGGTTCGGGTCGTCCCGCAGCACGCGCAGGTAGGCGCGGTGCAGCGACGACTGCTCCCCGGGCAGGAGGTCCGTGTACACGGCCTCCGCCAGCAGCGCGTGCCGGAACGCGATGAGCTCGTCCTCACCCACGAGGACGTGGTGCGTCACCGCCTCGCGCAGCGCCGAGTCGAACCCGCCGTTCAGCTGTGGGTCCCCGTCGGCGGCGACCGCCGCGCGCAGGAGCGGCTCCGACACCCGGCGGCCGGCCGCGGACGCGATGCGGGCCAGGCGCTGGACCGACGGGTCGAGCAGCTCGAGGCGGGCCCGCAGCACGTCGGCGAGCGACCAGGGCAGCTCGTCGGCCTCGGCGCCGGCCTCCAGGAGCTCCTCGGCGAAGTACGCGTTGCCCTCGGACCGGTCGATGACCCGGCGCAGCGTGGACTCCGTGAGCGGCGTCCCGCTCAGGGCGGTGGTGAACTCGCGCAGCTCGTCGTCGGTGAACGGGGACAGGTCCAGCCGCTCGACCCGCGGGTGCCGGCCGAGCTCCGTCGCGACGGGCTTCCACGGGTGGCGCCGGTGCAGGTCGTCCGTGCGGTAGCTGGCGACGACCAGGAGGTGCTGGTCGCGCAGGCGCGAGACGAGGAAGCGCAGGACGTCGCGGCTGGACGCGTCGGCCCAGTGCAGGTCCTCCAGGACCAGCAGGAGCGGGTGCCCCGGACGGCCGACCGCACCGAGCACCTCGACCAGCCCGTCGAACAGCTGGAGCCGGCTCGACTGGTCGTCCGGTGCGCCTCCCGAGCCGGTCGGGCCGGGCAGCAGCCGCGCGAGCGCCGGGCGGTTGGCCACGACCGCGCCGACCGCCTCGGGGTCCAGCGCGTACAGCTGCGACAGCGCCTCGGCGAACGGCAGGTACGGCAGGCCGATCTCGCCGAGGTCGACGCAGTGCGCGACGACGACCCGGGCTCCGGTCGCGTCCGCCAGCTCGGCGACGTGCCGCAGCAGGCGGGTCTTGCCGACCCCCGCGTCGGCGCCGATCAGCACCGTCGTGGGCTCGCCGGCGCCCGCACGCTGCAGAGCCAGCGTGAGCTGGTCGACCTGCTGCGCACGGGCGACGAAGGGTGTGCTCATCGAGCCGCGTGCCATGTCTCCGATCCTCGCAGCAGCCACCCACGCGCCGCACTCACCCGCTCTCGGGCGGGCCGTTCCGCGGGTGCCGAGGACGCCGCCGTGGTCGCCGCGACGGCGTGCGCCGAGCCGGGCTCGTGCGTGGTCGCCTCGAGCAGGTCGTCGTGCTCCCCGCCGCGCGGGTCGCGCGTGTCCCCGTACGGGGCGTGGCGCAGCGCCGTGAACAGGCGCTCGTGACGGTAGGCGAGCTCGGCGTCGAGGCCAGGTCCCCAGAAGTCAGCCATGGTGTCCTCCTCAGTCCGCCGGACGGTCTGCCCGGCTCTCGTTGACGAGGACGACTCTCGTCGTGAGGGGGTGGTCCGCGGATCGGGCGGTCGACGGGTCCTGGACGACCGGTCGGGCTGAGGCGCGTCTGAGGTGGGTCTGAGGTGGTCTGAGGTACCTCAGGGACGGGGGTGCACGATGGGGGCATGGGACTCGTGCAGGTCGCCCAGCGTGCGCAGGACCTCGATCGCGCGGCCGCGTTCTACGAGGACCTCCTCGGCCGCCCGCCGACCGCGCGGTTCGACCCGCCGGGCCTGCTGTTCTTCGACCTCGACGGCGTCCGGCTGCTGCTGGAGGTCGGGGCACCGTCCGCGCTGCTCTACCTGCGGGTCGACGACCTCGCGGCGACGGTCGAGCGGCTGCGCGG
The DNA here is from genome assembly GCF_007989805.1 of Cellulomonas xylanilytica. Classification (GTDB taxonomy): domain Bacteria; phylum Actinomycetota; class Actinomycetes; order Actinomycetales; family Cellulomonadaceae; genus Cellulomonas; species Cellulomonas xylanilytica. The sequence goes on from NZ_BJUB01000009.1 coordinate 191,074, forward strand.
TCGGGGCGTCGTCGTGGAGTCGGAGCCGCACGTGATCTTCCGCCACGAGGACGGCACGCTCGGTCCCGCCGGGACGGACGAGCGTCACGCGTTCGTCCGCGACTCCGAGGACAACCTCGTCGGTCTCGTCGAGCTCACCTGACGCCCCCGTTCACCCGGACGCGTCCGCGGTCCCCCCAAGCGGGAACGGACCAGGTCGGGCAGGCTGGGCGGGTGGGCGATGTGCGAGATCTCCGGAGTGCGAAGAGTGCGCGTCGACGCGACGCGCAGGTCGTCGACGTCGAGCTCGTCGTGGACGCCGAGCGTTCCGCGCCCCGCGCCGCGCGCCACTGGGTGATGCAGACCATCGCCGGTGCCGGGGTCGGCGGGGCGTCGAACCAGGTGGTCGAGCTCCTCACGGGCGAGCTGGTGTCCAACGCCGTCGTGCACGGTCCCCACACCGGGACGGTGCGCGTGCAGGTGCGGATCGACGGCGACCTCGTGCGCGTCGGGGTCCGCGACACCGGAGGCGGCACACCGACGGTCGGGCACCCCGAGCCGACGGCCCCCAGCGGGCGCGGGCTGGCGCTCGTCGAGGCGCTCTCCTCGGACTGGGGCACGCAGGTCCACCCGGACGGCAAGACGGTGTGGTTCGAGATCCGCGCCGACGAGTGACGCCCTCGGGACCGTCGACACGCCCGAGTCGTCCGGAGGCGCGCGACGCCCCCACGTGGCCGTCGGTCCCTGCTCAGAGCCGCTCCCGCGGCGGTGCGTACTGCCCTGGCCTGCGGTTCCGCCATGCACGCGGAGCCGGTGCGGCGTAGTTTCGGGGGCGGACGACCGCGGAGCGAGGGGCAACGACACCATGAGTGACCATGGGGACGGCAGCGACGGCACGAGCACGTCGACGACGACGACCCGACTGCCCGACATCCGCGCCGAGGTGCGCGACGACGGCACCGGCGAGATCTCGATCGACGGCGTCATCGAGCGCGTACGGATGGCGAACCTCGCCGAGGCGGGGGCGGCCATCACCACCCGGATCGCGGAGCTGGCGGGAACCGTCGGTCAGCCGGTGCCGGTCGAGGTGCGCGACCCCGACGGGGTCTGGTCGCTCCTGATCCACCCGGACGGCCTCGTCGACGAGGCACCCGGCCCGCTGGACGACCAGCCGGCGGACGGCGCCCCGGGAGACGCGGCGCCGGACGTGGAGCCGGTCGTCGGGACGCCCGACGCCGACGCCAAGCCCGGGGCGAGCGCGGCCCGCGCCGCATCCGGCACGCCGAGCACCGACCGCCCGACGCCGCCGGCCACAGGCTCCCTGACCGCGCCTCCGTCGCCGGCCGCCGCCGACCCGGGCCCGGCCTCGCCGTCGCCGTCCGCGACCGCACCGGTCACGGGCACGTCGTCGGGTCCTGCGAGCGGCTCGACGCCCGCCGCGACCCGCGGACCATCCGCGACGCGTGCGACCACCGGCCGGCCGCAGGAGAACGCCTCAGCGGTCGCGCCGGACACCGAGACCCCGGGCGGACCCCCCGGGGCGGCTCCGTCCGGACCGTCGCAGCCGCTCCCGACGCTCGACGACCTCCTCGCCGCACGCCACCCGGCGGCGTCCGGCGGACCGGCCGAGCACGGGTGGCAGGCGGGCATCCGTAGGCTCACGTTCGGTGCGGTCTCCCCGGGGCCGGGTCGTGACGAGCGTCGCCGACGGATCGCGGCGGCCTCCGTGCGCCGGACGCTGGACGGCCCCAAGACGATCGTGATCATCAACCCCAAGGGTGGGGCCCACAAGACGACCGCGACTATGCTGCTGGCGGCGACGTTCGGCCTCCAGCGCGGTGGGTACACGCTTGCGTGGGACAACAACGAGACGCGCGGGACCCTCGGGTGGCGCTCCTCGCACGCCGACCACACCCGCACGGCCGTCGACCTCCTGAACGCCCTGCCGGCGCTCGGCTCCGCGGGCACCGTCCGCATCGGCGACCTCGACGGGTTCGTGCGGACGCAGCCCAGCGAGCAGTTCGACGTCCTCGCGTCCGACGAGAACTCCGCGTCGGCGTCCTCCGTCGACGCGGACTCCTTCACGTCGCTGCACCAGGTGCTCTCCCGGTTCTACCGGGTCCTCGTCATCGACACGGGCAACAACATGCGGGCCTCGAACTGGCAGGCCGCCGTCTCCGCCGCCGACCAGATCGTCGTCGTCTCCACGGTCCGCGAGGACACCGCCCAGTCGGCCGCCTGGGCGCTCGACGCGCTGCGTGCCACCGGGCACGACGAGGCCGTCCGCCGCGCGGTCACCGTGCTGTCCGCGCCGGAGCCGAAGGTCGACAAGGACCTGCAGAAGCGGCTCCGGTCCCACTTCGGGGCGCTCACCCGGGCCGTGCTCGACGTGCCGCACGACAAGGCCCTCGTCGCCGGCGGACCCATCGACTACGACGCGCTCAGCACCACGACGCGCGACGCCTGGCTCCGCGTCACCGCGGTCGTCGCCGACGGCCTCTGACCCGCCCGGGCCGTACCAAGGCCGAACCCGACCCGGCGGCCGCCATCCGCCCGTGAACGTCACCGGTGTCGGCTTCGGCCCGTCCGGGTGCGAACCCGACGGTGCGAACCCGACGTGGGTGCCGCCATCCGCCCCTTGAACGTCACTGGTGTCGGGTTCGGCCCGTTCGGCTCCGAACCGGACAGGGGTGCCGCCGTCCGACCCCGTGACGGCACGGGTGTCGGGGTCCTCGTCGCTGGTCGTCGACAGCGCGTCACCGATGGTTCCGCTCGTCCCGGTGCGACCGGACGCGGGTGCTGCCGTCAGGCGGATCGTCGGGTGCTCGTCGGCGGGATCTCGATTCTTTCTCGCGCACGTGCAAGATCGGCTCCGCTCACGACAGAGAGCAGGTGAGAGAGTCCGTCCGACCACGAGCAGAGGAGCACCGTGCCGCTGACACCGAGCACGCCCGACAGCGCGACCGTCCCCCTGCCGGACGGCACGTCGCTGCGGGCAGCCGGCGCGGTCTCCGGCACAGTGGACGGCATGGCCGACGACGCGGACGGCAGCACGCCTGAGGGGCCCGCCGGCGCCCTGCACGACGAGGCGTGGTTCGAGGCGCTCGTCCGGCAGCACGCCACCGCGGTGCACCGGTTCGTCGTCCGGCGCGCAGGTCGCGACGAGGCGGAGGACCTTGCGGCCGACGTGCTCACGGTCGCGTGGCGCCGTCGCGCGGACGTGCCGGACGGCGCCGAGCTGCCGTGGCTGTACCGGACCGCGGGATTCGTCGTCGCCAACCACCGTCGCAAGGGGCGCCCGGTGCCCGTCGGGGACGTGCCGGACGAGGCCGACTCGGACGACCCGGCGGTTCGTGCGATCCAGGAGGAGCGGGTGCGCGAGGTGCTCGGCGCCCTCAGTCCTCGCGACCGCGAGATCCTCCTGCTCAACGCGTGGGAGGGCCTGTCGGGCGACGCGCTCGCCCACGTGCTCGGCATCGGCCGCGGCGGCGCGGACGCAGCCCTGAGCCGCGCCCGGTCCCGCCTCCGCGAGGCCTGGGCCACCGCAGAGGCCTAACGGCCACCGCACCGGCCAGCCGCCCTCGCCCGCGAGAGCGGCACTTCACGACGAGGACGGCAGTTCAAACTGCCGCGCTCGTCGCGGACTGCCGCGTTCGTCGCGGACTGCCGCGTTCGTCGCGGACTGCCGCGTTCGTCGCGGACTGCCGCGCTCGTCGCAGACTGCCGCGCTCGTCGCAGTCTGCCGCGCTCGCCGCCGCTGTCCCTCTCGAGGCGTGACGCCTGCCGCGAGCGTCGACCGACCGTGAGGGCGGCACTTCGCGACGAGGACGGCAGTAAGGACTGCCGCGTTCGTCGCCGAGTGCCGCGTTCGTCGCGGACGTTCGGCGTCGGTCGGTCAGCCGACGAGCTGGGCGGGTCGTGCAAGCAGCGGGTGTGTCGGGACACATGAGGGGTAGAGGCAACCCGAACCAGGAGGCAGAGCCGTGGACGACCGCACCGAGCACGAGAAGGCAGCCGGCAGCACGCCGGACGCCGCACCCGAGACCGACGCACCCGAGACCGACGCACCCGAGATCGCCGCACCCGACGGTGTCGGCACCGGACCCGACGGTGCCGACGACGTGGCGTTCGCGCGGCTGCAGGCGGCGGACCCGGCGGCAGGTGCGGAGCCGAACGTGCCGGCGCTGTACGCGGCGGTGTCGGACCGGTCGGGAGTGGCCGTGACGGCACCGGGTGACGAGCTGGCAGCTCGCCGAGCCCGCCGGGCGCCGCGCTGGCTCCAGGTGGCGGCGGTGGTCGCGGGCGTGGCGGTGGTCGGTGGCGGCAGCTACGCGTTCGGGCTGAACAGCGCTCCGGAGACGGTGACGGCGGCTCCGCCGATCACGCTGGAGGGCGGGGGTGCGCGCGATGTGGCGGCGCCGGAGCAGGCTCCGCTGACCGACAGTGCGGTCGCGAGCATGGGCGGCGTCGCCGCGGACTCCAAGGCGATGTACCCGTGGTGGGGTGGGCGCACGGTGTTCACGGCGAGCGGGCTGTCGAGCGAGGGTGCGTCCGGCGAGGCCTGGGGGTTCGACGCGGAGGGCACGTTCTCCGAGGCGACGGTCGCGGCGGCGGCTGCGGCGCTCGGGGTGTCCGGGCAGCCGCGGCTCGAGTACGGCACGTGGTCGGTCGGCCCGAACGACGGCTCCGGTGCGTCGGTGTCACTGTCCGCGGACGGCATGGCGAGCCTGTCCTACTACGACCCGACGCGGGACCCGTGGAACTGCGTGCGGTCGGCGCCGGACTCCATCGAGCAGCCGGCGGACGGTGGCACCGAGGGCGACGTCGCGGTCCCCGAACCGGGAGTCGTCGAGGGCCCGGAGTGCACGACCTCGGAGAACGCGCCGACGGGTGACGCGGCGGTCGCACAGGCGAAGGACGTGCTGTCATCCGTCGGCGTCGACCCCGCGACCTACCAGTTCACGGCCTCGACGGATCCGAGCAGCGCCCAGGTCACCAACGTCTCGGCCAGCCAGGTGCTCGACGACCAGCAGACGGGCGTCACCGCGAACGTCACGCTGGTGGCCGACGGTGTCCAGTCGCTGTACGTGCCGCTGGCGCCGCTGGTCGAGCTGGGCACCTACGACACGGTCAGCCCCACGGAGGCCGTGGCCCGGCTCGGCGACCCGCGGTTCGGTGCGTCGGGCGGCGGCGGTGTGATGCCGCTGGCGGCCGAGGGCATGCGCGCCGAGGACCCGGTCACCGCGGAGCCGACGGTTCCCGCGACGCCGGCGGCGGGCAGCCCGCTGGCGTGGCCGGTGCAGGACGTCACGCTGGTCTCGGCCCGCCTCGGGGTCGCGCTGACCACGTTGCCGACGGGTGCGTCGGTGCTGGTGCCGACGTACGAGCTCGCCGACGCGGACGGCGTCACGTGGAGCGTGATCGCGGTGGTCGACGACCAGCTGGACTTCGCCCCGGTGCGCTGAGCCCGGGACGAGCACGAGGGCCGGTCGACGTCGGAGGGACGTCGACCGGCCTCGAGCACCCCATGGCCATCTCACCGGCGAGAACACCCTGAGTCGTGTTCTGGAGACGCAATCCGCGACTCATGGCGTTCTCGATCGGCACCTCGGGTCGGTGGTTGCTGACAGACTCGCGCTCATGGTCGAACGTGCAGACAAGCTGCTCCTGCTCGACACCTCGTCGCTGTACTTCCGTGCCGGAGCGTCTCGGTGCTGATCCGGATGCGCCGCGTCGGTCAACGGCGCTCTTGGCCGTTCTTCCAGACTCGTCCGGCCTACGAGATCGTCATCGCAGAGGGAAGCCACGAGATCTTCAACGGCACGACGACGACGCCGTCACCGGTCCTCGTCTCTCGAGGGAAGGTCCACACGACCGACTCCTACGACTGGATCGCCGCTGCCGACCAGGCTGCCTCACAAGGCGAAGCCTGGGTCACCGATCCCTTCGGAGGACGTTGAGGTGGCACAGAAGCTGATCCTGCTGGACACCGGCCCACCCCGATTCCTCATGCGAGAGCCCGCACACTCGACGGACGTTCGGGTCTGCCGGCCACCAAGCACGCGGGCAAGTCATGCCACGACGTCAGCGACCCGGCGGGTCCGGGGCTGACAGACTCTCGGCCATGGCCGAACGCACCGAGAAGCTCCTGCTGCTAGACACCGCGTCGTTGTACTTCCGCGCGTACTTTGGGGTGCCCGAGTCGGTGAAGGCGCCGGACGGGACGCCGGTCAACGCGGTGCGGGGGCTGCTCGACATGATCGCCACGCTGGTCACGGCCCACCGGCCGACGCGGCTGGTGATGTGCTGGGACGACGACTGGCGCCCGCAGTTCCGGGTGGACGCGATCCCGTCGTACAAGGCGCACCGCGTGGCGGCGGAGGTGCCCGGCACGACGGGCGCGGAGGAGGTCCCGGACACCCTGGCGCCGCAGGTGCCGATCATCGCGGAGGCGCTGGCGCTGCTCGGCATCGCGCGGGTCGGCGTGCCCGGCTACGAGGCGGACGACGTCATCGGCACGCTGGTCGCGCGCGAGGTGGCGAAGTCGGACCCGGCCGTGGTCGAGGTGATCACGGGGGACCGGGACCTGTTCCAGCTGGTCGACGACACGGTCCCGGTGCGGGTGCTCTACACGGTCCGGGGCATCCGGGACCTGATGACGGTCGACCAGGCGGTGCTGAAGGAGAAGTACGGGGTGCCGTCGGGCCCGGCGTACGCGGACATGGCGGCGCTGCGCGGGGACCCGAGCGACGGGCTGCCCGGGGTGCCGGGGATCGGGGAGAAGACGGCCGCGCAGCTGATCCACCGCTACGGCTCGCTGGTCGGGATCCTGGCCGCGCGGGACGCCGGCGACGCGGGTCTGACGGCGACGCAGCGGAAGCGTCTGGTGGAGGCGGCGGACTACCTGCAGGTCGCTCCGGCGGTGGTCCGGGTGGCGCCCGACGCGCCGGTGGGCACGATCGACGACCGTCTGCCGACGGTCGTCGCGGACGCCGACGGGCTCGTCGCGCTGGCCGAGAAGTGGGGCCTGTCGTCGAGCGTCAAGCGCGTGGTGGACGCCCTCGCGCTCGGGTAGGCCGCGGGTGAATGCCCAAAACCGGGCGTATCAGACATCGGGGCCTCTCCTCCTGGTCTGACGTGGTTACCGGCCGGTAGCCGCGTCCAGCCGGGGACGACACCGGCACCGCACCCCGTCGGGTGCTGACCGGAAAGGCACCACCATGGCCTCGGCCCCCACCCTGCGCACCCCCGCCCGGCACGCGCCCAGCCCTGACAACACGTTCGAGCCCGACGCCGCGCCCACCCGCTCGGTCGTCGACGCCGCGATGGCCGGGCTGGCGACGGTCCTCGCCCGCTACTCGATCACCGCCCTGCGGATCAGCCTCGGCCTGGTGTTCCTCGGGTTCGGCGTCCTCAAGTTCTTCCCGGGCATGAGCCCGGCGGCGGAGCTGGCCGAGCGGACCATCGGCACGCTGACGTTCGGGCTCGTCGGACCCACGGCCGCCCTGCTGCTGACGGCCGTCCTGGAGACGGTCATCGGGCTGACCCTGGTCACGGGCCTGTTCCTGCGGACGGGCCTGGTAGTCCTGGCCGGGGCGCTGGTCGGCATCATGTCGCCGGTCGTGCTGTTCTTCGGCGAGCTGTTCCCGGCCGGCGGGCCGACCCTGACGGGTCAGTACGTGCTCAAGGACGTCGTCCTCGCCTGCGCGGCCGCCGTCGTCGGTGCCGCTGCCCTCGGTGCGCGGCTGCGCCTGCCCGAGTGACCCGTCAGTCGTTCACGAAGACGTCGGGGCCCGCCTCGCGCCAGCCGCTCGCGGCGGCCGGGGCGGGTCCCGACGACGCGACGACGAGCAGGGTGTCGTCCACCGCGACCCGGGCCGTCGGCGTGGGCGGCGCACAGGTGAGTGCCGACAGCTCGCCGGGCTGCACCGTGACGACGCAGAGGGAGCCGGCGGAGCCGACGGCGGCGTAGTGCCGCCCGGTGGACGTCTCGGTGAGGAACCGGGTGGTCTGCCGGTCCACCCGCAGGTCGCCCAGCTCGTCCGACGTCAACCGGTCCTGCGACGTCTGCTGCGCGGCGAACTGGGGCAGCAGCATCGACGCGTCGACCGGGGTGTCGGCGAGCAGCGAGCCGCCGCGCGCGAACACGAAGCCGGCGGCCACGAGCAACGCGGCCGCGACGAGGACGACCGGGGTCACCAGCGCCGGACGACGACGCGCGGTCCCCACGGAGCGGAAGTCGTGGAACGTCTCCGAGAACAGGTCCGTGTCGTCGAACGTCGTCATGCGGACACATCGGTCGATCCCGCCGCAGACGTGAGCGGTCGTGTACCGAATGACCCCGTTCGGGCGAGTGGCACGGTCTCGCCGTCGGGGGCAGGGCAGAATCACGTCCCGTGATCACGGTCAGCACGGACGGCTCCTGCCTGCGCAACCCCGGCGGCGCCATCGGGTGGGCCTGGGCCAACCACGACGGCTCCAGCGCGAGCGGCGGCCACCCGTCGGGCACCAACCAGGTCGCTGAGCTCATGGCGGTGCTGGAGGCGATCTGCTCGCACCCCGGCGACCAGCCGCTGGTGATCCAGGCCGACTCGCAGTACGCGATCAAGTGCTCGTCGGAGTGGGTGGCCGGCTGGAAGCGCAAGGGCTGGCGGACGGCCGGCGGCGGTCCGGTGCAGAACCTCGCGCTGATCCAGTCCATCGAGGCCGCCATCGCGGACCGGCCGGGTCCGGTCTCGTTCGTCTGGGTGCGCGGCCACCGGGGCGACGAGTTCAACGAGCGTGCCGACGAGCTGGCGGGGATCGCCGCGCGTGGTGTCCGCGACGGCGTGCCGGTGCCGGCGGCCGTGGTGGCGCCCGAGCCGGACGTCCTCTTCTAGGGCGACCCGGTGCCGTCGCAGCAGGACCGGGAGGCGCGGGTCGGGCGCGCGGTGACGTGGTCGATCCTGGCCGCGATGGCCGTCGCCGCGGTCGGGCAGCTTGAGGTCTGGCCGCTCACCGCGTTCCGGCTCTTCAGCGAGGTCAGGACCGCCGACCAGACGCGGCTCGAGCTCGTCGCCGAGCGCCTGGACGGTACGGAGGAGCCCCTGCTCGTCGCGGAGACCAACCCCGTCCTGGTGACCACCGACCGGCAGTACCCGGACCTGGTGCGGGCTGAAGAGGACGAGCGGCGCGGGATGGTCCTCGCCTGGCTCGACGTGTCCGGTGTGGACCCCGCGACGGTCGGATCGGTGCGGCTGGACCGGATCGACCGCGCGTACGACGAGGACACGCACCTGTGGACCGACCGTGGCCGGACGACCGTCGTGGACGTCGACCTGTGACGGGGCTCTGGCGGCGGATCGACCAGCGCCTGGTGGCGCCGGGTCCGGGGTTCCGGGTGGCGGAGGTGCAGATCCTCCTCGCGGCGGTCATCGCCCTGCGCCTGGCCACGCGCGACTGGACGCTGGTGGCGGAGCGTCCCGCCGCGCTGCGCGACGGTCTGACGGTGCTGAGCTGGTACACCGGCATCCCCGCGCCGTGGGCGCTCGTCGTCGCCCAGGTCGTCGGCCTCGGATGCGCCCTGCTGGTGCTGGCGCAGGTCCGGCCGCACCTGGCGTTCGTCGGGCTGTGGGTCGCCTACACCTCGCTGACCGCGCTGTGGGGGAGCTCCGGCAAGGTCATGCACAACGACGTGCTCACGGTGCTGGTGGCGGCCGTCTTCCTGTTCGCGTCCGGCCCACCGAGGTCCGGCTGGTCGGAGGTCCGCGTCCGGTACGGGTGGCCGCCGCGCGCGGCGCTCGCGGTCCTGGCCTTGGCGTACTTCGTGTCCGGCGCGCAGAAGCTGGTGCACAGCGGACCGGAGTGGGTGTTCGGCGACACCATGGTGTGGGTGCTGCGGCTCGGCCTGTCGGCACACCTGTCCGGCGGGGTCGAGCCGGTGGGCCAGGACCTGGCCCACGTGGTCGCGGAGCACGGGTGGATGGCCGTGTCGCTGGCGGGCGGGGCGCTGCTGCTCGAGCTGACCGCCCCGGTGTGGCTCGCGATCCGGCGCACCAGGATCCCGTTCGTGGCTGCCGTGACGCTGATGCACGGCAGCATCTGGCTGTTCATCGGCCTCGACTACTCGGCGTGGCCGCTCACGGTCGCCGCCGTCGCGGTGCCGATGGCGCTCGCACCGGACCGCGCGCTCTGGCGACGGCCCGCTGCCGTCAGTGCGGCTGGTGCGCCCCGGCGATGATCTCGAGGGCGCCGGTCGACGCCTCGTCGACGTACTGCGCGACCCAGCCGACGGGCGCCTCGCCCCACGCCTGTGCGACGGCGGCGACCGGGAACACGACCAGGTCGACCTGCGGGTGCGTCAGCACCAGCTCGGCGGAGCCGTCGCCCGGGGCCGAGCCCCACAGGAGCGCGGGCACGCGCTGGGCGACGAGGTCACCGAGCGACACGCCGAACGCGTGCACCAGCGACTCCGGGTCCGTGCGGTCCTGCACCTCGGACTGCAGCCAGATCGCCTGCACGCGGTCGAACAGGTCACCGAGCGTCTGCGTGTCGACCGTGCCCGCGCACAGACCGGAGATGATCTCCCGGTGCTGGGCGGCCCACACCAGCTCGGCGGCGTTCAGCGGCTCGACCTGCACGGAGCGGCTCTCGTCGGCGGGCGCGTGGGGGTGCGGTACGACCTGTCCGTCGGACGGCCTCGCTGCGCGTCTGAACAATCCCATGTCCTCTCTATCGACGCCGGATGCTCGGCGCTTGAACACGATCTGCCGGGTCGCTCGGTCGGCGGGGTCCCCAGGACCGACGAGGGCCGCGCCGACCCGGAGGTCGACGCGGCCCGTGTCAGGTGAGCCGGAGGCTCAGCTCTTCACGGTCAGCGTGTGCGCCGCGACCGTCGGCAGGTACCCGCGGTCACCCGTGTAGTACGCGATGACGACGCCCGACCGCTGCGCCGCCGGCAGGGTCACCGTGGCGGTGCCGTCAGCGAGCGGCACCGTGGCCACCCGCTGCAGGCCCATCGTGAACGTCACCGAGCCGGTGGGCACCGGAGCACCCGCGCGACCCGACAGCGTGAGGGTGACGGCGGCCTTCGTGCCCTTGGCCACCGTCCACGAGTCGGCCGTGAGCTTCGCCGACGTCGTCGCGGGGATCACCCGGTACGACCGCTGGGTCTGCGAGCCCTTGACGTCCGCGCTGCCCGCGTACACGGCGGTCAGCTGGTGCGTCCCGGCGGCGAGGTCGGCCGGCAGGGCGATCGTGGCGGTGCCCTGGAGACCGTTCACCGTGAGCTCCCCGGAGCCGAGCACCTTGCCCTTCTCCTTGATCTCGACCGTGCCCGTGGGCGCCGTGGACGCGCCGGTGACGACGACCGTGGCCGTCGTGGCCGTCCCGTACGGGGCCGAGTTCCGCGACAGCGTGATGGCCGTCGTCGAGCCCGACTTCGCGATGTCGACGGGGACGACCGCCGACGTGGACGGCGCGTACAGCCCGCTGTCCGGCGTGAACGTCGCGCTCAGCGAGTGCGACCCGGCACCGAGCTTCACCTTGGCGGTCGCCGTGCCGGCCGTGACGGCCGACGAGCCGATCTCCGTCTGCCCGTCGTGGAACGTCACCGTGCCGGTGGCCTCCGCCGGGGCGACGGTGGCCGTGAGGGTGAGCTCCTGCCCGGCCTTCTTGCCGCCCGTGACGGCCAGCGTCGTGGTCGTCGGCGTCGCCGCCGGGACCGTGACGTCGACCACCTGCACCCGGGAGGCCGTGTCGGCGTTCAGGTGCTGGAACACCAGCAGCTGGGCGTCGGCCGCGCCCGTGCCCTTGTGCACGGGGATGGTGACGCCGTCGTCGCCGAGCGTGGAGAACGTGCCCGGGATGTCGTTGTCGAACCAGAACGGCGGGTCGTACGGGTTCACCGTGAACGACTCGGCGGTGTCGAGCACGCCCGAGTCCGCCTGGGCGTAGTCGGAGTACGTCGACACGGACACCGTCGGGGTGGACCCCTCGGGGATGCCCGCCCAGTCGAGCCCGATCGGGGCGACCAGGACGTTGCTGTCGAAGACACCGGAGTCGATGCTGCCGGAGAACCCGTTGATGAACTGGACGTCGAGGTTCTCGCCCGTGTCGTAGTCGAACGTCGCGGCGATCGTGACGTCGGCGTCGGCGTTGTACTTCTGGACGACCGTCTCCAGGTCGAAGGCGCCGTCCCCGTCGATGTCGATGTCGATGACGGGGATCACGTAGCGGCCGAGCGTGGCCCACTCCCCGTCGGTCGCGATGCCGATGCCCAGCAGGCCCGTGGTCGGGTCGCCGCCGGCGGCGGCGATCGACGGAGCGGTGGACGCCCAGCCGACGTACCGGATGTCACCGGCGGCGGTGGCCGACGGCGAGGTGACGAGCCCCGGGGTGCTCTCGAGCTTGGGGCTCGCGGCGCCGAGGTTCAGCGGGGTGGTCAGCGAGTACCAGCCACCCGACGCCACGCCGCGACCGGAGATCGCGAGGTCCGCCGTCGCGGCGGCGGCGTCGGCGAACACGACCGGGGAGGCCGTCAGGTCGGAGACCAGCCGGGGTGCCGCCTGGAGCGGGACGCGCAGCTCCGACGACCCGGAGGTCAGGACCAGGCGGCCCGAGACCTGGGCGACGTAGTCGCGCGGCACGCCCGCCTGCTCAGCGGCCGACGTCGGGTCGAGCTCGCGCTGGAGCGTCGTCGGGTCGGCCGTCAGCGTGAGCGTGACGACCGCCGACCTGCCCGGTGCGAGGGTGATCGAGGCGGGGGAGGCCGTGATGGTGGCACCGCCCGCGGTGGACGAGCTCGACACCGACGTGGTGTACCGCTGGCTCGTCGTGCCGAAGTTCTTCACCGTGACGGTCTTCTTGGCGACGACCGTCGTGTCACCCACCGGCACGACACCCCAGGTGACCGAGGTCTGCTCGGGCTCCTGCGTGTTGTAGGCGATGACGTTGGTGTTGACGGCGTCGAACGCGTCGACGCGACCCGCACCGACCCGCTCGGGGCCGTAGGCCGTGCCGGTGCCGCCGGGAGCCGTCCAGATGTCGTGCGTGGCGGTGTTCACCACGGCGGCCTTGACCTGCTGGGCCTCCCAGCTGGGGTGGGCCGCGCGGACCAGGGCGGCGATGCCCGCGACGTGCGGGCTCGACATCGAGGTGCCGGACAGGGAGTTCGGCTCGTTGCCGGCGCCCGAGGCGGCCGACAGGATCTGCGTGCCGGGAGCGGCGACGTCAGGCTTGCCGTGGCCGAGGGAGCCGTGCACACCGCGCGACGAGCCGCCGTTGAGCATGTCACCGGCGATGTCCTCGACGACCGTGCCGGCCAGCCCGGGGCCGATGTGCACCGTCAGCGTGCCGGCCAGGATCTCCGGGAGCAGGCGGTCCGTCGTGGCCGCGGTCATCTGGAAGCCGGGGATCTCGGCGTTGCCGGAGATGCCGGCGGGGAACGGGGTCAGCTCCGTGGGCAGCAGCACGCCGACCGCACCGGCGGCCGTCGCGTTGTTGAACCGGACGACGGACCCGCAGCGGCGGGCGGTGTCGTCGTCGTTCCACCACAGGTAGGCGACCTTGCCGGCGACGGCGGCGGCCTGGGCCGCGGTGAACGCGGTGCAGCCGTCGAAGTTGTTGCCGGGGTTGCCGACGGGCGCGGTGACGTCCGCGCCGCCGTACGCGACCGAGTTCTGGCCGGAGTGGATGCCGACGAGCGCCGGGTCGGCGGCCGCGGTGACCTCGACGCCGTCGTACGTCTGCGGGGCGCCGACCGAGTTCGCGACGGTCAGGGCGCTCGCGGAGTTGCCCGGGCTGCCGCCGATGTCGGTGACGTCACCGGCGTTGCCGGACGAGATGACCATGACCGTGCCGAGCGCGGTCAGCGCGTCGATGAGCAGGTTGTCCGGGTCGTCGGCGGGGGAGCCGTCGCTGCCGAGCGACATGTTCACCACGTCGAGCCGGTCGCTGAAGTCACCGTCCGCGTTCGGGTCCGCGGCGCGGTCGAGGGCGAGCGACGTCAGGTTGGTCGAGCCACCGATGTCACCGAACACCTTGAGCACGAAGATCCCCGCGCCCGGTGCGGTCCCGGGGCCGACCATCCAGTCGGACACGTCGGTCAGGCCGCTGTAGTCGCCGTCGAACGTGGTGCCGTCCGGCAGCACGCCGTAGCCGGCGGCCGTGCCGGACACGTGCGTGCCGTGGCCGCTGTTGTCCGACAGGTACGTGGCGTCGATCGGGTTCTCGTCGGGCGCTGGGACGGGGGTCGCGCCCTCGAGGTCGTCGCTCGCGCTGTACAGGGCGCCGGCGAAGTCGTACCCGCCGATGAACTTGGCCGGGTCGTAGAAGCCCTCGGGGACCGGGCCGGAGCCGTCCTCGCCGTAGGCCTCCTCGTACGCCTCGACCGTGCCGGGGCCGCCGAAGTCGGCGTGGGTGTAGTCGAGACCGGTGTCGATGACGCCGATGCGGACGCCCTCACCGGTCTGGCCCGTGTCCTGCCACACCTTCAGCGCGCGCGTGAACTCGACGTTGTGCGCGTTCGTGGCGGTCTTCGGGGTGACCCGGTAGACGGCGACCACGTCGGGGGACTCGGCCAGCGCGCGGACCTGCTCGGCGTCGCCGGTGACCAGCGTGCCGGCGACGAGGTTGGTGAGCGTCGCGATCTGCTTCGGGGCGGCCGAGGCCGAGCGGGCGGTGGCCTGCTGCGGGACGACCTCGTCGGCGAGCGCCTCGGCGTCCTGCGCGGCCGCCTTGACCTCGGCGGGGGTGCCGCCCTCGGCCGTGACGTCGCTGCCGGACTTGGCGTCGAGCTGCACGAAGGCGGTGACGGTGCCGTTCGCCCCGACCAGGTCCTTCGCAAGCTTGGCGTCGAGCCGCCCGTCGATCGCCCTGGCGTCGCCTGCGGTCGGTCCGTCCGGTGGTGGGGCCGCCGACGCGCTCCCGACGCCGAGTAACGCGGTGGTGACCGCGACGGACAGAGCAGTGACTGCGGCGAGGACCGGTCGACGTGGCATGTGCGCATCCCTGGCTTCGAGGAGGACCGAGATGCGTGCATCCGTACGTGACGGTAGTCACATAGAGGCGCACGCTCGGTGCACGTTACTGGCAGGTACGCCATTCGTCACCTTCTGGCGAATTGAACGGTTCGCCAGGTATCCGTGCCGCCCTCAGCGCAGGGGGACGAAGGTGTACGACCCGTGCGTGGTGACACGTGTGCGGCCCGCGGTGCGCTCCACGAGGTGCATCGTCGAGCGGACCGGGATCACCATCCGGCCCCCCTCGGCCAGCTGGTCGACGAGCACCTCCGGCAGCGAGCGCGGCGACGCCGACACGAGGATCCGGTCCCACCCGCCGTCGACGGGCCGTCCGAGCGAGCCCGGGGTGGCCGGCTCGATCCGGGCCCAGGGCAGGTCGCAGGCGGCGAGGTTCCCGGCGCCCCAGCCGGCCAGCTCCGGGTCCAGCTCGAGCCCCAGCACCGCACCGCCCGGGCCGACGAGCCGTGCGAGCAGCGCCGTCGTCCAGCCCGAGCCCGAGCCCACGTCCAGGACCCGCGCGCCGACGGGCACCTCGAGCAGCCGGAGCATCGACGCGACCGTGCTCGGCTGGGAGCTGGTCTGCCCGTGCCAGAGCGGCAGCGGCCGGTCCTCGTGCGCGTGGGGGTGCTGGTCGGCGGGCAGGAACCGCTCGCGGGCGAGGACGCGCATCGCGTCGGCCACGTCGGCGGCGCGCGTCGGGTCGGTGTCCTCGGGACCCTCCTGCATGGTTCGAGCCTACGATCGGCGCACCTGTCCGGGGAGGTGCGGTGGCCGAGTACGACGTCGTGGTGGTCGGGTCCGGGTTCGGTGGGTCCGTGGCGGCGCTGCGGCTCGTCGAGAAGGGTTACCGCGTCCTGGTGCTCGAGGCCGGTCGCCGGTTCACCGACGAGACCCTGCCCCGCACGTCGTGGGACGTGCGCCGGTTCCTGTGGGCCCCGCGCCTGGGCTGGCTCGGCCTCCAGCGGATCCACGTGCTGCCCGACGTGGTGGTGCTGGCGGGCGCGGGCGTCGGCGGCGGCTCGCTCAACTACGCCAACACGCTCTACCGTCCGGCGTCCGACGCGTTCTACCGCGACCCGCAGTGGGCCCGCATCACCGACTGGCGCGCGGAGCTCGCGCCGTTCTACGACCAGGCGAGCCGCATGCTCGGGGTCGTCGACAACCCGACGCACACCCCCGCCGACGACGTCGTGCGGCGGGCGGCGCAGGACCTGGGCGTCGGCCACACGTTCCGGCTCGCGCCCGTGGGTGTGGTCTTCGGGCCGCCTGGCGAGCAGGTTCCGGACCCGTTCTTCGGTGGCGCGGGGCCGTCGCGTCGCGGGTGCCTGGAGTGCGGCGAGTGCATGACGGGGTGCCGGCACGGCGCGAAGAACACCCTGCCGACCAACTACCTGTACCTGGCCGAGCGGGCGGGCGCGCGGGTCGTCGCCGAGACGACCGTGACGTCGGTCCGGCCCCGGGGCGCGGAGTGGGAGGTGGTGACGACGCGGACGGGCCGGGTCGGCGGTGACCGGACCGTCACCGCCGGGCAGGTGGTGCTCGCCGCGGGGACCTGGGGCACGCAGCACCTCCTGCACCGCATGAAGGCGGACGGGACGCTGCCCCGGCTGTCCGACCGGCTCGGGGTGCTCACGCGGACCAACAGCGAGTCGCTGGGCGGGGCGGCGACGCGCTGGCGCGGCTGGCGACGACGCCCCGACATGACCCGCGGCGTCGCCATCACGTCCTCGGTCCACCTCGACGACCACACCCACCTCGAGCCGGTGCGCTACGGGCGGGGCTCGCAGCTGATGGGGCTGCTGAGCACGGTGCTGACCGACGGCGGCGGGCGGGTGCCGCGGCCGGTGCGCTGGCTGGGCACCGTCCTGCGGCACCCGGGGCAGGTCGCCTCGATCGTGCTCGGGCTGGGCAGCTGGTCGCAGCGCACCGTGATCGGGCTCGTGATGCAGACGGGCGGGGCCTCGATCACGGTGCGCCCGCGGCGGACCTGGCGCGGCACCACCGGGCTGACGTCGGTGCCGGGCGAGGGGGAGCCCAACCCGACGTGGATCCCGGCCGCGAACGCCGCCTACCGCCGGATGGCCGTCCACCTGGGCGGGTTCGCGGCGGGCGGCCTGGGTGAGGTGGCCGACGTGCCCATGACCGCGCACTTCCTGGGCGGGTGCACCATCGGCCGGACGGCCGACGAGGGCGTGGTGGACCCCTACCACCGGGTGTTCGGGCATCCCGGGCTGCACGTCGTGGACGGGTCGACGATCTCGGCCAACCTGGGCGTCAACCCGTCGCTGACCATCACGGCGCAGGCCGAGCGGGCGTTCGCGCTGTGGCCCAACGCGGGCGAGCCCGATCGTCGGCCGGCACCGGGGGAGCCGTACGTGCGGCTGGCGCCGGTGCGTCCCGTGCGGCCGGCGGTCCCGGCGTGGGCGCCGGGGGCGCTGCGCCTGACGGTGCTCTAGCTGCTCGACCCGGCGGCCGCGACGACGGGGATCATCCCGGTGCGCGGCACGTCGGCGGCCGACGCGGCGGGGACGAACTTCGGCTTGCGTCCCGGGCGACCCCGCTCGCGACGCATCTCGATGCCGTCGAGGGTGGTCGCCCGCCACACGGCGCCGCCGTTCAGCCGCCCGTCGGGCTGCGGCAGCCACGGCACCTTGCGGGAGAGCCAGACGCGGATCGTGGCGTGCTCGACACCGAGCCGCTCGGCCAGCCGGGCGATGTCGTAGAGGTCGTCGAGGCCGCGAGGCGGCGGGGGCTCTGCGGACGGATCAGCGGGCGGTTCAGGGAGCACGGCGGCATCGTATCGGCCCGAGCCTATGAATTATGTGACGGACCCGTAACGAGATCCTCACGAGATCTCCCCCGCACAGAGGCCTCAAGTGTCCTGGACGGTTGTCCGATGAACTTAACGTGTTACGCGTGAGTTACAAGATTCCGTCCCGAGGTCGGCCCGCGAGTGGCCGCCACGCCGCGCCGCGCCCTGCGACCGTGCGTACAGCCACTCACCCGGTCCGCCTCGCACAGGGTGCCGTGGTCACCACGCTGGCGCTCAGCATGTGCGCGATGGTCGCCGTCTCCGCGAACGCGCGCGACGGTGGGAGCGCGTTCACGCTCCCCGCCATCGCCGGTGCCGCCCAGGTGGAGCGCGCCCGCGCCGGCGCCGTCCACGTGGCCGCCGACGCGATCGAGGTCGCGGAGAGCGCCAAGGCCGAGGGCGCCCAGGTCGCCATCGACACCGCGCAGCTGGAGGCCCTCGAGGCCGCGACCGCCAAGCTCGACGACCTGCTGGTCGAGGCCACCGCCGACGACACCGGTGCGCCCCAGGCTGCCGCGGCGTCCCGGTCGGCCGGCCGCGACGAGCCCGCAGCGACGACCGACCCCACCACCGCACCGACGGCTCCCGCACCGGCCGCGACCACGGCACCCGTCGACCCGCTCGCGCCGATCGACCCCGCCAGCGTGTTCGAGCAGACGCCCGCTCCGGCACCCGTGCCGCTCGTCCCGCCGGCCGCCGGCGAGGAGGACGAGACGACCGCGCAGCTGCGCGAGGCCGTGGCCGCCGTCGCGACCCTCACCACCTCCGTCCGGCAGAGCGCCGAGGCCAAGCGCGTCGCGGACGCCGCAGCCGCCAAGGCCGCCGCCGAGGCCGCCGCCGCCGCAGCGGCCGAGCAGGCCGCCGCCGACGCCGCCGCCGCGGCCGTCGCGGCCCAGGAGGCGCAGCGCGCCGCGTGGAAGAAGTCGCTGCTCGGGTACGCCAACGGCAAGATCCCGGACTCGGCGCTCTGCGGCGTCAGCTTCGACTCGTCGGTGCGCCTGCGCTGCGACGCCGCCGAGCAGCTCGACATCCTGAACTCCGCGTACCGGGCCCAGTTCGGCTCCGACCTCGTGGTCAACGACTCCTACCGGTCCTACGCCGGGCAGGTCGCCTGCAAGCGGACCAAGGGCTACCTGTGCGCGACCCCCGGCACGTCGAACCACGGCAGCGGCATCGCGGTGGACCTCGGCGGCGGCATCGACTCGTTCGGCACGAAGCAGCACCGGTGGATGGCCTCGAACGCGCCCGACCTCGACTGGGGCCTCCCGTCGTGGGCCAGCTGGGGCGGCAGCAAGCCCGAGGCGTGGCACTGGGAGTACCTCGGCTGATCCCGCTCTGTGCACGGATCGGACCGCACCCGCGTCGCGGCCCTACGATCGGGCGCATGAGCACCTCGGCCGAGCCGGGGCGGACATGGCCCCTGGTCGGCCGTGCCGCCGAGCTCGACGACCTCGACGACCTGCTGTCGACGGCCGCCGACGGCGTCGGCGTGACCGTCCTCCTCGAGGGTGAGGCGGGCGTCGGCAAGACCAGCCTGGTCGACGCGCTGCGTGGCTCCGCCCGCCTCCTGGACGTCGAGCTCCGCACCGCCCAGGCGACGGCCATGCGCGGCTGGCCCTTCGCGCTCCTGTCGGACGCGCTCCTCCTGCGGGCGCCCGCGGCCGCCGGTCACGGTCCCGGCAGCAGCCCCGTCCAGACCGAGCTCGCGGACCTGCTCGACGCGATGTACGCCGACCCGGCCCGCTCGCCCGCCCGGTTCGACCGGGCCGCGGAGCTGTTCGCGGCCCTGCTGCGCCGCCACGGTGACGTCCGGCCGTGGGCGCTCGTGCTCGAGGACGTGCACGAGGCGGACGACCCGTCGCTCGCGGTGCTCCTCCGCCTGGCACGGGAGGGTGCGGTGCCGCGTGCGCTCGTCGTGCTCACCATGCGGCCGGTGCCGTACCGCCCGGAGCTGGCCGAGCTCGTCGCCGCGTGGACCCGCGCCGGCGCCCGGTACCTGGAGCTGCGGCCGCTCAACGCGCGCGCGACCGTCGAGCTGGCCGAGACCCTCGTCGGCGGACCCGTCGGGCCGTCGCTGCGGGGCACGCTCGCGACCACGGGCGGCAACCCGCGCCTGATCGCGGACGTCGTGCGCACGGCACGGTCCGCGGGTGCGCTGGTCGCCTCGGACGGCGTGCTCGACTCGACCGGCACCCGCTGGCTGACCCCGCTCGACGAGGTGGTGCGCCGCCGCGTGGAGTACCTCGGCCCCGAGGTGCTCGCCCTGCTCGGTCAGGCGTCCGTGCTCGGCACGTCGTTCGTCATCGCGGACCTCGCCTCGGTCGCCGGCGACCCGGTCGCGGACTGCTGGCGCACGCTGCGGCACGGGCTGGCGGCCGGGGTGGTGCGCGCCCGCGGTGACCGGCTCGTCTTCGGCCACGACCTGGTGCGTGAGGCCCTCTACAACGGGCTCGACCCCGAGCGCCGTCGCGCCCTGCACGCCCGCGCCGCGTGGGCCCTGCGGCAGGCGGGCGCGCCGGCCCAGATCGTCACCGGGCACCTCGAGCGCGCGCGCTGAGCCTCCGGGTGCCTAGCGTGGTGCCTGCGGGCGTCCGCCCGTCGACCTCGACCCAAGGAGCACCATGCCCACGCGCACCTCACGCACCGCCTGGAACGGGACCCTGCAGGAGGGCAGCGGCCAGGTCGAGCTCACCAGCTCCGGTGCCGCCACGTTCGACGTCTCGTTCCCGAAGCGCGCCGCGGAGAACGCCGACGGCACGACGAGCCCGGAGGAGCTGATCGCGGCAGCCCACTCCTCCTGCTTCGCCATGCAGCTGTCCGCCGTGATCGCCGAGGCCGGCGGCACCCCCGTCGCCCTCGAGGTCAGTGCCGACGTCACCCTGCGCCCCGACCCGGCGGGCGGCTTCCGCATCAGCGGCATCGCACTGACGGTCCGCGGCGAGGTCGAGGGTCTGGACGCCGACGGGTTCCGCGCCGCCGCGGAGACCGCCAAGGTCTCCTGCCCGGTGAGCAAGGCCCTGACCGGCACGGAGATCACCCTGGACGCCTCGCTCGCCTGACGCGGCCGCGTCCGCACCCGTGCCGGGCCCAGGCCCACCGGGTGCGGACGTCCAGGCGTCCGGTCAGCGCGCGGCGGCCGCCAGCGTGCCGGTCACCTGGCCGTCGGGCGAGTAGATGAAGCACATGATCTCGTGGTCACCCTCCGCCCAGGACTCCTGCGTGGGGAAGAACGACGCGAGCTCGAGGGTCGACTCCTCGTAGGACAGCCCGACGAAGGTGGCGAACTGCTCGTAGCAGTACGCGTCGGACGCGTCGGTGACGGCCTGGTCGCCCGGGTAGTCGCCCGCGGGCATGTCGGTCGCCGCGTAGGCCTCGCTGTCGTGCGGCTGGTCGCACGGGACGGTCGGCACCGAGGAGACCTCCGTGACCTCCTCGGTCCCCGTCTCGTTCAGGCAGTCGCCCACCTCGAGCGAGAAGACGTCGGCCTCGCTCGACTCGGTGATCTCGCCCGACGTCTCGTCGCGGACGGCCGGCTCCGCGGTGGGCTCGAGCGCGCCGCAGCCGGTCAGGGCGACGAGCGTCGCAGCCAGGAGGAGGGGGGCGGCGACGCGGGTGGTGAAGGTGCGCATCATCTTCTTCTCGTTCGGGGATGGCCCACCGGTCGGCGGGCCCGCGAGACAGTAGCGACCTGCACCGGCGACGCGCCCGGGCATTCCGGCATGAACCGGGTGAAACCGGGCACGGCCAGGTCGCCGCCGTCGCGACGGTGACCAGTCCTCGGTGACGCGTGCGGGACAGGCCGCGCCCGATGGGAGACTGCCCCCGTGGTGGCCGTGACCGAGACCGTGGCAGGGGGCCCGTCGGGACCCGACAGCGCCGACGTCGTGCAGGCGCTGCGGTCCGCGCTGCGCGGGCACGTCGACGACAGCAGCCGGCGCCGGGCCGAGTACTCGACGGACGCGTCCAACTACCGCGTGGTCCCGCAGGTCGTCGCGTTCCCGCAGGACCCCGACGACGTGCTCGCCGCGCTCGAGGTCACCCGCGCCCTGGGCGTCCCGCTGACCGCGCGCGGCGGAGGGACGTCGGTCGCGGGCAACGCGGTCGGCACCGGGGTCGTGCTCGACTTCTCGCGGCACGTGAACCGGATCCTCGAGATCGACCCGGACGCCCGGACCGCCCGGATCGAGCCCGGCGTCGTGATGTCGACGCTGCAGCAGGCGGCGGCCCCGCACGGCCTGCGGTTCGGCCCGGACCCGTCGACGCAGGCGCGCGCGACGCTCGGCGGCATGATCGGCAACAACGCGTGCGGCCCCCGCGCCGTCGCGTACGGGCGCACCGCGGACAACGTGCTCGCGCTCGACGTGGTGGACGGCACGGGCCGACGGTTCGAGGCGCGCTCCGGCGCCGGCGCGCTGGACGTCGTGCCGGGGCTCGACACCCTGGTGCGCGGGCACCTCGACATCCTGCGGACCGAGCTTGGCCGGTTCGGCCGGCAGGTCTCCGGCTACTCCCTCGAGCACCTGCTGCCCGAGAAGGGCACCGACCTGGCCAAGGCGCTGGTCGGCACGGAGGGGACCGTCGTGACGCTGCTCGGGGCGACCGTGCGGCTGGTCCCCGTCGCGGCGGCGCCGGTGCTCGTCGTGCTCGGCTACCCCGACATGCCGACGGCCGCCGACGCCGTCCCCGCGCTGCTCGCCCACGCGCCGCTGGCGATCGAGGGCATGGACTCGCGGCTCGTCGACGTGGTGCGTCGGGTGCGCGGCGCCGCGGCCGTCCCTCCGCTGCCGGCCGGTGGCGGCTGGCTCATGGTCGAGGTGGGCGGCTCCGACCTCACCGAGGCGCTCGACCGCGCGCACGCGCTGGCGGCCGATGCCGGCACCGACGCGGTCGGGCTCTTCCCGCCCGGCCCGGAGGCCGCCGCGATGTGGCGGATCCGCGAGGACGGCGCCGGGCTGGGCGGCCGCACCCCGTCGGGCGAGCAGGCGTGGCCCGGGTTCGAGGACTCGGCCGTGCCGCCCGAGCGGTTGGGCGCCTACCTGCGCGAGCTCGAGGCGCTCATGGCGTCGCACCAGGTCGACGGCCTCGCGTACGGGCACTTCGGCGACGGGTGCGTGCACCTGCGCCTCGACATCCCGCTGGAGCGCTCCGGCACACCGCTGCGCGCGTTCATGACCGACG
Source organism: Cellulomonas xylanilytica (assembly GCF_007989805.1). Taxonomy (GTDB): domain Bacteria; phylum Actinomycetota; class Actinomycetes; order Actinomycetales; family Cellulomonadaceae; genus Cellulomonas; species Cellulomonas xylanilytica. Next base: position 214,042 of record NZ_BJUB01000009.1, read on the forward strand.
CGGCGACGCTCGTCGCCTCGCACGGCGGCTCCCTGTCCGGCGAGCACGGCGACGGTCGCGCCCGCTCCGAGCTGCTCCCGGTCATGTACTCGCCGAAGGCGATCGACCTGTTCGGCGCCTTCAAGGACCTCCTGGACCCGCGCGACCTGCTCAACCCCGGCGTCCTGGTCCGCCCGAACGCCCTGGACGCGGACCTGCGCCGGCCGTGGGCGCGCCCGCTGCTGGCCGACGGTCACGGCTTCTCGTTCGCGCACGACGCGGGCGACCTGACGACGGCGGTGCACCGCTGCGTCGGGGTCGGCCGGTGCCGCGCCGACACCTCCGCGGCCGGCGGGTTCATGTGCCCGTCGTACCTGGCGACGAAGGACGAGAAGGACTCCACCCGCGGTCGGGCGCGCGTCCTGCAGGAGCTGGCGAACGGCACGCTCGTGCAAGGTGGCTGGTCGTCGCCGGAGGTGCACGAGTCCCTCGACCTGTGCCTGTCCTGCAAGGCGTGCTCGTCGGACTGCCCCGCGGGTGTCGACATGGCTCAGTACAAGTCCGAGGTGCTGCACCGTACATACCGCGGGAGGCTGCGCCCGCCGTCCCACTACGCCCTCGGCTGGCTGCCCCGCTGGGCCCGCCTCATCACCGGCGTCCCCGGCCTCGCCGCGCTGACGAACGCGGTGCTCGGCGTCCCCCCCGTGGCTCGCGCGGTGCTGGCCGGCGGCGGCATGGACACGCGTCGTCAGATGGTGACCTTCGCGCGCACGCCGTTCCGTGCCTGGGTCCGCGGCGCCGGCCGCGGGAACGTGACCCTCACCCGCAACGTCCGCGGGAGCGAGCGTCGGGACGACCAGCTCCGCGGACGCAACGAGGTCGAAGGCGTGCGGGAGGTGGGTTCCGGGGGGCGCAGGCCGCAGGTCGTGCTCTGGACCGACTCGTTCTCCGACACCCTCGCGCCGTCGGTCGCGCGGGCGGCCGTCGCGGTGCTCACCGACGCCGGCTACGAGGTGCTCGTCCCGCAGGACGACGCCTGCTGCGGGCTCACCTGGATCAGCACCGGCCAGCTGGACGGCGCCAAGAAGCAGCTGACCCACCTGCTGGGCGTGCTCGGGCCGTTCGCGGTCAACGGGATCCCGATCGTCGGGCTGGAGCCGTCGTGCACCGCGGTACTTCGCTCCGACCTGCAGGACCTGCTGCCCGACGACCCCCGTGCCGTCGCGGTCGCCCGCGAGACCCGGACCCTGGCGGAGCTGCTCACCGCGCCCGCCCCCATCGGCCCCGGCGACCGCTGGCAGGTCCCGGACCTCTCCGACGTGACCGCGGTCGTGCAGCCGCACTGCCACCACCACTCCGTCATGACCTTCACCGCCGACCGCCGGCTGCTCACCGACGCGGGGGCGCAGTTCTCGGCGCTCGCGGGCTGCTGCGGGCTGGCCGGCAACTTCGGCATGGAGAAGGGCCACTACGACGTGTCGGTGGCGGTCGCGGAGAACGCCCTGCTCCCGGCGCTGCGCGACGCCGCTCCGGGCGACATCTACCTGGCGGACGGCTTCTCGTGCCGGACGCAGGCGGACCACCTGGCCGACGTGCAGGGCGTGCACCTGGCCGAGCTGCTGGCGGCGCACCTGCCCACCCGCCGCGCGATCCAGGAACCCGCCTAGGCTGGCCGCATGCTCGTCGCCTTCTCCGTCGCCCCGCTCGGTGCGGGCGAGTCCGTGACCGCCGCCGTCGCCGATGCCGTGCGCGTCGTCCGCGAGTCCGGGCTCCCCAACCGCACCGACTCCATGTTCACCACGATCGAGGGGGAGTGGGACGAGGTGATGGACGTCGTGAAGCGCGCGACCGAAGCCGTCGGCCGGCACGGCAACCGGGTCAGCCTGGTGCTCAAGGCCGACATCCGCCCCGGTCACGCGGGTGAGCTGACGGGCAAGGTCGAGCGGGTCGAGGCGGCGCTGACCTCGTTCGAGTGATGTGACCGATCTCGTACGGGCACGCCGCACCGACGGGCTGACGGGCTGACCGTGCTGTGGGACAGTGTGGTCGCACGCGTGCCGGTCGGGGTGCGCGGGCGGACGCACGGGACACGCAGCTGGCGGCGGCGTGCCCAGGAAGGCCGGGACTGATGCCTCTCTTCGAGCTCGACGACGGCCGCCCGCGCCTCGTCCAGCCGATGCAGCCCCTGACCGGATCGTTCGCCCAGGAGTGCGCCTCGCTCCTCAGCCACCACCTCGCCGCGATCGCCGGCGAGCCGCTCTTCGCGGTCCGCTCCCGCACCAACGCACCCGACCACGCCGACCTGCCCGAGCTGCTGGCCCTGGACGCCACGGGCCGCCCGGTCGTGGTCGACGTCGTGCAGGTGGTCGACGACGACGCGGTCATCTCGGCGCTGCGGCACGCCGGTGCGGCCGCCCGGATGACGACGACGGACCTGGCACGCGCCTACCACCCGGACCCGAGCCGGTTCGCGGTCGACTACGCGGCGTTCCGCGAGCAGGCCGCCTTCGGCACGCAGTCCAGCCGGCGCGAGGGCGTCCGTCTCGTGCTGCTCTGCTCCGAGGTCGCCGCCGAGGCCGGCGACACGCTCGGCTTCCTGCGCGGTCCCGGCCGGCACGTCGACGTGCTGCAGGTCGGCGTGGTGCGGGGTGTGGACGACCGGCGGCTCCTGGACGTCTCCCCGCTGGCCACGCACGAGGGTGCGCGCCGCTCCGTCGAGCCCACCGCGCTGCGGCTGGTCCGGTCGAGCGAGGGTTTCGCCGGGGGCGGGCAGTACGAGCCGCACGTCCCGACGACGCCCCACGTCCGCACGCCCGCCACCGGTGAGCTGCGCGCCGTGACACCTCCCATGGCGACGCCTGCGGTGCCCGCGCCGACCCCGCTGCGCGCACCCACGACCGCACCGATCCCGCAGGTCGGCCCGAAGCAGCCCCAGCGGCCGACCCCGGCGCCCCAGCCGGCCCCCGAGCCGGCGCCCGTCCTGCAGCAGCCGGTGGTGGACAAGCCGAAGCTGTCGTCGTCGACCGTGCAGGAGGCGCCCACCACGCTGACCCCCGTGGTCGGGCTGCGGTCCGCCGCCGACCAGGTGGTGCCGCGCACCCCGCCGCGCGAGCGCGGCGAGCCGGTGAACGGCCCGCGCCCGTTCGCGCCGCTGCCGGCACCGCTGCCCATCTCGTCGAGCTTCCCGACGACGAGCACGCCCGCGTCGCAGAGCCCGCCGACCCGGCCCGCGCCGCAGAACCCGCCCGCCCTGCAGAACCCGGCCCCGCCGCAGAGCCCGGTCGCTCCGCAGAACCCGGCCCCGCCGCAGAGCCCGCCCGCGGCGCAGCGGCCGGCCGGGCACGAGTCGACCAAGGAGCTCGCCCCGATCCGCGAGTCGTGGCCGGACGGCGCCCCCCGGCCCCTGCCCGAGCTGGCGACGCTGGCCAAGAGCCGCCGCGCGATCACCACCCTCGTCTGGGTCCGCGAGCGCCGAGGCCAGCGCCTGCTCGCGATGCTGCGCACGGACGGGCTCATCGAGCTGCCGACGGGAGAGCTGCACGCCGACCCCGACGACGCCGCCTCGGCGGCGGTGTCGGCGGAGAACCCGGTCGACGGCTGGCGCGCCTGGCGGCTCGGCGAGGGCGGGCCGACGCTCGCCGAGGCGACGGGCATCCTGCGTCCCTGAGGGTCAGTCCCAGCCGTACGCCGACGACCAGCGGTCGATCTCCGCGTAGAACCGGTCGCGCACGGGCCGGGGGGACAGCGCGAGGTCGTGCAGCCCGTCGCGGATGCGGACGACGGTCACGCGCGACCCCAGCTGGACCGCGCGTCGCGCCAGCAGCTCGACGTCGAGGACCACGTCCGCGTGCCGCATGTCCTCGCTCCACCGCGGGCTGATGACGGTCCTGCTCGACGCGCACATGAGGATCGGCGCCTCGATGCTGAGCCCGCGGGCCACCCGGGCGTGCCCGAACATGATGGCCTGCAGCCAGCCGGCCCGGACGGGGAACGAGGGGGTCGGCCGCCAGGTGGCGTCGTAGGTCCACTCGCCGCCGCTCGCGCTGCTCAGGGTGCGGGCGTAGTAGCCGGGGTCGATGTTGGGCAGCGGGGCCTTGGGCTGGAACCGGGCGATGCGGGCGATCGCGGGAGCGCTGATGTGCCGGACCACCGACGACCCCTGCAGCTCCAGCCAGGGGCTGTTGAGCACCAGGCCGCTGAGCTCCGCGGGGTGGCGGTTGGCCCAGAGGGCCGCGACGAGCCCACCCGTGGAGTGCCCCATGACCATGATCCGGGCGCGCGCGCCGAGGTCACCGGTGATGACGTCGAGCGACGCCTCGATCTCCTCGTCGTACGTCTCCAGCCGGTCGACGTACCCGGGCGTCTGGCCCGGTCGCAGGCTGCGGCCGTACTTGCGCAGGTCGAGCGCGTAGAACGCGGCCCCGCGCGCGTGCCAGTACTCGGCGAGCCCGGTCTGGAAGAAGTAGTCGGACCAGCCGTGGATGTAGAGGATCGCGCGCGACGGCCGCAGCGGCTCGGCGCTCGCGGGTGCGTACCGGACGAGGCTCGCGACGACGTCGCCCTCGTCGTCGGGCTGCAGCACGAGCGTCCGGACCCGGTAGTCGGGCCCGAGGATGTCGTCCGCCCACTCCTCGCCGGTCAAGGCTCGAGCACGATCTTGCCGAACTGGTCGCCGTCGGCGAGCCGCTGCACCGCGGCACGTGCGTCGGTCAGCGCGAACGTCGAGTCCACCAGCGGCCGCACCCCCGTCCGGGCGAGGAACGCGAGCAGGTGCGCAAGGTCGTCGCGCGTCCCCATCGTGGTGCCGACGACGGTGATCTCCTGGAAGAAGATCCGCGTGAGCTCGGCCGGTTCCGCGTCCCCGCTGGTGGCGCCGGCGACGACGATCGTGCCGCCCGGCCGCACCGACCGCACTGAGTGCGACCACGTGGCCTTCCCGACGCTCTCCAGCACCACGTCGACCCGCGGCACGCGCGCGCCGGGCTCCACCGCCGCCGCCGCGCCGAGGCCCAGGGCGCGTTCGCGGCGCTCCTGCGAGCGGCTCGTCACGATCACCTCGAGGCCCGCTGCCGCGCCGAGCAGGACCGCCGCGGTGGCCAGCCCGCCGCCGGCACCCTGGACCAGGACGCGCTGGCCGGGAGTCGCGCCGCCGGACCGGAAGAGCATCCGGTAGGCCGTGAGCCAGGCGGTCGGCAGGCACGCGGCCTCGACGAACGAGAGCTCGGCCGGCTTGTCGACGAGGTTCCACGTGGGCACCACGACCTGCTCCGCGAGCGTGCCCGGGTAGCGCTCGGACAGCAGGCTGCGCGGCTCGTCGGGACCCACGCCGTGCCCGCTCGCCCCGCCGACCACCCCGTGCACGACGACCTCGCGCCCGTCGGCCGTCACGCCCGCGGCGTCGGTGCCCAGGATCATCGGCAGCTGCTCGGCCCGGATCCCGACCCCGCGCAGCGTCCACACGTCGTGGTGGTTCAGCGCGGCGGCCCGCACGTCGACGACCGACCAGCTCTCCCGCGGCCCCGGCGCAGGCTGGTCACCCACCTCGAGCGCACTGACGGGGTCGTCGGACGAGAACCGGGCGGCGTAGGCGGCGAGCACGGGCCCAACGTATCCGGCGGGCCGCTCCTCTGTGATGCTGGCCGGGTGAGCAGCGAGGCGATCGGGGCAGTCGTCGCGGAGATGGACCGCGTCCGTGCGGGGCTGCCGCGGCGCGACGGGGTCGGCGTGTTCATCGACGTGTACCGCGAGGTCACGGCGCTGGTCGCCGAGCGGGTGACCGACGGGACGTTCGCCGACCACGAGTTCATCGAGGACCTCGACGTGCGGTTCGCGCGAATCTTCCTCGACGTGCCGCGCGCGCTGGCGGCGGGCCGGCCGGTGTCGAAGGCGTGGGAGCCGCTGATCGAGCGCCGCGCCACCCGGGGCGTGCAGCCGATCCAGCTGGCGCTCGCCGGCATGAACGCGCACATCAACCACGACCTGGCGCTCGCCCTCGTCGACACCTGCCGGGCGCGCCGGAGGGAGCCGGAGTCGGGGTCGATCCGCGCGGACTTCGAGACGGTGAACGCCGTCCTGGCGGAGGTCGTGCGGCCGATCCGCCGCTCGTTCCTCGACGAGGTCGTCATCCGCTACGGGGCCGGGGCATCGCCGCTGGTGGACCTCGTGTCGAACTTCTCCATCGACAAGGCCCGCGATGCCGCGTGGGTGTCCGGGCTGAGCCTGTGGCACCTGCGCGGGATCCCGTTCGTGCCTGGTGCCGTCCGGGACTCGCTCGCGCGCACGGTCGGCCTGGTGAGTCGTCAGCTGCTCACCGTGATCGAGCTCGACTAGAGGATCGGCAGCATCCGGCCCAGGTCCGGCACGCCGTCGGAGGTGTAGCGCGGCTGCAGGGCGACGGCCAGCTGGTCGACGTCGTACGGCTCCCGGCCGGCTGCGAGGCGGACCCACAGCCGCGGGTCGGCGACTTCGAGGCTCCAGCCGCCGCGGGCGACGACGACGTCGAGCAGGGCGTCCGCGACGAGCCGCAGCGCGCCGGGGTCCACCGGGTCGGTCCCGCGCGGCACCGACCGCGCCAGGTCGTCGGCGTGCACCACGAGCTCCAGCACGCGCGAGACCGCCATCGTGCTGAGCAGAACCGGGCCGCGCCGGGCCTGCACGACGAGGTCGTCGGGACCCAGCTCGTCGAGCCGCGCGAACGCGGTCCGGGCACGGGCGTCGACCTCGGCCATCGGGTCGTGCGCGATCTCCTCGGCGAGCTTCCGGGTGGTCTCCGCGATGTCGGTGGCGCGGTCGGCGTACGTCCCGACGTACTCGCCGAGCGTCAGCGGGACCGTGCCCTCCGGCAGCGGCACGCAGACGGCGAGCGCCTCCATCGCGCGGCCCAGGTGCGCGACGAGCTCCGCGACCGTCCAGCCCTCCAGCACCGACGGCTCGTCGGCGACGTCGTCGTCCACCACGTCCGCGACCCAGGACCGCAGACGCACCCACTGGGCGTGCAGGGCGGTGCTGGCGTCGGCGAGGTCTGCGGATGCGGTCATCCGTCCATCTTGCCGCTCCTGGCGTCGCCCGGGGGGCCGCCTGTCGCTGCGCGGCTGGCGCGTCGGCTACCGGCGCGCTCCCTGCTCCAGGAACTCCTGCACGTAGGCGCCCACCAGGTCCTCCTCGATGAGGAAGCCGTCGTGGCCGTAGTCCGAGTGGATCGTGCGCAGGGAGGCCTCGGGGATGCCCGCCGCGATCCGCTCCGACTGGCCGGGCGGGAACAGGCGGTCCGAGTCGACCGCGATCACGAGCGCCCGGGCGGTGACCGAGGCGAGCGCGGCGCTCACCCCACCGCGGTCGCGGCCGAGGTCGTGCGTGATCATGGTCCGCGTGAGCACCACGTAGGTGTTGGCGTCGAACCGTCGGCTCAGCTTGTCGCCGTGGTGGTCCAGGTACGACTGCACGGCGAACCGTCCGCCCTCGAGCGGCTGCTCGCCGCCCTGCGGGATGCGCCCGAACCGCTCGTCCAGCTCCTTGGCGCTGCGGTAGGTCTGGTGCGCGATCTGCCGAGCCAGGCCCAGCCCCACGTGCGGCCCGTCGCCGTCGGCGGCGTCGTAGTAGTCGCCGTCGCGGTAGCGCGGGTCGGCGCGGATCGCCGCGAGCTGCGTGTGGAACCCGGCGATCTGGTCGCCGGACGTCTGCGCGGCGGTGGCGATCGCGGCGATGGACTCCACCCGCTCGGGCGCGCTCGTCGCCCACTCGAGGACCCGGAGGCCGCCCAGCGACGCGCCGATGACGAGCGACCACGCGTCGATGCCGAGCAGGTCGGACAGGCGGATCTCGGCGGCGACCTGGTCACGCACGGTCAGCAGCGGGAACCGGCTGCCCCAGGGCCGGCCGTCGGGACCCGGTGACGCCGGCCCGGTCGAGCCCTGGCACCCGCCCAGCACGTTGGGCGCGACGACGAACCAGCGGTCGGTGTCGATCGGCGCCCCCGGTCCCACCATCGACGACCACCAGCCGGGCGTCGGGTGCCCGTCGCCCGCCTCACCGGTGACGTGCGAGTCGCCGGTCAGCGCGTGCAGCACGAGCACCGCGTTGGTGCCGTCCTCGTTCAGCTCGCCCCACGTCTCGTACGCGAGCCGCACCGCGGGGAGCCGTCCGCCCGACTCGAGCTTGAGCGGGCCGAGGTCCGCGAACTGCCGTCGGCCCACGGGGTCGCCGTCGTGCCACGCGGCGCTCGCGGGGACGGGCGGCCGGTCGATGGGGACCGTCCGCGACCCGAGGGTCCGGGGTCGGGCGGGGACGAGCGTCAGGTCGGGCACAGGCTTCCCTTCGGGGCGCGCCGCCGACCCGTCGGTCCCCGTCGCGGGGTCCGACGGGGTCGGCGGCGTCGTGCTCATGGTGTGTCAGGCGCCCTTCGCGGCACGGAACCCTGCATCCAGGTCAGCCAGGATGTCATCGATGTGCTCGATGCCCACGGCGAGCCGGACCAGCCCGGGGGTGACGCCGGACAGCGCCTGCTCCTCCGGCGTGAGCTGGCTGTGCGTGGTCGAGGCCGGGTGGATGACGAGCGAGCGGACGTCGCCGATGTTGGCGACGTTCGAGTGCAGCTCCAGCGCGGACACGAACGCCTGACCGGCCGCGGCGCCGCCCTCGATCTCGAACGCGAGCACCGCACCGGCGCCGCGCGGGGAGTACTTCTGCTGCGCGGCGTGCCACGGGCTCGACTCCAGGCCGGCGTAGTGCACGGTCCCGACGTCCTCACGGGCCTCGAGCCAGGCGGCGACCTTCTGCGCGTTCTCGACGTGCCGCTCGACCCGCAGCGACAGCGTCTCGATGCCCTGCGCGATGAGGAACGCGTTGAACGGCGAGATCGCGGAGCCCAGGTCGCGCAGCAGCTGCACGCGCGCCTTGAGGATGAAGGACAGGTTGACGCCGAACGCCCCGCCCACCCCGAGGTCCCGCGCGAACACCAGACCGTTGTACGACGGGTCGGGCGTGTTGTAGTTGGGGAACCGCTCGGGGTGCTGCGCGAAGTCGAACGAGCCGCCGTCGACGATGACGCCGCCGATGGCCGAGCCGTGGCCGCCCAGGTACTTCGTCGCCGAGTGCACGACGATGTCGGCGCCCCACTTCAGCGGGTTGATCAGGTACGGCGTCGCCACCGTGTTGTCGACGATCAGCGGCACGCCGGACTCGTGCGCGACCCCGGCGACGAGCTCGATGTCGAGGATGTCGGCCTTGGGGTTCGGGATGGTCTCCGCGAAGAACAGCTTGGTGTTCGGCTGGACCGCGTCCTTCCACGCCTGGGCGTCGTGCGGGTCGGTGACGAACGTCGTCTGGATGCCCAGCTTCGGCAGCGTGTAGTGCAGCAGGTTGTACGTGCCGCCGTAGAGCGACGGGCTGGCGACGATGTGGTCACCGGCCTCCGCGATGTTGAGGATGGCGAGCGTCTCGGCCGCCTGGCCCGACGAGACGAGCAGCGCACCGACGCCACCCTCGAGGTCCGCAATGCGGTTCTCGACGACCTCCTGCGTGGGGTTGCCGATGCGCGTGTAGATGGGGCCGAGCTCTTTGAGCGCGAACCGGTCGGCGGCCTGCTGCGCGGAGTCGAAGACGAACGACGTCGTCTGGTAGATCGGCAGCGCGCGGGCGCCCGTGGCGGGGTCCGCGGTCTGGCCGGCGTGGATCTGGCGGGTCTCGAAGTTCCAGCTCTCGTTGCTCACGGTTCAGCGCTCCGTTGTCGATAGGGATCTATGGGACCGCGGAGGGGCTTCGGAGCAGCCGACGTCCGTCCCGCGGAAGGGGTGGAGTGGCGCACGGATCGAGCCATGGCTCGGGCGGACGTCGAGGTCGCCGTGACGGAGACCTGCCCGCGGGCACAGCCGAGCGTGCGCTGGGTCAGCGACACATTCGGCGGGACATGTGCTGAGAGTAGGCAGATGCGTCCGGTCACTGAAACAGCCGTCTCAGCACGTGGGCGCGACGGGTCCCACCAGGCGTCATTGCGGCGAACGGGTGATCTCTGCCTGAACCTGTCCGGTTCCTCCCAAACCACATCGTTGTGACTCGTGGGACTGGTGTGACAGATGTTCTCTTCTGAGGTTTCCACAGGTAGCGTCCCTCGAGAACGGCCGCCCACGGCCGCTCGTCGAACGTCGGGGAGGGCGTCCAGGTGAGCCGAAGCACGACCATGCGCAGGGCCTCGCGGGGCCTCGTCGCCGGCGCGCTCGTCGCCACCATGCTCGCCGCAGGCGCCTCCAGCGCGGTCGCCGAGCCCACGCCCCCGTCCGCCCAGGACGTCCAGCGCGCACAGGGCGCCGTGCGGTCGGCCGAGCGGTCCGTCGCGTCGATGGAGGTCCGGCTCGCCCAGCTGAGCGCGCAGACCGACGCCGCCGAGCTCCAGGTCCAGCAGGCCGGCGAGGCCTACAACCGCGCGGTCGTCGACGCCGACGCCGCCCAGCAGGCCTCCGCCGACGCCGTCGCCCGCTCGAAGGACGCGTCGGCCACCGCCGAGGACGCCCGCCGCCAGCTCGTCGCCATCGCCCGTGAGGTCGCCCGCTCCGGTGGCTCGACCGACCTGCTGCAGGCGCTCCTCTCGTCCGACGGGTTCCAGGACGTCGCCCGCCGCAGCACCGCGCTCGACCGCATCAGCGGCAAGGCCGACGAGGCCGTCCAGGAGTTCCGGGCCACCCAGCTCGTCGCGACCACCCTCGCCGAGCGCGCCGCGGAGGCCGCCGACGCGGCGAAGGCCGCGAAGGACGCGACCGCCGAGGCCCTGGCCGCCGCCGAGCAGGCGCAGACCGACGCCGTCGCCGCGCAGACCGCCGCCGCCACCGAGCGCGACGGGCTCATCACCGCCCTCGCCGCAGCCCGGCAGACCAGCACCGAGGTCGAGCGGGCCCGCCAGGACTTCGTCGACCAGCAGCGTCGCGAGCGCGAGGAGGCCGCCGCCCGCGCCGCCGCCATGCGCCCGCCCGCCGCGCCGCCGACCACCACGACACCCCCGGCCTCCGGTGGCGGGACCACGGCACCCCCGGCTTCCGGTGGCGGGACCACCGCACCGCCGGCTTCTGGTGGCGGGACCACCGCACCGCCGGTCACGACGAACCCGCCGCCCGTCGTCTCGAACCCGCAGCCGCCCGTCGCACCCCCGGTCACCACGCCGCCCCCGGCCCCCGCACCGACCGGCGGCTACGGCCTCGGCACCGGCCGGTCGAGCGGATCCGCCGAGGGCGGGGCAGCCGCGCTGGCGTGGGCGCAGACGAAGATCGGGCTGCCCTACGTCTGGGGCGGCGTCGGACCCAACGGCTACGACTGCTCCGGCCTGTCGATGAGCGCCTGGCGCACCGCCGGCGTCAACCTGGCGCGCACCACCCGCGACCAGTACAAGCAGGTGCTCAAGATCAGCTACAGCGAGCTGCGCCCCGGCGACCTGGTGTTCTGGTCCACCAACCCGAACAACCCGGACTCGATCTACCACGTCGCCATCTGGGCGGGGAACGGCCAGATCATGGAGGCCTCGAAGCCGGGCGACCCCCTGCGCACCATCGCGATGCGCTGGGGCAACACGATGCCTTTCGCGGGCCGCCCGTAACGGTCCCTCTGCAACGTCCGCACTCCGACGGGTTCCAGCCCTCCTGAGTGCGGACGTTGCTGCGCGCCACTCCACGACGTCCGCACTCCGACGGGTTCCAGCCCTCCTGAGTGCGGACGTTGCTGCGCGTCACTCCACGACGTCCGCACTCCGAGGGGTTCCCACCCGATCGAGTGCGGACGCTGTGTGCCGGGCCTCAGCGGGCCTCAGCGGGCTTCAGCGGGTTCCCGGGGACCAGCCCGCCTGGCGCAGCGCGCGTTCGACTGTGTCCAGGTGGGGCGCGGGGTCGAGCCGTAGTCCCAGGCTCGGGATCCGGAGCACCGTGTCGCCGGTGAGCGCGATCTCGTTGTGGCGGAGGCTGTCGTCGATCCAGCGTGCCGGTTCGAGATGGCCGATGCCGTCGATCTCGACCACCACCCGCCAGCGACGCCACCGGACATCGAGGTAGGAGCTCCCGCTTGGGCTACGCGTCACCACCTGCCGATCGGGTTCAGGCAGTCCGCGGGTGCGGCAGTGGGCAGCGAAGTCGAGCTCGTTCAGCGAATGGACCCCTCCGGCGACGTCATGAAGGACGGCGCGCAGGAGTGTGCGTCGTCGGTCGCGCTGGACCCGGTCGAGCACGGCCGCCAGCGGATCGATCGTCGTCACCCGTTGCTGCACCGCGGAGACGAGGAGCAGCGACGCCTCCCGATCGGTCCGCGCCCACAGCGCCGCCTGGACCGTGGCGACCTCGGGTCGTGCACGAGGAAGACCAGTAGTCAGCACGTCCTCGTCGCGCCACCTGCGTGTCTCGTGCACGCGGACACCCGCTGGCGGACGGACGGGGTGTGACGACTTCGGCGCGGCGACGTGCACGAGGCCGTCGTCGTCGATCCCGCGGAGCCCTGCTGAGATCAGCGCCGTCAGTCCGGCGAGCGCGGCGCGCGGCCGGGCACCGGAGGCGGCTCGAGGAGCGCACTCCAGCACGCCGAGCCACCAGTCGGCGCGGTCACCTGGACGCGCCGGCGCGACGCTGAGCGTGTTCCGGCCGACCGGTCGCCATCGATCCGCGACGACCTCCGCCTCCAGCTGCGCGGCCGTGACGCCGAGCGCGCGTATCTGCGGACGGGTGAGCAGTCCCGCCTGCGGAGCGGCGTGCGCCACGACCCGTGCGCGGCGGTCCACCCGCGGCTGCCGTTCGGATGCCATGGCCGCCACGCTCCCGCCACCAGCGGTTCGCCGAGCGCCACGCCCCCCGACCTGTGGATACCGCACAGTCCCGCACCACCGGTGGACGGCTCACCGCTCACCGACGACAACGTCCGCACTCAGGCGGGTCTGAACCAGCACGAGTGCGGACGCCACGGAACAGGTGCTGCAACGTCCGCACTCGAGCGGGTTCCTCCCTGCAGGAGTGCGGACGTTGCGGGTGTGGCTTGCTCAGTGGTTGTAGTAGTTCGTGTCGATGGCTCGCTGGCGGCTGCGCTCGATCTCCGCCTCCGCCTCCGACCGGCCCACCCAGTGGGCGCCCTCGACGGACTTGCCGGGCTCCAGGTCCTTGTAGACCTCGAAGAAGTGCTGGATCTCCAGGCGGTGGAAGTCGGACACGTCGTCGATGTCCTGGCGCCACGCGGCGCGCTGGTCGCCGGTGGGGACGCACAGCACCTTGTCGTCGCCGCCGGCCTCGTCGCGCATGCGGAACATGCCGAGCGCGCGAGCGCGGATGAGGCAGCCGGGGAAGGTCGGCTCCTCCAGCAGGACGAGGGCGTCGAGCGGGTCGCCGTCCTCGCCGAGCGTGCCCTCGATGAAGCCGTAGTCATCGGGGTAGCGGGTCGAGGTGAACAGCATCCGGTCGAGGCGGATGCGCCCCGTGGCGTGGTCCACCTCGTACTTGTTGCGCTGACCCTTCGGGATCTCGATCGTGACGTCGAACTCCACAGCTGCTCCTCCGCCCCACGTCCGCGCCCAGTTCCGGGACCGGCGGCCGCGACACTCGTCGTCGTGCGGCGCGCCGCGTGTCTGGGGCGCCCTTGTCTCGGACAGTAGTCTGACGCACCGCGGGACGGGGCGTCCCACCGGGCGACGAGCGGGGAGGGGTGACGATGGCCACAGCGGTCAGAGCGGTCGGCATCACCGCGCTCGTCCTCGTGCTCGCCGGCGGCGCGTACGTGACGGCCGACGCGTACGACGTCGTGCCGGGCATGGTCACGCTCGAGGAGCTGCCGCCGGACCCGCTGCCGTTCCCGACGGCCCCGGGTGCGGTCGAGCCGGCGGACACGGCGACCGCGCTGGCGGACCTGGACCCGCAGGCGCCGGTCCCTGCGGCGGCGAACGTGCAGGCGCTCGTGGACGGGCTGGTGGTCGACCCCCGCATGGGTGCCAGCGTCGGCGTGGTGGTCGCGGACCAGCTGACGGGCGACGTGCTGGGCGCGCACCTGCCTGAGGCGGGCCGCACGCCGGCGTCGACGGCGAAGCTGGTCACGGCCGTCGCCGCCCTGAGCACCCTCGGACCGGACGTGACCCTGCCCACGAGCGTCGTGCGCGGCTCCGGCAACAGCATCGTGCTCGTCGGCGGCGGCGACATGATGCTCGCGGCCGGGGCGGGGGACCCGACGGCCGTCGTGGGCCACGCCGGGCTGGCGGACCTCGCGGCGCAGGTGGCCAAGGAGCTGCAGCTCGAGGGCGCGACGACGGTGAGCCTCGGCTTCGACGACTTCCTGTTCTCCGGCCCGACGCTGAGCCCCACCTGGAACCCGGCCGACGTGGCCGCGGGATTCGTCGCGCCCGTGACGGCGCTCGCGGTCGACACCGCCAAGATCCGGCCCGGCGAGTACCCGCCCCGGTACGCGGACCCGTCCCTCGCGGCGGCGAACACGTTCGCGCAGCGGCTGGAGGAGGTCGGGATCGCCGTCGACGGCAGCCCGCGGCGGATGTCGCGGCCGGACGACGGGCGGGAGATCGGCGTCGTGCGGTCGGCGACGCTGGACGGCATCGTGCACCACTTCCTGGACACGTCGGACAACGCGATCACCGAGGTGGTCAGCCGCCTGGTGGCGGTCGACCAGGGGCTGCCCGCGTCGTTCGAGGGCGGGACGACGGCTGTGCTGCACGCCGTCGCCGTCGCGGGCGTCGACACCACCGGTGCACAGCTCTCGGACGCGTCGGGCCTCGGGGCCGGCTCGGTCCTGCCGCCGGACCTCCTGCTCGGGCTGCTGCGGCTGGCCACCGACCCCGCGCACGGCGTGCTGCGGGACGTCGCGACGGGCATGCCCATCGCGGGCCTGACCGGCACGCTGAGCGACCGGTACTCCCAGTCGCCGGCCCGCGGGCTGGTGCGCGCGAAGACGGGCAGCCTGCCGCACGTGACCTCGCTGGCCGGGACGGTGCTCGACGCCGACGGGCGCCAGCTGGTGTTCGTCGTCCTCGCCGACGCGACGCCGGACGGTGGCCAGTGGGGTCCCCGCGCGGCCATCGACTCGTTCGTCACCGCGTTGTCCGGGTGCGGCTGCGGTTAGTTTGACCGGGTGGACACCCCCGAAGGACCCGTGGACTGGGAGCTCGCCACCCGGATCGCCGCCCGGCTGGCGGCGCCGGGACCGGTGGCGGACCGCGCCGAGCTGACCGCGCTCGTCGACGAGCTGCGCGACGCGGCCGGCCGCGCTGCCGTGCACGCCTCGGCGATCACCGGGCTGTCCGCTGCGGACGGCACGCCGCCGGAGCAGGTGTCGACCGTGCTCGTCGTGGACCGGCCGCACTGGGCCCAGGCCAACGCCCAGGTGTTCGCAGCGATGACCGGCCCGCTGGCCGGTGCGGCACCGTCGGCGACGGCGCGCGCGGGTGCGGCGGTGCAGGTCGGTGGGGTGCTCGCGCTCCTGTCCGGCAAGGTGCTCGGGCAGTTCGACCCGTTCACGTCGCGGGACGGCCACGGCCGCCTGCTCCTCGTCGCCCCCAACGTGCTGCACCACGAGCGGCGGCTGAAGGTGGACCCGTCGGACTTCCGGCTCTGGGTGGCCCTGCACGAGCAGACGCACGCGCTGCAGTTCGCCGCGGCGCCCTGGCTGGCGGACCACCTGCGCTCGCGCGCCGGCGAGCTGATGACGGACCTGGCGGCGGACAAGGCGCTGGTCCCGCGGGCGGGGGAGCTGTTGCAGGCGGTCACCCGGGCGGTGATGGGCGGTGCCGACGACGGCGTGGGCGTGCTCGACCTGCTCTCGGCGCGGCAGCGGGAGGTGTTCGAGGAGGTCGGCGCGGTCATGGCGCTGCTCGAGGGTCACGCGGACGTGGCGATGGACGAGGTCGGGCCGCGGGTGGTGCCGAGCGTCCGGAAGATCCGCAAGGCCTTCGAGGCGCGACGCGACGAGGCCGCGAGGTCGCGGGGGATGGACCGGGTGCTGCGGCGGCTGCTGGGCCTCGACACCAAGCTGGCGCAGTACCGGGACGGTGCGGCGTTCGTCCGGGCCGTGCGCAAGGACGTCGGGCTGGACGGTTTGAACGCGGTGTGGGCGTCGGCAGGGCACCTGCCGCTGCCGCAGGAGATCGCGGACCCCCGGGCGTGGGTCCGCCGGGTCCACGGGTGAGCTCTCCGGCCCGCGAGGTCGCGGCGGCGCGCTCGGCGGTCGCCGCCACGGTCGCGGACCTCCCACCGGACGCGCTGGTCCTCGTCGCCTGCTCGGGCGGTCCGGACTCGCTCGCGCTCGCGGCGGCGGCGGCGTTCGTCGCGCAGCGGTCCGCCCGCACGGCGACGCCGTGGCGTGCCCAGGCGGTCGTCGTCGACCACGGCCTGCAGGACGGCTCGGCGCAGGTGGCCGACGACGCCGCGGCCGCGTGCCGAGGTCTCGGGCTGCCGGCGCGCGTGGTGCGCGTGCAGGTCGACGGCCGGACCGAGGCGGCCGCGCGGGAGGCCCGGTACGCCGCGCTGGACCAGGTGGCCGACGAGCTCGGCGCCGCGGCCGTGCTGCTCGGGCACACCCTCGACGACCAGGCGGAGACCGTGCTGCTCGGCCTGGCGCGCGGGTCCGGCGCCCGGGCGCTCGCGGGCATGCCGGCGACGCGCGGGCGGCTGCGACGGCCGCTGCTGGGCCTGCGCCGCTCCGACACCCTCGCGGTGTGCGCGGCGCTGGGCTTGCGGCCGTGGCACGACCCGACGAACGAGGGGTCGCACACCGACGCGTCGCTGCGCAGCAAGGTCCGCGGCGAGGCGCTGCCGGCGCTCGAACGCGTCCTGGGGCCGGGGGTCGCCGAGGCGCTGGCCCGGTCGGCCGCGCAGCTGCGCGACGACGCGGACGTGCTCGACACGCTGGCGGGCGACCTGCTCGACGCGGTGCGCACCGCCGACGGCCTGGACGTCGACCTGCTGCGGGCGGCCCCGCGCGCCCTGCGCACCCGCGCGCTGCGGTCGGCCGCGATCGCCGCCGGATGCCCGGCCGGCGCCCTCGGCCGGGCGCACGTCCTGGCCGTCGACGCGCTGGTCACGGACTGGCACGGGCAGGGTCCGGTGGCCCTTCCCGGCGGGATCGCGGCCAGCCGGGCGTGTGGCAGGCTTGCCCTGGGCACGGCCCCCGCGTAGCGCGCGGGATGGGCACGGCACGGGCGGATCAAGAGGAGCGAACTGCGGTGGACCCTGCGGACATGGGCGACGACCTCGAGCGGGTGCTGCTCTCCGAGGAGCAGCTGCACGAGCGGCTCGACGAGATCGCGGCGCAGATCGACGCCGACTACGAGGGCAAGGACCTGCTCCTGGTGGGTGTCCTCAAGGGTGCGGTCATGGTGATGGCGGACCTCGCGCGCCGCCTGCACTCGTCGGTGCAGATGGACTGGATGGCGGTCTCCTCGTACGGCTCGGGCACCAAGTCCTCGGGCGTCGTGCGGATCCTCAAGGACCTCGACGCCGACCTCACCGGCCGGCACGTGCTCATCGTCGAGGACATCATCGACTCCGGCCTGACGCTGTCCTGGCTGCTGTCCAACCTGCGCTCCCGCGGCCCGGCGACGGTCGAGATCGCGACGATGCTGCGCAAGCCGGAGGCGTCCAAGGTCGACGTCGACGTCCGGTACGTGGGCTTCGACATCCCGAACGAGTTCGTCGTCGGCTACGGCCTGGACTACGCCGAGAAGTACCGCAACCTGCCCTTCGTGGGCACGCTCGCCCCGCACGTCTACGGCGCCTGAGCGCTCGTCCTGCCGGAGTGCGCCCTCGGTGAACACGGTCCGGATCCCTCAGGAACTCCGTGTAACTTCGAGGCCACCAGTCCCGCGAGCGGAGGTTGAGGGGCTCTGCCCCGATCGCCCATGAACGTCAAGCGACTAGCCCGTGGCCCCATCCTGTGGGTCGTCATCGCCGTGATCCTGCTGTACATCGGCGCGTCCACGCTCGCGGCCCCGAAGATCAGCAAGATCGACACGTCGGACGGCATGACGCTGATCGCGGACGGCAAGGTCGAGCAGGCCAAGATCACCGAGGGCGTCCAGCGGGTCGACCTGACGCTCGCCGAGGACTTCACCAAGGGCGACGACAACCTGGGCAAGCTGGTCCAGTTCAACTACGTCGTGCCGCAGGGCGAGGCGGTGGTGACCGCCATCGCGGACGCCGACCTCGACGAGGGCTACACGTCGGTCGTGCCGCAGACGGCCTGGTGGGCCAGCCTCCTGAGCTTCATCCTCCCGTTGATCATCATCCTGGCGATCTTCTGGTTCCTGATGTCGAACTCGCAGGGCGGCGGCTCGCGCGTCATGAGCTTCGGCAAGTCCAAGGCGAAGCTGGTCAGCAAGGAGTCTCCGCAGGTCACGTTCTCGGACGTCGCGGGTGTCGACGAGGCGGTCGAGGAGCTCCAGGAGATCAAGGAGTTCCTCGCCGAGCCGGCCAAGTTCCAGGCCGTCGGCGCCAAGATCCCCAAGGGCGTCCTCCTGTACGGCCCTCCCGGGACGGGCAAGACCCTGCTGGCCCGCGCGGTGGCCGGCGAGGCGGGCGTGCCGTTCTACTCGATCTCCGGCTCGGACTTCGTCGAGATGTTCGTCGGCGTCGGCGCCAGCCGTGTCCGTGACCTGTTCAACCAGGCCAAGGAGAACGCCCCCGCGATCATCTTCATCGACGAGATCGACGCCGTCGGCCGCCACCGTGGCGCCGGCATGGGCGGCGGGCACGACGAGCGCGAGCAGACCCTCAACCAGATGCTGGTCGAGATGGACGGCTTCGACGTCAACGCCAACGTCATCCTCATCGCGGCCACCAACCGGCCGGACATCCTCGACCCCGCGCTGCTGCGCCCGGGCCGGTTCGACCGTCAGGTCGCGGTGGACCCGCCCGACCTCAAGGGGCGCGAGCGGATCCTGCAGGTGCACTCGCAGGGCAAGCCGATGGCGCCGCACGTCGACCTCAACGTGGTCGCCCGACGGACGCCCGGCTTCACCGGTGCGGACCTGGCCAACGTCCTGAACGAGGCCGCGCTGCTCACGGCCCGCACCGGCCAGCAGACGATCACGGACCACACGCTGGACGAGGCGATCGACCGCGTCATCGCCGGACCGCAGAAGCGCACGCGGATCATGAACCCCAAGGAGATCAAGATCACCGCGTACCACGAGGGCGGTCACGCCCTGGTCGCGGCGGCGCTCCGGTACACCGACCCCGTCACCAAGGTGACGATCCTGCCCCGTGGACGTGCGCTCGGGTACACGATGGTCATGCCGACCGAGGACAAGTACTCGACCACCCGCAACGAGCTGCTGGACACGCTGTCGTACGCCATGGGCGGGCGCGTGGCCGAGGAGCTCGTGTTCCACGACCCGACGACGGGCGCCAGCAACGACATCGAGAAGGCGTCGGCGACGGCCCGCAAGATGGTCACGCAGTTCGGCATGAGCGCCCGGCTCGGCGCCATCCAGCTGGGGCAGGCCTCGGGCGAGGTCTTCATGGGCCGCGACATGGGCCACGGACGTGACTACTCCGAGGACGTCGCCGCCTCCATCGACCTCGAGGTCCGCGCCCTGATCGAGCGCGCGCACGACGAGGCCTGGGAGATCCTGGTCGAGTACCGGGACGTGCTCGACGCCCTGGTGCTCGAGCTGCTCGAGAAGGAGACGCTCAACCAGGAGCAGCTGGCCACGATCTTTGCGCCGATCACCAAGCGACCGCCCCGCCAGGTCTGGCTGTCCAGCGAGCAGCGCGCCGTCTCCGAGCGTCCGCCCGTGATGACGCCCGCGGAGCTGGCGGCGCAGAACGGCCACCCGATCATCCCCGAGGACGAGGCGGCCGAGGCGTTCGGCCACCCGACGGACCAGATCATCGAGGTCCCCCCGTCGCAGACGCCGGACGCGTAGGGGCGATCGTGAGCGCACAGGGTGACGGCACCCCCTCGAGCATCGGGCCGGTGACGTTCACCGGCGCGGCCGTGGGCGAGTACGACCAGGACCGCGTCGAGGCGGCCATCCGTGAGCTGCTGGTCGCGGTCGGGGAGGACCCCGACCGCGAGGGGCTGCGCGAGACCCCGGCGCGGGTCGCGCGGGCGTACCGGGAGATCTTCGCGGGTCTGTACCAGGAGCCCGCCGACGTCCTGACCACCACCTTCGACCTCGGCCACGAGGAGATGGTGCTGGTGAAGGACATCGAGGTGTTCTCCACGTGCGAGCACCACCTGGTCCCGTTCCACGGCGTCGCGCACGTCGGGTACATCCCCGCCGCGGACGGCCGCATCACCGGCCTGAGCAAGCTCGCCCGGCTGGTCGACGTGTACGCGCGCCGACCGCAGGTGCAGGAGCGGCTGACGTCGCAGATCGCCGACGCGCTCGTGGCCGAGCTGCAGCCGCGCGGGGTGATCGTGGTGATCGAGTGCGAGCACCTGTGCATGTCGATGCGCGGCGTCCGCAAGCCCGGCTCGCGCACGGTGACCTCCGCGGTCCGCGGGCAGATGCGGGACGTCGCCACCCGGGCCGAGGCCATGAGCCTCGTGCTCGGTCGCTGACGCCCTCGTCGGCAGACCCCTAGGCTCGGCACCGTGACTGGCCCCTCCGCCCGCCCGGCGCCGCTCCCGACGCGGTTGCACCGGCTCGACCGGACCCTCGTCATGGGCGTCGTCAACGTCACCCCGGACTCGTTCTCGGACGGGGGCCGCTGGTTCACGCCCGGCGCTGCTGTGGCGCACGGCCTCGAGCTGGTGGCGCACGGTGCGGACCTGCTGGACGTCGGCGGGGAGTCGACCCGGCCGGGTGCGCGCCGGGTCGCGGTCGACGACGAGCTGGCCCGGGTGCTGCCGGTGATCGAGCAGCTGGTGGCGCACGGCGCGACGGTGAGCATCGACACGACCCGCGCGGTGGTCGCACGCGCGGCCGTCGAGCGCGGTGCCTCGATCATCAACGACGTGTCCGGCGGCCTGGCCGACGACGCGATGTACGGGGTCGTGGCGCAGACGGGGGCGGTGTACGTCGCGATGCACTGGCGCGGGCACGCGGACGTCATGGACGACCTCGACGACTACGACGACGTGGTGACCGACGTGCGCCGCGAGCTCGCCGCGCGGGTCGCGGCGCTGCGTGCGGCCGGGGTGCGGGACGAGCAGGTGGTGCTGGACCCGGGTCTGGGCTTCGCGAAGGCGGGGAGCAGCAACTGGCCGCTGCTCGCGCGGCTGCCGGAGCTGGTGGCGGACGGGTTCCCGGTGCTGGTCGGCGCCAGCCGCAAACGGTTCCTCGGGCACCTGCTGGCCGGTCCGGACGGCGAGCCGGCACCACCGCTCGCGCGGGACGGCGCGACCGCCGCGGTCTCCGCGCTGGCCGCCGCGGCGGGAGCGTGGTGCGTGCGGGTGCACGAGGTGGCAGGCTCGGCCGACGCGGTGCGCGTCGCGGCCGCGTGGCGGGGCGTGCAGAGCCCGCACGGGCCGGTCGCCGAGCACGATGACGACGACGAGCTGCCGGTGGACGAGGACGCGAGAACGGGCGGGAGCACGCGGTGACCATGAACGACGAGGGCCGACAGGACGCGCTGGACACCAGCGGGCGCCGGCTCGACCAGATCAGGCTGACGGGCATCACGGCGCTCGGCTACCACGGCGTGTTCGAGCACGAGCGTCGGGAGGGGCAGACGTTCGTCGCGGACGTCGTGGTCCACCTCGACACGCGCCGGGCGGCCGCGCGCGACGACCTGGCGCACACGCTCAACTACGGCGAGCTCGCGGAGCAGGTCGCGGCGGTCCTCTCGGGCGAGCCGGTGGAGCTGATCGAGACGGTCGCGGAGCGCATCGCGGCGACCGTCCTGGCGTCGGGGGTCGTGCAGGCGGTCGACGTGGCGGTGCACAAGCCCAACGCCCCGATCCAGGTGCCGTTCGGCGACGTGGTCGTCGCCATCCACCGCGACCGCAGCAAGCTGCCCGCCGCGGAGCCGTACGTCGCGCGGGTGGCTCAGGAGGCTCAGCCCGTCTCCCGACCGGTCCCGACGTCGACCGCGACGTTCCCCGTGACCCCGGCACCGGGAGCGCCGGTCGTGCCGGCGTCCGGCCCGGCTCCTGCGGCGTCGCTCGTGCCGTCCGGGGCCTGGTCCGACGCGGTCGCCCCCGCCCCCGGTGCGTTCTCGGGCGGCCCCGACGGCCCGTCCACCGAGCTCGAGCCGGTACCGGCGGGTGAGGCGGTGGTCGTCGGCGAGCTGGTGACGGACTCCCTCGACCAGGAGCCGCAGGAGCCCGTCGAGGTCGTGCTCGCCCTCGGCGCGAACCTGGGACCGGCGCAGGACACCCTCCGGGACGCCGTGACCGACCTGGCCCGGACCCCGGGGGTCGAGGTGCGTGACGTCTCGGCGCTCGCCCGCACGTCTGCGGTCGGCGGGCCGGAGCAGTCCGACTACCTCAACACGGTCGTCCTGGCGACCACGACGCTCTCCCCGCGTGCGCTGCTGCGGGCCACGCAGGCGATCGAGAACGCGCACGGTCGCGAGCGCCACGAGCGCTGGGGCCCGCGCACGCTCGACATCGACATCGTGCTGTACGGCTCGGTGCTCGCCGTGACGGACGACCTCGAGCTCCCGCACCCGCGGGCGCACGAGCGCGCGTTCGTGCTGCAGCCGTGGGCACAGGTGGACCCGGACGCGATCCTGCCCGGGCTCGGCGGCGGACCGGTCGGTGCGCTCGCCGCGACGGCACCGGACCGTGACGGCGTCCGCTGGCTGGCCCTCGACTGGCTGACCACCGCCATCCCCGCCGTCAGCGGTGACACCGGGGCCGTCCCGGCCGGGCAGCCGGGTCCGGAGGCCCAGGACACGTGATGCACCGCACGCGCTGGCAGACGCTCCTGCTGGTCACAGCCGTCGCGGCGGCCGTCACGTGGATCGTCCTGCGCGCCGTCGCGGACCGTGGCGGGATGCTGCCGTCGGTCCCGCCGCTCGTGGTCGCCGTCGAGCTGCTCATCGCCGGGATCGTGTTCTCCATGGGCTGGGCCGTCCGGCAGTTCCTGCGCGGCAAGCGGCCCCTGCTGGACCCGATCCGCGCGGCGCGCACGGCGGTGCTGGCCAAGGCGTCGTGCTACACCGGCGCCCTGCTGGCCGGGTGGTACGGCGGGCAGGTGCTGGCGCTGGTCACGGACCTGAGCGTGCCGGGCAACGGGTCCCGCGCGATCGCCGCCGGCATCGCGACGGCCGGGGCCGTGGTGCTCGCCGTCGTCGGTCTGGTGGTCGAGTGGTTCTGCCGGGTGCCTCCGCCCGAGGCCGGGTCCGAGGCGGCGCACGAGAGCCCCGCGGCGGATCCCAGCGGCCCCTGAGCGGATGGAAGGATGAGCTCATGACCTCCGACGCCGTCCCCGGCACCCGCGAGCCGTTCGACCCGACCGACGTCACGTGGACGCCGGTGTCGAGCCGGCTCGTCGGCGCGCGCCTGACGGTCACGGCCATCGTGCTCGCACCGATCCTCGTGCTGCTGGTGCTCCTGGCGGTGCTCGTCGGCGCGGCCTGGCTCTGGGCGTTCCCCGCCGTGGTGGTGCTGCTCGTCCTGTGGATCCTCTGGCTCGTGCCGCGGCAGGTGCGTGCGCTGGCCTACGCCGAGCGGGCGGACGACCTGCTGGTGCGACGCGGCATCATGTTCCGCTCGCTCGTCGTGGTGCCGTACGGCCGGATGCAGTACGTCGACGTCAACGCCGGTCCGATCGCGCGCAAGTTCGGGATCGCGTCCGTCCAGCTGCACACCGCCTCGTCCGCCACGAGCGCGTCGATCGAGGGCCTACCGCCGCACGAGGCCGCGCGCCTGCGCGACCGCATGGCGTCCCGCGGCGAGGCGCGGCTGGCGGGACTGTGACCAGCACGCCCGAGACCCCCAGCACGCACAGCGCACCCGAGCCGCCCAGGAGCGCGCCCGACGTCGACGGCGTCAGCGACGAGGACGTCACCGGCTGGCGGCGGATGCACCCGGTCACCCCGGCCCTCAAGGGCTGGAAGGTCCTGGTCGCCGTCCTGGCCATCGGCTGGTTCCAGGTGGGCGAGAACATCGAGCAGGCCATCGACCTCCTGCACGGCCCGGCGTTCCTCGCGCTCATCGGCGGCATCCTGCTGATCGGCCTCATCGGGTTCGGGTACTCCGCGATCGCGTGGCGCGTGACCCGGTTCGCCGTCACCGACGAGGCCGTGCACCTGCGGACCGGCATCCTGTTCCGGCAGCAGCGGCAGGCGCGGCTGGACCGGCTGCAGGCCGTCGACGTGGTGCAGCCCCTGCTCGCGCGGCTGGTCGGCCTGGCGGAGCTCAAGCTCGAGGTGGCCGGGGGGAGCGGGTCCGCCGTGTCGCTGGCGTTCCTGCGCGAGGCGGACGCGGAGGCGCTGCGGGCCGAGCTGCTCGCGCTCTCCGCGGGGCTGCAGCGGCCCGGCTCGGTGCCGGTGGCGCCGCCGGCCGACGGCGCCGAGGCGGATGCGCCCGCGCCGGTGGCTCCCGTGCCGTTCGAGGTCGCCCCGGAGCGGCAGGTGTACGAGCTGCCGATGGGCCGGCTGGTGCGGGCGACCCTGCGGTCGGGGGCCGTGCCGGTGCTGCTGCTGGTGGCGGCGGGTGCGATCACGCTGGCCGTCGTGTCCCGGGACATCAGTGCGGCGTTCGTGCTCGTCGCGCCGCTGTTCGCGGGCGTGACCTTCGTGTGGAGCCGGATCAACCAGGGGGCCAACTTCCGCGCCGCGATCTCGCCCGACGGCATCCGGCTGCGGCACGGGCTCACGGAGGCGCGCGCGCAGACCGTGCCGCCCGGGCGGGTGCAGGCCATCCGCCTGCGGCAGGGTCCGCTGTGGCGCGGTCCGGACTGGTGGCGCGTCGAGATCAACGTGGCCGGCTACGGCCAGGGCGACCAGCAGCAGCGGGACACGGTGCTGCACCCGGTGGCCACGCGCGACGAGGCGATGACCGCGCTCTGGCTGGTGCTGCCCGACCTGGGGGTGCAGGACCCGACGGAGCTCGTCACCGCGGCCCTGACCGGCAGGGACGACGACGGCGGGTTCACCCCGGCGCCGCGCCGGGCGCGCTGGGTGGACCCGGTGGGCTGGCGGCGGCACGGGGTGCGGGTGACCGAGCGGGCCCTGGTCACCCGGTCCGGCCGGATCTGGCGCAGCGTCGACGTCGTGCCGCACGAGCGCACGCAGTCCCTCGGGCTCGAGCAGGGTCCGATCCAGCGTCGGCTCGGGCTGGCGTCGTTCGTCCTGCACTCGACCCCCGGACCGGTCTCGCCGCGCGTCAACCACCTCGACGCCGCGGTCGCCGCGGAGCTGCTCGACGAGCAGGCCGAGCGGGCCAGGAACGCCCGGGCGACCGCGACGCCCGAGCAGTGGATGCGCGCGGTGGGGGCACCGACGCCGGCCGTCCCGAACCCGGTGCCGACGACGGCTCCTGCGGGTGAGGTCCCCGGTGCAGGGTCGACGGTGCCGACGGGCCCGACGACGGCTCCGGCGGGCGAGGTTCCCGGTGCAGGGTCGACCGGGTCGCCGGTCCCGCCGGCCGCCGGAGCGGACGGATGACGCCACCGGACCCGGCAGATCGCCCGGGCCGGCTGGGTGTCGGTGTCATCGGCTCGGGACGGGTCGGTGCGGTGCTCGGCAACGCGCTGCGCAGCGCGGGGCACCCGGTGGTCGCGGTCTCGGCGATCTCGGAGGCGTCCCGCGAGCGCGCGGCGGCGCTGCTGCCGGGCGTGCCGGTGCTGGACATCCCCGAGGTGGTCCGGCGCGCGGAGCTCGTGCTGCTCACGGTCCCGGACGACGCGCTGGCGGACCTGGTGCGCGGGCTCGCGGACCTGGGCGCGTGGCAGGTGGGCCAGATCGTGGTGCACACGTCGGGTCGGTTCGGGGTGGACGTGCTGGCGCCGGCGCGGGCGGCGGGGGTCATCCCGCTGGCGCTGCACCCGGCGATGACGTTCACGGGCACGTCGCTGGACCTGGCCCGGCTGGTCGGCTGCTCGTTCGCGGTGACGGCCCCGTCGCCGGTGCTGCCCATCGGCCAGGCCCTGGTCGTGGAGATCGGCGGCGAGCCGGTGGTGCTGGCGGAGGAGGCGCGCGGGCTCTACCACGCGGCCCTGGCGCACGGCGCGAACCACCTCGTCGTGCTCGTCGCGCAGGCCGCGCAGGCGCTGGCGGCGGCCGGTGTCGGTGACCCCGGTCGGATGCTCGGCCCGCTGCTGGAGGCGGCGCTGGACGGTGCGCTGCGCGCCGAGTCGGCCGGGGGGTCCGGGGCGATCGCCGCGCTGACCGGCCCGGTGCGCCGCGGCGACGCGGGGACGGTCCGGGAGCACGGTGTGGCGCTGACCACGTTCGCGGCCGCCACGGGGGCGGTGGACGTCGTTGCGGGATACCGTGCCCTGGCGCGCTCGGCGACCGGGCGGGCGCTGGCCGCGGGCCTGATCTCGCCGGCCGCGGCACAGGAGCTGCTGGACGGCATCACCGAGGATGCCGGGGCGTTGCAGGTGGAGGACGGGCCGGACCCGCAGGAGGACGAATGACCACGCAGACCACGACGCCGACGCTCGTGCACACGCGCGAGGCGCTGGCCGCGGCGCTGGCCGTGCAGGACGTGCAGGCGGTGCCGCGCACCGAGGGGTACGCGGGGACCGCGCACTCCGCCCGGCCGCACCGGCGGGCGGTCGTGATGACCATGGGGGCGCTGCACGCCGGGCACCTCTCGCTGGTCGCGCGGGCTCGCGAGCTGGCGGACGCCGTCGTGGTGACGATCTTCGTGAACCCGCTCCAGTTCGCACCGTCGGAGGACCTGGCGCGGTACCCGCGCGACCTGCAGCGCGACCTCGCGCTCCTGTCGGGCCCCGGCCTGCTGGGTCCGGACGACATCGTCTTCGCACCCGGACCGGAGGTCGTCTACCCGGACGGGGACCCGGTCGTGCGCGTCAGTGCCGGGCACATCGGGGACGTCCTCGAGGGGGTCAGCCGGCCCGGCCACCTCGACGGGGTCCTCACGGTCGTGCTCAAGCTGCTCCACCTGACGCGGCCGGGGGTGGCGCTGTTCGGGGCCAAGGACGCGCAGCAGCTGGCGGCGGTGCGTCGGATGGTCCGTGACCTCGACGTGCCCGTCGTGATCGAGGCGGCGCCGATCGTCCGCGACGAGGACGGCATCGCCCTGTCCAGCCGCAACGCCTACCTGAGCGACGAGGAGCGCGGCCGCGCGCTCGGGCTGTCCCGGGCGCTGCGCGCGTCCGGCAGCGCCGACCAGATCCGCGGCACCGCGCGCGCCGCCCTGGCGGAGACCGACGTCGACTACGTCGCGCTGGTCGACCCGGAGACGTTCGCCGAGGTCCCCGCAGACTTCGTCGGCGAGGCCCTGCTGCTGGTCGCGGCGACCGTCGGGACGACCCGGCTCATCGACAACGGCCCTGTGGAGGTCCGCCCGTGACGTCACTGACGCGCACGATGATGACGGGCAAGATCCATCGCGCCACCGTGACGCAGGCGGACCTGCACTACGTCGGCTCGATCACCGTCGACGCGGACCTGCTCGCCGCCGCGGACGTCCTGCCCGGGCAGCAGGTGGACGTCGTCGACGTCACCAACGGCGCCCGCCTGACCACGTACGCCATCGCCGGCGAGCCGGGGTCGGGTCAGGTCTGCATCAACGGCGCCGCCGCGCACCTGGTGCACCCGGGGGACATCGTCATCCTCATCGCGTACGGGCAGCTCTCCGACGCGGAGTCCCGCACGTACGAGCCGCACGTCGTGCTCGTCGACGGCGCCAACCGGGTCGTGTCCGTCGGGGACGACCCCGGTCAGGTCCCGGAGGGCTGGGAAGGGCTGCAGCCGAGCGGGCTGCCGTTCGCCGAGGGTCGTTCGTCGGTCGCTCGGTGACCCGGCTCGCCACGCGGCTGGCAGCCCCGGAGCCCGGCTGGACGGTCGAGGCCGACGCGGTCGTCGTCGGCTCGGGCATCGCGGGCCTGACCGCGGCGCTGGAGCTGCGCACGCGCGTGCCCCGGGTCCTGCTGGTCACCAAGGACATCCTCGCGTCGGGGTCGACCGTGTGGGCGCAGGGCGGCATCGCCGCGGCGCTGGACCCGTCGGACTCGCCCGCGGCGCACCTGCAGGACACGCTGGTCGCCGGTGCGGGCCTGTGCGACCCCCGTGCGGTCGAGGTGCTGGTCACCGAGGGGCCGCGACGCGTCCGCGAGCTGGTGGCGCGTGGTGCCGTGTTCGACACCGGCGCGGACGGCAGCATCTCGCTGACCCGCGAGGGCGGGCACCACGCCGACCGCATCGCGCACGCCGGCGGCGACGCCACGGGGGCGGAGATCTCCCGCGCGCTCGTCGCGCAGATCGAGGCCGTGCGCGACGACCCGGGCATCGAGGTCATCGAGCACGCCCTCGTCCTCGACGTGCTCACGGGCCCGCCCGGCCCGGACGGCCGTCCCGGGCGTGCGTGCGGCGTGACGCTGCACGTGATCGGCGAGGGGCAGCGCGACGGTGTCGGTGCGGCCCTGGGCCGCGCGGTCGTGCTGGCGACCGGCGGCATCGGGCAGGTCTTCCGCTCGTCCACCAACCCGGCGCAGGCGACGGGTGACGGGATCGCCGCCGCCCTGCGCGCCGGCGCGGTGCTGGGCGACGTGGAGTTCGTGCAGTTCCACCCGACCGTGCTGTGGCTCGGCTCCGGCGTGAAGGGCCAGCTGACGCTGGTGTCCGAGGCGGTGCGGGGCGAGGGGGCGCTGCTGCTCGACACCGACGGTGTGCGGTTCATGCCCGACGTGCACCCGATGGCCGAGCTGGCTCCGCGGGACGTCGTCGCGCACGCGATCGTCCGGCGGATGAGCGAGACCGGGTCCGACCACGTGTGGCTGGACGCCCGGCACCTTGGCGACGACTTCCTGCGCTCGCGGTTCCCGACGATCAACGACCGCCTGCTCGAGCACGGCATCGACATGACGACGGACCTGGTCCCCGTCGCGCCGGCGCAGCACTACCACTCGGGCGGGGTGGTCACGGATCTCGTCGGGCGGACCAGCCTGCCCGGCCTGTACGCGGTGGGGGAGACGGCCTGCACAGGCGTGCACGGCGCCAACCGGCTGGCGTCGAACTCCCTGCTCGAGGGGCTGGTGTTCGCCACCCGCGCGGCCCGGCACATCGCCACGCAGGTCAGCGGCGGAGCCCTCACCCTGCTCACGCCGGAGACCCGGCCGGGCGACGAGGCCCTGGTCGCTGCGGCGTCCCGTGCCCGGGTGCAGCGGATCGCGTCCGACGGACCCGGCCCGCTGCGCTCGGGGGACGGGCTGCGGCGGGCGGTGGCGGCGCTCGAGGCCGTGCGCACCGACGCGCACCTGCGCACCGACGAGGGCCGCCGGCTGGCCGCCCCGCAGGTGGCCGAGTGGGAGACGACGAACGTGCACCAGGTGGCGACCGTGCTGACGGCGGCCGCTCTCGAGCGCGAGGAGAGCCGCGGCGGGCACGCGCGCAGCGACTTCCCGGTCCCCGTGGACGCCTGGCGGCTCCGGCTGGAGCTCTCGCTGCGCGACGGGACGCTGGTGTCGCGGCGCTCGTCACTCGCCTGAGTGAATCCCGACACTATCGGCATAACGATCGATACCGTCGGAGAGTTTCGATACCTCCAGCACTAGTGTCCTGCCCGCGCGCTGCTTACCCTCTCCCAAGGATCGCCCGAAAGAGGGGCATACGTCTGCGCAAAGGAGCGTCGATGAGACACGCACGCACGTCACGGAATCGTCTCGAAACTATCGGGGTGGCACTGGCCACCGCCCTCGCGGTCGCCGCGGTCCCCGCCGCAGTGGTCAGCACGGGAACGGCGGCGCTCGCCGCGGACACCACCATCGTCTCCACGGACTTCTCCGACGGCACGCTCGGCGGCTGGACGCAGAGCGGCGGCCCGACGCTGTCGTTCGTCGACGTGGACGGCGACCAGGCGCTGCAGGTCGCCAACCGCACGGAGGACTTCGACGGCATCCAGACGCCGGCCGGCCTGTTCGCCGACGTCGAGCCCGGCACGGAGCTGACGCTGTCGATGCGCGCACGGCTGGCTGCCGACACGGTCGGGTCTCCCGGGGTGCGCCTCGTCGCGAAGCCCGCCTACACGTGGGTCGGCAACACGACCATGACGGCCGACGCGTGGACCACCGTGACCGGCACGTACACCGTGCCGGCCGACGCCGACCCCGCGGCGCTGCAGGTCTACGTCGGCACGGGCGCGCTCGACGCCCCCTACACCTACCTCCTCGACGACATCGTGATCACGGCGCCCGCCGCCACCCCGTCGGTCGAGACGATCGTGTCGACCGACTTCACTGACGGCACCTACAGCGACTGGGCCGCCAGCGGCGGCGCGACGCTGTCGGTGGTCGACGTCGAGGGCAACCCCGCGCTCCAGGTGGCCGACCGGACCGAGGACTTCGACGGCATCCAGACCGCTGCCGGCCTGTTCGCCGACGTGGAGCCCGGGACCGAGCTGACGCTCTCGATGCGCGCACGGCTGGCTCCCGACACGGTCGGGTCCGCCGGGGTGCGCCTCGTCGTGAAGCCCGCCTACACGTGGGTGGGCAACACCACGATGACCGCGGACGCGTGGACCACGGTGACCGGCACGTACACCGTGCCGGCCGACGCCGACCCCGCGGCGCTGCAGGTCTACATCGGCACGGGCGCGCTCGACGCCCCGTACACCTACCTGGTCGACGACCTCACGATCACCGCCCCGGCGGACGGTGAGGAGCCGGAGACCCCGGACGTCCTGCCCGGTGGTGCGCTGAACCCCACGACGACCCCGGTGAGTGCGGCGCAGGGCACCGGCGACCGGTCCGCCCTGACGTTCGACGACGGCCCCAACGGCGCCGACACGACCGAGCTGCTCGACTTCCTGGCGGCCAAGGACCTCCAGGCCACGTTCTGCGTCATCGGGCAGAACGTCCAGGCGCCCGGCGGCGCGGACCTCCTGAAGCGGATCGTCGCCGACGGCCACACGCTCTGCAACCACGGCACGTCCTACGACGTCCTCGACGGCACGCAGGCCGAGGTCGAGCAGGACCTGGCCGACAACCTGACGATCATCCGCACTGCCCTGGGCAACCCGTCGGCGCAGGTGCCGTTCTTCCGCGCCGCCAACGGCGTGTGGACGGACGCGAACCGGGCCGCCGCGGTGGCCCTCGGCATGCAGCCGCTCGCGGTGACCAACACGATCGGCGACTGGGAGACCCAGGACGAGGCCACGCTCACCACGCGGCTGCGCACGGCCATGAAGAGCGGCGAGGTCGTGCTGATGCACGACGGCGGCGGCTCCCGGGCCGGCACCGTCGCGGCCGCCAAGACCGTCATCCAGGAGCGCCTGGACGAGGGCTGGGCCTTCACGCTGCCCGCCGTCACGCTCGCTCCGAGCCAGCCGCCGGGAACCGCCGTGATCAGCGCGGACTTCGAGGACGGCCTGCAGGGCTGGGTCCCTCGGGCGACCGACACCGGCCAGGGCACCCTGGCGGTCACGACCGAGCTCGCGCACGGCGGCGCACAGTCCGCCGTGCTGACCGGGCGCGCCTCGCAGGGGCACGGGATCGGGTTCGACGCCACCGGCGTGCTGATCCCCGGCACCAGCTACGAGTACTCGGCGTGGGTGCGGTTCGCGCCCGGCCAGACGGTCGACGACATCTGGCTGAGCCTGGCCCGCACGGTCGGCGCCAGCACCTCCTACGACACGCTCAAGCAGTTCACGGGCATGTCGAACAGCGAGTGGGTGGAGGTCACCGGCACGTTCCAGATGGCCGCGGCCGACTCGGCGCTGCTGTACTTCGAGACGCCGTGGGAGAACGGGGACCCGGGCAACACGTCCGACTTCCTCGTCGACGACGTCGTGGTCAAGGTCCAGGACCCGCTACAGGTGCAGGACCTGACGCCGATCAAGGACACGGTCGACTTCCCGGTGGGCGCGGCGATCGACAGCCGTGAGCAGACCGGGGCGCAGTCGGAGCTCCTCCTGCGCCACTTCGACCAGGTCACGTCCGAGAACTACATGAAGCCCGAGGCCTGGTACGACGCCGAGGGCACGTTCACGCCGCACCCCGAGGCCGACGCGATCATGCGGTACGCGCAGGACAACGGGATCGACGTGTACGGGCACACGCTCGCGTGGCACAGCCAGACGCCGGCCTGGTTCTTCCAGGACGAGGCGGGCGTGCCGCTCACGACGAGCGAGGCCGACCGCCAGGTGCTCCGCGACCGGCTGCGGACGCACATCCACTCCGTCGCCCAGCACCTGAGCGACACCTACGGCGAGTTCGGCAGCGACACCAACCCGCTGGTCGCGTTCGACGTGGTCAACGAGGTGGTCAGCGACAGCGGCGAGTTCGCCGACGGGCTGCGCCGCAGCGAGTGGTACCGGATCCTGGGCGAGGAGTTCATCGACCTGGCGTTCCAGTACGCGGACGAGTCGTTCAACGACGAGTTCGCCGCCGCGGGCGCCGACCGTCCGATCACCCTGTTCATCAACGACTACAACACCGAGCAGGGCGGCAAGCAGGCTCGCCTGCACGCCCTGGTCGAGCGCCTGCTCGAGCGCGGTGTCCCGGTCGACGGCGTGGGGCACCAGTTCCACGTCAGCCTCGCGATGCCGGTGTCGGCGCTCGAGGCGGCCATCGTCGCCTTCGAGGACCTCCCCGTGGTGCAGGCGGTCACCGAGCTCGACGTCACCACCGGCACCCCGGTGACCGACGGGAAGCTCGTCGAGCAGGGCTACTACTACCGCGACGCGTTCCGGATCTTCCGGGCGCACGCCGAGAGCCTGTTCTCGGTCACGGTGTGGGGCCTCACCGACGGCCGCAGCTGGCGCAGCGACTCCGGCGCACCGCTCGTGTTCGACGACCTGCTGCAGGCCAAGCCGGCGTACTTCGGGATCGTCGACGACGAGCTGCCGGCCCGGCAGCGCACGGCGAACGTCTTCGCCGAGGACGTGCCGCTGACCGACCCGACGTCCGACGTCCGGTGGTCCCAGCTGCCGCTGAACGTCATCGACGACTCGACCGCCTTCCAGCTCCGCTGGGCGCCCGACAACCTGACGGCGTACGTCCGGGTCGACGACGCGACGGCGCAGGACACCGACGCGATCGAGATCGCCTACGCCGGCCAGACCGTCACGTTCAGCAGGGACGGTTCCGGCGACGTCGACGGCGTGGTCACCCAGACCGACGGCGGCTACGAGGCCGTCGTGAAGCTCCCGCTGACCACCCCGGTGGCGGAGGGCGGCACGCTGCCCTTCGACGTCCGGGTCACGGACGGCGCGGACACGGTGGCCTGGAACACCCCGGGGGCGGTGGGCACGCTCACGCTCGTCGAGCCGCTCTCGTACGCCGAGGTGGGTTCCGTGGAGACGGCACCCGCGATCGACGGCGAGGAGGACTCCTCCTGGGCCGACGCCACCACCGTCCGCACCGACAAGCAGACCAACGGCACCGGTGGGGCGACCGCGGAGGTCCGCACCCTCTGGAAGGACAACACGCTGTTCGTGCTCGCGGAGGTCACCGACCCGGTCGTGGACGTCACGGGCTCCGACCCGTGGATCCAGGACTCGGTCGAGATCTACGTGGACCCGGGCAACTACAAGAACGGCTCCTACCGGTACGACGACACGCAGATCCGGATCAGCGCGACCAACGTGGTCTCGTTCGGCACGGGTGACGAGGCGTTCCAGCAGAACCGGCTGGTCAGCGCGACGCGCCTGACCGACACCGGGTACGTCGTCGAGGCGTCGATCAGCCTCCTCGAGGACGGCGGCGCCGGCAGCTTCCAGGGGGTGGACTTCCAGGTGAACGACGCCAGCAACGGCGCGCGCACCTCGATCCACAACTGGGCCGACCCGACCGGCGCCGGCTACCAGAGCACGGCCCGCTGGGGTGTGCTGCGGCTGGTCGAGTCGGAGGTGGACGTCCCGTCGTCGACCACCACGCTGACGGCAGCGCCGTCGAGCCAGGTGTTCGGCTCGTCGTCGCGGGTCACCCTAACCGCCACGGTGACGGCCGACGTGGCCGTGGCAGGAGCCGTCGAGTTCGTCGCCGGAGACACCGTGCTGGGCACCGCGAACCTGCGGGGCGGCACGGCCACCCTGCGGCTGCCGGCGTCCACGCCCTCCGGCAGCTACGACGTCGTCGCCCGGTACGCCGGTGACGACACGGTGACGGGCTCGGAGTCGGCGGCGGTCACGGTGGTCGTGGAGAAGGTCACCACGACGACCGGGCTGTCGGTGACCCGCGGGTTCCTGTTCATCCCGTCGATCGCGGTGGCCACGGTCGCCACGAACAACGGGAAGCTCCCGTCGGGAACGATCGAGATCCGTGAGGGCACCACGGTGGTCAAGCGGCTCAGCGTGGTGCTCGGCATCGCGATCGGGACCGTCCCGTCGGGCAAGCACACGTACACGGCGACGTTCGTCCCGAACGACACCGCGAACGTGAGCCCGAGCACGAGCGCACCCGTCAAGACGCGCTGACGGACCAGGCCGGGGCCCGCGTCGTCCTTCGACGCGGGCCTCGGTCGTGCCCTCCGGAGTGGCGTCGTCCGGGCGGGACGGTCGGCCGCACGCCGGTAGCGTGACGCCGTGACCGCGCCCACCCCTGCCCTCGACCCCGCCTGGATCGCCCGCACCGTGGCGGTCGCCCTCGACGAGGACCTCGGCCCGGAGCCCGGCCGGGACGTCACCACGCAGTCGACGATCCCGCCGGAGTCGACGGGTGCCGCCGACCTCGTCGCGCGCCAGGACGGTGTCGTCGCGGGGCTCGTGGTGATCCCCGAGGTCGTCGGCCAGGTCGCCGCCCGGCTCGGCCTGCCGATGGCGACCGTCGACCAGCGCGTCCCGGACGGCACCCGGGTGTCCCGCGGAGACGTGCTGGCCGTGCTGACCGGTCCCGTGCAGGTCCTGCTCGTGGCGGAGCGGACGCTGCTCAACCTGGCCTCCCGGGCGTCCGGCGTCGCCACGCACACGCGCCGCTGGGCCGACGCGCTGGAGGGCACGGGCGCGCTCGTGCTGGACACCCGCAAGACGACCCCCGGGCTGCGCGCCCTGGAGAAGTACGCGGTGCGCTGCGGCGGCGGCACCAACAAGCGCATGGGCCTCTACGACGTGGCGATGGTCAAGGACAACCACGTCGTGGCCGCGGGCTCCGTGTCGGCCGCGGTGGCCGCCGTCCGCGAGCGGTACCCGGACGTGACCATCCAGGTCGAGGCGGACACGCTCGACCAGGCGCTGGAGGCCGTCGCCGCGGGCGCCCGCTTCCTGCTGCTGGACAACATGGCGACGCCGCTGCTGGCGGAGGTGGTGGCCGCGGTGCGGGCGGTCGACGCGGAGGTCGAGCTGGAGGCCACGGGCAACCTCACGCTCGACCGCGCGCGCGAGGTCGCGTCGACGGGGGTCGACTACCTGTCGGTGGGTGGACTGACGCACTCGTCGCCGATCCTCGACCTGGCGCTCGACCTGGAGCCGACCGGCCGGTGACGCGCCGGCCGGCCCGTGGCGCGCCGGTAAGATCGTCCGGTGAGCGAGACGCCCGAGAGCACCCCTGCACCCGACGACGCCCCTGAGCAGATCCGGGTGCGGCGCGAGAAGCGGGACCGCCTGCTCGCGTCGGGCGTCGAGGCGTACCCGGTCGGGGTGCCGCGCACCCACACGATCGCGCAGGTGCGTGCGGAGCACCCGGACCTGGAGCCGGGCCAGGAGACGGACGACGAGGTCGGCGTGGCCGGCCGCGTGGTGTTCGTCCGGATCGGCGGCAAGCTCTGCTTCGCCACGCTCCAGGACGGTGAGGGCAACCGCCTGCAGGCCATGTTCAGCCTCGCGGCGGTCGGGGAGGAGCGGCTCGCCGCCTTCAAGACCGACGTCGACCTCGGCGACCACCTGTTCGTGCACGGCCGTGTGATCAGCTCCCGTCGCGGCGAGCTGTCGGTCTTCGCCGACGCGTGGCAGATCGCGGCGAAGTCGCTGCGCCCGCTGCCCAACCTCTACGAGGGCGTGGAGCTCTCCGAGGAGGCCCGGGTCCGGCAGCGCTACGTCGACCTCATCGTGCGGCCCAAGGCCCGCGAGACGGCCCGCCAGCGTCCCGCGCTCCTGCGCTCGCTGCGGGACAACTTCCACCGCCGCGACTTCGTCGAGATCGAGACGCCGATGCTGCAGACGCAGCCCGGCGGCGCCACGGCCCGGCCGTTCGTCACGCACATGAACGCGTTCGACATGGACCTGTACCTGCGTATCGCCCCCGAGCTGTTCCTCAAGCGCGCGCTGGTCGGCGGCATCGAGCGGGTGTTCGAGATCAACCGCAACTTCCGCAACGAGGGGGCGGACTCCACGCACTCCCCGGAGTTCGCGATGCTCGAGGCGTACGAGTCCTACGGGGACTACGACACGATGGCGGCGCTGACCCAGGACCTGGTGCAGACGGCGGCGCAGGACGTGCTCGGCACGTCCGTGGTCGTCATGCCGGACGGCGAGGAGTACGACCTCGGTGGCGACTGGGCCCAGCTGAGCATGTACGGGTCGCTGTCGGAGTCGCTCGGTGAGCAGATCACCCCGCAGACGCCCCTGGACATGCTCGCCGCGTACGCGGACAAGCTGGGTGTCGAGACGGACGCCAAGCGCGTGAGCCACGGCAAGCTGGTCGAGCTGCTCTGGGAGCACCAGGTGGGCGACCACCTGTTTGCCCCCACATTCGTGCGCGATTTCCCGGTGGAGACCAGCCCGCTCGTGCGTGATCACCGCGCCATCCCCGGTGTGGTGGAGAAGTGGGACCTCTATGTGCGCGGGTTCGAGCTCGCCACGGGGTATTCCGAGCTCGTCGACCCGGTGATCCAGCGGAGGCGCTTCGAGGCTCAGGCGCTGCTGACCGCGGCGGGCGACGACGAGGCCATGCGCGTAGATGAGGACTTTCTCACAGCAGTCGAGTACGCGTTACCTCCCGCGGGCGGCATCGGGCTCGGGATCGACCGGTTGCTCATGGCCCTGACCGGGCTCGGTATCCGCGAGACGATCCTGTTCCCCCTCGTGAAGCCGCTCGGCTCATGAACCCGCTGTTCACCGCGCTCGCCGCGCTCCTGCCTTCCATCGGCGTCGGATTGCTGTTCTGGTTCGCCATCCGCGCGCTGGTCAATGCCGACCGAACCGAGCGTCAGGCATTGGCCAGAATGGACGCGGCCGAACGGCAGGCAGAACTCGCCGCCAATAAAGAGGAATCCGGCCCCGCCGTTTGACGCCTTATTGTGCCGATGCGATAGTGAACGCGACAGGCATTTCCCCCCGCATCTGCATGATGGAGAACACAATGGCGCAGAAGGTTCAGGTCCTGCTGGTCGACGACATCGACGGCGGAACTGCAGACGAGACCGTGACGTTCGGGCTCGACGGCGTCACCTATGAGATCGACCTGACGTCCGGTCACGCCGGCGAGCTGCGCGACTCGTTCGCGCAGTGGGTCGGTCACGCACGCAAGGTCGGCGGCCGCACGGCCGCGAAGTCGACCGCTCCTCGTGGACGGCGCTCGTCGTCCGGCGACGCCCAGGCGATCCGGGAGTGGGCCAAGGAGCACGGCCACCACGTGTCCGAGCGCGGACGCATCTCCGCGGAGGTCAAGGCCGCGTACGACGCGTCCCACTGACACCCGCTCCACAGCACGACGACGAGAGCCCGGCCCGGGGGGGTGCCGGGCTCTCGTCATGCTCTAGGCCGGACGGACCCCGGTGAGCTCGCGCACGGCGGCGTACTGCTCGCGGACGCGGGGCTCCGGAGCACCGGTGCACACCGTCGCCTCGGACGCCGAGCTCCACGACGGCGGGGTCGCGGACCCGGAGAGCACCCACGCGGCCTGGCGGGCGGCCCCGTCGGCGACGTACTCCCCGGGCGTGGGCACGTGGACGTCCAGCCCGAGCACCGACGGCGCGATCGCCCGGACGGCCGCCGACTGCGCGCCGCCACCGATCAGGAACAGGCGCTGGACCGCGACCCCCTGCGCCCGGAGCGCGTCGATGCCGTCGGCGAGCGCGCAGAGCATGCCCTCGACGGCGGCCCGTGCCACGTGCGCCGGCGTCGTGTTGGCCAGGCGCAGGCCGTGCAGCGCACCGGTCGCGTCGGGCTTGTTGGGCGTGCGCTCGCCCTCCAGATAGGGCACGAGGACGAGACCGTCGGCGCCCGCCGGGGCGGACATCGCCAGCGCGGACAGGCCGGCGTGGTCGACGCCGAGCATCCGGGCCGTCGCGTCGAGCACGCGCGACGCGTTCAGCGTGCAGGCGAGCGGGAGGAAGCCGCCCGCCGCGTCGGCGAACCCGGTCACCAGGCCCGAGCCGTCGGCCGTCGCCGCCGACGCGATCGCCGAGACGACGCCGGAGGTGCCGATCGAGACCGCGACGTCACCGGGCTGCAGGCCCAGGGCGAGCGCCGCAGCGGCGTTGTCGCCCGCACCCGGTCCGAGGACGGCGCCGCCGGTGGTCCGGGGTCCGGCCTCCGACGGGCCGAGCACGCGGGGGACCAGCGCGTCGTGGCCCAGCGCCAGCTCCAGCAGGTCGTGCCGGTAGTCCTCGGCGGCGGGTGACCAGTAGCCGGTGCCGGACGCGTCGGAGCGGTCGGTCACCAGGGCGTCGAGGCCCGTGGCTCCCGCGAGGCGCCACGTGAGCCAGTCGTGGGGGAGGGCGACGGCCGCGACGCGTGCGGCGTTCTCCGGCTCGGCATCGCGCAACCAGCGCAGCTTGGTCACGGTCAGGGACGCGACGGGCACGGAGCCGACCGCGTCGGCCCACGCCTGCGGCCCGCCCAGCTCGTCGATGAGCTGCAGCGCGGCCGGCGCCGACCGGGTGTCGTTCCACAGCAGCGCGTCGCGGACGACCTCGCCGCGGGAGTCGAGCGCCACCATGCCGTGCTGCTGGCCGCCGACCGAGACGGCGTCGACGTCGTCAAGACCGCCCGCGCTGACGACGGCGGACTGCAGGGCGTCCCACCAGTACCAGGGCGCCACCTCGGTGCCGTCGGGGTGCGACGCGCGCCCGGAGCGCACGAGCGCACCGGTGTCCGCGTCACGGACGACGACCTTGCAGGACTGCGTCGACGAGTCGATGCCGGCGACGAGAGCCATGGTCTACCTCCAGGTGAACCCGCAACGTCCGCGCTCGTGCGGGGTGGGACCCGACGGAGCGCGGACGTTGCGGTGGAACGGACGGGACAGGTCAGCGGGCGCCGAGGGCGTGCTCGAGGGCCAGCTGGTTGAGGCGGACGAAGCCGAAGCCGTGCTCGGCGACGGCGTCGACGTCGAGGTCCTCGTAGGCGGAGCGGTCGGCGAGCAGGTCGGCCAGGGTCTCGCCCTCGGCCAGCGTCGGCTGCGCGAGCTCGAGCACGCCGGACTCCTCGAACGCCGCCTGCACCTCGGGGTCGGCGCGGAACGCCTGCGAGCGCTCCTTGAGCAGCAGGTAGGTCGCCATGTTGGCCGACGCGGAGTCCCACACGCCCTGGAAGTCCTCGGTGCGCGACGGCTTGTAGTCGAAGTGGCGCGGGCCGTCGTACGTGGGGCCGCCGGACGGGAAGCCGTTCTCGATGAGGTCCACCGTGGCGAACGCCGAGAACAGGTCGCCGTGGCCGAACACCAGGTCCTGGTCGTACTTGATGGACTTCTGGCCGTTCAGGTCGATGTGGAAGAGCTTGCCCGCCCACAGCGCCAGCGCGATGCCCTGGGTGTAGTTGAGGCCCGCCATCTGCTCGTGCCCGACCTCGGGGTTCAGGCCGACGATGTCGGAGTTCTCGAGGCGGTCGATCAGCGCGATCGCGTGGCCGATCGTCGGCAGCAGGATGTCGCCGCGGGGCTCGTTGGGCTTGGGCTCGAGCGCGATGCGCAGGTCGTAGCCCTTCTCCTTGATGTACGCGGCGACCGTGTCGATGCCCTCGGCGTAGCGGTCGTGCGCGGCGTTGAGGTCCTTGGCGGAGTCGTACTCGGCGCCCTCGCGGCCGCCCCACATGACGAACGTGTCGGCGCCGAGCTCGGCGGCCAGGTCGACGTTGCGGACCACCTTGCGCAGGCCGTAGCGGCGCACGCGGCGGTCGTTGGACGTGAACGCGCCGTCCTTGAAGATCGGGTGGCTGAACGTGTTGGTGGTGACCATCTCGACGGTGATGCCGGTCTCGTCGAGAGCGCCCTTGAAGCGGGCGAGGATGCGGTCGCGCTCGGCCGCGTCGGAGCCGAACGGGACGACGTCGTCGTCGTGGAACGTCACGTGCGCGGCGCCCAGCTCGGCCAGCTTGTGGACCGACTCCACCGGGTCGAGCCAGGGGCGGGAGGCCGAGCCGAACTGGTCCTGGGCGTTCCAGCCGACCGTCCAGAGGCCGAACGAGAACTTGTCTGCACGGGTGGGCTGCGCTGCCATCACGCGTCTCCTCATCGAGTCATTGCGGTTTAGTTTGCCGGATGAATTTATCCCGGGAAACCGGTAGGGTCAAGCGCATGCCGACGCCCGAACCCCGCGACCCGTCGCGCGTGGCCCGGCAGGCGCAGATGCGCGACCAGAACCTCGGGGTCGCGCTGCGCGGCATCGTCGATGCCCCCGAGCCGGTCTCCCGGGCCCAGCTCGCGGCCTCCGAGGGGCTCGCCCGCGCCACCGTCTCCGGGCTCGTGGACCACCTCATCGAGGCGCGCCTGGTGCGGGAGCTCGACCCCGCGCAGACCCAGCGCGCCGGCCGCCCGGCCGTCCCGCTCGCACCCGCCCGGGGGACCGTCGCCGGGGTCGGCATGGAGGTCAACGTCGACTACCTCGGCGTCCGCGTGATCGACCTCGCCGGGGACGTGCTGGCCGAGCACGTCGAGCTCGACGACCTGCGCGGGGCCGACGCCGCCACGGTCCTGGACCGCCTCGCCGCGCTCGTCGCGCCGGTGGTCGACGGGCTGCGCGCCGGCGGGGTCCGCCTCGCCGGCACCACGCTCGCGCTGCCGGGGCTCGTCGACCGGGTCACCGGCCCCCTACGCGTCGCACCGAACCTCGGCTGGCGCGACGTCGACGTCGTCGGTGCCCTCTCCGGCCCGGCCGCGCCCACCGTCCTGTCCGCGCTCCCGCCGCGCGTCGGCAACGAGGCCAACCTGGCCGCCCGCGCCGAGGCCCACGCCCGGCGCGGCTCACCCAGCTTCGCGTACGTCTCCGGCGAGGTCGGCATCGGTGGTGCGATCGTCCTCGACGGCGACATCTTCCCCGGCCGGCACGGCTGGTCCGGCGAGATCGGGCACATCGTCGTCGACGCCTTCCGCGGGCCGCACCCCGCCGACGGGAGCCTCGAGGCGCTGGCCGGCCAGGACGCCATGCTGCGCGCCGCCGGCCTCCCGGCGACCGCCCGCCTCGACGCCCTGCTCGACGCGCTGCGCGCCGGCGACGCGCGCGCGGAGGCCGCCGTCGCGCAGGCCGCGCGTGCGCTCGGCGTCGCTCTGGCCAACGTGGCGAACGTCGTCGACGTCGGCGAGGTGGTCCTGGGCGGGACCTTCGGCCAGCTCTTCGGGCACGTGCACGACGAGGTCGCCGCCCGCCTGCAGGAGCTCGTGATCTTCTCCCCGTGGTCGCCCCTGCTGGTCTCCCCGGCCCGCGCCGGCCAGTACCCCGCGATGACCGGCGGCGCGCTCGCCGCACTGTCCCGGGTCCTCACGGACCCGGCGGAGTGGCTCCGCACCCAGGCCTGACACCGTCGCAGCTCAGGTCGCTGGGACGAACGGACGGTGGCTGCGCAACGTCCGCACCTCGGAGTGCTGGAACGCGCTTCTGTGCGGACGTCCCGACGG
>NZ_BJUB01000010.1 GCF_007989805.1 Cellulomonas xylanilytica
CCTCCAGGCCTTTCAACCTGTCCGGAGGCAACCGTTCTAACTTAGCGGAGCGGCCCTTCCCCGTCAAACTCCCTGGTCAGAGGAAGTTCAGCTGGGGAGGAACCGGAGTTCCGCGTCCGGACACTCCACGTGACCGGAGATCTGGCCGCCGGTCGAAGAGTCCGAGGACGTCGCTCCGGGGGACCAGCCACTGCGGTTCGATCCGCGGTGTCCGTTCCTCCCTGCCGGGCGACGTCGAGAAGATTACGCAGGGCCGGGCCGGAAGGGCAAGTCCGTGACCGGTGACGCGGGTCACGTCTCGATCCAGGCCGCTGACCTGGACAGATGCGCCGACCGGGTCAGTACAGGGCGCTCGCCATCGCGCGTCGGGCGGCGATCACGCGCGGGTCGTCTCCCCCGATGACCTCGAACAGGTCGACGAGGCGCACCCGCACCCGTTCGCGCTCCGGTCCCGACGTCGTCCGCAGCACGTCGACCAGCCGGCCGAACGCGTCCTCCACCTTGCCGCCGAGGATGTCGAGGTCGGCCACGGCCAGCTGCGCGTCGACGTCGCCCGGGTCCGCCGCGGCGGCCGCGCGGGCCGCCTGCAGGTCGAGGTCGCGCGTCCGGTCGAGCAGACCGACCTGCGCCAGGCCGGCGCGGGCGAGGGCGTCGCGCGGGTTCTCCTTGAGCGCCTGCTCGTACGCGGCGGTCGCCGCCGCCAGGTCGTCGCGCTCGATCGCGTCGTAGGCCGCCTGGTGCAGTGGCGGCAGCTCCGGCTCGGGTTCCTGCTGGACGGGGGCGTCCGGGTCGTTCGGCGCGGCGCGGCCGGTGATGCCGTTCGCCTCGGCCGCGGCGAGCACCTGGTCCAGGACGGCACGCACCTGGTCGCGGGGGTAGGCGCCCTGGAAGAGGGGCAGCGGCTGGCCGGCGAGCACCGCGACCACCGTCGGCACGCTCTGGGCCTGGAACGCCTGCGCGATCTGCGGGTTCGCCTCGGCGTCGATGCGGGCGAGGAGCCACCGTCCGGCGTCCTCGTCGGCAAGCGACGCCAGGTCCGCGGCGACCGTGGCGCTGGCCTCGCTGCGCGGCGACCACAGGACGACCACCACGGGGTGCTGCGTCGAGCTCTGCACCAGGTCGGGGAACGTGGTCTGGTCGACGTCCACCACGTACGCGCCCGGCGAGGACAGCCCGCCCGGGGTTCCCGGCGCGGGTGTCGCCGGACGGTTCAGGGTGGACAGGTCGACCGCTCCACGCACGTCGAGGGGGGGACGGGGTCCGGTGGGCTGCGACATGCGGCGTTCTTCCTTCGTGGCCTGTGTCAGGGTCGGCGGCTGGTCTGGCGTGCTGTCGGTCGGGCGGTCACTCGGCGGTCGCCGACGTCACGGCGTGCTCCGCCGCGAGCAGCTGCACGAGTGCCGTGCTGCCGGCGGGGGGCACGTACATGACCAGGACGTCGGTGAACGCGCGGACGAAGTTGCTGCCGGCGCTCTGCTTGCCCGTCAGCGCCGCGTAGAAGGGGTCGGAGATCGGGATCGTGCCGCCCGCCACCGTCAGCGTCACCGTGGACACCGTCGACAGCTGACCGACCACGATCGCCCCGCCGTCGACCGTCTGCAGAGCGACCACCGGTGCGGCCTCGGGCGTGTAGGTCTCCGTCGCGGACCCCGCCGCCTGGACGTTCTCGACGGTGGCCTGGCGGGCGGCCTCGATGCTCGTGCGGAACGTGTCCGGCTGGAACGTCGCCGCGTACGGGGAGGCGGCACCGTTCGCCAGGACGTCCGCGTACTGCGCCAGCGCCTCGGCCGGCGTGACCAGGAGCCCGGTCGCGTCCGGCGCCAGCACCGGGCTGCCCGTCTCCGGCGCAGCCGTCGCCGGCATCTGCACGCCGGCGCCCATGCGTCCCCAGCCCCAGAGGCGGTACGGCTCGCGCGGCGCGGTCTGCTGCATCACGAGGATGCGCGGCGCCTGCAGGTCGTCGGGCTGCTTGGTGACGACCAGCTGCGTGCGCGGCCAGGCGTCGGTCTGCGGCACGATCAGCGCCTGCTCCTCGGTGGGCAGGACGGTCGGCGGCTTGGCACCGGCCGTCGCCGTGGCGCGCACGTACTCCGCGCTGCGCACCGCGAGCGCGGGTCCCTCCACCCGCGGCGGCAGCTGGGCCGCGTCGAGGGCCGTGTCGGCGGCCGCGAGGACCGCGCCGACGTCGGAGAGCACGTCCGTGGACTGCACGACCGTCGTCGCCGGCGGGTCGACGGCGGGCACCGGCTCCGGAGCGGGCTGCGGGAGCGGCGTGGCGCAGGCGCCCAGAGAGAGCACGAGCGCGACGCCCCCGGCGACGACGAGCCGGCGGGACCGTGGTGTGCGCGTCATCGCTGCTCCCCTCTCGAGCTCGTCTCGTCCTGCGTGCCGTCCGGGGCACCCTCGGTCGGCGGCAGTCCCCATGCACGGCGCCAGGCGTCGGCACGAGAGCCGGCGGTCGCCGGGTCGTCCGGGGGCGCCGCGTCGGCGGTGCCGGGACGCACCCACGTGGGCCGGCCGGCGTGGGCGGACGAGTCGGGCCCGGCGGGCGAGCCGGGACGCACGCGGGCGCCGGGCGGCGGCGGGACCGCCGACCAGCCCGCGGGACCGCTGCGGTCCGGTCCGGCGACGGGAG
This sequence comes from Cellulomonas xylanilytica, assembly GCF_007989805.1. GTDB lineage: Bacteria > Actinomycetota > Actinomycetes > Actinomycetales > Cellulomonadaceae > Cellulomonas > Cellulomonas xylanilytica. Next base: position 2,636 of record NZ_BJUB01000010.1, read on the forward strand.
CGGGTGCGGCTCCGGGAGCCGAGGTGGTGGCGGGTCCCGCCGAGCCGCGGACCCACGACGGTCGGCCGTGCGGCGCAGCCGGCACCTCGTCGCCCGGGCGACCGGGAACCGCAGGTGCGCCGGCCGGCCGGCCGGGCGTGCCGCCAGGCCCAGCGGGCCCGGCGGGCGTGGTGCTCGGGCGACCCGGCGCGCTTGTCGGCAGCGCGGGTGCAGGGGTCTGACGTCCCGGGGGCGGCGGCGGCGCGCCCGGCGTGCGGTCTGCTGCCGGCGCCCAGCCCGGCGCAGGGGTCCGCTGGTCGGGTGCCGGGCTCGACGGCGTCACCGGGATGGCCCCGGTGGGCGGGCGCAGCGCCCGCCGGCTCGTCGCGGCACCTGCCGTCCCTGCCGCACCCGCCGACGCGCCCGTGGGCACCGGCGCGCGTGACGGCTCGGCCGGTGCGGGGGAAGCGGACGGTGCGGACTGGGGTGCGGGTACCTGCGGCACCGGCCCCGTGCGGGGCCTCGCCATGTGCGCCTGCGCGGCCTCCCGCATCTGTCGACGGGTGAGGACGGGGATCGCGTCGATGTCGTCGCTGACGACGACCGTCGGCGTCGCTCCGGTGGTCACCGGGTGCCACTGCGGTGCGTCGAGCCCCGCGCGCCGGCGGCGGGCGCCGCGCAGCAGGAGCCAGGCCGCGAGGAGCACCAGGAGCGTCCCGACGGCGACGCAGGGCCACAGCCACGGCGTCGTCACCACGCGCGGCCAGGCCAGCTCGAGGGTCGGCGGGGAGTCCCCGGTGCTGACGGCGAGCAGGCTCCACCGGCCCTCGGTCGCGGGCCAGACGAGCTCCGCCGACCCCGTGCCGGTGTCCTGCGCGACCCAGAGGTCGGACTCGCTGGGGTCCGCGACCGGGACGGGAGCGTCCGCCGTGCCCTCGGTGGGCGAGGGTGCGGCTGCGTCCGGCTGGGCCGGGTCGGCGGGTGCGGCGGCCGCGTCCGTGGGGACGGGCGTCGGTGCCGGCGCCTCGACCTCGTCGACCGCCAGCGTGTGCCAGCTCGACAGCCCGGTGACCTGACCGTGCGCGTCCGTGCCCACCCACCCGGCGACGTCGGTGTCCCGCCCGATGGCGAGCACCACCGTGCCGTCGTCCGGCACGGTCGCCGTGACGGTCACCGGGTCGCCGCCGAGCTCGAGGACACCCGGGTCGGTGACCAGGGTGTTCGCGCCGCCGGACGTCGTCGCGACGAGCACGTCGTCGGCTCGCCACACCGTCGCGGACGCGATGCCGAGACCGATGACGACCAGTCCGACGATGCCGATCACGGCAGCGGTCAGTCGCTTGAGCACGCAGGATCCTCCAGGGACGGGGGGAACCAGGATAGGCCGAGGCACTCCGGGCAGCCGAACCGGGGACGAGTGGACGGATCCGCCCGAGCGTGCATACCCGGGCCTGCGCACGTCCGCGGCGCCGGGAACACGCGTATCCTGACCGGCGGGCTCCGGAAGCAGACGAGCGCCTCGTCCGAGGCAGCTCCACGGAGCCACAGTGCCCAGGAGGACTGCTCGTGCCCGACGCCCGGACCCCCTTCCCCGTCGTCAACTTCCGCGGCTACGAACGCGAAGCCGTCGACGCTCGTCTCGCCGGGCTGGAGAAGGCCCTCGCCGACGCCCGCGCCCAGGTGGAGTCCCTCGACGGACGCGCCATGCAGGTGGCCGGTGAGCTGTCCGAGGCGCACCGCCAGCTGCGGGAGGCCGAGCGGCCCACGTACTCCGGCCTGGGCTCGCGGATCGAGCAGCTGCTGCGTTCCGCGGAGGAGCAGTCCTCGGACGTCGTCTCGCAGGCGAACGCCCAGGCGGCCGACGCCCTGGCCCGCGCCAAGCTCGCGTCGGGGCAGCTGCGCGCGCGGGCGGAGAACGAGGTGGCCGAGCTCGTCGCCACCGCCCGTCGCGAGGCCGACGAGGTCAAGACCACCGCCGCCGCGGAGGCCGAGAGCACGCTGCTCGCCGCACAGCGCCGCGCGGAGGAGCTCGTCGGCTCCGCCGAGCGCGAGGCCGCCCGCATCCAGAGCGCGATCACGACCGAGGAGAGCGAGCGCCGCAGCTCGCTCGAGCGCGAGCTGGGGACCCTGCGCGCGAGCGTCGAGCACGAGGCGACCCAGCTGCGCATCGCGACGGAACGGACCGCGAGCGAGCTGCGGTCCCGCTCCGAGACCGAGACCACCGCGCAGCGCGAGGAGGCCGAGCGGTACGCGCAGGACCTGCGCCAGAGCGCCGACGCCGACACCACCGAGCTGCGGCAGCGGGTCGAGGGCGAGCTGGCCGCGGCGCGCGTCGAGGTCGACCGCTACGTGGCCCAGCAGCGCCGCGACGTGGCAGCCGAGGTGGCCGCCCTGCGTCAGCAGGCCGCCGACGACGTCACGTCGCTGCGCGTGCAGACCCAGGAGTACGCGGACGGCCTGCGCGCCGCCGCCGAGCGGGACTCGGCCGCGCTGCAGCAGCGGGTCGCGTCCGAGGTCACCGCGCTGCGGGTCGAGGCCGAGCAGTACGCGGCGTTCGTCCGCGCCCAGGCCGACCGCGAGACCGGCGAGCTGCGCGCGACGACGTCCGACGAGCTCGCCGCCCAGCGGGCCGACGCCGAGCAGACCGTCCTCGCCCTGCGCGGCGACTCGGAGCGGTACGCCGCCGACCTGCGCATGCAGGCGGAGCGCGAGACCACCGAGCTGCGCGAGCGCGCCGCCCAGGAGACGTCCCACCTGCGCGACCTGACGGCGCGCGAGGCGGCCGAGCTGCAGGAGGTCACCGAGCGCGAGACCACCGAGCTGCGGGCGGCGACCGAGCGGGAGACCGCGGAGCTGCGGGAGCGGGCGCGGCTCGAGGTCGAGCGCGCGATCACCGAGGCACGCCGGTCGGCGGCCGAGGTGACCTCGTCGGCGAAGGCCCGTGCCGACGAGCTGATCCGCGACGCGGAGCAGCAGCTGGCCGACGCCGAGCTGGGCATCGCGTCGCGCCGGGAGGCGGCCGAGCGTGAGGACGCGGAGCGGCACGAGACCGCGCGGGCGGAGACCGAGCGCCTCGTGCGGGACGCCGAGGCGCACGCCGCCGAGGCCGAGCAGCGGGTGGCGAAGGCCCTCGCGCAGGCCGACAAGGTGCGGACGGACGCCGAGCAGCACGCCAAGGAGCTCCTCTCCAACGCGCGCAGGAACGCCGACCGCGTCGTCGCCGAGGCCCGCGAGCACGCCGAGAAGCAGATCTCCGACTCGATGATCGAGTCGGAGCGCGAGCGGACGACGGCGACCCGTCAGGTCGAGGACCTCAACCGCCAGCGCGAGTCGATCACGTCCTACCTGGACGAGCTGCGCAACCTCCTCGGGCACAACCCCGACCGGGCCACGCTCGAGCGGGCCAGCCGGGCGGAGGCCGCGTTCGAGAAGGAGCAGAAGTCGGCCCCGGCAGCGAAGGCCGCTCCCGAGGAGCGCGCGTCGGCTGCTGCGTCCGGAGGGGTGCCCGAGCAGAAGTCGGCCCCCGCGAAGGCGCCGGCGGAGCAGGAGCGTTCGTCGGACGGTGCGGACGACCAGGCCAAGGTCGCACCTGCCGGGAAGCCCGCCCGCCCCGCCTCGCGGCCGACGAAGGCACGCCCCGCGCCCGTCTCGGCCGCCATCCCGGTGGTCTCCGAGACCCCGGCCGAGGAGAGCGCCACGGACGAGCAGGCGACGCCGGACGACTCGGCTGCCCCGCAGGACGACGTCAAGGACGCCGCCCCGGCTGCCGATGCCCAGGACGACCAGCCCGCCACGGACGACGCGACCGCGCCGTCCCGCTGACGGGCCCGGCCCGGCACAGACAGAGGCGAACGTGACCGACGAGAAGGCTGCCCGCTGGCGCGAGGAACGGCGGGCGGCTGCGGAGGCGCACGGTGAGCTGCTGGCCAGCAGGCAGCGGGCCGAGTCCGCCCAGGCGCAGGAGCAGATCGACGCGTTCGTGCGCCGGGCGACCAAGGTCGGTCCGTCGCCCGAGCCCTTGTTCGCGCGCAGCTACGACGGGCGGGCCCGGTACCGGACGCCGCTCGTCGGGTGGTACCTGCGCCGTGACGAGACGGTCGCGGTCGACACCGACGGCAAGTTCTACGTGCTCACCGCGCCGTCGAGCCTGGTTGCGCGGTTCCGCGGGGTGACCCCGGAGCCCACCGCTCCCCCGCTCGTGATCGGCGCGGGCGGCAAGGACGGCGAGTCCCTCGACATGTCGGAGGCGCTCGCGCGCGTGCTCGCGCGCTGACGCCTCGCACCCACGTCAGGCGGAGTCGGCCGCCTGGCCCAGGTCGGCGAGGGCCGCCGCGACCTCCGCCGGCCGCTCGACCGACGAGAGGTGCCCCGCACGCGGGACGACGACGAGCAGCGCGCGAGGGGCTGTCGCGACCAGGTGCTCCGCGGCCTCGACCGGGGTGACGGTGTCCTCGTCGCCCACGACGACCACCACGGGTCCGTCGAACGCGCGCAGCACCGCCGAGCGGTCGGGGCGCGCTGCCATGGCCCGCTGCGACCAGGCGATCCCGGCCGGCTCCTGCTCGTCGATCCACGCGGCGACCTGGTCGGTGACCTCGGGCTGCGACGACCTGGTCGACTCCCCGAGCAGCGCCGCGGGCATGTCACGGACCGGGTCGACGGACCCCGCCCGCTCGACCTCGTCGGCGATCCGCAGCCGCTTGGCGCGCGCCTCGGGAGCGTCGGCGGTCGACTTGGTGTCCACCAGCGCCAGCGCGGCGACGAGCCCAGGGTGGCGCTCCAGGAGCGCGAGCGCGACGTAGCCGCCCATCGAGAGCCCGGCGACGACGGCCCGCTCGACGCCCGCACCGCGCAGCGCGTCCGCGACGAGGTCCGCCGACGCCTCGAGCGCCGGTTCCGGCAGGTCGGCCGCGTTCCCCGGCGTCCCCGGCAGGTCGACCGCGTGCACGGCACGACCGGCGGGGACCTGCGCGGCCACCTCGTCCCACATGCGGTGGTCCAGGGGGAACCCGTGCAGGAGGACCAGGGGCAGTCCCTCGCCCTCGGCGCGATACGTGTGCAGGCTCATGCGTCGTCCTTCGCCGTCGTGCTCGGGCCGGTCCAGGTGGTGGGCAGCGGGACCGGGTGGTCGGGGCGTACGTGGGCGACGATCTCGTCGAGCACCCGGCGGACGGCCGACTCGCCGACCCACAGGTGCTTCGCGCCGTCGACGCCGATGACCTCCGCCTGCGGGACCCGCGCGAACCGGCGCCGGGCCTCGTCGGGACGCAGGTAGTCGTCGAGCTCGGGGACCAGGACGACGAGCGGCTTGCCGAAGTCCGCCCACGCGTCCAGGTCCGCGTCCGTGGCGCGGTGCAGGGGCGGGGAGAGCAGGATCGCGCCCGCGATCGACGGGTCGCGGCCGTGCATGAGGACCAGCTCGGTGCCGAACGACCAGCCGACCAGCCAGCGGTTCGGCAGGTCGTGGAACTCGGCGAACTCGATCGCGGCGTGGACGTCGAACCGCTCGGCGACACCGCCGTCGAACGCTCCGCCGCTGGTCCCCCGCGGGCTCGAGGTGCCGCGCGTGTTGAACCGGAGCACCGCGAGGTCCGCGAGCGCGGGCAACCGCCACGCCGCCTTGCGGAAGACGTGCGAGTCCATGTAGCCGCCGTGCGTGGGCAGGGGGTGCAGGGTCACGAGCGTCGCGGCGGGCGGTGCGTCGGCCGGGCGGGCCAGCTCGCCGACGAGCGTCAGCCCGTCCGCGGTATGCAGCTCGACGTCCTGGCGCACCGCCGGCAGGACGGTGAGCGAGCGGATGAGGCTGGGGTCCGACGTGGGCGTGGTCATCGGGTCGAGCCTAGGACGCCGTCGGCCAGGGCACGCGCGAGGTCCAGCACGTCGGCGACGCCGTCGTCCGCGTTCGACGCGCAGCGGCGGGTCGCGGCCGCGAGGACGTGCGGGTGGGCGTTGGCCACCGCGAAGGACGTCCCCGCCCAGCCGAGCATCGACAGGTCGTTCCGGGCGTCGCCGACCGCCCACACGTCGGTCGGCTCGATGCCGCGCGCCGCCGCCCAGTCGGCCAGCGTCGCGGCCTTGGTGATGCCCGGGCCGGAGATCTCCCCCAGCCCCTCCGCCCCGGAGTCGGCGACGATCGCCAGGTCACCCACGACGGCCGCGAGCTCGTCCGCGTAGCCGTCGCCGGCCGGCCGCGTGGTGCGGACGAGCAGCTTGAACGTCGACGCGCCGAGGACGTCCTCGATGCGGTCCGCCGTCGGGCTGCCCGCCGGCACGGGGTGGCTGGAGCGGAAGAGGTGCTCGTACGCGAAGCCGTCCGCGCTCTCCGTGGCGAGGTGGACCGCCCGCGGACCGCCCCAGGCGGCGCGGACGCGGTCGGCGATCTCGCCGACCAGGTCGCGCGGCATCCCGCGCTCGGCCAGCACGCGGCCCGTGCCCACCTCGAGCACCGCGGCGCCGTTGGCGCAGATGGCGACCCCGTGCCCGGCGACGTGGGACGCGAGCTCGCGCAGCCACCGCGGCGGTCGGGCGGTCACGAACACCACCTCGATCCCGGCGTCGGCGGCACGGACCAGCGCGTCCGCGGTGCGCGCGGACACCGTGCCGTCGGGGCGCAGGAGCGTGCCGTCGAGGTCCGTGGCGACGAGGCGCGGTGCGCGCGTCGGCGGGGCGGTCCTCGGCGTCATCGGCGCGTCGGCCCGCGGCGGGCGCGGGCCTGCCAGCACGAGGTGTGCCAGTGGCGGCGGTCGTCGAGCGCCTCGCCGAACAGCCCGTCGGTGCGCCACGCGACGACGTGCGCGGTGCCGGCACCCACCAGCTGGTCGCACCCGGGGCAGCGGTACTCGCGGTCCGAGCCGCGGACCTGCTGGACGGTCCACTCGCCGTCGGCGCCCGACTCGGAGCGCCGCCCGCCCGTCGCCCGGTCGACGTCGAGCTCGACGTGCTCGGCCCCGTACGGCCGCTTGGTCGATCGTCGTCCCACCACCCCATCCTCCCCCACCGCACCGGGACGTCCGCACCCGTGCGGCGTGGAACCCACCGGAGTGCGGACGTCAGCGGCGGGGAGCTGGGACGTCCGCACTCGTGCGGGGTGGAGCCCCACGGAGTGCGGACGTTGCAGGTGGGGGACGCCGACGGCCGAGCACCCGGGTGGGGGCTCGGCCGTCGGCGGGTACGTCAGAGGGCTGCGGACTCCGGGGTCGGGATCGTCCTCGTGCGCAGGAGCTCGCGGTACCAGAGGCCCGAGTCCTTCACGGTGCGCTCGAGGGTGTCGTAGTCCACCCGGACCACGCCGAAACGGCGGTCGTAGCCGTAGGACCACTCGAAGTTGTCCATGAGCGACCAGACGAAGTAGCCGCGCACGTCGGCGCCGCGCTCGATGGCCTCGCCGACCGCGTCGATGTGGTCGTGCAGGTACGCGACGCGGTCGGCGTCGTGCACGCGGCCGTCCGCGCTGACCTCGTCGTAGAAGGCGGCGCCGTTCTCCGTGATGGCCATGGGCAGGCTCGGGTACCGGTCGCGGATCTCGAGGAGCAGGTCCACGAGGCCCTGCGGCTCGATGTTCCAGCCCATCGCGGTGTACGGACCGGGCTGCGGGAGCCACTCGACGGTCGTCGCGCCGACCCAGGGGCTGTTGGCGGACGAGCGGTGGCCGTCCGGGCCCGGGGTGCCGTCGCCACCGGCGGGCGTGCCGTGCTGGACGCGACCGGTGGAGTAGTAGTTCACGCCGAGCAGCGCGAGCGGGACCTTGATGACGTCGAGGTCACCCTCCTGCACGAACGACCAGTCGGTGATGTGCTCGGTGTCGGCGAAGACCTCCTTGGGGTACTCGCCGTCCAGCATCGGGCCCAGGAACACCTCGTTGGCGATGGTGTCGATGCGGCGCTTGGCCTCGAGGTCCTGCGGCGAGTCGGTGTTCGCCCGCGTGACGTGCAGGTTGAGGGTCACCGAGATCGGCGTGTCCTCGCCGAGCACGTCCTTGATGGCCCGGCCGGCCAGGCCGTGCGCGAGGTTGAGGTGGTGGACCGCGGCGAGCGCGGCGGCGTCGTCGGTCACGCCGGGGGCGTGCACGCCCGACGCATACCCGAGGAACGCGGAGCACCACGGCTCGTTGAGCGTGGTCCACACGTGGATCCGGTCGCCCAGCACCTCGGCCAGCTTGCGCGCGTAGACGCCGAAGTTGACGGCCGTCTGGCGGTTGGCCCAGCCGCCCTCGTCCTCGAGCGGCTGCGGGAGGTCCCAGTGGTAGAGCGTCGCGACGGGCTTGATGCCGGCGGCGATGAGGCGGTCGGCCAGGTCGACGTAGAAGTCGAGGCCGGCCTGGTTGAACTCGCCGGAGCCGGTCGGCTGGACGCGGGGCCACGCGATCGAGAACCGGTAGGCCTGCAGGCCGAGGTCCTGCATGATCGCGACGTCCTGCTCGACCCGGTGGTAGTGGTCGGCCGCGACGTCGCCGGTGTCGCCGTCGAGGACCTTGCCCGGTGTGCGGGAGAAGGTGTCCCAGATGGACGGACCACGGCCGTCCTCGTCGAACGCACCCTCGATCTGGTACGAGGCGGTGGCCGAGCCCCAGAGGAAGTCGGAGGGGAACTGGCGTCCGGAGGGGCGCGAAGTCGTCATGTGCAGGTCCTTCGGTCGGACGGACGGGTGGGACGGGTGGGGTGCCTGCGGGGCAGGCGGCGGGTCTGGCCGTCGGGCCGGCGGCTGTGCCGGCCGGGTCAGACCTGCTATGCGATTGTCGAAACGATACGATACACGGCGTGGGAACGCTCCCGCCACCCCTTTCGGGGCCGCGGGAGCGGGCGCCTCAGACGGTGATCTCGACGACCTCGTCGGGCACGGCGGCGTCGACGACCTGTCCGCCGACCCCCACCTCGACCCGCCAGGGCGCCGAGGCGCCCCGTGCCTCGACGCGGACCGTGGAGCCCTCGCGGGTCACGACGAAGCTCGCCTCCCCCACCCGCGTCACGGACCGGTGGCCGTCGGCCAGCTCGACCAGGTGCAGCGTGACGCCGTCGGCCCACGCGTAGTCCGGCCGGTCCGAGCGCGCACCGACGGGTAGCACGCTGTCGGGCCGGACGTAGAGGGGCACCGACAGGTACCCGTGCCGCTCGCGGACCCAGCGCGGCCCGGTCACCTGGTCGCCCGTGAGCAGCGACGTCCACGTGCCCTCCGGCAGGTAGACGTCCACGTCACCCTCGGCCGTGAACACCGGGGCCACGAGCAGGCTCTCGCCGAGCATGTACTGGGTGTCGACGGTCGCCGCGCCGGGGTCGTCGGGGAACTCCAGCACCATCGGCCGCATCACCGGGAGACCGGAGGCGTGGGCGTCCTGACCCAGCCGGCCCAGGTAGGGCATGAGCGAGAGCTTGAGCCGGGTGAACAGCCGGGCGACGTCGACGGCCTCCTCGTCGAACGCCCACGGCACGCGGTAGGAGTCCGAGCCGTGCAGTCGGCTGTGCGACGAGAGCAGACCGAACGCCAGCCAGCGCTTGAACACGGCGGCGTCCGGCTTGCCCTCGAACCCGCCGATGTCGTGGCTCCAGTAGCCGAAGCCCGACGACGCGAGCGACAGCCCCCCGCGCAGGGTCTCCGCCATCGAGACGAACGTCGACTCGCTGTCGCCGCCCCAGTGCACCGGGAACTGCTGCCCGCCCGCGGTCGCGGACCGCGCGAACAGCACGGCCTCCCCCTCGCCGCGCTCGGCCTCGAGCACGTCGAAGACCGCGCGGTTGTAGAGGTGCGTGTAGTGGTTGTGCATCCGCTCCGGGTCGGAGCCGTCGTGCCAGACGACGTCCGTGGGGATCCGCTCGCCGAAGTCGGTCTTGAAGGCGTCGACGCCCTGCACCATCAGGTGCCGCAGGTAGCGCTGGTACCAGGCGACCGCCTCGGGGTTGGTGAAGTCGACCAGACCCATGCCGGACTGCCACTGGTCCGTCTGCCACACGCTGCCGTCGGCCCGGGTCACCAGGTAGCCGGCCGCGCGGCCCTCGTCGAAGAGGGCGGAGCGCTGGGCGATGTACGGGTTGATCCAGACGCAGACCTTCAGCCCCTTGGCGTGCAGCCGGGCGAGGAGCCCCTCGGGGTCCGGGAACGTGGCCGGGTCCCACGTGAAGTCGGTCCAGTGGTAGGCGCGCATCCAGAAGCAGTCGAAGTGGAAGACGCTCAGCGGCAGCCCGCGCTCGGCCATGCCGTCGACGAACGACATCACGGTCGCCTCGTCGTACTGCGTCGTGAACGAGGTGGACAGCCACAGCCCGTAGGACCAGGCCGGGACCTGTGCGGGGCGGCCGGTCAGCGCGGTGTAGTGCCGCAGCACGTCCTTGGGCGTCGGACCGTGGATGACGTAGTACTCGAGGGACTCGCCGGCCACCGAGAACTGCGTGCGGGAGACGGCCTCGGAGCCGACCTCGAACGAGACACGACCGGGGTGGTCGACGAACACCCCGTAGCCCTTGTCGGACAGGTAGAACGGCACGTTCTTGTACGCCTGCTCGCTGGCCGTGCCGCCGTCCTCGTTCCAGATGTCGACGGACTGCCCGTTCTTGACGAAGGCGCCGAACCGCTCGCCCAGGCCGTAGACGTGCTCGCGGACCCCGAGACCCAGCTGCTCGTGCACGTACGCGTCGCCGCGCGCGTCGGTGACGACGCCCACGGAGCGGGCCGTCGACGAGGTCAGCACCTTCCCGTCGGCCTCGAACTCCACGTTCCAGGCGCCCCGCGTGGAGACGCGGGCGGTCAGGGCGCCGGCGCGGAACGTCGCGACGCCGTCCGCGGCGTCCTCGGCCTCGACCACCTTGACGTCCGCGGGCGTGCGGTTCAGTGCGAACGACGGCCCGCGGTCGACTCCGCCGCGGTGGTGCTCGATGCGCACGCCGATCACGTCGTCCATCGGGCTGTGGAACGTCACCGTCACCAGGGCCTTGTTGAGCGTGTCGCCGCGCGAGGTGAGCGGCACGGTCGACGCGTGGACCGTGAGCGTGTCCTCGCCCACGACGACGTCCGCGATCTCGCGCGGACGCAGGACCGTGACGCCCGGGAGGTGCTGCCAGTAGCCGTCGGTGAACTTCATCGTGGCGCCTTCGCGTCGTGGGTCCGGGGACCGGTTCCTTCATCGAAGCGTTTCGATGCTGGTATTACGTTAAAGGGCAGCGCGAACGCTGTCCAGGATGGTGGAATGACGGCGACCGTTTCGACGGTGCTTCGACTCGCTGGGGTGGCCCCGGCGGGCGTCGACGAGGGGATGACGACATGGCGACGATCGACGACGTGGCACGCGCGGCGGGGGTCTCGGTGTCGACCGTCTCCTACACGTTCTCCGGCAAGCGCCCGATCTCCGCCGAGACCCGCGCCCGTGTCGAGCGCGCCGTGCGCGAGCTCGACTACCGGCCGCACGCCGGCGCCCGTGCGCTCGCGTCCCAGCGCACCCAGGTGCTCGCGCTCATGGCGCCGCTGCGCGTCGACGTCAACGTCGGCGTCATCATGCAGTTCGTCACCGGCGTCGTCACGCGTGCGCAGTCGTTCAAGCACGACGTGCTGCTGCTCACCCAGGACGACCACGACGGGATCGAGCGGGTCGCGGCGGGCTCCATGGTCGACGCCGTGATCATGATGGACGTCGAGGCGGAGGACCCCCGGCTGCCGATCCTGCGCCGGCAGCGCCAGCCCGCCGTGCTCATCGGCCTGCCCCGCGACGCCACAGGATTCTCCTGCGTCGACCTGGACTTCGAGGCCGCCGGACGGTCCGCGGTCAACCACCTCGCCGGGCTCGGGCACCGGCAGATCGCGCTCATCGGCTCCCCGCGGGCCGTGCTCAGCCGGCGCACCACCTACGCCGCGCGGCTCGTGCGCGGGTTCACGCAGGAGTCCGCCCGCCTCGGCCTCGACGCCGTGTTCGAGACGTGCGAGTCCTCCCACAGCGGCGCCATCGAGGCCGTCGACCAGGTGCTCGCAGCCCTGCCCGACGTCACCGGCGTGATCGTGCACAACGAGGTGGCCCTGCCCGCGGTGCTCGAGACCCTGCGGTCGCGCGGCAAGGACGTCCCCCGGGACATCTCGGTCGTGGCCGTGTGCCCGGAGGACGTGGCCCTGGGTCAGACCGAGGCGCTGACCGCCGTCGACCTGCCCGCGCACACCATCGGCAGCGTCGCGGTCGACATGGCTATCGGCCGGCTCACCGGGGACCAGCCCGCCGAGACCCGCCTCCTCGCGCCCGTCCTGACCACCCGGACCAGCACCGCTGCCCCGTCGCGCTAGCACGGCGGCACCGCCCGCGGGCACCCGCAGCAGCCCGTCGACGTCCGACTGCGCGAGCAGGTCCCGGCCCGTCCAGGGCACCTCCGCGTCGGCGTCGCCGTGGTTGAGCACGAACAGCAGACCGCCGCGCAGCGCGACCTCGACGCCGTCCGGCACCGCAGGCAGCGGTGGGGCGACGCCGGCCGCCGCGAGGCAGTCGGCCACGATCGCGGCGAGCACCGGCGCCGGCGGGACGGTCGAGACGTACCAGGCGCTGCCGTGCCGGAGGACGGCCGGGCGGCCGTCGAGACCCGCACCCGCGTAGGTGGCGAGGACCTCGGCGCCGTCCGCGCTCAGGTGCTCCGACCAGAGCGAGGCGGTGAAGGTGCCGTAGTGCTCCGAGTGCACCGGGACGCCGGTCGGCGGCAGCGGCCGGTGCTGCTCGCCCGACACCCCGAGCACATCGGCCCACGGCACCGGGAAACGGCCCTGCCGGACGCGCTGGTCCTCGTCGGCGATCCCGCTGAACGGGCCGACCAGCAGCGTGCCGCCACGCTCGGCGACCCGGGCCAGGTTCGCGGCGTCGGCGTCCGAGACGAGGTGCAGCAGCGGCACGACCACCAGGTCGTAGCGGTCCAGGTCGGCACCGGGCGGGACGACGTCGGTCGCGATCCCCGCCCGCCAGAACGGCTCGTGGTACGCCGCCAGCTGGTCCGGAACCCGCAGGAGGGTGCTCGGCAGCGAGTCCGCCTCACCGGCCCAGAGCGACGGCCAGTCGACGACGATCGCGACCCGCGCCTCCACCCGCGTCCCGACCACGTCACGGAGCAGGCCCAGGAGCCGTCCCTGCTCACGGACCTCCCGGTGCAGGTCGGTGTCGGCGCCGGCGTGCGGCAGCATCGCCGAGTGGAACCGCTCGGAGCCCTGCACCGAGGCGCGCCACTGGAAGTAGCAGACCGCGTCGGCTCCGTGCGCGACGGCGCGCAGCGAGTCCCGCAGCATCCCGCCGGCCGGCTTGGGCAGGTTGTGCGGCCGCCAGCTCACGGCGCCGGCCGCCTGCTCCAGCAGCGCCCACGGTCGGCCACCGCCGACCCCTCGGGTCAGGTCGTGCGTGAGCGCGGCGCGCGCGGGGGCCGACGGGTCGGCGGGGTCGGCGTAGTGGTCGTCGGCGACGACGTCGAGGTCGTCGGCCCAGGAGAGCTGGTCGACCAGCGGGAAGAAGCCCATCGCGTTCGTCGTGACGGGCGCCGCCGAGGACCCGCGGATGATCTCGGCCTGCAGGCGGTAGACGTCGCGCAGCTGGTCGGACGTGAACCGGCGGAAGTCGAGGAGCTGCGTGGGGTTGTGCACGTACGGCGCGGTCCGCGGCGGCACGATCTCCGGCCAGTCGCCGTACCGCTGGCTCCAGAACGCGGTGCCCCACGCGCGGTTGAGGGCGTCGAGGTCGCCGTAGCGGTCCTGCAGCCAGGTGCGGAACCGGTCGGCGCACAGGTCGCAGAAGCACGCCTGCCCGAACTCGTTGCCGACGTGCCACATCGCCACCGCGGGGTGCCCGGCGTACCGGTCGACGAGCGCGCGGACGAACCGGGCCACCCGGTCCCGGTACACGGCCGACCCCGGGCAGAAGTGGTTGCGCGACCCCACGCTCATGCGCACGCCCGCGGCGTCCACCGCCGACGTCGTCGGGTCCAGCCGCGCGAGCCACGGCGGCGGCGACGCGGACGGCGTCGCCAGGTCGACCGCGATCCCGCCGGCGTGCAGGAGGTCGAGCACCTCGTCGAGCCAGTCCCAGCGCAGCTCGTCGGGTCGCGGCTCGAGCATCGCCCAGGAGAACACCCCGACCGTCACCAGGGTGACGCCGGCCGCCTGCATGAGCGCGACGTCCTCGCGCCACACGTCGGGCGACCACTGCTCCGGGTTGTAGTCGCCCCCGTAGAGGATCCCGCGCTCGCGCGTCAGCGCCTCGAACGAGCTCATCCCTTGATCGCGCCGAAGATCACGCCCTTGGTGAAGTGCCGCTGCACGAACGGGTACACGATGAGGATCGGCACGATGGCGAGGACCATGACCGCCATCTTGATGGGCAGACCGGTCACCGCGCCCGTCGCGACGTCGACCTGCCCCACCCCGCTGCCCGGCAGGGTCACGCCCTGCAGCACGTACGAGCGCAGCACCAGCTGCAGCGGCCACTTGGCGTTGTCGTTGATGTAGAGGATCGCGTTGAAGAACGCGTTCCAGTAGCCGACGCCGTAGAACAGCGCGACCACCGCGATCACGGCGCGCGACATGGGCAGGACGATCCGGCCGAGGATCCGCCAGTCCCCCGCCCCGTCGATGCGCGCGGCGTCGAGGATGGCGACGTCGATGCCCATGAAGAAGTTGCGCAGGATGAGCACGTTGAACGCCGACACCGCGCCGGGCAGGATCAGCGCCCAGTAGCTGTTGATCAGGCCCAGCGAGCTGACCAGCAGGTACGTCGGGATCAGCCCGGCGCCGAAGAACATCGTGATGAGGAAGACGAACAGGATCGGGCGGTGCGCGAACGAGCCCGGCCGGGACAGCCCGTAGGCGCCCATGACCGACACGGTGGTGGACAGCACGGTCCCGACGACCGTGATGAAGGTGCTCACCAGGGCGGCGCGCGTGACGATGCCGCCCCCGAGGATCTGCGTGTAGGCGTTGAACGTCAGCTCGCCGGGCACGGTCACCAGCCCGCCGACGCGGATGGTCTCCGCCTGCGTCGAGAGGCTGGTGAGGATCACCGTGTACAGCGGGAAGACGACCGCCAGGACGACGGCAGTGAGCACCAGCGCCTTCAGGACGTGGCCGCCGACCGACGGGCGCCCTTCCCAGGCGGGACGGTGCTTCGAGCGGCGTGGCCGCTTGCGTGGCTCCGGCAGCACCACGGCCTGCGCAGAGATCTCCTGTGTCTGTCCACTCATGAGCGCTTGTACACCCCCGACTCACCGAACACGTGCGCCAGCTTGTTCGCCCCCAGCACGAGCGCGAGGCTGACGACCCCCTTGACCAGCCCCGCCGCGGCGGCGAAGCTCCAGTCCCCGTAGACGACACCCTGGTAGTAGACGTAGGTGTCGATGACCTCGGCGACGTCGGCTCCCACGGCACCGCGCTGCAGGATGAGCTGCTCGAAGCCGACGGTCAGCGCGTCGCCGAGCCGCAGGATGAGCAGCAGGATGATGACCGGCCGCAGCGCGGGCAACGAGACGTGCCACATCCGTCGCCACCGGCTGGCCCCGTCGACCGCGGCCGCCTCGTACTGCTCGGGCGGCACCGTGCTGAGCGCGGCGAGGAAGATGATGATCCCCCAGCCCGCGTCCTTCCACACCGACTGCATCGTGATGAGGATGAGGAACGTGTCGGGGTTCGTCATCATGTCGAACCCGGAGCCCAGCCCGTGGTCGCGCAGCGTCTGGTTGATCAGCCCGGCGCCGCCGAAGATCTGCTGGAACACCGTCACCACCAGCACCCACGAGAAGAAGTGGGGCAGGTAGACGATCGACTGGATGGTGGTGCGCAGCCGCGGCGTGATGACGCTGTTGAGCAGCAGCGCCAGCAGGATCGGGATGGGGAAGAAGAACACCAGCTGGAACGCCGTGATGATCAGGGTGTTCTCGACCGCGTCGAGGAACAGCGGGTTGGCGAACACCCGCTCGAAGTTGGCCCAGCCGACGTACGGGCTGCGCAGGAACCCCGTGTACGGCGAGTAGCTCTGCCACGCGATGACGTTGCCGAGCATCGGCACGTACGCGAAGACGCCGAGCAGCACGATGGCCGGCGTGACCATGAGCAGCAGCGAGCGGTCGCGCTTGAGACGGACGCGCCAGCCGATCTTGCGCGTCGGGATCTTCGGAATCTGTGCCGGCACTGCCCCCCCGGGTTCCCCGGGTTTCACCTCAGAGGGACGGCGCCGGACGAGCTCGGCCAAGGACATCAGCTCTGCTGGTCCAGGATGTCCTGGTAGTACGCCCGCAGCTCCTCGCCGCCCGACGCCCGCCACGTCTCGACGGCCGCGTCGAGGTCCTTCATGTCCTTGCGCCCGCGGGAGATGTCCTTCTCCAGGTCGACGAACGGCTGGCCGATGGACGCGTACTGCTGCGGCTCGACGATCTGCTGCGCGTAGAACAGCGGGTCGGCCGCGTACTGGGCGGCGTTCGCCTTCCACTCCGAGGCCGCCTTGACGTACCCGGGGTACTGCACGTGCGTCTCGGAGATCGGCGGGTCGACCAGGAAGATGTACGTCGGCTGCAGCTCCGTGGCGGCCAGCTCGGTGGGCACCGGGAGCCCGTCGTCCCCGCGCGTGTAGTGCACGCCCTCGACGCCGTTGTTGATCGTGTCGTACTCGGTGGTGCCGTACGGCGCCGCGAGCACGTTGGCGATCGCCAGGAGCTCCTTGATCTTCTCCTCGTCGTCCGTCTTCTTGAGGAACGAGAAGATGTTCGCCGGGTTGCCCTTCCAGAGCACGGGCGTGCCGCCGTCGGCGGCGAACGGGTCGAAGGGCTGCTGCCAGTACGCGGGGTTGCTGGCCAGGTTGTCGCGCATGGCCTCGTGCCAGCCGCCGACGCCGTCGTTGGCGATGAGCGACTTGCCGGACTGGAACCGGGCCTTGGCCTCGCCGGACTGGTCGGCGACCGCGTCCGGGTGCACGGCGCCGCTGGCGAACAGCGCGGCGTTCCAGGCCAGCGCCTCGCGGTACTCCTCGGTCTCGACGCGGTGCACCAGCGTGTCGCCGTCGAGCTTCCACTTCGGCGGGACCGCGTGGATGATCGCGGCCGAGTTCCACAGGTCCTCGGCGCCCCACGTGCTGCCGCCGGTCAGCTCGAGCGCGAGGTCCAGGAGGTCCTGGCCGTTCTTGACGTCCGGCGTGATGCCCAGGCTGTCGAGGACGTCCCGGCGGTAGAAGATCGCGTCCGTGATGACCTCGCCCGGGAACGGCAGTCCGTAGAGCTTGCCGTTGAAGACGCAGAACTTCCAGGCGTCCGACGAGATGTTGGCCAGGTTCGGGTACGGCGTGACCTTGTCGCCCGCGAGGTAGGGGGTGAGGTCCTGGAAGACGTTCTCGACGATCTCGGAGCCGAACCGCGGCGGCAGGTTCCACGTGGGGATGCACACCCAGTCCGGGACGTCCTTCGCGGAGGCCAGCACGGTCGCCAGCTTGTCGCCGTAGACGTTGCCGTCGGTGATCTGGAACTGGATCTCCGAGCCGAGCATGTCGTTCACGGCCTCGTAGTACTTGTTGCCCTTGCTGGGTGGGACGGTGCCCCAGAGCGGCGTCATCGCGGTGTAGACCACACCGGTGCCGGGGGCGTCCTTCACCGACTGCACCAGCTCGGCCGGGATCGACTCGTACCCGGGGACCGAGCCGTTGACGCTCGGGTAGTCGGGGTCGATGTAGGTGACCGGGATGTACTTGGGGATCACGTCCCCGGCGGCGGCTGCGGGGTTCGTGGCGGCCGGGGTCGGCGTGGTCGAGCAGGCTGTCAGGAGACCCGGGATCCCGACGACGGCCGCGCCCGTCGCGATCAGGCCCAGGAACCGGCGGCGGTCGACCGCGTGGTCGCCCAACCGGCCGAAAGTAGGCGTGGCGTTCATCTGCGTCCCTTCACTTCCTTGTGGAGATCGCGTCGAAGCGGTTCGACGGCGAGACTCTATGTCGCCGCCTCGGGTGAGGCAAGACCTGAGAGCCATGGATCGGCACTTGCGACAAACAGGGCCGTCAAGCACCATGAATGCCGCACGATGCCCGCTCGGATCCGGTCGAACCATCATCGAATCGGTTCGACGTTCGTCTTCCTAAACGATTCGTGCGCCGACTCCCACCACTCGACGACGAGGACCCTGTGGCCGACCACCCGCACCCCGCCCGGCCCTTCGCCGCCCGCGCCCAGGAGCTCCTCGACCAGCTCACGCCGGCCGAGCGGCTCGCCCTCCTGCACCAGCACGCCGCTCCCGTCACCCGCGTCGGTCTCGGACCGTTCCGCACCGGGACCGAGGGCCTGCACGGGGTCGCGTGGCTGGGTACCGCCACGACGTTCCCGCAGCCCGTCGGGCTCGCCGCGACGTGGGACGCGGACCTGCTGGAGCGGGTCGGCGCCGTGGTCGGGACCGAGGTCCGGGCCAAGCACGCGGCCGACCCGACGGTCTCGCTGAACGTCTGGGCGCCCGTGGTCAACCCCCTGCGGCACCCGCGGTGGGGCCGCAACGAGGAGGGGTACTCCGAGGACCCGCACCTGACCGCGCACCTCGCCACGGCGTACTCTCGGGGTCTGCGCGGCGACCACCCGACCTACTGGCGGACCGTCCCGACGCTCAAGCACCTCGTCGCCTACGGGAACGAGACCGACCGCAGCGTCACCAGCGCGCAGCTGTCCCCCCGCGTGCTCCACGAGTACGAGCTGCCGGCGTTCCGCGGCCCGATCGAGGCCGGCGTCGTGGGCGCCGTGATGCCGTCGTACAACCTGGTCAACGGCCGCCCCAACCACGTCGCGCGCGAGCTCCTCGACGAGGTCCGCGGGTGGACCCCCGCATCGCTCTTCGTCGTCTCGGACGCCGGCGCCCCCACCAACCTGGTGGTCGGCGAGCGCTACTACGACGACCACGTCGAGGCCGCCGCCGCGGCCGTACGGGCCGGCGTGGACTCGTTCACCGACCACGACGCCGACCCCTCGCGGACGATCGCGCACCTGACGGCCGCCCTCGAGCGCGGCCTCCTCGACCAGGCCGACGTCGACCGTGCCGCCCTGCGCCAGCTGGAGCTCCGGCTGTCGACCGGCGAGCTGGACCCCGACCTCGACCCGTGGGCGGGTGTCACGACCGCCGACCTCGACGTACCCGCCAGCCGCGCCCTCGCCCGCGAGGCCGCGACGCGCGCGGTGGTCGTGCTCGAGAACGACGGCGTGCTTCCCCTGCGACCCGGCGCACGCGTCGCCGTGGTGGGACCCCACGCCGACCAGGTGCTGGTCGACTGGTACTCCGGCACCCCGCCCTACACGATCTCGATCGCCGAGGCCCTCGAGCCTGCCGACGTGGTCACCGGCGCGGACACCGTCGCGCTGCGCTCGGCCACCACCGGCGCCTACGTCGACGTGGGCGCCGACGGGATCCTCACCGCGACAGCGCCCACCGCAGCCCTGCACGACGTCACCGACTGGGGCGAGGGCGTCCTGACGCTCCGCGCTGCCGGCACGGGACTGCTGTGGACGGGTGCCGGCTGGATCCTGCGCGCCGACGCGACCAGCGTGCACGGGTGGGTCGCGCAGGAGAGCTTCCGCGCGCACCGGCACGAGGACGGCTCGCTCTCGTTGCAGCACGTGGGCTCGGGACGGTGGCTGATGGTGCAGCGCGACGGCGGCGTGCTCGTCGCCGACGCGGCCTCCCCGGCGACCGCGGAACGGTTCACGCTGCGCACGGTCCGGTCCGGCACGGTGCGCGCGGTGGACGCCGCCCGGGACGCCGACGTCGTCGTGCTGGCGGTCGGCAACGACCCGCACCTGCTCGGCCGCGAGACCGAGGACCGCCCGCACCTGCGGCTGCCCGAGTCGCAGGCCGAGCTCGCCCGCGCGGTGCTGGAGGCCAACCCCTCGACCGTTCTCGTCGTCGTCTCGTCCTACCCGTACGTGCTCGGCACGCTCGGCGACCAGGCTGCCGCGGTCGTCTGGACCTCGCACGGCGGCCAGGAGCTCGGCCACGCCGTCGCGGACGTGCTCCGTGGCGACGCCGAGCCCCAGGGTCGTCTCGCCCAGGCATGGCCCGAGACCGAGCAGGACGCCGGCGACCTGCTCGACTACGACGTCATCGGCGGCGGGCTCACGCACTGGTACGCCGCACGGCCCGCCCGGTGGGCGTTCGGCCACGGCCTGAGCTACACCACCGTGGCGTACGAGGTCCTCGACGGGTCGGCCCAGTCCGTCCGCGTGACCGTCCGCAACACCGGGGACAGACCCGTCGACGAGCTGGTCCAGGTCTACGCGTCCGCGCCCGAGCACCGGCTGCCCCTGCCGCACCGACGGCTCGTCGCGCACCGACGCGTCCGGCTCGACCCCGGGCAGACCGCGGTCGTCGCCCTCGACGTGGCGGCCGACGCCTTCGCGGTCTGGGACGTCACCCGCAGCAGGTTCGTCGTCGAGCCCGGGCGGTACGAGCTGCACGCCGGGCCGTCGTCGGCCGACCTGCCCCTCGCGGTCGAGGTCGACGTCGCCGGCGAACCCGTCCCCGCGCGCACGCTCACGGCGTGGGTCCGGGCGATCGACCACGACGAGCGCGACGACGTGACGTTCGCCGAGCGCACTCGCGAGACCGGCGACGCCCTCGAGGTCAGCCGCGGTCGACGGACCGGCTGGGTGCTGTTCCGGGACGTCGACCTGACCGGGGTCGGCCACGTCGAGCTCGACGTGGCACGCGGCGGGTCGGTGCGCCTCGAGGTGCGGGACGGGCGCGGGTGGCGGTCGCTGGGTGCCGCGGACGTCCCCGCCGGCGGGCGGTACGACTGGTCGACCGTGGAGGTGGGGCTCCCGGCGACGGGGGTCGGCGACCTGCGCCTCGTCCTGACCGGTCCGGTGCGCCTCGGTGCGCTGCGCGGCCTCGGGTAACCGCCGGGCACCAACCCGCTACGGTGGGCCGGTGACGGAACCGGAGCGTGCCCCCAGGCTGCCGCCGGCGTGGTTCATCCGGGTGGCGTGGCGCGTGCACCGCGGCCTCTACCGGCTCAGCGGCGGTCGGTTCCTGTGGCTGCCGACGAACAAGCGGGGTTGGGGCGCCCTGCGCCTCACGACGACCGGCCGCACCTCCGGCCAGGAGCGCAGCGTCATCCTCGGCTACCTCGAGGACGGACCGCGCCTGGTGCTGCTCGCGATGAACGGCTGGATCGAGGGTCACCCCGCCTGGTGGCTCAACCTCGAGGCGCAGCCCGACGCGGTCGTCCGGCTGGACGGTCAGGCACCGCGACCGGTCCGTGCGCGCACCGTCGTCGGGCCCGAGCGCGAGCGGCTCTGGAAGGTGTGGACGGCCGTCAACCCCACGCTCGACGCGTACGCGGCGACGCGGACGACCGTGACCCCGGTGGTCCTGCTCGAGCCCCGCTAGACCCAGGCTCCCCCGCGCAGCACGCGCAGCGGCACGAGGTCGGCGTCCGTGACCACGAGGTCCGCCCGGCGGCCCGCGGCGAGCGCGCCGAGGTCGCGCCGGCCGAGGACGTCCGCCGGCACCGTCGCCGCGGCGAGCACCGCGTCCTCCAGCGGGATCCCCGCAGTGACCACGTGACGCACCACGTCGAGCAGGTGCGCCACTCCCCCGGCGATCGCGCCGGTCTCGTCGGCGATCCGCGCGACCCCGTCGGCCACCCGTACGCCCATCGGGCCCAGCCGGTACTCGCCGTCGGGCATGCCCGCGGCCGCCATCGCGTCCGTCACCAGCGCGATCGAGCCCGCACCGACGAGGTCGAACACCGACCGGACGGTCCCGTCGGCCAGGTGCGTGCCGTCCGCCACGAGCTCGACCACGAGCTCCCCGCGCGCCGCTGCGGCGAGGCAGGCGGCGATCGGGCCGGGCTCGCGGTGGTGCAGCGGGCGCATGCCGTTGAAGAGGTGCGTCGCGGTGAGCCGGCCGTTGGACCGGGCAGCCAGCAGGTCGAACCCACGGTCGACGGCGTCGTCGACCTGCTCCGCCGTCGCGTCGGTGTGGCCGATCGACGGCACGGCGCCGACGTCGACGAGCGCGGCGACGACCTCCTCGGCGCCCGGCACCTCCGGCGCGACCGTCATGGTGACCAGGTGCCCTCGGGCCGCCTCCGCGAGGCTGCGGACCAGCTCCGGGTCGCCGTCGAGCATGTCCGCGGGGTTCTGGGCCCCGCACCGATCCACCGACAGGAACGGCCCCTCGAGGTGGATGCCGACGATCTCTCCCGCGTCCGCCAGCCCGGCGAGCACCGCGGTGCGCGTCAGTAGGACGTCCGGGCGCGCCGTGACCAGCGACGCGACGAGGCTCGTGGTGCCGTGCCGGCGGTGCTCGTCGACGGCCCGCTGCGCGTCCGCGGCGTCGACCGCGTCGGGGAAGCTCGCCCCGCCGCCGCCGTGGCAGTGCAGGTCGACCAGTCCCGGCAGGATCGTCGTCCCGCTCGCCTCGGGCGCTGCCCACCCGCGCGGCAGCCCGTCCGCTGGACCCACCCAGACGATGGTGGCGCCGTCGACGACCACGATGCCGTCGTCGAGCACCCCCCGGGGGGTGACGAGCCGACCACGCAGGACCAGGGGGGTGTCGGTGCTCACGGGCCAATCCTTCCCCATGGGAGGGCCGCACCCTGCGCGTCGTCGATCGGCGCCCGACGCGCGTGCATGCGCCCGGTCCACCAGCGCGCACCACCGGCACCGACCGCGCCCTCCGCTGCCGCGACGAGGGTGAACCACGGGACCACGCTCAGGTAGTCGAGCGTGGCGAAGATCGTGACCGACAGGACCGCGCCGACCAGCGCGAACACGAGCACGTGCACCCGCTCCCGGGACGAGCCGCGCAGCAGGTGGGCGGTCAGCACACCGGCCGGGAAGCCGACGAGGAGGATCGGCACGCACGCGACGAGGAGCCCCACGACGAGGATGTAGACCGCGGTGGGCGACACCCCGGCCTGTGGGTCGAGCGTCGTGCTGACCACCACCGCCACGACGAACAGCACCGTGTTCACCACCGTGAGCACCGCGACGCAGCGCACGCACAGCGCCGCGATCACGCCCACGCCTCGGACGTCCTGCGCGGTCACGACACGCGGCCGAGCTGCCGGACGACGGCCAGCCGGCGGGCGCCCCGCGCGAGCACCCGCAGGTAGAGCCGCTGACCGACCACGGTGAGGGGACCGGCCAGCCGGACCCACCACCGGTCCGGCACCGAGAAGGCCGTCACGACGAACCAGAGGTCCCCGGCGTCGTCGCGCTCGACGGTGAACGCCTCCTCCCCGCGGAACGGGTGACCGGGCAGCGTGCCGTACGCGAACCCGACCCGGTCCGTGGTGCGCTCGACCCAGACCACCTCGCACGGCACGGGCAGGGACACCGGGCCGGCACCCGGACGGCTCACCACCCGCAGACCCGGGACGGCCTCCGGACCGTCCGGCAGCACCTGGACCAGGGCCGCCTCGTGCACCCGCCAGCGCAGCAGCGCGTCGCCCACGGAGGCGAGGTCGAGGGTCGTCGCCCCGGACATCAGCAGGTGCCGCACCCGCAGGTGCCGGTACCCCTGCGGCAGCCGACCTGCCTGCGTGGCGCCGATCTCGGCGTACGTCAGCCCGGGCGGCTGCGGGGTCGTCGGCAGGAGCCGCAGCCCGAGGAGGCTGCACAGGACGAAGCCCACGGCGTTGGCGACCCCGTGCGTCACCGCCATCCAGGACAGGCTCGGGTGCGCCAGGCCGGTCGCCTCACCGACCGCCCACCAGAGCGCGAGGAGCATCGACACCGCGATCGTCACCGCGCCCACCCGCAGGAGCAGCCGAGCCGTCCGGGAGCCTACGAGCCCCACGGTCGCGGCCGCGGCGCACCACAGGCCGGCCGTGAGGACCACCGCCCCGACCAGCTCGGCGGCGTCGGAGACGAAGTAGCCGGCCAGGACGAGGAGCACGCCGGGGGGGACGGCCACACCCGCCACGCGGGTCAACGGGGTCGCCGTCGTCTGCGCCACCAGACCGACCACGAGGCACGCGCCGAACCCGGCGAAGAGCATGTGCGGGACGGTGAGGGCGAGGTAGCCGCCGGAGAACCCGAGGAGGCCCCAGCCCGCCCGCTCGGCGACCAGGGCCGCCGCTCCGACCAGCGGCGTGGCCAGCGCGACGGCGACGGGGAACGTCCGGACGCGCACGGTGCACACGGCCAGCACGAGACACGCGGCCGCGAAGGGCGTCGCGAGCAGTGCGGCCGGCGCTCCGACGGGCAACCACACGCTCACCGCCGCGAGCAGGCCGGCCAGCGGCCACAGCAGCGAGCGGGACCGCGGGACGGCGCGGTCCCCGAGCAGCCGGAGCCCCAGCGGCAGGACGACGACGGTGCCGAGCCCGACGACCACGCGCAGGGCGTCCTCGGCCACCGGCGACAGCTCGCTCACGAGCGCACCGCCCGGACCAGCGCCAGGACGTCGTCGGCCGCGCCGCGCAGCACCGGCAGCCGCGACAGCCGGACCAGCCGGCCGATCAGCGGCGCCGCGCCCTCCACCAGCGTGCGGGTGCGGCGCTGGCCCGGCGACCCGTCGTAGACCCAGAACAGCGTGACGCCGAGCTGCGCCAGCCAGAGCAGGTCCGGGAGCTCCTCGCGGAGTGCCGTCGGCACCGCGGGCGACGCACCCTCGACCAGCTCGCGGAAGACGTCCTGGCTCAGCTCGCGCGACCGGCTCGACTCCGCCGAGAACGGGCTGGCCGCCGACCCGGGCCGGATGGCCACCGTGACGAACTCGGCGCCGAACGCGTGGTACTCGGCGAACGCGTCCACCCCCGCCAGCATCACCCCGCGCAGACGCGCGGTCAGGTCGCCGCCCTGCGCCAGCACGGCGCGGGCGGCCACCGCGTGCTCGCTGGTGACGTCGAGGTAGAGCTCCTGGACGAGGTGGTCCTTGGAGGCGAAGTGGTAGTAGGCGTTGCCGGTCGCGACGCCAGCCTCCTGCGCGATCGCGCGCATCGTCGTGGCGGCATAGCCGCGCTCACGGAAGAGCCGGAGGGCCGTGGACCGGACGAGGGCCTTGGTGTCGTCGCTCATGAGAGCATTTGAACACGTTCAACTGAACAGGTTCAAGAGGTCGGCGATGTGACGTGGTCCGGCTAGAAGAGGCGCGTGCTGCTGTCGTCGACGCCGCGCATGGTGTCGTAGTCGAGCACGAGGCAGCCGATGCCCCGGTCCGTGGCCAGCACCCTGGCCTGCGGCTTGATCTCCTGCGCGGCGAACACCCCGCGCACCGGCGCCAGGTGCGGGTCACGGTTGAGCAGCTCGAGGTAGCGGGTCAGCTGCTCGACCCCGTCGATGTCCCCGCGACGCTTGATCTCGACCGCGACCGTGCCGCCCGCCGGGTCCTTGGCGAGGATGTCGACCGGGCCGATGGCCGTCGGGTACTCCCGACGCACGAGGGTGTGCCCCGTGCCGAGCAGGAGGATCTGCGCCGCGAGGAGCTCCTGCAGGTGAGCCTCCACGCCGTCCTTGACCAGCCCGGGGTCCACCCCGAGCTCGTGCGCGGAGTCGTGCACCACCTCGTAGAGGTCGATCTCCAGGCGGTCGTCCGACTTCTGGTGCTGGACCGTCCAGACGGCCGTCACCCCCGCAGCCTGGGCCTCCGCGGACGGCTCCGACACCGCGAGCGTGCACGGCGGGCTCATCCAGTTCAGCGGCTTGTACGACCCACCGTCGGAGTGCAGCAGCACGCTGCCGTCGGCCTTGACCACCAGGAGGCGCCTGGCCAGGGGCAGGTGCGCGTTCAGCCGGCCGCTGTAGCGCGCGGAGCAGGACGCCACGACGAGGCGCATGAGCTCTCTTCCTGGGGGATCAGATGACCGAGCCGACGCGCGACGGCGTCGCCTCGATCCACGACGTGAGGCCGGCGTACGCCTCGGCGCTCATCAGCAGGTGGACGGGCTCCGTCTCGGCGCCGGGGCGGCACGTCACGACGACCTGGCCGGCGTGCCAGTCGGTGCGCTCCAGCACCGCGAGCCCGACCCGCTGCCACCGCGTGTGCGGTCGAGCCCTCAGCGACCGGTAGCGCCACCAGTAGAGCCGGTCCGTGCCGTACTGCGCGACGCCCAAGGACCAGGGCCCCTGGGCGGTACGACCCAGCGCGCAGTGGAACGACCCGACCCGGCGGTTCAGCGTGTGGACCCGCGAGAACCACACGGCGACGACGGCGAGCAGCAGCACGACGATCACACTCACGAGTGCGACGACGTGTCCGCTCACCGTCCCGGCGCCCTCAGTGCGTGGCGGCGGACGACGCGGGGCGAGCGCCCTCGACGACGTTGTCGGCGACGATGGTCAGGTGGTTCGAGTCGAAGGACAGGAACCCGCCCTCGACCTGCCAGCGCTTCGGCTCGCCGCCCCCGACCGGGAACACGCGGAGCTCGCCGGGCTGCAGCACGGACAGCACGGGCTCGTGACCGGCCAGGATGCCGATCTCACCCTCCCCGGCCTTGGCCGAGACCATGCGGGCGGTGCCGGACCAGAGCTTGCCGGCGGTGGCGACGAGCTCGACCTCGATGTCTGCCACGAGACCCTCCTTCAGTGGTGTGCGGGACTACGCGCGGGGCGCCGTCGGACGACGGCGCCCCGCGAGGGCGTTCTCAGACGCCGTAGTCCTTCTGGATGCGGGCCCAGTTGCGCTCGAGGTCCTCGAGGCCACCGATGTTGAAGAACGCCTGCTCGGAGATGTGGTCGAACTCGCCGTCGGCGATCTTGCCGAAGGCCTCCACCGTCTCGCTCAGCGGCACCGTCGAGCCGACGACACCCGTGAACTTCTCGGCCATGTACGTGTTCTGCGAGAGGAACTGCTGGATGCGACGGGCACGTGCGACGACCGTCTTGTCCTCCTCCGACAGCTCGTCGACGCCGAGGATCGCGATGATGTCCTGGAGCTCCTTGTTGCGCTGCAGGATCGACTTCACGCGCGTCGCGGCGTCGTAGTGCGCCTGGCCGACGTAGCGGGGGTCGAGGATGCGGCTGGTGGACGTCAGCGGGTCCACGGCCGGGTACAGACCGCGCGACGCGATCTCACGCGACAGCGCCGTCGTCGCGTCGAGGTGCGCGAACGTCGTGGCCGGGGCCGGGTCGGTGTAGTCGTCGGCGGGCACGTAGATCGCCTGCAGCGAGGTGATCGAGTGACCACGCGTCGAGGTGATGCGCTCCTGCAGGAGGCCCATCTCGTCGGCCAGGTTCGGCTGGTAGCCGACCGCGGACGGCATGCGGCCGAGCAGGGTCGACACCTCGGAGCCGGCCTGCGTGAACCGGAAGATGTTGTCGATGAAGAGCAGCACGTCCTGCTTCTGCACGTCGCGGAAGTACTCCGCCATGGTCAGCGCCGACAGGGCGACACGCAGACGCGTG
This sequence comes from Cellulomonas xylanilytica, assembly GCF_007989805.1. GTDB lineage: Bacteria > Actinomycetota > Actinomycetes > Actinomycetales > Cellulomonadaceae > Cellulomonas > Cellulomonas xylanilytica. The sequence continues at coordinate 29,911 of NZ_BJUB01000010.1, forward strand.
CCCGGCGGCTCGTCCATCTGGCCGAAGACGAGCGCCGTCTTGTCGAAGACGCCGGCCTCCTCCATCTCGACGATGAGGTCGTTGCCCTCACGGGTGCGCTCGCCGACACCGGCGAACACCGACACACCGCCGTGGTTGAGCGCGACGCGCTGGATCATCTCCTGGATGAGGACCGTCTTGCCGACGCCCGCTCCACCGAAGAGGCCGATCTTCCCGCCGAGCACGTACGGCGTCAGCAGGTCGATGACCTTGATGCCGGTCTCGAACATCTCGGTCTTGCTCTCGAGCTGGTCGAAGGCCGGGGGCTTGCGGTGGATGGGCCAGCGCTCGGTGATCTCGAGCTTCTCGCCCTCGCCGAGGTTGAGCACGTCGCCGATGACGTTGAAGACGTGACCCTTGGTGATGTCGCCGACGGGCACGCTGATCGCCTCGCCGGTGTCGCGCACGAGCGCGCCGCGGACCAGGCCGTCGGTCGGCTTCAGCGCGATGGCGCGGATGAGCGAGTCGCCGAGGTGCTGGGCGACCTCGAGCGTCATCGTCGTGACGCCCTCGGCCTCGCCCTCGCCCTGCGTCGACAGGTCGATGTCGACCTGCAGCGCGTTGTAGATCTCGGGGATCTGGTCGGACGGGAACTCGATGTCGACGACGGGGCCGATGACCCGCGCGACCCGACCCACGCCAGGACCGGACGCGTGCTCGACGGCAGCTTCGGTAGTGGTAGCAGTCATGGTGTTTCTCCGGTTCGTCTGTGGGGACGTAGTCGTCAGGAGGCGAGCGCGTCGGCGCCCGACACGATCTCGCTGATCTCCTGGGTGATCTCGGCCTGGCGGGCCTGGTTGGCGAGCCGGGTGTACATGCGCACCAGGTCCTCGGCGTTCTCGGTCGCGGTGTGCATCGCGCGCTGCCGGGCAGCGAGCTCGGAGGCCGCCGCCTGCAGGAGGCAGGTGTAGATGCGGCTGCGCACGTACATCGGGAGCAGCGCGTCGAGCACGGCCTCCGGGGAGGGCTCGAACTCGTACAGCGGCGGGATCTCGTTCTCGTCGCGCGCCTCGACGCCCTCGACGATCTCGAGGGGCAGCAGGCGGATGACCCGGGGGGCCTGCGACACCATGTTCCGGAAGTGCGTGTACACGACGTGCAGCTCCGCGACACCGCCCTCGTCGACCGGTGCCTCGAACGCCGCGAGCAGCGTCTCGGCGATGTCGGCGGCCGTCTCGACGGACGGGGCGTCCGAGTTGCCCGCCCACTGCTGCACGAGCTCGCGGCCGCGGAACGTGTAGTACGAGATGGCGCGGCGGCCGACGGCGTAGACGATCGGCTCCAAGCCCTGCTCGGTCAGGCGACCGATGAGGCGCTCGGCCTCACGGATCGCGCTGGCCGAGTAGGCACCGGCCATGCCGCGGTCCGACGTGACGACCAGGACCGCGACCCGCTTGGTGTCCGTCCGCTCGGTGACGAGCGAGTGGGACACGTTCGAGTGCGTGGCCACGGCCGACACCGCACGGGTCAGCGCACGGGAGTACGGCGTCGCCGCCGTCACCCGGTCGCGGGCCTTGCCGATGCGCGAGGCAGCGATGAGCTCCATCGCACGGAAGATCTTCTTCAGCGACTCTGTCGACCGGATCCGCTGCCGGTAGACGCGCTGCTGACCTGCCACGTCAGCCCTTCTTCTGCCGGACGATCTGCTCCTGCTCGATCTCGACCTCGGCGCCGTCGTCGGACGAGCCGACCAGCGTCGTGCCGTCGCCCACCAGGAAGCCGTTCCGGAACTCGTCGACCGCCGCGCCGAGAGCCTTCTCGGTGTCGTCGTCGAGCTTGCCGGTCGACGCGATGGTCGAGAGCACCTCGGTGTTGCGGCGCAGGTGGTCGAGCAGCTCGGACTCGAACCGGCGCACGTCGGCGATCGGGACGTCGTCCAGCTTGCCCTTGGTGCCGGCCCAGATGGACGCCACCTGGTCCTCGACCGGGTACGGCGAGTACTGCGCCTGCTTGAGCAGCTCCATGAGGCGAGCGCCACGGGTCAGCTGGGCGCGCGACGCGGCGTCCAGGTCGGACGCGAACATCGCGAACGCCTCGAGCGACCGGAACTGCGCGAGGTCCAGCTTCAGCGTGCCGGAGACCGACTTCATCGCCTTGACCTGCGCGGCACCACCGACGCGGGACACCGAGATGCCGACGTCGACGGCCGGGCGCTGGTCGGCGTTGAACAGGTCGGACTGCAGGAAGATCTGACCGTCCGTGATGGAGATGACGTTGGTCGGGATGTACGCCGAGACGTCGTTGGCCTTGGTCTCGATGACCGGCAGACCCGTCATCGAGCCGCCGCCCAGCTCGTCGGACAGCTTGGCGCAACGCTCGAGCAGACGGGAGTGCAGGTAGAACACGTCACCGGGGTACGCCTCGCGGCCCGGCGGGCGACGCAGCAGCAGCGACACGGCACGGTAGGCCTCGGCCTGCTTGGACAGGTCGTCGAAGACGATGAGGACGTGCTTGCCCTGGTACATCCAGTGCTGGCCGATGGCCGAGCCGGTGTAGGGCGCGAGGTACTTGAAGCCGGCCGGGTCGGACGCGGGCGCCGCGACGATGGTCGTGTACTCCAGCGCGCCGGCCTCCTCCAGGGCGCCGCGGATGGCGGCGATGGTGGAGCCCTTCTGACCGATGGCGACGTAGATGCAGCGGACCTGCTTGTCGGTGTCGCCCGTCTCCCAGTTGGCCTTCTGGTTGATGATCGTGTCGATCGCGATCGCCGTCTTGCCCGTCTGGCGGTCACCGATGATCAGCTGGCGCTGGCCGCGGCCGATCGGGATCATCGCGTCGATGGCCTTGAGGCCGGTCTGCAGGGGCTCGTGCACGCTCTTGCGCGCCATGACGCCGGGCGCCTGCAGCTCGAGGGCGCGACGGCCCTCGGTGGCCAGCTCGCCCAGACCGTCGATGGGCTGGCCCAGCGGGTCGACGACGCGGCCGAGGTAGCCGTCACCGATCGGGACGGACAGCACCTCACCGGTACGGCGGACCTCCTGGCCCTCCTCGATGCCCGTGAACTCACCCAGGACGACGACGCCGATCTCGCGCACGTCGAGGTTGAGCGCGAGGCCGAGCGTGCCGTCCTCGAACCGCAGCAGCTCGTTCGCCATCGCGCCCGGAAGGCCCTCGACCTGGGCGATGCCGTCAGCCGTCAGGGTCACGCGGCCGACCTCTTCGGAGACCACGCCGGTCGGCTCGTAGGACTTCACGAAGCTGTCCAGCGCGGCCCGGATCTCGTCCGGCCGGATCGTCAGCTCAGCCATTGCTCTTCTCCTGTCGTGACCGCCGGTCGGGCGGTCGTACGTTCGTGCACGTCGTTCAAGGGACCGGCCGGGGGCCGATTCTCAGCTGGCAAGTCGTCGTCGTGCGTCGGCGAGCCTGGCGAGCACGGTCGAGTCGACCACGTCCGCGCCCACCTGGATGCGCAGGCCCCCGATGATCGCGGGGTCCACCGTCACGTTGAGCTGGAGCTCCTGCCCGTACGCCTGCTGCAGGATGGCGCCGAGGCGGTCCATCTGCGCCTGCGAGAGCTCGCTGCCGGAGGTCACGGACGCCACCATGCGCTGGCGCCGTGCAGCCGCGAGGTCGCCCACGAGGCCGAGCGTCGCGACGAACCGTCGTCCGCGCGGCGAGGCGGCCGCGCGCCGTGCCACCGCGAGGGTGGCGTCGGCGACCTTGCCGCGCAGCAGGTCCTCCGCGAGGCCCGCACGCTTGTCGCCGGGGACCCGCGGGTCGAACAGCGCCTGCCGCACCTCGCGCTGGCCCACGAGGGACCGCGTGATGCGGAAGAGCTCGTCCTCGACGCGCTCGAGCTCGCCACCGGCCTGCGCGGACGCGAGCACGGCGTCGAAGCCCAGGTGCTCGACGGCCTCGATCAGGTCGTCGGCGGACGACCAGCGCGCCTTCACCAGGCCCGACACCGCGTCCACGACGCGGGGGTCGAGCCGGCCGAGGACGCTCGAGACCAGCCCTGCCTTGGCGTCACCGTCGATGGCCGGGTCCGACAGGGTCCGCCGCAGCGAGCCCGAGGAGTCCAGGGCGTCGACGACGGCGAACAGCTGCTCGCCGAGCGTGATCCCCTGCGCACCCGCCGCGGACAGCACCGGCTCGAACCGGAGCTGTGCCGCGTCGAGCGACGCCAGACTCGTGCCGCGCATCAGTTCTCCTTGCCGGCGCTCGTGGTCGACGATGCCGTTGCGCTCGCGTTCGCCTCGAGCTCCTCGAGGAACCGGTCGACGACACGCGACTGCCGGGCGGTGTCCTCGAGGGACTCGCCGACGATCTTCGAGGCGAGCTCGGTGGCGAGCGCGCCCACGTCGTTGCGCAGCGAGACCGCTGCCTGCTGACGCTCGGCCTCGATCTGGCGCTGGGCCGTCTCGACCGTGCGCGCAGCCTCGGCCGCCGCCTTCGCCTTGAGCTCCGTGACGATGGCACCGCCCTCGGCGCGAGCGGCCTCCTTGATGCGGGCCGCCTCGGTGCGGGCGTCGGCGAGCTGCTGCTCGTACTCCGCGCGCAGCTCGGCTGCCTCGGCCTGTGCGGTCTCGGCGTGCTTGAGACCGCCTTCGATCTTCTCCGCGCGCTCGTCGAGGACGGCCTGGAACTTCGGCAGGGCGTACTTGATGAACACGACGGCGATGATCACCACGATCACCAACGACCAGACGATGTCGTAGGTGTGCGGGAGGAGGGGGTTGACCTCCTCGACTTCCTCAGCAGCCACCACCGCGCTGTGCGCGGCAGCGACGAGCGGCGCGGTGATCACAGGAAGAACGGGGTGGCGATGGCCAGGAGCGCGAGGATCTCGATGAAGGCCAGGCCGACGAACATGGTCGAGCGGAGCTGGCCGGCCATCTCGGGCTGGCGCGCCATGCCCTCGATCGTCTTGCCGAACAGGATGCCGAGGCCGATGCCGGGGCCGATGGCCGCGAGACCGTATCCGACGAGAGCGAGTCCGGAGATTTCCACGGGGTGGTTCCTTTCATCTGCGCGCCGCGCGGCGCGTCCGGTCAGGGGCGACGGTCCGGGGATCAGCCCGTCGCGGTGAGGCTGTCGATCAGTGCTCTTCGGTGATCGACATCTGCAGGTAGACGGCGGTGAGGATCGAGAACACGTACGCCTGCAGGGCGGCCACGAAGACCTCGAGCAGGAAGAAGGCGAAGCCGGCGACGAACGTCACGGCACCGAACGCCTTCAGCGCGCCGGACGCCTCGAAGAACAGGAACGAGGTCGCCGCGAAGCACAGGGCGAGCAGCAGGTGGCCGGCCATCATGTTGGCCAGGAGCCGGATGACCAGCGTCGCGGGCCGCAGGATGAAGACCTGCAGCGCCTCGACCGGGGTCAGCAGGATGTAGATGGGCCACGGCACGCCGGGCGGGAACAGGCTGTGCTTGAGGTACCCGCCGACGCCGAACTTCTTGACGCCCTGCCACAGGTACATGAAGTACACCCACAGCGCGAAGATGATCGGCAGGCCGATCACCGACGTCCCCGCGATGTTCAGGAACGGGATCACGCCCGTGATGTTGAAGAAGAAGACCGCGAAGAAGATCGTCGTGATGATCGGGACGTACTTCTTGCCGTCCTTCTCCCCGAGGATCTCGTAGGCGATCGAGTTCCGGCAGAAGTCCAGACCCATCTCGAGGATGCTCTGGAAGCGGCCCGGGACCAGCTTGGCCCGGCGGGCGCCGATGATGAAGATGAGCATGAGCGCGACGACGGCGATCAGCCGGACCAGGATGATCCGGTTGATCTCGAACGGCGTCCCCTCGAACCAGATGGCCGGCGGGAAGAAGTCCGCGAGAGACGGCGGGTGGAACGTGGCGCCGCCGTCTTCTTCCGCGGCGAGCGGCATGATCGTCGCAAGGCTGAACAGGGCGGTCTCCTGTGGTCGTGTGCGCCGAGTGCCGCATCAGTGCGGGCACGAGCACGGCGCCGGGCCGTCTTGGATGGCGAAAGCCTAACCTATGGACGGGCTTGGTCAGGACGTGGTCCAGGCTCCCCGGACGCCCGGGAAGGCCCTCCGGGAGGGTCTACGCCTCGAAGTAGCCGACCCGTCCGCGCTGCACCGCACGGGCGTCCAGGACGGCCGACCCGATGACCCCCGCGATCGACACGAGGAACAGCACCTGCGGGTTGTAGAAGTCGAACTGCTTGAGGATCACGAGCACGACGATGACCACGACGAGCTTGCCCAGCCAGGCGCCCATGATCACGGCCATCATCGTGGTCGGCGCCGAGCGAGCCGTCTTCAGGACCGAGATCACGGTGGTCCCGGAGAAGATCAGGGCGATGCCCACCCCGATCAGCGCACCCCAGACGCCGGCCATGCCGTCGACCAGGTAGCCGATGCCGACACCGAGCACGGTCAGCACGCCGAGCAGGACGAGCATGTCCCGCAGCGACTGCCGGAAGACCGCCTCGTTGGCGGAGGGCGGGGTGGCAGCCGGGGTGGGGGCTGGGGTGGTCATCGGACGGCCTCCAGGGGCGGTGTGGCGGACCGGCCGCGCAGCGGCCCGAGCGTGAGCAGGGTGGCGACGAGCACGGCGACCCCGAACGTGATGAGGACGACAGTGGTCTCCCACCGGACCAGGGCGGCGACGCCGAACGCGAACACCGCGGTCCAGACGTACATGATCGCGACCGCGCGGCGGTGCGAGTGGCCCAGCTGCAGCATCCGGTGGTGCAGGTGCATGCGGTCGGGGTGGAACGGGGACTTGCCGGCGCCGACGCGGCGGACGATCGCGAGCCCCATGTCGAGCAGCGGGAGCAGCAGCACCGCGAACGGCAGGAGCATCGGCAGGAACGCGGGGAACCGCTGGCGCACCAGTGCCTGCTCGGGGTCGATCTGACCGGTGACGACGATGGCGGCCGCGCTGAACACGAAGCCGAGCACCATCGCACCGGAGTCGCCCATGAAGATGCGGGCCGGGTACACGTTGTGCGGCAGGAAGCCGACGCACGCACCGACCAGCACGGCGAGCACGAGGGCCGCGAGGTTGGCGTTGGCGTACGCGCCCGGGTTGGCGCCCTCGGTCAGCAGGTACGCGTACAGGAAGAACGCGGTGCCGCCGATGGCCAGGACGCCGGCCGCGAGACCGTCGAGGCCGTCCACGAAGTTCACGGCGTTCATGGCGATGACGACCGTGAGGACCGTGAAGAACGCCCACATCCGCGTCGACCCGATCGTCTGCACGTCCCCGGTGGGCAGCTGGTAGAGCAGCACGCCTTGCCACGCGAGGAACCCGGCGGCCAGCACCTGTCCCATGAGCTTGGTGAGCCAGTCCAGGTCCCAGATGTCGTCGGCCACCCCCAGCGCGCACACGATCGCCGCGCCCCCGACGATGCCGACGATCGGCCGCGGGTTGGCGAACACGTTCTCGAGGAACGGCAGGCGGCTGGTCATGACGATGGCGACGAGGATCCCCGCGAACATCGCCATCCCGCCCAGGCGAGGCGTCGGGATGGCGTGCACGTCGCGGTCCCGGACGGCCGTGATGGCCCCCCAGCGCAGCGCGCACCAGCGGGCCAGCGGCGTCATCAGGTACGCCACCGTGGCGGAGATGAGCAGCGCGAGCAGGTAGACCCTCACGCGGGCGGCTCCTCGACGGGCGCGATCTCGTTGAGCTGGTCGAGGGTGAGCGCCCCGGCGCGCACCAGGCGCAGGGCGGGTCCTGTGGCGTCGACGATGGTGGACGCGACCTGGCCGGGTGCGTCGCCGCCGTCGAGGTACACCGCGACGGAGTCACCGAGCTGCTCGTACGCGTCCTGGGCGGTCACGGCGGCCGGCGAGCCCGTGCGGTTCGCGCTGGAGACCGCGAGCGGGCCCGTGCGGCGCAGCAGCGCCCGGGCGGTCTCGTGGTCCGGCACCCGCAGCGCGACCGTGCCGCGCGTCTCGCCCAGGTCCCACGCCAGCGAGGGCTGGGCGCGCACGATGAGCGTGAGCCCACCGGGCCAGAACGCCTCCGCGAGGGCGCGCGCGCCCGCAGGCACGTCGGTGGCCAGGCCGTCGAGCGTGCGCACGTCCGCGATCAGCACGGGGGGCGGCATCTGCCGGCCACGACCCTTGGCGTCCAGCAGCGCCTGCACCGCCGGTGGCGTGAAGGCGTCGGCCGCGATGCCGTAGACGGTGTCCGTGGGCAGCACCACGAGTCCCCCACGGGACAGGACGTTGACCGCCTCGTCGAGCGCCGGGCCCCAGGTGGCGGGGTCGCTCGCGGGGGTGATCCGCTCGTTCACGGCGCCGAGTCTGTCACGTGCGGCTGTGCGGCTCGCCGCGCGACGAGCATCCGCGGGCGGCCGGTCAGGTCGGGCCGGGACTCGACGTCCACGAACGCTCCCGTCGCGCGGGCGGCCTCGCGGGCGGCCGCGTCCTGCACCTCTGCGTGCTCCATCACCAGGAGCCCGCCGGGGACCAGGAGCCGCGCGGCCGCACCAAGGACCGCGCGTGGTACGTCCAGCCCGTCGAGACCGCCGCCGTAGAGAGCGAGGTCCGGGTCGTGGTCGCGCACCTCGGGGTCAACCGGCTCCGCGTCGGGCGGGATGTACGGCGGGTTGGCGACGAGGACGTCGACGGTCCCGTCGAGCTCCTGCAGCAGCGCCGGGTCGGCGACGTCGCCGTGCTCGACGCGGACGTCCGCCTGCACCGCGACGGCGTTGCGACGGGTCAGGTCGACCGCCTCCAGGGACAGGTCCACCGCGACCACCCGCGCGCCGGGCACCTCGGTGGCGACCGACAGCGCGATCCCCCCGGCACCGCAGCAGAGGTCGACGACCAGGGGGTCCGTCAGCCGGGCGGCCTCCTCGATGGCCACCTGCGCGACGACCTCGGTCTCGGGGCGCGGCACGAACACGCCGGGCTCGACCAGGAGCGTCAGGTAGCGGAACCCGGTCGAGCCGACCAGGTGCTGGAGCGGCTCGCGGTTCCGCCGTCGCTCGACCAGGCCGGCGAACCGCTCGGGGAACCCGTCGGGCACGGGCGGTGCGAGCACCAGCTCCAGCCGCTCCTGCCCGAGGACGTGGGCGGCGAGCGCCGTGGCGTCGTGCCGCGGGGACGGGACCCCGGCGTCGGCCAGGATCCGCGACGCCCCCTCGACGAGCGCACGCAGGTCGGGAGCGCTCATGACTGCCCCGCCGACGCCAGCCGCGCCGCCTCGTCGGCGTCGATCGCGGACTGCACGACGGGCGCCAGCTCACCGCCGAGCACCGCGTCGAGGTTGTAGGCCTTGTAGCCGGTGCGGTGGTCCGCGATGCGGTTCTCGGGGAAGTTGTACGTCCGGATGCGCTCGGAGCGGTCGACCGTGCGGACCTGCGACCGCCGGGCCTCGCTCGCCGCGGCTGCCGCCTCCTCCTGACGGGCGGCCAGGATCCGGGCGCGCAGCACGCGCATGCCGGCCTCACGGTTCTGCAGCTGCGACTTCTCGTTCTGCATCGACACGACGATGCCCGTGGGCAGGTGCGTGATGCGGACGGCGGAGTCGGTGGTGTTGACGGACTGGCCGCCGGGCCCGGAGGACCGGTAGACGTCGATGCGCAGGTCGTTCGGGTCGATGGCCACCTCGGCCTCGTCCTCGGCCTCGGGGAAGACCAGGACGCCCGCGGCGGACGTGTGGATGCGCCCCTGCGACTCGGTGACCGGCACCCGCTGGACGCGGTGCACGCCGCCCTCGTACTTCAGGTGCGCCCAGACACCGTCCTCCGGTGCGACCGCGCCCCGGGCCTTGATCGCGAGCTGTGCGTCCTTGTAGCCGCCGAGGTCCGACTCCGTGGCACCCAGCAGCTGCGTCGCCCAGCCCATCTTCTCCGCGTACCGCGTGTACATCCGCAGCAGGTCCGCGGCGAACAGCGCCGACTCCTCGCCACCCTCCCCCGCCTTGACCTCGAGGATCACGTCGCGGGAGTCGTCGGGGTCGCGCGGGATGAGGACCTCGCGCAGCCGGGCGGAGGCGGCGTCGGCGGCCTGCTGGAGCGACGGCAGCTCGGCGGCGAAGCTCTCGTCGACCTCGGCCAGCTCGGCGGCGGCCTCGGCGTCGTCGGACGCGGCCCTCCACGCCGTGTACGCCTGCGCGACCCGGCCCAGCTCGGCGTACCGGCGGCCCAGCCGGCGCGCGTTCGCGGCGTCGGCGTGCACCGCGGGGTCGGCCAGCTGGGCCTCGATCTGCGCGTGCTCGGCGAGCAGCGGCTCGGCGGCGGCGAATGCCTCGCTCATGACGGGTGTCCTTCTGACGACTGAGGCTCGTTCAGGCTCCGGCAACGACACAGCGCCGGTGCCCGCGCGGACACCGCCATGGAGGGCGGTCGTCCGCGCCGGGCACCGGCGCTGAGGGAGTGCTAGGCGTCGGCCTTCTTGCCGTAGCGCGCCTGGAACCGGGCCACGCGGCCGCCGGTGTCGAGGATCTTCTGCTTGCCCGTGTAGAACGGGTGGCAGGCGCTGCAGACGTCGGCGTGGATCTTGCCGGACGTCACGGTGGACTTGGTGACGAACGTGCTGCCACAGGTGCAGGTGACCTCGGTGGTCACGTACTCGGGGTGGATGTCAGCCTTCACAGATCTATCTCCTTGGGTGGGTGTCTCCGGGTCCGGACGCGCGACTGGCGCCGGTGAACCGCAGACCAGCGAACCATTGTGCCAGAACAGCGACGGGGCCCGAAATCATCCCCGGCTCAGGAGTCAGAACGGCTGGGCGTCGAGCCGCGCCTTCTCCGCCTCGACGTCGAAGTCCGCCGGCGGCCAGTCCAGGCCGAGGCTCTCGACGGCGTCGAGCACGAGGGCGCCGACGGCGAGGCGGGCGTACCACTTGGAGTCGGCGGGGACCACGAACCAGGGCGCGTGCTCGGTGCTCGTCCGGTCCAGCACCGCCTGGTACGCCTCCCGGTAGGCAGGCCACCTCGCGCGCTCGTCGACGTCGTTCGGGTTGTACTTCCAGTACTTGTCGGGACGCTCCAACCGCTCGCGCAGCCGCGCCTTCTGCTCCTCCGGCGAGACGTGCAGCATCACCTTGACGACCACGGTCCCCGCGTCGACGACCTCCCGCTCGAAGGCGTTGATCTCGTCGTACCTCGGCTCCCACACCTCGCGCGGCACCAGCTCGTTCACGCGGACCACCAGCACGTCCTCGTAGTGCGAGCGGTCGAAGACACCGATGCGCCCGCCCACCGGCAGCGCCTCCCGGATCCGCTGCAGGTAGTGCTGCGACCGTTCCTTCTCCGTCGGCACCCCGAACGAGCGCAGCTGCACGCCCTGCGGGTCGACCATGCCCAGGACGTGCCGGACGATCCCGCCCTTGCCCGAGGTGTCCATGCCCTGCAGCACCAGCAGCACGGCGCGCGAGCCGCCGGTCCGGCCGTGCGCGTAGAGGCGCTCCTGCACCTCGCTCAGCCGGTTCCCGTCCGCCTCGAGCTTGTTCTCGGCCGACGAGCGCCCGTGCTCCCAGCCGGGGTGCGACGACGCGTCGAGCGCCGCCAGGTCGAACCCGGGCCCGACGCGAAGGGCCTCCTGCGGCGGTGTGCTCCACGTCTTCGTCATCTCGGACCTCCGGCTGTGCGACGGGCGGACCCTCGCACGCTAGCGCGCGGACATGACGACGGCCCTGCTCCCGGGGGAACAGGGCCGCGCGTCAGTCGGTCACTCGCCGCCGGGCGTCGTCTTCTGCACCTGGAGCAGGAACTCGACGTTCGACTTGGTCTCCTTGAGCTTGCCGATGAGCAGCTCGATGGCCTGCGTCTGGTCGAGCGCGCCCATGACCCGGCGGAGCTTGTAGATGATCTTCAGCTCGTCGTGCGGCATGAGGATCTCCTCGCGGCGCGTGCCCGACGCGTTGACGTCGACCGCCGGGAAGATGCGCTTGTCCGCCAGGCCGCGGGAGAGCCGGAGCTCCATGTTCCCGGTGCCCTTGAACTCCTCGAAGATGACCTCGTCCATCTTGGAGCCCGTCTCCACCAGCGCCGAGGCGAGGATGGTCAGCGAGCCGCCGTTCTCGATGTTGCGCGCCGCACCGAAGAACCGCTTCGGCGGGTACAGCGCCGAGGCGTCGACACCACCGGACAGGATCCGCCCGGACGCCGGGGCGGCCAGGTTGTACGCCCGCGAGAGGCGCGTCAGCGAGTCGAGCAGCACGACGACGTCCTGGCCCAGCTCGACCAGCCGCTTGGCGCGCTCGATGGCGAGCTCGGCGACGATCGTGTGGTCGGAGGCCGGGCGGTCGAAGGTCGAGGCGATGACCTCGCCCTTGACCGTCCGCTCCATGTCCGTGACCTCTTCGGGGCGCTCGTCGACGAGCACGACCATGAGGTGGACCTCGGGGTTGTTGGTCGTGATGGCGTTCGCGATCTGCTGCATGATGATCGTCTTGCCCGCCTTGGGGGGCGCGACGATGAGGCCGCGCTGACCCTTGCCGATGGGCGCGACGATGTCGATCACGCGCGGCGACAGGCGGTTCTGCTCGCTCTCGAGCCGCAGCCGCTCCTGCGGGTACAGCGGCGTGAGCTTGTTGAACTCGGGGCGCACGCGCGCCGCGTCGGGCTCCGCGCCGTTGATCGAGTCGAGGCGCACGAGCGCGTTGAACTTGCTCGGGCGGTTGCCCTGCGGCGGCTGCTCGCCCTCGCGCGGCTGCCGCACGGCACCGGTGACGGCGTCGCCACGGCGCAGGCCGTACCGCTTGACCTGGTTGAGCGACACGTACACGTCGTTGGCGCTGGGCAGGTAGCCCGTGGTCCGGACGAACGCGTAGCTGTCCATCAGGTCGAGGATGCCCGCGACCGGCAGGAGGACGTCGTCGTCGCTGAGCTCGATGTCGTCGAGACCGGCGAGCTCGCCGGCGCCCGGACGGCCGCGCGTGCCACGACCCTTGCGGTCACGGTCACGGTCGCGGTCGCGGTACCGGTCCCGCGAGCGGCGACGGCGACCGCCGCGCTCGTCGAGGCCGTCCTCGTCCGACTCCCGGCGCGGCTGGCCACCCTGCTGCGCGGTGCCCTGCTGCGCGGTGCCCTGCTGCGCGGTGCCCTGCTGGCGGCCGCCCTGCTGGCCGTCCCGCTGCTGGCCGTCACGCTGCGCGCGGTCGCCCTGCTGGTTGTCGCGCTGCTGGCGGTCGTTCTGCTGGCGGTCGTTCTGCTGGCGCTCGTTCTGCTGGCGGTCGGTCTGCTGACCGTCGGCCGCCTGCTGCCCGTTGGCCTGGGCGCGGTCGCCCTCGTCGCCCTGCGGCGCACCGGCGCCCCGGCCGGCACGGCGCGAGCGGCGCTCCCCCGTCACCCCGCCGACGGCCTCGGCCGCACGAGCAGCCCGGTCGTCGCGGTGCTCGACGGGCGCGAGCCTCGCGTCCAGCGCGGCCTCGAGGCCGGCGAGCGCGTCACCGTGGGGCGGGGTGGAACGGTCCTGCTGTGCGCGCTCCCGAGCGGGGCTCTCCTGCACCGGCGCAGCGGCGTCGCCGTCGAGGTCGAGCTGCGGGGCGCGGCTGCGCGCGGCACGGGCGCGGCGCGCGGGCGGCGGCCCGGCCACGGCGGTGCTCTGCTCGCTGCTGAGGTCGCGGCGCGGCTCCAGTGCCTGCGGTCGCGAGCCCCCGCGGGCGTCCGAGATGGCCTGGACGAGGTCGCCCTTGCGCATCTTGGACGTGCCCTTGACGCCCAGGTCGGACGCCATCGCCTGCAGCTCGGGCAGGCGGAGTGCCGAGATGCCTGCGCTGCGGGCGGACCCGCCGGAGCTGCTCACGGCGGGTTCGATGATGTCTGTCACGAAGGACCCTTCCCCTCGTCGGTGGCCGGGACCCGATGGTTCGGGGATCGGCCGACGTCCGGTCGAGGTGACCGAGACGGTGCTGGAGCCACACACGCGCTGCGTACGACGACGTCTGCGCACGGTGGGCTGGATCGCTCCCGGCTCGTCTACTCATTCTGAGGTGGCCGGTCACGTACGACGCGGGCCACCGGAGGAGGGGGTCCGGGGAACGCGACGATGTTACCACTGTCGGCCCGACCACCCGGCCGGGTGAACGACGCGGGTGTACTTCACCCGGTCATGTCACCCGTTGGACGGTCGCGCCCGTGCGGTCCACCGGCAGCGGCAGGATCTGCCAGCCGCCCATCGCCCCGCCGAACGCGGCCCGCACCGCCTCGTCGGCGTCCGTCGCGCCCTCTCCGGCACGCCGCGCGAGCACGAGCACGGTCGGCCCCGCGCCCGACACCACCGCGGCGACACCCGCCGCCCGCAGCACGTCGACGAGCGCGAGGGACCCCGGCATGACCGACCGCCGGTACTCCTGGTGCAGCCGGTCCTGCGTCGCGGTGAGCAGCAGGTCGGGGCGGCGCCCGAGCGCCTCGACGAGCAGTGCCGCGCGGCCCGCCTGGAACGCGGCGTCCTCGTGCGGCACCGTCGCGGGCAGCACCCCGCGGGCTGCCTTGGTGGACAGGTGGTTGGGCGGGACGATCGCGAGGACGGCGACGTCGTCGTGGACCGGCAGGTCGAGCGCTCGGAACCGGCCGTCGTCGCGCCACGCGAGGGTCGCGCCGCCCAGGACGGCGGGCGCGGCGTTGTCCGGGTGGCCCTCGATGCGGGCGGCCAGGTCGATGGCGACGTCGTCGGACAGCGCCTCCGGCTCGGCGATCAGGCCGCGGGCCGCGACGATGCCCGCGACGACGGCACCTGCCGACGACCCGAGCCCGCGGCCGTGCGGGATGCGGTTGTGGCAGACGAGGTGCAGGCCGGTCTGTGACGCGCCGACCTCGTCGAGGGCGGCCCGCAGCGAGCTGACGACGAGGTGCTGCTCGTCGTCGGGCACCTGGCCGGCGCCCTCCCCGGTGACCTCGACCGTCACGCCCGGCGACGCGAGCGCCCGCACCTCGAGCTCGTCGTACAGCCCCAGCGCGAGGCCGAAGGCGTCGAAGCCCGGACCGAGGTTGGCGCTGGTGGCGGGGACGCGGACGCGGACGTGGTCCGCACCCAGGCGCATCGCGGGCCTCAGTCCAGGCCGAGCGCGGTGGCGATGGACACCACGTCGGACGAGATCCGCACCGGCACGACGTCGCTGCCGTCGGCGGTGCGCAGCGCCCACTGCGGGTCCTTGAGCCCGTGCCCGGTGACCGTGATGACGATGCGGGCACCGGCCGGGACCCGGCCCTCGTCGCTGAGCCGCAGCAGCCCCGCGACCCCGGAGGCGGACGCGGGCTCGACGAAGATGCCGACCTCTGCGGACAGCACGCGGTGCGCGGCGAGGATCTGCTCGTCGGTGACCGCCTCGATCAGGCCGCCGGACACGTCGCGGGCCTCCTCGGCCTGCGGCCAGGACGCGGGGTTGCCGATCCGGATCGCCGTGGCGATGGTCTCCGGCTGGTCGATGGGGTGGCCCTGGACGATCGGGGCGGCCCCGGCGGCCTGGAAGCCCCACATGATCGGCGTCCGCGTGGCGACCGCGGCGTGCGAGGCGCCGGCGTCGAGTCCCGCGTACTCGCGGTACCCCCGCCAGTAGGCGGTGATGTTGCCCGCGTTGCCGACCGGCAGCACGTGGATGTCGGGGGCGTCACCCAGGGCGTCGACGATCTCGAACGCGCCCGTCTTCTGGCCCTCGATGCGGTCGGGGTTGACCGAGTTCACCAGCTCGACCGGGTACGCCTCGGCCAGCTTGCGGGCGGCGATCAGGCAGTCGTCGAAGTTGCCGTCGACCTGCAGCAGCGTGGCGCCGTGCGCGATCGCCTGGCTGAGCTTGCCCATCGCGATCTTGCCGTCCGGCACCAGCACCGCGCAGACCATGCCCGCCCGGGTGGCGTACGCGGCGGCCGACGCCGACGTGTTGCCGGTGGAGGCGCAGACCACGGCCTTGGCCCCGCGCCCGGCGGCGGCCGACATGGCGGTCGTCATGCCACGGTCCTTGAACGAGCCGGTCGGGTTCATGCCCTCGACCTTGAGGAAGACCTCGGCGCCCGTGCGCTGCGAGAGCGTCGGCGACGGGACGAGCGGGGTGCCGCCCTCCCCGAGCGTGATGACGCGCTCCTGGACGTGGGCGGGCAGACGGTCGGCGTACTCGGCGATCACGCCACGCCACTGGTGGGCCATCAGGCTCCCTCGACTCGCAGGACGGACACGACACGACGCACGACGTCGAGACCGGCGATCGCCTCGACGGTGCTGCGCAACGCGTGCTCGGGGGCCGCGTGCGTGGTGATCACCAGGCGCGCGTAGTCGGCGTCGGGCAGCTCGGTGACGGGGGTCTGACGGACAGCCTCGATCGACACGTCGTGCGACGCCAGGACCGTCGACACCTGGGCGAGCACGCCCGGGCGGTCCGCGACCTCGAGCCGCACCTGGAAGCGCGTGCGGGCGGACGTGGCGGGCAGCACCGGCAGGTCGGCGTAGCGGGACTCGATGGGGCCCTTGCCGCCGAGCACCCGGTGGCGGGCGACCGAGACGACGTCACCGAGCACCGCGGACGCGGTCGGCTCGCCGCCCGCACCGCGGCCGTAGAACATCAGCTCGCCCGCCGCCTCCGCCTCGATGAACACCGCGTTGTACGCACCACGGACCGTGGCGAGCGGGTGGCTCACGGGGACCAGCGCGGGGTGCACGCGCACCTGGACACCCTCGACGCCGTCGGCCGTGCCACGCTCCGCGATCGCCAGCAGCTTCAGCACGTAGCCCGTGCGCTGCGCCCACAGGACGTCGTCGGCGGTCAGGGACGTGATGCCCTCGCGGGAGACGTCCTCGATGGACACCCGGGTGTGGAACGCGAGCGAGGCGAGGATCGCGGCCTTCGCGGCGGCGTCGTACCCCTCGACGTCCGCCGTCGGGTCGGCCTCCGCGTAGCCCAGCGCCTGGGCCTCCTTGACGGCCTGGTCCAGGTCGAGGCCCTCGGACGCCATCTTGTCGAGCACGTAGTTGGTGGTGCCGTTGACGATGCCGAGCACCCGGGTGACCCGGTCCCCCGCGAGCGACTCGCGCACCGGGCGCACGATCGGGATGGCGCCCGCGACGGCGGCCTCGAAGTACACGTCGACACCGGCCTCGTCGGCCGCGGCGTACAGCGTGGGACCGTCCTGCGCGAGCAGCGCCTTGTTGGCGGTCACGACGGACGCACCACCGGCGACCGCCCGCAGCAGCAGGCTGCGCGCCGGCTCGATGCCGCCCATCACCTCGACGACGACGTCCGCGCGCTCGACCAGCGACTCGGCGTCGGCGGTGAGCAGCGCCCGGTCGACCACGGCGTCACGCTCGGTCTCGACGTCGCGCACGGCGATGCCGACGAGCTCGAGCGGTGCACCCACGCGGGACGCCAGGTCCGACGCCTGCGTCGTGAGCAGCCGCACCACCTCCGTGCCGACGACGCCGCAGCCGAGGACGGCGACGCGCAGGGGCGGATGGGCGGGCACGGGCGAGGGCACGGGACGGCCTCCAGTCGGATCGGGCGGGAGCGCCCCCAGGATAGGGGTGCGTCCCGCCTGTCGGGACGAGCGGTCCGACCGGTGGGCCGGTCAGCCGAGGTCGAGCGCCAGGAGGTCGTCCTCGGTCTCGCGGCGGACCAGCACGCGGGTCTCCCCGTCGCTCACCGCGATGACCGGCGGACGCGGGACGTGGTTGTAGTTGGACGCCATCGACCGCCCGTACGCCCCCGTCGCCGCGACGGCGAGCAGGTCCCCGGCGCGGACGTCGGCGGGCAGCTGCACCTCGTGCACGACGATGTCGCCGCTCTCGCAGTGCTTGCCGACGACGCGCGCGAGCACCGTCTGCGCGCTCGCGAGCCGGCCGACGACCTCGGCGTGGTACGCCGCCCCGTACAGGGCCGGGCGGATGTTGTCGCTCATGCCGCCGTCGACGGACACGTACGTCCGGACGCTCCCGTCGTCGGTCCGCACCGGCTTGACCGTGCCGACCGTGTAGAGCGTCAGGCCGGCCGGGCCGACGATCGCACGGCCGGGCTCGATGGAGAACCGCGGCAGCGGGGTGCCCAGGTCGGCGGCCGTCGCCTGGACGGAGGCGGCGACGTCCTTCGCGATCCGGTCCGGGTCGAGCGCGACCTCCCCCGGCAGGTACGCGATGCCGTAGCCGCCGCCGAGGTCGACCTCCTCGACCAGCACACCGGTGCGCTCCGCGAGCTGCGCGCGCAGGGTCAGCACGGCGCGGGCGGCGACCTCGAAGCCCGACGGGTCGAGGATCTGCGAGCCGATGTGCGAGTGGATGCCGAGCAGCCGCAGCTCGGGGCGTGCGAGCACCGCGAGCAGCCCGCGCATGGCCGGAGAGTCTCCGTCGGGCGACGCGATCGAGAGGCCAAACTTCTGGTCCTCGTGCGCCGTCGAGATGTACTCGTGGCCGCCCGCGTGCACCCCGGTGGTCACGCGGACCATCACGGGCGCCGGCGCTCCCCCGCGCGCGGCGGCCGCGTCGGCCACCCGCTCGATCTCGACCAGGGAGTCGACGATGATCCGGCCCACCCCGGCCTCGAGCGCCCGGGCGATCTCCGTGTCGGACTTGTTGTTGCCGTGCAGGCCGATGTCCGCACCGGGGACGCCCGCCCGCAGCGCGACCGCGAGCTCGCCGCCCGTCGCGGTGTCGACACGCAGCCCCTCCTCGTGCACCCAGCGCGCGACCGCGACGGACAGGAACGCCTTGCCCGCGTAGTACACGTCGACCCCGGCGCCGATCTCCGCGAACGCCGTCTCGAACGCCCGGCGGTAGCCGCGGGCACGGCTGCGCAGGTCGGTCTCGTCGAGGACGTATGCGGGCGTGCCGTGCTCGGCCGCGAGCGCGCGCACGTCGACCCCGGCGACCGTCGTCGCGCCGTCGGCCGCGCGGGCGACACCCGTGGACCAGGGCTCGCCGGGGATCGTGGTGCTCACATGCGCTCCGGCGCGGAGACGCCCAGCAGCCCCAGCCCGTTGGCCAGGACCTGCCGCGTGGCGTCGTTCAGCCACAGGCGGGTGCGGTGCACGTCGCCGACCACCTCGTCGCCGAAGGGCGCGACGCGGCGCTGGTCGTACCACTTGTGGTAGCTGCCGGCGAGCTCCTCGAGATACCGCGCGACGCGGTGCGGCTCGCGCAGCTCGGCCGCCTGCGCGATGACCCGCGGGAACTCGGCGATGCGCCCCAGCAGCACGGACTCGCTCTCGTGGTCCAGCAGGGAGGCGTCGAAGCCGTCCTCGCGACGGACCCCGGCCTCGGCGGCGTTGCGACCCACGTTGACGGTCCGCGCGTGCGCGTACTGCACGTAGAACACGGGGTTCTCGTTCTTCGCGCTGGACAGCAGGTCGAGGTCCAGGTCGATCATCGAGTCCGCCGACGAGCGGGCCAGCGCGTACCGGGCGGCGTCGACGCCGACGGCGTCCACGAGGTCGTCGATGGTGACGACCGTGCCGGCGCGCTTGCTCATCCGGACCGGGGCGCCGTCCTTGACCAGGTTCACCAGCTGCCCGATGAGGATCTCGAGGTTGACGCCCGGGGTGTCCCCGAACGCGGCGCAGATCGCCATCATGCGGCCGATGTACCCGTGGTGGTCGGCTCCGAGCATGATGACGACGCGGTCGAAGCCGCGCTCGCGCTTGTCGAGGTAGTAGGCGATGTCGCCCGCGATGTAGGCGGCCTCGCCGTTGGACCGGATGATCACGCGGTCGCGGTCGTCGCCGAAGGTGGTGGTGCGCAGCCAGACGGCGCCGTCGGCCTCGAAGACGTGCCCGAGCTCCCGCAGGCGGGCGACGGCGCGGTCCACGGCACCGGACTTGTGCAGCGAGTCCTCGTGGAAGTAGACGTCGAACTCGACGCCGAAGTCCTCCAGGGACTTGCGGATCTCGGCGAACATCAGCTCGACGCCCCGCGCGCGGAACGCCTCGTTGGCCTCGTCGAAGGGCAGGGTCCGCGGGTCCGTCTCGCCGGCGGCGAGGGCGTCGGCCACGACCTGCTCCGCGATCTCGGAGATGTAGTTGCCGCCGTACCCGTCCTCGGGCGCGGGCTGGCCCAGCGCGCGCGCCAGCAGCGAGCGCGAGAACCGGTCGATCTGCGCGCCGTGGTCGTTGAAGTAGTACTCGCGGCTCACGGCGGCGCCGGACGCCTGCAGCACGCGGGCGAGGCTGTCGCCGACGGCCGCCCAGCGCACGCCGCCGATGTGTAGCGGACCCGTGGGGTTGGCGGAGACGAACTCGAGGTTGAGCGAGACACCGGCAAGCGTCTCGTTCTTCCCGTACTCGGCCCCCTGCTCGACGACCGAGCGGGCGAGCTCGCCCGCGGCCGCCGCGTCGAGCCGGATGTTGAGGAATCCGGGGCCGGCGACCTCGACCGTCGCGATGCCCTCGGTCTGGGTCAGCCGCCGGGCGAGCTCCTCGGCGAAGGCGCGCGGGTTGGTGCCGGCCTTCTTGGCCAGCTGCATCGCCACGTTGGTGGCCCAGTCCCCGTGGTCGCGCTGCCGGGGTCGCTCGAGGTGCACGGTCGCAGGGATCGCGGCGGGGTCGAGGGCGAACGTCCCGTCATCGACGGCGTGCACGAGGGCGGCCCGGAGGGCCTCGGAGAGCTGGGCGGGAGTCACCGGAGAAGGGTACCGAGCCGGTGGGAGGGCTTATGCAGCCGGCTCAGGACTAGGCTGACGACCCGGCTCGGGGCCGAGCATCGTCGGCCGGCAGGCGAACCAGCCGGACACGAGCAGCAGCCCGACGAGACCCAGCAGCACGAGCAGCGGCTCGCGCCAGGAGCCCGTCGCGACGTGCAGGACCCCGATGCCGACCGGCCCGACGACCGCGAGCGCGTACCCGAGGCCCTGCACCATGCCGGACAGCGCGACGGCGATCGCGGGCGTGCGCGACCGCAGCCCGATGAGCGCGAGCATGATCGGGAACGTCCCAGGACCGATGCCGAGCAGGACCATCCACAGCGCCGTGCCCTGCGCGGGCGAGAGCATCAGGCCGAGGAGCCCGGCGGTCCAGCACGCGGCGAACCCGACCACCAGCGGGTAGGGGTTGCGCATCCGGGCGGCGAGCACCGGGGACAGGATCGACGCCGGCAGGCCGAGGATCGCGAAGACCGCCAGCCACCGGCCGCCGACCTCGGCACCGAGCCCCGCGTCGGCCAGGATCTGCGGCAGCCACGCGAACAGCACGTAGGTGCAGGTGGTGTTGGCGAAGAACGTGAGGACCAGCGCCCAGGCCAGCCGCGACCGCCAGACCAGCCGGCTCTCGGCCGCCCCCGCGCGGACCAGGACCGCGGGCCGCTCGCTGCGCGGTGCGCGGCGCACGAGGTCCCGCAGGTGCGAGCGTGCCGACACGGATTGGGCCACGACGACCACCCACGGCACGACGGCCGCGAACCCGAGCACGGCCCACATCCCGACCGACCACCGCCAGCCGACGGCCTGCGCCACGGGCAGCGCGACGAGCGGCGGGACGGCGGTGCTGACGGACATCGCGACCGAGTACGACGCCGTGACGGTACCGATGCGGTCCGGGAAGTAGCGCTTCACCAGCGGGGGCAGCAGGACGTTGCCCATCCCGAGACCGCCGAGCGCGATGACCGACCAGCCGAGGAACGCCGGCGCGCTGTCTGCCAGCGCGCGCAGCAGCTCCCCGGACATCGACAGCAGCAGGGCGAGGATCATCGTCGGCTCGAGGCCGAGCCGGCGTGCGACCGGGGTGGCCAGCGAGCCGAACAGCGCGAACGAGGCGACGGGCACGGTGCCCAGCAGGCCCACCTGCGTCGCGCTCATCGCGAAGTCCTGCCGGACCACCTCGATGATCGGCGAGACCGCCGCCACGGCGATGCGCAGGTTGAGGCCGACGAGGACGATGCCGGCCAGCACGATGAGGCGGCCCCGCCAGGGGGCCGGCGGCGGCATGAGGGACGGCACGACTGACACTCCTGATCCGGGCGGGCGCGGCGGCCGGAATCATCCGCCCCGGGGTCTGGCGTGTGCCCGACCGCCGGTGTTGACTGCACGACCAGACGTCGATTCCTCGGAACGGAGCCTAACCGGATGGCGCGACGGACCGGACTGATCGACACCGCGGTCGACGAGCTCCGCGGACGCATCGAGACCGAGCAGTGGCCCGTGGGGACGCGGATCCCGCCCGAGCCCGCGCTGGTGGACCTGCTGGGCGTGGGCCGCAACACCGTCCGCGAGGCCGTGCAGTCGCTGGTCCACGCCGGGCTGCTCGAGCGGCGGCAGGGATCGGGCACCTACGTGCTGTCCCGCTCCGAGCTGGCCGTGACCATGGGCCGCCAGATCGCCGACGCCCGCCAGCGCGACGTCGTCGAGGTCCGCCGCGCGCTCGAGGTCGAGGCCGCCCGGCTCGCCGCCCGCCGCCGCACCGCCTCCGACGCCGCCGCGCTGCTCCAGCGTCGCGACGAGCGGGCGGCCGCCTACCGCGCCGGCGACCTCGACGCGATGGTCGGCACCGACCTCGACCTGCACCGCGCGATCGTCCGCGCGACCGCCAACCCGCTCCTGGTCACCCTCTACGAGAACCTGCTCGACGCCATCGGCGAGAACATCCGGTTCAACTTCGTCACCGACGCGCACGGCCACGACGCGCACGACATCCTGGTCGAGGCGATCGTCGCCGGCGACGACGGCAAGGCGGCCGACGAGACCACTCGATACCTGTCCGCACTGCTGGGTGAGTGACCGACGGCTGGTAGTGTCGTGCACCGCATCGACCCCCGGGTCGGTGAGCGGCCCGCGTAGCTCAGTGGATAGAGCGTCTGCCTCCGGAGCAGAAGGTCGAAGGTTCGAGTCCTTTCGCGGGCACCAGCTCCACCGCAGGGAACCCCTGCCTCAGCTCACGCCTCGACGGCCTCGTGCCGCTTCTGCCGGGCGAACCGCGCGGGCAGGTCGTGGCCGTCCCACACCTGGACCGCCCGCCAGATCGACGCCGCGATCGGCACGGCGAGGACCGCTCCCGTGAGGCCGGCCAGCACGGTCCCCGCGGTCAGCGCGAACAGGATGACCAGCGGGTGCAGACGCAGCGTCCGCCCCATGACGATGGGCTGCAGGAAGTCGCCCTCGAGCTGGTTCACCACGACGACGATCGCGACCACGATCAGCGCCTCGACGGGCCCGACCGCGACGAGGGCGACCAGCGCGGCGAGGATGCCGGCGACCGTCGCGCCCACGAGCGGGATGAAGGCCAGCAGGAACACGAGCACCGACAGCGGGATCACCAGCGGGACCCCGACGATCGCGAGCCCGATGCCGATGAAGACGGCGTCCACGGCCGCGACGATCGCGGTGCCCCGGATGTAGCCGCCCAGCGTGCGGACGGTCGTGTCCCCGATGCGCTTGCCGCGCTGGTAGCGGTGGCCCTCGAACGGCCGGAGCAGGAACTCCCAGATCTGCGGACCGTCCTTGAGGAAGAAGAACAGCACCACGATCATGATGAAGAAGCCGGCGACGAAGTCGACCGTCTGCGACACCCCGGCGATCGCGCCCGAGCCGACCGCGTCCGACTGCAGCAGGCCGGTGACGGAGTCCCGGACCGACTGGATCTGCTCCTCGGTGATGTCGAACGGCAGTCCCTCGACGTAGGCCTGGAGCTCGTCGAACCCGTCCAGGGCCTGGTCGCGCAGCTGGCTCCACTGGTTCACCACGGCCGCGACCACCAGCCAGAGGATGAGCGCCAGGAGCGCGACGAGCGTGACCAGCGCGATCCAGGTGGCCGCCAGCGACGGCATGCCCTTGCGACGCAGGAACGACACGAGCGGCGAGATCGCGGCAGCCAGCACGAGCGCGATGAGCACCGGGATGACCACGAGGGTCAGCTGGGTGACCACGAGGACGAACACCGCGACGACGGCCAGGACCGCGAGGATCTGCAGCGACCGCGTGCCCGCACGCCCGAAGCCGTCGGACCACAGCGACGAGGTACCCCGGGTCGAGGCGGGTGGCTCGTCGCGCGGAGGCGCCACCTCCCGGGACCGCGGGACCTGCGCTGACCTGCGAGAGAACGGACCCATGAGGCTCCCCCCAACGTGCACTGCCTACGGCTGCCGGAGCCCACGAACGTACAGGGAGTCACCGCCCCCCGCGCGCTGCGACGGGTCTCGCGCGTGCGGCCGGGTGTCGGCTCAGCGGTGGTGCGGAGGAACCTCGTACAGCGCGTGCTCCGTGTGCTGCAGGACGTTGGCGACGAGCGCCGCGACGTGCTCGTCGGGCTGGCTGTAGTAGATGGTGGTGCCGTCGCGGCGGGCGGTGACCAGCCGCCCGGACCGCAGCTTGGCCAGGTGCTGCGAGACGGCTGCGGACGGTCGCCCGAGCGTCTCGGCGATGGACGTCACCGACATCTCGGAGCCGTCGAGCATGGTCAGGATCGCCAGGCGCGTGCGGTCGGCGAGCAGCCGGAGCACCTCGACCGCGTGCTCGAGCTCCGCCTGGGCCGGCACCGCGGTGTGCTGTTCGGTCACGGCGATCATGATGGCACCACAGCCGTCTCGACCGCGGCCGTGCCGCGCGTCGCATCGTCTCTCGGCCACCAGAGGGACGCCGTCGCAGTCGCGACCCCGGCGACGACGGCCAGGGCGATCGCGGCGGCCGTGAGGTCGGCGCTCCCCAGCCAGCCCGCCACCGGGTAGGTGAGCAGCCAGCAGGCGTGGGACAGCGAGAACTGCGCCGCGAACGCGGCGGGCAGGTCCTCGCGCGGGACGGCCCTGCGGATGATGCGTCCGACGGGGGTCTCCGTCGCGGACCACCCCGCCCCGACGACCAGCCACAGGGCGGCCACCGTCAGGATGCCGACCAGCGGCGTGGAGGCCGCGATCGCGAGCGGCACCGCCGCGGTCGCCGCCGTGAGCAGCGACGCGCCGGTGAGCATGACCCGGCGCTCGGGCACCCGCCGCAGCAGGCCCGGCAGGAGCACGGCGGCGCCGATCGACCCCGCGCCGACCGCGGCGAGCAGCAGGGCGACGACGCCCTCCCCCTGGGCGAAGGTCGCGCGGGCGATGACGACGGTCTGGACGAGGACGAGGGCGCCGGCCGCGGCGACGGCCAGGTTGAGCGCCAGGACCGGGCGCAGCGCACGCGTGCGGACGAGCAGCGTCACGCCGTGGCGCGCGCGCTGCCCGAAGGGCAGCTGCGGTGGCGGGTCGTCGCTGCGGGCAGCGCCTCGGCGGGGCAGCGCGACCGAGAGCACGAGCAGCGCCGAACCGGCGAACCCCAGAGCGGTGCCGACGAACAACGACGAGGACGGCACGACCACGAGCAGTACGGCGGCGAGCATCGGGGACAGGACGGACTCGAGGTCGTACGCCAGCCGCGACAACGACAGCGCGGCGGTGTAGTCCTCCTCGTCGGTCAGCACGTCGGGGATGACGGACTGGAACGTCGGGGTGAAGGTCGCGGACGCCGCCTGCAGCACGAAGATCAGGAGGTACACCTGCCAGATCTCCCCGACGAACGGCAGGCTCAGCGCCACCGCCGTGCGCAGGAGGTCCGAGCCGACGAGGACACGTCGGCGCGGGAGCCGGGCGACCAGGGCCGCAGCCAGCGGTGCGACGACGACGTAGGCGACCATCTTGATCGCGAGAGCGGTGCCCAGCACGCTGCCCGCCTGCTCCCCCGCGAGGTCGTAGGCGAGCAGACCGAGGGCGACGGTCGCCAGCCCGGTTCCGGCCAGGGCGATCACCTGCGCGGCGAAGAGGCGCCGGTAGACCGGGTGAGCCAGGGCACGGAGCACCGAATCAGTATGTGCATATCTGCGTGCTCACGCAAACATGCATCCATGGCGCGGTCAGGGATACACCGGCCCGCCGGGCAGACCGAACGTCTCCTCGAGCGTGGTCAGCCCGGCGCTCCGCATGTGCCCGGCCAGCTCCCGGCCCACGTACCGGAGGTGCCAGCCCTCCGCCGCGTACCCCGTGACCGCGCTGTTCTCCGGGGTGTACCGCACGAGGAAGCCGAAGTCCTGGGCGTGCGCCGCCACCCAGAGCCCGGCCGGTGTGGTGGCGAAGCACGGGAGGAAGTCGCACGACGGGTCCGTGAGGTCCCCGACGTCGACGGCCAGGCCGGTCTGGTGCTCGCTGTGCCCGGGCCGGGCGGACACCTGCTCCGCCTCGGCCACCCCGTGGTGGCCGACCATGCTGTCGAAGATCTCGCGCTGGGAGGCGTAGGACCGGAAGCCGCTGAGCACGGTCAGCTGCACACCGGCCGTCGACGCCGCGGCGAGCATCGCGACCGCGTCGTCGTGCACGACCGTCCGCACCCTCTCGTCGCCGAGGCCGACCAGGTCGGCCGGCTCGAAGTCGAGGGGCGCGACGGGTCGGCTCTTGTTCACCACCACCCACGTGCTCGACGGGTCCTCGGTCGACTGCCCTGCCAGGTCGATCGCGGGCACGAGGGGTGTCGGCGTGGCGGTCACGGGCGGCGCAGGCGCCGCGGGTGTCGGCGGCGGGCTGGACGTGCCGGTGGTCGGCGCGACGGCGACCGCCCGCGACGTCGTGCCGGTCACGGCCCACGGGCGCAGGACCGCACCGCCGGCCAGGACCCCGAGGACGCCGGCGACGACCACGACCGTCGTCACGTGCGATCGCCGCGGCCTGCGCTGACGGCTCTCCCGCATCTGGCGACCTTAGGCGCTCGTGCACCGGCGCGCCGGGGGGCGGCGCACGGCGGCTGCGGAGCGCTGTCGAGCCACCCGTCCCGCCCGCGCACCCGGCCGAGGCTGTGGAACAACCGCACCGGCCAGGCCGGGATCACGCTCGTCGCGCTTCCTCCGGGCGCTACGGCTGGGTGACGCTCGCCGCGGTGAGCGTGACGGCGCCGTTCACCGACACCGCGCGTCCGGCGAGCGTCGAGGAGCGGCCCAGGACGATGTCCCCCGAGGACAGCAGGACACCGCGGACGGCGGCGCCGTCGCCGACGCTCGTCGTCGAGGTGCTGACGAAGAACACCCGGTCGGGCGAGGCGCCGTTGGCCAGCACGACCCTCGCGTTCTGGCCGAACGTCAGCGAGCTGCCCTGGACGACGAAGAGCGCGGACGAGTCGCCCCGCGCATCGAGCGTCAGCGTGCCCGAGACGGCGACCGGTCCGGTGCGGCGGTACACACCCGGGGTCAGAGCACCGGTCACGGTCGCGGGCGCCGTCGCGGTGGCGGTCCGGGTGCGGGCGCCCTCGTACAGGGCGAGCGCGTCGACGCGCGCGTTGCGCGCGGCCGCGGTGTCCCGGTCGGTGCTGCCGGTGACGTCCCACGGCCAGAACCCCGTGACGGAGGTGCCCGGGCTCACGGCGACGCTGCCGCCGACAGAGCTGCCGATGCCGAGGAGCGCGACGTTCGCGATCCTCGTGGACGCCAGGACCGCGTACGACGAGACCCGCCCGAGCGCGAGCGTCGGCCAGGTGCCGACCGTGAAGGAGTTGCCGCTCATCGCCGTCCTGGCCGAGAACGCGGCGGACGCGCGTTCGGCGGGCAGCAGCATCCCGCCGCCGACGAGCGCGACGGCGGTCACCAGGGCGGCGCCCCGCGTCAGCGCCGGCCCACCGGCGCCCCCGTGGAGCGAGCCCGTCGGACGGTCGTCGGGACGCTGCCGCCGCGGCCACGACCACGCCGCGACCCACACGGCCGCCACCGTGAGCGCGAGCCAGCCGGCGAGCGGGGCGAGCTGTCCGGTGCGGAGCCACGTGCTGGGCAGGCCGACCCACCGGACGAGGAGCCGGCCCTGACCGGTGATGTCGTCGCGCGTGAGGGCGGCGCTGTCGGGGTCGGCGTTCGCGTCGCCCTGCGTGACCCACTCGCCCTTGCTCTGGCCGGGCTCCACGATGCGGTGCACGACCAGGCGCTCCTGGCCGTCGGGAGCCGTGGAACGGAACTGCACGACCGCACCGAGCGGGACCGGCGAGGTCTCCGGGAGCGCTGTCGTGAGCACGACGTCACCCGGGCTGATGACGGGGCGCATGGACCCCGTCTGGACGACGGACCCGCCCCAGCCGAACCCGAGCGGTACCACCGCGATGGCGGTCAGCGCGGCGAGCAGCGCGAGATAGCTCTGCGCGACGGTGCCGAGGGCCCACGCGGCCCAGCCGTCCTGCGCGAGGACGGCTGGGCGCGTGCGGGTGCGCTGCTGTGCGCGTGCGGTGCCGGGTGCCGGGGACGGAGGGAGCGCCGGTGTGCGGTCCCCCGTCGTCGTCACGGGGCCGTGGGCTCCGTGCTCTGCAGCTCCCAGACCAGGTCCATGGTGACCTGGGCGCCCTGGAGGGCGTCGATCTGCGCCTGGGTCAGGCCCGTGGTGTCGAACGTCCACGTGCCGCGGTAGGTGCGCGACTCGCCGGGCGTCCCGGTGGTCTTCCAGACGCCGCCACCGGTGGCGTAGTCGAAGTTGACCTGCGAGAGCGTCGTCAGCGACTGCGCGGGAAGCGCCCCGGCCGCCGGCGTGAAGCCGGTGCAGTCGTCGAACGAGCCGCCCGTGCCCTGCTCGACGCGGAAGCGGATCCGGTCGGCGAGCGCCGAGCCGGAGGTGCGCAGGTTCTGGGCGTAGGAGCGGACCTCGCCCGGGACGGTCGAGCCGGAGGTCACGACGAGGCACTTCTCGCCGGTCTGGCCGGGGACGAGGCCGGTCACCGTGAAGCCGGCACGGCCCTGGTCGTCGTCGGTCAGCAGCACCTGACCGGTGCTCCACGAGTTGCCCGCGTTGCGGGTGGTCGCGGTGAAGGCAGCCGTCGAGCTCTGCCAGACGAGCGCCCCGGCGGCGAGGATCGCCACGGGTGCCGCGGCCAGTGCGGTGGCGCGACGGAACGTACGGGATGGTGCCATGCGAGTGATGCCCCCTGAGTCATGGGGACGCGATGCACGCCCCCCGGTCGTGTCGCGGGAAACGCTAAGCGAGCGCTTTCCGAGCGCGCTAGTACCCTTCATGTGACCTAGGCAACTGGGAGGTCGCGCTGCAGGTCGCGACCCCGTCGGCGGACCGATTTGTGAGCGAGGTCACACGCAGGACGGCGCCAGCAGGGGCGGACCGGCTCGCTCACTGCGTCGCGGCGAGGAACTCCCGGATCTCGGTGACGGTCTCGTCGGGGGCGTCGAGATAGATCAGGTGGGCGCCGTCCAGCAGGACGACCCGGCTGTCCGGGTGCTCGCTGGAGACGGCCTCGTGGACCTCCACCCAGTCGGGCATGCTGAACTCCTCCGCGAGCGCGACCGAGTCCTCGGCCAGCACCATCAGCGTGGGGATCGCGGCATCGAAGCGGTGACCCGTCAGCGCGAGGTCGTTGCGCACCGCCCAGCTCCCCTCGTCGTCGAGCAGGCGCAGGTCCAGCCGCGTGTTGTCCAGCAGCCAGTCGCGGTCCTGCTCCGCCTCGTCGAGCAGCGGGTTGGCGGGCAGCAGGCTCGAGTCGTCGCCGTTGACCCACCGGTCCACCCGCACGAGCCCGACGAACCGCGCCACCGTCATCGCGGGGTGGAGCCCTCCGTCCGCCGAGACGTCGCCCTCGTAGTCCTCCGGGGCCTGCTGACCCGGCGAGGTGCTGTCCAGTCCCACGAACCCGGCGACCTCGTCGGGGTAGAGCTCGGCGAACTCGAGCGCGTAGAGACCCCCGAGGGAGTGCGCCACCAGCACGTACGGGCCCTCGACGCCCGCGCCGTGCAGAGCGGCGTGGATCTCGGTGGCCACGTTCACGTTCGTCCGGTCCTTCGCCGTCGTGCCGGAGAAGCCGTAGCCCAGGTAGTCGACGGTGGCGATGTTGACGTCCTGCGCGAGGGGCTCCCAGACGCTCTCCAGCTCGTAGTACGCGCTGCCGAGGCCCATGCCGGCCAGGAACACCAGCGTGGGCTCACCGGGGTGGTCCGCGCGGGAGTAGACGTGCATCCTGGCGCCGTCGTCGTCCACCTCCACCAGCTCCCCCGGGACCTCGAGCCGGGCGAGGCCCACGGCGTTGGCCGCCTGGTTGACGCCCGTGAGGACGAGCAGCAGCGCGAGCACAGCCGCGAGCACGCCGACGACCGTGCGGAGCAGGCGGCGGGCCCACCTCCGTCGACGCGTCGGTCGTGGCACCGCGGGAGCGACGACAGGTTCGGTCATGGCTGCAGACTCGCAGGTGGGAGGCCATCACCGCACCGGACGCCACGGGATGGCACCCCGCCTCGTCACCGCGCGCGTGGGCGCAGGACCGTCGGCGCGTGCGGCAGCGCGATGGACGCCGCGGCGGCAGCGCTGTGCACCCCCATCCGCTCGCGCACGTGCTCCAGGTGCTTGCGGACCGTCGAGACCGCCACGACGAGGCGCGCGGCGATCTCGGCGTGACTGAGTCCCGAACCCACCAGGGCGAGCACCTCCCACTCGCGGCTCGTCAGCTCGGGGACACCGGCGCGGCGACGCTCGGCGTCGAGCCAGATCTCCTGCACGTGCGGCCGCAGCAGTGCGACCACCTGACGGTCCCGCTCGTCGAAACCGGGCCACTCGCGCCGGGCGAGGAGGACCCTGCGGACCACGCCGGGCGCAGCCGGCAGGGACAGGATCATGTGCGTCCGGATGTCGCCGAACCACCGTCGCCGCGCGTCGTCCTCGTCCGCGGTGGCGACGAAGTCGGTGGTGGTCACGATGCTGGTGAGGTCCCCGGTGCGCTGCGGGTAGCTGCACAGCGGGTGGGTCCACCACTCGCTGAACCAGCCGTCGGGCTCGTCGTACTCCGTCTCGGTCGTGGACCAGTGCTCGCCCGCGTCGAGGACCACCTGCTCGTGGTCCCAGCGCAGCTGGCCGGGCGCATAGCTCGTGTAGGTGACGAGCGTGTCGCGGCCCAGCAGGTCAGCGAGCCCGTCGAGCAGCGCCCACGGCAGGTCGGGGCCCGGCTCGTCGTGGTACGCGTCCGCGATGAGGCGGACGAGCGCGTCGCCGTCCCCCGCGTGCAGCTGGCCGATGGGATCCACCAGCTCCTCCCCCCGCTCGGGCCCCGCCCTCCTTCGACGGTAGACCCGCACCCGTGCCCGAGACATACGCCCGGATGCGAATGTTCGCGCCGTGCCCGGGCGGGCAGCGTGTGGCGTCGAGGGACCGGAGGACCGATCCCGAGGACGCGAGGAGATGACGACGATGAAGGCATCGGGGCGAGCGACGGCGGGGGCGGGAGCGGTGGTGGTCCTGGCGTGCATGACGTTCGGCGGAGAGGGTTCCTGGGGTGCCGCTCAGCCGAGCCGGCCCACGAGCGCGGTCGTGTCGGCCGCGTCCCCCTCCACGTGCGGCGAGCCCGGGACCGGCACAGCCGTCCCGGGGAAGGCCGGGCCAGGACGGCACGTGCCAGGGACGATGCGGGCCGTGTGACGTTGCGAGCGTCTTGCCGGAACCTCGTCGCCCTGCGACCTCGTCGCCCGGCCGTGGGCGACGAGGTCCGGATCCCTCAGACCGACGGGACCGGCTTGCGGGCGCGGACGACGGCGCCGTGCATGCCGTCCGCCACCTGGTGCGTGAAGGTGACGTCCGCGTCGGCGAACCCGGCGTCGGCGAGGCCCGCGAGGTACTCGGAGCGGGACAGGGCACCCGCGATGCAGCCGACGTAGGAGCCGCGCTCCGCACGCTGGTCGGCGGTCAGGTGGTCTTCCGCCACGACGTCGGAGATGCCGACGCGGCCGCCCGCGGCGAGCACCCGGAACACCTCGGCCAGGACGGCCGGCTTGTCCGGGGAGAGGTTCACGACGCAGTTGGAGATGACCACGTCGACCGAGCCGTCGTCGAACGGCAGCTCCTCGATGGTGCCCTTGCGGAACTCGACGTTGGTGGCGCCGGCCCTCGTCGCGTTGGCGCGGGCGAGCTCGAGCATCTCGTCGGTCATGTCCACGCCGTAGGCGAAGCCGGTGGGTCCGACGCGCCGGGCGGACAGGAGCACGTCGATCCCGCCGCCCGAGCCGAGGTCGAGCACGCGCTCGCCCGGCGCGAGCTCCGCGACGGTCAGGGGGTTGCCGCAGCCGAGCGACGCGGTGACCGCCTCGACGGGCAGGTCGGCGACGTCGGTCGCGTCGTAGAGCGCCTGACCGAAGCTCTCGTCGGCCGGGCCGCACGACCCGCCGCAGCACCCCTCACCTGCCGGTTGTACCGCTGCGAGGGCGTAGCGCTGGCGGACCTGCTCGCGGACGTCATCCATGATGTCTCCTCCGATATTGATGCTTGTCGATGCGTACAGGCCGACTCTGCATCAGGACATTCACGCCTGTCAATATCGACATCCGTCAATCTCCGCGGCATACTCGCCACATGCCTCTCGACCTCCTGCCCGTCTCCGCCCCGGCCACGTGCTGCACGCCCGCCGCCAGCCCGGCGATCAGCGAGCAGGACGCCGTGCAGCTCGCCCGCACGCTCAAGGCGCTGGCCGACCCCGCACGGCTGCGGCTGCTGTCCCTCATCGCCGCCCAGGACGGCGCGGAGGCGTGCGTCTGCGACCTCATCGAGCCGGTCGGGCTGAGCCAGCCGACGGTGTCCCACCACCTGAAGGTGCTCACCGACGCCGGCCTGGTCACCCGGGAGAAGCGGGGCGTCTGGGCCTGGTTCGCGCTCGTGCCCGGCGCGCTCGAGCAGGTGACGTCCCACCTGGGCGCCCACCTCACGGGCAGGCCCGCATGACGGTCCGCGTCAGCCCGCTCACGGCCGAGCACTGGCCCGAGGTCGAGCGCATCTACGCCGCCGGGATCGCGACCGGGCACGCCACCTTCGAGGCGGCGCCGCCGACCTGGGACGCGTTCGACGCCGGCAAGGTGCGCGAGCACCGGTTCGTCGCCCTCGACGACGACGGCCGGGTCCTCGGCTGGGCAGCGGCCTCCCCCGTGTCCGACCGCTGCGCGTACGCCGGGGTGATCGAGCACTCCGTGTACGTCGACCCGGCGGCGCACGGGCGTGGCGTCGCCAGGACCCTCCTCGACGCGCTGCTCGGGTCGGCGGCCGCCGGCGGGGTCTGGACCGTGCAGGCCGGCATCTTCCCGGAGAACTCGGCGAGCATCGCGCTGCACAGCGCCGCCGGGTTCCGGGTCGTCGGCACGCGCGAGCGGCTCGGCCGGATGACCTACGGGCCCCTCGCCGGTCGGTGGCGAGACGTCGTCCTCATGGAACGACGCCTCGACACCGACGGCTGAGACCGGCCCTCAGGCCTCGTCGAGCCGCACCCGCAGCGAGTCGTCGAGCACGAGGTCCAGCGCGCCGAGGGACTCGTCGAGCTGCGCGACCGAGTGCGCGCCGACGATCGGGATGACCGGGGTGGGCCCGCCGAGCAGCCACGCGAGCGCGACCTGGTTGGGGGTGGCCCCGAGGTCGCGCGCGACCTCGTGCAGCACCTCGACCCGGCGGCGGCTGCTCGGGTGGTCGGCGCCGCCGAACAGCGGCTTGTCCGCGCGCGTGTACGCACCCTGGTGCAGCGGCGAGTACACGGTCACGGCGAGCGGCGGCCGGCCGTCCACCCCCGTGGACGCCGCGTAGTCGAGCATCCCGCCCGTGACCCAGTTGGACCGGAACGGCGTCGGGCTCGGGTAGACGTAGCCACCCTGCTGCTGGACGACGCCGTACGGCTCGACGCCCAGGCGAGCCGCCGTCTCGCGCGCCTCGACGACCCGCCAGGTGGTGACGTTCGAGATCCCCGGCACCCCGACGACCCCGTCCACCACGAGCTTGCCGAAGGCGCCGACGGTCTCCTCGAGCGCGGTGTCGCGGTCGTCGACGTGCCCGTAGAGGACGTCGAGCCGGTCCACGCCCAGGTGGCGGAGGCTCGTCGCCGCCTCGCGGTGGATGGTCTCGGCGGCCAGGCCCTGGTAGTTGGTCGGCGGGGTGCCCGACAGCGGCAGCGCCGGGTCCTTCTTGGCGGCACCGCACTTGGTCGCGATGCGGACCTGGTCGCGCAGCCCGCGCGACGCCAGCCAGGCGCCGATGACGTCCTCGCTCTCGTGGCCGTGGCCACCCGCGTCCCAGGCGTTGTAGTTGTTCGCGGTGTCCAGGAACGTGCCCCCGGCGTCGACGAAGCGGTCGAGGACCTCGAAGGCCGTCTCACGCGGGGTGTGCGTGCCGAAGTGCATGGTGCCCAGGCACAGGACGCTGACGTCCGTGGAGGTGGGCCCGGACCCGATGGTGCGCTGCTGCATGGTGCTCTCCTCGTTCGGTGACGGGATCGACGCTAGGCGGGCAGCGGTCCGGGAGTACGGTCCATTCCTGTGGCAGACGACCAGACCAATCGGTGGGTGGGAGACGCGCTCGTCACGATCGAGGGCGGGCAGCCGGCCCACGTCGCGCTCGAGCGCTCCCTGCGTGCGGCCGTCCGCGAGGGACGCCTCCGCCCGGGCGACCCGCTGCCTCCGAGCAGGGCGCTGGCGCGCGACCTGGGCGTCTCGCGCTGGGTGGTGACGCAGGCGTACGGAGCTCTCGTGGCCGAGGGTGCGCTGGACGCCCGCACGGGCGCCGGCACGCGCGTCGCCGCCACGTCGTGGCCCACGCTCACCGCTCCGCGCGAACCCGACCACCCCGCCCAGCCCCGGCCCCGGTTCGACCTCGGGCCGGGCGTCCCGGACCTGCGCCACCTGCCGAGGACCGCCTGGGTCGGGGCGGTGCGCACGGCCGTGTCCTCCGCGTCGCCCGGTGACCTGGTCACACCGGACCCGCGCGGGGTGCCCGCCCTGCGGCACGCGCTCGCCGACCGGCTGGCCGTCACGCGTGCGGTGCTCGTCGACGCGGACGCGGTCGTCGTGACGCACGGTGCTGCGGACGGCATGACGCGGCTCGCGAGGTCACTGCACGCCGCGGGCCACGACCACGTGCTCGTCGAGGACCCCAGCTGGCCGCGGCTGCGCGACGTCGCCGCCGCCGCCGGCTTGCAACCCGTCCCCGTGCCGGTCGACGCGGACGGCGTGGACGTCGGTGCGCTCGTGGCCGCGGCGGACCGCACCGGGGCGCGCGCCGCGCTCGTCACTCCGTCGCACCAGTTCCCGGTCGGCGCCGCGCTGGCACCCGCGCGGCGTGAGGCGCTCGTGCGGTGGGCGCGGTCCGTGGACGGGGTGGTGGTCGAGGACGACTACGACGCCGAGTTCCGCTACGACCGCCGGCCGGTCGCTGCCCTGCGCGCGCTCGCTCCCGACCGCGTCGCGCTGCTGGGCTCGCTGAGCAAGACGCTCGCGCCCGGGTTCGGCGTGGGGTGGCTGGTCCCGCCCGACGACGTCCCTGCCGCCCGTGCCGGTCTGGACGTCCACGCGGGAGCTCCGCCGTCGCTGCACCAGCTCGCCTGCGCCGCGCTGCTGTCCGGTGGCGCCTACGACCGGCACCTCAGGTCGGCGCGCACGCGATACCGACGGCGACGGGCGGCGCTGCTCGTGGCGCTCGAGCGGCACCTCCCGGGACTCCCCGTGACGGGACTGGCCGCCGGGCTGCACGTCGTGCTGGCGCTGCCGCCGGGTGTCGACGAGCACCGGGTGGCCCGGCTGGCCGCCCGGCGCGACGTGCGCGTGGTGCCCGCGAGCCGCTACCGGATCGGCGCAGCGACGGCTGCCTCCGCGCTCGTCGTCGGGTACGGCAACCTGGTCGACGCCCGGCTGGACGAGGCGGTGGCCCGGCTCGCCGGCGCCGTCACCGAGGCGGCCTAGCCGCCGAGCGACGCGCCCTCGACCGCGGCGTTCGGCTGCGGATCGGGCAGCCGACGCATCCGGAAGCCGTTGACCAGCCCGACGACGCCCGCGAGCAACGGGACCAGGAGCGCGATCTGCAGCGCGCGCGGCCGGACCTCGGTGTTGATGCGCAGGATCTCGGCCTGCACCTCGGGCGGCTGACCCGCCAACGTCTCCTCCAGGGCCGTGTTGCTCATCAGCTCGGCGTCGTCCTCGAGCGCGGTGGCTACCTGCGCCTGCTCCTGCGCCGAGAGCACCGTGCTGGCGTCGGCCTGGGAGGTGAACCCGAGAGACAGCGCCGCGAGCATGATGCCGCCGGCGAAGGCGAGCCCGAACGACAGGCCGAACGAGCCGGCGGCGGAGTTGACCCCGGCGGCCTCGCTGACGCGTTCCTCGGTGATCGGCGACAGCGTGTAGTTGTTCAGCTGCGAGACCAGCAGGCCGAGACCGGAGCCGACGACGAGCAGCGGGAGCACGAGGTACCACCCGGACGTCGCGCGCGGGACGACGGGGAGGAGCACCAGGACACCGAGGACGACCAGCGCGAAGCCCACCAGCACGATCGTGGCCGGCCGGCGCCGACCGGAGCGCTTGCCGGCGAGCAGGGCCATCGCGAACATGCTGAGCGACAGCGGCGCCAGGGACAGCCCGGCGGCCATCGCGTCGTACTCGAGCACCATCTGCAGGAAGATCGGCAGCGTGATCATCGCGGCGCCGAGGGTGATCTGCTGGAGCGTCTGCTGGGACACCCCGACACGGAACAGCGGGAGCCGGAACAGGTCGGGGTCGAGCAGCACGGGCCTGCCCTGACGCTTGCGGCGCAGGAGCCACCACACGAGGGCCGCGAGCGCGACGCCACCGACGGCGATCAGCGCGCCGACCGCCTCGCCGCCCTCCTGCCACACGAGGATCGCGAGCACGATCCCGCCCATGGCCAGCGCGGACAGCCCGGCCCCGACCACGTCGATCGAGCGGTCCCCCGTGAACCGGACGTCCTTGACCAGCCGGATGCCGCTGAGCACCACGAGGATGATCAGCGCCTCGAGCCCGAAGGCCACCCGCCACGACAGGTACGTCGTGATGAACCCGCCGAGCAGCGGACCGACCGCTGCGGCGATCGACGCGGACGCACCGACCAGCGCGTAGACCTTCACCTGGGCGCCGCCGCTGAAGTTGCCGTGGATCAGCGACTGCATGGACGGCAGGAGGAGCGACGCGCCCAGGCCGCCGACGATCGCCCAGAAGATGATCACGGCGGTCAGGCTCTGGGCGAGCATCATGGCGACGGCGCCGGTGGCGTAGGCGAGCAGCCCCAGGACGTACGCGCGCTTGCGTCCGACGAGGTCCCCCACCTTGCTGCCGATGAGGATGAACGCCGCCGACACCAGGGCCTCGAGCGCGATCGCCGACTGGACGCCGCTGACGGTGGTGTCGAGGTCCGCGACGACCGCCGAGATCGACACGTTCATGAACGAGGTGTCGACGACCAGCACGAACATCGCCATGGCCAGCAGGATGGCCAGGCGCCGGTCGAGCGGCGCCGCGGACGCCGGTCCCGCGGTCATCGTCGTCCCGTCATCTCCGCAGCGTAGGAGCAGACGACGCCCGCGTGGGCGGATTGACCGGTCTTCTTGCTGCACACCCGCCGCCGGCGCGCTCTCGAGCGGCGGATCCGGCGACCTCGGGTGATGCTCGAGAGATGGTCGACGGCTCCACCGATGCCCAGGACACCCCGCGGGTCTGCGTGCTCGCGTCCACGCCGCTGCTGACGGTCACCATCGAGCCGGGGCGCTACCGCGACGACCACCCGGAGCTCCACGTCCACGCCGGTGGTCAGGGCGTGTGGGTGGCGCGGATGGCCGCGTCCCTGGGCGCCGACGTCGTCCTGTGCGGCCCGTTCGGGGGTGAGACCGGCTCCGTGGCCGCGCACCTGGGCGAGTCGGAGCGGCTGCGCGTGCGCCGCACGGACTCCCGGGGCGAGAGCGGCTCGTACGTGCAGGACCGCCGCGAGGGTCACCGAGGCGACGTCGCCACGTCGCCCGCGACGCCGCTCGACCGGCACGAGGTCGACGACCTCTACGGCTCGGTCCTCGTCGAGGGCCTCGAGGCGGACGCGGTGGTGCTGACCGGTCCGGACCCGGACGACGTCGTCCCGGCGGACCTCGTCGGCCGGCTCGCCGTCGACCTGCGTGCGGCGGGCAGGGTCGTCGTGGCCGACCTGTCCGGCGACGCCGCCCGGGCGTTCGCCGAGGCCGACGGCGGCGTGCTCAAGATCAGCCATGAGGAGCTCGTCGACGCCGACCTCGCGCAGGACGACACCCCGGCGGAGCTCGTCCGGGCGGCCCGCCAGCTGCTCGACGCCGGCGCGGCCGCCGTCGTGGTCTCCCGCGCGCAGGACTCGACGCTCGTCGTCACCGCCGAGGAGGTCCTGCACGCCACCGGGCCCGACCTGTCGGTCGTCGACCACCACGGAGCCGGCGACTCGATGACCGCCGGCATCGCCGTCGGCCTGGCCCGCGGGTACCCCATCGAGCGCGCGGTCCGGCTCGGGGTCGCGGCCGGGACGCTGAACGTCACCCGGCACGGCCTGGGCACCGGCCACCGCGACCACGTCGAGCGACTGGCGCACGAGGTGGTCGTCGAACCCTTCACCGACGACGACGAGTGACACCCGACGAGAGGAGCGGTCCGTGCAGGTCCTGGTCACCAACGACGACGGCATCGAGTCGCCCGGCCTGAGCGTGCTGGTCGCGGCTGCCGTCCGTGCCGGCCACAGCGTGTCGGTCGCGGCGCCGGCGCGGGAGTACTCGGGCGCGAGCGCGTCCCTGCACGGGTCGTCGCCCGACGGACGGCTCGTGGTCGAGCACCGGCGTCCCCCGGGTGTCGGCGCCGACGTCCCCTGCGTCGCGGTTGCCGCCGCCCCGGCGCTGATCGCGTACTACGCGGCGTTCGGCGCGTTCGGGCCGCGTCCGGACCTGATCCTGTCGGGCGTCAACCGGGGACAGAACACCGGCCACCTCGTGCTGCACTCGGGGACGGCGGGTGCGGCCCTGGCCGGTGCGCTGCACGGCATCCGGGGCGTCGCCGTCTCGCTCGCGAGCGCCGCGCCGCAGCACTGGGACACCGCGGGAGCCGTGCTGCAGCCGGTGCTGGCCTGGGCGGTCGAGCACGGTCGCACCGACCGGGTGCTCAACCTCAACGTCCCGGACCTTCC
Organism: Cellulomonas xylanilytica; assembly: GCF_007989805.1. Classification (GTDB taxonomy): domain Bacteria; phylum Actinomycetota; class Actinomycetes; order Actinomycetales; family Cellulomonadaceae; genus Cellulomonas; species Cellulomonas xylanilytica. The sequence continues at coordinate 68,638 of NZ_BJUB01000010.1, forward strand.
GGTGCAGGGGGTGCGCGGGCTGCGGCAGGCACCGCTGGCGCGTCTGGGCGCCGTCCAGGCCAAGGTCGAGGCCAGCGACGGGGCCGTGCGCCTGACCTACGCCGACGTGGAGACGTTCGCCGGTGCGGACGCCACGCCCGACGAGGAGCTCGACCCCGATGCGCCCGGTCCCGACGGCCCGGTGACCGACAGCGTGCTGCTGGCGCACGGCTGGGCGACGCTCACGCAGCTGCGGGCACCGGCCGACGACCCCCTGCCGGACTTCGCCGGGTGGGACGGACCGCCGCCGGTCGCGTAGCCGCGACCGGCGGCGCGCCGATCACCGGGATCAGGCGTTGCCGATCTTCTCGTCGGCCGACTTCTCGACCGACGAGATCTGCTCGTCGTGCTTGCCCCCCGTGGCCGAGGAGGCCGCGTCCGAGGCCTTGTCCAGCCCGGCGTCGCTCGCCTTCTCGCCCTTGTCGCTGTCGAGAGCGTCGGAGGCCTTGCCCTTCAGGTCGTCGATTCCCATGGCACACCACTCATCTGTCGGACCGCTCGCGACCGCCTGCTTCGGCCGCAGTCACGCCCTCCCACTGTCGGGCAGCGGGGAGGCATACGCATCCGGTGCCCCGATTGCCGGACGGAAGCTCCCGGCGCACGCTGGGACTCTCGACGAGGGAGGTTCCCATGACCGACACCGACCCGACCCCCGACGGCGGGAAGACGACGGATCCCGAGGAGCTCGCGCAGACCGGCGGCGTCGGCATCGGCACGGGCGAGCCGTCCACGTTCGAGCCCGAGGAGGACCCGGACGCGGTCGAGGAGCCCTGACGGGCTACTTGATCGGCAGGACGATCTCCTGGCCGTCGATGTCGATGAGCAGCGGCTGCGTCGTCGTCGTGTTCTCCGGGGTGCCGAAGACGGTGGTGTGCGGCAAGAGGTCGGCCGTGCAGACGGCGTCGGCCGGGAGCTCCGCCATGTGGATCCGCACGGAGTTCCCGCTGTGCTGGTCCTCCAGGACCTCGATGCTCTCGCCGACGGGCGGGCACGTCGAGCTGCCCCACATCACGATGGCCAGCCGGTCGCCGTAGTCGAGGTAGACGGCGGCGGGCTCGCCCTCGCTGACCTCGAGCTCCACCAGCTCGGCCTCGGCCTCCGCCTCGACCTCCTCGCCCTCCGCGTCCTGCCCGTCGGCAGGCTCCTCGTCGGCGGACTCCCCGTCGGCGGGCGCGGAGGCGGGCACCAGCGGTACGCCGGCGAAGTTCTCGATCTCGACCGGGGAGGCGCACCCGGTCAGCGCGAGCGCCCCGAGGACCGCCAGAAGTGCGCCGCCGTGCCGAACCCTGTTCTTCATGCTGATCCCCTCGCCCGCTGTGGGCGCTGTCGCCCACGGGCCCCATAGTGCCGTGACCAGGCCCGGGAGTCACCAACTCGGCGCGGGCGCGCCACGATCACGCCGAGCGCACGGCCCGGCGCGGGACGCGGGTCTCGCCCAGCAGCCGCAGCACCGACGTGCCGTACTCGTCGTGGTGCTCGATGCTCACGGACAGCACGCGGCCGATCTGCCGGCGGCGTGCCCAGTCCATGACGTCGTCGACGTCCTCGGCGTCGAGGACCCGCCACTGCTCGCTCTCGCCCCCGCTCGTCCAGAACTCGACGACGTACACGGGCTCGGTGACCACGGTCGACGACCAGTGCGTCAGACCACGTTCGACTCGCACGGCAGGCTCCTTCACGACGGGTGTCCGCCCATCGTGCTCGGCGCGGGTGAACGGCCCGTGACCTCCGCGTGGCAGTGCGGCGGCGCCTCGACGGCAGCGTTCACCCGGTCGTCACCCGGTGTCCGTTCTGTCGGACCCGGGCGACAGGCACGGTGGTAGCCATGACGACCACCGACGACCGGGACGCCGTGCGCGGCGCGTCCCGGCGGCTCCTGCTGCCCATGGCCGGCCACACCGCAGGCAAGCGGTCCCCGGTCACCTGCCACCTCAAGTGCGCCGACGCGTGCTTCCACCCGGTGCCGAACACGAGCGACAACGGGTACTTCCGGGACATCGCGAGCGCGAGCCTGACGCGACGGTCGGTGCTGTGGGGTGCGGTCGCCGCCGGCGGTGCGATCGTCATCGGCGCGGCTGTCGGCGACGCGCAGCCGGCCGCGGCGTGGGGTCGCCCCAAGGGACGGCTGCCCTTCACGCCGATCGCACCCGTGGCCGCGTCCGTCGACGCGTTCGTCGTGCCGGAGGGCTACACGTGGTCGCCGATCATCCGCTGGGGCGACCCGCTGTTCTCGAAGCGCGACGCGTTCGACCCGAGCAGGCAGACCGCGCAGCTGCAGGAGCGCCAGTTCGGCTACAACAACGACTACCTCGACATCATCGAGGGACCGGCCGGGCTCGGCGCCGTGCTCGTCGCCAACCAGGAGTACACGAACGAGAACATCATGTTCCCGCCGGCCGCCACCCCGGAGGAGCTCGACGAGCAGCGCCGGATCGCGATCGCGGCGCACGGCATGGCGGTCGTGCAGCTGTACCGCACGCGCAAGGGCAAGCCCTGGACGTACGCCGTGGGCGCCCCGCTCAACCGGCGGATCACCGGGAACACCCCGTTCACGTTCAGCGGTCCGGCGGCCGGCTCCGCCCTGCTGGCGACCGTCGAGGACCCCACGGGCACGACCGCGCGGGGCACCCTGGGCAACTGCGCCGGCGGCACGACGCCGTGGGGGACCGTCCTGTCGGGCGAGGAGAACTTCAACGGCTACTTCCGCACCGCCGGCACCAGCACCCCCGACCTGCGCTACGGCCTCGCGGACAAGCCGACGGTCCGCGGGTGGGAGTCGGTCGACCCGCGGTTCGACGCGCGGACGCCCGGCTACGAGAACGAGCCCAACCGGTTCGGGTGGATCGTCGAGGTGGACCCGCTGGACCCGCACACCCCGCCGGTCAAGCACACGGCGCTCGGCCGGTTCAAGCACGAGGGCGCCAACGTGGTCATCGGCCGCACGGGCCACGCGGTGGCGTACATGGGCGACGACGAGCGGTTCGACTACCTGTACAAGTTCGTCTCGGCCGACACCTTCCGCCCGGGCGCGAGCCTGCGGGCACGCCGGCACAACAAGACGCTGCTGGCCGCCGGCAGCCTCTACGTGGCGCGGTTCTCCGGGGACTCCCCCGTCGAGGAGATCACCGGCACGGGCGCGCTGCCCTCCGACGGCGCCTTCGACGGCACCGGGGAGTGGATCCCGCTGATGATCGACGGGATCAGCCAGGTGCCGGGGTTCGCGGCCGACGAGGTCGTGGTCAACGTGCGGCTCGCCGCGGACGCGGTGGGCGCCACGAAGATGGACCGGTGCGAGGACGTCGAGCCGCACCCGACGACCGGGCGCGTGTACGTCGTGTGCACCAACAACACCGACCGCGGCAAGGCCGGCAAGGAGGGCGCGACCGAGCAGAACCCGCGCACCGGCAACCGGGACGGCCACGTCATCGAGATCACCGAGGCGGGCGACGACGCCACGGCGACCACCTTCGGCTGGAGCATCCTGCTGCTCTGCGGCGACCCGGCGACGAACACCTCGACCTACTTCGCCGGGTTCCCCGCCGACCAGGTCTCGCCGATCTCCTGCCCGGACAACGTCACGTTCGACTCGGCCGGGAACATGTGGCTCGCGACCGACGGGGCCCCGGGCGCCATCGGTTACTGCGACGGCCTGTTCAAGGTGCCGCTGGAGGGCCCCGAGCGGGGTCGCGTCCAGCAGTTCCTCTCCGTCCCCGCCGAGTCCGAGACGTGCGGGCCGGTGGTCCGGGACACCGACGGGATGGTCTACGTCGCGGTGCAGCACCCCGGCGAGAACGGCACGTGGGCGCAGCAGCACTCCTACTTCCCGGACTACGTGGCGCCGGGCACGCTGGCCGGTGGACGGTGGGGCGGCCCGCGGCCGAGCGTCATCCAGGTCTGGAAGCGCTGACGTCGGGCGAGGCGGCCGTCCGGGGTGCACCCGGGCGGCCGCCTCGCCATGCTGGGCGTGGTCCGTCGAGCCGGGGCGACCTCACGGCTCTGCGCGCCCGACTGACGTGGGCGCGCGTCGGGAGGATCGATGCAGGCAGGCGGGCCGAGGTGGTGGGGCGCAGCCCCGGACGCGGCGCTCACGGCCGCCGGTGCCGTGCTCGCGCTGCTCACGCGCGGCGTCCGGGCCGTGCGGCGCGACGACCGGCCCCTCCACCCGCGGGGCGTGGTCCTGCGCGGGACCCTGCGCACGGGCGTGGACCCGGACGCTCCCGGCGCGGTGCCGGCGTACGACGGACCGGTCGTCGTGCGGGTGTCGCGGTCCGCGGGGCTGCCTCCTCCCCTGCCCGACGTCCACGGGCTCGCGTTCCGCTGGCAGACCGCCGGCCGGACGAACGACGTCCTGCTGTCCTCGACCGGCACGGGACGGATCGGTCGCTTCGTGCTGGCCGCCCGCCGCTCCCCCTGGTCGGGCTCGTTAGGCTCGGTCATGCCGTTCCGCACGGACGACGGACCCGTCGTGCTGGCGGCCCGGCCGGCGCCCGCGAGCGGTCCCCGGCCCGAGCACGTGGTCGACGTCGAGCTGCTGTCCGCCCGGTCCGACGGGCCGTGGCACCGCTGGGGCCGCCTGACGGCGGCCGTCGAGGAGCCGACGGACCCCCGGTTCGACCCCGTCCTGCATGCCCCCGACGGTCTGGGCACGTACCGATGGGCGGCCGTCCTCCGGCTGCCGTCCTACCGTGCGGCCCGCGGACGCGGACTTGACCATCCGTTGAACCGCCCGCGGTAGAGAAGCGCCGGGCGCGCGGCCGATGATGGCGGGACAGGTGCCGAGCCGCGGAGGCAGTCCATGATCCCCCGAGAGACGTCCGCCAGCATCGAGCTGCCCGTCCCGGTGGGTGAGGCCTGGCAGGCGCTGGCGGCAGCAGCCCGCGAGGACGGCACGGGGGCCTGGCACTTCGAGCACGCCGACGTCGTGCTCGACCCCGTCATCACCCCCGGCGAGGCCGCCGGGGGGTCGGCGCGGTGGGGCGAGGTCGACTTCCGCGTCGCGGTGCACCTGGTCCCGCGGGGTGACGGCGGCAGTCTCGTCCTGTTCACCGCCGAGGCAAGCGAGGAGCCGCACGGCGTGCGCTCGACCGCCCACGCGTCGGCGGCGCACCGCAAGGCGCGGCACGATCTGGAGGCCATGGCCGAGGCCGTCGGCAGGCGGGTCACCAACCCCACCGCATGACGGGGCCGGCCGCCCAGGAACGAGTCCTGGGCGGCCGGCCGTCTGTCCGTGCGTCAGCCGACGGTGGCCGCCGCGATGTCCGGGTTGTCGCTGAACAGCCCGTCCATGCCGGCGTCGACGAACACCCGGATCTCCCCGGCCAGGTCACCGACGGCGTTCGGGTCGGCGCTGCTGCGGAACTCCGCGGGCAGGAACTGGTTCTCGCGCCGGAACGTCCACCCGTGCACCTCGAGGCCGGCCCGGTGGGCGTCCCGGATCACCGACGAGGGCGTGCCGAGCGTCCCGTCGGCGTCCCGCGGGATCATCACGTCCTTGCACAGGCCCACGCCGTCGGCGTACCGCGAGATCTCGCGCAGACCCTGACGCGTCACCAGGTCCTTGTACGTCCGCGGGTCACCAGCCGCGACGAGGTCGTACGGCGCCCCGGAGCAGTCGACCAGCTGCGCCAGGTCGACCTTCGTGTGCCGGTCGAGCTCGCGCAGGTTGCTCGTCTCGAAGCTCTGGATGATCACCGGCGAGCGCCGGTCGTCCAGCCCGTTCGCGGCGAGCTGGGCGAGCAGGGGCTCCTCCAGCGACAGGCCGATCGAGTCGAAGTACGTCGGGTGCTTGGTCTCCGGGTACACCCCGACGGGCTTCCCGTCGCAGGTCACCGAGTGGCGGGCCAGGTCGAGCACCTCGTCGAGGGTCGGCACCTCGTAGAGCCCGTCGAAGGCGGTGTTCGCCGGCCGCACGGCGGGCAGCCGCTCCTTGGCGCGCAGCGTCTTGAGCTCGGCCAGCGTGAAGTCCTCCGTGAACCAGCCGGTGACCGTGCGCCCGTCGATGACCTTGGTGGCGCGGCGGTCGGCGAACTCGGCGCGGTCCGCGACGTTCGTCGTCCCCCCGATCTCGTTCTCGTGCCGGGCGACCAGCACACCGTCCTTGGTCGGGACGAGGTCGGGCTCGATGTAGTCGGCGCACTGCAGGATCGCCGTCTCGTAGGCGGCCAGGGTGTGCTCCGGCCGGTAGCCGCTGGCGCCGCGGTGCCCGACGACCGTCACGTCACCCGCACGGGGAGCCCGCTGACGGCGCAGGTCGACGAGGACCATCTCCGTGTCGTCCGGGGTGCCCGCGACGCGCGCCGCGTTGCCGGGGTAGTTGTTGTCGTTGGCCAGGAGCAGCCGGCCGTCGCGCAGCTGCACGACCGTCTCGAACGACTGCACCGGCAGGGCGAACGGGTCGTCGGTGCCGTAGCCGTCGCCCGCACCCAGGCGGTCCGGGTTGGCGATCTTCAGGGCGTCGACCACCAGGGTCTTGCGCACGTAGCCGTCCGCGTCGACCGAGGAGAGGTCGATCCGGTACACGCGCTTCATCACCGACGCGGCGCCCTGGAAGTCGTCCCGCTCGATGACCAGCAGCTCGCGCTTGCCGGTGAGGAACGCGTCGCCGATCACGTTGGCGTCCTGGTGCGTCTGGTAGGCCCACGTCCGCCCGGTGTAGGCGCCGGTGGCCGTGTCGAACTCGTAGATCGTCCGGCGGCGCTGGTCGGGGTCGTCGACGAACGCGCCCTCGGTGATCGGGTAGAGGAACCGCCCGTCGCGGGACCCCGCCATGGCCTCGAACCCGCGGCTCGCCCGCACGTTGGCGGTCTCGCCCGGCTGCAGGAACGGGTTCTGCGGAGACTTCCCGCCGACGAACGGTACGGGGGGCGCCAGCAGCGTCCCGGTCGCGTCGACGTGCAGCAGGAAGGGACCGAACTCCTCACCGATCCAGAAGCTGCCGTCCGGCGCGCGCACCACCGACTCGACGTCGAAGTCGGCGCCGGTCAGCAGGCGGTCCGGGGTGGACTCGTTGACGATCGGGAAGCCGGCCCTGCGGTCGGGGTCACGCAGGGAGAGGAACTCCCCCACCTCGATCGCGCCGCCCTGCCAGTCGGGCGTCACCCTGTACAGCCGCAGGAGGAAGTCGGCGGAGTTCGCCTTGGTGCCGAAGCCGTTGTCGGGCAGGGCCCAGAACGTGCCGTCCCCGGCGTCGACCATGCCGGAGAAGCCCGGGATCACCTGCCCGGGGAACGGACCCTGCCGCCCGTTCGCCGGGGTGGCCAGCGCCCCCGACGGCGGCCCGGGCGCGAGGAAGTCGGCGGAGAGCGTCGCGCGGCCCGCGAGCGTGGGCTGCAGGATGTGCTGCCGGTCGGGCCCGCCGCCACCCCGGTCACCCGCCGTCGCGGGGGTGGGAGCGAGCAGCGCGACGGTCACGGTCGCCGCGAGGACAGAGAGTGCTGCGGTGCGTCTCATGCACTCCAGGGAACTCCTGCGCGGCGACGCACGCCAGACGTCCGGGACACGTCCGGGTGACCAGCCTGTGAACCTCGGGAGGCCGTACCGTGCGAACCATGCGACTCGGGGTGCTGGACGTCGGATCGAACACCGTCCACCTGCTCGTCGTCGACGCCCACCGCGGCGGACCGCCGGTCGCGCAGTCCTCGCACCGCTCCGTCCTGCGCCTCATGCGCTATCTCACGCCCACGGGCGCCATCAGCGACGAGGGCGTCGACGCCATCGTCACCGCGGTCGCGGACGCCCGGACCGCCGCGGACGCCGCCGGGATCGACGAGCTGCTCCCGTTCGCGACGTCCGCGGTGCGCGAGGCGGCGAACGGTCCGGAGGTCCTGGCCCTCGTCGAGTCGGCCACCGGCGTGCGCCTGCAGGTCCTCACCGGGGACGACGAGGCACGCCTGACCTTCCTCGCCGTCCGCCGCTGGTTCGGGTGGTCCGCCGGGGAGATCCTGCTCGTGGACATCGGTGGGGGCTCGCTGGAGCTCGCCGCGGGCGGCAGCGAGTACCCCGACGTGGCCGTCTCCCTCCCGCTGGGTGCCGGGCGCTCGACGGTGACCTTCCTGCCCGACGACCCGCCGACCGCCGAGCAGGTCGCCGCGCTCCGGCAGCATGCGCGCGAGCAGCTGCGGGAGGCCCGGACGCGGTTCACCGACCGTCCCGACCCTGCCCACGTGGTGGGGTCGTCCAAGACGATCCGCTCGCTCGCGCGGCTGGCGGGGTCGCGTGCGGACGGCGTCGGCCCGCAGGACCGCCGGCTGCTGCGGCGCACCGAGCTGGAGGACTGGGTGCCGCGGCTCGCGCGCATCCCCGCCGACGCGCGCCCCGCCCTGCCCGGCATCACGGCCGACCGGACGTTCCAGATCGTGGCGGGTGGCATCGTCCTGGCCGAGACGATGCGCGCCTTCGGGATCGCGGAGCTCGAGGTGTCCCCGTGGGCGCTGCGGGAGGGCCTGATCGTGCGGTACCTCGACGCCCTGACCTGAGACCGGTCCGTCGCCCGGCGCAAGGGCGGCGGACCCGAGGACACATACCCGTCGAGGCCGGTCGCACCCGCGGCCCGCCGCTGCGAGGGAGCCCGCCATGACCCGACGTCGCTCTGCCACCGCCCTGCTGGCTTCCGGCGCGCTCCTGGCGCTGAGCGCCTGCGCGACCGGCCCGACCGGGCCCGCCGGTCCCCCTGCGGTTCATCGGGGCGAGGTGCGCTCGGTCGAGCTCGGGCAGCTCACCGCGCGGGACGTCGCCGCGGCGCAGACCGCGTTCGGGCTCGACCTCCTGCACGCCGTCTGCGCGCAGAGACCGCAGGAGAACCTCGTGCTCTCCCCGACCTCGGCCGCCGAGGCGCTGGGGATGCTCTACCCGTCCGCCGGCGGCGGGACGGCCGCCCGGATCGCGGAGCTGCTGCACCTGCCGGCGTGGTCTCCCGACCTGACCGCCGCCGTCCAGCAGCACACGCGGGCGCTCGCCGGCCTGGCTGCGCCGGACGGGACCGACCTGACCGCCGAGGACGCGCCCGACTCGCTGCGCGTGAGCAACCGGCTCTGGGCGTACACCCACGCCGACCCGACGCCGCAGTACCTGGACGCCATCGCGACCGGGTACGACGCGAGCGTCGAGACCCTGGACTTCGCCGACGACCCGGTCGGCTCGACCGACCGCATCAACGCGCAGATCAGCGAGGACACGGCGGGGCTGATCCCGACGCTGCTCGACGAGCCGCTGCCCGGCGACACGTACGCGGTGCTGACGAACGCGCTGCACCTCGACGCCACGTGGAGCAGCCCGTTCGTCTTCACGGAGCGGGCGCCCTTCGCGACCCCGGACGGCGACCGCGACGTCGACCTGATGCACGGCGCGGACGGCACCGCACGGTCCGCGGACGGCTGGGTGGCCGCCGAGCTGCCGTACCGGGACGGGACGATGCAGGCCGTCGCGGTGCTGCCGCCGCAGGGCGAGGACCCGTGCGGTCTGACGGGCGGGACGCTCGACACCCTCGCCGGCGCCGAGGGCGAGGCGGCCGAGGTGGCGCTGCCCCGCCTGCACCTCGAGCAGAGCCACGACCTGCTGGAGACCCTGATGACTCTCGGCCTGCCGGTGACCGGAGACTTCCGAGGCCTGGGCACCGGGAACCTCGAGATCACCAAGGTCGTGCAGAAGACCTCGTTGCGGGTCGACGAGCAGGGCACGGAGGCGGCCGCCGCCACGGCGGTCGTGTCAGAGATGGTGTCCGCCCCATGGCCGCCGCCCGTGCAGGTCGTCCTCGACCGGCCGTTCCTGCTGCTCCTGACCGACTCGGCGACCGGCTCGCCGCTGTTCACCGCGGTGATCCACGACCCGGCGCCGTGACGTCCGCCCGAGCCGGTGTCGGAGGCGCTTCGTAGGGTCGTCGGCATGAAGATCGTCGTCAGCACCCCCACCGGGAACGTCGGCTCGCTGCTCGCCCCGATCCTCGTCCGGGCGGGCGTCCGCCCGACGCTCCTGGCCCGGGACACCACCCGCGTCGCGCCGGCGCTGCGCGAGGTCTGCGACGTCGTGGAGGCCGACCAGCGGGACCCCGAGGCCGTCGCCGCGGCCACCCGCGACGCCGACGCGCTGTACTGGGTGGCCCCTCCCACCCAGGACGACGACCCCCTGGACGGCTACCGGCGCACGGGCGAGTCGGTGGCCCACGCCGTGCGCACCCACCGCATCCCGCGGGTGGTCTTCCAGAGCAGCGTGGGCGCCGAGGGCCGGCACGGGTTCGGGGAGATCGACGGGCTGGGCCTGACCGAGGAGCTGCTGAACGGCACCGGCGCCGACGTCACGCACCTGCGCAACGGGTACTTCTTCAGCAACCTGCTGATGGACCTGGACGGCATCCGCGCCGGGGTGCTGACCACCACGCACCCCGTCGACCGCCCGCTGGCGTGGGTCGCCCCGCTCGACATCGCGACGGTCGCCGCCACGCGGCTGCTCGCGACCGACTGGCACGGCGTGCAGACCCTCGGCGTGCACGGCCCGCAGGACCTGTCGTTCGCGCAGGTCGCCGACATCCTGACCGACGCCCTCGGGAGGAAGGTCGCCGCACAGCAGGTCAGCGAGCAGGACCAGGCGCAGGCGCTCGCCGGGTTCGGCATGACGCCGGCGCAGGTCGACGCGATCCTCGGCATGACCCGCGGGTTCGACGACGGGTTCGAGCCCGAGGACCCGCGCAGCATCGCGACGACGACCCCCACGACCCTGGGCGCGTGGGCCTTCGAGAACCTCCGACCGGCGCTGTGACGGACCGCCCGTCCACCGTCAGCACTGTCGGCCCTGTCGGTGAGAATGCCGCTATGTCTCAGGATCTCGGCGCCGTCGCCTGGCCCGTCCGCACCGCCCGCCTGTCGCTGCGCCCCGCGACCCCCGACGACGCCGACGCCGTCTGGCGGGTCCGCCGTCGGCCGGGCGTCGACGAGTGGCTGAGCCACACGGTCGGCGAGCGGGACCCCTACGTCGTCCGGTTCCGCGACCCGGCCCGCCTCGCCGTCACACTGGTGATCGAGAAGGACGGCGAGGTCATCGGCGACCTGATGCTCCAGGTCGAGGACTCCTGGGCCCAGGACGAGCTCGAGCGACCCCGCCAGGCCACCTTGGGCTGGGTGCTGAACCCCGAGCACGGCGGTCACGGCTACGCCACGGAGGCCGTCGCGGAGCTGGTCCGGATCTGCTTCGACGACCTCGGCCTGCGCCGCGTGCGGGCGGTCTGCTTCACCGAGAACGAGCCGTCCTGGCGCCTGATGGAGCGGCTGGGCATGCGGCGCGAGGAGCACAGCGTCGGCGACGCGCTGCACCGGTCGCGGGGCTGGCTCGACGGCTACACGTACGCCCTGCTCGCCGACGAGTGGCGCGCGCGGCAGCGTCCCGCCTAGACGAGGGCACCGTCGCTGGGCCGATCGGGTGACGATCGCCGCCGCACGGTTCCTTCCGCCCTTCACCGCTGTGACGGCGGCCACATCTGCTCAGGAACCGTTCCTACACTGCGCCGGTGTCCCGCTCCCGTGCCTGGCCGTCCCTCGTGGCCGCCGTCGTCGTCCTCGCGCTCGGTGCCCTCGTCGCCGTGGGCGTCGGCCAGGCGCTCGGGCTCAGCCACGAGCCCGCCGACACGCCGCCGGCCGCGGTGTCGGCGGTCGACCTCGACCCGATGGTGCCTGCGCCCGCGATCGCCACGATCGACGTCCCCGCGGGCGAGCAGCCGGCGCTCGCGGCCGCGGCCGTCGCCGACGCCGTGACCTCCCGCGGTCTGCCCGCGCCGTCGGTCGGCACCGGCACCGGTCCGGCCGACCTCACGGTCAGCCTGGTCCCCGCGTTCGCCGGGTCCGACGAGGCGTACCGCCTGCGCACGCAGGACCGGCTCGTCCTGGAGGCGTCAGGGCCGGCCGGGGCGGCCGCGGGTCTCTACGCGCTGGCCGACCGCATCCGCTCCGGCGCCGCCCTGCCGGCGGACGGCGTGATCGTCGAACCGCGCCTCGGCCTGCGGCTGGTCGACTCGGGCTCGGTGGGCCGCGAGGCCGACCCCGCCGCGTTCGCCGCCGGCACCGACTACTCGCTCAACACCGACGTCGTCGCCGGCGCGGTGCTGCCGTCGGCGCCGTGGGTGGACCAGGCGGTCGTCGAGGAGATCGACGCGCAGTTCCGCCAGCTGGTCCAGCACGCCCTGCGGCAGGGGTACAACGGCGTGGTCGTGCCCGGGTTCCTGGAGTACGTGACGTTCCGCGGCGTCGGCGACGGGCACGAGGTCTACCCCGAGGGCGACCCGCACGTGGCCCGGGCGGAGGCGATGGTCGACGCGTTCGGCCCGGTCTTCGGGTACGCGCAGGAGCTGGGGATGCAGGTCTACCTGCTGACCGACATGCTCGCCGTCTCGCCGCCGCTGGAGGCGTACCTGGAGCGGACGGTCGGCGGGCTGGACGTCGACGACCCCGCGCTGTGGTCGGTGTACCAGGCGGGGCTGGCCGAGCTGTTCGAGAGCATGCCGTTCGTCGACGGGCTCACGGTCCGCGTCGGCGAGGGCGGCGCGGTCTACCAGGCCGGCTGGGACTACTCCTCGAAGCTCGCGGTCACGTCGCAGAGCTCGGTGCAGGCGATGCTGCGCGCGCTGCTGGAGACCGCGGGCGCGCACGACCGCGAGATCATCTTCCGCACGTGGACCGTGGGCGTCGGGGCCGTCGGAGACCTGCACACCAACCCGCAGTCCTACGAGGCCGTGCTGGGCGGGATCGACGACCCGCACCTGATCGTGTCGACCAAGTACACGATGGGCGACTTCTACAGCCACCTGCCGCTGAACCCGACGCTGGAGGTCGGCTCGCACCGGCGCATCGTCGAGTTCCAGGCCCGCCGGGAGTTCGAGGGCTTCGGCGCGCTGCCCAACGACCTGGTGGCCGACGAGGCGCAGGCGCTGCGGCAGTTCCTCGCGGCGAACCCGCACGTCGAGGGCGTGTGGAGCTGGACGCAGGACGGGGGTCCGCTACGGGCAGGCCCGATGTCGCTGTACCTGCGCACGGGGTTCTGGCAGCTGTACGACGTGAACACCTACGGGACCGCGCGGCTCGCGTGGGACCCGGACCTGGAGCCGTCGCAGGTGACCGGCGACTGGGTGCGGCAGACGCTGTCGCCGGACCCGGCGACGGCCACCGCGATCACGGAGGCGCTCGCCCGGTCCCGCGAGGCGATCACCCGCGGGCTGTACATCCAGCCGTTCGCCGAGCAGTCCGTGAAGGCGCTCGGCCTCGAGCCGCCGCCGATGATGTGGATCTTCGAGTGGGACATCGTCACGGGCGACTCCGCCGCGCTCGACAGCATCTACGCGGTCAGCCGCGACGACCTGGACGCCGCCATCGCGGACGGCACCGGGGCCGCCGAGGTCGCGGCGGCGATGCACGGGCAGGTCGCCGCCACGTCCGCCGACGACTGGCACTCCCCCGCGCTGCACGCCTCGTTCGTCGACGCGCTGGCCTACGAGACGGACCTGCTGGGCACGCTCGCGGCCTACCGCGCGACGGTCCTGCGGCACGCGCAGTGGCTCGACACCGGCAGCCTGACCGCGCACGACCGGTGGCGGGCGGCCGAGGAGGAGTACCACGCGGCACGCACGCAGCACGTGGCCCGGTACGCGGGCGACCTCGACCTGCCGGCGTACAGCTTCACCGCCGCCGACCTGGGCAGCGACCGCGCCGACCGCGACCCCGCGATGGCGTGGCTCGCGCGGCTCCTGCTCGTCGCGGTCGCGGTCGTCCTGGTGCTCGGGCTGACGTCCGCCCGCGTCCCCGGTGCGGCGGCCCTGAGGGCGCTGGCGCTCGCAGCCACCCGGCCGTGGCGGCTCGGCGAGGTCCCGGCGCCGACCAACCGCACCGACCGGGTGCTCGTGTGGGCGGTGCCGGCGGTCGTCCTGGTGGTGAGCCGCTGCGTGCTGACATGGTTCGCGGCACCCGCGCACCTCGTCGCCACGCTCGGCGCCTGGCTCGTGCTCGCCGCGGTGCTGCGCTGGGTGGTCCGTGGGCGGGATCCGTTCCACCTGTGGGCGGCGCTGGGCGGGGTCGTGCTGCTGCGGACGGTCATCCTGCTGGTCGCTCTCGTCGTCCGTGGCCCGGGGCGCTACTGGTTCGGCTTCTGGACCGACCCGGGCGCTCGCACCGTCTACGTGACGGTGGCGTTCGCGGCGTTCTGCTGGCTGTTCGTCGTCGTCGCGCTGGTGCTCCGGCGCGCCTACGGCCTCGGGACGACCCGCTCGCTGGGCGCGACCCTCGCAGCCGGCGGGGTCGCGCTCGCGGTCGTGGCCGGCGGGGTCGCGGCCATCGGGCTCGAGCGGGCGCTGACGGTCTGGAACGACCAGATGGCTCTGCTGCCGTGGGGGCTCTCGCGGATCCTGGGGATCACCGTGCACCTCGGCATCCCGCCGTCGTCGGCAGGCGTCCTGGCGGTCGTCGGGCTCGTCGGCGCGGCCGTGGGCGTGGCGCTCGCGCTGCTCGGGCGGCGCCGGCTCCCGACCTGACCGTCCGGGCGACCGCTTGTAGGGTCGGCGAGGAGCGGCACGGGCGGACGGAGGGCCTGGGTGCACGGCGTCGAGGTCTTCCTGCTGGTCGCGGGCGCGGTCGCGGTCACCGCGGTGTGCCGGCGACGCGGCTGGCCCGCACCGCTGGTGCTCGTGGCCGCGGCGATCGTCGTCTCGTTCGTGCCCGCCATCCCGCGCTTCGAGCTGGAGCCCGAGGTCCTGCTCGACTTCGTGCTCCCCCCGCTGCTGTACTCCGCAGCGCTGTCGAGCTCCTACCGCGACTTCCGGACCTCGCTGAGCTCCATCACCCGCCTCGGGGTGGGACTGGTGCTGGTCAGCGCGCTCGCCGTCGCGCTGGTGTTCTGGTGGATGGAGCCCACGGTGCCGTTCCTGGCGGCGCTCGTGCTGGGCGCCGTCGTCGCGCCGCCGGACGCCGTCGCCGCGGCGGCCGTCGGCAAGCGGCTGGGTCTGCCCCGCCGCGTCATGACGCTGCTGTCCGGCGAGAGCCTCATCAACGACGCCACCTCCCTCACGCTCTACAAGGTGGCCCTCGCCGGTGTCGCCACGGGCGCGTGGGCCCTCGCCGACGGGCTGACGACGTTCGCGCTGGCCGTGGGTGCCGGCGTGGCGGTCGGGCTCGGCATCGCCGTCGTCGTGCACCTGGTCCGGCTCCGGCTCGACGACCCCGTGGTCGCCTCCGCAATCGGTCTGCTCACCCCGTTCGCGGCGTACTGGTCCGCCGAGGCGCTGGCCGGATCGGGGGTGCTGGCCGTCGTCGCCGCGGGCCTGTACCTGGGCCACACCTCCCCGCGGGCGGGCTACGCGACGCGGCTCTACGAGGAGCCCATCTGGTCCACGGTCGACCTGCTGCTCGAGGCGTTCACGTTCGCGCTCATCGGCATGCAGCTTCCCTGGGTGGTGCGGGACGTCATCGCGTCCGACCAGGGTCTCGGGCACGGGATCGCGGTGTCGCTCGTCGTCCTCCTGGCCGCGATCCTCGTGCGGCCCGCGTACATCCTGGTGACCGCGCGGTTCGACCACCTGCGCCTGCGCGGGAGCCATCGCCCGCCCGGCGACTCGTTGACGCTGCGCGAGTCCGCCGTGGTCTCGTGGGCGGGCATGCGCGGGGTGGTGACGCTCGCCGCGGCGGCGTCGATCCCCCTGACCAGCGCGGGTGAGCCGTTCCCGGAGCGCGCGACCATCCAGCTCGCCGCCTACACGGTCGCGATCGGCACGCTGCTCCTGCAGGGGCTGACGCTGCCCTGGGTCATCCGACGCCTGGGCGTCGGCTCGGCCGACGACACCACGCGCGACGCGCAGCAGGAGGCGGCCGTCCGGGTGGCGACGGCCGACGCCGTGCAGGAGGTGCTCGAGCGCCAGCGTGACGACTGGAGCAGAGAGCTCGGTCGGGAGCGCGCCGACGAGCTCATCGACCGGCTGTCGACCGTGTGGCGGGCCCGCGCGACCGCCGCCGCGGTCATGCTGGACCCGGGCTCGGCGGACGAGCTCGTGCCCGCGATGCCCGACGTGCCGGAGGAAGCCACCGGTCTGCCCGGTGTCATGCGCCAGGTCACCCACTCGGGCGTCCCCTCCGCCGAGGAGGGGCTGCGCACCCAGCGGCTCCGGCGACAGATCGTCGCCGCCCAGCGCGAGGTGCTCATGGAACGCCGGGACACCGGCGAGCTCGACGAGGCCGTCATGCGCCGGATGCTGCGGGAGCTGGACCTGGAGGACGAGAGCCTCTCGTCGTCGTGGGTCACGCGCGTGCAGCGCAGGTGAGGGACGTTCGGCCCATCCGCCGCACCCCCTCGCGTCCGTAGCGTCGGGATCAGCGGGTCGACGGCGGGCCCGACAGCCTCGACCGGGAGATGGACGATGACCTCCAGCACGACCGACAGCCCGACGGACACCACGATCGACGGCGCGATCGACCAGCTCGTGGCGCAGGCCACGAAGGCGCTGGACGAGTACGCGCGGTTCACCCAGGACGACGTGGACCACCTGGTGAAGAAGGCCTCCGTCGCCGCGCTGGACAAGCACGGCGAGCTGGCGCTGCTGGCGGTGCGCGAGACCGGCCGGGGCGTGTTCGAGGACAAGGCCGTGAAGAACATCTTCGCGTGCGAGCACGTGACCAACTCCATGGCTGCGCTCAAGACCGTCGGGGTCGTCTCCCGCGACGACCTCACCGGCATCACCGAGATCGCCGAGCCCGTCGGCGTCGTCTGCGGCGTCACCCCCGTGACCAACCCGACCTCCACGACGATCTTCAAGTCGCTCATCGCGCTCAAGACCCGCAACCCGATCGTGTTCGCCTTCCACCCGAGCGCGCAGGAGTCCTCCGTCGCCGCCGCCCGCGTGGTGCGGGACGCGGCCGTGGCGGCCGGGGCTCCCGAGCACTGCATCCAGTGGGTCGAGACGCCGTCGATCGGCGCGACCACGGCGCTCATGAACCACCCCGGCGTCGCGCTCATCCTGGCCACCGGCGGCAACGCGATGGTCCGCGCCGCGTACTCGTGCGGCAAGCCGGCCCTCGGCGTGGGTGCGGGCAACGTCCCCGCCTACATCGAGAAGACCGCGAAGCTGCAGCGGGCCGTCAACGACGTCGTCCTGTCCAAGGCGTTCGACAACGGCATGGTGTGCGCGTCCGAGCAGGCCGTGATCCTCGACGACGCCGTGTACGACGCGGCGCTCGCGGAGTTCGCCGTGCTGCACGCCTACCGGGCGGACGCCACGGAGAAGGCGCAGCTCGAGTCGCTCATCTTCGGGGTCCAGGCCGACGGCACGAGCTGCGGCGAGGCCCGGCTGAACGCGGCGGTGGTCGGTCAGACCCCCCAGTGGATCGCGCAGCAGGCGGGCTTCTCGGTCCCCGACGACACCTCGATCATCCTGGTGGAGGTCAGCGGGGTCGGCCCGCAGGAGCCCCTGACCCGCGAGAAGCTCGCGCCCGTGCTGGCCGTCCTGCGCGCGGAGTCCACGGAGCACGGCATCCGGCTGGCCGAGCAGATGGTCGAGTTCGACGGCCTCGGCCACTCCGCCGCGATCCACACGCAGGACGACGCGCTGACCGAGGAGTTCGGCAGCCGCGTCAAGGCGGTCCGGATCATCGCGAACGCGCCGTCGTCGCTGGGCGGCATCGGCGACATCTACAACGCGTTCATCCCGTCGCTCACGCTCGGCTGCGGGTCGTACGGCCACAACTCCGTGTCCAACAACGTCTCGGCGGTGAACCTGGTGAACATCAAGCGGATCGGCCGCCGGAACAACAACCTGCAGTGGTTCAAGGTGCCGGCCAAGACCTACTTCGAGCCGAACGCCATCCGCTACCTGGCGGACATGCCCGACGTCGAGCGCGTGACCATCGTGACCGACGCGACCATGACGACCCTCGGCTTCGTCGACCGGATCATCGACGTCCTGAACCGCCGGTCGAGCAAGGTCGCGCTGCAGATCATCGACCAGGTCGAGCCGGAGCCGTCCGTGCGGACCGTGCAGGCGGGCGCCGCGCAGATGCGTCACTTCCGGCCCGACACGATCATCGCGCTCGGCGGCGGGTCCCCGATGGACGCCGCCAAGGTCATGTGGCTCCTCTACGAGCACCCCGAGATCCACTTCTCCGACCTCAAGCAGAAGTTCTTCGACGTGCGCAAGCGCGCGTTCAAGTTCCCGGTGCTGGGCGAGCTGGCGCAGCTCGTGTGCATCCCCACGACCTCGGGGACCGGTGCCGAGGTGACGCCGTTCGCGGTGATCAGCGACCCGGAGGCCGGCAAGAAGTACCCGCTCGCCGACTACGCGCTGACGCCGTCGGTCGCCATCATCGACCCGGTGCTCACCGCGAAGATGCCGCCCTCGCTGGCCGCCGACTCCGGCTTCGACGCCCTCACGCACGCCACCGAGGCGTACGTCAGCGTCTACGCCAACGACTTCACCGACGGCATGGCGATGCAGGCCGTGCGCCTCATCTTCGAGAACCTCGCCACGTCGGTGAACGGCGACCCCGATGACCCGGCCACGCAGGACGCCCGCGAGACCATGCACAACGCCGGGACGATCGCCGGGATGGCGTTCGGCAACGCGTTCCTCGGCATCGTGCACGCCATGGCCCACGTCGTCGGTTCCACGTACCACCTGGTGCACGGCCGCACGAACGCGACGCTGCTGCCGCACGTCATCCGCTACAACGGCACGGTCCCCACCAAGCTGACCAGCTGGCCCAAGTACGAGCACTACGTGGCGCCCGAGCGGTTCCAGCAGCTCGCCGCGATGCTCGGGCTCCCCGCGTCCACCCCGGCCGAGGGCGTCGAGTCGTACGCGCTGGCCGTGGAGTCGCTGCGGGCCCGGGTCGGGATCCCCGCGTCGTTCCACGCGCAGGGCGTCGACGAGCACGAGTTCCTCGCCCGCCTCGACGAGGTCGCGATGGGCGCCTACGAGGACCAGTGCGCCCCCGCCAACCCGCGGATGCCGATGATCGAGGACATGAAGGACCTGCTGACCGCGGCCTACTACGGCACGTCCGTGGGCGAGGTCCGCACGCGCAAGGTTGCCGCTCTCGCTGAGTAGCGGTCCGACCCGACGCCCCGCCGGTGCCCTCCCGCCGACGGGGCGTCGGCGCGTCCTCGGTGGGCGCGTCGCGGCGTCCCCGGGCAGACTGTGGGGCCACCCCGCACCCCCGACGACCCCCGGAGGACTCCATGCCCGCCCCGACGAGCCCGAACCGCCCGCGCCTCGCCCGAGCCGGCGCCCCCGTCGTCGCCGCCCTGCTGGCCCTCGGCCTCGCCGCCTGCTCGGACGCGGACATCGACAACGCCGCGCAGCAGGCCAAGGACGCGGCCGGCGAGGCACGCAGCGCGATCGACGACCTCAAGGCGCAGGTCGACGACGCCAAGGCCGAGGCCGACGCCGCCCAGCAGAAGATCGAGGACGTCAAGGCGCAGCTCGGCTCGCTCGACGAGTCCGCCAAGGCGCAGGCCGACCAGGCCGTCACCGACGCGCAGACCGCCGTCTCCAGCGCGCAGACGGCGCTCGAGCAGGCCGAGGCCGAGGGTGCCGCCGCGTCGCAGCAGGCGCTGGCCGACGCCGAGGCCCAGGTGGCTGACGCGAAGGCCGAGCTCGACGCGGCCAAGGCGAACGCCGCGGGTGAGGCGGCGGCCTCCCTCGACCAGCTCGCCCAGCAGCTGACCACGCTCGGCGACAAGCTCGAGAGCGCAGCCGCCGGCTGATCCGCCCGCGGACGGCACGGATCGTCGTCCGGTTGTGCCCGGACGACGATCCGTTGCGTGGTGATCGGGTGAATTCCGCACACGTCGGCGCGGGATGTTGTACCTGAGGCGTCCCGTGCCGATCTTCAAGACATGGCCGAACGACAGGCGCAGCGGGTTCTGCGGCGACACCACGTGGAGTGGTGGATCGTCGGAGCCTGGTCGTCCCTCGCACTGGTCGTGGTCGCGGGTCTGAGCGCCGCGGCCGGACTGGTGGTCTGAGCGCACCTGCGCTCCCGACCCGTCGCCGACGGGTCCCCGGCGGCACCCCGTAGCCTCGTCGGATGACCCCACCCCGCTGGCAGGACGTCGCCCGCGCGACCGGGCTGCTGGGCGACGACGGCGTCCCCCGGGCCACCGTGTTCGCCGAGATGTCGGCGCTGGCCGCCCGCACCGGGGCGGTGAACCTGGGCCAGGGCTTCCCCGACGTCGACGGCCCGGCCTCCGTCGCCCGGGCCGCCGCGGACGCGATCGCGGCAGGCGCCAACCAGTACCCGCCGGGGCCGGGGATCCCCGCGCTGCGCGAGGCCGTCGCCGAGCACCAGGCGGCGCACTACGGGCTGCACTGGGACCCCGACCGGGAGGTCCTGGTCACGGCCGGCGCGACCGAGGCCCTCGCCGCCACGGTGCTCGCGCTGGCCGGACCGGGCGACGAGGTGCTGACGCTCGAACCCTTCTACGACTCCTACGCGGCCGTGATCGCGCTCGCAGGTGCCACCCACACGACGGCGCCCCTGGTCGCGGGCCCGGACGGCTTCCGCCTCGACCTCGACGCCCTCGCGGCCGCGTTCACCCCACGGACCCGGCTGGTGCTGGTGAACACCCCGCACAACCCCACGGGGACCGTGCTGGACCGCGAGGAGCTCGCCGCGATCGCCCGCCTCGCGGTCGAGCACGACGCCCTCGTGGTCACCGACGAGGTGTACGAGCACCTGGTGCTCGACGGCCCGGGGACGGCCCGGCACGTGCCCGTCGCGACGCTGCCGGGGATGGCCGAGCGCACGCTGACCATCTCCTCGGCGGGCAAGACGTTCTCGTTCACCGGATGGAAGATCGGCTGGGTCACCGGGCCGGAGCCGCTGGTCGCCGCGGTCCGCACCGTCAAGCAGTTCCTCACCTACGTCAACGGTGCGCCGTTCCAGCCCGCGGTGGCCTTCGCGCTGCGCGACCCTGACGTCGCGGCGTGGGTGGTCGAGCTCGCGCACTCCCTGTCGCGGCGTCGCGACCTGCTGTGCGCCGGGCTCGAGGACGCCGGCTTCGCGGTCGTCCGGCCGCAGGGCACCTACTTCGTCCTGGCCGACGCGGCGCCGCTGGGGTACACCGACGGCGTCGCCCTGTGCCGGGACCTGCCCGGGCTGGCCGGGGTCGTCGGCGTGCCCGTCACCGCGTTCACGCACGCGGGGTCCGACGTCGACCGCGCGCTGCGGTCCTGGGTGCGGTTCACGTTCGTCAAGCGCGACGAGGTGCTGGAGCAGGCCGTGGCCGGTCTCCACCGGCTCCACCGCGGCTGACTGCGGTCAGACCGCCCAGGCGCCGTCGCGGCGGTACGCCGGCGTGGCCAGCGCGAGCACGAGCAGGGCTGCGACCGAGGCGCCGACCATGACGGCCGCCATCGCGACGGCATCCCCGCCGAGCAGCCCCGACAGGGGGCTCACGAGCCCGGCGACGCCCGCCTGCATCGACCCGATGACCGCGGCGGCCGTGCCGGCGATCTCCCCGTGCCGGCTGAGCGCGAGCGCGGAGGCGTTCGGGGGGACGAAGTTCACCAGCGCGAGGATCAGCCACAGCACCACGAGGAGGGCGATGAGGCCGCCCCAGCCCGTGATGGCGAGGGCCAGCAGGACGCCGGTGAGCCCGAGCGAGACGGGCAGGACCACGCGCACGATCCGGATCGGGGCGACGCGCCGCACGAGGGCCGCGTTGACCTGGGCGCCCAGCACGAGGCCGAGGCCGTTGACGGCGAAGAGCAGCGAGAACGCGGTCGACGACAGCCCGTAGCCCTCGCGCAGGACGAACGGCGACGCGACGACGTAGCTCATGAGCACGGCCATCCCGAGGCCGGGCAGGATCGCCAGCGCGACGAAGTGGCGGTCCGTGACCAGCGAGCGGTAGCCGGACAGGGCGGTGCGCAGCCCACCCTGACGGCGTCGCTCCGGGGGCAGCGTCTCCGGGAGCCGGCGCCAGACGACGACCCACAGCACGACGCCGAACACGGCGAGGGCGAGGAACACCGACCGCCAGCCCCACTGGCCGGCGATGACCCCACCGAGCGACGGGGCGAACAACGGCGCGACACCGATCACGAGCATGAGGCGGGACATCAGCCGGGAGGCGTCGGCACCGACGAACCGGTCACGGATGATCGCCATGGCCACGACGGTGGCCGACGCGTTGAAGAACCCCTGCACGCTGCGCAGCGCGATGAGCGGCACGATGGCCGGCGCGATCGCGCACAGCAGCGACGTGATGACGTGCAGCACCACACCGATGAGCACGGGCTTGCGTCGCCCGAACCGGTCCGACAGCGGCCCGATGACCAGCTGGCCCACGGCACCGCCGATGAGCATCGCCGTCATGGTCAGCTGCGCCGCGGTGGCCGACGTGTTCAGGTCGCGTGCCACGTCGGGCAGCGACGGCAGGTACATGTCCGTCGAGATGGCCGGCAGGGCGCACATCAGCCCCAGCATCAGCACGTACTTGGCGTTCGGCCGGAACTGTGGGGCGGCCGCGGCGCCCGTCCCCGGTGACGTCACAGGGGGTACGGCGGCCGCGACCGGCGCGGGGGCGGTCTGGGCGGAGGTGGTGGTGCGCAAGCTCATCCCCACGATTCTCCCACGAAGAACGAATCGATTCGACCCGAGAGCGGTGTGATGTCGGCAGCACCTGGCAGGCTGGACCCATGTGTGGTCGATACGCCTCCTTCCGCGAGGACCAGGCCCTGGCCGACGAGTTCGCCATCGCGACCGTCGCCGACGACGTCCGGCTGCTCGGCCCGTCCTGGAACGTCGCCCCCACCGACGGCGTCCGCATGGTGGTGGAACGCGCGGACAAGGAGACCGGGGAGATCACCCGCCAGCTGCGCGTCGCCCGCTGGGGCCTGGTGCCGTCCTGGGCCAAGGACATCTCCGTGGGCAGCCGGATGATCAACGCGCGCGTGGAGTCCCTCGAGGAGAAGTCGGCGTTCGCGCGCCCGTTCGCCGTGCGCCGCGCGCTGCTGCCCGCCGACGGCTACTACGAGTGGAAGAAGGCTGACCCGGCGTCGGGCAGCAAGCGCAAGCAGCCCTTCTACCTGCACCCCGCCGACGGGGACGTCGTCGCGCTCGCGGGCCTGTACGAGTTCTGGAAGGACCCCACCAAGGCCGACGACGACCCGGCGCGCTGGGTGGTCAGCGCCACCGTCATCACGCGACCGGCCTCCGAGGAGCTCGCCCACATCCACGACCGCCAGCCCCTGATGCTCCGCGCCGACGCGTGGGCGGCGTGGCTGGACCCGGCCGTCGGTGCCGACGGCGCCCGCGAGCTGCTGGAGACGCCCGGTCCGGACATCGTCGCCACCCCGGTCTCGACCGCCGTCAACACCGTCGCGAACAACGGCCCGTCGCTGGTGGCCGAGGTCGACCCGCAGGAGGCCTAGGCCCTCGCGGACCGCAGCCGCACGGGCGCCACGGAGCCGATCCCCGCCAGCCGCCGCGCCGGCCGCGGCTCGAGCACGAACCGCGGGTCGGCCGACAGCACCGCGGCGGTCCCCTCGTCGACGAGGACGGTGCTGGGGTCCGCGATGTCGGTCAGCCGCGCCGCGAGGTTCACGTCGGGCCCGAAGACGTCGCCGAACCGCGACAGCACCCGCCCCCAGACCAGCCCGACGCGCACGGGCGTGACGCCACGGGCCCCCTCGAAGAGGCCGCCGGTCGTGGTCTCACGGTCGACGTCGAGCTCCTTGCCCAGGGCGTCGGCCAGCCCGAGCGCGATCACGGCGCCGGTCGCGGCACTGTCGGCGACGAAGAGGATCGCGTCGCCGATGGTCTTGACCACGCGCCCGCCGTTGGCGGAGACGACGTCGCGGGCGGCTGCCTCGAAGCGCTGGACGAACTGCGAGAGGTCGGTGGAGCCCAGGCCGGCGGTGCGGCGCGTGAACGACACCATGTCCGCGAACCCGACCGCCCGCGCGAGCGGCAGCACGGACCGGTCGGGTCCCGGGTCGCGCAGCTGGCCGAACTCCGCGGCGTAGCGGCCGGCGATCGCGGCGAGCTGGCGGCGGTAGGAGTGCACGAGCTGCGCCTCGAGCACCGGGGCGAGCGATGCCAGCCGGTCCAGGACGAGCAGGCGCGCCGAGGTGTCGTCGAGCTCGTACCGGCCGGCCATGTCCTCCACGAGCGCCTCGACCTGCCACAGGGCGAGCCGGTCGGAGGTGTGGCCGAGGGCGCGGGTGACGGTGATGACGGTGCGCAGGTCCAGCCCGTGCTCGCGCACCAGGGCGGCGGCGCGGTCGATGGCCTCGGCGTCACGCTCGGTGTAGATCGGCTCGTCGGGGTCGGCGTGCGGCAGGCCCATGGTGGTCCAGAACCCGCGGACGACGTCGATGTCGATGCCGGCGCGCTCGGCCAGGTCGTGCGCGCTGAGGGTGCGAGGCCCGCCGAGCAGCTCGGCGTCGAGCTCCCCCACCGTCGACTCGAGGAAGTCGAGGTCCTGCGATCGATCGTCCGGCACGGGTCGAGGGTAGTTCACCGCGCCGAGCGGACGTGGCGTACGTCACCCGCGAGCACGCGGTGGGACGCTCCGTCGTCGTCGACGACCACGAGGGCACCGTCGTCGTCGAGCCGCGCCGCCAGACCGCTGACCACCCGGTCGCCCGGGAGCTCCACGCGCACCCGCGAGCCGAGGGTGCTGCACACGGCCGCGACCTCGTCGGCGAGCCCGGAGGCGACCGCGTCCCCGCCGGAGTCGCGCCACCGCTGCGCCACCTCCACCTGCGCGGCGACGAGGGCGACGAGCATCCCCTCGCGATCGACGTGCTGGGCGCCCGCGAGCGCGAGCGACGTGGCGCTGTCCACGGGGAGCTCGTCGGCACGTTGCAGGACGTTGATGCCGATCCCGATGACGACCGCGGGTGGCTGCCCCGCGGGGAGCGCCACGACCTCCGCCAGGATCCCGCCGACCTTGCGCGCCGCGCCCCACCCCTCGACCTCGGTCTCGGCGGGGACCAGCAGGTCGTTCGGCCACTTCAGGGTCGCCGCCACGCCCGCGGTGGCCCGCAGCGCGTTGACGGCGCCGAGGCCCGTGAGCAGCCCGATCCAGCCGAACGACGTGGCCGGCACGGGCGGGTGGACGACGAAGCTGCAGGTCAACGAGGTCCCGCGCGGCGTCTCCCAGGTGCGTCCGGCCCGGCCGCGCCCTCCGGTCTGGTGCTCGGCGACGAGCACGCTCGCGTCGGGCCACGACGTCGGATCGGCGCGCAGGGCGTCGGCGAGGTCGGTGCTGGTGGACCCGGTGGCCTCGACCACCTCGACCCGGGTCAGCGGTCCGGCGGGGGCGAGGAGGAGGTCGCGGAGCTCAGCGACGCGCAGGGAGGGCACAGCGCCCATGATGGCGCGCCTTGTGGGAACCCGACACCCCGACGCGACCAGAACCGTGATCCGCCTGCACGTGCATGGAGGGCTCCGACAACTAGCCTCGGTCGGGTGACTGACACGGACCATCACGGCTTTCGCCCCCAGCAGCCCGTCGAGACGGCCCCGCGGACCACGGCCGCCAAGCTGGCCGACCTCGCCGACCGCTACGAGGCCGCCGAGGCCGCCGAGCAGGCGGCGGTCGACAAGCAGCACGCGCGCGGCAAGCGGTCCGCCCGCGAGCGCATCGAGCAGCTCCTGGACCCGGGCTCGTTCACCGAGCTGGACGCGTTCGTCCGGCACCGGTCCCAGAACTTCGGCCTGGACAAGAAGCGCATCCCCGGCGACGGCGTGGTCGTCGGGCACGGGACGGTCGACGGCCGTCCGGTGTGCATCTACTCGCAGGACTTCACGGTCTTCGGCGGCAGCCTGGGTGAGGTGCACGGCCAGAAGATCACCAAGGTGATGGACCTGGCGCTGCGCACGGGCGTCCCGCTGATCGGGATCAGCGACGGGGGTGGCGCCCGGATCCAGGAGGGCGTCGCGGGGCTGACGCAGTTCGCGGAGATCTTCCGGCGCAACGTCGCCGCGTCCGGGGTCATCCCGCAGATCAGCCTCATCCTGGGCCCGTCGGCGGGGGGCGCGGTCTACTCCCCCGCCCTGACGGACTTCATCGTCATGGCTGACGGCACGTCCAACATGTTCATCACGGGTCCCGACGTCATCCGCGCGGTGACCGGGGAGGACGTCGGCTTCGAGGAGCTGGGCGGTGCGACGACGCACAACACCCGCTCCGGCGTGGCGCACTACATGGCGTCCGACGAGGACGACGCGCTCGACTACGTGCGCTCGCTGCTCGTCTACCTGCCGCAGAACAACCTCACCGACCCGGTGACCTTCGACCACGAGACGGACCTCGAGGTCAGCGAGACCGACGAGGAGCTCGACACCCTCCTGCCCGACTCGGACAACCAGCCGTACGACATGCGCACGGTCCTGGAGCACGTGCTGGACGACGGCGTCCTGCTGGAGGTCCAGCCCCTGTACGCGAAGAACGTGCTCATCGGCTTCGGGCACGTCGAGGGGCACCCGGTCGGGATCGTGGCCAACCAGCCGCTGGCGATGGCGGGCACGCTCGACATCAACGCCGCCGAGAAGGCCGCCCGCTTCGTGCGCACGTGCGACGCGTTCAACATCCCGGTGCTGACGTTCGTCGACGTGCCGGGCTTCCTGCCGGGCACCGACCAGGAGTGGAACGGCATCATCCGGCGGGGCGCCAAGCTCATCTACGCGTACGCGGAGGCCACCGTCCCGCTCGTCACCGTCATCACCCGCAAGGCGTACGGTGGCGCGTACATCGTCATGGGCTCCAAGCAGCTCGGTGCCGACGTCAACCTGGCCTGGCCCACCGCGCAGATCGCCGTCATGGGCGCCGGCGGCGCGGTGAACATCCTGCAGCGTGGCGCCCTGAAGTCCGTCGCCGACGAGGGTGGCGACGTCGAGGCGGAGCGCCGGCGCCTGACGGCCGAGTACGAGGAGGCGATCGTGAACCCGTGGGACGCGGCCGACCGGGGGTACGTGGACGCGGTGATCCCGCCGTCGCAGACCCGCACCGAGATCACCAAGGCCCTGCGCCTGCTGCGCACCAAGCGCGCGAGCCTTCCCCCCAAGAAGCACGGGAACATCCCGCTGTGAGCGAGCACGAGCACGGCGGCCACGACGAGCACGGCGGTCACGACGACCCGGCCCACGGCCCGGACCCGCTCGTCGGGGTCGACGCGACGGACCTGCACGCGGCGGTCGCCGCCCTCTCCGCGGCGCTGCACGGCTACGTGGACGCGGCCGTGGGCGTCCGCGCCGAGTTCGGGTCGAGGGAGGCCGACGAGGACCCGCGCATCCTGGTGCTGGAGTCGGAGATCGGCGGCCTCAACGCCCGGCTGTACGACCTGCTGCACGAGCGCCTGGGCCTGCACGCCGACCTGACCGGGATGTCGTGGGGCGAGGAGGAGCACGGCGACGCCGACGGACCGCGCAGCGACGCCGAGATCGACACGTTCCACCTCGGCTTCGTCGTCGGACCGCCGCCGGGGACGTCGGACCTCTCGCTGGAGTCCGTGCTCGACGTCGTCGAGCAGGGCGGTGCGGACCTGGCCCAGCGGCTGGTGGACGCGGGCTTCGAGGTCGGCGAGTGGGGCGCGTCCCGCGGGGCGGCGGTCGCGTTCGAGGAGGACGAGGACGACCTGGACGACGAGGACGGCGACGACGTGACGGGGAGATCATGAGCGCGCGCGACGCGGACGTGCAGGTCGTCCGGGGCACCCCGGACGACCTGGAGCTGGCCGCCCTGGTGGCCGGCCTGATGGCGGCTGCGTCCGAGCGCGCACGCCTCGCCGAGCAGCGGGACCACGCGGTCGCGGCGCCCTGGGCCGACCGCCGCCGCACGATGCGCGGCAGCCGCGTGGGCCTGCGTCCCGGCCCGGACGCGTGGCGCTGGAGCCTGCGCGCCTGACGACCTGCAGGTGCTCCGGTCGGCGCGTACCCGCGAGTAGGGTCGGGCGGGTGACGACGACGCCCACCCACCCGGACGCGCTCACCGAGCGCCCGCCCTCCCCGATCGACACGATCGCCGAGGCGTACATGACCCAGTACGCGACCCTCGACCCGCTGGCGGCGACCAGCATGGGCATCGCGGGTCACGACCACGAGATGACCGACCACTCCCCGGCCGGGCTCCAGGCCCGTGCGGACCTCACGCGCGCGACGCTGCAGCAGCTCGACGGCGCCTCCCCGACGGACGAGATCGACCAGATCACGCTCGCCGCGATGCGCGAGCGCCTCGGCCTGGAGCTCGAGCTCCACGAGGCCGGTGAGTTCCTGCGGGACCTCAACAACATCGCGTCCCCGGTCCAGAACCTGCGCGACGTCTTCGACATCATGCCGACCGACAGCGTCGAGGCGTGGTCGAACATCGCCGCCCGTCTCAACGCGCTGCCGTTCGCGGTCGACGGCTACGTCGAGTCCCTGCGGCTGGCCGCGGGCAGCGGCGCGGTCGCCGCGATCCGCCAGGTCGAAGAGGCCGCCCGCCAGGCGCAGGAGCTGGCCGACCCTGCCACGTCCTTCTTCACCACCTTCATCACCGGGGCCGACGTCGACGCGGTCCTGGACGAGTCGGCCGCGTGCTCGCTGGTCCGCGCCGAGCTGGAGCACGGCGCCACCGCGGCCCGGGACGCGTACGCGACCCTGGCGGCCTTCCTGCGGGACGAGCTGGCGCCGCAGGCCCCGCAGGAGGACGCGGCCGGCCGCGAGCGCTACGCCCTGTGGTCGCGCGCGTTCCTCGGTGCCACGGTCGACCTGGAGGAGACGTACCGGTGGGGGCTCGAGGAGCTCGCCCGCGTCGTCGCCGAGCAGGAGGCGGTCGCCGCGCAGATCGCCGGTCCGGGCGCCACGGTCGAGCAGGCGGTCGCCAAGCTCGACGAGAACCCCGCGGGGACCCTGCACGGCACCGCGGCGCTGCAGGCGTGGATGCAGGAGACGTCGGACGCGGCGATCGAGGCCCTGGACGGCACGCACTTCGACATCCCCGTCCCGGTGCTCACCCTCGAGTGCCGCATCGCACCGACGCAGAACGGCGGCATCTACTACACGGGGCCCAGCGACGACTTCAGCCGCCCCGGGCGCATGTGGTGGTCGGTGCCCCCGGAGGTCACCACCTTCAACACGTGGCGCGAGAAGACGACCGTCTACCACGAGGGCGTCCCGGGCCACCACCTGCAGATCGGCCAGGCGGTGTTCCAGCGCGCGACGCTGAACACGTGGCGCCGGCTGGCGTGCTGGACGTCCGGCTACGGCGAGGGCTGGGCCCTGTACGCCGAGCGGCTCATGGCCGACCTCGGCTTCCTCGACGACCCGGGCGACCGGCTGGGCATGCTCGACGGCCAGCGCATGCGCGCCGCCCGCGTCGTGTTCGACATCGGCGTGCACCTCGGGCTGGAGGCGCCGCCGGAGTGGGGCGGCGGGACGTGGGACGCCGACAAGGGCTGGGCGTTCCTCGTGGCCAACATCAACATGCCCGAGGCGTTCATCCGGTTCGAGTGGAACCGGTACCTGGGCTGGCCGGGCCAGGCCCCGTCGTACAAGATCGGCCAGCGCCTCTGGGAGCAGACGCGGGACGCCGCGGCGGCCGAGGCGCGCGCCGCGGGCGAGGAGTTCGACCTCAAGGCCTTCCACGCCCGCGCCCTGGGCATGGGCGCCCTGCCGCTCGACGTGCTCCGCACGGCGTTCGCCGGCTGAGCACAGGACGACGACGGGCCGGCGGCTGCTGCCGCCGGCCCGTCGTGCGTCTGCGGTCAGGCGAGGATGATCGAGCCGTACTTGACCAGGATCGCGACGGCCATCAGCACGATGAGCGCGACGGTCACGAACCAGTCGTTGCCGTGCTCGACGAAGCGCCGGGCGGCCGGGCCCCAGCGGCCGGGGAACGAGATGACGCCCTCGCGCACGTTCAGCCGGGTCAGGCCGGCCCAGACGAGGGTGGTCGTCACGGTGATGAGCAGGCACCAGGGGCACAGGGCACCGATGCCGAAGTACGACACGAAGAACAGCCACCACGCGAACAGGAAGCCCAGCGTGTAGATCGCCTGGGCGCCGAGCATGAACCAGCGCGGGAAGACCACGCGCCCGAGGACCGCCACGGCCACCGTGATGACCACGGCCTCGGCGGCGATGCCGAGGAACGCGTTGGGGAAGCCGAACAGCGTCGCCTCCGGGCTCAGCGCGACCGTGCCGCAGCTGATGACCGCGTTGACGTTGCACCCCAGGTCGGCGTTCGGGTCCGCCGCGAGCTTGAGCGCGTCGATCGAGAGCACGAAGGACGCCAGCAGGCCGAGCGCGCCCGAGACGACCATCTCGATCGCGGTCCGCGCCCGCCACGCCTGCGACGGAGGCTCCAGCAGGTCCGGATCCGGGTCGACGTCGAGCTCGTCGAAGTCGTCCAGGTCGTCCCCGTCCAGCTCGTTCGCCGACGACCTCGTCGCGTCACCCACGGCGTCTCCTCGCGTCCCTCGTGACCTCGGACCGGCGGTACCGCCCGCCGCACCCGACCACAGCGCGCCCATTGTGCCCTGACGCCCTGTGCCGGGTGCACGGGTCGAGAGTCCCGATCAACGCCGACGAACTAGGCTCCCCACCCGTGACCCGTCTGCTGCTCGCCTCCGCCTCGCCCGCCCGCCGCGCCACCCTGCTCGCCGCGGGGATCGAGCCCCTCGTCGCCGTGTCGGCCGTCGACGAGGAGGCGGTCCTGGCGGCCGCGCGCGAGCGGTTCGGGGTGCTCGACCCCGCGGACGCGGTGCTGCTGCTCGCCCAGGCGAAGGTCGAGGACGTGTCCCGGAACCTGCCCGAGGACCTGGACGACGCCGACGACCTGCTCCTGCTGGGCTGCGACTCGATGCTGGAGCTGGACGGCGAGATCTACGGCAAGCCCGCGGACGCGGCGCAGGCGACCGAGCGGTGGCGGCTGATGCGCGGCCGGTCGGGCGTGCTGCACACCGGGCACTGGCTGATGGACGAGCGCGACGTGCCGGCGATGCTCGGGGCGACCTCGTCCACGACCGTCCGGTTCGCGGACCTGTCCGACGCGGAGATCGACGCGTACGTCGCGACGGGCGAGCCGCTCGCGGTGGCCGGCGCGTTCACGATCGACGGCCTGGGCGGCCCGTTCGTCGAGCGCATCGAGGGCGATCACCACGGGGTCGTCGGCCTGAGCCTGCCGCTGCTGCGCGAGCTCCTCGGCGAGGTAGGTGTACGCATCTCGGACCTGTGGCGAACAAGGTGACCTAGGTCCCTGACGGCAGCACCGGTCGGCGCGGAACGATCGACGCGTGGGCCAGCCCGAGAGGCCCATCGGAGCCCGGGCAGGCCGGGCCCGCGCAGGGCGCCCGAGGACACCACATGTCTGTTCAGCCGGTAGCACCGAGCCACCGCTTCGTCCGCATCTCCGGCCTCCTGGTGATCATCGCCGGGGTCGCGCTCGTCATCGCGGGAGGCGTCACCTGGAGCGCCGTCGCGTCCCACCTCGCCGCCGAGAACATCACGGTCTCCGACGACGCCGCCGCCTTCGGCGGGCAGACGGTCGACACCCCGTGGGAGGCGTTCGCGCAGGCCGAGATCATCAACGACCACGCCCTGGAGGCGACAGGCGGCAAGACGTACGCCGAGCTCGACAAGGAGGACCCGCTGCGTGCCGTCGCGATGAACGGCTCCTTCCTGCGGGCCTCGCTGTTCACGTCGGTCGTCGCCTTCGGTGTCGCTGCCCTCGTCGTGGGCGTCGGCGTCCTCTTCGGGCTCGTCGGCCTCGCCCTGCGGCGCCTCGCGCCCGCGGCACCGGTCGCCCCCGCGCGGACCGACGAGAACCGTCTCGCCAGCGTCTGACGCCGACCGCGCGAGCCCGGTCCCGCACGGGGCCGGGCTCGTCGCTCTTGTGGTGTCCGGACAATCGCGTCGGCGCAGAGCGGGCATCACGGGCAGGTCGCCTGAGGATCCCTACAAGGAGGCCCCGACGGGCTTGGCCGGATCGACAATCTTGTCCGGGCACGCCGCGCCCGCGTCGGCGCGGATCGTCGAGGGCGTTACGGTGAGCCGTGCCCGCCATCTCCAAGGTCCTCGTCGCCAACCGCGGTGAGATCGCCGTCCGCATCGCCCGCGCCTGTCGCGACGCCGGGATCGGCTCCGTCGCCGTCTACGCCGACACCGACCGTGAGGCGCTGCACGTGCGCGTCGCCGACGAGGCGTTCGCCCTGAACGGCGCCCGCGCGGCCGAGACGTACCTCGACATCCCCAAGCTGCTCGACGTCGCGCGGCGCTCGGGGGCCGACGCCGTGCACCCCGGCTACGGGTTCCTGGCCGAGAACGCCGGCTTCGCGCAGGCCGTCCTCGACGCCGGCCTCGTCTGGATCGGTCCCCCGCCGGCCGCCATCGACGCCCTCGGGGACAAGGTCAGCGCGCGGCACATCGCCCAGCGCGCCGGCGCCCCGCTCGTCGCCGGGACTCCCGACCCCGTGGCGGGGGTGGAGGAGATCCACGCGTTCGTCGCGGAGCACGGCCTCCCCGTCGCCATCAAGGCCGCGTTCGGCGGCGGCGGTCGCGGGCTGAAGGTCGCTCGCGAGTCGAGCGAGATCGACGAGATGTTCGAGTCGGCCACGCGCGAGGCCGTGGCGGCGTTCGGGCGCGGCGAGTGCTTCGTCGAGCGGTACCTCGACCGCCCGCGGCACGTCGAGACGCAGTGCCTGGCGGACCAGCACGGCACGGTCGTCGTGGTGTCCACCCGCGACTGCTCGCTCCAGCGCCGGCACCAGAAGCTGGTCGAGGAGGCGCCCGCGCCGTTCCTCACCGACGCGCAGAACGCCCAGCTAGTCGAGTCGTCGAAGGCGATCCTGCGCGAGGCGGGCTACGTCGGGGCAGGCACGTGCGAGTTCCTGGTCTCCGCCGACGGCATCATCTCGTTCCTCGAGGTCAACACGCGTCTGCAGGTCGAGCACCCGGTCACCGAGGAGATCAGCGGCGTGGACCTGGTCCGCGAGCAGCTGCGCATCGCGTCGGGCGAGCCGCTCGGCTACGACCACGTGGAGTCCCGCGGTCACTCGATCGAGTTCCGCATCAACGGCGAGGACCCGGGCAAGGGCTTCCTGCCGGCCCCCGGACGCATCACGAAGCTCCGCTTCCCGTCGGGCCCCGGGGTCCGGGTGGACTCGGGCGTCGTCGAGGGCGACAGCGTCTCCGGGCTGTTCGACTCGATGATCGCCAAGGTGATCGTGACGGGCGCCGACCGGCCCCAGGCGCTCGCCCGGGCGCGCCGCGCGCTGGCGGAGCTCGAGGTGGTCGGCATCCCGACGGTCGTCCCGTTCCACCGCGCGGTGCTGGACGCCGAGGCCTTCGCCCCGACCGACCCCGCCGAGCCGTTCTCGGTGCACACCCGCTGGATCGAGACCGAGTTCGCCGAGACCGTCGCCGCCCTCAGCGCCGCGCCCGAGCAGGCGCAGGACGAGGACGAGGAGCCCGCCGCCCTCGAGCGCGTGGTCGTCGAGGTCGGCGGCAAGCGGCTCGAGGTCGTGCTGCCCGCGGCGCTGGCCCTGGGCCGCGGACCGGGCAACGCCGGACGCGGGTCGTCGGGCCCGTCGGCGCGCCGGCCCGTCCGCCGGGTGGCGCGCGCGACGAGCAGCGGGAACGGCACGACGCTGAGCTCGCCCATGCAGGGCACGATCGTCAAGGTCGCCGTCGCCGAGGGCGCCACGGTCGCCGAGGGCGACCTGGTCGTCGTGCTCGAGGCCATGAAGATGGAGCAGCCGCTCGTGGCGCACCGCGCCGGCACCGTGACCGCGCTGTCGGCGGGCGTCGGTTCCAGCGTGAGCGCCGGCACGGCCATCTGCGAGATCGTCGGCTGACGCGGGCGTGAGCGACGCGCCACCGGCCCACCACCCGCGCCAGCCCGGCGACGGCTGGGTCGAGTGCGCGTGCGGTCGCCGGCACTGGGGGCTGCACGGCGCCGCCGGGCTGCTGCTGGTCCGTCGTGACGCCGACGGCACCCCGCTCGCCGTCGTGCTCCAGCACCGCGCCCTGTGGAGCGACCAGGGCGGTACCTGGGGCGTCCCGGGCGGCGCGCGGATGCCGGGCGAGTCCCCGGAGCACGCCGCGCTGCGCGAGGCCGAGGAGGAGGCGGGCATCGACCGCGTGAGCGTCCGGCTGCGCGAGTCGCGCGTGCTGCAGCACGACGACTGGTCCTACACCACGGTGATCGCCGACGAGGTGGGTCCGGTGCAGCCGACCGTCACCGACGCCGAGAGCGTCGAGCTGCGCTGGGTGCCGGTCGACGAGGTGGCCGCCCTGCCGCTGCTCCCCGCGTTCGCCGCCGCCTGGCCCCACCTCCGCGAGCGCCTGGTCGGCCTCGGCCACGGGTGACCGGCCTCACAGGAAGCCGCGGACGGACGGTGTCGCGCGGGGCTCGTCGGCGGGAGTAGTGTCCGCGACGTGAGGTAAGGCTCGCCTCATCGCTTCCCAGCCGAAAGCCTCCCATGGTCGCCAACTACCTGATCGGCCTGCGCGAAGGCCTCGAGGCCGCGCTGGTCGTCAGCATCCTCGTCGCCTACCTGGTCAAGACCGGTCGCCGCGACCAGTTGCCCGCCCTGTGGGCCGGTGTCGGGATCGCTGCTCTCGTCTCGCTCGGGTTCGGCGCGGTCCTGACGTTCGGTCCCTCGGGCCTGTCGTTCGAGGCCCAGGAGGCCATCGGCGGCACGCTCTCGATCGTCGCGGTCGGGCTC
This sequence comes from Cellulomonas xylanilytica, assembly GCF_007989805.1. Lineage (GTDB taxonomy): Bacteria > Actinomycetota > Actinomycetes > Actinomycetales > Cellulomonadaceae > Cellulomonas > Cellulomonas xylanilytica. The sequence goes on from NZ_BJUB01000010.1 coordinate 103,346, forward strand.
ATCACCTGGATGATCTTCTGGATGGCCCGCACGGCCCGCCACCTCAAGGGCGACCTGCACCACCGGCTCGACGACACCGTCGGCCACGGGAAGCGCGCCGTCCTGGTGGTGGCACTGCTCGCGGTCGGACGCGAAGGGCTGGAGACCGCGCTGTTCCTCTGGGCCGGTGCGCAGGCGACGGGCGGGAACGCGGCACCGCTGGTCGGGGCCGCCCTCGGGCTGGCCACCGCGGTGCTGCTCGGCTGGCTCGTGTACCGCGGAGCGATCCGTCTCGACCTGCGCCTCTTCTTCGCCTGGACGGGGCTCTTCCTCGTGGTCGTCGCGGCCGGCGTGCTGGCCTACGGCGTCCACGACCTGCAGGAGGCCGGCATCCTGCCGGGCCTGAACAACCTCGTCTTCGACGTCTCGGCCGCTGTGCCGCCCAGCAGCTGGTACGGCTCCGTGCTCAAGGGCACCGTCAACTTCTCGCCGGCCACGACGTGGCTCCAGGCGATCGCCTGGACCGCCTACATCCTCCCGACGCTGTACTTCTTCGTCCGCACCACGTGGGGCTCCGCACCCGCCCGTCCGTCGGCTCCCGCCGTCGCTCCCGCCGTGCGCACCTCCGCCGCCTGACCCACCCGACGCGCTCTCCGAGGAGACCCATGTCCCGCCGTCCCACGCTCGTCGCTGCCGTCACAGCCGCGCTCGTCCTGCCGCTCGTCGCGGCGTGCGTGCCCAACGACCCCGCGCAGCCCGGGGCGTCCGCCGGTGCCGGCGTGCTGACGGTGACCTCCACCGCCGACGCGTGCGACGTGTCGGCCGCCGAGGCGGACTCGGGCACCGTGCGGTTCGCGGTCACCAACGAGGGCGACGACGTCACCGAGTTCTACCTGCTCGGCGACGACGGCCTGCGCGTGATCTCCGAGGTCGAGAACGTCGGCCCCGGACTGACCCGTGACCTCGTCGTCCAGGTGAAGCCCGGCACGTACTACACGGCGTGCAAGCCGGGCATGGTCGGCGACGGCATCCGTGCGGAGTTCACGGTGAACGACACCGGCGTCGAGGTGGGACCCACGGGCGACACCGCCGACCAGCTCGCCGCCGCCGAGGCGTCCTACGTCGCGTACGTGAAGGACCAGGTGGGCTCGCTCATCGCCGGCACGGAGGCGTTCGCCGCCGCGTACACCGCGAGGGACGACGAGACCGCGAAGTCCCTCTATGCCGACACCCGCGCGCACTGGGAGCGCGTCGAGCCCGTCGCCGAGTCGTTCGGCGACCTGGACCCGCTGCTCGACCTGCGGGAGGCGGACGTCGAGGAGGGCGCCACGTGGAGCGGCTGGCACCTCATCGAGAAGGACCTCTGGCAGCCGGCGCCGGACGCCAACGGCGGGGTCACGTACGTGCCGCTGACACCCGAGCAGCGGGACGCCGCCGCGGCCGACCTGGTGACGTACACCCAGCAGCTGGTCGACGAGGTGAACTCCCCCGACTTCACGTTCGAGGCGTTCCAGATCGCCAACGGCGCCAAGGAGCTGCTCGACGAGGTCGCCACCGGCAAGGTCACCGGCGAGGAGGAGATCTGGTCGCACACCGACCTGTGGGACTTCCAGGCCAACGTCGACGGCGCGCGCGTGGGCTACGAGGTCCTCGCGGACGTGGTCGAGGCCGAGGACCCCGAGCTGGCTGACACGCTGGCCACCCGGTTCGAGGAGATCGACGCGCTGCTCGCGGAGCAGGGTTCCCTGGAGGCCGGCTTCACGTACTACGACCAGCTCACGGAGGAGCAGGTCAAGGACCTCGCCGCCGCGGTCGACGCCCTGTCCGAGCCCCTGTCCCGCCTCACCGCCACGGTGACGGGCGCCTGACCGAAGGAGCACACGTGCACGACGAGACCGACGGCCCGCGGCTCTCCCGGCGCGCCGTCCTCGGCCTCGGCGGCGGCCTCGCGGCCGCCGGGGTCGTCGCCGGTCTCGGCGTCGGCCGCGCGACTGCGACAGCGCCCGGGCCGGCCGTCGCAAGCACGGGCACCGGCACGTACCCGTTCACGGGGGTGCACCAGGCGGGCATCGTCACGCCCGCGCAGGACCGGCTCTACCTCGCTGCGTTCGACCTCACCACGACGTCCCGCGACGAGCTGGTCGAGCTGCTCCGCCGCTGGACCACGATCGCCGCGCGGCTCACCCAGGGGCTGTCGGCCGGGCCGTTCGGACCCGCGTCGGGACCGTACGACGCTCCTCCGGACGACACCGGCGAGGCCGCGGACCTGCCCCCGGCAGGGCTGACCATCACGTTCGGTCTCGGCCGGTCGATGTTCGTGGGCACCCCTGGACCCGACGGGACGCCCGGCGAGGACCGGTTCGGGCTCGCGGACCGCCTGCCCGACGGGCTCGTCGCGCTCCCGCACTTCGCCGCGGACGACCTCGACCCCGCCCGCAGCGACGGCGACCTGGTCGTCCAGGCGTGCGCGGACGACCCGCAGGTCGCGGTGCACGCCATCCGGAACCTGTCCCGGGCCGCGTTCGGGTCCGCGACCATCCGGTGGACGCAGCTCGGGTACGGGCGCACGTCGTCGACGAGCACCGCCCAGCGGACACCGCGCAACCTGTTCGGGTTCAAGGACGGCACGGCGAACGTCAAGGCCGAGGAGACCGACGCGCTCGACGAGCACGTCTGGGTGCCGGCCTCGGCGGGCTGGCTCGCGGGCGGCTCGTACCTCGTCGCCCGCCGCATCCGGATGCGCATCGAGACGTGGGACCGGACCTCCCTGCGCGAGCAGGAGAACCTCGTCGGCCGCACCAAGGGCGAGGGCGCGCCGCTGTCGGGCGGGACCGAGTTCACCGAGCCGGACTTCACGGCGCAGGGGCGCGGTGGGGCCCCGCTCATCGCGGTCGACTCGCACGTCCGGCTGGCGCACCCGTCGAGCCACGACGGCGCCCGGATGCTGCGCCGCGGCTACAACTTCACCGACGGCAACGACGCGCTCGGCCGGCTCGACGCCGGACTGTTCTTCGTCGCGTTCGTCCGCGACCCGCGCACCCACTACATCCCCGTGCAGGCGGCGCTGTCCCGCGACGACGTGCTCATGGAGTACCTGACGCACACCGGCTCCGGGCTGTTCGCCGTCCCACCAGGCGTCCCGGACGGGTCGCTGGTCACCGGGGCGGACGGCACCCCGGTCACCACGGCCGACAGCCCGTTCGTGGGGCAGCAGCTGTTCGCCTGACCAGCGGGGTACTGTCGCGCGCGTGACGTCCACCCCGCCCGCCGACCCTGCCGTCCGGACGCCCCCCGACGCCGGCACCCCGACGCGGGCCTGGCTGGTGGCGCTGCTGACCGTGCTGGCCGTCGAGATGATCCGCGCGAGCGGCCCGCTGCTGGACCGGGCGTTCGCGGCCGGCGTGGTCGAGGCCGCACTGACGGCGCTGGGCACCTACGCCGGCGCGGGCCTGGTCGCCGCGCTCCTGCTACTGGCCGTCGGGCGGACGTCGGGGACGCCGGACGCCCGCACCCTGCTGGTCGGTGCCGGGGTGCTCGGTGTGCTGCGCCTGGTGGTCCAGGCGCTCGGCGGCGGTGCGCTGTTCGTGGTCGGCCTGGTCACGGTCGCGGTGGCCGTCGGGGTGCTCACCCTGGCGGTCGCGTTCGTCGCCGGCCGGCCCGCCGGGGGTCGTCAGGCGGCCATCGGCCTGATGCTCGGGTGCGGCCTGTCCGTCGGGCTGCAGCTCGTGCTGGGGACGTGGGACGCGGTCTGGCGCGACGGGTGGACCGGCTGGGTGGTCGCCGTCGTCCTCGCGGTCGGCGTCGTGGTGACCGCCCGCGGGCTCGTCGCGTTCACGGCCGCGTCGTCGGCGGAGGCGACCGGCCGGCCCCGCCGCCTGTGGGTGCTCGGGCTGTTCCTGGCGCTCGCCGCGATGATCGTTGCCAACCCGGCGTTCGTGGCCTCGCAGTCCGGGGTCGCGCTCGGCTGGGCGGGACTGGTGGTCGTCGTCGCCAACACCCTCGGCGTCTGGACCCTCCTACGACCCGACCCGTGGCCGGCCGCCGTGCGCGTCACCGCCGCGGTGCTGCTCGTCGCCGGGGTGGCGTGCGCGCTGTGGCTCACCGGCATCGGGGCACTGGTCGCGGTGGTCGTCCTGCAGCTCACGCTCGGCATCGTGCTCGCCACCGCCCTGAGCGCCCACCGGCCGGCCCCGCGCGGGATCCCTCGGACCGGTGCGGCCACCCTGGTCGTGGGCCTCGGCACCATCGGACCGCTGCTGCTGTACATGCTCGACTACGACGTCCCCCTGCCGGTCGACAACGTCTGGGTGATCGTCCTGGCGGCGGTCGGCCTCGCGTTGTCCGGGCTGCGCCGGCGCACCCCCGGCGCCGTCCCGGCGATCACGAGCCCCGACCGGCTGCCCGCCCGCACCAGCTCCGTGCGGCTGCTGGTCCTGCCGGCGGTGGTCCTCGCCGTCGTCGGGCTGGTGCCGTCCACGACGAGCACCACCGGCGCCGCGGTGCCCGCGCGGGCGGCCGACGAGCCCCTCACGCTGGTCGACTGGAACCTGCACTACGGGGTCTCTCCGCTGACCGCCGTGGACCTGGAGGGCATCGCGGCGACCATCGAGGCCCAGGACCCCGACGTCGTCACGCTCCAGGAGGTCCAGCGCGGCTGGGTGTTCGGCGGCGGCTCCGACATGGCCACGTGGCTCGCGCACCGGCTGGGCATGACCATCCACTTCGCGCCCGCGGCGGACCACCAGTTCGGCAACGCGGTGCTGGCCCGCTCGGAGCTGACCGACTCCGTCGTGCACGCGCTGCCCTACGGCGCCGGGCCGCAGAGCCGCTCGGCGCTGTCGACCACGCTGACCACCGCCGACGGCACGCCGCTGCGTGTGACGTCGATCCACACGCAGCACCGGGAGTCGAACACCCCGACCCGGCTGGAGCAGCTCGAGGCCCTGGCCGACGCGGAGCCGGTCACACCGCCCGCGATCCTCGCCGGCGACCTCAACGCCGAGCCCGGCTGGCCGGAGATCGACCTGCTGGAGGCCGCCGGGTGGGTCGCGCCGGACGACGACTCGCTCACGTCACCGGCACTCGACCCGGCGTACAAGATCGACTGGGTGCTCGGCCAGGGGGTGACGTTCGACCAGGCCACGGCCGCGTCCACCGACCTGTCCGACCACCGGCCGCTGGTGGCGACGTTCACCGTCGACGACTGAGCCCGGACGACGCCTGCCGCACCCCAGGGCAGACTCGACCCATGACGTCCCGCACGCCCCTGCCCTCCCGTCCGGTCGCCGACCCCCGCGCGGTCGTCCTCGGACCGACGTACCGGCTGACGGTCCTGACGGACGGGCTGGTCCGGCTCGAGCACTCCCCCGACGGCGTCTTCGAGGACCGCGCGTCCACGTTCGCCCTGAACCGCGGGCTCCCCGTGCCGGACTTCCGGGTGATCGAGTCGCCGACCCACGTCGAGGTCCTCACCGCCCGCTTCCACCTCGTCTACGACCGCAGGCCGTTCAGCACGAGCGGCCTGAGCGTGGCGGTGCTCGGCGGCATCAGCTCCTACCACTCGGTGTGGCGCTACGGCGAGGAGCCGACGGGGCTCGGCGGCACCGCCCGCACGCTCGACCTGGCCGACGGCGCCATCCCGCTCGAGCCCGGTGTCGTGTCGCGACAGGGCTTCGCGGTCCTCGACGACTCGCGGTCGATGGTGTTCGACGACGAGGGCTGGGTGGCCCCTCGTGACGGGACGCGCACCGACCTGTACGTCTTCGCGTACGGCCTCGACCATCGCGCGGCCGTCGAGGCGTTCTACGCGGTCTCCGGTCCGACGCCGCTGCTGCCCCGGTTCGCGCTCGGCAACTGGTGGAGCCGGTTCCACCGGTACTCCGCCGACAGCTACGCGGCCCTCCTCGACCGGTTCGCCGACGAGGGCCTGCCGTTCAGCGTGGCCGTGCTCGACATGGACTGGCACGTCACCGACGTCGACCCGGCCCTCGGCAGCGGCTGGACCGGCTACACGTGGAACCGGTCCCTGTTCCCCGACCCGGCGGCGTTCCTGGCGTCCCTGCACGAGCGCGGCCTGCGGGTCACCCTCAACGTGCACCCCGCCGACGGCGTCCGGCCGCACGAGGACGCGTTCCCCGCGATGAAGGCCGCGCTGGGCCGGGACACCGACGACGCCATCCCGTTCGACGTGACCGACCGCGCGTTCCTCGACGCCTACTTCGACGTGCTGCACCGAGGGCTGGAGGACGACGGGGTCGACTTCTGGTGGCTCGACTGGCAGTCCGGCCCGCACTCGCGCGTCGCCGGCATCGACCCGCTCTGGATGCTCAACCACTTCCACTTCCTCGACAGCGCGCGCGACGGCCGCACGCCGCTGACGTTCTCCCGCTACGCCGGGCCCGGCAGCCACCGGTACCCGGTCGGGTTCAGCGGCGACACCGTCATCTCGTGGGCGTCGCTGGCGTTCCAGCCGTACTTCACGGCGACCGCGTCGAACATCGGCTACGGCTGGTGGAGCCACGACATCGGCGGCCACATGTTCGGCGGCAAGGACGACGAGCTGGCCACGCGCTGGCTGCAGCTGGGGGTGTTCTCCCCGATCCTGCGCCTGCACTCGGGCGCCAACCCGTTCACCGCCAAGGAGCCGTGGACGTTCGAGCCGGCCGCGCACGCGGTCATGACCGAGCACCTGCGGCTGCGGCACCGCCTGCTGCCGTACCTGCACACGATGAACCACCGCGCCGCGCACGGCCGCCCGCTGGTGGAGCCGCTGTACCACCGGTGGCCGTCGTCGGACGAGGCCTACGACCAGCCGAACCAGTTCCTGTTCGGCACCGAGCTGGTGGTCGCGCCCCTGACCAGCCCCGCGGACCCGCACACCCGGCTCGCCTCCGTGCGCGCGTGGCTGCCGGAGGGCACGTGGGTCGACGTGTTCACCGGGCTGGTCTACGACGGCGGCCGCGAGCTGCTGCTCCACCGCGACCTGACGAGCATCCCCGTGCTCGCCCCGGCCGGCGCGATCGTCCCGCTCGACGGCGCCGCGGTCCCCGGCAACGACCCCGCGAACCCGGCGTCGCTCGAGGTGCTGGTCGTCGTCGGTGCCGACGGGTCGTTCACGCTGGTCGAGGACGACGGCACCGCCGACGGGATCGCCCGCACCCGGCTCACGTCCGCCGCCGGCACGTTCACGGTGCACCCCGCCGAGGGGCTCGTCGGCTGCCTGCCCACCACGCGCACCTGGACGGTCACGTTCCTGGCGTTCGACGGCACCCCGGTCGTCCGCGGGCTGGCCGGCCACGTGGAGCGGCAGAGCGACCGCGTCTCGGTGACCGTCGAGGACGTCCCGGTCGACGCCACGCTCACCATCGACCTGGGCCCGGACCCGCGGCTCGCCCCGAACGACGTCGCCGGCCGCCTGTTCACGCTCCTGGACCGCGCGCGGATCAGCTACGACCTGAAGACCCGCATCCACGGCATCGCCACGTCGGACGCCCCGCTGTCGGTCCGCGCGTCGCACCTGCAGTCCCTGGACCTGGACGCCCCTGTGGCCACCGCGGTCGGCGAGCTGCTCCTGGCCCGCACCTGACGAAGCCGACCTGGGTGCCGGTCAGGTGCCTGTGCCGTCACTGGTGTCGGGTTCGACGAGCGGGCTAGCGCAGGTGCTGCACGATCGTGCCGGCGCCCGACGCGGCGAGCGACACCTCGGCGATCGCCCCGTTGACCAGTGCGAGCTGAGGCGGCACGTGCCCGATGTCCAGGTCGTAGAGGACCGGGACCTCGAGCATGCCGAGCGCGTCCTGCACCGCGTCCAGCTGCGAGAAGACGCGTGAGCCCGGAGCGCTCGTCCGCCCCAGCAGGACGCCGGTCGCGCGGTCGAACCAGCCGGCGAGGCGGAGATGGTGCAGCATGCGCGCGGCCGCGAACGCGTCCACCTCCGCCACCTCGAGGTAGACGAGCAGACCGTCGTCGTGCGACCCGTGGAACCCGTCGATCCTTCCGAACGGCGTGCCCGGCAGCATCGACACGGTCTCCAGGCAGCCGCCCAGGAGCCGTCCCCGCAGCGTGCCCACCTCCCGGCCCCCGAGGGAGCGCCAGCGCGACGGCTCCGTGAGCACCATCTCGCTCACCTCGGGCTGTGCCTCGAAGTCGGCCCACGCCTTCTGGTGGTGGCTCGCGGGGCCCTGTGTCACGGTCGCGCCGGCAGGCGCGGTCGCCACGTCGAGCCAGTGCAGGAGAGGTGCCGGGACACGGAACGGGGTGTCCATCAGCGGGGGCCCGTGCAGGGTCGCGATCCCGGTGAGCAGCGTCAGCGGGAGCAGGAGCGTGCTGATGTCGGAGTAGCCGACGAGCCAGGTCGGCTCCGCCTGCGCGATCGCGTCGATGTCCAGCAGCGGCAGCAGGTCGATCGCCAGCTCACCGCCCCACGGCGGCACGACCGCCCGGACCCGCGGGTCGGTGAGCATCCGGGTCAGCTCCGCGGCACGCTCGGCTGCCGGTGCGCTCGTCGCGCCGGTCCCGTCCATGCAGCGCCCGACCTCCACCTCGAACCCGCGGCTGCGCAGGTCCGCGACGCAGAAGTCGAGCCGCGGCCGGAGGGCGTCCGAGACACCCGTCGACGGCGACGTGACGCCGATGACGTCACCGGGTCGCAGCGGGGCGGGGTAGCGCATGTCGCTCCTTGATCAGTCGTCGATGCGGTGGTGCAGGATGCGGGCGACCTCGGCCATCGTGCCGGACATCGACGGGTACACCGTCGCGGTCTCGGCCAGCTGGTCGGTGGTGAGGCGGTGCGTCACGGCGAGGGTCAGCGGGTAGATCGACTCGCTGGCACGGGGCCCGACCACCACCGCGCCGAGCACCGTGCCCGTACCGGCGTGGGCGAAGATCTTGATGAACCCGTCGCGCACGCCGAGCATCTTGGCGCGCGGGTTGCGCGCCAGCGGCAGCATGCTCACCGAGTACTTCACGCCCTGCTCGTGCAGCTGCGCCTCGGACGACCCGACGGTGGCGATCTCGGGCGACGTGAAGATGTTCGCGGACACCCCGCGCAGGGACAGCGGCTTCACGGCGTCGCCCAGCGCGTGGGCCATCGCCAGCCGGCCCTGCACGGCCGCGACGGACGCCAGGGGCAGCACCCCGGTCACGTCACCGGCGGCGTACACGCCCCGGACGTTGGTGCGGGACACCTTGTCCACCTCGATGTGCCCGGACGGCGTGAGCCGCACCCCGGCCTCCTCGAGGCCCAGCCCGGCGGTGGTCGGGATCGAGCCGACCGCGAACAGGACGTGGGACCCCTCGATCACACGGCCGTCGGCGAGGGTGACCTCGACCCCGTCGGCGGTCCGGCGGGCACCCGCGGCGCGCGACTGCGACATGACCGTCATGCCGCGGGTCTTGAACACGTCCTCGAGCAGCTGGGCGGCGTCGGCGTCCTCGCCCGGCAGCACCCGCTCGCGGCTGGAGACCAGGACGACGTCGGCGCCGAGCGAGGTGTAGGCACCGGCGAACTCGGCACCGGTCACGCCGGAGCCGACCACGATCAGCCGCTTCGGCAGGGCGTCCAGGTCGTAGAGCTGGGTCCAGGTGAGGATGCGCTCGCCGTCGGGCCGTGCCGAGTCGAGCGTGCGCGGGGTGGCGCCGGTGGCGATGAGCACGACGTCGGCCTCGAGCGTGAGGTCCTCGACGCCCTCCTGCCGGGTCACGACGACGCGCGACGGGCCGTCGAGCCGCGCGTGCCCGAGCAGGATCGTCACGCCCTCGCGCTCGAGCCGCGCCCGGATGTCCGCCGACTGCGCGGCCGCGAGCGCCTTGACGCGCGTGTTCACGGCGGCGAGGTCGATGCGGTGCCGCAGCTCCTCCAGGGCGCCCGACAAGGGCGTGCCGTCGAGCCGGATGCCCAGCTCGGGTGCACGGTCGGCGATGGTCATCCACTCGGCGGTCGCGATGAGCGTCTTGGAGGGCACCACGTCGGTCAGCACGGCCGCCCCGCCCATGCCTGCCGCCTCGACGACGGTGACGTCCGCCCCGAGCCGCCTGCCGACGAGGGCCGCCTCGTAGCCACCGGGTCCACCGCCGACGATGACGACGCGGACGGCGGGCGACTCGGGCGATCTCGGCTCAGCGGTGCTCACGAGCACCCATTCTGCCCGTCCGACGCCGTGCGGCCAGCGCGTTAGCCTCGGTCCATGAGCGACGTCACACCTGCCCCCGACCTCGACGACCCCACGACCGACCCGTTCGACATCGCCCGGGAGGCCGCCGCATACATCGCGCAGGCGACCGGCGTGGCGCGTCATCACGTCGCCCTGGTGCTCGGGTCCGGCTGGGGCGGGGCCGCGGAGCTGCTGGGCGAGACGGTCGCGGAACTGCCCAGCCACGACGTCCCGGGGTTCGCCGCGCCGGCCGTCGTCGGGCACGTCGGCACCATCCGGTCCATCCGGATCGAGGGCACCGACCGGCACGCGCTCGTGCTGGGCTCGCGCACCCACCTCTACGAGGGCCGGGGCGTGCGCCGGGTGGTCCACGGTGTGCGGACGGCGGCCGCGACGGGCGCGTCGACCGTCGTGCTGACCAACGGCTGCGGCGGTCTCAACCCGCTGTGGGGTCCGGGCACGCCGGTGCTCATCAACGACCACCTCAACCTCACGGCCACCTCCCCGCTCGAGGGCGCCACTTTCGTCGACCTCACGGACCTGTACTCGAGCCGCCTGCGCGCGGTCGCGCGCGAGGTGGACCCGACGCTCGACGAGGGCGTCTACGTGCAGTTCCGCGGCCCGCACTACGAGACGCCCGCCGAGGTCCGGATGGCCGGCACGCTCGGCGGCGACCTCGTCGGCATGTCGACGACGCTCGAGGCCATCGCCGCTCGCCAGGCCGGCATCGAGGTGCTCGGGATCTCGCTCGTCACCAACCTCGCCGCAGGCATCAGCCCCGAGCCGCTGTCGCACGAGGAGGTCCTCGAGGCCGGCCGCGCGGCGGGCCCTCGGATCAGCGCGCTGCTCGCCCAGATCGTGCGCCGGCTGTAAGCGGGCGCGCACCCGGCGGGCTGAGTACGTTGGCCCCATGACCGGCGACGACGCATGGGCAGGCCTCGAGGCGCGGGTACAGACCTGGATCGAGGACGACCCCGACCCGCAGACGGCCGACGAGCTGCGCGACCTGCTCGACCTCGCCCGCGCCGCGCCCCCGACCATCGCGCCGGGCCACGAGCCGGACCCGACGCAGCGCCAGGCGCTCGACGCCCGGTCCGCCGCCCGCGCGGAGCTGGCCGACCGCTTCACGGGCCTGCTGCAGTTCGGCACCGCCGGGCTGCGCGGGCGGCTGGGCGGTGGCCCGCACCGGATGAACCGCGCGGTCGTCATCCGCGCGGCGTCGGGGCTCGCGGACTACCTGCTCGGTGAGCTGGACGGCGTCCAGCCCCGGCCGCGCGTGGTGATCGGGTACGACGCCCGGCACAAGTCCGTCGACTTCGCCCGCGACTCGGCGGCGGTCCTGACGGCCGTCGGCATCGAGGTGCTGGTCCTGCCGTCGGCCCTGCCCACGCCGGTCCTCGCGTTCGCGGTCCGCCACCTGGGGGCCGACGCCGGGATCATGGTCACCGCGTCGCACAACCCGCCGCAGGACAACGGCTACAAGGTCTACCTGGGCGGTCGCGTGGTCACCGACGCGGGCCAGGGAGCACAGATCGTGCCCCCCTCCGACGCGGCGATCGCCGCCGAGATCGCGCACGTCCCCTCGGTCGCGTCCGTGCCGCGCGCCGCGAACGGCTGGACCGTGCTCGGCCCCGAGGTGCTCGACGCGTACGTGGCGTCCGTCGTGGCGCTCGCACCCACCGACGAGGCCACCCGCGAGGCGGCGAGGCGGCTACGCATCGTCCTGACCCCGCTGCACGGCGTCGGCGGCGAGGTGGCCCGGCGCGTGCTCGCCGAGGCGGGCTTCACCGACGTGCTGGTGGTGCCGGAGCAGGCCGAGCCGGACGGGGACTTCCCGAGCGTCGCGTTCCCCAACCCCGAGGAGCCGGGCGCGATCGACCTGGCCATCGGGCTGGCCAGCGACGAGCGCGCCGACCTGGTGATCGCGCTGGACCCGGATGCGGACCGCTGCGGGGTGGGCATCCAGGACCTGCGCCACCGCTCGTTCCGGGGGCCGGACACCGCCGAGGCGGAGGGCTGGCGCATCCTGCACGGCGACGAGACCGGGTCGCTCCTCGGGGCGCGCGTGGCGGGGAACGCGCCGCTGGACGGCGCCACCTTCGCCAGCTCGATCGTGTCCTCGCGGCTGCTCGGCAAGATCGCCGCGGCCGCCGGGTACCGGCACGCGCAGACGCTCACCGGGTTCAAGTGGATCTCTCGCGTCGACGGGCTCGTGTTCGGGTACGAGGAGGCGCTCGGGTACTGCGTCGACCCCGCGCACGTGCGAGACAAGGACGGCATCTCGGCCGCGGTGCTGGTCGCGGGCCTGGCGGCGCGTCTGAAGGCGGAGGGCCGGACCGTCGTCGACGCCCTCGACGACCTCGCCCGCACCCACGGCCTGCACCTGACCGACCAGGTCTCCGCCCGGTTCTCCGACCTCTCGCAGATCGGCGAGACGGTCGGCCGGCTCCGCAGCCGGCCGCCGAGGTCGCTGGGCGGGTCCCACGTGACCGAGGTGGTCGACCTGGCCGCGGGGTCGGAGGACGACCGCGACGGGCTCCCGCCCACCGAGGGCCTGCGGCTACTCACCGCCGACGGGACGCGCGTCATCGTGCGACCCAGCGGGACCGAGCCGAAGGTCAAGTGCTACCTCGAGGTCGTCCTGCCGGTCGACCCGTCCGCGGACCACCGGGCCGTCGGCAAGGTGCGGCACGACGCGCGCACGCGCCTGGACGCGGTCGCGGCCGACGTGCGGGCGGCGCTGGGGATCTAGCGCGTCCGTGCGCAGGTGACCTGCGGGACCTGCAGGCCGCTGTCCCCCGGACCGGTCTGGTGGAAGCCGAACGTGGCGGTGTCCCCGTCACGCAGGCTGCCGTTGTAGCTCATGTTCTCGGCGGTGACGTTGGAGCCGCTGGTGCCGAGCCGCGCGTTCCACGCGCTGGTGACCTGGGCGCCCTGCGGCAACGCCCAGGAGACGGCCCACCCGTCCACCCCCGCGCCACCCGCGGTGACGACGACCTCGACCTGGAACCAGTTCTGCCCCTCCGAGCTCCAGTGGTTCACCACCGTGTACGTCGCGGAGCACGCGCTGGCCGGGAGCGGCTCCGGTGGCTCCACGCCGCCCACCGTCGGCGTCGGCTGCGGCACGGGCGGCTGCGCGACGGGCGGAGCGCCGGCCGTGGACGACGGCGTCGGGGTGGCGCTCGGCGTCGGTGACGGTGCGGGGGTCGTCGGCTCGGGCGTCGGGGTCGGCGTCGGGACGGGCAGGTCGGCGAGCAGGAGGTCGGTCGCCGCGAACGGGGTCGGTGCCACCGCCACGTCGGGCGGGCCCTCCCGGCCGTCGCACCAGCGGGCCGGGTCGAACGTCGTGTAGCTCCCGGACGCGCACGTGAAGCCGGCGATGGCGTCGCCCGCCACGAGCGTGGTCCCGCTCAGGTGCGCCCCGGACCGCACGATGGCGACGTCGCGCACGACCGCCTGGTCCTGGACGACGGCGCCCGCCTCGACCCACGCCCGGCCCTCGACGCGCGCCTCCCCGAGCACCTGCGCGTCGCCCCGGACCACGGCGTCGGGTCCGACGTAGGCCGTCGGGTCCACGGTCGCGCGGTCGTCGACGAACCCGCCGCCGTTGGCGTGCCGGTGCCCGCCCAGCTCGGCCGGGTCGGTGAGGTCGTCGGCCACCGTCGCGCCGGACACCCGGAACTCGTAGGGGTAGCGCGCGACGTCACCGAACGCGTCGCCGGAGCCGTACCGGTGGCTCGCCGTCGGCGTGCCGACGACCACGAGGTAGGCCTCGTTCTCCCCCGTGCGCAGCGTGAGCTGCACCTGCTGGTCGAGGCTCTCCGTGACGGGGCTGTAGCGCGGGACGCCGGCCCGCATCGCGACGAACCCGAAGCTCAGACCGGCGTCGGCGGCGACCTCGTGCCCCCGGACGCGGACGTGGATGTCCCGCACCCCGGGGTCGGGCCGGAGCCGCACGACCGTGTAGCCGTAGTCGGACGGGGCGAACGCGCCGAGCACGCGGTAGTGGCCGGGGTCGCCCTCGACGGCCTCGACGGGGGTGGTGCGGTCCGCGAGCAGCACCGGGTCGAGCCGGTCCACCCCTGCGGCGATCGCGCTGCGGTCCGTGAAGTCCCACGCGACGGTGCGCAGGGCGTACTCGGCGACGCGCCGGTTCAGGTCCGCCTGGGTGAGGCCGGTCAGACGCGTGTAGGTGCTGAGCGGGTCCTCGCCGGCCTCGGCCTCGCGCCACATGCGGCCGAGCAGCTGCTCGCCGTCGCGCTCGGCCAGGTACTGCAGCAGCAACCAGCTGCCGTCACCGAGGCGGGGGCTCGCCCAGTGCAGCTGCGGGCTGCGCACGAGGTCCGCCGGGTTCCCGATCCCCCCGGGCGCGGCCACGGTGGCCAGGTAGGCGGCGCTGGCGGCCCAGAACGTCGCGGCCTCGTCGGAGGCGAACCCCCCGGGCGCGTCGAGGACGGCGAAGCCCTGCACGACCTCGGCGAAGCCGCGCGCCAGCTCCCACGACGGGTCGAACTCGGAGCCACCGACGAGCGTGGAGTCGCCGGTGACCGGCGCGGTCGCGGACTCGTGGCCGCGGGCGGTCAGCGCCGGGACGTCGACTCGCAGCATGCCGATCCCGTCGACGACGGTGCCGGTGGCACCTCGCTCCGACCGACCGAGCCCGCCGCTCAGGGGGACGACCACCGTGCTCTCGAGCGCTCCGGGCCCCGTCGACCAGGTGCCGTCGACGACCACGACGATCTTGTGCCGCGCGATCGCGCCGTCGTCGTCGACCACGTCGAGGTCGTGCACGTCGAGCGCGTACAGGGCGTCGAGCTGGGCGACCGCGCGGGCGGGGTCGAACCGCAGCTCGGCGGCGGCTCTCGTGGGGTCGGCACCGGCGCGGTCGCCCCAGGCCAGCACCACGTCCTGGCCCTCGCGCACGTGGGCGTCGTCCCAGGCCTGCTCCCACGCGGCGGGGACCGCCACGCTCTTGCCGGCCTGGCTGTTCCGGACGGCGGCGCCCACGCCGAGCCCGGCGGCGAGGAAGCCGAGGACGACGACGACGGCGATCCCGCTACGTCCCCACCGTGCCATCCGTGCTGTCCCCTCGCCTGCCTCTCGCGTGCGCGCGCCCCGGCTCCGCCGGATGGCTGCCCCACTGTCGCCGACGCCCTCGGGTGAGTCAATCGGGTGCACAACCACCGATCGGGTGATTCGTCCCTTCGCGAACGCGCCGTGCTCATATGAGCAAAGATCCCTACGAGTGTTGCGATGCGCGGCGCAGCATGCCTACTGTGGAAGGACGGGAGAGGAACCGCATGATCGAGTCGGACGAGCTGCTGTCCATCCGCGCCGCCGAGCTGTACTACGAGGAGGACAAGACCCAGGACGAGATCGGGTCGATCCTCGCGCTCACCCGCTGGAAGGTCGGCCGCCTGCTCGCGCAGGCCAAGGCAAGCGGGTTCGTCCGGATCGAGATCGTCCACCCCCGCGCGCGCCGCCTGCCCGTCGAGCGCCGTCTGCGGGAGACGTGCGGCCTCGCCGACGCGATCGTCGTGTCCACCTCCGGCGTCGAGGACCAGGACGAGCTGCAGTCGCGCACCGCGCAGGCCGCCGCCGACTACCTGGCCACGCTACGGCCCGTGCCGCGCACGCTCGGGATCAGCTGGGGCCGCACGCTCGACGACGTCTCGCGGCACCTGCACGACGGCTGGGCGGGCGGCGTGGACGTCGTGCAGATCAACGGTGGCGTCAGCCTCAACCGGCGCGCCGGCACCGCGGCCTCCACCGCGGTCACGATCGCGCAGAAGGGCGGCGGGCACGCCACGCTGCTGCCCAGCCCGGCGATCCTCGAGCGCCTGGAGACCAAGCGCGCCATCGAGTCCGACCGTGCGGTGTCCGCCGTCCTCGACCTGGCGTCGAACGCCGACGCCTACCTGTTCAGCGCCGGCGCGGCCGACGCCACCTCCGTCCTCGTCGACAGCGGCTACCTGACGTCCGACGACGTCGCGGGGCTGGTCCGCCGCGGCGCGGTCGGCGACGTCGTCGGCCGCTACGTCGACGGCGCGGGCGCCATCGTCGACGAGCGGCTCGACGAGCGGACCATCGGCCTGCCGCTGGAGAGCCTGCGTGCGGCGCAGCTGAGCATCGCGGTCATCGCCGGCGCGGCCAAGCACGCCGTCGCGCGCGCGGTCGTGGCCAGCGGCCTGTGCACCGTGCTCGTCACCGACGAGGAGACGGCCCTGCACCTCATCGAGAACCACCCATCCGTCCCGGACAGCGAAGGTCAGCGAGGCACAGCATGACAAGCACCCAGATCGTCCCCGGGGAGCGCGCGGTCGCCCTCCTGGGCGGCGAGGCGAACGACGCCAACCTGCGTCGGTACATGCACGGCATCCCCGGTGTCGACGCCGTCGGGCTCGAGCAGCGGGCCGCCGGGCTCGGCACGCGCTCGATCAAGACCACCTCGAAGGCCTGGGCGCTCGACCGCATCATCGGGCTCATCGACCTGACCACCCTCGAGGGGGCGGACACGCCGGGCAAGGTGCGCTCGCTCGTCGCGAAGGCGATCACGCCCGACGCAGCGGACCCTGGCTGCCCCCGCGTCGCAGCGGTGTGCGTGTACGGCGACATGGTCCCGCACGCGGTGCAGGCGCTCGGCACGGCCCACGGCGACCCGGACCAGGGCAAGATCGCCGTCGCCGCCGTCGCCACGGCGTTCCCGAGCGGCCGCTCGTCCCGGTCCATCAAGCTCGAGGACACGGCCGACGCGGTCGCCGCGGGTGCCGACGAGATCGACATGGTCATCGACCGCGGGGCGTTCCTCGCGGGCCGGTACGGCCAGGTGTACGACGAGATCGTCGCGGTCAAGGAGGCCTGCCGCCGCGCCGACGGCACCTCCGCGCACCTCAAGGTCATCCTCGAGACCGGCGAGCTGACCACCTACGACAACGTCCGCCGCGCCTCGTGGCTCGCGATCCTCGCCGGCGGCGACTTCATCAAGACGTCGACCGGCAAGGTCTCCCCCGCCGCGACGCTGCCGGTCACGCTGCTGATGCTCGAGGTCGTGCGCGACTGGCACCGGCTCAGCGGCGAGAAGGTCGGCGTCAAGCCGGCCGGCGGCATCCGCGCGTCGAAGGACGCGATCAAGTACCTGGTGACCGTCGCGGAGACGGTCGGCGAGGAGTGGCTGACGCCGCACCTGTTCCGGTTCGGGGCGTCGAGCCTGCTGAACGACGTGCTGCTGCAGCGCCAGAAGATGACGACCGGGCACTACTCCGGCCCCGACTACGTGACGATCGACTGAAGGGCCCACAGATGTCATTCCTCGAGTACGCCCCGGCGCCCGAGTCTCAGGCGATCCTGAACCTGCGCAGCGAGTACGGCCTGTTCATCGACGGCGAGTTCCGCGAGGGCCACGGCACGCCGTTCGCGTCCATCTCCCCGGCCACCGAGAAGCACCTCGCGACGATCGCGCACGCCGACGCGGCCGACGTGGACGCGGCCGTCGCCGCCGCCCGTCGCGCCTACGACCGCACCTGGTCGCGCATGTCCGGCGCCGACCGGGGCAAGTACCTGTTCCGGATCGCGCGGCTGGTCCAGGAGCGCAGCCGCGAGCTCGCCGTGGCGGAGAGCCTCGACAACGGCAAGCCCATCAAGGAGAGCCGCGACGTCGACGTGCCGCTCGTGGCCGCGTGGTTCTTCTACTACGCGGGCTGGGCCGACAAGCTCGACCACGTCGGGCTCGGCGCCTCCCCCGCACCCCTCGGCGTCGCAGCGCAGGTCATCCCGTGGAACTTCCCGCTGCTCATGCTGGCGTGGAAGATCGCCCCCGCGCTGGCCGCCGGCAACACGGTCGTCCTCAAGCCGGCCGAGACCACGTCGTTGACGGCCCTGCTGTTCGCGGAGATCGTGCAGCAGGCGGACCTGCCGCCCGGCGTCGTCAACATCATCACCGGCGCGGGCGAGACCGGCGCCGCGCTGGTCGGCCACGGTGACGTCGACAAGGTCGCGTTCACGGGGTCCACCTCGGTCGGCCGGGCGATCGCGCGGTCGGTCGCCGGGACGAACAAGAAGCTGACCCTCGAGCTGGGCGGCAAGGCGGCGAACATCGTGTTCGACGACGCCCCGATCGACCAGGCCATCGAGGGCATCGTCAACGGCATCTTCTTCAACCAGGGCCACGTGTGCTGCGCGGGCAGCCGCCTGCTGGTCCAGGAGTCCATCCACGACGAGGTCATCGACCGTCTCAAGACGCGTCTGTCGACGCTGCGCCTGGGCGACCCGCTGGACAAGAACACCGACATCGGTGCCATCAACAGCGCCGAGCAGCTGGAGCGGATCCGCGAGCTGAGCGACGTCGGCGAGGCCGAGGGCGCCGAGCGCTGGACCGCCGCGTGCACCATCCCGGAGAACGGCTTCTGGTACGCGCCGACGATCTTCACCAACGTCTCTACCAGCCACCGGATCGCCCGCGAGGAGATCTTCGGCCCGGTGCTGAGCGTCCTGACGTTCCGCACCCCGGCCGAGGCCATCGCCAAGGCCAACAACACCCCGTACGGCCTGTCCGCGGGCATCTGGACCGACAAGGGCAGCCGCATCCTCGCCGTCGCCGACAAGCTCCGCGCCGGCGTGGTCTGGGCCAACACCTTCAACCGGTTCGACCCGTCCAGCCCGTTCGGCGGCTACAAGGAGTCCGGCTACGGCCGCGAGGGTGGCCGCCACGGCATCGCCGCGTACCTGAAGACCGCCGCACCGGCCCTCGTCGCCGCCGCACCCGCGCGCAAGACCGTCACCAAGGGAGCCACCAAGTGACCCGCCTCGCCGTCCCGAAGACGTACAAGCTCTACATCGGCGGGGCGTTCCCGCGCAGCGAGTCGGGCCGCACCTACGAGGTCGTCAGCGCGAAGGGCGCCTTCCTGGCGAACGCCGCCCAGGCGTCCCGCAAGGACGCCCGGGACGCGGTGGTCGCCGCCCGCGCTGCCGTCGGCGGCTGGTCGGGTGCCACCGCGTACAACCGCGGCCAGGTGCTCTACCGGATCGCCGAGCTGCTCGAGGGCCGGCGGGCGCAGTTCGTCGCCGAGATCGTCGACGCCGAGGGCGTGAGCGCGGCTGCCGCGACCGCACAGGTGGACGCCGCGATCGACCGGTGGGTCTGGTACGCGGGCTGGGCCGACAAGTACGCGCAGGTCGCCGGCAACGCCAACCCCGTCTCCGGGCCCTACTTCAACATCTCCGTGCCGGAGCCGACGGGCGTCGTCGCGATCATCGCGCCGCAGGACTCGTCGCTGCTGGGGCTGGTGTCGGCGGTCGCCCCGGCGCTCGTCTCCGGGAACACGGTCGTGGTGGTGGCCTCGGAGAGGCTTCCCCTTTCAGCGATCAGCCTGTCCGAGGTCCTCGCGACGAGCGACGTGCCCAAGGGTGTCGTCAACGTCCTCACGGGCTCCCCCGCGGAGATCGCCCCGTGGCTCGCCAGCCACCAGGACGTCAACGCCCTCGACCTGGTCGGCGCCGGCGCACTCGACTGGATCGACCTGCAGATCGCCGCCGCCGACACGCTCAAGCGCGTGCTCCCGCCGGAGAACGGCCTGGACGCGGCAGCCCCGTCCCTCGACCGCATCACGGCCTTCGTCGAGACGAAGACGGTCTGGCACACGAAGGGCCTGATCTAGCCCTCGCCGGCATCGAGGACAGCGTGGGTCGCGTCATCCGGTGTGATGGCGCGACCCACGCCGTTCTGACGGTCAGGCGCGGTGCCGGCCGCCCCGTGCGGAGGCGTACGCCGGGCGGATGACCTGGTCGATCAGCGCCGAGCGCTCGTCGTGGTGCAGGAACGAGTGCGCCGCGGCGGTCACCGCCACGTCGCGCAGGTCGACCAGCTCCCAGCCGGCCTCCTCGACCAGCAGCGTGAGCTCCCGGGTCATGGACGTGCCGGACTGCAGCCGGTTGTCCGTGTTGACGGTGACCGCGAACCCGAGGTTCCGCAGCCGGGTCACGGGGTGCGTGGCCACGGACTCGGCGGCACCGGTCTGGACGTTCGACGACGGGCACAGCTCGAGCGGGATACGACGGTCGCGGATCCAGTGCGCGAGCGTCCCCAGCCGGTCGCCGAGCCCGTCTGTGGTGATGTCCTCGACGAGCCGGACGCCGTGCCCGATCCGGCAGGCGTGCGCGACGTGCACCGCCTCGGCGATCGACTCCACCCCGGCCGCCTCACCGGCGTGCACGGTCGTCGGGAAGTCGGCCTGCCCGAGCGTGGTGAACGCGCTCGCGTGACGGGACGGCGGGAAGCCGTCCTCGGCACCGGCGATGTCGAAGCCGACCACGCCGTTGTCCCGGTTCTCCAGGGCGAGCGCGGCGATCTCGTCACCGCGGTCGGCGTGCCGCATCGCCGTGATGAGCGTGCCGATGCGGATCGAGCGGCCGGCGGCGGACGCCTCGGCGATGCCCTCGGCGAAGCCGGCCTGCACGGCGTCGACGACCTGCTGCAGCGTCAGCCCCTTCGCCAGGTGCTGCTCGGGCGCGTACCGCTGCTCGGCGTACACGACGCCGTCCGCGGCCAGGTCGACGGCGGACTCGCGGGCGACCCGGCGCAGCCCGTCCTCGGTCTGCATCACGGCCACGGTGTGGTCGAACGTCTCGAGGTACCGCTCGAGCGTCCCGGAGCTGGCGGCCTCGACGAACCAGCGGCCCAGCTCGTCGGGGTCCGTCGCGGGCAGCTCGTGGCCGATCTCGGCGGCGAGCTCGACGATCGTCGCCGGACGCAGGCCCCCGTCCAGGTGGTCGTGCAGGACGACCTTGGGGAGCGAGGGGATCAGCGCGACGAGTGCGGCGACAGGATCGGTGGTGGCCTCGGACGGGTCGCTGGGGGCGTCGGCCACCGAGGGCTCGGAGGGGGAGGTCATGCGCTCACCGTACCGGGACGGACCGAGACGAATGACTCACCCAGGCTCAGGTGTCAGCATCCTCATCATCGACGGGCACCTCGGTGTCCTGCTCCACGACGTCCGCCTCGTCGGCACGGCCGTCGCGGTCCGCCCGGGCGAATCCCGGCGCGTACTCCTCGGGATCCTCGGTCACGGCGGTGTCGTCGACGTCGTCGGCGAGGCTGCGGGGCCCGTCCGGGTCCACCGGCGCGAGGCCGGCGTCCTTCCAGGCGTCACTTCCGGGCACGGTGCTCATCGCTCCATCGTGCCCCGGACGATGCGGGGCCGCGAGAGGTCAGGCGTCGATGCGGTCGATCACGAGCGGCCTCGTCGGGACGGACGTGCCGTGCGGGGCGACGACGACCCCGCCGGCGAGCGCCTCGCGCGCCCGCTCGAACCGCTCGGGGGTGTCGGTGTGCAGCGTCAGCAGCGGCTGGCCCGCCCGGACGACGTCGCCCGGCTTCGCGTGCAGCTCGACACCGGCGCCTGCCTGCACCGGGTCCTCCTTGCGCGCGCGTCCGGCGCCGAGGCGCCACGCCGCGATCCCCACCGCGTAGGCGTCGAGCTCGGCGAGCACCCCGTCGGCCTCGGCGAGCACCTGCGACGTCTCGCGGGCCACGGGCAGGGTCGCGTCCGGGTCCCCGCCCTGGGCGGCGATCATCCGCTTCCACGCGTCCATGGCACGCCCGTCCTGCAGGGCGGCCGCGACGTCCTGGTCGGGCCGGCCGGCCGCGGCGAGCATCTCCTGGGCCAGCGCGACCGTGAGCTCGACGACGTCCGCCGGTCCCCCGCCGGCCAGCACCTCGACGGACTCCCGAACCTCCAGCGCGTTGCCCGCGGTCAGGCCCAGCGGCGTCGACATGTCGGTCAGCAGCGCGACCGTGCGCACGCCTGCGTCGGTGCCGAGCGCGACCATCGTCCTGGCCAGCTCGCGGGCGCGGTCGACGTCCTTCATGAACGCCCCCGAGCCCACCTTGACGTCGAGCACCAGCGCGCCGGTGCCCTCGGCGATCTTCTTGCTCATGATCGAGCTCGCGATCAGCGGGATGGCCTCGACCGTGCCGGTCACGTCGCGCAGCGCGTAGAGCTTGCGGTCGGCGGGCGCGAGCCCGGACCCGGCCTGGCAGATGACCGCGCCGACGTCGTCGAGCTGCGCCATCATCTCGTCGTTGCTCAGCGCGGCCCGCCAGCCGGGGATGGACTCCAGCTTGTCCAGGGTCCCGCCCGTGTGGCCCAGCCCGCGGCCGGACAGCTGCGGGACGGCGACCCCGAACACCGCCACGAGCGGTGCCAGCGGCAGCGTGATCTTGTCCCCCACGCCGCCGGTCGAGTGCTTGTCCGCGGTCGGCCGCGACAGCCCCGAGAAGTCCATGCGCTCGCCGCTCGCGATCATCGCGGCGGTCCACCGGGCGATCTCCGCGCGGTCCATGCCGTTGAGCAGGATCGCCATGTTCAGCGCGGACATCTGCTCCTCGGCGACGACCCCGCGCGTGTAGGCGTCGATGACCCAGTCGATCTGCGCGTCGGACAGCCGGTGCCCGTCACGCTTGGCGACGATGACGTCGACGGCGTCGTGCTGCTCGGCGTGCGCTCGGGAGCTCATGCCCGTTCCTCCAGGTCCGCCGGCCCGAACGCGTCCGGGAGCACCTCGGTCATCGGCTTGACGCCGTGCGTCGTCTCGACGAGCAGCCGCGCTCCCCCGTGCTCCCACAGCAGCTGCCGGCAGCGACCGCAGGGCATGAGGACGTTGCCGTGCTTGTCGACGCACGTGAACGCGACCAGCCGCCCGCCCCCGGAGACGTGCAGCCCGGAGACCAGCGCGCACTCGGCGCACAGGGTGACGCCGTACGAGGCGTTCTCGACGTTGCAGCCGACGACGACCCGGCCGTCGTCCACGAGCGCCGCAGCGCCCACGGGGAACTGCGAGTAGGGCGCGTACGCCTTGTGCATGACCTCGGTGGCGGCGGAGCGCAACGCGTCCCAGTCGATGTTCACGGTGCTCACTTCGTGTAGGGGATTCCTTCGGCGGCCGGCGGGCGCACCCGTCCGACGAGCCCCGCGACGGCGAAGATCGTCACGATGTAGGGCGTCATCAACATGATCTGGCTGGGGATCGGCGTCTGGATGATGCTCAGCTGCAGCTGCAGGTTGTTGGCGAACCCGAACAGCAGGGCCGCCGCCAGCGCACCCTTCGGGCTCCAGCGGCCCAGGATCATCGCGGCGAGCGCGATGTAGCCCTTGCCGCCGGTCATCTCCTTGCCGAACGCGAGCCCCGCGGCGACCGTGAAGAACGCACCACCGAGTCCCGCGACGGCTCCGCCCAGCACCGTGGCGCGCAGCCGGGTGCGGTTGACCTTGATGCCGACGGTGTCCGCGGCCTTGGGGTGCTCCCCGACCGACCGGAGCCGCAGGCCCCACCGGGACTTGAAGACCATGATCTGCAGCAGGATCACGACGACGTACATGATGTAGACGAGCGCCGTCTGCCGGAACAGCACCGGGCCCAGGATCGGGATCTGGGAGAGCACGGGGATGCTGATCACGGGCAGGCCGGGCGGGTTGTTCCAGGTGTCCGGGTTCTCCTTGAGCACGGTGGAGAACAGGTAGCTGGTCACGCCGATCACCAGCACGTTGAGCACGACGCCGACGATGATCTGGTTGACGACGTACTTGATCGAGAACAGCACCAGCAGCAGGCCCACCAGGGCGCCGGCGACGGGCGCGGCGATCAGGCCCGCGTACGCGCTGCCGGTCAGGGTGGCGACGACGGCCGCGAGGAACGCGCCACCCAGCAGCTGGCCCTCGATGGCGATGTTGATGATGCCGGACCGCTCGCACAGCAGACCGGCCAGCGCCCCGAACACCAGCGGGATGGCGAGGAACAGCGAACCCTGGAGCAGACCGGTGAGCGGCAGCGAGCTGCCCTTGCCGGCGACGGCCCACACGAGGAACGCGAACACCATGAGGAAGCCGTAGGTGATCGGCAGCCACGCACCGGCCTTCTCGCGGCGGCGCGTCTCGTAGAACGACACCCCGGCGAGCGCGAGCGCCCCGAGGCACAGGAGGATCGCGGTGAGCTTCGACGGCACCGAGAACGGGGTGAACTGGATGAAGTCCCGGCTCGTCGAGATGGCGAACGTGCTGTGCTCGCCGCTCGGTGCGAGCAGCCCGAACACCACGAGGCCGAACAGCGCGACCGCCGCGTAGGCGATCGGTGCGTGCCACTTGATCGGGGGCAGGACCAGCGCGGAGGCCGGGCGGGCGGGTGCCGACGACGACGCGTCGATCGTGGGGGCGCTCATGCGCTGACCTCCTTCGCGGCGACGGGGACGACCGGCTTCGGTGCGCGTGGCGTGTCCGGTGACGGCAGTCGGAAGACCGACCGGACCAGCGGCGGGGCCGCGATGAACAGGACGATGAGCGACTGCACGACGAGCACGATGTCGATCGGCGTCCCGGTGCGTGCCTGCATGACCACACCGCCCGCACGCAGCGCGCCGAACAGGATGCCGGCGAGCACCGTGCCCAGCGGCTTGGACCGGCCGAGCAGCGCGACCGTGATGGCGTCGAACCCGTAGCTCGCCGCGACCCCGGCGGTGAGGACCCGCTCAGTCCCGAGCACCTGCGCCGAGCCGGCGAGGCCCGCGAGCGCACCGGCCGTGAGCATGACCCACACGTAGGTCGCGTTGACGGAGATGCCCGCGGTGCGTGCGGCGTGCGGGTTGGAGCCGACCGCCCGGAACCGGAAGCCGATCGTCGAGCGCTCCATCAGCCACCAGGTGAAGAACGCGGCGGCGATGGCGACCAGGAACCCGGCGTGCAGGCGGTAGCCGCTGCCGAGCAGCAGCGGGTAGGCCGCGCTGTCCGGGATCGGCGGGCTGACGGGGTTGTTGCTCCCGGTGCGCTGGAACGCGTCGAGGCTCAGCAGGTACGCGACCAGGTAGATCGCGATGTTGTTGAGCATGATCGTGACGATGACCTCGTGCGCACCCGTGCGCGCCTTCAGCACACCGGCGATGCCGGCCCACAGGGCACCACCGAGCGCGGCACCGAAGACGCAGAGCAGCAGGTGCACCACCGGCGGCAGGTCGAACGTGAAGCCGATGAACCCCGCGAAGATCCCCCCGAGGATGATCTGGCCCTGCGCGCCGATGTTGAACAGGCCGGCGCGGAAGCCGATGCCCAGGCCGAGACCGGCCAGGATGAGCGGCGTCGCGACCGTGAGGGTCTCGGTGAACGGCCGGACCGCGCGGCCCAGCTCCTCGGCCCGCGGGTCGAAGACGGCTCCGGCGAACAGCGCGGCGTAGGCCTCCGAGACCGCGGTCCACGCCGCGGAGATCAGGTCGCTGGGCCGCGAGAAGAAGTAGCTCGCGGTCGCCTGCACCTCGGCGTCGGCCGCGGCGATCAGCAGCCCGCCGAGGATGAGCGCCAGGACGATCGCGAGCAGCGACACGAGCCAGCTGCTGGTCAGCATCTCGTGCAGGATGCGGCGGCCGCCGTCCGGCTCCTGGGCCGTCTCGGCGACCCCGGTCTGCCCGGGGGGCGGCACCGCGGCGTCGGGCAGCGGGACCGGCGTCTGGCTGCTCACAGCTGCTCCTCCAAGGGGATGGTCGTGTCGTCGCCGACCGCGTCGAGGTCGGCCTCCCCGAGCGTGGTGTGGTGCTCGGAGGCCTGCCGGACGGCGTCCTCCAGCGGGACGCCGGCCATCATCAGGCCCAGCACGTCACGGTCGGTCCCGCCGGGCACGTCGCCGACGATCCGCCCGCGGTACATGACCAGGATCCGGTCGGCGAGCGCCAGGACCTCGTCCAGCTCGGTCGACACGATGATCACGGGCGTGCCGTTGTCACGCTCCTGCACGATCCGGGAGTGCACGAACTCGATCGACCCGACGTCGAGCCCGCGGGTCGGCTGCGAGGCGATGAGCAGCCGCAGGGGCCGCGACATCTCCCGCGCGAGGACGACCTTCTGCTGGTTGCCGCCGGACAGCGTGCTCGCGTGCGCGTCGATCGACCCGGTCCGGACGTCGAACTCAGCGATGCGCCGCTCGGCGTTGGCCCGCACCGCGGCCGGCTTGAGCGCGACCCCCTTGGCGAAGGGCTCGTGGCGGTGCAGGTCGAGGATGAGGTTCTCCGCGATGGAGAAGTCGGCGATGACGCCGTCGGTCGAGCGGTCCTCCGGGACGAACCCGAGGCCGGCGTCGAGCACGTCCCGCACGGACTTGCCCACCATCTCGACCCCGTCGAGCCGGACGGAGCCCGCGACCGGCGTCTGCAGCCCGAGCATGACCTCGGTGAGCTCGGTCTGGCCGTTCCCCTGGACGCCGGCGATCGAGACGATCTCGCCGCGCGCCACGTCGAACGAGATGTCGTCGAGCTGCCGCACGCCCGCCTCGTCGATGACCGTCAGGTTCCGGACCTGGACCGTCGCCTCACCGGGCACGGCCTCGGTGCGCGCGACACCGAGCGACACGGACCGTCCGACCATGAGCGAGGCGAGCTCGGTCTCCGTGGAGGTCGGCTCGGCGCTGCCGACCACCTTGCCGCGCCGGATGACGGTGATCCGGTCGGCGACGGCGCGGACCTCGCGCAGCTTGTGCGTGATGAAGACGATCGACGTCCCGGACGCCTTCAGCTGACGCATGATGACGATCAGCTCGTCGGTCTCCTGCGGCGTGAGGACCGCGGTGGGCTCGTCGAGGATGAGCACCTTGGCCTGCCGGGACAGCGCCTTGATGATCTCGACGCGCTGCTGGACGCCGACGGGCAGGTCCTCGATATAGGCGTCGGGGTCGACGTGGAACCCGAACCGGTCGGAGATCTCCTTGACCCGGCGACGCGCCTCGGGCAGGTCGATCAGGCCGCCGCCGCGCACGGGCTCGTGGCCGAGGACCACGTTCTCCGCGACGGTGAAGACGGGGACGAGCATGAAGTGCTGGTGGACCATGCCGATGCCGGCGGCCATCGCGTCCCCGGGCCCGGTGAACGTCACGGGCGCGTCGTCGACGAGGATCCGGCCGTCGTCGGGGTCGTACAGGCCGTAGAGCACGTTCATCAGGGTGCTCTTGCCGGCGCCGTTCTCCCCGAGGAGCGCGTGGATCTCACCGGGCTCCACGACGAGGTCGATGTGGTCGTTGGCGACCAACGACCCGAAGGTCTTGGTGATGCCCTGCAGCTCCAGCTTCACCGGTCGTCTCCCTCGACGTCACGACTGTCCTCAGACACTATCCATCCCCTCACGAGGTCGGTGCTGGACAGGCCGACGGCCCGGGCGCTGGGCCCGGGCCGTCGTCCTGCGGTCCTGCTCAGATCACTTCGGGGAGGCCTCGGACTCCACGGTGATGTCGCCGGCGATGATCGCCGCCTTGAGCTCGTCGAGCTTGGTGACGACGTCCGCGGGGACCTTCGACTCGAAGTCGTGGAACGGCGCCAGACCGAGGCCCTCGTTCTCCAGCGTGCCGACGTACGGGTCGGAGCTGAAGTTGCCGTCAACGGCCTCGCTGATGGTGTCGAAGACGGCCGGGCCGATCTCCTTCATGACCGAGGTCATGATGAGGGAGCCGTACTCGGTGGTCTCGAACCAGTCGCTGTCGACGCCGATGACCGCGACGTTGCCGGCGGCCTGCGCGACGGACGCCGTGCCCAGACCGACGGGGCCGGCGACGGGCATGATGATGTCCGCGCCCTGGTCGATGAAGGACTGGCCGATGTTCTTGCCGTCGTCCTGGCTGTCGAAGTTGCCGGCGAAGACACCCTGCTGGGTGGCCTTGTCCCAGCCGAGGACCTGGACGGAGCCGCCGTTGTCCTCGTTGAACTTGGCGACGCCGTCGGCGAAGCCGTCCATGAAGATCGTGACGGACGGGATCTGGATGCCACCGTAGGTCGCGACCTTGCCGGTGGTGGAGGTGGCCGCGGCGGCGTAGCCGGCGAGGTAGGCGGCCTGCGCCGTGTCGAAGAGGATCGGCTTGCCGTTCTCCAGCGTGACGGGCGCGAAATCCGCGTCGGAGAACGCGCTGTCGACGAGGGCGAAGTCGACGTCCGGGTTGGCCTCGGCGGCCGCCTGGATCGGGTCCTCGAGCAGGAAGCCGACGCCGATGATCAGGTTGCAGTTCTCGGCGACGAGGCTGTCGATGTTCGGCGTGTAGTCGGTGTCGGCGGCGGACTCGACGTGCGCCTCCTCGATCCCGAGCTCGTCGACGGCCCGCATGAGGCCCTCGAAGCCGGACTGGTTGAACGACTTGTCGTCGAAGCCGCCGGCGTCCGAGACCATGCAGGCCTTGAAGTCGACCGTCTCGGCGGACGTCTCGCCCGTGCCGGCCGTCTCGTCCGTCTCCTCCGGGGCACTGCCACACGCTGCAAGTGCGAGGGCGACAGCCCCGCCGAGCGCGGCCACTCGAATGATCTTCTTCACGCGACTCTCCTGAATCTCGTCAGCAGCCGGTCCGGCTGGGCCGACCGTGCGGGTGGCACGACGGTGTACCGCCACGTGGTCTGCGGCTGCCCGGCATTGATTCCTCGGACCATAACGACCGTGAGGTGTCACGCAGGTTACCGACGGGTATCTGCGCAGGTTCCGTTATCGACTTGGTATGAGTCCGCCCAGGTGACGGACTGTGCGTCTCAGCCCGCGAGAACTGCTATCCGCGCGAGCAGCAGCGCACCGACCTCGATCGCCCGCTCGTCGACCCGCAGGTCGCCCTGGTGGATGTCGTAGGTGTGGCCGCCGGGCGTCCGCGTGCCCAGGCGGGCCATCGCCCCGGGCACCTTGGTCAGGTACCAGGCGAAGTCCTCGCCGCCCAGCGACTGCTCGGTCAGCAGCACCGACCCGGCGCCCAGGACGTCGCGCGCGGCCGCCTCCAGGATCCCCGTGGCGTGCTCGGCGTTCTCCACCGGCGGCACCCCGCGGTGGTGCCGGACGTCGACCGTCACGCCCAGCGGAGCGACGACCTGCTCGACCGCGGCGTGGAACACCTCCGACGCCTTCTCCCACGCCCGCACCTCGAGGCACCGCAGCGTGCCGCGCACGGTTCCGGTCGCGGGGATGGCGTTGTGGGCCGACCCCGCCTGCACGGCGCCCCAGGTGAGGTTGACGCCCGAGCGGGGGTCCAGCCGCCGGCCCAGGATCGCGGGCACCTGCGTGATGACCTGCCCCAGCGCGAACACCACGTCGCCCGTCAGGTGCGGCCGGGACGTGTGGCCGCCCGGGCCGGACACCGTCACGGTGACCTCGTCGCTGGCGGACGTGATGGGACCGATGCGCGTGCCCACGTGCCCGACGTCGACCTTGGGGTCGCAGTGGAACGCGTAGATCTCGGCCACCCCGTCCAGCCCACCGGCGGCCACCACGTCGAGCGCTCCCCCGGGCTGGACCTCCTCGGCCGGCTGGAACACCAGCCGCACCCCGGTGCGCAGCTCGTCGGCGACCTGCGCGAGGGCCAGCCCGGCGCCGAGCACCGCCGCGACGTGCACGTCGTGC
Source organism: Cellulomonas xylanilytica (assembly GCF_007989805.1). GTDB lineage: Bacteria > Actinomycetota > Actinomycetes > Actinomycetales > Cellulomonadaceae > Cellulomonas > Cellulomonas xylanilytica. The sequence goes on from NZ_BJUB01000010.1 coordinate 132,858, forward strand.
CCGCACGCGTGGGTGACGCCCTTGACGGTGGACGCCCACGGCACGCCGCTGGTCTCCTGGACGGGCAGCGCGTCGAGGTCCGCGCGCAGCGCGATCCGCTTGCGCCCGCTCGTCGCCGGCCCCGGACCGATGTCGCAGACCAGGCCGCTGCCCGGCAGCAGGTGCGGCGTGAGCCCGGCGGCCCGCAGCCGGTCGGCGACGAGCGCGGTGGTCCGCACCTCGGTACGACCCAGCTCGGGGTGGGCGTGGATGTCGCGGCGGACGGCGACCAGCTCGTCACGCAGCTCCGCGACCAGGACGGCGAGCCGGGCCGACATGGGCTCCGTCGGCTCGGGCCGGAGACTGGTCAGCGGGGCGACGGCGGGTTCGGTATGCACGATGGACACGGCTTCGACCCTAGCCGCGCCGGTCCGCACGGGTGGAGCGTGTCCGCCTCAGAGCAGGTCCGTCCGGTCGCGTGCCCGCCAGCCGTCGACGGCCGACTTCACCGACTGCGCGTGCGCCCGCGTGGTCACGAGCACGGCGTCCGGAGTGTCGACGACCACCGCGTCGGGCAGCCCGACCACGGACACGGTCCGCCCGCCGCCGGGTGCGACGAACGCGCCGTCGGCCTCGATGCGCAGCACGAGACCCTCGTCGCCCAGCGTGTCCGCGGCGAGCAGCTGCGCGAGCGAGTCGAAGTCGCCGACGTCGTCCCACGTGAAGTCGCCCGGCACGACGGCGACCCCGCCCGCGGCCGCCACCGGCTCGGCGATGGCGTGGTCGATCGCGATCTTGGTCAGGCCCGGCCACACCTGGTCGAGCACGTCGGCGCGGTCGGGGCCGTCCCACGCCGCCGCGACCTCCTGGAGACCCGCCGCCAGGGCCGGCAGCTGGGTGGCCAGGTGGTCCAGGAGCACACGGGCCCGCACGAGGAACATGCCGGCGTTCCAGCGGTACTCGCCGGTCGCCAGGTACGCCGTCGCGGTCACGGCGTCGGGCTTCTCCGTGAAGCCGGCGGCGCGCGTCACCGTCGGGGCGTCGTCGAGCCCGAGGGACGGGCCGGACCGGACGTACCCGAACGCGGTCGACGGGCCGGTCGCGGCGATGCCGATCGTCACCACGTACCCGGCGCGGGCGGCCACGACGCCCTCCCGCACCGTCCGCTGGAACGCCTCGGTGCCGTCGATGACGTGGTCGGCCGCGAACGACCCGAGGACCACGTCCTCGCCGTGCCGCTCGAGCAGGACCGCGGCGGCCAGGCCGATCGCGGCCATCGAGTCCCGGGGCGACGGCTCGGCGAGCACGTCCGCGGCCCCGAGCTCGGGGAGCTGCCCCGCCACCGCGTCGGCGTGCCGGGTGCCCGTCACCACGAGCACGCCGCCGGTGCCCGTGAGCGGGAGCAGGCGGTCGACCGTCGCCTGCAGCAGGGTCCGGCCGGAGCCGGTGAGATCGAGCAGGAACTTGGGGTGGCCGGCACGCGACAGCGGCCACAGGCGGGTGCCCGCCCCACCGGCCGGGACGACGGCGTGGAAACCGGGAATCGCCATGGGAGCAGTGGACGGAGTCGACATGGGCGCCAGGGTAGCGAGCCCCGAGATCCCGCCCGGCCGGGTGCCCGAGCTGTGCAATACCTCACAGGAGGCCCCTGCCGACGGGTTGCGTACTGATCGGTTCACTACAGTTGACGGGACAAGGACGCCGTCGTCCGCACCTCTGATCCGCCAGGAGGCCCCAGTGCCTGATGCGCTTCCCGCGTCGGCCACCCGCAAGGTGCCCGCCGGAACGCTCTATCGCGGGCGGGAAGGCATGTGGTCGTGGGTCGCCCACCGCGTGACCGGCGTCGCCATCTTCTTCTTCCTGCTCGTGCACGTGCTCGACACGTCGCTCGTGCGCATCTCCCCCGAGGCGTACAACGACGTCATCGCCACGTACAAGAACCCGATCATGGGACTCGGTGAGGCCGGCCTCGTCGCCGCCATCGTGTTCCACGCCTACAACGGGATCCGGATCATCCTGGTCGACTTCTGGTCCAAGGGCCCGAAGTACCAGCGCGTGATGCTCTGGGTCGTCATGGGCCTGTTCGTCGTCACCATGGCCGGCTTCCTGCCCCGGCACCTCATGCACGTGTTCGGAGGCGAGTGATGACCACGATCGCCGACCCCAAGGCCCCGCGGCCTCCCAAGCCACGTCCGGCGCGCCTCACCACGCGCGGCAACACCGAGCTCTACGGCTGGGTGTTCATGCGCGCGTCCGGCGTCGTGCTGCTCGTCCTGATCTTCGGGCACCTCTTCGTCAACCTCGTCGCCGGAGAGGGCGTGACCGCGATCGACTTCGGCTTCGTCGCCGGCAAGTGGGCGTCGCCGTTCTGGCAGGTCTGGGACCTGCTGATGCTCTGGCTCGCGATGATCCACGGCACCAACGGCGTGCGGACGATCATCAACGACTACGCGGAGCGCGACGGTGTGCGCCTGGCGCTCAAGTCCGCGCTGTACCTCGCGTTCGTCCTCGTGGTCGTGCTCGGCACGCTCGTGATCTTCACGTTCGACCCGTGCCCGTCCGGCTCGCCGGCGGACCTGCTGCCCTCGTTCTGCACGGCCTGACGCTCTCCCCCCAGCAAAAGGAAGGCATCGACCCCGATGCAGACCCACCAGTACGACGTCGTGATCGTCGGCGCGGGCGGCGCCGGCATGCGCGCGGCCCTGGAGTCCTCGACGCGCGTGCGCACGGCCGTCATCTCCAAGCTCTACCCGACGCGGTCCCACACGGGCGCGGCGCAGGGCGGCATGTGCGCCGCGCTGGCCAACGTCGAGGAGGACAACTGGGAGTGGCACACGTTCGACACCGTCAAGGGCGGTGACTACCTGGTGGACCAGGACGCCGCCGAGGTCATGGCCAAGGAGGCCATCGACGCGGTGCTCGACCTGGAGAAGATGGGCCTGCCGTTCAACCGCACGCCGGAGGGCCGGATCGACCAGCGCCGGTTCGGCGGGCACACCCGCAACCACGGCGAGGCTGCCGTCCGCCGGTCCTGCTACGCCGCGGACCGCACGGGCCACATGATCCTGCAGACGCTGTACCAGCAGTGCGTGAAGAACGACGTCGAGTTCTTCAACGAGTTCTACGTGCTCGACCTGCTGGTGGACCACGACCTCGCCGCCGGCCACGTGCCCGACGGCGAGGAGGTCAACGTCTCGGGCGTCGTCGCCTACGAGCTGGCCACCGGCGAGATCCACGTGTTCCAGGCCAAGTCGGTGGTCCTGGCCACGGGCGGCGCGGGCAAGATCTACAAGACGACCTCCAACGCGCACACCCTGACGGGCGACGGCATGGCGCTGGCGTACCGCCGCGGCATCCCGCTGGAGGACATGGAGTTCTTCCAGTTCCACCCGACCGGTCTGGCAGGCCTCGGCATCCTCCTGTCGGAGGCGGCCCGCGGCGAGGGCGGCATCCTGCGCAACTCCGAGGGTGAGCGCTTCATGGAGCGCTACGCCCCGACCATCAAGGACCTGGCGCCCCGCGACATCGTCGCCCGGTCCATGGCCAACGAGGTCCGCGAGGGCCGCGGTGCCGGCCCCAACAAGGACTACGTGCTGCTCGACCTGACGCACCTGGAGCCCGCGCACATCGACGCGAAGCTCCCGGACATCACGGAGTTCGCCCGCACGTACCTCGGCATCGAGCCCTACACGGAGCCCGTGCCGGTGTACCCGACGGCCCACTACGCGATGGGTGGCATCCCCACCAACATCGAGGCCGAGGTCCTGCGCAACTCCACCGACGTCATCCGCGGCCTGTACGCCGCGGGGGAGGTGGCCTGCGTGAGCGTGCACGGCTCCAACCGCCTGGGCACCAACTCGCTGCTCGACATCAACGTGTTCGGCAAGCGGGCCGGCATCTCGGCCGCCGCCTACGCGCTCACGGCCTCGTTCGTCGACCTCCCCGAGGACCCCGCGGCCACCGTCGTCGCGGGCCTGGAGGAGATCCGCACGCGTCCCGACGGGGACCGGGTGGCGGACATCCGCAAGGCCCTGCAGGAGACGATGGACCTGAACGCGCAGGTGTTCCGCACGTCGGAGTCGCTCAACCAGGCGCTCGAGGACATCAAGGTCCTGCAGAAGCGGTTCCGGCACGTGTCCGTGCAGGACAAGAGCAAGATGTTCAACACCGACCTCCTCGAGGCCGTGGAGCTGGGCTTCCTGCTCGACATCGCGGAGACCGTCGTCGTCGGCGCCCTCAACCGCGACGAGTCGCGCGGCGGGCACTTCCGCGAGGACTTCCCGGACCGCGACGACAAGAACTACATGCGCCACACGATGGCGTACCGGCGCCCGCTGCCCGTCAAGGGGCACCGCCTGTGGGGCACCGACGGCGACGGCGACCACAAGGGGTCGTTCGCGCACACCACGGTGTTCGACGACTACCAGCTCGTCCTGGGCTCCAAGCCCGTCACGATGACCCGCTACCAGCCGATGGAGCGTAAGTACTGATGACAGCGACCCTCGAGGCACCCAGCGAGGTCGGGGCGATCCCGTCCTTCGACGTGACCCTGAAGATCCGGCGCTACCTCCCCGACGACGGCGCCGGTGCCCCGGAGCCCTACTGGGACGAGTTCACGGTCCGCGCGCACGGCACGGACCGCGTGCTCGACGCCCTGCACAAGGTCAAGTGGGAGGAGGACGGCTCGCTGACGTTCCGTCGCTCCTGCGCCCACGGCGTCTGCGGCTCGGACGCGATGCGGATCAACGGCCGCAACCGGCTGGCGTGCAAGACGCTGCTCAAGGACCTCGACCCGAGCAAGCCGATCGTCGTCGAGCCCATCAAGGGCCTCCCGGTGATCAAGGACCTCGTCGTCGACATGGAGCCGTTCTTCGCGTCCTACCGCGAGATCATGCCGTTCCTCATCACCACCGGGAACGAGCCCAGCAAGGAGCGCCTGCAGAGCGCCGAGCAGCGCGAGCGGTTCGACGACACCACCAAGTGCATCCTCTGCGCCGCGTGCACCTCGTCGTGCCCCGTGTTCTGGACGGACGGTCAGTACTTCGGCCCCGCCGCGATCGTCAACGCGCACCGGTTCATCTTCGACAGCCGCGACGAGGGTGGCACCCAGCGCCTCGAGATCCTCAACGACAAGGAGGGGGTGTGGCGCTGCCGCACCACCTTCAACTGCACCGAGGCCTGCCCGCGTGGCATCGAGGTGACCAAGGCGATCCAGGAAGTGAAGCGCGCGATGATCACGCGCGCCTTCTGACCTGCGCTTATCCGCTTCGCGGTGCCGCCCGCACCTCGGTAGCCTGCCCGTCGTGACCCACGGCCCCGACGACGAGATCCCGCTCCCCGGCGGGAACGTCGGCGGGGCCGTCCGCGTCGGGGACACGGTGCGCCGCCCGACAGGCCCCTGGACGCCCGCGGTGCACGAGCTGCTGGACTTCCTCGCCGCCGCGGGGCTCCCCCGGATCCCCCGCGTCCTCGGCATCGACGAGCAGGGCCGCGAGATCCTCACGTTCCTGCCCGGCCGGGTGCTGGACATCGGCCGGGAGGCGCTCAGCGACGCCCAGCTCCGGTCGGCGATGCGGTGGCTGCGCGACTACCACGCGGTGGTCGCGGGCTTCCCGCGCGAGAGCCGGCGGTGGCGGTTCGTGGAGCGTGCGCTGCGGCCCGGCGAGATCGTGTGCCACCACGACAGTGCGATGTACAACATGGCGTTCGACGGGGACGACCTGGCGGGGGTCTTCGACTGGGACGTCGCCGGCCCGGGGATCCCGCTGGACGACGTGGCGATCTTCGCGTGGAACACCGCCGTGCTCTTCCCCGACGCGGACGCCGCCCAGGTCGCGCAGGTGCTGCGCACGATCGCTGACGGCTACGGCGACCTCGACCCCCACGCGGTCCTCGACCACGTCGCCGTCCGCATGACCGATGCCGCGGACCGCATCGCCGCGGCACAGGCCGCGGGCGACCCGGGGATGCTCCGGCTCGGCACGGTCGGCGAGCCGGCCGCGACCCGGGCCCGCCTGGTGGTGCTCACCGGTCGGCTCACGGAGCTGCACGCGGCGCTCGACGTCGGTTGAGCACCGGCTCGTCGGAGCGTCAGGCGGTGCGGAGGCTCCGCGCGAGGGCGGGGATCATCACCGCTGCAGCGACGAGGTGCAGCACCACGAGAGCGACCGAGGTGGCGGCGCCGTCCCCGAGGAGCAGAGGCGGGACCAACGAGACCGCGGTCAGCGTGACGGCCGTCTGCACGAGCCGCGTCGCGGGGTGAGCGCTCCACCGCAGCAGGACCGCGGCGAGGACGACGCCCAGGACCGAGAAGAGACCCGTGACCGTGGCGAACCCGGCCAGCGGGATCGCCTCGTCGGATCCGGAGACCATGAAGTCGACCCCGAGCGCCTGGGCCAGCGCGGCCACGAGCGTCGTCGCCACCATCGCCACGAGGGTGGCCAGTAGACCGGTCAGGACGAGCCTGCGGACGGGACGCCTGTCGCTCGCCCGGCGGACGTCCGTCGTCGTGCTGGGTCCGTCGTTCGTCGTCGTGCCCATGTCGTTCCTCCGTCGTCGGTTCGCGGTCGTGCGGGTGCGACGGCTGCCCGACGGACGGTCGGGCGCAGCCGGTCGTGCGGGTCCGGGCGGCCGTCAGGCGGGGACGGCGAGCTCCCGCAGCCAGGCCTGCCACGCGGGCTCCTCGCGCCGCACGTAGTCCGCGGCGTCGGCGGAGAACAGGTACGCGCGCACGCCGGCGGTCGCGGCCCCGCCGTGGCCCTCGACGAAGACGTCGAGCATCCCGGGGACCGGCGCGGTGAGCCGGACCAGCGCCTGCCGGTCGCCGAGCCGCTCGACCGTGCCGGCGGCGCCGCGCACCTCGACCGGTGAGCCCTCCTCGCCGAGCCCGACGGCGTCGTGCAGCGCGGACCAGACCGCGTCCACGTCACCGGGGTGGGAGGCCGTGACCTCCATCCGTGTCGCCTCCTGGCCGGCGAAGTGCGCGAGGTACAGGCGCAGGTTGTCGAAGTACGGGATCCAGGCGGGAGCCACGGAGTCCCACCACTCCGACTCCCAGGACGTGCCCGTCCCGAAGCCGCTGCTGGTCACGCGCACGACGCAGGTGCCGCCTGACTGCGCCTCGACGAGGAACTCGCACGTCAGGGGGCTGAGCGCGTCCGCGTCGACACCCATGAGCGAGGCCCAGTCCTCGTCGAACGCGAGGCGGCGCGGCGGGTCCCAGCCGGTGATCCGGCCGTCGGAGCCCATGTGCTCGCCGATGGTGAAGTGCACCGAGCCGCCCTCGCGCTCCTCCAGCTCGGTCGGCAGGTACCAGGCGCTCATGCCCGTGCCGGTCGCGATGGCGTCCCAGACCTGCTCCGGGGTGCCGGGCACCTCGACGGTGAACTCCAGGCGGTACGGGACGGTCGTGGGCGTGCTCATGAGGTCTCCTCGGGAAGGGGGTGGGCGGCGACGACGAGCCGGTGCGGGCGCCCGTCGTCGTGGTGGTAGCGAGCGGCCAGGTCGAGCACCGCGGCGGTGAGGTCGTCCGCGAAGGCTGCGCGGTCGGCGGCCGAGCGGAAGCCGATCGTCGTGTCGATGGTCATCGTCGGGAGGCGGGCCCCGGACGTCCCGGCCCGACGGGCCAGGGCGCCGACCTCCCGGACGAGCCGGCCGGCCAGCGCGACGAGGTACCGCGCCGACAGGTGGTCGGCCGTGGCGTCCGGGTCGGCACCAGACGCGCTGACGGCGGCCGGTGACACCACGTACGACGCCGCCGACGCCTGCAGCACGCGCTCGGTGATCCCGCCGTGCCGGCGCTCCTCCGACAGCTCCACCAGCCCGTGCGCCTCGAGCGCCCTGAGGTGGTAGTTGACCTTCTGGCGCGCGATGCCGACCCGGGCGGCGAGCCCGGCGGCGGAGGCCGGGACGGCGAGCTCGCTGAGCAGCCGCGCCCGGACCGGGTCCAGCGCGGCGGCGGCCGCCTCCGCGTCCTCGATGATCTCGACATCCTGCATAGCGCCATCGTGCTCTTGACAAGAAATGTTGTCAAGGCCGTCGCGCTCCTCCTACGACGCTCGTCCCGACCGGTGGCCCGTCGACGGCGCACGCTCCTCGAACGGCGGGTCGGCCGTCCACGCCGCAGCCAGCAGCACGATGCGCGCGACCACGTTGACCCAGACGAGGACCGTGACGAGCACCGCGACGGAGGTGACCAGGGGGTTCCTGCTCACGCTGCTCGCGATCACCGCGGTGCCGAGCATCCGCGCGATGCCGAGCCCGGTGGCCGCCAGCAGCGCCCCGCGGAGCAGGTCCGGGCGCGGCGGGTCCTCGCCGGCCAGGACCCTCACGACCAGCAGGAAGATCGCGGCGTCGACGAGGAACGCCACGAGCACGCCGAGCGCCTGCAGCACCAGCGTCGTCAGGCCGTCCCACCCGAGGGCATCGAGCACCCACGACGCCACCGTCCCGACACCGGTGGTCAGCAACGCGGACACCAGCACCACCAGGACCATCCCGACGAACCCGCCGAGGTCTCGGGCCTTGCCGAGCATCATGTTGCCGGTGAGCCGCGCGGCGAACATGGCACGCACCGCCCTGCGCAGGGCGGTCATGGCCGCGATCGCGCTCAGCAGCAGCACGACGACGGCGACGACACCGGTGAGCGTGCGGCTGCTGGGCAGCTCGAGCGACGCCGGGTCCAGCACGCCCTGTCCGTCCCCGGTGTCCAGGAGGCGGGGGTAGGTGGAGTCGACCGCGACCAGGACTCTCTCCTGGAGCCCCACGTTGTCCCCGAGGACGGTGATGAGGACGGTGTAGCTGAGGGCCAGCGCGGCGAACACCGAGAACAGCGCCGCATACGCGATGCCGCCTGCGAGGACGCCCCCGCTGCGGGCGTGGAAGCGCGCGCTCGCCCGGCCGGGTCGGGTGTGCCGCCACCACCGGTACCCCGCCGCTGCCCGTGCCCCGAGGGACGGCTTCGCCGGCGGCCGCGCGGACGGCGGCGGGACCTCCTCCGCACGCGCCTGCGCGGCACCGGCGGCGACCGCGGGCCGTGCCTCGTCGGCGGACATGCGCCGACCCTAGGGCGGCCCGATCACGGCGTACAGCACGATGCCTTCTCGACGTCCGCTCGGTCGAGCATCCCGAGGACCGGAGGCGCGGACGTCACGGGGGTCGCACGACCACGGTGCGCCCGCGCAGAGGTTCGGACGTCGCGTGGTTCTCAGGTGGCCGGGGCGGGGTCCTCGGTCGCGGGCTCGACGAACGGCGGGTCGGCCGTCCACGCCGCCGCCAGCAGGACGATGCGCGCGATGAGGTTCACCCAGACCAGGAGCGTGACGATCACGGCGACGGAGGTGAAGAGCGGGTTCCTGCTGACGCTCCCGGCCACCACCTCCGTGCCGAGGATCCGGACGATCCCGATGCCGACGGCCGCGATGACGGCCCCGCGGCTCAGGTCCCGCCAGGGTGCGTGCTCGCCGGCGAGCACGGTGACGACCAGCAGGAAGATCGCGGCGTCGACCACGAACGCGACGAGGATGCCGACCACCCGCAGGACGACCGTGGTCGAGGCACCCCACCCGAGCGAGTCGAGGATCCAGGACGCGGCGCTGGCGACGCCGGTGGTGAGCACCGCGGACAGCAGCACCGCGAACGCGATGCCGACGAAACCGCCCAGCTCGCGCGCCTTGCCGAGCACCGGGTTGCCCGCTCCACCCTCGGACGCGAACATCGCCCGCACGGCGGTGCGCAGGGCCGCCATGGCGGCGATGGCGCTGACCAGCAGCACGACGACCGCGATGATCCCGGTCATCGTCAGGCCGCCGCTGAGCTCGAGCGAGTCGGGGTCGATCATCCCGGGGGCGTCATCGGTCGTCACCAGGCCCGGCAGGGACTCGTTGACCGCGACCAGCACCTGCTCGCGGAGCTCGTCGTTGCTGCCCAGGACGGCCATGAAGATCGTGTACCCGATGGTCAGCGCGGCGAACACCGAGAAGAGCGCCGCGTACGCGATGCCGCCGGTGAGCACCCCGCCACCGCGTGCACCGAACCGGGCGTTCGCGCGGGCCGGGCGCGTGTGCTGCCACCACGCGAACAGGGCCTTCGCCCGCTCCACGAGCGAGCGACGCGGCGCGGGTGACGCCGGGTCCGGCGCGGTCACGGCGGCACGCGTGTGGGCCGCTCCGGCGCCGACGGCGGGACCCGCGGGATCCACCTCTGCGGGGGTGCGGTCGGCCGTCATGCCCCGACCCTAGGTCGCGGTACCGACCCCGGCATCCGCGGGCGTCCCCGTGAGGCTGAAGTCGCGCGCGGGCCGCCACACGCCGTCGTCGCCGTGCGCGTAGCTGTGGAAGCTGTCGACGACGAACGACGCGTCGAACTCCGCCATGCCGGCAAAGGCCGCGTCGAGCTGCTCGTCGGGCACCTCGTGCGCGACGGTGACGTGCGGGTGGTAGTGGAACCGGAGCTCCTGGGCCAGCACGCCGGACCTGACGTCCCGCTCCAGACCTTCGCAGCCGTCCACACCCTCGACGACCTGGACGAACACGACGGGCGAGATCGGCCGGAACGTCGCCGTGCCCCGCAGCGTCACGACGAAGGGCGCGTGCCGCTGCGCGATCGACGCCAGGTGCTCGTCGACGGAGAGGATCTCGTCGTGCTCGATCACCGTCGGACCCAGCAGGGTGATGTGCGGCGGGATGTACTGCGCCCACGGGTCACCGAACCGCGCGCGCGCCGCCTGCAGCACCGTGCCGTACGGCTCGGGCACGGTGATGGCCACCCCGATCCGGACCTGGTCGCCGGATCGTTCGGGCAGCCTCACGCGCCGACCCGGGCGCGCGACCGGCGAGGCAGCAGACCGCTGCGGTCGTAGAGGCGCTCGAGCGTGCCGCGGGCCAGCTCCTGGGCGCGGTCGGCACCGTCGGACAGCACGGCGTCGAGCGACGCCGGGTCCGACAGGTACCCGTGCACGCGGGCCTGGAACGGGGTGAGGAAGTCGACGACGACGTTCGCCAGGTCGACCTTGAGGTCGCCGTAGCCCTTGCCCGCGTAGTCCGCCTCGAGCGCCGGGATCTCCCGGCCGGTGAGCGCCGAGTAGATCGTCAGCAGGTTGGAGACGCCCGGCTTGCCCTCGGGGTCGAACCGGATCTCGCGCTCCGCGTCCGTCACCGCCGACCTGATCCGCTTGGCGACGACCTTCGGGTCGTCCAGCAGCTCGATGAGGCCGTTGGGGCTCTCCGCCGACTTGCTCATCTTGGCGGTCGGGTCCTGCAGGTCGTAGATCTTGGCGGTCGCCTTGACGATGTGCGGCTCGGGCACGACGACGGTGTCCGGGCCGAACCGGGAGTTCAGGCGCTGCGCGAGGTCGCGGGTCAGCTCGAGGTGCTGACGCTGGTCCTCCCCCACCGGCACGAGCGTCGTGTCGTACAGCAGGATGTCCGCCGCCATCAGCACCGGGTAGGTGAACAGGCCGACCGTCGTGCCCTCGGTCCCGTGCTTGCCGGACTTGTCCTTGAACTGCGTCATCCGGTTGGCCTCGCCGAACCCGGTGTGGCACGAGAGCAACCACGCGAGCTCCGCGTGCTCCGGCACCTGCGACTGCACGAACAGGATCGACCGCTCCGGGTCGACACCCGCCGCCAGGTACTGGGCGGCAGTACGACGCGTGCGGTCCCGCAGCACCGACGGGTCGGGGCTCACCGTCAGGGCGTGCAGGTCGACGACGCAGTAGATGGCGTCGTGCTCCTCCTGGAGCGCGACCCACTGGGTCAGCGCGCCGAGGTAGTTGCCCAGCTGGAGGGAGTCGGACGTGGGCTGCATCCCCGAGAAGATGCGCGACTGGTGCGGCGCCAAGACCATCGGACCATTCTGTCAGGACGGGAGGGCCGGCGTGCCGGCGCTCCCGAGGGAGGGGGCGGGACAGGACCGGTCAGGTGGCCTCGTCGTCGTAGGGGGTGCTGACGGGTGCAGCGCCGGGACCGTCCGTCGCGGCAGCGGCAGCGGCGCCCCCGGTCGCTGCTCGCGCGGCGGCGGCGCCCGTGCGGGGCCGGGTGGCGGGCGTGCTCACGGGCCGGACCGGCTCGTCGTCCTCCAGCAGTGCGTCCCGCACGATCCGTCGCGGGTCGTACTTGCGCGGGTCGAGCGCGGCCCAGTCGACGTCGCCGACCTCCTCGCCCAGCTCCTCGTCGACCCGCGCCTTCGCGTCCTTGACGAACCGGCGGCCGCGGCGCACCCACTGGCCGAGCTGCTCGGCGTAGCCGGGGAGCCGCTCGGGGCCGATGACCAGCGCGGCGACGACGAGCAGCACCAGCAGCTCACCGCCGTTGATCCCGAACACCGGGTCAGAGTACCCCCCGGCACTGAGCCTCGCGGGCCGCGCTGTGGAGGGCGCCCGCGGCCCGCCGGGATCAGTCCGTCGGCGACTCGTCGAGCTTCACGCGCACGTCACGCTCGCTGGAGCCGCTGCGCACGTGCAGCACGATCGTGTCCCCCGGCGTCCGCGCGCGGATGGCCACGATCAGCTCGTCGGGGTCCGTCACCGGGCGCCCGTCGATCGCGAGGATGACGTCGCCGGGATGGATCCCGGCGCGCTCCGCGGGCCCGCCGGCCGTGACCGGCTGCCGACCGTCCTGCACGTCCGCGGAGACCTGGACGCCCTCGCCGCTGTACCGCTGGTCCAGCAGCACACCGATGATCGGGTACGTCGCGATGCCCTTCTCGATCAGCTGGTCCGCGGTGCGGCGCACCTGGTTCGACGGGATGGCGAAGCCGAGGCCGATGCTGCCCCCGACCGTCGACAGCGACCCCGGCGGCTGGGCGATGGCCGAGTTGATCCCGATGACCTCGCCGACGGCGTTGACCAGGGGGCCGCCGGAGTTGCCGGGGTTGATCGCGGCGTCGGTCTGGATCGCGTTGATGAAGGCCTGGTCCTGCGAGTCGGTCGCCTCGCCCGCGGACACCGGGCGGTTCAGTGCGCTGACGATCCCGGTGGTGACCGTCCCGGCCAGACCCAGCGGTGCACCGACGGCCACCACCGGGTCGCCCACGACGACCGCGTCCGAGTCGCCGAGCAGGAGCGGCGTCAGACCCTCGACGTCGACCTTGAGCACGGCCAGGTCGTAGTCCGCGGTCCGCCCGACGATCGAGGCCTCCTGCTCGCTGCCGTCGCCGAACGTCACGGTGATCGACGTGGACGCCGCGCCGTCGGCCTGCGCGATCACGTGGTTGTTGGTGACCAGGTACCCGTCGCCCCGCAGGACGAAGCCCGACCCGGTGGCGCTGCCGTCGGGACCGTCGACCTGGATGGACACCACGCTCGGCAGGACCCCAGCCGCGATCGCTGCCACCGAGCCTGCCGCCCGCTCCACGGGTGCGGCGCCGACGGGTGCGACCGGCAGGCCGGCGTCCGCGAGGCGGTCGTCCGTGGTGAGCCGGGAGCCCAGGACGCCGCCCACGGCACCCGCGGCCAGCGCGAGGAGCACGAGCGGGACGACCCACGCGGCCGACAGGGTGCGCCGCCGCTTGCGGTGCAGGACGACCGTGTGCGGCACGCCCGCGGGACCGGTCGGCTGCGCCGGGTCGACGTCCGCCGTCGTCCCCGTCGTCGGGTACGGGACGCCTGCCCACGGCGCCGGGACCGGCTGCCCCACGGGCCCGCCGTGCGGGTCCGGCGGGGCATAGGCGGGGACGGAGCCGTGCGGCACCGACCAGTGGGTCCCGGGCGGACGGGGTGCGGCCTGCTCGGGCCGGGCGGCAGGGCCCGGCGCGGCACCGGGCTCCTGGGCCGGGTTCGCCTCCGGTGCCGTCGGCGTGGGAGGCAGCTCACGACGACCGGACGGCGACGCGAACGCGCCGGCGGGCGTCGGCTCGGGGGTCCCGGCAGCAGGAACCGCGACGGGCGGCGCGTCGTCGGGGGTCGTCATGGCCGTTCGAGCGCTCCTGTCACGGTGTCCCACCCGCGCGTGATCCGCGCGGGTACGCCGTCGTCGAAGGCGCCGTCAGGAAAGGCTCCCACAAGAGTCTCGGCCGAGCCCGACGACTGCGAGCCGACCACCTGGACGACCGTGCCCTCCGCCTGCCAGACGACGTGCCACGGCTCGAACGACAGCACGTACACCTGCCGGCCGCCGACCTCGCTGGTGGGGGCGCCCGCGAGCGCCCCGGTCTCAAGCCGTCCCTGCTGCTCCGTGACGACGAGGGACGTCCCGTCGGCGCCCGTCACGTCGACCTCGAGGACCCGGGAGTCGTCGCCGGACCAGCGCACCGCGGTCACGGTCCAGCCGTCGGGGAGCTCGGCGGGGAACGTCCAGGCGTGCGCACGCAGCCACGCGAGGGTCTGGTGGGAGGCGTCGGTGGACCCGTCGGCGACGGGCCAGGAGCTCGTGTCGACCACCCGGTCCGCCGCTGCGGGGTCCTCGGTGGTCGCCTGGCCGAGCAGACCCAGGTCGACCCCGGGGTGCACGGTGGGCACGACGTCGGGGCGCTCCCCGAGCACGAAGAGCATCGCCGCGACCGCACCGAGACCCGCCATCGAGCCGGCGGCGATGCGGACGGAGGAGCGCCGGTGGCCGACGTCGCCGCGCAGCGACCCGCTCCCCCGCCACCCGCGCGAACCCAGGCCGCCGCTGGCCACGCCGTAGGAGGCCAGCTCGTCGCGGGTCTGCCGGGCGGGAGGCGCGAACGGGTCGCCCGCGAACGGGTCGGCGTCCGGCGGGCTGCCGGCGAGCGAGAGGAGCCGCGCGGTCAGGTCGGGGTTGGGCGTGACCTCGTCGGCGGAGGTCAGCGCCCGCCGGGCGGCGCGGGACGCGGCCAGCTCGGCGGCGCACCCGGGGCAGACGGCGACGTGCGCGAGGGCCTTCTCGGTCTCCGGCACCGAGAGCTGCCCGTCGACCAGCGCGCTGATCCGCGACCCGAGGTGGCTCATCCGAGGACCGTCAGGGGGGACTCGTCCGCGGCAGTCGCGAGAGCCGCAGGCGCCCGGTGCTCGAGCGACACGCGCAGACGTGCGCGGGCGCGGTGGATGCGCGAGCGGACCGTGCCCAGCTTGATGCCGAGCGTCACCGCGATCTCCTCGTAGGACAGGCCCTCGATGTCGCACAGCACCACGGCCGCGCGGTACTCCGGGGGCAGCTGGTCGAGCGCGCGCTGGACGTCGAGGTCGAGGTTGCCGTGCTCGAACGCCCGCTCCGGTGCACCGAGCTGGTCACCGGACGCGTACCGCTCGGAGTCCTCTCCCATGGCGTCCATGCGGATCCGCTGGCGGCGACGCGCCTGGTCCAGGAAGAGGTTGGTGGTGATGCGGTGCAGCCAGCCCTCGAACGTGCCCGGCGTGTAGGAGTGCAGCGACCGGAACACGCGGACGAACGTCTCCTGCGTGAGGTCCTCGGCGTCGTGCTTGTTGCCCGTGAGGCGGTACGCCAGCCGGTACACCCGTGCGGAGTGGTCGCGGACGATCTCCTCCCACGACGGAGCCTGCCAGGCGGCGGGCTGGGTGGTCATGGGGTCGTTCTCCTCGGTGCGTGCCATCGTGCGCCCAGTGTCCCAGGTGGACCTGTGAGCCTCGAACGCTAGGAACGTCTGCAGCGGGCGAGAAGTTCCGCCCGTAGCGGACCGCGCGGGCTCCGCACCCCTCTGCGGGCACCCGACTACGCTGGCGGACGACCGTTGCACCACCACGTCGTCGCGCGCCGGGAGGCCACCATCTCCACCGACAAGGCCCAGAGCTGGGTCTACTGCGAGGAGTTCCTGCCGGAGGACGACGTCCTGCTGCGCGCCCGCGAGCGCGCGGCTCAGCTCGGGTGCACCCCCGTGCTGCCGGGGTCGGGCGCCGCGCTGAGCGTGCTGGCGGCGGCGGTCGGGGCGCGTGCGGTGGTCGAGATCGGGACCGGTACGGGCGTCGGCTCGCTGTACCTGCTGCGCGGGATGCCGGCCGACGGCGTCCTGACGACGATCGACGTCGAGGTCGAGCACCAGCGCGCCGCCAAGGAGGCGTTCGCCGAGGAGGGCATCAAGCCCACCCGCACGCGCACGATCTCGGGTCGCGCGCTCGACGTCGTGCCGCGCCTCACCGACGGCGGGTACGACCTGGTGTTCGTCGACGCGGACAAGGAGAGCTACCGCGGGTACGTCGAGCAGGCGGTGCGGCTGCTGCGGACCGGGGGCGTGCTCGTCGTCGACAACGCCCTCTGGCACGACCGTGTCGCGGACCCGGCACGTCGCGACGAGACGACGACCACGATCCGCGAGGTCGGCCGCATCGTGCGCGCCGACGACCGCCTGCTCCCGTCGCTGCTGCCCGTGGGGGACGGCCTGCTGGTCGCCGTCAAGCGCTAGCGGACGAGCACTCCGCACCGCCGGACGGTTCGCAGAGCCGGACGGGCGCCGGATGTGGCGTCTCCGCAGGTCACGCGCCGCTGTTGCGGCTGCTCGTGACTAGGTCACACGAATTCGATGACAACTCGGTGTCTCGGGTGCTACTTTCGCAAAACCGACCGGTCGGTTTGTGAAAGGAGGGGGCTCACTCGATCACCACGCCCCACGTCGCACCGGTCGGCGGGGCACCACCGAGAGGACACAACGTCGTGACATCTCTGACCCAGTGGCGGCGCACCGTCGCCACGAGCGCCGTGCTCAGCGCCACCCTCGTCGTCGGCGGCATCGCCGGCGTCGCCAGCCCGGCGGCAGCCGCGGACAACCCGTACCAGCGGGGCCCCGACCCCACGCGGTCCAGCATCCAGGCCGCCCGTGGGACCTTCGCCGTCGCCCAGACCTCGGTCTCGCGCTACGGCGTCAGCGGCTTCGGCGGCGGCACCGTCTACTACCCCACCGACCAGTCCCAGGGCACCTTCGGCGCGGTCGTCGTCGTGCCCGGCTACACCGCCCGCCAGTCGAGCATGGCGTGGCTGGGGCCGCGCATCGCGTCGCAGGGCTTCGTCGTGTTCACCATCGACACCAACTCCGTCTACGACCAGCCGTCGTCGCGCGGCGACCAGCTGCTCGCGGCCGCCGACTACCTGACCCAGCGCAGCGCCGTCGCCAGCCGGATCGACGCCACCCGCGTCGCCGTCGTCGGCCACTCGATGGGCGGCGGCGGGACCCTCGAGGCCGCCAAGGACCGCCCGTCCCTCAAGGCCGCGATCCCGCTGACCCCGTGGAACGTCGACAAGACGTGGCCGGAGGTCAGCACCCCGACCCTGGTCATCGGCGCGCAGAACGACTCCGTCGCCTCCGTCGCGTCGCACGCGAAGCCGTTCTACCAGACGCTTCCCGCGTCGACTCCACGCACCTACCTCGAGCTGCGCGGTGCGAGCCACTTCGCACCGAACACCTCCAACACGACGATCGCGGAGAACTCGATCGCGTGGCTCAAGCGGTTCGTCGACGACGACACCCGCTTCACGCAGTTCCTGTGCCCCACACCGTCCGGCACCGCCCTGTCAGCAGCAGCCTCGAGCTGCCCGTTCTGACGTCGGCCCTCTGACCGGGCACCCCGTGCCGTCGCCAGAGCGGCGCGGGGTGCCCTGAGCCGTCAGCGCAGGTCGTCGAGGTACCGCAGCAGGAGACGCGCGCCGAAGCCCGTCGCCCCCTCGGTGACCTCGTGCTTGTCCGAGGTCGCGCGCGCGGGGCCGGCGATGTCGAGGTGGGCCCACGTGCGCGTCCCGACGAAGTGCCGCAGGAACAGGGCCGCCGTGATCGACCCGCCGCCGATGTGCTTGTCGACGGGCACGTGCCGCAGGTCCGCGACCTGCGAGGCCACGGCCTCCTCGTACTCCTCGACGAGCGGCATCCGCCACGCGAGCTCGCCGGACGCGTCACCGGCGGCCACGAGGGCGTCGGCGAGGTCGGCGTCGCCGGAGTACAGGGCGGCGTGCTGCTTGCCGAGGCCCAGGGTCGCCGCGCCGGTCAGCGTGGCGACGTCGATGAGCACGTCGGGGTCGAGGGTGGCATCGGCCCAGGCCAGCGCGTCGGCCAGGACCAGGCGTCCTTCGGCGTCGGTGTTGGCGATCTCGACGGTGGTGCCGCCCCACATCGTCAGGACGTCGCCCGGACGGTACGACGCGCCACCGAAGTGGTTCTCGGCGAGCGGCAGCACGGCCGTCACCCGGTGGGTCACCCCGGCGGCGGCGGCCCCCAGGACCGTGGCCAGCGCGACCGCGGCGCCGGTCATGTCCGTCTTCATCGGGACCATGCCCTCGCGCGGCTTGATCGAGATGCCGCCCGTGTCGAACGTGATGCCCTTGCCGACGACCACGACGTGCCGGCCGCCCGTGGTCGGCGGCGTGTAGGAGACCGTCACCAGGCGCGGCGACGAGGCCGAGCCCGCGCCGACCGCCAGGATGCCGCCGAACCCCTCGGCCGCCAGCTCGCGGGTGGTGCGGACGGTGACGCCGAGCCCCGCCCTGGTCGCCAGCCGCTTGGCCTGGTCGGCGAGCCAGGCGGGCGTCTTGGTGCTGGACGGCGTGGTCGCCAGGTCCCGGACCAGCCAGGTCGCCGTCGCGGCCGTGCGGCCCTCCGAGACGGCCGCGGCCGGCCGCATGCCGTCACGCCCGAGCAGGACGAGCTCGGCGGCCTCGCGGGACGGCGAGCCCTCGTCGGGCGTCGCGGCCGCGGTGGGCGGCACGTACGCCGCGAGCAGGTAGCCCTCCGCGACGGCCCGCGCAGCCGTGGCGGCGGCGGAGTCGTCCTGGTGCGCCTCGGCGCCGAGCGTGGTGACGACCCGGCGCAGCCCGCGCGAGGACCGGGCGAGCGCGGCACCGGCACGCCGCAGGTCCGCGGGCCGCCCGGAACCGACCCCGACGAGCATCAGTCGGGGCGGCAGCCCGGACCACGGGAGCGTGACGGACGAGCCCACCGGCCGGGGCAGCTGCAGGACGTAGATCTCGCCCGCTGCGCCGGTCAGGCGTGCGCGCTCGCCGATCTCCGCCAGGTCGACGCCGTACCGGGCCGCCGCGTCCGCCGTGCCCTGCAGCGGGCGCAGCGCGTCGTCACCCGCACGTGCGGGTGCGACCGGGACGGCGACCGCGTCGGTCGACCCGTCGGTCAGCAGCGTCGTCGTCGCGATGGTGCCGCCGTCGACGGTCACCTCCGGGGGGAGGCGACCAGGGGACGACGCCCGTCGTGCAGTGCCTGAGCTTGCCATCGTCAGCCGACGACGGACGTCAGAGCCTCACCCAGCTCCGCGGCCTCGGTCGCGTTGAGCTCGACCACCAGCCGTCCACCGCCCTCGAGCGGGACGCGCATCACGATGCCGCGGCCCTCCTTCGTGACCTCGAGCGGGCCGTCACCGGTCCTCGGCTTCATCGCGGCCATGCGGGGCCTCTCCTTCGCTCGTGCGTCCGGCGCGCGGCTCACGGGGGCGTTTTCGCGCACCCCACGTCGTCCTCGTCTCCCGGTTGTCCGAGGTCCATCCTAGTTCACCCGGGGCCCCTCACCTGTCCCGACGCCGGTCAGGCCCACGATCGGACGCACGTCCAGGATCACGGTGGCCAGTCGGCCACCGGGTTGGCGTGCCACATCTGCCGGACCCACAGCACCTGCAGCCCGAGCATGAGGACGACGACGGCGCCGAACCACCAGCGCCGCGCAGCCGGCGGGCGGGTGATCACACCCGCGGTGACGGCCCCGAGCGGGAACGCCAGCAGCAGGAACCGGGCGAGGCTGCTGCCCGGCTCGACGACGGCGGCGATGTACACGACGTACGCGGCGGCCCAGGTGTGCAGCTCGTTGCCCAGACGCCAGGCGGCGGGCACGACGAGCACCGCGATCACGAGCGCGAACGACAGGCCCACCACCAGCCACGCGCGGGACCCGAACCAGAACTGCGGCACGTAGAACCAGCCGCCGAACGGCGCGACCTCGCGGACGCCGCGCCACGCCTCCTGGGTCTGCAGGTACCCGTCCGGCACGCCGGTGGCCCAGCCGCAGATCGCTGGCCACAGGAACCCGGACGCCGCCGCCAGCAGCGCGAGTGCCGCCAGGCCGGTCCCCGTGCGCCAGGTCCACGTGTCGGTCCCGCGTCGCGACGACCACCAGCGGACCGCGGCGTGCACCACGACGACGGCGGCCATCGGGAGAGCGACCGCGCGCGTGAACCCCAGCGCGACGACGACGAGCGCCATCCACCCGTAGTCGCGACGCAGGAGCAGCAGCAGCGCGCTCGCGACGAGCAGCAGGGCGAGCGCCTCGGCGTAGGCCACCTGCAGCACGGCCGCCGTCGGGAAGACGCTGACC
This sequence comes from Cellulomonas xylanilytica, assembly GCF_007989805.1. Taxonomy (GTDB): domain Bacteria; phylum Actinomycetota; class Actinomycetes; order Actinomycetales; family Cellulomonadaceae; genus Cellulomonas; species Cellulomonas xylanilytica. Next base: position 153,051 of record NZ_BJUB01000010.1, read on the forward strand.
AGGGCGACGGTCGCGAGCGGGAGGCCGGGCCGGGCGGCGACGGCGCGGGAGGCGCCCCGCACGACGGTCCGGTGGATGGCGAGCACCGCGCCCGCCCCGAGGACGAGCGCCAGGAGCGGGGCGACGACCTCCCACGGGCCGCCCGTGACGAACATGAGACCGCGCGCCAGCATCGGGAACAGGGGGAAGAACGCCCAGGCGTTCTGCTGGACCAGACCGTCCGCGCCCACCGGCAGCTGCGCCGGGTAGCCGTTCTCGGCGACGTTCTTGTACCAGGAGCCGTCGAACATGAAGCCGACGTACGGGAAGTAGTCCGGGTGCTCGCCGGTCCAGGCGTTCTGCCCCTGGACGCTCGCGACCCACAGGAACACCGCCGTGGTGAACAGCCGCGCGGCACCGTAGACGAGGAGCACCTGGACCCACCACGGCCGGCTGACCGCCCACGCCCAGGGCCCGGCGGCGGGGCGGGCCTCCGCGGCCGGCTCCTCGACCTCCTGCACCTCGCTCACGCCAGCCCCCTGACCGTCCGTGCCGGGGGACGGTCCCCGCGGATGGTGGCGACCATATCGAGGGTGCGGCGGGTCGCGCGCACGTCGTGCGTCCGGAAGACGCGGGCACCGAGCCACGCCGCCACCGCGGTCGCGGCCAGCGTGCCCTCCAGGCGCTCCTCGGTGGGCAGGTCCAGGGACTCCCCCACGAAGTCCTTGCGGGACAGCGCCATGAGCACCGGGAAGCCGAGCGCGACGAGCGCCTCGGTGCGCCGGACCAGGTGCAGGGAGTGCCACGTGTTCTTGCCGAAGTCGTGGGTCGGGTCCACCAGCACGCTGGCGGGGTCGATGCCGAGCGACACCGCCCGCCGCGCCGCCGCGGACACCGTGCGGACGACGTCCTCGACCACGCCGTCGAGCGGGTCGCCACCGTCGCGCGCCGGGTACTCCACCCGGAACGGGTCCGTCCGCGGACGCGCACCACCCGTGTGCGAGCACACGATGCCGAGGCCGCGCTCGGCCGCGACCTCCATGAGCGTGGGGTCGTGGCCGGCCCACGTGTCGTTGACCAGGTCGGCGCCCTCGTCGGCGGCGGCCCGAGCCACCTCCGCGCGCCAGGTGTCGACGCTGATCACCAGGTCCGGGTGGCGCGCGCGGACCCGCCTGACCAGCGGGATCACCCGGGCGATCTCGTCGGCGACCTCGACGCGCGGGCCCCGGCCGGCCCGCACCCCGCCGAGGTCGACGATGTCGGCGCCCTCGTCGACCGCACGCGCCACGGCGGCGTCGGCGGACGCGTCGTCGAACCGCGCCGCCGCGTAGAACGAGTCCGGTGTGCGGTTGACGACCGCCATCACCACCGGACGGCCGGGCGCGACCCAGCGTCCCCGCAGGCGCAGCTGCGCGCCGGCCGGCGGGGTCGTCACCGCCCCGAGTCCTCGGCGGCCTGCTGCGCCCGCGCGGTCGCGGCGGCGGCCGCCGCCTCCTCGGCACGGAGCTGGGCCCCGCGCTCGAGCACCAGGTCGACGGCGTCCTGCGCGGTGTCGACGATCTTCAGCAGGTCCAGGTCGGCCGCCGAGATCATGCCGCGGCTCAGGGCGGCGGTGCTCACCCAGTCGACGAGACCCTGCCAGTAGTCGCTGCCGACCAGGACGATCGGGAAGCTGATGACCTTGTGCGTCTGCACCAGGGTGAGGGCCTCGAACAGCTCGTCGAAGGTGCCGAAGCCACCCGGCAGCACCACGAAGCCCTCGGAGTACTTCACGAACATCGTCTTGCGCGCGAAGAAGTACCGGAAGTTCACGCCGAGGTCGACGTAGTCGTTCATGCCCTGCTCGAACGGCAGCTCGATGCCCAGCCCGACCGACAGCCCGCCGGCCTCCAGCGCCCCGCGGTTGGCGGCCTCCATGATCCCGGGCCCGCCGCCGGTGATCACGGCGTACCCCGCCTCGACCAGCAGCCGCGCGACCTCCTGGCCGAGCGCGTAGTCGGGGTGGTCCACCGGCACCCGCGCCGAGCCGAACACGCTGACCGCCGGGCCGACCTCGGCGAGCGCACCGAAGCCCTCGACGAACTCGCTCTGGATCCGCATGACGCGCCACGGGTCGCCGCGCAGCCACTCGGCGTCGCCCGCGCCGCTCAGGAGCCGCTGGTCGGAGGTGGTGGTGGGGATCTGCTGGCCGCGCAGCAGCACAGGGCCCTTGCGGTACCCGTGACCGGGGGCGGACACGCCGTCGTCGCTCATGGCCCCGACTCTAGGTCGACCGGGCGCGCGGCGACGGACGGTTCCCGTCGGCGACGCCCGCCGTTCACTCAGGCGGTCAGCCAGTCCCGCAGCGCCGCGTGCACCACGGTGATCTGGCCGACGACGCACCGCTCGTCGTCCTTATGCGCCAGCAGCGGGTCGCCCGGACCGAAGTTCACCGCGGGCACCCCGAGCTCGGAGAACCGCGCGACGTCGGTCCAGCCGTACTTGGCCGCAGGTGCGCCGCCCGTGATCGCCAGCACCGAGTCGGCGAACTCCTGCGCGAGCGGGTCGTCCAGGCCGGGCCGCGCACCGGGTGCGGCGTCGACGATCACGACGTCATACCCGGCGAACAGCTCGCGCACGTGGGCCGACGCCTGCTCGACCCCCGCCGACGGCGCGAAGCGGTAGTTCACCGTGACCACGCAGGAGTCCGGGATGACGTTGGCGGCGGTGCCCCCGGAGACGAGCACCGCGTTGAGGCTCTCCCGGTAGACCAGCCCGTCGACCTCGACGTCCCGGGGCGTGTAGGCCTCCAGCCGGCGCAGGACCTCACCGGCGGCGTGGATCGCGTTGACGCCCATCCACGCGCGCGCCGAGTGGGCGGCGACACCGGTGAGCCGGACCTCCGCCCGCAGCGTGCCGTTGCAGCCGCCCTCGATGCCCCCGTTCGTCGGCTCGCCGAGGATCGCGAAGTCGCCCGTCACCCAGTCCGGGTGCTCGCGCACGATCCGGCCCAGGCCGTTGAGCTCGGCGGCGACCTCCTCGTGGTCGTAGAAGACCCACGTCACGTCGCGCGTCGGCTCGCTCAGCTCCGCCGCGAGCGCCAGCTGCACCGCCACGCCGCCCTTCATGTCGACCGTGCCGCGGCCCCACAGCTCCGCCTGCGCACCCTCGCCGACGAGCCGGGTGGGCAGGTTGTCCGCGATCGGCACCGTGTCGATGTGGCCCGCGATGACCACGCGCGACGAGCGGCCGAGGTTCGTGCGGGCGACGACCGCGTCACCGTCGCGGAGCACCTCGAGGTGCGCGTACCGGCGCAGGGCGGTCTCGATCGCGTCGGCGAGCGCACGCTCGTCACCGCTCACCGACGGCAGGTCGCACACGGCACGCGTGAGGGAGACGAGATCGGACGACAGGTCCAGGGCGGTGTCCACGACGCGACCCTAGCCCGACCGTCAGGTGACCTAGGGTTGTCGCCATGACTGCACGGACGGCCTGGGGATTCGGCCTGGCCACGGTGACCGACGACGGCACCACCCTCGACGTCTGGTACCCGGCCCCCGCCCTGGGCTCGCCCGACCCCGACGTGTCCGCGCCCGCCTCGCTGACCGGTGCCGAGCGCGTCGACGCCGCCCGCGGCGTCCGCGTGGAGGTCGTCCGCACGACGGTCGACCTGGACACGCCGCCCGCCGACACGGCCGACGCGTACCTGCGGCTCCACCTGCTCTCCCACCGCCTGGTCCAGCCGCACGGGCAGAACCTCGACGGGCTGTTCGGCGTCCTGCCGAACGTCGTGTGGACCGACCGCGGGCCGTGCGCCGCCGACGGCTTCGAGGAGACGCGCGGCCGCCTCCGTGCGGCCACCGGGGTGCCCGTCACGGTGCTCGGCGTCGACAAGTTCCCGCGCATGGTCGACTACGTCGTGCCCTCCGGGGTGCGGATCGCCGACGCCGACCGTGTCCGCCTCGGCGCGCACCTCGCGGCGGGCACCACCGTCATGCACGAGGGCTTCGTCAACTTCAACGCCGGGACGCTCGGCACGTCGATGGTCGAGGGCCGCATCTCGGCCGGGGTCGTCGTCGGGGACGGGTCGGACGTCGGCGGCGGCGCCTCGATCATGGGCACCCTGTCCGGCGGCGGCCGGGAGGTCGTCTCCATCGGTCGCCGCACCCTGCTCGGGGCCAACGCCGGGGTCGGCATCCCGCTCGGCGACGACTGCGTGGTCGAGGCCGGGCTCTACGTCACCGCGGGCACCAAGGTCGCCCTCGTCGGCTTCGAGGACGCGCCGCGCGTGGTCAAGGCCCGTGAGCTGGCCGGTCGCGACGGTGTGCTGTTCCGCCGCAACTCCCTCACCGGAGGCGTCGAGGCCGTCGCCCGTGCCGGCTCGGGCGTGCAGCTGAACGCGACGCTGCACGCCAACGAGTGAGCGCCCGGCGTCGGCGGGCGCGCCGGGCCGGCGTCGCCGTCGTCGTCGCGGCCGGTGTGCTGGTCGCCGGGACCGTCGGAGTGGTCACCGCCCTGACGCGGCTGAACCCGGGGCCGCCCACGGCGCAGCAGTGCGTCGCCGAGCTGGACGGCACCCGGTGGCGGCTCAGCCCCGACCAGGCCCAGAACGCCGGCCTGATCGCCGCCACGGGCGTCCAGCGCGGGCTGCCTGCCCGCGCGGTGACGATCGCCCTGGCCACGGCCCTGCAGGAGTCCCGGCTGGTCAACGTCGACTACGGCGACCGCGACAGCCTCGGGCTGTTCCAGCAGCGCCCGTCGCAGGGCTGGGGCACCCCTGAGCAGGTGCAGGACCCCGTGTACGCGACCGGCCGGTTCTACGACGGCCTCGTCACGGTCGAGGGCTATGAGGACCTGCCCGTCACGGAGGCGGCGCAGGCGGTGCAGCGATCCGGCTTCCCCGACGCGTACGCGCAGCACGAGACACGCTCGCGCGCCTGGGCGTCCGCCCTCACCGGCTGGTCCCCCGCGACGCTCACCTGCCGGCTGGACGAGGCCGACCCGGCCGCAGCCTCGGCCGACGCGGCGACCGCCCGCGTGCACCGCGACCTCGGCGCCCTGCCGGTCGTCGCGGACGCGGCCGGTGCGCTGCTCGTCGACACCTCCGCCCTCGGGGCGCCCGCGGACCGCACCCGGCTCGACTGGGCCGTCGCGCAGTGGGCCGTGTCCGTCGCCCAGCCGCTCGCGGTGACGTCCGTGGCCGTCGCCGACCGCACCTGGGACCGCGTCGAGGGGGCGTGGACCCCGTCGGAGACGCCCGTCCCCGCGGGGACGGTGCGCCTGACCCTCGCGGGCTGACGGGCTAGCGGGCGTCCAGCTCGGTGTAGTCGCGCGACGTGGCGCCCGTGTAGATCTGCCGCGGACGGCCGATCTTCGTCTGCGGGTCGGTCATCATCTCGCGCCACTGGGCGATCCAGCCGGGCATCCGGCCCAGCGCGAAGAGCGGCGTGAACATCTCCTCGGAGAAGCCCATCGCCTTGTAGATCAGACCCGTGTAGAAGTCGACGTTCGGGTAGAGCTTGCGGGAGATGAAGTAGTCGTCGGAGAGCGCGATCTCCTCGAGGCCCATCGCCAGGTCGAGCAGCTCGTCGTTGCCGCCGAGGGCGGACAGCACCGAGTCCGCGCTCTTCTTCACGATCGCCGCGCGCGGGTCGTAGTTCTTGTAGACCCGGTGCCCGAAGCCCATGAGCCGGACGCCCGGCTCCTTGTCCTTCACGCGCTTCATGAAGTTGGTGGCGTCGCCACCGTCCGCCTGGATCTCCGTGAGCATCTTCAGCACGGCCTCGTTGGCGCCGCCGTGCAGCGGGCCGGACAGCGCGTTGATGCCGGCCGCGACCGACGCGTACAGGTTGGCCTGGCTGGAGCCGACGATGCGCACCGTCGACGTGGAGCAGTTCTGCTCGTGGTCCGCGTGCAGGATCAGCAGCTGGTCGAGCGCCGCCACCACCGTCGGGTCCGCCTCGTACTGCTGGTACGGCACCGCGAACGTCATCCGCAGGAAGTCCTCGACGTACCCGCGCGAGTAGTCCGGGTAGAGCAGCGGCTCGCCCTTGGACGCCCGGTGCACGTACGACGTGATGGTCCGCGTCTTGGCCAGGATCAGCACCGTGGCCAGCTCGACCGTCTCGGGGTCGTGCGGGTCCAGCGACTCCGGGTAGAACGTGGACAGCGCGTTGATCGCCGACGCCATGACCGCCATCGGGTGCGCGTGGCGCGGGAACGTCCCCATGAACGTGCGGAAGTCCTCGTGCACCAGCGTGTGGCGGTTGACCCGCTCCTCGAACGCGTCGAGCTCGCTCTTCGTCGGCAGCGCGCCGTGGATCAGCAGGTACGCGACCTCGAGGAACGTGGAGTGCTCGGCCAGCTGCTCGATCGGGTACCCGCGGTAGCGCAGGATGCCCTCGTCGCCGTCGATGTACGTGATCTGCGACTCGCACGACGCGGTGTTCATGAAGCCCGGGTCCACGGTGACCATGCCCGTGTCGCGCAGCAGCGAGGAGACGACGATGCCGTCGTTGCCCTCGGTCGCGGTCACGATCGGCAGGTCCTTCGACTGTCCCTCGACGATCAGCTGGACAGGCTGGTGGACGGGCGCGTGAACCGGCACAGGGGTGGCGACGTCGGACATGGTGTTCCTCTCCTGCGACTCCCGGGTGACGGGGATGTCCCGTGGCGTCCGGTCGTCGGCGACTGCGCTGGATGGGCCGGCTGGGCCTGCGCGTGCGTGCCCTCGTTGGCGTGGATCGACGGTACCCGCGCGAACCGTTCCGTGACCAATCCTCGACGAGACGTTGGTGCTGCTGTGACGACGATCACACCTGTGCAGAGTCCCTCATCGAGGCGCCGCACACGCCCGGCTCACGCCCCGGAGAGCCGCGCCGCGGCCTCCGCGATCTTGTCGTCGGAGGCGGTCAGGGCCACGCGCACGTGCTCCGGGTCCCCGTAGAACGCGCCCGGTGCGACCAGGATCCCGAGACCGGCCAGGTCCGCGACCGTCGCCCAGCTGTCCTGGGCACCGGACTCGGGGCGGACCCAGAGGTACAGGCCGGCGTGCGAGCGGTCCACCGCGTACCCCGCGCCCTCGAGCGCTGCTCGCAGCACCCGGCGCCGGCGCCCGTAGACCACCCGTTGCGCGGCGACGTGCTCGTCGTCGCCCAGCGCCGCCGTCGTCGCGGCCTGCACCGGGCCGGGGACGATCATCCCGGCGTGCTTGCGCACCTCCAGCAGCCGCGCGACGAGCGCGGGGTCGCCCGCGACGAAGGACGACCGGTAGCCCGCCAGGTTGGACTGCTTCGACAGCGAGTACACCGCGAGCAGACCGGTGAGGTCCCCGCCGGTCACGCGGGGGTCGAGGATGCTCGGCACGCCGGCCGACGCCCACGGCTCGTCCCACGCCAGCTCGGCGTAGCACTCGTCGGACGCGACGACGACGGGCCGGGCGGAGGTCCTCGCCGCGTCGACGACCGCACGCAGCTGGTCCACGCCCAGCACGGAGCCGTCCGGGTTGCCCGGGGAGTTCAGCCAGACCAGCCGGACGTCGTCACCCTGCGCGAGGCGGGCGGCCGGGTCGTCCGTGGGCTCGGGTGTCGCGCCCGCCAGCCGCGCCCCGACGTCGTACGTCGGGTACGCCGCCGACGGGTGCAGCACCACGTCTCCCGCGCCGAGGCCCAGCAAGGACGGCAGGAACGCCACCAGCTCCTTGGAGCCGACCGTGGGCAGGACCGCCGCCGGGTCCAGGCCGCGGACACCGCGCCGACGGGCGAACCAGTCGACCACCGCCTGCCGCAGCGCCGGCGTGCCGTGCGTCGTCGGGTAGCCCGGCGAGTCCGCCGCCGCCGCCAACGCGTCGCCCACGAGCTCGGGCGTCGGGTCGACGGGCGTGCCGACGGACAGGTCCACGATGCCGCCCGGGTACGCGCGAGCGCGCTCGGCGAACGGCGTCAGGGTGTCCCAGGGAAAGTCCGGCAACGAGCCGGCGAGCAGGCCCACCGGGGCGGGCGTCAGTCGCCGTGCACGCGCAGCGGGAGTGTCGCGATGATCGGGTGGTCCTTGTCGATCTCACCCATCTTCGCGGCACCGCCCGGCGAGCCGAGGTCGTCGAAGAACTCGACGTTCGCCTTGTAGTACTCGGTCCACTGCTCGGGGACGTCGTCCTCGTAGTAGATCGCCTCGACCGGGCAGACGGGCTCGCACGCACCGCAGTCGACGCACTCGTCAGGGTGGATGTACAGCGATCGCTTGCCCTCGTAGATGCAGTCCACGGGACATTCCTCGATGCACGCCTTGTCCTTGACGTCCACGCAAGGCTCGGCGATCACATACGTCACGGTGGGTCCTCCACAGGCCAGGGGTGCTCCTAGTATCGCTCACATGCGCAGGCTGGCGACGCGGTGTCCATCACAGGGACACCCGTGAGCCCGGGGGGCTGGCGCAGCTGGTCGCCCGGCGTGCGCGTCGTCGTGCGTCGCGTGCGCGACGACCTTCCCGAACCGCACCCGGAGCACCCGGACCTGCACGCGCCGCCGCTCACCGACGTGCTCGGCGAGCTGATCGCCGTCGACGACGACGGTGTCCTGGTGCGGACGCGGCGCGGCGACGTGCGGGTGCCGGCCGACGACATCGTGCTCACCAAGCTGGTGCCGGCCGCGCCCGTCGACCGGCGACACCGGCCGACGGGCGCGTGACTACGGCGTGGCCGGTGGCGTGGCCGCCGGCGGTGCGCCGCAGATGACCTTGTTCTGCGGCTTGTAGCGCCAGGAGTTGGACTCCGTCTTCTCCAGGACGCCGTTCAGGTACGTCTTGCGCGTCACGGTGACGGAGAAGCCCGGGTTGCCGGCGCCCTGCGGCTCGCACGTGGGCGACTGCGAGTACACCGTCGTCGGTGCGACCACCCCGGACCGCGGGCTCGTGATCGACTCGACCGTCCAGTGCTTCGTGCCCCACACCCGGACGTACACGCGCCCGTCGGAGACCCACGCCTGGACCAGGGCCCCGTACGGCGTGTTGTTCTTCCACCGCATGTCCAGCGTCCCGGTGAAGATCGTCGCCTCGCGGCCCTCCGGGTACCGCGCGAACCACTCGCTGTGGGGACGGTGCTCGACGTCCTCGAAGCCCGCGAGGAACGCCGCGTTGTACGTGGTCGTCGACACCTGGCTCAGGCCGCCGCCCCAGGCGTCCGTGTGCTCCCCGCTGACGATCGCGCCCGCCTCGACGTACCCGTGCGCGGCGTCGATCGGGCCGAGGGCCTCCGTCAGGCTGAACGTCTCGTCGGGGCGGATCAGGGTGCCGCTGATCTTGCTCGCGCCGTTCGTGATGTTCACCGTGCGGCGCGGCTCGCTGTTCAGCGGCGTGGAGAACTCCGAGACGATCTCCTTGACGCCCAGCGCCTCGAGCTCGGCCGTCGACTCCGCCGGGTCGGCCTGGACCAGCTCGACGGGCGCCGTGCGGTCGGGCGCCGTGGTCGCCGCGGCGACGCTCTCCGCCAGGGCCGCCGGGTCCAGCGACGTCCCGGGTATGCCGGGGATGATCACCGGTGCGTCGTTGACGAACTCGAAGTGGGCGTCCGCCGACTCGGTCAGCAGACCCGGCAGCTGGGCGAGGACGACCGCCGCGAGCCCTTCACCGTTCATCTGCAGCGCCAGGGCGCTGTCCACCGGGACGAACGACGAGTTCGCGGCCAGCGTGGGCGAATCGAGCAGCGCGCTCTGACCCGCCACCGAGACCGTCACCGGAGCCGACGTCACCTGCCGCGCCTCCACGAGCGCGGCCTCCGTCTCCTCCTGCGTGATGTCGGGGGCCACCGTCGCCGTCGGCAGCTCGATCGGCCGCGCAGCGACCAGCCAGTCCGACGCCAGCACGTCCGCGGCACCCGGCTGGTCCAGGTTCCAGCCGTCCACCGCCGCCGTCGACTGCGGGGTCGAGTCGACGAACACCACCGTGCCGTCCACCGGCGCCAGCGCCAGCGACGTGCTCAGGTCACCGATCGCCGCCGACAGCGCGTCGTCGTCGACCGCCGTCACCGGGTCCTGCGCCCCCACACCCGCCAGGTGCGCCCACAGACGACCCGGTTCCGCGAGGTCCACGCCCGTCAGCTCGTCGACCGTCGCCTCGGCGTCGAACGTCAGCCCGGCCGCCGTCGGGTCCACCGTCGCCTGGACGTCGTTCGCGACCACCTCGATCGGCTGGGTCGTGGCGTCCGCGAGCTCCTCGTCCAGCCGGGCGACCGCCTCGCCGGACGTCAGTCCGCCGATGTCGACCCCGGCGACCGTCGCGCCGTGCGGCACCCGGTCCGCGAGCGCGTACGACGCACCCACGTACACGGCACCCAGGGCCACGATGACGGCGGCCACGATCAGCAGCCGCTTGGGCCAGCGCCGCTTGCCGTCCTCCGCCTCGAACACGTCGAGGGGCGACTCGTTGCGCTCCGACGGCGGGACCGGCCCCGACGGGATCGGTGCCTGCGGCTGGACCGAGGGTCGCGCCGTTCCGGACGCGGCTGCCGGCGCGGCGGTCGGCCGGGCCGTCGCGGCGCTCGTGGGCGAGGCCGCGGCGGCGCCGGTCGCTGCTGCTGCGGCGCCCGCCGCTGCTGCTGCGGCGCTGTTCGGTGCGGGTGCGGCGGCGCCCGGTGCGGCTGCGGCTGCGCTGGTCGGCGCGGCTGCGCTGGTCGGCGCGGCTGCGGCGCCCTTCGGCGCTGCTCCGGCGGCGCTGCTCGGCCCGGCAGCGGCGTCCGTCGACGCGGCTGATGCGGCCGTCGCCGTAGCGGCCGCAGCGGCGGCTGCCGCGGCGGTGGTCCCTGCAGAGGTCGTCGCGTCTCCGCTCGCGGGCGGCGGCACCGGTCCGGAAGGCGTCGGCGCGACCGTCGCTGGTGCCGATGCCGGCACCGTGCGGGTGACCGCGCCCGCGAGCGTCCCGACCGGGGCCGGAGGTGAGGCCTGAGCGGAGCTCGGCGAGGTCGAGGCAGGAGGCGTCCCCGGGTCCGGGTCCGACGACTCGGCGGCGACCGGTGCCATGACAGCCGTGGCGTCGTCCCGCCCGGTGGACCTGCTCGCCGGCGGTTCGGTCACCGTCGGTTCCTGGGTCTGCGCGGAAGGCGCCGTCGTGGGCCCGGCTGCGGTTTCCCGGGAGACGCTCGACTCGCCTGCGGCTTCCTCGGAGGCGCTCGTCCCGCCTGTGGCTTCCTCGGAAGCGAGCGACTCAACTGCGGCTTCCTCGGAGGCGCGCGACTCAACTGCGGCTTCCTCGGGGGCGTGCGACCCGGACTGGTCGGGCTCCGTCACCTCGGCGGCGTGCAGCGGGCGGGCGGCCGTCCCGTCCTCCACCGCAGGGTCGGCACCCGGCTGGTCGGCGGTCCGCTCGTCGGCGTTCGCCGCGTCGACGGGCTGCTGCTCGGTCGAGGTGTCCGAGACGGTTCCGACGACGAGGGGGCTCTCGTCAGCGGCGGAGTCGTCGCCGGATCCGCCGTCCTCGACCGGCTCCTCGACGGAGGTGCCCTCGGCGACGGAGCTGACGTCGGCGACCGGCTCGACGACCGACGCGTCGTCTGAGACCGGCTCGGCGACCGATGCGTCCTGCGCACCGGGCTCGTCGGCCGACGCGTCCTGTGCCGGCGGCTCCACCACCGATGCATCCGGTGCAACGGGCTCCACCAAGGATGCGTCTGGCGCTGCGGACTCGTCGGCCGAAGCGTCCTGCGCCGCCGGCTCCACCAGCGATCCGTCCTGTGCGTCGGGCTCGTCCGCAGGCGTCACCTCCGCGGGTGACTCGTCGGCAGCCTCATCACCAGCGACGGGTGCGGCGTCGGGCTCAGCCGGACCAGCAGGCGCGGCGGCAGGCTCGTCCGGAGCGGCAGGCGCCGCGGCGGCTTCCTCGGAAGCGACCTGTGCGGCAGCGGCATCACCGGGCATGTCAGCAGGAACGACGTCGTCCGCCTGGTCGGCGGGCGCGACATCAGGTGACTCGTCGGCGAGCTCGACGTCGCCCGTCTCGGCGGCGGGCGCGACCTCGGGCGGCTCCACGGGAGCCACCTCGTCCGCGGTGGTTCCGTCCGCTGCCGCGTCGGCGTCCGGCTCGGAGGCGGTCCGGTCAGCGGCGACGTCCGACGGACCGCCCTCGTCGGCGGAGCTGACGGCCTGCTCGGCGACAACCTCAGAACGCGCGGCCTGGTCGGCGACAACGTCCGAAGCAACGGCGTCCTCCGAGGCAACGGCGTCGTCAGAAGCAGCGGCCGCGTCCGGTGCCGTCTCGGACGAAGCCGTCTCGTCGACGGCGGACTCGGCGAGGCCGTCGCCGGACTGCTCGTCCGTCGGAGCCACGGGCTCGGCGACGCCGCCGCCCCACACCGGCCAGACCGGGTCCGACGACGGACGGTCGCTCTCCGCGGTACCGGCGCCCTCGGGCCCGTCCTCGCTGCGCTGTCCAGGCTCGTCGCGCTCGGTGCCGTTCGTCATCCGCTCCCCCGCTGCTCCACACACGCACAACGCGTCCGCGCGAGTCTACGTGCCTGGGCGAACCGAATTGGCGCGGTCACCGCACGGACGGTCGTTCTCACCCGTCACGCCTCGCGGCGAGACCTGCAGGGTTGGCGAACGACCCGTCGAGGGGTCGGCGGAAGCCGTCTCAGCGAACCCCGTGCAGCCGTCCGCGCAGGTGGACGAGACCGCCCGCCCCTGCCCGACCCTGCTCGGCGACGAGCACGGAGCCGACGACGACGTCGTGGTCCCCGGCCCGGTGCACGGACTCGGTCCGGCAGTCGAACCACGCGGCGGCGCCGTCGACCCACACCGCGTCGGCGACGGGTGCCGGCCGGTGCGGGACGCGCGCGAGCTGGTCGACGGCGGGCCTGCCGGGCGAGGCGAGCCAGTCCGCCGTGGGTGCCTGGTCGTCGGCGAGGACGCTGACGGACCAGGTGTCGACGTCGTCGAGCGCGTCGCGGAACCGGGCGTCGGCGTGCACGCAGAACAGGAGCATCGGCGGCTCGAGGGAGACCGACGTGATCGCGCTGGCCGTCATGGCGTGCAGGGTGCCCCGCCAGCGCAGCGTGATGACGGCGACCCCCGCGGGGAGCCGAGCGACGGCGGAGCGGAAGGTGTCCGGGTCGGTCACGGAGCCGGGTCCACGAGCTCGTGCTCGACGGTCGGCGTGCGCGGTGCGCGGGGGCGGTCGTCGAACGGGCCTCGGGGCAGGAGCGCGGCGACGACCAGCACGGCGATGGAGCCGAGGACCCACAGCCAGCCGATCGCCTGCCCGTCGGGCGCGAGGACGTCGCCGCCCGGCCCGCGCTGGGTGAGGAGCAGGACGGTGCCGGCGAGGCCGACCGCGTAACCGGCGAGCGCGACGTACCCGGTCCACGCACGGACGGTGACCGCGGCGACGAACGCGAGGGTGAGGCAGATGACGAGCCCCCACGGCGGGATGCTGCGGTGCAGCACGGTGCCGAGGGTGCCGATGAGGACCCCGAGCACGAGGGACGCGGCGGCGGAGCCGATCGCGCCGGCGGAGAGGCGATGCACGCTCGTCACGTTACCGGGCGGACGCCGGCGGGCCAGACGACGTCGGCTCCCGAGCCGCCGGTCCCCCGCTGGTACGCCTCGGCGGGCAGGATCGGCGCGAGCACCCGGTTGCTCAGGGCGTAGCAGGCGACGAGGCCGCGGTCGTCGTCGACGGCCCGGATCGCCTGGACCTGCGTGACGTGCGAGCGCAGGGCGTCCAGCACGCGGTCGCGCACGGGGAGCACGTCGACCTCGAGCTCGATCTCGTCGTCGGGGACGGCGACCGACGGCAGCTCCGCGGCGGGGTCCGGCAGGTCCAGGTCGTCGTGCAGCGAGCCGAGCGCGGCCAGCACCGCCTCGTCACGCAGGGCCCGCATGCCGCGCTGCAGGGCGAGCCGCCCCTGGACGGACCAGAGCACCACCGGCACGGCGAACGCCGGTGCGGCGTCGTCGGCCCGGGCCGCGGCGAAGTCGACGGCCCACTGCGTGACCTCGTGGGTGCGGACGTGGTCGGGGTGGCCGTAGCCGCCGCCGGGCTCGTACGTGACGACCACGTCCGGGCGACGGGAGCGGATCACGCGGGCCAGCCGCTCGGCGGCCTCCTCGAGCCCGACGCCGACGAACGCCCCGTCGGGGACCTCGTCGGGAAGCCCGGCCCGGCCGGTGCCCACCCACGCCATGCCGGAGTCCTGGAACCGCTCGCGCGTCCCACCGGGGATGGAGTCGAGGTACCCGCGGTCCCGCACGCCGAGGGCGGCCAGTGCCCTGCCCAGCTCGCGGTCACGGTGCTCGGCGAGCGCCGGACCGTCCCCCTCGAGGTGCGCCAGGCGCTTGCCGATGACCTCGCCGCGCTCCCCGCGGGTGCAGGTCACGACGGTGACCGGCCGACCGGCGGCTGCCCACGTGGCCAGCAGCGCGCCGGTCGCCAGCGACTCGTCGTCGGGGTGGGCGTGGACGGCGAGGAGCCCGCCCGACGTCACCATCGAGGGATCAGGCGCGCTTCGAGCGGGCCGTGATGCGCGCGCGCTCGGTCTGGTCCAGCACGACCTTGCGGATGCGCACGATCTCCGGCGTCACCTCGACGCACTCGTCCTCGCGGGCGAACTCCAAGGACTCCTCCAGCGTCAGGTTGCGCGGGGGGATGAGGTTCTCGAAGTTGTCCGCGGTGGCCGACCGCATGTTGGTCAGCTTCTTCTCCTTGGTGATGTTCACGTCCATGTCCTCGTTGCGCGAGTTCTCGCCCACGATCTGGCCCTCGTAGACCTCCTGCGTGGGCTGGACGAAGAACGAGCCGCGCTCCTGCAGGTTGATCATGGCGAACGGCGTGACCGGTCCGGAGCGGTCCGCGACCAGCGAGCCGTTGATGCGCGTCTCGATGGTGCCGGCCCAGGGCTCGTAGCCCTCGGCGATCGACGAGGCGATGCCGGTGCCGCGGGTGTCCGTGAGGAAGCGCGTGCGGAAGCCGATGAGGCCGCGTGCGGGGACCAGGAACTCCATGCGGACCCAGCCGGTGCCGTGGTTCGACATGGTCTCCATGCGGCCCTTGCGCTGCGCGAGCAGCTGCGTCACGGCACCGAGGTACTCCTCGGGGACGTCGATGGTCATCCGCTCGACGGGCTCGTGCACCTTGCCGTCGATCTTCTTGGTGACCACCTGCGGCTTGCCGACGGTCAGCTCGAAGCCCTCGCGGCGCATCTGCTCGACCAGGATGGCCAGCGCCAGCTCGCCACGGCCCTGGACCTCCCAGGCGTCGGGGCGCTCGGTGGGCACGACGCGGAGCGAGACGTTGCCGACGAGCTCCTTGTCGAGGCGGTCCTTGACCTGGCGGGCGGTGACCTTGTGGCCCTTGCCGCCGCGACCGGCCAGCGGCGAGGTGTTGATGCCGATGGTCATCGAGATCGCCGGGTCGTCGACCGTGATCAGCGGCAGCGGACGCGGGTCGTCGGGGTCCGTGAGGGTCTCGCCGATGGTGATGTTCTCGATGCCGGCGACGGCGACGATGTCCCCGGGGCCCGCGGACTCGGTGCTGACCCGCTCGAGCGCCTTGGTCTCCAGCAGCTCGGTGATCTTGACGTTCGCCAGGGTGCCGTCGGCCTTGGCCCACGCGACCGTCTGGCCCTTGCGGATCGTGCCGTTGAACACGCGCAGCAGCGCGAGGCGGCCGAGGAACGGCGAGGCGTCGAGGTTGGTGACGTGCGCCTGCAGCGGCGCGCCCTCGGTGTAGGTGGGGGCGGGGATCCGCTCGAGGATGGTCTTGAACAGCGGCTCGAGGTTCTCCGCGTCCGGCAGGCCACCGTCGGCCGGCTGGTTGAGCGACGCGCGGCCGGCCTTCGCGGCGGCGAACACGACCGGGACGTCGAGGATGGCGTCGAGGTCCAGGTCCGGGACGTCCTCGTGCAGGTCGGACGCCAGGCCCAGGAGGAGGTCCGTCGCCTCGTGCACGACGTCGGTGATGCGCGCGTCGGGGCGGTCGGTCTTGTTCACGACGAGGATCACGGGGAGCTTGGCGACGAGCGCCTTGCGCAGCACGAAGCGCGTCTGCGGCAGCGGGCCCTCGCTCGCGTCGACCAGCAGGACGACACCGTCGACCATCGACAGCCCGCGCTCGACCTCGCCGCCGAAGTCGGCGTGGCCGGGGGTGTCGATGACGTTGATGGTGATGCCGTCGGGCTGACCGATCTCCGCCGCCGCGGGTCCGGTGTACCGGATCGCCGTGTTCTTGGCGAGGATCGTGATCCCCTTCTCGCGCTCCAGGTCGCCGGAGTCCATCGCGCGCTCGTCCACGTGGGCGTGGGACCCGAACGACCCGGACTGCCACAGCATCGCGTCGACGAGCGTGGTCTTGCCGTGGTCGACGTGCGCGACGATGGCGACGTTGCGCAGGTCGCCGCGCACGCTCGTGCCCGCCGACGACGTCGGCACAGTCTCGGGCACGGTCGTGGGCTCAGACATGGGGGAACTCATCTCAGAAGGTGGGGAGCGCGCCGAGTCGTCGGCCGCGCCGATCGATTCTACCCGCACACCCGTACACCCGCGTCAGAAGGTGACCAGACCCACGTCAGTCGGCGCGGGCCCAGGCCCACCACGACGTCAGGTCGGCCCGGCCCAGCGCCAACGGCTCCACGTCGGGCGCCGCCGGCGTGGTCCCGGCGGTCGGTGCGGCCGACCCGCGGGTCGCGACGACGACGGGCTGCCGCACCAGCGAGAGCACGGCACCCCCGGCGACGAGGCTGTCGGCGACCGCCTCCAGGGGGTCCTCGACCGCACCGGGGTCCACGGTCTGCGCGAGGGTCCCCGCGGCCGCGTCCGTGGCGGCGTCCGACCAGCCGGTGACGTTCGTCGCGCCCCCGGTCCGCCACCGCGCCAGGACCGAGTCGACCGGGAGGTCCGACTGCGGCACCGGTACCAGCGCCGCGTCCCACGCGTCGGGCGCACCGACCAGGTCCGGTCCCAGGTCGTCGACCGGGGTGTACGGCTCGACCTCGAACCCCACGTCCGACGCCGACGCGGTGATCAGGTCGAGCATCGAGGCACGCAGCGGGTCCGTCGAGTTCACCAGGACCTGCACGGTGACCGGCTCGGTGATGCCTGCCTCGTCCAGCAGCCGGCGCGCGCC
This sequence comes from Cellulomonas xylanilytica, assembly GCF_007989805.1. Taxonomy (GTDB): domain Bacteria; phylum Actinomycetota; class Actinomycetes; order Actinomycetales; family Cellulomonadaceae; genus Cellulomonas; species Cellulomonas xylanilytica. The sequence goes on from NZ_BJUB01000010.1 coordinate 170,112, forward strand.
GGCGATGTCCGCCGGCCCGCTCGGCACCACGTCACCCCCGGCGTCCGGCCCGACGGTCGGCAGCAGCGCCGTGGCGACGACCGCCTCCGACCACAGCGGCGCGACGACGGTCGCGACGATGGCGTCCCGCGGGACCGTCAGCAGGAACGCCCGGCGCACCGCGGCCGCCGTCGCGGCGTCGCCGCCGTACGTGGCGGGGTCGAAGGCACCGGCCCCCGCCGCCTGGAGCTGGAGCTGGAGCGTGCTGTCGCCCCCGGTGCGCACCTCGGCACCGGTGACCTCCGCCAGCGCGTCGAGCACGTCCGGCGTGTCCGTCGGGGCCACGACGTCGACCGACCCGGCGGCCAGGGCCTCGACCTGTGCCAGCGGCTCCAGGTCGGTCCGCACCACCACGCGGTCGTAGCTCGCGGCCCCGTCGCCCCCGTACTCGTCGTTGCGGACCAGCTCGACGCGCTCGCCCGGGACGATCACGTCCACCGCGTACGGCCCGGTGGAGACCGCCTGGTCGACGTGCTGCGCGAGCGCGTCGGCGTCGAAGTCCGTCCGCCACGCCGCGGAGATCGAGCGCAGCGCCTCCTTGTCCTCCCCGACGACGGCCGCCGAGACCGCGGCCGCCGCCTCGGCCGGGTCCTCGACACCCAGAGCGACCTGCCCCACGACGTGCGCCGGCAGGTTGACGTCGAGCGCGACCTGCCAGTCGGCGACGGGTGCCGCGTAGACGAGGGTCAGCGTCGCGCCCTCCACCGCCGGCACCTGCTGCACCTGCGCGAGGGCCGGGGACGCCGCCACGAACGCCACGCCCGCCTCGAGCTCGTCGTCGTTCGTGATCCCGCCCTGCGCGTCGAGCTCGGGCGTGACGTCGTCCAGCTGGCCGCTGCGCGCCGCCCACTCGAGCAGCAGGTCGGCGGGGGTGACGGGGGTGCCGTCGGACCAGGTGGCCGACGGGTCGATCGTGTACCGCACGGTCAGGGGCGCGTCGCTGACCTTCTCCACCGTGCCGAAGCCCTCGTCGAGCACCGCGGTGCCCTCCTCGTCGAGCGAGACGAACCCCGCCTGCACCAGGGAGCGGACCAGCGTGCTGCCCGGCGCACGGCCCTCGGGGGTCCCGCCGTTCAGCGACGTGAACGGCGCACCGACGGTGACGACCACGGTGCCGGTCCGGTCCGGCTGGGGGGGCTCCTGCGTGCAGCCGGTGACCGCCACGAGCGCGACCAGCGCGACGACCCCGAACCGTGAACCCTTGACCACCGCGTGCCTCCTGGACCGACGTCATCGAGGCGGACCACCGCACCTCGTCACCGGGGTATCGGTCGTTTCCACCTGAAGGTCAACCATGCCGGACACATCCGTCGGAACCGGCCGAAGAGGGGCGGACGCGCCGGGCGTGCAGACGCCGCGAGCGCCGACCCCGCGGGGGACGGCGCTCGCGGCGTTCGACCGGTCAGAAGCCGCGGCCGGTCATCCGCTCGTTGTCGACGTCGGTGATGTCGTGCGCGTCGATCTTCTCGGCGTCGTGGGCGTGCAGCAGCTCGTCACGCTCGAGCTCCTCGCGCTGGGCCTCCAGGAGCGCGTCGCGCGCCTCGCGGCGGGCCTGCTGCGCGGCCGGGTCCGGCACCGGCACGGCCGCGAGCAGCCGCTGGGTGTACGGGTCCTTCGGGTGGTTGACCACCTGCGCGGTCTGGCCCACCTCGACCAGCTTGCCGTTGTGCATGACCGCGATCCGGTCCGCGAGCATCTCGACGACGGCGAGGTCGTGGCTGATGAACAGGCACGCGAAGCCGTGCTCGCGCTGCAGGTCCTGGAAGAGGGCCAGCACCGTCGCCTGCACCGAGACGTCGAGCGCGGACGTCGGCTCGTCGGCCACCAGCAGCTGCGGCTCGAGGGCCAGCGACCGGGCGATGCCGACGCGCTGGCGCTGGCCACCGGACAGCTCGTGCGGGTACCGGTTGCGCATGGCCCGCGGCAGCTGGACCTGGTCCAGCAGCGTCTCGACCGCCTTCGACATCGCGGCGCCCTTGAGCCCGCGGTGCAGCAGCAGCGGCTCGGCGATGGACTCGCCGATGGGCAGGCGCGGGTTGAGCGACGAGCCCGGGTCCTGGAAGACGATGCCGACCTTGGTGCGCAGCGGCTTGAGGTCCTTGGCGGACGCCCCGACCATGTCCTGGCCGACGATCCGCAGCGCCCCGGAGGTCACCGGGAGCAGCCCGACGACCGCACGGCCGATGGTGGTCTTGCCCGACCCCGACTCCCCGACGAGCCCGACGACCTCGCCGGCGCGGATGGTCAGGTCCACCCCGTCGACGGCACGGAAGGCGGGAGTGCGCCGACGGCCCGGGTACTCGATGACCATGTTCTCGGCCTCGAGCACGACGGCGCGGTCCGAGGCGGTCGCCACCGGGGCGTCCGCCGCCGGCGCCGCGGTGGTCGTACCCGACTCCTGCGACCGCTCGGCGTCCAACACCTCGGTGCTGCGGCCCAGGTGCGGGACCGCGTCGAGCAGCTTGATCGTGTACGGGTGCTGCGGTGCGGCGAACAGCCGGCGCGCCTCACCCTGCTCGACGACCTTGCCGTCCTTCATCACGATCATCGTGTCGGCCATGTCGGCGACGACGCCCATGTCGTGCGTGATGAGCACGATGCCCGAGTCGATGCGCGAGCGCAGGTCGCGCATCAGCTTGAGGATCTCGGCCTGGACCGTGACGTCGAGAGCCGTCGTCGGCTCGTCCGCGATCAGCAGCTTCGGGTCGCAGGCCAGCGCCTGGGCGATCATCGCGCGCTGGCGCTGGCCGCCGGACAGCTGGTGCGGGTACGCGTCGATCCGGGTCTCGGGGTTCGGGATCTCGACCAGGCGCAGGAGCTCGAGGGCCCGCACCCGCGCGTCCGCGGGGCCCATCTCGAAGTGGGTCCGCAGGGTCTCGACGATCTGGAAGCCGATGGTGAAGACCGGGTTCAGCGCGGTCATCGGCTCCTGGAAGATCATGGCGATCTCCTTGCCGCGGATCCGGCGCAGCTTGTGCGACGGCATCCCGATGAGCTCGCGGTCCCCGATCACCGCGGAGCCGCGCGCGCGGCCGTTCGGCGGCAGGAGGCCCATGAGCGCCATCGACGACTGCGTCTTGCCGGAGCCGGACTCGCCGACGATCGCGAGCACCTCACCGGGACGCACGTCGTAGCTGATACCGGTCGCGGCCGGGTACCAGGTGCCGTCCACGTAGAAGTCGACGCCGAGGTCCCGCACCTGCAGCACGGGCGTGCGGGTGTCGGTGGGCGGCGGGGCGTCCGAGATGTCGATGGCCATCAGGATCCTTCCTGCGTCAGGCGGGTGCGTCCGGTCAGGACTGTCCCCACCTGCGGTTCTGCGAGCATGGGCATGTGCGTCCCACTCTGGAGTTCTCGTCGAGGTACGGCCGTGCGCTGACGGTGGCCGCGGGTGTCGTCGCGCTCGTCGCCCTGGTGTCCGTGGGCGTGCAGGACGGCCTCGGTGAGGTGGTGCGCGCGCTGCCCCTGGCCGGTGTGGTCGTGCTCGGCATCTGGGTGCTGTTCTGGCGTCCGGCGGTCGTGGTGAGCGACGGCGGCGTGCTGGTCCGCAACCCGCTGCGCAGCACGCACGTGCCCTGGCCCACCTACCGCGGGCTGACCGTGCAGTGGTCGCTGGTCCTGCACACCACCGAGGGTGACCTGACCGCCTGGGCGGCACCGCGGTCGAGCGGCACGGCCGCCCGGATGCGCCGCGGCGGGGACGACGACGGCGTCGTGACCCCCACGAAGGACGCCCGGCTGCCCGGGACCGCCGAGGACGTCGCCGCGGCGATCGGCGACCGCCACCGCGCCCTGTCGGACGCCGGCTTCCTGCGCGGGGCCGAGCAGGCCCGCACCGCGGGCGGCATCCGTCCCGAGCGCCACTGGCACGTCGCGACGATCGCGGCGCTGCTGGTGCTCGTCGCCGCGGCGGCGGCCGTGCTGGCCACCGCCTGAGGCGTCTCCGCGGGTGCGCACGGTCACAGCCCGAACCCGCCCGTGGGGTTGTTCGTGTGGCCGGCCTGCTGCGGGAGGGGCGAGAGCCCCGTCCGCGCCACCGACGCGTCCTGCGCCATCGCCTTGGCCATCCTGCGCTCGGACGGGATCCGCTTCTGCCGTGGGTCGAACGCGTCCCGCAGCCCGTCGCCGATGAAGTTCACGCTCAGCGCGATGATGACGATGAAGATGCCGGGCCACCAGAACAGCCACGGACGGGTGGAGAAGGCCTGCTGGTACTGCTGGATCATCTGGCCGAGCGAGATCTCCGGCGGCTGGATGCCGAAACCGAGGTACGAGAGCGCCGTCTCCAGCAGGATCGCGGAGCTCATCAGCAGCGTGGTGCTGACGATGATGGTGCCCACCGCGTTGGGCAGGATGTGCTTGAAGATGATCCGGCGGCTGCTGGCTCCGGCGACCCTCGCCGCGTCGACGAACTCCCGCTCCCGCAGGGCGAGGAACTCCCCGCGCACCAGCCGGGACAGCGTGGTCCACAGGATGAGCCCGAGCGAGATGGCGAAGATCGGTGCGCTGATCTGACCCGAGAGCTTGCCGATCACGGCGCCGATGACGATCGTCGGCACGGTGATCACGAGGTCGGTGAACCGCATCAGGGCGGTGTCCCGACCGCCGCGGAAGTAGCCGGCCACGGAGCCGACGAGCACGCCGATCACGCCGGCCACGATGCCGATCACGAACATGACCATCAGCGACGTCTGCACGCCGTGCATGACCCGGGCGAAGATGTCGCGGCCGATCTCGTCCTGACCGAACGGGTGGTCGCCCCATGCCGGCGGGAACACCGACAGCGTCGGCGCCCCGCCCGGGTTCGACATCGGGTTGCCAGTCTCGTACCCGGTCCACATCCACCAGCCGGGGATCGGACCGAAGCCCACGGACGTGAGTGCGAGCACGATCGTCGCACCCAGGACCGCGAGACCGACGAGTGCGCCCTTGTGCCGGAAGAACCGGCGCCGCACGATCTGCCCCTGGGACAGCCCGACGACGTCCTGGAGCTCGATCGCGTTCTCGACCTTGTCGACGGGCGGCGGGGTCTCAGGGCTCGTGGAGGTGCTCATGCGTCCAACCGGATTCTCGGGTCGATCGACGCGTAGACGATGTCCGCGACGATGTTGGCGATGATGGCGAGCGTCGCCGTGATCAGCAGGTAGCCCATGACGGGCTCGATCTCGGCGTCACCGAGGGAGCGCACGAACAGCTGGCCCATGCCGGGCCGTGCGAACACCGCCTCGGTGATGACCGCGCCGCCGATGAGCGTGATGATGTCGATCGGCACGATCGTCGCGAGCGGGATGAGGGTGTTGCGGAACCCGTGCCGCACCACGACCGCGCGCTCCGGCAGGCCCTTGGCCCGGGCGGTGCGGATGTAGTCCTGGCTCATCACCTCGAGCATGCTCGAGCGGGAGTACCGGGTGTACGCGGCGAACGCGATGAGCACGAGCGTCGCGGTGGGCAGCAGCAGGTGGGTGAACGCGTCGAGGACGCCGACCCAGTAGTTGCCGCCCAGCCCCGGGGTGCGGTCGCCGAACGTCGGGATGGGTCGTCCGCTCAGCGCCCGGAAGTACGGCGGCCAGACCTGCATGACCTGGTCGATGTAGATCAGCCCGCCGGTGATGAACGCCACCGCGGCCCCGGTGCGGGCGGAGATGCCCCAGTCCGGACCGCCGTAGAGCCGGCCGATGAGGAACCCGACGGCCATGGCGACCAGCGCGAACCCGAAGATGATCCAGTTGTTCGGGTCGATCGAGTCGAAGACGACCTGCATCGGCAGGTACAGGGCGAGCCCGACGCCGACCGTCGTCAGCCCGGTCCACATGGCGCGGCGGTTGTGCAGGCCCGCGAACACGGCGGCGATCGCGACGGCGGAGCCGCCGGCGAGGATCAGCAGCAGCAGGGGGCCGATCTGCGGACGCTCCCACCAGCCCGAGAGCTGCAGGTAGGCGAACATGCCGAACGTCGCCGCGAAGGCGATGCCGAAGACCTGCCAGCGGCGTGCCGCCCGTCCGCCGACGGCGAGCGACCAGAACACTCCGGCGATCAGCGCGATGGCGGCGATCACCGTCCAGGAGATCACCGGGTCCTTGAGGAAGTCGTTGAAGCCGATCGCGGCCCACTGCTTGAGCAGCACCGCGACCCAGAACGAGGGCAGCGAGTAGAGCAGGAACGACAGGAAGATGATCCCGTAGTCGAAGCCGCTGTACTGCCGCAGCGCGCTGACGATGCCGACCGTGACGCCGATGACCAGCGAGAGGATCGTGGCGGCGGTGACCAGCTGCAGCGTCGAGCCGATGGCGTGCGCGAGCAGGTCGGTCACGGGCTGCATGGACCGCCACGCGACACCCATGTCGCCGGTCAGCAGGTTGCCGAACCACTGGAAGAACCGGATCACGACGTTGGTGTCCAGGTTCAGGAGCTCGATGCGCGCGGCGATGAGCTGCGCCTTGTTCGGTGCGGTGCTCTCTTGCAGGTCCTGGAGCGGGTCGATGGCCGCGTCGACCAGGAGGAACATGAGGAAGAGGGCCACCAGGAGGGTGGCCAGGCCCGCCAGGATGCGGCGGAGGAGGAAGTTCAGCACGGGTGGGCTACCTCGCTGGGATGGGGCACCACGGGTCGGGGGGATCGTATCCCCGAGTCGACCGCGGTCCGGGGTCGAACGACCACAGGCACGTCACCGGGGCGCCGGAACTCGTGGTGCCGGCGCCCCGGTGACGACTGACTGACCGGGGGTCCTCCCGCCGGGCTGCTGCCCGGCGGGAGAACCGTGGATCACTCGGCTGCTGCGTCGCCCGCGGTCCACTCCCAGAAGCCGTAGAAGATGGTCGGCGCGATCGTCAGCTTGGAGACGTTGCCGATCTTCTCCGGGTTCCAGGCGGTGACGCCGGGGAACTGGAAGATCGTCACGCTGAACGCGTCGTCGACGATCTTCGTCTCGATCTCGGTCAGGATGCGCTCCTGGTCGTCCGGCTCCGTGGCGGTCTGGAGCTCGTCGAACAGCGCGTCCACCTCCGGGTTCGAGTACCCGTAGTAGTTGTTCGTCGCCGCGGTGCGGTACGTCGCGTCCGAGGCCGTGACGGCCGTGGACGTCGACTGCCAGCCGAAGAGCGCCGCGTCGTAGAAGCTCGTCGCGTTCGAGAGGTCCGTGCCCCAGTCCGTCTGGACCTGGTAGGGCTGGACGTCGAAGCCGGCCTGGGCGGCCGACGCCTTGATGAGCTCGTACTCGTTCTGCCGGCGCGTGTTGGCCGGGTCGAACAGGAGGCGGACCGACACGGCCGGCACGCCGGCCTCGGCGAGCAGAGCGGTGGCGCCGGGGATGTCCGTCGCGTACGTCTCGGCCTGACCGTTCGCCTCGACGATGGCGTCGTACATGGGCGAGCCGGGGACCTGCGTGTACGAGTTGCGGATCTCCGCCTCGGGGTCGAGCGGCTTGATCAGGTTCTCGATGATCTGCTCACGCGGGATGGTCTTGAGGAACGCCTGGCGCACCTTCTTGGCCTTCTCCGCGTCGCCGCCGTAGGTCGCCGGGTCGAACGGGCCACCGTTGGTGAACTGCAGGTCGACGTGCTCGTACGTGCCCTCGGGGCCGCTTGCGACCTCGATGCCGTCCATGGCCTCGACGGCGGTCTTGAAGTCGGCCGTGGCCTGCGGGTTGATGAGGTCGACCTCACCGTTCTGCAGCGCCTGCGCCTGGCCCATCGGGTCGCCGTTCCAGCGGACCGTGACCTTGTTGAAGACGGCCTTGTTGTCGCCCTCGAAGTTCTCGTTCGCGGTCAGGGTGATGAACTGGTCCTGCTCGAACTCCGTGATGTTGTACGCGCCGCTGGTGACGAGGAGGTCCTCGTCGGACGGCATCGACGCGTAGTTCCAGTCGGTGCTCCAGACCTTGGCGATCTTCGAGAGGTCCTCGACCGTGTTGTCCTGGATGGCGGCGACGAGCGCGTCGGTCGCCTCCTCGGCGTCCTCGATGCCGAGGGCGCGCTGCGCGACGATGTGCGCCGGCAGGTTCTGGTCGATGGCCGTCTCCCAGTCCGCGAACGGCTTGGTGTAGGTCATGGTGATCGACTTGCCGTCGATCTCCGGCGTCTCCTCGATGAGCGCGACGGAGGGGTCGGCGGCGTCGAAGTACACACCGGCGTCCAGGGCGTCCTGGTTCGTGATGTTGCCCTCGTCGTCGTACTCGGCCTCGACGTTGTTGAACTTGCCGCTCTGCGCGGCCCACTCCAGGAGGAGGTCGGCCGGTCCGGCCGGGGTCCCGTCGGACCACTTCGCCGTGTCCGCGTACGTGTACTTGACCTGCAGGGGGTCGTCGGAGATCTTCTCGTACGTGCCGAACGACTCGTTCTGGACCACGTTCAGCTCGGGGTCGTAGTAGTTGAACTCCGAGTTGAGCATGTACGTGATGATGTTGTTCGCCGTCGCGTTGCCCGTGATGCTCGTGCCGTTGGCCGAGTAGAACGGCTGGTTCCAGGCGATGGTGATCGACGTGTCGGTGTTGATTCCCGCGTCGTCGGTCTCCTCGTCACTGCCGCCGCCGCCGCTGGAGCAGGCTGCGAGGGCGAACACACTCGTCGCGGCGACCGCAGCGAACGCGGCCTTGCGTGTGATCCTCAATTTTCCTCCCGAGAAGGGTGGGGCCCTGTAGCGCGAGGACGGGAGTACCCGTCCAGCACGCGGTCCACAGGTCCGCCGGGGTGTGGCGACACGGTAGTCAAGCGAATAGGGGACAAAACGGACAGATCACAGAGCGCAACGCGATTGTTACGTGATTGATACTGTGCGGTACGTCTCACCATCTGGGACCACTCGGCGGTGCGCACCCGGTGCTTCCCGGTGCCTGACGTGAGGCACGCCCGCAGACACCCCCATCAGACACCATCCGGGGCACTCGTGCTACAGCAACGCTGCGGACGAGGACATACCTCCCCACCTGCACGTTCTCCCGCCCGGGCGCGTCGGGGAGACTGGTCCGATGGGTCTCACCGCACTCGTCCGCCGCGTCGGCCGCACCCGCTGGTTCGCACGGATCGGGCGGGCGACCTCCGGGATCGACCGTCGACTGCACAAGGCGAGCCGCGGCCGGCTGAGCGTCCTCGGCAGGCCGACGCTCCCGCACCTGGTCCTCACGACGACCGGCCGGACGTCCGGTCAGCCCCGCGAGGCTGTCCTGCTCTATGCCGTCGACGGCGACGGCTGGGTGCTCATCGGCTCCAACTGGGGACAGGAGCGCCACCCCGCATGGTCGGGGAACCTCCTCGCGGACCCGCGCGCGACGGTCACCGTCGCGGGCCGCACCACGCCGGTCGTCGCCACGCTGGCCGACGTGGACGAGCGCGCACGACTGCTCCCCGCCCTGCTGCGCGTCTGGCCGGGCTACGCGGACTACGCCGACCGCACCGACCGCGAGCTGCGGGTGTTCCGGCTGGCCCCGGCATGAGCGCCCCGCTGGTCCTGCCGACGCTGCTGGGCGACGCGGTCCGGCTGCGCGCCTTCTCCCCCGCCGACCTGCCGCTGGTCCGCGAGGCGACGACCGACCCGCTCATCCCGCTCATCACGTCCGTCCCCGCGCACGGTGACGACGACGCGTGCCGCGCGTACCTCGAGCGGCAGGCCGATCGGCTGACCACCGGCGCCGGCTACGCGTTCGCCGTCGCGGAACAGTCGTCCGACCTCGCCGTCGGGCACGCCTACCTCGGGCTGCGCGACCTCGACCTCGGCCGCGCGACCGTGGGCTACTGGGTCGCGCGCTCGTACCGCGGTCGCGGGATGGCCGGGGACGCCGTCCGGACGCTCACGCGCTGGGCCCTCACGCTGCGCGGCGTCGACCGGCTCGAGCTGTACGTCGAGCCCTGGAACGTCGCCTCCGCCAGGACGGCCGCGAGCGCGGGCTTCGTGCGCGAGGGGCTGCTGCGGTCGTGGCAGGCCGTCGGTGAGGAGCGCCGGGACATGGACATGTACTCCCTCGTGCGTCAGGCCTGACGGGCCCGTCGTCGGTAGGCGCGGGCCTTCATGACGTCTCCGCACTCGTTCATCGAGCACCAGCGACCGGACCGGTTGCGTGAGCCGTCGTAGTAGACCCACTGGCAGTCGGGGTTCGCGCACGCCTTGAGCCGGGGCCACTCCCCCGACGCGTGCGCGCCCTGGAGATCGGCGAGGAGCCCGGCGACGGTGTCGTCGGGACCGGCGGGCACGAGCGTCGCCGCGCCGTCACCGAACCCCACCACCAGCGGGTGGCCGGCGGCGACGGTCGTGAGCTCCGTGGCGTCGCCGGACTCGAGATAGCGACGCAGGACGTCGCGGAACGCGACGAGCCGGTCGGGACCACCGGTCAGCCGGTCGACGCCGTGGAAGCGGTCGTCCGTGTTGAGGAGCGCACGGACCCGCTCGAGGGACCCGGGCGCCACTCCCGGCTCGCTCCCCACCTCGACCCACCGCAGCAGCTGGTCCGGCAACGGGCACCTCCCTTGACGTCGTGGACGGCTCGCCACCATAGTCATCACCAGCGTACTGGTTTTACTGGTGACGCACGCGACCCTTCGACCTCGAGAGCGAGACGCACGATGACCGCCACCAGCACCGAGAAGCTCGGCTGCGACACGTCCGACATGCTGACCATCCACGCGCTGTTCCGCCGCGCGTTCACCGACGTCCCCGAGCTGGTGCGCGGGGTCGAGGACGGTGACACCGCACGGATGCTGCCGGTCGCCGACCACGTCCGGGAGCTGGCGGGTGCCCTGCACCACCACCACGCCGGCGAGGACCTGCTGCTCTGGGACACGCTCGAGCAGCGGGCCCCGGCGTGCGCGCTGCACGTCGGGCTGATGCGGTCCCAGCACGCGGCCACGGCCGCGCAGCTGGAGCAGCTCGGCGGGCTCATGGACGCGTGGGAGGAGGCCGCCGGCGCGGGCGAGCGCGAGGCCGTCGCCGCGCTGCTCGACGAGGTCCGGGACACGCTGCTCGTGCACCTCGGCCAGGAGGAGGCGCAGATCCTGCCGACGGCGTCGACCGTGATGTCGCAGCGCGAGTGGAGCCTGCTGCACGAGCACGGCATGGCGTCGATCCCGAGGGACCGGATGTTCCTCCAGCTCGGCTGGATCCTCGAGGTGGTCCCGGCCGACGAGCGCGCCGGCTGGCTGCGGACCAACCTGCCGGCGCCCGCCCGCGTGCTGTGGCGGCTGGTGGGCCGGCGGCAGTTCGCCGCGCACCGGGCGCGGATCTACGGCTGACCTCCCGGTCGCCGGGCGACGAACACCAGCTCTCTGCCCGGCCGGTCGGGTGCCTCCCGCACGTCGAGCACGTCGAAGCCCGCGTCGGTCAGCGACCGCTCGACCGAGCCACGGTCACGGAACCGGAGGGTCGAGTCCGACGTCAGCACCGCGCCGTCCGACGCGAACACCCACGTCGCCCGGAACGTCACCAGCTCGCCGTCGACATCGGTCACGTCGACCCACGTCTCCACCTGCCCGACGCCGTCGACGTCCGTGACCTGCCGCGTCGCCTCGCGCGTCCACTCGCGCCACGCCTCGCGCTGCGGGACGCGCGTCTCGAGCACCAGGTGACCGCCCGGCACGAGCGCGGCGTGCAGGGCGACGAGGGTCGCCGCCCAGTCCTCGTCGGTCACGAAGACCTGCGCGACGTTGCCGGTCATCGTCGCGACGTCGGCGCGCACGTCCCCCACGGTCGTCGCGTCACCGTGGACCCAGCGGACGGCCTCGCCCCCCGGCTTGGCCCGCGCCACGTCCAGCGACGCCTCCGCCGGGTCGACGCCGACCACGTCGACGCCCCGGGCGGCGAGCATGAGGGCGAAGGTCCCCGTGCCGCAGCCGACGTCGAGCACGCTGCGCGCGCCGAGCTCGTCGACGATCGCCACGTACACGTCGAGGTCGCGGCGGTCCGGGTCGAGCGGGTCGTACAGCTGCGCGAGGCGGGGGACCTCGAATCCGTCGTCGGCCATGGGCCGACGCTAGGCGGGCGTCACCGGGACGTCGCGTTCTTTCCCGGTCAGGGACCGCCGCGCCAGTGGTCGATCCGCCGGTGGTCCGGCACGAAGCCGTGGTCGACGCCCCACAGGACCGCCTTCGTCCGACTCTCGACGCCGATCTTCCGGTAGACCGACCGGATGTAGGACTTCACCGTGTTCGGGCTGAGGTACGTGTGCGCGGCGACGTCGGCGTTGCTCAGACCCTGCGTGATCAGGGCGAGGACCTCCGACTCACGGTCGGTCAGGCCCTCGTCGCGCCCGGGCCAGTCCAGGCCGTTGGCAGGACGGGCGCGGCCGGGGACCTCGCTGACCACGACCTGCCCCGCGTGGACCGCCTCGAGGGCGGCGACGAGCTCGCGCGCGGGCAGCGCCTTGGACAGGTAGCCCCGCACGCCCTGCTCCTGGGCGCTGGTGACGAGGTCGGGGTGGAAGTTCCACGTGAAGACCACCACGCGACGGGCGCGCGGGTTCCTCAGGAGCACGCCGATCTCCTGCTGGTCGGACTCCGGCTGGGCGAACGCGTCGTACAGCACGATGTCGACCGAGTCCTGCACCGCGCTGTTGGTGTCCAGCTCGGCCACGACGATCCGGTCCCCGTACTGGTCGAGCATCTTGGCGACGCCCATCACCACGACGTCGTAGTCGTCGACCAGGGCCACGGTGATGGGTGCGGGCATGCCGTGACGGTAGACCCCCCTAGGGGTGTACTGCACCCGCCCTAGGGGTGGTGTCGTAGGAGTGACACACACCCGCTCCTAGAGAGGCACCACCATGCTGGGACTCATCGTCACCATCATCATCGTCGGGCTCGTCGCCGGACTCCTCGCGCGCCTCATCGTGCCGGGCAAGCAGGACTTCTCCATCGGCATGACGATCGTCATCGGGATCATCGGCTCGTTCGTCGGCGGCTTCCTCGGCTACCTGTTCTTCCGCGACGACGCCTCCGACGGCTTCCTGCAGCCGTCCGGGATCATCGGGTCGATCATCGGCGCGATCATCGTGCTGCTGATCTGGATCCGCGTCGGCGGTCGCCGCTCGGTCACCCGCTGACCCCGCCCCGGCCGGTCCCCGTCACTGACGGGACCGGCCGGTCAGACCGGTGCGCGCTGCGGCGGGTCCGAGCGGTGCTCGTCCGACCGCGGGCTCAGCAGGCCCACCTGGTGGCCGTCGGGGTCCGCGAGGACGGCGAACCTCGAGCCGAAGAACGCGTCGAACGGCCGCTGGCGCGACTCGTGCCCCAGCCCGGTCATCCGCGACCAGAGGGCGTCGACCGCCTCGCGGCTGTCCAGGTGGATCGACAGCAAGGTCGCCGCGGCGTCGTCGTCCGGGCTGCCGCTGTTCCAGAACGCCACCGACGAGTGCTCGTCGAGCTCGACGCTGAGCCCGTCGAACCGGATCTCGGCGTGCGGGTCGACGGGCTCGCCGACGTCCCAGCCGAGGTCGCGGTAGAACTCGCCGCTGCGCGCGACGTCGGCCACCACGAGGTTGATCTGGGACGGACCCGGTACGGCGTGCCGTCGGGGACCGTCCTGCGGGGTCTGCTGGTGGACCAGCAGACGCCAGTCGCCCGCGTCGTCACGCGTGTACGTCGACGCGAGGGTGGCGCGGTACGTCGCGCCGCCGCGGACTCCCGTGAACGTGTAGACCACCGTCGCCGTGCACGCCGACCGGGCCAGCCGCGGCTCGCCGAGGTCCACCTCGTCCCAGCCCGGTGAGCCGTCCATGGCGGCGACGCACTCGGGCCTGTTCAGCACCGCGCCCGGGACGACCACCACCGCGTCGTCGTGGAGCACCCTGGCGTACACGTCACCACGACCGAGGGCGAGCTCCCGCTCGATCGCCATCAGCTCGTCGGCTGTACCCATGCGTCCAGGCAACCACCGGCCCGGGCGTCGCGCAGTGCCAGACTGCGACTCGTGAGCAACGACGCCGTCGGCCGCGCGGTCCAGTCCCGTCTCTACCGTGCCGGGGTGTTCGGCCGTCGGCCGGTCGTCCCCGTCGAGCCCGACGCGCTCGAGGCCGCTGCGCGCGCCCGGATGAGCGACGTCGCCTGGGCCTACGTCGCGGGCGGCGCGGGCCGGCAGCGCACCGTGCAGGCCAACCGTGACGCCTTCGACCGGCACCGGATCGTCCCCCGCATGCTCGTCGACGTCGAGCACCGCGACACGTCGGTCGAGCTGTTCGGCCGTCGCCTGCCCGCACCGCTGCTCTTCGCGCCCGTCGGGGTGCTCGAGCTGGCGCACCAGGACGCCGACCACGCCATCGCCCGGGCGGCCCGGGCCCTCGACCTGCCGATGGTGATCTCGTCGCAGGCCTCCGTCCCGATGGAGGACGTCGCCGCGACCCTGGGGGACGCGCCGCGCTGGTTCCAGCTCTACTGGAGCAAGGACGACGACGTCGTCGACTCGTTCGTGGCGCGCGCCGAGAAGATCGGCTGCGACGCGCTGGTCGTCACGCTCGACACGCACGTGCTCGGCTGGCGCACCCACGACCTCGACCTCGCCTACCTGCCGTTCGCGCGCGGCGAGGGCATCGCCCAGTACACGAGCGACCCGGCCTTCCGCCGGCTGGTCGAAGCACGCGCCGCGACGAGGGCGCCCGCCGACGGGCCGACCCCGCGCCCGACGCCGTCGGCCGTCCGTGCGCTGCACTCCATGGCCCGCCACTACCCCGGCCGGACGCGCGACAACCTGCGCTCTCCCCTCCCGCGAGCCGCCGTCGAGACGTTCCTCGAGGTGTTCTCGCGCTCGTCGCTCACCTGGTCCGACCTCGCACGCCTGCGCGAGCGGACCACCCTCCCGATCGTGCTCAAGGGCATCCAGCACCCGGGCGACGCCACGCTCGCGCTCGAGCACGGCGTCGACGGGATCGTCGTGTCCAACCACGGCGGCCGTCAGGTCGACGGCGCCATCGGTGCGCTCGACGCCCTGCCCGCGGTCGTCGAGGTGGTCGGCGACCGCATCCCGGTGCTGTTCGACAGCGGCATCCGCAGCGGGGCGGACGTCGTGACGGCGCTCGCGCTCGGCGCCCGCGCTGTCCTGCTCGGCCGGCCGTGGGTCTACGGCCTCGCCCTCGCCGGCGCGGAGGGCGCACGCGCCGTCATGCAGCACGTCTGGGCCGAGCTCGACCTGACCATGGCGCTGTCCGGCGTGCGCTCCGTGGAGGAGATCGGCGCCGACCTGCTGGCTCCCGCCTGAGGACTCAGAACCGCACGCAGTCGAGGTAGTCGAACCCCACCTCGGCGGCCTCGAAGGGGTCGAACGTCGGGTCGCCGAACCGCGGGTCGTGCTCCACGACGTAGTACTTCGTGCTGCCGCCCGCGGCGTCGAAGATCGACGGGAAGTCGATGACCCCGCGCCCGACGATCTCGATCGGCCCCGGGACCGGGCCGGCCGCCATGTCCTTCACGTGGAACAGCTTGATGCGGTTGCCGTACTCCTCGATGACGTCGATCGGGTTGTCGGCACCGCCACCGTTCGCCGCCCAGTACAGGTCGAGCTGGAACACGACGTTCTTCCGCTCGGTCGAGTCCATGAGGATGTCGAACACGGTCCGGCCCCCGAAGACCGTCTCGAACTCGACGTCGTGGTTGTGCACCATCAGCGTCTGACCGTGGTGGCGTGCTCGGGCACCGAGGTCATCGAGGTACTCGGCGTAGGCGACCCACTGCGCCTCGGTCGTGTAGACCGGCGGGAAGATCGGGGTGGACCCGGAGCCGAAGAACGTGATGCCCAGGACCTTGTTCTCCGCGAGGATCTGCTCGATGTCCGCCGGGTTCGCGGGCGTGCCGACGTCGACGTGCCGCGCGGACGCCTTGAGCCCGTACTCGTCGAGGAGCGCGCGGTACTGCTCCGCGGTCAGCCCGCTCAGCGTGAACGGCTCGACGTTCCGGTACCCCATCTCGCGCAGGCTCGCGAAGACCTCCTCGGTCCGCGCGATGGTCGCCGCGTCCGTGCCGAAGCCGATGTACTCGGCGAACGTCCAGAGCTGGACCGAGATCTTGCTCGTCGGTACGCCTCTGCCAGCGCAGGCCGGCGGCGCAGCCGACGCGACCGACGCGGTGCTGACACCCCCGACCCCCAAGCAGAGGGCGGCCACCGTCGCGGCGACGACGCCGCGCAGCGCGCGGGTCGAGGATCGGTGCTGGGTTCCCATCAGTGCCTCCCGAGGCGCCTCGTTGCGCGGTCATCACGGAGCGGGCACGTCCGGACGGAATCAGTGCCCGAATCACCTACGAGTCACCAGCACCGTAACCGCCAGCCGCGCCGGCGGGGAAGACGTCGCGGCCCTCCCGGCGTCCGGCAGCGTCGGTGGGATGCTGCGCCCATGGGCACACCGTCGCACGCGGACGTCGTCGCGGCCTTCGGGCCCGACGCGGGACACCTCCCCGACGGCGAGGCGGTCGGGTCGTCCGCCGACGACTGGCCGGCCGTGATCGCGGCGCTGGGCCGTTCGGGCTGGCCGGCCGCGCCGGACCTCGCGTCGGTGCTCGACACCGAGGAGCCCCCGACGCTGGCCGTCCACCCGCTGCCCGCCGTCCAGGTCAACTTCTTCCCCGCCTGGGGCTACGTGGCGTTCGACATCGACCTGCGCGAGCTCGTGGACCAGCCGTCGACGGACGCCGTCCTCGCCGTGATCGAGCTCGTCGGCCGTGCGACCGGACGGACCGTCGTGCTCGCCCACGAGGGCGGCGGCCCGGAGTCGGCGGTGCTGTCCTACGACCCGTCCGACGACGAGCACCGGCTGCTCCCCGGCCGGTGGGCCTGACCGTCCGACCGCCGTCGTGGACCGTGGCCCACGGGCGGGCCCGTCGCCACCGCGGGGGCGCCCGTCCCGGGTGATCGTGGTCGTTCAGTCGAACGGACCGTCGGGCGATCCGTCGCTCCGACGAGACCGAGCGGCAACCAGCTTCGCGATGAGGTCGTCCAGCTGCTCGTCGCTCAGGGTGTGAGCGGCCTGCTCCAGCAGGGGTGCGAGGGACGCGGCCAGTGCTTCCTCGTCGACGTCGACGGTCGTCGGGGGCATGTTCAGCAGGAACGTCTTGATGTCGGCCAGCTCCTGGAGCGCCGCCACCTCGCCCGTCGAGCGCTGGATCTTGGTCGACCAGGTGGCGGCCGGCACCGCCTCGACCACGCGGACGAGGTGGCCGAGAGCCTCCGGGATGCCGTTGGTGTTCGCTCGGATGTTTCGCGCGACGCCGAGGATCGTCTCGCGGGATCGGATCCCCTGGGCACCGCCGGCGCCCAGCGCGGCGTGCACCTCACGGAGCATGCGTTCCTGGTCAGGGGTCATGTCGTCCTCCTCCTGGATGGTGACGAGCGGGTCCAGGTCGGCGACGAAAACCCAGTGGTGCGGTTCACCGACGGACAGTCCCTCGGCGTTGGACCAGCCGTGCGCAGGGGCGTGCTCGGTCATCCACCGGTGCCCAGGGCCGCCCTGTCCGCCGAGATTCTGGAAGTCCACGGCGTTGCCGAGGCCGTGGTTCGAGGTGCCGGGGACCGCCGCGGCATCCTCACCGGGTTTCCGGAAGTGCGGCACCCCGTTGAAGACGCGGCGGTCCACCCTGCCCGGCCTGAACTCGCAGAACGTCGTCTGGTACCGGGCCGTGAAGAGGGAGAGCTGTTGCGACAGCGGACGGTAGGCCTCGATCGCCGCCTCGGTCCCGGTCAGCGGTCGCCCGTCGGCGGCGGACTCGACGAGCAGCTGCTCGAACGAGGCGGCTGCGGCAGGACGAAGCGAACCCGGGGTCGAGAGAGCCCGGAGCTGGTCGGCTGGGATGGCGCCGTTCTCCACCATGCGATCAGCCCGCTGATCTCGACGTGCAGGACGCGGTGCCCGAACCGTTCACCTCACGCCCCCCGCCTGTGGAGCCGACGACCGAATTCTACGACCGGTAGGAACGTTTGGACCCTGGCACCTCGGGCGAATTGTGCTGATTTGCGGCGTGCGTCAGTCGCGGGCAGCCCGCACCGCATTGCGTAGCCGATCAACGTCTGCGGGAACCCGTCGCGGCAGGTCTAGCCTCGTGCGGATGAATCACACGTGGCGGCGAGCCCATGAGTCGTACGGCCGCGACGATGCTCTCAGCGCTGTGGACCACGGCGCGACCTGGGTGTTCCTCTGGTGCGACGGCCGTGCCTCTCGTTCCACGGACGAACCTCTCGACGAGGGGGCGCTCGCGTACGCCCGATCACACGTCATCGAACCGGCCGAACGCGTGAGGTTGCTTGCTAAGGCGCAGAAGAAGCACCGGTCAAGGACTGTCGTCATGGCGGAGCGGTGGGAGGACGACCTCGGTCGGCGTCTCGTTGTCTTCTACGAGGGCGGGCCGTATCTGCTCGAGGACAGAGCCGAGCCCGATCGTCGGTAAATCTATCCGGCGACGCCGAACATGGAACCCACCGCGCGGGCGGGTCTACCCGGAGTGGAAGCCGGCAGGGCGCTCGAGGGCGACGCGTGGATCCTCCGCGAAGTGGCGACCGAACTGTGCGTGCGCAAGTTCCTCGATGTAGAGGTAGCCCCAGGTGGAGCCGCACATTGTCTCGAGATCGCCACTCGCGATGAGCCCGGCGAGGCCGCCGTCGAGCTTGAGTGGACGATGGCCGACGAGGGCCCCACCGGACTCGCGGACGGTCTTGACGTGGGCGTGGCCCCAGTCGAGTACCGCTGCACCTGCAATTGAATCCGCCGTTGGAGGCGTGGGCTCGCACCAGTCGAGAAGAGCGATGGCGATGCTCCGGTTGGGCGCTCCGCTCAGCGTGCCGACGGCCAGGACACGGCCACAGCAGAACCAGCCTCCGCGACGGGTCGGAATCGACCAGAAGTCGCCCGGCAGTACATGCGCTGTTGACCGAGGATCAAAGGGGAATCTTGGTCTCTGACGTGCCCGAGGCGTCATGGTGCGCGCGGTCCCGCCCGCTATCAGACGTTGAAGCGGAACTCGACCACGTCGCCGTCGGCCATCACGTAGTCCTTGCCCTCGATGCGGGCCTTGCCGGCGGCACGGGCTGCGGCGACGGATCCCGCGGCGACGAGGTCGTCGAAGGAGATGACCTCCGCCTTGATGAAGCCCTTCTGGAAGTCCGTGTGGATGACGCCGGCGGCCTGCGGGGCGGTCCAGCCGCGGTGGATCGTCCAGGCGCGGGACTCCTTGGGGCCGGCGGTCAGGTAGGACTGCAGGCCGAGCGTGTGGAAGCCGACGCGGGCCAGCTGGTCGAGGCCGGCCTCCTCCTGGCCGTTGTCGGCGAGCATCTCGCGGGCCTCGTCGGGCTCCAGCTCGACCAGCTCGGACTCGAACTTGGCGTCGAGGAAGATGGCGTCGGCCGGGGCGACGAGCGCGCGGAGCTCGTCCTGCATCGCGGTGTCGGCCAGGCCGGCGTCGTCGGTGTTGAAGACGTAGATGAACGGCTTGCTCGTCATGAGCTGCAGCTCGTCGAGGTGCTCGATCGTCTTGCCGCTCTGCGCGAGCGTCTGGCCGGTCTCGAGGATGGCGAACGCCTCCTGCGCCGCGGCGAGCAGGCCGGGGTCCGCCTTCTTCGCCCGGACCTCCTTCTCGAGGCGCGGGATCGCCTTCTCGAGGGTCTGCAGGTCCGCCAGGATCAGCTCGGTCGAGATGATCTCGATGTCGTCCTTCGGGTTCACCGCGCCGGAGACGTGCACGACGTCCGGGTCGGCGAACGCGCGGGTGACCTGGCAGATCGCGTCGGCCTCACGGATGTTGGCGAGGAACTTGTTGCCCAGCCCCTCCCCCTCGCTGGCGCCCTTGACGATCCCCGCGATGTCGACGAAGGACACGGTCGCGGGCAGGATCCGCTCGGAGCCGAACAGCTCGGCGAGGGTCTCCAGCCGGGGGTCGGGCAGCGGGACGACGCCGACGTTGGGCTCGATCGTCGCGAACGGGTAGTTCGCCGCGAGGACCTGGGCGCGTGTCAGCGCGTTGAACAGGGTGGACTTGCCGACGTTGGGCAGGCCGACGATGCCGATGGTGAGTGCCACGTCGGGGAAGTCTACGGGGGCCTTCCGTCAGGCGAACGCCACGATCTTGCTCAGGAGGCCCGGTGCGGTGCGGTCGAGGGTCCGGCCGCCGACGCGTACCCCGATCGCGAGCAGCACCGAGCCGAGCACCACGCCGACGAGGAGCGTGACCCAGCCGAGCGCGAGCGACCCGCCCCGCACGGCCACGAGCGCCAGGATCATCTCGGGCAGGCACAGCACCATGACGGCGAGCCAGCCGACCAGCTGGGAGACGACCGACGCCGTCGAGGCGCCCTGCTTCGTCTGGAACGGGTTCTCGCCCGGGAGCTGCACGGGGTAGACGACGAGCGCGGACAGGACGCTGGAGCCGCCGAGCGACGTGAGCAGCACCCCGAACGACAGCCCGAGCAGCGCCGGGATCGTCTCGGGCTGGTCGGTGATCAGGGCGGAGCCGACCGTGAGGAGCGTGACGGCGGGCACCGCGATCGACCCTGCGGCGATCACCCGGCCCAGCCGGTCCGCGCTCCCGCGCAGTGGTGCGGCGACGTGCGTCCAGAACGCCGTGCCGTCGTACGCGACGTCGGCGGAGATGCCCCAACCCATGAGATAGCCGGCGATGGGGCCGATGAGCAGCACCAGGCCACCGCCCGGGCTGACGATGTACAGGACGACCGCGAGCACCGGTACGACCGCCACGGCGAGCGCGTACCGCGGGTCGCGCGCCCAGTAGGTGAGGCACCGCGCGGTCACGGCACCCAGCGGCGTGGCGGGCAGCCGGTCGAACCAGCCCAGGCCCCGGCCCTTGGACGAGACCTTCTGGTGCGCGGGGTTGACCAGGGCGTGCGCGAGCGCCCGGTCCCACACGACCGCCACGACGACGAGCGTCGCGACGGCGATCCCGAGACGGGCGGCCGCCAGACCCCACCGGCCCTCCGCGACGGCGTCGGGGACGGCCCACGACGCCCCGAACGGGGTCCACGCGAGGACGTCGGCCACCTGCTCGAGCAGGTCGGCCGTGACGGTCGCCCCCGAGGTCAGCCGGCCCAGCAGCGGCCCCACCACGATGAGCGGCAGCACGGCGACGGCAGCCATGACCTCGCGGAAGCGCCGGCCCGTGACCAGCGTGGACGCGGCCGAGGTCGTCGCCCGCGCACCGATCACGCACGTCGCCACGGCGACCACCGAGCACAGCAGCCCGACGACGAGGGCCGCCGGGGTCCGCCACCAGACCCCCGCCATCGCGAGCGCCGCACCGACCGTGGCCGCGCCGGGCACGCCGATGACGCCCGCGAGCGCGAGGCCCGTGAGCAGCGACCTGCGCGGGATGGCGAAGGTGACGAACCGCGCCGGGTCGATGGTCGAGTCCAGGCCGAACGCGATGAGGGGCACCACCCACCAGCCGAGGACCAGCACGGACCCCAGGAGCACGGTGACGAGCCCGCGGATGTCGGGCTCCTGCACGCTGAGCACCGCCATCGACACGATGACGACGACCAGGGCACCCAGCCCGTACAGCGCGGCCACCACGAGGCCGACCACCTGCCACGGGCTGCGGCGCAGGCCGTTGCGCAGCAGGGCGAGCTTCAGGCGGACGAGGTGCGCAACCACGCCAGCCCCTCCCCGCTCACCCGGCCGCCGACCAGGTCGACGAACCGGTCCTCGAGGCTGCCGTCGCCGCGGACCTCGTCGATGGTGCCCGCTGCGAGCACGTGGCCCGCCGCGATCACCGCGACGTGGTCGCACATGCGCTGGACCAGGTCCATGACGTGCGAGGAGACGATCACGGTGCCGCCCGAGCGGACGTAGGAGCCGAGGATGTCCCGGATGTTCGCGGCGGACACGGGGTCGACCGCCTCGAACGGCTCGTCCAGCACCAGCAGCCGGGGCGCGTGCACCAGCGCGCAGGCCAGCGCGACCTTCTTCGTCATGCCCGCGGAGTACTCGACGACGAGCTTGGTGGCGTCCGCCGTCAGGTCCAGCGCCGCGAGCAGGTCGGTGGTGCGCGCCGCGACGGTCTCGCGGTCCAGCCCCTGGAGCAGCCCCGCGTAGGTGATGAGCTGCTCGCCCGTCAGCCGGTCGAACAGCCGCACGCCGTCCGGCAGCACGCCGAGCATGGCCTTGACCTCGACGGGCGACGCCCACAGGTCGTGCCCGTGCACCAGCACCGTGCCGAAGTCGGGCTGCAGGAGACCCGTCGCCATCGACAGGGTCGTCGTCTTGCCGGCGCCGTTGGGGCCGACGAGGCCGTAGAACGAGCCGGCCGGGACGACGATGTCGATGCCGGACACGGCGATCTTGTCACCGAACTTGCGCCACAGTCCGCGCAGCTCGAGGGCGGGTGCGTTGGACATCGCACCACCGTAGGCGGCGTCGGTCCGGCTCGCCTCCGCCTCCGGGGTGATGTCGGAGGCGATGTCGGTGGGGGCTGCCACTCTGCACCTATGACTACAGGACTGCTGCTCGGGCTGGCCATCGGCGCCGTCGTCGGCGTGCTCGCCGGCTGGCTGCTCGCGTCGTCCCGGCTGCGCGCCGCCGACCTCGAGACCGCCCGGGCGCGCGCGCTGCTGGAGGCGGAGCGGGCCGGCGCGCAGGCCCGGCTGGCGGACTCCGACCGGCTGGCCGACCAGTTCCGCGCCCTGGCCGCCGACGCACTGGCGACCAGCAGCGACCAGTTCCTCGCGCTCGCGCACCAGCGGTTCGCCGCCGACCACCAGACGCAGGTCGGCGAGCTGGCCCAGCGCGAGCAGGCCGTGCGCGCCATGGTGGAGCCGCTGTCACGCACGCTCGACCAGGTGCGCGCCGAGCTGTCGACCGCCGAGCAGGCGCGGGCCGCCGGCCAGGCCGCCCTCGGCGAGCAGGTGCGCGCGATGCACCTGGCCTCCGAGCACCTGCGGGGCGAGACCGCGCAGCTGGTCACGGCGCTGCGCTCGTCGCAGGTGCGCGGGAAGTGGGGCGAGCTGCAGCTCAAGCGGGTGGTCGAGGCCGCGGGGATGCTGGCGCACGTCGACTTCGTCGAGCAGGACCAGGTGCGCACCGACGACGGGCTGCTCCGCCCGGACATGGTGGTCAGGCTCGCGGGCGGCAAGAACGTCGTGGTCGACGCCAAGGTGGCCTTCCTCGGATTCCTCGACGCCGCGCAGGCCACCGACGAGCGTGTGCGCACCGAGCGGCTCGCAGCGCACGCCCGGCACGTCCGCGCGCACGTCGACGACCTCGCGGCCAAGCGCTACTGGGACCAGTTCGCGCCGGCACCGGAGTTCGTCGTGATGTTCGTCCCGGCCGAGTCGTTCCTGCACGCCGCGGCCGAGCAGGACCCGCTGCTGATCGAGTACGCGTTCGAGCGCAACGTCGTCATCGCGACCCCGACCACCCTGCTCGCGCTGCTGCGCACCGTGTCGTACGCCTGGCGTCAGGACGCGCTGGCCAGCAACGCGCAGGCAGTCCTGTCGCTCGGCAAGGAGCTGCACGGCCGGCTCGCCACGATGGGCGCGCACCTGGCCAAGCTCGGCCGCGCCATCGACGCCGCCGCCGGCGCGTACAACCAGACCGTGTCCTCGCTGGAGACCCGGGTCCTGGTCAGCGCCCGACGGTTCGCGGACCTGCACGTGGTCGACGGCGACCTCCCGACGCCCGCCCCCGTGAACCCGCAGCTGTCCGCGGTCAGCGCCCCCGAGCTGGTGGCGTCGGCCGACGAGCTGATCGTCATGTTCGACGGCCGCGCGGACCGCGACGAGCGAGCCCTCCGGGACGAACGCACCACCCCGACCCCGACCCCGACCCCGGACGCGTCGACCGCCTGATGCAGGCAAGCACCGCCCCGCCGCGTCGACCACCTGACGCAGGCAAGCACCGCCCCACCGCGTCGACCGCCTGACGTACGCAAGCACCGCCCCACCGCGTCCCGCAGCGCCGACGCCCGCCTCCGACGTCACGCGCCGACGAGCGCGGGAGTCGAACCCGACATCGGAGTCGTTCTGGACCTCATCGCGGCACCCATGTCGGGTTCGGCCTCACGGACCGCCGGAGAGCGGGGCGACAGCGACCCGTGCAGGCCGGACGGACGTCCGGCCGGCCCCGGAACGTCGTCGTGCACGCGTCAGGGGAGCCGCTCGGTGAGGTAACACTCCCCGGCACCGCACTCTCGCGCTCGAACGAGCCATGAGTGACGGGACGGGGTGCCGTTGCGACACTCATGGCTTGCTCGCGGCCGAGTCCGGTGTCTCGTTCGCTACCGAGCCTGCGGCAGGACGGCGGGTCGGTCAGGCGGGCTCGACGTTTCAGCGACGTGCGGCCTCGCGGTGCGGGTCGGTCAGGCGGGCTAGGCGTTCAGCGACGTGCGGCCCTCGCGGCGCGGGTCGGTCAGGCGGGCTGGACGTCGAGCGACTTCCGGCCGTCGCGGCGCGGGACCGCCGGGGCCTTGCCGGCGGCCTTGAGGTCGGCGCGGAGCTCGCGGGGCAACGAGAACATGAGGTCCTCGGTCGCGGTCCGGACCTCCTGCACGTCGCCGAAGCCGTGCTCGGCGAGCAGGGCGAGGACGTCCTTGACCAGGATCTCCGGCACCGAGGCGCCGGACGTCACGCCCACGGTGGTGACACCGTCGAGCCACGCCAGGTCGATCTCGGAGGCCTGGTCCACGCGGTACGACGTCCGTGCGCCGGCGTCCAGGGCGACCTCGACCAGCCGGACGGAGTTCGACGAGTTGGCCGAGCCGACCGTGATGACCAGGTCGCACTCCGGAGCGAGCTTCTTGACCGCCACCTGGCGGTTCTGGGTGGCGTAGCAGATGTCGTCGCTGGGCGGGTCCTGCAGGTTGGGGAACCGCTCGCGCAGCCGGCGGACCGTGTCCATGGTCTCGTCGACGGAGAGCGTCGTCTGGGAGATCCAGATGAGCCGGTCGGGGTCGCGGACCACCACGTCGGCCACGGCGTCCGGGGAGTTGACCACCTGGATGTGGTCGGGCGCCTCGCCGTAGGTGCCCTCGACCTCCTCGTGCCCGTCGTGACCGATGAGGAGGATGTCGTAGTCCTCGGACGCGAACCGGACGGCCTCCTTGTGCACCTTGGTGACCAGCGGGCAGGTGGCGTCGATGGTCTGCAGGTTCCGGGCCGCCGCCTGCGCGTGCACCGCCGGGGAGACGCCGTGCGCGGAGAACACGACGTGCGAGCCCTCGGGCACCTCGTCGGTCTCCTCGACGAACACGGCGCCGCGGGCGGCGAGGGTCTCGACGACGAACTTGTTGTGGACGATCTCCTTGCGCACGTACACGGGGGCGCCGTAGTGCTCGAGCGCCTTCTCGACGGCAATGACCGCGCGGTCGACGCCGGCGCAGTAGCCACGGGGGGCGGCCAGGAGGACGCGCTTGCCGGTGGCGGTCGGGCGCGCAGGCGTGCCGGAGGCGGAGACGGTCGGGGTGGTCACGGTCCGAGTCTAGTTCGGCGTGCCGCGCCGGCTCGGCTGGGAGGCCCCTCACGGGTGTGACCTGCACCCGACCCGCACGCCGCCGTCACATGCGGTGCGCCGGTGGTGTGGGCGGTGGTGCGCTCGGCGGTGTGGGCGCCATGAGGCAGGCTGGGCGCGTGAGCACCGGCCCCCTGAGCACCCCGGCGACGGCCGGACCGCGCCCGCTGCGCGCGGCGGACACCACCCCTGACCGGCCGTGGCCGGTGCGACACCTGGCGCCGAAGATCGCCGACTACATCGCGAAGATGCCGCCGGTCTGGGTCGAGGGGCAGGTGCTGAACCTCAAGCGGTGGAACACCCTCTACTTCCTCACGCTGCGGGACACCGACCTCGACATGTCGCTGTCGGTGACCGCGCCGGCCTCCGCCATCGACAAGCTGGCGGACAAGCTGGCCGACGGCGCGCACCTCGTGGTGCACGCGCGTCCCCAGTTCCACGCCAAGAAGGGGACGCTGACGTTCGCCGCGGACGACGTGCGGCTGGTCGGGCTCGGCGAGCTGCTCGCCCGGATCGAGCACCTGAAGGGCATCCTCGGCGCGGAGGGGCTGTTCGAGCCGGCGCGCAAGCGGGCGCTCCCGTTCCTCCCGGCGGTGGTCGGGCTGATCGTCGCCCAGCAGGGCGACGCCGAGCACGACGTGGTGTCCAACGCGCGCGCCCGGTGGTCGGCGGTGCAGTTCGAGATCCGCCGGGTGACCGTGCAGGGGCCGCGTGCGGTGCCCGAGGTCAGCGCGGCGATCGCGGAGCTGGACCGGGACCCGCGCGTCGACGTCATCGTCGTCGCCCGGGGCGGTGGGTCGTTCGAGGACCTGCTGCCGTTCAGCAACGAGTCCCTAGTGCGCGTGGCGGCGGCCTGCCGGACCCCGCTGGTCAGCGCCATCGGTCACCACCTGGACACGCCGCTGCTCGACCTCGTCGCCGACTTCCGCGCCTCGACGCCGACGGACGCGGCGAAGCGGGTGGTGCCGGACGTCAGCGAGGAGCGCGCCCGCCTGACGCAGGCACGGCTGCGCGCGAGGGCTGCTCTCACGGCGCGGCTCACGCGGGAGCAGACCGGGTTGGACCACTGGCGCAGCCGACCGGTGCTCGCCAACCCCACGACGCTGGTCGACGTCCACGAGCACCGGGTCGTGGCCCTGCGGGAGAGCGCTCGGCGGTCCCTGCACACCGCGCTGGTGCACGGCCACGCCGAGGTGGCCGGGCTCTCCGCGCAGGTGAGGGCGCTGTCCCCGGCGGCCACGCTCGACCGCGGGTACGCCGTCGTGCAGAGGGCGGACGGGCACGTGGTCCGCGCCCCGGACGAGGTCGCCGCGGACGACGCGCTGCACATCCGCGTCGCGCGAGGTCAGCTGGCAGCCCGGGTCACGACGGACTGAAGTCGTCGCGGACGCACCTGCTGCCTGCCGGGCCACGAGGCCCGTCCGACCGACACCCCGGCGGGCGCACCCGCGGCGACGACGCCTCAGCCGACGACCTCTACGTCTCGTCAGGCGGTTCCGGTTGACCTCTCGTCAGGCAGTTCCGGCTCTACGCCTCGTCGGCGGGTCCGGCTCCACGTATCGTCAGGCGGGTCCGGCTCCACGCCCTAGTCGGCGGTTCCGGCTCTACGCGTCGTCAGGCGGGTCCGGCTCCACGCCCTAGTCGGCGGTTCCGGCTCTACGCGTCGTCAGGCGGTTCCGGCT
>NZ_BJUB01000011.1 GCF_007989805.1 Cellulomonas xylanilytica
TTAGGGGGTGGCTCTTTCTGTTTTCTGGACTGCTTCTCAGGTCTCGGAAGGCATGTGCCGCAACGCCTGAAACGATTGGTTCGTGCCTGCGTGTCAGTGTTCCGTGAGCATGGCCCCGACGATGTCGGCCAGCTCGCCGACGGGTTGCCGACCGTCCAGGACCAGCGTCGCGCCCTGCCGGAGGAGTGGTTCCACCGTCCGTACGTACTCTCTGATCTCCGCGCGATCCGCCGGCGTTCTGCCGTAGGGGTTGGTGGTTCTGGTCGCGACGCGCGCGAGCAGCACGTCCAGGGGCGCAGTCAGCAGGACGACGTGCTCGAACCTGTCGTAGAACAGCCCCTGGTTCTCGACCGTCCCGGAGACCACGACGTCGTGCTCCGTGGCGAGCAGGCCGGCCATGCGGGGCTCATCCCACTGGCCGGGCGAGCTCTCCCACCCGTCGAGGTCGGTGTCGACGGTGTGGTGGCCGCGGTGGCGCAGCGCCTCGAGCAGCGTCGACTTCCCTGCTCCGGACATGCCCGTGACCAGCACTCTCGCCATGGCGTCGACCGTAGCGCTCGCACACGGAACAGGAGGGGAGCCGGTGTGGCTTCTCCTGTTCGCGGCCGTGCGGGACACGTCAGGCCAGTGTCAGCCGGCCTCGAAGACGACGACCCCCAGCGGGGGGACACGGATCGAGGCGGAGTACGGGCGGCCGTAGTGCGGCTCGGGCAGTGCCTCGATCTCACCGAGGTTGCCGACGCCGGAGCCGCCGTACGCCTCGGCGTCGGAGTTGAAGATCTCGCGCCACCGGCCGCCGCGCGGCAACGCCAGACGGTAGCCCTCGTGCGGGATGCCGGCGAAGTTGATGACCACGGCGACGGGAGGGGCGTCGTACCCCTTGCGCAGGAAGGCGAGGGTGTTGCGGAACGCGTCGTCGGAGTCGATCCACTCGAACCCGTCAGGGGAGTGGTCGAGCTGCCAGAGAGCGGGCGTGTCCCGGTAGACGCGGTTGAGGTCCGCCACCGAGCGCATGACGCCCTGGTGGGCGGGGTCGTCGAGGGCGTGCCAGTCGAGGGAGCGCGACTCGGCCCACTCGGTCTGCTGCGCGAACTCGCTGCCCATGAAGAGCAGCTGCTTGCCGGGGTGGGTCCACTGGTAGCCGAGCAGGAGGCGGACGCCGGCGAGCTTCTGCCAGTGGTCGCCGGGCATGCGCTCGTAGAGGGACCCCTTGCCGTGCACGACCTCGTCGTGGCTGATGGGCAGCACGAACCGCTCGGAGTAGGCGTAGACCATCGAGAAGGTGATCTCGTTGTGGTGGTAGCGCCGGTGGACCGGTTGCTCGGCCAGGTAGCGCAGGGTGTCGTTCATCCAGCCCATGTTCCACTTCAGGCCGAACCCGAGACCGTTGGCGTCGGTGGGGGCGGTCACGCCGGGCCACGCGGTGGACTCCTCGGCGATCATCATGATGCCGGGGGTGCGCCGGTAGGCCGTGGCGTTGGCCTCCTGCAGGAACGAGATGGCGTCCAGGTTCTCGCGGCCGCCGTACTGGTTGGGTCGCCACTGGCCGGGCTTGCGCGAGTAGTCGAGGTAGAGCATCGAGGCGACGGCGTCGACCCGCAGGCCGTCGACGTGGAACTCCTCGAGCCAGTAGGTGGCGTTGGCGACGAGGAAGTTGCGGACCTCGGAGCGGCCGAAGTTGAAGACGTACGTGCCCCAGTCCGGATGCTCGCCGAGCAGCGGGTCGGGGTGCTCGTAGAGCGGGGTGCCGTCGAACTGCGCGAGGGACCACTCGTCCTTGGGGAAGTGGGCGGGGACCCAGTCGACGATGACGCCGACCCCGGCCTTGTGGAGCGTGTCGACGAGGTAGCGGAAGTCGTCCGGGTGCCCGAACCGGGAGGTCGGGGCGAAGTACGACGACACCTGGTAGCCCCACGAGCCACCGAACGGGTGCTCGGCGACGGGCAGCAGCTCCACGTGGGTGAAGCCGAGCGAGACGACGTGCTCGGTCAGCTGGTGGGCGAGGTCCCGGTAGGACAGCCCCGCCCGCCAGGAGCCGAGGTGGACCTCGTACACGCTCATGGGAGCGGTGTGCGGGTCACGCGCAGCGCGGGCGGCGAGCCAGGCGTCGTCGGTCCAGCGGTAGCGCGACTCCACGACCACGGAGGCCGTCGCGGGCGGCACCTCGGTGCCCTGCGCCAGCGGGTCGGCCTTCTGCCGCCACGAGCCGTCGCTGCCGAGGACCTCGAACTTGTAGCGGGCGCCGGCGCCGACCTCGGGGGCGAAGACCTCCCAGACGCCGCTGTCCCCGAGGGAACGCATGGCGTGGGACGCGCCCTGCCAGTAGTTGAAGTCACCGACGACGCGCACGGCGCGGGCGTTCGGGGCCCAGACGGCGAACGACGTGCCGCTGACCTCGCCCAGCTCGCCGGGGTAGGTGCGGACGTTGGCGCCGAGGACGGTCCAGAGCTGCTCGTGCCGGCCCTCGCGCACCAGGTGGCGGTCCAGCTCTTGGACGGTCGGCAGGAAGCGGTACGGGTCGTCGACGGTGGTGGTGTGCCCGTCGTACGTCACCTCGATGCGGTAGTCGGGGACGTCGTCGCCGGGCAGGACCGCGACCCAGATGCCGTCCTGCTCGTGGCGTGCCGCGACCCGGGACGACGACGTGACGACGACCACCGACTCGGCGAGGGGTCGCAGGGTGCGGACGGTGACGCCACCACCCCCGACGTGCGGGCCGAGGACGTCGTGCGGCGCGTAGTACGCGCCGTGCGCGACGGTTCGCAGGGTGTCGTGGTCGACGGGAACCGGAGAGGGGGCGGCCGGGCTCATGTCCCTACCCAACCACCCGTGGAGGTTCCGCGCAGGACGGTCCTCGGGGTGACCTGCGCCTCAGCCGTCGGCGGTCGGTGCGGTGGTCGTGGTGCCGCGCGCGACGAGCCGGGGCAGCGGCGCGGTGTAGGAGCGGACGGTCCCGGAGGCGAGGAGATTGAGCACGCAGTCGGCGACCTGCACGCCCATGGCGTGCACGTCGAGGCTCATGGCCGACAGGGCGGGGTGGGACAGCCGGCACAGCGCGGAGTCGTCCCAGGCCAGGAGCGACAGACGCTCGGGCACGGCGACGTCCATCTCGTGGGCCACACCGAGCCCGGCGACGGCCATGACGTCGTTGTCGTAGATGATCGCCGACGGGGGACTGCCGCGGCCGAGCAGCGCCCGGGTGGCACGGGTGCCGGACTCCTCGCCGTAGTCACCCTCGACGACCGCGCCGTGGGCACCGAGACGGGCGCACTCACCCATGAACGCGTCCGTCCGCGCCTGGGTGTGCGCGAGGTGGCGCGGGCCGCTGACGCGGGCCAGGCGGCGGTGGCCCAGACCGACCAGGTGGGTCACCGCGGTGCGCATGGCCTGGGCGTTGTCGATCCACACGTTGGCGAACGGCAGGTTCGGGCTCGGGCCGCCGACGATCACCGTCGGGATGCCGAGCTCGCCGAGCACCTCGAGCCGGGCGTCCTCGAGCGCGATGTTGACCACCACGACCGCGTCGACGAGCTTGCCCTCGCCCCAGCGGCGGTACGTGCGGATCTCCGCGTCGTGGTCGGGGACGACGTGCAGCAGCAGGGACCGTCCCTCGGCGGCGAGGGACTCCTCGATGCCGCCGATGAGCTCCATGAAGAACGGCTCGAAGCCGAGCATGCGGGCGGGTCGAGCAAGGACGAGTCCCACCGCGTCGAGCCCATGTGCCATGGTCGCGAGCGTACCTGCGGTGGGACCGGGATCAGGCCGTCGACTGGGTGAGGTCACGTGCGCCGAGCCGGGGGAGCACCACGTCGTTGGCGGAGCGCAGCACGGGGGCGCGGGTCAGGGCGGCGGGGTCGAACGTGCCGCGGGTGCGCACGTGGAAGGCGGCGCTGGAGCCCGCCGGGAGGTCGACGAGCGCGGTGTCGACGACCGCGTCGGGGTCGAGCCGGTCGACGAGGAGCGTGACGTCGCGGACGAGGGAGGTGGCGCGGACGTCCACGCGGTAGCCGTCCTGCACGGGGGAGACCGTGGCGTGTAGGGCGTCCGGGTCGAGCGCCAGGTCGACGTCCTCGACCCAGGTGTGGACGGTCTGCAGCGCGCCGAGCCGCACGACGAGCACCTCGCGGGTCGGGTCCGACGGCGTCGCGATCGTGGCCGGCAGGGCGAACGTGCCGACGGACCAGGCGCCGACGGCGAGCGCGAGGTCCTCCTCGGCGAGGACGGTCCCGTCGAGCCGCTGACGGGAGAGGCGGACGACGCCCTGCCAGATGACCGGGGTCTCGTTGACCACCGCGAGCACCTCGCGGCCCTCCCGCGGCTGGACGGTGAGCAGGCGGGACGCGTACGCGGACCGCAGCGCGTACCAGAGCGGCTTGGGGCGCTCGTCGCCGTCGATCGCGGCCCATGAGGTGACGGGCCAGCAGTCGTTGAGCTGCCAGACGATGGCGCCGGCGGTGCGCGGCCACCAGGACCGGTAGTGCTCGATGGCGAACCGGACGGCGCGCGCCTGGTTCAGCTGGGCCGCCCAGTGCCAGTCGGCGAAGTCCTCGGGGACGCCGAGGTGGGGCTCCATGCCGCGGTCGAGCTTGCCGTTGCCGTCCTCGGCCTTCTGGTGCAGCAGGAAGGTCGGGTCGTCCTTGGTCAGCGGACCGCCGTCGGCCGCGTGGACCGCGCGGGTCAGGGTGGCCCACGTCGGCGGACCCTGGAACCCGAACTCCGAGCAGAACCGGGGGACGTCGTCGCCGTAGACGCGGTAGTCGACGCGGTTCCAAACCTCCCACTGGTGGAACGTGCCGTGGTCGGGGTCGTTGGGGTGGACCTCGGTGAGCGCGGCACCGGGGGAGTACGGGCTGCCATCGGAGTACGGGCGGGTGGGGTCCAGCTCCGCGACGACGCCCTTCAGCAGCTCGGTGGCGTAGCGGAAGCCCCAGGTCCGCCCCTGCAGCTCCTCCTGCCAGCCCCAGTCCATGAAGCCCCAGAGGTTCTCGTTGCCACCGTTCCAGAGCACGAGGGAGGGGTGCGGGGTCAGGCGGGCGACGTGCTCGCGGGCCTCCGCCTCGAGCTCGTCCCAGAGCGGCTGCTCCTCCGGGTACGCCGCGCAGGCCAGCAGGAAGTCCTGCCACACCAGCAGGCCGCGCTCGTCGCACAGGTCGTAGAAGTCCTCGGACTCGTAGATGCCGCCGCCCCAGATGCGCACGAGGTTGAGGTTGGCGTCCACCGCCTGGTCCAGCCGGTGTGCCAGGCGCTCGCGGGTGATGCGGGTGAGGAGGTGGTCGTCGGGGATCCAGTTGGCGCCCTTGACGAAGATCGGGCGGCCGTTGACCCGGAACGTGAAGGCGGTCCCGTGGTCGTCGGCCCCGGTGTCCAGCTCGACCGTGCGGAAACCGATCCGGCGGGACCACGTGTCGAGCGGCTCCTCGGGGTCGGGCCCGAGCAGGGCGACCGTGAGCTCCGAGAGCGGCTGCGCGCCGTGGCCGACGGGCCACCACAGCGGGGCGTGCGGGACCTCGAGGACGAGGACGGCCGAGCTCGCGTCGCCGGGCACCGTCACGGTGGCGTCGACCCCGGCGACCCGCGCGTGCACGGTGAGCGGGGCGTCGCCGCCCGCCAGTCCGGAGCGCTCGATCGTCGTGTGCACCTCGACGCGGCCGGTCCCGTCGGGGTCGACGGTGACGAGCGGCCGGACGCCGGCGAGGCGGGCGACCGTCCAGCGCTCGACGGTCACCGGCCGCCACAGGCCTGCGGTCTGCAGGTCCGGTCCCCAGTCCCAGCCGAACGAGCAGGCCATCTTGCGGACCATGTTGAACGGCTGCTCGTACGCCAGCGGCCGCGGTCCGAGCCGCACGGCCTCGGCCTCGGCGTGGACGAGGGCGGACTGCAGCAGGACGCGCAGGCGCTGCGTGGTCGGCCGGAGCAGGTCGCGCACGTCGAAGCGGTAGGACCGGTGCTGGTTGGCCGTCCGGCCGAGCTCGTGGCCGTCGAACGTGATCGTCGCGACGGTGTCGATGCCGCCGAAGACGAGGTCGACGCGCTCGTCGGGAGCGGCCGGCGCGAGGTCGAGGTCGCTCTCGTACGCCCAGTCGACGCGCTTCATCCACGCCAGGTGCTCCTCGTTGCGGTCGAGGTACGGGTCGGGGATGAGGCCCGCCTCGAGCAGCGCCGTGTGGCTGGTGCCCGGGACGCGGGCGC
The DNA here is from genome assembly GCF_007989805.1 of Cellulomonas xylanilytica. GTDB lineage: Bacteria > Actinomycetota > Actinomycetes > Actinomycetales > Cellulomonadaceae > Cellulomonas > Cellulomonas xylanilytica. The sequence continues at coordinate 6,190 of NZ_BJUB01000011.1, forward strand.
GGACGCGGCGCACGTCGAGGTCGGTCGGGACGGGGCCGGCGACGGCGGTCAGCGTCCAGCCGTCGTACAGGTCCTGGGTGTTCATCGTCGAGCTCCTGGGTCCGGGGGTCCGGCGTGCGTGCGCCGCATCCTCGCGACGTACATCGTCGGCTCCCGGGGAGGGGCCGATCATCTGGCAAGTACCCTGGAGCCATTGTTAGACAACTGAATAAAGTAAGTCAATGTCGCAGCGCCGTAGCGTTGTACCGATCCACCCCGACCGACCAGGAGATGCCCTCCCGTGACCACCGCTGCTCCCTCGCCCGACGTCCTGCACCTGCGCGCCGAGGGGGTCAGCCTCGTCGTGGACCTCAGCGGTGGGACCCTGCCCCGGATCCTGCACTGGGGCCGTGACCTCGGCGACCTGGACGCGGCCGGCCTCGATGCCGCCCGCCTCGGCTGGCAGGGCGTCCCGCACGGGTACCCGGTCGACGGCCCGGTCGAGGTGGCGGTCCTGCCGCAGGAGTCCGCCGGGTTCCTCGGCACGCCAGGGCTCGTCGGCAGCCGCGCCGGGCAGGACTTCTCGACGGCGTTCGCCGTCCGCTCCCACGAGGTCCTCACCACCGACGACGGGACGCAGCGCCTGACGGTCGACGCGGCGGACGACGCCGCACGGCTCGGGCTGCTGCTGGAGCTGGAGCTGACGCCCCAGGGGCTCGTCCGGCAGCGAGCGACCCTGACGAACGACTCCGAGGACGTCTACAGCCTCGACGCCCTGCTCCTCACGCTGCCCGTCCCCGCCGTCGCGACCGAGCTGCTCGACTTCACCGGCCGGTGGGCGCGGGAGCGCAGCCCCCAGCGCACGGCCTTCACCCACGGCACGCGGCTGCGGGAGAACCGGCGCGGCCGGACCGGCTACGACGCCGCGTTTGTGCTCGTCGCCGGGACCGCCGGCTTCGCCAACCGCACGGGCGAGGTCTGGGGGCTGCACACCGCCTGGTCCGGCAACCACCGCTCGCTCGCCGAGCGCAGCCACTACCACCCCGGGCTGCTCGGCGGCGGCGAGCTGCTGGGGTCGGGGGAGGTGCGGCTGGGCCGTGGCGAGTCGTACGCCAGCCCCTGGGTCTACGGGTCGTGGGGGCTCGGGCTCGACGCGCTCTCCGGCCGGTTCCACGCCTGGATGCGGGCGCGGCCGCAGCACCCGCGCACGCCCCGCCCCGTCACGCTGAACACCTGGGAGGCCGTGTACTTCCAGCACGACCTCGGCAGGCTCACCGCGCTCGCGGACGCCGCCGCCGCGGTCGGTGCCGAGCGGTTCGTGCTCGACGACGGGTGGTTCGGGGACCGTCGCGACGACACCCGGGCGCTCGGCGACTGGTACGTGTCCGCGGACGTGTGGCCGCAGGGGCTGCACCCGCTGGTCGAGCACGTCACCGGCCTGGGGCTGCAGTTCGGCCTCTGGGTGGAGCCCGAGATGGTCAACCCCGACTCCGACGTCGCTCGCGCGCACCCGGACTGGACGCTCCGGGTGCCGTCACGGCTGCCGCGGGAGGCCCGCCACCAGCAGGTGCTGGACCTCGCCGTCCCCGAGGCGTACGCGTACATCCTCGAGCGCCTCGACGCCCTGCTCACCGAGTACCCGATCGGGTACCTCAAGTGGGACCACAACCGCGACCTGGTCGACGCCGGGCACGGGGGAGCCCCCGGCGTGCACGGGCAGACGCTCGCCGTCTACCGGCTGCTCGACGAGCTGCGCGCGCTGCACCCCGGCGTCGAGATCGAGTCCTGCTCGTCGGGCGGCGCCCGCGTCGACCTGGAGATCCTGCAGCGCACCGACCGCGTGTGGGCCAGCGACTGCATCGACGCGTTCGAGCGCCAGCAGATCCAGCGGTGGACCAACCTGCTGATCCCGCTCGAGCTGATCGGTGCGCACGTCGGCTCCGGCACGGCGCACAGCACCGGTCGCCGGCACGACCTGTCGTTCCGGGCGGCGACCGCGCTGTTCGGGCACCTCGGCGTCGAGTGGGACCTCCAGGAGGCCGACGAGGCGCAGCTCACCGACCTGGCCGCCTGGATCGCGCTGTACAAGGACCTGCGGCCGCTGCTGCACAGCGGGACCGCCGTGCACGCCGACGTGGTCGACCCCGTCCTGGCGGTGCACGGCGTGGTCGCGCAGGACCGCGGCGACGCGCTGTACGCCGTCGCGATGACGGGACGCTCGACGAGCACGTCGCTCCCACGCCTGACGCTGCCCGGCCTCGACCCGGACGCGCTCTACGACGTGCGCCCCCAGGCTCCCGGCGACGTCGTGGACCACGCACCGGCGTGGTGGACCGGCGAGGGCGTGCGGCTGCCCGGCCGGCTGCTGTCCGGTGCGGGGCTCGAGACGCCCCTGCAGCTGCCCGAGCGGATCGCGCTGGTGCGGGCGACGCGGGTGTGAACGACGGGAGGGGGCAGCCGGCGCGGCTGCCCCCTCCCGTGCGCTCGCCTCGGCGCCGGCTACTTGGTCGCGCCCGACGTGAACCCGTTGTAGATGTACCGCTGCAGGAACAGGAACAGCACCAGGATCGGGATGATCGTGATGACCACGCCGGCCGAGATGATCTCCCACTGCGAGCCGTACGGGCCCTTGAAGTCGAACAGCGTGGTCGAGATCGGCCGCAGCTCCTTGGAGGGCAGGTAGAGGAACGGCAGGTAGAACTCGTTGTAGATCGCGATGCCCTTGATGATGACGACGGTCGCGATCGCCGGCTTGAGGTTGGGCAGGATGATCTGGAAGAAGATCCGCAGGTGCCCGGCTCCCTCGATCTTCGCCGCCTCGTCGAGCGACTTGGGGATCGCCCGGATGAACTGCAGGAAGATGTAGATCGAGATGATGTCCGTGCCCATGAAGATCAGGATCAGCGCGAACCGGGAGTCGTAGAGGCCCAGGCCGTTGATGATCTGGAACGTCGCGACCTGCGTGGTGACACCCGGGACCAGCGTCGCCAGGAGGAACAGGGCCAGCACCGTGGTGCGTCCGGCGAAGCGGAAGCGGTCGAGGGCGTACGCCGTGGCGGCGCCGATGAGGATCGTGCCGACGATCGCCATGGCGAAGATGAAGACGGTGTTGCCGAACGCGGCGAGCATGTTGCCGCGCGTGAACGCGGTGACGTAGTTCTCGATGTTGCCCCAGTCGGCGGGCAGCGTCATCGGGCCGGTCGAGAGGAACTCCTGGCTCGTCTTGAAGGACCCGAACAGGATGAGGCCCAGGGGCAGCAGCATCACGATCGAGGCGACGACCAGCGAGACGTACTTCGCCGTGGTGGTAGCGGTACGGATCATGTGAGGTCCACCTCCTCCTCGGGGATCAGCTTGCGCTGGATCCAGGTCACGAGCAGCACGATGAGCAGGAGCACCACCGCCATCGCCGACGCCAGGCCGACGAGGTTGCGGTTGAACGCCATCCAGACCGTGCGGATGACGAAGGTCTCCGTGCCGTTGGCGCCGCCCGTCATGACGAACGGGACCTCGAACACCGACAGCGCCCCGGAGATCGCCAGGATGAGCGACAGGCCGATGATGGGCCGGATCGACGGCAGGATGATGTACCGGAACTGGTGCCACCGGTTGGCGCCGTCGAGGTCGGACGCCTCGTAGATCTCGGGGTTGATCGACTGGATGGCGCCGAGGAACATCACGAAGTTCAGGCCCATGTAGCGCCAGACCGACACCCCGGCGAGCGAGAAGTTCGCGATGTCGGGATCCCCGGTCCACTGCTGGATCAGGCTCTCGAGCCCGGCCGCCATGAGGATCGTGTCGATGCCGCCGCCGGGCTTGAGGAAGTTGAGGAAGATCAGCCCGATCGCGACCCCGTTGATCAGGTAGGGGAAGAACAGGATGCCCTTCCACATGTTCCTGAACCGGGTGCGGAACGACAGGATCGTCGCGAAGTACAGCGCGATCGCCATCTGCAGGAACGACGCGGCGAAGTAGTAGAGCGAGACGTAGAAGACGCGGACGTTGTCCGGGTCCGTGAACACCTCGACGTAGTTGTCGAGGCCCACGACGTTCTTGGTCTTGTCCAGCCCGTCCCAGTCCGTCGCGGAGTACCAGAACATGTTGAGGACGGGGACGAACGTGAGGAGCAGCAGGAGCCCGACGGGGATCAGCAGGAAGTAGTAGGGCGTCAGCCGGCGGTACCACGCGGTGCCGCGACCCGCACCGCCCCGGGGCTGCCGGGGGGTGCGGGCCGCGTCGGACTGCTGCGCGGCCGCCGTCGTCGGGTCACTCAGACCCGAGGGAGCGGTCGTCATGGGAGGTGCCTCAGCCGGCCGAGGCCCGGCCCTCGGCCCACTGGGCGTTCAGGTCGTCGAAGATCTGCTGCTTGGTCCGTGCGCCGGAGCGGGCGTCGTCGATGCTCTTCTGGCGGAACTTCGGGTCCGTCGTGACGATGCCGGACGCGGTGTCGATGTCCGCGAACAGCGACTCCTTGCCCTCGGGCGCCGGGTTCAGGGTGATGAGCTCGACCTCCTGGACGAAGCTGTCCAGGGCTGCGGGGACCGGGCCGTCGATGATGGGGGACAGGCCGGCCTGCGACTCGGAGAAGCCCGACTCGTGGTTGAACCAGTCGATCCACGCACGCGCGGTCGCCTTGTTGTCGGAGTTCACGTTGATGCCGAGGTTGTAGTCGCCGCCGGCGACGGAGTGGAACTTGCCGTCGACCTTGACCGGGGTCGGTGCGTACGCGATGTCCTCACCGCTCGCGCCGGCAGCCTCCGCCGCCGCCGCCATCTGCGGGATGGCCCACGAGCCGAGGACCATGGTGGCGACCTCACCGGTGCCGAGGAGACGCTTGGACTCCTCCCAGTTGGTGGTCGTCGGGTCGGCCTCGGTCAGGCCCTGCGCGACGGCGTCGTAGATCAGGCCGTCGACCACGCCGTAGTCGCTGTCCTCGGTCCACGGGGTGTCGGACTCGACGATCTTGTTCTTCCAGTCGGGGTCGGCGCTGACCGCGCCGAGCCAGCCGTCCCACTGCGACAGGGGCCAGCCGTCCTTGTAGTTGGTGTACAGCGGCGCGACCTCGACGCCGTTGTCCTTGATGGCCTGGAGCGCCTCGAGGAACGCCTCGGGGGTGTCGGGGAACTCCGTGATCCCGGCCTCCTCCCACACGCGCTTGTTGTAGACGAAGCCCTGGACGTTGCCGACCACGGGGATGCCGTACGACTGGCCCTCGAAGGACTTGTCGTTGATCCACTGGTACTCGGCGCCGATCTCCTCCTGCGAGCCGAGCGGCTCGAAGAAGTCGCCGTACTGGTCCGGGGTCACCGAGCCGGGGATGGCGAGCACGTCGCCGTAGTTGTCGGTGTTCATGCGCGTCTTCACCTCACCCTCGTAGTCGGTGAGGCCCTCGACCTTGACGTCGGTCACGTCGGGGTACTTGGCCTTGAACGTCTCGACGTACTCGTCGAACGTGCCGTCCTCCACCAGGTCCGTGCGCCACGTCAGGACGGTGATCTCGCCCGAGGGCTCGCCGTCGTCGTTGGCCTCGGCGCTCCCGCCACCCGACGAGCAGGCCGTGAGGGCGAGGAGCGAGCCGGCGGCCGCGAACGCCATGAGCCGGGTGCGTCGCTTCTGAGGGAACATCGTTGATCCTCTCTTCGGGCCGGCACCTCCGCGTGCCGACCTGGGTCTGATGAGGCACGGCGGCTCGGGGGTCGAGTGCACTGTGCTCCGCGTGGCATTCTTAGGCAAGTGAACAAAGTTAGTCAACGGGCGTGTCCTACAAGACGGGGGCCGTACCCAGATCGTTATGGTGTGCGACGAGGGGGACACCCCACGGAGGAGGACTGGTGAGCGGCTCCCAGCCGGGTCTCGGCGCCGCGCACGCGAGCAGCCGGTCGGCGATCCTGGATCTGATCCGGGCTGCCGGCACGATCAGCCGTGTCGAGCTGACGCGTGCGACGGGCCTGACGGCGGCCACCATCTCGACGGTGGTGCGCCGGCTCATCGACGACGGGCTCGTCCTCGAGGTCGGTCGCGCCGAGTCCACCGGCGGCAAGCCCCGGATGCTCCTGCAGCTGGACCCGTCGGCGCGCTACGCCATCGGCGTCCACCTCGACCACGCCGGCATCACGTACGTCATCGCCAACCTCGGCGGTGCGATCGTCGCGCGCTGGCGCCGACCGGGCGCCGGGTCCGACGACCCCGCCACCGTCGTCGCGCGCATCGCCGCGGAGATCCGCACGACCATCACGCGCGTCGGCGTCGACCCCGCACGGATCCTCGGGCTGGGCGTCGTCTCGCCGGGGCCGATCTCCTCGTCCACGGGCATGACCCTCACCCCGCCCGTCATGCAGCGGTGGGCCGAGTTCCCGCTCGGCGCGGCCCTCGAGGACGCCGTCGGGCTCTCGGTGCTCCTCGACAACGACGCGACGGCCGCCGCCATCGGCGAGTACTGGTCCGGCGGGATCGCCACCGGCTCCGCGTTCGCCGCGCTCTACATGGGCACCGGCATCGGCGCCGGGATCATCGTCGACGGCACCGTCTACCGCGGCTCCAGCTCGAACGCGGGGGAGATCGGGCACATCTGCGTCGACCTCGACGGTCCCGTCTGCTGGTGCGGCAACCTCGGCTGCGTCGAGGTGCTCGCCGGGCCCGCGGCGGTCGTCGCCGCCGCCCGTGACGCGGGCCTGGAGCTGGCCGGCCGCAACGTCGCGGAGAACTTCGGCGCGCTCGCCCGCGCCGCCAGCCGCGGCGAGGCCCTGCCCCTGCAGCTGCTCGAGCGGTCGTCGCGGTACCTCGGCGTCGCGGCGCAGACCTTGGCCAACGTGCTGGACCTCGAGCTCGTGATCCTCACCGGGCCGGCGTTCGCGCTCGCGGGCTCGCTGTACCTGCCGGAGATCGAGCGCCGGCTCGGGCAGTCGTTCTTCGCACGCGGCAGCCACCCGGTGCGCGTGACGATCTCCTCGAACGCGCCCGAGGCCGCCGCGGTCGGCGCGGCGGCGCTGGTGCTGCAGAGCGAGCTTGCGCCCCGCCAGGCGGGCGTGCGGATGCCGCTGGAGCTACCGCTCGAGGTCACCGCCGGTTAGCCGCTCCAGCCCGGCGACCGGGATCGGCAGCCAGGTCGGGCGGTTGCGGGACTCGTACACGGCCTCGTAGAGCGTCTTGTCCAGCTCGAGCGCGCGCAGCAGCGTCTGGTCCCCGCCGCCGTAGCCGGCCAGGAGCCCGGCGCGGGCGTCCGACGTCCAGTCCGCGGCCTGCGCCCCCGTGAGCCCGCCGACCGCCCCGGCGTAGTCCACCGACCGCAGCAGCCCCGCCAGGTCGCGCAGCGCGAGGTCGGGACGCGTGCGCTGCTCCAGGGGTGCCAGGGGCTCACCCTCGAAGTCCATGATGAACCAGGCGCCGTGCGACCGGAGCACCTGACCCAGGTGCAGGTCGCCGTGCACCCGCTGCCGCGCAGGAGCCGCCGGAAGGGCGCGGACCTCGCCGACGACCTGCGCGACCCCGTCCGTGAACCGCGACAACGACGGGACGGCGGACAGAGCCCACGAGAAGCGTGCGGCCACGGCGCGCGCGACCCCCTCGGGTCCGTGCTCCGACGCGTCGGTGCCGTAGGCGGTCACGAGCGCGGCGTGCATCGACGCCGTGACCGCACCCAGGTCGGTGGCCGGCGCGCGGAACGACTCGCCCCGCGCCGCGTACGCGCAGGCCAGCTCGAACCCGTCCTCGGCCGCGTCGACGAACGCGGCCAGCACCCCGAGGTAGCCCGTGACCAGCTCCCCGTCGGGACCCGGCCAGCGCCCCTGCAGCCAGGCCAGCGGCGCCGGGACGTGCTGCCAGCCCACGGCGACCAGGTGGCGCGGGACGTCCACGTCGGGGTTCTCGCCCGCCGCGACGGCGCGCAGCACCTTGAGGATGCCCGGCCGGGATCCCGGCAGGATCACGGAGGTGTTGGACTGCTCGCCGGAGACCACCCGGGCGGACCACACGTCCACGTCGGCACCGGGGCCGTCCGCGACCGCGAGCCATGCCCGCAGGAACTCTGGGTGCCCCGCTCCGTCCAGGACGGCGCGGTCGTCGAGGACGCCGATCGCGTCGTCGTGCGCACCGTCCGTCAGGACGAGCGGCACCTGCAGGACGGCGTCGATCGACCCCGCGCGGGCCCGCACCAGCAGCACGGTCACGTCCGGTGCGAGCCGGAACGACGCCACGGCCGACAGCTCCGCCACCTGTCCCTTCGCCGGGAACCAGCGGCGGGTCGGCAGCCAGTCGCGCAGCACGTCGAGCAGACGTGCGTCGTCGGGGGACGGGCGGGCGGTCAGGGTCACGGCGCGGTCAGCTCCAGCCAGTAGAAGTCGCGCGACCCGAGCGTGAACGACGCGGTGCCGTCGGCGCGCACCGGGACGAACGGGGCACCGCCGAACACGTCGTGCACCGACCAGCCGGCGTGGTCCGGCAGCGTGACCGTGGCCGCACGCGCGGTGGAGGCCATGTTGGCCACGACGAGGATCGTCTCGTCGGCGGTGCGCCGGACGAACGCGAGGACCGACTCGTTGTCGCAGGGCAGGATGTCGAACGTGCCGGCGCCCAGGGCGGGGTGCTGCCGGCGGACGGTCAGCATGCCGCGCACCCAGTGCAGCAGCGACGTCGGCTGCGCGAGCTGCGCCTCGACGTTCGTGTGGCTGAAGTGGTGCACCAGCGACTGCACGAGCGGCAGGTACAGCTTGCCGGGGTCGGCGGTGGAGAATCCGGCGTTGCGGTCCGGGGTCCACTGCATCGGCGTGCGCACGGCGTCCCGGTCGGGCAGCCAGATGTTGTCGCCCATGCCGATCTCGTCGCCGTAGTACAGGCACGGGCTGCCGGGCAGCGACAGCAGGAGCGCGTGCGCGAGCTCGATCTCCTTGCGGGAGTTGTCCAGCAGCGGCGCGAGGCGGCGCCGGATCCCGACGTTCGCACGCATGCGGGAGTCCGGCGCGTACCAGCCGTACATCGACGCGCGCTCCTCGGTGGAGACCATCTCGAGCGTGAGCTCGTCGTGGTTGCGCAGGAACGTGCTCCAGTGGGCGCCGTTGTCCGGGATGGGCGGGGTGTCGGCCAGGATGTCGACGATGCTCGTCGCCTTCTGGTCCCGGATGGAGTAGTAGATCCGCGGCATCACGGGGAAGTGGAAGCACATGTGGCACTCCGGCTCCTCCTCGGTGCCGAAGTAGTGCACGACGTCCTCGGGCCACTGGTTGGCCTCGGCCAGCATGATCCGGCCCGGGAACTCCTCGTCGATCATCGCGCGGACCTTGCGCAGGAACGCGTGCGTCTCGGGGAGGTTCTCGCAGTTGGTGCCCTCGGCCTCGAACAGGTACGGCACCGCGTCCAGCCGGAACCCGTCGACGCCGATGCCCAGCCAGAACCGGCCGACGTCCATCATCGCCTCGACGACGCGCGGGTTCTCGAAGTTCAGGTCCGGCTGGTGGCCGAAGAACCGGTGCCAGAAGTACTGGCGCCGCACGGGGTCGAACGTCCAGTTGGACGTCTCCGTGTCGACGAAGATGATCCGCGCGTCCTGGTAGCGGGTGTTGTCGTCGCTCCACACGTAGAAGTCGCCGTACGGGCCCTCGGGGTCGGAGCGCGACGCCTGGAACCACGGGTGCTGGTCGCTGGTGTGGTTCATCACCAGGTCGACGACGATGCGCATCCCGCGCGCGTGCACCTGCTCGATGAGCTCGGTGAAGTCCGCCATGGTGCCGTACTGCCCGGCGATCGCGGTGTAGTCGGCGACGTCGTAGCCGCCGTCGCGCAGGGGGCTCGGGTAGAACGGCGGCAGCCACAGGCAGTCGATGCCGAGCCACTGCAGGTAGTCGAGCCGGTTGATCAGACCGCGCAGGTCGCCGCTGCCCTGGCCCGAGGAGTCGGAGAACGTGCGCAGCATGACCTCGTAGAAGACCGCGGTGCGGTACCACTCACGGTCGTCGGCCGGGCTGCCGGGCTTCTCGACGGGGTGCGGCATGGCGGGCTGGCGGTGACCGGGGAGCACGATCTGCGCGGTCGTCGGCGCGGGCTCGCGGGCGTGCCGGCCGGTGGTGGGCGTCTCGGTCACAGGCCCACCAGGTTCACCACGTGGGCCGCCCGGACCATCGGGTCGAGCCGGACGAACACCGACTGCCCCCACTCGTACGTCTCGTCGGACAGCACGTCGTGCGCGACGACGGGGCGGTCCGGGTCCAGCCCGAACGCGTGCAGGTCCAGGGCGACCGTGCCGCTGCGGGCGTTCCACGGGTCGAGGTTCACGATGACGACGATCGTGTCCGCCCGGCCCGTCGGGGAGTGCTCGGCGTCGAGGTGCTTGGCGAACGCGACGAGCGCGTCGTCCGACGTCGGGAGCACGCGCAGGTTGCGCAGCTGGCGCAGCGCCGGGTGCGTGTGCCGCAGCTCGTTGAGCCGGCCGAGCAGCAGGTTGATCCCGATGGCGTCGGCCTTCGACCAGTCCCGGGGCTTGAACTCGTACTTCTCGTTGTCGATCTGCTCGTCCACGCCCGGGCGCGGCACGTCCTCGACCAGCTCGTAGCCCGAGTAGATGCCCCAGGTCGGTGCACCCAGCGCGGCGAGCACGGCCCGCACGGCGAAGCCGCGCACGCCCGTGGCTTGCAGGTACGGCGGCAGGATGTCGTGCGTCGTCGGCCAGAAGCTGGGCCGCATCCACGCGCCCTGCTCGCCCGAGACCTCCTCGAGGTACTCGGTGATCTCGTCCTTCGTGTTCCGCCACGTGAAGTACGTGTACGACTGGTGGAACCCGATCTTCGCGAGGGTCTGCATCATCGCCGGCCGCGTGAACGCCTCCGACAGGAAGATCACCTCGGGGTGGTCCTCGCGCACCGACTCCAGGATCCGCGCCCAGAAGTCCAGGGGCTTGGTGTGCGGGTTGTCGACGCGGAACAGCGTCACCCCGTGGTCGATCCACACCTGCAGGACCCGCCGGATCTCCGTGTAGATGCCCTCGGGGTCGTTGTCGAAGTTCAGCGGGTAGATGTCCTGGTACTTCTTCGGCGGGTTCTCCGCGTACGCGATCGACCCGTCGGCCCGCGTGGTGAACCACTCCGGGTGCTCCGTCACCCACGGGTGGTCCGGGGAGCACTGCAGCGCGATGTCCAGCGCCACCTCCATGCCCAGCTCCTGGGCCGTCGCGACGAAGGCGTCGAAGTCCTCGAACGTGCCCAGGGTCGGCTCGATCGCGTCGTGCCCGCCCGCGGGCGAGCCGATGGCGTACGGGGAGCCCGGGTCGCCCAGGTCGGCGAAGAGCGAGTTGTTCGGGCCCTTGCGGTGGGTCTCACCGATGGGGTGGACGGGCGTCAGGTAGACGACGTCGAACCCCATCCCCGCGATCCGGGGCAGGTCGAGCGCGGCGGTGCGCAGCGTCCCGGACTGCCACTTCCCGGCCGCCGGGTCGTACTTGGCGCCCTGCGAGCGGGGGAACAGCTCGTACCAGGAGCCGGCGAGCGCGAGCGGCCGGTCGACCGTCAGCGGGTACGACGGCGAGCTGGTGACGTGCTCGCGCAGCGGGTGGGCCGCCAGGGCCTCGTGGACCTTGCCCGACAGCCCGGCGGACAGGCGGGCCTGGGGCGTGTCGCGGATGTCGCGCAGCCCCATCACCGCCTCCTTGAGCACCCGTTCGGCCTCGCGCGGCATCGCGTCGGCACCCTTGCGCGCGGCCGCCCGCTCGAGCAGCAGCGCGCCCTCGGCCAGCATCAGCTCCACGTCGACGCCGGCCTCGACCTTGATCGTGGCGTCGTGCACCCACGTGCCGTAGGGGTCCGACCAGCCCTCGACCCGGAACGTCCAGTTACCGGTGCTCGTCGGCACCAGGCGGGCCTCGAACCGGTCCAGGCCGGGCGCGATGTCGACCATCCGGGCGCTCGCGCGGTCGACGCCCGACGGGTCGGTGAGCACCGCGGTGGCGGCGACGGCGTCATGCCCCTCGCGGAACACGGTGGCCCGCACGGGGACCGCTTCGCCGACCACGGCCTTGGCGGGGAACCGGCCGGCCTCGGCCACGGGGGAGACGTCGACGACGGGGATACGTCCGACAGAGGTGCCTAGCGGCACGGGGCGAATCGTCACGCTCCCGAACCTATCCGTAGGTCCAGCCCGGGGGCATCCGGAGCGCCGCGGCGTGCGTCACGCTGCCGTCGCCTCGGGGCGCTCAGCCGCCGAGGGCCCTGCCCACCGTGCGGCCGGTGAACAGGCAGCCGCCGAGGAACGTCCCCTCCAGGGCCCGGTGGCCGTGCACACCGCCGCCGCCGAACCCCGCCGCCTCACCCACGGCCCACAGCCCCGGCAGCACCTCGCCGTCGGGGCGCAGCACGCGGCCCTCGAGGTCGGTGTGCAGGCCGCCGAGCGTCTTGCGGGTGAGCACGGAGAGCCGCACCGCGAGCAGCGGACCGTGCTCGGGGTCGAGCAGCCGGTGGGGCTTGGCCACACGGATGAGCTTGTCGACGACGTAGCGCCGCGCCATCGCCGTCGCCACGACCTGCGGGTCCTTGCCCAGCCCGGTCTCCACCTGCCGGTCCCGCGCCACGATCGTGCGCTCGAGGGCGTCCGCGTCGATCCGGTTCGAGCCGGACAGCGCGTTCATCTTCGCGGCCAGCTCGGCGGGCGTGTCGGCCCAGAGGAACTCGTCGGACCTCTCGGCGAACGCCTCGACCGGCCCGACCGCGCCGGGCTTCACTCGCTCCAGCAGCAGCTTCACGTCCTTGCCGGTCAGGTCCGGGTTCTGCTCCGAGCCGGACAGCGCGAACTCGGAGCCCAGGATCGTCTTGTCGAGCACGAACCAGGAGTGGTCGTCGCCACGCCCGGTGATGTGCCGCAGCGACCCGAGCGAGTCGAAGCCGGGGAACAGCGGGGCGGGCAGACGGTGGCCGTCGGCGTCGAGCCACAGGCTGCTGGGACCGGCCAGGATGCGGATGCCGTGCTGCGACCACACCGGGGAGTGGTTGGTGATGCCCTCCGGGTAGTGCCACATGCGGTCCTCGTGCACGACCGCCGCGCCCGACGCCTTCGCGGCGACGATGCCGGACCCGTCGACGTGGTCGGGGACGCCCGACAGCATGCGGGCAGGCATCCGGCCGGCCGACGCGGGCCAGGTCGCGCGCACCAGGTCGTGGTCGGCACCGATGCCGCCCGTCGCGATGACGACCGCGCTCGCGGACAGCTCGAACGGCTCCTGGACGGAGCGCGAGCTGGGCACCGCGCGCTCGGCGGCGTCCGGCACCAGCACGTCGCCCCGGACGCCGGTGACCCGGCCGTCCGTGGTCACCAGGCCGGTCACGCGGTGCCGGAACCGCACGTCGACCAGGCCGTCGCGGCGGGCGTCGAGCAGCGCGCGGACGAAGGGCTCGAGGATGCCCGGACCGGTGCCCCACGTGACGTGGAACCGGGGGACGGAGTTCCCGTGGCCGTCGGCCAGGTACCCGCCGCGCTCGGCCCACTGGACCAGAGGGAACCAGCGCACGCCCTTCGCGTGCAGCCAGGACCGCAGGTCACCGGCGGCGAACTCGACGAACCCCTCGGCCCACGCGCGGCCCCAGCGGTCCGAGCCGTCGTCGGCGAAGTCGGCGGACCCGAACCAGTCGGCCAGCGCCAGCTCCGCGGAGTCCTTCACGCCCAGGCGGCGCTGCTCGGGGGAGTCGACGAGGAACAGGCCACCGAACGACCAGAACGCCTGCCCGCCCAGGCTCGCGGCCGGCTCGGCGTCCAGCAGGGTGACCCGGCGGCCGGCGGCGACCAGCTCGGCGGTGGCGACGAGGCCGGCGAGGCCCGCGCCGACGACCACGACATCGGAGTGCGTCATGGGGGGACTCTACGATCCGTCGAGCACGTACACCCGCATGCTCAGCGCCTCCACGACCGTCGCCTCGCCGGGCTCCGCGTGCAGGCTGCCCTCGATGGCGGCGGAACGCTCCTCCGCCGGGTTCTCCCAGACGGAGTCCCACGCCAGGCGCCACCGGCCGCCGTGGTCGTCGGCCAGCACGAGGGGCACCGCGTCGAGCGACCCGTTGATGACCAGCAGCACCGTGTCCTGCTCGGGCGGCGGGGCGGTCCGCACCATCTGCAGCGTGCGGATCGACGGGTCGTGCCACCGCTCGTGGTCGAACGGGACGCCCAGCGCGTCGAACCAGGCGAGGTCCGCGCGCTCGCCCGGCACGTACGGCCGGCCGGAGTAGAACCGCTCCGAGCGCAGCGCGGGGTGCTCGCGGCGCAGCAGCAGGAGCCACCGCGCGGTGGCCAGCAGGTCGGCACGCCACGCCGACACGTCCCAGCTGACCCAGGAGATCTCGTTGTCCTGGCAGTACGCGTTGTTGTTGCCCTGCTGCGTGCGACCCAGCTCGTCCCCGGCCGTGATCATGGGGGTGCCGGCCGCGAGCACGAGGGTGGCGAACAGGTTCCGCATCGAGCGGCGGCGCAGCGGCACGATGTCGACCGCGGGCGAGTCCGGGCCCACGTGGCCCTCGATCCCGTGGTTCCAGGAGCGGTTGTCGTCGCTGCCGTCCCGGTTCTGCTCCCCGTTGGCAGCGTTGTGCTTGTGGTCGTAGGTCACGAGGTCCGCGAGCGTGAAGCCGTCGTGCGCGGTGACGTAGTTGACCGACGCGGCCGTGCCCCGCACCAGCGGCGGGTCGCTGTGCCCGAACAGGTCCACGGACCCCGCCAGGCGGGTGGCCAGGTCCCGGACCCGGTGGCCGGGCAGGCCGTGCGCGGCACGGCCGGGGTCGGCGAGCCAGAACGAGCGGGCGGCGTTGCGGAAGCGGTCGTTCCACTCGGCGAACGGCACCGGGAACTGCCCGGTGCGCCAGCCGCCGGGCCCGACGTCCCACGGCTCCGCGACGAGCTTGAGCCCGTGCAGCGCCGGGTCCGTCGCCATCGCGACGAACGTGGGGTGGTCCGGGGAGAAGCCGCCCGGGTCGCGGCCGAGCGTCACCGCGAGGTCGAAGCGGAAGCCGTCGACGCCGACGACGTCCGCCCAGTAGCGCAGCGAGTCGAGCGTCATGCGGACCACCTCGGCCCGGCGGAAGTCCAGCGAGTTCCCCGTGCCCGTGACATCCGCGAGCGCGGCCGGCGACCCGCCGTCGTGCGCGTAGTAGCCGGCGTTGTCCAGCCCGCGCCAGGACAGGTGCTGCCCGGGCAGCCCGCCCTCGCAGGTGTGGTTGTAGACGACGTCGAGCAGCACCTCGAGGCCGGCCTCGTGCAGCGCGTGGACCGCGCCGCGCAGCTCCGCGAGCACGGCCGCCGGGCCGGCCGCCCGCGCGGCCTGCGTCGCGTAGGCCGCGTGCGGGGCGAAGAAGCCGAGCGTGCTGTAGCCCCAGTAGTTGGTGAGGCCCTTCTCGATCAGGTGCGGCTCCGAGGAGAACGCGTGCACGGGGAGCAGCTCGACCGCCGTGACGCCCAGGCCCAGCAGGTGGTCGACGACCGCGGGGTGCGCGAGGCCGGCGTACGTCCCGCGGAGCTCGGGGGGCAGCCGGTCGTGCAGCTGGGTCAGGCCGCGCACGTGGGCCTCGTACACGACCGTGCGCGACCACGGCGTCCAGGGGCGGTTGGCGGCCGGGTCCGGCCCGGGCAGGTCACGCGTGTCGACGACGACCGAGTACGGGACGTGCCCGGCGGAGTCCCGGGGATCGGCGGGACCGTACGGGTCGCCGGCCAGGTCGTCGCCGACGAGGTGGCCGTACGTCTCGGGCGTGTGCGCCACGTCGCCGTCGAGGCCGCGGGCGTACGGGTCCACCAGCAGCTTGGCGGGGTTGTACCGGTGGCCGGCGGCCGGTTCCCACGGCCCGTGCGCGCGGAAGCCGTACCGCTGCCCGGCGCGGACGTCGGGGACCGACGCGCTGAAGATCCCGTGCCCGGCGGCGGGCAGCGGGATGCGCGTCTCCTGCGTGCCGTCGAACAGGCAGAGGTCGACGCCGGTGGCGTGCGAGGCGTAGACGGCGACGTCCACGCCCGCGTCGGTGACGTGGACGCCGAGACGTGGCGCGCGCCGGTGGGGGGAGGGCGGGGTCACCGGGACATTGTGCGCGACCGTGGCCCACACGTGTCGGAGTCTCCACCGCTGGACCGCTGTCCGCCGGGTCCGGGACGGGCGGTAACGTTCCGCGGGTGAGGATCGTCGTCTGCGTGAAGCATGTCCCTGACATCCAGTCCGAGCGGGCCCTGGGCCCCGACGGTCGCGTGGTCCGCGACGGCGGGGACGGCACCCTGAACGAGCTGGACGAGAACGCCCTGGAGGCGGCGCTCGCGCTGGTCGAGGCCTCGGAGGGGTCCGTGACGGTCCTGACCGTCGGCCCCGACGACGCCGCGGACGCGGTCCGCCGCGGCCTGCAGATGGGCGCCGAGGACGCCGTGCACGTCCTCGACGACGCGATCGCCGGCTCGGACGCGATCGGTACGGCCCGTGTGCTCGCCGCCGCGATCCGGCACCTCGACGCGCAGCAGCACGTCGACCTGGTCGTCACCGGCATGGCGGGCCTCGACGGGCTCACGTCGCTCCTGCCGACCGCCCTGGCGGAGCTCCTCGACCTGCCGGCGCTGCCGCTCGCCGCCGAGCTGACGGTCGACGGGGCCACCGTGCGGGTGCGGCGCAACCTCGATCACGCCTCGGAGGTCCTCGAGGCCACGCTGCCGGCGCTGGTGTCCGTGACGGACCAGGCCAACGAGCCGCGCTACCCCAACTTCAAGGGCATCATGGCCGCCCGCAAGAAGCCCGTCACCACCCTGACCCTCGCGGACCTGGGGGTCGACGCGTCCCGCGTGGGGCTGTCGGGTGCCCGCACCGAGGTGCTCGAGGCCGCGGCACGCCCGCCGCGGGACGACAGGGTGCTCGTGCAGGACACGGGCGACGCCGGGGTCCGCCTCGCCGCGTACCTCGTCGACAACCAGCTCGTCTGACGTCCCGAACCGAAGGATCGCCGCTGTGACCGCACCCGTGCTCGTGCTCGTCGACCACACCGTGGACGGAGCCCTCCGCGCCCCCGTGGCCGAGCTCCTCACGCTCGCCCGTGACCTGTCCGGCGGCGCCGGGGTGCACGCCGCGTGGCCCGTCGACGGTGTCGAGCCGTCCGCCGAGGTCGTCGCGGAGCTCGGTGCCCTCGGTGCCACGCACGTGCACCGGGTGGTCGCCGACGCGGACCTGCACCTGTCGGCCGTGCTCGCCGAGGCCCTGGCCTCGCTCCTCGACGCGACCGGGTCCGGGCTGCTGCTCGTGGTGTCCTCGTTCGAGAACAAGGAGGCCGTGGCGCGGCTCGCGGTGAGCACCGGAGCCGGCGTCGTCACCGACGCCGACGGCCTTGCGCTCGTCGACGGCCGGTACGTGGCCCGCAAGACGGTCTTCGCCGGGACGTGGACCACCGCGTGCGCGATCACGACGCCGCTCGCGGTCGTGGCGCTCAAGTCGAACTCCGTGCAGCCGTCGACGGTGGAGGGCGCTCCCGCCCCGCAGATCGGCGAGCACGCCGTCGCGGTCAGCGACAAGGCGCGGCGCGTGACGCTGGTGGAGCGCGTCGAGCGGCCCGCGAGCGGACGGCCCGACCTCGGCAGCGCGAGCATCGTCGTGGTGGGCGGTCGTGGCACCGAGGGCGACTTCTCCGTGGTCGAGGACCTCGCCGACGTGCTCGGCGGCGCGGTCGGTGCCACGCGCGTCGCCACCGACGAGGGCTGGATCGGCCACGACGCGCAGATCGGCCAGACGGGCGTCACCATCGCGCCGCGCCTCTACGTGGGCCTCGGTGTCTCCGGCGCCGTGCACCACCGCGGCGGCATGCAGGCGTCCGGCACGATCATCGCGGTCAACTCCGACCCCGACGCCCCCATCTTCGAGATCGCGGACTTCGGCGTCGTGGGCGACCTGTTCACCGTCGTCCCGCAGGCCGCCGCGGAGATCCGCCGCCTGAAGGGCTGACCGCACCGCGCGAGCCGGGCGACCCGGTCTGGCGGCCCGGCAGCGCGGGCGGGTGGATGATCCGCTCATGCGACGACGCGCGGAGATGGCGGCGGTCGAGCTCGTCGAGCGCGACGAGACGCCCGAGCCGCCGCCGGAGCAGGAGCGAAGGCCCTGGTCGCGGCGGTGGCTGCTCGTCGCGGCAGGCACCGTGGCCGCGCTGGTGGGCACCCAGGCCGTCGTGGAAATGCGTGAGCGTGCTGCCGTCGCGGAGCTCGCGCGCGTGCCCGGCGTCGTGCGACCCGTCGACGAGGACGTGCGGATCCTCTGGACCCGGGACGCCGGTGGGTCCGAGCTCTGGCCCGGCGCAGCCGGCGACGGCGCCCTCGTCTCCCTCCAGCGGGCCAGCGACGGCGCGCAGGCACTGGTCGCCGTCGACGAGCTGACCGGCGACCGGCGCTGGACCACGCCCCTGGCGGACGCGCACGTCGACCATGCGGACGAGGGGTTCAGCCCGGTCGGTGGCTGCGTCCCCGAGCCGGGGGACGGCGGCCGGGTCATGTGCCTGGTGACGAACGCCTACCTCGCGTTCCGCGAGTCCGAGAACGTGCTCGTGCCGTCGGACGTGAGCCGGATCGTCGTCGCGGATCTCGCGGACGGCTCCGTGCTGGCGGAGCAGGAGGCGCCGGGTGCGGTGGCGTTCACGGCGCTCCCGGGCGCGGTCGCGGTCGCGGTGCCCCGCGCCGACGGCGCGCTCGTAGTCACGTCGACCGACGTGCTGACCGGCCAGGAGCGGTGGCGGACGGTCGTGCCGGCCGACGGCGACGAGCCCGGCGAGGGCGGCTTCGTCGACCGGTCCACCGCGCTCCTGCGCACCGTGGACGGGCCGGCACTCGTGACGGCGGGACGCCGGATCACGCTGCTCGACGGCTCCGACGGCGCGGTGCGCAGCCGGATCGACGCGAGCGACGGCTTCACGCAGGACGCGCGACGGGGCGTCGTGGCCGCGTTCTCGTCGGACGCCGAGGGCCGTGTTACGACGACGCTCCTGGGGGACGGCCCGGACCTCGTCCTGCCGGGACGCCTGGCGCGGTTCTCGGCCGACGACGGCAGCCTCGCCGACCTGGTCCTCGCCGTCGGGTCGAGGCTCCGTGCCTACGACCGGTCCACCGGCCGCGAGCTCTGGGACGTCGGGCACGGCCTGTCGGGTGCGGCCCTCGTCGTCCGAGGACGCGTGTACGTGAGCACGCCGGACGGGGTGGTGGCGGTCGACGGCCGCACCGGCGAGGAGCTCTGGCGGGCGCCGGTCCGCGAGGGCCGGACGATGGGCGACCTGGTGACCGACGGACGGCACGTGCTGAGCGCCCAGCAGCGACCCGACGAGCCGGGCACGGTGTCCGTGCTCAACGACTGGCCCGGGGTCGGCGAGCTCGTCGCGTACCGGTTCGACGACGGCCGCGAGGACTGGCGGGTCGACCTGCCCGGCACCCTGACCGGCGTGGACTCCGTCGGGCACAGCCTGGTGGGCTGGGGGTCCGGCGCTGCCGTCCTCGGTTGACGGCTCAGGACAGGTCGCGCAGCCAGCGGACGGTGGCGACCCCCTGCGCGGCCTGGAACCGGCGCAGGTTCGGGATCCCGAGCGGCGCGGGCTGCCGCGAGCTCCACGCGAAGTAGCCGGACAGGCCGGCCAGCCCCGCCCGGAGGTCGTCGTCGTGCACCCCGTCCGACACGGCGTGCGTGCGGAAGTTGGTCGCCGGGTCGCCGCCGCCCTGCAGAGCCACGCTGGGCAGCATGAACGCCAGGTCGAGCCAGGGCGCCCCGACGCTCGCGTGCGGCCAGTCGATGATCCAGACGCGGTGCTGGTGGTCCGGGTCGATCATGACGTTGTCGGCGCGCAGGTCCCCGTGCACCAGGGAGTCCCCGGCGCACACGCGCAGCGACTCCTGCTCCCAGCGGACCAGCTGCTCCACGTTGTCCAGCGCCCAGCGGCCGACGTCCCCGGCCAGGTCGGCGTACCGGGACTTGGTGTCGTGGTCGAGCGCGTGCAGCTTGCGCCAGCCCGTGAAGTCGTCCGCGAGCTGGTCGTCCGTGCGGGGCAGCGCGTGCCCGGGCAGCGGCTCCGCATCTGCGAGCGCTCCCACGGCGTCCGCGACCGCGCGCAGGTCCTCGGGCCGCCACGGCAGCTCGGGGGAGCGGCCGTGCACCACCTCGAACCCGAGGATCACCCAGTCGCCGTCGTCCGAGTACCACAGCAGGCGCGGCGCCGGGACCTGCGGCGGGAGTGCGCGGGAGACCCGGATCTCGGCTCGGGCGAGGTCCGGGGAGACGGGGTTCTGCTCGCCGGAGACCGCCTTGACGAAGACGCCCCGGCCGTCGGCGAGCTCGAGGACGGCGGCGAACCCGGGGCTGAAGCCGCTGGTCGCGCTGATCTCCGCGGTGACCTGGGCGCCCGCGAGCTCCGCGATCCGGGTCCGCACGTGCCGGGGGAGGTCGCGCCAGTCCAGCCGCTGGCCGCTGAAGGCGAGCGGGAGGGCAATGACGTCGTCGGCACTCACGCGGCACATCCTGCCAGTTCGGGACCGCGCCCCGGCGGGTGATCCCACAGGGTGTGTGCGACCGGCGCGGTCGGGCCGATGCCCGCACGGTTCGTAGACTGGAGCCGATGAGCGTGTATCTCGACCATGCGGCGACCACGCCCATGCTCCCGGAGGCCGCGCGGGTGCTCGCCGAGCAGCTCGTGCGCACCGGCAACCCCTCGTCCCTGCACGCGTCGGGGCGGGCGGCCCGCCGCGTCGTCGAGGAGGCCCGGGAGGGACTCGCCGCGGCGCTCGGCGCGCGGCCGAGCGAGGTCCTCTGGACGTCCGGCGGCACCGAGGCGGACAACCTCGCGATCAAGGGGATGTTCTGGTCGCGACGGAACCAGGACGGGCGGCGGCGACGGCTGCTGGTGTCCGCCGTGGAGCACCACGCCGTGCTGGACCCCGCGTTCTGGATGGCCGAGCACGCCGGCGCGGAGCTGGTGCTCCTGCCGGTCGACGCGGACGGGATCGTCGAGGTCGACGCGCTGCACGACGAGCTGGAGCGCAACGGCGACCAGGTCGCCCTGGTCTCCGTCATGTGGGCGAACAACGAGGTCGGCACCCTGCAGCCGCTCGACGACGTCGTCACGCTCGCGCGCCGGTACGGGATACCGGTGCACGCCGACGCGGTGCAGGCCGTCGGCCAGGTGCCCGTCGACTTCGGTGCGTCGGGGCTCGACGCGATGACCGTCAGCGGGCACAAGGTCGGGGGACCGGGCGGCGCCGGTGCCCTCCTGGCCCGTCGCGGGCTCGACCTGACGCCCGTCCTGCACGGCGGCGGGCAGGAGCGTGGCGTGCGGTCCGGCACCCTGGACGCCGCCCTGCTGGCGTCGTTCGCCACGGCCGTCGAGCAGGCGGTCGCCGGGCGTGAGGGCTTCGCCGCCTGGGTCGGGGCGCTGCGGGACTCCCTCGTCGCGGGCGTGCAGGACGTGGTCCCCGACGCCGTGCTGCGCGGACCGCAGGACACCGCGCGGCGGCTGCCGGCCAACGCGCACTTCACGTTCCCGGGGTGCGAGGGCGACTCGCTGCTGTACCTGCTCGACTCCGCCGGGATCGAGGCCTCGACCGGGTCGGCCTGCCAGGCGGGCGTTCCGCGCCCCAGCCACGTGCTGCTGGCGATGGGGGTCGACGAGCTCGCCGCGCGCGGTGCGCTGCGGTTCAGCCTGGGGCACCCGTCGACCGCGGCCGACGTCGACGCGCTCCTCGCGGCCCTGCCGGGAGTGGTCGACCGGGCCCGCGCTGCTGGCTTGGCCACCGTCGGGTCGGTGACCTGATGCGCGTGCTGGCTGCCCTGTCGGGGGGCGTCGACTCCGCCGTCGCGGCGGCGCGTGCCGTCGACGCCGGGCACGACGTCGTCGGCGTGCACATGGCGCTGTCCCGCACCCGCGACCAGTTCCGCACCGGCTCGCGCGGGTGCTGCTCGATCGAGGACGCCGGTGACGCCCGGCGGGCGGCCGACGTGCTGGGCATCCCGTACTACGTCTGGGACCTGTCGGAGCGGTTCGAGGAGACCGTGGTCGCGGACTTCGTCGCCGAGTACGAGGCCGGCCGCACCCCCAACCCGTGCGTGCGCTGCAACGAGCACATCAAGTTCGCCACCTTGCTGGACAAGGCCGTCGCCCTCGGGTTCGACGCCGTCTGCACCGGCCACTACGCCCGCATCGAGACCCGCGCCGACGGCACCCGAGAGCTGCACCGCGCCCGGGACCTGGCCAAGGACCAGTCGTACGTCCTGGCCGTGATGGGCCCGGAGCGGCTGGCGCGGTCGATGTTCCCGCTCGGCGACGTCGCCTCGAAGGAGGAGACCCGTGCCGAGGCGGCCGCCCGCGGGCTGTCTGTCTCCGCCAAGCCGGACTCGTACGACATCTGCTTCGTCGCCGACGGGGACACCCAGGGCTTCCTGCGCTCGCGGCTCGGGTCGCAGCCCGGCGAGATCGTGGACGGCTCCGGCGCGGTGCTGGGGCAGCACGACGGCGCGTACGCGTTCACCGTCGGGCAGCGCAAGGGGCTGTCGATCGGCCGGCCCGCCCCCGACGGCAAGCCGCGGTACGTGCTGTCGGTCGAGCCGGTGAACAACCGGGTCGTCGTCGGGTCCGCCGCCGAGCTCGCCGTGCAGACCGTCGCGGCGGACCGCGCGGTCTGGTTCGCCGACGCCGACGGCTCGTTCGCGTGCTCGCTGCAGGTCCGTGCGCACGGGGAGGCGGTACCGGCGCACGCGACGGTGCGCGACGGCCTCGTCGAGATCGTGCTCGACACCCCCGGCGCCCTGCGCGGGGTGGCCCCGGGGCAGTCGGCCGTGCTGTACGACGGCACGCGCGTGCTCGGGCAGGCCACCGTGACCGCCGCGAAGCGGGCCACCACCGGCGCCGCCAGGTGAGCGGCGCACGACCGGGCGTCACCGGCACCGGCCCGTGGCCGGGCCTCGACGTGCTGGAGGCGCAGACCGTCGTCGTCGGTGACCTCGTCGACACCCCGTCCGAGGTGGCCGGCCTGCCGTTCACCGTGACGCTCGCCGAGCGCGGGCCCTGGGGCGACCGGGTCGGGCGCGCCGCCGCCCTGCTCGCGGAGCTGCCCACCGAGCTGGGGCCGCACGGGTGGAAGCTCGCCGACCGCCCGAGCCGCGACCTCGCCCGCGCGCAGGCCTACGTGCGCGAGGACGTCGACGCGCTCGCGGTCGCGGGGCACGGCTGGACCGGACCGCTCGTCGTGCCGGTGCTCGGCCCGATGACCCTCGCTGCCTCCCTCTACCTCTCCCGCGGCGACCGCGTGGTCTCCGACACCGGCGCCGTCCGCGAGCTCGCCGCGTCGCTGGCCGCCGGCCTCGCCGAGCACCTCGCCGCGATCCGCCGCTCGGTGCCCGGCGCGGAGCCCACCGTGCTGCTGCACGAGCCGCTGCTGGCCCAGGTCATGGCGGGCGTGCTGCCGTCGTTCTCGGGCTACTCCGCGCTGCGCTCCGTGCCCGGTCCCGTGGCGGCCGAGCGCATCGGCGACGTGGCGCGCGCCCTGGACGGCGCCCGGGTCGTCGTGCACGGTGGCACGGCGTGGACCTCGCTCGGCGCCATCCGGGCGGCCGCCGTCGACGGGTTCGCGCTCGCGGTGCCGTCGCTCGACGAGCGCAGCTGGGAGAAGGTCGCCGAGCTCATCGAGGGCGGGCTCGCGTTCTGGCCCGAGCTGGCGCCGCAGGCGTCCTCGCAGTGCGCCGGTCCCGACGTGACCGGTCAGGCGGATACGCTCACCCGGCCGTGGCGGTCCGTGGGGCTGCCGATGGCGGGGCTGCGCGACGTCGTGCTCCTCGCCGGCGACATCACCGGGAAGGGCACCCCGGACGACGCCCGGGGCGTGCTGGCCGGGCTGGTCCGGGCCGCGCGGATCGTGGCCGAACGAGCGGAGGCATGACCGTGACGGCACAGCCGAGCGTGGGGCGCGCGCTCGCGCTGCTGATCGGGTCCGGGGCGGCGATCGTCGGGATGGTGCTGCTCGTCGTCTGCTACACGGGCATCGGCGTGACCACCCTGACGGACACCAAGGCCGACCCCGACCCGTGCGTCGAGGCGTACGCCGCGGGGACCGACGCCGCGAGCGTCCGCTACACCGTCGTCCCGCCGAAGGCCATCTGCACGTGGGACGTCGACGGGGAGCCGACGGAGGTCGTCGTGGCCGCCGCGTCCGTCCCCCTGTTCACCGCGGGCGCCGTGCTCGCCGTCGGCGGCGTGCTGGTCTGCGGGGCGCTCGTGCTCGGGCCGTGGCTCGGCCGCCGACGGGGCCGGGCGCCGACGGACTCGCGCTGAGCTCGTCCGCCGGAGGGACGTGACCGAACCGGCGTGGACGGCGCGGCTGTGGGCGGTGCGCGAGAGGATGTGCTGGTGAGCGACGAAGCACCCGCGCCCGTGAGCGCGTCCGCCGAGACCGAGATCCCCGCACAGGCCCGTCATCGCTGGACGGAGCTGGCCGCCCTGATCGAGGCGGACCAGTTCGCGTACTACATCCGTGACGCGCCGACGTCGTCGGACAAGGAGTACGACGAGCGGCTGCGGGAGCTCCAGGCGCTCGAGGACGAGCACCCCGGGCTGCGGACGCCGGACTCGCCGACGCAGCGGGTGGGCGGCACGTTCTCGACAGAGTTCGCCTCGGTCCAGCACGTCGAGCGGATGCTGTCGCTGGACAACGCGTTCTCCGACGAGGACATCACCACGTGGGCCGGCCGGCTGCACCGGGACCTCGAGTCGGATGCCGCGATCCACTACCTGTGCGAGCTGAAGATCGACGGGCTGGCCATCGCGCTGCTGTACGAGAAGGGCCGGCTGGTGCGGGCGGCGACGCGCGGCGACGGGCGCACCGGCGAGGACGTGACGCTGAACGTGCGGACCATCTCGACCATCCCCGACGTGCTCGCCGGGGACCCTGCGACGCACCCGGAGCGCATCGAGATCCGCGGCGAGGTGTTCCTCCCGGTCGCGGCGTTCGCAGACCTCAACGCGGCGCAGGTGGCGGCGGGCAAGAGCCCGTTCGCCAACCCGCGCAACGCCGCGGCCGGCTCGCTGCGGCAGAAGGACCCCCGGGTCACCGCCTCGCGGGACCTGCGGATGTACGCGCACGGCATCGGTGCGCTGGTCTGGGGTGCGGGGCAGGGCACCGGGATCGAGCGGCAGTCGCAGGTCTACGACCTGCTGGCGGGCTGGGGCGTCCCGGTCTCGGGCCACACGCGCGTCGTCGAGGGCCTCGACGGCGTGCGGGAGATGATCGCGTACTACGGCGAGCACCGGCACGACGTCGAGCACGAGATCGACGGCATCGTGACGAAGGTCGACGAGATCGCGCTGCAGCGCCGGCTCGGCTCGACCAGCCGCGCGCCGCGCTGGGCGATCGCGTACAAGTACCCGCCCGAGGAGGTCAACACCAAGCTCCTCGACATCCGCGTGAACGTCGGCCGCACCGGGCGCGTGACGCCGTACGGCGTGATGGAGCCGGTGTTCGTGTCGGGGTCGACGGTCGAGATGGCGACGCTGCACAACGCGAGCGAGGTGGCGCGCAAGGGCGTGCTCATCGGGGACACCGTCGTGCTGCGCAAGGCGGGGGACGTCATCCCCGAGATCGTCGGGCCCGTGGTGGACCTGCGCGACGGCAGCGAGCGCGCCTTCGTCATGCCCACCGAGTGCCCGTCGTGCGGCACCCCGCTCGCCCCCGCGAAGGAGGGGGACGTCGACATCCGCTGCCCCAACCAGCGGTCGTGCCCGTCGCAGCTGCGCGAGCGGCTGTTCCACGTCGCGTCCCGCGGGGCGTTCGACATCGAGGCGCTCGGCTGGGAGGCCGCCAGCGCGCTGCTGACCGCCGGGGTGGTCACCGACGAGGGTGACCTGTTCGCGCTCGACGCCGACGCGCTGCGCAGGGTGCCGCTGTTCACGCTCTCCGCGCGCTCGAAGGTGGCCGGCCAGGTCCGCGAGGCGGGCGACCTGAACGCGACGGGTGCGGCCCTGCTGGGCAACCTGGAGAAGGCGAAGCAGGCGGCGTTGTGGCGCGTCATCGTGGCGCTGTCCATCCGGCACGTCGGACCGACCGCCGCGCGGGCGCTCGCGCAGCACTTCGCGTCCATCCCGGCGATCGCCACGGCGACCGAGGCGGAGATCGCCGCCGCCGAGGGGGTCGGCCCGACGATCGCGGCCGCGGTCGTCGCCTGGTTCGAGCAGCCGGGCGAGGACGACAAGTGGCACGCGGCGATCGTCGAGAAGTGGGCCGCTGCCGGCGTGCGGATGACCGAGGAGCGTGACGAGTCGGCACCGCGCACCCTCGAGGGCCTGACCGTCGTGGTCACCGGCGGGCTGGAGCGGTTCAGCCGCGACGGCGCGAAGGAGGCGATCCTGGCGCGCGGCGGCAAGTCGGCGGGCAGCGTCTCGAAGAAGACGGACTACGTGGTGGTCGGGGAGAACGCCGGGTCCAAGGAGGCCAAGGCTCGCGAGCTCGGCCTGCGCATCCTGGACGAGGCTGGCTTCGAGCGGCTGCTGGCGGAGGGGCCTGCAGGCGTGGGGGACAGCCCGGCGGACGGTGAGGGCGACGAGGCCGTGACCGACGAGCCGGAGGCATGAGGTGCCCGGTGCCGTGGTCCGGGTGGCTGCCGGTGCGCAGGTGGCCGACGCCGGAGCGCTGACCGCCGAGGCGTACCTCGCGGACCGGCTGGTCGACGCGGACGAGGCCTACGCCGAGGAGCTGCGGGACGCCGAGCGCCGCGCCCGGGAGGCGACGCTCCTCGTTGCGCTGGTCCCGCCCGGGGAAGGTGACGGCGCCAACGACCGGGACGACGACCCGGTGGTCGTGGGCACCGTGACGCTCGCGCCGTACGGCACCTCGTACGCCGAGGTGGCGGAGCCGGGCGAGCTGGAGATCCGCATGCTCGCGGTCGCGCCCGAGGCGAGGCGCCGCGGGATCGCCGAGCTGCTCATGGCTGCCGCGCTGCGCGAGGCGGTCGCGAGCGGGGCGACGCGGGTGGTGCTCTCGACGCTCGACTCCATGGAGGCCGCGCAGCGGCTCTACCGGCGGCTCGGGTTCGTCGCCGTGCCGGAGCGTGACTGGGGGCATGTCGAGGTGCACCTGCGGGTCCACACGTGGACGCCGCCGGACGCGCCCGGTGCTCTCGTCGAGTCGGCGACCTGGCCCCCGGCCCGGGTGGTCGACGTGGACGGCTGGCGCGTGGGTCTGTCGGGCGGGCTGACCCGCCGCGCCAACAGCGTCCTGCCGCTCGGCACGCCGCCGGACGTGACCGCGGCGCTCGACCGGGTGGAGGAGCTGTACGCGACCGAGGGTCAGCCGTCGATCGTGCGCGTGTGCCGCGCGTCGCCGCGCGGACTGGACGACCTGCTCGCGCTGCGCGACTACGAGGTCATGTCCCGGACGGACGTGCTGGTGCGGGAGCTCGACGGGATCGAGCCGCACCGCGGAGCCGTCCGCACCGCGGCCGGACCGGTGCGGGTCTCCGTGGCGGACCACCCGGGCGACGAGTGGCTCGCGGCCTGGTCCGGCTCGAAGGCGCGGCTGCACGCCACCGGGGCCGCGGCGGAGGCGGACGACGCCAGCCTGCGGCTCGCGCGCAGCGTGCTCGGCGGGGCGCCCGCCGTCTACCTCACCGCGACGGACGCCTCGGGGCTGGTCGGCGTGATCCGTGCCGCGTTCGCGGAGGAGTGGGTCGCCCTGTCGTGCCTGGTCGTCGCGCAGGCTGCCCGCCGCCGCGGACTGGGCCGGTTCCTGACGCTCCGCGCCCTCGACGAGGGTGCGCGGCGCGGTGCCCGTCGTGCCTTCTTGCAGGTGGAGGCCGAGAACTCCGCGGCCGGAGCGCTCTACACGGCGCTCGGGTTCCAGCCGGCCGAGCGGTACGTCTACCGCGAGCGGCGCTAGGCGGCCGCGAAGTACCTGCCGAAGCGGTGGGCGGCACGCTCGTCGCCGTCGATGCTCGCCTCTCCTGCCGCGACGACCTCGGCGAGGGTGCGGTCGCCTGCCACGATGGCGTCGAGCGCGCGCGGGGTGGTCGTGATGACAGCGTCCGGGTGCTCGGCGTGGCCGCGCAGGACCTCGACGCGCCCGTCGCGCAGGGTGACGGCGAACCGGTAGTCGCCGAGCCGCAGCTCGTAGCCGGCGGGTGGGTCGGTGTGGGTCAGCTGCGCCGCCAGCGACAGGATCACCGAGTCCACGCCGATCGGTGCGTCGCGGGGCAGCGTGGGCGAGCGGACGCCCCAGCGGCCGAGGGCCAGGACGACGGGTTCGAGCTCGGCGCCGCGGGCGGTCAGCGCGTACACGGCCACCGCGGCCGGCGGTGGGAGCGTGGTGCGCTCGACGACACCGGCGGCCTCGAGCTCGCGCAGCCGCTGGCTCAGGATGTTGGCGCTGACCCCCGGCAGGCCCGCGCGCAGGTCCGTGAACCGTTTGGGTCCCAGCAGCAGCTCGCGGACCACGAGGAGTGCCCACCGTTCGCCCACGAGGTCGAGCGCGTGGGCGATCCCGCAACCGTCGTCGTACGTTCGCGTCATGGAGACATACTAGAGGGTTGTTATTACTAACTAGATAGTCCTACTGTGCAACATGCGCGAGCGATGGACTCTGGCGGTGCTCGGGACGGCGTTCTTCGTCGTCGTGCTGGACAGCACGATCGTCTACGTGGCGCTGCCGTCGATCGCCGACGACCTCGCCTTCGCCGGCGGTGGCGTGCAGTGGGTGATCAGCGCCTACCTCGTGACGTTCGGCGGGCTGCTGCTGCTCGGCGGACGCGTCGCCGACCTGCTCGGGCGCCGGCGGGTGTTCCTGGTCGGGATCGCGGTCTTCACGGGTGCGTCGGTGCTCTGCGGGTCGGCGTCCGAGCCCGCCGTGCTCGTCGGTGCGCGGGTGCTGCAAGGGATGGGTGCGGCCGTCATGGCGCCGACTGCCCTCTCGCTCGTGCTGGTGACGTTCGAGCCGGGCCTGGAGCGCAACCGGGCGCTCGGCGTCTGGGGCGGCATCGGCGGGGTCGGGGGGACGGCCGGGCTGCTGCTGGGCGGTCCGATCACGCAGCTGTGGGGGTGGAAGTGGATCTTCCTGGCGAACCTGCCGGTCGGCGTCCTGCTGCTGGTGGCGTCGGCTCGGCTGCTCGCCGAGAGCCGCGACGCGGACCGGCCGCGGGCCTTCGACGCGAGCGGTGCGCTCGCCGTCACCGGAGCGCTCGTGCTCCTCGTGCTCGGCATCACCGAGGCGTCGTGGCCGGCGCTCGCGGGCTCCGCGCTGCTCCTGGGCACCTTCGTCCTGGTCGAGCGGCGCGCGGTCGCGCCGCTCGTCCCGTGGCGCGTCGTCCGGTCCCGACGGCTCGTCACCGGCAACCTCCTGCTCCTGGTGGCCGGGACGTGCGTCGACGGGGTCCTGCTGGTGCTGGCCCTCGACGCGCAGGCGGCCGGCAGCCGGTCCCCGGTGCACTTCGGGCTGACGACGGCCGCCATGACGGGTGCCTCGGTGGTCGGGTCCGTCGTCGGGCAGGCGGTCGTCACCCGGGTCGGCGTGCGGGCGGTGGCGGTGGCCGGGACGGCGCTGCTCGCGGCGGGCAGCGTCGCGCTCACGACGCTCCCCGCCGTCGGTCTCGTCGTGTTCGGCGCAGGGCTGGGTGCCGCCTTCGTGAGCGCCCAGATCGCCGCCGTCTCCGGGGCCGCGCCCGACGACTCAGGTCTGGCGGCAGGGATCGCCGACACGTCGTTCGCCGTCGGGGGAGCCCTCGGCGTCGCCGTGCTGTCGACGGTCGAGGGCACCGGCAGCGCCCTGGTCGTGGCGGCGATCGTGGCGGCCCTCGGCCTCGTCGCTGCCACGTCCCTGGGCGCTCACCGCGCGACCTCCGGCGTCACGCACCTCCCCGCGGGTCGAGCGCCGTGAGGAGCGTGCGGCGCGCGCCGTCCGTCGCGTCCCGCGGCACCGGCAGGTCGAGCACCACCCGGCCCGGCCGGTCCGAGAGCACGACCACGCGGTCCGCCAGCAGGAGCGCCTCGTCGACGTCGTGCGTCACGAGCACGACCGCGCGCCCGTGCCCAGCGAGGTCCAGGCCCGCCAGCCAGGCGTTCATGCGGCGTCGGGTGATCGCGTCGAGGGCGCCGAACGGCTCGTCGAGGAGCAGCACCGGCCGGCCGGGCAGGCAGGTACGCAGCAGGGCCAGGCGCTGGCGCATGCCACCGGACAGCTCGTGCGGCCAGGCCCGCTCGAACCCCGCCAGGCCGAACTCGTCGAACAGCGCCCGAGCGCGGGCGTCGGCGACGGCTCGGTCGAGCCCCGCGATCCGGGCTCCCACCAGGGCGTTGGGCAGCGCCCGCCGCCAGGGCAGCAGCCCGTCCCGCTGGGGCATCCACGCCGTCGCCGCGCCGACGACCGCCCGGCCGGACACGGACCCCCCGGTGGGGGTGAGGCCGGCCAGGACGCGCAGCAACGTCGACTTGCCGCAGCCCGAGGGCCCGACGACCGCGACGAACTCGCCGACGCGCACCCGCAGGTCGACGTCCTGGAGAGCGACGACCTCGCCCACCGCCCGGCGACCGGTGCCGGGGAACGTCACGGTCAGCCCGGCGACCTCGAGCGCCGGGCCCGAGGTCGGCGGCGCCTCAGTCGACAGGGAGGAAGTCATCGGTCCACGCGGCGTCGGTGTCGAACCCGGGGTCGGCGAGGTCGTTCTCCTGCAGGAACCCGACGAAGTCGTCCCAGACCGTCGCCTGCTGGACGCCCCAGTGCTCCGGGTCGTCGGTGTAGCGGGTCGCGAGCCACTGCGCGCTGAGCGTGAGCAGCTCCGGGTCGATCTCGGGCGCCGCCTCGTGGATCGCGTCGGCGGCGGCCTGCGGCTCGGCGATCGCGTCCTCGTAGCCGTGCGTGAGGGCGGCGAGGAAGTCCCGGACCAGCTCCGGGTCCTCGTCCAGGTGCTGCTGGGACGTCGCGACGAGAGGCGTGTACCAGTCGGGGATGCAGTCGGTGTGGTCGATGAACGGGATCGTCGACACGTCGAGGCCGTCGATCTGCCCGAGCCGGATGGTGTCCCACGCGTCGAACACCCAGGCGGCGTCGAACTGGTGCTCCAGCAGACCGATGCGGAAGTCGTCGCTCGACAGGGGGGCCAGCTCGACGGCGTCCGGGTCGCCTCCGTCGCACTCGACGAGCGTGCGGATGAGCGCCTCCTCCAGC
The DNA here is from genome assembly GCF_007989805.1 of Cellulomonas xylanilytica. Lineage (GTDB taxonomy): Bacteria > Actinomycetota > Actinomycetes > Actinomycetales > Cellulomonadaceae > Cellulomonas > Cellulomonas xylanilytica. The sequence continues at coordinate 37,300 of NZ_BJUB01000011.1, forward strand.
TCGGACCCGTAGGAGCCGTACGTGTGACCGGCCAGATCGCGGGGGCGGGTGATGCCGGACTCGGTCAGGGAGATGAGGCTGGACGTGTTGTGCTGGATGACGGTGGCCACCGAGACCACCTCGGCCCCCTGCTCACGGGCGGGGACCAGCCCTTCGGCGACGGAGAAGGCGAAGTCGGCCTTGCCCGCGGCGAGCAGCTGCAGGCCGGAGGTGTCGCCGGGCTCGACGATCGTGAGGTCGATGCCGGCGTCGGCGAAGTAGCCGCGCGACTGCGCGAGGTACAGGCCGGAGTGGTTGGTGTTCGGCGTCCAGTCGAGGATCACGGACACGGGTCGTAGCGCGGGGCCCGACGACGGGCCGTCGGCGGCGGCGGTCGAGCAGGCGGTCATGAGGCAGAGGGCGGCGGCGGCAGCGACGAGGCGGGTTCTCATGCGGGGGTCCTTCCAGGACGTGAGGGGTGGGACGACCGCTGCCACGGCGTGGCGAGCCGCGCGAGGCCGTCGACGAGCAGGAACAGCAGGCCGGTGAGCACGGCCACGAGGACGACGGCGACGAGGATCTGGTCCACCTCGTAGCCCTTGCGGGAGCGCTGGACGAACACGCCCAGTCCGCTCTGACCGGCGAGGTACTCGGCCACGACGGCCGCGCCGATCGCGTAGGTGGCGGCCACGCGCAGGCCACCGAGGGCGCCCGGCACCGACGCCGGGAGCTGGACGAGCCAGAACTGGTGCCGGCGGGTGCCGCCCAGCCCGGCGACCATCTCGGCGTGCTCCGCGTCGACGGCGGCCATCGCGGTCACGGCGGCGACGAGCACCGGGAAGAACGCGGTGAGCGCGACGAGCAGCACCTTGGGCAGCAGACCGAAGCCGGCCCACAGGATGAGCAGCGGGGCGAGCACGACGGTCGGGACGGTCTGCGTGAGGGTGACCAGCGGGTACACGGTGTCCGAGACCCACGGGAACGCCGCGATGAGCACGGCGAGCAGCAGTCCCACGACCGCTCCGACGAGCAGGCCGAGGCCGGCCTCGGTCAGCGTCGTGAGCACGTCGTCGACGATCAGCGGTGCGACCTCGACCGCCGTGCGGGCCACCTGGGACGGTGGCGGGAGCACGAAGGCGGGGAGGTCGGCCAGGTGCACGCCGACCTCCCAGCCGACGAGCAGCACGAGCCCCGCCGCGGCCGGCGCGAGGACCCGACGCCAGCGGCGCACGGCGTCAGGCCCGGAACTTGCCCACGAGGTCGGCGATGGTGGGCCCGGCGTCGTCCTTGCCCTGCCCGACCTTGATCACGCTGGACACGGCCGACGCGCCCGCCAGGACGGTGGCCTCGTGGACGGCACGCAGCAGCGGCCAGATCTGGTCGGGCGTGCCCTGGATGGTGGTGCCCATGGCGCCCACCTCGTACACGAGGCCGGACTGCTGGATGACCGCGATGGCGGCGTCGACGTAGGCGTACCGGTCGTCGTCGGTGCCGCTCGGGCGGGGAGAGACCTGGATCTGTGCGAGCACGGGTGTTCCTCCGGGTGGTCGGACCGGGCGCACGCAGCACAGGTCCACCCGTCCGGGGACGACGACGACGGAGCCCCGGCGACGACCGGGAGGCCGCCCACGCCGCGCTCGGTGGCGCATCCCTCCGCTGGCATTACCCAGTTCAGGTTCTCGGGTCGACGTGCGCTGACACCGGTGGTGTCGCGGCTCGTCCTCTCAGCCCGGCTGTCCCGAGCTCCCCTGCGTTGGCGGGACGAACCTACCCGGACCGGTCGGGCCTGCCGGTCGCCTTCTCACGGACCGGACGGGTCAGCGGCTGGCCCACAGCAGGCCGCGCTCGATGATCGTCCGGACCGACGGCACCTCGAGGTCGGCCAGCAGGTGGCCGGGTGCGCACACGAACACGCGACCGGCGCCCCAGCGGCGGGTCCAGACGGCGGGTGACGTGACGGGCTCGTGCCACGGGTCGTCGGGACCGGGGGTGATGGTGGTGGTCGCCAGCACGTCGTTGAGCTGGTCCGTGAGCAGCCAGTACTGCTCGGAGCGCAGCGTGAAGTCGTGCAGGCCCTCGACGATCGGATGGTCGCCCGTGATGGCGATGGTGTGCTCGACCAGGGCCCCGCCCGGGTGAGCGGCGAACTGCGCGCCGACGAGCTGCAGGTAGTCGGTGGCGATCCGGAACGAGTCGACGATCCCGCCGTGCCAGCCGGCGAACCCGGTCCCGGCGGCGACGGCGGTGCGCAGCCCGCGCAGCTCGTCGGCCAGGATGTCGCCCATGGTCCAGCACTGGACCACCAGGTCGGTCGCGGCCATGAGGTCGGGGTCCGCGTAGGCCTCGAGCGACCCCTCGACGACGACGTCGAAGTCGTGCTCGCGCAGGAACGGCACGAACAGGTCGGCGGCTTCCTCGGGCGCGTGCCCGTCCCAGCCGCCGCGGACGACGAGGGCACGACGTTGTGGGGCCACGGCGGGTCTCCTCTAGCTGATCAGGGCGTCGATCGCGGCGGCGGACAGGACGTGCTCGGAGGCCATCGCGCTCGCACCGAGCACGCCGGCGCGGCCCTTGGTGCGGGACGCGACGATGCGCAGGTGCTGGGTGGCCAGCGGCAGGGAGCGGCGGTAGACGACCTCACGGATGCCGGCGAGCAGGTGCTCCCCGGCCTCGGCCACGACGCCGCCGATGACGATGACGGACGGGTTGAGCATGCTGACGCACGCGGCGAGGACCTCGCCGATGTGCCGGCCGGCGGCCCGCACCTCGCGGCCCGCGTCGAGGTCGCCCGCGCGGACGAGCGCCACGACGTCGGCGCTGCTCGCCGCCTCCGCGAGGGCGTTCGCGATGGCGGGTCCGCTGGCGACCGCCTCGAGGCAGCCGGTGTTGCCGCAGCGGCACGGCAGGTCCAGGCCGCCCGGGACGGCGATGTGGCCGAGGTCGCCTGCCGCGCCCTGGGCGCCGCGGCGGATCTGGCCGTCGGAGATGATCCCGGCACCGATGCCGGTGGCCACCTTGACGAACAGGAGGTGGTCGACCTCGGGCCACTCGGAGGTGTGCTCGCCCAGGGCCATCACGTTGACGTCGTTGTCGACGAGCACCGGGACGCGCAGCTTGCGGGCGAGGAGGCCGGGCACGTCGGCGTCGTCCCAGCCCGGCATGATCGGCGGGTTGATCGGGCGTCCGGTCGAGTGCTCGACGGGACCGGGCAGGCCCACCCCGACGCTGACCAGGTCGCTCAGCGGGCGGTCCGCGGTGGTGAGCAGCTCGAGGCCCAGCTCCACGACGCGGTCCAGCACCGGGCCGGGGCCCTCGGCGATCGCGATGGGCTCGTGGTGCTCGGCCAGGACCGTGCCCACCAGGTCCGTCAGGGCGAGGCGGGAGTGCGTGGCGCCGAGGTCGACGGCGAGGACGACGCGCGCGGCCGGGTTGAAGGCGAACGTGGCGGGCGGGCGGCCGCCCGTGGAGCTGGCCTCTCCCGCGGGGGCGACGAAGCCGGACGCGAGCAGGAGGTCCACTCGCGCGGCGATCGTGGAACGCGCTTGCCCGGTGAGCGTGGCCAGGTCCGACCGGGTCCGCGGCTGACGGTCACGGAGGAGCTGGAACATGTCCCCGGCGCCCGTCGGCCGAGGAGCGAACTTCAGGAGCTCGTCCATGCGCACAGTGAACCATTCCGCCTTCTGTAGGTCACGTTCGTGTAACTGTGCCACACAAGTAGCGACTTTTGCTTGACCGACGACAGAAGTGGTTCTACGTTCCTGCCCATGGTCAATGCGGACCGAACAGAAGACCCGCCGGTGCTCTTGCAGATGCGCGGGATCGTGAAGCAGTTCCCGGGAGCCCGGGCCTTGGACGGCGTCGACCTGGAGATCCGGGCGGGCGAGGTCCACTGCCTGCTGGGCCAGAACGGTGCCGGCAAGTCCACGCTCATCAAGGTGCTCGCCGGCGCCCACCAGCCGACCGAGGGCGAGATCCTGCTGGACGGCCGGCCCGTCACCATCACGCACCCGGTGGCCGGCCTCAAGCTCGGCATCGCGACGATGTACCAGGAGTTGGACGTCGTCGACGGGCTGTCCGTCGCGGAGAACATCTACCTCGGCCACGAGCTCGCCACCGGCGGCTTCTCGCAGCGTCGCGCCGCGACCGCCAACACCCGCGCGCTGCTCACGCGCCTCGGGCACGGCGACCTGTCGCCGCACCGCGAGGTCGGTCAGCTGTCCGCCGCGGGCAAGCAGATCGTCAGCATGGCGCGCGCCCTGTCGCACGACGCCCGCGTGATCGTGATGGACGAGCCGTCGGCCGTCCTCGACGCGGAGGAGGTCACCAACCTGTTCCGCGTGGTCCGCGAGCTCACCGCGTCGGGGGTGGCCGTCGTCTACATCTCCCACCGCCTCGACGAGATCCGGCAGATCGGTGACCGGATCACCGTGCTGAAGGACGGCCGCACCGTCGCGACGGGCCTGCCCGTCTCCGAGACGCCCACCGCCGAGCTCATCAAGCTCATGACGGGGCGCAACGTCGAGTACGCCATCCCGCCGCGCGACTCGGTGGCAGCGGACGCCGCCACGATCCTGAAGGTGGACGGGCTCGCGCTGCGCGGGGCGTTCAGCGACGTCTCGTTCGAGGTCCGCGCCGGCGAGGTCGTCGGCCTGGCCGGGCTGGTCGGGTCGGGTCGCACCGAGATCCTCGAGACGGTGTTCGGGGCACGCAAGGCGACGGCCGGCACCGTCCACATCGAGGGGCGCCGGCTGCGCGCCGGCTCCGTCAGCGACGCGGTGAACGCCGGTATCGGACTGAGCCCCGAGGAGCGCAAGAGCCAGGGCCTGATCCTCGACGAGCCGGTGTACCGCAACATCACGCTGTCGACCTTCGCGCGCACCGCGAACGCGTCGTTCCTCGACGAGAACGCCGAGCGCCGGGTCGCGCGCGAGCAGATCGAGGCGCTCGACGTGCGGCCGACGGACCCCGAGCGCAGCGCCCGCACGCTGTCCGGCGGCAACCAGCAGAAGGTGCTGCTGGCCCGCTGGCTGGTGCACGGCTGCCGGGTGCTGCTCCTCGACGAGCCCACGCGCGGCGTCGACGTCGGCGCGCGCGCGGAGATCTACGGACTGATCAACGCGTTGGCCGCGCAGGGCGCAGCCGTGGTGGTCATCTCGAGCGACATCCCGGAGGTGATCGGCCTCGCCGACCGCGTCCTGGTCATCTCGGAAGGTCGCGTGGTCCACGAGGGACCGGCGTCCGACATCGACGAGCACCGTGTGCTCGACCTCGTCATGGAAGGAAGTGCCGCGTGAGCGAGCAGGACGTGACAGTCCCGGCTGCCGACGAGTCGGCCCGGGTCGAACAGGTGGCCAAGCCTGCGGACAAGAAGCGCGGCGGGCTGCTCAAGGGAGCCACCGGCCGCAACCTCGGCCTGGTCATCGCACTGCTGGCGCTGTGCATCTTCGGCGTCATCACGGCGGGGGAGCGGTTCGCCAGCATCGACAACCTGCTCACCATCCTGCGGCTCGCGTCGATCTTCGGTGTCGTGAGCATCGGGATGACGTTCGTCATCACGGGTGGCGGCATCGACCTGTCGGTCGGCTCGGTCATCGGGCTGTCGTCGGTGTGGGCCTCCACGCTGGCCACGCAGTCCATGGCGGAGGACTTCCACTGGATCATCATGGTGCTCTGTGCGCTCGGGGTCGGCCTGGGGGCGGGCCTGATCAACGGCGTGCTCATCGCCTACGGCAAGGTGGTCGCGTTCATCGCCACCCTGGCGATGCTCGTGGCCGCCCGTGGGCTCGCGGAGATCATCGCCAACCGGCAGACGCAGGTGGTCAAGGTCGACGGCTTCCTGGACTTCTTCCGCTCGTCGCCCATCGGCGTGCCGATGCTCGTGTGGATCTTCGCCGTGGTCTCCGTGGCGGGCTGGGTCCTGCTGAACCGCACCACCTTCGGCCGCCGCACCATCGCGGTCGGCGGCAACCCCGAGGCCGCCCGCCTGGCGGGCATCAAGGTCAAGCGCCACACGATGTACCTGTACGCCCTCGCCGGCCTGACCGCCGGTATCGGCGGCGTGATGATGCTCGGCCGCACGACGGCCGGCAGCTCGACCAACGGCCAGCTCTACGAGCTCGACGCGATCGCCGCCGTGGTCGTCGGCGGGACCCTGCTCATCGGCGGCCGCGGCACCATCGTCGGCACCGTGCTCGGTGTCCTGATCTTCGCCACGCTCCGCAACGTGTTCACGCAGAACAACCTGTCCATCTCGGCGCAGGCCATCGCCATGGGCGTGATCATCGTCGTCGCCGTCCTGCTCCAGCAGCGCATCGCCGAGCGCTCCCGCGCCGGAACCTGATCTCGTCCTGCTCCGGCAGTTCCCAGCTCCGCCCCCTGCACCACGCCCGCTCGATCAAGGAGGATCGTCATGTCCACAGCCATGCGTCGCAAGTGGCTCGCCGCCGCCGGGACGGCCGCCGCCCTGGCGCTCGTCGTCGGCTGCACGTCCAACACCCCCGAGGCCGAGGACACCGGTGAGGCACAGGCGCCCGCCGCTGCCGCGACCGGCAACGACGAGCCCGGCGACAAGGTCGTCATCGGCTTCTCCGCCCCCGCGGCCGACCACGGCTGGATGGGCTCCATCACCAAGTCGGCCGTCGCCGAGGCCGGCAAGTACGAGGACGTCGAGCTGGTCCAGGCCGAGGCCACGAACGACGTCAACCTGCAGATCAGCCAGATCGAGCAGTTCATCAACGACGGCGTCGACGCCATCGTCCTGCTGCCGTTCGACGGCGCGGCGCTCACCGAGGTCGCCATCAAGGCGATGCAGGCCGGGATCGTCGTCATCAACGTCGACCGCGAGTTCGAGGACCCGGACGCCGCCCGCACCACGGTGCTCGGCGACAACTACGGCATGGGCGTCAGCGCCGGCGCCTACATCTGCGGCGAGCTGGGCGGCAAGGCCGACGCCAAGGTCGCGGAGATCGCCGGCATCGACTCCCTGCCGCTGACGCAGGACCGCAGCCAGGGCTTCGAGGACGCGCTCGCGGCCTGCGGCCTCGAGGTGAGCAACCGCGTCGCGGCCGACTTCACCGTCCAGGGCGGCGAGTCCGCCGCGGCCAACCTCCTGCAGGCGGCGCCGCAGCTCGACGCCATCTGGAACCACGACGACGACCAGGGCGTCGGCGTCATGGCGGCCATCGAGAACGCGGGCCGCGACGAGTTCATCATGGTCGGCGGCGCCGGCTCGAAGAACGTCATGGAGGCCATCAAGGCCGACGACTCCGTCCTCAAGGCGACCGTCATCTACCCGTCCACGCAGGCGGCCGACGGCATCAAGCTGGCCCGTCTGCTGGTGCAGGGCAAGTCGATGAGCGACCTGGTCGAGGTCGAGGTCCCGCGCACGGTCCAGCTCTACGCACCCGTGGTGACCAAGGAGAACGTCGACCAGTACCTGCCGACGGCCTTCGAGTCCTGAGCCTTTGACCACGCCCGGGGCGGGTTCCCCTCCGCAGGGAACCCGCCCCGGGGGCACGGGCCGCGAAGGAGGAGCCGTGACAGAAGCAGTCCCACGCCTGGGCATCGGCATGGTCGGGTACGCGTTCATGGGCGTCGCGCACTCGCAGGCCTGGCGCAACGCCCCCCGGTTCTTCGACCTCCCGATGCGGCCGGACATGGCCGTCGTCGCAGGTCGCGACGAGGCGGCGGTGAACGCCGCGGCGTCGAAGCTGGGCTGGTCCAGCGCCGAGACCGACTGGAAGGCCCTGGTCTCCCGCGACGACGTCGACCTGGTCGACATCTGCACGCCGGGCGACACGCACGCCGAGATCGCCATCGCGGCGCTCGAGGCCGGCAAGCACGTCCTGTGCGAGAAGCCGCTCGCCAACTCGGTCCAGGAGGCCGAGGCCATGGTCCGTGCGGCGCAGGCCAGCACCGGGACCGCGATGGTCGGGTTCACCTACCGGCGCGTCCCTGCCGTCCAGCTCGCCCGCACGCTCGTCGCGGACGGTCGGATCGGCACCGTCCGGCACGTGCGCGCGCAGTACCTGCAGGACTGGATCGCCGACCCGCAGGCGCCGCTGTCGTGGCGGCTGGACAAGCAGAAGGCCGGCTCCGGGGCGCTCGGGGACATCGGCGCGCACGTCGTCGACCTCGCCCAGTTCGTCACCGGCGAGTCCGTCACGGGGGTCTCGGCCGTCCTGGAGACGTTCGTCAAGGAGCGCCCTGTCGCCGACTCGTTCGGCGGGCTGCACGGCACGTCGTCGGGCACCGAGACCGGTCCCGTGACAGTGGACGACGCCGCGATCTTCCTCGGCCGGATGTCCGGCGGCGGGCTGGCGACGTTCGAGGCCACCCGGTTCGCGTGGGGCCGCAAGAACGCGATCCGCCTGGAGATCAACGGGTCGCACGGGTCGCTCGCGTTCGACTTCGAGGACATGAACGTCCTGCACTACTTCGACGCCACGCAGCCCGCGCCCGAGGCCGGGTTCCGCCGGATCGTCGTCACCGAGCCCGAGCACGCCTACGTGGCCAACTGGTGGCCCGCGGGCCACGGCCTCGGGTACGAGCACGCCTTCACCCACCAGGCGGTGGACCTGATCACCGCGATCGCCGAGCACCGTCAGCCGGAGCCCAGCTTCGCCGACGGCCTCGTCGTCCAGCGTGTGCTGGCCGCGGTCGAGCAGTCGGCCGCGAACGACAGCACGTGGACCCTTGTACAGAAGGAGAGCTGACGATGGCCCGACCGATCACGCTGTTCACCGGCCAGTGGGCCGACCTCCCGTTCGAGGACGTCGCGCGACTGGCGGCCGGCTGGGGTTACGACGGGCTGGAGATCGCCTGCTGGGGCGACCACCTGGACCCGTGGCGCTGGGACGACGACGAGTACGTCGCCGGCAAGCTGGCGCTGCTGGAGGAGTACGGCCTCAAGGTCTACGCGATCTCCAACCACCTCAAGGGTCAGGCCGTCTGCGACGACCCGATCGACCAGCGGCACCGCGACATCCTGTCCGACCGCGTGTGGGGCGACGGCGACCCCGAGGGCGTCCGGGAGCGGGCTGCCGAGGAGATGAAGCACACGGCGCGGATCGCGGCGAAGCTCGGCGTGAAGACCGTCGTGGGCTTCACGGGGTCGAGCATCTGGAAGTACGTCGCGATGTTCCCGCCGGTCTCCCAGGAGGCCGTCGACGCGGGCTACCAGGACTTCGCCGACCGCTGGAACCCGATCCTCGACGTGTTCGACGAGGTCGGCGTGCGGTTCGCGCACGAGGTGCACCCGAGCGAGATCGCGTACGACTACTGGACGACCGTGCGCACGCTCGAGGCCATCGGGCACCGCGAGGCGTTCGGCCTGAACTGGGACCCCAGCCACTTCATCTGGCAGCAGCTGGACCCGGTCGACTTCATCCTCGAGTTCGCGGACCGGATCTACCACGTCGACTGCAAGGACGTGAAGCTGCGCCTCGGCAACGGCCGCAACGGCCGGCTCGGCTCGCACCTCGCGTGGGCGGACCTGCGCCGCGGGTGGGACTTCGTGTCCACCGGCCGTGGCGACGTGCCGTGGGAGGCGTCGTTCCGGGCGCTCAACTCCATCGGGTACGACGGCCCCATCTCGGTCGAGTGGGAGGACGCGGGGATGGACCGGCTGCTCGGGGCGCCCGAGGCGCTGGAGTTCGTGAAGCGCAACGCGTTCGACCCGCCGACCGCGGCGTTCGACGCGGCGTTCAGCACGCGCTGACCGGGGCGGCGCCGGATACTGACCAGATGATCAGCGTCTCCCGTGCCGAGCAGCTCCACTCCGCCGGCCTGCGGTGGCGTCCGTCGCCGGGCGACCGGTTCGCGGTGCGGACGCTCGCCGACCAGGTGTTCACCATCTCGGACATGGTCGTCGAGCCGCACGAGTACCCGACGGGCACGGTGCTCGGGTTCAACGGGACCACGGAGTGGGCGCTCGACTCGGTCGCGCAGGAGGACGCCCTGTGGCTGCCGCGCGAGGACCAGCTGCGCGAGCTGCTCGGCCGGACGTTCCGGAGCCTGGCGCGGTCGACCGACGGCCGGTACCAGGTGCTCGTCGAGCTGTCGGGTCAGCCGGAGCGGGTGTTCACCGCCGAAGAGGCGGCGGACGCGTACGCCCAGGCGCTGCTGGCGCTGGTCAGCGCCGCCGTCGACCGGGTCTGACCGCTCGACCGGTCAGTCGTCCTGGCGAGGGTCGGGCTCCTGCAGGTGGACGAACGTGCCGCGGTCCTCCGACACCGCCCACCCGGGTCCGTCGTCGCCCGCGCCGCGGCGCGGCGGGATGCTGATCGGCTGGGTGTCGTCGGGACCTGGTCCGTGCACCGGCGGCCACGCGACGCGACCTTCCGCCGGGACGGGCACCGGCCGGCGCACGGTGACGGACGGCGGCCGGCTCTGGGATGCTGCCTGGGTCGGGGTGAAGATGATCGCGCACAGCTCGCGGTAGGTGGAGTCGGGGTTGGCCACCCACGAGATGCGCCCGAGCGCCTGGTCCTGCCCGGCGGACTCCATGAGGAACTCGCCGTAGCCGAGCAGGCGGCCGGTGATGGACCGTGAGTACCGCATGTCGGTGACCTTCACCAGCGGCATCATCGAGACCTTCTTGGTGATGAGGCCGTAGAGCAGCAGCATCCGCTTGTCGGTGGCGACGAACCACTCGTTGCGCCAGTCGAGGACCCGCCACACCAGCCGCGCGAGCACGGCGACCCACAGCCACCACAGCCACTCGGAGCGCTCACCGACGGCCGTGGCCGCCACCTCGACGAGCCACGCCACGACGACGAACGCGACGAAGGTGGAGAGGCTGGGCTCCAGGAGCTTGCCCCAGTGGGACCGACGCGTCAGGACCACGCGCTCGCCGGGCAGCACGTACTTCCGCAGGGTCCGCTGCCCCGCGAGAGTCTGCTCGACGGTCTCCATCGTCACTCCGTGAGGTTGCGGAAGAACGTGGCGAAGCTCGAGAACGCGTTGACGATCAGGTCCCAGAGGGCCTTGACCAGGTCGGCGGCACGGTCCGGGCTCGTGACGATGGCGTACACCAGGAAGATCGCGATGATCCAGAACAGGGCGGTCTTGATCTTCGGCGGCATTGCAGTCCTCGCAGGGCGTCGTCGGGGGGCGCGTGGCGCGGTTCGCGTTCGGGGAGCATCTCGGAGCACGGTCGGAGCACGCGGTGGATCGCCCCGGGGGCAGGGGCGGCCGGCACCACCGATAGCGGCAAAGCGTACTTACCGGATGCGGCGGAACGCGGGAGCACACACCGGGAAGTGCTGGGCTGCCCGCGTGCTGCCCGCGTGGGGTGCCGGGCCCCAACGTCTAGACTCCGACGCATGTCCACCCTCTCTCGCGACGAGGTCGCGCGCGTGGCGGGCCTGGCACGGATCGACCTCACGCCGGCGGAGCTCGACCGCCTCGCGGGCGAGCTCGACGTCATCGTCGAGTCGGTCGCCCGCGTGAGCGAGATTGCCACGCCCGACGTGCCGGCCACCAGCCACCCCCTGCCGCTGACCAACGTGTTCCGCCCCGACGTGCCCGTGGAGCCGGTCGACCGCGACCTGGTGCTGGCGTCCGCGCCGGAGCACATCGACGGCAAGTTCGCGGTGCCGCAGATCCTGGGGGAGGACGCATGAGCGGGGCCGGCGCCGACCTGACGCGCATGTCCGCCGCCGTGCTGGCCGACAAGCTCGCCGCCCGGGAGGTGTCCAGCGTCGAGGTCACGCAGGCGCACCTCGACCGGATCGCCGACGTGGAGCACGCCGTGCACGCGTTCCTCCAGGTGAGCGGGGACGCCGCGCTCGCCGTGGCGGCCGACGTCGACGCGCGCCGCACCTCCGGGGAGGAGCTGCACGCCCTCGCCGGGGTGCCCATCGCCGTCAAGGACGTCGTCGTCACCAAGGGCCTGGAGACCACGGCGGGCTCGAAGATCCTGCAGGGCTGGATCCCGCCCTACGACGCGACGCTCGTCGAGAAGCTCAAGGCAGCCGGCCTGCCCATCCTGGGCAAGACCAACATGGACGAGTTCGCCATGGGGTCGTCCACCGAGCACTCCGCGTACGGCAACACGCACAACCCGTGGGACCTCGACCGGATCCCGGGCGGCTCCGGCGGCGGGTCCGCCGCGGCCGTCGCCGCGTACGAGGCGCCGCTGGCGATCGGCACGGACACGGGCGGATCCATCCGGCAGCCGGCCGCCGTCACCGGCACGGTCGGCGTCAAGCCGACGTACGGCGGCGTGTCCCGGTACGGGCTCATCGCGCTGGCGTCCTCGCTGGACCAGGCCGGACCGGTCACGCGCACGGTCCTGGACTCGGCCCTCCTGCACGAGCTCATCGGCGGCCACGACCCGCGCGACTCGACGTCCATCGACGAGCCGCTCCCCGCGCTCGTCGCCGCCGCCCGCGAGGGCGTGTCGGGCAACCTGAAGGGCGTGCGCGTCGGCGTGATCCGCGAGCTGCAGGGCGAGGGCTACCAGCCCGGGGTGCTCGCGCGGTTCGAGGAGTCGCTCGAGCTGCTGCGGAGCGCCGGCGCGGACATCGTCGAGGTCTCCTGCCCGCACTTCACGTACGCGCTCGCGGCGTACTACCTGATCCTGCCGGCGGAGGCGTCCAGCAACCTGGCCAAGTTCGACGGCATGCGGTTCGGCCTGCGCGTCGTGCCCGAGGACAACCCGACCGCCGAGCGCGTCATGTCCGCCACGCGCGGGCAGGGCTTCGGCGACGAGGTCAAGCGCCGGATCATCCTGGGCACCTACGCCCTGTCGGCCGGGTACTACGACGCCTACTACGGCTCGGCGCAGAAGGTCCGCACGCTCATCCAGCGCGACTTCGCGTCGGCGTTCGAGGCGGCGGACGTGCTGGTCTCCCCGACGGCGCCGACCACGGCGTTCAAGCTGGGCGAGAAGCTCGACGACCCGCTCGCGATGTACCTGAACGACGTCGCGACCATCCCGGCCAACCTGGCGGGCGTGCCGGGCCTGTCGCTGCCCAGCGGGCTGTCCGACGACGGCCTGCCGGTCGGGTTCCAGGTGCTGGCCCCGGCCAAGGCCGACGACCGGCTGTACCGGGTGGGTGCGGCGCTGGAGATGATGCTGGAGCAGTCGTGGGAGGGTCCGCTGCTGTCTCGGGCTCCCGAGCTGAAGGTGGCCCGATGAGCACGCTGGTGGACTACGACGACGCGGTCGCGCGCTACGACACGGTCATCGGCATCGAGGTGCACGTCGAGCTGGGCACCGCGACCAAGATGTTCGACGGCGCGCCCGCCGGGTTCGGCGAGGAGCCGAACACGTCGGTCACGCCGGTCTCGCTCGGGCTGCCGGGATCCCTGCCGGTGGTCAACGGCAAGGCCGTCGAGTACGCGATCCGCATCGGCCTGGCGTTGAACTGCTCGATCGCCGAGACCTGCCGGTTCGCCCGGAAGAACTACTTCTACCCGGACGTGCCCAAGAACTTCCAGACGTCGCAGTACGACGAGCCCATCGCGTACGAGGGCTACCTCGACGTCGAGCTCGACGACGGCAGCATCTTCCGCGTCGAGATCGAGCGCGCGCACATGGAGGAGGACGCCGGCAAGAACACGCACGTCGGCGGCTCCGGCGGCCGGATCCACGGCGCGGAGTACTCGCTGGTCGACTACAACCGTGCGGGCATCCCGCTGGTGGAGATCGTCACCAAGCCGATCACCGGCGCCGGCGCCCGGGCACCCGAGGTGGCCCGCGCGTACGTGCAGACGCTGCGGGACCTGTTCCGTGCGCTGGAGGTCTCCGAGGCCCGCATGGAGCGCGGCAACGTGCGCGCGGACGTCAACGTCTCGATCCGGCCGACGCCCGGCTCACCCCTGGGCACCCGCACCGAGACCAAGAACGTCAACTCGTTCCGGTCGGTCGAGCGGGCGGTCCGCTACGAGGTCAGTCGCCAGGCGGGCGTCCTCGACGACGGCATCGCGATCATCCAGGAGACGCGCCACTGGCACGAGGACACCGGGACCACCGCGTCGGGCCGCGTGAAGTCGGACGCCGAGGACTACCGGTACTTCCCGGAGCCCGACCTGGTCCCGATCGCCCCCGACCGCGCGTGGGTCGAGGAGATCCGCGCGAGCCTGCCCGAGCTGCCCGCCGCACGACGGCGGCGGCTGCAGACCGAGTGGGAGTACGCCGACGCCGAGATGCGCGACGTCGTCAACGCGGGCGCCGTCGAGCTCATCGAGACGACGATCGCCGCGGGGGCCAGCCCGGCCGCCGCGCGCAAGTGGTGGATGGGCGAGCTGGCCCGCACCGCCAAGCAGCAGGAGGTCGAGCTGGCCGAGCTGCCCGTGACGCCGACCCAGATCGGCCAGCTGCAGAAGCTGGTCGACGACGGCCGGATCAACGACAAGCTGGCCCGCCAGGTGCTCGAGGGCGTGCTGGCGGGCGAGGGTGACCCCGAGACGGTGCTCGTCGCGCGCGGGCTGGAGGTCGTGTCGGACGACGGCCCCCTGCTCGAGGCCATCGACGCCGCGCTGGCCGCCCAGCCGGACATCGCGGAGAAGATCCGGTCCGGCAACCTCGGCCCGGTCGGCGCGATCATCGGCGCGGTCATGAAGGCGACCCGCGGCCAGGCCGACGCCGGCCGCGTCCGCGAGCTGCTGCTGGAGCGCATCTCCGGCTGACCGGCAGGTGCCCCGCCCGTCGGGCGGGGCACCTGCTGCCGCCGGTGATGCGCCGGTAACCTGCCTGCCATACCGGAGCCGTAGCGTTCGCCGAAGCGACAGGAGGCACCGATGGAGAAGCCCACGCTCCAGGGCGAGATGATCGTGCTCCGCCCCATCCGGGCGAGCGACGCGGACGCGCTCTGGGAGTCGGTCAACGACGCCGAGGGCAACCGGCTGACCGGGACCACCCAGGTCTTCACCCGCGAGGAGATCGACCACTGGTGCGCGACGATCGCGTCGCGGGACGGTCGGATCGACCTCGCGGTCACCGCGAACGGGTCGGACGAGTACCTCGGCGAGATCGTCCTCAACGAGATCGACGACGTGGTCCGGTCCGCCAACCTCCGTCTCGCGATGCGCCCGGGCTACCGCGGGCGCGGGTACGGCACCGAGGCCATCCAGCTCATCCTCGGCCTCGCGTTCGACGGGCTCGGGCTGCACCGCGTCGAGCTCGACGTGCTGAGCATCAACGCGCGCGCCAAGTCGCTGTACGAGAACCTCGGCTTCCGCGTCGAGGGGCGCAAGCGCGACGCCTACCGGGACGGGCCGGGCTGGTGCGACGGCATCATCATGGCGCTGCTCGAGGACGAGTACCGCGCGACGCAGATCCCCGGCTGAGTCAGCGGGGCAGGTACTTCTCGACGCTGGCCAGGTACGCCTCCGTGTCGAAGTCCGGCACGATCGCGGACTGCACCACGAACCCCTGCACGGCCGAGATGAGCAGCGGCACCTGCTCGGCGGCGAGGGCGTCGGCCTCCTCGGGCGGGGTGCCGTGCGTGCGCTGGTGCCACAGGGACGTGTACTCGGCGAGCGCGCCGCGCAGCCGCACGATGACGTCGTGCGCCACCGTGCGGACCTCGGGGTCGGTGACGCCCTCGCCCCACAGCTGCAGCATGATCGCCGGGTTGCCCAGCGCGCTCAGCATGCCGCCGATCAGCACGCGGGGGAGGGTCGGCGGCGGCGCGAGGGGTTCGGTGCGCGCCAGCCGCTCGACGTCGAGGATGCGGTTCCCGACCACGCGGGACGCGACGTCGACGATGATCGCGTCCTTGCTGGCGTAGTGCCCGTAGATCGCCCCGGCCGAGAGCCCGGACTCCGCGATGATCTCCGCCATCGACGTGGCCTGGAAGCCCTTGCGACGGAAGGCGCGCAGGGCCGCCTCCGCGATCTCGTCGCGACGGGCGGTGCGGTACTCCTCGGTGACCTTGGGCACCGCACAGCATAAAAACGAATGATCGTTCTTGACAAGGACGGCGCGCGGGGTCTTCGCTGTACCTACAAGAACGAACGTTCGCTTTAAGAGAGGATCTCGCCATGCCGCACACCCCGTGGCGCCACCTGGTCGGCGTGGGCGCCGGACTCGTCGGCGTCCTGACCGTCCTCGTGCTCGCCTTCCTCTGGCCCGCGGTCACGTCCGAGCCGCGCGACCTCCCCGTCGCGGTCGCCGGCCCGCCCGCCGCCGTCGCGCCCGTCGCGCAGGGGCTCGACGAGCGCGCCCCCGGCGCCTTCGAGGTGGTCCCCGCCGCCGACCGCGCCGCGGCCGTCTACCTCGTCGAGACGCGCGACGCGTACGGCGCCCTGGTGCTGGGGGAGCAGCCCGAGATCCTCGTGGCCTCCGGCGGCAGCCCGCTCGTCGCGCAGCAGCTCACCGCGCTCGCGCCGTCGATGCAGGCGCAGCTCGGCGTCCCCGTGACGGTCACCGAGCTCGTCCCGCTGCTGCCGGGCGACCCCCGCGGCGCCATCCTCGGCGCGGTCACGTTCCCGCTGGTCATCGGCGGGATGATCGGCGGCATCGCGATCTCCGTCACGGTCGTGGGCGTCTGGCGCCGGGTCACCGCGGTGACCGCCTACTCGGTCCTCGGCGGGCTCGCGGTCGCCGGGGTGCTCCAGGGCTGGTTCGGCGCGCTCGCCGGCTCGTACTGGGTCAACGCGGGCATCATCGGCCTGGCGATCCTCGCGATCGGCGGCGTGATCGTCGGCGTCGTCTCCGTGGTCGGTCGGCCCGGCATCGCGATCGGTCCGGTGCTGTTCCTGCTCGTCGCCAACCCGATCGCGTCCGCCGCCCAGCCGTGGCAGATGCTGCCCGCCCCGTGGGGGGCCATCGGCCAGTGGCTGCCCCCGGGCGCCGCGGCCGCGCTCCTGCGGGACGAGTCGTACTTCCCCCAGGCGGGCACGACGCAGCTCTGGGTCGCGCTGGGGTCCTGGGCGCTGGTCGGTCTCCTGCTCGCGGCGACCGGTCACCTGCGCGACACCGGGGCCGCCTCGCGTGCCGCGCTCGCCGAGGCGTCCGAGCAGGAGCCGCAGCTCGTCCCGGCCTAGCCACCGCGGGCACGGGGGCAGGGCCGGACGCCTGCCCCCGGGCCGTGCCGCGTCAGGCGATGGGGAGCCCGTCGAGGGCGCCAGACGACCCACACGATCGCGCACACGGATAGATCTCGGGCGTCGGGAACAAGGTCGCTGACCTGCAGCAGGAATGCAAGCAGGGCGTCCATCGTTTGCGCAGGGAATCAATGGCGAGGCTCGCTGTCCTGCGGTGCGGGGTCGCCGGCGGCCGACGGTCGTCGCCCACGAGCTTTGGTCGAGGGATGCTCGGAAGCCCGCGTTCATCAGCCCGGGAGTCCCTGTGCACGTGGGCCTCACGCCGGAGGGCTCGAGAGCCGATGGAAGAGAGGGGCGGGTCGTGCCGCCTTCGTGACGTCCCGCACATGTGCGCGAGGCGAATCTCACAATGGAGTCACCTTCCATTGTGACTCGGGCAGGTGTCGTGGACACCCGTCCATTCTTTCTGTCCGTCCCGCAAGCCGCCGCCGAGCGGGACGAGCCGAGGCGCCCACTTCTCGGGCCGTTGAGAACAACCAGGAGTGCCTTCCGGTGCGAGCGTTCCTGCCCGTCACGGGCGTCGTCACCCCTGTCCGCGCGGCGAGGCGTCGCACCCTCTGGTGGGCTGTCGTCCTCGCCTGCGTGCTCGTCGTCGCCGGCGCCGTGCCCGCCCGGGCTGCCGACGCGGTACCCCCGGCTGGCTCCGCGGCGGCTGCACTCACCCCGCCGTCGGGCCTGCTGTTCGGTGCCTTCGTCGACCAGGGCACGCAGGTGACCTCCGAGGCTGCCGTGGCCCGGTTCGAGGACGCGGTCGGGCGCAAGCTCGACGTGCACCGGATCTACCGGCTCTGGGACCACGACCTGGCGGGCCCGGTCGCCGCGTCCGTGCGCCGCGGGCGAACGCCGGCCCTGTCGGTCTCGAGCAAGCGCGCCGACGGCACGAAGGTCGGCTGGGCGGCGATCGCCGGCGGCGCGCACGACGCCGAGATCGCGGCCCAGGCCGCCGCGGTCGCCGCGATCGGCGTCCCGATGTTCCTGACGTTCCAGCACGAGCCCGACTACGCGACCGGCTTCGGCACGCCGGCCGAGTACCGCGCGGCGTGGCGGCACTACGTCGAGGTCTTCCGCGCGCGGGGGGTGACCAACGTGGTCTGGACGTGGATCGTCACGCCGACGCCGTTCGGGACCTCGGCCTCGCCGAGCGCGGACGCCCTGTACCCGGGCGACGACGTCGTCGACTGGATGGGCCTCGACGTCTACAACTGGTTCGGGTGCAGCACCAACCTCCAGACGAGCTGGAGCTCGGTGTCCACCACGGCGAGGTCGTTCCGGGCGTACGGGCAGGCGCACGGCAAGCCGCTCATGATCGCCGAGTGGGGGTCGGTCGAGGACCCCGCCGACCCGAACCGCAAGGCGGCCTGGATCAGGGACTCGATGGCCACCTGGACCGCGTGGCCGGAGGTCAAGGCGGTGCTGTACTTCCACCAGCACGGCAGCTGCCCGTGGTACGCGGACTCCTCGCCGGCGGCGCTGGCGGCGTTCTCCGCGATCGCGGCGGACCCGGCGGCTCGCACACGTGCGAGCGCCTACCTGCGCGTCTCGACGACGCTCGGGAGCGCGCCGCTCACCGTGACGCTGGACGGCTCCCGGTCGTCCGGCACCGGGCGAGGCGCCGGTGAGGGAGTCGCCCGGTGGTCGCTCGACCACGGAGACGGGTCCGCACCCGTCTCCGGGACGGGAGCCCCGCCGGTCGGGCTGACGCACACCTACGCCGCCGGGACCTTCGCCGCGCGGCTCACCGTGACCGACGCGTCGGGGACCACCGCCACGGACACCGTCGCCGTCGTGTCCGCGCCGGCCCCGGTGGTCACGACCGAGCAGAAGGACGTCACCACCACGTCCGCGACGCTGCAGGCCGTCGCCCAGCTGCACGGCTACGCCGGGACGGTCAGGTTCGAGTGGGGGACGACGGCGGCGTACGGGAACGGGAGCCCCGTCTACGAGGTCCCGGCGGTCACGTACGCCAAGACCGTGAAGCACGCCGTGACGGGCCTGCGTCCCGGCACGACGTACTACCTGCGCACGACCACCCGGTCACCGGCGGGCACCACCGTGCTGACGGGCACCTTCGAGACGGCCGGCAAGCCCACGTCCTCGAGCCAGTACACGGCGGGGACCACGCCCACGTCGACGACGTTCAAGGCGCAGGTCCATCCGCACCGCCTGCCCACCACCGCGTGGCTCGAGTGGGGCACCACCACGGCGCTGGGCCGGACGTCCGTCGTGACGTCGCTGGCTGCGCTGACGTACGAGAAGACCGTCGCCAGCGAGCTGGTCACCGGCCTGTCGCCGGGCACGACGTACTACTACCGGGTGGTCGCGCAGAACTCGAGCGGGTCGTTCGTCGGCCCGGTCCTGAGCACGCGCACACCCCGGTCCTGAGCGGGACGGTCTTCGGGCGCCGCTAGTCGCGGCCGCGGTGGAAGTCGTCGAGGGCCACCTTGCGCTCGGCGCCGTGGTCGACGATCGGGTCCGGGTAGTCCTCGGGCGCCTCGAGCCCCAGCTTCCACGGCTGGTGCACGGCGCGCCCGGGGACGTCCCGCAGCTCCGGCACCCAGCGCCGCACGTAGGTCCCGTCGGGGTCGAACTTCTCGCCCTGCGTCACCGGGTTGAACACCCGGAAGTAGGGCGCCGCGTCGCGACCCGTGCCGGCGACCCACTGCCAGTTCAGCTGGTTCTGCGAGATGTCGCCGTCGACCAGCCACTCCATGAAGTGCGCCGCCCCGCGCTGCCACCGCACGTGCAGGTCCTTGACCAGGAACGACGCGACGACCATGCGGACGCGGTTGTGCATCCAGCCGAGGGCGCGCAGCTGGCGCATGCCGGCGTCGACGAACGGGTACCCGGTCCGCCCGGCCGCCCACGCCTCGAACGCGGCGTCGGCCGCGTCGCCCGACGCCCACGAGTCCTCCGGCACGACGGTCCGCAGCGACTGCTGCGCGGCGCCGGGGTGGTGCCAGAGCACGTCGGCGTGGAACTCGCGCCACGCCAGCTCGGACCGGAACGTGGCCACGTCGAACGGCGCCTGCGCCAGGTCCGCGAGGAGGGTCCGGGGGTGCAGCTCGCCGTACTTCAGCGGGATCGAGAGCCTCGAGGTGCCGTCGAGGTCGGGCCGGTTGCGCAGGTCGGCGTACTCGGCCAGCTCGTCCTGCAGGTACGTCGTCCAGCGCGCGTGGGCCGCCCGCTCGCCGGCTGCCGGGAGGTCGACGTCCGTCGCCGGCTCGTCGGGGACGCCGTCCGAGCGGACGTCCGCCCAGGGGACCCGCTGGGGTCGGCGCGCGGGGGCGGACCAGCCGTGGTCGAGCCAGGCCCCGCGGAACGGCGTGAACACCTGGAACGGGGTGCCGCCCTGCGTCGTCAGGCGGCCGGGTGCCACGGCGTAGGGCGACCCGGTGCGGACCAGGGGGACGTCGAGGGCGTGCTCGACGGCCTCGTCGCGCCGCCGCCCGTACGGCTCGGTCGCCGCCGTGACGTGCACGGCCGGCGCCCCGACCTCCGTCGCGACCGCCGGCACCACCTGGGACGCAGGTCCGTGGCGCACGACGAGCCGCCCACCGACCGACTCGTCGAGCGCCCGCAGGCTGCGTGCCAGATAGGTGAGGCGCGGCGCGCCGGCCGAGCGCCAGAGCGCGGGATCGACGACGAACAGCGGCACGACCTCGTCGTCGGCGGCCCGGGCCTGCTCCACCGCGGCCAGCAGGGCGGGGTTGTCCGCGAGCCGCAGGTCGCGGCGGAACCAGTGGATCGTGGGCACCTGGCGACGGTAGCCGCGGACCGGCCGGTCCGCCCTCCGGCGGTCCGCGAGTGGTGCGCACCCAGGGGCGAGGCCACCATGAACCCATGAGCGATGAGCCGGGGGGCTCGGGCGCCAGCGCCCGCAGGAGCGACACGCTGCCGAGCGACAGGGCCTTCTTCGGTCAGCCGCTCGGTCTGCTCACCCTCTTCGGTACCGAGCTGTGGGAACGGTTCAGCTACTACGGGATGCGCGCGATCCTCCTGTACTACCTGACCGACACGGTCGCCAACGACGGCCTCGGCATCGAGCAGACGTCGGGCGAGGCGCTCGTCGCGATCTACGGGTCGTCGGTGTACCTGCTGTCCGTGCTGGGCGGCTGGCTGGCGGACCGCGTGATCGGTGCCCGGCGCTCGGTGCTGTACGGCGGCATCGTCATCGCGGCAGGGCACGTGTTCCTCACGGTCCCGCAGGCGCTGTTCTCCTACCTCGGCATCGTGCTGGTCGCCCTCGGGACCGGCCTGCTCAAGCCGAACGTGTCGAGCATGGTGGGCGAGCTGTACGACCGGGACGACCCGCGGCGCGACTCGGGCTTCTCGATCTTCTACATGGGCATCAACATCGGCTCGCTCGCGGCCCCGTTCCTGGTGGGCGCGGCCCGCGCGGCCGGCGGGTACCACGCGGGGTTCGCGGTCGCGGCCGTCGGCATGGCGATCGCGCTGGTGTTCTTCGTGCTCGGCCGCAAGTACCTCGGTGGCGCGGGCGACGTGCCGCCCAACCCGCTGACCCCGGCGGACCGCCCGGCGGTGGTCCGGCTCTTCGCCGTCGTCCTGGCGGGCATCGCGCTGGCGTTCGCCGTCGCTGCGGCGGTGCACGGGGGCCTCGGCCTGCCGACCTTCATCGACGCGATCTCCTACCTCGCGTTCGCCGCCCCGGTCGCGACCTTCGTCGTCATGTTCCGCTCGCCCAAGGTGAGCAGCCACGAGCGCACCCGGCTGCGGGCCTACATCCCGCTCTTCGTCGCCGCGATGATCTTCTGGATGATCTTCGAGCAGGCCGCGAGCACGCTGGCGTCCTACGCCCAGGACAACACCGACCTCACGATCTTCGGCACCACCATCTCGCCGGAGCTGTTCCAGTCGGTCAACCCGGCGACGATCATCCTGCTGGCGCCCGTGTTCGCGTGGCTCTGGATCAAGCTCGACGACCGTCCGCCCACCGCCGTGAAGTTCGCGCTCGGCCTGACCTTCGCCGCCCTGAGCTTCATCTTCCTGGCCGGCGCCTCCTGGCTGGCCGACGGCGCCCAGACCTCCGCGTGGGTCCTGGTGACGGTCTACGTCATCCAGACGGTCGGCGAGCTGTGCCTGTCCCCGGTGGGGCTCGCCGCGACGACCCTGCTGGCACCGCGAGCGTTCCGCGGGCAGGCGATGGCGCTGTGGTTCCTCGCCCCGTCGGCCGGCAACGCGATCGCCGCGCAGGTCATCCAGTCGACGCCCGACGTCGGCCCGACGCAGTACTTCGGCATCATCGGCCTGATCGCCCTGGCGTTCGCCGGTGCCATGTTCGCCCTGGCCCCGTGGGTCACGCGGCACATCCGTGCGGGCGCCGACTCCGAGGCCGAGGCGGCGCTGCAGCGCTGACCGTGCGGTGGCAGGGTGGGCGGCATGGCTGACACCACGCTCCTGCCGCACTCCGACGTCACGGCCGCGGTCGACGCCCGGCACTGGCGCGTGCTGCTGCGGTCGCTGCGCGCCACGTTCACGGCGCCCGACTTCAGCACCGCGGCCGCCTTCGTCGCGAGCGTCGCGGCGGCCGCCGACGAGGCGAACCACCACCCCGACGTCGTCCTGCGCTGGGGACAGGTCACGGTCACCACCTCGAGCCACGACGCCGGCGGCCTCACCCAGCGGGACGTCGACCTGGCCGCCACGGTCAGCGCCCTCGCCGACGAGCTCGGCCTGGAGGGCGACGTCCCGCGCAGCGAGATCCTCGAGATCGCGATCGACGCCCTCGACATCCCGGCGGTGGTGCCGTTCTGGGCGGCCGTCATGGGCTACGAGGTCACCGGGGACGACGAGGTGAGCGACCCGGCGGGCATCGGCCCCGCGATCTGGTTCCAGCAGATGGACGAGCCCCGGCCGCAGCGCAACCGGATCCACCTCGACATCAGCGTCCCGCACGACCAGGCGGAGGCCCGCATCGCGGCGGCGGTCGCCGCGGGCGGTCACCTGGTCAGCGACGACCGTGCGCCGGCGTTCACCGTCCTGGCGGACGCCGAGGGCAACGAGGTCTGCGTCTGCACGTGGCAGGCCCGCAGCAACAGCTGAGGGAGGGTCAGCGGCGCGGCGGTGCGCAGGACGCGCGGACGACGAGCTCGGTGGGCAGGCGCAGGTGGGTCGAGCGCTCCTTGCCGTCGATCAGGTCGACGAGCAGCCGCAGCGCGTCGGCGCCCATCTCCTGCAGCGGCTGGTTGATGGTGGTCAGCGGGGGAGAGGCCAGCGCCGACTCGGGGACGTTGTCGAACCCGATCACCGACAGGTCGTCCGGCACCGACAGACCGAGCTCGCCCGCGACCGCCATCACGTGGATGGCCGAGAGGTCGTTCGCGGCGAAGACGGCGGTGGGCCGGTCGGGGTTGCCCAGCAGGAGGCGGGCAGGCCCGTCGGCGGTCTCCGGGCGGTACCCGCCGACCGCGACCAGCGCCTCGTCCACCGGCAGTCCGGCCGTGTCCATCGCCTTGCGGAACCCGTCCTCGCGCAGCCGGGCGGACTCGAGGTCGAGACGCCCGCCGAGGTAGCCGATGCGCCGGTGGCCCAGCCCGATGAGGTGCTCGGTGGCCAGCACGGCGCCGGCGAAGTTGTCGGAGTCGACGGTCGGCAGGCCGGTCGGGCCGGTGTGCGGGTCGACGGCCACGACCGGCACGCCGGTGTTCGCCTCGACGACCGTCGGGGTCACGATGATGGCGCCGTCGATCAGGGTGCCGGACAGCCGGGACAGGTAGCGCCGCTCCCAGCCGACGTCGGCGCCGCGGCCGCCGCCGGAGTAGGCGAGCAGCTCGTAGCCGGTCGAGCCGACCGCGGACGAGGCTCCCTTGAGCAGCTCGGTGCTGAACGGCTCGAACTCCGCCACGAGGATGCCCAGGACGTTGGTGCGGTGGCTGCGCAGCGACCGGGCGCCGAGGCTGGCCTCGTAGCCGAGCTCGTCGATGACCTCCTGCACGCGCGTCAGCGTGCTCTGCGCCACGCCGTAGCGGCTGTTGACCACCTTGGAGACCGTCGCGACGGACACCCCTGCCGCCCGGGCGACGTCTTCCATCTTCACGCGCGGTGTCGAGTCCACGTGGTGGAGCATAGAGCATGGTATCGATAACGTTATCGATCCGAGACCTCTGTTTCGATAACGTTATCGACAACGATTGACTTCGCACAGCCTTGGGTGTCAACCTTGGCGCCGTCCAGCCCTGTCAGTGACGACGAGGAGATTCAACGATGATGAGGACAACCGTCCTTCGCACCCTTGCCCTGGGTGCTGGTATTGCCCTGCTCGCGACCGCCTGCAGCTCGGGCGACGCGGGGGAGGGCTCCACCGATGGCGCGTCCGGTGACGCGACCACGGTCACCTGGTGGCACAACTCCAACACGGGTGACGGCAAGGACTACTACGACAAGGTGGCCGCCGACTTCGAGGCCGCCAACCCGGGCGTGACCGTCGAGGTCACCGCCATGCAGCACGAGGACATGCTCACCAAGCTCGACGCCGCGTTCCAGAGCGGAGACGCCCCCGACGTCTACATGGAGCGTGGTGGCGGCGAGCTGGCCGACCACGTCGAGGCCGGCCTGACCAAGGACATCTCCGAGGCGGCCGCCGACACCATCGAGAAGATCGGTGGCTCCGTCGCCGGCTGGCAGGTGGACGACAAGACGTACGGCCTGCCGTTCTCCGTCGGCGTCGTCGGCTTCTGGTACAACAAGGCGCTCTTCGAGCAGGCCGGCATCACCGAGCCCCCCACCACGTGGGACGAGTTCAACGAGGACGTCGACAAGCTCAAGGCTGCGGGCATCGAGCCCGTCTCCGTCGGCGCCGGTGACAAGTGGCCGGCCGCGCACTACTGGTACTACTTCGCGCTGCGCGAGTGCTCGCAGGACGTCCTGACGGACGCCGTGCAGACGCTCGACTTCTCCGACGCGTGCTTCGTCAAGGCCGGCGAGGACCTCGAGGCCCTCATCGGTACCGAGCCGTTCAACGCGGGCTTCCTGTCGACCAAGGCCCAGGAGGGTGCGACCAGCGCTTCGGGCCTCCTGGCCACGGGCAAGGTCGCGATGGAGATGCAGGGCCACTGGGAGCCCGGCGTCATGCAGGGCCTCACCGAGGACGGCAAGGGCCTCGGCGAGAACACCGGCTGGTTCCCCTTCCCGGCCGTCGACGGCGGCGAGGGCGACCCCGAGGCCGCGCTCGGTGGCGGTGACGCGTGGGCCGTCTCGCAGGAGGCGCCCGACGCCGCGGTGGACTTCGCGGTCTACCTGCTCTCGGACGAGGTCCAGAAGGGCTTCGCGGAGCTCGACATGGGTCTGCCGACCAACTCGACGGCCTCGCAGTACGTGTCGGACCCGGCCCTGGCCGAGCTCCTCAAGGTCCGTGACGCGGCCCCGTACGTCCAGCTCTACTTCGACACGGCGTTCGGTGCCTCCGTCGGTGGGGCCATGAACGACGAGATCGCCCTGGCCTTCGCCGGCCAGGCCACCCCGCAGGACATCGTCGACGCCACGCAGGCGGCGGCTGACGCGGAGAAGTGACCGACGTGGCAGACGAGACGACCGCCCGCGTGGGCGTCACCGCCTCGCCTGCGACGTCCTCCCCGCAGGCCCAGGTCGCCGGTCGCGCTTCGGCGCGGCCGGCGGCCCCGGCCCCGGGCGGACGCCGTGGGACGGGGTCGGCTCTCCGCAAGCGCCTGGAGATCGCCTTCTTCGTGGCACCCGCCCTGCTGCTGTTCCTGTTCTTCGTGGTGGTGCCGATCGTCCGAGCGGTCCAGCTCTCGGCCTACCGCTGGAAGGGCTACGGCCCGCTGGTCGACTTCGTCGGCCTGAAGAACTACGTGAGCGTGCTGAACAACGACGTGTTCATCGGTGCGCTCCAGCACAACCTGATCATCGTGGTGGCCTCGATCGCCATCCAGCTCCCGCTCGGCCTGGCCATCGCGCTGCTGCTCAACCGCAAGATGTGGGGCCAGGGAGTCCTGCGCACGATCATCTTCGTGCCGTACGTGCTGGCCGAGGTCATCGCCGGTGTCGTGTGGTACCAGCTGCTCCAGCCCAAGTACGGCGTGATCGACGCGATGCTCGCCGCGGTCGGCATCAAGGGCCCCGCGCAGGGGTTCCTCGGCACCCCCGAGTACGCGCTGTGGACGGTCATCGTCGTCCTGACCTGGAAGTACCTCGGTCTCGCGGTGATCCTGTTCCTCGCCGGCCTGCAGAGCGTCCCCGAGGAGCTCTACGAGGCCTCGCAGATCGACGGCGCCAGCTGG
Source organism: Cellulomonas xylanilytica (assembly GCF_007989805.1). Lineage (GTDB taxonomy): Bacteria > Actinomycetota > Actinomycetes > Actinomycetales > Cellulomonadaceae > Cellulomonas > Cellulomonas xylanilytica. Next base: position 63,591 of record NZ_BJUB01000011.1, read on the forward strand.
TGGCAGACGCAGCGCAAGATCACCATCCCGCTGCTCGGCCCGACCATCCGCACGTGGGCGTTCCTGTCGATGATCGGCTCGCTGCAGCTCTTCGACATGGTGTGGATCCTCACCGGCGGCGGCCCCGCCAACGCGACCACGACCATGGCCACGTTCCTCATCAACGAGGGCACCAAGCGGCAGAACTACGGGATCGCCGGGGCGGCCTCCGTGATCCTCTTCGTCGTCGCCCTCGTCCTGGCCCTCCTGTACCAGCGCTTCATCCTGCGCCGGGACATCCAGGACCCCGCTTCCCGGAAGAAGGTCAAGGCATGAGCGCCGACACCCTGACCCGGACGTCGCCGACGTCGCCCTCCACGCACGGCGCCCGTCGCAAGACCGGCAAGTACACGGGCGGCAACCCGCTCGTGTACGCGCTGGCGCTCGTCGTCGTCGCCCTCACCATCGGCCCCGTGCTGTACGGGGTGCTCGGCGGCTTCCGCACCAACGCCCAGCTGGCGGAGTCGCCAGCGGGGATGCCGGACCCCTGGGTGTTCTTCAACTACTCCGGCGTCCTGACCAACCCGGACTTCTGGAAGTACGCGTTCAACTCGACCGTGATCGCGCTGCTCACCACCGCTCTCGTGGTGGTCTTCGGGATCATGGCCGCGTACCCGCTGGCCCGCTACAAGTTCAAGGGCCGCGAGCAGGTCTTCATGATCTTCGTCCTGGGACTGCTGTTCCCGGCGACCGTGGCGATCATCCCGCTGTTCATCCTCATCACGGACCTGAACCTGGGGAACACCTGGTGGGGCGTGGCGCTGCCGCAGGCGGCGTTCGCGCTGCCGGTGACCGTCGTCATCCTGCGGCCGTTCCTGCAGGCGCTGCCCGACGAGCTCGAGGAGGCGGCGCTGCTCGACGGCGCCTCCCGCATCGGCTTCTTCTGGCGGATCCTGCTGCCCCTGTCGGGGCCGGGCATGGTGACGGTGGGCGTGCTCGCGTTCGTCGGCTCGTGGAACGCGTACCTGCTGCCGCTGCTCCTGCTGCAGAGCGACATGAAGACGCTGCCCCTGGGCGTCGCCGACTTCTCCTCGGAGTACTCCTCCGACACCGCGGGCGTCTTCGCCTTCACGACGCTGGCCATGATCCCGGCGCTCGTGTTCTTCCTCGCCATGCAGAAGCGGATCGTCAACGGCCTCCAGGGCGCGGTCAAGGGCTGATCCGTGAGCATCATCCAGAACGTCACCACCGAAGGAGACAGATCCGTGACGGATCTTCAGACCCGGGCCGTGCCCGCGACGGTCGACCGTGCGAGCGAGCTGCTCGCCCGGATGACGCTCGAGGAGAAGCTGGCGCAGATCGTCGGGTTCTGGGAGAAGGGCGACGGCGAGGTCGTCGCCCCGCTCCAGGGCGAGTTCACCCGTGAGCAGACCCTCGACGAGTCCACGCGCAACGGTCTCGGCCACCTGACCCGTGTCTACGGCACCCGTCCGGTCGACGCGGTCGAGCGTGCGCGGTGGCTCTGGGACATGCAGCGCCGGCTGGTGCGCGAGACGCGGCTGGGCATCCCCGCCCTCGTGCACGAGGAGTGCCTGACGGGGCTGTCGGCGTGGCGGGCGGCGACGTTCCCGACGCCGCTGGCCTGGGGCGCCTCGTTCGACCCCGAGCTGGTCGAGGAGATGGGCGAGGCCATCGGTGGCTCGATGCGCACGCTCGGCATCCACCAGGGCCTCTCACCCGTGCTGGACGTCATCCGCGACCCGCGGTGGGGCCGGGTGGACGAGTGCATCTCCGAGGACCCGTACGTCGTGGGCACGCTCGGCACGTCGTACGTCCGCGGCCTGCAGTCGACGGGAGTGCACGCGACGCTCAAGCACTTCGTCGGCTACTCCGGCTCGCAGTCGGGGCGCAACTTCGCACCCGTGCACGCCGGTCGGCGCGAGGTCGAGGACGTCCTGCTGGTGCCGTTCGAGATGGCGCTGCTCGACGGCGGGGCGCGCTCGGTCATGAGCTCGTACAACGAGATCGACGGCGTCCCCGTGGCGGCGGACCCGAGCCTGCTCACCGGCGTGCTCCGGGACCGCTGGGGCTTCGACGGCCCGGTGGTCGCGGACTACTTCGGGGTGGCGTTCCTGCAGCTCCTGCACGGGGTCGCCGGCGACCTGGGAGAGGCGGCGGGCCTGGCGCTCGCGGCGGGCGTCGACATCGAGCTCCCGACGGGTGACGCGTACCTGACCCCGCTGGCCGAGGCGGTCCGGGCCGGGCGCGTCGACGAGGCGCTGGTCGACCGCGCGGTCCTGCGCGCGCTGCGCCAGAAGGAGGAGCTCGGCCTGCTCGACGCGACGTTCGACGACGAGCCGCCCACGCACGTCGACCTCGACAGCCCCGAGCACCGCCGGATCGCCGCCCGCCTGGCGGAGGAGTCGGTCGTGCTGCTGTCGAACGACGGGACGCTCCCGCTGGGCGGACCCTCGCGGGTCGCGGTCATCGGCCCGAACGCGGACCGGGCCGAGGCGCTGTTCGGGTGCTACTCGTTCCTCAACCACGTCCTCGCGCACCACCCCGAGGTCGAGGTCGGGTTCGAGAGCCCGACGGTCCGCGCGGCGCTCGCCGCCGAGCTGCCCGGTGCCGACATCGTCGCCGCGCTCGGCTGCGCGGTCGATGACGACGACCGGTCCGGGTTCGACGAGGCCGTGCAGGCGGCGGCGTCCGCCGAGGTGGCCGTGCTGGTCGTGGGCGACCACGCCGGGCTGTTCGGCCGGGGGACCGTGGGGGAAGGCTGCGACCGCGACGACCTGGAGCTCCCGGGCGTCCAGCGCGAGCTGGTCGAGGCCGTCCTGGCCACGGGCACCCCTGTCGTCCTGGTCCTGCTCACCGGCCGGCCGTACGCCGTCGACTGGGCGCTCGCGCGGTGCGCGGCCGTCGTCCAGGCGTTCTTCCCGGGCGAGGAGGGCGGCACCGCCGTCGCGGGCGTGCTCTCCGGCCGGGTCAACCCGTCGGGGCACCTGCCCGTGAGCCTGCCGCGCTCCGCCGGCGCGCAGCCGTTCACGTACCTGCACCCGCAGCTGGGCGGGAACGGGGACGTCACCAACCTGCGGAGCACGCCGGCGCTCCCGTTCGGGCACGGGCTGTCGTACACGACGTTCGTGCACAGCGACCTCGAGGTGGATGCGCAGGTGCCCACCGACGGGCACATCGGGGCGAGCGTCCGCGTCACCAACACGGGGGACCGGCCCGGGGCCGACGTCGTGCAGCTGTACGCGCGCGACGTCGTCGGCTCGGTGACCCGCCCGGTGGCGCAGCTCGTCGGGTACCGGCGCGTCCACCTCGAGGCCGGCGAGTCAGCCGTCGTGACCTTCTCGGTCCCGACGACCCGGCTCGCGTTCTCCGACCGCGACCTCGTGCGCGTGGTCGAGCCCGGCGACGTCGAGCTCTGGGTGGGCCCGTCGTGCGCCGAGCGTGACACCGAGGCGCGCCTGACGCTCACGGGTGCCGTCCACCCGGTGGGCGTCGACAGCCCGCGCTGGACTGCCGTCTCGGTCTCCGCCTGACCGCAGCGAGGCCGTCGTCGCACACCATCGCGACGGCGGCCTCGCTGCGTGCCCGTACCTGCTCGGCCCTGCGATCGGCCGAACGGGCGATGTGTCTTGGATCGCTCGATAACGATGTCGATAACGATGTCAGAACCGCAGCACCGCCGCGTCGGTTCGCAGAGCCAGCGCTGTCCCACCACGTCAACGACGACCTGAGAGGACCACGACATGAGAATCGCCCGCACGGGGAGGTCGCTCGCCGCGACCGTCGCCGCGACCGCGCTGCTCGCCGCCTGCGGAGGCGCCGGGGGCGACTCCGGGACCTCCGACGGGGACCCGGTCACCCTGACGTGGTGGCACAACGGCATCGACGAGCCCCTCAACACCTACTTCGAGAAGGTCGCCCTGGGCTTCGAGGCCGACCACCCGAACGTCACCATCGAGAACGTGCCCGTGCAGAACGAGGAGCTCAAGGCCAGGCTCGCCGACGCCCTGACGACGGGGGAGTTCCCGGACGTCTTCCAGCAGTGGGGCGGCGGTCAGATGGGTGAGCAGGTCGCGGCGGGCGCGCTGCTCGACCTGACCGACGACGTGACGTCGGAGCTCGAGCTGATCGGTGGGTCGGCCGCCGGCTGGCAGCTGGAGGGCCGGACGTACGGGCTGCCGTTCAGCATGGGTGTCGAGGGGTTCTGGTACAACCGTGCGCTGTTCGAGCAGGCCGGCATCACCGACCCGCCGATCATCCAGGAGGACCTCGACGCCGCGGTGGTCAAGCTCCGGGCCGCCGGCATCGTGCCCATCGCCGTGGGGGCGGGGGACAAGTGGCCCGCGGCGCATTACTGGTACAACTACGCGCTGCGCGCCTGCCCCCCGGACACGATGGCCGCAGCCGGTGCGTCGCAGGACTTCAGCGACCCGTGCTTCGTCAAGGCGGGCACCGACCTGGAGGCCTTCCTCGCCACGGCGCCCTTCCAGGACGGCTTCCTCGAGGCGCCCGCGCAGCAGGGCGACACCAGCTCCGCGGCCCTGCTGGCCAACGGCGGTGCCGCGATGGAGCTCATGGGCCACTGGAACCCGGGAGTCATGTCCGGGCTGGCCGCGAACGGCGTCGGGCTGGGTGACGACCTCGGCTGGTTCCCGTTCCCGATGACGGCGGGCGGGCAGGGCAACGCCAACTCCGCGCTCGGCGGCGGGGACGGCTTCTCCTGCTCGGCGGACGCGCCGCCGGAGTGTGTGGACTTCCTGCGGTACCTGCTCAGCGTCGAGGTCCAGACCCGGTACGCGGAGACCGGGGCCGGGCTGCCCGTCACCATGGGCTCCGAGGCGGCGGTCAGTGACCCGAACATGTCGACGCTGCTCACCTTCCGCAACAACGCGCGGTACGTCCAGCTCTGGTTGGACATCGCGTACGGGAGCACCGTCGGCGGCGCGCTGAACGACGCCGTCGCGGCGCAGTTCGCGGGCACCGGCTCCGCCCGGGACGTCGTCGACGCGATGAACGCCGCCGGCGGCAGCTGACGTCGACCGTCCCCGTCGGCTCCGGCCGACGGGGACGTCCGCAGGGTGACCCTCCCGCGGCCCGGCGCGAGCGCAGTCCTACACTCGCGAGCATGACCGTGACGTCCGACAACGCCCCCCGCAGCACGGCCGGCTCCGCCGGCGACGCAGTCGACATCAAGCCCCGCTCGCGCACCGTCACCGACGGCCTCGAGGCGACGGCCTCGCGCGGCATGCTCCGCGCGGTGGGACTCGGTGACGACGACTTCGCGAAGCCCCAGATCGGCGTCGCCAGCTCCTGGAACGAGATCACGCCCTGCAACCTGTCGCTCCAGCGGCTGGCGCAGGCGGCCAAGGCGGGCGTGCACGCGGCGGGCGGGTACCCGCTCGAGTTCGGCACCATCTCGGTGTCCGACGGCATCTCGATGGGCCACGAGGGCATGCACTTCTCCCTGGTGAGCCGCGACATCATCGCGGACTCCGTGGAGACCGTCATGCAGGCCGAGCGTCTCGACGGCTCGGTGCTGCTGGCGGGCTGCGACAAGTCCCTGCCGGGCATGCTCATGGCCGCGGCGCGCCTCGACCTGGCCAGCGTGTTCCTCTACGCGGGCTCCATCGCGCCGGGCTGGGTCAAGCTCGAGGACGGCACCGAGAAGGACGTCACGATCATCGACGCGTTCGAGGCCGTGGGCGCGTGCGCGCGCGGGCTCATGAGCCGCGAGGACGTCGACCGCATCGAGCGGGCCATCTGTCCCGGCGAGGGCGCCTGCGGCGGCATGTACACCGCCAACACCATGGCGTCGGTGGCCGAGGCGATCGGCATGTCGATCCCCGGCTCCGCGGCCCCGCCGTCGGCCGACCGCCGCCGCGACGCGTTCGCCAAGAAGTCCGGAGAGGCGGTCGTCGAGCTGCTCCGCCAGGGCATCACGGCGCGCCAGATCATGACCAAGGAGGCGTTCGAGAACGCCATCGCCGTCGTCATGGCGTTCGGCGGCTCCACCAACGCCGTCCTGCACCTGCTGGCCATCGCGCACGAGGCCGAGGTCGACCTCACGCTCGCCGACTTCTCCCGCGTGGCCGCCAAGGTCCCGCACCTGGGCGACCTCAAGCCGTTCGGCCGCTACGTCATGAACGACGTCGACCGCATCGGCGGCGTGCCCGTGGTGATGAAGGCGCTGCTGGACGCGGGCCTCCTGCACGGCGACTGCCTGACGGTCACGGGCAAGACCGTCGCGGAGAACCTGGCGGACGTGAACCCGCCGGACCCCGACGGCAAGATCCTGCGTGCGCTGGACAACCCGATCCACAAGACGGGTGGCATCACGATCCTGCACGGCTCGCTCGCGCCCGAGGGTGCCGTGGTCAAGTCGGCCGGCTTCGACTCCGACGTGTTCGAGGGGACGGCCCGCGTGTTCGAGCGGGAGCGCGCCGCGATGGACGCGCTCGAGGACGGCACGATCGTCGCCGGCGACGTCGTCGTCATCCGCTACGAGGGCCCCAAGGGCGGCCCGGGCATGCGCGAGATGCTCGCCATCACGGGCGCGATCAAGGGCGCCGGCCTGGGCAAGGATGTCCTGCTGCTCACCGACGGCCGCTTCTCGGGAGGCACCACCGGCCTGTGCGTCGGGCACGTGGCACCCGAGGCCGTCGACGGCGGACCCATCGCGTTCATCAAGGACGGCGACCGGATCCAGCTCGACGTGGCCAACGGCACGCTCGACGTGCTGGTCAGCGCCGAGGAGCTCGAGTCCCGCAGGGCCGGCTGGGCGCCGCTGCCTCCCACCTACACGCGCGGGGTGCTGGCCAAGTACGCGAAGCTGGTGCAGTCGGCGTCGAAGGGCGCCGTGCTGATCTGATCGACGACGAACGGCCCGGTCCTGTGCGGACCGGGCCGTTCGCGCGTCATCCGGGCTACTTGATCGACCCCCGCGTGACTCCGGAGATGACCCAGCGCTGGCTGAAGATGTACACGACCAGCAGCGGAGCCATCGCCATGAGGTAGGAGGCGAACGCCACGGTGTAGTCGGTGTTGAACTGCCCCTGGAACACGAACTGCGCGAGCGGCAGCGTCCGGGCCCCGGGGTCGGTCAGCACCACGAGCGGCATGATGAAGTCGTTCCACGCCCACACGCAGGTGAGGATGCCGACCGTCGCGTTCATCGGGGTGAGCAGCGGGAAGATGATCTGCCGGAACACCCGCCACGTCGACGCACCGTCGACCCGCGCCGCCTCCTCGAGCTCGATGGGGATGGAGCGGATGTAGGCGGTGTAGATGAAGATGTTCAGCGACAACCCGTAGATCGTGTAGAGCAGGATCATCCCCGCCTGGTTGTCGAGCCCGAGGAACGAGGTCTGCTTCACGAGCGGCAGCATGATGATCGGGAACGGGATGAACAGGGCGGCCAGCAGGTAGAAGAAGACGCCCTTGAAGAACGGTCGGTGGATGTTGCGTGCGATGCCGTACGCGACGACCGAGCTGGTCAGCAGCGTGAGGACGACCGCCCCGACGGTGATCATCGCCGTGTTCATGAGGGCCTGCGGGAAGCTGGTCCGTTCCCACGCCTCGGCGAAGTTCTCCCAGCGGACGGGGTTGGGCCACTCGAAGCCGGTGCCGGCGGCGAGCTGGGCGGGGGTCTTGAGGGCGACGACGACCGCCAGGTACAGCGGGATGAGGATCGTCAGCGAGCACACCGCGATCAGCGCGGTCACCCACCAGTTGATCGAGCGCGAGTCGTCGTCGGCGACGTTCTTGGTGCGTCGGCGCCGGGGCTCGGGAAGGACGGCCTCGGCCTGACCGAGCGCGGTTCCTGCGGTGGTCATCAGAAGTCCGCCTCTCTGCGCTGAAGGACCTTGAACTGGAACAGGGAGACGATGGTGATGACGATGAAGAAGACCACCGCGTTCGCCGACTGGTAGGCGAACTCCCCACCGGAGAAGCCGCCGCGGAAGATGAGCAGCGTGACGGACTCCGTCGCCGTGCCCGGACCGCCGTTCGTCAGGGCGACGATCTGGTCGAAGACCTGCAGGAAGCCCTTGAGGCTCAGCACGACGTTGATCGTGAAGAACGCGCTGATCAGCGGGAACGTGATCGACGAGAACTGCCGCCAGGGCTTGGCGCCGTCCAGGGACGCGGCCTCGTAGAGCTCGCGCGGGATCGTCTGCAGCCCGGACAGGTAGATGATGATCGTGAAGGCGCACGCCTGCCAGACGGCGAGCGCGACGATCGCGGTCCACGCCCAGGTCTCGTTCGTCAGGATGTTGTCGGCGATGAGCGGGATGCCCGACAGGATCTTCGGCAGCGAGCTGGAGAACAGGAACTGGAAGACGTAGCCGATGACCAGGGCCGCCAGGACGTACGGGACGAAGTACACGCCACGCCACAGGTTGCGCGCCATGATCTTGGCGTTCAGGCCCATCGCGATGGCGAGCGAGATCGCGTTCGTCAGCACGGTCGCCGCGATCGCGAACAGGAACGAGAACCCGTAGGCCGCCAGGACGCGGTCGTCCTTGAACAGGTTGACGTAGTTGGACACACCGACGAAGTTCCACGCGCCGTAGCCGGCGTAGTTGGTGAAGCTGTAGAAGATGCCGACGAGCACCGGGATGGTGTGGAACAGGAAGAACGCGATGACGGCGGGCCAGACCATCCAGTAGAACGTGCGCTGCGCGCGGCCGACCTTGACGGGCGGCACCGTCGAGCGCCCGGTCCTGCCGGCCGGGGGTGCTGCGGGTGGGGCTTGCGTGGAGGACGTCATCGTCAGTCTCCCGTCACGGGGATGGTGCGAGCGGCGACCTTGCTCCACTCGCTGTCGAGGGTGGCGAGCGCGGCCTCCGCGTCGCCGTTGAACAGGAACTGCTGGTCGATGGCCGGCAGCGGGATGCTGGGCGGGATCTGGTGGTCGATGAAGCCGGCGATCCGGCCCTCGTCGAAGTACGGCGCGACCGACTGGATCGCCGGCTCGTCGCTCAGCTCGGCACCCTCCACGGACGGGATCATGTTCTGCGAGGCGGCGAACTCCTCGATCACATCCTTCTCGAACAGGTAGTCGATGAACCGCAGGGCCTCGGCGGGGTGGGCCGACTCCTTCGGCATGGTCACCACGACGTCGACGCCGGAGACGAGCACCCGGTCGTCGGGGTCCTCGGTGGCCGGGTACGGGAAGATTCCTGCCCGGATGTCCGGGTTGATGCCCTTGATCGGGCTCAGCGCCCAGATGCCCTGCAGCAGCATCGCGACCTCGCCGTTGGCGAACGCGGCGTTGCCGTCGTCGTACGTCGCCCCTCGGTAGCCGTCCTGCATGTACTCGAACAGCTCGTACTGCTGATCCATCGCCTCCGCGAAGTTCTTCTCGAACGACACCTCCGAGTCGGGTCCGGTGTCCTCGCCCTGCTCGCGCATCGCGTCGAAGAAACCGTCCATCGCGGGGTAGGCGCCGAGGGCGTTCCACGACGGCATCCCGGTCCACGAGTCGGCCAGCGTCCCGTAGAACGGCGTGATCCCCGCGGCCTCGAGCGCATCGCACACGGCGATGAGCTCGTCCCAGGTCTCGGGGACCTCCAGGCCCTGCTCGGCGAAGATGTCCTGGTTGTAGATGACGCCGTTGGCGTTGTTGACGTAGCCCAGGCCGTTGACCTCGTCGCCGTAGGTGCCGAGGTCGGTGAGGATCTCCTGCACCGCCGGGTTGATCGTCTCCAGCACAGGCTCGTCGGAGAAGTCGTAGAAGACCCCGGCCTCCGCCAGGCGCCCGAAGTTGCCGCTCGCGTTGAGCGTGATGACGTCCGGCGCCTTGTCCTTCACCAGCAGCGTCCGGATGGCTGTGTCCGCATCGGCGACCTGGTTCTGGACGACGCGGATGTCGGGGTTCTCCGCCTCGAAGTCGGCGATGATCCGGGTGAAGTCCTCGAGCGCCTCACCCTTGAACTGGAAGAAGTTCAGGGTGGTGACGCCGTCGGACGGTTCGTTCGCGCAGCCGGCGACCGCGGTCAGCAGGGCGACCGCCCCGGCTACCGCCGCCACGCGACCTCGTCGCGTCATTCGGTGTTTCATCGTGCGCCTCCTTGCGCCTGGTGGGGTGCTCCGTCGTCGGCCAGCAGCTCGATGACGGTGGATCTCTGGGGGTACTGGACCGGGGGTCGCAGTCCGACAACGTCGAGCTCGCGACCCGTCAGCGCGACGTCGTGCTCCTGCCACGCGAGCGCCGACTGGGCTGCGGCGCCCGTCGAGCCGCCGACGACCCGGATGCGGTACTGCCGGCCGGGGTCGAGCCCGGGGATCCGGACCCGTCCGGGCGGGTAGGCGACGGTCGTGCCGGTCTGCGTGAGGGTGAAGACGGCGGCGGAGCCGTCGCCCGCGACGATGCCGCGGACGTCGATGCCGGGCTCCGTGCCGTCGACGTCGACGGTGCGACCGGTCGCGACGAGCGGGCGGACGCGCTTGGCGAGCTCGACCCACGCGGCGATGCGGGACCGGGTCGCGTCGTCGGTCGCGGTGAGGTCCCACTCGATGCCGGCGTGCCCGAGGAGCGCGACCGCGCCACTGAGGTCGAGGTCGACGGTCCGTCCGGTGGAGTGCACGACGGGGCTGGTCAGGTGCATGCCCATCAGCTCGGGCGGCACGACCAGGGCCGTGTACCGCTGGTTCGTCAGGCGCTCGAGCGGGTCCAGGCTGTCGCTGGTCCAGATCCGGTCGGTGCGGGCCAGGATGCCCAGGTCCACCCGGGCACCTCCCGACGCGCAGCTCTCGATCTCCAGCCCGGGGTGGGCGGCCTTGAGCTCGTCCAGCAGCCGGTAGAGCGCGAGCGTGTGCTCGCGGACTCGGGCGACCCCGTCCGGACCGCTGCCGGCGTCCAGCAGGTCGCGGTTGTGGTCCCACTTCAGGTAGGCGATGGGGTACTCGTCGAGCAGCTCGTGCAGGCGGGAGACGACGTGGTCGTACGCGCCGGAGTGCGCGAGGTCGAGCACCTGCTGCTGACGGGCGGACGGCGGCAGCGTCATCCGCGCCCGCAGGATCCAGTCGGGGTGCTCCCGTGCGAGGTCGCTGTCGGGGTTGACCATCTCGGGCTCCACCCACAGGCCGAACTCCATGCCGCGCTCGCGCACGTGGTCCACGAGGGGGTGCAGCCCTTCCGGCCAGACCGTCGCGTCGACGTACCAGTCGCCCAGCCCGGCAGTGTCGTCGCGACGGCCGACGAACCAGCCGTCGTCCAGCACGAACCGCTCGACCCCGACGGACGCGGCGGCGTCCGCGAGCGCGGTCAGCCGCTCGAGCGAGTGGTCGAAGTAGACGGCCTCCCACGTGTTGAGGGTGATCGGCCGCGGGCGGCGCGGGTGGGCCGGCCGACTGCGCCACTCGTCGTGGAAGCGGTGCGCGAGCTCGCTCAGCCCGTCGCCCCAGGAGCCGAGGACCTCCGGGGAGGTGATGGACCCGCCGGGTGCGAGCACGACCTCCCCGGGGGCGAACAGCTCACCGCCGGCGAGGAAGGCCTCACCCGACACGGACCGTTCCGCGACGAGCCGGTGGTTGCCGCTCCACGCGACGTGGACGGCGTGGACGCGTCCGCGCTCGAAGCCGAACCCGGGGCGGCCGGCCGCCAGCAGGAGGGTGGCGTCGGCGCCCGGCCGTCCGCGCCGGCTCTCCCGCAGGTAGGTCCCGTACCCGAAGGGGTGCCGCTGCGGCGACCGCTCGCGCAGGTGTCGGCCGGTGGTGTCGAGGATCTCGGTGGCGTCCCACGGCACGGGGAACGCGAGATGCAGGTGCTGGACGGTGTAGCGGGAGTCGCCGTCGTTACGGAGCGTTATCCGCTGGTGGAGCAGACCGGCGACGCCGACGCGGAGCTCCAGCCGTGCGGTGAGCCGGGCCTCGCGGTCGACCAGCGTCAGCTGCGCCCAGTCGTCGCCGGCCTCGACGTCGACGAGCTCGAGCCGCACGCTGAAGGAGGCCCCGTCGCGATGCCCCTCCAGGCCGGGGGTGCCGAGCCAGCCCCCTGCCGGGGTGGCGACGAGGGTGGCGCGGGCGGGCTCGTCCAGACCCCCCGAGACCCGCTGCGGCCGGGCTGCGACCGCCAGGCCGCGCAGCGTCTGCTCGTCGGAGTCCGTGAGCTCCTCGCCCCAGTGCACGATCGCCGGGTGCGGGAGGACGTCGAGGTCGATCACGACGCTGGTGCCGCCGCCGTGCAGGTGGAGCACCCGCCCGGCGGCGGCGGGCGAGGCCGGGGTCGTGGCTGTGCGGTCGGTCGTCACCTCGTCGTGAGAGAGCATGAGATAGTTCTAGCACGGAATAAAGACACCGGACAAGACGGTCGCGGCCCGCGATTGCGCGGCTGCAGCGCCGCCTTCGTGCCATGATGGAACCAATGAACCGGTCGAGCGCATGTTGAGCGACAGCGAGAGAGCCCTCGCCCGCGCGGTGCTGATCCACGGCCCGATCTCCCGCAGCGAGCTCACGAGCCGCCTCGGGCTGTCGCCGCCGAGCCTCACCCGCCTGGCCAAGCCGTTCCTCGACCGCGGGCTGATGGTCGAGCTCGACGACCGGTCCGACGGTTCGATCGGCCGACCCGTCCGACCGCTCGATGTGCGCCCGGGCCTGGCCCACTTTGCGGGGGTCAAGATCACGGGGGAGGCCCTCCACGTGGTGGCGACGGACGTGCGCGCCGGACTCCTCGCCTACCAGGAGCACCCGTTGGGGGGCCGCGACCCGAAGGGCGTCGCGGCCGAGATCGCCCGCGTGGTGCGGGGGCTGGGCGTCGACCGCATCGCGGGCGTCGGGGTGTCGCTCGGGGGCGCCGTCCGGGACGGCCGCGTGGAGTTCGCCCCCTTCCTCGACTGGACGGACGTGCCGTTCGCCCGGCTCGTCGAGGCCGAGCTCGGCGTCCCGGCGTCGATCGAGAACGACCTCGTCGCCCTCGCCGAGGCCGAGCGCTGGTTCGGGCGCGGCGCCGGCATCCCCGGGTTCGTCGTCATCACCATCGGAGCGGGCATCGGCTACGCGCTCGTCGTGAACGGGCAGGCCGTGCACTCCCGCGAGGCGGGCGTGGGCCTGGGCGGGCACATCCCGCTCGCCGCCAGCGGGCCCGTCTGCCACGCGGGGCACCGCGGGTGCGCGGAAGCCATGCTCACGTCGGGATCGATCGCTGCCCAGGTGTCGGCGGCCCTGCAGCGCCCGGTCGACTACGACGAGGTGCTCCGGCTCGCGGCCGCGGGCGACCCGGCGGCGACGACGGTCGTCGACGAGGCCGCAGCCGCGCTCGGGCGTCTGGTCGCGATGGCCGCCAACCTGACCCTGCAGCCTGCGGCCGTGCTGGCCGGCGAGGGGATCGGCCTGTTCTCCCTCGCGGAGGACCGCGTGCGGGCGGCCGTCGCAGCGGACCGGGACCCGCGCGCGGAGCCCGTCAGGCTCTACGTCGACGACTCCGGCTTCTCGGCCTGGGCGCGGGGCGCGGCCACCGTCGCGATCCAGGACGCCGTCGACCGCATCGACCTCGACCAGGTGGAGCAGGAGCTGCTGCCCACCCCCGCACCGTGAGAGGAGCCCCGAATGACGTGGACCGAGCAGGACGCCCCCTGGTGGACGCGTGCCGTCGTGTACCAGGTGTACCCGCGTTCGTTCGCGGACTCCGACGGCGACGGCATCGGCGACCTGCGCGGCATCCTGGCGCGGCTCGACCACCTGGCCGAGCTGGGGGTCGACGTCGTGTGGCTGTCGCCGATCTACGCGTCCCCGCAGGACGACAACGGGTACGACATCAGCGACTACCAGGCGGTCGACCCGGTGTTCGGCACGCTGGAGGACCTCGACGAGCTGGTCGCGGCGCTGCACGCCCGCGGCATGAAGCTCGTCATGGACCTCGTCGTCAACCACACCTCCGACGAGCACCCGTGGTTCGTCGAGTCCCGGGACCCTGCGTCGCCCCGGCGGGACTGGTACTGGTGGCGTCCGCCCCGCGACGGGATGGCGGCCGGCGCCCCGGGTGCGGAACCGACCAACTGGGGCTCGTTCTTCGGGGGTTCCGTGTGGGAGCTCGACGAGAGGTCCGGCGAGTACTTCCTGCACCTGTTCAGCCGCAAGCAGCCGGACCTGAACTGGGAGAACCGCGAGGTCCGCGACGCGGTGTACACGATGATGCGCTGGTGGCTGGACCGCGGTGTCGACGGCTTCCGGATGGACGTCATCAACCTCATCTCCAAGGACCCGGCGCTCCCCGACGGGGTGGTCACGGGCGGGCTGCTCGCCGACGGCTCCGCGTCGTACGTGTGCGGCCCGCGCATCCACGAGTTCCTCGCGGAGATGCACAAGGAGGTCTTCGCCGACCGGCCGGAACGGCTGCTGACGGTCGGGGAGATGCCCGGCGTCACGGTCGAGCAGGCGCGTGACTTCACCGACCCCGAGCGTGCGGAGGTCGACATGGTGTTCCAGTTCGAGCACGTCGGCCTCGACCACGGTCCGGGCGGCAAGTTCGACGTGCGACCGTTGCGGCTGCTCGACCTCAAGGCGTCGTTCGGACGCTGGCAGGCCGGGCTGGCCGACGTGGGCTGGAACAGTCTCTACTGGGACAACCACGACCAGCCGCGCATCGTCTCGCGGTTCGGGGACGACGGCCGGTACCGGCGGGAGTCCGCCACGATGCTCGCCACGGTCCTGCACCTGCACCGCGGCACGCCGTACGTCTACCAGGGCGAGGAGCTCGGGATGACGAACGCGCACTTCACGCGGTTCGACCAGTACCGGGACATCGAGACGCTCAACCACGTGGCGATCGCCCGGTCGGTCGGGACCGGGTCCGACGAGGACCTGCTGGCCGGCATCGCCGCGATGGGCCGCGACAACGCCCGCACGCCGATGCAGTGGGACGGCTCGCCGCACGCCGGGTTCACCACCGGCACGCCGTGGATCGAGGTGAACGCCAACTACCCCTCGGTCAACGCCGCGGCGGAGCGCGCGGACCCCGGCTCGGTCTTCCACCACTACCGCGCGCTCGTCGCGCTCCGGCACGAGGACCCCGTGGTCGCGCTGGGCGACTTCACGATGCTGCTGCCCGACCACGAGCACGTGTACGCGTTCACGCGCCGGCTCGGCGACGTGACGCTGACCGTCCTCGGCAACTTCTCGGGTGACGAGCAGGAGGTCCGGCTCGACCCCGACCCGGGTCAGCTGGTGCTCGGCAACTACCCCGAGGGAGCTGCCGGCAGGTCGGCGCTCCGGCCGTGGGAGGCGCGGGTCTACCGCCGGTCGGCCGGCTGAGCGGCCGGTGCCGACGGGTCCACGATCCGCAGGCCCGGCAGCCCGCGCCGCCGGATCATCCACTCCGCGACGACGAGGTTCGGCACCCACGCGAGGACGGTGACGGCGTTGTACGCGTTGGTGAAGGCGGCGTCGAGGTCGAACGCGTCACCGGCGGCGAACGCCTGCGCGGCGACGAGGGCCCCCGTCCACAGGCGCAGCATGACGGCACCGAACGTGAGCGAGAAGTTGCGGATCATCCACGCCTGGTGCGACCGCACGTCCCCGGCGCGGATCGCCCGGTAGGCCCGCCACCCGGTCCACACCCAGAGGACGCCGAGCGTCCCGAACCCGAGGAACCCGATCATGCCGGCGGTGTTGTACGGGGCCATGACCAGCGACGCGGTCCCGCCCACGGCGACGCCGACGAGGTAGGTGCGCCCCAGCCACCGGTGCAGCCGGGGGAGCCGGCGCCGCGACGCCGCCCAGAACTGGACGGGCCCCACGGCGAGGGCGACGGCCGCTCCGACGACGTGCACGAGGAACGCGACCTGCACCACGCCCGGGGTCTGCGAGTACGCCGCCGCGAGCGGCGCCCGGTCGGGGTCGAGCTGCTCGAGCGAGCCCATCAGGTACGGCACGGCCGAGTACGCCACGATCGTCAGCGACGTCAGGAGCACCGCGACCCAGCCGATTCGCGCCGTGCCCCGACGCCTCCGCCTGCGACGGGACGACGCGGGTGGCCGCACCGGTGTGAGGTCTGCGGAGAGGGTCGCCATGTCCGACAACGGTAGGAACGTCCTGTGCCGGTGTCGGTGGGGCACGCCCACGCACCCGCCCGGGGGCGCACCCACGCAGCGGCGACGACCGCTGGTCGAGACCGGCCCGGCCGTGCGCGGCCCGTTGGCTAGGGTCGTCGCGACCGGTGTGCCGGGGGAGAGGTGGTTCGACGATGGGCAAGGTCCACGAGAGGATCGACGGCCGGCTGCGCGCGTTCGTCGAGGCGCAGCCGATGTTCTTCGTCGCGACGGCCCCCAGCGGTGCGGACGGGCACGTGAACGTCTCGCCCAAGGGCATCGCGGGATCGTTCGTCGTGCTCGACGAGCACACGGTCGCGTACCTCGACCTGACGGCCAGCGGGTCGGAGACGATCGCCCACCTGCGGGACAACGGCCGCATCACGCTGATGTTCTGCGCGTTCCAGGGGCCGCCCAACATCGTGCGGCTGTACGGCCGCGGGCGGTTCGTGACGCTCTACGACGAGGGCTTCACCGAGCTGGCGGCGCTGTTCCCGGAGACGCGGGGCGCCCGTGCCGTCATCGTCGTGGACGTCGACCGGATCTCCGACTCGTGCGGCTACGGGGTGCCGCTCATGTCGCTCGAGGGAGAGCGTGAGCTGCTGCCGCAGTACATGGAGCGCAAGGGCCTGGAGGGCCAGGCGGACTACCGCCGGCTGAAGAACCGGACGAGCATCGACGGGCTCCCGTCGTTCGACATGGACCCCGAGCCGTCCGCACTGTGATCCCGTGAACCACGATGTGAGACAGCCCAGCGGCGGCGTGACACAGGGGAGACGTGGGCGTAGTGTCCAACGGGTGCAGACGATCCTTCTCGTAGTACTTCCTGAGCGCGCCGGCTAGAGGCCTCCCGCACAGGCCCCGTCAGCGCGCTCGCCCCTCGTCCAGCCCGTACGTGGCTCGAGGGGCTTTTCTGTGTTCAGCCCCGTTCGCCACACGCAGTACCAGCAGCACGACCCAGGGAGACACCGATGGTCCAGGGCCCTCACCCGGCACCGCCGCGAACACCCACGCCCACCGCCGCCCGCGTCACGGTTCCCGCCGCGACGACGAGCACGGTCGGCCCCGAGCAGGTCACCGGCGCGCAGTCGATCGTCCGCTCGCTCGAGGAGGCCGGCGTCGAGGTCGTCTTCGGCATCCCCGGCGGCGCGATCCTCCCCACCTACGACCCGCTGATGGACTCCACCAAGGTCCGCCACATCCTGGTCCGGCACGAGCAGGGCGGGGGCCACGCGGCCGCCGGCTACGCCGCCGCGACCGGTCGCGTGGGTGTCTGCATGGCGACGTCCGGCCCGGGGGCGACGAACCTGGTGACCCCGATCGCCGACGCGCACATGGACTCCGTGCCGCTGGTCGCGATCACCGGGCAGGTGGCCGCGTCCATGATCGGCACGGACGCGTTCCAGGAGGCCGACATCGTCGGCATCACCCTGCCGGTGACCAAGCACAACTACCTGGTCACCGACCCCGACGACATCCCGCGCGTCATCGCCGAGGCGTTCCACATCGCCTCGACGGGCCGCCCCGGCCCCGTGCTGGTGGACATCGCCAAGTCGGCGATGGTCTCCCGCACCACGTTCACGTGGCCGCAGGACCTGAACCTGCCCGGCTACCACCCGGTGACCAAGCCGCACGCCAAGCAGATCCGCGAGGCCGCCCGCCTGATCGCCACGTCGCGCCGACCGGTGTTCTACGTGGGCGGCGGCGTCATCCGCGCCCGTGCAGCAGCCGAGCTGCGCGCCCTGACGGAGGCCGCCGGCGCCCCCGTCGTCACCACCCTCATGGCGCGCGGTGCCCTGCCCGACTCGCACCCGCAGAACCTTGGGATGCCCGGCATGCACGGCACGGTCGCTGCCGTCGCCGCCCTGCAGAAGGCCGACCTCGTCGTCGCCCTGGGGGCCCGGTTCGACGACCGCGTCACCGGCACGCTGTCCACCTTCGCGCCCCACGCGACCATCGTGCACGCCGACATCGACCCGGCCGAGATCGGCAAGAACCGTGCGGTCGACGTGCCGATCGTCGGTGACCTCAAGGAGGTCATGGCGGACCTGCTGCCCGAGCTGGCCCGCGAGCACACGCAGCACGGCAAGCCGGACCTCGAGGGCTGGTGGCGGCAGCTGGACGACTGGCGCTCGACGTTCCCGCTCGGGTACGACGAGCCCGACGACGGCCACCTCGCTCCGCAGCGCGTCATCCAGCGCATCGGCGAGCTGTCCGGGCCGGAGTCAATCTTCGCGTCCGGCGTCGGCCAGCACCAGATGTGGGCCGCGCAGTTCATCAAGTACGAGCGACCCAACTCCTGGCTGAACTCCGGCGGCCTGGGCACCATGGGCTACTCGGTGCCGGCGGCGATGGGCGCCAAGGTCGGCGACCCGTCGCGGACCGTGTGGGCCATCGACGGCGACGGCTGCTTCCAGATGACCAACCAGGAGCTGGCCACCTGCACCATCAACGAGATCCCGATCAAGGTCGCGATCATCAACAACTCGTCGCTCGGCATGGTGCGGCAGTGGCAGACCCTGTTCTACGAGTCCCGCTACTCCAACACCGACCTCAACACCGGGCACGGCACCGTGCGCATCCCCGACTTCGTGAAGATGGCGGACGCCTACGGCTGCGCCGGCCTGCGGTGCGAGTCGGTCGCCGACGTCGACGCCACGATCAAGCGGGCCCTCGAGATCAACGACCAGCCGGTCGTCATCGACTTCACCGTCTCGCGTGACGCGATGGTGTGGCCGATGGTCGCCGCCGGTGTCAGCAACGACGACATCCAGTACGCGCGCGGGATCAGCCCCGCGTGGGACCGGGAGGACTGAACCATGTCCCGTCACACCTTGTCGGTCCTCGTCGAGAACAAGCCCGGCGTGCTCACGCGCGTCGCCGGCCTGTTCGCGCGGCGGTCGTTCAACATCCACTCGCTCGCGGTTGGTCCCACCGAGCACGACGAGATCTCCCGCATCACGGTCGTCGTCGACGTCGACGCCCTGCCGCTGGAGCAGGTGACCAAGCAGCTGAACAAGCTGATCAACGTCATCAAGATCGTCGAGCTGGAGGACGCCGCGTCCGTCCAGCGCGAGCTGCTGCTGGTCAAGGTGAAGGCCGACGCCACGCAGCGCACCGGGGTCCTCGAGGTCGTCCAGCTGTTCCGGGCGCACGTCGTCGACGTCGTGCCGGACACCGTCGTCATCGAGGCGACCGGCGGACCGGGCAAGCTCGACGCCCTGCTCGCCGCCCTGGAGCCGTTCGGCATCCGGGAGATCGTGCAGTCCGGCACCGTGGCCATCGGCCGCGGGTCGCGCTCGATCACCGACCGCGCCCTCGAGCGCGTGAACCGCTCCGCCTGACCCATCTGTTCTCGATCTGTACCCGAACGAACCCCCATCACCGAGGAGACCCATCGTGGCCGAGCTGTTCTACGACGACGACGCCGACCTGTCGATCATCGCCAACAAGAAGGTCGCCGTCATCGGCTACGGCAGCCAGGGGCACGCGCACAGCCTCAACCTGCGCGACTCCGGCGTCGACGTGACCGTCGGCCTGCGCGAGGGCTCCGCGTCCCGTGCGAAGGCCGAGAACCAGGGCCTCAAGGTCGCCTCGGTGGCCGACGCGGTCCGCGAGGCCGACGTCGTCGTCATCCTGGCCCCCGACCAGGTGCAGCGCATCGTCTACCGCGACGAGATCGAGCCCAACCTCAAGGACGGCGCCGCGCTCGTCTTCGGCCACGGCTTCAACATCCGCTTCGGGTACATCAAGCCGGCCGCGGGTCACGACGTGCTCATGGTCGCCCCCAAGGGCCCGGGTCACCTGGTCCGCCGCGAGTACGTCGACGGCCGCGGCGTCCCCGTGATCGTCGCGGTCGAGCAGGACGCCTCGGGCTCCGCCTGGGACCTCGCCCTGTCCTACGCCAAGGCGATCGGTGGCCTGCGCGCCGCCGGCATCAAGACGACCTTCACCGAGGAGACCGAGACCGACCTGTTCGGTGAGCAGGCCGTCCTGTGCGGTGGCGTCTCGCAGCTCATCCAGTACGGCTTCGAGACCCTGACCGAGGCCGGCTACCAGCCCGAGGTCGCGTACTTCGAGGTCCTGCACGAGCTCAAGCTGATCGTCGACCTCATCTTCGAGGGCGGCATCACCAAGCAGCGCTGGTCCGTGTCCGACACCGCCGAGTACGGCGACTACGTGTCCGGCCCGCGCGTCATCACGCCGGACGTGAAGACCAACATGCAGGCGGTCCTCGCGGACATCCAGAACGGCGCCTTCGCGGAGCGGTTCATCAACGACCAGGACGCCGGCGCCCCGGAGTTCAAGGAGCTGCGCGAGAAGGGCCAGAACCACCCGATCGAGCCCGTCGGCCGCGAGCTGCGCAAGCTGTTCGCCTGGGTGAAGCCCTCGGAGACCGACTACGTCGAGGGAAGCGCGGCGCGCTGACCTCCCTTCACCACACGAACGGCACCCCGGCTCCGGCCGGGGTGCCGTTCTGCGTCTCCCGCCACCGCGCCCCAGCGCGAGATCGTGGCTTCGTCGCGAGACCGTGGGTTCGCACCCACGATCTCGGGTCGGACCCACGATCTCGGTCGGGTAGCGGGCGATGTGCCGGTGGCCAGCGGGTACGCAAGGATGGGGCAACCACGACGGAGGGACGACGATGACCGACGAGCAGGTAGAGCCGGCTGAGCACGCAGCCGAGGGTGCGGTCGAGGACCTCCGCATCGCGGCGTTCTGGCAGGCGGCCCGCGGGCACGTCGGGATGGGCAAGATGGACCAGGTGCTGGGCGGCACGGCGGACGACGTGGTGCCGCCGCCGTCGTGGTCGTACGGCGACGACGCGGAGGCGCAGGAGCTGCTGGACCGGGTCCTCGACGGACGCAAGACGGCGACGGCGCTCGCAGTCGCGGAGCTGGAGCAGGTCGGTCTCGAGATCCCGCGCGTCGGGGACCTGTCGATCGTCGTGGACGGCTCGGGCGACCCGCGCGCGCTGCTGCGCACCACCGAGGTCGAGGTGGTCCCGTTCGACCAGGTGACGGCGGAGCACGCGACGGCGGAGGCCGAGGGCGACGGCTCGTTGGAGTCGTGGCGGGCGCAGCACGAGGCGTCGTGGCGGCGCGTGCTCGGTGAGGCGTTCTCCCCGTCGCTCGACGTCATGCTGGAGCGGTTCGAGCTGGTCTACCCGACGGTCGGCCCGACGCCCGCCGTCGACTGAGCGTCGACCGAGCGTCGTCCGGAGCGTGAGACACCCGTCCCGAGCCGTGGGACGGGGTCTACGCTCGCTCCATGGTCGACACCTCTGCTGCCCGGGACATCCGCCTCGCCGTCGTCGCTGGTGACGGCATCGGCACGGAGGTCGTCGAGCAGGGTCTGCTGGCACTGGACACCGCGCTGCACGGCAGCGGGGTCACCATCTCCACCACCGACTTCGACCTGGGTGCGCGGCGCTATCACGCGACCGGCGAGACCCTCACGGACACCGATCTCGACGCGATCCGCGCGCACGACGCCATCCTGCTGGGCGCCATCGGTGACCCGAGCGTGCCGTCCGGCGTGCTGGAGCGTGGGCTGCTGCTCAAGCTGCGCTTCGCGCTCGACCACTACGTGAACCTGCGCCCCAGCCGCCTCTACCCGGGCGTGGTGTCCCCGCTGGGCAACCCCGGGGAGATCGACTTCGTGGTGGTCCGCGAGGGCACCGAGGGTCCGTACGTGGGCAACGGTGGCGCCATCCGCGTCGGCACGCCGCACGAGGTGGCCAACGAGGTCAGCGTGAACACGGCGTTCGGCGTGGAGCGCGTCGTCCGGGACGCCTTCGCGCGTGCCGCCGCCCGTCCGCGCAAGAAGCTCACGCTCGTGCACAAGCACAACGTCCTCGTGCACGCCGGCCACCTGTGGCGCCGCACGGTCGAGGCCGTGAACGCCGAGTTCCCCGACGTGACGGTCGACTACCTGCACGTGGACGCGGCGACCATCTTCCTGGTCACCAACCCGGCGCGGTTCGACGTGGTCGTCACCGACAACCTGTTCGGCGACATCCTCACCGACCTGGCGGCGGCCATCACCGGCGGCATCGGTCTCGCGGCGTCGGCCAACATCAACCCGGACCGCACGGCGCCCAGCATGTTCGAGCCGGTGCACGGCTCCGCGCCGGACATCGCGGGCCAGGGCAAGGCCGATCCCACCGCCACGGTCCTGTCCGTCGCGCTGCTGCTGGAGCACCTCGGGCTGACCGCCGAGGCGGCGCGCGTCGAGAAGGCCGTGGCCGACGACATCGCGGACCGCAAGGGCCAGGACTCGCTCGCGCGAGTACGGTCGACGGCCGAGGTGGGCAAGGACCTCGCCGCGCGCATCGCCGGCTGATCCCATCCCTCGGGGCCCGCGGCCCCGTCCCGGATTCCACCCGGCCGTCCTCACCGGTACCGTCAAACCTGACTCTGGTGAAAGGCCCCCGCTCATGAGCACCACGACCCACCCCACGTCTGTCGACCTGTTCGAGATCACTCGGACCGACAACCCCGTCCCCGACGAGCAGCGCGAGGCAGCGCTGGCGTCGCCGAAGTTCGGCACCGTGTTCACGGAGCACATGGCCCGCATCTCGTACCGGAACGAGGACGGCTGGACCGGCCGCCGCGTGGAGAAGTACGGCCCGCTGCTGATGGACCCGGCGACCGCGGTGCTGCACTACGCGCAGGAGATCTTCGAGGGCATGAAGGCGTACCGGCACGCCGACGGCTCGGTATGGACGTTCCGCCCGCGGGACAACGCGGCGCGCTTCGCGCGCTCGGCCCGACGCCTGGCCCTCCCGGAGCTGTCGGAGGCGGACTTCCTCGGTGCGATCGAGGCGCTCGTCGCGACGGACCGCGCCTGGGTGCCGTCGGGCGAGGAGACCAGCCTGTACCTGCGCCCCTTCATGTACGCCTCCGAGACGTTCCTCGGCGTGCGGCCCTCGCTGGAGGCGGAGTTCCTCGTCATCGCCTCGCCGGTCGGCCCGTACTTCGCCGGCGGCGTGCGCCCGGTGTCCATCTGGGTGGACCAGGAGTACCACCGCGCGGGCGACGGCGGCACGGGTGCGGCCAAGTGCGGCGGCAACTACGCGGCGAGCCTGCTCCCGCAGCAGCTGGCCTACGCCAAGGGCTTCGAGCAGGTGTGCTTCCTCGACGCGTCGACCAACACGCAGCTCGAAGAGCTCGGCGGCATGAACGTGTTCGTCGTGCACGCGGACGGCAGCGTGGCGACGCCGCCGGTGTCCGGGTCGATCCTCGAGGGCGTGACCCGGTCGTCGATCCTGCGGCTGCTCACCGATGCCGGTCACGAGGTCTCGGAGCGACCCATCCCGTTGACGGAGCTGCGGCAGGGCCTGGCCGACGGGTCGGTGCGGGAGGTGTTCGCGTGCGGCACGGCGGCGGTCATGACGCCGATCGGGCGGCTGGCCAGCGACGACTTCGACCTCACGGTCGGCGACGGCGACGCCGGGCCCGTCACCACGCGCATCCGCGCGGAGCTCACGGACATCCAGTACGGGCGGGCGACCGACCGGCACGGCTGGCTCCACCGCCTCGTCTGATCGAGCTCGCCGCGGCCGTCGACCGCGGCCGAGAGTGACGTCCCAGGGCCGCGCGGGAGGACCGCGCCGGCATCCCACGGGGCTCTCGGCCGCGCCCGGTCTGGGCGACCGTCGGCACGGCATCGCCGCGCCGGCGGACTGGCAGGAAGGACCCTGGCCGTCGCGAGCACGACGGCGGAGGCCGCGTGACCGTAGGGACAAGGCGTCAGGGGCGCAGCTGATCAGTCGACGAGCGTGCCGGGGCGTAGCGTCCGGCTGAGGACCCCGAGCAGCAGCGACCAGATCGCGATCCCGATGACGGCGTTGACCAGGCCCGACGCGATCGCAGACTCCAGCACGTCGGTCCAGGTCAGCGGCAGCAGCGCGGCGGTCAGGGTGGCCAGGAACATGATCCAGCCGAAGAACGCCCGCGGCTTGGGGGTGGACAGGACGAGGACGTGCAGGAGGCCACCGGCGAGCACGGAGGCGAGGACGCCGCCGACGACGAACGCGGCGCCCGTCGAGCCGGTCCCCAGCAGGTCCTTCACCACCAGCTCGATGTCGAGGATCTGGTCCACGATCAGCACCCCGACCAGACCGATCAGGGCGGTGACCAGTGCGGTCGCGGCGACGCCGGCCCAGAACCGCCCGGCGTCGACCGACGGGCCGGTCGGGGTGGCGGCGACGGGGGCGGCGGCGACGGGGACGGGCTGGACGGCGGCCGGCTGCACCGCCGCGGGGTACACCATCGTCGGGTCGGCGACCGGGGCGGGCGGCGGCGTCGGGGGCGTCTGGTGGGGGTAGGCGGACTGGCGCTCCGGCGGGGGAGTGGGGATGGACACTGCTGCCTCCTCGAGGTCGACCGACCTGCGCGCCGCCGGTGACGACACAGTGCAACGGTAGCGAATCGGACATCCGACGGCCGACGTCGGGACACCGGCTCGGCGGTCGGCACCGCGGTAGAGGCAGCGGGTGCCGGGCGGCAGTCACGGGGAGTGTCCAGCACGTGGAACGCGTGACCGCGGAACGTGACGTGTGCCACCATGCACGGGTGACCCGCTCCTCCCTCATTATCGAGTAGCGCGTCGGCCCACCAAGCTGACGCGCAGACCTCCCGTACCCCGGGGGGTCTTTTTGTTGGTCGGAGCACCACCCCCGCCCCGACTACCGTCGACTGCACCGGCACACCCCCGCCGGAACGACCGAGGTCGCAGCACGACGCAGTTCGAGAACGTCGCCCCAGCACCGAAGAGAGCTCATCGTGTCCGTCCCCGCCAGCACGCCGTTCCAGGTCTACGACACGACCCTGCGCGACGGCGCCCAGCAGGAGGGGATGAACCTCTCCGTCGCCGACAAGCTGGCCATCGCGCCGCTGCTCGACGAGCTCGGCGTCGGCTTCATCGAGGGTGGCTGGCCGGGCGCGGTGCCCAAGGACACCGAGTTCTTCAAGCGGGCCGCCAAGGAGCTGGACTTCCGGAACGCGGAGCTGGCCGCGTTCGGCAGCACCCGCAAGGCCGGGACGCGCGCGGTCGACGACCCGCAGGTGCGAGCGCTGGTCGACTCCGAGGCGCCCGTCGTCGCGCTCGTCGCCAAGCACGACCTGCGGCACGCGGAGCGGGCGCTGCGGACCACGGGCGACGAGAACATCGCGATGATCGCGGACACCGTCGCGTTCCTGGTGCGCGAGGGGCGCCGGGTGGTGGTCGACGCCGAGCACTTCTTCGACGGCTACCGGTTCGACCCGGCGTACTCGCGGGCCGCCGTGCT
This sequence comes from Cellulomonas xylanilytica, assembly GCF_007989805.1. GTDB lineage: Bacteria > Actinomycetota > Actinomycetes > Actinomycetales > Cellulomonadaceae > Cellulomonas > Cellulomonas xylanilytica. Next base: position 88,908 of record NZ_BJUB01000011.1, read on the forward strand.
CGCCGGGTTCGAGGCGGGTGCCGAGGTGGTCGCCCTCTGCGACACCAACGGCGGGATGGTCCCGGCGTGGGTCGCGGAGATCGTGCACGAGATCCGGGGGGCGGTCGGGCCGGACGCCGTCCTCGGCATCCACGCGCACAACGACTCCGGCTGCGCGGTGGCCAACACGCTCGCCGCGGTCGAGGCCGGGTGCTCGCACGTGCAGGGCACCGTCAACGGGTACGGCGAGCGCACCGGGAACGCCGACCTGCTCTCGGTCGTCGCCAACCTGCAGCTCAAGTACGGGTTGCCGGTCCTCAAGGTGGCCGACGGCCTGCCGGGCGGACTGCCCGAGCTGACCCGGATCGCCCACGCCATCAGCGAGATCACGAACATCTCGCCGTTCGCCCGGTCGCCCTACGTCGGCGCCAGCGCGTTCGCGCACAAGGCCGGCATCCACGCCTCCGCCATCAAGGTGGACCCCGACCTCTACCAGCACATCGACCCCGCCACGGTGGGCAACGACATGCGGATGTTGATCTCCGACATGGCCGGCCGCGCGTCGATCGAGCTGAAGGGCCGAGAGCTGGGCTTCGACCTGAGCGGCCGGCCGGAGCTGCTGGGCCGGGTCACGGACCGCGTCAAGGACGCCGAGGCGAACGGGTACACGTACGAGGCGGCCGACGCGTCGTTCGAGCTGCTCCTGCTCGAGGAGATCGACGGGCACCGCCCGCAGTACTTCCGGGTCGAGTCGTGGCGGACCATCGTCGAGCGCAGCGGCGGACGGGGGACGCCCGCGACGGCCGAGGCGACCGTCAAGCTGCACGCCGGCGGCGAGCGCGTGGTCAGCACCGGCGAGGGCAACGGACCCGTCAACGCGCTGGACCACGCCCTGCGCCAGGCCCTGGTGCTGGTCTACCCCGAGCTGGAGACGTTCGAGCTCATCGACTTCAAGGTGCGCATCCTCGACTCGATGCACGGCACCGACGCGGTCACCCGGGTGCTGATCGAGATGACCGACGGGCAGCACTCGTGGAGCACCGTCGGCGTCGGTCCCAACCTGCTGGAGGCGTCGTGGGAGGCGCTCACGGACTCCGCCATCTGGGGGCTGCGCCACCGTGGTGTGACGCCTCGCTGAACTTCATCCCTGCGCACTCGACCGCCGCGGCTTAGCCTTCGGGGGAACGGCTGCTGCAGCGCGGCCGGCGAGCTCGGAAGGAGCGGTCGTGTCCGGCAGCACGCCGTCGCCCGACGCCGGTCCCGGGCGGTCGCACGCCGGATGGTGGTGGCTGCTCGTCGCCTTCCTCGCGATCGCGCTGGTCACCGCACTGGTCGCTCAACCCTGGGAGCCGGTGGAGACGGAGCCGACGCCGACGGTCACCGTCACGGTCCCCGAGCCGACCGCCGCACCCACCACGCAGTCACCGTCGGTGCCGCCGCCCGGGTCCGACGCCCTGTTCGACGCGGCGACGGCCCCGACCCTGTTCGTCACCTCGGCGGAGCTGCTCGCCAACGTCCCGGCGGCCGAGCCCGACGTGCAGCAGCTGATCACGTCCGGGCAGCTGCCCTGGGGGCTGCCGGCGGGCTCGACGGTGGACCCGCCCGAGTGCACGGTCGCCGTCACCGTCGTCGCAACCCCGCCGGCGTGGTTCGACGCGCTGATGTGGGGCAACGACGCGATGTCCTTCGAGCAGGAGGTCGCCGTCCTGCCCGACCCCGCGTCGGCGCGCGAGGCGTTCCGGACGCTGGTGACCACCGTCGACGCCTGCCCCGAGTACAGCCAGGTGAACCCGGACATCGACGGCGCCACGTGGACGGTCGAGCCCGCGATCGAGGGCCAGGCCGTCTACCCGTCGATCGTGCAGGAGATCACGCACTCCGCCGAGGGGAGCCAGATCCCCGGGTACCGCGGGCACATGCTCGTCGGCAACACGATCGTCACCTGGACCGCGGAGGCGCTCGGCGCGGGTGACAGGGACGCGGCGCTGGCCACGCTGGGCGACGCGGCGACCCTGTCCGCGATGGTCCAGGACCGCGCGCAGTCAGCGGTGCGGTCGCTGGGCTGACGAGCGGGCCGACGAGCGGGCCGACGAGCCGCTTACGCTGGGCGGCGTGCACGGTGAGTACAAGGTCCCCGGCGGCAAGCTCGTCGCGGTCGACCTCGACGTGGTGGACGGGCTGCTGACCGAGGTCAGCGTCAGCGGCGACTTCTTCCTCGAACCGGACGAGGCCCTCGGGGTGCTGTCGTCGTCCCTCGAGCGGCTGCCCCGCGACACGCCGGTGAGCCGGCTGGCCGAGGCCGTGACCGACGCGCTGGCGCGCCAGGAGCAGCCGGTCACGATGATCGGCTTCGACGCGCACGCCGTGGCGGTCGCGGTGCGGCGCGCGCTGGGCTACTCGACCGGCTGGGGCGACCACACGTTCGAGCTCATCCACCCGGGTCCGCTGCCCCCCGCCCTGCACACGGCGCTCGACCAGGTGCTCACCGAGGAGCTGGCAGCGGGGCGTCGCGGTCCGACCCTGCGGTTCTGGGAGTGGGTCGAGCCGGCGGTGATCATCGGGTCGTTCCAGTCGCTGCGCAACGAGGTGGACCTCGAGGCGGCCGAGCGGTACGGGATCACCGTGGTCCGCCGGATCTCCGGCGGCGGCGCGATGTTCATGGAGGCGGGCAACTGCATCACGTTCTCGCTGGTGGTGCCGGAGTCGCTGGTGGACGGCATGACGTTCGAGGACTCCTACGCGTTCCTCAACCAGTGGGTGCTCGGTGCGCTCGCGGACGTCGGGGTGCAGGCGTTCACCAGCGGGCTCAACGACATCGCCTCCCCGGCCGGGAAGCTGGCGGGCTCGGCGCAGAAGCGGGTGGTCGGCGGAGCGGTGCTGCACCACGTGACGATGTCCTACGACATCGACGCCGACAAGATGCTCGAGGTGCTGCGGATCGGGCGCGAGAAGCTGTCCGACAAGGGCACGACGAGCGCGAACAAGCGGGTCGACCCGGTGCGCTCGCAGACGCAGCTGCCGCGCGAGGCTGTCATCGCCGCGTTCGCGGCCCACTTCCGCGGGCTGTACCCGACGGTCGACGGCGAGCTGCGGCCGCAGGAGCTGGACCATGCGACCGAGCTGATGCGGACCAAGTTCACCGACCCGGCGTGGACCGCGCGGGTGCCCTGACCTCAGGGTCCGCGCAGAACGACGAACGCGACGGCGGCCACCCCGATCACCAGGGTGCCCGCAGCGCTGACCGCGACGAGCCGTCCGCCCGGGGGCAGCGCGCCGTCGACCAGGTGCCGCCGGTGCGAGACGGCCGCCAGTGCGACGGAGACCACCACGGCGGTCGCCGCGAGGCTCCACGCGGCGGCGCCGACGAACTCCTGCAGCAGGTGCGAGGCAGCCAGGCCGCCGCCCGTGAGCCCGATGGCCGTGCGTCTCCACGCCAGGTGCGTGCGCTCGGCGGCCAGGGTGGGGGGCGGTTCGGTCACGCCAGCGCCATCCCGACCAGGACGAGCCCGCCGGCGGCGACGACGCCGACGACGAGCAGGCCGAACGCGGACGGTGCGGGCAGCGAGGTCCCCTGCCGGACGGCCCGTTCGGCGCGGGCCCAGCTGATCCACGCCAGCACGGGCGCCAGCACGCCGAGCGCGACCAGCAGGACCGCGGCGGCGAACCGCAGGTCGGGCTGCACGGGCAGGGCGAGCGCCTCCAGGGCGACGCCGCCGGCCAGCAGGGCGAGCGAGGTCCGGATCCACGCGAGGAACGTCCGCTCGTTGGCCAGCGAGAACCGCGCGTCCGGGTCCGACCCCGTGCCGTAGACCCACCGCGGGAACCGGCGCTCGTCGCTCATGGGGTCATCCTGCCGTCACAGGCGGCGCGAGAGCAGGACGAACACCCCGACCAGCACGGCGATCAGCACGGCCTGGACGGCGCCGATCACCGTCGCGCCGTCCGCGCCCAGCGCGAGCGCCGCCAGCGCGATGCCGTTCGCGAGGAACGCGGCGAGGCCCACCCAGGCCAGGGAGGCGGTGAGGATCGTCTTGTCCCGCTCGTCGGCGGTGCCCAGCAGCGTGCGGCCGAGCCCACCGTCGGCCGACGGGCCGCGGCGACGCGCCCACCAGCGCACGGCCACCGCGAGCGCGATCACCGTGACCCCGCCGACCAGGGCCCCTGCGGCGGTGTCCGGCTGGTCCGCGATGGTGAAGACCAGCCAGAGGAGGCCGGCGGCGACCAGCCCGCACCCGCAGGCAACGAGGAACCGACCGTCGGACAGGGAACGCTTGGGCTCAGACGTCGTCATGGAAGATCTCCTCGATCGTGGTGCGGAAGTAGCGCGCGACCGCGAAGGCCAGCGGCAGGGACGGGTCGTAGCGACCGTTCTCCAGGGAGTTCACGGTCTGCCGAGACACGCTGAGCGCCTCGGCGAGCGCCGCCTGGGACAGGCCGGCCTCCTCGCGCAGCCGGCGGATCTCGTTCCTCATCGGGCGTCCGCCGGGACGGGCGCGCCGGAGCGTGCCGGGCGGTCCAGCAGTGGTCGCAGGTCGACGAGGACGTGCAGCACCATGGGCAGCAGCAGGCTGCCGGTGGCCAGGTACAGCTGCGTGAAGAGGGCGCCGAGCGCGCCGGTCGCCAGCATGCCGAGCCGTCCCTGGTACCAGTGCGCGAGCCCGAAGAGGATCGCGGCGACGGCGACGAACGCGAGGTCCGGCAGCCCCGGGACGGCCAGTGCCAGGGCGAGGACCAGCAGGCCGCGGTACGAGACCTCCTCGGTGACGCCGGCCGAGAACGACAGTCCCGCCCAGCCCCGGCAGGCTGCGCGCGTCGTGGGCCACAAGGCGTCGGCCGCAGCGCTGTGCGGGGGCCGGAAGTCCGCGGGCAGGCGCCGCCGCAGGAGCACGAGGGCTCCGACGGCGAGCGTGATCCCCACGACCGCGCCGACCGCCATCCCGGTCGCGTCGTCGCGGTCGGCGGCCGGGAGCAGGATGCCCAGGTCGGGGAGGCGCAGACCGAGGTCGGTGAGCCCGATCCCGGGCAGGACCAGGACCGCCGCGACGACGAGCACGCCCGTGAGCCAGCCCTGCCACGTCCAGCTCCGGTAGAGCCGGCGACGGACCTGGTCCCGTCCGAGGTCGCCATCGGCCGTGGCCAGGTCGGCGACGAACCCGGCGTACTGACGGCGGCCGAGAGCCGGGTCCAGCGCGACGAGCGCGGCGACGGCGACGACCACGACGATCGTCGTGACGGCGGGGACGTCCAGGTCCCGCAGGGTGTCCAGCGTGTGCACGAGGCGCCTCCGATGACAAGCGTGCTTGACGTGACAAGCGTGCTTGACATCATCGTTGGTGTCAAGCGTGCTTGTCATGGACGCGTGTATCAGGGTGCGCGCGCGAGCCTCTTCACCGGCATGGACCTCGACCGAGAGCTGCGCCGGCTCACCGTGCTGCACACCCGCGAGCTCGCCGCCGGACGCCGCCGCGCACCCGGCGCCGCCACCCGTACCGCCCAGCTGGTGCTGCTCCGCGGCGGCTACGTGGGTCGGGCGCCGAAGACCGCGCTGCCCACACGCACGAGCGTCGCACCCTCCGCCACAGCCAGCTCCAGGTCTCCACTCATGCCCATGGACAGCTCCGTCGCCGTCTGAGTGCCCGCCGCGACGACCTCGTCCCGCAGCGACCGGAGCAGCGCGTAGCCCGACCGCACCACCGCGGCGTCGTCGGACCGCGCGCCGACGGTCATGAGGCCTGCCACCCGCAGGCTCGGCAGCGCGGCGACTTCACCGGCCAGCGCAACGGCGGCGTCCGGCTCCACACCGTGCTTGGTCTCCTCGCCGGACACGTTCACCTGCACGTAGACGTCCAGGGTCGCGGTCGCGCGGGCGGAGAGCCGCTCGGCCAGGTCGAGCGACGCCACGGACTCGATGCACGACGCCCACCGCAGCGCCGCGTTGACCTTGTTGGACTGCAGCGGCCCGATGAGGTGCACCGTGGCCAGGCCGGCGAGTTCCGGTCCCTTGGCGACGAGCTCCTGCACGCGGTTCTCGCCGACGAGCACCGGCGTCAGCGCCGGGTCCTCGGCCCGCGCGCGGGCGTCCGCGTCGAGGGCCTCCCGCACCAGGTGGACCGGTTGGGTCTTCGTCGCCAGGAGCAGCCTGACATGCCCGGGGTCCCGGCCGGCGTCGAGAGCGGCGCGGGCCACCCGGCGCCGGACGTCGGCCAGACGGTCGGCGATCACGCGTCGGACCGCGCGATGTCGGCGACGGTCGCCGACGTCAGCCGGACCAGGTCGTCGGGGGAGAGCTCGACGTCGAGACCCCGTCGACCGCCCGAGACGAGGACGGTGTCGAAGAGCCAGGCCGTCTCGTCGACCACCGTCGGGTGCGCCGAGCGCTGGCCGAGCGGCGAGATGCCACCGACGACGTACCCCGTGGCGCGCTCCGCGTCGGGCTTCGGCGCCATCGCGGCCTTCTTGCCGCCGACGGCGTGCGCGAGCGCCTTGAGGTCCAGCTGCCCGGTGACCGGCACCACCGCGACGGTGAGCGTGCCGTCCACCACCGTCATCAGCGTCTTGAACACCTGCTCCGGAGGGACGCCGAGCGCGGCCGCGGCCTCGAGGCCGTAGCCCAGGGTGCTCGCGGGGTCGTGCGAGTAGGCGTGCGCCGTGTGCTCGATCCCCGCAGCCACCAGCGCGACCAGGGCAGGGGTGCCGGCCGACGCATGCTCCTTCTTCGCCACGGAGCCACGATAGGGGCGGATCAGGGTCCTCCCGGATACCGTCCGCGGCCGTCCCGGGTGCAGGCTGGGCACGTGAAGACCCTGCTCAACATCATCTGGCTCGTGCTCGCCGGCTTCTGGCTGGCCCTCGGCTACGTGCTCGCCGGCATCATCTGCTGCGTCCTCATCATCACGATCCCGTTCGGCATCGCGTCGTTCCGGATGGCCAGCTACGCGCTGTGGCCGTTCGGCCGCACGGTCGTCGACAAGCCGACCGCGGGCGCGTTCTCCGTGATCGGCAACATCATCTGGCTGATCGTCGCGGGCTGGTGGCTGGCGTTGACGCACATCATCACGGGGATCGCCGAGGCGATCACGATCGTGGGGATCCCGCTGGCCCTGGCCAACTGGAAGATGGTGCCCATCTCACTGTTCCCGCTGGGCAAGCAGATCGTGCCGTCCGACCGGATGATGGCGGCGTACGGGCAGTAGCTACTGGCCCGTGATCAGCACGATCAGCAGGTAGACGAGCGTCCCCGCGGCCACCCCGGTGCTGGCGGCGAACCAGGTGGCGGGGTTCTTGCCGCGGGCCTGCAGGACCATCGCCGTGACGACCAGGGCCACGGCGGCGACGATGACGAGGATGCCGAGCACCCAGATCGCCGACACGAGCGCGGCGACCAGGCAGATCAGGAACACGAACCGCGGCGACCGCATGCGGCGCACGGGGGCGTCTGTGGGCTGGGTGCTCATGCGCGAACGGTAACCCGGCGGGACCGTCTCAGGACGGTCCGTCCGGGTGGCCGGCCAGCCAGGCCTTCGCGGCGCGCTTCGGCGCCTGCGTCAGCCACGCCTCGACCACCAGGTCCTGGAGCTCGTCGGTGTCGATCGCGTCCAGCCGCACCAGGATCGCCGGGTAGCCGTCGAAGTGCGGCGTCACGAAGTACACGCCCGGGAGGCGCGCCAGGAGCTCCTCCTTGGCGTCGAGGTCCGGCACGCGGGCGCCGAGGATCGGCCCGACCGGTGCCGCCGAGCCGAGCGCCTGGTGGTCCACGGCCCGCAGCGGTCGGTCCCAGACGAGCGGCTTCTTGCCGACCCGCCAGCTCCGCTGCGGCTCCTCGAACGTCTCGGGCAGCGCCGCCACGGCGTCCCGCACGTCGTCCCACGTGGCCATGACGGCCAACCTACGTGAGGTCGCCCAGCGGTCCCACGGCCACGATCCGCAGCTGCACCTCGCCCGTCTCGTCGGAGCCGGCCAGGTCGACCACGGCGTCGATGCGCCAGTCGTGGTCGCCCTCGGGGTCGTCCAGCAGCTGCCGGACCTGCCAGGTGCCGCGTCCCGGCGTCACCTGGAACAGCGCCGGGCCGCGCGCGGGTGCGCCGGTGAGGATCTCGTCGTGGTCGTCGTAGAAGGGGTCCAGCGCGGCCCGCCAGCGATCGGTGTCCCACGGCTCGCCGTCGGCGTCGAGGTCACCCAGCTGCGCGAGACCTCCGTAGAACTCGCGGGCGGCCAGCTCGACGCGGCGGAACAGCGCACCGCGCACCAACGCCCGGAACACCCTCGGGTTGGCCGTGATGGGCTCGGGGACGTCCTCGTCGATGCCGCCGGGTGCGTCCGCACCGTGCTCGTCCAGCGGGTTGCTGAGCCGCTCCCACTCGTCGAGGAGGCTGGAGTCGGTGCGACGGACCAGGTCGCCCAGCCACTCGATGAGCTCCCACAGCTCCTCGGTGCGCGCCTCCTCGGGGACCGTCTGGCGCAGCGCGCGGTAGGCGTCGGCCAGGTAGCGCAGCAGCACGCCCTCGGTGCGGTCCAGCTGGTAGTAGGCGACGTACTCGGCGAAGCTCATCGCCCGCTCGTGCAGGTCGCGGACCACGGACTTGGGGGACAGCGCCAGGTCGGCCACCCAGGGGTTGGTCTGCCGGTAGGTGACGAACATGGCCTCCAGCAGCTCGGCCAGCGGCTTGGGGTAGCCGACGTCCTCGAGCAGGGCCATGCGCTGGTCGTACTCGAGCCCGTCGGCCTTCATCTGGGCGACGGCCTCGCCGCGGGCCTTGTTCTCCTGGGCGGACAGCACCTGACGGGGGTCGTCGAGGGTGGCCTCGATGACAGAGACGACGTCGTGCGCGTACGCCGGGTCGTCGCGGTCGAGCAGGTCGAGCGCCGCGTACGCAAAGGGAGACAGCGCCTGGTTGAGCGCGAAGTTGGGAGCCAGCTCCGCGGTGAGCCGGACGGCCCGGCGACGCCCGTGCGGAGCGGTCGGGTCCTCGACCCAGGGCCGCTCGACCACACCTGCCGCACGCAGCGACCGGTACACCGCGATGGCACGCCGGACGTGCCTGCCCTGCGCGCCCGCCGGCTCGTGGTTGTCGGTCAGCAGCTTCGTCATCGCGGCGACCGGGTCGCCCTCGCGGGCGAGCACGTGCAGCACCATGGCGTGCGACACCGCGAAGCTGCTGGTCAGCGGCTCGGGCGGGGCGTCGCGCAGGCGCTCGAAGGTCTTATCGGTCCAGTTGACGTGCCCCTCGGGGGCCTTCTTGCGGATGATCTTCTTCAGCTTGCGAGGGTCGTCGCCGGCCTTCTCCAGCAGCTTGCGGTTCTCGATGACGTGCTCGGGGGCCAGGATGATGACCTCGCCCACCGTGTCGAACCCGGCCCGCCCGGCACGCCCGGAGATCTGGTGGAACTCGCGCGCGGACAGGTGCCGCATGCGGACGCCGTCGTACTTGACCAGGCTGGTGAGCAGGACGGTCCGGATGGGGACGTTGATCCCGACCCCGAGGGTGTCGGTGCCACAGACCACCGGCAGGAGCCCTCGCTGCGTGAGGCGCTCGACCACCCGGCGGTACTTGGGCAGCATCCCCGCGTGGTGCACGCCGACCCCGTGCCGCAGCAGCCGGTTGAGGGTGCGGCCGAAGCCCGGACCGAACCGGAATCCCGCGATCTCGTCGGCGATCCGGTCCCGCTGCTCACGGCTGGCCAGCGGCGTCGACATGAGCGACTGCGCCCGCTCGACGGCCTCCTTCTGCGTGAAGTGCACGACGTAGACCGGGGCGCGACGGGTCTTCACCAGCTCGTCGAGCAGCTCGTGCAGCGGCTCGACCGCGTACGAGAACGTCAGGGGGACCGGCCGCTCGGCGTTGGCGATGACCGCGACCGGCTGATGGGTCCGGCGCGTCAGGTCCTCGGCGAAGAACCCGACGTCGCCGAGCGTCGCGGACATGAGCACGAACTGGACCTTCGTCAGCTCCAGCAGCGGCACCTGCCACGCCCAGCCGCGCTGCGGGTCGGCGTAGAAGTGGAACTCGTCCATGACGACCTGGCCGACGTCCGCGCCGTCCCCGTCCCGCAGGGCGACGTTCGCCAGGATCTCGGCGGTGCAGCAGATGATCGGGGCGCCGGGGTTGACTGCCGAGTCGCCCGTCATCATGCCGACGTTGGCGGAGCCGAACGCCTCCGCCAGCGCGAAGAACTTCTCGCTGACCAGCGCCTTGAGCGGGGCCGTGTAGTAGGTCCGTCTGCCCTGCGCGAGCGCGACGAAGTGCGCGGCGACCGCGACGAGCGACTTCCCGGAGCCAGTCGGCGTCGACAGGATCACGTGCGCACCCGTGACCAGCTCCAGCAGCGCCTCGTCCTGGTGGGGGTACAGCACGAGCCCCTGGTCGGTGGCCCAGTCGGTGAACGCCTCGTACAGCGCGTCGGGGTCGGTGGGGTCGGCGGGGATGCGATCGGCGAGGCTGGGCATGGTGCGTCGATGGTCCCACGCGCGCCGCGTCTAGGGTGTGGGCCGTGAGCGAGCGACCGACCGTGGAGATGTGGACCGACGGGGCCTGCAAGGGCAACCCGGGCGTCGGCGGCTGGGGCGCCTGGATGCGGTACGGCACGCACGAGCGCGAGCTGTTCGGCGGCGAGATCCTCACCACCAACAACCGCATGGAGCTCACCGCGGTGATCGAGGGCCTGCGCGCGCTGACCAAGCCGTGCGACGTGGTCCTGCACGTGGACTCCACCTACGTGATGAACGGCGTGACCAAGTGGGTCGCCGGCTGGAAGCGCAACGGCTGGCGCACCGGGGACAAGAAGCCCGTGAAGAACCAGGAGCTGTGGGAGGCCCTCGACGCCGAGGTCGCCCGGCACACGGTCCGGTGGGTGTGGGTCAAGGGGCACGCGGGGGACCCGGGCAACGAGCGGGCCGACCAGCTGGCCAACCGCGGCGTCGAGCAGGTGCGGGCCCGGGCCTGAGGGCCGCAGGATGAGCAGGTGAACCCTGTCTCGTCGCTGCGCCAGCGCGCCGGCACCTCCCTGTTCCTGCGCGTCGCCGGTCCCGACGGCCTCGCCAGCCGCGAACGGATCCACGGGACGCCCGGCCCGCGATGGTTCCCGCCGGGGTCGGCGATCCGGACGGTGCACGGCGACGCGTCGATGTTCGTCGGCGGCATGCGCGCCCTGCTCCTGCAGTCCCTGCACCCGGCGGCGATGGCGGCGGTCGCCGCGCACTCGGGCTACCGCGGCGACCCGTGGGGGAGGCTGGCCCGGACCAGCACGTTCCTCGCCACGACGACGTTCGCCACGATCGACGACGCCACGGCCGTCATCGACCGGGTGCGCTGGGTGCACGACCGCATCCGCGGCGTGACCCCGGAGGGGATCGAGTACGCCGCGAGCGACCCGGCGCTGCTGCGCTGGGTGCACGTCGCCGAGGTGGACAGCTTCCTGCGCGCGCACCGCGTCTACGGGCAGCAGCCCCTGGACGCCGACGGGGCCGACGAGTACGTCGCCCAGGCGGCCCGCGTGGCCGTCGCGCTCGGGGCGGAGCGGGTGCCCGAGTCGACCGCGGAGCTGGCCAAGGCGCTGGAGGAGTTCCGGCCCGTGCTCGGCCCGTCGGCGGCCGCACGCGACGCGGCCGACTTCCTCCTGCACGAGCCGCCCGTGCCGTCCTCGCTGCGGCCCGGCTACGCGCTGCTCGCCAAGGCCGCCGTCGCGTCGATGCCCGCGTGGACGTTCGGGATGCTGGGACTGGAGCGACCCGGACCGGTCGGGCTGAGCGCAGCGCGGGCCGCCGGCGCCGTGGCCACCCGGTCCATCCGCTGGATGCTCGGACCGGACGACGCCAGCCGGGTCGCGGGCGTCGGATGAGCCGGTTCCTCCTGCTCGGCTCGCGCGCGCAGGACATCGCCGCCGACGGGGAGTACGCGGCGTTCCTGCGGTTCGCGGGCCTGCGGCCCGAGCAGCTGGACCGGGTGCGCATGGAGCAGGGGTCGTTCCTGCCCGTCGTGCTGGACGACTACGACGGGGTCATCGTCGGCGGGAGCCCGTACGACGCCAGCACCCCGCAGGACGCCAAGTCCCCGGACCAGCGTCGGGTCGAGGCCGAGATGTCGGCGCTCCTCGACGAGATCGTCGAGCGCGACTTCCCGTTCCTGGGCGCCTGCTACGGAGTCGGCACGCTGGGGGTGCACCAGGGCGCGGTCATCGACCGCACGTACGCCGAGCCCATCAGCGCGGTGACCATCACGCTCACGGAGGCGGGGCGGCGGGACCCGCTGCTCGCGTCGCTGCCGGACTCGTTCGACGCGTTCGTCGGGCACAAGGAGGCGTGCCGCGTGCTGCCGCCCGACGCGGTGCTGCTGGCGTCGTCGCCGACGTGCCCCGTGCAGATGTTCCGTGTGCGCGAGAACCTCTACGCCACCCAGTTCCACCCGGAGCTCGACCTGGCGGGCATCGTCACGCGCATCGGCGTGTACCGCGACTACGGGTACTTCCAGCCCAGGGAGCACGACGAGGTGGTGGCGGGCGTGCGCGGAGCCGACGTCTGGGCCCCGGCGCGGATCCTCGAGGCGTTCGTGCGCCGGTACGGCCGGGACTGAGCCCTCGCCGAGGTCCCGCGCGCGGTGCGGGTCGCGGCCTAGGGTCGGAGGATGGAGCGACGAGAAGCAGGCCGGAGGGGTGCGCGCACACGTCGGGGTCGTCGGTGCGCCGTGTCGATGACGGGCGTGCTCGTCGCCGGGGTGCTCGTCTCGTGCAGTCCCGGGGAGGGCGAGGTCGAGCCGTCGGCACCGGCCACGTCGACCACGTCGAGCGAGCCGACGCCGACGGGCACCACGCTCCCCACCCCGACCTCGACCCCAGCACCGTCCGCGACCGAGGTCGAGGAGCCCGTGCCGTTCCCCGCGACCACGGCGGACGACACCGCCGAGCCGTCTGCGGACGCCGCGCTGCTGGTCACCGGTGTCCGGACCGGTGTGCACGACGGCTTCGACCGCGTGGTGTTCGACCTCGACGGTCCGGGGACCCCCGGGTGGCGGGTGACCTCCGTGGACGTGGCGACCGACGACCCGAGCGACCGCGTCCTCGACATCGCCGGCGACGGCACGCTGCAGGTCACCATCATCGGGACCGCGATGCCGACGCGCACCCAAGGGATCGGTCCGGTGCTCACCCCGGACGCGCCGGCTCTGCGCGAGGTGAGCTACCGCGGCTGGTTCGAGGGGCAGGACCTGGCGTTCGTCGGCGTCGACTCACCCGGGCACCCGTTCCGGGTGTTCGCCCTGACGGACCCGACCCGGCTCGTCATCGACGTCCGTCACGACACCTGACGTCAGCGGAGCAGGGCCTCGCAGACGGCGACCAGCCGCGCCCGCAGCGCGTTGCCGCGCTCGGCGAAGCCCCGCTGCCGTGCGACGTACTCGGCCTTGCCCTCGGGCGTCTCGATCGCGACCGGGTCCAGGCCGTAGGTGGTCACGTCGTACGGGGACGCCTGCATGTCCAGCGTCCGGATGTCGCGCGCGAGCTCGAAGCAGTCGAGGAGCAGGTCACCCGGCACGGCGGGGCCCAGCTTCGTCGCCCACTTGTAGACGTCCATCCCCGCGTGCAGGCACCCGGGCTGCTCCATCGCCGTCATGGACGCGCGCGTCGGCCGCAGCGTGTTGAGCTCGACGGCGTCGGGGGTGAAGAAGCGGTAGGCGTCGAAGTGCGTGCATCGGATCCGGTGCGACTCGACGACGGCGTCGGTGCCTGCCGGACCGAGCCGCAGCGGCAGCGGGTGCCGGTGCTCGTCGGTCTCCCGGTAGACCATCGCCCACTCGTGCAGGCCGAAGCAGCCGGTCAGGGCCGGGCGGCCGAGGGTCGCCGTCAGCAGCCCGTGGACGAACCGCACGGCGTCGCCCCGGTCGGCGACGAAGGCCTCGACGTCGAGCGCGACGACGTCCGCCTCGACCCGGTACCAGCGCCAGCCCTCGTGCGGCGCCGGCCCCTCCAGCGCGACCCCGACGCCCGGGTGCCAGCGCCGCAGCACCGCCGGCGTGACCGGGTAGTACTCGAACAGGAAGTCCTCGATCGCGTGCTTCTGCTGGCGGGACCGGCGCTCGCGGCGACCGGCCGTGAAGGCGTCGGCCCGCTCCGCGTGCGCGGCCGCCAGCGACGGCCACGTCGACGCGTCGAGCGCGGGGGGAGCGGTCACGGGCATGTCACCAGGGTAAGTCGGGCTGACAGACTGTCCGCGTGGTCATCCTCGCGTCGGTCTTCGCCGTCCTCGCCGCCCTGCTGCACGTCCTCTTCTTCGTGTACGAGTCGGTGGTGTTCGACCGCCCCGAGGTGCACGCACGGTTCCGGACGCGCACGGAGGACGTCCCGGCGGTCCGGCCCTGGGCCTACAACCAGGGCTTCTACAACCTGTTCCTCGCCATCGGCGCGCTGGTCGGGGCCGCGCTCGCGCTCGCGGGCCAGGAGACGGTCGGTCTCGCGCTGGTCCTGCTGGCGTGCGGCTCCATGTTCGCGGCCGCCCTCGTGCTCGTCGCGACGAACCGCGCCATGGTCCGCGCGGCGGCGACGCAGGGCACCTTCCCGCTGCTCGCCGTGGTCTTCTCGGTGGTCGCGCTCGTCGCGTAGCCGCCTCAACCCCAACCCCGTGCGCGTCGACAGGCGTTATGGGTGTGACGGGTGTCGGAGCGAGGGGGCGTGTGATGGGCAGACGGTGGGAGGACCTGCTGGAGCAGGTGGCGCGTGAGCGCTATCAGCGCCTGGTCGCGCACGCGACGTTGGTGTCGGCGTCTCCCTCGGACGCTCAGGATCTGGTGCAGGAGTCGTTGATCGCTGCGTTCTCCGGCCGGGCGCGGTTCGGGTCGGTGGAGCAGGCCGAGGCGTACGTGCGCCGGGCGATCGCGTCGCGGGCCATCGATGCGGGTCGTCGCAAGACGCGTGAGGCGCGGTTGCTGGCCCGGGCCGGTGCGCAGGTGCCGGGCGCGGTGCTGCACGAGGACCGGTTGCCCGGCGCGGACGTCGTCCGGGCTCTCGCGGCGCTGAGCCCGCGGGAGCGGGCGTGCGTGGTGCTGCGGCAGATGGAGGACCTGTCGGTGATGGAGACGGCGTCGGCGCTGGGGCTGTCCGAGGGGGCGGTCAAGCGGTACACGTCGGACGGCCTGGCGCGGTTGAACGCGGCGCTGGGCAGCACGAGCGATGCCGGTGAGCGGGTCGCGGTACGGACTGTCGACGCGACGGAGGTGCGCCGTGAGCGCTGAGCTGGACGGCCTGCTGGCGCGGGCGTCGAACGAGATCGAGGCTGCGGCTCCGTCTTTGGACGGTGGGCGGCTGGGTGTGGTGCGGGCGGCGGCTCGTCGTCGCCGGATCGCGCGGCACGCCGCGGAGTCCTTCGCGGGTGTCGGGGCGGTCGGGGTGCTGGGCGTGGGTCTGTGGTTCGGGCTGGGCCAGGCCACCCCCGACGAGGTGGTCCCGGTCGAGACCCCGACGGTCACCCCGAGCCCGTCCGACACACCGACCCCGACGCCGACACCGTCGTCGACGCCGACCTCGACGCCGACCGGACCGCCCACACGCGCGGAGTCGATCGACGACGCCGTCGTGATCGAGCGGCTCGCCGCGCCCCGGACGGGCGAGCAGTGGCACAGCCCGGAGCGGACGCCCGAGATGGACGCCGTCCTGGAGCAGTCGGAGTGGAGCACGTCGGTGACCTACCGGGTCGGTACCCGCGCGGACTCCGTGATCTACATCTCCGTGGGGGATGGCAATGCTCCCTGGGCGAACCAGGAGGTCAGCGCGCTGTTCGAGGTGGACGCGGCCGGACCTCGCCTGATCGCGTGCCCGAGTGCCCGGACCGGCGACCCGTGCGCGGGCAGTGCCGCCGAGCCGACGGTCGTGCGGGACGAGGAGACGTTCTACGACAGCCTCACCATGCCGCAGTCGATCGATCTGGACGGTTACGTGGTCACGACGACGCACGCCCGCGCCTCGGAGTTCGCGTCCGTCTATGGCGACGCACAAGCGCTGAGCGAGCAGCCGAGCAGCACCCGTACCCTGCGGCAGCTCGGTGCGCTGGCCGTCGTGGAGCGCACCGCGCCGGCCGAGATCGCGGACCTCACGAACATCGAGTTCGGCGTCATGACGCCCTTCGGATCCTTCTTCGCACTGACGCAGGAGGACCTGCCGGCGGGCGAGTTCGAGGCTATCCAGTGGGACGACGGCATCCGTCGGGTCGCGTCTGACGGGCCTGACGGCGATGACTACACCGCCTTCACTCGTGGCCCCGGGGCGCCCAGCTGTGTGTCGTGGCACTTCAGTCGCGCGAGCAGCCACGTCCCCGCGCAGTGGCGAGCGGCGGGGACCACACCGGGCGGCCACCGGGTGTACGTGCCGGCCGCGGGCGGCAGCTCACTCTCCCAGGCCGTGCGGGCGTGGCACGAGGAGAACTCGTGGACGGTCTCCGAGCTCGGCAGCGAGGACCCGGCGGCGGACGAGTACGGCACGCTGCACGGCGCGGCAGCCGGCTACACGTACCCGACCGATCAGGCGTTCCTCGAGGCGAACGCACTGTTCGCCGTCCAGGGACCTGCTGGCGAGTGGATGCTCGGCATGCGTTCCGACGCCTCGAACGTCGTCTACGAGTGCGCCTGACCGCTGCGCTCCGTCTCGGTGCGCGGAGGTGACGGCGGGAGGTCGTCGGGCGCGATGTCGGCTGCCCTCGTCGACACCCGGTGCAGCACCCACTCGAACGGCCCGCGACCGATGGCGACCACCCAGAGCCAGCACAGGACGATGGTCGTCACGATGAACGCGAGCCACACCTCGAGGGTCGCCTGATAGACGACGCCCTGCCCGAGCAGGGCGATCACCGCGATGTGCACGGTGTAGGCGGTCAGCGCGAGCGAGCCCACGGCCGCCACCGGTGCGACGAGGCTGGGCCACCGGTCGCCGACCACCAGGCAGGCGGAGATGACCAGCAGCGCGACGCCGACGTTGCCGACGACCTCGAACGTGGTCGACGAGTGCGGCTCTGCGGTCGCCAGCGCGGCGGGCCAGCCGAGCACGTGCAGCGCGACCCACGAGCCGCCGTGCCCGAGGACGACCAGCCCGACGCCGGCGAGGGCGCCGAGGCCGCGCAGTCGGGGGGAGCGCAGGTCGCTGCGGCCGATGGCGAGCCCGACCAGCAGGTACGCGCTCCAGACGATCGCCGGGTAGTAGTGGCCCACGGTGATCTCGGTGAGGACGGTCGGACGTGCGTCCTCGAGGGCGGCGGCGATCCCCTGGCCCAGCGGGGGACCGGCGACGGCGACGACCGCGGCGGCGGTGAGCAGGGCGGGCCGGGACCACCGCAGCACGAGGCAGCCCAGCGCGAAGAGCAGCCCGTACGTCGGCAGGATCACCACGACCGGCGTCGCCAGGACCACGAGGAGCTGACCGAGGGCGAACAGCAGCAGCGCGCGGACCAGGATGCGCACCCGCGCCTGCACGAGCCGGGTTCCCGTCACGGGGTGCGAGCTGCCCGACAGCAGCGCGAGCGACAGGCCGGCCAGGACGACGAACAACGCGGCCGGCCGGCCGTCCGCGAGCTGCGCGAAGCCGCCGGGCGGGACGGGTCCGTGGTCGTCGGGCCCGACGTGCGCGGTCATCATCCCCAGCACGGCGAGGCCCCGGGCGACGTCGATCCCCACGATGCGGCGCATGGTCGGATGCTAGCGAGCCGGAGGAACCGCGCAATCTCGCATGTCGAAACGGTTCGTCCCGTTTGTTGAACTGCAGGGCTCATCGATGATTACAGTTCGATGTGAACTCCCCGACGCACCCCGATGTGTACACCCACGGACACCACGAGTCCGTGCTTCGCTCGCACCGCTGGCGCACGGCGGAGAACTCCGCGGCCTACCTCCTTCCGGCCCTCGTGCCCGGTACGCGGCTGCTCGACGTGGGCTGCGGTCCGGGCTCGGTCACCATCGACCTCGCGGCGCGCCTCGAGCCGGGCGAGGTCGTCGGCGTCGACACGTCTGCCGCCGTCGTGGAGATCGCGCAGAAGGCCGCCGCCGACGCCGGCGCGGACAACGTGACGTTCCAGGTGGCCGACGCCTACGAGCTGCCGTTCCCCGACGACGCGTTCGACGTCGTGCACGCCCACCAGGTGCTCCAGCACCTCACCGACCCCATCGCCGCCTTGCGCGAGATGCGCCGGGTCACCCGGCCGGGCGGGGTCGTCGCGCTGCGCGACGCCGACTACTCGGGCATGACGTGGTACCCGCAGTCGGGCGGTCTGGACGAGTGGCTGGCGCTGTACCACGAGGTCACGCAGGCCAACGGCGCCGACGCGAACGCCGGTCGCAAGCTGCTGTCGTGGGTGCGGGAGGCCGGTTTCGACCCGGAGGGCATCGTGCCGAGCGCCGGCGTCTGGTGCTACGCGACGCCCGAGGACCGCACCTGGTGGGCGGGCCTGTGGGCCGACCGCTCGGTCGCCTCGAACTTCGCCGCGCAGGCGATCGCGCACGGGCTCGCCGACGAGGTCGGGCTCGAGCTGCTGGCCGACGCGTGGCGCGAGTGGGGCAAGCAGCCCGACGGCTGGTTCGCGGTGCTGCACGGCGAGGTGCTGGCGCGCGCCTGAACTAGGCTGGCGACCGTGCGCATCGCGAGGTTCACCACCGGGGGAGACCCCCGCTACGCCCTGGTCGACGGAGCTCCGGGTTCGGAGGAGCTGGTGGTCATCACCGGCGACCCGCTCTACACCCCCGTGCAGCCGACGGGCGAGCAGATCCGGCTCGACGACGACAGCGTCCGCCTGCTGGCGCCGGTCATCCCGCGGTCCAAGATCATCGGCGTCGGCCGCAACTACGCCGACCACGCCGCCGAGATGGGCAACGAGCTCCCGCCCGCGCCGCTGCTGTTCCTCAAGCCGAACACCTCCGTGATCGGCCCGGACGACCCGATCGTCCTGCCGGACTGGACCGAGCATGTGGAGCACGAGGCCGAGCTGGCCATCGTGATCGGCAAGGTCACCAAGGACGTCCCCCCGGACCGCGCCCTCGACTACGTGTTCGGGTACACCGTCGCCAACGACGTCACCGCCCGCGACGCCCAGCGCGCCGACGCCCAGTGGACCCGCGCCAAGGGCTTCGACGGCTCGTGCCCGGTCGGCCCGTGGATCGTCCCCGGCCTCGACGTCGACGACCTGTACGTCCGCGCCCGGGTCAACGGCGACACGAAGCAGGACGGTCGCACGTCGCAGATGATCTTCGACTCGGCGTACCTGGTGTCCTACGTCTCCGAGGTCTTCACGCTCCTGCCCGGTGACCTCATCCTCACGGGCACCCCGGCGGGCGTCAGCCCGATCGTGGACCGGGACGTGGTCGAGGTCGAGGTCGAGGAGATCGGCGTGCTGCGCAACCCGGTGCTCCGCCGCCACTAGGCACCCTGCGCACCCCGGTGCGGCGCCGCCACTAACCTGGAGCCCGTGACCTCCTCTGCTTCTGCTGGCTCCGCCGTGCGCGTCCGCTTCTGCCCCTCGCCCACCGGGACGCCGCACGTCGGCCTGATCCGGACCGCCCTGTTCAACTGGGCGTACGCACGCCACACAGGGGGCACGTTCGTCTTCCGCATCGAGGACACGGACGCGGCGCGCGACTCGCAGGAGTCGTACCTCCAGCTGCTCGACGCGCTGCGCTGGCTGGGCCTGGACTGGGACGAGGGCGTCGAGGTGGGCGGCCCGCACGAGCCGTACCGGCAGTCGCAGCGGATGGACCTGTACGCGGACGTGGTCCGTCGCCTGGTCGAGGGCGGGCACGCGTACGAGTCGTTCTCCACGCCCGAGGAGGTCGAGGCACGCCACAAGGCGGCCGGCCGGGACCCGAAGCTGGGCTACGACGGCGTCGACCGAAGCACCACCGACGAGCAGAAGGCGGCGTTCCGGGCCGAGGGCCGCGAGCCGGTCCTGCGGCTGCGGATGCCCGACGAGGACCTGACGTTCACGGACCTGGTGCGCGGCGAGGTGACGTTCAAGGCGGGCTCGGTGCCGGACTTCGTCATCGTGCGCGCCAACGGCCAGCCCCTGTACACGCTGGTCAACCCGGTGGACGACGCCCTCATGGGCATCACGCACGTGCTGCGCGGGGAGGACCTGCTCTCGTCGACCCCCCGGCAGATCGCGCTGTACCGGGCGCTGCTGGAGATCGGCGTCGGCTCGGGGGAGCCGGTGTTCGGGCACCTGCCGTCGGTGCTGGGCGAGGGCAGCAAGAAGCTCTCCAAGCGTGACCCGGAGTCCAACCTCTTCCTGCACCGGGACAACGGGTTCACGCCCGAGGGTCTGCTCAACTACCTGGCCTTGCTCGGCTGGTCGATCGGCCCGGACCGGGACATCTTCTCGATGGCGGAGATGACCGCCGCCTTCGACGCCGCGGACGTCAACCCCAACCCCGCGCGGTTCGACGTGAAGAAGGCCGAGGCCATCAACTCGGCCCACATCCGGCTGCTCGCGCCGGACGACTTCCGCGACCGCCTCGTCCCGTACCTGCACCGCGGCGGGCTGGTCCCCACGGACGCCTACGCCGACCTGTCGGTGGAGCACCGCGCGCTGCTCGACGCCGGGGCGCCCCTGATCCAGGAGCGCATCACGCTGCTCGGTGAGGCGGTCGGCATGCTCGGCTTCCTGTTCGTCGCGGACGACTCGCTCGAGATCGCCGACGACGCGCGCGGTGCCCTGCGGGACGAGGCCGGGTCCGTCCTCGATGCCGCGACCGCCGCACTGGCAGGTCTCGACGACTTCACCACCGCCACGACGCAGGAGGCCCTGCAGGCCGCGCTCGTCGACGGTCTCGGCATCAAGCCGCGGTTCGCGTTCACCCCGCTGCGGGTCGCGCTGAGCGGCCGCCGCATCTCCCCGCCGCTGTTCGAGTCGATGGAGATCCTGGGCAAGGAGTCGACGCTGGCGCGGATCGCCTCCCTGCGCGCGTCGCTGTGATGCGCGTCGAGGGAGTCCTGTTCGACATCGACGACACGCTCGTCGACACCCGCGGGGCGTTCGGCCACGCGCTGGCCGACGTGGCCCGTCGGTACCTGCCGGACCTCCCGCCCGAGCGGTACCCCGAGCTGGTCACGGTGTGGCGGGCGGACGTGAACGGTCACTACGAGGCGTACACGCGCGGCGAGGTCGGATACGTCGAGCAGCGCTGGTCACGCGCCAACGAGCTGCACGAGCAGTTCGGGGCGCCCGCCCTGGACGAGGACGGCTTCGCCCTGTGGGACGAGGGGTTCCAGGTGGCGTTCGCCGCGGGCTGGACGGCGCACCCGGAGGTGGACGTCGTCGTCGACAAGCTCCTCGCGGCCGGTCTCGTGGTGGGCGCGCTGTCCAACGCGGACGTGGCGTTCCAGACGCAGAAGCTCCAGCGCGTGTCCCTGCTGGACCGGGTGCCCATGCTGGTGGGCGTCGACACCCTCGGGTTCGGCAAGCCCGACCCGCGGGTGTTCGCCGAGGCGTGCCGCCGGCTGGGCACAGCTCCGGAGCGCACCGCGTACGTGGGGGACGAGCTCCACGTCGACGCCGTCGCCGCCCGCGCCGCCGGCCTGCTCGGCATCTGGGTCGACCGTCCCGGAGGCCGCCGCCACGAGATCCCCGATGCCACCATCGCCGCCGCGCGCGCGAACGGCGTCCTCGTCATCGACACGCTGGACGCCCTGCCGGAGGCGCTGAGCGTCGACGACTGACGTTCTGCACCCGACGACGGCCGACCGGCTGCCTCCGGGGCGGGGCCGACATACCGTCGACGGGTGAGCCCGCACGAGCAGCGCCAGACCTCGCGCTCGGAGCGGCTGCGCCTCGCCGTCGAGAGGGACGGGGCCCGCTGCGTGTGGTGCGGCCGCGCGTTCGGGCCCCTCGTGCCGCCGACGCGCGAGCACCTGGTTCCGCGCGTCAAGGGCGGTCCCTCGTGGCTGGAGAACGAGGTGCCCGCCTGCCGGCGGTGCAACGCGGAACGCGGGCACCGAGGTGTCGTGGAGTGGCTCGAGGAGTGCGAGCGTCGCGGCTGGCGCCCCGACGAGGTGGCGATCACCCGGTCGCTCGACGCGCTCCTGGAGGCGATCACCGAGCGCGGCGGTCAGCGCCGAGCGCGTGCCTACGTGGCGGCGCAGCAGCGCAGGGTGCGCCGACGGGCCTCCCGCCCGGCGCGTGACGCCTGAGCGTCAGCGCAGCCGCGCGCGGTAGCACTCCGTCCGGTAGGGCACCTCGGTCCACTCGCTGCCCCGCAGGTCCGGGTGGGTGGCGACGAGCTCGTCGATGTCGTCGAGCAGCGCGTCGCGCTCGTCGGGCGGCAGCAGGATCAGGTGGCTGCGGCTCGCGGCAAGCGTGCGCAGGTCCGCGGTGCGGAGACGCTGCGTCCAGCGGAACGTGGCGTGCTCGGGCTCGGTGAACCGGTCTCCGAGCTCGGGGTCGCGGTAGCTCGTCTCGAGGGTGTCGCCCCGGTGGACGATCTCGGTCCACCGGGCCACCCAGTCGACCTCCTGGTCGCGGACGTTCCAGATCGGGGCGACCTGGCCCCCGGGCCGCAGGACGCGCGCGATCTCGGCGGACGCCGCCGGGGGGTCGACCCAGTGCCAGGCCTGCGCGATCGTGACGGCGTCCACCGACGCGTCGGCGAGCGGCAGGTGCTCGGCCGTGCCGGGGAACGCCTCGACCTCGGGAAGGGCGGCCGTCAGCTCCGCGCGCATCCCGTCCGACGGCTCGACCGCCACGACGTGCCAGCCGAGCGCGACGAGCCGCTCGGTGAGCTTGCCGGTCCCGGCGGCGAGGTCGAGGACGTCCCGGGCCTCGCGCGGCACCGACCACCGGACCGCGTCCTCGGGATAGCTAGGCCGGGTGGCCTGGTAGACGGCCGCGGCGCGGTCGAACGAGGCAGCACGGTCGGCACGGTCGTCGGTGCTCACGGGCGTCACCCTTCGGGCAGCGGGTCCAGGTACTCCAGTGCAGCCTCGTGCAGCTTGCCGTTGGACACCAGCGCAGAGCCGCCGAACGGTCCCGGGACGCCGCGGATCGACGTGAACGTCCCGCCGGCCTCCGTGACGATCGGCACCAGGGCGGCCATGTCGTGCAGCGACAGCTCCGGCTCCGCCGACAGGTCCACGGCGCCCTCCGCGACGAGCACGTGGGACCAGAAGTCTCCGTACGCCCGGGTGCGCCACGTGCGGCGGGTCAGGTTCAGGAAGGCATCGAGCTGACCGCGCTCCTCCCAGCCCGACAGCGACGAGTACGAGAACGAGGCGTCCGCCAGGGTGTCGACCGCGGACACGTGCAGCTGGCTGGCGGCGGCGAGCGACTTGCCCGTCCACGCGCCCGAGCCCTGCGCGGCCCACCACCGCCGTCCGAGGGCGGGGGCGCTGACCACCCCGACCACGACCTGGTCGCCGTCCAGCAGCCCGATGAGCGTCGCCCACACGGGCACGCCGCGGACGAAGTTCTTGGTCCCGTCGATGGGGTCGATGATCCAGCGGCGCGGCCCGTGGCCGGTGTCGCCCATCTCCTCGCCGTGCACCGCGTCGCGCGGCCGCGCCCGGGACAGCTGGCCCCGCACGATCTCCTCGGCCGTCTTGTCGGCGTCGGACACGGGGGTCAGGTCCGGCTTGGTCTCCACCCGCAGGTCCTGCGCCTTGAACCGGGACATGGTCATCCCGTCGACCTGGTCCGCGATCACGTGGGCGAGGCGCAGGTCGTCGTCGTACCCGGGGCGCAGGCTCATGCCCGACACCGTAGTGGCTCGATCCCGCACGTCAGGGACGTGCGGGCTCCCGGTTGTCCGGTTCGCCGCTGCCGAGCCGGCTGGCCAGGAGGCGTCGGAACGACTCGATCCGGGCCGACCGTGCCGCCCGGGTGACGTCGTCGGGGGAGGCCTCGACCCACTCGTCCAGGGCGCAGTCCGGGGCGTCGTCGGCGTGCGTGCAGCCGCGCGGGCACTCCTCCGCGACCGCCGCCAGGTCCGCGAACGCGCCGAGCAGGTGCTGCGGGTCGACGTGGGCGAGCCCGAACGACCGCACGCCCGGGGTGTCGATGACCCAGGTGGGCCGGCTCGTGCCCGGCACGCGCAGCGCCACCGCGGAGCTCGACGTGTGCCGTCCGCGACCGGTCACGTCGTTGACGACGCCCACCGCGCGGTACGTGCCGGGCACCAGGGCGTTCACGAGCGTCGACTTGCCGACGCCCGAGTGCCCCACCAGCACCGACGTCTTGCCCTCGAGCGCGGCCCGGACGTCGTCGAGCCCGTGGATGATCCGTCCACCGACCGACTTCTCCGCGCTGGTGACCACCACGTCCACGCCGATCGGTGCGTACATCCCGACCAGCTCGGCGGGGTCGGCCAGGTCGGCCTTGGTCAGCGCCAGAAGCGCGTCCATGCGGGCGTCGTAGGCCGCGGCGACGCAGCGGTCGATCATCCGGGTACGCGGCTCCGGGTCGGCCAGCGCGGTGACGATCACCAGCTGGTCGGCGTTCGCGACGATGATCCGCTCGATCGGGTCGGTGTCGTCCGCGGTCCGCCGCAGCACGGTCCGCCGCTCGCCGATCCGCACGATCCGGGACAGCGAGCCCTCGTCGCCGGACGTGTCGCCGACGATGTCCACGCGGTCGCCGGGGACCACGCGGTCGCGGCCCAGCTCGCGGGCCTTCATCGCGATCGCGACGCGCTCGTCGGGCCCGTCGGGGTCGACGAGGATGGCGTAGCGACCGCGGTCCACGGCGGTGACGAGCGCGCTCTCGGCGTCGGCGTGCTCCGGACGCTGCTTGGTCCGGGGGCGCGAGCCACGGCCGGGACGGATTCGCACGTCCCGCTCGTCGTAGCGCCGGGTCGCCATCAGGCGAGCACGGCCGATCCGGCCAGCATGCCGCTCCAGAGCCCCACGAAGTCCGGCAGCGTCTTCGCGGTCGTCGCGACGTCCTGCACGTCGACACCCGGGACCCGGAGCCCGACGAGCGCGCCCGCGGTGGCCATGCGGTGGTCCTCGTAGGTGTGCCAGGTGCCGCCGGTCAGCGGTCGCGGCGTGATGACGAGCCCGTCGGAGGTCTGCTCCGCCTGCCCGCCCAGCCGCGTGATCTCGGCCGCCAGCGCGGCGAGCCGGTCGGTCTCGTGGCCGCGCAGGTGCGCGATGCCCCGCAGGCGGGTGGGGGAGTCCGCCAGGACGGCGAGCCCGGCGATGGTCGGAGCGATCTCGCCCGCAGCGTGCAGGTCCAGGTCGACCCCGTGGATCACACCCGACCCCGTGACGCTCAGCACGTCACCGTCGAGCCGGGTGGTGGCGCCCATGCGCTCCAGGATCCCGGGTAGCAGCGCCCCCGGCTGGGTCGTGCTCGTCGGCCAGCCCGGCACGCGCACCGTGCCACCGGCGACCAGGGCCGCGCACAGGAACGGCGCCGCGTTGGACAGGTCGGGCTCGACGCGGACGTCCCGGCCGGCGATCGGTCCGGGCGCCACCTGCCAGATCGCGGGCCGTGAGTCGTCGACCTCGACGCCCGCCTCGCGCAGCAGAGCGACCGTCATCTCGATGTGCGGCAGGCTCGGCAGCGTCCGCCCCGTGTGCCGCAGCGTCAGGCCGCGCTCGAACCGTGCGGCCGCGAGCAGCAGTCCGGAGACGAACTGGCTCGACGCCGACGCGTCCACGTCGACCTGGCCTCCGCGCACCGAGCCGCGGCCGTGCACCGTGAACGGGAGGTGCCCCGGCTCCCCGTGCTCCTCGACGCGCACGCCGAGCGTGCGCAGCGCCGTGAGCACAGGACCCATCGGCCGGGCGAGCGCCGAGTCGTCCCCGTCGAACCGGACCGGTCCGTCCGCGATCGCGGCGACGGCCGGCAGGAACCGCATGACGGTGCCGGCGAGACCGCAGTGGATGCTGGTCGAGCCCTGCACGGCCCCCGGCGTCACCACCCAGTCGCTGGCGTCCTCGTCGACCTGCGCACCCAGGCTGGTCAGCGCGGCGGCCATGAGACGGGTGTCGCGGGAGCGCAGCGCGCCGCGCAGGCGGCCCGGAGCGTCCGCGAGCGCGGCCAGGACCAGGTACCGGTTGGTGAGGGACTTCGATCCCGGTACGTCCACGAGCGCGTCGAGCGGGCCACCGGCGAGCGGCGCGGTCCAGAGATCCATGGCACCCAGGCTAGTCGGGGCGCCGACGGAGCCGGCCGGACGTCTCAGTCCGACGCCTTCGCCGCCGCGTGCTCGCTGCGCGCCTTCTGCACCCGCCAGCTGATCCCGGGCCGACCCTCGAGGTCGACGCCCGCGATCAGGGCGCCGCCCGTGAACGCGAGCGCGCGCACGAACCGGTCGCGACGGGCCCTGCGCAGCACGGGGTCCTCGCCCTTGACGCGCTTGAACGGCAGGTTCAGCACGATCAGCGGAGCCGTGAGGACCGCCAGCGCCAGTGCGGCCGTGCGGGGTGCCTTGCCGACGGCGAGCAGGATGCCCGCCCCGGCCAGGGCGACGCCGTGCGCCTGGACGACGGAGGTCAGCTGGCGGTCGCTCAGCTCGTAGCCGAGCGCCTCGCCGGCCGGACCCTGACGGACGTTCGCGGGGAGCCGGGAGCGGAGCGTGGTCAGCGCGCCACGGGCGTCGGCGGCGTGCACGGCGGGGTGCCGGACCACGTCGAGGCCCTCGGTGACGAACCACGAGGCGAACAGCGGACGGGCAAGGCGACGCAGCAGCACGGCAGCTCCTCCTACAGGGCGCCGCCGGCGGCGGACGGTGCGTCGGTGGACTCGCCACCGTCACCGATCTGCTCGCGGGCGACGTAGTTCTCGAGGTCGAACAGGTTGTCGCCGGCACGCGTGGCGACGGTGAGCAGGGTGGTCGCCGAGGCGACCTCTTCCACCTGCTCCTTGAGGAACCAGAGCAGGAACTGCTCGCCGAGGGCGTCCCCCTCGGCGCGGGCGGCCGCGAAGATGGCCTCGATCTGCGTGGTGACCTGCTTCTCCTGCTTCAGGGCCAGGCCGATGGGCTCGGTGACGTGGGCGAAGTCGTTGCGGACCGTGCTGCCCCCAGGGATCGCGACGGGCAGGTCCCGGTCGAGCAGGTACTGCACGATCATCAGCGCGTGGTTGCGCTCCTCGATGGCCTGCCGGTAGTAGTGCCGCGCCAGCTGGGGGAGGTCCTGCCCGTCGAACCAGACGGCGATCGCCACGTACTGCTGGTGGGCGTCGAACTCGTGGCCGATCTGCTCGCGGAGCAACCGCAGGAACGTGGACTCGTCGGCCGTGGTGGTCATGCCGCCAACCTAGTGCCGTGACCTGCCGATCGCGACGGAGGGCCGGCCGAGGGAATTGCTCGCGCACCCACGCCGTTGTGCTGGCCATGAGCTCCACCACCGAGACGCGTCCCGTCCCGCCCGCCGTGACCGGCTGGGCGATCGGGGTCCCCGTGGACAGTCTTCCGACCTCGTGGCCCCCGCAGATGCAGCCCGCCGGGGTGAATGTGGCCTGGCCCACCCCGGTCGGTGGTCCGGCGCCCGCGGGGCTAGGCTCGACCGCGATGAGCGAGGACACGAACCGCGCGCCTGAGGCCGAGGACGACGCGGCACGGACCGAGAGGTTCGAGGCGGAGGCGCTGGTCTACCTGGACCAGCTGTACGGCGCTGCCCTGCGCATGACGCGCAACCCGGCGGACGCCGAGGACCTCGTGCAGGAGACGTTCGCCAAGGCGTTCGCGGCGTTCCACCAGTACCGCCCGGGCACCAACCTCAAGGCGTGGCTGTACCGCATCCTCACCAACACGTACATCAACTCGTACCGCAAGAAGCAGCGCGAGCCCCAGCAGTCCCGGTCCGAGGAGATCGAGGACTGGCAGCTGGCCCGCGCCGAGTCGCACACGTCGAGGGGTCTGCGGTCCGCCGAGGCCGAGGCGCTCGACCACCTGCCGGACTCCGACGTCAAGGACGCGCTCCAGCGTCTGCCGGAGGAGTTCCGGATCGCGGTGTACCTCGCCGACGTCGAGGGCTTCGCGTACAAGGAGATCGCCGAGATCATGGGGACGCCGATCGGGACGGTGATGTCCCGGCTGCACCGTGGCCGCGCGCAGCTGCGCGACATGCTGTCCGACTACGCGCGGGGGCGTGGTCTGGTCGGGGTGGCCCCCACCGCACCGGAGGGCGAACGATGAGTGACCCGTACGAGTCTGCAGAGGCGGCGGACTCAGCAGTGGTGACCGGCACCTGCGGCAACAACTGTCAGGACGCGCTGGACCGGCTCTGGGAGTACCTCGACGCGGAGCTGGGCGCGCTCGACGCGGCGACGGTCCGCACCCACCTCGCGGAGTGCGAGGGGTGCCTGGAGGAGTACGACGTCGACGTGGTGGTGAAGACCATCGTGAAGCGCGGCTGCCAGGAGGCGGCGCCGGACGGTCTCCGGCTGAGGATCCACGAGCAGCTGACCGTCATGCGGGTCACGCGCGACTGAGCGAGGACCGAACGACGAAGGCCCGGTGCAGCGACTGCTGCCCGGGCCTTCCGACACTGTTCCCTGACGCTCAGGCGTTGGGACGGTTGCCGTGGTTCGCTGCGCTGCCCTTGCGGGAACGGCGCTTGCGGCCTCGCTTGCTCATGGGATCATCCTTCGTCGGAACGGGGGTGACGCGCCCGTGCTGCGCGCCGGACTCGCTCCATCGTCCCACATCTCGCGGACCCTCAAGTGCGGGCCCCTCGCGTCCGATATCCAGAGCGTGAGTCAGCCGACACAGTCCGTGATCCCGTTCCTGCACGCCCTCGCGAGCACGGGCGGCTCCGACCTGCACTGCAAGGTCGGGTCAGCGCCGCGCGTGCGGGTCGACGGGCGGCTGCGCAAGCTCCAGGTGCCCGACCTCAAGCCTGCGGACACCGAGCGGATGCTCGAGGAGGTCCTGCCCGACGACCTGGTCGACAAGTTCCGGGAGCACCACGAGGCGGACTTCGCCTACTCGGTCTCCGGGGTCGGCCGGTTCCGTGTCAACGCCTACCAGGCGCGCGGCACGTACGGCCTGGTCTTCCGCCGGGTCGCCGTGGGCGCCCAGGCGCTGGCAGAGCTGGCGCTGCCGGAGGTCATCGGCGAGCTGGCGCTGGAGCCGCGCGGGCTGGTGCTGGTGACGGGGCCCACCGGGTCGGGCAAGACGACGACGCTGGCCTCGATGGTCGACCTCATCAACACGCTGCGCGAGGTCAACATCGTCACCATCGAGGACCCGATCGAGATCCTGCACCAGGACAAGAAGTCGATCGTGTCGCAGCGCGAGGTCCGCCAGGACACCGCCGACTTCACGGTCGCGCTGCGTGCCGCGATGCGGCAGGACCCGGACGTGATCCTGGTCGGCGAGATGCGTGACGTCGAGACCGTGCGCGCGGCGCTGTCCGCCGCCGAGACCGGTCACCTGGTCCTGTCGACGCTGCACACGATCGACGCGGCCGAGACGATCAACCGCATCATCGACTTCTTCCCGCCGCACGAGCAGAAGCAGGTCCGCATCGCGCTGGCGCAGGCGCTGCGCGGGATCGTGTCGCAGCGGCTGGTCCGGCTGGCCAACGGCACGGGCCGGCGCCCGGCCATCGAGGTCATGATCAACACCGGCCGCACCCGGGAGGCGATCCTGGACCCCGAGGACGCCCCGCCCCTGATCGACCTGATCAAGGAGGGCGACTTCTACAAGATGCAGACGTTCGACCAGCACCTGTTCCAGCTGGTCCGGGACGACGTCATCACCTACGACGAGGCGCTGTCCGCCTCGACGAGCCCGCACGACCTCACCGTCGAGCTGCGGCAGGCCGGCCTCGTCTCCTGAGTCCCTCCGAGGAAGAGCCCGCGACCAGGTGGTCGCGGGCTCTTCTTGTGTGTGCAGACGCGATATGACTCGAGATCTTGCGCTCCGTCGGAACGAGATATAACGTGTCTGGCGGAACGAGATATATCGCGACAGGGAGAGCATCATGGCAAGCGAGTCCTGGGTCGTCGCCGGCCCGCAGATCATCGAGATCGAGGCGGTCACCAGCCTGCGTGTCCAGCTGGTCGGTGGCCGCGTCGACGTCGTCGCGCACGACGGACCGGGCGCCCGCATCGAGGTGCACGACGTCGACGGCCGGCCCCTCGAGGTCAGCCTGTCGGAGGGCGAGCTCCGCGTCGGCTACCAGTTCACGCTGGGCGGCTGGGACGGGTTCCTGGAGAAGTTCCGCAACTTCCGCGGCAAGGACCGCGCCGACGTCCACATCGCCGTGCCCCGCGGCGTGCTGGCGAAGGTGGGCACGGTGACGGCCGACGGGCTCCTCGCGGGGATCGCGCAGGACGCGTCGGTGTCCACGGTCTCCGGCACCCTCATCACCGACGGCACCAGCGGACGGCTCGGTGCGAACACGGTCTCCGGCGAGATCGTCATCCGCGACCACCGCGGGGACCTCAAGCTCAACTCGGTCTCGGGCGAGCTCGCCGCGTCGGGTGAGCTGAGCGTCGTCCAGGCCAACTCGGTCTCGGGCTCGTTGACCTTCGACGTCACGTCCGGGACGTCGAGCGTGACCGCGACGACCGTCTCCGGTGACGTCACGGTCCGGCTGCCCGAGGGCAAGGGCGTGCAGGTCAAGGGGCAGTCGGTGTCCGGGCGCCTCGTGGTGGACGGCGAGGAGTACAAGGGCACCACCCCCGGGCACCGCAAGGTCGACCAGCGCACCGGCGACGGCGCGTGCTTCGTGTCGGCCAGCACCGTCTCCGGGCACGTCACGGTGCTGCGCGGCGCAGGGACCGGGGTCGCGTGATGATGGCACCCGTCTTCGCGCACGGACAGCTGCGCCTCTACCTGCTGTCGCTGCTGGAGGGTGGCCCCAAGCACGGCTACGAGCTCATCACCGCGCTGTCGGACCGGTTCGGCGGCACGTACCGCCCGAGCCCGGGCACGGTGTACCCGCGGCTGGCCCGGCTCGAGGAGGAGGGCCTGGTGCAGCGGGTCGACGAGGAGCGCAAGAGCACCTACGCGCTCACGGAGGCCGGCTACGCCGAGCTCGACGCGCGCCGGGCGGAGCTCAGCCACCTCGAGGAGGGCATCGCCGAGTCCGTGCGGGAGCGGGCCGCGCAGGTGCGCGAGGACGTCCGCGGGTCCATGCGCGGGCTGCGCGCCGACCTGGCGGCGGCCGCTCAGCAGGCTCGCGCCTCAGCGGTCCCGCACACCACGGAGGCGCCGGCCGACCCGCGGCTCGCGTCACACGTGCGGTACATGGACGCCGAGGCGATGATCCAGAGGTTCCGCGACGAGGTCCGTGCGGACCTGCGGCGGGCCGATGCCGGCGGGCAGGTCCAGCAGCTCACGCTCGACACGCTGCGGACCGTCCTCGACTCGGCCCTGATCGCGGTGCGCGGCACCCTGCGCTGACGACCTGCGGTCAGGCGCCGTCGTCGGGCAGGCCCAGCCAGGCGTGCCAGCCGGTGTGCAGCACCAGCCAGGCCATCAGCCCGTACCCGGCCTGGCCGGGCAGGACGCCGTCACCGGCCGCGAGGTCGCCCAGCCACTGGTCGTGCGCGGCGAGCGGCGTGTAGGTGTCGACGAACGGCACCCGCCGTCGGGCGGCGACGTCCGCGAAGGCGGCGGACAGGTCGGCGAGCTTCTCGCTGTCGGCCGTGGACCCCGGCGGCGGGCCCACGACGAACGCGGGGATCCGGCGCTGGTCGGCCACGTCGAGGATGTTGGCCAGGTTCAGCCTGCTGCGGGCCAGGGAGAGGCCGGCGTCGACGTCGGCGCGACCGAGGGCGACCACGAGGCGGTTGTCGGTGTCCGGCGACCAGCGGCGCGAGGCCTCCTCGTCCCACCGCGCGCCGAGACCGGTGGTGGTCTCGCCCGGCACGGCGAGCGTGAGGACGGTCAGCGGGTCGGGCGTCGGCGTCCGCGCGGTCACGCGTCCCACCCAGCCCAGGCCCTTGGGGTCGCCTGCGCCGGCGACGAGCTCGTCACCGACCACCGCCAGTCGCAGCGGCAGCTCTCCCACGCGCGTCACCTCTCGCCGTCCGACCTCGACCGGCCGTCGGGCGACGGCCGTCGTCGGACAGTCTCTCAGGGTGCGACGACGGCCGCGGGTTCATCGCCGGGCCTGTCGTGGGTGGAACCTGTGTGGGTGTCAGGCGCTGCGGTACGGGTGGCTGGGCAGGTCGGACGCGGCGTCCGACCAGTCCGCGTGGGAGGCGGGGGGCTGGGCGCTGCCGAGCCCGTCGCTGCGCAGGGCCACGACCAGGCGGGCCAGCACCCAGGCCGCGACGACGACGGTGAGAACGATCCAGAAAGTGGTCATGGCAGAAAGTCTGCGCTCGTGTACAAGGTGCCACGAGTGGCAGGACTGACGATGACCGTTGACTTTCTGCCAGTGACTGCCGATGCTTGCAGCATGCTTCGATCCGTCGCCGTCATCGCCCTGCCGAACGTCGCGCCCTTCGAGCTGGGGGTCGCGTGCGAGGTCTTCGGCATCGACCGCCGCGACACGGGCGGACCCGCCTTCGACTTCCGGATCTGCGGTCTCGAGCCCGGGCTCGTGACCACGAAGGACGCCGGGTACTTCTCCATCGTCGTCGAGCACGGCCTGGAGGCGACGCGCGACGTCGACCTGGTCATCGTGCCTGCGTACGGCAGTGACGGACCGGTTCCCGAGGTGGTGCTCGACGTCCTGCGCGACGCGCACGCGCGCGGCGCCTGGGTGCTGAGCATCTGCAGCGGCTCGTTCGCGCTCGGTGAGGCCGGGCTGCTCGACGGGCGCCAGTGCACCACGCACTGGATGCACACCGAGGCGATGAGCCGACGCTTCCCGGAGGCACGCGTCAACCCGGCGGTCCTGTACGTCGACGACGACCGGGTGATCACCAGCGCCGGCACCGCGGCCGGGATCGACGCGTGCCTGCACCTCGTGCGGCGCGAGCTGGGCGCCGCCGCCGCGTCGGCCATCGCGCGCCGGATGGTCGTGCCCCCGCACCGGGACGGCGGTCAGGCGCAGTACGTGGACACGCCGCTGCCGTGCGACGCCGACACCCTCGCACCGCTGCTCGCGTGGATGGTCGAGAACCTCGAGGAGGAGATGAGCGTGCCCGACCTGGCCGCTCGCGCCTTCGTGTCGGAGCGGACGTTCGCCCGCCGCTTCCGGGCCGAGACCGGCACGACGCCCGCCGCGTGGGTCACCCGGCAGCGGGTCGTGCGCGCCCAGGAGATGCTCGAGCGGTCGGACGCGAGCATCGAGGAGATCGCCCGCCTGTGCGGGTTCGGCACCGCCGCGGTGCTGCGGCACCACTTCGCCCGGACGCTCGGCACCAGCCCACAGGCCTACCGGCGGACGTTCGCCCCCGCTCCCGTCGCCTGACGCGCCGAGAGCCGCACCCCGGCAGGGATGCGGCTCTCGGTCAGCCGGACCTCAGCGTGCGAACGCGGTCTCGATGAGCTGCGCCTGCTGCGCCTGGTGCTTCTTGGCGGACCCGGCAGCCGGAGACGCGGACTCCTTGCGGGAGACCACCCGGAGCGTGCGGTTCAGCAGCTGCGGCAGGTGCATGGACAGGAACGTCCACGGCCCCTGGTTGCGCGGCTCGTCCTGGACCCACACCAGCTCGGCACCCTCGAACGGCGCCACGGCCGCGCGGGCCGCCTCCGTGTCGAGCGGGTAGAGCTGCTCGAGCCGCACGATCGCCGTCTGCTCGTCGCCCGTCTTCACGCGGTGCGCGAGCAGGTCCCAGTAGACCTTGCCCGAGCAGAGCAGCACGCGGGTGACCTGCCCGGCCTTGGCGGCGGCAAGGTCGTCACCGATGACCGTGCGGAACGTCCCCGACGTGAACTCCGCCACGTCCGACGAGGCCGACTTCAGGCGCAGCATCGACTTCGGCGTGAACACGACGAGCGGACGACGCGGGCGGTCGTACGCCTGCCGGCGCAGCAGGTGGAAGTGCGACGCGGGCGTCGACGGCTGCGCGATCGTCATGTTGTCCTCGGCCGCGAGCTGCAGGAACCGCTCGATGCGGGCCGACGAGTGGTCCGGGCCCTGGCCCTCGTACCCGTGGGGGAGCAGGAGCACGACCGACGAGCGCTGCGCCCACTTCTGCTCGGCCGACGAGATGAACTCGTCGATGATCGTCTGGGCGCCGTTGACGAAGTCGCCGAACTGCGCCTCCCAGAGAACGAGCGCGTCCGGGCGCTCGACCGAGTACCCGTACTCGAACCCGAGGGCCGCGTACTCCGACAGCGACGAGTCGTAGACCCAGAACTTCGCCTGGTCGGCGGACAGGTACAGCAGCGGCGTCCACTCGGCGCCCGTGTCGCGGTCGTGCATGACCGCGTGCCGCTGCACGAAGGTGCCCCGGCGCGAGTCCTGCCCGGCCAGCCGGACCGGCGTGCCCTCGATGAGCAGCGAGCCGAACGCCAGCAGCTCGCCGTAGCCCCAGTCGATGCCGCCCTCGCGGGACATCGCCTCGCGCTTGGCCAGCAGCTGCGCCAGCTTCGGGTGCACCGTGAAGCCCTCGGGCGGGCGGACGTGCGCGCGACCGATGCGCTCCAGGATGCCGGCGTCGACGGCGGTCTTCCAGCCGACCATCATGCCCGCGTCCTCGAGCTGCGACTCCGGGCGCTCGAGACCCTTGACGGCCTCCGCCTCGGGCGGAGCCGGCGTGTAGCCGTCCTCCCGCGTCTCGGTGAACACCCGCTCGAGCTGCTGCTGGTAGTCCTGCAGCGCCTGCTCGGCGTCGGAGATCGTGAGGTCGCCGCGGGCCACGAGGGTCTCGGTGTAGAGCTTGCGCACCGAGCGCTTCGCCTCGATCAGGTTGTACATGAGCGGCTGCGTCATCGACGGGTCGTCGCCCTCGT
This sequence comes from Cellulomonas xylanilytica, assembly GCF_007989805.1. GTDB lineage: Bacteria > Actinomycetota > Actinomycetes > Actinomycetales > Cellulomonadaceae > Cellulomonas > Cellulomonas xylanilytica. The sequence goes on from NZ_BJUB01000011.1 coordinate 123,644, forward strand.
TGTGACCACGACGGCGGTAGCAGACCATGTCGATGATGACGTCACGGTCGAACTGCTCGCGGTACTCGAACGCCAGCTCGGCCACCCGCACGCACGCCTCCGGGTCGTCCCCGTTGACGTGGAAGATCGGCACCTGCAGACCCTTGGCCACGTCGGTCGCGTACTGCGACGAGCGCGACGAGGACGGGCCCGTGGTGAAGCCGACCTGGTTGTTGATGATGACGTGGATGGTGCCGCCGGTGCGGTAACCGCGCAGCTGCGCAAGGTTCAGCGTCTCGAACACGACGCCCTGCCCCGCGAACGCCGCGTCGCCGTGGATGAGGATCGGCAGGACGGAGAACCCGTCGCCACCCAGGTCGATGCGGTCCTGCTTGGCCCGCACGATGCCCTCGAGCACCGGGTCGACCGCCTCGAGGTGCGACGGGTTGGCCGCCAGGTACACCGCGGTCGTCGCGCCGGACTCGGCGGTGAACGTGCCCTCGGTGCCCAGGTGGTACTTCACGTCGCCCGAGCCCTGGACCGACTTCGGGTCCTGGTTGCCCTCGAACTCGCTGAAGATCTGCGCGTAGGACTTGCCGGCGATGTTGGCCAGGATGTTCAGCCGGCCACGGTGGGCCATGCCGATGCCGACCTCGTCGAGCCCGCTGTTCGCCGCCTTCGACAGGATCGCGTCGAGCAGCGCGATGACCGACTCGCCGCCCTCGAGCGAGAACCGCTTCTGGCCGACGTACTTGGTCTGCAGGAAGGTCTCGAACGCCTCCGCCGCGTTGAGCCGGCGCAGGATGCGCAGCTGGTCCTCCCGCGGGGTGCGGGCGTACCCGGACTCGAGCCGCTCCTGGAGCCACGTGCGCTGCCGCGGGTCCTGCAGGTGCATGTACTCGCTGCCGACCGTCCGGCAGTAGGAGTCGCGCAGCAGGCCGAGCACCTCGCGGAGCTTGGCGCGGGGCTTGCCGCCGAAGCCGCCCGTCGGGAACACGCGGTCGAGGTCCCAGAGCGTCAGGCCGTGCGTCTGCACGTCCAGGTCGGGGTGCTTGCGCTGGCGGTAGGCCAGCGGGTCCGTGTCGGCCATCAGGTGGCCGCGCGACCGGTAGGAGTGGATGAGCTCCGCGATCCGGGCCGGCTTGATCGCGTCGGCGTCGGGGTCGGCGGTCTCGCGCACCCACCGGACCGGCTCGTACGGGACACGCAGCGACGCGAAGACGCGGTCGTAGAAGCCGTCCTCGCCGAGGAGCTTGCGGCCGATGATCCGCAGGAAGTCGCCCGACTGGGCACCCTGGATGATCCGGTGGTCGTACGTCGAGGTGAGGGTCAGCACCTTCGAGACGCCCATCTTGTTCAGCGCGTCCTCGGAGGTGCCCGCGAACTCGGCGGGGTAGTCCATGGCGCCGACGCCGATGATCGTGCCCTGGCCCTGCATGAGGCGCGGGACCGAGTGGACCGTGCCGATGGTGCCCGGGTTGGTCAGCGAGATCGTCGTCCCCGAGAAGTCGTCGACCGTGAGCTTGTTCCCGCGCGCACGGCGCACGACGTCCTCGTACGCGGACCAGAACCCCGCGAAGTCGAGGGTCTCGCACTTCTTGATCGACGGGACCAGCAGCTGACGTGTGCCGTCCGGCTTGGCCAGGTCGATCGCGATGCCGACGTTGACGTGCGCGGGCGTCAGGACGCTCGGCTTGTCGTCGACCACCGTGAAGGACGTGTTCATCGCGGGCATCTCGGCCAGCGCCTCGACCATCGCGAAGCCGATGAGGTGCGTGAAGGAGATCTTGCCTCCGCGACCCCGGGCGAGGTGGTTGTTGATGACGATGCGGTTGTCGACCATGAGCTTGGCCGCGATCGCGCGCACCGAGGTGGCCGTCGGGACGTCGAGGGACGCCTCCATGTTGGTCACGACCCGCGCCGCCGGACCGCGCAGCTTCTGCACGTCGTCCGCGGCCTCGCCCTCGTCCGCCGCGGAGGGCCGCTGGGCCACCTGCGCGTACGGGGCGGTCGCCGGCTGGGCGGTCGCGATCGGCGACGTCACCGGCGGCGGCTCCACGAACGGCGCCGCCTTGGTCGGCTCGGGCGCGACGGGTGCGGGCGGGGCTGCCGGCGGTGCTGCCGGAGCCGCGTGTGCACCGCGTGGCGCGGCGTTCGCCGGGCTCCCGTTCGCCGGTGCGGCGGCCGGAGCGGGGGCCGGCGCCGGGGTCGAGCCGTTCGCCGAGGCCTCCTCGGGCTTGTAGCCCTCGAAGAAGTCCCACCACGCCGGGTCGACCGAGTTCTTGTCCCGCTGGTACTGCTCGAACAGCTCGTCCACGAGCCACTCGTTTGCGCCGAAAACGGCACGCGTCGAGTCAGGATCCGCCATCTGGGTCACGCTGGGATCGCCCACTTCCGCTGCGGTTCGTGACCGCGCCTCTGCTAGTCCGACTGCTACTTCTGTTGATAACAACACTACGGCCTCCGCGCGCGCTGACCGGCCTCAGGACGGCTCTTCGGGACGGATCCACAGGCGTCTTCACCTGGTCAGCACACGCGGGTCAACAGGGGGCAACGTCGCAGTTCGCGGCCCCTCAAGGCGAGGTCGTCGGCAGCCCTCCGAGGTCATGCTTGTGCACATCCGTCCACGGGGAGTGGGCGGACGTCAGGTGATGTCCCGGCGGAAGGTGGTCACGCGCCCGATCGCCGCCAGCCCGACCCCGTACGCGAGCAGCACCAGGGCCCCCTGCCACCACTCGAGCAACGAGCTGACGCCGCTCTCCGAGAAGAAGCTGCCGCCCGCGACCGCCTCCCCGGCAGCGCCCGGCAGGTACGCGGCGACGTCCGCGCCCCAGCTGGTCAGGGCGAGGACGAAGCGCAGCACCGGTTCCACGAACTGCGTGAACGCGAGGACGACGACGATGACGGCCACCTGGTTGGTCAGCACGGAGCCGAACCCGACTCCGACGACCGCCCACAGGGCCAGCGCGAGGACGGACAGGGCGATCGACCGCCAGGTCGAGGCCTCGTCGAGGAAGGTCGGCTGGTCGAGCAGGGTCAGGACGGCAGCCCCGGCCCCCACGGCGGCGAGGGTGCCGACGAGCCCGAACACCAGACCCAGCACGCCGGCCGAGATCACCTTCGCGGAGACCAGGACGGTCCGGCGCGGCTCGGCCAGCAGGGTCGGCGTGATGGTCTGGTGGCGGAACTCCGAGGCGACCGCCAGCGCGCCGACGAGCAGCGGGAACACGTAGCCGAACGTCACGGCGATCGTGTAGACGGTCCGCACCACGGCGTCGGGCGCCAGCGCGAGCTGCTCGTCGCTCCCGGGGCTGCTGCCCATCGCGTTGCCCTGCGAGACGCCCCAGCCGACGGCCGCGGCCAGGAACGCCATGTAGACGGCCATGCAGAGCAGGAGGATCCACCACAGCCGGGTGGTGACCAGCTTGCGGTACTCGGTGACCAGCGCGGCGCGCATCAGGCGGCCATCCCGTCGGTGCCGGGAGCGTCCACCGAGCCGACGAGCTGCAGGAACAGCCCTTCGAGGCCAGGATCTCGGCTGGTCAGCTCGTGCAGCTCCACGCCCGCGGCGAACGCGGCCGCGCCGACCGTGGCGGCGTCGACGTCCCAGAGCTCGGCCACCCGCGGGTCGCCGGCCTCGGCGCGGGTCCACGCCGAGCGCTCGACGAGCGCGGCGAGCCCGGCGACGTCGGGTGAGACCGCCCGGACCTGGACCCGCGCCATCCGGGCGAGGTCGGGCAGCGACGAGGCGTGCGCGAGGCGGCCGCGGGCGATGATCACGACGTCGTCCACCGTCTGCTCCACCTCGGACAGCACGTGGCTGGACACGAGCACGGTGCGCCCCTCGGCCGCGAGCATCCGCAGGAAGCCGCGCAGCCAGCGGATGCCCTCGGGGTCGAGGCCGTTGGCGGGCTCGTCGAGCAGGAGCACGCGGGGGTCGCCCAGCAGCGTCGTCGCCAGCGCGAGGCGTTGCCGCATGCCCAGCGAGAAGCCGCCGACGCGACGGTCCGCCGCGGCGGACAGGCCGACGAGCTCGAGCACCTCGCCGGCGCGCGCGTCGGGGACGCCGACCTGCGGGGTGTAGAGCCGCAGGTGGTCGAGCGCCGTGCGGCCGGGGTGGAAGCTCGCCGCCTCCAGGGCGGCCCCGACGGTGCGCAGCGGCCGGCGGATCTCGCCGTAGGCCTGCCCGCCGATCGTCGCCGTGCCGGACGTCGGCCGGACCAGTCCGAGCAGCATGCGCAGGGTGGTGGTCTTCCCGGCCCCGTTGGGTCCCAGGAACCCGGTGACGCGTCCGGGAGCGACCTGGAACGACAGGTCGTCCACGGCACGGACCGGGCCGAAGGACTTGGAGAGGTGGTCGACGAGGATCGTGCCGTCGGTCGTCATGGCGCCAGAGCCTAGTGTTCTAGCGCGAGTAGAACAAGGTCAGGCGGGGCGCCGGTTCGCCGCGGGCAGCGTCACCCGCATGGTGCAGCCGACCTCGGTGTCCGCGACCTCGATCCGCCCGCCGTGCAGCTCGACCGCCCACCGGACGATCGCCAGCCCCAGGCCCGTGCCGCCCGTCGAGACCTGACCCGTGACCGCCGGGTTGTTGCCGCGGACGAAGCGCTCGAACACGTGCGGGCGCTGCTCGCGCGAGATCCCCGGGCCGTGGTCGACCACGTCGATGCGCACGTCCGCCCCCACCCGGCGCGCCTCGAGCCGCACCTCGTCGTCGGCGGGGGAGTGCCGCACCGCGTTGTGCAGGAGGTTGGCCACCACCTGGTGCAGACGGTCCGGGTCGGCCGGGACCGTGAGGTCCGGCGGCTCCACGACGACGGGGAAGGTCAGCCGCTTGGTGGCGCCGACGAGCATCGCGCCCTCCGCCGCCTCCTCCAGGAAGTCCTGCAGCCGCACGTCGGCGATCTCCAGCGGGACGTCGCCCGCCTCGAGGCGGGACAGGTCCAGCAGGTACGTCACCAGCCGGCCCAGCCGCTCCGTCTGGGCCAGCGCGGCCTGCATGGTTGCGGGGTCGGCCTCCGTGACGCCGTCGACGATGTTCTCCAGCTGCGCCTGCAGAGCCGTCACGGGGGTGCGCAGCTCGTGGGAGACGTTGGCGATGAGCTCGCGACGGAAGACGTCGGCCTGCTCGAGGTCGTCGGCCATCGTGTTGAACGCGTCCGCCAGCTGGCCCACCTCGTCGAGGCTCGTCGCCTGGACGCGGCGGCTGTAGTCGCCCGCGGCCATCCGCCGGGCCGCGTAGGTCATCTCACGCAGCGGCGACGTCATGCCCCGGGCCAGCAGCTGCGTGACGATCAGGGAACCCGCGACCGCGATGGGCAGCGTGCGCGACGGGCCCAGGTGGTTGTACAGCCCGAGCCACGTGATGAACGCGGCCGCCGTCACGGTGGCCGCGACGAGGACGCCGAGCTTGATCTTGATCGAGCTCAGGCGGTCGAGCGGCCGGACGTCCGGGATCCGCGAGCGGACGAACTCGCCGCGGACGTGCCGGGGTGCGTTCACGCGCCTTCGGGGACGCTCGCCCCGCCTGGCCCGTCGGCAGCGGCCGGTCCGTCGCTCGGCTCGAACGCGTACCCCACGCCGTGCACGGTGCGGATGAGGTCCGGGCCGAGCTTGCGGCGCAGCGCCTTGATGTGGGAGTCGACCGTGCGGGTGCCGCTCGCGTCGACCCAGTCCCACACCTCGGCGAGCAGGCGCTCCCGGGTCAGGACCGTGCGCGGGGTCGCCGCCAGCGCGAGGAGCAGGTCGAACTCCGTCGGCGTCAGGTGCACCTCGGTGTCCCCGCGCAGCACGCGCCGCTGCGCACGGTCGACCGTGACGTCGCCCAGCACCAGCGGGGGGTCGGGCTGCTCGGCGGACGCCATCTCGGCGGCGCGCGTGGCCCGCTCGGTGCGCCGCAGCAGGGCCTTGGTGCGCGCCACCAGCTCGCGCATCGAGAACGGCTTCGTCATGTAGTCGTCCGCGCCGACACCCAGGCCGATCAGCATGTCGGTCTCGTCGTCACGCGCGGTGAGCATGAGCACGGGGACCGGCCGCTCGGCCTGGATCCGCCGGCACACCTCGAGCCCGTCGATGCCCGGGAGCATCACGTCGAGCACCACGACGTCCGGGCGCAGCCGCGTCGCCGCGCTCACGCCCGCGAGCCCGTCGCCGACCGCCTCGACCGTCCAGCCCTCCGCGGAGAGCCGGTGCACGATCGCCTGGGCGATCGCCGGTTCGTCCTCCACCACCAGGACCGTCGTGCCGGCAGCCCCGCCGGCCGCCGTCGTCGGCCCACCGCTCACGTTCGCCATGTCGCCAGAGTGGCACAGGCACGCACACACGACCTCCGTCGACGCTCCCGCGCATGGTCGGACCCTGTGAAGACGCGCCGTCGCCCGTATGATCGACGCACCATGAGCAGCTCAAGTCGCTGCCGGCGTCCCGCCCGGGCCGATGAGCCCGGGGGAGACCATGCCGGCCACCTCTTCTCCTCCTCTGTCGTGAACACCAGCGCCGACCTGCGGGTCGGCGCTCGTCGTACGCCTGGTCGCCCGGACGGCGGTGGCTCGTGCTGATCGAGTGGCTCCTGGTGGCCCTCGGCGTCCTGCTCACGCTCGGCACGGCCGTCTTCGTCGCCAGCGAGTTCTCGCTGGTGACGCTCGACCCGGGACTCGTCGAGAGCCAGACCAGTCCCGACGACCGGCGCAGCCAGTCGGTCCTCAAGGCCCTGCGCCGCCTCTCCACGGAGCTGTCCGGCGCGCAGCTCGGCATCACGCTGACCACCGTCCTGCTCGGGTACACCACCCAGCCCGCGGTCGTGCGGCTGCTGCGGCTGCCGCTCGAGGACTCCGTGCTCGGGCAGGTGGTCGGCGGCATCGTCGCCGGCGTCCTGGCGATCGTCCTGGTCAACGGCTTCTCGATGGTCGTCGGCGAGCTCATCCCGAAGAACCTCGCGATCAGCCGGCCGCTGCCGACCGCCCGGATGGTCGCGCCGCTGCAGCGCGGGTTCACCATCGCGCTGCACCCGCTGATCGACGCGTTCAACGGCAGCGCCAACAAGCTGCTGCGCGCCTTCGGGGTGGAACCGCGCGAGGAGCTGTCCGGCGGTCGCTCGCCGCAGGAGCTCGCCGCGCTGGTGCGCCGCTCCGCCGAGGTGGGCACGCTCGACGAGTCCACCGCCACGCTGCTCACCAACTCGATCGAGTTCACCGAGCTCACCGCGGTCGACGTGATGACCGACCGGCTTCGGCTCGTGGTCCTGCGCCGCGACGAGTCGGCCGCCGACGTCGTCGACCTGGCCCGCCGCACCGGCCACTCCCGGTTCCCCGTCATCGGTGACTCGAGCGACGACATCGTCGGGCTGGTCCACCTGCGCCGCGCGATCGGCGTCCCGTACGAGCGCCGGCCCGACGTGCCGGCGGCCGCGCTGATGGTCGAGGCTCCGCGCGTGCCCGAGACCGTGCACCTGGGACCCCTGCTGGTCGAGCTGCGCGAGCTGGGGCTGCAGATGGCGGTGGTCGTCGACGAGTACGGCGGCACCTCCGGGGTGGTCACGCTCGAGGACGTCGTCGAGGAACTCGTCGGGGACGTCGCCGACGAGCACGACCGACGACGCGCCTCGCACACCCGCTCGGCCGACGGCTCGTGGTTGCTGCCGGGCGTCCTGCGCCCCGACGAGCTGGTCGAGGTCACCGGGCTGCACGTCCCCGCGGACGGCCCCTACGAGACCCTCGGCGGGCTGCTGATGTCCGAGCTGGGACGGATCCCCAGCGCCGGTGACGAGATCGTCGTCGACCGAGTGCTCCTCCAGGTCGAGGCCATGGCAGGCCGGCGCGTCGAGCGGGTGCGCGTGCGCGCGGTCGAGACCGACGAGGGGGAGGAGTCATGAGCTCCACCGTGGCGCTGGTCCTCGGCGCCCTCCTGCTCGCTGCGAACGCCTTCTTCGTCGGCGCCGAGTTCGCCATCATCTCCGCCCGCCGCAGCGCCATCGAGCCCCTCGCCCGCGAGGGGAACCGGCGCGCCATCACGGTCCTGTGGGCGATGGAGAACGTCTCGCTCATGCTCGCGTGCGCCCAGCTCGGCATCACCGTGTGCTCGACGAGCCTCGGTGTCGTGGCCGAGCCCGCGATCGCGCACCTCATCGAGGGGCCGCTGCACGCGCTCGGCGTGAGCGAGAGCCTGACGCACCCGATCTCGTTCGTCGTCGCGCTCGCGATCGTCGTCTACCTGCACGTCGTGCTGGGCGAGATGGTGCCCAAGAACCTCGCCGTCGCCGGCCCCGACCGCGCGGTCCTGCTCTTCGGCCCGCCGCTCGTCTGGGTCGCCCGCGTCGTCCGGCCGCTCATCAGCGTGCTCAACTGGATCGCCAACCACGCGCTGCGGCTGTTCGGGGTCGAGCCCAAGGACGAGGTGGCCTCCGCGTTCACCGCGCAGGAGGTGCAGTCGATCGTCGAGCGGTCCCAGGCCGAGGGCCTCCTCGACGACGAGCAGGGACTGCTGGCCGGCGCGCTGGAGTTCTCCGACCGCACCGCGGCCGACGTCATGATCCGGACGGGCGCCCTGGTCACCGTCGCCGCCGGCAGCACGCCCGAGGACGTCGAGCGGCTGGTCGCCCGCACCGGGTTCAGCCGGTTCCCGGTGGTCGACGACGCCGGGAGGCCGACGGGCTACCTGCACCTCAAGGACGTCCTGTACGCCGACGAGCCCGCGCGCAGCGTCCCCGTCCCGCCCTGGCGCGTCCGCGCGCTCGCGGTGGTAGGGCCGCAGGACGAGGTCGAGGACGCGCTGGCGGCCATGCAGCGCTCGGGTGCGCACCTGGCGCGGGTGGACGAGGACGGCCGGACCGTCGGCGTCGTGTTCCTCGAGGACATCCTGGAGGAGCTCGTGGGCGAGGTGCGCGACGCGATGCAGCGCGGCCAGCTGTCGTGACCTCGTCCGCGAACGGGCGTGGTGAAACGCATCACTGCGTCTGTCCGGGGTCTGCGTAGGCGTTCTTCGGCGTGTCGCACAGCGTGTCGCGCTCTCGAGCCCCGTCCCTGGGCTGGACGGGTGTCCAGAGGGTTGGAAGCACGACGACGAGCCGTTATGGTTTCGTGACCGCAAGTCGCCGGGGCGCCTGCAGCGCACCCGACGACGACGTCGCGGCAGATCAGAGACGCGTGGACGGACTGGAGGTGTCGTGGGGTCGCACAGCGAGGAGCCCGTGACGGCACCGCCCACCCGTCGCAGCCTCCGCGAGGCCCAGCGCCGCTCGGAGTCGGGGTCCACCACCGCGACCGGCGCGCGTCCGGATCCCGCCCCGTCGGCCGCGCACCACGTGCCGTCGTGGGCACAGCCGGAGCCCGTCGCGCCGCGTGGATCCACGCCTCCCACCGAGGCGCCGCGCTCGGCATGGTCCGCGGCCCCGCAGGCGCTCGCAGCCCGGCCCACCACGCCATCGCCGGCCCGCACGTCCGGGCCGAGCGCCCAGCCGCAGCCCCGTGTCGCCGCTCCGTCGGCCCCCCAGGTGCCCGCCGGTGTTCCCGCGGGCTCGCCCCGGTCCCGCACGGCAGCGCCCGTGGCACCCCCGCAGCGCACGTCGCCGACCACGGCGCCGTTCAGCGCCTCGCGTGCCCCGGTGCCGCTCCCGACGCTTCCTGCACGCATCGAGTCGCCGCTCGCAGCGGCGCAGCGGCCCGTCGCCGCACCGACGATGCCCTCCGCGGCGCCGACGCAGCCCTCGCCCCGGGCTGCGCCCACGACCGCGATCCGCCTCGAGGTCCCGGCAGCCACCGCACAGGCACCTGCTGAGCCCGGACGTGTCGAGTCCGTCCCCGAGCTCGAGGGCGTGCCGGAGCTCGAGTCCGTCCCGCACGGGACGATCTCGCGACGCTCGCGCAAGCCCACCCGCGCTGCCGCCCGACTCAGCGTCCTCGGCGTCCTGGCCGGTATCACGGTCGTCATCCCGGTCAGCCAGGGACTGGTGCCCAGCTCGGTGGCCTTCGGCTCCGACGCCCTCGCCGACTCCACGCTCCCCACGACCGTCTCGGCGCTGTCCGGCTCGACGCTCTCCGCCCTGCCGCCGACGTCGCTGATGGCGACCGACGGTGCCCTCCAGGCGCGCGGCGTCGCCGGGGTCAGCCGCGCCGACGACCGGTCCGCGCTCCCCGGCTGCGACGGTTCCAAGCGCGCCGCCGGCCAGAACGGGCTCCTCAAGACCGCCGACCTGTGCAACCTGTGGGACAACCACACGCAGCTGCGAGCGGATGCGGCGGTCTCCCTCGCGGAGTTCAACCAGGCGTTCGCCGCACGCTTCGGCGGGGACCTGTGCCTCAGCGGCGGCTACCGCACGCTGGCCGCCCAGCGGGCCGTCAAGGCGACGAGGGGCGGGCTCGCCGCCGTCCCCGGCAAGAGCAACCACGGGTGGGGCCTTGCGGTCGACCTGTGCCAGGACCAGACGTCCGGGACGAAGTGGGCCTGGATCACCGAGAACGCGCCGACGTACGGCTGGGAGAACCCGGCCTGGGCCCAGCCCGGCGGCAGCGGCCCGTACGAGCGCTGGCACTGGGAGTTCACCAAGGGCGTCCAGGCCGACGGCGAGTACTACGACGGCTGAGCCCCGCCGTCGACCTGGTGCGGCCCGACTCAGAGGAGCGCGAGACCCCAGGTGATCGTGTGGCTGGCGCCCGGCGCCAGGTGCACCAGGTCGGTCCCGGTGCGGAACGCGTCGGCGATGCAGGTCATCGGCTCCGCAGCGACGCCCCGACGCGAGATCTGCGCGACGGTGTCGCCCGTGCAGACCTGCCAGGCCTGGGTCGCACCGTCCGCCCACATGGCGACCGTGCGCCCGTCCGGGCAGCCCAGCCGGATCCAGGACAGCCCCTGCGCGTCGCGGATCACGTCGACCCACGCGTCGTCCAGGTCGAGTCCTCGCAGCGGGCGCGCGGTGCGCAGCTCGCTGTCCCCGGACGTCGGCTCCGTCCCGGTGGGGAGCAGCCGGTCGTCGACGGTCACGTGCCCGGCGGCGTCGACCTGCAGGGTGCAGTCGTCGACCTGGCCGTCACCGGGCGACAGCCACGGGTGGAACCCGATGCCGTAGGGCGCGGTCGTCGCGCCGAGGTTCGTCCCCTCCGCCGTGACGTGCAGACCGGCATCGGTCAGCGCGTAGGTGAGGCGGACCCGCACCGGCCAGGGGTACCCGTGGGTCGGGACGATGACGTGCTCGAGCGTCACCGACGTCGCACTGGCGTCGGTGGTCTCGAAGGTCGTGGTGGCGACGAGCCCGTGCAGAGCGGTGTTCCGGAGGTGCTCCGAGATCGGCACCTCGAAGTCCGTCCCGTCGTAGCTGTACACGCCGTCGCGCAGGCGGTTGGGCCACGGGGCGAGGACCCCTCCCGAAAACGCCGGCGCGATCTGTGTCTCGTCGAACGGCAGGACGACGTCCCGGCCGTCGACCGTGTACTCGCGCAGGCTGGCGCCGACGGCTGTGACGACCGCGCGCTGGCTCCCCAGCTCGAGGACGTGCTGGCGGCCGGTGGGGAGGGGGGTGGTGAGGGTCGTGGACACGTTCACACGCTAGCGGGCGCGGTGCACGACCCGGCGGAGGTCACGGTGTCCGGCGGGCCTCAGTCGGCGGGCTCGTCGTCGTCCGGGCGGCGGCGTCCGACCAGCACGAGGACCAGGCTGCTGGTGACGAGCCCGACCAGCCCGAGCTCCACCAGGTCGTCGTCCGGGACGGCTGTCGCCGCGAGCGGACCCGCGTGATCGATGCTCGTCGAGGTGGCGTCGGGGCCGGCGGCGTGCGCCGCGGTCGGGAGCAGGACGAGTGCGGTCGCGATCACGACGGCACCGAGCGTTCGAGCGGGCATGGATCGGTGGTCCTCAGGGGCAGGTGCGCGGACGTCGATGCGGCCGCGAAGCGCGGGAAGGCTGGGGTGAGACCAGCGGCCCATCACGGGCCGGGTCCGGAACCGTCGCGGACCTTCGCCGTTCGTGCGTCCTGGCGTCCCCGCGTCTCTCGTCCCACCAGTCTCGTCCTGCACCGCTGCCTCCGGCAGGGCCGAAGGTCCCGGCGGTCTCACCAGCACGACGAGCACCCGCGGGCGGCGGGACTGCTGTCCGCGCCAGGCGGAGCTAGCCGGACGTCGGCTCGACCTCCAGCCGGTAGGCGCGTCGGAGCGACGCGAGCGTGGTCCTGATCCCCGCCTCGTCGCGGGCACGGAAGAAGACGACCCCCGGCGTGGACGACGAGTTGAGGTCCGACGAGATCACGTCTCCGACGCGCATGGTCATGCGCACGTCGATCAGTCCGGGGCAGGCTGCCCGGATCTCGACCTCGGTGGACAGCTCGACGATCCTGCCCGGGCGGATCGGGAGGTTGACGTTGGCGACCACTCCCTCGGTCGCCACGGCGTCGAGCTCCGGTGCACGCCCGAGCGCCACGGACCAGTAGGCCTCCCACAGGTCGACCCCGTGCTGGTGACGGACGGCGTCGACGATCCCGCCACCCGGCGGTCGGCACGCTGCCTCACCGACCCGGAAGCCGTCAGCCGACCGGAACAGCTCGACGTGGGCGATCCCGTCGCGGAGGCCGAGCGCGTCCACCGACCGGGTGGCCAGTGCGAGCGCCTCCGCATGGTCGGGGTGGTCGTGCGGGACGATCCACGACCCGTCGAAGTCGTCGATCTGGCCCAGCAGGGGAGCGAAGTAGATCGAGACGGTGGCGAACAGCACCTCGCCCGCGCGGACGACGGCGTCGACGTGGAACTCCTGGTCCATCGCGACGTACTGCTCCACGGCCACCGGCATCCCGTCGGCACGCAGGCGCTCTCCGACCGGGCCGGTCGCCCAGGCGATCGCCTCGTCCGGCCCGTCGATCCGGGCCACGTCCATGCACAGGGCGCCGACGGACGGTTTGACGATGACGGGCCAGCCCAGGCCGTCCCCAGCAGCTCCGACGTCCGCCGGGTCGAAGACGCGCGTGAAGCGAGCGGTCCGCACGCCCGCCTCTGCCAGTCGACGCTTCATCAGGAACTTGTCGGAGAACGCCAGACCGACGTCGAACGACTCCCCGGGGATTCCGAGCGACGACCGCAGGAAGCCGGCGGTCGCCACACCGAACTCCACCGGCGAGACGACACGGTCCACGGGACGGGACGCCGAGACCCGACGGACGGCCCGGAGCACCTCGGTCGTGTCGCGGATGCTCTCGACCTCGACGACGTCGACCGTGGCCGTGCCGGGCGCTGCTCCACCGCGGGGGAACCGGTGCGGGTGACCGACCTCCGCGACGATGGTCACGTGGTCGGCGCCGGGCCGGTCCAGGAGGCCGAACGGGAAGGCCCGGCGCACGGAGGTGAGGACGACGGCGTGCGCGGTCATCGCCGCTCCTCCCCGGTCGCCAGCGCAGCCTGGACCGCGTCGATCTCCGAGCGGAACGCCGCGGCCTCCGCCGCGGGGAGCTCGGCCAGGACCGGCCGGGCGCGGTCCTCGATCGCCGTCCTCGACGTCGTCGTCCCGGGAGCCACCGCCCAGAGGCCACGGACCCGCGCGCCACGCCGGCACTTGGCCTCGTAGCTGCGGGTGCCCAGGTGCAGGGACCCGATCCCGTTCTCCTGCGCGAACCGGACGGGTGCGTGCAGGAGGAGGACCGCATACTCCGCGGCGTCGTGCAGCGACGCGTAGTCCAGGCCGACCGAGCGGACCGCCAGCTCGTCGCCCCATCGGTAGGCGAGCGAGTATCCCGTCATGCGCGGGCCGTCGAAGACGGCGTGCGCCACGGCCTCGTCGTTCAGGAGCCGCGCCTGTCGGCCGAGGGACGCCGTGAGGCGGTCCAGAGGATGCTCGTTGCCGTACTTGCTCTCGACCTGCTGCAGCAGACGCGCTCCGGACTCGACGACCTCGTCGACCGCCACCTGCCGGAGCTCGAGCCCGCTCTCGGTGAAGCGCCGCCACTCGCGGCGCCAGTTCGTCCTCCGCTGCTTGGAGGTCAGGCCCGACTCGAAGGGCTCGGCCGGCCCGATCCGTTGCACGACGCAGTCGGCGTCGACGAGGTGCACACCGGGCGTCTCACCCGTGAGCGACCGTGCGGCGGCGACGACCCGCGACACGTCCTCCGACGGCAGGTACGGCCACCACCAGGCGCCGTCCACCTCGGGGAAGGCGTCGAGGGCCGCAGCCACGAGCCGGGCCAGCGCGGACGGCGAGTGTTCCCCGCCGACCACCGGGGAGCAGAATCCCCGGCGGCCTCCCAGCAGCAGCCGGGCGCGATCGTCTGCGCTGTCGAGCACCGTCTCGAAGCGGTAGTCCGGATGGCCGTCCTCCGGGCAGAGGTGGGCGACGATGCCGGCACCGTCCTCCGCCAGGTAGGCGGCTCTGCCGAGTCCGTCGGAGTCGACGAACCGCAACCAGTTGGGCGACGAGTAGAAGCTTGCGGGCCGGGGCCAGTCGGACGGGACAGCGCAGCTGATCATTCCTGCCGTCACTTCCTGGTCGCAGGAGTCGCGCCGTCGTCGCTCCACGTCAGCGCGGCATAGCCCGTGGGTGTCGCGGAGGCATCGGGGAGAAGCCGGTCGTGCGATGCCGCCACCGTCCGCCGGTCCGCGAACTCCACGAAGTCCTTGCGGCTGGACAGGTGCAGGTAGATGTTCCGGCGTCGCAGCTCACCGAAGGTGAGTCCCGGTCCGTGCTGGTACCGGTGCCCGGAGTACACGAGCGTCTCGTCGGCGATCTCGCGCCCCAGTCGTCGGACGCTGTCGTAGAGATCCGACGCACAGCCCCCCTCGAAGTGCGTGAAGCCGACGCCTTCAGGGAAGAGCGTGTCGCCGACGAAGAGGTGGTCGCCGACCAGGAAGCTGCAGGACCCGACCGTGTGGCCAGGTGTGTGCATCGCCCTGACCGCGATGGAGCCGGCGTGCACGGTCGCGCCATCGCCGCAGTGCGTCAAGCCGGGCACGTCGACGTCGTAGTAGGCGGCCTCGTCGGCCGACACGTACACGGGCGCCGGCATGAGACGGGCGAGCTCGGCGACACCGTTGACGTGGTCGGAGTGCCCGTGCGTCAGCACGATCGCCTGCAGGCTCCAGCCCTCACGCTCGATCCGCCGGGCGATGCCCCCGCTGTCCCACGCAGGGTCCACGACCACGGCGTGGCCGGAGCTGACGTCCCCGACGACGTACTGGTAGTTGGGGAAGTGCGCCGGACCGGCGCTGCCGATCACGACTCTGTACATCGCCCGCCGACCGTCTCCGAGCCCGCGCACACGCTCGGGTGCTTCGTCAGTGCGTGCCAGGTCGGGTGCCGGAACGTCGACGGCCGAGGCTCGCTCGCCTCGACAGGCGCGTACTCCGACGCATCCAGCTGGACGAGGCCCTCCAGGTACGCCTCGGCCTCGAGCATGGCCAAGCGGTCCCCCGGGCAGCGATGCGCTCCCGCCCCGAACACGTAGCCCTGGGAGCTGCGGCGCGCGTCCGTCTCGTCGAGTCCCGACTGCTCGCTCGCACCGGCCAGGTCCACGTCGAGGATCGCGCCCCGGGGGATCGCGCCGACTCCCGGGACGACGACGTCCTGGGACGCATGCCGAGTCGTCATGCCCAGCGGGGCGTCGCTCGCGAGCATGCGCATGACGAGGTTGCCGGCGCCAGAGCTCCGCAGGTCGTCCCGCACGCCGGACGGATCACGCCACCACGCCGCGGTGACGATCTTCAGGGCGACCACGGTCGTCTCCGCTCCCGCGATCAGGAACAAGGCCAGCTCCGCCGCCCGGGCCTCGTCCGGGAGCCCGGCGAACAGGGGCACCGTCACGTCCCGGGACAGGTCCCGGATGTAGTCCCGCGACCGGGCCAGGCTCTCCTCCGGCTCGGGGAGCCCGCCGAGGGTCCGGACAGCCGGACCGAGGCGGGCGTAGTGCTCGACGGGGTCGACGCCAGGCAGGCCCAGGAGCTCCAGGACGACTCGGTTCGGGATGTAGACGCACCCTTGCAGCAGGTCGTTGCTCGCTCGCGCGCGCGCGAAGCCGCCGGCCACCGCTGAGCTGACCAGCTCCTGCGCCGCGGCACCGTCCGTCCACTGCTTCCCGAACCCGGCCCACCACTCGCGTTTCCTGGTGCGGTGCTCGCTTCCCTCGAGATCGAGCGTGGACACGCCGAGGATCCGACGGGACACCCGGAACGGGTGATCGGCCCGGAACTCCTTGCCGCGGAGCAGCAGGTCCACATCGGCAGGGTCACTGATCGTGACGCGCTCCATGGCTATCCCTCCGTGTCCCGGCCGCCGCCTGCCAGGGAGGGCGCAGGCACGCGTGCAGCTGCGCTCCTGGAGAGGAGCCGGTCGTACCCGAGGCCGAAGCACGCGCTGTAGAGGGGGGCTCCGTCCGCTGAGCGCAGGTGGCAGCTGCGCGCGAACGCCTGGAGATGGAGGTTGACCGAGGCGACGGCGAGTCCGTCGACCACGAACTCGGACTTGAGGTCCTCGGACTCCTGGAACTTCAGGTGGAGGTCCTTCGGGTCGAAGAACGGGTCGCACGCCTTCTGCACGACCGCCGCGACACCGAACTCGTCCGCCAGCAGACGGGGGATGTCCAGCACGACCTGCCCGATCCACTCGTGCACCAGGCCGAGCTCCGTGGACAGGAAGATGAACTCGCGCATGAGGAAGGAAGGCTGACGCTCTCCGTTGCGGTACGTGGTCTCGTTCCGGAAGCACACGTTCTTGTGCGTGAACACGGACGCGCGAGGGAGCAGGCGATCTCCCAGGTGGTTGAAGACCGCGTAGCAGGCGGTGGGTGCCAGGAGGAACGCGGGGTCCGCACCCATCGCGCCCGACACCACCAGTGCATGCTGCGGAAAGCTGCGCACGTAGTGCGTGGCCGTGGCGGAGCCGAGGGGAAGCAGAGGCGAGAGCCTCAGCTCCTCGGCGCCGGCGAACGGGCGGACCCGGGAGAGCGCGTCGTCGATCCTGACCTCGGCATCGCCCGTGACGAGCAGCGGCTCCATCACACTCATACGGTCTCGACGGCGCGGGGGCCGTGAACGGCGGCGATCGTCCGGGGAGTGCGGATGCTGTCGAGGAGCAGGTCCTCCAGCGGCACACGTGTGCCGGTCTCCTCCTCCAGGAAGACGAGCAGCGCCATGATCGACAGGCTGTCGATGATGCCGGTGTGGATGAGGTCCGTGTCGGGTTCGATCGTCGTGCCGGCCAGGGCCTGCGCCGAAGGATTGAGCCCCCGCAGGAGCGTCAGCACGCTCTCCAGGAACTGGTCGTCGTGTGTGGTGGTCATGCTGCTCCACGCCCCTCATGTGTGTGTCCGACGGACGGTTCGTCCGACTCTGCCCAGCCGCGGGCCTGATCTCAGACCAGCTCGCCGACGGTGACCTCGCGGTAGAGCATCGAACGCTCCTGCTGCATCAGCTCCTGGGACAGCTCCGAACGGATCCTCAGGTTGTCGCCGAACACCGACGAGAGCCGGTCCCGGCCGTACATGCTCCGGTGCAGGACGATCGCCCCGTCGGCGGACGCCGCCTCGCGCGCATTCTCCGGAAAAGCGCCGTGCCGGGTGAGGCTTCCCCAGTCGAAGATGTTCGACAGGTAGAAGGCGTCGATTTCTCTGACCGTGCGAAGACATTGATCGACCGTGCCGTTCACCAGCTCCATCTTGTGAATGTTGCGGCGCGCCCGGCTGTATCCGGCCTCGGAAAGATATGCAGGCGTGCCGTCGGCGCGGTCGAAAAGATAACGGCCTACCAGCAGCTGGTGCAGGAAATAGTTGTCCGCGACGGGCCGGTCCGTGATCGCCTCGGTGATCTGCGACGCGTAGAACTCGCCGAACTCCGACTCCGTGCTGCGTGCGGACCACAGCGGGGGATAGAAGTACGACTGGGTCCACCGGCTGAACAGCACGCGGACCGCGGTGTCCCAGCGGTCGTTGTCGAGGTGCTCCGCGTAGAACGCGCGCTGCTCGTCCAGTGACGAGCAGGCGAACAGCGCGTCGACCGCCGCGGTGTCCAGGATGATCTGCGAGAGGTTCTCACCGACCAGGCTGTAGAAGCGGTCCGTGACCCCGCAGCGGTTGATCCCCGACTCGATCCGTGCCAGATGGGTCCGCCAGTACGCCTGTGCCTCCTCGGGCAGCGCGCTCTCCAGCCGGCGGTACGTGGCCAGGCGGTCGGTCGCAGGGCGCTCGCCCACGAACGCCAGGTACTCGTCGAGATCGAGGGAGACGAGCGCGGCGCGCTTCAGGTGGATGAGTGCGCACTGGGCGGGGTTGGCGTCGACGACGACGAGGCTCTCCAGGTCGTCGTCCAGCAGGGAGAACGCCGTGCACCCCCCGGACCCGATGGTGAGGACCCGTCGAGCCTGGTAGCGGTCCTGCAGCTGACGCTCGATGCGCGAGTCCTCACGAATCTGCGAAAAATAGATCTCGCTCAATGGCACCTCGACAGGGAATGTCCTGGACGCACGTCAAGCATCAGTGCTCGGCGGCAGCTCAAAACGACAGAAGTCCGGATGTGGCCTCTTTGGGCGCCGAAACCTTCCCATGAGGGCCGCGGGTGCGTCAAGGCCGGGAGCAGATCCAGCCCGTCTCGAAAAATGGGACCCGATTGACATTGTGCGACCGATATTATTAGGGTCCCGCGTGACCGGATCCGCTATATCCGAGAACGATACAGATTCTCTACGTCCGAATCGTTTCGGGTTTCCGTGCAACTGCACGGACGGGCCCGATACCCGGCTCGACAGCACCACGACCTGCCCCGGCCGAGGCCCTACGATCGGGCCGCAACGGTCCACGTGCCGTTCGTGTCTGCGGGTGCCGGCCCACCCGCTGCACCGCGCGGACCGGACCCGGGTCAGCCCACGTCGACGGAGCGCATCCCGCAGACCTGGTGGACACGGACGTCCAGCGGGACCGACTGATCAAGGAGACCTCGTGGCCGTACCGGACCTCGACGAGGCGGTGGCAGCGCCATGAGCCTCGTCATCGACAACCTCGCGGCACTGCCACCCGGGATCGAGACCATCGCGGTGGGGTTCAGCCGTGCCCTGCTCTCCGACCTCGAAGGGCTTGTCCCTGCCCGGTCCGTGCTGGTGCTCGAGGAGCCGGACGTCATCGCGGCACGCCGGGTGGAGAGCATCATCGACTCGTTCGCCTGTGCCGGCGCGCTCCTCGCTGCCCCGACCCAGGACGAGGACGACGCGCGACGGTTCGCCGCCACCCTCGAGCGCCCGGACGGGGTGGGAGCAGTCGTGCCCGCCGTCGAGTACGGCGTCGTCGTCGCGGCAGCGCTCGCGGACGCCTGGGGCCTGCCGGGCGCCGGCGTCGCGGCCGCCGAGACCCTCCGGGACAAGGCCAGGCTCCGCGCCACCGTCAGCGGCGACGTGCTCCAGCCCGACTGGTCCGTCGTCAGCACGGCGGACGAGGTCGACCGGTTCCGCGCGGAGCACGACGGTCGGTGCGTCCTCAAGCCCTCGAACCGCCAGGCGAGCCTGGGGGTGCACATCCTGGGTCCCGAGTCCGATGCCGCGACCGTGCTCGCCGCCGTGGCTGACGCGGACGAGCCCAGCCTGCGCGCCTCCACGCTGCGCACGGGCGAGCTCCTCGTCGAGTCCGTGCTCGTCGGCCCGGAGATCAGCCACGAGGCGCTCGTCCTCGACGGTCGCGTCGTCTTCGCGAACACGACGGCGAAGCAGGTGCGCCCCGGCGCCCGCCCGGTGGAGACCGGGCACCTCGTCCCCGCACCGCTGCCGGCCTCCACCGCCGATGCGGTCGAAGTCGCGGTCGGGCGGTTCGTCGCAGCCACCGGGTACCGGACCGGCGTCCTGCACTCCGAGTGGATCCTCGTCGATGGACGGCCCCACCTCGTCGAGTGCGCCGGGCGGCTCCCCGGTGACCACATCGACGTCCTCATCGACCTGGCCTACCCGGGAAGCCTGCTCTCGGACTACATCGCCCTCCTGTCCCGACGTTCCACCCCTGGCCGACGCGAGGCCACCGCGACAGCGTCGATCAGGTTCCTCGACCTGCCCGGTGGCGTGGTCGACGCCGTCGACGGCGTCCACGAGGCCACGGTCCTCGACGACGTCGTCGAGGTGGAGGTCGACGTGGTCCCCGGGGACCGGGTCCGCTCGCTCGCCAGCTCGTGGGACCGGGTCGGGCACGTCATCGTGCGCAGCGCCGACGCCGCCAGCGCGTCAGCCGCCGTCGATGCTGCCCTGCGGAGGATCAGCGTCGCGGTGACGGCCGACGGATGAGCGCACGCGGCACGATCTCCCGCCTGTGGACCGGCGTCCGCGACATGCCGGGGCCGGTGCGGACGTTCCTGCTGGTGGCGCTCGTCGACTCCGTCGGCACCGGGGTGTTCCTCGCGGGCGCCGTCGTCTACTACGTCCGGTACGTCGGTCTCGCGCCCCAGGTGGTCTCGGCAGGTCTCGCTGCAGCGGGTCTCGTCGCGCTCCTCACAGCGATCCCGCTCGGCGCGCTCGGCGACCGGTTCGGCGTCCGCCGGATGCTCGTCACCCTCCAGGCCTGCCGCGCGGCGTTCTTCGCAGCGCTCGTCCTCGTCGACTCCCCGGCGGAGTTCATCGTCCTCGTCAGCCTCCAGGCGGCCGCCGAAGGAGCCGTCCCGGCGATGACGCAGGGATTCGTCGCGTCGCTCGTCGGGGAGTCCGGCCGCGTGCGGACGATGGCGCTGATGAGGTCGATCCGCAACGCCGGGTTCTCCGTCGGGGCCCTGCTCGCTGCCAGCCTCGTCGTGGCGTCGACCTCCGCCGGCTACAAGGCGATCGTCCTGGTCAACGCCGCGAGCTTCGCCGTCACGGCGGTCGCCCTCGCACTCCTGCGGCTGCCGCGACTGGAGACCCTCGTGACACGGGAGAGGGTCGGGGTGATCAAGGCCCTCACGTCGTTCCGTGACTGGTGGTACGCCGCCCTCACCGGCGTGCACGCCGTCCTCGCCATGCACATGGTGCTGCTGAGCGTCGTCATCCCCCTGTGGATCCTCGAGCGGACCGATGCGCCTCCCGTGACGGTCTCGATCGTCGTGACCGTGAACGCCGTCCTCGCCACCGTGCTCCAGGTCCCGTTCTCGCGGGGGGTCGAGGGGCTCCGCGGCGGCATCCGGGCCTCCCGCTGGGCGGGGCTCGCGCTCGCCCTGATGTGCGTGCCGCTCGCCCTGGCGGCCGGCGTCGGCCCGTGGGTCGCGGTCGCCCTGCTGCTGGTCGGCACCCTCGCCCTGACCGCCGGGGAGCTCTGGCAGTCGGCGGGGGGATGGTCGCTCTCGTACGAGCTCGCACCGCCCGAGCGGCGTGTGCAGTTCCTGGCCGTGTTCAGCACGGGCATCGGCATCCAGGACGTCGTCGGGCCCCTGCTCGTCGTCGCCCTCGTGCTGCAGCTCGGCTCTCTCGGGTGGGCGGCTCTCGCCGTCGTCTTCCTCCTCGCGACGCTCGTCGTCGCACCCGTGGTCTCCCGGACGGCGACCTCGCGTCCGATCACCGCGGAGAGCGAAGGGGCGTCCGCGTGAACCTCGAACCGTGCGTCGGAGACGCACCGGGGCGCCCCGCGAAACCTTGGACCTCCTCGCCCTGACTCCGGCTCCAGCACGCCAGCGCGGTCCGTCGGTGTCTCCGACTGTGGACAACGGGATGTGCGTCGTCTCCCGGTGCCCTACGTTCGCCCGGGACGAGACCGGACGAATCGGGCAGGGGTGCGCGTGGACGGGGTGGCCATCCTCGAGACCGAGGTGCGCGAGCTGATCCGGCGACGAGGGCTCGACCCGGTCCGGGACCGTCCGGGCGTCCTCGCGCTCGTCTCCGACGCGATCGCCGACTACGACGAGCGCTCGGTCGTCGGAGCGGTCCCGCCCCTGGTGGACGCCGTGGCCGCGCACAAGTCCGTCGTCGACGCGGTCGCCGGGCTCGGTCCGCTGCAGAAGTACCTCGACGACCCCGAGGTGGAAGAGATCTGGATCAACTCGCCCACCCAGGTGTTCGTCGCCCGGCGTGGTGAGGCGGAGCTGACGACGACGATCCTCACGGACGGCCAGGTACGCGACCTCGTCGAGAAGATGCTGAAGGTGTCCGGACGCCGGCTCGACCTGTCGAGCCCGTTCGTGGACGCCAGCCTGCCCGGCGGGGAGCGGTTGCACGCGGTGATTCCCGACGTCACCCGGCGGCACTGGTCCGTGAACATCCGCAAGTACGTGGTGCGGGCCACGACGCTCGACGAGCTCGTCGGCCTCGGCACCCTGACGCTGCACGCCGCCGCGTTCCTGCAGGCCGCGGTCCGGGCCGGGCTCAACGTGCTCGTCTCCGGCGGCACGCAGGCGGGCAAGACGACCATGCTGAACGCCCTCGCCGGTGCGATCCCGGCGCGCGAGCGCGTGATCACCTGCGAGGAGGTCTTCGAGCTGCGGCTCGTCGCGCGGGACTGGGTGGCGATGCAGTGCCGCCAGCCGAGCCTGGAGGGCACCGGCGAGATCCCGTTGCGCCGCCTGGTCAAGGAAGCCCTGCGCATGCGGCCCAACCGCCTGCTGGTCGGCGAGGTGCGGGAGGCGGAGGCGCTCGACCTGCTCATCGCGCTGAACGCGGGCGTGCCAGCCATGTGCACGATCCACGCGAACTCGGCGCGCGAGGCGCTGACCAAGCTGTGCACCCTCCCGCTGCTCGCCGGGGAGAACGTGTCGGACCGGTTCGTCGTCCCCACGGTCGCGTCCGCCGTCGACATCGTCGTGCACCTCGACCTGGACGCGGGCGGGCGTCGGACCGTGCGGGAGATCGTGGCCGTCCCCGGTCGGGTCGAGCAGGGCATCGTGGAGACCGCCGACGTCTTCCACGCGCGGGACCGGCACCTGGTCCGGGCCGACGGCTACCCGCCGCACGCCGACCGGTTCGCGCGCGCGGGCACCGACCTCGCCGCGCTCCTGCGAGGGCGGGGCTGATGGGGGTCGTCGTCGGGCTGCTGCTCGGGGCCGGTGTCGCCTGCATCTGGTGGTCGTTCTGGGCCCAGCCGCCCGGAGCCGCCGCGGCGCGTGCGCCCGGTTGGCATGCCCGTACCCAGGACGCGCTCGTCCAGGCGGGTGCGGCCGGCGTGACGCCCGGAGCGCTGGTGGCGACGAGCGTCATGCTCGGGTTCGTCGTCCTGGTCCTCGGTACCGCGCTGACCCGGATCCCGTCCATCGCGCTGTGCTTCGCGGTGTTCGCGGCGATGGCACCGTGGGCGCTCGTCCGAGGACGGGCTCGTCGGCGCCGCACACGGCTGCGCCAGCTCTGGCCGGAGGTCGTCGATCACCTGGGATCCGGGATCCGCGCCGGGCTGGCGCTCCCGGAGGCCGTGGCCCAGATCGGGGAGCGTGGGCCGGTGGAGCTGCGGCCGGCGTTCACGGCGTTCGCCGAGGACTACCGCGCGACCGGGCGCTTCAGCGAGAGCCTGGACGCCCTCAAGGACCGGCTCGCGGACCCGGTCGCCGACCGGATCGTCGAGGCGTTGCGGCTGACCCGCGACGTCGGCGGCACCGACCTCGGCCGTCTCCTGCGGACCCTGTCCGCGTTCCTGCGGGAGGACGTCCGCACGCGCGGCGAGCTGGAGGCGAGGCAGAGCTGGACCGTGAACGCCGCGCGGCTCGCCGTCGCCGCCCCGTGGATCGTCCTGGCCCTGCTCGCCACCCGCTCCGAGGCTGCCGCCGCGTACGACACCCCTGCCGGGTTCGCGGTCCTCGCGGTCGGGGGAGCCTGCACGGTCGTCGCCTACCTCGTGATGCTGCGCATCGCACGCCTCCCGGACGACCCGCGGGTGCTGCGGTGAGCCCGGGTCTGGTCGGTGCCCTCGTCGGCCTGCTCGGCGGGCTCGGGCTGACGATCGTCGTGCTGCGCCTGCGGTCCCGGCGGATCAGCCTCGACCAGCGGCTCGCCCCGTACCTGCGTCCGCAGCCCACCGCGTCCGGCCTGCTGCGCGCACCCCACGTGCGGGGACCGTTCGTCACCGTCGAAAGGCTGGTGGCCCCGGTGATGACGGACGCCCTCCGGCTGGTGACGCGTCTCGGGTCCCCGGCGGCCGAGCTCCGACGCCGGCTCAGCCGTGCCGGGCGCACCGAGACCGTGGAGCAGTTCCGTGCCGGGCAGGTGGTCTGGGGCGTCCTCGGCCTGGCCGCGGGGCTCGCGCTGGCCCTGGTGCTCGCGGCGACGCGCGGGAGCGGGGTGCTCGCGCTCGTGGTGCTGGTCGCCGTCTGCGGTCTGGTCGGGGTGCTCGGCCGTGACTGGGCACTGACGCGCGAGGTACGCGCCCGCGAGTCACGGATGCTGACCGAGCTCCCGACCGTCGCGGAGCTGCTCGCGCTCGCGGTCGGCGCAGGCGAGGGAGCGATCGGTGCCCTGGAACGCGTCGTGCGGTCGACGCACGGTGAGCTGACCGCGGAGCTCGCCCGGACCCTGGCGGACGCGCGCGCCGGTGCGCCGCTGACCGTGGCGCTGGACAACCTGGCGGACCGGACAGGGCTGCCGGCGCTGGCGCGCTTCGCCGAAGGCGTCGCCGTGGCGGTCGAGCGCGGCACGCCCCTGGCCGACGTCCTGCGCGCACAGGCGCAGGACGTGCGTGAGGAGGGCCGTCGCGCCCTCATGGAGACCGGTGGGCGCAAGGAGGTGCTGATGATGGTCCCGGTGGTCTTCCTGATCCTGCCGGTGACCGTCGTCTTCGCCGTCTTCCCCTCGATGGTGGTCCTGCGGGTCGGTCTGTGACCGACGCAGGAATCGTGCATGGCGCCGTTCTGGTGCCCGATGAAGGGAGTATCGATGACGAGCGGGACCGAGAGTCGGTCGGGGAGCAAGGACGACGGTCTGTCGTCACGGGTCGGCGCGGTCCTGCGGGGCTCGCTGGTGTGGGGGAGCACGGCCTGGGGCGGTGTCCGGCGACGGGTCGTCCACGGCGCGCCCGAGCGCGGCGACGTCCCCGGCTGGGTCCTGGTGACCCTTATGACCGCCGGGCTGGTCACCGCGCTGTGGGTCATCGCCGGCGACGCGCTCGGTCGGGTGTTCTCCGAGGCCATCAGCAGCGTCACCGGTCCCTGACGGGCGAGTCGGGGTCGGCCATCGTCGACTTCGCGCTCGTCGGCGCGCTGGTCACGGTGCTGTTCGCGGCCGTGCTGCAGCTGACGATCGTGCTGCACGTGCGCAACACCCTCGTCGACTCCGCCGCGGAGGGTGCTCGGTACGGCGCGCTGGTCGGGCACGCACCGAGCGACGGGGCGCAGCGGTCGAGGGAGCTCATCGGGCAGTCGTTGTCGTCGACCTACGCGCAGGGGGTGACGGCCGGCCACACCACGCTCGACGGGCTCGAGGTCGTCGAGATCGAGGTGGTCGCTCCGCTGCCGCTGGTGGGCCTGGTCGGTCCCGCCGGAACCCTCACCGTGCGCGGGCACGCCCTGGTCGAGGAGCCGTGAGCGGGTGGAGCGCTCGCCGGGCCCGCGCGACCGGCGAGGACGGCAGCTCGGTCGTCGAGTTCCTCGGGCTGTCCCTCGTCCTCCTGGTGCCGTTGGTGTACCTGGTGCTCACGCTCGGTCGGATCGAGGCGGCGATGTTCGCCACCGAGGGAGCGGCACGCGAGGCGGCGCGGACGTACGTCGCTGCGGACGATGCCGACGAGGGCACCCAGCGGGCTGTCGCCGCCGTGGGGATCGCGTTGCGGGACCAGGGTTTCGACGACGACCCGTCGAGGGCCCTGACGCTCACCTGCTCGTCGGTGCCGTGTCTGGCACCGGGCAGCGACGTGTCCGCACGGATCGAGGTGCGGGTGCCGCTGCCGTTCGTCCCGGGCTTCGTCCGCGACGTCATCCCCCTCGAGGTGCCGGTCAGCGTCGAGCGCGTCGCCCCGGTCGACACGTATCGGGCCACCGGATGACGGTCACGTCAGGGGCGGGCCCAGTCGTCGGGACGGCCCGACGAGCCGGGAGAGCCCGGTGAGCCGGGACCGCTCGGCGACACCGACCGACGCCCTCGGACTGCTGCGCCGACCGGGACGGCAACGGCGAGCGCGGCGGCGGCGCCGGCCGGTCGGTGAGAACGGGCAGGTGATGATCCTGACCCTCGGGTTCGTCGTCGTCGCGCTGCTCCTGCTGACCGTCGTCGTGTCCGCCGCCGGGGTGCACCTGGAGCGCAAGCGTCTGCTCGCGCTCGCGGACCTGCTCGCCCTCGAAGCAGCAGATGCGGTCGCCGACAACCCCTACTTCGTCCCGGACCAGGCGGCCTCGGGTGCGGGCGGTGTCCCGCTGACCGAGGCCGCCGTCCGCGCAGCCGTCGACGGCTACCTGCGCGACAACCCCGACACCGCCACGGCGTGGGACGAGTTCGCGGTCCTCGACGCGACGACCCCCGACGGCCGGTCCGCACAGGTGCGGCTGGGCGCCGTCGTCCGGCCTGCGCTCCTGAGCTGGGTCCTCGCGCCGTGGTCCGACGGGATCGTGCTCCAGGCGGAGTCGACCGCCCGAGGGTCGTGAGACGGAGACGGAGTCGGGGGAGGAGCGGGCAGCGCGGACCCGGTAGCCTGGACGGTTGTGGCCACCACCGACTTCCCCACCGCGATCCGTGATCTGCGCACCACCCTGGGCACCATCCAGGCGGTGAGCGACCCGACGGCCCTCCAGGCGAAGGTCGCGAAGCTCTCGGAGCAGGCGTCGGCCCCCGACCTGTGGGACGACCCGGACGCCGCGCAGAAGATCACGAGCGCGCTGTCGTCGACGCAGGCCGAGCTGGACCGGATGAGCAAGCTCGACGGCCGGATCGACGACCTCGAGACGCTCGTCGAGATGGCGATGGAGGAGGACGACGAGGACACCCTCGCCGAGGCCGAGGCCGACCTCCTCAAGATCAAGAAGGACCTCGGCGAGCTCGAGGTCCGCACGCTGCTGTCCGGCGAGTACGACCAGCGTGAGGCCGTCGTCACCATCCGCTCGGGCGCGGGCGGCGTGGACGCCGCGGACTTCGCCGAGATGCTGCTGCGCATGTACCTGCGCTGGGCGGAGCGGCACGGGTACCCGACGACGGTGCTCGACACCTCCTACGCCGAGGAGGCCGGCCTGAAGTCGGCCACGTTCGAGGTCAAGGTGCCGTACGCGTTCGGCAACCTGTCCGTCGAGGCCGGCACGCACCGGCTGGTCCGCATCTCCCCGTTCGACAACCAGGGCCGCCGGCAGACGAGCTTCGCCGCCGTCGAGGTGATCCCGCTCATCGAGTCGAACGACTCCATCGACATCCCCGAGTCGGAGATCAAGGTCGACGTCTTCCGCTCGTCGGGCCCCGGCGGTCAGTCGGTCAACACGACCGACTCCGCGGTGCGCATGACGCACATCCCGACCGGCATCGTCGTGTCGATGCAGAACGAGAAGTCGCAGATCCAGAACCGCGCCGCTGCGCTCCGCGTCCTGCAGTCCCGGCTCCTGCTGGTCAAGAAGGCCGAGCAGGACGCCAAGAAGAAGGAGCTGGCCGGCGACGTGAAGGCCAGCTGGGGCGACCAGATGCGGTCGTACGTCCTGCAGCCGTACCAGATGGTCAAGGACCTGCGCACGGAGCACGAGGTGGGCAACCCCGCCGCGGTGTTCGACGGCGACATCGACGACTTCATCGAGGCAGGCATCCGCTGGCGCCGCTCGGCGGAGGTCGCCGCCGACTGACGCGGCGACCCCACGGACAGGGCCCGGCACCGGTTGCGGTGCCGGGCCTCGTCGCGTCCGCACCTTGCACCCGTCCTGACGCTGGAGCGTGCAGCCATCGCGTCGTCGGCACGCCCGCGGACTCGGGCGCCCAGCTCCGCGGACCTCGTGTCGTCGAGGATGTCCGCGAGCTCGGCCCTTCCGACGCTCGGTCCTGCGGACGTCGTGTCGTCGTGTCCGGGACGTGGTTGGTCAGAGCGCTCGGTCCTGCGGACGTCGTGCCGCTGAGTGTGGATTCGCCTCACGTCGACGGTCGGGGTCCGCGCGGCCGCGATCTCTGGGCCGTCGGGCGTCGGTGTGGCAGCATTCGTCGGCGCGGTGGCATCGACGGCAGCGCGCGGGGTTTGTTGCCGGGGAGAACATGGTTCATCCAAGTGGGCGAACCGGACATGCCAGAAAGCGCTTGCTCACCCTGCAAGGTCACGGTTTGACCACGGAAACCGCGTCTGACCTTGTAAGAGACCCCGCCCAGCCATATGTTGTCGCCCGCAACATAGTCCGAGCGTCCGAAAAGCGCCGGGTGGAGACGAGCGCAACGGGGCGTCGTCCAGAGAGGGAGCACGATGCGACGAAGCATGATCCTGACCACGGCGGCCGTCATGGCCTCCGGCTTGATGCTGGCTGGTTGCGGTGGCAGCGACACGCCCAGCGATACCGGTTCGGAGACGAGTGAGGCCACGCCGAAGGTCGGTGTGATCCTCCCGGACACGAAGTCCTCGGCCCGGTGGGAGACCGCCGACGCCAAGTACCTCAAGGAGGCCTTCGAGGCCGCGGGCGTGGAGTACGACATCCAGAACGCCCAGGGCGACGTGAGCCAGTTCCAGACGATCGCGGACCAGATGATCACGAGCGGCGTCAACGTCCTCATGATCGTCAACCTGGACTCCGGGTCGGGCAAGGCGGTGCTCAAGAAGGCCCAGGACCAGGGCATCGCGACGATCGACTACGACCGCCTGACGCTGGGCGGCGGCGCGGACTTCTACGTGTCGTTCGACAACACGAAGGTCGGCCAGCTGCAGGGTGAGGGCCTCGAGAAGTGCCTCACGGACGCCGGCAAGATGACGGCGAACATCGCGATGCTCAACGGCTCGCCCACGGACAACAACGCCACGCTGTTCTACAACGGTGCGGTCGAGGCGCTCTCGGCGAAGGTCGACGGCGGCGAGTACACCGTGGTCGCGGACCAGACCGTGGACAAGTGGGACAACCAGCTCGGCGGCACGATCTTCGAGCAGATGTGGACGGACAACGCCGGCAAGATCGACGGCGTCCTCGCGGCCAACGACGGTCTCGGCAACGCCGCGATCGCCATCCTGAAGAAGAACGGCGTCAACGGCACCATCCCGGTCACCGGGCAGGACGCGACGGACCAGGGTCTGCAGAACATCCTCGCGGGCGACCAGTGCATGACCGTCTACAAGGCCGTCAAGAAGGAGGCCGACGCCGCGTCGGCCCTCGCCGTGGCGCTGGCCAAGGGTGAGGACACCTCCGACCTGGCCACGGGCACGGTCGAGGACACCGAGACGAACGAGGAGGTCGCGTCGGTCCTGCTGGACCCCGAGGCGATCTACTTCGACTCGGTCAAGAACGTCATCGCCGACGGCTACACCACCAAGGAAGCCGTCTGCACCGCCGAGCTCGCCGCCAAGTGCGCCGAGGCCGGCATCTCCTGACGCACGACTCACCGGGTCCCCGAGAGACCCGGTGACCAGGCGGGGCCGGTCCGCGCGAGCGGCCGGCCCCGGCTGGCGTCCGGAGACGGAGCGCCCGAGAAGTCCCGCAGTACCTGCACAGACCCGCGACGACGCGGGGTGAACCGACAGACCCACGAGGTGGACGATGACTCAAGCACCCGACCTGGCACCGCCACCGACCCTCGAGGTCCGGGGCGGTCGGAAGAACTTCGGCGCGGTGCACGCGCTGCGCGGCGTGGACCTGGTGGCCCGGGCCGGTGAGGTCACGGCCCTCGTCGGCGACAACGGCGCCGGCAAGTCGACGATGATCAAGTGCGTCGCGGGCATCTACCCGTTCGACGCCGGTGACGTCCTGTTCGAGGGGCAGACGACGCACATCTCGTCGCCCGCGGACGCGAACGAGCTCGGCATCGAGGTCGTGTACCAGGACCTCGCGCTGTGCGACAACCTCGACATCGTCCACAACATGTTCCTGGGCCGGGAGCTGAAGAAGGGCTTCCGGCTCGACGAGTCCGCGATGGAGACGCGCGCCGCCGAGGTGCTGGCGAGCCTGTCGGTGCGGACCGTGCGGTCCATCCGGCAGCACGTCGCCAGCCTGTCCGGCGGCCAGCGCCAGACGGTCGCGATCGCGCGTGCCGTGCTGTGGAACTCCAAGCTGGTCATCCTCGACGAGCCGACGGCCGCCCTGGGCGTCGCGCAGACCGAGCAGGTGCTGCAGCTGGTCCGCCGGCTCGCGGACGCCGGCCTGGCCGTGGTGCTGGTCTCGCACAACATGAACGACGTCTTCGAGGTCGCGGACTCCATCAACGTCCTCTACCTGGGCCAGACGGCGGCGCAGATCCGCACCAAGGACACGTCGCGCATGGAGGTCATCGAGCTGATCACGAGCGGCTCCGCGGGGATGCCCGCCGGGGCCGTCGCGCCGCGGCCCTCCCCGGACGCCCCGGAACGGGCGACCCGGGTGGCCAGCGCCACCGCGACGACGAGCGACGCGACGACGACGACGAACGGGAGCACCTCAGCATGAGCACGTCCACGGTTCCCGAGGCGCCCACGGCGCCGTCGCTGCTGGCCGGCTCGGTCGAGCAGCCCACGTTCGGCGAGGCCATCGGCAACTACGTCCGCAAGGTCCGCGGCGGCGACATGGGCTCGCTGCCGGCGATTCTCGCGCTCGCGGTGCTGATCCTGGCGTTCGTCGTCATGAAGCCCGAGACGTTCCCGTCGACGCTGAACATCGCCAACCTGTTCCAGCAGGGTGCGGTCGTCGTGACCATCGCGATGGGCCTCGTCTTCGTCCTGCTGCTCGGCGAGATCGACCTGTCCGCCGGCTTCGCGTCCGGGGTCTGCGGAGCGATCCTGGCCACCGGCCTGACGGCGTACGGCTGGCCCTGGTACCTCGCGCTCGCTGCGGCCCTGGCCACCGGCATCGTGATCGGCCTGCTCATCGGCACGCTGGTGGCCCGCGTCGGCATCCCGTCGTTCGTCACGACGCTCGCGGCGTTCCTGGCGTTCCAGGGCGTCGTCCTGCTCATCATCGGCGCGGGCGGCAACATCTCGATCACGGACCCGGTGATCGTCGCGCTGCAGAACAAGAACGTGCCGCCGCTGCTGGGCTGGGCGATGGCGATCGTGGCGGTCCTGGCCTACGCGGGCTCCAGCCTGCGGACGTGGCAGCTGCGCCGTCGGCGTGGTCTGGTCGCCGCGCCGCTCGGCATGGTCGTCGTCAAGATCGTCGCCCTCAGCCTCGTGGTGATCGGCATGGTCGCGATCCTCAACCAGGAGCGCAGCCTCAACCCGTTGCGCACGTCGATCATCGGGGTGCCGATCGTGGTGCCGCTGATCGTGACGCTGGCGCTGATCCTCGGCTTCGTCCTGACCCGCACGGCGTTCGGCCGGCACATCTACGCGGTCGGCGGCAACGCCGAGGCCACGCGTCGCGCCGGCATCAACGTCAAGGCCGTGAAGATGGCGTGCTTCACCATCTGCTCCTTCATGGCGGCCATCGCGGGCATCCTGGCGGCGTCGCGCGCGACGTCCGTGGACCCGAACGCCGGCGGCTCCAACGTCCTGCTCTACGCGGTGGGGGCGGCCGTCATCGGCGGGACCTCGCTGTTCGGTGGCAAGGGCCGGATCGTCGACGCGTTGATCGGCGGCGCGGTGATCGCCGTCATCGACAACGGCATGGCCCTGCTCGGGTACTCCGCGGGCATCAAGTACGTTGTCACCGGCGCGGTGCTGGCGGCCGCTGCGGCCGTCGACGCGATCTCCCGTCGGAGGGCGAGAGCGACGGGACGCGGCTAGACGACCTGAGGGAGGCTGCTGGTGCGGCTCGGCGCTGGTCCGCCGGTCCGGCGAGCCGACGCGGCTGCGCAGGACGACGTGCGACGGGCCAACCTGTCGGCGGTCCTGCGTCTGCTGCACTTCCACGGGCCTGCGACGCGGTCGGACCTCGTCGCGTCCACGGGCTTCAACCGGTCGACCGTCGGGTCGCTCACGTCCGAGCTGGTCAAGCTCGGGCTCGTGCGTGAGCGACCCGGCGTGTTCTCCGGCAAGGGGCGACCGTCCAACGTGGTCGAGCCGGTGAGCACGAGCGTGCACGTGCTGGCGTTCGACGTGACGCCGTCGAGCGTCGGCGCGGCGCGGGTGGGTCTGGGCGGGTACCTGCTGCAGGTCCGACGGAGGCTGCACAGCGCGTCGCCGCACGACGTCCCGGCGGTCGTCGACCTCATCGCGACGCTGGCCCGGGAGATGCAGGCCAAGTCGGTGCCGGGGTCCGTGTGCCTGGGGCTCGTGGTCTCGGTGCCGGGCAGCGTGCGGCAGCCGGACGGGCTGGTCCGGCGCTCGCCCCCGCTGGGCTGGCACGAGGTGCCGTTCGCGGAGCTGCTGCGCGACGCCACCGGCCACGAGTACCCGATCGCCGTCGGCAACGACGGTGACCTCGGGGTCGTCGCCGAGTACCTGCGCGGCGCCGCGCAGGGCCAGCAGGACGTGCTGTACGTGCGCGGCGAGGTCGGCGTCGGCGGCGGGGTCGTCGTCGACGGCGAGCTGCTGAAGGGCGCCGGCGGCTATGCGGGCGAGGTCGGGCACATCGTCGTGAAGCCCGGCGGTCGGGTGTGCTCGTGCGGGGCACGCGGGTGCTGGGAGGCGGAGATCGGCGACGCCGCGATCATCCGGGCGGTCGGCCGGGACCCGCGCGAGTCCGACATCGAGGACGTCATCAGCGACGTCGCGATCGGCAACCGCCGCAGCATCGCGGGGGTGCGCAAGACGGGGGAGTGGGTGGGCCTCGGGCTCGCCAGCCTGGTCAACCTGTTCAACCCGCGGGTGGTCGTGCTGGGCGGGACGCTCGGCGCGCTCTACCCGACGATGGAGCCCACGCTCGCCTCGGCGTACTCCCGCGCGCTGGGGCCGGTCCGCGAGCAGGCGCTGCTGGTGCGCTCGGACCTGGGGCCGGACGCGCAGCTGGTCGGGGCCGCCGAGGTGGCGTTCGCGGACGTGCTGGAGGACCCGGCGGGCACCCTCGAGGGGCGTTCCGATCCCGAGCAGCAGATGCTGTCCGGCGCCTGACGGCCCGACATTCTGCACCAATCACCCGCTCGGGACGTTCTCACAGGCAACCGTCGGCGTGTCATCGACGCCCCGGGACGGAGCCGCTGCCTACGCTCGACGAGGCCAGCGCAGTACCCCGTCCCCGAACCTGGCCACCGCGAGCATCGTGATCAGATTCGAGAACGTCACCAAGGTCTACGCGCGCGGCGCCCGGCCAGCGCTGGACCGCGTGTCCCTGGACGTCGAGCGGGGCGAGTTCGTGTTCCTCGTCGGCGCCTCCGGCTCCGGCAAGTCCACCTTCCTGCGCCTCGTGCTGCGCGAGGAGCGCGCGTCGGCGGGCCGGGTGTTCGTCGCCGGCAAGGAGCTGGGCACGCTGTCGTCGTGGAAGGTGCCGACGCTGCGCCGCCACATCGGCGCGGTGTTCCAGGACTTCCGCCTGCTGCCCAACAAGACGGTGTTCGAGAACGTGGCGTTCGCGCTGCAGGTCATCGGCAAGCCGCGGCACCACATCCTCACGACGGTGCCGGACACGCTCGAGATGGTCGGTCTGGCCGGCAAGGAGAAGCGTCGCCCGCACGAGCTGTCCGGCGGTGAGCAGCAGCGCGTCGCCATCGCGCGCGCGTTCGTCAACCGGCCGAACATCCTGCTGTGCGACGAGCCCACGGGAAACCTGGACCCGACGACGTCCCTGGGGATCATGCGCCTGCTCGACCGGATCAACCGCACCGGCACCACCGTCGTCATGGCGACGCACGACGACGAGATCGTCGACCAGATGCGCAAGCGCGTCATCGAGCTGTCCACCGGGTCGATGGTCCGTGACCAGTCGCGCGGTGTGTACGGATCGGACCGCTGATGCGCCTCCAGTTCATCCTGTCCGAGATCGGTCTGGGTCTTCGTCGCAACCTGTCGATGACCATCTCCGTCATCCTCGTGACCTTCGTGTCGCTCACCTTCGTCGGCGCGGCCGCGCTGCTGCAGACGCAGATCGGCAAGATGAAGGACGACTGGTACGACAAGGTCGAGGTCTCCGTCTTCCTGTGCCCGCAGAACTCCACGGCGCCGACGTGCGCGAGCGGTGAGGTCACCGACGACCAGAAGGCCGACATCCAGGCGGCGCTCGCGTCGCCCGAGGTGAAGCCGTTCGTCGAGAAGGTCTACACGGAGACCAAGGAGCAGGCGTACGACGCGTTCCAGAAGCAGTTCAAGGACCAGTTCTGGGCGTCGGCGGCGACCGTCGACGACATGAACTCCTCGTACCGCATCAAGCTCACCGACCCGGAGAAGTACTCGGTGGTCTCCGAGGTCATCTCTGGCCGGGCCGGCGTCGAGGAGGTCAAGGACCAGCAGCGGCTGTTCGACCGGCTCTTCTCGGTGCTGAACAACGCGACGCTGCTGGCCGGCGGGCTGGCCCTGGTGATGCTGCTGGCGGCCGTCCTGCTGATCACGACGACCATCCGGCTGTCCGCCCTGAGCCGCAAGCGCGAGACCGGGATCATGCGCCTCGTCGGGGCATCGACGGTGTTCATCCAGCTGCCGTTCATGCTCGAGGGGGCGATCGCCGCGACGATCGGCGCCCTGCTCGCGGTCGGCGGGCTGTGGGTGGGTGTCACGTACCTCGTCGACGACTGGCTGGGGGAGTCCGCGGGCTGGATCCCCTACGTGAGCACCTCCGACGTGCTCACGATCGCGCCCGTGCTCATCGGGGTCGCCATCCTGCTCGCGGCGATCTCCTCGCTGGTCACCCTCAGCCGTTACACCAAGGTGTGACCGTGACCCGTTCCCGCCTCTCCGCCTGGTGCGCGGTCCTCGTCCTGCTGGTCACCGGCGTGATCGCCGGCCCCGCCGCCGCCGACGAGATCGACGACCGCCGCAACGCCGCCGAGGCGCAGCAGGAGGCGATCGCCAAGGCGCGCGAGCAGACCGAGGCGGCGATGGAGGGCGTGAGCGCCGAGATCCAGGCGCTCGCCGTGCAGCTGTCGGACACGCAGGCCAAGATCCCCGGCGCGCAGGCGACGCTCGACGCCGCGAAGGCGGCGCTGGAGAAGGCGCAGCGCGAGGCCGCGATCATCGCGGCGCGGCTGGTCGACGCCGAGGAGCAGCAGGCGACGATCACGACGACCATCGCGCAGGACACCGAGAACGCCCAGCAGATGCGCGCCGCGATCGGCCAGATGGCCCGCGAGGCGTACAAGGGCGGCGGTGGCGTGTCGAGCGTGGACGTCATCCTCGACGCGGAGAGCACCGACGACTTCGTGCAACGGTACGGCCTCATGGCCACGGCGCTGCGCACGCAGGCGCAGCTCCTCGACGACCTCAAGGCCGCCGAGTCGGCCAACCGCAACGCGGAGGCCCGGCTCGTCGCGGTCAAGGAGAAGATCGCCGAGCTGAAGGCCGCGGCCGACCAGAAGGTGGTCGAGGCCGACGCCGCGAAGGCGGCCGCGACCGCCGCGAAGCAGGCCCTCGACGACCTGCTGGCCCAGCAGAAGCAGCAGCAGGTCGCCCTCGACGCCACGAAGACGTCCCTCGAGGCGCAGCTGGCCCAGGCCGACGCCGAGGCGGCCGCCATCCGCAACGAGCTCCAGGCGGCGATCGACGCCCAGCGGGCCCGCGACGCCGCCGCCAACAAGCCGCAGCCGGCGCCCGGACCGATCGGCGGCGGCGCGCTGTTCGGCAACCCGACCAGCATCGACCCGATCTACGTGACGTCCGAGTACGGCATGCGGATGCACCCGACGCTGCACTACGTGCGGCTGCACGCCGGCATCGACCTGCGCACCTACTGCAACACCCCGATCTACGCGGGGCGCTCGGGCATAGTCACGTGGGCCAAGTCCCGCTTCGGGTTCGGCAACCAGGTGATGATCGACAGCGGGTTCGTCAACGGCAACGCCGTGTCCGCCAGCTACAACCACCTGACCAGCTTCGCGGTGAGCTCCGGCCAGCAGGTCGAGCGGGGGCAGCTCATCGGGCGGTCCGGCAACACCGGTACGTCGGCGGCCTGCCACCTGCACTTCGAGGTCTACCTGAACGGGTCGACGACGAACCCCCGGCCGCTGCTCGGCCTCTGATTTCGGCTGGCGCTCGGACGGTAGTCTCGACCCGCACTGTCTGATCACAAGGGAACGAGGTTCGACCACCGTGGCCAAGGACGTCGGGCGCAAGGTCGTCGCTTCGAACCGCAAGGCGCGGCACGACTACGTCATCGAGGACGTGTTCGAGGCCGGCCTCGTGCTGCGCGGCACGGAGGTCAAGGCGCTGCGCATGGGCCGGGCGTCGCTCGTCGACGGCTGGTGCGAGGTGACCAACCACGAGCTGTGGCTCGAGGGCGTGCACATCCCCGAGTACTCGCAGGGCACCTGGACCAACCACGCGCCCCGCCGCAAGCGCAAGCTGCTGCTGCACCGCACGGAGATCGACCGCCTGGAGTCGAAGACGCGGGAGAAGGGGCAGACGATCATCCCGCTGTCCCTGTACTTCCTGGACGGGCGGGCCAAGGTCGAGATCGCGCTGGCTCGAGGCAAGCGCGAGTGGGACAAGCGGCAGGCCCTGCGCGAGCGGCAGGACAACATGGAGGCCACCCGCGCCATCCGCGAGAAGCGCGACCTGTGAGGGCTGTGCGCGCACTCCTGCTGGCGTTGGGTCTGGTCGTCGCGCTGACGGCTGCTGCCCCCGACCAGTCGAGCGGTCGGGAGATCACGCGGTACGACGTCACGGCCGCGCTGGCCGAGGACGGCACCATGCGGGTCACGCTCGACTTCGACTTTGACTTCGGCGACGACCCCGGGCACGGCCCGTACCTGACCTTGCCGACGAGGGTGTCGTACGACGACTCCCTGGATCGGGCGTTCCGGTACACCGACATCACTGCGTCGTCGTCGACCGATGCCCCTGCGCAGGTGAACCAGGAGGACGACGGGTCCGCGCTGATCCTGCGCATCGGCGACGAGGACATCGACGACGTCTCCGGCGTGCAGTCGTACACGGTCGAGTACACGGCCGACGGTCTGCTGAACCCCGCGAACGAGCAGCACTCCGGCGACGAGCTGTACTGGAACGTCATCGGCGCCGGCTGGGAGATCCCGCTGGGCGACCTCTCGGTCACCGTCGACGGCCCCGCAGCGGTCGAGGGTGCGGTCTGCTTCGCCGGTCCGTACGGCTCGACCACGCCGTGCACCTCGTCGTCGTTCGCCGGCACGTCCTCGTCGTTCACGCAGGACCTCGTCCCGATGGGCGACCAGTTCTCCACCGTCACCGGCTGGCCCGGGGGCACGTTCCCCGGCGTCGAGCCGATCCTCGTCGACAAGCCCGACCCGCTGGCGCCCGTCCGACCGGTCTCGGTCTTCGGTGGCGTCGCGCTCCTGGTGCTCCTCGGCGGCGGCATCTTCGCGTTCGTCCGCCTGCGCCGCGTCGGCCGCGACAAGGCCTACCTCGGCCTGACGCCCGGCCTGCGCCCCGCCGACAACCAGCCCGGCGGCGCCACGGTCGGGTTCCGCGACAAGCGCGGCGCCGTCTCCGTGCAGTTCCAGCCGCCCGAGGGCGTGCGACCGGGCGAGGTGGGCACGCTCGTCGACGAGAAGGCCGACCCCGTCGACGTCACCGCCACGCTCGTCGACCTCGCCGTGCGCGGCTGGCTGCGCATCGAGGAGGTGCCGCGGTCCAACCCGAAGAAGAAGGCCAAGGACTGGACCCTGGTGCAGCTTCGCGATCGCGACGGCTCGCTCCTGCCCTTCGAGGACACGCTGCTCTCGTCGATCTTCGCCACCTCGACCACCGTCAAGCTCTCCGACCTGAAGACCACGTTCGCCGCCTCGATGGCCAAGGTGCAGGAAGGCCTCTACGACCACGTCACCGCGTCCGGTTGGTTCCGCGCCAACCCGAAGAAGGTCCGCGACGCCTGGCACGTGACCGGCATCGTGATCGCCGTCCTCGGCGCCATCCTGACGTTCCTCGCGTTCGCCGCCGGGGCGTCCGTCACCGGCATCGCGCTCGTGCCGATCGCCCTGCTCGTCGTCGGCATCGTCGTCACGATCATGGGCAACGCCGCCCCCGCCCGCACCGCGGACGGCACCGCCGTGCTGGCGCAGTCCCTCGGCTTCCGCCGCTACCTGGCCACCGCCGAGGCGAACCAGCTGCGGTTCGAGGAAGGTCAGGACATCTTCAGCCGGTACCTGCCCTACGCGATCGTCTTCGGGCTGGCCGACCGCTGGGCGCGCGTGTTCTCCGAGCTCGCCGCGCAGGGCCGGGCGTTCGAGCAGCCCTCCTGGTACGTCGGTGGGTACTACCCCGGAGCGAACATCTACTGGGCGACCGCGTTCGCGTCGTCGCTCGACCGGTTCGCGACCGTGGCCACCGAGTCGATCTCCGCACCCACGCCCGGCTCGTCGGGCGGGTCCGGGTTCAGCGGCGGCGGGTTCTCCGGAGGGGGCGTCGGCGGCGGTGGCGGCGGGGGCTGGTAGGCGGTTCGCCTACCGGCGGCCGTCCAGGACGCTGACGACCGACTCGAACCACTCGCGCATCGAGATCCCGTCGTCGCGCGGGTCGTAGGACGCCTTGCTCCAGCGGAGCACCAGGACTTCCTCGTCTTCCGTGTCCGCCAGGAGGTGGACGGTCTCCCTCCGCAGGGCGCTGATGGTCTCCTCGTCCGCCGCGCCGACGAAGTTGCGGACGACCCCGAGCGGCTCGCGCGCCTCGAGGTCGTAGTCCTGGTGGAAGTAGGTGGATGCGAGGTAGTGGATCGGATCCTCACGACGGGGCCGGCTCTTGCCGTGGTTCCTGCCCATGGTCACTCGCCCTTCCGTGCAGTCCTCGGCATCATCCCCACAGCTCCTTCGAGCGCTGCGCCCTGATCTGCTGAAGCTCGCCCTGCGTCGTGAGCCATCGCTGCGGACCGAAGCGCTCGTCGAGCTCGTCGAGGTGCTCGCCGACGAACCGCGCGTAGGACGCGTCGAGCAGCGACGACGACTCGGGCTCACCGAGGAACAGCCGTCGGACCAGGTCGATGGAGTACCACTCGTGCGCGGCGTCGAGAGTCGACTGCAGCTCCAGCGACAGCTGCATCCGGTCCTGCACGAACCGCAGGCGGAGGTCCGTCGACTCCATGACGAGGAAGGCGTCGCCGCCGTTCGACCTCGTCACCTGCGAGTCGGTGATCCGGTAGCGCGCCGTTGCCCAGAGGTAGCCCATGTGCGCCGCGATGAACGCGAGGATCTGCGTCACGCCGGCCCCTGGAAGAACGTCAGCTCCGGCCCGTACGAGCCGTCGACGTCGGTCCGCACGACGAACTCCCGGTCCGGGTATGCATCCCGCAGAGCGATCTGCCAGAACGACGCGATCGGCTCCACCAGGCCGCGGGCCTCCTCCTCGGTGAACGCACCACTCGGCAGGAGGTCCCACACGTGGACGTGGTTCACGACCCGCTCGACGTCCGCGACGGCAGCCAAGCGTCCGAACCAGTCGTCCACGACGGCGAGGTCGAACGCGAACCCGAGAAACACGCCCCCGCGATGCTCGACGAACGGAGGAGAGAGGAAGGCCATGATGCTCGCGAACATCGCGCCCGAGGCCGCGATCCCCAGGAACGGACGGGGATCAGGGTGCGCGCTGTCGCCGAGGAACAGGCGCTCGTCCGCAAACGCACGCAGGTCCACCTGTGGTCGACGTGCCACGGGTCCGGGACCCGCCGGAGTCAACCGCTCTGCCACCTGCGCGTCGATCAGAGCGGCCGCCAGCCAGTGCCCGCGCAGCAACGCCATGTGGCGTGCCGACCCGGCGCCATCACCTGGGTCGGCACCGCGCGCGAGGAGGTACGCGGTGATGTCGACGAGCAACGGCTCCCCGCTCTGGACGTGCTGATCGACCTCGACGTCGATCGCGTGCTGCAACAGCGTGAGTCCGCCGTCGACCTCGTCGATGTCCACGCCGTCGTCCAGCAGGTCACGCAGTCGCGGTAGGTCCCCGCTCTCCACCGCATCGTGAGCGGGTGTCATCTCGTCCCCCTACCGCTGGACCGCACGTGGTTGGTCCCCGACGACGGATGCTAGCGACCGGTCCATCGGTGTCGACCGAGTTTCGGGGGGCCGCGCACCACCCGCCTCGGGCACACTGGCCCTCATGACGCTGCCGGTGATGCCGCCCGTGGACCCCATGCTCTCCAAGTCGGCGGCCTCCATCCCGAAGGGCAAGCTCTACGAGCCGAAGTGGGACGGGTTCCGGGCGATCATCTTCCGCGACGGGGACTCCGTGGAGATCGGCTCGCGGAACACCAAGCCGATGCAGCGGTACTTCCCGGAGGTCGTCGAGGCGGTGCTGTCGTACCTCCCGGAGCGCTGCGTCGTCGACGGCGAGATCATCGTGCCGTCGTCGTCGCACGGCGGTCTCGACTTCGAGGCGCTGCTGCAGCGCGTCCACCCGGCGGAGTCGCGGGTGAGGCTGCTGTCCGTCGAGACACCCGCGCTCCTCGTGCTCTTCGACGTGCTGGCGCTGGGGGACGACGACCTGACCGGCCGGCCGTTCTCCGAGCGGCGTGCGGTGCTGTCGTCTCTCGTGAAGCCCGGCGGGCCGGTGTCCATCACGGCGCAGACCGACGACATGGCCGTCGCCGAGCGCTGGTTCTCCCAGTTCGAGGGCGCGGGACTCGACGGGATCGTCGCCAAGGACCCGGACGGTCTGTACGAGCCCGGCAAGCGGACCATGCAGAAGGTCAAGCACGAGCGGACGGCTGACTGCGTGGTCGCCGGGTACCGGCCGCACAAGTCCAGTGACGACGCTGTCGGGTCGCTGCTGCTCGGGCTGTACAACGCCGACGGCGTCCTGGCGTCCGTCGGCGTCGCGGCCTCGTTCCCGATGGCCCGCCGGCGGGAGCTCGTGACCGAGCTCGCACCCTTGGTCGTGCCTCTGGAGGGGCACCCCTGGGACTACTCGGCTGCTGCCCGCACGCCTCGTGAGGCCGCGGGGAGCCGCTGGTCCGCGGGGAAGGACCTGTCGTTCGTCCCGCTGGAGCCGTCGCTCGTCGTCGAGGTCGCCTACGACCACATGGAGGGCGTGCGGTTCCGGCACACCGCGCAGTTCCGCCGGTGGCGCCCGGACCGTTCCCCGGAGTCGTGCACGTTCGAGCAGCTGGAGGAGCCGGTGTCGTACTCGCTGAAGGACGTGCTCGCCACCAGCTGACCGCTCCACAGGTCGCGCATGGGTCCACTCCAGCGACCTCCCGGGTGGTGACGGTTGTCTCTTCCTTGACGGCGCCACCCGGGGGCCGGCGGGGAGGTTCTTGTGATGGACGAGCAGCGAGTTTCTGAGTTACCGGACGCATCGGTCTCCACGGCGTCGAGTCGTGTCACCGTGGCGCCGAGGCCGGTCGTCCGTCGCGGCGTGGCGCTCGGCGCAGCCGGCGGCGCGCTCGCCCTCGGCCTCCTGGCGGGCGGCGTGAGCGGCGGACTGATCGCGGCGGCGCTGGCGTCGTCGGACACCGACACGGCGTCGACGTCGACCGTCGAGGGTGCGGCCTACGCGCCGCCGACGATCGACCATCGGAGCTTTGGTGGCCCGACGTCCGAGTCCGACCAGTCGCCAGCCACCGCCGCGACCGCCGACCAGCAGGTCGGAGTCGTCACCATCACCACCGTCCTCGGCTACCAGGACGCGTCCGCGGCGGGCACGGGCATGGTGCTGACGTCGGACGGTCTGGTGCTCACCAACAACCACGTCATCGAGGGCTCGACGTCGATCGAGGTGACCGTCGAGTCGACCGGTGAGACGTACACCGCGGTGGTCGTCGGCACGGACGCGTCGTCGGACGTCGCGGTGCTGCAGCTCCAGGACGCGTCTGGCCTGACGACGGTCGCGCTGGACGACGACAACGGCGTGGCGGTCGGCGACGCGGTGACGGCGGTCGGCAACGCCGAGGGCGGGGGAGACCTGCTCGCCGCGCTCGGCAGCGTGACCGCCCTGGACCAGACGATGACGGCCTCGTCCAACGGCTCCTCGCCCGAGACCCTCGACGGGCTCATCCAGTTCTCCGCCGCCGTCGTGGGCGGGGACTCCGGCGGCCCGGTCTACGACGATGAGGGGGAGGTGATCGGCATGACGACCGCCGCGTCGAGCGGCACCGTCGACACGATCGCCTACGCCATCGACATCGAGGACGCCCTCGTCATCGCGCACCAGATCCAGACCGGCGTCGCCTCCGACACCGTGACGATCGG
Organism: Cellulomonas xylanilytica; assembly: GCF_007989805.1. Taxonomy (GTDB): domain Bacteria; phylum Actinomycetota; class Actinomycetes; order Actinomycetales; family Cellulomonadaceae; genus Cellulomonas; species Cellulomonas xylanilytica. Next base: position 165,719 of record NZ_BJUB01000011.1, read on the forward strand.
GTACCCGGCGTTCCTCGGCATCTCCCTGGGCTCCGGCTCCGGTGCCGTCGTCGCCGGCGTCCTGGAGGGCACGCCCGCCGCGTCCTCCGGCCTGGTCGCCGGCGACGTCATCACGGCGGTCGACGGGGTCGCCGTCACGTCGTCGTCCGCGCTCTCCGCGCTCCTGGACGCCCATGCACCCGGCGACACCGTGACCCTGACCTGGACCGTTGCCGCCACCGGCGCCTCCACGTCGACCTCAGTCACCCTGATCGCCGGACCTGCCGACTGAGGGAATGAGCACGACCAGCCTGCCGTTGAGAGGTACGCTGGTCGCGCTGGCTGCGCTTCGGCTCGACCGGTGCTTGAAAACTGAACATGGGGGTGATCGGTTTCGACGGTGATCGTCGAACCAGGAGAAGCGGGTCGAGGACGCACGGTTATCTCGTCAACGCTCCGTGCAAACCAATAGGTGCCAATACAAACCGCACCGACTTCGCCCTCGCCGCCTGAGCGAGTCCCGAAGTCCGTTGGCCTGAGTACGCTCTCGACTCAGTAACCAGCGTCATCTAGAGAGCCACTGCTGGTAATCCTCGTCAGTGGGGTTGCCGGGACTTTTAGCTGACTGAGCCCGTCCACGGCTTGCCTGTGTGACCGTGGGGGCCGAGAAAATCACAGCAGGCTGCACCCGGAGAATCCCTGGTACTGCGTCACCGGACGCGGGTTCGATTCCCGCCACCTCCACCGTTCTGACCTGCGGAAACGCTAGGTCCTGTTGACCGGAAGTAGCCTCTCGTTGACGCGGGGGGCTATTTTCGTGTCCATGGCCTCCACTCGGGAGCGGGTAGGGCCGACGGGACGCGGTCGTTCGCGGTGTGGCGCGACGCGGACACGGCCCCACTACCGCCAGCAGCTCGCGGGCGCATCACGCCGACGCTCGGCTTGTATTCGGCTGCCATGATTTTCTACCGCCACGTTGTGGGTGGATTCGCTCGATGAGCGACAGCCGCGTGGTGCTCAAGAAGGTCGCGAACATTCACTGTCTTTTCTCTGCCTCTATGTCGAAGGGTGCCCGGCTTGGGTAACGGAAACGGACAACCCTTTGGTCGGCGTCCAACTCCCCAAGCCGCAGCTGACGCAGGGCGAGATGACAGTGCGAACTCGAGGCGAGTTCGCACTACCGCACTGAACCCCCGGTGACCTCGACCTACTTGCCAGTCCGCCGACTCTGCGCGTCACGAAGGCTTGGAAGCGCGGACGGCGATCGACGTCGGTAGGTGAAGGCCGCCCACGACCAAGCGTGCACGGCGGACGGTTCACGCCCTCACGAGATGTTCGAGTGTTGCTGCTGGGTGTAGGAAAAGGCTCCGGACACATTGCTTTTCACGAACACCGTCGGTCAACAGATTTGCTAATCGCGTTTGCGGACTGCAATGTGGACTCCGCTGGATGCCGCAACTCGACCGCTTGGCGCCGATGGCACGCCCGGCCCGGACGCTCCGCGGCTCACGAGGCGGCCACGCGTGCACGGCCTTCGGAACACGCATGCGTCCTGGGATGATCCCGGCGGGGACGGATCTCTTCCTGCTGCAGCACCCACTGGGCCATGAGTCGATCACGACGACGACGGAGACGTACGCGCATCTGCTGCCTGACCAGAATGCGGCTGCGGGTCGAGCCCTCGGTGGGCTCACGCTCAATACGCAAGTGCGGAGGGGCACGTTGGCAACGGTGCGGTTGCACCGCGATCCGCCCAAGGCGCGACGAAATTGCCACCTTCCGTGCCCAACTATCGAGCGTGGACACGCCGTTTACACGGCGGCCCAAGCCGCGTCCGGGCGTCCGAAACTGTGCTGAAGTCCCCGCGGATGCGGTTCAAACGAGGCTTGCCGATGCCGGTGGAAGTCGACCCGTCGTGGCAGGCGCTATTCGTCGAGGATGTGGCGTTTACTCTGGAGGCCGTGGCGTGGCGCCACGTCTCTAATTCCTCGACGACACGTCTGGCGCCGCTGGCGAGGTGGTCGTCGGCTACTTGAGGGCTCATCTCACGAATTCCAGCACGACCTGACGTAGAGCTCGCGGGTGACTCACGGACGGGTGACACGGGCACTCGAGCGGCATCAATGAGGTCGCGGCCGGGCTAACGCGTGACTCCGCCGATGACGATAAGGATCACGACGAACTTGTGCGCCGGCACGAAGAAGACAGCGAGGGCGATGTGGAACTGCAGACGATCGTGGATCGGTACGCCGAGGGACTGGCGGCGGTCGACGCCAGCACCGCGGTGCAGAAGTTCAACCAGAGGACCGGCGCCGCCTATCCGGTTTCGGTCAAGTCGCTCGGCGAGCGGGAGGCAGTCGCCGCCGTCGACGACTGGTGGGCGCTGACCTACCCGCAAGAGTTCACGCCGCCGCCGAACATGCACGCCGTGCCGTATGCCTACCCCGGACTGCAGGGCGCGGAGTGTGATCACGCGTTTACCACGGACTCACTTGGCGGAGCGCCTGAGTGGGCAATTGAGGTTAAGAAGCCGGAATTGATCGGGAACAACGGCAAGCGAAACGACTATGTCGTCGCGAAGATGCTGTCGCCCTATCTTAAGGACAGGGGGCTCCTGCATGACGTCGTTCGCCTTCGGGATCAAGGTCTCGGTCGTAGGCGCGCCGTGCTTGGCTACTCGTTCAACTACGACGCCGCGAGCTGCGCTGTTGCCAGGCGGCTCCACCCGGCCGATGTGGCCACCATCCGCGAAATCGAGAAGGTCGTAGCACTCAACGATGGGAGCCTGACCATCGAGCCGCTACTGGCCTTCTGTAATGGAATCCTTCACACTCGAAACCTTGTGGTAGGTGGGATGGCTCGGGCGAATTTCCAAGCATGGCGCGGCCCATACGCCGGCGAAGGCATCGTATTCGCGTGGGAGATCAGTGACGCTCCGGGGCCCCGACACCCGTGGTAAGTGGCAGCTCCGGGCCGACGGTTCCCGACTGCTCTGAACGCCTTCGAATCCCGGCATTTCCGCCGTAGTCAGCCGATGTCGCCCCATTCGAACGACGCGACTGTCCACGGCCCAGCGGCGCCTAGACGTGCTTGATACTTGTCGTTGCGGGCGCGGCGCTGCTCTCCAGCACCCCAGTCCGGCTGCGGCTTCTGCCAGAGCCAGCCCGCCAGGACAGAGGCTTGGAGCTCGTACAAGTTCTCGATCCAGAGCGCCCTCAGCCGAATAGGGGTCCACTCGACCTTGCGCGGTCGCGAGGTCCCAGTGCTCGCGACGTATGTGCTTGGCTGCTTGCCGTACCTGGCGCCGTAGGTCTCGATCCACTGTCGAAAGATCCCCTCGACGTCGAGCCCGGCGAGTCCGTCCACAATCAGGAAGCCGAGGCCCTGCTCCTCGATGCACCCGCGCATTGCTCGAGCATCGTTCAGCCAGAGCGGCGAACTAGCTTTCGTGGGGCGCGCCCCGTCCCAGGGTGAACTCTGGCTCCACGCTGTGTGTGCCTTCGCGTCCCAGACGCGCGTTGGCGAGGCGTAGTCGAAGGTCGTCGCGCCGTACTTCACTCGTGGTCCTCCGACCGGCGGACTCGGGTACCGCTCGTTGAGGATTGCGCGTACCTGCTCTTCGAAGAACCAGCCTGCCCACTCCGACCCGTACCACTTCGTAGAGCCGTTCTCTCGCATCCAATCGATGCTCTCCCGTCCGTCCCACCGGGTTGGCAGGTCCCGGGCAAGAGCGGCAACCAGCGCGGAACCTTCGTGGGCTGCTGTCGCCCATGCGGCCGAGGACACGTTGGCTCGCCGCTCGACGCCAGCCAGGATGAGGTTGAGCCCTTCCTTGGTGACGGTGCCCTGCGTCGATATGGCCGTCGGGCTCCACGGCACGCTGAACTCGTCCGCTAGGAGCGCCCCCCATTCGTGCTTTGTGCGCCTGGCCCCCAGCAGATGGGGAGCGAACCGAGCCGCGACGTCCGGGAAGGTTCGTACGTACTCCTTTGCACCGCGGCCGAGCCGGTACCTGGGTGCGCCGGCAAGGTCGCACAGGCGGTCCACGGCCTCCTGCTTGGTGCGAGCGGGCATGAACCACGGCATCGCCAGCAGCGCCTGCTCGAGCGCAGCGTTGGACGTGACCGTCCGAGCCTGGGCGAGCATCGCGAGGTTCGCTGATGCCGCCCAAAGCAGGGTGTTCATGCCGTAGAGGGTGACCTGGTACTGGACGTAGTCGCGGTCCTCGCGCCACTCCGTGTCGAGAACTTCGGCGATCTGCCAGCCCACGACCGCGTTGACAGCATTCGAATCCACCTCGATACCCAGTGAGTCTGCAAGGGCGAGCAGCGAACGCCGAGGTCCGCGCGTGCCTACGTCCGGCGAGGAGGTCAGGGCGAACATCCTGACGGACGCCTCAGTGATGGACTGTGCAGGGTTGAAGGTGGTGGCGAGTCCAGACACGCTCGTCACTCTGGCAGACTCACCGTGCCGGAGAGGAACGCTGGACGCGACGCGTGTGCAGAAACACCGCCGGGTTGCTTGTGTTCACCCGCCTGGATGAGGTTAGCTGTACGCATGTTCGATCTCGACAGCGACGGAGTCGCCCCCGTGAGTGCACCCGCCTTCAGGTACATCGACCTGTTCGCTGGGATCGGTGGGTTCCACGCTGTGCTCGACGCCCTCGGCGGCGAGTGTGTCTATTCGGTCGAGATTGACCCCGCTGCGCAACTTGTCTACGAGGCGAACTGGGGTGCGAAGCCGCTTGGCCGGAACGAGGTCGGCGACATCACGAAGGACACCCAGGTCGACGGCAGCGTCAACGTTCCTGAACACGACGTCTTGGTCGCGGGGTTCCCTTGCCAGCCCTTCTCGAAGAGCGGCGCGCAGCGTGGAATGGACGAGACCCGCGGGACGCTCTTCTTCGACATCATGCGCATTATCGAGGATCTCCGCCCCACCCTCGTGCTACTAGAGAACGTTCGCAACCTTGCGGGCCCTCGTCACGTCCATGAGTGGGAAATCATCATCAAGTCGCTACGGCAGGCGGGCTACCGGGTCAGCCACACCGCTGCAGTCCTCTCGCCGGTGAATATTGCGCCCGAGCACGGCGGTCACCCGCAGACGCGCGACCGCGTGTTCATTGCTGCGACGCGCGTCGAGCCCAAGAGGCCGAGCGCACTGTACGGCGAACGCCTTGAGGCCGGGACGCTCGACCTGCCTGATCCGTTCGAAGATGTCGCGCCGATCTCGTTCGGCGACCTGAAGATGACCCGCGAGTGGAGCCTCGAGCGCGATCTTCCGCTGATCGACAGCAAGGACGTCCCGGGAACTCGCGTAGCACCAGACGAGTGGATCTGGATTGATCACTGGGACGCGTGGGTGAGTAAGGCGCGAGAGATGTTGACCGCTGAGGCGGACCGTGGTGGCCACGTCGCGAAGGAGCTCCCCGGGTTCCCCATATGGGCGAACGTCTGGACCGCCGACGACCGAGAGCGCCGCCGTGCGCTCGCCCAGGCGTCTGGCATGAACTGGAAGATCAGCCACCTTGCGAAGAACTACGACCTGTACGACCGCCTCCGCGCGTTCGATGACGGCTGGACGGCACGTTGGCTTGACCGGACGCGTACCTTCCCCGAGTCGCGTCAGAAGTTCGAGTGGCAGGCCCAGGCGGCGCCGTCGGTTCGTGACTGCGTGATCTCGCTTCGCCCTTCGGGGCTTCGGGTCAAGCGGCTGACACACCTCCCTGCACTTGTCGCAATCTCACAGACACCCATCATCGGCCCGCTTGAGCGGCGGCTCTCTCTCGTCGAGGGGGCGCGACTGCAAGGGCTACCCGACAACTTCTCGTGGGCAGAACAGAAGAGCGCAGCGACGTGGAAGCAACTCGGCAACGGTGTGAACACGGGCGTCGTCGCGCAAGCACTCGCGAAGCAGGTTGAGCGGGACCGCGACCTGCTGGAGCTCGACCTCGACGGTCAGGCGGTTCTGACGGCAATCAGCAAGACGATGGCCGACACGGGCGGCGACCTGCGAGGACGGATCGCGCAAGCCGTCGAGCGTGGTCAGGCCCGCGCGGCGGCGAGCCGTCGTGAACTTCTCTCTGGGCGTCTGGACGAAAACGCGATTCCCTAGTGGATGAGCCGATCGCCTCGCCGTCCATAGGAAACACCGCGGCGCTGCAATGGCGGGCTTGCGGACCGGGCGGCTTGCTGTTACTGCGTCTACGGTCGTAGTCGTGAGCGAGCGGTGGAAGAGTACCGACGCCGGCAAGCACCTCGCGGGTCGAGTGAAGACCTCGACGGCACCCGAGATCAGCCTGCGGCGAGCGCTCCACGCCGCTGGCCTGCGGTTCCGTCTGCACCCGCGCCTTGCCCGAGGTTGCACCCCTGACCTGGTGCTCCCTCGTCATCGTGTTGCGGTCTTCGTCGACGGCTGCTTTTGGCACGGGTGTCCGCTGCATGGCCGCAGCACTCCTTGGAACGGTCCGAACGCAGCGCTGTGGGAGGCGAAGATGACCCGGAACCACGAGCGTGACGTGCGCTCGACAATGCTCGCCGAGGCCGAGGGCTGGACCGTTGTACGTATCTGGGAGCACGAGGTGACAAAGGACGTCGAAGCGGCGGTGGCTCTGGTTCGTGCAGCATGTCCTGGTGAATCACGTTCGGCTGGGACGCGTGCTGGCTAGGCCCGATACATGCCACCGCTTGGCGCATGATTGCCGCCCGGCAGCGCCTGGCTCGGCCAGGCGCTGCAAAATAGGAGATTGCGATGTCCCGAGCACCCGCGATTTCCGCCACCTTCTCCAACTCAGCGCTTCCGCCTGCACGGTAAGGGGTGTTGTTGTCTGTGCGATCGCCCTGCCGGAGTGCGGCACGTTCACTGCCCGTTACCCTCGGTCCCGTGGAGACGGCGGCCGAACACAACGAGACCGACGTCCTCACCCACCTCCGCCGGCGCCCCGACCTCGAATCCCCGAACCTGCATGCGGTCGACGCGAGCGATCGGCTGATCCTCGACGAAACTACGAACCTGCTGGCGGGATCCATTCGCGGTTCGGAGGTTGTCGTGATCGGCGACAATCATGGCGCGTTGACGCTCGGCGCTATCGCCCGGCACGGGCTCTCGGGCGTTCGCACGCACCAGGACCGACTGCTCGGGGAGCGGGCGTTACATGCGAACGCTGAGAGGCTCCGGCTTGACGGGTTCAGGAGCCACGGGCTGACGCCGGAGCTCGTCGCGGGTGCACGGGTGGTGCTGATGCAGCTGCCGCGGTCGCTCGACGCGCTCGATGAGATCGCGGGGTTGATCGCCGAGAACGCGGACCCGGACGTGGTTGTCGTGGCCGGCGGCCGGGTCAAGCACATGACGCCGGCGATGAACGAGGTCCTCGGGCGCTACTTCGGCACCGTGCAGGCGCGCCTCGCCAGGCAGAAGTCGCGGGTGCTCCTCGCGTCGACACCCCGACCGCGGTTTGAGCGCCCAGAGCAGCGCTGGCCGCAGAAGAGAGAGCACGCGGACCTCGGCATCACGGTCTATGCGCACGGCGGAGCGTTCGCCGGGACGGGCATCGACATCGGCACGCGCGCACTGCTGCAGCACCTCGACAAGATACCGACGGACATCACGTCGGCTGTCGACCTTGGCTGCGGAACGGGCGTCCTGGCCGTCGAGCTCGCCCGAGCAAACGGAGCGCTCACCGTCACCGCGACCGACGAGTCCGCAGCTGCGGTGGCCTCAGCCCGAGCGACCGTCGCGGCAAACGGTCTGGACGGCCGGGTCGTCGTCGTGCGAGGCGACGGTGCCGAAGCGGTTCCCGACGCGAGCGCGGACGTCGTCCTGCTCAACCCGCCGTTCCACGTCGGCGCCGCGGTGCACGACGGGGTCGCCAGGACGCTGTTCGCGGAGGCCGCGCGAGTCCTCAAGCCCGGTGGTGAGCTGTGGGCGGTGTGGAACTCGCACCTGCGCTATCGGCCAGCGCTGGAGCGTGTCGTCGGACCGACCCGGCAGGTCAGCCGCGACCCGAAGTTCACGGTCACGGTCTCCACGAAGCGGGATCAGGTTCCGCCGAGCTGATCCCTCGGTGCCTCGACCTCGTCGATCAGCGACGTCAGCACCTCGGCGACGAGCGAGTCGGCCATCGCCTCGATGCGCTGCAGCTGGGCCTTCTGCTTCTTGCGGGGCTGGTGCTGGAGGATCCGCAGAGCACGTTCTACCTGGTCCGCCCGCTGCTTCCAGCCGGCGGCCTGGAGGGAGGCGACGGACTCGGCGTCGCCGGACTCGGACCGCAGGACGATCTCGGCCTGCTCCCGCACGGACTCCATGGCCCGCGCGATCTTCGCTTCCGGCGTCCGAGCCTTCTGGACGTCGGCGAACTTCTTGCCGAGGCCCTCGAGGCGCTTCTGGATCTCGGGGTTGTTCGCGACGATCACGCTGACCTGTGTGGCGACCTTCTTGGCCAGCGGCCATGCGACCGCCAGCGCCACGCCTGTGCTCTTCTTCGCCATCGCGCTCACCCCCCTCGGATCTGCTGCACCGACCCTGCCCCGAGGAGACCTCGTCGGCAACCGTTCACCCCTCGGCGAACTCAGGATGCATCCGGCAAACCCAGACGTACGCTCGACCGAATGATGCGTCCCACTGCCGCTACCGTCGGCGAGCTCCGCGCTTCCGGCCACGTCCTGACGTCGGTCCGGGAAGAGCTCCGCTCCAACCTGCTCGCTGCCCTCCGGGAGGGCCGCGACCCGTGGCCGGGCATCCACGGCTTCGACGACACGGTGGTCCCGCAGCTCGAGCGGGCGCTGATCGCCGGGCACGACATCGTGCTGCTCGGTGAGCGTGGGCAGGGCAAGACGCGGCTCCTGCGCACTCTCCAAGGGTTGCTCGACGAGTGGTCGCCGGTCATCGACGGGTCGGAGATCGGGGAGCACCCGTTCGAGCCCATCACGGTGGCGAGCAAGAAGCGCGCAGCGGAAGAAGGTGATGACCTCCCCATCACCTGGCGGCACCGCGACGAGCGGTACGTCGAGAAGCTGGCGACGCCGGACACGAGCGTCGCGGACCTCATCGGTGATGTGGACCCGATGAAGGTCGCGGAGGGGCGCGCGCTCGGTGACCCGGAGACGATCCACTTCGGGCTCGTGCCGCGGGGGCACCGGGGGATCGTCGCGATCAACGAGCTGCCCGACCTGGCCGAGCGCATCCAGGTCGCGATGCTCAACGTGATGGAGGAGCGGGACATCCAGATCCGCGGCTACGTGCTGCGCCTGCCGCTCGACGTGCTGGTCATGGCGACGGCCAACCCGGAGGACTACACCAACCGCGGGCGGATCATCACGCCGCTGAAGGACCGGTTCGGGGCGGAGATCCGGACGCACTACCCGGCGGAGCTGGTCGACGAGGTCGCGGTCATCCGGCAGGAGGCCCTGCTGCACGCGACCGTGCCGGACCACCTGGTCGAGATCCTGGCGCGGTTCACGCGGGCGCTGCGGGAGTCGAGCGCGGTGGACCAGCGCAGCGGGGTCAGTGCGCGGTTCGCCATCGCGGGGGCCGAGACCGTGGCTGCGTCGGCGGTGCACCGTGCCGCTCGGCAGGGCGAGTCGGAGGCGGTCGCGCGTCCCGTCGACCTGGAGACCGCCGTTGACGTGCTCGCCGGCAAGATCGAGTTCGAGTCGGGGGAGGAGGGGCGCGAGGACGAGATCCTCGACCACCTGCTCCGGACTGCGACCGCGGAGACCGTGCGGGCGCACCTGCGCGGGATCGACTTCGGGCTGCTGGTGGACGCGATCCAGGGTGGCGCCATGGTGACCACGGGTGAGCAGGTCACGGCGCGCGACGTCCTGACCGGGCTGCCGTCGCTGGGCGAGTCCGAGCTCTACGACGAGATCTGCGCACGGCTCGGCGCCACCACCGACGGTGAGCGGGCGGCAGCGATCGAGCTCGCGCTGGAGGGTCTGTACCTGTCCCGACGGATCAGCAAGGAGTCCGGGGGCGGCGAGACGATCTATGGCTAGGCCCAACCGGCGCCTCAAGAAGTACACCCCGTACGTCGACGGGCCGGACCCGCTCGCGCCGCCGGTGGACCTGGCCGAGGCGCTGGACGCGATCGGCGAGGACGTCATGGCCGGCTACTCGCCGGAGCGGGCGATGCGCGAGTTCCTGCGGCGCGGCGGGCGCGACCAGGCCGGCCTCGACGAGCTCGCACGGCGGGTTGCCGAGAAGCGCCGGGAGCTGACGCAGCGGAACAACTTGGACGGCACGCTGCAGGAGATCAAGGAGCTGCTCGATCGGGCGGTCCTGGCCGAGCGCAAGCAGCTCGCGCGCGACGTCGACATGGACGAGGGTGACCGCGCGCTCGCGCAGATGCAGCTGGACAACCTGCCGTCGTCGCCCGCGGCCGCCGTCAACGAGCTCAACGGCTACGACTGGCGCAGCAGCGAGGCGCGGCAGGAGTTCGAGAAGATCAAGGACCTGCTGGGCCGGGAGGCTCTGGACCAGCGGTTCGCCGGCATGAAGCAGGCGCTGGAGAACGCCAGCGACGCGGACCGGGCGGCGCTGAACGCGATGCTGGCCGACCTCAACGAGCTGCTCGAGGCGCGCAAGGGCGGCGCTGACACCCAGGAGCAGTTCGACGACTTCATGGCCAAGCACGGGGACTACTTCCCGGAGCAGCCGCGCACGCTCGACGAGCTGCTCGACGCCCTGGCCCAGCGGGCTGCCGCGGCGCAGCGGATGCGCAACTCGATGACGCAGGAGCAGCGTGACGAGCTCGACGCGCTCGCGCAGCAGGCGTTCGGCTCGTCGGACCTCATGAACGCGCTCGGCCAGCTGGACGACAACCTCCGGTCCCTGCGGCCCGGCGAGGACTGGGGAAGCTCCGAGCGGATGGACGGGGAGAACGGGCTCGGCCTCGGCGACGGCACCGGCGTGTTCCAGGACCTGGCCGACCTCGACGCGCTCGCGGAGCAGCTCGCGCAGTCCTACGAGGGCTCGCAGCTCGACGACGTCGACCTCGACAAGCTCGCCCGCCAGCTCGGGAACGACTCCGCCGTCGACGCCCGCACCCTGCAGCGGCTGGAGAAGGCGCTGCGCGACTCCGGCACCCTGCGCCGCGGCTCCGACGGTCAGCTCCTGCTGACACCGAAGGCCATGCGCCAGCTGGGCAAGGCGGTGCTGCGGGCTGTTGCCGACACGGTGTCCGGTCGGCAGGGCGGGCACGACGTCCGCCGGTCCGGCGCCGCGGGGGAGCCCTCGGGCTCGACCCGGCAGTGGGCGTTCGGGGACACCGAGCCGTGGGACGTGAGCCGGACCATCACCAACGCATTGGTCCGAGGCTCCCGCACCATCCAGGTCGACGACGTGGAGATCCAGGAGACGGAGGCGCGGACGCAGGCGTGCGTGGCGCTGCTCGTCGACACGTCGTTCTCCATGGCGATGGAGGGACGCTGGGTGCCGATGAAGCGCACCGCGCTGGCGCTCCACACCCTGGTCACCACGCGGTTCCGCGGGGACGACCTGCAGGTGATCGGCTTCGGGCGCGAGGCGAAGGTCATGCAGATCGAGCAGCTGGTCGGGCTCGACGAGAAGTGGGAGAAGGGCACCAACCTCCACCACGCGCTCCTGCTGGCCAACCGGCACTTCCGCAAGCACCCCCACGCCCAGCCCGTGCTCCTCATCGTCACCGACGGCGAGCCGACCTCCCACCTCGAGTCCGACGGCGAGGTCTTCTTCGACTACCCGCCGCACCCGGTCACGATCGCCCTCGCGGTGCGCGAGCTCGACGGCTCGACGCGGCTCGGCGCCCGCACGACGTTCTTCCGGCTCGGCGACGACCCCGGCCTCGCGCGCTTCGTCGACGCCATGGCCAAGCGGGCGGGCGGCACCGTCGTCACGCCCGAGACGGGCGACCTCGGCGCCGCGGTCATCGGGTCCTACCTGAGCTCACGTCGCAACGGCGCCTTCGGCGGCTGGGGTCGCGACGAGGAGTGGTGACTACGGCTCGCCGGTGCGCCGACGCAGCCGGATCGGACCCCTCGCCGTCGACGGGTCGATCACCTGCCCGCCCTGGGTGACCTCGATCGTGCCGGCGTCCACCAGGCGGCGCGCCGCGGCTCGCGCCGGCTCCATCAGCGGCCGCCACGATGCTCCGCCGATGGCGCGGGCCGCCTCGCTGGGGCAGATCGTCGCGTCCGGCGCGCGACGAGCGAGCAGGTCGACGATCGCCTGCTCGAGGGCACTGTCGCTGCTGTCCGGCACGGGATCAGCGTGAGGCCGGGTCTGCCGGTGCGCCATCCGAAGCGGCGGACCGATATCGTTATCGAACCCCCTGGAGGAGATGACGATGTCGCCTGACCAGCTCACGTTCGACAACCCCGTCGAGCGCCACGCCCACATCAAGCCGCACGCCTCGTGGCAGCCGCTGCCGGGCCTCGACGCGGAGCTCGACCCGAAGGCCGACCACGGCGAGACCAGCTACCGCGGGACCGGCCGCCTGCCGGGCCGGAAGGCGCTGATCACCGGCGGCGACTCGGGCATCGGCGCGGCGGTGGCCATCGCGTTCGCGCGGGAGGGTGCAGACGTGGCGCTGAGCTACCTGCCGGAGGAGCAGGTGGACGCGGAGGCCATCGCGGACCTCGTGCGCGCGGAGGGCCGGACGGCGGTCCTGCTGCCGGGCGACATCCGGGACCGGGAGTTCTGCCGGACTCTGGTCGCCGACGCGGTGGAGGGCCTCGGTGGGCTGGACATCCTGGTGAACAACGCGGCGCACCAGGTGTACCACCAGACGTTCGACCAGCTGGACGAGGCGGACCTGGACCGCACCATCCAGACGAACCTGTACGCGATGTTCTGGATCACGCGCGACGCGCTGGAGCACCTGGGGCCGGGGTCGACGATCATCAACAGCACGTCGGTCCAGGGGTACAACCCGTCGCCGATGATCATCAACTACGCGTCGACCAAGTTCGGGATCATCGGCTTCACCAAGGCGCTGGCCGCCGACCTGGCGCCGCGCGGGATCCGCGTGAACGCCGTCGCGCCGGGGCCGGTGTGGACGCCGTTGCAGGTCTCCGACGGGCAGCCGACCGACAAGCTGAACGGCTTCGGGGAGTCGTCGTGGCTGGGCCGGACGAGCCAGCCGGTCGAGCAGGCGCCCGCGTACGTGTTCCTCGCGTCGCCGGAGTCGAGCTTCGTCGTCGGCGAGGTCATCAACGTCAACGGCGGGGCGAACGTGCCCTGAGCGGTCCGCTCAGAAGAACGGCCACGGGAACGCGGGCATGTCGCCGGACGGTCCGGGGAAGACCGCCGTGCGGAGCAGTCGCTCGCAGCGGGTCGTGAGCGCATCGAGCTCGTCGTCGTCGAGAAGCCCGGCGAGGCGCTGACCGAGGTCGCCGTTCACGGCTGCGCGCACGCGGTCGACGCCGGCCACCTCGTCGTCGGTCAGCGGCTCGCCGCGCCAGCCCCACAGCACCGTCCGCAGCTTGTGCTCGACGTGGAAGCTCACGCCGTGGTCGACGCCGTAGCGGTGGCCGGCCTGCGTCGGGAGGATGTGGCCGCCCTTGCGGTCCGCGTTGTTGATGACGACGTCGAAGACGGCCATGCGGCGCAGCGTGGAGGAGTCCTCGTGGATGAGGGTGACCGGCTCGTCGTCCTCGTCGACCCCCCGGAAGACGGCACGCCACCCCTGCCGGGGAACGTCCGCGACGACGTTCACGGGATCCTGCTCGGCGTCGGGCTGCTGCCAGAGCTGCACCATCCCCGGGCCGAGCGGACCGTCGCGCAGGATCGTGCGCGGCACCACGTCCCAGTCGAACGCCTCCGAGACGAGGTAGGCGGCCGCCTCGCGGTTCGCCAGGGTGCCGTCAGGGAAGTCCCACAGGGGCCGTTCGCCCGCGACCGGCTTGTAGACGACGCTGACACCGTCGACCGTGGCGAGGAAGGTCGCGTTGGAGGCGACCGTGATGCGGCCGACGACCTCGAGCTCACCGCCGACGAGGTCCACCTCGTCGGCTGTCACGGAGTGAGGTCGTCGCACACGTGGCCGTCGTCCGCCATGGGCTGGCCGCAGCGCGGGCACAGCGGCCTGCCGGACCGGACGACCTGCCGGGTGCGCTCCACGAACGCGCGCGCGGTGCCGACCGGCATCCGGAGCACGAGGGTCTCGCTCGGCTCGGCCGCCTCGTCCTCGGTGTCCTCCAGCGGGAACGCCTCGACGATGACCTGCGCGGTCGCCGGGTCCCAGCCCAGGCGCAGGAGCCCCGTGCGGAACTGCTCCTCGACGGGCTGGTCGAGCGGCTCGTTGTCGACGAGCTCGTCGGGCGTGGTGGACGGGACGCTGAACCGGTTGCCCTCGTCGGCCATGAGCGCGTCGAGGATCTCGTCGATCTTGTCGGCGAGCACCGCGGACTGCTCCTTCTCCAGCGCGACGCTGGTGCTCCGGGCGCCGTCGCGGACCTGCAGGTAGAAGGTGCGGGATCCGGGGCTGCCGACCGTCCCGACGACGACGCGGTCGGGCCAGTCGAACTGGTGAACAAGTGCCGGCATGCCTGTCACCTTACGAGGGGCCCCGCGCCGCCGCCGACCGGTGCGTCACCGACCGGACCGGCCGCCCGCAGCCACGACAGGTCGCCGGAGTCGGTGTTGGTCGCCACCACCTCCGGGCGGGTGGTCCCGTACCGGACGATCGAGACGGATCCCGGGTTGACCGTGATGCGCTGGAACAGGTCGAGGTGCATCCCAAGGGCGTCGGCGAGGACGGACTTGATGATGTCGCCGTGCGTGACGGCCACCCAGACCGCCCCGGTGCCGTGCTCCGCCTCGACGGCCGCGTCGTGCCGTCGGATCGCCTCGACCGCTCGTGCCTGCATGCCGGCGAGCGACTCGCCGCCGGGGAACACGGCCTGCGACGGCTGCGTCTGCACCACGGACCACAGCGGTTCCTTGGCGAGCTCCTTGAGGGGCCGGCCCTGCCACTCGCCGTAGTCGCACTCGACGATGCCGGGCTCCAACCCGACCGGGACGGAGCCGGGAGCGGCGACGATCTCGGCCGTCTGTAGGCACCGCTCCAGCGGGCTCGACAGCACCGACACCAGCGGCACCGCGGCGAGGCGTTCGGCTGCGCGCGCGGCCTGCTCCCGCCCGACCTCGTCGAGGTCGACGCCGGGAGATCGCCCGGTCAGGATCCCGGCGACGTTCGCCGTGCTGCGACCGTGCCGGACGAGGATGACTGTGGCCATGCCCGGAGCCTAGGCACGCGGCAGCCGCACTGGTGACCCAGTGCGGCTGCCCACCCAGAAGGCTCAGCCCGGACCGAGCTCCCGGGCCAGGTCGCGGACGTCCGGGTCGTCGTCCTCGTCGGCGACCTTGCGCAGCGATGCCCGGAGGTCACCGCCGAGCGAGCCCACCGACTTCACCGCGCGCGCCCGGATCCCTGCGTCCGGGTCGGCCAGCAGCCGGTCGGCGATCGCCGACGCCCGGTCCTGCGTCAAGGACGCCAGCGAGGCGGCGGCCGAGGCCCGGACGACGTCGTGCCGGCTCCGGGCAGCGAGATCCACCACCCGCTCCGAGCCCTCGGCGTCGATCAGGCCGGCCAGGTAGGCCGCCTTGGGTGCGATCCGTGGATCGTCCTCGGCGACCAGGGCCTCGAGGTCGTCGATCGCGTCCGGTCCTGCCTCGGCGGCGAGAGCGGGATAGTTCAGCTCGTCCCTGTCGAGGGCCTTGCGGAGTTCGTCGCGTTCCATGATGCCTCCTACCGAACCAAGCGGTGCGCGAGCATGGTGTCGATCTCGGACTGTGCCAGGTCGGGCGGCGGGTTCGTGATGTTCCACGTGCCCCCACCCATCATCAACCGGTCGGTCGGCCCCACGTGCGGGAGCCCCAGCACGTGACCTGCCTCGTGACCGAGCGTCCACGGTGACGCCACCGACGTGACGACCGCGCTCCACTGGGTACCCGCATGAGCGGCGCACCCGTTGAGCGGGGGAACCGTCGAGCGGACGAAGTAGACGCAGAGGTCGTCGGCGCCGGCGTTGTTGCGGTTGGCGAACAGCTGGTTCTGCTCCGTCGTGGTGGAGCCCCGGGTGCAGCCGCCGACGTCGAGGTCGGTCAGCAGCGGGAGGTTGAGCGTCTCCGTGCTGGCGACGACCACGTCGATGCCCGCCGACCGGTACACGTCGACCATGCTCTGGATCATCTGCGCACGGCTCACGCTCGTCGGCTCGGTGAGGAGCTTGACGTGCACGCGCAGCTGCTCGGTCGGCTGCCACCAGGTGGAGTAGATGCGTCCGTCGGTGCCGGTGACGAACAGGTCCAGGTGGTCGGGATAGCGGGCCACCACGTCGATGGGCGACGCGAGAGCCGCCGCGCCCCCCGACACGTTGAACCAGCCGCCCCAGCCGGAGGCC
>NZ_BJUB01000012.1 GCF_007989805.1 Cellulomonas xylanilytica
TGCCGTGTTCGGGTTCGGCGTCGGAGCCGTGCCCGGCGGCGCGGCCGGTGCCATCGCCGGAGCCACGTTCGGGCTGAAGATCCTCGGCGTCGGGTTCACCCTGGTCTCCGTCGGCGACTTCCTCGACGTCGTGGCCGACTGGGGCGAAGGCAAGATCGACGGCCAAGACCTCGTCAAGCAAGGCACCCTCGAGCTCGCCCTGGCCATCACCTCCCTGATCGGCGTCGGCGTCGTCGGGAAGATCCTGCAGAAGACCCTCCAGCACCTGCCGGCCTCGTGGCGCAGCAAGCTCGACGAGTGGCTCAAGCCGCTGACCGGCAAGGGGCCCGGCACCGACGCCGAGCAGTACGGACCGCTGCGCAACGGCGGCGCGTCAGGCCCGGGCTGGTCGCGCCAGCCCGACGTCGAGCCGGACCCGCTCTACGGGCAGACCCGGCTCGACTTCGGCCCGCTCAACAGCCGGAGCCAGGTGCCGACGACCATCGACCCCGACATCCAGCGGCTCGGCGGCGACCTGTCCGACCCGTGGGGCATCGACCCCGTCACCGGCCTGCCGTTCACCCAGCGCGAGTGGGAACGACGCTTCGTCGACGGCAGCGGCTGGCCGCGCTGGCCCCCGAACCGCGGCGCCGTGCCGGGGTCGCGCATCGAGTTCACGGACGCCGACCGGTTCATGGAGGTCTACGGCGACCAGTTCGACCGCATCGGCCCGGAGTCGGGCGACTTCCTCGGCGTCCCCCCGGGAGCGACGTTCGGCGAGCGAGCCCTGCCGCCCGGGCACCTGAACCGCCCGGTGCACGACTACTCGTTCAGCGGGCACCTTCCTCCCGGTGTGACGATCGAGGTCTCGGAGATCGCGCCGGCCTTCGGCCGCCCCGGAGGGGGCATCCAGGTGCGCTTCATGAACGGCGACACGGCGCTCACCGTCGACGAGATGCTGCCCGCCGCACCCGGTTCGACCAATCCCTTTGGGGGCATCCTGCAATGACAGGCTTGGCGTTTCACGAGGAGGTCGTGCGCTTTCTCGACGGCGCACGGATCGACGTGCAGGTCCCGTCGGGGCCGTGGGCGGCGCTGATCACCGACGGCGAGGTCGGGTACGCCGTATCCCTGGACGGCACGGTTCTCGTCGCGGAGTGGCGATCGCGCGGAGCGCTGTCCGGCGTGCGCATCCGGACCCCACGCCTGGACGTGCTCGAGCGGTTCGTCGTGATGACCTTCGCGAGCGACTGGCGCGGCCTGAACGGTCTGCCCCGGATCTCGACGTGGGGCGGACCCGCCTTCACGCCGGAGGGAGTCAGCGTCGTCCCGCACGACGGCGCCTTCGCCGTGACCGTCGTCGGGGAGCCGGAACCCGTCGCGTGGGGGATGAAGGAGGTCGAGGCCGCACGCCTCGCCCGGGTCGTCACCGCTCCCCTCGCCGAGATCACGACGTCGATCATGCAGGCCGACGGCGGACCCCTCTTCCGCGAGGACCGCAGCATCTGACGCTGCTCCGGTCGACGAGATCAGACCTCCACACGGAGCGCCCGCAGGACTCGTCCGCGTCCCGCTGCGCTGGTCCGGTTGTGGATGGAGCCGACGTTCGGGTTCTCCGGTTCGACCCGGCAGCCGCCAACGCCACTCATATCCCGTGGCCGCACGAGATCCCCGTCCCGTGGAGCACACCATGACAGTTCCGAGCACCACCTTGGTCCAGCTCGTGCGCGAGCTGACAACGTCCGACCCGTCGGGCCGCGGACTGGCGGCCGACGGCATCACCGATCTTGTGGGCGCGCTCGACGCCGGCCAGGCGCTCGTCGTGGCCCAGCTCATCGTGTGGCTGGCCGTCGACGAGGACGATGCCGTCGCGTTGGAGTCGCAGCTGAACGCGTTGGCGGAACTGGCCGCGAACGACCTCCTGCCGGCCGGCATCGCGGCGGAGGTCCGCGCCGTCCCTGAGTCGCGCCTGCAGGGCTCGTCGCTCGAGCACTACGAGTACCTGATGTCCGTGGTCGACGGGCCCGACCCTGCAACACCCTGATCCGGTGGCACTACGCCGGTCGACGTGGACGAGCTGGCGGTCGCTGTCGCACACGTCGAGCGCCCTGTCGGACGACTCGGCGCTGATCCCGGGACCAGCCGGCGGTGCCGGGAGCAAGTTCACCCAGACGTGCGGGGGTGGCTGCGCCGGACGGGTGGTTTCTCAGTCCGCCAGGGTCACGGTGCAGCGGACGTCGCCCAGCTCGAGCGTCGTGCCCGGGGCTATCTCGTGGCGGCTGCCGGGGTCGAGGCGCACGGGAGGCTCGGACAGGACGCGCGTGCCGTTGGTGGAGCGGCAGTCGGTGACGAACAGGCGGCCGTGGTCGTCGACGTCGATGAACGCGTGTGTCTTCGAGACCTGCATCCCCGGGCTGGCCACGCGCACCGGGTGCCGGCCGTCGGCGGGCGCCGGGTCGCGGCCGAGGGAGACGCCGTCGGGTGCGGTGACGCTGGCCTGCGTGCTGAAGGTCAGGTGCAGCGAGCGGGCGCGGACGGCCGGGGCGGCACGACGTGCACGGGTGGGGCGTGGGGCCACCGGCTCAGGGTCGAGCCCCACGTCCAGCAGGCTCTCGAAGGATGCAGGGCCGGACGCGCCGGAGCCCACCACGGCGGGCACGGGCGTCACGGGGACCACGGGAGGGGGCGCCGCGTCCACGAGCGTGGCGCGCAGCCGCTCGATGAGCTCGT
Source organism: Cellulomonas xylanilytica (assembly GCF_007989805.1). Lineage (GTDB taxonomy): Bacteria > Actinomycetota > Actinomycetes > Actinomycetales > Cellulomonadaceae > Cellulomonas > Cellulomonas xylanilytica. Next base: position 2,710 of record NZ_BJUB01000012.1, read on the forward strand.
CGTCGGGGTGGACGAGGGTGTCGGCGTCGAGCACGGCGACGGGGACCAGCTCGACCCGGAGCGGCTCGAGGACCCCGCAGGAGGCGCAGGTCGTCGTGGTGACCTGCTGCGGGACGTCGCACCGGCGGCACGGGGACGCCTCGACAGGCGGCTCGGCGACGGCGTCGACCGTCCCGTCGTCGTGCGCCCCCCGGACCGTGCCGTCGGGGCTCACGGCGAGCTGCTGGGTGCCGAGGGAGTCGGTGATCTCGAGGCGGACGGGGCGGTGCACGGTGGTGGCGACGGCGACGCAGCGCGCGAGGACGCCGGCGCGGAGCCGCGCGACGGACGCCGCGGAGCACGCGTGGTCCACGTCGTTCACGCTGAGCGTCCCCGTGGCGTCGGTCCGCAGGTCGGCGCGGACGCGCGGCCACCGCGCGAGGACCTCGGGTCGCGTCCCCGTCACGGTGCACTCCCGTCGAGGAGCGCCGGGACCGGGCCGTGCGGCGTGCGCGGGTCCTGCCGGGTGGCTGCGGACATCGTGCTCTCCTGTCGTGCGTGCGTGGGCGTGGTGCCGGACCGGTCGTCCCCAGGGCGCCACCCGCGCGCGGGGAGCCAGGACCGCTCGTCGACGCCCGATCGTAACCGTGCCCTCCGCTCCCTGGCGCCCGAGGTGCCCGACTTCGCCCGGGTCCCACGCCCAGGTTCGCCTATAGTCGTGCGGACCTTGGTCTGAGGCTGGACGAGCGTGAGGTACGGACCCCCGAGCATGACGGTGAACACGAGCACGAGCGCGCCCGACGGCGCCCAGGACCGGCGGCGCGCCCGCGAGGACCGCGGCCTCAAGCCCGCGAGCGCAGCGGCCCGCACGGACCGGCTGCCCCCGGCGCCGCGCGAACGCCGGCCACTTCTGGCCGCCTTCGCGGTGCTGCTCATCGTCGGCGGCGCCGCCGCTGCGGGCCTCCTCGCGGTGCGCTCCGACACCCGGGTCCCGGTGCTGATCGCGGCGCGGGACATCGCGGTCGGCCAGGAGATCACCGCGGACGACGTGTCCACCACGCAGGTCGCGTCCGAGGGCACGCTGCTGATCCCCGCGTCGCAGGAGGACCTGGTCGTCGGGCAGTTCGCGGACATCACCGTGACCAAGGGCCAGCTGCTCGACACGACCATGCTGACCACGACCCGCACGCTGCAGGAGGGCAAGGTCGCCGTCGGCGCCTCGCTCGCCGAGGGTCGTGCGCCGGCCTCGGGACTGGTCGCCGGCGACATCGTGCAGCTCGTCCGGGTCACGGAGGGCAAGGGCACGGTGATGGTGCCGAACGCCCTGGTCAGCTCGACGTCCGGGACCGACGAGGAGTCCACCACCGGCTCGGGCGCGACGACCGTGACGTTCATCGTCGACGCGGGCGAGGGCGCGGCCATCGCCGGTGTCGCGGCCGAGGGGCAGCTCTCCGCCGTGCTCGTCACCCGCGGGGCGCCCCTCGACGGGGAGGGCTGACGTGCTGGTCGCGTTCGGCTCCGCCAAGGGTGCACCGGGCGTCACGACGACCGCGCGCGTGATGGCGAGCGTCTGGCCCGCCGAGGTCGTCCTGGTCGACGCCGACCCGGCAGGCGGCGACGTGTCGCTGCTGGCCCGGACCCCGGACCGTACGGCGCTCGACCCCGAGCGGGGGCTGCTCTCGCTCGCGGCTGACGCCCGCCGCGGGCTGGTCCAGGGCGGTGTCGGTGAGCACCTCCAGCAGATCGAGGGCGGCCTGGACGTGCTGTGCGGGGTCTCGACGCCCGAGCAGATGACCGGGATCGCCTCGGTGTGGCCGGCGCTCGCCGGTGAGCTGGCGACCGTGCGCGGCACCGACGTGATCGTCGACTGCGGTCGCGTGGCCGCGTCGAGCCCCGTGCTCCCGGTCGCACTGTCGGCGGACGTGCTCGTGCTCGTCGCCCGGCCGCGGCTCGAGTCCTTCGCCCACCTGCGCGAGCGGCTGCGCTGGCTCGCGCACCTCCAGGACACCACCGCGCGCGTGCCGGCGGTCGGGGTCGTCCTCGTGGCCGACGACCGCGACAAGCGCTCGCTCAGCGACCTCGGGCAGCTCCTCGCCCACGAGCGCCTCCCGGCGACCGTGCTCGGGCAGGTCGCGCTCGACGAGAAGGCCGCCGACGTCGTCGCGGGCCGGCTCGAGCGCCCGATCGTCCGCTCCCTGCTCGTCCGCTCCGTCCGGCAGCTCGTCGAGCCGGTGGCCGCCCTCGCCGCCAGCCGCGGCGCCGTCCGCAGACCCGCCTGAAGGAGGGGATCATGGCTGTTGACCAGGGACTCGTCCGACGCCTCCGCGAGGAGGTCGCGGACATCCTCGCGCGGCAGCGCCGCGACGACGCCGCCAGCGGGCTCCCCGCGATGTCCGGAGAGGACGAGCGGCAGTTCGCCCGGGCCGTCATCAACCGCGTGCTCGACGGGTACGCCCGCGACGAGGTCAGCGCGGGACGCACGCCGCCGTCACCCGTCGACGAGGAGGACGTCGCCGCCGGCATCCACGCGGCGCTGTTCGGCGTCGGCCGGCTGCAGCCGCTGCTCGACGACCGCGAGGTCGAGAACATCGACATCAACGGGTACGACAACGTCTTCGTCCAGTACGCCGACGGCCGCGAGGCCCGCATGCCTCCGGTGGCGGACTCCGACGACGAGCTCATCGAGCTGGTGCAGATCCTCGGTGCGTACTCGGGCCTGTCGAGCCGCCCGTTCGACTCCGCCAACCCGCAGCTCGACATCCGCCTGCCCGACGGCAGCCGCATGTCCGCGGTCATGGACGTGTGCGCGCGGCCGTCGATCTCGATCCGTCGTGCCCGGCTGTCGCGCGTCCACCTCGACGACATGGTGCGCTTCGGCTCGATGACCAACGAGGTGGCCGCGTTCCTGTCCGCCGCCGTCGCCGCGCGCAAGAACATCATGATCGCGGGGGCCACCAACGCCGGGAAGACCACCCTGCTGCGGGCGCTGGCCAACGAGATCCGGCCGCACGAGCGCCTCATCACGGTCGAGCGCGCCCTGGAGCTGGGGCTCGGCGAGTTCCCGGACCTGCACCCGAACGTCGTGTCCTTCGAGGAGCGCCTGCCCAACTCCGAGGGCAACGGCATGATCTCGATGGCCGCGCTCGTGCGGCGCAGCCTGCGCATGAACCCCAGCCGCGTGATCGTCGGCGAGGTGCTCGGCGACGAGATCGTCACCATGCTGAACGCGATGAGCCAGGGCAACGACGGCTCGTTGTCGACGATCCACGCGAACAGCTCGATCGAGGTGTTCAACCGCATCTCGACGTACGCGATCCAGTCCACGGAACGGCTGCCGGTCGAGGCGACGATGATGCTCATCGCGGGCGCCATCGACTTCGTCGTGTTCGTGCAGAAGCAGAACGACTTCCACAGCGGGGGCCGCCTGCGCCGGTTCGTCGCGAGCATCCGTGAGGTCAACGGCATCGACGGACGCGTGCTGTCGAGCGAGATCTTCGCGTCCGGACCCGACGGCGTCGCCGTGCCTGCCGCGCCGATCGCCTGCATCGACGACCTCGCCGCCGTCGGGTACCAGCCCGGCTTCGCGTACTCGCAGGGGATCTGATGTCTCCGTCGACGCTCTTCATCGTCCTGCTCGGCGGCCTCGTGGGCGTCGGGGTCGTGGTGCTCCTCGTGGCGATGCGTCCGCGTCCCGAGGAGCACGGCGTCGTCAAGCACGGCGGCCCGTCGCTCGTCCAGCGGATCGGTCGCCGCGGTCTGCTCGCGGCGGGCGTCGCGCTGGTCGTCCTGCTGATCACCCAGTGGCCCGTCGCGGCGCTCGGCGCGGCCGCGGTCGTGCTGTCGTGGGACTCGCTCTTCGGCGGCGCCCGGGCCGAGCGGCAGGCGATGGCACGCATCGAGGGCCTCGCGTCGTGGACGGAGTCGCTGCGCGACACCATCGCCGGTGCCGTGGGTCTGGAGCAGGCGATCCCCGCGACCGTCTACGCCTCGTCCCCGGCGATCCAGCCGCAGCTGCGGCTGCTCGTCGACCGCCTGCGCGTCCGCGTGCCGCTCCCCACGGCGTTGCAGCGCCTGGCGGACGACCTCGACGACCCGAGCGCGGACCTGATCGTCGCGTCGCTCATCCTCAACGCCCGCCTGCGCGGTCCCGGCCTGCGCCAGGTCCTCACCTCGCTGTCGGAGTCCGCTCGCGCGGAGCTGGACATGCGTCAGCGCGTGGCAGCCGGCCGCAGCTCGACCCGGCGGTCCGCGCAGATCGTCATGCTCTTCTCGCTGGGCGTGATCCTGCTCATCTCCATCGCCAGCCCGGACTACGTCGCCCCGTACTCGTCGCCCACCGGACAGCTCGTGCTGTTCATCGTGATCGGCCTGTTCGGCGCGGGGTTCTGGTGGATGAAGCGCCTGTCGGGCGTCGACGTGCCGGAGCGCTTCCTCGTCGCGACGCCCGAACGGATGGCGATGTCGACGCCCACCCGGACCCCGGACCGCGCACCGGCGCCCGCGCCCGGCACCATCGCGACGGCACCACTGTCTCCGCCGGCGTCCGCGCTGCGCCCGTCGACGGAGAAGCCGCTGTGACCGGCGTCCTGGTCGCGGGCGCCATCATCGGGCTCGGCCTGCTCATCCTTGTGCTCGTGCTCATCCCGCCGGCCTCGCACGCCGGCAGCGCGCTCGCACGGCTCGACCAGGAGCGGCTCCAGGGCCGCGCCCGGGCGGCTGTCCTCGGCCTCGACTCGAACGGGTCCCAGACGCCGGCGTGGCAGCAGTCGATCGGACGCCGTGCGACGAGCGGGGTCACCGCGGCCGGCTTCGAGCTGCGGCCGCTGCGGTCCGACCTGGCGATCGTCGGCCTCACCCTCGACGCGTTCCTGGCGCGGTCGGTGATCGCCGGGGTGGTCGGCCTCCTCGTGCCGCTCGTGCTCGGCGCCGTCGCGACGGTCCTCCGGCTCGACGTGAACCTGTCCATCCCGCTGATCCTGTCGCTCGTCATCGCGCTGATCGCCATGTTCGTGCCGTGGATGGCGCTGCGGTCCGCCGCTGCGGAGCGTCGGCGCGACTTCCGGCACGTCGTCGGGTCGTTCCTCGACCTCGTCGCGATGAGCCTCGCGGGCGGGCGCGGCGTCCCCGAGGCGCTGCAGGGGGCGTCGGAGCTCAGCGACGGCTGGGCGATGGTCCGGATCCGCAACGCGCTCGGGGAGGCCCGCCTGCGCGGTGCGACCCCCTGGGCGGCGCTCGGCGCGCTCGGTGAGGAGCTGCAGGTCGACGAGCTGCGCGACCTCGCCGCGGCCCTGGCGCTCGTCGCCGAGGACGGTGCCAAGGTGCGCGACTCGCTCTCGGCGCGCGCGGGGTCGATGCGGCGCCGCGAGCTGGCCGAGGCGGAGGGCAAGGCCGGCGAGAGCTCGGAGTCGATGCTCGTCGCGCAGCTGCTCCTCGCGGTCGGGTTCCTCGTGTTCCTGGTGTACCCAGCGATCGTGACAGTCATGATGCCCGGGTAATATCTGCCCGGCTCAGCCGGAACTCATCAGCTCGTGCCCGACGACGGAAGGACCGGAAGACCCCATGAACTTCTCCCCCACCAGCCCGATGGTCTACCTCGGGACGGAGCTGCGCCGCCGCTGGGCGCGCGTGCGCGCGACCGAGGACCTCGGCGCCTCCGCCATCGAGTGGGTCATCATCACGGGGATCCTCGTGGCGATCGCGGTGGCGATCGGCGCCGTGATCTTCAACCTCATCAACAACGAGGCGAACTCGATCGTCATCCCGGACGCCCCCGGGCCGTGATCACGTCCCGCCGTCGCCGCATGAGGGAGGCCCTCCGTCGCGCCGCGGAGCGCGTCCGGCGCGACGACGGTGCGAGCTCGATCGAGCTCGTCCTCTACACGCCGGTCCTCATGCTGGTCATCTTCCTGACCATCCAGTTCGCGCTGACCTGGTACGGCAACGAGGTCGCGGGGGCCGTCGCCCGCGAGACCGCGCGGGTGGTCCGCGTGGGCGGCGGCACGCCGCAGTCGGTGGCTGACGCGCGCACGCACGCGCGGAACTACACCGCGGCCGTCGGCGGGACGTCGTTCCGTGACCTGCAGGTCCAGATCACGCAGCCCGACGACCAGACGGTGCGGGTGACCGTCTCCGGCCGGGCGCTCGAGATCGTCGACGGGTTCGCACCGCGGGTGTCCGCCACGGTGCAGGGGCCGATCGAGCAGTTCCGCCCCGACGCGTGAGCGCCGGGCACCAGGGAGGAGCCGAGGTGAGCAGCAAGGCCGAGCACGAGCGGGACCGCGGGTCGATGGCGGTCGAGATCGTCGTGCTCGTCCCCGTGCTCCTCGGGATGCTCTTCCTCATCGTGGCGTTCGGCCGCTACGTCGCGGCGGAGGGCGACACCGAGGCGATGGCGCGCGACGCGGTCCGGGCGGCGACGCTCGAACGCGACCGCGACAGCGCGGTGGACGCCGCCCGGGCCGCCGCGGCGGCGACGGTCCCCTCGACGATGACGTGCCAGCCTGCCGAGCTCCGGGGGGCGTTCGCGCAGGGTGCGATGCTGACGGTCGACGTGAGCTGCACGATCTCCTGGGCGGAGCTCGGTTTCATCGGCCTGCCGGGAACGGCCCGGGTCGAGGGCTCGAGCTCCGCGCCGCTCGACCAGTACCGCAGGACAGGAGGAGGACCGTGAGCCGTCGCATGCTCGACGCCGTCCGCGCGCGCCTGCGGCGCACGTCCCGGGACGGCGGCTCCGCCTCGGTCTTCGTCGTCGGCATGGTCGTCGTGCTGTTCGCGCTCGCCGGCCTCGTGGCCGACGGCGGTCGGGCGCTCAACGCGCGCGTCGAGATCATGGACGACGCCGAGCAGGCGGCGCGGACCGGCGCCAACCAGATCGACGACGCCACCCTGCGCTCGTCGGGCGTCGCGCGCATCGACCCCGCGGCCGCACGGACGCAGGCGACGGCGTTCCTCACCGCCCGCGGCTACTCCGCCGGGCGGATCACCGTCACGTCCGACGCCGGCACGGTCAGCGTCGTCGTGAACGACACGGTCCCCACGTCCCTGCTGCAGCTCGCCTTCATCGACAGCTTCGAGATCGAGGGCTCGGCGACCGCCCGGGCCGCCCTCGGCATCAACCAAGAGATCACAGGAGCGCCATGACACGCGAACCCGCGAGCGGGCCCCTCGACCGCGAGATCGGTCCCGGCCGCTTCCAGCAGCCCGACGGCCCCGAGGACTCGCGCAACCGCGCCGCGGCCCTCGGCGCCGGGCTCCTGCTCCTGCTCCTGGTCGTGGGCATCCCCGTCGCGCTGGTGTCGCTCGGTGGCGTGCCGCAGATCCCGACGTCGCTGCCGAGCCGTGACCAGCTGACGGCGACGCTCGACATCACGCAGGTCCTGGCGGTCCTCGTCTGGGTCGTGTGGCTCGCGTGGCTGCAGTTCACGGTGTGCGTCGCCGTGGAGTTCCGCTCGGCGCTGTCCGGTGTCGGGCTGCCACGACGCGTGCCGCTCGCGGGACCCAGCCAGCGTCTCGCACGCGTCCTCGTCGTCAGCGTGCTGCTCATCTCGACCGCCGCCGGTCAGGCGTCCGCCGCCGTCGCGTCCGTCCTTCCCGAGCACGGTCCGTCGTCCGCGTCGAGCATCTCCGTCTCGGTCGACGGCGGGGCCGCGACGCCCACGCCCGTCGTGGACACCGCTGCTGCCACCGCCGCCGCCACGGAGCAGGCGGCCGTCCAGGGCGAGACGACGTACTGGCTCGGGGACATGCAGCTCAGCCCCGAGGAGGGCATGGAGCTCGCCGGCCAGCGCGTCTACGTCGTCCAGCCGCCCGACGGCCGCTACCACGACAACCTCTGGGACATCGCCGAGCGGTCCCTCGGTGACGGCCGGCGGTACCACGAGGTCTTCGAGCTCAACAAGCACCGCGACCAGCCCGACGGGCACGCGCTGACCCTCGAGCGCCTCATCTACCCGAACTGGCTGCTCGTCATGCCCGAGGACGCGGTCGGCGTCGAGCGCGTCACGGCGATCGTCACGCCCGTGGCCGCCGTGGAGCCGGCCCCGGTGATCGAGACGCCCGTGGCCGCGACCGACGTGGCCGCCGCTGCCGAGACGTCGGTCCCCGGCAGCGGTGCCGTCGTCCAGGCGGAGAGCCAGGACGGGATCGGGACCGCGGGTCTGGTCGGTGCCGGTCTGCTGGCCGCCGGCCTGCTCGTCGCGGTGGACCAGCTCCGTCGCCGGCGCCGCACGGACGAGCCGTCCCCGGACGCGGTCGAGGTCGAGGTGGCCCTGCGGATCGGTGCGGACCCGCAGCGCGCGATCCTGCTGGACCGCGGTCTGCGTCAGCTGGCCGAGGGGCTGCGCGCGGCCGGGCACGAGCTGCCCGGGGTCTTCGGCGCGGTGGTCGACGACACCGGCGTCGAGCTCCGGCTCAGCCCCCCGTCGACGGCCGCTCCTGCGCCGTGGCGGGTGCTCGGCACGGGCGCCGCGTGGCGCCTCGACGCCGCGGACGTCGACCTCGACGCCCGCACCGGCACCGCACCGTTCCCCGGTCTCGTGTCGCTCGGACGCGACGCCGACGACCGCGACGTCCTCATCGACCTCGAGGCGGCGCAGGGTCCCATCGCGATCGTCGGGGACCTCGACGTGGCGCGCGAGGTCGCCAGCGCCTGGGCGGCGGAGCTCGTGACCAACCGGTGGTCGGACGGGCTGCACGTGACCGGAGTGGACCTGCCGGACGGCCTGGACGCGCTGCCCGGCGGGCGCTACGACACCGCGGCGTCCGCGGCGGACGTCCTGCCGCGGCTGCGCGAGCGTCGTGCCGACGTCCTCGGGTCCAGCGTGCTCACCGGCCGCCTGCGCAGCGGGGGCGCCGGGACCTGGGTGCCGGAGTACCTCGTGCTCGGCTCCACCCCTGTCGGGTCCGCCGCGCAGCAGCTGGTCGAGCTGACCGCGACGAGCCAGCGGTCCCCGCTCGGCGTCGTGTGCGTCGGCGCCCTGCCGGGCGCCCGGTGGCAGCTGGTCGCGGAGGCCGACGGGCGCCTCAGCGCGCGCGTGCTCGACCTGGACGTGCGCGCCAACCGGCTCACGTCGCGGCAGGTCACGGCCCTCGGGGAGCTGCTCACCGAGGCACCGGAGCCGGCGCGTGCGGTCGACGAGAAGCGTGCCGCCATCGAGCACGAGGGCGCCGTCGAGCGCCCGCCCGTGGTCGCCCCTGCGCGCACCGTGGAGCCCGCCGACCTCGAGGCCGCCCTCGTGCGGGTCCTCGTGCTCGGTGAGCCGCGCGTCGAGACCCCGCGCACGATCGAAGACAGCCGCCGGGCTCTGGCGACGGAGCTCGTCGTGTACCTCGCGCTCCACCCGGAGGGTGCCCACGCGAACGTGCTGGCGGCCGCCCTGTGGCCGCGGGGTGTCACGACGGAGGTGCGCGAGAGCCTGTTCGCGCGCACCGCGGAGTGGCTGGGCACGGACGTCGACGGGAAGCCGAACCTCGTCCGTGGGGACGACGGGCACGTGCGGCTCAGCGAGCACGTCGTCGTGGACTGGGACGTGGTGCGCTCGCTGCTGGCGCGTGCGCGTCGGGCGGCCGACCCTGCCGCCGAGCGCAGCGACCTCGCGGCGGCGCTGCGGCTCGCGCGCGGCGCGGTGCTGTCCGCGCGGCCCGCGGGCCGGTACTCCTGGCTGGCGCGCGTCCGCCTGGAGCGCGCCTCGCAGGCACTCCTGGTCGACACGGTGCACCGGCTGGTCGTGCTGTGCCGGGACGGCGACGACCCGGCGGGTGCGCAGTCGGTCGCCTGGGCCGGGCTCCGGCTCGCGCCCACCGAGGAGCTGCTCTGGCGGGACCTGGTCCGGGCGGCGGCGGCGCTCGGCGGCGCCGACGCGGTGCGTCCGGTGGCGCGCGACCTCGAGGCGACGCTGCACGCCGCGGGGGCGCCCACGGTGTCGCCCGCGACCCGTGCTCTGCTCGAGGAGCTGGCCCCCGGGTACGACGACGCGGTGCTCGGCTCGGCGTGAGCCCCCGGCCGCTGGTGCCACCCACGCGGGTCGCCGCGCGGGTGGTTCCTGTGGATCCGTCTCCCCGGTCCGGGGACGAGCAGGTAGGGTCAACGCGTCGCCACGCCGCCCCGGTGTGGCCTGAGACGAGGAGATCTTCGTGGCCGTTGGTGCAGAGCTCAGTACCCTTCAGAGCCTCTACAAGACGTTCCAGGACAAGGCCCTCCAGGCCGCCGACATCAAGACCGCGGTCGACAGCGGGCTTCAGAGCGCCGTCTGGACGGGTAAGTACTCGGACGACTTCCGGACCGCCTGGCAGGACTACCGGGCCAACCTGGACCGCCTCCAGGAGGCGCTCGACGGCGCAGCGGCCGACGTGCGCACGAACCACAACAACATCGCGCAGGCGACGGGCGAGGCCGACCGTATCTGAGTCCGGTCGGAGCCCGGCCCGTCCTCTGCGAGGGCGGGCCGTCCGTCTGTCCGGAGACCGACGACGAGAGAGCGTGCCGTGCGACTGATCGTGAGCGTCACCGCGGAGCGGGGCGGCGAGCTTGTCGACGTCGTGCTCGACTGCGCCCCCGGCTCGCTCGTGCGCGACGTGGCGCACGCTCTCGCGGAGCGGATCGAGACCACCCAGCAGCGCGTCGTGCCGCGCGGGTCGGGGCACCTCGGCGTCGTCGAGGTCGTCCCGGCCACGCAGGCCGCACCCGCGCTGTGGTGGCACGGGCAGCAGCTCGACCCGGACCAGCCGGTGGAGAGCGCACCGCTGCGGCACGGCGCGGTCGTGGGCCTCGGTGTCGACCCCGGCGACAGCTGGCACGAGCCGGGTGGCTCGTGCGAGGTCCGGCTGGTGTCCGGGGTCGACGCCGGACGCGTGCACCGGCTCGCACTGGGTCGCCACGAGATCGGCAGCGGGCCGGGCGCGTCCGTCCGCGTCGACGGCGCCGACGTCCCCGCGTGCGCCGTGGTCCTCGAGGTCGCGCTCGACGGCACGGTCACGGTCGAGCCGTCGTCCGCGGTGGTCGAGGTCGTGCGACCGGCACCGGTGCGGCGCCGTCCGCTCGAGGGGCCCATCGTCGTGCGCCAGGACGTGCCCGACGCCGCGACGCCCGCCCGTGGCCGCTCGCGCAGCAAGTACGCCCGCAAGCTCCTCGAGGCCCGCCGCGGGCTCGAGGGGATCAGCGAGATCGACCCCGAGCAGGACCGGCCGCTCGTGCACGTCGACCGGGAGCCCCTGACCGAGCGGCGCCCGTGGGCACCGGGGCAGTCGCTCGTCGTCGGCGACGTGGTGCTGGAGGTCGCCGGGGTCAGCGCCCCGGACGCGTCGCTGTCGCTCAGCCCGATCGGCGCGACGCTGGACTACAACCGCCCGCCGCGCCTCCTGCCGCCGCCGCGGACCACCGACTTCCGCCTGCCCAGCGAGCCACGCACTCCTGACAAGCAGCGGTTCCCGCTCGCGATGATGATCATGCCGCTGATCATGGGCGCCGGGATGTACTGGTTCACGCGGTCGCCGTACGCCCTGCTCATCATGGCGCTGTCGCCGGCGATGGCGGCGTCGAACTTCTTCTCCTCGCGCGGCCAGGGCCGCAACCAGCACCTCGAGGCCGTCCGGACGTTCGTGCAGCGCACCGCGCGCATCGAGCAGCAGGCCTACGACGCGCTGACGGCCGAGAGCGCCGCACGTCGCGCCGAGCTCCCCGACCCCGGGTCGGTGCTGCTGTTCGCGACCGGTCCGCGCGCCCGGCTCTGGGAGCGGCGACGGACCGACCCCGACTGGATGCTGGCCCGGGTGGGCACCGCGGACGTCCCGAGCGAGGTGTCGCTGAACGACCCGGCGCGCGAGGACCACGAGAAGGTCCAGCACTGGACCGCGTCCGACGTCCCCGTGGCCGTTCCGCTGGCCCGGGCGGGGGTGACCGGCGTCGCCGGGACGGGCGAGGCGCGTCGGCAGGTGGCGGCGTGGATGCTCGCGCAGGTGGTGACCGCGCACTCGCCGGCGGACGTGAGCGTGGTGCTGCTCGCGGACCAGGACGGCGACGACGCGTGGTCGTGGGTGCGCTGGCTGCCGCACGCGCGCCGCGAGTCCGGGCCGGTCGTGGCGGTCGGCAACGACGACGAGACGACGTCGCGCCGGATCTCGGAGCTCCTCGACCTGGTCGAGCGTCGTCGCGAGGCGGCGAGCAACGGGCCGCGGATGGGCGGCGGGGCGTTCGGTGGCGGCGGTGGCCTGCTCCCGCCCCCGGTGCTCGTGGTGCTCGACGGCGCCCGCCGGATCCGCCTCCTCCCGGGCCTGGTCACGCTCCTGCGCGAGGGGCCCGGTGTCGGCGTGTACTTCCTGTGCGTCGACGAGCAGGAGCGCCAGCTGCCCGAGGAGTGCCAGGCGGTGGTCCTGGTCGACGGTGCCGGCTCGACGGTGTCGGTGACCGGGGAGCAGCCGGTCGACGGGGTGCGCGCGGACCTGGTGCCGCGCGGCTGGTTCGAGCAGCTCGGCCGGTCGCTCGCGCCGGTCCGGGACATCAGCTCGGAGGACCTGGCCAGCACCCTGACGTCGACGTCCCGGCTGCTCGACGTGCTCGAGCTGGACCCGCCGGACGCGCGCTCGATCGCGCTCGGCTGGGCGCAGGGCGGCGGACGCACGACGAAGGCCGTCATCGGCGAGTCCACGGACGGCCCGTTCACGGTGGACCTTCGCGCCGACGGACCCCACGGCCTCGTCGCCGGCACCACCGGCTCCGGCAAGTCCGAGCTGCTGCAGACGCTGATCGCGTCGCTCGCCGTGGCCAACCGCCCGGACGAGATGACGTTCGTGCTCATCGACTACAAGGGCGGGGCGGCGTTCAAGGACTGCAGCAAGCTGCCCCACACGGTCGGCATGGTCACGGACCTCGACGCGCACCTGACGACGCGCGCGCTCGAGAGCCTCGCCGCGGAGCTGCGGCGGCGCGAGCACCAGCTGGCGGACGCGGGCGCCAAGGACATCGAGGACTACCTCGCCGGGCGTGAGCCCGGTGACCCGCCGATGCCCCGGCTGACCATCGTGATCGACGAGTTCGCCGCGCTCGTCGCGGAGCTGCCCGACTTCGTCACCGGCCTGGTCGACATCGCCCGGCGCGGACGTTCGCTCGGTGTGCACCTCCTGCTCGCCACGCAGCGGCCCGCGGGTGTGGTGAGCGCCGAGATCAAGTCGAACACCAACCTGCGCATCGCGCTGCGGGTCACCGACCGCAACGACAGCCAGGACGTCATCGAGTCGGGTGACGCCGCGGAGATCCCCCCGAGCCTGCCCGGTCGCGCGTACGCCCGGCTCGGGCACTCCAGCCTCGTGGCGTTCCAGTCGTCGCGCGTCGGCGGCCGACCGCCGACCGCGACGGGCGGCGGAGCCGTGCACCTCGAGCGCCTCACCTGGTCGGCCGCGGGTCGTCCGCTGTCCGCACCGCGCAGCCGGGGCGAGGAGGACGTCGACACGCCCACGGACCTCGCGGCCCTGGTGACCGCCGTCGGCTCGGCAGCCGAGCTGGCCCAGGTCGCGGCACCGCCGCCGCCGTGGCTGCCTGCGCTCTCGACGGAGATCACCCTCGACGACGTGCTCGCGCAGGGCGGCCCCGCGCTCGACCGCTCGCCGTTCGCGCTGCCCTACGGGATCGTCGACCTGCCGGCGCAGCAGCGTCGGGACGTCGCGGTGCACGACCTGGAGACCGCCGGGAACCTCGCGGTGGTCGGTGCGCCGCGGTCGGGCCGGTCGACCGTGCTGCGGACGTTCGCGGCCGGCGTCGCCACCCGCCTGTCGCCGCGCGACGTGCACGTCTACGGCCTCGACTTCGGCAACAACGCGCTGCTGCCCCTCGTCGCGCTCCCGCACACGGGGGCGGTGGTCACGCGCGACCAGCCGGATCGCGTCGCCCGCCTGACGCGGCGGCTGCGCTCCGAGATCTCCCGCCGCCAGCAGCTCCTCGCGGAGCAGGCGTTCGCGGACGTGACCGAGCAGCGCGCCGGCACGGGTCCGGCCCGGCGGCTGCCGTACCTGCTGGTGCTGCTCGACCGGTGGGAGGGCTTCATCCAGGCGTTCGAGGACTACGACGCCGGCGTGCTCATCGACATGTGGACGCAGATCCTCCAGGAGGGGCCCGGCGCGGGGATCAAGGTCGTGCTCACGGGCGACCGGAGCCTGCTGGTCGGACGCGTCTCCACGCTGACCGAGGACCGCGTGATGCTGCCGATGTCCGACCCGGGCGACTACGCCGCGGTCGGGATGTCGCCGCGCGAGGTCCCCGAGAAGCTGCCCGAGGGGCGCGCGTTCCGGTCGCAGGGCCGCCAGGAGCTCCAGGTGGCGCTGCTCGACCCCGACCCGTCGGGTCCCGCCCAGGTCGCCGCGCTGCAGCGGATCGCGCGGGCCGCGGTCGAGCGTCACGACGCCGGGGACGGCACCCGTCCGGAGCCGTCGCAGGTGCCGTTCCGCGTCGACCCGCTGCCGACCCGCGTCACGCTCGAGGAGGCCCGTGCCCTCGGCGGTGCTCCGCTGGGCCGGACGGCCGTCCCGGCGGGCGTCGGCGGCGACACCCTCGGGCTGTTCGGGCTGGACGCCGAGGAGCACGGCCCTGGGCTGCTCGCGGTGGGCCCACGGCGGTCGGGTCGCAGCACGGTGCTGCTGACGATGGGCACCTCGGCGCTCGAGCGCGGGTGGTCGGTCGGTCTCGTGACGCCGCGCCGCAGCCCGCTGCGCGACCTCGCCGAACGACCGGGCGTCGTCGGGACCTTGTCGATGGAGTCGACCCGGGAGGAGATCGCCGCGTTCATGGAGGCGCTCGTCCCGACGGACGACGTGCCGACGCTGATGCTCGTCGACGACCTGGAGCTCGTCGGCACCGACGGCCCGCTCGCGGACGCGATCGTGGCGCACCTGGGCAACCTGCGGGACCGCCCCGGCCTCATCGTCGGCGCCGGGACCACCGACGAGCTGACCAGCGCGTACCGCGGCCCGGCCGCGACCATCAAGAAGTCCCGCAGCGGCCTGCTGCTGTCCCCGGCGACGCCGAACGACGGCGACCTGCTCGGGGTGCGGCTCCCCCGCTCGGCGCTCGGCGGCGCGAACCCGGGGCGGGGCCTGCTCGTCACGGGCGGTGCGTGGCAGCTGGTGCAGGTCCCGGTGCCCTGACCAGGCACGGCTGGCATCATGTGGTTTCGGCAACGTCGAAGGGGGTCCTCCGGTGGGTCTGGCAGAGCAGCAGGAACAGCTGGGCGTGGTCGTGCGCCGCTTCGCCGAGATCGCGCCGCAGGGGTGGGCCCGGCTCGTCGGCAGCTGGGAGGCCACCCCGGACGAGTCCGGTGACGTGACGCTCAACTGGATCACCACCGCCGTCGTGCACGGTGGCGACCGCTGGCTGTACGGCCAGGTCGGCTACGACGAGCCGCTGTACGACGCGGTGGCCCGGCTGAACGACCTCTCCGCCGAGGAGGGGCCGGACCGGCGGTGGACCACCCTGGAGCTCCTCGTCGACCCGGACGGCACGATCAAGGTCGAGCTCGGCTACGACGAGCCGAAGCGCAGCCAGGGCATCCTCGACGAGCAGTCGCACGGCCGCTTCGAGCGGTACCTCGACACCTGGGTCGCAGAGCACGGGGCGGTGCCCACGACCCCTGCCCCGCAGGCGTAGGGCCGGCCGTGACGGAGGAGGCCGCCCCGATCCCCAACCCGTACCTCGCGGCGATCAGGCAGCACCGCGGGCAGGCGGTGCCGGTCGCGGCCGACCTGCGCGACGACCTCGACGCGGTGGTCCGGGCGATGGACGCCGGAGCCTGGCTCAGCCCCGTGGCCGACGCGTTCTACGTCGACCTGACCGGGCACAAGCAGGCGCTGACCACGGCGGCGGACGGCGCGATCGCCACGTACGACTCCGCGGTCCGAGGGCAGCCCGAGCAGGTCGAGCCCGGTGCGTGGCAGACGCGGTGGAGGAACCTGCGGTGAGCGTGGCGTCGATCGACCTCGCCCAGATGGCGGCGCTCGTGCGCGCGCTCGAGAGCGCGGCGACCGACGTGTCGTCGCACCGGTCGTCGCTGCGGTCGGGCCTGGAGACCGTCATGCTCTCCGCGGAGGACCTGGCGCGGCTCGACGCCGTCAGTGCCTGGATCGAGGGCCAGCTCCCCGGCCTGCGGCGGCGGCTCGCGCTGGCCCGGCACATCGAGACGCAGGTGCCCGGGTTCCAGGGGTACGTGCAGCTGGACGAGTCCACGGTGCCGACGACGACGCCGGCCGAGGCGAAGGACCGCGCGGACCGCGCGGCGGAGCTGATCGAGGAGTACGGGTCCGACGAGGACCTCCCCCAGGAGCTCGTCGACCTCCTGGCCGAGAACGGCACCGACCCGTACTTCGCCTACGAGCTCGCGCTGCAGGTCTCGCCCGAGGAGGTCGCGGACCTCGTGATCGACGCGTCGAACACGCGGCGGAGCCTGGTCCGGAACGGCTCGCTCGGCGGGGACATCGAGGACGTCGAGAAGTTCGACGGGCAGTACGAGGCGCTCCTCGACGGCCTCGGCACGACGTTCGGCACCGCCACGCAGGGCACGGGCGACCACGCGCTGCCCCCGGGCTACGCGACGTCCTGGTCGGACGCGATCACCGACGAGAACCCCGAGACCCTCGGCCAGGCCAGCGCGCTCGGCCTGGTGATCTCCCGCGGGTCGTTCTCGACGCCCTTCCTGACCACCGTCGCCACCGACGTGCACGACTACGAGCGCAGCGTCGACACCCGGGACATGTGGTACAACCGGGCCCACTCGATGAGCGAGGGGTTCGGGGCCATCGACCCCGTGCACGGCGAGGACGAGGGCGCACCGACCGGGTACACCGAGTACTACGACCCGCTCGCCGGCATCATGGCGGCGGTCGGCCGGAACCCGGACGCTGCCCACCAGCTGTTCGGCACCGGCCCCACGGTCACCATCGAGGGCGGTGGCAAGTCCGCCACGACGAACGCGTTCCTCGAGTACGTCCTGGTGAAGCGGCGCTGGCCCGTGGACGACGGCGCGGGCTCGAACGCGGCCATCGCGGCGGCGATCACCCCGTTCGAGGGCGGCGACACGATCAGCGCCGCGATCGCGACGGACGCACGCGAGATCTTCGACATCAAGGCCGCGGAGGTCGAGGAGGCGCGGGAGAACCAGAACCCGTTCTCCGAGATCGGTCACCTGGTGCTCGACGGGCTCGGCCTCGTCCCCCTGATCGGCGAACCGGTCGATGCGATCAACGCCGTCTGGTACGCGGCCGAGGGCAACACCGTCGACGCGGCGCTGTCCGGCGCGGCGCTCATCCCCTTCCTCGGGTGGGGCGCCACCGGCGGCAAGTGGACCAAGCGGGCGCTCAGCGCCGACGAGATCGCGATCCTGGTCTCGCGGGGCGTCGACATCGAGAAGCTCCAGTCGTACGACGCGGCCATCGACCTCGTGGCGCGTGCCGACGGGCTGCCCATGCCGCACCTGACCTTCACCGACATCGACGCGTTCAACCGAGCCGCTAACGTCCCGCACCCGAACGCCGTCTACGAGTTCAGGGGCATGGCCTGGGAGACCGACCACCTCGGACGGACCCGCAGCGTCAGCGGGCAGGTCAACCTGGGCGACGGCGGTCGCAACAGCACCCTGACGGCGGCGATCGGCAACGAGGGCCTCGACACCGACATCGGCTTCCACCTCATCGCGGACTCGCTCGGCGGAGCGACGAACCGCCTCAACGTGCTCCCCGGCAACGGCAAGCCCTACGACGGCCTCGTGAACCTCAACCAGGGCCAGTGGGCGAGCATGGAGCGCTCTATCCGCAAGGCGCTCCGTGGCGAGACGCCGGGCAACGTCGAGATCCACATCCAGCCGAAGTACCGGGCCGGTAACGACACGACACGACCGGACGTCTTCGACGTCGAGGTCAACATCGACGGTGAAGTCTTCACCTACCAATGGAGAAACGATGCCCAGCCACGACCCCCGCGATGACGGCTCCACGGCGGTCACGCTGACGGACGAGCAGTCGGCGCTCCTCGCTTCCATCGTCAGGAGCTGGGCCGCCGCGGCGCCCGCCGGCTGGCTGCGCGTGGTCACGCGCGAGGAGTGCTCGGTCGCGCCGGAGAGCGACGGCATCGGGAGCGTCCGGATCGTCGTGGTCGAGACGCCGGACGGCCTGGAGCAGGAGACCTTCCGCCCGTCCGACGAGCTGTACTTCGAGACGAGCGACCTGTTGCGCGAGCTCGCGGCAGGCTCCCCCACACAGACGATCGTGCTGGACGTCGTGATCGACCGTGACGGCCGCACCGAGGCGACCGTCGTCGTCGACACGCCTCGGGTGCTGGTCGGGATCCGCGACGAGACGTCCTCGAAGCCGGTCCATCAGTACCTCGAGCGGAACCGCGCCGAGCTGACCGCGCTGCTCGGCTGATCGTCAGTCCGCCGTGACCTCGGTGACCTGGCCGTCCTCGACGTGCCAGCGGCGGGTCAGGCGGACGGTCTCCAGCATCCGGCGGTCGTGCGTGACCAGCAGGATCGTCCCGTCGAAGCTGTCGAGGGCCGACTCCAGCTGCTCGATCGCGGGCAGGTCCAGGTGGTTGGTCGGCTCGTCGAGGACGAGCAGGTTCACGCCGCGAGCCTGCAGCAGAGCGAGGGCTGCCCGGGTCCGCTCGCCGGGCGACTGCGACGCCGCCGGCCGGTGGATGTGGTGCCCGCCCAGACCGAACTTGGCCAGCAGCGTGCGGACGTCGGCCGTCGGCCAGTCGGGCACCTCGCGCGAGAACGCGTCGACGAGCGGCTCGTCGCCCTCGAACGCGCGCCGCGCCTGGTCGACCTCGCCGACGAGCACCCCCGACCCGAGGTCGACCGCGCCGGACGTCGGCTCCAGGCGACCGAGCAGCAGGGCCAGCAGGGTCGACTTCCCCGAGCCGTTCGGTCCGGTGACGGCGACCCGGTCGCGCCAGTCGAGCTGGAGGTCGACGGGTCCGAGCGTGAACTCCCCACGGGTCAGGACGGCGTGCCGGGCGACCGCGACGACGGCACCGGACCGGCCCGCGGTCGCGATGCTCATCTGCAGCTGCCACTCCTTGCGCGGCTCGTCCACCACGTCGAGCCGCTCGATCAGCTTCTCCGTCTGCCGGGCCTTCGCCGCCTGCTTCTCCGACGTCTGACCGCGGAAGTACTTGATGTGCTTGTCGTTGTCGGACGCCTTGCGACGAGCGTTCCGCACGCCCTTCTCCATCCACGCCCGCTGCATCCGAGCCCGGGCGTTGAGGGCGTCACGACGGGCCGCGTACCCCTCGTAGGCCTCGCGGGCCTGGCGACGGGCGATCGAGCGCTCGTCGAGGTACGAGTCGTAGCTGCCGCCGTAGGTGGTGACGCGCTGCAGGCTGCGGTCGATCTCGACGACGGCCGTGACGGTGCGGCTGAGGAACTCGCGGTCGTGGCTGACGACGACGATCGCCGCCTCCGACCGGTCGACGAACTCCTCTAGCAGGTCCAGGCCCGCGGCGTCGAGGTCGTTGGTCGGCTCGTCGAGGAGGTAGAGGTCGTACCGCGAGAGCAGCAGCGCCGCCAGGCCCACCCGCGCAGCCTGACCGCCCGACAGCGCGGTCATCGGGTGGTCGAGGTCGACGGTGAGGCCGAGGTCGTCGGCCACCGTCCCGAGCCGCGACTCCAGGTCGGCGCCACCGAGCGCGAGCCAGCGCTCGAGCGCCTCGGAGTACGCGTCGTCGGCCCCGTCCTGGCCGGCGCCCAGCGCGTCCGCCGCCTGGTCCAGAGCGAGCTGGGCGGGCGTCACGCCGGTGCGCCGGCCGAGGTGGTCGCGGACCGACTCGCCCTCGACCCGCTCGATCTCCTGCGCCAGGTAGCCCAGCTGTGCGTGCGCGGGCGACACGGCGACGCTGCCGGAGTCGGGCTGGCGCCGGCCGCCGAGGATCTGGAGCAGCGTGGACTTGCCCGCGCCGTTGGGGCCGACGAGGCCGATGACGTCACCGGGCGCGACGACGAGGTCGACACCGGAGAACAGCTCGCGATCGCCGAACCCGGCCCCCACGTTCTTGGCCTGGACGGTTGCGCTCATGCGGTCATTCTCCTTGCTCGGCGGACGTGCGAGGGTACGCAGCCGATCCCGCCGAGCGCCCCTTGTTTCCGCCCCAACGCCCGCCCGCCGCCCGGGTCCTCCCTGGGCGGCGGGGGCGGCGTCGGCAATCGCTACGCGCGGAGCGCCGCACGCAGCCCGTCGACCAGCAGGGTGGTCGGCCGACCGATGAGGGTCCGCAGGTCGGCGGTCGCGTCGGCCAGGTCGCCCCGGCGGATGTCGGCGTCGAGCGTCGCGACGAACCCCGCGGTGCCCTCGTCAAGCCCGGCGTCGACGAGGATCGCGCGGTGCTCGTCGGAGGAGACCTGCTGGGCCACCACGGGGACACCCAGGACGGTCGACGCGGCCTCGGCGAGCTCGTCGAACGACCACGCCACGTCACCCGAGAGCTCGTAGGTGCGGCCGTCGTGGTCGCCGCCCAGCAGCACGGCGGCTGCCCCGGCGGCGAAGTCGTCGCGCGTGGCGGAGGCGATGCGCCCGTCGCCCGTGCTCGTCAGCAGGACGCCCGTGGAGCGCGCCTGCTCGACGGCCCCGACGTAGTTCTCCGTGTACCAGTTGTTCCGCAGGACGGTCCACGCCAGGCCCGACGCGGTCAGCAGCTCCTCGGTGGCCTTGTGCTCCGGCGCCAGGACGAGCGACGTCGTGTCGGCGTGCGGTGCACTCGTGTAGACGACGCGCCGGACCCCTGCGGCCTTCGCCGCGTCGATGACCCTGCCGTGCTGCGCGACCCGCTTGCCCACCTCGTTGCCCGAGATCAGCAGCACTGTCTCCGCACCCGCGAACGCCGCCTCCAGCGACGCCGGGTCGTCGTAGTCGATCACGGCGGTGCGGACCCCGTCGGCGAACCCCTCGGGACGCCGCGCGGCGGCGACGACCTGGTCCGCGGGCAGCCCACCCTCGAGGAGGTGCTGGACGACGAGACGACCGAGCTGGCCGGTGGCACCGGTGACGACGACGGACATGGGTGGTTCCTCTCGCAGGCGTTGCTTGTCGTCCGGCCCAACCCGTCGCCCATCCAGGACCTTCCCTCCGGCCGGTACCCACTTTCGCGTAAGGTACGCACGTGACGGTAAGCAACGAGGTCAGCGTCCTGGACCGGCTCCTCACCGACGGAGTTCTCGCCGCCGCGTGCCCGTCGCGGACCGTCCTCGACCACGTCACCAGCAAGTGGGGCGTCCTGCTGCTGGTCGCCCTGTCCGAGCGCACCAGGCGCTGGGGCGAGCTCCGGCGGATCGTCGAGGGCATCAGCGAGAAGATGCTCGCCCAGACCCTGCGCGTCCTCGAGGCCGACGGGATCGTGCACCGCGAGGTCACCGGCAGCGTCCCCCCACGCGTCGACTACTCCCTCACCGCGCGAGGCGGGGAGCTCGTCACCCGGCTCCTGCCGCTCATGGAGTGGATCGTGGACAACGCCGACGACATCGTCGCCCGGCCCTCCCTGTCACAGGAGTTGTCCACAGACGCGTGACCACCCGTGACGGGCGCTGTCCGTTTTCGGTACGTTCGCCCGCATGCCTTGGTGGAGCAGTCGTCGCAGTGCCCTGCTCGTCGTCGCCACGACCGCGCTCGCCCTGACCGCAGCCGGCTGCACCGACGGCACCCCGGTCGCAGTCGAGACGACGACCCGGCCGACGGCCTCCCCCTCATCGACTCCGTCACCAACACCCACCGTTACGGCTCCCGTCGACGTGACCGTGAAGCCGACCCGACCGGCGGCGATGGACGAGCCGCCGAGCGTTGAGGGTGCGGTGGCGGTCTCGGAGTACTTCCTGCTCCTGTACCCCTATCTCTACGCAACCGGCGATGTCACCGACTGGTCGCTGCTAAGCCACTCCGAATGCACCTTCTGCGCAAACGCTGAAACGAACGCAGAGTCGATGTCCGTACTCGGACAGCGCAGCGAGGGTGGCGCGTTCACCCTCATCGAGAGTTCGGGGTCGGAGGTCACTCCTGGCGCTTGGTACGCGGTCAAGGTCGATCTGGTGCAGGAACCCTCTGTGAGTGTCAACGCGACCGGCAGCGTCGTCGAAGAGTTTCCCGAGACGAAGCGTGTGCACGTCGATCTCGCGGTCGTCTGGGAGGGCGGAGAATGGGCGGTCCGTGAGGCTACGCCGACTGAAGCGCCTGCAGCATGAGGGCACGGTTTGGGTGCGGCGCCATCGTGGCATTGCTGCTGATCATGGGATCGGTTCCTGGTGCACATGCCGTTGACATCGTCGCCGATGCGGCCGAGAGCGCACTGGAGCTCTCCGCGTTTCAAGGGGAACGGGCACTTCGCTCCTACCTCAGTGCCGCCGTCCCTCCCCGCGTCGAACTCTTCCAGTTGCGGCGTGCGGCGCTGTGCAACGTGACCTCCGGGACATTGGAGTCCGACATCGGAGGCGCCTGCGCTCCCCCGGACGGCTCTGTCGTCCCAGCGTGCGACGGCGAGCAGCCGGTGCAGCCGCTCTGGCGTCGTGACCGAGGAACTCCCGACACTCCCTGGGGTCCGTGGCAGATGGTCGTCGGCTGGGCTTGCCCGGGTGACCTGCTGCCCACCCTGACCGCGGCCGACTTTCAGCGGCTGCCGATCACCCCGCAGGTCATCACGATGCAGCCCGACCGCGGGTGGGTGCTGGTGAACAAGGAGACCATCGTCCTGACCGAGCCCGTCGAGCAGACGTTCCGCACGGACCTGTTCGGCTATGGCGTCGACGTCATCGCCACGCCGACGCACTACACGTGGGACTTCAACGACGGCTCCGACGACCTGTCCACCGACAGCCCCGGGACGCCGTACCCGGAGTTCGACGTCTTTTACGTGTTCACCGACACCGGGACCACCGCCATCGAGCTGACCACCACCTGGTCCGGCCGCTACCGCATCGACGGCGACGACACCTGGCGCGAGGTCGTCGGCACCGCTCAGACGACCAGCACCACCGCCGAGTTCGAGATCGTGGAGCGACGGTCCCGCCTCGTCGCCAACGACTGCATCGAGGACCCGTCCCAGCCGGACTGCTGAGGAGATCCCTCGGCTGAGGGGGAGCCACTCGATCGCACGGACCGGGATCGCCCGGATCCTGCGGGGGTGGCACTGCTCAGCTATGCGGGACGAGTTGCGGTGCCCGACTGGATTCGGGCCGTGCTGATGCCGACAAGAGAGGAGGAGCATCGGACGCGGGGACCACCTCGCTCTGCGAGGACAAGGAGGGCGCACGTGTCGACACCGAGCGACGTGCTGCACGCTGCCTTGTGCGCGCGCCCGTTGCAGACGGCGTCGGAGCTGACGGCCATCGTCGCGAACGCCGGTCACGGCGGCCTGACCGCGGCTGAGGTCGAGCGACTGCTGATCGGTGACCCGAGGCTGCGCCCCGACGGCAGCACGCCGCCGCGCTGGCGGGCGCTCGGGGCGGGGCACCCTGCGACGCTCCTGAACCTTCCGACCCCGCGACGTCCGGCCCAGCAGGTGCTCGCGCCCGCGGCGTCGTTCGGAGACCGAGCCGGTTCCGCGACCGTCGAGCGGCTGGACACCCGCCGCGGGATCCTGCCGGCGGCGGCGTTCGCCGGCCGGCCCTCCGTGCGGCTGCAGGAGATCGCCGCCACCCTTCCTGCCCGGGTGCCGGTGAGTGAGCGCCTGGTGGCCACACCGGTCCCGCCGGTCGAGCAGCCGGGCGCGCCGACTGGTGGGCGCAGCGACGAGCCGACGGACCAGCACACGATCGAGCGCACCCTCGCACCGACGGTCGGGTCGACCGAGGCGGTCACCGTCGCGCCGAGGGGTGAGCCGACCGTGGCGTCGACCGATGTGGTGACCATTGCGCCGAGCAGTCCGCCTGTGGGGACGACCGACGCGGGAGCCCGGACGGCGACCGGTGCGCCGAGCAGTCTGACCGTGGGATCGACCGACGCAGTCGCCGTGACGCCGAACGGTACGTCGAGCGATCCGGCCGTCCGGCTGACCGACGTGCTGACAGTCGCGCAGAGCAGTCCGGTCGGGGAGCCGGCGTACGAGCCGATCGTCGTGACACCGACGGATCCGGCCACGGCACCGGCGACCAACCCGACGTCCCGCGTCGCCGAGCCGCTGCCGGTGCGGGTTGCCGCGGAGGACCGTCCGCCCGCCGACCCGTTCCCCACGGCACCCGCGGTGCCTGCCGGCGGCCTGTTCCACGCCCTCGCCACGACGGCGGTGGTCGAGCGTGGGCCGCGCCCGCCGGGCGGCGAGGTGCGGTACGTGGGACCGCAGCTGCGCCGCTGGCAGAAGGACGTGCTGGACGCGTGGCTGGCGGAGGACCGGCGCGGGATCGTCGAGTCGTTCAGCGCGCAGGGTCGGGGCGTCGTGGGGGTGCTCGCGGCGTGGGACGCGTTGACGCGCGGTGAGAAGGTGCTGGTCCTGGTGCCGACGACGGACCTGCTGGACCGGTGGTTCTCGACGCTGGAGCTGTGCCTGCCCGGGTTGTCGATCGGGCGCCGGGACATCACGACGGCGCACACGTTCGACGAGTGCGACGTGCTGGTGTCGCTGGTCAGCGCGGCGTACGGGCACCAGCTGCTGCCGGACGACCGGACGGGGCTGGTCATCGCGGACGAGGTGCACAAGTACGGGTCGGCGCGGCCGGCGGAGACGCTGCGCGCCGGGTTCGGGGCACGGTTGGGTCTGACGTCGTCGATGGAACGTCAGGACCCGGGGTTCGACGAGGTCCTGCGGCCGTACTTCGGCGCGGTGCTGGACGGGTGCGACCTGCGCCGCGGACGCAAGGACGGCGTGCTGGCCCCGTTCCGGCTGGCATTCGTCGAGGTGGACCTGGCCGCCGACGAGCGGGCGGAGCACGACGCGTTGTCGGCGCAGATCTCGGAGCTGGCGGAGCGTCTCGTCGGGCACGGGTGCGCTCCGGGCAGGTTCGTCGACGACGTCATCCGGCTCCAGGGCGGGTGGCGGGAGAACGCCCGCGCGGCCGCCGACGCGAGCGCGTACCTGCGCGCGGTGAGCACCCGACGGGACCTGCTGGCCACCTCGTCGGCCAAGATCGACGCCGTCGCGAGGCTGGGTCCGACGCTCGCGCGGTCCGCTCACGCGCTCGTCTTCACGCACACGAAGGACGGGGCCGACGCTGCTGCGGCAGGGCTGCGCTCAGCCGGGGTTCCGGCGGCGTGGCTGCACAACGGTCTGGAGCCGGAGGTCCGCCGGAACACCCTGCGCGACCTGCGCAGCGGCCGGCTGACGGCGATCACGGCGCCGAAGGTGCTCGACGAGGGTCTCGACCTGCCGACGGTCGACGCGGTGGTGCTGCTCGCCGCCAGCCGGTCCTACCGGCAGCTGGTCCAGCGCGTGAGCGCGGTCCTGCCGGTGACCGAGTCCGACCGGCTCCCGGTGGTGCTGGTCGTCAACGCGCGCGGGACCGTGGACGCCGACGACGGGTTCGTGGCGGACCTGGCGGCGGTCGCGACGGAGGTGCGCACGTTCGACGTGGGCACCCCGGGCGCCGCGATCGCCGCCTGGTTCCTCGGCGTCTAGCAGTCGGCGGGTCAGGCTCCCATCGAGCAGGAGAGGCGGACCGACGCGATCGAGGTCACGAAGCCCTCGGCCACCGTGACGGAGCTGACTGCGCCCGCGAACGGCGCCTCGCCCCCGAACGCCTGACCGAGCCGGAACGGCCCCGACCGCGACGTGCCGCCCGCGAAGCCCACCGGGCCACTGGCCACGGGGTTCATGGTCCCGGGTGCGTCGGCGGTGCCGATCGGGCAGACGTAGAGGCTGATCGTGCCCTGGGCCGCGTCGTGGACCCCCGTGAGCTGGACCCAGGGACCCGCCTGGGCCGCATCCACCGAGGTGACGACGGACGACTCGGTTCCGGTCATGGCGAAGGTCCAGCACGCCGGCAGGTCCTCGGCGCACCCGGTCGTGTCGTAGCCGAGCGCGAACCCGCTGTAGGCGAGCGTGTCCTGGCTCACGGCGGTGCCACCGGCGCCGAGGGTGTCGAGGCGCACGAACGCCGAGACGGTGAACGACTGCGTCGCGTCGACGACGGGGCCGTCGGTCGCGGCGCCGTCGGCCGGGCCGGCGAAGAGGAGCGCACGGTCGGAGTCCTCGCCGGCCAGCTCGGCCAGCGGCCCGGCCGTCCAGGTCGTCGTCGGGGTCAGGGTCAGGGGCACGCCGGTGCCGGCGGCGACGCTGCCTTCGCCCTCGTCGAGAAGCCACTTGCCGCCGCCACCGATGACGACCGGCTCACCGACGGTGAAGCGGTAGTCGCGCGCCGGGCTCACGTTGCCTGCCCGGTCGAACGCCTGCACCCGCAGCATCTGCGGGCCGGACGTCGTGGGCGTCCAGCTGATCGTCGGCGTCGAGGCGGGCACGGACTCACCGAACGAGCCGTCGGTGAACGAGTACTGGTAGGAGACCACGTCGGTGGACTCGTCGCCCAGGGTGAAGGACCCGCGCAGACCGACACCGCCGGAGGTCGCGTCCTCGGTGTAGACCGCGGGCTCGCCGTCGACCGGCGTGATCGTGGGCAGGGCGGGAGGGGTGACGTCCACGCTGAACTGACAGAGCTTCGGCAACCCCCAGCGCCCGCCGGCGTCCCGGCCGGTCACGAGCCAGCTGTACGTCCCACCCTCCTTGAGGCGGCCCTCAGGGACCGCCACGGCGTGCTGCGCCCCCGACGCCTGCGCGATGGTCTCGGGGGGCGCCCACACCACGCGGGCGCGGGAGTCGAGGACCACGAACCTCGCCCGGACGGCCTGCCCGTCGGCGTCGCTCAGCGTGGCGCGCAGGGTCGGGGTGGTGCTCCGCATCCACGGGCGGTCGGCCCCGGTGGCGCAGACGGTCGTGGGGTTCGACGTGCCCGCGTCCGTGACGACGGGAGCCTTGCCGCGCGCGGGCGGCCCCGCCGAGGCCGACACGGCGGGTACGAGGAGGGCCGCGGCGGCCACCAGGGCGACGGCACTGATCCGGAAACTGGCTGCGCGCACGAAGGCCCCCTTGCCGGTGCCCGGGGCCGGTGCCGCAGGGCTGCGCTCGGAAGGTATCGGTCATCCGTCCAGGGCGGCTATCCGGCCAACGGGTGATACGCCCCGCTTCGCACCGCTCCCCGCAGCCCTGTCCGAGCCGCCGTCTACCCTCGGCGCATGTTCCTCCTCGGCGACGGCGGCCTCGTGCTCAGCCCGAGCGACCTCGCCAATGCCGCCGCCTGCGAGCTCGCGGTGCTGAGCAACCTCGACGGCCGGCTCGGCTGGTCGGAGCCGGCGCCGATCGCCGCCGACGCGATGCTGGCGCGCGTGTCCGCGCTGGGCCCCGCGCACGAGACCGCGATCCTGCAGCGGTACCGCGCCTCGGGGAGCGTCGTCACCATCGCGCGGCCGCGGTACGACGAGTCCGGCGAGCGGGCCGCCCTCGAACGCGTGCAGGAGTCGACGCTCGCGGCGCTGTCGTCTGACGCGGACGTCGTCTACCAGGCCGGGTTCTTCGACGGCCGGTTCACGGGCTGGGCGGACTTCCTCGTGCGGGAGGACGGCCGGTGGGCGGTGCTCGACACCAAGCTGGCGCGCAGCGTGAAGGTCACGGCGCTGCTGCAGCTCACGGCGTACGCGGACCAGCTGGTCACCGCGGGCGTCCCGGTGACGGACGACGTGCACCTCGTGCTGGGCGACCGGTCCCGGTCCAGCCACCGCCTCGCGGACCTGCTGCCGCTCTACCGCGAGCGCCGCGCGCGCCTGGAAGGGCTCCTCGACGACCACCGGTCGACCGGGATGCCGGTGACGTGGGGTGACGTCCGGTACCGGGCGTGCGGGCGCTGCGACACGTGTGCCGCGCTGGTCGTCGCGCACCGCGACGTCCTCCTCGTGGCCGGCATGCGGTCGACGCAGCGCGCACGGCTGGCCGCGGCCGGGATCGTCACGATCGACCAGCTCGCGGCGCGCACCGGGCCGGTGCCGGGCATCGGCGTCGAGACGCTGGCGGGCCTGCGCCGGCAAGCCTCCCTGCAGGTCCGGCAGGAGACCTCGTCGGAACCCCTCGTGTTCGAGGTCGTCGACCCGGCGGCGATCAGCGACCTGCCGGCGCCCGACGCCGGTGACATCTTCTTCGACTTCGAGGGCGACCCGCTCTGGACCGACGACACGGTCGCCGACGACGAGCCGGCGGACTGGGGTCTGGAGTACCTGTTCGGGGTGGTGGAGCCGGACGGCACGTTCCGGCCGTTCTGGGCGCACGACCGCGCGCAGGAGAAGCAGGCGTTCGTCGACTTCCTGGCCTACGTCCAGCAGCGCCGCACGGCGCACCCGGGCATGCACGTCTACCACTACGCCCCCTACGAGCGGTCGGCCCTGCTCCGGCTGGCGGGCCGGTACGGCGTCGGCGAGGACGCGGTGGACCAGCTGCTGCGCGACGGGGTGCTGGTGGACCTGTACGCGACCGTCCGGCGCGGGCTCCGGGTCGGCAGCGACTCGTACTCGCTGAAGAGGCTCGAGCCGCTGTACATGGGTTTGGTGACGCGTGGCGGGGCCGTCACGACTGCCACCGACTCGATCACCGAGTACGCGGAGGCGTGCGACCTGCGGGACGCCGGCGACGAGACCGCCTGGCAGGCGAAGCTCGACGAGATCGGTGAGTACAACCGGTACGACTGCGAGTCGACCCTGCGCCTGCGCGACTGGTTGCTGGCGCACGGCCCGGAGCCGACGGGGTCGGCCGTCGCCGAGCCGGGCGAGCCGGCCGAGGACGATCCGCTGGTCACCGCCCTCCTGGCGAGGGCCGAGGGTCTCGCCGACCCGCGCGACGCGCAGGCGGTCCGGATGCTGGCAGCGGCCGTCGGCTATCACCGGCGGGAGGAGAAGCCGTTCTGGTGGGCGCACTTCGACCGGCTCCAGTCGGACCCGGCGGAGTGGATGGACCCACGCGGGACGCTGCTCGTCGACGGGACGCCCGAGGTGGTCGAGGACTGGAGCATCGGTCCCGGACGGCAGACCTACAGCCGTGTCCTGCGCGTCACGGGCCACCTGGAACCGGGCAGCGACCTGCGCCCCGGCGGCAAGGCGTACGCGCTCTACGACGACCCGCCCGCCTGTGCGAAGACCTCGACCACGGGGCACCGGGGGTGGACGCAGAGCGTGGAGATCCTCGAGGTGACCTCGCAGCGCGCGCCGGACTCGCCGTCCGGGACCCGCGACGTCCTGAGGATCGTCGAACGGCTGCCCAGGAACGCGGTCCCGGAGCCCTGCCTGCCGATGGCTCTCGCGCCGTCGGCCCCGCCGCCGACGTCGACCATCGTCGCCGCGGTCCGCGCCCTGGTGGAGGGTCTCGGCGCCGACCTGCCACCGCTGCCGGCCGTCGACCTGCTGCGCCGGGTCCCGCCGCGCACACGGGCGCTCCCCCTCCCCCGTCCCGACGACGTCACCGGCACCACCGAGGCGATCATCGACGCGGTGCTCGACCTCGACGGCTCCTACCTGGCCGTGCAGGGACCACCGGGCACCGGGAAGACCTACACCGGCGGTCACGTGGTCGCGGCGCTCGCGGCACAGGGCTGGAAGGTGGGGGTCGTCGCGCAGTCGCACGCGGTGGTCGAGAACATGCTGCGCGCGGTCAACGACGCCGGGCTGGCGGCGGAGCACATCGGCAAGAAGGCGCAGGACACGCACCCGGACGACGCCGTGTGGGAGTCGCTGCCGCAGGGCCGGGACGCGGTCACGTTCCACGCTCGGCAGCCCGGCGGGTTCGTCATCGGCGGCACCAAGTGGGACTTCACCAGCCGCGACCGGGTCCCCGACGGCGGGTTCGACCTGCTGGTCATCGACGAGGCGGGTCAGTTCTCGCTCGCGGACACGATCGCGGTCTCGACGGCGGCGCGGAACCTGCTGCTCCTCGGGGACCCGCAGCAGCTGCCGCAGGTGTCGCAGGGCCGCCATCCGGAGCCCGTGGACCGGTCCGCGCTCGGGTGGCTGGTCGACGGGCGGGACACCCTGCCCGACGAGCTCGGCTACTTCCTGGCCCGCACGTGGCGGATGCACCCGGCGCTCTGCGCGGCCGTCTCGCGACTGTCCTACGAGGACCGGCTCGCCGCGGTCCCGCACACCGCCGCGCGGTCGCTGGAGGGTGTCGCCCCCGGGCTGCGGACGGTCGTCGTCGACCACGTCGGCAACGCCGTGTCGTCGCCCGAGGAGGCGGCGGTCGTCGTCGAGCAGGTGCGGGACCTGCTCGGACGGGCGTGGACGGACGACACCACCCGACCGCTCACGGGGCAGGACATCCTCGTCGTCGCCCCCTACAACGCGCAGGTCTGGACGGTCCGACGAGCGTTGGAGGCCGCAGGGATCACGGGCGTGCGGGTGGGGACCGTCGACAAGTTCCAGGGCCAGGAGGCGGCGGTCGTGCTGGTCACGCTGTGTGCGTCGTCGGCCGACGAGGTGCCGCGCGGGATGGAGTTCCTGCTGAACCGCAACCGGCTCAACGTGGCCGTCTCCCGGGCGCAGTGGTGCGCGGTCGTCATCCGGTCGACCCGCCTGACCGACTACCTGCCGACCCGCCCGGAGACCCTCGCGGAGCTGGGCGCGTTCATCGCCCTGTGCAGCGCCTGACCCTGCTCGTCGTGACGCGTCTCGGCGCGCGGACGGGGCGTGCAGCAGGTAGAACCGATCCCCATGACCATCGTCGGATTCCACAACTCGCACGAGCAGGTCCACCCCGCTGCTCTCCTCGCGGCCACCCAGCGCGCGGAGCAGGCGGGCTTCGACGCCGCCATGTGCTCGGACCACTGGGCGCCCTGGTCGGTCCGGCAGGGGCACTCCGGGTTCGCCTGGACGTGGCTCGGGGCCGCGCTGGCGACGACCGGGCTGCCGCTCGGCGTCGTGAACGCACCGGGCCAGCGCTACCACCCCGCGATCATCGCGCAGGCGGCGGCGACGCTCGCCGCGATGTTCCCCGGTCGGTTCTGGGTGGCGCTGGGGTCGGGCGAGAACGTCAACGAGCACATCACCGGTGGTCGCTGGCCCGCCAAGGCCGAGCGGGACGCGCGCCTGCGTGAGTGCGTCGAGGTGATCCGCGCGCTGCTGGACGGTGAGGAGGTCACGCACCACGGGCTCGTCACGGTCGACCGCGCCAAGCTGTGGACGCTCCCCGACGAGAAGCCGCTGCTCATCGGCCCCGCCGTGACGCCCGCGACGGCCCGTGCGCACGCCGACTGGGCCGACGGCCTGGCCACGGTGAACCAGTCGCCGGAGGTGCTGAAGCAGGTCGTGCACGAGTACCGGGACGCGGGCGGACGCGGCCAGCTGACGCTGCAGGTGCACGTGTCGTGGGCACCGACCGCCCAGGCGGCCCTCGACCTGGCCCGCGACCAGATGGCCGGCCAGGTGTTCGGCCCGCCGGTGGCGTGGGACCTGGACACCCCCGAGGCGTTCGACTCCCTCGGTGTCCACGTCGGTGACGAGACCCTGCGTCGCAGCGTGCTGGTCGACCACGAGCCGGCGCGTCTGGCGGACCGCATCAGCGAGCTGGTGGCCATCGGGTTCGACGCGGTCTACCTGCACCAGGTGGCGACGGACCCCGCGCCCAGCGACGAGAAGCACGACGACGCCGCGCCGACGAGAACCCCGCGCAGCGCCACGCTCGACGCGTTCGTCGACATGGCAGCCGAGCACCTCCTCCCCCAGCTGAAGCAGGTGGCCGCATGAGGATCCACGACACCGGTGACCTCTGGTGGAAGAACGCCGTCATCTACTGCCTGGACGTCGAGACGTACATGGACTGGAACGACGACGGCGTCGGCGACCTGCCGGGCCTGGTCCAGCGCATCGACCACCTGGCGGACCTCGGCGTCACGTGCCTGTGGCTCATGCCGTTCTACCCGACGGCCGACTTCGACGACGGCTACGACATCTCCGACTTCTACGGCGTCGACCCGCGCCTCGGCGACGCGGGCGACCTGGTCGAGGTGATCCGCACGGCCCACGACCGCGGGATCCGGGTGATCGTCGACCTCGTCGTGAACCACACGTCCGAGAAGCACCCGTGGTTCGTCAGCGCCCGCAAGAGCAAGGACAGCCCGTTCCACGACTTCTACGTCTGGCGCACGGACAAGCCGCCGTCCACCAAGGAGAAGGTCGTCTTCCCCGACAAGGAGGACGGCATCTGGACGAAGAACGAGGCCACGGGCGAGTGGTACCGGCACACGTTCTACCACCAGCAGCCGGACCTCAACACCGCGAACCCGCAGGTCAGGGACGCGATCGCCAAGGTCATCGGCTACTGGGCCGAGCTGGGCCTGAGCGGGTTCCGGGTGGACGCCGTGCCGTTCTTCCTCGCCGACGCCGCCAACACCCCCGGCGACAAGGTCGAGGACAAGCACGACTTCCTCAAGGAGCTGCGCGCGTTCCTCACGCGGCGGGTGGGCGACGCGATCCTCATGGGCGAGGTCAACCTGCCGTACGAGGAGCAGAAGCTCTACTTCGGTGGCGACGGGGCCGACAGCGACCAGCTGTCGCTGCAGTTCGACTTCGTCGGCATGCAGAACCTCTACCTCGGGCTGGCCCGGCAGGACGCCGGACCCATCGCGAAGGCGCTGGAGGCGCGGCCGGAGATCCCGCACGACGCGCAGTGGGCCACGTTCGTCCGCAACCACGACGAGCTGACCCTGGACAAGCTGTCCGAGGACGAGAAGCAGGAGGTGTTCGCCGCCTTCGGCCCGGACCCCGACATGCAGCTCTACGGGCGCGGCCTGCGGCGACGCCTGCCGACGATGCTCGGCGGCGACCCGCGCCGCATCCGGATGGTCTACTCCCTGCTGTTCTCGCTGCCCGGCACGCCGGTGCTGTTCTACGGCGAGGAGATCGGCATGGGCGAGAACCTCGCCGCCGAGGGACGGCTCGCGGTCCGCACCCCGATGCAGTGGACGTCGGGCGTCAACGGCGGCTTCTCACGGGCGTCCAAGCGTGCGCTGTCCGGGCCGGTCACCGACGGCGGGTTCGCCCCCGAGCACGTCAACGTCGCCGACCAGCGTCGGGACCCCGACTCGCTCCTGAGCTTCGTCCAGCTCCTGATCCGCCGGTACCGCGAGTGCCCCGAGCTCGGCTGGACGCCGCGTGCGGAGATCCTCGACCAGCCCCATGCGGCCGTGCTCGCGCACCGCAGCACCTGGGACGACGGGTCGCTCGTGGCCCTGCACAACCTGGCCAGCGAGTCGGTCATGGTCCCGCTGCAGCTGGCCGACTGCGACGAGACCGTCCAGCTGGTCGACCTGCTCCAGGACGGCTCGTGCGTCATCGACGCCCGCGGCCGCACCGAGGTCGAGCTCGACGGCTACGGCTACCGCTGGCTCCGCGTGGTCCGCGAGGGCAACCGCCGCCTGCTCTGACCGGCAGTTCCACGCGCTCGAACCCGACAGGGGTGCCGTGCTGGTGCCCGGCGACGACACCCCTGTCGGGTTCGACGGGCGAGGTCCGCTCACGGGCTGCTGAACCGTTTCGCACCTCCCACCCACCGGCTCACCCAGCGGACTCCCAGCAATCTCGCGTACCGTGCCGAGGTCCGCCGCCTCCCCGGGCGGGACCCGAACCCGACGGAGGACCCTCGTGCGCCGCACGACCACCGCCCGCCGCGGCCTCGCCGCAGCAGCCCTGACCCTGTCCCTCGGCCTCGCGCTGACCGCCTGCTCGGGCGGCTCCGCCGACGACCCGACGCCCTCCGCGTCGTCGTCGTCCACCGCGAACCCGGCCGACGCCGCCGCGCTGGCGGACGTCACGGTCGAGGGCGACCCCGGCAGCAAGCCCACCATCACGCTCCCGGAGACTCCGTTCACGGTCACCGCCCTCACGGTGCGCGTGGTCGACGAGGGTGACGGCGACGTCATCGAGGACGGCCAGACGCTCTCCATCGAGACGACCGCGGTCAAGGGCTCGGACGGCAGCGAGCTGGGCGACACGTACTCGTCGACGCCCGAGAAGATCGTCGCCGACGAGAACCTGCTCCCCGAGCTGCACGACGCGCTCGTCGGCCAGAAGGTGGGCGTCCGCATCCTGTTCGCCCTGCCGAGCGGCGAGGACACCAACGTCGTCGTCGGCGAGGTCGTCGAGGCCAAGGACACCCCGAAGCCGCTCGACGGCCCCGAGGGCGAGCCGGTGACGCCCGCCGCCGGCCTGCCGACGGTCACGCTCGACGAGGCCGGCAAGCCGACCGTCGCGCCCGTCGCCGGTGACCCCCCGGCGGAGCTGGTCGTCCAGCCGCTGATCAAGGGCACGGGCGCCGAGGTCACGGC
This sequence comes from Cellulomonas xylanilytica, assembly GCF_007989805.1. Classification (GTDB taxonomy): domain Bacteria; phylum Actinomycetota; class Actinomycetes; order Actinomycetales; family Cellulomonadaceae; genus Cellulomonas; species Cellulomonas xylanilytica. Next base: position 36,981 of record NZ_BJUB01000012.1, read on the forward strand.
GGACCAGACGCTGACCGTGAACTACAGCCTGTTCCTGTGGGACGGCACGCCCGTCGAGTCGTCCTTCGACAGCGGCGAGCCGGCGACGTTCGCCCTGAACGCCGTCATCCCGGGCTGGACCGAGGGCCTCGCCGGCCAGACCGTCGGCAGCCAGGTGCTCCTGGTCGTCCCGCCGGACAAGGGCTACGGCGACCAGGCCAGCGAGTCCATCCCGGCGAACTCGACGCTGATCTTCGTCGTCGACATCCTCGGGGCCTCCTGACCTTCCCCGTTCCACCCCTCGAGCCCGGGACGCCTCGCGTCCCGGGCTCGAGGCGTCCTAGGGTGGGTTGTCTGCACCCCGGACCGGGAGAAGACCATGGACCAGGCAGCGTCGCCGAGGATCCGTACCGTGGCGCTGGTCGGCGCCGTGGGTTCCGGCAAGACGACCCTCACCGAGGCGCTGCTGCATCGCGCCGGTGTGCTGACCCGCACCGGCCGCGTCGAGGACGGCTCCACCGTGAGCGACCACGAGCCGGAGGAGGTCGCGCGCGGCATCTCCCTCGGGCTGGGTGTCGCACCGTTCTCCTGGACGGCGACGGACGGCAACGCCTACGACGTGACACTCCTGGACACCCCGGGCTCGGCGGACTTCGCGGGGGCGGTCGACGCGGCGCTCGCCGCGGCCGATCTCGCGCTCGTCGTGGTGAGCGCGGTCGACGGGGTGCAGGCAGGCACCCACACGGCGTGGCGGCTCGCGGCCGAGGCCGGCCTGCCCCGGATGGTCGTCGTGACCAAGGAGGACAAGGCACGCGCGGACTTCCGGCACGTGCTGGCGGACCTGCGGGAGGCGTTCGGCGACGGGCTTGTCGCGCTCGAGCTGCCGCTGGGCGAGGAGACGGCCTTCACGGGTGTCGCCGACGTGCTCAGCGAGGAGGGGCTCGCGTACGACCGCGACGGCCGCCACCACACGGAGGACCTTCCGGCCGGCCTCGCCGACGAGGAGCACCGGCTGCACGACGAGGTGACCGAGGAGATCGTCGCGCACGACGACGACCAGCTGGAGCGCTACCTGTCCGGCGACGTGCCCACCATGCAGGAGCTGGAGCACACGCTCGCGCACGAGGTCCTCGCCGGCGAGGCGTTCCCGGTACTCATGGCGTCGGGGGTCACGGGCGTGGGCGTGGACCGCCTGGCGGACCTGCTGTGCGAGCTGGGCCCGTCGCCGGCCGATCGGACCCGGTCCGTGCAGGCCGGGCGGGTCGAGGTCGAGGTCGCGGCCGACCCCGCCGGACCGACGCTGCTCTACGCGTTCCGGACGCTGGCCGACCCGTTCGTCGGCCAGGTCACCATGTTCCGCGTCCTGTCCGGCACGGTCCGCAACGGCGACCGGCTGCTGAACACCGCCACGCGCACCGAGGAGCGCATCCCCGGCCTGTTCCGGCTGCGCGGCAAGGAGCACCTGCCCGTCGACGCGGTACCGGCGGGGCAGATCGGCGCCGTCGCCAAGCTCACGGGCACCCCGTCGGGAACCCTGCTGGCGGAACGGACCGGGCCGGGCGCGTCGATGACCGCCCGGCCCGCCCGCGAGCGGGCCACGGTGTACGCGCTCGCCCTGGCACCGCTCACGCAGTCCGACGACGACCGCCTGTCCGCCGCGCTGGCGCGCCTCACCGCCGAGGACCCGACGCTGCGCGTCGACCGCTCCGGCGACAGCACGGTCCTGCGCGGCCTCGGCGACACGCACCTGACCGTGGCGCTGGAGCGGCTGGCCCGCGTGTTCGGCGTGCACGTGAGCACGTCCCCCGTCCCCGTCGGGTACCGGGAGACCATCCGGCGGCCCGTCGAGGCGGAGGGCAAGGTCAAGAAGCAGTCGGGCGGGCACGGGCAGTTCGCCGTGGTGCAGCTGCGGGTGTCCCCGCTGCCGGCCGGGACCGGGTTCGAGTTCGTCGACGCGATCGTCGGCGGCGCTATCCCCCGCACCTACGTCCAGGCCGTGCACAAGGGGGTCGTCGAGGCGATGGCGTCCGGCGGACCGCACGGCTACCCCGTCGTCGACCTGCGGGTCGAGGTCTACGACGGCAAGTCGCACTCGGTGGACTCCTCCGACATGGCGTTCCGCACCGCAGCCGCGACCGGTGTCCGCGAGGCCCTGCACGCCGCCGGCACGACGGTGCTCGAGCCGATCAGCCACGTGTCCGTGACGGTCCCGACGGCCGCGCAGGGTGACGTGATGAGCGATCTGTCCGCCCGGCGCGGGCACATCAACGCCACCACGTCGCTCGACGACGGCCTGGTGCTCATCGAGGCGTCCGTGCCCGAGTCCGAGCTGGCCCGGTACGTGCTCGACCTGCGCTCGATCACCGGCGGCCGGGCGGAGCTCACCATGGAGCCCGACCGGTTCGAGGTCTGCCCCGACCACCTGGTCCCCGCGTGAGCGAACGCGAGATCGCGGAGCTGACCCGGCTGGTCCGCGAGTTCAGCACCGAGCGCGACTGGCAGCAGTTCCACGACCCGAAGTCGGTGATCCTCGCGCTCGTCGGGGAGGTCGGGGAGCTGGCGGAGCTGTTCCAGTGGGTGCCGTCCGACGAGGCGGTGTCGCGGTTCTCGTCGCCGGACCGCAAGGCCCGCGCGGCGGAGGAGATGGCCGACGTCCTGGTCTACCTGGTGTGCCTGGCGGACGTGCTCGGCGTGGACCTGGGTGAGGCTGCCCGGGCCAAGCTGGCCGCGTCGCACGTGCGGTTCGCGGCCGACGCCGTCCGTGGCGTCGCACCCGACAAGCCGTAGCCTCGTCCCCATGGCCCGGTACTTCGACGTCCACCCGCAGAACCCCCAGCCGCGGTCGATCGCGCAGGTGGTCGACCTGCTGCGCAACGACGCGCTCATCGCCTACCCCACCGACTCCTGCTACGCGCTGGGCTCCCGCATCGACAACCACGCCGGGGCCGACCGCATCCGGGCCATCCGGCACCTCGACGACCGGCACCACTTCACGCTGGTCTGCGCCGACTTCGCGCAGCTCGGGCAGCTGGTGCACCTCGACAACAGCGCGTTCCGGGCCATCAAGGCCGTGACGCCCGGCCCTTACACGTTCATCCTCCCGGCGACGCCGGAGGTGCCGCGCCGGCTGGCGCACGCGAAGAAGCGGTCCGTCGGCGTGCGCATCCCCGACCACCCCGTGGCACAGGCGATCCTGCGCGAGCTCGGCGAGCCCCTCCTGTCCAGCACCCTGCTCATGCCCGGCGCCGAGTGGCCGATGGTCGAGGGCTGGCAGATCAAGGAGGAGCTGGACCTGGTGCTCGACGCGGTCGTCGACGCCGGCGACTGCGGCACCGAGCCGACGACGGTGGTCGACTGGACGGAGGGCGCCCCCGAGGTCGTCCGCGTGGGCGCGGGCGACCCGGACCGCTTCAGCTAACCGGATCCGCCAGGGCCGGCCGGCCGGCGCCGAGCTCGTCGGTCCGCGTCGAGCTCGTCAGTCCGCGACGAGCTCGTCTGCTGCACCGCACGATCTCGGCCCGGAGTGACGAGCTCGGCGGCGAGACCGCGAGAACCCAGGAGGCGAACCATGGCGTACGTCGGGGTGGTCGGGCCGTCGTCCGCCGACGAGCGGGAGTTGCACGACGCCGAGGTGCTCGGCCGCGGGCTGGCCGAGCGCGGGCACGTCGTCGTCTGCGGAGGCCTCGGCGGGGTCATGGCGGCGGCCGCCGGGGGTGCGTCGGCGGCGGGCGGCGTTGTCGTCGGCCTGCTGCCCGGCACCGACCGCTCCGCGGCGAACCCCGGTGTCACGGTCGCGATCCCGACCGGGCTCGGTGAGCTGCGGAACGCGCTGCTCGTCCGGTCGAGCGACGTGGTGGTGAGCGTCGGCGGGTCCTGGGGAACGCTCAGCGAGGTCGCCATGGCGCTGCGGGCGGGCGTCCGGGTGGTCGCGATCCGCGGCTGGCGCCTGAGCACCGCGGACGGTCAGGAGGTGGACGACGGGTCGCGCGCGGTGTCGTCGGCCGACGAGGCGCTCACACTGCTGGACAGGCTGCTCTCCAGCTAGCCCCGTGGGCCGCAGCGCCTCCGCGTGACTCTCTCGGCCCGCGCGCTGCCGACAGCCACGCCGGTCCCCACTCTCGCGTCGAAGCGCTTCACACGGTGCGCCGACCTCCCACTGGGAGGTACGAACGAGGCACGCGCCGCAGCCGACCGGCCGGCCACCCACCGACGAAGGGAACCGGCGTGCGACGACTTCGTGCCGCCTTGACGCTCACTGCGGTCGCGACCTGTGCGGCTCTCGTGCCCGTGGCCGCGAGCGCCTCCTCGACGTCCGCCCTCGACGACACGGTGCACACCGCCGGACGGGTCGTCGCGAGCGGCGACAGCTGGCAGCACGCGTGGCCCGGCGTCTACTTCGAGGGCAGGTTCCGTGGCACGGGCGTCGGGATCGTCCTCGACGACACGGCCGGCGACTACGACATCTCTGTCGACGGCGGACCGGCCACGACGCTCGTGACACCCGGGCGCATCACGCACCGGGTGACGGGGCTCTCCGACGGCATGCACACGGTCCGCGTGGTCAAGCGCAGCGAGGTGCCGTGGGCGACCAGCACGTTCGGCGGCTTCGTCTCGGTCGACGGCAGCGAGATCCTGTCGGCGCCCGCCGGGCGCGACCTGCAGCTCGAGTTCGTCGGCGACTCCTACACGGCCGGCTACGGCAACACGTCCACCAGCCGGGAGTGCACCGGTGAGCAGGTGACCCGGACCACGAACGCCGACCTGTCGTTCGGCGCGGTGACCGCCCGGGCGCTCGGGGCCGACTACCAGATCAACGCGTTCTCCGGCCGCGGGATGGTCCGCAACTACGCCGGCGGCGAGCAGGGCACCAGCTTCCGCACGTATTACGATCGCGCCCTGCCGTTCAGCACGGACGCGTGGGACGCGCCGGCGGACTGGCAGCCGGACGCCGTCGTCGTCGGCCTCGGCATCAACGACTTCTCGACCCCGCTCAACGGCAACGAGGCCTGGGCCACCCCGGCTGCGCTGCGCGAGGCGTGGGTCACCGCGTACCACGGGTTCATCGACACGCTGCGGGCGCAGTACGGGCCCGACCCCTACATCGTGGTCAGCGCGACGTCCGTGCAGACGGGCACCGACCTGGCGGACCTCGCCCAGCGGGTGGTCCAGGAGGAGAAGGCCGGCGGCGACAGCCGTGTCGCGTACTGGTACTACGGCAGCGAGGGCCTCGACTACGGCGGGTGCCACTGGCACCCGTCGGTGGCCGACGACCGGGTGATCGCCGGCCAGCTCACCAGCTACCTGCAGGCGCTACCCCTGGGCGGCGGCGGTCCGACTCCCACACCCACCCCGACCCCGACCCCGACTCCGACACCTACGTCCACCTCCCAGCCGCAGGCGTGCCAGGCCAGGCTCACCGTCGGCGGGACGTGGCCCGGCGGCTACCAGGCCTCGGTCGACGTCACCGCGGGGACGGCGATCAGCCGCTGGCGCACGACGATCACGCTCCCCACGGGCGGGGCGCTGACGCAGCTGTGGTCCGGCGCCGCCACGACGTCCGGCCAGGTGGTCACCGTGGACAGCACGTCCTGGAACGGGGCGCTCGCCGCCGGCCGGTCCACCACGTTCGGCTTCCTCGGCACGGGCACCCCGCCCACCAACGGCACGGTGCCCTGCTCGGCGACCTGACCGCCGACGGCCCTGACCGCTCTGCAGCGGTCAGGGCCGTCGTCGTACCGTGCGAGGTGTGGACCTGACGACACCCGACGACGTCGTGCGTGCGGCCGCCGGCGCCGACGACGTCGCGGCGCTGGACGCGGTCGTGCCGCAGTGCCGGGCGTGCCCGCGGCTGGTCGCGTGGCGGGAGCTGGTCGGCATCGAGAAGCGCGCGGCGTTCCGCGACGAGACGTACTGGGCGCGGCCGGTCCCGGGGTTCGGTGACCCCGAGGCGTCGGTGCTCGTCGTCGGACTGGCTCCCGCGGCGCACGGCGCCAACCGCACCGGCCGGATGTTCACGGGCGACCGGTCGGGCGACTTCCTCTTCGCGGCGATGCACCGCACCGGGTTCGCGTCGCAGGCCACCTCGACGGCCGCCGACGACGGTCTGACCCTCACCGACATCCGCGTGACGGCGCCGGTCCGGTGCGCCCCGCCGGCCAACGCGCCCACCCCGCAGGAGCGCCGGACGTGCGGTCCCTACCTGGGCCGGGAGCTCACGCTGATCGGTCCGCGGGTGGTCGTCGTGCTCGGCGGGTTCGGGTGGCAGGCGCTGCTGACCACGCTGGCCGAGCAGGGCTGCGCGGTGCCCCGACCGCGGCCGGCGTTCGGCCACGGCGCGGAGCTCGTGCTCACCGGGCCGGGTGGCGCCGAGCTGGTGCTCCTCGGCTGCTTCCACGTCAGCCAGCAGAACACCTTCACCGGCCGGCTGACCCCCGACATGCTCGACGCGGTCCTGCTGCGCGCCCGTGCGATCGCCGGGGTCTAGAGCAGCCGCCCGCCGGTCACCGCGATGCGGTCGCCGGTCACGTAGCTGGACTCCTGCGAGGCCAGGTACACGTACGCGGGGGCCAGCTCGGCGGGCTGCCCGGCGCGGCCCAGGGGCGTCTCGGAGCCGAACTGGTCGACCTTCTCCTCGTCCATCGTCGCGGGGATCAGCGGGGTCCAGATCGGCCCCGGGCAGACCGCGTTGACCCGGATGCCCTTCTCGCCGAGCTGCTGTGCGAGGCCCCTCGTGAAGTTGAGGATCCCGGCCTTGCTCGTGGCGTAGTCGAGCAGCTGCGGGCTCGGCTGGGTCGCCTGGATGGAGCTCGTGTTGATGATCGAGCTGCCCGGCTCCATGTGCGGCACGGCTGCCTTGGTCAGCCAGAACATGGCGTAGATGTTGGTCTTGAGGACCCGGTCCAGCTGCTCGGTGCTGATGCCGAGCAGGCCGTCCTCCTGGGCCATCTGGTACGCGGCGTTGTTGACCAGGATGTCGATGCCGCCGAGCTCCTTGACGGCCGTGTCGACGATCGCCTGGCAGTGCTGCTCCTCGCGGATGTCGCCCGGGACGGTGACGGCCTTGCGGCCGGCGGACTCGACGAGCCGCACGGTCTCCTGGGCGTCCTCCTCCTCCTCGGGAAGGTAGGAGATCACCACGTCGGCGCCCTCGCGCGCGAAGGCCAGCGCCACCGCGCGGCCGATGCCGGAGTCGGCGCCCGTGATGATCGCTCTCTTGTCCTGGAGCCGCTCGGCGCCGCGGTACGACTGTTCTCCGTGGTCGGGCTCGTGCGACATCTGGTCGGTCAGCCCGGGGTGCGGGATCTGCTCGGCGGTCTGCGCGTCGGCGTCCGGGTGCTGGGTTCGGGGGTCCTGGGGAGTCGTCTGGTCGCTCATTCATCCATGTTCCGCAGTCCACGCCGGAGCGCCACTGGAACGGCTTTGTTCATGCGTCGAAGAAAGTCGTACGCTAGGCGTCGTGATCACCGGAGATGACTACGTGGCCGGCATGACCTGGGGCTGGACCGGCGTGCGAGGGACCTGGGGTGGCCCGGACGCCGAGCGGTCGATGGACCTCATGGTCGAGCGCCTCGGCGTGACCTGGACCGCCATCTCGTTCGGCGCCCTGCAGGACACCGCCCAGTCGACGCAGATCCACTTCCGCGACGAGCCGACCGTCACCGACGACGAGGTCCGGTGGGCCGTCCGGCAGGCGAAGGCACGCGGGCTGAAGGTCTGCCTGAAGCCGGTCGTGAACGTCCGCAACGGCACCTGGCGCGCGCACATCAACTTCTTCGACCACGACGTCCCGCCCGAGCCCAAGTGGTCCGAGTGGTTCGCCGGCTACACCGAGTTCATCGTCCACCACGCCCGTATCGCCGCCGAGGAGGGTGCGGAGATGCTGTGCATCGGCTGCGAGATGGTGCAGACGGACCGCCGCGAGGTCGAGTGGCGCGCCCTGATCGCCGAGGTCCGCGCCGTCTACGACGGCCTGGTCACCTACAACTGCGACAAGTACCAGGAGGACCACGTCGGGTGGTGGGACGCGGTCGACGTCATCTCGTCGTCCGGCTACTACCCGGTCGACGACTGGGAGAACCAGCTCGACCGCATCGAGCCCGTCGTCGCTGCCGCCGGCAAGCCGTTCTTCTTCATGGAGGCCGGCTGCCCCAGCCGCGTCGGCTCCCCCGCGCTGCCCAACGACTGGAACCTGCGCGGCGCCCCCTCCGAGCAGGCTCAGGTCGACTGGTACCAGGCCGCGTTCGGGGCGTGCGCGGAGCGCGACTGGGTCCGCGGCTTCATGCTCTGGGACTGGCCCGCCCGGTTGTACGACGAGGCCACCGCGAGCACGAACGACGACTACTGCATGTTCGGCAAGGCCGCGGAGACCGTGGTCCGCGACGCCTACGCAGCAGCGCTGACCCGGTAGACGCGGTCAGCGCGCGAGGCTCTCCAGCTCCTTCGACCTCCGCCGCGCGTCTCAGGGCCGGTCGAACCACTCCTGGCCGGCGTCCCACCACACCTCGACCGGGTCGGGCAGCCTCACGACGACGCGCTGACGAGGTAGAGGACCCCGACGACGCAGCCGAGCACGCCCGCGACCACGGCGAACCAGGCACGTCCCGACCCACGACCACCGACGCGCGCCTGCCGCAGCCCGAGCACACCCAGCACGATCGCCACCGGCGCGAGCGGCCAGACGAAGAGCGCGACGAGCCCGAGGTACCCGGCCAGGACCGACTGCCACGAGCGGCCGACGGGAAGCACCCAGTGCAAGGCCTCGTCCTGCGCGGTCTCGTGCGCGGCGGGCGCAGGCGTCCACACGGTCGTCGGCGCCGTGTGCGGCGTCCAGCTCGCGCCGTCGAACCACCGCAGCACGCCGGGGGTCACGCGGTCGTCGTACCAGCCGGCGGGGATCGTCACCGGACGACGACCGACTTCACGATCTTGTCCGACAGCGTCTGCCGCTTGCCGTCCCACAGCGGCATCAGGTAGCCGATGTAGAGGATCCCGTCGACGTAGTGCGCGAGGTCGCGGAGGAACGCCATCCCCACCCCGATGGGTGCGCCGGTGACGTCACCCTGCAGGGTCAGCCCGACCACCTTCTTGCCCCAGGACTGGCCCGTCCGGCCGGCGTGGACCCAGCGGTTCCAGCCCCAGAGGGCGAGGCTCGCGGTCACGCCGACCAACGCCACGAGCGAGCCGATGGCGGTGGGCTGGTCCGTGGGGTAGCCGTAGCGGTCGAAGCCCGGCTGCGACGTCGCCGACATGTACGCCAGGCCGATCAGGTACGGGAGCAGCGCCAGCGAGTCGAGCAGGTAGGCGCCCACCCGCTGGCCCCAGGACGCGTACGTGAACACGCCGAACCCCGGGTACCCGCGGTCGGCGTAGGTGGGGACGCCGTAGACGGGTGCCCCGTAGGCCGGGGCGCCGAACGGAGGCGGCGTCCCGTACGCCGGCGCGGCCGCCGCGGCGGGGGCGTACGCGGGCGTCGGCTGCCCGTACGCAGGCTGGCCGTAGGCGGGCTGGCCGTACGCGGGCTGGCCGTACGCGGGCTGGCCGTACGCGGGCTGGCCGTAGGCGGGCTCGCCGTAGGCCGGCTGGCCGTAGGGCGGCGGGCTCGGCTGCGTGAACGGGCTCGCGGCGTCCTGGCCGGACGGGTCCGGCGCCCCGGGGGTCCAGCTGGCGGCCGGGCGCTGCGAGTACGGGTCCTGCGTGCTCAAGGGGTCTCCTGTTTTCCGGCGCAGCGGAAGGGGCCGCCGACGAGGGTGTGCCTCCCCATCGACACGACCGGCCGGCCGGTTGAGCCCTGGCGGTCAGGCGGCTGCGACGAGCGCCGACTCGATCGCCCCGAGGTAGCGCTGCGCGTCCGCCGTCCAGGTGGCCCGCGTCGCGGCGGCCTGCCGCCGGTGCACCGGGACGCGCACGCGGTAGGTGACCCGTGCGCCGCCCGGGATCGGCTCGACGCGGAGCTCGCGCTCCCAGGCGTGCTCGGCGACGACGGACAACGACCGGCTCACGACGGACCGGCCGGCCTCCTGACCGACGACCTGCTGGAACGTCGCGGCACGCCCGCCGTCGGAGGTCGCGGCGATCACGCACACCAGCTCGCCGGGCTCGGCCTGCGGCGACCCGGGGACCGTGAAGCTGGTCGCGGTCGGGTCCGCCGACTCGAGCGCGACGCTCCGGGCGGCCCGCACGTGCGCCCACGCGACGTCCACCGGGATCCGCAGGTCGGCGCTGACGCTGACCTCGACGTCCACGAGCGCGCTGCGGTCGTCGCAGGAGGTCACGAAAGGCACGGTGTCCTCCGCCGGCGCGTCTCCGTCGAGCACTGCGGCGATGCGGGCGACGTGCCCGGCGACGTTCCGCTGCACGAGCGCCTGGACCTGCGCGGCCACGGGCTGCTGCGTCTCGACGGCGGCCTCCCAGGTCAGCAGCCCGTCGGCGACCGTCACCGTCTCCAGGTGCCGGAACCCGAGGCTCAGGGCGCGCCCGGCGAACCGGACGCCCTCGACCCGCTCGACCACCTGGAGCAGGTGTCCCGCCCAGGACCCGTCCGGGCGCCTCAGCACCGTGCACCGCAGCTCACCGACGGCACCGGCGGGGGTCCCCGGCACCACGAAGGTGCGCACGTGCGACGGTCCGACGACGGCCGCGTCGTTGCCGGTGTCGCCGACGAGCGACCAGATCGTGGCCGCCGAGGCCGGCAGCGCCACCTGCTCGCGCACGCGGACCTGCACCAGCGGAAGCCGCTGGACCGCGCGCAGCCGCTGGTCGTCGCGCCACCTCTCGACGGCCGCCCGGCCCCGGTCGATCCACTCGTCCATCCTCAAGGTGTCGACCACCTGGAGCCGCTACTTGAGCAGCTCCAGGTGCGTCGGCACCCGCGGCTCGACGCGCAGCCGCATCCCGGCCTCCTCGGGGGTGCGGTCGCGCTTGCGGTGGTTGCAGTGGGCGCACGCGGCGACCGTGTTGAGCCACGAGCTGGCGCCGCCGCGGCTGCGAGGAACCACGTGGTCGACGGTCAGCGCGCCGCTGGTGCCGCAGTACGCGCACCGGTGGCCGTCGCGTGCGAGCATCCCGGCGCGGGACCACGTCGGGACGCCGGTGCGGTGCCGCCAGCGCATCTGCACGTAGCGGACCAGGCGCAGCACGGCGGGCAGCGGTACGGGCCGAACGTGCGGCCGTCGACGGCCTCCTCGACGACGGCGACGCGGCGGTGCAGCATGCGGACGGCGTGCGCGAGCGAGACGCGCTGGAGGGGCTCGTAGCCCGCGTCGAGGACGAGTACTCCCGCCATCGTCGCAACCTCTCGGTGGTGCCCCACGCTGGAGTCGAACCAGCAGCCTCCGGCGTCGTAGGCCGGCACTCTGTCCTGTTGAGCTAGCGGGGCGGGTGGATGGGTGGTCGCGAGCGGAGGAGTCGAACCTCCCGGGGCGAGCCCGTCGTGGACCCGCCGGCGACCTGCGCCCGCGGGGACCAGGGTGCGGTCCGGGCGGGCGGTCCGGCCAGTGATTTCCTGGTCAGTCCAGCGTGATGCGCAGGCCGACGCCCGCTGCCGCCGTGGCGATCGTGACGTCGAAGAACCGGGAGCGGTCCTCCGCGACGCGGTGCAGGTGGCCGAACAGCTCGACGGAGATCGCGCCGACGAGGGACGTGAACAGCGTCGCCGACCGGATCGCGATGCGGGCCACGTCGTCGGGCACGGTCGCCGGGTCGGTGTAGCCGGCGGTGGCGAACGCCTCGGGCGCCATCCGGCCGGCGGGGTCGAAGTCGGGTCCGGCCGGGTCGAGCACGCCGTCGCGGTCCGCGTCCATGAGCAGGCCGATGATGACGCCCCACATCCGCACGGCGGGGCGCACCGTGTCGTCGGGGGCGCGGTAGCCGCGGACCGGCGTGCCGTAGATCAGCTCGAAGGAGTACGGCTGGTCGAGGGCCCACCGCCGCACGGCGCGCGCGACCTCCAGCCACGTCTGCGCCGGTCCCGCGTCGCTGGTCCGGGCCACGGTCTCCGCGACCTCACCGACGGCGTCGTACGTCTCGATGATCAGCAGCGTCAGCAGCGCGTCGCGTGAGGGGACGTAGCGGTAGACCGCCGACGACGCCATCCCGAGGTCGCGTGCGACGGCCCGCAGGCTCAGCGCTGCGGAGCCCTCGCTCTCGAGGCGTGCGCGCGCGGCGGCGAGCAGCTCGGACATGACCTCGGCCCGCGCCCGGTCGCGGGCGGTGGTCGGGACGCGCGGGGCTGCCGTCTGCTCGGTCACGGTCGTCAGTGTGCCCTCTCCGCGACGGAACTGCGAGCACTGCTCTTGTTTTCTCGACCACGGCGTGCGAGCATCGCTCACAAGAGAGAGCACCGCTCTCGTTTCGCATCGAGGAGCTCCCCGTGTCCCGTCACGTCATCGTCGGCAAGGGTGCCATCGGCACCACGCTGGCCCACCTGCTCGCCGACGACGGAGCCGACGTGCTGGTGCTCAGCCGGTCCGGCGGCACCTCCTCCGGCCGCATCACCCACCGCGCCGTCGACGCGACGGACGTCGCCGCGCTGACCGCCGCCACGCGCGGGGCCGACGTCGTCTACAACTGCGCCGCCCCGCCGTACCACCGCTGGACCACCGACTGGCCCCCGCTGTGGTCGGCCATGCTCGACTCGGCCGCCGAGACCGGCGCCGTGCTGGTCTCCGTCGGCAACCTCTACGGCTACGCGACGCACGGCGCCGTGATGACCGAGGAGACCCCGCTCGACAGCACGGAGCGCAAGGGCCGGGTCCGCGCGCAGATGTGGCGTGACGCCGAGGCCCGGCACCGCGCCGGCGACCTGCGGGTCACCGAGGTCCGCGCCGCCGACTACTTCGGACCGCTCGCCGACTCGCAGGCCATGGCCGGCCCACGGTTCCTCGACCCGCTGCTCGCCGGCAAGGTCGTGCGGACGGTCGTCGCCGTCGACCAGCCGCACAGCTGGACGTACCTGCCCGACCTCGCCCGCGCGCTCGTCGCCGCCGGCCGGACACCCGAGGCATGGGGGCACGCCTGGCACGTCCCCACCGCGGAGCCGCTCACCATGCTGGAGCTGGGTCAGCGGTTCGCCGCAGGCCACCCGGCGCCCCGGATCAGGCCGATGCCGGCCGCGGCGGTGCGCGCGCTCGGCCTCGTGTCGCCGCTGCTCCGGGAGGTCGCCGCCGTGTCCGACCACTTCACGCAGCCGTACGTCATGGACACCGCGGCGTCCTCGCGGGTGCTCGGCCTCGTCGCCACCCCGTGGGACGTCGCGATCGCCGGGACGCTCGGCCGGTCGGCTGTCGGAGGTCGGGCGTAGCGTCGGGTCCCATGAGGTTCGGAGTCACCGCGTCGTGCGGCTCAGCTGCCCAGAACATCGAGATGGCCGTCGCGGCGGAGGAGTCCGGCTGGGACGCGTTCATGGCGTGGGACGGCATCAGCGTCGGGCCCATGGACACGTTCGACCCGTGGACCGTGCTCGGTGCCGCTGCGGTGCGGACCAGCCGCATCACGCTCGGCGCCATGGTGTTCTCGCTGCCGCGGCGCAAGCCGTGGGAGGTCGCGCGCCAGGCGCTGACGGTCGACCACCTGTCCGGCGGCCGGCTGGTCCTGCCGGTCGGGCTGGGGGCGGTCGACGACGGTGCGTACAGCCGCGTCTCCGGCGAGACCACCGACGTCAGGCAACGGGCCGCCCTGCTCGACGACTCGCTCGCGATCCTCGACCTCGCCTGGACCGGCGAGAAGTTCAGCTACGCCGGGACGCACCACCAGGTCACCGACCTCGAGTTCCGGCCGCGCCCGGTGCACGGCACCATCCCCGTCTGGGTCATCGGCGCCTGGTTCGCGCCCCGGTCGATGGGACGAGCGGTCACGCGCGACGGGGTCATCGCCGTGCGGCGCGAGGACGGCTTCGACCCGTTGAAGCCCGAGGAGTGGCGGTCCGTGCGGACCTGGGTGGACGAGCACAGCGACGGCCGGCCGGTCGAGCTGGTCGCCGAGGGCGTCCTCCCGGCCGACCGGGCCGAGGCGGCAGACCGGATCGCCGCGCTCGAGGACGCCGGCGTCACCTGGTGGATCGACTCCAACTGGAACTTCGAAACCGTCACCCCCGACGGCCTCCTCGACCGGATCCGCCAGGGACCGCTGCCCGCGTGAGCGCGACCGTCGCCGACTGCGAGCGCGTCCAGACCAGCTGGTTCCAGCTCCGGTCCGAGGTGCTCGGCGTGGACGCGTGGGAGGACACCGGACTCGTCTGGGCCAACGGCGACCTGATGTTCCCGCAGGTCATCGACCCGGCTGCGCTCGCCCGCGGCGTCGAGCGCTCCCGCGCCGGCGGGACCACCGTCGTCGGCGCGTGGCTCGGCCTCGACGTCGACCCGAGCCCGCTCGCCGCGGCGGGGTTCGAGAGGGGCTGGTCACCCTGGTGGATGGCCGGCCCGACCGACCTGGGCGGCCTCCCGGCGGACCCCCGGGTCCAGCTGCAGGAGCACACCACCGACTACGTCGGCGAGCACGCGCCCTACGCGGAGACGCTCGCGATGGCCCGGCTCCGGCCGTCCCGCGCCTGGTACGCGGCCGCCTACGCCGAGGGCCGGTTCGCAGGGCGGGCCTGGTCCCACCGCGTCGAGGAGCTCGCGGGAGTGTTCGACGTCGACGTCTGGCAGCCGTTCCAGCGGCGTGGACTGGGTGCCGGACTGATGCGGGCGGTCTGCGCCGCGGCAGCGGACGCCGGAGCCCGGGACGTCGTGCTCAACTCCACGCCGACCGGCGTCCGGCTCTACGAGAAGTGCGGTCTGGAGCGCATCGGGACGGGCATCACGTGGTGGCTGCATCCGCCCACCGTCCCCGGAGCCGCGCTCGGTGCGTCACACTCTCCGTAGAGACGAAGGAGCACCATGCTGACATGCCCGGTCTGTACGTCCGGAGAGCTCGAACTCGTCGAACGGTTGGCGGACGATCGCCGCACCATCCGATGCACCGCATGCACCCACCAGTGGACCCGAGGAGAGGCGAAGACGTCGGCCCCCCTACCGTCCTCCTCCGCCGACCTGCAGGCCAGGTTCCCTGACCGGTCCGCCGTCGACCAGGCCCGGTGGGAGAAGGTCGCCGCGCTCGCCGCAGCATCGCCGCCCACCGCGCCGGGATACGACTGGACCCACTACCAGCAGGTGTTCGCCCGTGACGAGGTCGCCGACTGCGACCCGCGGGACCTGCTGTCGTTCGTCAACGAGACCCCCGGCGCGACGAACGCCACCACCGCGTCGTTCAACCGGGCGTGGAAGACGATGGGCGAGCGCGAGGCGTCGGCCCGCACCCGCAACACCATCCGGTACCTGCTCTACGGACCCGCGACGGTGCCGCTGCCCGACCGGCTGACCCGGCTGATCCTCGGCCAGGGCGGGCTCGGCATGACCGGCTTCAAGGAGCCGACCCTGACCCGGGTACTCGTCGCCACGTCACCCGACGCGTACCTGCCCATCCACACCTACGGCGGCGCGCGCGGCGGCAAGAAGGAGATCGCGCAGCGCGTCTACGGGCTGACGCTCCCGGAGGTCGCCAAGGAGCAGTTCACGATCGGTCGGCTCATCCTGTGGAGCAACGATCTGCTCGTCGACCTGGTCGAGGACGAGTTCGACGATCTCACCCAGGCGGCCGCGTTCCTCACGACCGTGAAGGTGCCCGCCTGACCCAGCACGCCCTGGCGCGGCTCACGGCGACTCGTCGTGCGGCCGCGTCAGCTCGTCCCGGAGCCTCGCGACGTCGTCGGCACCCAGCTCGAACCCCTGCGAGCTGCCCGGGTTGATCACGATGCCCACGTCCGTGGGCATGCGCAGCAGCACCTCACGCACCGCCATGGTGATCGCCTCGCCCCCGAGCCGACCCTCGTCGCGGAACCGCTGGACCGACGAGAACGCCACCAGGCGGTTCTCGCCGTCCCGGCGCGCGATCGCGGGGATGAACCCCTCGAAGTTCTCCCCCACCGGCCCGCCGCTCGGTACCGCGAGCTGCTCGTACGCGAAGCGCGTCAGCAGCTTGGCCCCGTCGATGGTGCCGGGGGCCGCCGTGCGCAAGGCCTGGTCGAAGTCCTTCACGAGTGCTCCCTCGTCGTTGCGGGCGAGGGTCACGCTACCTGCGATCAGCGCGGAGCCAGCCGGAAGAGCGCGGGTGTCACGACGGAGATCCGGTGGATCTCGAAGCCGGTGCGCCGCCCCGCCACGTGCCGTGCCCAGGCGTGCTCACGGCACAGCTGCTCCGTCGACCACACCTGGCCGTGCGGCCACCCGGGCGTGTCGAGCCGGACGCCCATGACCTCCCCCATCACGGCGACCCAGCGCAGGTCGGGGCCGATGGTCGGCGGCTCCCCGATCGGGTGGGCGACGGCCCAGACGGTCGAACCGAGGATCGGCTCGTGGTGGTCGGCGGCGGAGTAGAGGCGGGTGGCGTCCAGCGTGGTGGCCATGCGTCCAGTGCACGCGAGCCAGGTGGCGCCCGCGTGACGTCCGGCCTACGCGGGGATGGCCTTTTCGCTGGTCTCCACCGGCGGGCCGCCGTGCGCGTCGACCTGCCTCGGCAGCACGAACACCAGCGCGAAGCTGACGACCGCCAGCACCGCGCTCACCGCCATCGCGTGCGCGGCGCTGTCGACGAACGCCTGCGCGACCTGCGCGGGGTCCCTGCTGGTGATGTGCAGCGTGCCGAACAGGACGCTGCCGATGACGGCGATCCCGATGGCGGACCCCACACGCTGCATCACGCTGATCACCCCGCTGGCTGCGCCGGCCTCCGAGCGGTTGACGGTCGCGACGATGAACTGCGCGTTCGGCGCGATGAACAGCCCGCTGCCGATGCCGGCGATCAGCAGGGGCAGCAGCAGGTCCCAGTTCACGAGGTCGGCCGCCGGGACGAACCGCAGGATCGCCCAGACCGCCACGAGGCCGGTGGCCACCATGGCGGTGCCGACGACGAGGACCGTGCGCCCCAGCCGCTGCGACAGCCGGTTGCTCTGCGACGCCCCGATGATGCTCCCGATGGCGAACGGCACCCCGACCACGCCGGACTCGAGCGCCGTGTGCCCGAGCCCCGCCTGCCACAGCAGCGAGATGGTGAAGAAGATGCTGGTGAACGCCGCGAAGTAGACCAGCGCGAGAATCGTCCCGCCGGTGAACGCCGGGTGCGCGAACAGGTGCGGCGGGACCATCGGGTTGTCGTCCTCGATGCGCTTCTCCCACCACGCGAACGCCACGATCAGCAGCACCCCCGCCGCGAGCGTGAGGAACGTCCACGCCGGCCAGCCCTTGTCCTGCCCCTCGATCAGCGGCACCAGCAACGCGATCAGCCCCGCGGTGAGCAGCACCAGCCCGACGAAGTCGTACCCGTCCTTCGGCTTCCCCTCCGCACCGGCCGGCAGGATCTTCGCCGCAGCGAGCAGCGCGATCGCACCGATGGGGAGGTTGACCCAGAAGACGAGCCGCCAGCCGTTCTCGTCGCCGAACGCCTCGATGATCAGCCCGCCGAGGATCGGCCCCAGCGCCGTCGAGACCCCGATGACCGACCCCATGATCGCGAACGCCTTGCCCCGCACCGGCCCCGGGAACAGCAGCTGGATCATGGCGGTCACCGCCGGCACGAAGATGCCGCCTGCAAGTCCCTGCACCACGCGAGCGACGATCAGCTGCATGCTGTTCTGCGCCAGCCCGCAGAACAGGCTCGCGATCGTGAACAGCAGCAGCCCCGTGAAGAACACCCACTTGTGCCCGACCCGGTCCCCGATCCGCCCCGCGGGGATCAGCGCGATCCCGAACGCCAGCGCGTACCCGCTGATGATCCAGCTCAGCGTCGCCTCCGACGCATCCAGGCTGACCTGGATCGTCGGCAGCGCGACGTTGACGATCGTCGTGTCCAGCAGGGCCATGAACATGCCGGCCATGAGGACGACGAGCGCGTGCCACGCGCTGCGGGGGACGGTGACGCGTGGGTTCCCCGTGGCTGCGGTGGCGTCCGTCATCGGTGCGGCCCTTCAGGCGGATGGGCAGCGCGATCGGCGCGCGCTTCGTGGCCCACCCTTCTCCGACACCCACCGCGCCGCAACGGCGGCGTGGGCGCGACCGCACGCCCGTCGAGCCGGCGGGCTCAAGATCGAGCTGCGGCTGGCCGAGTAGTCGGAGTGCCCACCCATCGTCGCCATGTTCGGCTCTAGGTCTCCCTCAGGGGCTGCCGTGCCGGCTCCCGACGTCGTGCACACGGTCCCGACGTCCGGCGAGCTGACGATCGATGCGCCGAGGGCCGCGGTGTGGCGCGCGGCGATCGAGCTGGACGAGCTGGCGGACGACGGCGGCTACGCGCTCGTCGGCCAACCGAGGTCAGGTCTCGGCGCCAAGTCCGTCAGGCTCGGTCCACCCGTAGGGCCTCACGGGTTCCGGACCGTGATGTACAGCGAGGTCACGGCCCTCCAGGAGCCCCACTGGATCACCTCGGAGGTCCTGACGTCGACGTGGGAGCACGTCGAGACGCTGCTGCTCCTGGACATCGATCCTGGCCGCACCCGCGCCCGGGTCACGGGAGCGTGGAGACGGCCTGCGCCCGCCGGGACGGACTTCTCCGAGCTCCAGCAGAGTCTCGACCTGCTCGCTGCTCAGTACCTCGAACGCATCGCTGCGGCCGTCCGAGGATCCTGACCGCGCTCCGGTGATCCACAGTGGTCTGTAACCCGCCAGACACACTCCCCCCGTACCGTCCCCCTGAACGAGGCAGAGACGCAGGCGTCGCCCGACCGGGACCCTGTCGTCCCCGACGACGAGCGCGAGGAGCGGCGGATGTTCGAACGCGTCGACCCGTTCATCGGCACGGAGGCGACGAGCCTGCCGGAGCAGCACGGTCTCGCGCAGACGTGGTGGTGGCCGAAGCCGCAGGTGGGCAACACCCACCCGGGGGCGACGTTCCCGCTCGGCATGGTGAGTGCGTGCGCGTACAGCGGCGCGTACCCGACGGGGTACGGCCGGTACGACCTGGGCACCGAGGGGCTGCCGACGGAGCTGCACGACCGGCAGGTGGCCAGCGGGTTCACGCACTTCCAGCAGTCGGGCACGGGCGCGATCCGCAAGTACTACAACTACTTCCGCGTGACCCCGATGCTGCAGCCCTTGGACGACCTGGGTCAGCTGTGGGACGTGGTCGACGAGAGCGCTGAGCCGGGGTACTACACGGCGACGCTCGAGAGCGGGATCCGCGCGGAGATCACGGTGGGGCCCAAGTCGGCTGTGCACCGGTACACGTTCCCGGCGCACCGGGACGCGCGGCTGGTCATCGACTTCTCGTTGGGGGGGCTGTCCATCCCGCACGGGCGGACGGTGCCGCTGCGGGCGCACCTGCACTCGATCAGCCCGGGGATCGCGCAGGGCGAGATCGTGGTCGAGGGCGCTCCGCTGGCGATCCACGTGGAGTGTGACGACCCGCGCTGGCGGCAGCTGCTCTGGTACGACCGCCGGCTCATGCCGGGGGGCACGCGGCTGGACTTCGACCGGATCCGGCCGACGACGCTGCGGCCGTTCGGGCTGATGTGGGCGGGGCCGTCGGAGCCCGGGCAGGTGGTGGAGCTGCGGTTCGGGTTCTCGTTGCGGGGGGTGGACCAGGCCCGGGAGAACCTCGAGCGGGAGTGCGGGCCGGGGCCGTCGAGCTTTGCGACGAGGCGCGCGGCGACCGCGGAGGTCTGGCAGGAGGCGCTCGGCAAGATCCGGGTGGACACACCCTCGAAGGACAAGCAGACGGTCTTCTCGACGGCGCTCTACCACTCGCTGATCAAGCCGTGCCTGGCGCCGGACGAGTCGCCGTTCTGGCCGGCCGACGGGCCGTTCGCGTTCGACCTGGCAACCATGTGGGACATCTACCGGACGCAGCTGCCGTTGCTGACGACGCTCCTGCCGGACAAGGCGGTCGAGCTGGCGAACGCGCTGCTGTACATCTCGGAGGAGGAGGGGAACCTCCCCATCGGGTACCGGATGGCTCGGGGTGCGGACCAGTTCAGCCGGCAGGCGTCCGCTCTCGCGCACACGTTCCTCGCCGACCTGTGCCAGCTGGGACTGCCGGGGATGGACTGGGACTGGGCGCTGGTGCACATGCACAACGACCTGCGCCGGACGTACGGCGAGGACTTCCTGCTGCGCGGCAAGGTGCACCCGATCAGCCACACCCTCGACCTGGCGTTCGGGTACTGGTGCACGTCCCAGATCGCGGCGCACGTGGGCGACCCGGCGCTCGTCGAGCAGTTCACGCCGCTGGCGGCACGCTGGGTGAACGCGTTCGACGAGGAGACCGGCCTGCTGCAGGACTCCACGTACTACGAGGGCGGGCGCTGGAACTACTCGTTCCGGCTGCTGCACGACATGGCGGCACGCATCAAGCTCTCGGGCGGCGACGACGCGTTCGTCGCCCAGCTCGACCAGTTCTTCGGGTTCGGCGCACCCGCCGTGACGCAGCCAGGGCTCCGGCCGGCCATCGAGGAGATGGCCGCCGGGTACGCGCTCAACCGGTTCGAAGGGCTGAACAACGAGCCGGACATGGAGGCCCCGTGGTCCTACCACTACGCGGGCCGGCCGGACCGGACGGCCGAGGTGGTGCAGGCCATCGTGCAGAACCAGTTCGGCACCGGGCGGGGCGGTCTGCCCGGCAACGACGACTCCGGCGGGCTCTCGTCGTGGTTCGTGTGGGCGTCGCTCGGGCTCTTCCCCGTGGCAGGTCAGAACCTGTTCCTCATCAGCGCACCCGCGTGGCGCGAGTCGAGCATCGACGTCGGCGACCGGAACCTCACCATCGAGACCACCGGGTTCGTCGAACCGACCCCGGACGGGCCCACGCAGTACGTCCAGTCCGTCCACCTCGACGGTGAACGGCTCGACCGCACGTGGCTGACGGGCACGGAGCTCCATCGCGGCGGACGCCTGCACCTGGAGCTCGGCCCGACGCCGAGCGACTGGGGCACCACCGTCCGGCCCCCGTCCGTCAGCACCCACCCCCCGACCGCCGCGCTGCGGCGCTGACCGAGCCCCAAGGAGCCGTGATGGTCCCGAACCGCCGTCTCGTCATCGTCGTCCGTGCCGACCCGGTCATCTGCGGCCACTCCGGCGAGGCCCGCAACCTCGCCGAGGCCGCCCTGCAGCGCGGTTTCGACGACGTCCGCATCGTCACCTGGCCCATCGACCGGCTGCAGGCCACGGGCCTCCCCCTCAAGCCTCTCGACGGCGTGCTGCCGTACTCGCCGGGCATCACGGTCGAGCGTCCCGAGCCGGTCGGCGACTACAAGGTGCCCGACGGGCGCTGGCTCGCGGGGATCACCGGCCGCCTGGTGGAGCTGTTCACCGACGGCGTCCCGACGGTCGCGATGTCGCTGTACCTGAGCCCGCACTCGCTGGCCGTGGCCGACGCGGTGCACGTCGCACGCCGGACCGGTCTGCCGGTGAACGTCACGACCGTCGCGGAGGCCGTCGGGTCCGACGTCACCAACGTGGTCCGGGCGTGCGTGGAGAAGGACGAGTTCGGGGCTGCCGCGCACGTGCTGTCGAGCTACCTGGAGCACGACGTGTGCCTCGCGGTCAGCGACTACACGCGCGAGCTGATCATCGCCGAGGCCGCCGCCATCGACGCCAAGCACGGCACCACGTTCGCCGCCCAGTGCCGCGAGCGCGTCACCGTCTCCTACCCGGCGATCGACGTCGGCTCGTACCTCGACCTCGACGCCGCCGAGACGTCGCGGGTCCTCGACTCGCGCGGTCTGACCGCCGACGGCTACGTCCTGTTCCTCTCCCGGCTCGCGCACGCCAAGGGGGTCGACGACCTCATCGCCGGCTTCGCGACGAGCCGCGCGGCCGACTCGCTCCGCCTCGTCATCGCCGGCAACGGCCCCGACGCGGGTCGCCTGCAGGAGCTCGCCGCCGCGTCGTCGGCAGCCGACCGGATCGTGTTCTTCGACGACGTCGACGACGACGAGAAGGCCCACCTCATGGCCGCGTCCGCGGCGTACGTGCTGCCCAGCAAGCCGCGTCCGGAGTTCGTCGAGACGTTCGGGATCGCGCTGGCGGAGAAGATGCTCGCGGGCGGCGGACCGATCATCACGACCGACACCGGCGGCATCGGCGAGGCGGTCGGTGACACCGCGCTCATCGTGCCCGTCGAGTCGCCGTCGTCCATCGCCGCGTCGCTGGACCGCATCCTCGCCATGTCCCCCGAGGAGCGCGCCGGCTGGGAGACCCGCGCCCGCCTGCACGCCCTGCAGTTCGACCGCGGGGCCGTCCTGGACGCGATCCTCGACCGCGTGGCACGCGTGCTGCGGGTGCCGACGCCGGTGGGCTGAGGTGCACCTCGTTGACGTGCCCACGGCTGCGGTCGGAGACTGACGGGACGAGGGCTCGCCGCCCTCACCCCGCAGGAGGCATCGTGGCCGACAGCGCGACCTACCCCAGGCACCCCCGCTCACCGAGGACGAGCTCATCGAGTTCCTCCGGGGCGCGGACATCGCCCGGCTCGCCACCCACGACGAGGACGGCAGCATCCACCTCGCGCCCGTGTACTACGTGTACGAGCTGCCGGACATCCTGATCGGGACGCAGACCACCTCGCGCAAGGCCCGCAACGTCGCGCGCGACCCCCGCGTCACGGCCCTGTTCGACGTCGTCGGGGACGCCCCGGTCGGCGCCCTCGTCTACGGCACCGCCGAGCTGGACCGCCACGACGTCCTGGCCAAGCGGGCGACGATCTTCCGTCGGTACATGGACGACGAGGCCGCCGACGGCTTCGCCCGGAGCCTGGCTGACTCGTGGGAGCCGGTGATCATCAGGGTCCGACCGGATCGCATCGTCTCGTGGGACTACCGCAAGGGCTTCCCGGGCTTCCCCGTCGACGCCTGAGGCATCCACGCCCCTTGTCTCCTCGGACGGAGCGGGGCGACCGACGGGCTGCCCGGGACGACGATGTAGCCGCTGTCGACGTCACCGACCACGCGCATCATCGGCGAGCCCGTGCCCCAGAGCCACGCGAGGTACGCGCACAGCACGGCGTCGACCTCGTCCTCGACCCGGTCGAGGTCCACGATCCGGCCGGCGGAGGTCACCGCAACCCGGATCTCCGCCCAGCGCGGCGAGGTCGTCAGTCGCAGCGGCTCGTCGCACGCGCGCTCCAGGTGGTCGAGCAGCGAGACGAAGGCGGTCCTCAGCCCGTCGACGTCCCGGCCACGCCTCGCCTTGTACGGCAGCACCGTCGACAGCGCGAATAGCACGACCATCGCGGGATGCGGGTAGACCTCGATCGCGACCGAGCGGTCCTGACCGGGCGGGGTTGCCGGGTCGGGGTCCCAGCCGAACCGGCGGCAGAGTGTCTCGGCCCGCGGCGGGTCAAAGAGCGGGCGCGAGCGGTTCGACGGGTACGCGCCCGCGTTGTACGGGCCGAACTCGCGGCTGACCAGCTGCTCGGCCATGCGGGAGCCGGTGGCGTTCGGGACGATCAGCGGTGCGTCGATCGCGGCGACGACCGTCCCCGACGTGTGCGTCGCGACGAACGCGGCGATCTCGTCGTCGGTGACCACGGACGTCGACGCGACCAGCCGCCCGTCCGCATCCAGCGCCGCCATGCCGGTCTTCGCGCGGGCGGCCCACGCCAGGTCGATCCCGAGGTACGTCGTCACGCCAGGTCCCCGCCGTCCGGTCCGTGCGCGCCGCCGACGCGCTCCATCATGGACCGGCGGGCGTGCGGGCCGAGCCCACCGCGCGCTCGTCGGCACACGAACGTACGGTCGAGGTTCCGCCTGTCACCGTCATGAGGATGCAGCCGATGGCACCGACCGAGCCCTTGATCTTCGTCCTGCACGGCGCGCGCGGCGACCTGGCCAAGCGCATGGTGCTCCCCGCGCTGGCCACGCTCCAGCGACGCCACCTGCTCCCCGAGAGGTGGGCGCTGCTCGGCACGGGTCGCTCGCCGATCAGCTCCCAGGAGTTCGACGAGCTGCTGCGCGACGCCGTCGAGGAGTTCGGCGACCACGAGGCCTCGGAGGGCGTCGCGGAGCTGACGGAGCACACCGCGTACTGCGGGGACGTCAGCGAGGACGACAGCGCCGACGAGCTCCCGGGCGAGCTGGAGCGTCTGCGCACCGAGCTGGGCGGGGACGTCACCGTCATCCACTACCTCGCGGTCCCGCCGTCGTCGTTCGCGCCGATCACGCGCGCGCTGAAGAAGGCGGGGCTGACCGAGGGCATCCGCATCGTCTACGAGAAGCCGTACGGCACGTCGCCGGAGTCGTTCCGGGAGCTGGACGCCATCGTGCACGACGCGTTCGACGAGGAGCAGGTGTTCCGGATCGACCACTTCCTCGGCAAGGAGGCGACGCAGAACCTGCACGTCCTGCGGTTCGCCAACGAGCTGTTCGGCGGCATCTGGAACCGGAAGCACGTCGCCCAGGTGCAGATCGACGTGCCGGAGACCCTCGACGTCGCGCAGCGCGCGGAGTTCTACGACGCCACCGGTGCCGCGCTCGACATGCTGGTCACGCACCTGTTCCAGGTGGCCGCCGAGGTGGCGATGGAGCCTCCGCGCCGGCTCGACGCCGCCAACCTGGGCACGGCTCGCGAGGACGTCATCGCGCACTTCCGCCCGCTCGACCCGGCCGAGGACGTCGTGCTCGGGCAGTACGACGGCTACCGCGACATCGACGGCGTGCCCGACGACTCCACGACCGACACGTTCGTCGCCGCCCGGCTCTGGGTGGACACCGAGCGCTGGAAGGGTGTGCCGTTCCTGCTGCGCACCGGCAAGCGGATGGCCGCGTCGGCGCAGCAGGTGACCCTGGTGCTGCGGACGCCCGAGGAGCTGTTCGGCTCCCCCGTCGGCCCCAACCGTGTCATCGTCTCGCTCGCGGGGTCGGGCGAGCTGAAGGTCACGACGACCGTGAAGCGCCCCGGCGCCTTCCTCGACCTGGCGACCGGCACCGCCGACCTCGCCCTCTCCGACGTCGAGCCCGGCGAGTCCCTGCCGCCCTACGCCGGGCTGCTGGAGGACGTGCTCGTCGGCGACCGCACCTTGTTCACGACTGCCACCGGTCTGGCGTCGGCGTGGAGCGCGTTCGCCCCGCTGCTCGGCGACGACCGCCCGGCACCCGAGCCGTACGCGGTCGGGTCGTGGGGGCCGGAGTCGGCGGACCGGTTGGCGGACCCGCACGGCTGGGCCCTGGGCGACTGAGCGTCAGCGGTCGAGCTCGACGACCTCGACCGGGCAGGTGACCCCGGGCGCGCCCGCGATCCGCGCGTCAGCGGTGAGGAGGACGGCGCCCAGCCGCTCGGCGAGCGCCACGTACGCCGCGTCGTAGCACGAGAGGTTGCCGCCGAGCGCCCACACCCGGTCCGCGAGCACCGCGTGCGGCCACAGGTCGATCGACAGGGCGTGCAGCCCGTCGAGCGCGAGCCGCGCCTCGGTCTCCGACAGCCGTCCGGCGTTGCGGTGCCGCCGCAGCACGTTGGTCACCTCGTACGGGAGCAGGTCCGGTGCGACGACGGTGGCGCCGTCGAGCCGCGCTGCGACCTGCTCACCGGCCGGGCCCGGGTCGATCAGGAGGGCCAGCGCGGCCGACGCGTCGAGGACGACGGTCCCCGTCACCGCCGGTCGGCCCCGAGACCGTCGACGAGGTCGTCGTACGAGAGCCGCGGGTAGGCCCGGGCCCGGGACCGGACCTGCGCGAGCGCGTCGCCGGCGCTCGGCCGGGCCGTGAGGTCGACCAGGTGAGCACGAAGAAACTCCTGCATGGACATGCCGGCACGCGCGGCACGAGCCGCAAGCTCGTCACGCACCTCGTCAGGCACGTCCCGCACCGTGATGACCGTCATGCATGCATTCTAGCTGCACCGCATGCACGACGGCATCACGTCACATCGTCGGAGCGGCCGTGACCTGGTCGGCGGGCGGGGCCTCGATGGTCACCGGGCCACCCCAGTTGCTGAACGACATCTCGATGTGCGAGCCGAGCATGTCCAGCGTGAGCTTGCGGGGCAGCTGGTCGGTGCCGATCCAGTACCGGTACGTGATCTGCGCGGGGATCTCGACCCCCGACTCGGCGGCGGACGCGAACTGCTCCGCAGCCTGGCCCGCCAGCTTGCTGGTGTCGACGACCACGTCGTAGGGCTGGGTGGTGACGCCGTCGAGCTGCTCCTCGGCCCCGGACTTCTCGACGGACACGAGGGCCGGGACGAGTGCGGCGAGGCTGTCGGCGGCGCTCGACTGCGCCGTCGACTGCGCCATCGCGGCCGCGATCGGGTTGCTGGTGTCCGCCGCGTCGATCTGCCAGAACAGACCGCCGGTGAGCTCGCCCATGTTCACGTACATCTGGCCGCCGACGAGACGGATCTCGACCGGGGTCGGCATGTCCGGGCTGCTCGTGGTCATCGTCAGCTCGGAGCCGGCCTCGGTCACCCGCGCCTGGCCCTGGGCGGTCATCGAGGCGCCGCCGACCTCGGTCACCATCGACGTGTCGTAGGTCTGCGCGGCCAGCATCGCGGCGGTGAGCTCGTCCATCGTCTCGGTGGTCAGCTCGAAGCCGGTGGACTCGACGACCGCCTCCTGCGTGGCCGAGGCGCTGGCGGACGGCGACGGCGACGTCGGCGCCTCGGGCGCGGCACCACCGCAGGCGGTCAGCGACCAGGCGAGGACGGCGGCGGCGGGGACCGCGAGCAGACGACGAGACACGCGCACGATGGGGCTCCTCCGGGGTGGCCGCTCGAGCAGGAGAGTCGGGTCTGTGGCGGCTGGCACGCGACCGGGAGACAGGCTGCCACACGAAAGCGGACAAATCCTCCGTCGGAGGGCCGATCCACGCCCATGACCACACCGGACCCGACCGAACAAGCCATGAGTGTCGTCCAGAGCACTGATGACGGCACTCACGGCTTGTTCGGTGCGGGGATCGTCGTGGGCCGGTCGACGTGCGCTCGGCGGCGGGCGCCGCGAGCATCGACACATGAACGACGAGCGTGACGACGCCCACCGCCCACCAGCCGGCACCTCCGAGCAGACGGTCGACGCCGTCGGTGCGCTGACCGCCGCGTTCGAGGTGGTGGAGCACGCCCGCGGGATGCTCTACGCGTTCCACCGGCTCACGGGCCGCGCGGACAACGAGCTGGCGGAGGCGCTGGACCAGCTGGCGGACGCCGGGCACCAGGAGCTGGCCGACGAGCTCCGCGCCGAGCTCGTCGGCCGCAACGTGCTGCCGGGCCGGTGGACGTTCCAGGTGGTCGAGGCGTACGACGAGGAGTACTACCGGGTGTTCGAGGCGGCCGAGAAGCGCGTCCGAGACGAGCTCATGGCAGGTCGTCGGCACGTGTACGAGGCGCGCCTCAAGGAGGAGAACCGTACGCACGGCCGCCCGGGCCACGAGCCGACCCCGGAGGCGTGAGGCCCGACCGCGAGGTCGGCACTCCGCGACGAGGGCGGCAGTCTGAACTGCCGCGCTCGTCGGAAACTGCCGCGCTCGGGGAGTCAGCGGCCGGTCACGCGGGCCTTGCCGGCCGCCAGGTCGAACAGCCTCGGCAGGATCGCGTCGCCGGCCACGCGGAGGCCGTCGTGCAGGTGCTCGTTGGTGATCCAGACGTCCAGGTTGCCGACGGGGGTCGCCAGGGCGAGGTCCAGGTCGACGTACGGGTCGTCGTAGTACTGGACGGCCGCGACGGGCACCTCGTTGGCCGCCAGGACGTCGAGGTCGTAGAGCGCGGGCCACTCGGTCCGGGCGGCGAGCTGCTCGGCGGCGGCGCGGAACGGGCGCAGAGCGGCGTGCTGCTCGTACATCCACGGGAAGATCGTCTCGCCGGTGAGCTGCAGCGGACGGGCGTCGGGGGCGTACGACGTCCACCGGTCGCGCTCGGACTGCGCGGCCCAGCCGGGCTCGCGGGCGCCCTGGTGGTAGATGACCTCCTGGAGCACGGCGTACAGCGGGTTGCTGTCGAACCCGGTCTCGCGGACGACGGCCCCGAGGAACGCGTCGGACAACGCCCCGGCCGGAGTGAGCGCCGTGTCGAGCAGCCAGTGCACCTCGTCGATCCCCGTGCTCATCCCGAGGCCGTGCCCCAGCTGCTGGAGCCGCTCGACGGTGAACGGCTCGCCCGTCGGCAGGGTGACCGACCCGTCCGCGAGCAGGTCGGCGATGCGTCCCAGCAGAGGGATGTCGGTCGGGTGCAGGCGTGCGAGCTCCCGGTTGCGTGCCGCCTGCCGCTGGAACGTGGCCGCGTAGACGGCCTCGGCGTCCACGGTCGCGGGCGGCAGCCCACCGGTGACGTAGCAACGGGTCAGCGCCGACGGGTGCCGGGACAGGTAGGTCAGCGTGAGGAACCCGCCGTAGGACTGCCCGAGGGTGGCCCACGGCCGGCCGCCGTAGACGGTCGCGCGCAGGTGCTCGGCGTCCGCGACGATCGCGTCCCCGCGGAAGCACGCCAGGTACCCGGCGGGGTCGTCGACGGCGCTGATCACCCGGCCGTCCACCGGCGACGAGCGTCCGGTCCCGCGCTGGTCGAGGAGGATCACGCGGTACCTCTGCAGCGCGGCGGCGACCCACCCGCCGCCCAGCGGGCGGGGTCCCTGGCCGCCGGGTCCGCCCTGCAGGAACAGGAGCAGCGGCAGGTCGTCCGACGCCTTCTCCGGGTCCACCAGCTCGCGGGCGAACACCTCGATCGAGGCGAACCGCTCGGGAGCCGACCAGTCGACCGGCACCTCGATCCGGTGCTCGCGGACGGTGAACCCGGTCATCGCATACTCGCGCGTCACGTCGGCAAGCCTAAAGTCGACGGCGAAGCGCCACCCGAGGAGGTTCATCCTGAGCTCGACCCGCACCGACACCAGCGGTGTCGGCTTCCGCTCCGAACGCGGCCCGATCCTCGTCGCGATCATGGTCACCACCGGCCTGGTCGCCATCGACGCGACGATCCTGGCCACGGCGGTGCCGACGATCGTCGCGGACCTCGGCGGCTTCACCAGCTTCCCGTGGCTGTTCTCCGTCTACCTGCTGACGCAGGCCGTGAGCGTCCCCATCTACTCCAAGCTCGCCGACACGGTCGGTCGCAAGCCGGTGATCCTGCTCGGCATCGGCCTGTTCCTGCTCGGGTCGATCCTGTGCGGGTTCGCGTGGAGCATGCCCGCGCTGATCGCGTTCCGCGCCGTGCAGGGTCTCGGAGCGGGCGCCGTGCAGCCGATGGCGATCACGATCGCGGGCGACATCTACACGGTCGCGGAGCGCGCCAAGGCGCAGGGCTACATCGCGAGCGTCTGGGGCATCTCGTCCGTCGTCGGGCCCACGCTCGGCGGGGTGTTCTCGGAGTTCCTCTCCTGGAACTGGATCTTCTTCGTCAACATCCCGCTGTGCCTCGCGGCCGCCTGGCTGCTGGTCCGGCACCTGCACGAGACGGTCGAGCGGACCCGGCACCGCATCGACTGGGCCGGCGGGCTGCTGCTGACCACGGGCATGAGCCTGCTGATCCTCGCGCTGCTCGAGGGCGGCAACGCGTGGGAGTGGCTGTCCGTGCCCAGCGTCGGCGCGTTCGTCGTCAGCGCCGTCCTGCTGGTCGCGTTCGTCCGCGTGGAGCAGCGGGCCGACGAGCCCGTGCTGCCGCTGTGGGTGTTCTCCCGGAGGCTGCTGCTGGCCGCGTCGCTCGTGTCGGTCGGCGTCGGCGTCATCCTCATCGGTCTGACGTCCTACGTGCCCACGTTCCTCGAGGCGCTGCTCGGCGTCTCGCCCCTCACCTCCGGCCTCACGCTGGCCGCCCTGACCATCGGCTGGCCCATCTCCGCGTCGCAGTCGGGCCGGCTCTACCTGCGGTTCGGGTTCCGCACCACCGCGCTCCTCGGCTGCGCGGTCGTGGTGCTCGGCTGCGTCGGGCTGGTGCTGGCGTCGATGCAGCCCTCGGTGGTGGCGGTCGGGCTGGCCTGCTTCGTGATCGGTGCCGGGCTCGGGCTGGTCGCGTCCCCGACCCTCATCGCCGCGCAGTCGAGCGTCGGCTGGAGCGAGCGCGGCGTGGTCACCGGCGCCAACCTGTTCTCGCGGTCGATGGGCAGCGCGGTCGGCGTCGCGGCGCTCGGTGCGCTGGTCAACGGCCTCATGCACGGGGACACGCCGACCGAGGACCCCGCCCAGTTCGGGGACGCCGTCACGGTGGCGTTCGTCGCGGTCGCGCTCGTCGCGCTCGTGACCGTGGCGGCTGCGGCCGCCATGCCGCGGGACACCGGCTCACCGGGCACACCCGACGCCGACCCCGCAGACTGAGACGTCATCACGAGGGAGGACGCCACCATGGGCATCGAGGATCTGGTCAACCAGGCGAAGGCCGCCGTCAGCGGCCACGAGGACCAGGCCAAGTCGGCGATCGAGAAGGCAGCCGAGGCGGTCAAGTCGCGGACCAGCGACAGCCAGGACGCCCAGATCGACAGCGTCGTCGAGAAGGCCACGACCTACCTGGACGAGCAGAAGAAGAAGTAGCAGGGCCGCCATGCCACTGACCGGGGAGTACGAGCCGAGCACGTCGGCGTGGGCGCGCAAGCAGGCCGAGACCTACGAGCGGACCGACGGCACGAAGGCCAACACGCTCCAGGGCAAGCCCGTCATCGTCCTGACGTCGGTGGGCGCCACCAGCGGCAAGCTGCGCAAGACGGCCCTCATGCGGGTCGAGCACGACGGCCGGTACGCCGTCGTCGCGTCGAAGGGCGGGACACCGGAGAACCCCGCCTGGTACCGCAACCTCGTCGAGCACCCGCACGTCGAGCTGCAGGACGGCGCGGCGAAGAAGGACTACGTCGCGCGCGAGACCAGCGGTGCGGAGCGCGACGAGTGGTGGGCGCGCGCCAACGAGGTCTGGCCGGCGTACGAGGACTACCAGCGCAAGACCGACCGGCTGATCCCGGTGTTCGTCCTCGAACCGCTCTAGAGCTTGGCGCCGGTCCTCGCGTCGTGGTGCGGGTTCGCCGCGACCGAGTGCCGGTACGAGTAGACGAAGTAGATGACCACCCCGGCCGCGAGCCACGCCAGGAACCGCAGCCAGGTCAGGGTGGTGAGGTTCGCCATCAGCCACAGGCACGCGACGCCCGCGATGATCGGCAGCGCGGGCGACCAGGGCACCCGGAACCCGCGCTTCAGGTCGGGGCGCGTGCGCCGCAGGATCGGGATGCCGAAGCTGACCAGCACGAACGCCGACAGCGTCCCGATGTTGATCATCTCCTCGAGCAGCTCGACCTCGGACAGCCCGGCGATCAGCGCGACGACGATGCCGACACCGATCTGCAGCCGGACCGGGGTGCCGTACTTCGGGGAGGTGCGGGACGCCCCCCGCGGCAGAAGCCCGTCACGGCTCATGGCGAACACGATGCGCGTCAGGCCCAGCAGCAGCACCATGAGCACCGACGTGAGGCCCACCAGGATTCCCACGGAGATCACGCGGCCCGCCCAGTCGGCGCCGACGAGCACGAACGCCGTGGTCAGCGAAGGCGTCTCGGCCTCCGCGAGCTCCGTGTAGGACACCATCCCCGTGACCACGATCGTCACCAGCACGTACAGCACCGTCACGATCGCCAGGCCGCCGAGGATGCCTCGCGGGACCGTGCGCTGCGGCTCCTTGGTCTCCTCGGCGGTCGTCGCGACCACGTCGAACCCGATGAACGCGAAGAACACGAGCGCCGCGCCGGAGAGCACGCCGATGACGCCGTACGCGGTCGGTTCCAGGCCGAACAGGAACGCGAACACCGGCTGCTCCAGCGACGTCCGCTCGGGGGCCGGCTGCGACGGCGGCACGAACGGCGAGAAGTTCGCGGTGTTCACGTAGAAGAAGCCGACCACGATCACGAAGAGCGTGATGGCGACCTTGATGATGGTGAACACGCTGTTCACGCGCGTGCTCAGCTTGGTGCCCAGCGCCAGCAGCGTGGTGAAGACGCCGACGATGACGACCGGCCCCCACTCGACGTCCACGCCGCCGAGGGTCAGCGTCGTCGGGATGTCGATGCCGAACAGCCCGAACGCGTCCGACAGGTACACGCCCCAGAACTTCGCGATCACCGCCGACCCCAGCAGCATCTCCAGGATCAGGTCCCAGCCGATGATCCAGGCGACGAACTCCCCCATCGACGCGTAGGAGAACGTGTACGCCGACCCGGCGACCGGCAGCGTCGAGGCGAACTCGGCGTAGCACATGATGGCCAGCCCGCACACGACGGACGCGATGAGGAACGAGACGATGACGGCCGGCCCCGCGTAGTTCGCCGCCGCCGTCGCACCCACGGAGAAGATGCCCGCACCGACGGCCACCGCCACGCCGAGGACGATGAGGTCCCACGTGGTCAGGGTCCGCCGCAGGGCCCGTTCCGGGTCGAGCGACTCCTCGAGCGAGTCCTCGACGGACTTGCGCCGGAAGATGCTGGTGTTCACGGACATGTCCCACCCCCGCGACCGAGCATGCCGGTATCGGGGTGGTTCGTCACCTGCTGGGCTCAGCCGAGCAGCAGGTACCAGCCCCCGACGCCGATGATCCCGCCCAGCACGGGGGCCGCGACGGGCACCCACGCGTAGTCCCACTGCGACGACCCCTTGTGCCGGAGCGGCAGCACCGCATGCACGATCCGCGGCCCCAGGTCACGCGCCGGGTTGAGGGCCGGACCGGTCGGACCGCCCAGCCCGGCAACGAGCCCCCACACCAGGAACCCGAGCGCGAGGTGCGCGACGGCGGGCTCGTTCTCGGTCAGCGGCGAGTTGATGATCGCCAGCGCGCACGAGAAGAGCACCACCGAGCCGAGCAGCTCGATGAGGAAGCCGTTGAGGCGCGAGCGTGCGGCGTTGATCGTCGCGAACGTCGCCAGGATGTCCTCGGGATCCGTCGTCTGGTCGTAGTACGGCTTGTGCGTGACGACGATCGCGACCTGGCCGGCGATCGCACCGAGCAGCTGGGCCACGATGTACGGCGCCACCTCCGACCACGGGAACAGCCCCCAGGTGGCCAGCCCCAGCGTGAACGCCGGGTTGATCAGGTTGCCGCTGATCCCGCCGAACATGATCGCCGGGATCATCACGCCGAAGCCGTAGCCCATCGCGATCAGCGACCACCCGCCGCGGTACCCCTTGGACCCCTTGAGGTGCACGTTCGCGACCGTGCCGTTGCCGAGGATGATGAGGATCGCCGTGCCGATGAACTCGCACGCCAACCGCACGGCGAGGCTGTACGACGGATCCATGCGCCCCCGCTTCGTCGGTCCTGCCGTCAGCGTCGCACAGCCGCCGTCCGTCGCACGAGCATCGCGCCGAGGACGCCCGCCGCGTAGGCGACCAGGTCGACCGGGACGAACGTGGTGCCGAGGGCGTAGCGGGCGACCGGGACGGCATCGACGACTGCGCCGGGGACCCCCGTGAGCTGCGCGAGCTCGACCAGGAGGCACAGCCCGAACGCGACCGCGGCGACGGCGGCCGCCCGCGCGCGAGGGGCGACGACGACCAGCAGGGCGTAGACCAGCACCGCGTAGAGCGCGTCCCCGGCCGGGTCCGCGAGCGGGTGCTGCAGCCGGGACACGGCAACGCCGACGACGACGACGCCGACCGCGATCGCCGCGGCCGCCACCCGCGCGTCCCGGGACGTCCGCCCGTCGCGCCGCTCGGTCTCACGACGAGGTGGCACCTGGTGGGACGAGCTCGTCACCGGCAGCTCGGGGGCGTCGTCGCGGGGCACGCGGTCGACCGTACGGGGCTGCCTGCGGAGGTCGTGTCAGGTGAGCGTGCAGGTGCTGCGCTCGTAGAGGCCGATCTTGTACTCGATGGCCTCGAGGTGCGTGGCGACCTCGGCGAGCTGCTGCCGGACGCGGTCGCGGTGCGCGACGAGGAGCTGGAGCCGCTCGGCCTCGTTGCCGTCACCGGCACGGACCAGCTCGGCGTACTGGCGGACCTCCCGGATCGGCATGCCCGTCGAGCGCAGCCGGGTGACCATCCGGATCCAGCCGACGTCGTCCTGGGAGTAGCGGCGGTGGCCCGACGAGGCCCGGTCGACCGCGTCGAGCAGCAGCCCGTCGCGCTCGTAGTAGCGCAGGGTGTGCGTGGTCAGGCCGGTGGCCTCGGCCGCCTCGGCGATGCTCAAGCTGGTGACGACGGGTCCGGCGACTACCTCGGCGACGCTCATGGCGTCGATGGTGCGCCTTCGAGTGCACTCGAAGTCAAGCGTCGTCGAGCCGCCCACAGTCCCGGCCATGCACAGCACCAGCAGTCCGAGAGGGCGCCCGCGGCGAGAGTGAGGCGTGCGCGACGACGACAGCCGGCTCCGGCGGCCCGGTCCGTGGGTGGCGGTGCTCGCCCTCTGCGTCGCCGTCGGGGCCGGGGCGCCGGCGTGGTCCCAGGCGCGCGACTCCGCGCGGTACGCGGTGACCGCCGAGGACCTGGCGGCCGGGCGGGAGGCACTCGGGTCGCTGGCGGTCCGCGGACGGGCACCGAGCACCGGGTACGAGCGCGAACGGTTCGGGCAGGCGTGGGCGGACGTCGACCGGAACGGCTGCGACACCCGCAACGACATCCTGCGACGCGACCTGGTGGCGACGGTCGTGGAGGACTGCGTGGTGCTCAGCGGCACGCTCGACGACCCCTACACGGGTGTCCCGATCGCGTTCGTCCGCGGCCCGGGTTCCGCAGACGTACAGGTCGACCACGTCGTCGCGCTGTCGGACGCCTGGCAGAAGGGGGCGCAGTCGTGGACGGCGCAGCAGCGCGAGGCGTTCGCCAACGACCCCGCCAACCTGCTCGCGGTGGACGGGCCGGCCAACCAGGAGAAGGGCGCGGGCGACGCCGCCACGTGGCTGCCGCCGCTGCGCGGGTACCGCTGCGTCTACGCGCTGCGACAGGTCCGCGTGAAGGCGGCGTACGGCCTGTGGGTCACCGCGGCCGAACACGACGCGCTGAACCGGGAGCTGAACGGGTGCGTCGTCGCTACGGTGAGGCCACCATGACGCTGCGCTTCCCGCCCCTGCTGCTCGGCCCCACCACCAAGGGCTTCTGGTCTCCCACCCCGGTGACGCGGTCGGAGTTCGTCGCCGCAGGCCACACGCTCACGGACGGGTCCCTGACCTGGCCGGTGCTGACGCTGGACGCCGACGCCGTGGTGCACAACATCGGGCAGCTGGCGTCGTTCACCGCCGACCGTGGCCTCGCGTTCGCGCCGCACGGCAAGACGACGATGTCGCCGGAGCTGTTCTCCGCGCAGCTCGACGCCGGCGCGTGGGGCATCACCGTGGCGACGGGCAACCAGCTGCTGAGCGCGCACTCGTTCGGCGTCCACCGCGTGCTCGTCGCCAACGAGGTCCTCGACCCGACGGTGCTGCGCTGGATCGCGGCGACCCTCGCGGCCGAGCCGTCGGCCGACATCCTGTTCCACGTCGACTCCGTGGCAGCCGTCGACGTCGCGGCGGCGGCGCTCGCCGGCGAAGGGCGGCTGCGCGTGCTGCTCGAGGTCGGCCACGAGGCCGGGCGGTCCGGGGTGCGCAGCGGCGACCAGGCGCTCGCCGTCGCCCAGCACGTGGCACGGACGCCGGGCGTCGACCTGGTCGGCGTCAGCGCGTACGAGGGGGCGCTCGTCGACGCCGACGCCGCTCGCGCGTTCCTCGCGGAGGTGCGTGCCGTCGCGGAGATGCTCGTCGGCGCCGGGCTGCTGCAGGACCACGTCATCCTCTCCGCCGGGGGGTCGGCCTACTTCGACGTGGTCGCCGACGTGCTGGGCGGCGCGGACGTCGGCGGGGTGCCCAGCACGACGATCCTGCGGTCCGGCGCCTACCTGACGCACGACCACGGCACCTACGCGGGCTCGACGCCGTTCACGCGGATCGCCGGCCACCTCTACCCGGCGCTGCGGGTCTGGGCCCAGGTGGTCTCGACCCCGGAGGACGGGCTGGCGATCGTGGGGGCCGGCAAGCGGGACGTGCCGTACGACTCCGGTCTGCCCGTCGTGCTCCGGCGGCACCGCGCCGGCCAGGCACCCGTGGCCGTCGTCGGATGGGACGTCACGCGCACCAACGACCAGCACGCGTATCTCGAGTGCGGCGACCCCCTCGGCACGGCGCTGGCCGTCGGTGACCTCCTCGAGCTCGGCATCTCCCACCCGTGCACGGCGTTCGACAAGTGGCGGGCCATCCCGGTGATCGACGCCGAGCAGCGCGTGGTGGACGTCGTCACCACGTGGTTCTGACGCGCGTCAGTCGTCGTCCGAGGTGAGCCGCCCGGCCACCACGTCGATCTCCACCTTGATCCCGGCCAGCTGGGACCCGACGGTCGTCCGCGCCGGCTTGGGGTACGGGAAGAACTCCCCGTAGGCCGCGTCGAACTCGGCGAAGTCCGCCAGGTCGGCCAGGTGCACCGTCGTCTTGACCACGTCACCCAGGTCGAGCCCCGCCTCCGCGAGCGTCGCCTCGACGTTGCGCAGCACCCGCCGTGTCTGGTCCGCGACCGACTCGGGGATCTCGCCGGTGACCGGGTCCTGCGGTCCGAAGCCGGCCGTCCACACCAGGTTCCCCAGCCGGATCCCCTGGGAGTAGTTGCCCGCCGGCTGCGGCGCGTCGGGGGTGCTGATCTTCTCGCGGGTCATGGGCCGGCCTCTTTCGGTGGTGAGCGGAACCGGGACCAGTCTTCCTCAGCGCACCGCGCGACCGGGGAGGGCGCCGGTGAGCCGCCCGTCGAGCAGTGCCGAGACACCGTCGACGAGACCGTGTGCACGCCGGTGGCCAGCCGTCGGGGGTGGTCGTCGGTGGCGTGGTATCCCGGTCAGACCTGCAGGCCGATCAGCCAGACCGCGCCCAGCGCCAGCGCGGCCAGGCAGACGAGCAGCAGGACGGCCACCCAGAGGGCGCCCGGCGTGTGGGTCAGCCGGCCCAGGAGCCCGGCGTCGGAGGCGTCGGGGACGCCCCGGCGCCTGCCACGGCGGCGCTCCGACTGCATCTCCAGGACGGCGCGCGGCGCACCGAGCAGCAGGAACCAGGTCATCGCGTAGGCCGCGACGCTCTGCACGGTGGCCGAGCCCCACACCGTCACCGCGACCAGCAGCGCGCCCGTCACCAGCACCGCCCACAGGCCGTACCAGTTGCGGATCTGCACCAGCACGAGAACCAGCACGACGAGCAGGATCCACAGCAGCGCGACGGCGTACCCGCGGGACAGCAACCACGCCGCGCCGACACCCAGCAGAGCCGGCCCGGTGTAGCCCGCCGCGACCGTCGCCACCATGCCCGGACCGCGCGGCTTGCCCACCGACACGGTCAGTCCCGATGTGTCGGAGTGCACGCGGATGCCGGACAGCCGACGGCCGACGAGCACCGCGACGGCCGCGTGCGCCGCCTCGTGCACGATCGTCAGCCCGTGCCGGGCGACGTGCCACGCGGCCGGGACCAGCAGGACCAGCAGCACCCCCGCGGCGGTCAGCAGGACGGCGGTGCTCGACGGCACCGGTTGGGGCGTGGTGATGTCCTGCCAGGCGTCGCCGATCCAGTCCACGGGCGGGGGTCCTTCGTCCGTCGTCGTCCCCCCGGGCGGGAGGGCAGGACGGACCCTACCCAGCCGGCAGGGCCTCGGTGGGCAGGACGACGTCGGTCCCGTCGGCGGTGATGCGCACCCCGTCCGCCACGACGGTCGCGTCGGACAGGACCATCCCCTCGGGGAGGCCCTCCACAGGGATCTCGATGTCGGTCAGCCGGTCGCCGATCGCGTTCGGCAGGTCGTCGACCGACACCGTCAGCCCGGCGATCTGCACGTTGTCGACCGACACGAGGAGCGTCCCTTCCTCGACGCGGGGAACCAGGTTGGCCGCGAGCCGCAGCCCCAGCACCTCGCCCGACGCCGTGAGCGCTCCCCCGTCGACCGCGACCGCGATCTCGAGGTCGGAGCGGTCCGCGACGATCTGCTCGATCGACGCGGTCGGCAGCGTCGCGGCGACCGTCGCGGTGCCCACGGTGTACGGCTCGGACGTGCTCACGTCGGTCGCGTCGAGGGTCACGTCCGTGGCGTCGATGCCCTCGAGCGTGACCCCGTCCATCTGGCCCGTGACGTCGTCGATCGAGCCGGCCAGCAGCTGGTTGAGGAACGGGAAGCCCCCGAGCTCGACGGTCGGCGTCCCGACGACGTCGAGGTTCTCCTGGATCGCGGTCACCACGCGCTGCTCCGCCGTCGACTCCGCCACCCGGTCCGCGACGAACGCGCCCCCGACGAGCACCACGACCGTGACCACCCCGACGACCACTCCGCGTCCGCTCACGGGACACAACCTAGGGGGCGGCGACCGGCAGCAGCGACCCCTCGGGCAGCGGCTCCGCGGGGCACGTCGACAGGACGCGGACCATGGCGTCCTTCTCCGCCTGGGTCACCCAGAGCCCGTACGCGTGCTTCACACCGACCTGCCGCGCGACGTACGCGCACCGGAACGCGCCGTTCGGCGGGAGCCACGTCGCCGTGTCGCCGTCGCCCTTCTGCTGGTTCAGCGGACCGTCGGCTGCCAGCAGGTTCAGCGGGTCGTTGGCGAACGACTCCCGGGTCGGGGTGTCCCACTGCTGGGCACCCTTCTGCCAGCTGTCCGACAGCGCGACGACGTGGTCGATCTGCACGTCCGACGACGTGCCCTGGCCGCGGATGAACGCGATGGGCTCCCCGGAGTACGGGTCGTGCAGGGTGCCCGCCGCCACCACGCAGCCGTTCGTGCCGTCCTTGAGCACCTGGTCGGTCAGGTCCCGCCGCAGGATGTCGTTGCGGGTGTCGCAGCCGTTGCGGTCGACGTCCTTCCACGCGTGGCCGTACAGGTCGCGGTCGTAGCCGGTCTTCGGCGCGCGGCCCTTCACCGGGAGCAGCACCGCCGTCGCCAGCGCGCTGTCCGGGACGACGTCGACGGGCAGGGCATCGACGCGCGGGGCCTCGACCGTCGGGGCGTCGACCGTGGCGACCGGGGCGCTCCCCAGCAGCACCTGCTCGTCGCAGCCCGCGAGCAGGACGCACAGTCCCACCACGAGGGCCACGAACAGGTGCGGGGAGGTTCTCACTGCCGAAGTATCGGCGTCCGCGCACTCGGACCTGACCCCTGTCCGTCCCAGAGAGTGGACGGCCCGGGAAGATGCTTGCGCCCCACAACCTTGGCACTGTCATGGCCCGTACCCCCGCGACGCGCGTGAGCGTCGGCTTCGTCCTGCTGCTCTCGGCACTCACCGCCCTCGGGCCCTTCACCTTTGACACCTACCTCGCCGCCTTCCCGGAGATCGCCGACGACCTGAACACGACCGCCGCCGCGGTCCAGCTGACCATCGCGGCGTCCCTGGCCGGGCTGGCCCTCGGGCAGCTGCTCATCGGGTCCGTCTCCGACGCCTACGGCCGCCGCCGGCCGCTGCTCGGCTCCCTCGTCGTGTACGTGCTGACGTCCGTGGGCCTGGTCCTCGTGCAGAACATCACCGCGTTCACCGCGCTGCGGTTCGTGCAGGGCTTCACCGCCGCCGCCGGGATGGTGCTGTCGCTGGCCGTGGTGCGGGACAAGTTCGAGGGTCTCGCCGTCTCCAAGGTGATGGCCCGGCTGATGCTCGTCGTCGGGGTC
Source organism: Cellulomonas xylanilytica (assembly GCF_007989805.1). GTDB lineage: Bacteria > Actinomycetota > Actinomycetes > Actinomycetales > Cellulomonadaceae > Cellulomonas > Cellulomonas xylanilytica. The sequence goes on from NZ_BJUB01000012.1 coordinate 76,514, forward strand.
GCCCCCATCCTGGCGCCGACGATCGGCGCGCAGCTGCTGCTCGTCGGCTCCTGGCGCCTGATCTTCGTGTTCCTCGCCGCCACCGGCGCCGTGCTGTTCGTCGTCGCGTCGTTCGCGCTGCGCGAGTCGCTCCCGGTGGGGCTGCGGCGCACCGGTGGGACGGGTGCCGCGCTGCGCACCTACCGTGACCTGCTGGTCGACCTGCCGTTCCTCGGCCTCGCGCTCATGTCCGCGTTCTACCTGTCGGCCATGTTCACCTACGTGGCGTCCTCGACGTTCGTGTTCCAGGACGGGTACGGCCTGACGCCCCAGCAGTTCGGCTGGGTGTTCGCCGCCGGCGCGGTCGCGATCACCGCGGGCTCGCAGATCAACGGTGCTCTGGTCGGTCGCTTCCGCCCCGAGCAGATCCTCTCCGGAGCGGTCGGGGTCGGCGTGGTCCTCGGCCTCTCCCTGTTCGCGACGACTCTCCTGGGTGCCCCGTTCTGGCCCGTGACCGTGCTGCTGGTGCTCACCCTGGGCACCGCCGGCTTCGTCCTGCCGTCCGCCCCGGCCATCGCGCTGGCGTCCAACCCGCACCGCGCCGGGTCCGCCGCCGCCCTGCTCGGCGCGCTCCAGTTCGGGCTCGGGGCGGTCATCGCGCCGCTCACCAGCATCAACGGCACCCCGAGCGCGGTCAGCATGGGCGCCGTGATGGCCGGGGTGATCGTCGTCGCCGCCGTGCTGCTCGTCTTCGTCCGCCGCTCCTGGGCGCGTACCGCGCTCGAGGAGGCCGACGCGGTGGTCGCGGCGGCGGAGCCCGACGCGGTCGCGGATGCCGCCGCGCCGCGTGCCGCTGTCGTCGAGGCTGAGGACGTCGTCGGCGAACCCGCCCGGGCCTGACGGCGGGTCGTCACCGGATCGATATCGCAGGACCCCGAAACTCTGTGGCGCACGTCACATCGGCGACCTAATCTGAGCAGTACGCGCTCGATGAAGGACGCACGATGAGCTGGATGATGCTGGCCGCTGTGATGTTCGTCCCGGCGCTCGTCTTCGGTGCCATCTGGCAGCTGTTCCCGTCGCCCGACGAGCCGCCGCGATGGCGCACGTTCCTGGCCAACCGGCTGGAGCACCTGGCTGACCGGATCCGTCCCCACCGGCCCCCCGAGTACGACCCGTTCACCACCCTGCGTGTGCAGGAGCGGCTCAGCGTCGTCGCGGACCACGTCCGGGCGCTCGAGCTGGACCCGCGCACCTTCGCCCGCGCCGAGCGGATCATCGCGTCGCAGCTCGCCTACGACCAGCTGCTGGTCGAGGCGTGCCACCTCGCGGGCGTGGAGGTGCAGCCGGCCGCGAAGGGCGACCCGGCCGAACGGTTCCGCGAGGAAGTCGAGCTCGCCGCCCGCGGCTGGGCCTGGTGAGGGTCAGCCCGGTCAGCCCGCCCGGACGGTGAGCGTGCTGGGGCCGGCCGCCGTCGGGCGGATCTCGATGCGGTCCGCGATGGACTGCTTGAGCACCTCCACGTGCGAGACGACGCCGACCACGCGACCACCCGCCCGGAGCCGCCCGAGCTCGGCCAGCACGGCATCGAGCGTGTGCGGGTCGAGCGACCCGAACCCCTCGTCGACGAACAGCGTGCCGAGGTCGATCCCGCCGGCCTCCGCCGTCACGACGTCGGCCATGCCGAGCGCCAGGCACAGGGACACGTAGAAGGTCTCGCCGCCGGAGAGCGTGCGCGGGTCCCGCGCCTGCTCGGTGCGATGGTCGATGACGCGCATCGCCAGCCCGGTGTTCCGCGCCCGGACGTCCTCCTTCTCGTCGCTGCGGACCAGCTCGAACCGGCCGTCCGACATGACCAGCAGGCGCTCGTTCGCCGCGGCGACGACGTCCTCGAAGCGGCGCATCAGCACGAAGGTGGCCAGGGACAGGTTCCGCGCGTTGTCGCCCCCGCCACCGCCCGTCAGGTCGGCGAGCCGGCTGACCGGACCGGCGGTCCCCAGCGCGTCGGCGAGGGCGGTCGCCGACGCGACCACTGCGTCCCCCGCGACGGCGGCGGCGGCGGAGCGCTCCTCCGCGACCCGGGCCTCGCCCGCGGTCCGCTCCGCCTCCAGCCGCGCGGCTGCCTCCGCGGTCGCGGCCGCGTCGACGTCCACCACGAGGTCGTCGGCGAGGGCCGCGATCTCCGGCTCGGCCAGCCCTGCGGTCACCCGGTCGAGCCGGGTGGCGTAGCCCGTCACGACGCGGTCGAGGTCCGCCAGCGCGCCCGCGTCGAGCGCCGCCGCGCGCGCGTCGTCGGCCGAGTCGAACCCGTGCGCGTCGAGGCCCTCGGCCAGCTCGACCTGCCGACGGCCGGCCTCGTCCTGGGCGGCGTCCTGCTCCACCAGCGCGTCGAGCACGGTGGCCGACGCCGCGACGCGTTCGAGCAGCTCCGCGTGCCGTGCGACGACCGTCGGGTGCTCCCCGCGGCCGACGACGACCTCCGCCTCGGCGGCGTCGAGGTCCAGGAGCGTCACCTCCAGCGTCGCCCGCTCCCCCGCGAGCCGGGCGACGGCGGCGGACCGCTCGGTCTCCCGGGCGCGCGTCTGCGCGTCGAAGTCGTCGAGCGCGGGGACCAGCCGGGCGACGTCCGTCTCTGCCGCACGCGACCGCGCGAGCGCCGCACGTGCCTCGTCGCACCGCTGCGTGGCGTCCTGCACCGTCCCGCTGCCGACGCGGCCGCGGAGCGCGCCGACGCGCTCCTCCAGGACGCTGCACCGCTCGGCCGCGGCACGCAGCGAGCTCTCGGCGGCCGCCCGGGCCGTCTCCGCCTGCTCGACCTGCTCGGCGGACACGTGGTCGGCACCGAGGACCGCCTTGGCAGGGTGCTCGGCGGACCCGCACACCGGGCAGGCGTCACCGGGGTCGAGCCGGGCGGCCAGCTCCCCGGCCAGGCCCGCGATCCGCGCCGCACGCAGGTCCCGCTCCGCGTCGAGCGCGACGGCTGCGGCAGCACCGGCCGCGGTCCGGGCGGCCAGCGCCTCGGCGAGGGACCGCTCCGCGGCGGCCAGGTCGGTGTGCGCAGCGACGGTCTCGATCGCCGCAGCCAGGTCGGAGGCGCGCTCACCGGCGGAGGCCGCCCGTGCCCGTGCCTCCTCCAGCTCCGTCAGCAGGGCAGCCCGCCCGGCCGGCCGGGTGGCGAACCACGCGTCGTCCGCCGCGAGGGCCGCGACCAGGTCGTCGACGGTGTCCCGTGTCCGGCGCACCGCACGGCGACGCGACGTCAGCCCCGCCTCGACCTCGACCAGCCGGGCGAGCGCACCGGCCGCCTCGGCCGACGAACGCCCCGCGGCCTGCACGTGCGTCCGCAGGTCGGTGCCACGCGGGGGCGTCGCGATGTCGTCGGGTGCCCCGTCCAGCGCGGCGGTCACGGTCTTGCGGGCGGCGTCCAGAGCCGTGGCGGCCCGCTCGGCTCCCGCCAGCAGCGGCCGGACCGCCTGGGCCGCCCGTGCGGCGGCGAGCTGCAGGACGGCCTCGGCGTTCAGGTCCGCGGCCGCGTCCAGCGCCGCACGCTCCGTCCGCAACGTCGTCCGACGACGGAGCAGCGCGTCCGTGGCGGTCGACCGGTCCAGCTCCGCGCGCGCAGCGCCGCGCACCGCATCGGCCGCGACCGCTGCCGCACGTGCACCGGCGGCCCACGCGTCGAGCTCGTCGGTCCGTCCGGCCACCACCGACCGCACCGCAGCCACGAGCCCGTCACCGCGCAGGACGGCGTCGTCGATCGCCTGCCGGACGTCCGCCGCCTCGTCGTCGGCGAGCCGCGCCGCCCCGACCAGCTGCGACGCCCCGGACGACAGCGCCACCCGGGCCGCGGCGCTCGCCCGGTCGCTCTCCCGACGCATCTCCGCCAGCCGGGACGCCAGCCGCTCGTACACCTCGGTGCCGAAGATCTTCTGCAGCAGCACCCGCCGGTCCTCGGGCTTGGCACGCAGGAAGTGCGCGAACTCGCCCTGCGGCAGCACGATCGTCTGGACGAACTGGGTGCGGTCCAGGCCGACGGCCTTCTGGATCTCGGCGCCGACCTCGTCCAGCCGGTTGCCCAGCGGCACGCCGACCGCGTCGAGGGTCGCCGGGTCGAGGTCCGTCCCGGCGGGCAGGCGCCACGCCTTCACCGACGCGTTCGCCGTGGTGGTGCCGCTCCCGCGCCGCTTCGCCCGCTGGTACGCGGGGGTGCGCCGCACGCGGTAGATGCCGGCAGGCACCTCGAACACCAGGTCGACCACGCTCTCGACGTCGTCCGCCGCGTACGCCGAGCGCAGCCTGTCCTCCGACGCCTCGCTGGACGCGACCTTGCCGTACAGCGCGAACACGATCGCGTCGATCAGCGTCGACTTGCCCGAGCCGGTCGGCCCCTCCAGCAGGAACAGCCCGGCCTGGCCGAGCGCGTCGAAGTCGACGGTGTGCCGGCCGGCGAACGGCCCGATGGCCTGGAGCGTGAGGGTGCGCAGGTGCATCAGGCGCTCCGCTCCCACCCGGCGACGTCCTCGTACGCACGGCGCAACACGTCCGCCTCGGCGGGCGTCGGGCCGTGGCCGGTGACGTGCGCGAGGAAGTCGGCGGTCACGTCGAGCGGGTCGTGCGCCGCCGTGACGACCGCCGTGCGCGAGGAGCCCGCCGACGGCGCCGCGCGGTGGTGCACCACGAGCGCGTGCGGGAAGCGCTGCTTGACCCGGCGGTACAGGTCCTCCGGGCGGTGCGGGTCCGTGACGGTCACCCGCGTCCACGCATCGGTGTGCGGTGCCCCCGCCGCGCCGAGCAGCTCCTCGAGGGTGCCCGTGACGTCGGCGAGCCGGCGCGGCACCGGCGCGGTGACCAGCGAGGTCCGCACCTGACCGCCCGACAGGTCCACCAGGACCGTGGACTTGGCGTGGTGCTGCTCCGAGAACGAGTACGCGAGCGGCGACCCGCTGTAGCGCAGGACGGTGCCGTCGACGCCTGACACCGTCTGCGGTCCGTGCAGGTGGCCCAGCGCCACGTAGTCCGCGCCCGCGAACACACCGGCGGGGACCTGGTCCACGCCGCCGACGCGGATGTCGCGCTCGGAGTCCGTCGGGGCGCCGCCGATGACGAACGCGTGAGCCGCCACCACCGCCCGCGGGCAGGCAGCACCGCGGCGCGCCGCGAGGTCGTCCCGGACCCGTCGCATCGCCGCCGCGGCCACCGCCTGGTGCGAGCGGGCCAGCAGCTCGGGACCGTCGGCCAGCTCGACCCGCGCGAAGTCCGGGTCCAGGTACGGGATGCCGTACACCAGCACGTCGCCCGCGTCGTCGGGGAGCACCACCGGCTCCGCGAGGCCCGCGACGCGCGTGCGCAGCCGGACCCGGTCCCGCATCAGGGCCGACCCGAAGCCCAGCCGCGTCGCCGAGTCGTGGTTGCCCGACGTCACGACCACCGTGGTGTGCTCGGCCAGGCGGGCGAGCGTCTCCGACAGGAGCGTCACGGCCTCGACGGGCGGGATCGCACGGTCGTACACGTCCCCCGCGACCACCACGGCGTCGACCTGCTCGGCGCGCACGACGTCGACCAGGTGGTCCAGGTACGCCGCCTGGTGGTCGATCAGGTCGACCCCGTGCAGCGACCGGCCCAGGTGCCAGTCCGACGTGTGCAACAACCGCATGCCGCGAACGTAAACCAGCCCACCGACAGACCGGCCGACCAGGGCCGGGTGTGGCGTCAGACGGACGTCACAGGCTCCGCGGGGAGCTCACCGCTGAGCCCGACCATGTCCAGCACGTCGCGCAGCACGCGGTGCGGGTCCAGGAGCGTGACGGGGATGCCCGCCTCGGACGCCGCGAGGTGCAGCTGCAGCACGAAGGCGATGCCCGACGAGTCGATGAAGGTCGCGTCGGTCGAGTCGATCACCACCGGCAGCCCGCTGACCAGGGCCAGTCCCATGCAGGCGCTCGCCTCGTCGCGCAGCGCGGCGTCGATCTCCCCGACGAGGACGATGACGGTCCGCGCGTCCTGGGCATCGACCCTGATGGTCCCGGCGGCAGCCGCGTGATCGATCACGAAAACTCTCCTCAGTGCTGACCCCCGTCGCCGGACCTGCTTCCCGGCGGGTAGACGCTACCCGTCCTGCTGGAAGGCGCCATCCGAACTGTGAGAACGGACGTGGACGCCGGGCGGTTCCCCGCAGGCGCGGGCTAGCCTCGTGCGATGGCCCATCACGAGCTCCCCGCCAGCCACGCCGACCTGCTGGAGCGCCCCACCTTCGCGCACCTGGCCACGGTCGCCCCGGACGGCTCCCCGCACAGCAGCGTCATGTGGTTCGAGTGGGACGGCGAGGTGCTGCGGTTCACGCACACGTCGACCCGCCAGAAGTTCAAGAACCTCCAGCACGAGCCTCGCGTCGCCATCTCGATCCACGACCCCGAGAACCCGTACCGGTCGCTCGAGGTCCGCGGCACCGTCGTGGAGACGGTTCCCGACGACGAGGTCGCCAGCTTCTACAAGTCGCTGCAGGCGCGGTACGGCGAGGACTACGGGATCACCGACGCCGCGAAGCGCGTGATCCTCACGGTCCGCCCGGACACCTTCGTCACCAAGTAGCTCACTCGCTCTCGGGCTCGGTCACGTCCGAGACCGTTGCGTCCAGCGCGCGCACCAGCTGGGCTCCGTCGACGGTCGCGGCGACGCCGTGCGCCCCGCCGCCGATGGACACGGTCCGCTCCCGGACGCGCGAGTCGGCGACGACCGGCCACGCCACGAGCGAGCCGAACGGCGTGATCGTCCCGCGCTCGTAGCCCGTGACGTCCTTCGCGGTGGCCGCGTCGGGCATCGAGAGGCGCGACACCCCGAGCAGCGCGCGCAGCTTGGGCCACGAGATGGTCCGTCCGCCGGGCACCAGCACGAAGAGGAAGTCGTCGTCGCCGCGGCGCACCACGATCGTCTTGACGACGCCGGCGGGGTCGATGCCGCGCGCCTGCGCCGCCTCCGCCAACGAGCCGACGCGTCCGTGCCGGGTGACCTGGAACTCGATGCCCGACGACTCCAGGCCCGCGAGCGCCCGGCGCTCCCCGTCGGTCGGTGCGGCTGCGTCACTCATCCGGTCACTGTAGGACCGGCTCGTCGCCACCCGCCTCCTGCGGGAGGGCCGTGGAACACCGTTGCGACCCTGGGCGGGCCGACCACCCCAACGGTTCCGACGTGGTGTTCGTTCTCTCTGTGACAGCTCGTCCGCACGGCAAGGGGGTGACGCATGGCCGCCTGGGAGCAGGTGCTCGAGGAGGTGCTGCGCGACCGGCGCTCGGCGCTGGTCGGCTACGCGGCCCTGTTCACCCTCGACCGGGGTGATGCGGAGGACCTCGCGCACGACGCGATCATCCGCACCTTCGCGAAGCGGCGCGCACTGACGGACGTGTTCTCCGCCGAGGGCTATGTGCGTGCCGTCATCCGCACGATGTACATCGACTCCACACGGCGCTCGGTCTCCTGGCGCGCCAAGGTGCACCTGCTTGCGGAGACCGGGCACGCCCCGTCGCCCGAGCGCGCCACGGAGGCCGTCCTGGACGTCCGCGCGGCGCTCGCCGGCCTGGCGCCGCGTGAGCGGGCCGTCGCGGTGCTGCGGTTCTTCGACGACCTCACCGTCCCGGAGATCGCGCACGAGCTCGACCTGAGCACGGGCGCCGTGAAGAGGTACCTGTCCGACGCCACCGCGAAGCTCCGCAGCGTGCTCGGGCCGGACGCCCTGCCCGACGAGACCTCCGTCGTCCGCCCTGTCACCCCTGTCCGGACCGGAAGGAGCGAGCCATGACCGCCCCGCTGCGCGACCTCCTCGGAGAGCTCGCCGACCACGAGGCCCGCATCTCCGCTTCCTCGGCACCCGACGCCGGAACAGAGGCTCTGCACATGCGTACCCGGATCCGTCGTCTCCGCGCTCGTCGCCTCGCTGCCGTCTCAGTGGGAGCCGCGGCCGTCGTCGCGGTCGGCATCGTCACCGCCAACGCCGTCACGGCACCGCCCGCCCTCCTGCCGGTGGCGCCGGAGCCGAGCGCGTCGGTGACGTCGAGCCCCTCCCCGTCGCTGCCGCCGTCGCCGTCGCCGTCGCCGTCCACCGTCAGCCCGTCACCGACGGCGACGCCTCCGGTCGTCGTCGAGACACCGCCTGCCGCCCTGCCCCAGGCGGCGGACGTCACGCACGGCAACGAGGTGTGGGGCACGTACGTGGCGGTCGTCGACTCGTTCGAGTCCCCGACCGCGCTCGCCGCCAAGGAACGCATCACCGAGCTCGGGTACCAGTCCTCGGGCGGCGACATCGGGTGCGACCAGGGTGCGGCTGAGACGCTCGGGCTCCCGCAGGACGTCATGGTCGTGGCGTCGTACTTCGCGACGGAGCAGGACGCGGCCCTGTTCGCGCAGATGTACGGGCCGGACGCGCTGGGCATCGCGAAGGTGACGCTCTACTGCCTCGACTGACGACGAGGCGGCACGCCTGAGCACGCGCCGCGGTGCCGCACCTGCGTCCTTCCGACATGCTGGGTCGGACCGACGAGAGGACGTGCATGCTGACCAGCCTGATCCTGGGCGTCGTCCTGATGAACGTCCTGGCGCTGGCGCTCGTCGTCGCCCGCAGCCGGGTGTACCGCACACCGCTGTACCGGCCCATGCTGCTGAACCTCGCGCTGTCGGTCGCGCCCCTGCTGGTCCTGGTGGGCGGGCTCGCGTTGACGGTCACGGCCGGGCTCGTCGTGCCCCGACCCGTGGTCGTGGCGCTGCTGGTGCTCGTGGGGCTCGTCTGGCTGCTCCTGCTGCCGAACGCGGGGTACCTGATCACCGAGCTCAACCTCAGCCACCGTCGCGACGGGGACGGCGTGCCGATGTGGTTCGACGTCGTTCTCGTGATCTCGCTCGCGATGTCGGGGGTGCTGAACACGGTGCTCAACGTGTTCGCCGCACAGCTCGTGTGGGTGCTCCAGGTGCACGGTGACGAGGCGGCGCCGCTGCAGAGCCTGGACGCGCGCCTGATCGTCGTCGCCATCCTGGTGCTGGTCTCGTTCGGGATGTACCTCGGCCGCTCGGTGCGGCTGAACAGCTGGGACGTCCGGCACCCCCGCTCGCTCGTCACGAAGGTGGTGGACCACCTCCGCGGGCCCGGTGCGGTGGGCACCCTGCTCGGCTTCACGTTCCTGCACGCCCTGTTCCTCGGGATCATCTACCTCGTGGTCGTCGGTCCGGTGGTCGCGGGGCTGATCGCCCTGGAGCAGGCGCGATGACCGACGACGTCCTGAGGCTCGCGCGCATGGCGGGGCGGAGCCGATGACGACGAGCGTCCGCCTGCTCTGGGACATGGTCGACGGGCCGATGCCGCGCGGCCTGCTGGGCGTCGGCAGCGGCGACCTGACGAGCACGGACACCGAGCACGTGCTGTACCTGGGCGGCTTCTCGACGACGTTCCGCAACCGGTTCTACCGCGCGACGGCGCCGCGCGGTGCGGACCTGGCGTCGGCCGGGTGGACGGTCGACGTCGACGCGCGCGGACGCGCCCGGCCGCTGGTCGCCGATCCACCTCGCGGGGCGTGGGACCGCGGCGGCATGCACACGCCGAGCTACCTGCCTGCCGGCGACGGCACCCCGGCCCGGATCTACTACGCGGGCCGGCGTGGTCGCCGCCACGTCGGCGCCGGAAGCTCGTACGCGATCGGGGTCCTGGAGCACAGCGGTGGCACGTGGCGCCGGCGCAGCCGGCCCGTCCTCACCGGCAGCGGGTACCGCAGCAGCGTGCTGGAACCTCTCGTCGTCCGTGCCGGCGAGAGGCATCACCTCTGGTACCTCGCCACGCCGCACGAGGTCGCCCCCGGGGAGCAGCCGGACTACCAGCTCATGTCGACGTCGAGCGAGGACGGCCTGACCGGGTGGACCGCGCCCGAGGTCTTCTGCACGGCCGCGGAGGGGTTCTTCGACAACGCGGTGATCCGCACCGGGGCCGGGTGGCTCATGGTCCTCGCGCGCGGCACCAACCTGCACGGGACGACGCCCTACCCGGAGCAGGGCCTCTGGGTCATGACGGCGTCCGAGCCGAGCGTGCACCGCGCGGACTGGGGGGCGCCGAGGCGACTCCTGGACACGGGTGCGCCGGGCACACCCCGCTGGATGGGCCGCGGCGTCTGCGACCCCACCCTCGGGTTCTCCGACGACGGGCGTCTCACGGTCGTGCTGACCGGGACGGCCGACGCACCTCCCTGGCCGAGGCTGCTGGTGTCGCGCCTCCTTTATCGCCGACGGCTTCCCCCGCCGGCCCCCTTCTACCTGGCCACCGGCTCCGTCACGCTGGACCTGCCGTGACGGCCGTCGACGCCACCTGCGTGCTCGCATCCGCTGCGCTCGGGGTGCGCGTGTCGGACCCGCAGACGCTCGGCGGCTCCGACCGATCCCTGGTCCTGCGCTGCGCCACCCCGACGGGCGCTGTGGTGGTCAAGAAGTACCCCGACGGCTCGTCGAGTGCGTTCGCGCGGGAGGTCGCCGGGCTGACCGCACTCCAGCGCACACCCGACCTCCTCGCTGTCGACCGTGCGCACGGGCTGATCGTCATGAGCGACCTGGGCACCGGCCCGACGCTGGCGGACCTGCTGCTCGGTGACGACCGTGCGGCCGCCTGGTCGGGCGCGCTGGCGTGGGTCGAGGGCCTGGCGGACACGCTCGGTCGGTCGCCGGCCGCGATCCCGGCGTTCGAGGACGCGCTCGGTGACCTGTCTGCGGACGAGCCGTCGGCCGCGGCCCGGACCGGTGCACGCATGCTCCTCGACGACGTCCTCGGCCTGCCCGCCGACCCCGGGCTCGACGCGGAGCTCGACCTGATCGGGACGCTCGACCACCGCGACCCGGCCTCGGACGTCGTCTCCCCCACCGACACGTGCCCGGACAACGCGGTCCGCACGGCGGGCGGCTGGCGCTTCCTCGACCTGGAGGGCGCGACGGTGCACCACGCGGCGTACGACGCGGCCTACGCGGCGATGCCGTTCTCCACGTGCTGGTGCGTCTTCGACCCGCCCCCGGGGTTCACCGACGAGCTCCTCGACCGCTTCACGACGACGCTCGGCACCCACCTTCCCGACCTCGTGCGCGAGCCGGGCTGGGCGCGGTCGGTCGACGTCGCGTCGGCGTCGTGGATCCTGGCGATGACCGGCTGGCTCCTCCTCGGCGCCGACGAGGACCGGCAGCGGACCGGTCCGGTCGGTGTCTCGTCGCCGACCTACCGGCAGCTGCTCACCACGCGGTGGCGGTGGGGAGCGGTCCGGCTGCGGTCGACGCTGCCCGTCGTCGCCGGCCTGCTGGGCAGCGCCGCGGCGTGGGCCGACGACGAGTGGGGGACGTCGGCCGCACCCGTCGGGCCGTACCGCGCGTTCGCCCAGGACGAATGAACGAGCGGTCCGCGGCCCGCACCTGGGAGACTGGGACGTCGTGACCACGCCGCCCCCCTCCCCCGTCGACCCGCCCGGGTCCGGTGCGGGGCGACCCCCGAGACGGCGGGGACCCCGCCGCCGCAAGCCGGCGCCGGAGCACGCACAGCAGCGCTCCGAGCGCACCCCGGACCAGCAGGGCCGACGTCCCTCGGGGCAGCGTCCGGCGAGCCGCGGGAGGTCGGGTCGCGACGACCCCGCGCGCGCTGCCGCCCGCCGGGAGCGGGCCACGGAGATCCGCCGAGCCGTCGACCTCCCGCCGATCGTCTATCCCGAGCAGCTCCCGGTCAGCGCCCGTCGCGCCGAGATCAGCGACGCGCTGCGCGACCACCAGGTCGTCGTCGTCGCCGGTGAGACCGGGTCCGGCAAGACGACGCAGATCCCGAAGATCGCGCTGGAGCTGGGGCGGGGCCGCGCCGGGCAGATCGGCCACACGCAGCCGCGTCGGATCGCCGCCCGCAGCGTGGCCGAGCGGATCAACGAGGAGCTGGTCGGTGACGCGCCCCTCGGCGGGATCGTCGGGTACCAGGTGCGGTTCACCGACGAGTCGAGCGAGTCGACCCTGGTCAAGGTCATGACCGACGGCATCCTGCTGGCGCAGATCCAGCGGGACCCGATGCTGTGGGCCTACGACACGCTGATCATCGACGAGGCGCACGAGCGGTCGCTCAACATCGACTTCATCCTCGGCTACCTGACGCGGCTGCTCCCCCAGCGGCCGGACCTCAAGGTGGTGATCACGTCCGCGACGATCGACTCCGCTCGCTTCGCGCGGCACTTCGCGTCCGCGGACGGGGAGCCCGCGCCGGTCGTGGAGGTCAGCGGGCGCACGTACCCGGTCGAGATCCGCTACCGACCGCTGTCGCCGGACGTGGAGGAGGGCGCACCGCCGACGAAGAAGCGCGCGTCGGAGGACCGCGACCCGATGACGGCGATCTGCGAGGCCGTCGACGAGCTCAGTGCCGAGGGACCGGGCGACATCCTCGTGTTCCTGTCGGGCGAGCGGGAGATCCGCGACGCCGAGGACGCCCTGCGCTCGTCGCTCGGCGTCCGCGTCAGCGACCCGCGCAGCCCGAACGCCGTCGAGCTGCTCCCCCTCTACAGCCGCTTGTCCGCCGCCGAGCAGCACCGCGTCTTCGAGCGCCACCAGAACCGGCGCGTGGTCCTGTCCACCAACGTCGCCGAGACGTCGTTGACCGTGCCGGGCATCCGGTACGTCATCGACCCCGGCACGGCCCGCATCTCGCGGTACTCGAAGGCGACGAAGGTCCAGCGGCTGCCCATCGAGCCCATCTCGCAGGCGTCCGCCAACCAGCGCTCGGGCCGGTGCGGGCGCGTCGCCGACGGCATCGCGATCCGGCTGTACTCGCAGGACGACTTCGACGCGCGGCCTCTGTACACCGAGCCGGAGATCCTTCGTACATCGCTCGCCTCGGTCATCCTGCAGATGATCGCGGTGGGTGTCGCGACGACCCCCGAGGACATCGGCGACTTCCCGTTCGTCGACCCGCCGGACACCCGCGCGGTCCGCGACGGCGTCCAGCTGCTGACCGAGCTCGGCGCGCTCGGCGACGGCCGCCTGACCGACACCGGCCGCGCGCTGGCGCAGCTGCCGATGGACCCGCGGCTGGCGCGGATGATCGTCGAGGGAGGCCGCCGGTCGGTCGCGCGCGAGGTCATGATCATCGCCGCGGCCCTGTCCATCCAGGACCCGCGCGAGCGCCCGGTGGAGGAGCGCGAGAAGGCCGACCTCTCGCACTCCCGGTTCACGGATCCCACCTCTGACCTGCTCACCTACCTCAACCTCTGGCACTACCTGCGCGATCAGCAGCGGGACCTGTCGGGGTCGGCCTTCCGCCGCATGTGCCGGTCCGAGCACCTCAACTACCTGCGCATCCGCGAGTGGCAGGACGTGGTCACGCAGCTGCGGGAGCTGGCGAAGCCGCTGGGCATCGTCGTCAACTCCCCGCGGTCCGCGCAGGAGGGCGACGGGCTCCAGCTCGAGTGGGACGGCGACCGGATCCACGTCGCGATCCTGGCCGGGCTGCTCTCCCAGATCGGGATGCAGGAGGCGACGGAGGTCGCGTCGCAGAGCAAGGGCCGTGCGCAGGGCCGGCCCGACCGCCGGGGCCGCAACGAGTACCTCGGTGCTCGGGGAGCGCGGTTCGCGATCTTCCCCGGGTCCGGCCTCGCCCGGAAGCCTCCCGCGTGGGTCATGGCCGCCGAGCTGGTCGAGACCTCGCGCCTGTGGGGCAGAGACGTGGCCCGCATCCAGCCCGAGTGGGCGGAGGAGGTGGGCGCCCACCTGGTCAAGCGGACCTACTCCGAGCCGGCCTGGTCCACCAAGCAGGGTGCCGCGACGGCCTTCGAGAAGGTGCTGCTCTACGGCGTCCCCATCGTCACGCAGCGCCGGGTGCTCTACGCCAAGGTCGACCCGGAGCACGCCCGCGAGCTGTTCGTGCGGCACGCGCTGGTGCAGGGCGAGTGGTCCACCCACCACGCGTTCTTCCACGAGAACCGTCGCCTGCTGGCCGAGGCGGAGGGCCTGGAGGCGCGCGCCCGCCGGCGCGACCTCGTCGTCGACGACGACACGCTGTTCGCCTTCTACGACGAGCGGGTCCCGGACGACATCGTCTCCAGCCGGCACTTCGACCAGTGGTGGAAGTCGGCGCGTCGCGAGAACCCCGACCTGCTGACGTTCACGCGCGAGCTGCTGGTCGGCGAGGCGGGGGCCATCGACGAGTCGGCGTTCCCGTCGCGCTGGCCGCAGGGCGACCTCCGCCTGCCACTCACGTACCAGTTCGAGCCGGGTACAGAAGCAGACGGCGTGACTGTACACATCCCGCTCTCGACGCTCGCGCGCCTCACGCCGGACGGCTTCGGCTGGATGGTTCCCGGCCTGCGCGAGGAGCTGGTGACCGCCACCATCCGCTCCCTGCCCAAACCCGTGCGCGTGCAGCTGGTCCCCGCGCCCGACGTCGCCCGCGCCGTGGACGCGTGGATGACCGAGCACACCGCCGACTGGGAGGACACCGTCCGCGCCGGCGACGCGGCGCCGTCGTTCCGCGAGGTGTTCCGTCGCGCGGTGCGCGAGCTGCGCGACGTCGACGTGCCCGACGACGCGTTCGACGACGACCGGCTGCCGCCGCACCTGCGGATGACGTTCCGGGTGGTCGGCGACCGCGGGGGAGTGGTGGACGAGGGCAAGGACCTGCTGGTCCTGCAGCGCCGCCTCGCAGCACAGACCCAGCAGGCCGTCGACGACGCGGTCCGGACCGCGGTGCGGGCGGCGATGGAGGAGGCCCGCAAGGCGACCCCGGTGGTACCAGCGCCCACGGTCGATGCGGCCCCTCAGGCCCCTGCGCCCCCGGCACCCGCCGCCGTCGACGTGGAGCGCACCGGCCTGACCACCTGGCCGGCGGACCTGCCGGAGCTGCCGGAGGTGGTCGAGGTCGGCAGGGTCCGCGCGTACCCGTCGCTGGTCGAGGAGAAGCAGACCGTCGCCGTCCGTGCGCTGGCCGACGAGTCCACCGTGGCCGAGGCGTCCCGGCGCGGGCTGCGCCGCCTCCTCCTGCTCGACGTCGGCCTGGCGACGGGCCGCGTCACGTCCCGGTGGACGGGGACCCAGGCGCTCACGCTCGCCGCCAGCCCGTATCCGAGCACGGAGGCGCTGGTCAGGGACGTGCAGCTCGCTGCCATCGAGTCCCTGATCGCGTCACCTCCCACCAGCATCCGGACGCTCGACGCCTACACCGCCCTCCGCGCAGCAGTGCGCGACCGTCTCGAGGACACCGTGTTCGCGGTGGTCACCGACCTCGTCGCGGTGCTGACCGCCTGGCGTGAGCTCGACGCGGAGGTCCGCGACCGGTCCAGCCTGGCGCTGCTGGCCACCGCCCAGGACGTCCGCGCGCAGGCGGCCCGACTGGTCCACGACGGGTTCGTCGGCGAGACCGGCGCCGACCGCCTCCCGCACCTGGCCCGCTACCTCAGGGCCGCCCGGCACCGGTTGGTCAAGGCTGCCGACAACCCGCAGCGCGACGCCGACCTGGCGTGGCAGGTGCAGGACGTCGAGACGCTCTACGACGAGGTCGCCGCCGCGCAGCCGCACGACCCCGAGGTCGCCGCCGTCCGGTGGATGCTCGAGGAGCTGCGCGTCAGCCTGTTCGCCCAGCAGCTGGGGACCCCCGTGCCGGTGTCGACCACGCGCATCAGGAAGGCCCTCACCCGGACCTCACCCGGTCGGATCTAGCACAACTGTCGTCCCATATGTGACAGTCGTCAGGACGGCCGCCGACGGGGCACGGCGACGGTCGACGCATCGACAGGGGGCAGGACATGCGCGAGCGTCTCGCCGCGCTGGTGAAGCAGGTCTGTGTCGCGGGTGACCGCCGGCAGGGCCTCGACCCCGACCTCCGGACGCGTCTGGACAATGTCCTGGCCGTGCTCCGCGACGAGCACGCCGAGCCGGGCACCACGCACGACGACCCCCTCGCGGGTCTCGCGGACGTGTTCGGCCTCGACGAGCAGGACGCCGAGCTGCTGACGATCGCCGCGGCACCGGACCTCGACGCCAACCTCGCGCTGGCGTTCGGCCTGCTGCGCGGAGGTCCGTCGCCCGCCCGGGCCACCGTCGGCCTCGCGCTCGAGCTGGCGTCCCTGCCGACGCTCTCCGGCGCCGGGCCCACGTACCTGGGTCCCGCCGCCCTGACGCGTCGGCACGGCCTGCTCGACGTCGCGCCCGCGCCCGCGCTGTGGCTGGGCCGCGAGCTGTGGGTACCCGACCGGGTGCTGGCCCACCTCGTCGGCGTCGACGAGATCGACCCGCTCCTGCGGCCGGCGCTCGTCCTGCCCGTGCCCGTGGACCGGCTCGACGTGGACGGGATCCTCGCGGCGGCGGTCACGGCGGGCGAGCCGCTGGTCTGGATCCGCTCGCCGCTCGGGTCCGGCGGCCTGTCGCTCGCCGCGGCGGCGCTGTCGGCGGCCGGGATCGGCTGCCTGGCCCTCGACCTCGCCCGCGTCGCACCCGGCGCCGACCTCCGGCACGTCCTCGCGGTGACCGCCCGGGAGGCGGCGCTGCAGGGTGCCGGGCTCGTGCTCGTGCACGCGGAGCGGCTCGCGGAGGACGACCCCGCCACCCTGTTCGCGGCGCTGGCCGAGGCCGTCGTGCCGGTCCTGGCCGTGGGTGACCGGCCCTGGCAGCCGCCCTGGCTCGCCTACCACCCGCTCGTGCTCGAGGCGCCCGCGGTGACCACCGAGGACCGCGCGCTCGTCTGGGACCGCGAGCTCGGAGCCGGGATCGCGGACCACCGCCTGGCCACCTTCCGGCTCGCGCCCGAGGTCATCGCCGACGCCGCCCGGTACGCCACCACCCTCGCCGACGTCACGGCGACGGAGATCACGGCCGACTCCGCCCGAGCCGCCGCCCGGCGCGTGGGCGGCTCGATCACGTCCGGTCCGGCGCTGGTGCCGACGCGTCCCCCGACCTTCGCCGACCTCGTCCTGCCCGACCACGTGGCCCGTCCGCTGCACCGGTTCGTGTCCTGGGCGGCACACCGCGACGAGGTCCTCGCGGACGGCCGCCTGGTCGACGTCGGGGGCAAGGGGACCGGCATCGCCGCACTGTTCAGCGGCAGCCCCGGCACCGGCAAGACGCTCGCCGCGCACGTCGTCGCCGCCGAGCTGGGCCTCGACCTGTTCCGGGTCGACCTGGCGTCGATCGTCGACAAGTACATCGGCGAGACCGAGAAGAACCTCGAACGGGTCTTCCACGAGGCGGAGAGCCTGAACGTCCTGCTCTTCTTCGACGAGGCCGACGCCCTGTTCGGCAAGCGCTCCGACGTCAAGGACGCGCACGACCGGTACGCCAACCAGGAGGTCGCGTACCTGCTGCAGCGGATGGAGAGCTTCGACGGGGTCACCGTCCTGGCCACCAACCTGCGCGGCAACCTGGACCCCGCGTTCAGCCGGCGGATGAGCTTCATCGTGCACTTCCCCGACCCGGACGTGCCCACGCGGCAGCGCCTCTGGGAGCGGCACCTCTCGCGCGTCACCACCGACCCGGCCGACCCCGTGCAGGTGGCGCACCTGGCGCAGGAGGTCGAGCTCGCGGGCGGCGACATCCGCAACATCGTGCTCGCCGCCGCGTACGACGCCGTCGCGGCCGGGGAGTCGGTCGGCATGCGGCACGTCCTGGCGGCGACCGTCGCCGAGCACCACAAGCTCGGTCGCCGCGTCCCCGAGAACGCGTTCTCACCCGACCGCGCCCGATGACTGCCCAGTGACTGCACGGTGACACGGAAGGAGGCCAGCCATGCCTGCGGAACATGACCGGACGACGCTCGAGAGGGCCCGCGAGCGGGTGGCCGTGCAGGGCGCGCCCGCCGTGCGCACCGTGGCCGTCGCACCGGTGGCCGTCCACGGCCTCGCGACGGGCGTCCAGCGCCGGTCCACCGGCGACGACCCGCTGGGCGGCACCACCGTCGCGCCCGAGATCGGCACCGCCCTGCGCCGCCGCCAGGGCGGTGGCCGGCCCCTGGAGGCCGAGCACGCCGACCGCATGGGCGCCGCGATGGGGGTCGACTTCAGCGGGGTGCGGATCCACGACGACAGCGAGGCCGACACGATCGCGCGCTCCGTGCAGGCCACCGCGTTCACCGCGGGGTCGGACGTCTACTTCACGCGCGGCACCTACACGCCGGGGACCTCCGGCGGCGACCACCTGCTGGCGCACGAGCTGGCCCACGTCGCCCAGGGCGGCGCCCCCACCGCCTCCGCGCAGGGACCCGTCATCGGCAGCGCGAACGACCCCGCCGAGGCCGCCGCCGACTCCCTGGCCGACAGCGCCGTGCGCCGGCTGCAGCGGCAGACCGCGCGCGTGTCCGCCGCGAGCGCGCCCGCTGCCGCCGAGGCACCCGGAGAGGCGCTCGCCCCGCTGCGCCGGCAGGCCGAGCAGGCCGGCACCGTGCGCCGGTGGAACCCGTTCAAGGCGCTGTTCGGCGGCAAGAAGAAGAAGCTCTCGACCACGACGCCCGTCCCGTCGCCCGTCACGACCCCGGTCGTGCCGCAGGTCGCGGTGCCGCAGGTCGCGGTCCCGCAGGTCGCGGTCCCGCAGGTGGTGGTCCCGCCCACCAAGCCGGCGAAGCCACCGCGGAGCCCCAAGCCGCTGCCGAAGGTCCCCGTCCCGCAGGTCGCCGACGCGTCCAGCACGACCACGCCGGTCACGACGCCCGAGCCCGTGTCGCCGACGTCGGCGGTCGCGGACCCGGTCGTCGCCACGGTCGCGGACCCGGTCGTCGCTACGGTCGCGGACCCGGTCGTCGCCACGGTCGCGGACCCGGTCGTGGAGACCGTCGCCGACCCCGTCGCAACAGCCGTCGTCGACCCCGCCGCGACAACCGTCGTCGACCCCGTGGCCGACCCCGTCGCAACGACCGTCGCCGACCCCTCGGTGGTCCCGACGGACGCCACGGCGTCCACGGCCCTGGTCGCACCCACGGCGACCGTGCCCGTCGTGGCCACCCCCGAGGTCGTCACGCCGCCGGCGCAGAAGCCGGCGAAGGAACGCTTCGAGGCGGCCTGCGACCCCCAGACGGCACCGGCGGACAAGGGCGTCGCGAGGACCCGGATGGACGCCCTGCGCGTGATCATCAACGGGTTCAGCGGTGCGGAGAAGAAGGCGATCTCGACCGACCCGGACGCCATGGCCAAGGGTCGCGCGCACCTGGGCGACCTGTACTACATGTCGCTGCTGGCCGCGGTCGACACGAACGTCATGAAGACGGACGACGTCGACGCGACGAAGAAGACGAAGCACCACCTGACGGGCGCCGAGGCGGACGAGTTCATCAAGACGAACATCGAGGACTACCCGCACCTCAAGCCGTTCATCGAGGCGGCGGTGGGCGCGGGGAAGAAGGGCGAGGGCTACGTCGCCAGCATCTCGCCCGAGGACTGGGCGATCGTGTACGGGGTGGAGTTCCCGCACGACTCGCAGGAGGAGCAGGAAGACACCAACGCCTACGCGTCGACCAAGAACGCGGACGGCCCGGCGATCCTGCACGCCGATCGCGGGACCCCCAGCACGGCGATCCACGAGAGCATGCACCGGTACGCACCGGACGACGTGCTGGACACGTTCGGCTTCGACCTCAACGAGGGGATCACCGAGTACTTCACGCGCATCCTGACCAACCAGAAGGCGCAGCCCGCCAAGGACGGCGGCCCCGAGCGGACCAACTACCCCGGCCAGGTGGCGTTCGTCCGCGAGATGGTCCGGATCCTCGGCGCCACCAAGGTCGAGCAGGAGACCGTGCTGGCGCAGATCTACTTCGAGGGCAAGCTCGCCCTGTTCAAGACGAAGTTCAAGGAAGCGCACGCGGCCAAGACCAGCACGCTCACCGAGGCCGAGCTGGACGACGCCTGGTCGTCGTTCAAGGGCTTCGTCGAGAATGGCGACTGGTCGGACGCCAGGACGAAGCTGCCCGCCCCGTGACGCCGACCACCGAGGAGACCCCATGACCGGCATCGCCGAGAAGCGCCGTCGCATCCTGACGCTCCTGCGACTGACCGACGACCACGCCGTCCGGGACACGGACGCGGTGCCGACGGCGGAGGACGTCGGGGCGGCCGACGCCCTGGGTCTCGACTGGCCCGACGGGCAGGCGCACGTCTCGGTGTACCTGTTCCCCGGCTACGACGAGGCCGCTGCGGCGCAGGAGCGGCTGCAGGGCTACGGCGCGCAGACGGACCTGTTCGTCGAGACGGCGGTCAACGGCGGTCTGCTGCTGTGGGCCGTGGCGCCCCGCGACGACGAGGCGGACCGGGCACGGATCGACGGCCTCGCCGGCACGTTCTCGGGCCGGGAGTGACACCGGCCGCCTCGCGTGCACGGCAGCCCGCGCCGCCCGAATGGACGGCGCGGCCCCGTGGACGGTCAGCGGGTGCGCCGGAACAGCCCCGCGGCGACCAGCCGTGCCACCACGAAGATCCCGAGGCACCAGGTGACGGCCGCGACCCACGAGTCGCCCGCCGGGACACCCAGCAGCAGACCTCGGAGCGTGTCCGTCACCGGGGTGATGGGGTTGTAGGTGGCGAGCGTCTCCAGCACGGAGGGCATGGACTCCGGCGGCACGAACGCGCTGGACACGTAGGGCAGGAACAGGATGGCGAAGGTGAAGCCGCTCGCTGCCTCGGGCCCGGACGCGACGATCCCGATGGCCACGGCCACCCAGGTCAGCGCCAGGACGAACAGCGCGATCAGCCCGATGGCGCCGAGCCACTGCACCGGTGAGGCAGCCGCGTCGAACCCGATGAGGATCGCGACGGCGAACACCAGCACGGTGGAGACCGCGTTGCGGGCCATGCTTGCCACGACGTGCCCGGTGAGGACCCCGGTCGGGCGGATGGGCAGGGACCTGAACCGGTCGATGATGCCGCCGGTCATGTCGCTGGCCACGTCGACGGCGGTCGTGGCGGACCCGTAGCCGGCGGTCAGCAGGACGATCCCCGGGACCACCCAGTTCACGTAGTCGCCCCCGGTCTGGATGGCGCCGCCGAAGACGTAGACGAAGAGCAGGAGCAGCACGACCGGCAGGATCACCGCCATGAGGACGGTGTCCAGCTGCCGCAGCGAGCGGCGCAGGCACCGGTCGATCAGGGCGGTGGTGTCGTGGGCGGTCCAGCCGAGGGCCGGGGGTGCAGCGGTCAGCGTGGTCATCAGGACTCCCGGGCGGTGACGAGTTCGGGGGCGGGCTCGGTCGGCCGGCCCGTGAGGGTGAGGAAGACGTCGTCGAGCGTGGGGGAGCGGACCTCCCAGGTGTCGACGTCGACGCCCCGGCGCTCGACGTCCGCGAGGATCCGCCGGACGTCCGGCACCGAGCCGTCGGTGGTGATGCGCTCGTCGGTGCCGTCCTTGAGGCGCAGCTCGACGTGGGCGGAGCCGACCGCTCCCTTGAGCTCGCGGGCCGTGCCATCCGCGATGACCCGTCCGTGGTCGATCACCGCGATGCGGTCGGCCAGCTGGTCGGCCTCCTCGAGGTACTGCGTGGTGAGCAGCACGGTGGTCCCGGCCGCGACGACCGACCGGATCACGTCCCACAGGTCGTTGCGGCTGCGGGGGTCGAGCCCCGTCGTCGGCTCGTCGAGGAACACCACCTGCGGCCGGGACAGCAACCCCACGGCGAGGTCGAGCCGGCGCCGCATGCCACCGGAGTAGGTCTTCACCACGCGCCGGCCCGCGTCGGTGAGGTCGAAGAGCTCGAGCAGCTCGGCGCTGCGCGAGCGGACCTCGGCACGCCCCAGGTGCGCCAGGCGCGCCATGAGGTGCAGGTTCTCGACACCCGTGAGCAGGTCGTCGACGGCCGCGAACTGGCCGGTGAGGCTGATCGCGGCGCGCACCTCGGCGGGCTGCCGGACGACGTCCTTGCCGGCGACGTGCGCGGTGCCACCGTCCGGACGCAGGAGCGTCGAGAGGATGCGCACGGTCGTGGTCTTGCCGGCGCCGTTGGGACCGAGCAGTGCGAGCACCTCGCCGGAGCCGACCTCCAGGTCGACGCCGTCGAGCACGGTCAGGTCGCCGTAGGACTTGCGCAGCCCCCGGGCGACCACGACGGGTGCAGTCATCAGGATCTCCTTCTGTGTATGGCGTAAACTGTGTGTGTACTTCATACACACTTATAGGATCACGGGTCAAGGAGGTGCCGTGGACGACGACGAGGCACGAGCAGCCGCACGGGAGGCCGAGGAGGCCCGCCGCGAGGCCGAGCTCCTGCGACGGGACCGGGAGAAGGCCGAGCGCGCCGAGGCCAAGGAGGCGGAGCGTCTCCGCCGCGACCTCGAGAAGGCCGACCGGGAGGCGCAGAAGGAGATCGAGCGCCGTGAGCGCGACCGGCTGAGGGCCGAGCAGGACGCGGTCAAGGAGGCCGAGCGCCGCGAGCGCGACCGGCTCAAGGCCGAGCAGGACGCGGTCAAGCAGGCCGAGCAGCGCCAGCGCGACCGGCTCCGCGCCGAGCAGGACGCCGTCAAGCAGGCCGAGCAGCGGCGCAGGGACGAGGAACGCGCCGCTCAGCAGGCCGTCCGCGACGCCGCCCGCCAGCTCCGCGAGGCCGAGAAGGCGCAGCGCGCGGCGGCACTCGCGCAGCAGCAGGCCGCCCGTGAGGCCGAGAAGGCTCGTCGGCACGCCATCCGCGTGGCGGGCTCGGACAGCGTCCCCGCGGACCTGCCACCGGGCATCGCGGTGCTGTGGCGCACGCCCAGCCCCGGCCGCCCCGGACCTCGGCCCGGTCTCACGCTGGAGCAGATCGCCGACGCCGGCATCGCGCTCGCGGACGCCGAGGGGATCGACGGCGTCTCGATGGCCCGGCTCGCCGAGTCGCTCGGCTTCACGACGATGTCCCTGTACCGCTACGTCTCGTCCAAGGACGAGGTGCTGAGCCTCATGTCGGACCGCGCGGCCGGCCGGCCTCCCGTCGTCGGACCCGAGGTCGGCGGCTGGCGCGAGCGGCTCGAGCTCGTGCTCGCGGTCCAGCAGCCGATCCTGTCCGCGCACCCCTGGCTGGCGCGCGCGTCCGAGGTGCTGCACGCCGTGGGGCCGGGTCGGCTCGCGTGGATGGAGGCCATGCTCTCCGCGCTCGACGGCACCCCGCTGTCCGAGCACCAGAAGGTGGGCGCGATCGGGCTGCTCGCCTCGCACACGCTGGACCGGCTGCGGGTCGAGGAGGAGCTGAGCGGCGCCGGCCGGACCGCGGCCGTCGGCACCACCGCGGCGGGTGCGCCCGCACCCGACCTGGGTGCGCTCATCGCGATGCTCGCGTCGGAGGAGGAGCACCCGGCCCTGCGGCGGGCCGCCGCGGAGGGGGCGTTCTCGTTCCCCGACGACGCCGGTTCCGACGAGGGGGAGCTCGACTTCGGGACGGTGCTCATCCTCGACGGGATCGAGCGGCTCATCGCGCTCGCCTCCTGAGCCGCCCACAGCCCACGCGTGTCCACACCCGCCGATCCCCGTGTCGGCACCCCGCGGCAGACTCGGCGCATGACCTCGCCCGACGTCCCCCGCCCCGGCCGCTGCTTCGGCGACGGCAACCCCGTCTACGAGCAGTACCACGACGAGGAGTGGGGCCGCCCCGTGCACGGGGAGCACGCGCTGTTCGAGCGGTTCGCGCTCGAGGCGTTCCAGTCCGGGCTCGCCTGGATCACCATCCTGCGCAAGCGGCCCGCGTTCCGGGCGGCGTTCGCGGACTTCGACCCCGAGGTCGTGGCCGCGTTCGGCGACGACGACGTCGCCCGGCTGCTCGATGACGCGGGCATCGTGCGGAACCGCGCCAAGATCGAGGCGACGATCGCCAACGGCCGCGCGCTGCGAGACCTGCACGCGTCGGGCCGCACGCTCGACCAGGTGCTCTGGTCGCACGCTCCTGCCCGGTCGGAGCACGTACGCCCGGTCTCCTGGGCGGACGTGCCCGCGCAGACGCCGGAGAGCCGCGCACTGGCCAAGGAGCTCAAGCTGCTGGGCTTCCGGTTCGTCGGACCCGTCACCGCGTACGCCGCGATGCAGGCCTGCGGCGTCGTCGACGACCACCTGGCGACGTGCCCGGTGGTGACCGGGGGAGTCGCGGACGGATCGGTCGGCGTTACTCCCGCCGGGTGATGCTCACGCCGGGGTCTCGGCAGCGTGCGGTGTGCGGGACTACAGTGCCCGGCATGACGGACACGCCCGACCCCGACGTTCGGCGTGATGCCGCGCGCGTGGCGGCCGAGGCTCTGGCGGACAACGTCGCCCCCGATGCCGAGATCCTCGAGGCGGTGCAGCACGGTCTGCTGTCCGTCCCGGCCGGCTCACCGAACTCCTGGTTCGACGTCCCGTCGCAGCGCAGCCGCATGCACACGAGCACGCTCTCGCCCCGACGCCCGCACTGACCCCGCGGACGCGCCCGCCGTCGCGGGCCACGTCGCTCCGCGCTGCCCGCCGTCGAGCCATCTGACGGCAGGGTGACCGAGCCGTCACACCGCGGACGCTCACATCTCATCTGTCGAGCATCGTTGCCCAGCATGTGATCTGCGGTCTAGCATCACGCCTACCATCCAGAGCGGCCGAGAGACCTGGCTCGACGACGCCGCAGCAACCCCCCTCCTCGCGAGGGTGTGGGTGCTTCCGCCAGGGACGATGGAGTGAGCAATGTCCCGCAGGCCATGTGTCCCCGCACCGCACCGGTGCCCGACCACCCGACCGGTCGCGCCGTGAGCGCCGCCGCCGTGGAGCCGCGCACCCCCGGCCTGCACGTGTCGCCCAGCCGTCGCGCGGTTGCCGCCAACGACCGGCCGACCATCTCCTTCGAGCTGTTCCCGCCCCGCAACCCCGACGCGGCCCCTCGTCTCTGGAACACCATCCAGCAGCTCGAGACGGTCAAGCCGGACTTCGTCTCGGTGACGTACGGCGCCTCGGGCAAGACCCGGGTGACCACCCGCGCGCTGGTCCGCCGGCTGCTGCGCGAGACCTCCCTCAACCCGATCGCCCACCTCACCTGCGTGGGGACGTCACGCGAGGAGATCACCACCATCGTCGGGGAGTTCCTCGACGAGGGCCTGCGGTCGTTCCTCGCCCTGCGCGGCGACCCGCCCACGGACCAGAGCGACTGGGCGGCCCACCCGGACGGTCTCCAGACCGCGAGCGAGCTGGTCGAGCTGCTGCGGGACATCGAGGCGAAGCGGTGCGCGGACAGCCCCTCGCAGGCGGTCCGGGCCCGGGTGCGTCCGCTGTCGGTCGCGGTCGCCGCCTTCCCCCGCGGCAACCACGCGACGGGCGGCACCCGCGCGCAGGACGTCGCCTCGCTGCTGGCCAAGCAGGAGGCCGGGGCCGACTTCGCGATCACCCAGGTGTTCTTCGACGCCGACGACTATCTCGGTATCGTGGCGGAGGCCCGGGAGGCCGGCGTCACCATCCCGATCATCCCGGGCATCATCCCGACCACCGACCCCGCCCGGCTCCTGCGCGTGCAGGAGCTGACCGGCGTCCCCGTACCGCACGACCTGCTCGACCTGCTCGGTTCCGCCGACGACGAGCTCGACCGTCATCACCGGGGCATCCGGGCGAGCGTCGACCTGGTCAACGGCGTCCTGGACGGCGGCGCCCCCGGAGTCCACCTGTACACGTTCAACCAGCACCATGCCGCACTTGACCTGCTCGAGGGTGCACACCTCGACGGCGGAGCTCGGACAGCTCCCGACCTGGCCAGCTGGCCGCAGGACACGGCTCCCGCCCGATCCACGAGGGACTGAGAATCACATGACCGACAGCAGCCCGAAGTTTCCTGCCAGCTCCGTGCTCGGCTACCCCCGCATCGGCCCGCGCCGTGAGCTGAAGAAGGCCCTCGAGGCGTTCTGGGCCGGTCGCACGTCGGTCGACGAGGTCGAGGCGACCGCCGCCGACCTGCGCAAGCGCACCCGCACCCGCCTGGCCGAGCTCGGCCTGGCCACCGACGTGCCGGCCATCCCCAGCGCGTTCTCGTTCTACGACCACGTGCTCGACGCCACCGCCGTGGTCGGTGCCGTGCCGGCCCGGTTCGCGGACGTCGTCGGCACCGACGGTGCGCTCGACCTCGCCGGGTACTCCACCGTGGCCCGCGGCCGCGGCGACGACCTGCCGCTCGAGATGACCAAGTGGTTCGACACCAACTACCACTACCTCGTGCCGGAGATCGGCCCGGAGACCACCTTCCGCTACGCCAGCGACCGTCCCGTGCGGGAGTTCACGGAAGCCCTCGCCGACGGCGTCCTGACGCGTCCCGTGATCGTCGGTCCCGTCACGTACCTCGCCCTGGCCAAGGCGACCGAGGACGCGCCGGAGGGCTTCGCGCCCATCGACCGCCTGGCCGACCTGCTGCCGGTGTACGCGGAGCTGCTCACCGACCTCGCCGCCGCGGGTGCCACCTGGGTGCAGCTGGAGGAGCCCGCGCTCGTCTCCGACTCGGTCGCCGTGCCGGCCGAGCAGCTGCTGGCCTCCGTGATCGAGGCGTACCGCGCGCTCGCCACCGAGCTGTCCCGCCCGACGCGTCCCGCGATCCTCGTCGCGGCGCCCTACGGCGACCTCGGCGCCGCCTTCCCGGTGCTCGCCGCCACCGACGTCGAGGCCATCGGCATCGACCTGGTCCGCGGCCACGCCCCGGCCGAGGCGGTCCCGGGCCTGGAGTCGAAGACGCTGGTCGCCGGTGTCATCGACGGCCACAACATCTGGCGCGCGGACCTGGACGCCAAGCTGGCGATCCTGGAGCAGCTCGAGGGCCTGGGCGCCGCGGCGGTCACCGTCGGCACGTCGACGTCCCTGTTCCACGTCCCGCACACGCTCACGGACGAGCCGAACCTCGACGCCACGCTCAAGACGTGGCTCGCCTTCGCCGACGAGAAGGTCGTCGAGGTCGTCACGCTGGCCGAGGGTCTGACCGAGGGCCGCGAGGCCATCCACGAGCAGCTGCTGGCCGCGGCGGACGCGGTGAGCTCCCGCCGCACGGCGCCCGGCGTCGTCAACCCGCAGGTCCGCGACCGCGTCGCCGCGCTCGACGAGAGCGCCTTCAACCGCGGCCCGTTCGACGAGCGCAAGACCGCGCAGGCGGCCCGGCTCAACCTGCCGCCGCTGCCGACGACGTCCATCGGCTCGTTCCCGCAGACCACCGAGATCCGCACCGCCCGCGCGGCGTTCGGCAAGGGTGAGCTGACGGAGGCGCAGTACGACGAGGAGATGAAGGCGGAGATCCGCCGCGTCGTCGACCTGCAGGAGAAGATCGGCTTCGACGTGCTGGTGCACGGCGAGCCCGAGCGCAACGACATGGTCCAGTACTTCGCGGAGAACCTCGACGGGTTCGCCGTGACGCAGAACGGCTGGGTCCAGTCCTACGGCTCGCGCTGCACGCGTCCCTCGATCCTGTGGGGCGACGTCTCGCGGCCGAAGCCGATCACGGTCGAGTGGTCCTCGTACACCCAGTCGCTGACCGAGAAGCCCGTCAAGGGCATGCTCACCGGCCCGGTGACCATCCTCGCGTGGTCGTTCGTCCGCGACGACCAGCCGCTCGGCGACACCGCCAACCAGGTCGGCCTCGCCCTCCGCGACGAGATCGCCGACCTCGAGGCTGCCGGCATCGCCGTCATCCAGGTGGACGAGCCCGCCCTGCGTGAGCTGCTCCCGCTGCGCGTCGAGGACCACGCGGCCTACCTCGACTGGTCGGTCCGGTCGTTCCGCCTGTCGACCGCCGGTGTGCGCCCCGACACGCAGATCCACACGCACCTGTGCTACTCGGAGTTCGGCGAGATCATCGGCGCGATCGACGGTCTGGACGCCGACGTGACCTCCATCGAGGCGGCTCGCTCCAAGATGGAGATCCTCGGGGACATCTCGGCGGCCGGCTACCCGCGCGGCATCGGCCCGGGCGTCTACGACATCCACTCGCCGCGCGTCCCCAGCGAGGGCGAGGTCGAGGAGCTCCTCACCGAGGCGGTCAAGGCCATCGCCGTCGACCAGCTCTGGGTCAACCCCGACTGCGGTCTGAAGACCCGCCGCTACGAGGAGGTCGCCCCGTCGCTGGAGCACATCCTGGAGGCGACGCGGAAGGTGCGCGCCACCCTCTGATCCACCCGACAGCCCCGGACGCCGACAGGTGTCCGGGGCTGTCGCGCGCCCGGGAGAACGCACGTCCGCGGCGGCGGGTCGTCCGGTTCGACGCCGATGACAGGGCGCTGCCGGTTCCCGGCGGACCGCCGCCCGCCCCGCGCGGATCGCGGGCCACGGTGGTGATCGCCGACCCAGGTGTCCGTGGGCCTCGTCCGCCCTAGGGTCGGTCGGGTGACGATCTTCGACACCGTCCCCCTCGACGCGCTCCGGCGACGGACCAGCGAGAAGTGGCGGCACTACCCGCCGGACGTGCTGCCGCTGTTCGTCGCCGAGATGGACGTCCCGCAGCTGGAGCCGGTGGTCCGTGCGGTCACCGACGCGATGCTGCTCGGCGACACGGGGTACCCGTCGGGCTCCGGCTACGCCGAGGCGATGGCAGCCTTCGCCGCCGACCGGTGGGGCTGGGCGGTGGACCCGACGACCACCCGCCTCGTGCCGGACGTGATGCTCGGCGTCGTCGAGGTCCTGCGGCTGCTGACCGACCCCGGTGATGCGGTCGTGATCAACCCACCCGTCTACCCGCCGTTCGCCGCATTCGTGGACCACGCCGACCGCCGCCTGGTGAACGCGCCGCTCGCCGCCGACGGACGGCTCGACCTGGAGGTGCTCGAGCGCGCGTTCGGCGAGGCCACCGCCGACGGTCGCCGCGCCGCCTACCTGCTGTGCCACCCCCACAACCCGACCGGCACGCTGCACACGCCGGCCGAGCTGCGGGCGGTCGGCGAGCTGGCCACCCGGCACGGCGTGCGGGTGGTCGCCGACGAGATCCACGCGCCGCTGGTGCTCGCCGCCGGCGCCCGGTTCGTGCCGACGACGACCGTGATCCCCGGCGCGATCGCGCTGCACTCCGCGTCGAAGGCGTTCAACCTGGCGGGGCTGCGCGCCGCGGTCGCGGTGCCCGGTCCGGAGGCGGTGGACGACCTGGCCCGCATGCCCGCGGTCGTCGCGGACGGCGTCACGCACCTCGGGGCGATCGCCCAGCGGACCGCCTACCGCGAGGGCGGCGCGTGGCTCGACGAGGTGCTCGACGGGCTCCGGCACAACCAGCGGCTCGTCGCGGACCTGCTCGCCGAGCACCTGCCCGCCGCCGTCTGGTCACCGCCGAAGGCGACGTACTTCGCGTGGATCGACCTGCGGGCGCTCCCCCCGGTCCGGGCAGGGGCCGACCCCTCCCGGCTCGCCCTGCAACGGGGCCGGGTCGCTCTGAACCCCGGACCGACGTTCGGCATCGAGGGGACCGGCTTCGTGCGGCTCAACCTGGCCGCCTCGACGGCGGTCCTGACCGATGCCGTGGGACGCCTCGCGCGCAGCCTGGAGGACGTCGCAACCGATTCGTGACCAAGACCTGCAGCCCGCGGGCTCATGTCGACCCCCGGCACGTGCCGATCTGTCCGTACGGAGCCCACGAAAAGGCCCACGCCTGTACAACGAAGTCATGGGAGATCGACGTGGTGAAGTGCGATGAGTGCAGCTCGGCGGTGAAGGTCTGCGAGCGTTGCGACGGGGTCGGCCGCAAGCGCTGGTCCGGGGAGTGCAGCTACTGCCGCGGGACCGGGCAGATGTGCATGAAGAACGCCAACCACCGCTGGTGACACGACCGAGCCCCTGCACCGGAGGGGGCAGGGGCTCGACAGAGCGGATGAACTCGGCTCGACAGAGCAGCTCAGCTGAGACGGACCGACAGGCTCGCGAGCTTGTCGACGATGCGCACGTCGGCGTCCAGCCACGGGACGTCGTGCCACTGGTGCGGGGGGAGCCACCGCAGCTCGTCGTGCTCGACGAGCGGCTCCGGGGTGCCCTCGACGACCTCCGCCAGCCAGATGCGCATCACGTAGTCGTCGGAGAGGCGCCACACACCGTCGTCCGGTCCCACGAGCTCGTCACCGAGGCCCACGCGCACACCGAGCTCCTCACGGATCTCGCGGTGCAGGGCATCCTCGGGGGACTCGTCGCCGTCGACCTTGCCGCCGGGGAACTCCCACCGGCCGGCGAGACGCGCCGGGACCGCCCGGCGTGCGGCCAGCAGCTCGCGCGGGTCGTCCAGGTCGTCGACGATGGCCGCAGCCACGACCAGTACGGGTGTGCTCATGCGGTGAGTCTGCCAGGCCCGCGTGCCACGGACCTGGGGTGCGGGGGGCGGCCCACCTTCTGGAGCCCGGCGACCCTGCTCAGCGGATGCCGTGCTCGATGGCCCAGGCGACTGCCTCGGCCCGCGTGGAGGCACCGATCTTGCGGTAGACGCTGCGGACCTGCGACTTCACGGTGTTCCTGGTCACGAAGAGCCGCGTCGCGATCTCCTCGAGGGTGACGTCCTCGGCGAGCTCGGCCAGCACGACCCGCTCGCGGCGCGTGAGTGCGTCGTTCGAGAGCCCGACGGTCCTGCTCGTCTCCAACATGCTCATGATGTTCCTCCGGTGTGCTGCGTGATCCGGGGGGTCCGGGTCACGCTCTGGGCTGCGTACCGGATGAGAGAGGGCTGGTGGTGAGCCATGACGCCACTTCCAGCAATCTCCTCATGGGCGGGTTCCCCCCCGCCGTGCGCCCGATCGCGCTTGCCACCCACAATGAATGCCGAGTTCTCCAGCTGATACGCCGAACGTGTGATCAGGACCGAGTTTTCACCCGGACGGCTGACCAGGACGTGTGGCGAGACTCACACATCTGCAACGAGCCCAGAGGCGTCGAGGTTCAACCGGCGTTCTGCGCGGTGTACTCGTCAGCCGTGAGCAGCGGACCTGTGGACGTCACATCGACCTTGAGCAGCCAACCCTGGCCGTACGGGTCGGAGTTGACCACCGACGGGTCGTCGACGGCAGCCTGGTTGATCTCGACGACCGTGCCGGACACGGGGCTGTACAGCTCCGACACCGACTTGGTCGACTCGATCTCGCCGACGACCGCGCCGGCGTTGATCTCCTCGCCGACGGCGGGGAGCTCGAGGTAGACGATGTCGCCGAGCGCGTCAGCCGCGATCCCGGTGATGCCGACGGTCGCAGGGGCGCCGTCATCCAGCCATTCGTGCTCGACCGTGTAGTGCAGGTGGGTGGGCAGCTCCGTCATGAGTGAGGCTCCTGTCGACTTCTTCTAGGGCTTGGTCTACCGGTGTCGGCGGTAGAAGGGAAGAGCAACCACCCGGACGGGTTCGTGGCGTCCGCGCACGTCAACGGCCAGCTCGGTGCCGGGAGCGCTGACTTCCGGGGTCACGTAGGCCATCGCGACGGGGTGTCCGAGGCTGGGGGACGGCGCTCCGGACGTGACCGTGCCGATCGACGGGGCGTCCTCGGCGGCGGACATCAGCACCGGGTAGCCGTGCCGCGCGGCCCGTCGGCCGAGTCCCTCGAGGCCCACCAGGACACGCGCCGGCTCCGACTGGGACCGGCCCTCCAGAGCACGGCGGCCGACGAACGGGAGGGGGTTACCCTCGTCGTCGACCTTGTCCAGCTTCACGACGCGGCCCAGTCCGGCGTCGTGCGGCGTCGTCGTGCGGTCGAGCTCGTTGCCGTACAGCGGCATCCCGGCCTCCAGGCGCAGGCTGTCACGGGCCGAGAGGCCCGCGGGCACCAGCCCGAACGGCTGGCCGGCCGCCAGGAACGCCCGCCACAGCGCGGGGGCGAGGGCGGCGTCGAGGAAGAACTCGAAGCCGTCCTCACCGGTGTAGCCGGTCCGGGCGACGAAGACGGGCTCGCCCTGGAACGTCATCGGGATGGCCGCGTAGTACTTCAGAGTCTCGGCGTCGTGCCCGGCCTCGGCCAGGCCCTCGGTGGCGCGCAGGATCTCCAGGGCACGCGGGCCCTGCACGGCGATGAGCGCCGTCTGCGGTGAGCGGTCCTCGACGGTCACGTCGAACCCCGATGTCCGCTCGGCGAGCTCCGCCAGCACGGTGTCGTGGTTGGAGGCGTTGGCGACGACGAGGAACGTGTCCTCGGTGTCGCGGTACACGATGAGGTCGTCGATCACGCCGCCGTCCTCGGCGCAGATCATCGTGTAGCGCGCGCCGAGCAGGCGCAGGCCGGAGAGGTTGCCGACGAGGGCGTAGTCCAGGAAACGGCCGGCATCCGGGCCGGTCACCCCGATCTCGCCCATGTGCGACAGGTCGAACAGGCCCGCGGCCGTCCGGACCGCGGTGTGCTCGGCGATGTCGGAGGTGTAGCGCAGGGGCATCTGCCAGCCGGCGAAGCTGGTCAGGGCGGCGCCCAGGGCCACGTGCTCGTCGTGCAGAGGGCTCAACGTGTCCACGGTCTCCACTCTCATTCGGCGTACGACTCGATGGGCGGGCACGAGCAGACCAGGTTGCGGTCGCCGTGCGCACCGTCGATCCGGCGGACCGGCGGCCAGTACTTGCCCTCGCGCAGCGCGGCCACCGGGAAGGCGGCGAGCTCGCGCGGGTAGGCCTGCTCCCAGGTGTCGGTGCTGACCGACGCCGCGGTGTGCGGGGCGTGGCGCAGCGGGGAGTCCGCGACGGCCCAGCGACCGGCCTCGACGGCGTCGATCTCGCCGCGGATGGCCACCAGCGCGTCGACGAACCGGTCCAGCTCGGCCAGGTCCTCGCTCTCGGTGGGCTCCACCATGAGCGTGCCGGCCACCGGGAACGACAGGGTCGGCGCGTGGAAGCCGTAGTCCATGAGGCGCTTGGCCACGTCCTCGGCGGTCACCCCGGTCGCCTTGGTGATGTCCCGCAGGTCGAGGATGCACTCGTGCGCGACCAGGCCGTTCGGGCCCGTGTACAGCACCGGGAAGTGGCCGGACAGGCGTGTGGCCAGGTAGTTCGCTGCGAGGACCGCGGTCTCCGTGGCGGTCTTCAGCCCGTCCGGACCCATGAGCGCGACGTAGGCCCAGGAGATCGGCAGGATGCCCGCCGAGCCCCAGGGAGCGGCACTGACCGGGGCCACGGTGTTCTCGGCCGCCGAACCCGGCGTCGGGTCGCCCGGCAGGAACGGCGCCAGGTGCGCCGCGACCGCGACCGGTCCGACGCCCGGACCGCCACCGCCGTGCGGGATGCAGAACGTCTTGTGCAGGTTCAGGTGGCTGACGTCGCCGCCCAGCTCGCCCGGCCGGGCCAGCCCGACGAGCGCGTTGAGGTTGGCGCCGTCGATGTAGACCTGGCCACCGGCCTCGTGCACGAGCTCGCAGACCGTGCGCACGCCCTCCTCGTAGACACCGTGCGTCGACGGGTACGTGATCATGATCGCCGCGACCTCGGGGCCGTGCTTCTCCAGCTTGGCGCGCAGGTCGTCCAGGTCGATCGAGCCGTCGGTGGCCGTCGCGACCACCACCACCCGCATGCCCGCGAGCGCCGCGGAGGCCGCGTTGGTGCCGTGCGCCGAGGCGGGGATCAGGCAGACGTCGCGCTGCGAGTCGCCGCGGGACGCGTGGTAGCCGTGGATGGCGAGCAGCCCGGCCAGCTCGCCCTGCGAGCCCGCGTTCGGCTGCACCGACACCGCGGCGTAGCCGGTGATCTCGGCCAGCCAGTCCTGCAGCTCCGTGACCATCTCCGCGTAGCCGAGGGTCTGGTCGGTGGGGGCGTAGGGGTGGATGGTGGCGAACTCCGGCCAGGAGATGGGCTCCATCTCCGCCGTCGCGTTGAGCTTCATGGTGCACGAGCCCAGCGGGATCATCGTGCGGTCGAGGGCCAGGTCCTTGTCGGACAGCCGTCGCAGGTAGCGCAGCATCGCGGTCTCGGACCGGTGCAGGTGGAAGACCGGGTGCTGCAGGTACGCGCTGGTGCGGCGCAGCCCAGCGGGCAGGGCGTCGGACCCGTCGGTCCCGAGGAAGCCGAACGCGAACGTGCCGTCCTCGGCCTCCAGCGTGGTCGTGCCGGCGGCGGCGAACGCGAGCACGACCCGGAGCAGGTGGTCGTCGGTGGTGCGCTCGTCGGCGGCGATCTGCACGTGGTCGTCGTCGGGCGCCCACAGGTTCACACCGGCCTCGGCGGCCTGCGCGACGACCGCACGGGCCTTGCCGGGGACGACGGTGCGCACGGTGTCGAAGAACGTGTCGTGCTCGACCGTCACGCCCACGCCCGTCAGGAGCTCGGCCAGGCCGGCCGCGCGGGCGTGCACCCGCTCGCCGATCGCCCGCAGCCCGTCGGGCCCGTGGTAGACCGCGTACATCGACGCGACGATGGCCAGCAGCGCCTGCGCGGTGCAGATGTTGCTCGTCGCCTTCTCGCGCCGGATGTGCTGCTCGCGCGTCTGCAGGGCGAGGCGGTAGGCGCGGGCGCCGTCGGCGTCGATGGAGACACCGACCAGCCGGCCCGGCAGCATCCGCTCGAGGCCCGTGCGCACGGCCATGAACGCGGCGTGCGGTCCGCCGCCGAACAACGGGACACCGAAGCGCTGCGCCGAGCCGACCGACACGTCGGCTCCGAGCTCGCCCGGGGACGTCAGCAGCGTCAGCGCCAGCAGGTCCGCGGCGACCGTGACCAGCCCGCCGCGTTCCTTGGTCTGCGCGACCACGTCTCGCAGGTCACGGACGCGTCCCGAGGCGCCGACCTGCTGGAGGACGACCCCGATGAGGTCCCCCTCGATCTCGGGCAGCCCGTGGGTCAGGTCCGCGACGACGACCGGCAGACCGATCGCCTCGGCGCGGCCCAGGGTGACCGCCAGCGACTGGCCGAACAGGTCGGCGTCGAGCACCACGGTGCCGGCCTTGCCGCGAGCGACGCGCCACATGAGGGCGACCGCCTCGGCGACCGCCGTGGCCTCGTCGAGCAGCGACGCGTTCGCCACGTCCAGACCGGTGAGGTCGGTGACCATCGTCTGGAAGTTCAGCAGCGCCTCCAGCCGGCCCTGCGCGATCTCCGGCTGGTACGGCGTGTACGCGGTGTACCAGGCGGGCGACTCGAGCACGTTGCGACGGATGACCGCCGGGGTGATCGTGTCCGAGTACCCCTGGCCGATCATCTGCGTCATCACACGGTTGCGGCCCGCGATGGTCCGCAGCGCCGCCAGGACCTCCTCCTCGGAGCGTGCCGCCGGCAGGTCCAGGGGGCGGTCCGTGCGGATGCTCGCGGGCACCGCGGCGTCGACCAGCGCGTCGAGGTCCGCGTAGCCGACGACCGACAGCATGTGCGCGGTCTCGCCGCCGCGCGGGCCGATGTGGCGGTCCGCGAAGACCTCCGCCGCCGGCGTGTGCTCGACGCTGGTGAACGGCACGGCGTCGGACGCGAGGTCCAGGTGGATGGCGGGGGCGCCGCTCACGACGGCATCGTGCAACTGGCTCAGATCGGTGGTCACGGGCTGCTCCGCTGGGTCGTCCGGACGTGCCGGGACGGTGGGTGGGCTCCCCGCTCTGTCATTACGCGGATGGGTACGCGCGACCTGAGAGTTTTGCCGGTCCGCCTGTCGGGGCGCGCCGGCTTGCACCGTCGGTGGGACCTCGTCCCCGAGAGGAGTCGATCCGCTTTCCAGAGTTGCCTCGCCGTGGCGGTACAGGGGCCTGAGAGATTCCCGGGGAGGGTTGCTCCTTCGGCGTCCCGGACGTCGTGCGGGAGCTCTCCCGCCGCGGTTCGAGCAGCGTGTGAAGTTGTGGGGCCAGCGTACCCGGCGCTGTCCAGCGTGCGAGGCGCGTCCACGGGGCAGGCCGCCCGGTCGTCGTGCGCCGGCCGTGCGTACATTGGCCGGGTGCAGACGACCCCACGCCCCGCGACGGTGATCGTGGTGTCGGACCGGTCCGCTGCGGGTGTCCGGCCCGACACCTCCGGTCCTGCTGCCGCGGCCCGCCTGCTCGGCGCAGGGTTCCGCCCGGTGCACGTGACCGTCGTGCCCGACGGAGCCGAGTCGGTCGCGGGTGCGCTCCGCACCGCGCTGGCCGGCGGGGCGCGGCTCGTCCTCACGTCGGGCGGCACCGGCGTCGGACCGCGCGACCGCACCCCCGAGGGCACCCGCGCCGTCATCGACCGCGAGCTGCCGGGCATCGCCGAGCTGTTGCGCCGGGACGGGGCATGGACCGTCCCCACCGCCGTCCTCTCCCGCGGCGTCGCCGGCGTGACCGACGGCGGGTCGCTCGTCGTCAACCTGCCGGGGTCGCCCAACGGCGTCGTCGAAGGGCTCGACGCGCTCCTCCCGCTCGTCGACCACGTGCTCGACCAGCTGGCCGGGGGCGATCACCGATGATCGCGCGCGTCGTCGACGAGCCCCTCGACCTGCAGTTTCACGTGGAACACGTCAGTGACCCACGGGCCGGGGCGGTCGCGACGTTCGTCGGGCTGGTCCGGGACCACGACCCGTCGGTCGAGGGTCGGGTGACCGGGCTGGACTACTCGGCGCACCCCGACGCACAGGCCGTGATCGAGCGCCTGGCGTCCGCAGCTGCCGCGTCGGCCGACGTCCTGGGTCTCGCCGTCAGCCACCGCATCGGGCACCTGGCCGTCGGGGAGGCCGCGATCGTCGTCGCCGTCTCCACGGCACACCGGGCCGAGGCGTTCGACGTGTGCCGCAGGCTCGTCGAGACGGTCAAGGCCGAGCTGCCGGTGTGGAAGCGTGAGGTCCTCGAGGACGGTTCGCACGTATGGGTGGGTCTGTGATGAGCGAGCAGCTGGTCGACCGGTTCGGGCGCGTGCACCGCGACCTGCGGATCTCGCTGACCGACCGGTGCTCCCTGCGCTGCACGTACTGCATGCCGGCCGAGGGCGTGCCGTGGCTCGCACGCTCGACGATGCTCAGCACCGAGGAGATCGTGCACGTCGCGCGGGTCGGCGTCTCGCTCGGCATCACCGAGATCCGGCTCACCGGTGGCGAGCCGCTGCTGCGGGTCGACATCGTGGACGTCGTCCGTCGGCTCACCGCCCTCACCGGCCCGGCGGGCAGCCCCGAGGTGTCCCTGACGACGAACGCGCTGCGCCTTCCCGGGCTCGCGTCGGACCTCAAGGACGCCGGGCTGTCGCGCGTGAACATCAGCCTGGACACCCTCGACCGCGCCAAGTTCCTCGAGCTGACGCGTCGCGACAAGCTGGTCGAGACGCTCGCCGGGATCGCCGCCGCCGACGCCGCCGGGCTGCACCCCGTGAAGATCAACGCGGTCGCCATGCGCGGGGTCAACGACGACGAGGTGGTCGCCCTCACGCGGTTCGCGGTGGACCGGGGCTACCAGATGCGCTTCATCGAGCAGATGCCGCTCGACGCCGGGCACACGTGGGACCGCGCCGAGATGGTGACCCAGGCGGAAATCCTGGAACGGCTGCGCTCCGCCTTCCGCCTCGAGGAGGTCCCCGGCCGCGGTGCCGCCCCCGCCGAGCTGTGGACCGTCGACGGCGGCCCGGCGACGGTCGGCGTCATCGCGTCCGTCACCGCACCGTTCTGCGGCGCCTGCGACCGGCTGCGCCTCACCGCCGACGGGCAGCTGCGCGCGTGCCTCTTCTCCCAGACGGAGACGAACGTGCGGGACCTGCTGCGCGGGTCGTCGGACGCTCCCGACGCAGCCGCCCTCGGGATCGGGCCGGGCCAGGCGCTGCGCGTCGGCGCGACGGCACCGCCCCGACCGGCCCCTGCGGCAGTCGACGTCGACACCGCCCTCGCCGACGCGTACCGCCGGTGCCTGGCGGGCAAGAAGGCCGGCCACGACATCGACGACCCGAGCTTCCTGCAGCCGGACCGCCCGATGAGCGCGATCGGCGGCTGACCGCCGGCGTCTCGCATCGCCCGTCCTGCGGGAGTGCTCTGCTCTCCCCGGCGTATCGGCCACGTGAGCCGCCCGCGCCACGTGGCGCGCGCAGTCGCGCGGCGGGTCAGCCGCCCGCGAACGGCGGCAGGACGTCCAGGGTCGCTCCGGCGGGGACCGGGTCGGCGCCGTCGACGCGCGTGCCGTCCGCGAGGAGGGAGCACCGCCCGAGCACCTGCTCCAGAGCCGCACCGTGGGCGCTGACCATCGCGCTGCGGACCTGGGCGGCCGAGCCGGCGGGCAGCTGCTCGGTGTCGACCCCCGCGGCCTCGGCTGCGGCGGCGAAGTAGCGGACCGTGATCACTTCTCGGCGGTCCACTCGGCTGCGCGGGCCTCGACCCAGGCGAGGACGTCCGACGGGTTGGCGCTCGCCGCGGCGAGGCCGGCCACGAACATGGTCACCGGGACGGCGGGGCGGGCCACCTGGTGCGCGACGTCGGAGGACACCTGGAGCAGCCGGTCGATGTCGACCAGCTCGCGGTCGACGCCGAGCGCGCTCGTGATCTGGTCGATCCAGTCCGGCAGGTCAGCGCCCGGGGCGCGGCGGGGGTCGTCGGTCATGGGTCGATCCTGTCACCGAGCGCCGCGTCGAGGCGCTCGACGTCGGCCCACGTGTCGGCGTCCGCCGTCGCACCGTCGGCGTCGGCGACGTCGGCCAGCCGGAGACCGTCGACGAGCCGGTGCATCGCGGCACCGTGCACCGACGGCAGCCCGTCGAGCGCCGCACGCAGGGACGCCCGCCGGTAGACCGCCACCAGGTGCTGCGCCCGGCCGTCGGACCCGACCATGCGCGCGCCGTCCACTCCGGCGCTGGGGACGGCGGCACCCGCGCCCGACGTGACGGGAGCGGTGGAGGCGGCAGCCGCGCGGGCACTCGCGTCCGAGGTGACGGGAGCGGCGGTGGCGGTAACCGCGGCGGCCGTGAGCAGGGCGGACAGGACGCGTGCTGCGCCGGGGACGTCGCACGCGAGGACGACCACGAGCTCGGGACCGTCGCCGGGCAGTGCGTCGAGGCCGGCTGCCAGACCGGCGACGGGTCCGCCGTCCGGGGGGTCCTCCAGCACGGTCACGACCCCGGGCCGCGCGACCCGCGGCGGGCCGACGACGACGACGTGCGCCGCGTCGACCACGGCCGCGAGCGCGCGGTCCAGCAAAGGGACGCCGCCCACGAGGACGTCGGGCTTGCTGGCGCCGCCGAGCCGACGCGCGCGCCCGCCGGCGAGCACGATCGCGTCGTAGGCGAGACGGACCGCGTCACCGCCGGGACGGGTGCCGCCCCCCGCGTGACCGCTGTCCGCGCCGCCCGGGTGCGTCACGCGTCGCGCCGCCAGTCGCCCGAGCGGCCGCCGCTCTTCGCCTCCAGCTGGACGTCGGCGATGCGGACGGACTTGTCGAGGCCCTTGACCATGTCGACGACCGCGAGGGCGGCGACCGAGACGGCGGTGAGGGCCTCCATCTCGACGCCGGTGCGGTCGGCGGTGCGGACGGTGGCGGTGATGGCGACGCCGTCGTCGGTGATGTCGAGGTCCACGACGACCCCGTGCACCCCGATGACGTGCGCGAGCGGCAGGAGCTCGGGGGTGCGCTTGGCGGCGGCGATGCCGGCGATGCGGGCGACTGCGAGGACGTCACCCTTCGGCACGTCGCCGGACCGCAGGGCGGCGACCACGGAAGGTCCGCACACCACACGACCGCTGGCCGTGGCGGCGCGGACGGTCGGCTGCTTGGCGGTCACGTCGACCATGCGGGCGTGCCCGGCGGCGTCGAGGTGCGTGAACTGCTCGCTCATGGGCTCACTCTCAGGACGGTGAGGCGGTCGCCGGCGGCGACGCGGGAGGTCTCGGCGGGGATGACGGCGAGCCCCTCGGCCAGGGCGAGCCGGGCGACGAGGTGCGAGCCGGACCCGCGCGCCGTGGCCCGGGCGACGCGGTCCGGCCCCACCCAGCGCACGGGCATGAGCTGGGCGCGTCCGGGTGGGGTGGTCCAGTCGTCGTCGGCGACGGCGAGCAGGGTCGGGCGTTCGACGTCGCGCAGCCCGCGCATCCGCAGGATGGCGGGGCGCACGAACATCTCGAACGACGCGAACGAGCTCACCGGGTTGCCCGGCAGCGTGTAGATCGGGGTGCCGCCGGGGAGCCGGCCGAGGCCCTGCGGCTTGCCGGGCTGGACCGCGACGGCGACGAACTCGACGTCGGGCTGGTCGATGAGCGCCGCCTTGACCACGTCGTAGGCGCCCACGCTGACGCCGCCGGAGGTGACGATCGCGTCGACGTCGAGTCCGGTCAGCAGGTCCCGGAGCGTGTCCACGTCGTCGGGCACCGGGCCGATCCGCACCGCGACGCCGCCCGCCTCGCGCACCGCGGCAGCGAGCAGCCACGAGTTGGAGTCGGGGATCTGGCCGCGGCGCAGGGGCGTGCCGGGCGGGACCAGCTCGTCACCGGTGGACACGACCGCGACGCGGGGGCGGCGGTGGACCCGCACGGTCGGGTGGCCCAGCGACGCGACCGCGGCGACGGCGGCCGGTCCGAGCAGGGTGCCCGCCGCGACGACCACGTCACCGGGCACGGCGTCCTCGCCCGCGCGCCGCAGGTGCGTCCCTGCCGCGGGAGCGTCCCGGATGAGGACGGTCGTGGTCCCGGCGTCGGTCAGCTCGACCGGGACGATGGTGTCCGCGCCCGCGGGGACCGGTGCCCCGGTCATGATCCGGGCGGCGGAGCCGGGCACCACGACGGGCTCGTCGGCGGACCCGGCCGGCAGGTCCGCGACGACCCGCAGCGTCACCGGCAGAGCGGCGACGTCGGCGTGCCGGACCGCGTACCCGTCCATCGCCGAGTTGTCCCAGCGGGGCAGCGGCTCGTCGGTGCGCAGGTCGTCGGCGAGGACCATGCCGTCGGCCTCGTCGAGCGTCACCTCGACCGCGGGCAGCGGAGCCGCCAGGGCGAGTGCTGCAGCGCGGTGGTCCTCCAGGGAGCGCACGGTCAGCGCGCGTCCAGCCAGGCCAGGATCCCGCCGTCGACGTTCGACGCGTCGAACCCGGCGCCGCGCAGGATCTTCGCGGCGGTCAGCGACCGGGCGCCCACCTGGCAGTGCACGACGATCTCCTGGTCGCGCGGGAGGTCGGCCAGCGCGGTCCCGTCGAACACGGTGCCCAGCGGCACGAGCACCGCGCCCGGGATGGAGACCTGGGCGTGCTCGGCGGGCTCGCGCACGTCGATGAGCAGGAAGTCGTCGGTGCCGGCCTCGCGGGCGGCGAGCCGGCTGACCAGCTCGGGGGCGGTGACGACGGGGACGTCGGACATGGGTGGAGCCTCCAAGCTCGGGGTGGGTGTCGGGCGACCGACGAGGGGGACCTCGGTCCAGCGGGCGCGCAGGGCGTCGACGACGAGCACGCGGCCGAGCAGCGGCTCGCCCGTGCCGGTGAGGAGCTTGACCACCTCGGTGGCCATGACGGAGCCGATCTGCCCGCAGAGCGCGCCGAGCACGCCCGCCTCCGCGCAGGACGGGACCTCGTCGTCCCGCGGTGGCGTCGGGAACAGGTCGCGCAGCTGCACCCCGGCCCGGCCCCAGAACACGGTGGTCTGCGCGTCAAACCGCAGCACCGAGCCCCACACCTCCGGCAGGCCCAGGCGCACGCACGCGTCGTTGACCAGATAGCGGGTGGGGAAGTTGTCGGTGCCGTCGACGACGACGTCGTAACCGCGCAGGGTCTCGTCGACGTTCTCGCTGGTCAGGCGGGTGCGGTGGGCCACGACGCGGATGTCGGGGTCGAGCGCGGCGACGGCGTCGCTCGCGCTGTCCACCTTGGCGCGGCCCACGTCGGCGGTCCCGTGGATGACCTGGCGCTGCAGGTTGCTGACGTCGACCACGTCGTCGTCGACGATCCCGAGCGTCCCGACGCCCGCCGCGGCGAGGTACTGGATGACGGGGGCACCGAGGCCGCCCGCGCCGACGACGAGCACCCGCGCGTTGCGCAGCCGGCGCTGTCCGTCGACGCCGATCTCCGCGAGCAGCAGGTGCCGCGACCCGCGCTCGACCTGCGCGGGGGTCAGCGGCGGTCCGGGCGGGACCAGGGCGGGCAGCGGCACGCGACCCAACCTACGTCCCGCGGGAGACCGGCATGACTCAGGCAGGGCTCAGCGTCCGCTGCCACGCGACGATGCGGTCCACCGCCTCGCGGACGACGTCGACCGACGACGCGAACGACAGCCGGACCCAGTGCCGGCCGTCGACCGGGTCGAAGTCGGTGCCCGGCGTCAGCGCGACGCCCGCCTCGTCGAGGAGTCGCGCGCACCAGGTGATCGAGTCCAGGCCGCTCGCGGAGATGTCGGCATACAGGTAGAACGCGCCGTCGGCCGGGGCGATCCGGGTCCAGCCGAGCTCGGGCAGCCGACCCAGCAGGTGCTCGCGCGCGACGGCGTACCGCTCGACGTTCTGCCGGGCGGCCGCGTACCCGTCCGGGCTGAACGCGGCGACCCCGGCGTGCTGGGCGAGCGCGGGCGGGCACAGGGCCACGTTGCCGGCGAGCGCGTCGACCACCGGCAGCAGGTCGTCGGGCAGGACCAGCCACCC
Source organism: Cellulomonas xylanilytica (assembly GCF_007989805.1). Lineage (GTDB taxonomy): Bacteria > Actinomycetota > Actinomycetes > Actinomycetales > Cellulomonadaceae > Cellulomonas > Cellulomonas xylanilytica. The sequence goes on from NZ_BJUB01000012.1 coordinate 118,808, forward strand.
GAGCCGCCACCCGGTCATGGCCCAGTACTTGGAGAACGAGTTCACGACCACGGCGCCGCGGTCGAGGTAGTGAGCGGCGGTCGCCGTCGCCTCGGACCCGTAGGTGATGCCGTGGTAGATCTCGTCGCTGATCAGGCGGACGCCGTGGGTGCCGCACCAGTCCGCGAGCGCGGCGAGCTCGTCGGGGTCGATCATCGTGCCGGTCGGGTTGGCGGGGCTCGCCACCACCAGCCCCTCCACCGGCGGGTCGAGCGCCTCGAGCTGCGCGACGGTCGGCTGGTAGCGGGTCTCCGGTCCGCACGGGACGACCACCACCTCGCAGCCGAGCGCGGCGAGGATGTTGGCGTAGGCGGGGTAGCCGGGGACGGCGAGCGCCACCCGGTCACCCACGTCGAAGGCCGCGAGGAACGCCAGCACGAAGCCGCCGGACGACCCGGTGGTGACGGCCACCCGACGCGGGTCGAGGGCGACGCCGTACCGGTCGCGATAGTGCTGCGCGATGGCCGACCGCAGCGCGGGGACGCCCAGGGCCTCCGTGTAGCCGAGTCCTCCGCCGCTGGTGAGCAGGTCGATCGCCGCCTGCCGCACCACCTCGGACGCCCCCGTCGACGGTTCGCCCGCGCACAGGTTGAGGACGTCCTCGCCGGCAGCGCGTCGCGCGTTCGCGGCGGCCAGGATCTCCATCACGGCGAACGGCGGCACGTGGGCGCGGTGAGCAACCTTCATGCCTGTCATTGAACACGTCTAGCCTCGGACCGTGATCGTCGACTGCGCGCTCTACTCCGACGGCCGGCGCCGCCACCGGCTCGACGACCTGCGGGTGGCGCTGCGCGAGGCCGAGAAGAACGACGGGTTCGTCTGGATCGGCCTCGTCGAGCCGACGGCCGACGAGTTCGACGCGATCGCGGAGGGCTTCGAGCTGCCGCAGCTCGCCATCGACGACGCGATCCGCGCCCACCAGCGCCCCAAGCTCGAGCGGTACGGCGGCGTGACCTTCGCCGTGGTCAAGCCCGTGCACTACGTCGACCACGTCGAGGTGGTGGAGGTCAGCGAGCTGGCCGTCTTCCTGGGCGACCGGTTCGTGATCGTCGTCCGGCACGGGGAGACGACCATCCCCGCACAGGTGCGGGCCGCGCTCGAGGCGGACCGCGAGATGCTGCTGCACGGACCGCCCGCGGTGCTGCACGGGATCCTCGACAGGGCCGTCGACCAGTACCTCGAGGTGACGGCGTCGATCGACGAGGACCTCGACGAGATCGAGGACCAGGTGTTCGGCGACGAGCCGGGCCACGACCACGCCGAGCGCATCTACAAGCTCAAGCGCGAGGTGCAGCAGTTCCGCCGCGCCGTGGTGCCGCTGGTGGGGCCGCTGACCCGGCTCGCCGAGGAGGAGGTGCCGTGCGTCCCCATCTACGCACGGCCGTACTTCCGTGACGTCCAGGACCACGCGCTGCGGGCCGCGGAGCTCATCGAGGCTGCCGACGCGCTGCTCACCAACGTCCTGCAGGCCGACCTCGCGCAGGTGACGGTCGAGCAGAACCGCGTGACCGTCCAGCAGAACTCCGACATGCGCAAGATCTCGGCGTGGGCGGCCATCGCGCTCGTGCCGACGGCCATCGCCGGCCTCTACGGCATGAACTTCGACGTCATCCCCGGGGCAGGCTCACCGGCGGGCTTCTGGGTGACGCTGGCCGGGATCGCGCTGGTCTGCGTCGTCCTGCACCGGGCGTTCCGGCGCAACCGCTGGCTCTAGGAGCGCAGCGAGCCCTCGATCAGCTCCACGATCTCGGGTGCGTCCGGCTCGGTGGTCGGGCGGAACCGGTGCACCGACCCGTCGGGCGTGACCACGAACTTCTCGAAGTTCCACGTGACCCGGCCGGCCTTGCCGGACGCGTCGGGCGTCTTGGTGAGCTCGGCGTAGAGCGGGTGCTGCGAGCGGCCGTTGACCTTCGTCTTGGCGAACATCGGGAACGTCACGCCCCACGTCGCCGAGCAGTACTCCGCGATGGCCTCCTCGGAGCCCAGCTCCTGCAGGAACTGGTTGCTGGGGAACCCGAGGACGGTGAACCCCCGGTCGCCGTACGTCCGCTGGAGCGCCTCGAGCTTCTCGTACTGCGGCGCCAGCCCGCAGCGCGAGGCCACGTTGACCACCAGCTTGACCTGGTCCGCGTACGCGCCGAACGTCGTGGGGTCGCCGTGCAGGGTGGTCAGGGGGATCTCGTCGAGGGACATGCCTCGGTCAACCGTCCCGTCCGACCTGCGCATTCCCGAGGTCGGCCCGGACATGGTCGACGATCGCGTCCGCCGCCGCCTCGATCTGCGTCAGGCACTCCTCGAAGTCGGCCGGTCCGCCGTACCAGGGGTCGGCCATGTCCGCGCCCGCCGCTGCCGGGTCGAAGGAGCGGAACAGGACCGGCTCGGCTCCCAGCCGCCGGAGCGCCCGGGCGTGCGCGTCCGTCATCGCCAGCACGAGGTCGCGCCGGTCGTCCGCCACGGTCTGCCGCGCCCGGTGCCCGTCGCCCGAGGGGTAGCCGGCGGCGACCAGCACCGTGCGGGCCCGTCGGTCGATCGGGTCGCCGTGCTCCTCGTCGCTGATGCCCGTGGAGTCGACCACCACCCGGTCCGCCAGCCCGGCGGCGGCGAACCGCTCGCGCAGCACCACCTCGGCCATCGGTGATCGGCAGATGTTTCCGGTGCAGACGACCATCACGGTGTAGGGCTGGGGCACGGGGCGCATCGTCGCACACGAGCCTCGGGCGTCGGGCTCACGCCCCGACGAGGAGCGCCCCGCCGCGGCGGCAGGGCGCTCCCGTGCGTCAGGCGGTGCGGCGCCTCCGGACCAGCACCGCACCGGTCCCGAGCCCCAGCAGCACGAGCGCGGCGAGCACCGTCAGGCGCACCCCGTCGGCACCCGTCACCGCCAGCGACCCCGCCTGCGGGGCAGACACCACCTGCACCTCCGTCCACAGGATGCGTCCCGCTCCCTGCCCGACAAGCACCAGACGGTGCGTCCCGACGGTCGTCGTCGTCGGGAGCGTGAGGGTCGCGGTCACCGCGCCCGTCGCGTCCGCCTGCGCCGAGCCGAGGTCGGTGCGCACCGAGAACAGGCTCGCGTCGACCCGCTCGCCCGGGGCGTATCCCGTCGCACGGACCGTGAAGGTGGCGCCCGGGCGGAGGGTTCCCGTGACGGTCAGGCCGCCGCGGTTCGCCGCGGTGAGGTCGTCGGCGTCGACCGTGAACACCGGCGTCGTCGGGACCGGAGCCGGCGTCGGGGCCGTCGTGGGGCTCGACGTCGGGGTCGCCGTCGGGCTGGGCGTCGCCGTCGGGCTGGGCGTCGCCGTCGGGCTGGGCGTCGCCGTCGGGCTGGGGCTCGGCGTCGGTCCCGTGCCGAACATCTCCTCCGCCGAACCGAGCCGCAGGAGGACGGTCTCGCCGGTGGCGTCCTTGAGGCCGTCGTTGTCGGTCACGGCGTAGACCTCGCCGTCGCCGCCGACCGTCAGGCCCTCGAGCTTCTCCTGCGTCCAGCCGCGGGTGGCCCGCAGGTCCGGCAGGACGTCGTGCGCGAGCGTCTTGGTGAGGACGGAGCCCGAGGCCGGGATCTCGACGGTGTAGATCCGCTTCACGCGTGCGCTCGGCCCGTTCAGCTTGTCCCGCTCGATGACCGCGAGGGTGTCGGCGTCGACCGCCGTGATCTCCGACAGCCCCAGCCAGTCGCCCGTGACGCTCGTGCTCTCCAGCGGGTAGGTGAACCACGTCCACGCGCTCGTCGTGACGTCGTACCGACCGATCCGGGCGTTCGACCCGTCGGTGGCCAGACCGCGCTGCAGCGCGACCCACACGTGCTCCCCGTCGGCGTCGGTCAGCGTCGTGACGCCCTCGATGCCCCACTTTGTGAGCCCGGCCGCGATGTCGGCGGGCAGCGGGACCGTCTCGACGACCGCACCGGAGCCGTCCGTCCGGACCAGCCGGTTGCCGTCACCGGTGGCACCCTCGACGCCGAGCCAGAAGCCGCCGGCCGGGCGCGAGGCCAGCCCCTCGACGTCGAGACCGACGACGACGCCGTCCTGAGTCACCGGCAGCTCGCGGTCGATCACCGCGGGCGTCCTCGACACGTCGAGCGAGAGCAGGCGGGTCGTGGCGTAGGCCGCGTCCGTCGTCGTCCACAGCCGGTCCGCGTCGGACAGGTCCGCGGTCAGCGCGCCCAGCGCACCCCAGCCGATCGGGTCGCCCGCGGCGTCGTCCGACGAGACCACCTGCGGGAAGGCGGTCCCTCCGGCCGTGCCGAACACCGTGACGGAGGAGCGGACGTTGACCCTCGCGTCGTCGGTCTCGCTGGAGACCAGCAGCAGGTCGCGCGACGGCACCGGCAGGATGCCCTCCGGACCGTTCGTCGTGGCCAGCACCTGCACGAAGACGGGGTGCGTCGCGTCGTCGACGTCGTACACCGCGACGAAGTTCGACCGCTCCGACCCGACGAAGGCGTACCGGGTGCCACCCATGGTGGCGACGGCCAGCCCCTCGATCTCGACGCCCTTCTTGGCCGCCCGGTCCTCGTTGTGCAGCCCGGTGCGCACCGCGAGGCGCTCCAGCTCGTTGCCGACGTCCCAGACGACCGCGCCCGTCGTGGCGTCGAAGACCGTCCAGCCCCGCGTGCCGCCCTTCCAGTCGCCCTCGTTGGCCGTGGCCACGTGCGTGGCGTCCAGCCAGGCGATCGCGTCCGGCTCGCGCGGTGCGGCCGGGATCGAGCCGGTCTGGTCGATGACGCCGTCCTTCGCGGTGTCGATGCCGTCGACGGAGGCCGTGCCGGCGGAGAAGACGCTGGTCACGGTCGCGCTGGCGATGTCGACCAGCGCGACGCCGTTGTTCTCCTGCAGCGTCACGGCGACCGTGGACCCGGTGGGGTCGACGGCGACGTACTCCGGCTCCGGGTCCTGCGGGGTGTCGAGCCCGGCGAGATCGTCGGCCGTGAACGGCACCGCCCGGGTCGTCCACGTCGCCGGGTCAGCGCTGGGCAGGTCGACCAGCTGGAGGAAGCCACCCGGCAGCTGCGGCAGGTCGCCCTTCTTCCCGCCGGCCGGCTTCACCTCCTCGTCGCGCTGGTTCTCGATCGCGACGGCCGCGTGCGTCTTGTCGGGCGTCAGCGCGATCGAGTCCGGCTGACCGCCCAGGTCCAGCGTGCGGACCACGGCGTGGGTGGCCAGGTCGACCACCGCGAGCAGCCCCGACGGGCTGGTGAAGCTCTCCGACGTGTCGACGACCACCAGCACGTAGCCGCCCACCACCGCGACCGACGTCGGCTCCGCGTGCCCGCCGACGCCGAGGTCGGACTGCAGGTCGAGCGTGCCCAGCCCCTGCGGGTTCGCCGGGTCGGTGATGTCGACGAACCCGATCCGGCGTGCGAGCGCGTCGGTGTGGATGAACGTGCGCCCGTCCTCGCTGACCGCCGAGATCTCCGCGACCGTCGGCGCCGCCGGGTCCGCGCCCGCCGGCGCGTTCAGGTACACCGGGTAGGTGGCGAGCCGCTGGAACGGCGCCGCAGGTGCGCTGGCCTGCGCCGGGCCGAGAGCCACACCGGCCAGCGCCGCCGCGGCGAGGATGGCAGGCAGACGGTGTCGTCGGCGGGGCACGGGCAGCATCGAGCTCTCCTTCGGTCAGGGATGTCGTGCAGAGGCTGTCGGCGGCCGGTGTCGGTCAGTGAACCTGCAGGTGAACGGCGTGCGGCGGCTGGTCGACCGTCCAGGTCGGAACACCGGACGCCGGTGCCGGGTTGTGCGACTCATGCGAGCAATCACCTACTCCCGCTACGGCGGCTCCGACGTCCTCGAGCTCACCGAGCAGCCCACCCCGAAGGTCGGGCCCGACAGCGTGCTGGTCCGCGTGCGCGCCGCGTCGGTCAACCCGGTCGACTGGAAGGTCCGCGCCGGGTACCTCGACGCCGTCATGGACGTGACCTTCCCGGTGGTGCCGGGCTGGGACGTCGCCGGGGTCGTCGAGCGCGTCGGGCTGGACACCCCCGAGTGGCAGGTCGGCGACGAGGTCTACGGCTACGTCCGGCGCGACTGGATGCACGGCGGGACGTTCGCCGAGCTCGTCGCGGCCCCCGTGCGCACGCTCGCCCGCAAGCCCGCCTCGCTGTCCTTCGAGGAGGCCGCGGCCGTGCCGCTCGCCGGGCTGACGGCCTACCAGGTGATCCGGCGCGCCGGGGTGACCGACGGGCAGACGGTCCTCGTGCATGCGGCCGCCGGCGGGGTCGGTGCGTTCGCCGTCCAGATTGCCCGCTCGCTCGGCGCCCGGGTCATCGGCACGGCGTCGTCGGGCAACCACGAGTACCTGAGCGGTCTCGGCGCCGAGCCGGTGGAGTACGGCGACGGGCTGGCCGAGCGTGTGCGCGCCCTCGCACCCGACGGGGTCGACGTGATCCTCGACTTCGGCAGCGACGACCTCGTCGCGACGTCCCGCGCCGTGCTGGCCGACGGCGGCACCGTCGCCTCGATCGTCGACGCGGCCGCGCGCGACGAGCTCGGCGGCCACTACGTCTGGGTACGCCCGAGCACCGAGGACCTCGACGCCCTCACAGCGCTGATCGACGCCGGCACGGTGAAGGTCGAGGTCGCCGAGGTGTTCGCCCTCGCCGACGCGGCAGCCGCCCACGAGGCCAGCCAGACCGGCCACACCCGCGGCAAGATCGTCGTCCGCGTCGACTGACCCGCTCGACGAGCACATCTCCTGACGCGACGTCCGCACTCGCGAGGGCTCAGACCCGCCGGAGTGCGGACGTCAGCGGACCCTCGCACGCGACGTCCGCACTCCGACGGGCTCCAGGCCTGTCGAGTGCGGACGTCGCGTCAGTGGGAGTCAGTGGGACGTCGTGCGGCCGAAGTGGAACTTCGCCGTCGCCGGGCTGCTGGGCCAGCGGCTGGTGACCACCTTGCCGCGCGTGTAGAACCGCACCGACTCCGGGCCGTAGATGTGGCTCTCGCCGAACAGCGAGTTCTTCCAGCCACCGAACGAGTGCCAGCCGACGGGAACCGGGATCGGCACGTTGATGCCGATCATGCCGACCTTCACGGCCCGCTGGAACGTGCGGGCCGCGTCGCCGGAGGACGTGAAGATCGCCGTCCCGTTGCCGTACGGGTTGTCGTTCACCAGGGCGATCGCCTCGTCCAGGTCGGCCGCGCGGATCACGACCAGCACCGGCCCGAAGATCTCCTCCACGTACGCGCGCATGTCCGTCGTGACGCCGTCGAGGATGGTGGGGCCGACGAAGAACCCGTCCTCGTGACCGGCCACCGTGTGACCGCGTCCGTCGACCGGTGCGGAGGCACCGCTGTCGACGGCGTCCGTGACGATCTGCTCGATGCGGAGCTGCGACGCGCGCGTGATGACGGGGCCCATGTCGGAGTCCGGGTCGTTGCCCGGTGCGACGCGGACCTTTTGCGCCGCGGCGGTGAGGCGCTCGACCAGCGCGTCGGCGACGTCGTCGACGACGACCGCGACCGATATCGCCATGCACCGCTCCCCGGCCGCGCCGAACGCCGCGCCGGTCAGGTGGGTCGCCGCGAGGTCCAGGTCCGCGTCGGCCAGCACGACCGCGTGGTTCTTCGCCCCGCCGAGGGCCTGCACCCGCTTGCCGTGCGCGGTGGCCGTGGCGTGCACGTGCTGCGCGATCGGCGTCGACCCGACGAACGACACCGCGGCGATGTCGGGGTGCGTCAGCAGCGCGTCGACGGCCACCCGGTCGCCCTGCACCACGGAGAACACCCCGTCGGGCAGCCCGGCCGCCTTCCACATCTTCGCCAGGAACAGCGACGCCGACGGGTCCCGCTCCGACGGCTTCAGCACGAACGCGTTGCCCGTCGCGATCGCCATCGGCGCCATCCACAGCGGCACCATCGCGGGGAAGTTGAACGGGGTGATCCCCGCGACGACCCCCAGCGGCTCGCGGAACGAGAACACGTCGACGCCCGTCGCCGCCTGGTCGGTGTACTCACCCTTGAGCAGCTGCGGCATCCCGCACGCGTACTCGATGACCTCGAGACCGCGGGCGATCTCCCCGAGCGAGTCCGCCAGCACCTTGCCGTGCTCCGCGGTGATGATCGCGGCCAGCTCGTCGGTGTGCTGGACGATCTGCTCCCGCAGCGCGAACAGCACCGCCGTCCGCTTCGCCACCGGCTCCTGCGACCAGCTCTCCGCCGCGACGACGGCCGCCGCCACCGCCGCATCGACGTCCGCCTGCTCCGCGAGGAGCACCCGGCCGGTCACCCGCCCGGTCGCCGGATCGAACACGTCCTGCGTCCGTGACCCCTCGGGCGTCGTCACCTGCCCCCCGACGACGTGACCGATGAGCGGAGCGGTGTCGACGAGCGCGGACATCAGGGCCCTCTTTTCGTGCGTGATCCGACGGCAGTGCCGGATCGAGCCAATCTAAGTCCGCCGTCAAGAACACGCGCCCACGGCAACGTCCGCACATCGGCTCGTGGTGACGCCCGAATCCGCGGACGCACCACGTTCTCTCCCGCAACGTCCGCACATCCGGTCGCCGGAACGCTCGAATCCGCGGACGTCCGCACTCGTGCGGCCTGGAACCTGCCGGAGTGCGGACACAGCGGGTTCGCCTCGGACGTCGCACATCGGGTCGTGCGAACGCCCGAGTCCGCGGACGCAACTCGTTCCCTCCCGCAACGTCCGCACATCCGGTCGTCGGAACGCTCACATCCGCGGACGTCCGCACTCGTGCGGCCTGGGACCAGCCGGAGTGCGGACGTTGCGGGGTGAGGCGGTGGGGGTCAGTCGCGGGCGGTGAGGATCAGCGGGCCGTCCGGGGTGATGGCGACCGTGTGCTCCGCGTGGGCGGCGAGTGAGCCGTCGGCGGTGCGGATGGTCCAGCCGTCGTCGTCGATCGTGTAGCCGTCGCCACCCGCCATGAACCAGGGCTCGATGGCGATGACGAGGCCGGCCTTCAGCTTCAGGCCGGTGCCGGGGCGGCCGAGGTTGGGGACGTGCGGGTCCTCGTGCATGGTGCGGCCGACGCCGTGCCCGCCGAAGTCGGCGTTGATCCCGTACCCGCCCGCGCGGCCGATGGTGCCGATGGCCGACGAGATGTCGCCCATCCGTGCCCCGGGGCGGGCTGCGGCGATGCCGGCCGCGAGCGCCCGCTCGGTGGTCTCGATGAGCTTCTGGACGGCGGGGTCCTGGGTGCCGATCTGGAAGGTGAGCGCCGAGTCGGCCACCCAGCCCTGCACCTGCGCGGCGAAGTCGATGCTCAGCACGTCACCGTCCACGAGCACGTGGTCGGACGGCAGGCCGTGCAGCGCGGCGTCGTTCACGGAGGTGCACAGGACACCCGGGTAGGGCATCGCGCCGAACGACGGGTGGTAGCCGAGGTAGACGGAGTGCGCGCCGGCGGCGTCGATCATCTGGTGCGCGTGGGTGTCCAGCTGCTTGAGGGTCATCCCCTCGCGGGCGACGTCACGCAAGGAGGACAGCACGCCGGCGACGAACTTCCCGGCCGGGCGCATCTGGTTGATCTGAGCAGGGTTCTTGAGGGCCACCCACAGAGCCTGCCACGAGATGGGCAGGCAACAGCCCGTGGGCCGGGCCTCCGAGGAGGCCCTGCCGCGAAGGACGAGGTCGCGGCTCCCACGGGCTGCGGTGACTGCCTGTGATTCGCTCGCCGACCCTCTGGGCCTGCGGGCGGATCGACGATGCAATCCGTCCGAGTACTGATCGGGCGACTAGCGGACAGTCACCTCACGCGTCCTGGAATAGAACATGTCCTGGACCACCTCCTTCCCGTGTCCGACGACCGTACGTCCGGTCCGGCGAGGCCGCCAACCGATTATCCGGATGGCGAACAGGCCGCCTATCCGAGCGGCCGCGGAGCCTCTGCGGGGGCGCCCTTGAGGCGGTTGGCGATGTCGATGGTGCGGTTCGCCAGGTGGTCGAGCGCTTCGAGGGCGGCATCGTCGAGCGGCGCGTCGTTCTGGGCCCCGGTCGCGTGCGAGACGCCGTACGGGTTGCCGTCGACGAACTTGACCGGGTCGGTGTACCCGGGCGCGACGACCAGCCCGCCGAAGTGCGCGACCATCCGGTAGATCGACAGCAGGGTCGACTCCTGCCCGCCGTGCGCCGTCTGCGAGGACGTGAACCCGGCGTAGACCTTGTCCGCGAGCTTCCCCTCGCTCCAGTGCGGGCCCAGGGTGTCGATGAACGCCTGGAACTGGCTGGTCACGTTGCCGAACCGGGTGGGCGAGCCGAGGAGGACGACGTCGGCCCAGACGACGTCGTCCGGCTCCGCGACGGGCTCGTCGGCGACCGCGGCGACGTGCGCGGCCCACTCCTCACGCGACTCGATCGCCTCCCGCGGGGCGATCTCGCGGACGTGCCGCCGGCGGACGGACGCACCCGCGGCGAGGGCGGCCTGCTCCAGCCGTTCGGCCATCTCCTGGAGGGTGCCGGTGGCGGAGTAGTAGACGATCGCGACGTGGATGCTCATGCGTCCGATCGTCACCCGCGGGTCAGGTCAGCGCGACCGGGACTGGATCCACTCCGCGAACGTCAGACGGCCGGTCGCGTGCTCGGGCGTGAGATGATGGCCGTGCCGGAAGCCGCTCAATGGGCCGGGGAACGGCACCGTCCAGACGGGTCGGCGTCGACCGGTCCCCGCGAGGTAGGTGCGCATCAGCTCGGTGGTGGTGAGCACCTGCGGGCCACCCAGGTCGTCGCCACGACCCGACGGGCCGGCGTCGACGAGCTCCACCAGGCGGGTCGCCACCTCGCGCACGTCCACCGGCTGGTCGCTCATCCCGGCGGGGGCGAGCGCGACCGGTCCGCGCGACAGGTAGTCGAGCATCGTCGCGACGAAGTCGTGGAACTGCGTCGCGCGCAGGATCGTCCACGGGACGCCGCCGTCCTCGACGATCTCCTCCACGCGGTGCTTCGCCTTGTAGTACGCGAACGGGACCTGGTCGACACCGACGATCGAGACGTAGACGAGGTGCGGGACCCCGGCCGCGCGGGCGGCGAGCAGCAGCTGCACGGCGGCGTCGAGGTCGTCGTCGGGCTTGCGCGGGTCGCTCGCGCAGTGCACCACCGCGCTCACGCCGGCCACCGCCTGGGGCAGCCCGTCGCCGGTGAGCAGGTCGCCGACCACCCATCCCGCCTCGGCCGGGGCGGCCGGGGTGCGTTCGCGACGGCTCAGCACGCGCACCGGCCGGCCGGCGTCGAGCAGCGTGTGCACCAGGGAGCGACCGAGGGTGCCGGTGCCGCCGGTCACCAGGACGGGGCGTGCGTCGTCAACCATGCGGGCCATCCTGGCGCACGCCCCGGGGTGCCGACGAGCCTCTCTCAGGAACGCTCGCGCGCGACGCAGCCCGGACCGGATGGGCGGTCCGGGCTGCGTCGGTCGGTGCGACCGTCGGGCGGTCGGTCAGCGCGCGACCAGGAACTGCGTGTACGCCGGCACCGTGAGGAACGTCGGGAAGTCCTCCGCCAGCGCGACCTGCCGGAACAGGTCGGCCGCGTCGTCGTACCGGTCGTCGGCCGTCCGCGGGAGGTCGGCCAGCACCTCCTTGAGCACCTGCTCGACGCGCGCGGCGTCGATCCGGTTGCCCTCGGCGGTGATGACGCCCTGGTGCACCCACTGCCACACCTGCGACCGCGAGATCTCGGCCGTGGCGGCGTCCTCCATGAGGTGGTCGATGGCGACCGCGCCGATGCCCCGCAGCCACGCCTCGAGGTACCGGACGCCCACGGACACGTTGCCGCGCAGCCCGCCGTCGGTGACGGCGCCGGGCTCACCGCCGCCCGCCGACGGGATGTCGAGCAGGTCGGCGGCCGTGACGTGCACCTCCGACCGGAGCCGGTGCCGCTGGTCGACGCGGTCGCCGAGCGCCTCGTCGAACACCTCGCGGGCGACCGGCACCAGGTCGGGGTGCGCCACCCAGGTGCCGTCGTACCCCTGACCCGCCTCCCGCTGCTTGTCGGCCCGCACCTGCGCGAGAGCCTTGTCCGTGACCTCCGGGTCGCGGCGGTCGGGGATGAACGCGCTCATGCCGCCGATGGCCTGCGCGCCCCGCTTGTGGCAGGTGGCGACGAGGAGCTCGGTGTACGCCTTCATGAACGGGACCGTCATCGTCACGCTGCCGCGGTCCGGCAGGACGAACCGGGGTCCGCGAGCGCGGAAGTTCTTGATGACGCTGAAGATGTAGTCCCAGCGCCCGGCGTTCAGCCCGGCGCAGTGGTCGCGCAGCTCGTAGAGGATCTCCTCCATCTCGAACGCGGCCGTGATGGTCTCGATGAGGACCGTCGCGCGGATCGTGCCGTAGCGCAGACCCAGGTAGGTCTCGGTGAACCGGAAGATCTCGTCCCAGAGGCGTGCCTCCAGGTGGCCCTCCAGCTTGGGCAGGTAGAGATACGGCCCGCGGCCGGAGTCGATGAGCGCCTGCGCGTTGTGGAACAGGTACAGGCCGGCGTCGACGAGGCTCGCGGACGCGGCACAGCTCTGTCCGGCGCGGTCGGTGAACTCCAGGTGCTTCTCCGTCAGGTGCCAGCCGCGCGGCCGGAACACGATGGTCGGCGTCGTCTCCCCGACGCGGTACTCCTTGCCCTCGGGGGAGGTGAAGTCGACCTGCCCGCGGATGGCGTCGAACAGCGAGTGCTGCCCGCCGATGACGTTGGTCCAGGTCGGGCTCGTGGCGTCCTCCATGTCCGCCAGCCACACCTTGGCGCCGCTGTTCAGGGCGTTGACCGTCATCTTGCGGTCGGTGGGGCCGGTGATCTCGACGCGGCGGTCCTCCAGGCCCGGTCCCGGTCCGGCCACGCGCCAGCTCGGGTCCGCCCGGATCCCCGCCGTGAGCGGCTGGAAGTCGGGGTCGGCTCCGTTGGAGAACCGGGTCCGGCGGTGCTGGCGGCCCAGCAGCAGGTCGTGCCGGCGGCCGGAGAACCGGACGTGCAGGTCGGTGAGGAAGTCGATCGCCTCGGAGGTGAGGATCTCGGTCGCTCCTGCGACGTCCGGTCCGGTCAGGTCGAGGCGAGGTCGGGTGGTCGGCGGTGCGGTGGTGATGGTCATGGCTGGTGCTCCTGGTTCTGGGCGCGGTGTCCCGCGGGAGTCAGTGGGTGAACTGGGCCGTCTCCGTCGAGCCGGCGAGCGCGAGGGTGGCGCTCTCGGGACTGATCGCGGTGGCGACGCGGTCGAAGTAGCCGGTGCCGACCTCACGCTGGTGGCGCGTGGCGGTGTAGCCGTCGGACTCGGAGGCGATCTCGGCCTCCTGCAGCTCGACGTACGCGCTCATGCCGCGCTCGGCGTAGCCGCGGGCGAGGTCGAACATCGAGTGGTTGAGGGCGTGGAACCCGGCCAGGGTGATGAACTGGAACACGTACCCGTGGCCGGCCAGCTCCCGCTGGAACCGCGCGATCTGCAGGTCGTCGAGCTGCGAGCGCCAGTGGAACGACGGCGAGCAGTTGTAGGCGAGCAGCTTGCCGGGGAACTTGTCGTGGATCCGCTCCGCGAACTCGATCGCGAGGGAGACGTCGGGCGTCGACGTCTCCACCCAGATGAGGTCGGAGTGCGGCGCGTACGCCTCGGCGCGGGCGACGACGGGGTCGAGCCCGGGGCGCACCCGGTAGTAGCCCTCGGCCGTGCGCTCCCCGGTGAGGAACGGCTCGTCACGCGGGTCGACGTCCGAGGTCAGCAGGTCCGCACCCAGCGCATCGGTGCGGGCGACGACGACCGTCGGCACCCCGGCGACGTCGGCCGCGAGCCGCGCCGCGGACAGGGTCCGCACGTGCTGCGACGTCGGGACCAGCACCTTGCCGCCCAGGTGGCCGCACTTCTTCTCGGCGGCCAGCTGGTCCTCCCAGTGCACGCCCGCCGCACCCGCCTGGATCATCGAGTGCATCAGCTCGTAGGCGTTCAGCGGACCACCGAAGCCGGCCTCGGCGTCGGCGACGATCGGCGCCAGCCACTCGCGGCTGCGGCGACCTGTCTCCGCGAACTCGACCTGGTCGGCGCGCAGCAGCGCGTTGTTGATCCGGCGGACCACCGCGGGCACCGAGTTCACCGGGTACAGCGACTGGTCCGGGTACGTCTGGCCGGACAGGTTGGCGTCGGCGGCCACCTGCCAGCCCGACAGGTAGATGGCCTCGAGCCCGGCACGCACCTGCTGCACGGCCTGGTTGCCGGTCAGCGCCCCCAGCGCCGGCACCAGGGTGCGCGAGTGCAGGAGCTGCCAGAGCCGCTCGGCGCCGCGGTGGGCCAGCGTGCTCTCCTCGCGGACCGACCCCCGCAGGGCGACGACGTCCTCGGCGGTGTGGGTGCGGCGGATGCCGGCCCACCGCGCGTCGAGGTCCCAGCTCGCCGCGAGCTCGGCCGCGGTCTCGGTCTGGTCGCCGTGCCTGTACGTGCTCATCGTGTCCTCCGTCATTGGCGGTTCTTCTCGGCCCTTCGGCCTGACCTCCACGTTCCTCGGTGTTCGGCGGTTCTTCCCCAGCAAAGTGCGCAGAAGATCGGCAATCCTTCTCCTGGACAGAAGCGCACGCTCCGGGCGAAGGTGGACGGCATGACGACGACGGCCAACGGCGGCCTCGACACGCTGGTGCTCGGACGACGGATCCGGCACCTGCGCACGGGCCGGAACATGACGCTCGACGACCTCGGTGCGGCCATCGGTCGCGCGCCCTCGCAGGTGTCGATGCTGGAGAACGGTCACCGCGAGCCCAAGCTCTCGCTGCTGGCGCAGGTGGCAGAGGCGCTCGACGTCCCGCTGTCCGAGCTGCTGCGCACCGAGCCGCCCACGCGCAGGGCCGCCCTCGAGGTCGAGCTGGAGCGTGCGCAGCGCGGACCGCTCTTCGCGTCGCTGGGCGTCTCACCCGTGAAGGTCGGCCGGTCCCTGCCTGCCGACGCGCTCGAGGCGCTCGTCCGGCTGCAGGCCGAGATCCAGCGCCTGCTCATGGAGAACGCCGCAACCCCGGAGGAGGCCCGCCGCGCCAACGCGGAGCTGCGGATCCGGATGCGCGCGCAGGACAACTACTTCCCCGAGCTCGAGGAGCACGCCCGCAAGCTCCTCACGGCGATCGACCACCCCGGCGGACCCCTGTCGCAGCGCGCGACCGCCGACATCGCCGCCCACCTCGGCTTCGGCCTGCACTACGTGCCGGACCTGCCGCACTCCACGCGGTCGGTCACCGACCTCGCCCACGGCCGCATCTACCTGCCGCAGGGCAACCCCGGCACCAGCGACGCCCGCTCACCGCTGCTCCAGGCCATCGCCAGCCACGTGCTCGGGCACGCCGAGCCGACGGACTACGGCGACTTCCTGCGCCAGCGCGTCGAGGCCAACTACCTCGCGGCCGCGCTGATGCTGCCCGAGGACGGCGCCGTGCCGTTCCTGCAGGAGGCCAAGGCCGAGCGCCGGCTGTCGGTGGAGGACCTTCGCGACGCCTTCGCCGTGCCCTACGAGACGGCCGCGCACCGGTTCACCAACCTGGCGACGCGCCACCTCGGCATCCCGGTGCACTTCATGAAGGTCCACGAGGGCGGCACGCTGCACAAGGCCTACGAGAACGACGGCGTGAAGTTTCCCGCGGACCCCCTGGGCGCCATCGAGGGCCAGCCCGTCTGCCGGCAGTGGACCGCCCGCGTCGTGTTCACGCTGCCCGACCGGTTCACGCCGTACTACCAGTACACCGACACGTCATCCGGCACGTACTGGTGCACGTCCCGCGTCCAGCCGTCGTCGCAAGGAGCGTTCTCGGTGTCCGTCGGCGTGCCGTTCGCGCACGTCCGCTGGTTCCGCGGCCGCGAGACCACCGAGCGCGCGGCCTCCAAGTGCCCGGACCCGATGTGCTGCCGGCAGCCCCCGGCCGACCTGGCCGAGCGCTGGTCAGACAAGTCCTGGCCCAGCGCCCGCCCGCACGCGTCGCTGCTGGCCGCCCTGCCCGTCGGCGTGTTCCCCGGCGTCGACACCACCGAGGTCTACCGGTTCCTGGACCGGCACGCGCCGACGGACTAGCGGCTCCGCACCGACGACCGGCGCGTGACCAGGTAGAGCACCAGCCCGACGGCCAGCAGCGCACCGGCGAGCAGCCAGTGCTTGGCCTCCTGCTGCGTCAGCAGCACCAGGCACGTGACGATCGCGAGCACGGGCAAGGCGGTCCACGTCCGGAAGTGCGGCTCGTCGACCGTGTCGCGCCGCAGCACGAGCACGGCCACGTTGGTGCTGAGGAACACGAACAGCAGCAGGAGCACGACGGTCGACGCCAGGTCCTCCAGCGAGCCGGTCAGCGAGAGCAGCATCGCCACGACCGTCGTGACGACGATCGCGACGATCGGCGTGCGCCGGCCGGGCAGGACCCGGGAGAACGGCCGCGGCAGCAGGCCCTCCTCAGCCATCCCGTACGTGAGCCGGCTGGCCATGATCATCGTGAGCAGTGCGCCGTTCGCCACGGCCACCAGCGCGACCAGCGAGAACAGCTCGAGCGGGATGCCGCCCGCGACCTTCACCACCTCAAGCAGGGGCCCGCTCGACCCGGCCAGGTCGGCCGGGGCCACCACGGCAGGCCCGACGATCCCGACCAGCAGGTAGACCACCCCGGCCGTGACCAGCGCGCCGAACAGCGCCCGCGGGTAGTCGCGACGCACGTCGACGATCTCCTCCGCCAGGTTCGCCGACGTCTCGAACCCCACGAACGAGTAGAACGCGATCAGCGCACCGCCCAGGGTGGCCGCCGCGACGGTCGTGCCCTCCGGCAGCTCCGTCAGACGTGTGAGGTCGCCATCGCCCCGACCCAGCACCATCGCGCCGAGCACGACGACGAGCACCAGGCCGCTCAGCTCGATCGCCGTCATCACCACGTTCGCCCGCAGCGACTCCTTGATCCCCCGCGCGTTCAGCGCCGCGACCAGCGCCAGGAAGACCAGCGCGGTCGGGACCGCCGGGACGTCGAGGAACACCGCGAGGTAGTCACCCGCGAACGCCAGCGAGAGCCCCGCGGCGGACGTCACGCCCGCGGCGAGCATGGAGAAACCGACGAGGAACGACAGGAGCGGCTTGCCGAACGCCCGCTGCGCGTACACGGCCGAGCCGCCGGCCTGCGGGTACTTGGTCACCAGCTCCGCGTACGACGACGCCGTCAGCAGCGCCATCCCCAGCGCGACCAGCAGCGGCAGCCAGATCATGCCGCCCGCCTCGTCGGCCAGCACGCCGACCAGCGCGTAGACGCCGGCGCCCAGCACGTCGCCCAGGATGAAGAGGAACAGCAGTCGTCCCGTCACCGCCCGGCGCAGTCCGGGTCGTTCGGTCGTCGTCGTCTCGGCCATCGACCGAGTATCGAGGCGACGCGGCGACCGCGCCGCTCGAAGAGCTGCGTGCGGCTACTTCTCGCAGCCGACCCCGTCGCCGTCGCGGTCGAGCTTGCCGCTGTACCCGGGGTCACCGGCGTAGATCGGGTCCGCCCCAGCGGCGCGGACGGCATCGCAGTTCTGGTAGTGGACGGAGCCACCCGTCGGCGCCTTGGTCTGCACGGCCGCCGCTTCTGCCGCGACGCGGGCCGCCTCGGCGTCCGCAGCAGCCTGTGCCTGTCGCGCCGCCTCATCGGCTGCAGCCTGCGCAGCGGCAGCCTCCGCAGCCACTCGCTCGCCCTCGATCCGCTGCTCCTCGGAGGCACGGACCTGCTGGACGGTGGCGGTCACGCCGGCGAGCCGCTCGTTGACGGCGACGGTCCGGCTCCGCCAGGTCGCCACCATCGCGCCCGGGTACCGGGCGGACTGCTCACCGTCGAGCAGCGCAGCCAGCGCTGCACCGGTCGCGGCGGCGGCCGCGAGGGCCGACCCGTGCCGGTCGACCTCGACGATGCCGGCGCCGGCCGCGAGCGCAGCCGCGGCGTCGGCGGCCTCCGCGGTCGCCTGCTCCAGAGCCTCCACCTGCGCAGGCAGGGTGCACGGTGCGCCGACCCCGAACAGCCCGGCCGACGCGTCGATCGCTTCCTCCTGCGCGGCCGTGACCTGCGCCGGGACGTCCTCGGTCGGGTCGGCGTAGGCGAGGCCCAGCCGGACCAGCTCGGCGCTCACCAGGACGTCGTCCGCGAACACCGCCGCGACGATGTCCTCGGAACCACCCGCCGGATCGCTCGGTTCCAGCCGGACCTCCGTGCCCGTCTTCAGCAGGTCGCCCAGCGCCGCCGCCGACTCTTCCCCGAGGCACTCGTCGGGAGCGGGGACGAGGAGCCCGGCCAGCGTCACCGTGCTCGTCGCGCCGTCCCGCTCGACCTCCACGGTGCGACCGTCGAGCACCGCGACCACGGTCGTGGCGGCGGGCGTCGCGTCTGCGCCGCACCCGGCCTGGGTCATCGCGACACCCAGGGTGAGGAGCGCAAGCGTGACGGTGCGTCGGACCGGACGGCGAGGAGGCATGCCCTCCTCATCGGCGCCGCGTCGTCCGTGCTCGACCGGTGGGCTCGCCGTTCCCCCGTCCGCGTGACCCCGGTCAGCGGGCGAGCCACCCGCCGTCGACGGGCAGCACCGCGCCGTGGATGTAGTCGGCCGCACGGGAGCACAGGAACAGGACAGCACCGGCGATGTCGGTCGGCTCGGCCCAGCGGGCGGCGGGGATGCGGGCCAGGATGGCGTCGCTGCGCTCGGCGTCCCGGCGCAGGTCGTGGGTGTTGGCGGTGGCGACGTACCCAGGGGCGACGGCGTTGACGTTGACCCCGCGGTCGGCCCACTCGTTGGCGAGCGCCTTGGTCAGGCCGGCGACGGCCGACTTGGAGGCCGCGTACCCGGGCACGTTGATCCCGCCCTGGAAGCTGAGCATCGACGCGGTGTTGACGATCTTCCCGCTGCCCCGCTCGAGCATGCCGCGGCCGACCTCCCGGGACAGCGTGAAGGCGGCGCGCAGGTTGACGCTGAGGACGTGGTCGAAGTCCTCGTCGGAGTGCTCGGCCGCGGGGGTGCGGCGGATGGTCCCGGCGTTGTTCACCAGGATGTCGACGGGGTGGGCGGCGAGCTCGGCGGCCAGCTCCGCGACGCGGGACCCGTCGGACAGGTCCGCCGCGAGCGGCGTGAACGTGCGTCCGAGCGACTCGACCGCGGCGCGGGCAGGGCTGTCGCCGGAGGGCATCTCGTGGCTCACGGCGATGATGTCCGCGCCGGCAGACGCGAGCGACTGCGTGATGGCCAGCCCGATGCCCCGGCTGGCGCCGGTGACGACGGCGAGCCTCCCCTCGAGGCTGAACAGGCTCTCGAGGTAGGCGGCGGACGTCGGGGCGAGGGTCATGGGTCGGTGCTCTCTGGTCGGTTTCGGGCGTGCTCGTCCGCTGCACGGCGTCGGCCGTGCAGTTCGTGCGGGGTTCCTACGGGGTGGTCAGGCGCGGTAGCCGAGGGCCGCCGAGATCTTGTCGGCCGTCTCGATGGCCAGCGGGGCCATCGCCTCGACCTGCTCCAAGGTGTGCTCGAGGGTGAGCGTCGAGATGCTGAGCCCGTACCTCGTCGTCCCCGTGTGGTCCCGGATCGGCGCCGCGACGCACACGACGCCGGGCACGTTCTCCTCCCGGTCGAGCGCGTAGCCGAGGCGTCGGATGTCCTCGACCTCCGCGCGCAACCGGTCGAGCGTCGTGATCGTGTGCTCGGTCCGCTGGGCGAGCCCGGCCCGGGCGACGAGGCGTTCCAGGCCCTCGTCCGTGTAGCCGCCGAGGACGACCTTGCCGATCCCCGACGTGTGCAGAGGGAGGGCGTGGCCGACGCGCGAGGGCATCTGGTACGGCTTGTCGGAGTCGCTGCGGATCAGGTACACGATCTCGTCCCCGTTGACCGCGCCGACGTGCACCGTGCAGTGCACGACCTCGACGAGGTCGTCGACGAACGGCTGCGCGATCGACGAGATGTCGATCCGCTGCAGCGCCCGGCCGGCGAGCGACAGGATCTTCGGCCCCGGCAGGTACGTGCCCTCCGGCGAGACGGTGATGAACCCGGAGTCGGCCAGGGTGGTCAGGATGCGGTGCGCCGTGGCCTTGGCCAGACCCGTCGCCTCCACCACGTCGCTGAAACGCGGGTGGTCGAGGGCAGCCTCGAGGACGAGGAGGGTCTTCTCGCTCGCGCTCGCCGACGAGGCGGCGGAGGTCGCGGCCGTGTGGGTTTCCGTCTTGTCGAAGGCCATGGTTGTCATCCTGTCGCCTCAGCGCATGTCCGCGATGGCGAAGCCATCCATGTCGTCGAAGGACTGGTTCTCGCCCGCCATCGCCCACACGAAGCTGTAGCTGGCGGAACCCACGCCGGAGTGCACCGACCAGCTGGGCGAGATGATCGCCTGCTGGTCCGCCACGATGAGGTGGCGGGTCTCCGACGGGTGTCCCATGAGATGGATGATCCTCGCCTCGGGCGCCAGGTCGAAATACAGGTAGGCCTCGGTGCGCCGGTCGTGCGTGTGCGCGGGCATCGTGTTCCACATGCTGCCCGGGTGCAGCGTGGTGACACCCATGACGATCTGGCAGCTCCGGACGCCGTTCTCGTGGATGTACTGGTTGAGCGTGCGCCGGTTCGAGGTCAGCGCGTCGCCCAGCTCGCGGACGATCCCGCCGCCGGGCTCGACCAGGGTCGTCGGGTAGGTGGTGTGCGCGGGAGCGGAGACCAGGTAGAAGCGCGCCGGCTCGCTCGGGTCGGACGACGACAGGACGACGTCGACCGCGCCGCGGCCGATGTACAGGCAGGCGCCGTGCGCGAGCCCGTACGACGTGCCGTCGACCGCCACCGCGCCGGGGCCGCCGACGTTGACGATCCCGGCCTCGCGGTGCTCGAAGAAGAACTCGGAGCGGATCTCCGGGAAGGTCGGCAGCGAGATCGGGCCGGTCACCGGGCTGGCGCCGAGCAGGACGACCCGGTCGTGGTGCGTGTAGACGGACGCCACCTCGTCGTCGACGAAGAGGTTCTCGACGAGGTACCGGCGACGCAGCTCGGCGGTGTCCATGCCGGGCACGTGCTCGGGGCTCGTGGCGTAGCGCTGTTCCATGGAGGGCCTTTCAGTGGGGTCGGCTAGAGCAGGCCGAAGAGGCCGGGCAGCCAGAGGGACAGGGCAGGCACGAAGGTCACCAGCAGGAGCACGGCGACGAGCGCGATGAAGAAGGGCATGAGCCGGGCGATCACGGACTCGACCTTCACGCCGGCGACCTGCGCGCCGACGAACAGCACGGGCGCCGATGGTGGGGAGATGATCGCGATGCAGAGGTTGAACGTCATCATGATCCCGAAGTGCACGGGATCGATCCCGTACTGCATGGCGATCGGCAGGAAGATCGGCGTGAAGATGAGGATCGCCGGGGTGGCGTCGAGCGGGATCCCGATGATCAGCAGGACCACCATCATGATCAGCAGCACCACGAACTTGCTGTCCGTGAACCCCAGCAGCGAGTCCGCGATGAGCTGCGGGATCTTGGTGAAGCTCATGACGAACGACATGATCGACGAGACGCCGATCAGGAAGATCACCACGGAGCTGGTCCGGGCCGCGGCGTACAGGATGTGCGGCAGGTCCGAGAGCTTGATCGCCCGGTAGAGGAACCCCAGCAGGAGCGCGTAGACGACCGCGATCGCGGAGGCCTCCGTCGCGGTGAAGAACCCGGCGATGATGCCGCCGATCACGACCACCACGAGGGTCAGCGACGGCAGCGCCTGGACGAACGTCCGCCCCAGCTCACCCAGGGTGGCCCGCACGGGCGCTCGGAGCTCGGGGTGCTTGCGCGCGTAGAACCAGACGACGGCCATGCACGCGACGCCCCACAGGATGCCGGGGATGTAGCCGGCCATGAACAGCGCCCCGACCGACGTGCCGCCGCTGGCCAGTGCGTAGACGATCAGGATGTTGCTCGGCGGGATGACCATCCCGCTCGGCGCCGAGGCGACGTTGGTCGCGGCGGAGAAGGCCTTGTCGTAGCCCTCTCGTGCCTGCATCGGCGCCATCGTCGTGCCGACGGCTGCCGCCGCCGCGATCGCCGACCCGCTGACCGAGCCGAACAGCATGTTCGCCAGGACGTTGGTCTGGGCGAGCGGGGCCGGCGTCCGGCCGACGAGGACCTTCGCGAGGTTGATCAGCCGCGTCGCTATCCCGCCGTTGTTCATGATCCCGCCCGCGAGGACGAAGAACGGGATGGCCAGCAGGGCGAACGAGTTGACGCCCGTGAACATCCGCTGCGCGGAGGTGGTGGCGCCGTTCTCGAGCCCCAGGACGAGCATCATCGAGATGGCCGACGGGAGGCCGATGCTGATGCTGATCGGTGCGCCGATCACCATCAGCAGGACCATCCCGCCGATCATGACCGCGCTCACCAGCGCGATGTCCGTCACAGCTCCACCCCGTCCTCTGCGGCGATGTGCTCGACCCCGGTGTAGCCCGGGGAGAGCGTCCTGATCAGGTGGTAGACCAGGTAGAAGGTCAGCAGGACCCCGGAGATCGGGACCGCGAGATAGAGCACCCCGGCCGAGATCGGCAGGACGGGATTCAGCTGGTGCATGGTCTGGGCGGCGTTCAGCCAGCCGCCCCAGACCATGACGAGCAGGGCGAACGTGAGCGTCGCGAGGTACGCGACGATCTCGAGCACCCGCTGAGCCGCGAGGGGCGCCTTCTGCACGAAGTAGTCGATCGCCACGTCGGCCTTCTCGCCCGTCGCGATCGAGATCCCGATGAGGCTCAGCCAGATGAACACGTAGCGGGCTGCCTCCTCGGACCAGATGCTCGGGTTCGACAGGACCAGGCGCGTGAAGACCTGCCAGGTCACCAGGACGACGAGGACGGCGAACAGCGTCACGCACGTCGCTCGCAGGATCGCGTCGAGAACCGACTTGAACCTGACGAGCAGCGACGGCGTCGCCGGGTTCTCCGGGCTCTCGGGCCTCTCGGGGCTCAGCGGGTTCTCGGTCACTCCGCGGCTGCCCGGACCTTGGCGTGGATGTCCTTGATGAAGTCGTTCGTGAGCTTCGACTGCGTCAGCGGGGCGATGGCCTCGGCGAAGGCCTCCTCGTCGACCTCGTTGAACTTGGCGCCGGCGTCGATGGCGTCCTGCTTGGCGACGTCGATCTGGGTCTTCCAGAGGTCGCCCTCCTCCTCGATCGCCGTGGCGATCTCCTCGGCGAAGATCTCCTGGACGTCCTCGGGCAGACCGTCCATGACGGCCGGGTTGGTGATGAGGTAGTCCGGCAGCATGAGGTGCTTGGTGTAGCTGTAGTACGGCGCGACCTCGGAGTGCTTGACGCCCGAGTAGGTCAGCTCGTTGTTCTCCGCGCCGTCGATGACGCCGGACTGGATGGCCGTGTAGACGTCGCCCATGCCCATCGGGGTGCCCGTGGCGCCCATGAGCTTCATCATCTCGATGTTGGTCTCGGACTCGATGACGCGGATCTTCATCCCCTCCATGTCGGCGGGGGTCTCGATCGGCTTGGTCGCGTTGTACATCGAGCGGATGCCGCCATGGAACGAGCCCAGGACGCGCAGGTCCTGGTCGTCGAGCGACGCGTAGAGCTCGGAGACGATCTCCGGGTCGTTCGTCGTCTCGCGCTGGTGGTCCTGCGAGTCGAACGTGAACGGCAGGTTGAAGACGACGAAGTCGGGGTTGTAGTTCTCGAGCAGCGGGGCCGCCACCATCGCGAACTCGATCGTGCCCGACTGCACCAGCTCGATCGTCTCCTTCTGGGCGCCGAGGGTCTCGTTCGGGAACACCTCGAGGTCGTAGGCGCCGTTGGTGCGCTCCTTGATCCGGTCGCCCATGGCGTCGATCGCGACGTACTGCGGGTGGGTCGGCTGCTGGTTGAAGGCGACCTTGAACACGGTCGTCGAGACGGCCTCGTCGGTGGACCCGCCGGTCTCCGACGCTCCGGGCGTGGCGCCGCTGCTGCAGGCGGCCAGGGTGAGGGCGGTGGCGCCCAGCAGTGCGGTGATCGACACGGCCTTGCTTCGCATCATGGGAGGACTCCTTCGTCGGCTCACGCAGGTGAGCGCGCTGGTCGAGCAGCGAGGGGGAACGAGAGGTGCTTGCCGAGACTTCGTCGTCGTCGGGGACAGGCTGCGGTGACTGTCAGAAATGGAACTCGGTTCCGTACAGCGGAAAAGGTAGATAGTCTCGCCCTGCTCGTCAAGTCACCGTCGACCACCGGAGGATCCATGCCGTCGCTGCGCCACCTGTTGCTCTCGGGCTACATCGCCGCACCCGAGGACCCCGCGGACGAGGACGAGTTCTTCGCCGGCCTCGTCGACCTGGGCATCGGCGGCATCGAGCACGCCCTGCCGGTGGAGGGGACGCGCAGCCTGGAGCCGGCGTGGGTGGCCAGGAACCTGCGGCCCGAGTGGGACGTCGTCGTCTCGCTGGTGCCGACGATGATGCCGCGCCTCGGCGTCGCGCCGACCTACGGCCTCGGCTCGCTCGACGAGGACCAGCGCGCCCACGCGCTCGCCGACGTCGCCCGCGCCCGCGACCTGGCCGTCAGCCTCGCGCAGGCCGACGGCCGCCGACGGGTCAGCGCCATCGAGGTCCACAGCGCACCCGGCCCGCGCGGCGGCTCGGTCGAGGCGTTCTCCCGCTCGCTCGACGAGATCCTCGGTTGGGACCTGGCCGGCGCCGAGGTCCTGGTCGAGCACTGCGACGCCTACGTCCCCGGGCTGACCCCCGCGAAGGGCTTCTGGACGCTCGAGGACGAGCTCGCCGTCGTCCGCTCCAAGGGCCTGCCGGTCGACGTCCTCGGCATGTGCGTCAACTGGGGCCGGTCCGTCATCGAGGGCCGCAGCACCACCACCGCCGTCGAGCACACGCAGGCCGTCGCCGAGGCCGGGCTGCTGCGCATGCTCGTGCTCTCCGGCGCCACCGGGGCGGACACCCCGTGGAACCCGCCGTGGGCGGACATGCACATCCCGCCGCGCTCCGACGACCACCCGGCCCTCGCCGCCTCCGCGGACTCGCTCATGGGGCTCGCCGAGATCACCGAGACCCTCAGGGTCGCGGGCGACGTGCCGCGGGTCGGCGTCAAGGTCGGCGTCCGGCCGACGGACGCGGACGTCGCCACCCGCCTCGCCGTCGTCCGCGCCTCGCTGGAGCTGGTGGCGGAGGCCCGAGCGGCCGTCTGACGGCGATCGTCACGCCACGGCGGCGTGCTCCCGGCCGAGGCGGGTGAGCGCCGTCGCCAGGCCGAACCGCGCGGCGAGGACGTCGAGGCTGGTGAGGCCGGCCGCGCCGCGCTCGCTGTGCACCGCGACGAGCGCGGGAAGCAGGTCGTCGTGCGGGACGGGCACGGTCGCCTCGAGGAGGGTCTCGGTGCCGTCGGTCACGAGGTAGGACATCGCGGGTCCGAACTCGTCGGCCGGCGCCACGCGGAACCGCACGGACCCCACCTCGACGGGGGCCGGCAGCGGCTGACCGCTGACGTGCCCGATCTCGAGCAGGTCCCGGATCGCCTTCGCGCCCTCGGCGTCGAGCCCGGCCGAGGCGTCGAGGGAGTCCAGGTCCGCGAGCACGACGCACGACTCGGTGGGCTCGACGGAGCCCGGGTGCCAGGACGCGTCGACCTCGAGCGCGAGGAAGCCGCCGCTGACCGAGAACGCGTCCCGGATCAGCGCGGCCCGCTCGTCGGCGGACAGGCCGCGCATGGGGTGACGACGGGTGGTCCCCGCGGAACCGCACGAGCACGAGAGAGTGATCATGGGTCCAGGGTGCAACCGACCACTGACATGCTCGCGCCGCACACGCCGCGAGCGGCGATCACGCCCCGTCGTCGTCGAGGTGCCGCTCCCAGAACGCCTGTGCCTCCTCAGGACGGCCGGCCTGGTCCAGCCACGTGGCCGCGGTGCCGGCGGCCTGGGTGCTCAGCCGCGTCGCACCAGCTGCCCGTGCGCGCACGGCGACGTCGTCGAGCAGCGCGAGGCCCTCGGCGTCCCGGTCGAGCTGGAGCAGGGCGACGCCGCGCAGCCGCTCGCTGTCGAGGGCGCGGGTGCGGTCGTCGAGCGCCTCCCACGCCGCGGGCAGCCCGTCGAGGGCGTCGAGCGCGCGCTGGTGCTCACCACCGTGCTCCAGCAGCTGCGCGGACAGGGTCCGCAGCGCGGCGTCCTCCCACGCGAAGTCCCACGAGGCCAGGTCGCCCGCCGACGACGGGTCGGCGAGGATCCGGGCGTGGGCGGCCTCGTTGGCGCCGCGGGTGTCCTGCAGGTCCGCGAGCGCGGCGTCCAGCCCGTCGGCGTCGAACCGCGCCCAGATCCGGTCGCGGCGGACCACGAGCGCCGCGGCGTCGAGGCCGCCGACCTGCGCTGCGTCCAGCGCCTCGGCGTACAGGCGGGTCGCCTCGACGGCGTCCACGGTCTCCCGCAGGCCGGCGAGCCGGTGCAGCGCCGGGCAGGCGAGCGCGGGCGTCGCGTCGGGACCGGTGGCGAGCTGGACCGCCTCGCGCGCGAGGGCCTCCGCGCGGTCCGGTTCCTGCAGAGCCGACGAGAGGCGGGACGCCAGGTCCAGGAGGGTCAGGCGCTGCTCGGTCCGGTAGGCGCGCTGCCGACGGGGCACGGCGCCGTCGGCGGGGACGATGGCGAGGGTCGACTCGGCCAGCTCGACCGCCTCGAGCTCGCGGCCGTGCCGCGCCATGAGGTGCGCGACGAGGGTGCGGCAGTCGATGGCGACGTCGCTGAGGTCCTCGTCGAGGGCGGCCGCGGCGACGGCCATGGCGTGGGCCTCCGCCTGCTCGTGGTCACCCGACGCGACGAACGCCCGGACGCGCGCGGCCTCGACGTGCAGGGCGAGCGCAGGCGCACCCGCGGTCCGCGCGACCGCGGCGGCGTCGTCGAGGAACCCGAGCGCACCGGCGACGTCCTCGCCGGCGAGGCTCGCGCCCGCACGGCCGACGAGCACCTGGACCCGCACCTCCGGCTCCTCGCCGTCCTCGACCGGCTCGAGCACCGGGCCGTCCGGCGCGGTCGCGAAGCGCAGGCGCGCGACCAGCCCGCGGTCCTGCGGGGTCAGGTCGCCGACGCCGGCGAGCAGGTCGAGGGCCTCGGCGCGCAGCCGGGCAGCGACCTCGTCGGGCGCGTCCACGGCCAGCCGGGTGCGGACGAGCGCTCGCTGGCTGCTCGTCCCCGTGGCATCGACCGCGGCCAGCACGGTCGGCAGCTCGACCGGCAGCCCGGCCTGCAGGTCGCCCAGCAGCTCGACCAGCACGGCCTCGGCCTCGTCG
The DNA here is from genome assembly GCF_007989805.1 of Cellulomonas xylanilytica. Lineage (GTDB taxonomy): Bacteria > Actinomycetota > Actinomycetes > Actinomycetales > Cellulomonadaceae > Cellulomonas > Cellulomonas xylanilytica. Next base: position 145,992 of record NZ_BJUB01000012.1, read on the forward strand.
CCGAGCCGGCGGTAGAGCGATGCGGCGCTCTGCCGGAGCGCCGGCTCGGGGTCGGTCGAGCTCCACGCGACGAACGCGTCGAGGTCCGCGCGGGCACGAGTCGCAGCCGGCTCCGCGTCGCGACGCGCCACCCAGTGCGCGGCCAGCCGGTCCCACGTCGGGCGGTGCGCGACGCGCTGCGCCAGGGCGGCGAGGTCCGCCAGGGCGGCGACGTCCAAGGCGTCGAGGTCGACGTCCTCCTGGAGCGCGGGATGCGCCGGGACCCGCGGCAGGTCGAGCGGCGGGGTGGACGTCCGGTCGGGATGCGTCGACCCGAGCGGGAGGGCCGGCAGGTCCGGTGCCGTGATCCACGCCCGGACCTGGTCGCCGACGGTCGTCGTGCCGTTGCGCTCGTCGAACCGGGCCGCCGTGCTCAGCGCCTGCGACTCCACCCGCGCGAGCAGGTCGGCTGCACTCTCGGGCTGTCGGCCACGCCCGCGGACCAGCCGGTCCCCGTCCCCCGCGGCGACGACCGTGCGCAGCAGCCGCGTGGCGGCGGCGGCGAGCTGCATCCCCGTCATCGGCGACGACGGCCGGTCCAGCGCGTCGAGCTGCTCCGTCAGGACGTCCAGACCGCGGCTCACGTTGCCGGAGCGGGCCAGCACCTCCAGGTGCCGGGCCACCGCGCGGGTCTCACCGGGGTTGCGACGGCTCGCACGGTAGGCGCTGCGGTGCAACGCGGCCGCGGTCTCGACGTCGCCGACCTCGACGATCGACGCGAGCGCCATGCTGACCGCCCGCTGCGGCTGCTCGGAGCACCCGACCTCACCGCGCACCACCGGCCCGAGCTCGTCGACGGACTCCTGGTGCCGTCCGAGGTCGGCCAGGTGCGTGATGCGCACCCCGGGCTCGCAGCCCTCGCAGTCCGACAGGCTCGTGCGCGGTGCCCGTCGCCACGCGACGTAGTCCTCCTCCGCCGCGGCCGCGCCGTGGACGTGCGCGCGCAGCACGTACGCGCAGCCGAGCACGGGGCTCAGCCCCTCACCCGCGGCGACGTAGCGGCGACGCATGCCGTCGAGCACCGTCTCCAGCTGGTCCAGCGCGACCTCCGGGTGGTCGACGAGGTCGACGACCATCCACTTGTGCAGCCAGAGCACCCGGTGGCGGTCGTCGGCCGTCAGCCAGTCGGGCTCGGCGTCGTACTGCTGCACCACGAAGGCGAACGGCGCGAACATCCGGTGCTTGGCGGCCGCGTAGAAGGTCGACTCGATGAGCTCCAGCCGGGCGCGGAACCGCATCTCGTCGTCGCCGGACGCGTCGGCCACCCGGACGAGCTCCTCGGCGGCGGCGTTCCGCTCGAGCTGCGGGGTACGGGTCACCTGGTCCAGCAGCTGCTGCACCTCGGCTCGGGTCACGGTCACGCGGTGGTCCCTCCGGGTTCGGCGTCGACCGCGCGGTCGAGCAGGGCGTTGAACGAGCGGTCGATCAGGGCGGTGTCGGCGGGACGGAGCCGACGCCCACCCGCGAGGAGCGCGCGGCCGTACAGCGACTCGGCCGCGACCTGCCGCAGCGCCGCGTCCTGCAGGACCAGCACCCGACGCACCGTCGGGTTGGTGTCGTTGAGCAGGAGCCGCGGGCGGTCGCTGCCGCCGTCGTCGAACGCGCCCAGCAGCGCGCTCCACACGTCGTCGGCCTCCGCGGCGGCGGCGCGGACCTCCCGCCTGTCGCGTCGGTCGCTGTCATCGACGAGGAGCGCGGGGAGGCTGACGGGCGCGAACGCGCGCAGCTCGACGTCCACCTGGACACCGTCGAGGGCCGCCCGGACGTCGGCGAGCGCGGCGGCGACGTCGCGCAGGCGCTCGTCCGGCACGAGCCGGACGTGCCCGTCGATGTCGGAGGGCACGACGACCTGGACGACGGCGGCGGGCTCGACGTCGACCAGCCGCCGCACCAGCTCCAGGTCGAACGTGTAGCCGCCGTTCACGACGGCGACACCCTGCGCGGCCAGCACGGAACCGACCTGGCGGAAGTCGTCGACGGTCGCGGCCACGCGCACCACGTCGGTCGTCCGCATCAGCTCCGGCAGCGTGCAGCGGCCCTGGTTGGTCTCGAAGGGCAGCAGCGGCAGCAGGATCCGGAGCAGCTCGTCGTCCTGCAGGGCCATCGCCTTGACGGCCACTTGGTGGACCGCAAGGAACTGCTGCATCCGGTCGGGCTGCGTCGCCGCCATGCGCACCAGCCACGCGCGCACCTGCGCACCGATCTCCGCGCGGGTGTGCTCGAGCAGGTCGTCGTCGAACAGGCCCTCCCGGTTGGCCGTCGGACGCAGGAGCTGGGAGTCCACGGCGCACCGGACGAAGAACGCCCACTCCGGGACCAGGTCCGCCACCTGGTCGGACAGCAGCATGCCCTTGAGGTGCACGCGGTGCCGCCCCTGGCTGGCGCTGGCGGCGCGGTGCCCGCCGATCACGGCGACCCCGTCGAGCCCGGCCTGCGGGACCCGGACGGGCAGCACGTGGAAGGGCTCGCCCCCCAGCTCGGCCGACGCGAGCTCCACGCACGCGGCCCGGCGGCGCTCGGGGTCCTCGATCCGCCACGGCGGCGTCTGCAGGCTCGCGTCCACCGGGCCGTCAGCGGTCCGCACGACGACGCGGTGCGGCAGGTAGGAGCCGAAGTGCCGGGCCAGGTCGACCACGGACACGGTGTCGAGCAGGTGCTCGGTACCCCGGCGGGGAGCCAGCGTCACGCAGGTGCCCGGTCCGTCCGCCAGCCAGGCCGCCCGCTCGTCGTCGGCCGGGAGGCCGTCCGTCAGCGTCGACAGCTCGTACGTGCCGTCCGCGTGCCCGACCCACCGCACCCACGGTCCGTCGGCCCGTCGGGACACCACCTCGATGTCCTCGCTGACCATGAAGCAGCTCAGCAGGCCGATGCCGAACTGCCCGAGCAGGTCGGAGCGCGCCAGGCCCAGCTCGTCGCGCTTGCTCGACCGGCCGATCGTGGCCAGGAACGTGCGGACGTCGTCCTCGTCGAGCCCCACGCCCGAGTCCATCGCGTGCAGCCGCCCGTCGGCCGCGACGTCCGTCGGGACGAGCAGCAGCGCCGGCCGCTCGTCGGCAGCGCCCCGCACGGTCACGGCGTCGACGGCGTTCTGCATGAGCTCGCGGACGTACACGCGCGGGCCGGAGTACAGGTGGTGGCTCAGGAGGTCGACGATGCCGCGAAGGTCGACCTGGAACGTGCTCTCGTCCTCACGCACGCGTGAACTGTAGGGCAGGCGTCCAGGGCGCCGGCAGCGTTTCCGGGTGCGCGCGCGGGACGACCCCGGACCGTGGGGGTCCGGGGTCGTCCCTGTGTCGTCAGCGCCTCACTTGTAGGTGATCGACGAGGTGGAGTAGCCGCACGCGGCCGAGGGTCCGGATCCGATCTTGGACGGTTCGCCCGAGGTCACGCCCTTGTACTCCTCGCAGATCACGATCTTCTTGGACGCGTCGTTGGAGATCGTCACGTTCGTGATCGTGGCCTTGTCGCCCAGGTTGGAGTTGATCCCGACCAGCGACTTGCCCGGTGCGGTCACCTTGATGTTGTCGATGACCACCGTGCGCGCGTACTGCTTGGAGCAGTTCCCGCACGAGCGGTACAGCTTGCCGAAGTCGGTCACGGTGAAGTTCTTGATCACGAACCTGCCCGGCCCGTTGTGCTGGAACACCTTGTCCGAGGCGCCCTTGGCCCCACCACCGTTGACGGTCATGACCTGCGAGGTCGAGGACCCCTTCAG
>NZ_BJUB01000013.1 GCF_007989805.1 Cellulomonas xylanilytica
CCCACCGGCACCTTCACCAACCCCGTGGTCTGGCAGGACTTCGCGGACGGCGACATCATCCGCGTCGGTGACGCGTACTACTACTCGGCGTCGACCATGCACTACTCGCCCGGTGCGCCGATCCTGCGCTCGTACGACCTGGTGAGCTGGGAGTACGCGGGGCACTCGGTGCCGCGCCTCGACTTCGACGACAGCGGCTACGACCTCACGGGCGGCCGCAAGTACGTCAAGGGCATCTGGGCGTCGACGCTGGGCTACCGGAAGAGCAACAGCACCTACTACTGGCTCGGCTGCACGGAGTTCAACCGGACGTACGTCTACACCGCGCCGGCCGTGGACGCCACGTGGACCAAGAAGGCCCGGATCAACGGCTGCTACTACGACGCGGGCCTGCTGATCGACGACAACGACACCATGTACGTCGCGTACGGCAACGGCACGATCAGCGTCGCGCAGCTCAACGCCGACGGCACCGCGCAGGTGCGGGCGCAGCAGGTGTTCCAGACGCCGTCGAGCGTCGGCACGCTCGAGGGCGCCCGGTTCTACAAGCGCAACGGCTACTACTACATCTGGCTCACGCGGCCGGCAAACGGCCAGTACGTCCTGCGGTCCAGCTCTCCCTTCGGCCCGTACGAGATGCGGGAGGTGCTGCTCAACCTGCCCGGCCCGATCTCCGGCGGGGGGGTGCCGCACCAGGGTGGCCTGGTCCAGACGCAGGCGGGCGACTGGTGGTACATGGCGTTCACCGACGCCTACCCGGGCGGCCGGATGCCGACGCTCGCACCGATCAGCTGGACCGCCGACGGCTGGCCGACCCTGCAGACGGTCAACGGTCGCTGGGGCACCACGTACAACCGGCCGAACATCACGACCACCAAGACCGTCGCGTCGATGATCGGCCGGGACACGTTCGCCGGTCCCACGCTGGGCCACCGGTGGGAGTGGAACCACAACCCGGACACCAGCCGGTTCAGCGTCAGCAACGGGCTCCGGCTCCAGACCGCCACGGTCACCACCGACCTGTACAGCGCGCGGAACACGCTCACCCACCGCATCCAGGGTCCGTCGTCGACGGCCACCGTCGAGCTCGACTACTCGGCGATGGCCAACGGCGACCGGTCCGGGCTCGCGATGCTGCGGCAGTCGTCGGCGTGGATCGGCGTGGTGAGGACCAACGGGTCCACCCGCGTGGTGATGACCGACGGGCTCTCGATGAACAGCTCGTGGGCCACCACCGGCACCGGGGTGGAGCGCGCATCGGCCGCCGTGTCGGGCGGGCGGATCTGGTTGCGCGCGACGGCCGACATCCGTCCCGGCTCGGGCCGGACGGCGACCTTCTCGTACAGCACCGACGGGACCACGTTCCTCCCGCTCGGACCCGCGTTCACCCTGAACAACGCGTGGGAGTTCTTCATGGGCTACCGGTTCGGGATCTTCAACTACGCCACGCAGGCGCTCGGCGGAGCCGTCACGGTCCGCAGCTTCGACCTGACCACCCCCTGACACCTCACCCCTGAGACCTGGTCAAACCCCTGACCGGGGCGATCGCCTCGATCACCCGACGACGTCACGCGTGCCCGCGTGCCGTCTCCACAGAGAGCGAGACATGATGCGAACGACGCCCGAACAGCTCACCCGGCACGGATGGGGACGCCGCACCGCAGCGCTCGCCGCCACGGCCGGCCTGGTGCTGACCATGCTCGTCGCGCTGGCGAACCCGGCCCAGGCGGCCTCGACGCTCGGCGCGTCGGCGGCCGAGAAGGGCCGCTACTTCGGCACCGCGATCGCGGCCGGCAGGATGAGCGACTCGACCTACATCGGGATCGCCAACCGCGAGTTCAACATGATCACGGCGGAGAACGAGATGAAGTGGGACGCGACGGAGCCGTCGCAGAACTCGTTCAGCTACGGCCGCGGCGACCAGATCGCCAACTGGGCCCGCAGCAACGGCAAGCAGGTCCGCGGTCACGCCCTCCTGTGGCACGCGCAGATGCCCGGCTGGGCGCAGAACCTGTCCGGCACCGCGCTGCGCAACGCCGCGATCAACCACGTGACCAAGGTGGCCACCTACTACCGCGGCAAGATCCACTCCTGGGACGTGGTCAACGAGGCCTTCGCCGACGACGGCCGCGGCAGCCGTCGCGACTCCAGCCTGCAGCGCACCGGCAACGACTGGATCGAGGCCGCGTTCCGCGCCGCCCGCGCCGCGGACCCGGGCGCCAAGCTCTGCTACAACGACTACAACACGGACGGCATCAACGCGAAGTCCACGGGCGTCTACAACATGGTCCGCGACTTCAAGTCCCGTGGTGTGCCGATCGACTGCGTCGGCTTCCAGGCGCACCTCGGCACCAGCATGCCCGGGGACTTCCAGGCCAACCTGCAGCGCTTCGCCGACCTCGGCGTCGACGTGCAGATCACCGAGCTGGACATCCAGCAGGGCGGCAACCAGGCGAACATGTACGCGGCCGTGACCAACGCCTGCCTCGCGATCGCGCGCTGCAACGGCATCACCGTGTGGGGCGTGCGGGACAGCGACTCCTGGCGCACCGGGGCCAACCCGCTGCTCTTCGACGCGTCCGGCAACAAGAAGGCGGCCTACACCTCGGTGCTGAACGCGCTCAACGCGGGCGGCGGCAACGGCGGTGGCGGCAACGGCTCCATCGACACGGGCGCCTGGTACGTGCTGGTCAACCGGAACAGCGGCAAGGCGCTCGACGTCTACAACCTGTCCACCGCGGACGGCGCGCGGATCACGCAGTGGTCCCGCAACGACGGTGCCCAGCAGCAGTGGCAGTTCGTCAGCTCCGGCGACGGCTACTACCGGCTGAAGTCGCGCCTGTCCGGCAAAGTGCTCGACGTGACCAGCCGCTCCACGGCGGACGGTGCCGCGCTCATCCAGTGGCCCGACGCCAACTCCGCCAACCAGCAGTTCAGCATCCAGACCATCGACAGCTACGTGCAGCTGATCAGCCGCAACAGCGGCAAGGCGGTCGAGGTGCAGGGTGCGTCCACCGCCGACGGCGGCAACATCGTCCAGTACTCCGACTGGAACGGCGCCAACCAGCAGTGGCAGCTCGTCCGCGTGGGCTGACCCACCGGCTCGGCTGAGGCGGGGCGGGGCGCCGGTCCTGGCGCCCCGCCTTCGCGCTGTCGTCGAAAAGAGCGTGTCCTCGTGGCGGGGGGCGGCCTAGCGTCCGAGCATGACCAGCCGGCTGGTGGCCCTCGTCGTCGAGGCGCACGACCCCGCACGCCTGGCGCGCTTCTGGGCCGACCTGCTCGGGCGGACGTCCGTCGAGGACTCCCACGGCGTCCTGGTGCCCGGCTCCGCGACCCAGCTCGGCCTGCGGTTCGTCGCGAGCACGTCGGCACGGGTGGGACCGGACCGGATGCACCTGCACCTCACCAGCACCGACCCGGCCGACCAGCAGCACACGGTGGACAGGGCGCTCGATCTCGGCGCGCGCCACCTCGACGTCGGCCAGCGTCCCGACGAGGGGCACGTGGTGCTGGCCGACCCCGAGGGGTACGCGCTCTGCGTCATCGAACCCGGCACCGCCTTCCTCGCCGGGTGCGGCGCTCTGGGCGAGGTGACCTGCGCCGGGAGCCGGGCGGTCGGCCTGTTCTGGGCCGCCACGCTCGGCTGGCCGCTGGTGTGGGACAACGGTGCGGAGACCGCCGTCCAGTCTCCCCGCGGCGGGACCAAGGTCTCGTGGGACGGTCCGCCCGTGCCACCGAGGCACGGGAGGAACCGTCAGCGGTTCGAGCTCGCGGTGCAGGCGGACGACCTGCCGGACGAGGTCGACCGCCTGGTCCGCCTCGGCGCCGCACGCCTCGCCGGCGCCGAGCCCGGTGCAGTGGAGCTGGCCGATCCCGACGGCAACGAGTTCTCCCTGCGTCCTTCCCGGTAGGCCGCCAGCGGACGCGCGAGGGCCCACGCCGTCAGACACGGCCGGTCCACCCCCCGGGAACCGGGTAGCACGAGACCCGCGCCCTTGGCATGGTGGAGGCCTCGACCGACGACGCCCGGGGAGCCACGATGACCGCCCTTCGCCGGACCGGGGGGCTCGCCCTCCTGACCACCGCCCTGCTCGCGACGACGCTCGCGGCACCCCCCGCGCTCGCCGCCGGCGCGCCCGCCCAGGTCGACGCACCCGTACCGGTGCTGGACTGGCAGCCGTGCGGCCCAGGACTCGAGCCGTTCCTCTGCACGAGCGCCGAGGTCCCGAGGGACTACGACCGCCCGAACGGCGCGACGACGACGATCGCGCTGACGCTGCTGCCCGCCAGCGGCGACCCCGCGGAGCGCGTCGGCACGCTGTTCACCAACCCCGGCGGCCCGGGCGGCAGCGGCGTCGAGTTCGTCCAGCAGGCGGGCCCGTACATCTACCACCCGGACGTCCTCGCACGCTTCGACGTGCTCGGGTTCGACCCGCGCGCGGTCGCCGGCTCCGACCCCGCGACGTGCTTCCGCACCGCCGAGGACGAGGCGTCGTCGCCGCTGCTCGCGCAGGCGTACCCGATCACGCCGCGCGAGGAGGTCCGCTACACGCTCGAGTCCCTCGCGCTGGCGACCCGCTGCCAGGTGACGTCCCCGGTGCGGTTCGCGACAGCGTCGACCGCGAACGTCGCCCGGGACATGGATCTGCTGCGCCAGGCAGTCGGCGACGAGGAGCTGTACTACGCGGGCTACAGCTACGGCACCTTCCTCGGCGCGACGTACGCGCGGCTGTTCCCGGAGCGGGTCGGCCGGTTCCTGCTGGACGCGACGGTCGACCCGGTCGCCTGGACCGGCACCGGGGCGGGCGACGCCGCACCCTCGGTCCCGCTCGGCATCCGCATCCGCCAGGGCCTCGGAGCGCACGAGACGTTCGGGGAGTTCACGCGCCTGTGCGCCGAGGCCGGGCCGGCGACGTGCCCGCTGGCCGCGCTCGGCGACCCGGCGACGGTCGCCTACGAGACGTTCGACCGGCTGGCGACGCAGCCGGTCGAGGTCCCGCTGCCCGACGGCACCTCCGTGCTGGTGACGCAGCAGGTCGCGGTCGCGTCGACGTTCCAGTCGCTCTACTCGCCGTCGCTGTGGCCGGACCTCGCGGCCCTCATCGCGGCGCTCGCGGCGCCGGTCCCGGACCCCGCCGCGGTGGCGTCCGCGGGCGCCGGCACCCGGTCCGCGCTGGGCGCGCGCCTGCGCGGCGAGGACTACCCGTCCATCGGCGGCGGTCTCGCGAGTCTCTGCGTGGACACCGCGTCGAACGGCCGGGTCGACCGCTACCCGCGCCTGATCGACGCGTACGACCAGACCGCGCCGTACTTCGGCCGGTTCCGCGGCTGGGTCGCGCTGCCCTGCGAGACGTGGCCGATCCAGGACCACGACGCGTTCACCGGGCCGTGGCAGCAGACCACGACCGCACCGGTGCTCGTCGTCGGCACCCGTTTCGACCCGGCGACGCCGTACCAGCAGACCCAGCCGTACCGCGACCTCTTCCCCGCCGGGCACCTGCTCACGCTCGACGGCTGGGGCCACACCGCGCTGGGCAAGAGCGTGTGCGTCGACGAGCACATCGCGACCTACCTGGTGACCGGTGCACCGCCCGCCGACGGCACGGTCTGCGCGCCCGACGCGGTGCCGTTCGCTACGGCGCCGGGCGCCCGCGTCGCCCCGCGGATCGACGTCCCGCCGGGGCTGCCGTTCTGGTGACGGACCGGCTCACACGGTGAGCAGCACCTTGATCGCGCGGCGCTCGTCCATGGCCCGGTAGCCCTCCGCGGCCTGGTCGAGCGGCAGCGTGAGGTCGAAGACCCTGCCCGGGTCGATCTCGCGGTCCCAGATCAGCTGGATGAGGTCGGGCAGGAAGCGACGCACCGGTGCCGGTCCGCCATGCAGGTGGACGCCGGAGAAGAACAGCTCCTCACCGGGCAGCGACACGTCGTGGGCGACGCCGACGTACCCGACGTGACCGCCGGCGCGGGTCGCGCGGATGGCCTGCATCATCGACTCCTGGGTGCCGACGGCCTCGATCGTGCTGTGCGCGCCGAGCCCGCCGGTGAGCTCCTTGATGCGGGCCACGCCCTCGTCGCCACGCTCCTCGACGATGTCGGTGGCTCCGAACTCCCGGGCGAGCGCCTGGCGGTCGGCGTGCCGGGACATGGCGATGATCCGCTCGGCCCCGAGCTGCCTGGCCGCGAGCACCCCGAGCAGGCCGACCGCGCCGTCGCCGACCACGGCCACCGTCTTGCCCGGGCCGACCTCGGCCGCGACCGCGGCGAACCAGCCGGTGCCGAGCACGTCGGAGGCGGCCAGGAGCGAGGGGACCAGGTCGTCGTCGGGCATGCCGGGGGTCGCGACGAGCGTGCCGTCGGCGTGCGGGATGCGCGCGTACTCGGCCTGGGCGCCGGGCACCGCACCCGGTCCGCGGTGCACGCAGTGCGTCTGGTAGCCGGCCCGGCAGATCTCGCAGGTGTTGTCGGAGGAGAAGAACGTGCCGACCACGAAGTCGCCGACCGTGAGGCTGGTGACCTGCGAGCCGATCTCCTCGACGACGCCGACGTACTCGTGGCCCATCGGCTGGTGGTCGACCTCGTCGTCACCGCGGTACGGCCACAGGTCGGAGCCGCAGATGCAGGTCGCGGCGAGCCGGATGATCGCGTCGGTCGGCTCGACGATGGTCGGCCGCTCGGTCTGGTCGACCCGGACGTCGCCCGGGGCGTACATGACGACTGCGCGCATGGTGGTGCCTCTCTGTCGGTGTGCCACCAGGGAACCGGACCGCGAGCGCGGCGAGGAGTCCCTGCCGAGGGGTGTACCGGCAGTGCACCTCTCCGCACGGACTCCCTCGCCGACGCCACCGGGCCTACCGTCGGGAGCATGGACAACCGAGCGGACGTGCGCGAGTTCCTCATGTCGCGGCGCGCCAAGGTGAGCCCCGACGCGGCCGGCGTCATCGGCGGCGCCAACCGCCGGGTCCCCGGCCTGCGCCGCAGCGAGGTCGCGGTCCTGGCGGGCGTGAGCGTCGAGTACTACGCCAAGCTCGAGCGGGGCGCGATCGGCGGGGCGTCGGCGTCGGTCCTGGACTCGGTCGCGCGGGCGCTGCAGCTCGACGACACCGAGCGTGCGCACCTGTTCGACCTCGCGCGCGCGGCGGACGGCATCCCGTCCTCGGGCCGGCCGCGCCGCCGCGTGACCCGCTCCTCGACGCCCCGGCCCAGCCTGCAGTGGGCGCTGTCGGCGATCACCGACGGGGTCGCCTTCGTGCGCGACCAGCGTCAGGACCTGCTGGCGGTCAACGCGCTCGGCCGGGCCTTCTACTCGCCGGTCATCGGCGACGGCGGCCGCACCCCGAACCTGGCCCGGTTCCAGTTCCTCGACCCGGCGTCACGCGACTTCTACCCCGACTGGGACCTGTTCGCCGAGATGTGCGTCGCGATCATGCGGTCCGAGGCCGGCCGCGACCCCCACGACAAGGGGCTGCAGGACCTCGTCGGAGAGCTGTCGACGCGCAGCGAGACCTTCCGCCGGCTGTGGGGTGCGCACGACGTCCGCACCCATGGATCCGGGACCAAGCGGTTCCACCACCCGGTGGTCGGGGAGCTGACCCTCGCCTACGAAGAGCTCGCCATCACGGCCGAGCCCGGCCAGGTGCTGCTCGTGTACACCGCCGAGCCGGGCTCCCCGTCGGCCGAGCGGCTGCGCCTGCTCGCGTCGTGGGCCGCCGAGAGCGCCGTCCGATGAACCTCGAGGACTTCCTGGCGCACGTGCGGACCGGTGCCGTCCTGGTGGGTGGCTCCGCGGAGCACGCCTTCCTGCACCAGGCCGCCCAGGACGCGCTGCAGATCACCGCCGAGCTCAACACGGGCTACCGCACGCCGGAGGAGGTGCGGGCGCTGCTCTCGCGGCTGACCGGCCGGACGGTGCCGGAGTCCGTGGCGGTCTTCCCGCCGTTCCACTGCGAGTTCGGCAAGAACCTCACGCTCGGCGAGGACGTCTTCATCAACATGGGCTGCACGTTCCAGGACGCCGGCGGCATCACGATCGGCGACGGCACGCTCATCGGTCACGGCAGCACGGTGGTGACCCTGAACCACGCCGTCGATCCCGCCCACCGCGCCGACATGCTGCCCGCACCCGTCGTCATCGGCCGCAAGGTCTGGCTCGGGGCGAACGTCACCGTCGTGCCCGGCGTGACCATCGGCGACGGCGCCATCGTCGGTGCCGGCGCGGTCGTCACCGCGAACGTGCCCGCCGACGCGACTCGTGGCGGGCGTCCCGGCCCGGCTGATCCGCAGCACGGGGTTCGACGCGGCACACGGGTAATCGCGGCGGCCGGTCGCCGCCGCGGCATGATGAGCACGCCCTGCCCGACCTGACCGGCGTGGAGACGTGATGGAGATCGACCGGGTGCTGCCCGAGCTGCGCGAGCCGATGCGCCGGGCGCAGGTGACGCTGCCCCGCTGGTTCGTCCGTGCGGCGGTGCGGCTGATGCGGGTCCCCCGCTCGGAGCACGTCACCGTGACGACGAGCCGTGCCGGGTCCGTGCGGCTCCGGGTCTACGCGCCGGTCGGTGCGCGCAGCGGGGCGGGCCTGCTGTGGATCCACGGTGGTGGCCTGCTGTTCGGCGACGCGCGCCAGGACGAGGCGCTGTGCCTGTCCACGGTCGAACGGCTCGGCGTCGTGATCGTCTCGGTCAACTACCGCTTCGCACCCGAGCACCCGTTCCCGGCTGCGCACGACGACGTCCGCGCGGGCTGGCGGTGGTTCCTCGAGCACGCCGAGGAGCACGGCGTGGACCCGCGCCGGATCGCGATCGGTGGCGAGAGCGCGGGCGCCGGGCTCGCGGCGGCGCTCGTGCACCGCGTCCACGACGAGGGAGGCACCCAGCCGGTTGCCCAGTGGCTGTTCGCGCCCATGCTCGACGACCGCACCGCGGCCCGGCGCGAGCTCGACGCCGACGCGCACTTCGTCTGGGACAACCGCGCCAACCGCGAGGGGTGGAGCGGCTACCTGGGCGCCGAGCCAGGTCTCGCCTCACCCCCGCCCTACGCCGTCCCGGCCCGGCGCACGGACCTGACCGGGCTCCCGCCCACCTATCTCGCCTACGGCGACATCGAGCTCTTCGCGACGGAGGACGCCGCGTACGCGGACGCGCTCGAGGCGGCCGGTGTGCCGGTGACCGCCGACGTGGTCCCCGGCGCTCCGCACGGCTTCGAGAACTGGGCGCACGGCACCGACGTCGCGCAGGCCGTCGTCTCCCGTGCCCAGTCCTGGTTGGCGTCCGCGGTCGAGCCCTGACGCCTCAGCTGCCGACGCAGGTGAGCACGGGAGCCGGGGCTCCCGACGTGGTCGTGCCGTGCAGCCCGAACGACGTCGAGGCCGACGGTGCGAGCGAGCCGTTGTAGGGCTGGTTCGCCGCCGTCTGCGTGCCGCCGCTGCGGGTGAAGGCGGCGTTCCAGCCGTTGGCCAGCTGCGCACCGGCGGGCCAGGCCCACGTGACCTGCCAGCCGCGCAACGGAGCCGTCCCGGTGGACCGCACCGTGACCGTCGCCGTGAACCCGCTGCCCCAGCTGTTGTCCGTGCGCCAGGTCGCCGTGCACGCCGTCGCCGTGCCCGTGGACCCCGGCTGCGTCGTCGCCGTCACCGCGGCGGACGCCGCCGAGACGTTGCCGGCAGCGTCCCGCGCGCGGACCGTGTACGAGTACGCGGTCGACGCCGCGAGGCCCGTGTCGGTGTACCTGGTGCCGGTCGCCGTCGCGACCCGGGTGGTGCCGCGGTAGACGTCGTAGCCCGTCACCCCGACGTCGTCCGTCGCGGCCGCCCAGGAGAGCGGGACCGACGTGGTCGTCGTCGTGCCGGCGGTGAGCCCTGCCGGGACCGTGGGCGCGGTCGTGTCGACCGGCGCCGAGGCGGTCGTCGCGGTCGCGGTCGCCGAGGTCGACGACACGTTGCCCGCCGCGTCCCGCGCGCGGACCGCGTAGGAGTACGCGGTGCCCGGTGCGAGGCCGGTGTCGGTGAACGTCGTGCCGGCGGTGGTGCCGACGAGCGTGCCGCCGCGCAGCACGTCGTAGCCGGTCACGCCCACCGCGTCGGTCGACGCCGTCCACGCCAGCGACGCGGTCGTCGTCGTGGTGCCGGAGACGGTCAGCCCGGTCGGTGCCGAGGGGGCCGTCACGTCACCCCCGCCGGTCGACCACGTCAGGCCGGCGCCGAGCGGGAAGAGCGGCGTCTGCCCGTCGCCGGCATTGACGGGCTGCTGCGTCGCGGAGGCCGGCCACGTGACCGGCAGCTTCCCTGTCGGCGCCACCGTGCCGAACAGCACGTCCGCGACGCCCGCACCCTCGCTGCCCGGCAGCCACGCGGCGTCGAACGCGCTGACCCACGGCAGCACCCCCGAGATGTCGAGGGGCCGCCCGGAGACCAGCACGGCGACCGTCGGGACACCCGAGGTCCGGATGCGCTGGAGCGCCGCCGTGTCGGTGGCGTCGAGCGAGAGACCGCTCGGCCGGTCGCCCTGGCCCTCGGCGTACGGCGTCTCGCCGATGACGGCGACGGCCACCGAGCAGGACGCGTCGACGTTGCTCGCGTCCGCGGCGAACGTCGTCGTCCGACCGCCGGCCAGGACCTGCTGGATGCCCTGCAGGATCGTCGTGCCCGGCACGGTCGCGCCGCTCGCACCCTGCCAGCTCAGGGTCCAGCCGCCGCTCTGGTTGCCGATGTCGTTCGCGTTCCTGCCGGCGACGCAGACCTTGCCGCCGGTCGTCGCCAGGGGCAGGACGCCCGTGTTCTTCAGGATCACCTGCGACTTCTGCACCGCCGTCCGGGCGAGCGTCCGGTGCGCCGCGCTGCCGACCGTCGAGGCGTACGAGCGGTCGGCGTACGGCCGCTCGAACAGCCCGAGGTCGAACTTCTGCGTGAGGATCCGGCTGACGGCGTCGTCGACGCGCGCCGTCGGGATGGCACCGTTCTGCACCCCCTGCCGCAGGTACGTCAGGAACGTCCTGTACTCGTTGGGCACCATCACCATGTCGATGCCGGCGTTCACCGACGTCACGACCTCCTGGGCGGTGAAGCCGCGGGCGCCGTCGAGCTGGTCGATCGCCGCCCAGTCGGACACCACGATGCCGTCGAACCCGAGCTCACCCTTGAGCACGTCCGTCAGCAGGTAGCGGTTGCCGTGCATCTTGACGCCGTTCCAGCTGCTGTAGGACACCATCACCGAGCCGACGCCCTTGTCGATCGCGGCCCGGAACGGCGGAAGGTGGATCGCCCGGAGCTCCGCCTCGGTGGCCCGCACGTCACCCTGGTCGTCGCCGAGCGCCGTGCCGCCGTCGCCCAGGTAGTGCTTGGCCGTCGCCAGCACGGAGGCCGGTCCGCCGAGCCGCTCGCCCTGGAAGCCGGTGACCATCGTCGCCATCGACGACGGGATCGCCGGGTCCTCGCCGAACGACTCGTACGTGCGCCCCCACCGGTCGTCGCGCGCCACGCACAGGCAGGGCGCGAACGTCCAGTCCACGCCCGTGGCGGAGACCTCCTCCGCGACGGCCCGGCCGATGTCCTGCACGAGCGCCGAGTCGCGCGTCGCGCCCAGCCCGATGTTGTGCGGGTAGATCGTCGCGCCGAGCGCGTTGTTGTTGCCGTGCACGGCGTCGATCCCGTACAGCATCGGGATCTGCAGCGGCGTCGCCATCGCCCCGCGCTGGAGGCCGTCGTAGAGGTCCGCCCAGCCCGCCGTGGTGTTGGACGACGGTGCCGAGCCCCCGCCCGAGAGCACCGACCCCAGCCGGTACGTCGTCATGTCCGACGGGCTCACCACCGCACGCTCGGCCTGCGTCATCTGGCCGATCTTCTCGTCGAGCGTCATCCGGCCGAGCAGGTCCGCGACACGCGTCGCCGTCGGCAGCGTCGCGTCCTGGTAGGGCGCACCGGAGGCCTGCGCCGGCGAGCCGGCGAGCGCGACACCCAGCCCGGAGGCCGTCAGCGCGACCGCGAGCGCCATCGACGTCCCACGTCGGCGCCGCCGTCCGGTGCCGGCGGGTGCGTCGGGCAGCGCAGAGCGAGACATCGAGCGACTCCTTCGTCGGGCCGGTCCGGCCCGTCGTCGGGCCGCGGCTGCACCGATGATCCGGCGCGCGCGCCGGCGCCACCAGGACGGAATCGTTTCGCAGACCTCAGTCCGTGCTCGGCAGCACGTCCACCCCGGCCTCACACACCCGCACGACCTCGTACGTGGTGCCCTCCGCGTCGAAGGTCGTGCCCACCGAGACGTCCTCCCGCAGCGGCTCCTCGAGGGACGGCGCCGTCACGCTGAGGTCGGCCGTCGGCGGGGAGGCGGCCATGTCCACCTCGGCCGCGACGGCTCGCCCGCCGCCCGACAGCGGTGTCGGGACCATCACCGCGATGCGCTCGGCGGCCTCGTGCACCTCGCCCACGCAGTCCGGGGGGTCGGTCGGCTCGGTGCACCCGGCCAGGACGAGGAGGCACACCGCTGCCACCGGCACGACCTGTCGCGCTCTCACGTCGCCGCCTCGAGGTCGACGCGGGGGCGGGGCGACGCCTCGACGCGCACCACCGTCCAGGCGAGCCCGGCGAGCTCGACGTGGTCGCCGAGGCGGAGCTCGTGCTCGACCGTGCGACGGTTCCGCACCACGCCGACGGTGGCGACGGGTGGGTCGTCGCTGACCTCCTTGAGCGCCAGAGCGACTGCCGCGTCGCCCTCGCCGAGCCGGTACGGGATGCCGGGGCGGACGGTCAGCCGGGTCACGGGGTGCCTCCCAGGTCGATGGCCTGGGGAGAGTCGAAGTGCGCCTCGAACTCGGCCGGGGTGAGCCGCAGCGGCTCGTAGTCGTCGCCCCAGGGGTTGGCCAGCAGGACGTGGTCGTCGGTGATCTCGGTGACGTAGTAGACGTGCCGCCCGAAGTACCCGGCCTGCAGGTGCTCCGGCACGTCGTCCTTGTCGTCGGAGGACGCCACGATGACCGGCGAGCCGGAGTCGAAGGCGCTCTGCACGTCCTCGAAGCTCACGTCGAGCCCACGGGACTCGTTCCCGGAGACGTACGGGGGCGCCTTCTCGGTCCAGTCCCACTCCAGCGCGCCGTACGTGCCCTGCTCGGACCGGTCGTAGAGCGGGTCGCCGTCCTTCCCGTCGGGGGCGCCGCCCTTGTCTCCCTCGTAGAGCAGCGCGAACGCCTTCTCGTAGTAGGCCGGCCACAGCTCGCCGTCGCCGTGCGCACCGAGCGGCGTGCCGTCGTCGGCCAGCGGGAGCTCGCGCGTCATCGTCACCCAGCGCTCCGTCCCGTCGCGGTCCCAGAGCCGCACGGAGATGGTGCCGTTGGGGTTCTCCCGGATGTTGCGGGCGATGAGGTCAGGATCCATCTGCGTCGACGCCGCCAGGCTGGCGATGAACCAGCAGTCGCCCAACCGCCCCTGGTAGACGTCCGTGCTGGACACCCCGTCGGCGAACAGCGGACCCTCGGGGACCCCGTACGTGATGCCGCTCGCGTCCTCGCCGGTCTGCGGGTTGGCGCCGTCCAGGAAGACGTCGGTGGTGTCGAAGCCCGGCGTCATCCACGGGAAGGCGGACGCCACGTCGTCCAGGTGCGTCGGCCCGGCGAGGGACAGCAGCGTGCTGGCCAGGGCGATGCGCTCTCCCACGGGGAGGCCGTTGTGGTCGAACGGCGACCACCCGGAGTCGGAGGTGTCCGCGACGGCGTCGCCGAAGGCCCGGAGGTCGTCGGCGGAGGCGTCGTCCAGGAACAGGTCGAGCTCGGCTGCCGTGAGGCCGGCGAGCAGGTCGGCGATCCGACGGAGGTCGTCACGGTTGCCGTTGATGCCCGCGTCCAGGTCGGCGAGCCCACGGAGCGCGTCGAGCGCGTCCTGGACGGTGGTCGCGTCGGGCGGCGGGGCGTCCTCGAACGCGAGGTGGGCGTGCACGTGGTGCCCGTCCTCGAACAGGACCCGGCAGGCCTCGAGGTGGTCGCACCTGCGCTCGATGCTGCCGGCCACCTCCGGCAGCGACCAGGCCAGCGACGACGGCAGCCCCCACGGGAGGAAGCCCTGCGTCCGACGCAGCGCCGGGCTGCTGGTGGCGGGCCGGCCGCGCAGCGCCCTCTCGGCGTCGTCGAGGACCGCTGCGACGTCGCGGCGGAGGTCGCCGACGCTCGACCCCGTCCGGCGCAGGTGGACGGCGAACGTCCGCAGGCGTTCGACGTCGAACCCGGTGTAGCTCATACGGCTCCCGCCGGCGCGGCCGCCGCGCGCTCCACCTCGTCGGCGAGGTCCTCCAGGCGCTGCGCCTCGGTGATCCAGGAGCCCGTGTCCGCCACCAGGTCCTCGGCCATCCGCTGGAGCGCGTCGCGCTGCTCCTCGAGGACGGCCGTCGTGTCCCGGGCGTAGGTGCCGTACCAGAGGCCGGCCGACCGGGCGGTCTCGACGTCGGCGTCCAGGCGCGTCCCGAGCGAGCCCGCGATGCGCCGACCCCGGTCCGCCGCATCACGCAGCGCGGACGCGCGCCGGCGCAACGACGCTGCACTCTCCCCGTCGGTGAGGGGCAACATGGCGATCTCCCTCGTCAGCGCTGCGCGGTGCCGGTCACCTTACCGGGGAGCCGCGGCCTGCTCGCTAGCATCGATCGATGACCATCACGCTCGAGAACGTCGGCATCGCCGTCCGCGACCTCGAGGCGACGATCGCCTTCTTCACCGACCTCGGCCTCACGGTCGTCGGCCGCGACACGGTCAGCGGTGAGTGGACCGACACCGCTGTCGGCCTCGACGGCAACCACGCGAAGATCGCGATGCTCCAGACGCCCGACGGCCACGGCCGGCTCGAGCTCTTCGAGTACCTCCACCCGGACGCCATCGAGACCGAGCCCACCCGTCCGAACGAGATCGGCATGCACCGCGTCGCCTTCTCGGTCGACGACCTCGACGAGGCCCTCGAGATCGCCGCCCGGCACGGCTGCTTCCCGCTCCGTGGCGTGGCGACGTACCAGGACGTCTACAGGCTCACCTACGTCCGCGGACCGAGCGGCATCCTGGTGATGCTCGCCCAGGCGCTGCGCTCCGACCCGACAGGGGTCAGTGCTCGCTGACCAGGGTCTTCGCGTACGCGCCGACCGTGACGCCCGCGCGTGCTGCTGCCGCCACCAGCCCACGTCGAGCGACGTAGCCGTCGATCCCGTCCCGCGCCATCAGGTAGCCGACCGCCAGCTCCACGGCCTTCGTCTCCGCCAGGCGTTCCGGACCGTCGCGGGCGTCGTCGAGGCTCCGCATCGGCAGGTCGTCGTTCAGCACCGCAGTCTGCGCCGGTGCACCGACCAGCGCGAGGATCACGTCGGCGTGCGCCGAGAACGCGTCCGGCTCGGTGGCGTAGGCGGTCAGCTGCCCCGTGACGTGCTCGTGGTCGTGCTCGTGGAACGCCACGGCCAGGCTCGAGGCGCACCGGGACTCGGCGTCACCGGCGCGCTCACGCTGCCAGCGCTCCTCGGACAGCACGTCCCCGCCGTCCGGCTCCTCGCCGTCCGGGCGCCGCAGCGGGACCGACCGGTCCAGGGCGACACTCGGGTCAGCGAGGGCCACCGTCAGACCGGCCGGCTGCACGCGTAGGCACACCGCGACGCACGACGGCACCAGCTGGACGATGAGGGCCGCCCGCAGCAGCAGCGAGTCGGCCAGGCCCGGGGCCTCGGTCCTGAGCTCGTCCAGCACACGCTGGCTCTCAGGGATGAAGCGCACGACGACCCCGCGAGGAGAGGGTGGGCGTGCGCGACGCACGGGTGTGCATGGAACCGTTCCTGGCGGACTGCGAACATCCGGCACGTAGCCGTTCATCGCAGACGGTCCGCTCAGGGGGGGAGCGACTCGGATTGGCCGACGACCCTCCCAGCATGCGCTCCCGTGTCAAACCGGGGCTGCCGGTCCCGCGCCTCCGGAGCGACGCAGCGGTGCGGGTCGCGATGGGATGCTGGCCGCATGCTCGAGGCGCTCACCGGCACAGGCCTGGCCACCGCGGCCGGTCTCAACGCCTATATCCCGCTGCTGGTCATCGGCGCGCTCGCGCGGTGGACGGATCTCATCAACCCGCCCGCGGGCTGGGAGTGGCTGGCGAACGGCTGGGTCCTGGCCGTGCTGGCGGTGCTGCTGGCGCTCGAGGTCGTCGCCGACAAGGTCCCCGGCGTCGACTCCGTCAACGACGTCGTGCAGACGGTCGTGCGGCCCGTCGCGGGTGGCATCGCGTTCGGCGCGGGCTCCAGCTCGCAGACCGCCGTCGTCACGGACCCCGCAGCCTTCGTCGAGTCCGGCCGATGGGTGCCGATCGTCGTCGGGATCGTCCTGGCACTCGTCGTGCACGGCGCCAAGGCCACCGTCCGTCCCGTCGTCAACGTCGCGACGCTCGGCGCAGGGGCACCCGTGGCGAGCACCGTCGAGGACGCGACGAGCGTCGGGCTGTCGTTCGCGGCGATCCTGGCGCCGCTGCTGGTCCTCGTCGCGCTGATCGGGCTCGTCGTCGTGTGGCTCCGCTTCCGCGCCCGGCGCCGTCGCGGCGAGACGGCCGCCGGCGAGGTGTCGGGTTCACCCCCGGTCGATCTCCCGTAGGCGCTGCGTCTCGGCTCAGCGGTCGCGACGGCTGTTGAGCCAGCTGACCATCGCGGGGTCGCGATGGTCGAAGGCCACGCTCTTGCCGGTCTCCAGGGTGGCGATGCGGTCCATCTGGTCGTCGGTGAGCTCGAAGTCGAAGACGTCGATGTTCTCGGCCATGCGCTCCTGCTTGGCGGACTTGGGGATGACGACGACGCCGCGCTGGACGAGCCAGCGCAAGGTCACCTGGGCCACGGACCTGCCGTGCACCTGGCCGATCTCGGTGAGTACCGGGTTGGTGAAGATGTCGTTCTTGCCCTCAGCGAGGGGGCCCCAGGACTCGATCTGGATGCCCCGCTCGGCCATGACCTGCTGGTCGGTGGTGCGCTGGTGGAAGGGGTGGGTCTCGATCTGGTTGACCGCCGGGACGACCTCGTTGTGGTCGACGAGGTCCACGAGCCGGTCGGGGTGGAAGTTGGAGACCCCGATCGCGCGCACGACTCCCTGCCGGTTCAGGTCCTGCATGGCGCGCCACGAGGAGTAGTAGTCACCGAGCGGCTGGTGGATCAGGTACAGATCGAGCCGGTCCAGGCCGAGCTTGCTCAATGACGACTCGAAGGCGCGCTCGGTCCCGTCCTCACCGCCGTCGTGGATCCACAGCTTGGTGGTGACGAACAGCTCGTCGCGGGGGATGCCGCTGGCGGCGATGGCGCGGCCGACGGCCTCCTCGTTGCCGTAGGCGGCGGCGGTGTCGATGTGCCGGTACCCGGTCGCGAGCGCGTCGGTGACGACGCGTTCGGTCTCCTCGGCCGGCACTCGGAAGACCCCGAAGCCGAGGATCGGCATCGTGACGCCGTTGTTCAGGGTGACCGTGGGGATCTCGATGGACATGGATGAAGCCCTTCGTCGTGTCGGTGCTCGCCCGTGTCGGGGCGGGTGTGGGTCGAGCCGCGACGTTCCGCACGCACGTCCACCTGACCACCACATCACCGGATCCGCGCGGCAGGAACGCACTGCCGAGACGTGTACTGCCAGGTCGTGGCTACCGGGCTCGGGCCGACCTACCGTCGAGGGCATGGACCAGCGAGACGAGGTACGGGACTTCCTGGCGTCGCGGCGGGCGCGGCTGAGTCCGGCGGACGTGGGTCTGCCGCCGGGCTCCGGGCGCCGGCGGGTGGCCGGGCTGCGCCGCGACGAGGTGGCGATCCTGGCCGGAG
Source organism: Cellulomonas xylanilytica (assembly GCF_007989805.1). Taxonomy (GTDB): domain Bacteria; phylum Actinomycetota; class Actinomycetes; order Actinomycetales; family Cellulomonadaceae; genus Cellulomonas; species Cellulomonas xylanilytica. The sequence continues at coordinate 17,784 of NZ_BJUB01000013.1, forward strand.
TGTCCTCGGAGTACTACGCACGCCTCGAGCGAGGCAACCTCGCCGGGGTCTCCGACTCCGTCCTGGACGCCCTGGCCGGCGCGCTGCGCCTCGACGAGGCCGAGCACCTCCACCTGCGCAACCTCGCCCAGGCCGCGAACCAGCCCGCCCGTCGGCGTCGCTCGCCCGCCAGGGCCGCTTCGGTTCGTCCGTCGCTGCTCCGGGTCCTGGACGGCATGTCCACGACCCCGGCCTACGTGCGCGACACCCGCATGGACATGGTCGCCTCCAACGCCCTCGCCCGGGAGCTGCACGCCCCGGTCTTCGAGTTCGCACGCCTGACCGGCACCCCGCCGAACACCGCGCGGTTCGCGTTCCTCGACCCCGGCGGGCGGGCGTTCTACCCGGACTGGGAGCAGGTCACCCGCGACTGCGTCGCCGCTCTGCACGCCGCGGCCGGGCAGAACCCCTACGACAAGCCGCTCGTCGGGCTGATCGGTGAGCTGTCCACGCGATCCGAGGCGTTCCGCGTCCTGTGGGGGACGCACGACGTGCGCCTGCACCGCACCGGGGTCAAGCGCCTGCGCCACCCCGACGTCGGCGTCCTCACCCTCGACTACGACGTCATGGAACTCACCCAGGACCCCGGCCTCGTCTTCATCGCCTACAGCGCCGCCCCCGCCACCCCCGCCGCCGACGCCCTGTCCCTGCTCGCGACCCTTGCCGCGACCCGCACCGAAGCACTGACCGAACCAGGCACATGACGAGCCCGACCATCGGCCGCCGGACGTTCTTGCGCGGCACCGTCGCCGCCGGGTTGCTCGCGCTGGCCGGCTGCAGCAGCGAGGCGTCGGACCCGACCACCCCACCCCAGGAGTTTCGCACCGTGACCACCCCACCTCCGAGCACGGCGCGACCCTGCTCGCGTACTTCTCCCGCCCCGGGGAGAACTATTGGTACGGCGACCGGCGCGACCTCGAGATCGGCAACACCCAGGTCCTGGCCACGATGATCGCCGAGCGCACCCGGTGCGACACCTACCGGATCGAGGCGGCAGACCCGTACCCCCACGACTACGACGAGACCGTCGCACGGAACGTCCGCGAGCAAGACCAGGACGCCCGCCCGGCGATCGCCGACCCGGTGCCCGACCTTGCCGCCTACGACACGGTGATCCTGGCCAATCCCATCTGGAACGTCCGGCCCCCGATGATCATGTCCACCTTCATCGAGGCTGCACCTCCGGGCACCCGACGCCTGCTGCCCGTCACCACCCACGCCATGAGCGGTCTGGGCCGCGCCCTCGAGGTCTACGGCGACCTCGCACCCCAAGCCGAGATCGGCGACGGGCTCGCCGTTCGCGGCGAAGAGGTAGCCGACGCCGGACCCGCTCTCGATCGATGGCTACGGGGAGCAGGCCTCATCGGCTGACCCCAGACGCCCCACCGTGGGCGTCGCAGACGCAGCAGGGGCGCCAACGACCAGGCCCGACGCCGAGCGTGCGGCGACTCCGCGGTGGCGACGTCAGGCGCGCGGCGCGTACGGGTTGCCGTAGACGGGAGGCGTCGACGGCCGATCGCCCTGCCCGGGCATGTGGGCGCGCTGCGGCTGGGCGGGCTCGGGCCGGTGCCGGCGGACCCGGCTCAGCACGAGGACGTTGGCCAGGTGGAACGCGCCGAGCAGGAGCGCCACCGCGCCGAGCTTGGCGGCCAGGGTCTCGATCGCTTCCTGGGACGAGGTCACCGGCTGGCTCACCCGGAGCATGAGGGACACGAAGCCGAGGTTCACGAGGTAGAAACCGACGACCAGGAGCCGGTTGGTCGCGGCCGCGACCTTCTCCTCGCCGTGGAAGACGTCGACGAGGAAGATCTCCCCGTTCCGAGCCAGGGTCCGCGCGACCCAGACGGTCAGCGCGACGCTGGCCACGATGTAGACGAGGTAGGTGATGACGGTGGGGTTCATCGGATCGCTCCTGGTCCAGGGCGTCAGCCGAGTGGTCGTCGGCCAGTTGAACGTGTTCAACAGTTCGATGCTAGCCGCTGTTTGAACATGTTCAACGTGATGCTGGTCACGACGTTGCCCACGGGCGCCGACTCAGAGGCCGCACAGGTCGGTGCGCCCCCCGGTCCCGTCGATCACTGGTCGAACCGCGTCCACTGCCCCTCGGAGACGACCTGGACACGGCCGTCGACCACGACGATGGCCGTCTGCTCGTCGATGGCGTAGGCCGGGACTCCGATGTCCGCGGCCCACCGCTGCGCGTGAGCCATCGTGTTGGTCGGGAAGGCGTCGAGGTGCGGGAAGATCGAGAAGTCGACGACGCCCAGCGTGCGGTCGTCGGGAGCGGACGGCCACTCGACGAAGGACGCGCCGATCCTGGGCGTCATCACCATGCTTCCGGCGCTCACCCCGACCCAGACCGTGTCCGCCAGCGACGGCAGCAGCTCGGCCAGCCCGGACTCGCGCACCCAGTGGCTCAGGTACGTCGCATCGCCGCCGTCGACCAGGAGCACGTCGGCCTCCCGCACCCAGGGGACCCACCGGTCCGCACCGATGGTGGGCAGGGCCGTGAGCTCCAGGACCCCGAGCGACGCCCAGCCCAGACCGGAGAGGTGTCGGGAGTCCGGATCGGCCGCCACGACGCGCCGAACCGACGTCGGTCCGCACATGGGGTGACCCCACTGCGCAGTCGGGACGATGAGCGCGGCGCACTCGGCGACCGGCTTGCCGAGAAGCTGCACGAGCGCGGCGTGGATGCTGGGGTTCGTGACGCCGCCGGACGTCAGCAGGAGCTTCACGGTGCCTCCGAGGTCACGCGCGGACGAAGGATGAGGACGGTCTGTCGATCACACGGTCCGGTCAGGCTCCGGCCGACTCGGAGAGAGCGATACGACGCCAGTCGCGCGGGGTCAGGCCGTAGGTCGCCTTGAACCGGCGCGTGAAGTGCCCGGGGTCGCGAAATCCCCAGCGGCGGGCGATCGACGAGATCGGGACCGTCAGGTCCGAGGCTCGAGCCAGGTCGCCGTGCGCGCCGACGAGGCGCCGGCTGATGATCCACTGCTCCAGGCTGAAGTCCGCTGCGGCGCAGACGCGGAACAGGTGCCGCTCCGACACGTTGAGCGCCCGCGCGACCGAGGCAGGGCTCAGGTCCCCGTCGCGCAGGTGCTGCTGGACGTGCGCCCGGACCTGGACGAGGAGCGTCGTCGCCGTCGTGCTCCGTTCGAACCGCACGTCGTGCGCGGCGGACGCGAGCAGGGCGCGCAGCAGCTCGACCGAGGCACTGGCCACGCCTCCGGCGGCCGGGTCGGAGGCGACCGCGTCCGTGTTGTGCGCCAGGCCCAGCAGGTGCCGCTGGAACAGGCCGTACAGCGGGCTCGTCCGCAGCTGGCGCGAGGCGGTGCGGACGACGTGGTCCGGCAGCCCGACCTGCTCGGCCGGTACGGAGATGCAGAAGGCCGAGCCCAGCCCGCGCCAGGCATAGTCGTACGGCTTCGTCAGGTCCACGCAGATCAGACCACCGATCCCCGCGCGGACGTCGGGGTCGGCGTCGTCGTAGTTGATCAGCGACTGACCGGCCTCCTGGACGGCGATGGCGACCCGGCCGTCCGGGTCCGCCCGCAGGTGGCGGTTCTCACGCGTCATCCGCATGCCGGAGGCCTCGTTGCGCCACACGTCCAGGCCGCCCAACCGCCACGCCTCGATACGCGTGAAGACACGCTCCGGGGCGTCGTCGTAGCGGACCTCGCACGGAGCGGTCGTGCCCTCCAACGCCGCCGAGATCGCCGGCAGCCGGTCCGCGGACGCGACGGTTCGGGTGTCCAGCAGCACCACCATGCCGCCCGCCCCTCTCGCTCGAGGCCGCGCGCGGGTCGCAGGGCCAAGGGCATCTTCGCGCCATCCGGGACGGAGCCGCACCCCTGGCTTGCCTGTGGCTGCCAACACCAGGTCCCACGCTGACCCGAGCCGGGCGGAGGCGCTCCTCCAGACCAGTGTGGACCCCGTCGGGACCGGGGCCAGATCCGGCCGGCACCAGCTCCGCCGGCTCCACCTCAGACCGCCCGGGAGCAGTCATGGACGAGCACCGCACACCCACGATCGTGCTCGTCCACGGCGCCTTCGCCGATACCGGCAGCTGGGCCCCCACCACCGAGCTCCTCATCGAGGCCGGCGCGGACGTCACCGCCATCGCCAACCCCTTGCGTGGCCTGCACCACGACGCCACCTACGTCGCCAGCGTCATCAACCAGATCCCCGGACCGGTGCTCGCCGTCGGCCACTCCTACGGCGGTGCGGTGATCACCAACGCCTGCACCTCCACGCCCAACGTCGTCGGTCTCACCTACGTCGCTGCCTTCGCTCCCGACGAGGGCGAGACCATCGTCGACCGCGTCCGCGGGTCGCGCGACAGCATGCTGATGACCGCGCTCGTGCCGAGCGACTACCCCACCGGAGCCGGCGACGCGACCGCCGCCGAGGTGGTGATCGACCCCGCACGCTTCCATGCCGTCTTCGCCGCCGACCTCCCGCCCTTCCGGTCCGACGTCTTCGCCCGCTCGCAGCGCCCGGTCGCGGTCGGGTCCTTCAGCGAGGAGACACGAGCACCTGCGTGGAGGCGTCTCCCCGTCTGGGCGGCGGTCGCCACCGCCGACACCGCCGCGGGCAGCGACCTCGTCCTGTCGATGGCCCACCGAGCCGGCGCGACCGTCACGGAGATCGACGGATCCCATGCCATCGCGATCTCCCAGCCGGAGGCCGTCACCGAGGTCATCCTCAGCGCCCGTCGAGCCGTGACCTGACCCGATCGCCGTCACCAACTCACCGAACACCCGAGAGAGGACCGAACCATGACCACCATCGTTCTCGTGCACGGCCTGTGGATGACCCCGCGCAGCTGGCGCGGCTGGAAGGAGCGCTACGAGGCGCTCGGGCACACCGTCCTGGTGCCGGGGTACCCCGGGTTCGAGATCGAGGTCGAGGCGCTCCGCGAGAACCCCGACATCATCGCGAACCTGACCGTGCCGGAGACCGTCGACCACCTCGCAGCCCAGATCCAGGCGCTCCCCGAGCCACCGATCGTCATCGGTCACTCCTTCGGCGGCACCCTGACCCAGCTCCTGCTCGCCCGAGGGCTCGGCGCGGCGGGCGTCGTGGTCGACTCCGCACCGACCGAAGGCGTCCACGTCACCCCGTTGTCCCAGGTCAGGTCGCTGTTCCCGGCGTTGAAGAACCCGGCGAACATCCACCGTGCCGTCGGGTTCACCCAGGAGGAGTTCCACTACGCCTTCGCCAACACGATCTCCCGCGAGGACTCCGACGCGGCCTGGGCGGAGTTCGCCATCCCGGCGCCGGGCAACTGGGTGTGGGCGTACGGCCTCATCGCGAACTTCAAGCCCGGCAAGCAGGAGACGTGGGTGGACTACGACGCCGACCGGGCGCCGCTCCTGTTCATCGGCGGCGAGAAGGACCACATCATGCCGCCGTCGGTGAACAGGTCGAACGCGAAGCACTACGCCAAGTCACCGGCCGTCACCGAGTACCACGAGTTCCCCGGCCGGTCGCACTGGATCTGCGCCGAGCCGGGCTGGGAAGAGGTCGCCGACCACGCCCTGGAGTGGGCGCTCGCCCACGCCCGTCCCGCCTCCGTGCCGTCGGCCTAGCCGGAACGGCACCGACCGTGGGCCCCCGACCAGGCGCATGACGCGGTCGGGGGCCCACGGTGCTCGTCGGGCCGACGAGCGGGAGGGTTCAGTCGGTCGGCTCGGCCGCCGACGGGTCCTCCACCGGGTCGCCCGGCGTCGACTCGTCACCGCCGTCCTCGTCGGACCCGGCACCGGCCTCCAGCACCTCCGGGGTGACCTCCTGCTCGAGGGTCGGGTACCCGTAGCCGCCTTCCTGCGTCCCGGCGTCCGGGTCCTGCGGTGTGTCGCTCATGGTCGCCCTTCCTGCCGTGCTCGGACCGTCGCTGAGTAGGTCGTCCCATCGTCGGCGTCCGCCCCGCACACCGCCATCGGAGGTCACCTGGACCGACGCACGGCGGTTCCCCGGTACCCCTAGGCTCGCGCCATGATCCGCCTGCGCGACGTCACGTACCTGGTCCGCGACCACGCCGAAGCACTCGAGTTCTTCGTGGACGCCCTGGGATTCGCGGTCCGTCAGGACGAGACGTTCGACGGCGGGTGGCGGCGCGTCGTCGTCGGCCCGCCCGGCGGTGGCACCGGGCTCGTGCTCGCACTGGCCGACGACGGAGCACCGGTCGGGCGGCAGGCCGGCACCGATGTCGCGTTCTTCCTGGAGACCGACGACTTCGCGGCTCAGCACGAGCGGATGCTCCGCCACGGCGTGCACTTCCGTGAGGAGCCCCGCCGGGAGCCGTACGGCACGGTCGCGATCTTCGAGGACCTCTACGGCGGTGCCTGGGACCTGATCGAGCCGCCGAGCGCCTGAGCGCCCTGGGGGTCGCCCTCGGTCGGGCTCGCCGTGCGGGCAGGTCAGGTGACTACGCCAGGCGGCGCGGGGGTGGACCGGTCGTGCCCCGGACGACGAGCTGCGTGGGCAGCGTGACGTAGGGCGAGCGTGCGCCACCGTCCTGGACCACCTGCTGCACGAGCCGACCCGCCTCCCGGCCCTGCTCGTCCACCGCCTGGTGCACGGTCGTGAGGTCCAGCACGTCCGCGAGCGCGTGGTCGTCGATGCCGACGACCGACATGGCGCGCGGTACCGGGACGGCGGCGCGGCGCAGCGTGCGGAGCGCTCCGAACGCCATCTCGTCCGAGAACGCGACGACCGCCGTGGGCGGGCGGGTCAGGCTCAGGAGGCGGCTCATGCCCTCGGCACCGCCGGTGCTTCCCCACCGCTGGTGCACCACGAGGTCTGCGTCCACCTCGAGGCCCGCGTCGTGGAGCGCCTCGGTGAAGCCGCGCAGGCGCTCGCTCGGCGCGGCGTACTCGAGGGTCCAGTGGCCGGTGGCGTTGATCATCGCGACCCGCTCGTGTCCCGCGGCGAGGAGGTGGGCGGTCGCCTGCCGCCCCGCGGCGACGTCGTCGATGCGGACGTGGGGGTGCTCACCGAGCGTCCCGCCCGCCATCACCACCGGCACGCCCATGAGGTCGAGCCGGCGATGCTCGTCGGCGCTGATCGGCAGGGCGATGAGGACGAGCGCGTCGACCTGGCGGCGAGCGGGGAGCTCGTCGAAGAAGCGTCGCCGCTCGCGTTCCTCCTGGACCTCGTACAGCAGCACGTCGAGGTCCGAGTCGTGCAGCGCGGTCACGATGCCGTCGAGCATGGAGGCGTAGAACCAGTGGGCGACGTCCGGCGTCACGACGGCGACGCGGCCGTTGGAGCCGCGGGCGAGTCGGGCCGCGTCCGGCGACACCGTGTACGAGAGGTCCTGCGCGAGGCTCCTGATCCGCGCCCGCGTCGCCTCGGACACCCCGGGCGCCCCGCTGAGTGCCCGCGACACGGTGGCGATGGAGACGCCCGCTCGCTCCGCGACGTCCGCCATGTTCAACGTCGCCTTCCGGCCCACGTCGTCACCGTACCGCCACGGGACCGTCGTGCCCGAGAGGGCGTCGCACGCACGCGTCCGCTGTCGAGGGAGCGCGTACGGCCGAGCTCCGGTGCGGGGTTGACACCTCTCAGAGCGCGGCGGATCCTCGACGTAAGCGTTTGCGCAGAAGACCCCACGGGTACGGGTGCCACACCCCGTCTCCCCGGAGCGCGAAGCCACGGGGCCGACGGATCACACACGAAGGGCCGTCATGCACTTCCCGTACCCGGTGCCGCGCGCCCGACCGCTGACCACCTCGGTCGGCTTCCCGTTCACGAACGAGAGCGCCGCGGTCGGACGCCCGTCGCCCGTCCGCGCTGATCCCGGCTCCGACTGAGCGGACGGAAGGGAGGACGTCTGGCGTGGCGGCGGGCCACGCCACGGCGCAGCGCCGCGCCCGAGGACCTCGCAGACCTCTGGTGGGTTGCTGACGCCGCCGAAGAGCTGACCTCAGCAAGGAGGCTGAAGATGCGAACGTCCCTCCGCGCCGGAACGGCTGCCGTTGCCGCAGTCGCACTGGCGCTCCTCGTCGGCGTGACGTCGAGTCCCGCCCCGGCCACTGCGGCCGACGGCCCCTGCATCGACAATCCCTTCGGGGATCGCGCGATCTACCTGCGGGGCGGGTTCAGCAGCTGGAACGCGTTGCCGGAGTACCAGATGGTCTACGACTGCAACCAGTTCGAGCTGCTCCTCGAGCTCAGCGGGACCAGCTCGTTCAAGGTCGCGGACGCCACCTGGTCCGCCGATGCCGACTTCGGCGGGGGCAGCGCCGGGAGCGAGCTCGTCGCCGGCGAACCGCTCCCCCTGGCCCTGCACGGCTCGAACCTGACCTTCGCCTTCGACGGCACGCAGCAGGTGGTGCTCGACGTGTCCACGTCGGCGCAGTCGCCCACGCTCACCATCACCCAGTGCCCCGCGCCGCCGCTGGGTGACGCGCTCCTCGCGCTGAGCGGCAGCCCGAACGGCGGCCGGCCCGCCCCGGCGGACTACTTCGTCTACAGCTGCGACGCCTACTACCTCAACGTCGACCTCGACGGGACGCAGACGTTCACGATCGCCGATCCGCTGGGTCCGCCCGCGGCGACCTTCGGGGCGCCGGACGCCGAGCACGACGTGGTGACGGCAGGCGAGCCGTTCCCCCTCGTCTCGGCCGAGGAGGTCGGACAGGTGACGCCCCTGGAGTTCGAGTTCGCCGGCGAGCACACCCTCCGCGTCGGCTTCGAGGGCGAGGACGCCGCGCCCGTGCTCACGATCGGCGACCGCACGTTCGTCAACCCGGGGATACCGCTCCCGGTGACGGACCCCGTCCTGCGCCGGGTCCGCTTCGACTCGCGCGACCCGTCCTTCAAGTCACCGTTCGGCGCCAACCCCACGGGTACGCCGATCGAGTTCGCCATCGAGGCGCCCGCCGGCCTGGACGCCGCCACTCTCGTCCTGGAGACCCGCGTGCTCGAGGGCAACCAGGAGGTCCTCGAGTACCGCGATCCTGTCCGGATCCCCTTGACTCGCCAGCCCGCCGCCGACGTCGAGCGGTGGACGGCGTCGTACACGTTCGAGAACGCCAGCGTGTACGGCTACTACGTCGAGCTGGTCAACGGCGAGCGGACCTACGTGTACGAGAACAACACGGACACCATCTACTGGACGCTCGAGCGCGGCTCCGGCGGGGTCGGACGGGTCGACTTCCTGCCCACGGACCGCTCGGAGATCCGCCGGTACCGGCACACCGCCTACAGCCCCGACTTCACGGTCCCGGACTGGGCGGCCGACGCCGTGTACTACTACGTGTTCCCGGAACGCTTCCGGAACGGCGACCCCGCCAACGACCCCCGACCCGACCAGGACACGTACCTCGACGGCCCCGTCGAGGTCCACGAGGACTGGCTCGACACGCCCTGGGTCCCCGGGGAGGGCGACGGGTCGACCACCGACGACGACCAGTACAACAACGACTTCTTCGGCGGCGACCTGACCGGGATCATCCAGAAGCTCGACTACCTGGACGACCTGGGCGTCAACACGCTCTACATCAACCCGATCTTCGAGGCGGGGAGCAACCACAAGTACGACACGGCCGACTACCTGCAGGTCGACGACTCGTTCGGCACGAACAGGGACGTCTCGCGGCTGACGCGGGAGGCCGAGAAGCGAGGCATGCGCGTCATCCTCGACACCTCGCTGAACCACACGGGCAGCGACTCGGTGTACTTCGACCGCTACGCCAACTTCGACGAGCTCGGGGCGTTCGAGGACGCCACCATCACGCCGTCGTCGCCGTACGCGGACTGGTACCGGTTCTTCCCGGAGGAGACCGAGCCGGATGGCCAGTACGCCGGATGGGCCGGTGTCTCGACCCTGCCGGAGCTGACGGAGTCCGACAGCTTCAAGGACTTCGCGTTCCGGGGTCCGGACTCGGTCATGCGGACGTGGCAGGAGCGCGGGGTCGACGGCTGGCGCATGGACGTCGCGCCGTGGGTCAGCGACCAGTTCTGGCGGGAGTGGCGGACCGCGGTCAAGGCCACGGATCCCGAGGCGCTGACCATCGCCGAGACGTGGTTCGACGCGTCGAAGTACTTCCTCGGCGACACCTTCGACTCGACGATGAACTACATCTTCCGCAACTCGATCCTCGACTACGCCGACGGTCGGGACGCCGGCGAGGTGTACGAGAACATCGAGCTCATGCGGGAGCAGTACCCGCCGCAGGCCTTCCAGGCCCTGATGAACCTGCTGTCCACGCACGACTCCGCCCGAGCCCTGTACCAGTTCGGCTACACGGGCACGTCGACACCGCCCGAGCAGGTCGCCGAGGCCAAGCAGCGGCTCCGGCTCGCCGTGCTGTTCCAGATGACGTTCCCCGGTGCCCCGACCGTGTTCTACGGGGACGAGGTGGGCGTCACCGGCGGCGAGGACCCGTTCAACCGGGCCACCTACCCGTGGGCCGACGAGGGCGGCACTCCGGACACCGCACTGCTCGACGACGTCAAGCAGCTCATCGCCCTGCGCAACGACCACGAGGTGCTGCGTCGAGGCTCGCTCGGCGCGCCGTCGCACGTCGACGAGCACCTCATCGTCCTCCAACGGGAGCACGACGGCGTCCGGGCCGTGACCGCGTACAACAACGACACCGAGGCGCACGACGTGGCCGTGACTGTCCCCGCAGGGGACCAGGCCTATACGGACGCCCTCACCGGGACGGTCGTCAGTCCGGTCGACGGGACGCTCTCCGTCACCGTGCCGGCGCTCGGCGGCGTGGTGCTCATCACCGGTGAGGAGGCGGCTCCGACCGTCGATGCGCTCCGGGCCGACCTGCGGGCCGCCCAGAAGTCGGGGGAGATCACGGGGCCGGTCTCCAGTCGCCTGACCCGCGACCTCGACGCGGCCGCGCGGCACTACGAGCGCGACCGCATCCCCGCGGCCGTCCGGCAGCTCGAGAGGTTCATCGACCACCTGGGCTCACCTGGCCGGAACAGCACGGTCGCTCCGGAGGCCGGTGCGCGACTTCGCGCGCAGGCGGAGGCGCTCATCGCAGCCTGGTCGGGGGCCTGAGCCAGCGCTGCACCGTCGAGCGCGAGACGGCGGCGTGCACCGTCCGGCAGGCGCCGGGCGGTGCACGCTGCTGCGCGGGTCACGGCACGACGCTGAGCCCGGCGGTGCGGCAAAAGTGCTCGTGCCGGGCTGTGCGCGGTTGCTAGCGTCCCTACCGGTGTCGCTGCCAGCCCCAGGACGGGCTGCTGAGCGGACAGGAGCCCTCGGAGTCGCGCCTGCCATCGCCCGACCTGAACCTGCGACTCCCCACCGACGGAGTCTCACCATGACCGTTCCCATCACCCCCGAGGCGCTCGACGCCGCCATCGAGGCGGAGTCGTTCACCGGCGTGCTCACCATCGACGTCGGTGACACGCGCACGCTCGAGCGCTGCGAGGGGTACGCGAACCGCGCCCTCGGGGTCCCCCACACCGCGAGCACCCGCATCGCGTGCGCGAGCGGCAACAAGGGCTTCACCGCCCTGGTGATCATGCGGCTCGTCGAGGCGGGCACGATCGGCCTCGGAGACCTCGTGCGTCCGATCCTGGGCGAGGACCTGCCCCTCGTCGACGACCGGGTCACCATCGAGCATCTGCTCACCCACACCTCCGGCATCGGTGACTACATCGACGAGGAGGGCGACGGGGAGATCGACGACCATATCTTCTCCGTACCGCTGCACGAGCTCGCCGAGACCGAGGCGTTCCTGCCCGCCCTCGACGGCTTCCCGCAGAAGTTCCCGCCCGGCGAGCGCTTCTCGTACTGCAACGGCGGGTACATGGTGCTCGCGCTCGTCGCCGAGCGCGTCAGCGGCCACACGTTCCATGACCTCGTCCAGACCGAGGTCTGCGACCGGGCCGGACTCACCGGCTCGGCGTTCCTCCGGTCCGACGACCTGCCTGGGGACGCCGCGCTCGGCTACCTGGCCGAGGAGGGCAACCGCACCAACGTCCTGCACCTCCCGGTCCGGGGCAACGGAGACGGCGGCATGTACCTCACCGCCGACGACCTGCACCGGTTCTGGAACGCCCTGCTGGACGGCCGGATCGTGTCGCCCGACACGGTCGCCGAGATGATCCGGCCCCGCGTCGACGTGCCGTCCGAGCACAAGCGGTACGGGATGGGTTTCTGGCTCGGCCGCCGGAGCTCGTCGCTGATCCTCGAGGGGTACGACGCCGGCGCGTCGTTCCGGTCCACGCACCTCCCGGAGACACGCACGACCGTGACCGTGCTCGGCAACAGCTCCGAGGGCGCGTGGCCGGTGATCTACGCCCTCGCGGACGCGATGGACGGGACCGTCCGAGGGAAGTTCCCGGACGAGAGCTGACGGGCCAGCACCGACTGGCGTGTGTTGACGGACCCTTCCGTAAGTCATAACTTACCGTTCGTGGAAACTTACCAACCCGCGAACGGCTGGGACGTGCTGGGCGACCCCCGCCGGAGGGCGATCGTGGCGTCCCTGGCCGAGCGTCCGCGATCGGTCGGGGAGCTGGCCGCAGAGCTGCCCATCAGCCGCCCGGCGGTGTCCCAGCACCTGAAGGTGCTCAAGGACTCCGGAGTGGTGGTGGATGAAGCCTCGGGGGCTCGCCGGGTCTACCGACTGGATCCGGTGGGCATGACCGCCTTGCGCGATCAGCTGGAGACCTTCTGGAACCGCGCGCTGAGCAGCTTCCAGGAGGTCGCGGAGCGACCGTCGGAGGAGACACCATGAGCCAGCACGCACCAGACGCCGTGATGACCGGGATCGTCGTCGACGCTCCGATCGAGCGAGCGTTCGCGATGTTCACCGAGCGTTTCGGGGACTTCAAGCCGCGGGAGCACAACATGCTCGGCGTGCCGATCGCAGAGACCGTGTTCGAGCCGCGCGTCGGTGGGCACATCTACGACCGCGGCGTCGACGGCAGCGAGTGTCGCTGGGCGCGCATCCTCGCCTTCGACCCGCCGGAGCGGGTGGTCTTCAGCTGGGACATCAGCCCGCAGTGGCAGCTGGAGACCGACCCCGGCGTCACCAGCGAGGTCGAGGTGCGCTTCGTCGCCGAGACCCCGCACCGCACCCGCCTCGAGCTCGAGCACCGTCACCTGGACCGCCACGGCGGCTCCTGGCAAGAGCTGCGCGACGGTGTGGCCGATGCCGACGGGTGGCCGCTGTACCTGGCTCGCTATGCCGACCTGATCGCCGAGGTCGGCTGAGATGGGTGCGGTCACCGTCACCACCGAGGTCGCGCGGTCCGCGCAGGAGGTCTTCACCTACGCCACCGACCCCACGACGTTCCACGAGTGGCAGGACGGCGTGCGAAGCGGGCACATGGACCGGCCCGGGGTCCCCGTGCCGGGCGCGGTGTGCACAACCACGCGCAGGATCGGGTTCACCGATCGCACCAGTCACTCCGTCGTCACCCACGTCGACCCGCCGGCGAGGTGGGGGACGCGGGGAGACGACGGGCCGATCAGGGCCGTCGTCGACGTCACCGTCGAAGCCCTCGGCCCCGAACGCTCTCGTCTCACGATCTCGGTGGACTTCACCGGTCACGGCATCGGCACCCTGCTGGTCCCGCTGGCGGTCCGGCCCGCAGCCCGCAAGGAGATGCCGGGCAACCTGGCCGCCCTGAAGAAGCGGCTCGAGTCGGCTCCGCGATGAGGTCTCGCCGCCACGGTCAGGGCGGGTCGTCCTGCCACGAGTCTCGCGAGGCCGGTCCGATCGCTGGGAGCGGAGCATCGTCGTCATGCGCATCGCAGGGAGCGCTCTCTCGTATGGGGGGGGATGCGGTCCCTAAGCGGGTGAGGGCCCGCCCGATTGCGCTTCGCATACCGCTCGACCATTGAGAGAGCGCTCCCTGGCGAGTACGGTCGCTGTGTCCATTTCATCCGAGCTCGGAGGAATCGTGAACAGCAGACACAAGCGGACGGCAGCGTCGCCGCCCGCAGCAGGGGGCGGCCCGACGTTGCGGGCACGCCATGCGGTGGCCGTCCTGACCCTCGCCGTCGCCGGCGCCCTCGCCGTGACCGTCGGACCGCTCAACGCAGCATCCGCGGCAGAGACCGTCACGGTGCAGGCGGAGTCGTACAGCGCCCAGTCGGGCGCCCAGACCGAGAACACAGGCGACACGGGCGGCGGCAGGAACGTCGGCTGGCTCGCGAACGGCGACTGGCTCCGGTACGACGACGTCAACCTCGGGCTGACGGGTTCCCACAAGGCCAGCCTGCGCCTGGCCTCCGCGAGCACCGCCGGTGGCACCGTGGAGCTGCGTGCGGACTCGCTCACCGGGCCTCTGCTGGGAACGTTCGCCGTCTCGTCCACAGGCTCATGGCAGACGTGGACGACGAGGACCGCGAGCTCGATGACGATGGCCACCGGCGCGCACACCGTCTACCTCGTCGTGCGCAGCCCTGCGGCCGGCGACGTCGTGAACCTCAACTGGTTCACGATCACTGCGGACGAGTCGCACACGATGCCCCCGATGCCGACGGCGGGCTGGGTCCCCGTCGACGCCGCCCAGCAGGCCGCTGACACCGCGGCGTTCTTCGCCCTCACGCCCAGGCCGATCACCAACAACCCGGTGCGGGTTCCGGAGTTTCACGCCCTGTGCCAGGTGAGCCACCACCTCGACGACGACCCGATCGTCGTCCCGAACCAGCCCGGCGCCTCGCACAACCACACGTTCATCGGGGCCACGACCACCAACGCGGCCTCGACGCTCGCCTCCCTCAAGGCCGGCGGCACGAACTGCAACCCGGTCGAGGACAAGTCGGCCTACTGGGTCCCGACGCTCTACTCGAACGGCAAGGCCGTCGACCCCGTCGGCGGGGTCATCGTCTACTACGGGTCGAGCGTCCAGGACCCGAGCAAGGTTCAGCCCTACCCGGAGGGCTTCCGGATGATCGTCGGCAACGCCAAGCAGCAGACCGACACCCCCGACAAGCAGGGGAACCGCTTCTGGTGCGCAGGCATCGGCGGAGCGACCGGCCGGACCGCGGACGGCGTCATGCCGATCTGCGCGCCCACCGCCCAGCTCACCTACCACCTGGTGTTCCCTCAGTGCTGGGACGGCAAGCACCTGGACAGCCCGGACCACAAGGCCCACGTCGCGGACCCGGTCTCGGGAGCCTGCCCGACGACCCACCCGGTCCCACTCCCGCACCTGTCGTTCGTCATGTCCTGGCCGCACGGCATGGACACGACGAACGTCACTCTCGCCTCGGGGTCGACCTTCTCGATGCACGGTGACTTCTTCAACGCCTGGGAGCCTGCCGCCCTGGCACAGCGGGTGCGGACCTGCATCAACCAGTCCGCGAAGTGCAACGCGGCCGGCGGTTTCTGACCCCTCGTGACCCTGGAGACCCGGTCCGGCCACTGACCGGGCCGGGTCCTCCGGCGCTCAGCTGGTCGGGACGTGGCGCGCCAGGCCTCTGGCGCAATCGGACATATCCACTTACTGTCCAGTCAGTAAGCCATCCGGGACGAGGCTGCGGACCTCGTCCTGACGAAGTGCACCGGACTCACAAGGTCGTGACCGTCCCGTGCGCGCAGGTCGACCCCTGCCCGCACAGCGCCTCCCCGCCGCAGCAGTGCGGCGGTGCATCCGCCCACCTTCTGCGAGCTCCCAAGGAGCATCACCATGACCCGATCTGCTGGGACCGCCAGTCTCATGGCGCCCACACCCCTGACTCGACGTCTGCTCGTCATCGCGTTGACCGTGATGGCGATGCTCCTGTCGTACGCGACCGTCACGCCGCTCGTCCCCACCGCGCACGCCGCGGGCCCACTGATCTCGCAGGGCAAGCCCGTGACGGCCTCCTCGGTGGAGAACGCAGGAACCGCCGCGGCGAACGCGGTCGACGGCAACGCCGGCACCCGCTGGTCGAGCGCCTTCTCCGACCCGCAGTGGATCCAGGTCGACCTGGGCGCGACGGTCGCCATCGACCAGGTGGTCCTCAACTGGGAAGGGGCGTACGCCCGCGCCTACCAGATCCAGATCTCCACCTCGGCGACCGGACCGTGGACGAACGTCTACTCGACGACGACGGGTGACGGCGGCGTCGACACGCTCGCGGTCGCCGGCTCCGGCCGGTACGTCCGCATGAACGGCACGCAGCGCGCGACGGGATACGGCTACTCGCTGTGGGAGTTCCAGGTCTTCGGCGCCGGCGACCCGCCGCCCCCGACCTGCAACACGGCCGTGAACGCTGCGTTGAACAAGCCCTCGTCCGCCTCGTCGACGGAGAACGGCGGCACCCCCGCCGCGAGCGCCTTCGACGCCAGCACCACCACCCGGTGGGCCAGTGCTCCCTCCGACCCTCAGTGGGTCCAGGTCGACCTCGGCAGCACACAGAGCATCTGCCGCGTGGTGCTCAGCTGGGAGGCGGCGTACGGCCGCTCGTACCAGGTCCAGTCGAGCGACTCGCCCACAGGCCCGTGGACGAACCTCTTCACGACGACGACCGGTGACGGCGGCGTCGACACCCTGACCGTCACCGGCAGCGGACGCTACGTGCGCATGACCGGCACCGTCCGCGGTACGGGCTACGGCTACTCGCTCTGGGACTTCCAGGTCAACGTCGGAGGCACGGCGCCTCCCACCACCTGCGCCTCCCAGCCGACCGTCCCCAACTTCGGCCCGAACGTCCGCATCTTCGAGGACAGCACGCCGGACGCCACGATCCAGACGTCGCTGAACGAGGTGTTCGAGGCACAGAAGAGCACGCAGGCCCACCAGTTCCACGACCGGCGTGACGCGCTCCTGTTCAAGCCCGGGTCGTACGACGTGTACGCGAACATCGGCTTCAACACCTCGATCCAGGGCCTCGCGCAGAACCCCGACGGCGTGACCATCAACGGCGCCGTCACGGTCGACGCGTTCAACGCGAGCGACGCCGGCAACGCGACGCAGAACTTCTGGCGCAGCGCCGAGAACCTGACGATCAACACGAACGGTGGGCGCAACCGCTGGGGCGTGTCCCAGGCCGCACCCTTCCGCCGGATGAACGTCAACGGTGGCCTCGACCTGTTCCCGGCGTCGTACGGCTGGTCCTCGGGTGGCTACATCTCCGACACCCGCGTCACGGGCTCCGTCGAGTCGGCGTCGCAGCAGCAGTGGTACAGCCAGAACAGCACCTTCGGCAGCTGGAGCGGCTCCAACTGGAACATGGTCTTCTCCGGGGTGAACGGCGCTCCGGCGACGAACTTCTCCACCGCACCGAGCGGCGTGCACCACACGAACGTCGGCACGACGCCGGCCGCGCGTGACGTCCCGTACATCTACTTCGCCAACAACGAGTACCGCCTGTTCCTGCCGAGCCTGCGCACGAACGCCAGCGGTCCCAGCTGGGCCGTCGGCGCACCGACCGCCGGGACGTCCGTCAGCTTCGCCCAGGTCTTCGTGGCACGTCCGTCGGACAGCGTCGCGACGATCAACGAGCGCATCGCGGGTGGCTGCCACGTCGTGTTCTCGCCCGGCGTCTACAACCTCGCCGCCCCGATCGTCGTGAACCGGCCCGACACGGTCCTGCTCGGCATGGGCTACGCCACGCTCGTCCCGCAGGGCGGTGTCACGGCCATCTCGATCGGCGACGTCGACGGTGTCCGCGTCAAGGGCATGTTCATCGACGCCGGCACCACCAACAGCAGCTCCCTGATGACGGTCGGCACCACCGCGGGCATCGGCACCAACCGTGCCGCCAACCCCGTCACCGTGCAGGACGTGTTCTTCCGCATCGGCGGCCGCGTGGCCGGGAAGGCGACCAACTCCCTCGTCGTCAACAGCAGCAACACGATCGTCGACCACACCTGGATGTGGCGGGGCGACCACGGCAACGCGGGCACCATCGGCTGGACGATCAACACGGCCGACACCGGGCTCGTGGTCAACGGGAACAACGTCCTTGCGACCGGCCTGTTCGTCGAGCACTACCAGAAGAACGAGGTCATCTGGAACGGCCAGGGCGGACGGATCATCTTCTTCCAGAACGAGAAGCCCTACGACCCGCCGAACCAGGCCGCGTGGATGAACGGCTCGACCCAGGGCTACCCGTCGATCAAGGTCGCGAACAACGTGACCTCGTTCCTCGCCCAGGGCCTCGGCAGCTACGTGTTCTTCCAGGCGGACCCGTCGGTCAACGTGTTCAGCACCTTCGAGGCGCCCGTGAACCCGAACGTGCGCTTCCAGAACATGGCCATCGTGTCCCTCGGAGGCGTCGGCAACATGTCCCACGTCATCAACGGCACCGGCCCGGGGGTGAACAGCGGCACGAACAACGCCTACATGCTCAGCTACCCGTGACGACGGGCATCACCCTCGTCACCAGGCGCAGCAGGTGACGTGCGCCGGCCGGCCCTGTCTGACGGGCCGGCCGGCGGCATCTGCGCCTCGTTGCGCGCCTGGGTAGGTCGGTCTGCGGTCTGGAAACGATTCGGGTCATTGTCATGCCGGACACCGCACCGGAGGGTGCCTGTACATCCCGGCAGCCCTAGCCCTGGAGAGGGACTCATGACCCGCATCTCACCGCTCCGCCGCGTGACCGCCGCGCTGTCCACGCTCGCGGTCGGAGCCGCGACGCTCGTGGGCGTCGCCATCCTGGCCACACCGGCGTCCGCCCACGGCGCCGTGACCGACCCGCCCACCCGCATCTACGGCTGCTGGGAACGGTGGAGCTCCGGCCACACCAACCCGGCGATGGCGACACAGGACCCCGCGTGCTGGGCCGCCTGGCAGGCGAACCCCAACGCCATGTGGAACTGGAACGGCATCTTCAAGGAGGGCGCCGCGGGCCGCCACGAGCAGTCGGTCCCGAACGGCAAGCTCTGCTCGGCCGACAACCCCATCTACGCCGCCGCCGACGTGCCCGGCCCCTGGAAGACCACCCCCAAGCCGTACGACTTCCCGCTGACGCTGACCGACCCGTCGAACCACGGCGCGGACTACCTGAAGATCTACGTCACGAAGCAGGGCTACGACCCCACGACCGAGCAGCTCGACTGGTCCGACCTGGAGCTCATCAAGACGACCGGCCGGTACGCCCCGTCCAGCCCGTACGTCACCGACGTGAGCATCCCGCGTGACCGCACGGGCCACCACGTCCTCTTCACCATCTGGCAGGCCAGCCACCTCGACCAGCCGTACTACCAGTGCAGCGACATCCAGCTCGGCGGCGGGACCACGCCCACCCCGACCCCGACGCCCACTCCGACTGCGACGCCCACCCCGACGCCGACCGTGACCCCCACGGCGACCCCGACGCCGACGGTCACGCCGACGCCGACGCCCGCCGGGACGGGTGGATGCACCGCGAGCTACGCGAAGCACGGTGAGTGGGGCAGCGGCTTCAGCGGCGAGGTGAGGGTCACCGCCGGCACGGCCCCGATCAAGGGCTGGCAGGTGTCGCTGACGTGGCCCAACGGTCAGCGAATCACCAACATCTGGAACGCCAGCGCCACCTCCAGCGGGTCCGCGACCACGGCGAGCAACCTGTCCTACAACGGCAGCCTTGCGGCGAACGCCAGCACGACCTTCGGGTTCAACGGCTCGTGGTCGGGCAGCAACGGCAACCCGGCCGTCGCCTGCACGGCACTCTGACGCACCGCAGGGCCGCTCGTCCTTCCGGACGGGCGGCCCTGCGCGTCCAGCTGTGACGGCCGAGGGCCTGCGCTCCCGTACCGTCCCGTCTTCGGGTGGTGCGCGTACGGCCCCCGCTCAGGAGCGGCAGCGGGAGATGGCCCCGACCGCGGGACGGATCGGAGTCGGGTCGTGACATCGTCGACAGGCGGACCGGAGCAGAGCCTGCCGGGTGGCGCTGCGCCGCGCGGGAGGGCGTCGGCCGCGTGGCGCACCGCGCTGGTCGCGGTGCTGAGCGCCGCGTGCTGGTTCGCGTGGTTCGGGTGGGACACCACGTACCAGGTCGACCCGGCGACGGGCGTCGCGAGCGGGCCCTACGAGGCGTGGCAGGTGCTGGGGTGCGTGCTCAGCCTCGCGGCGGTCGTCGTGCTCGGGTCCCTGGTGCTCGGGCCGTGGTGGACGGTGCTCACCGCGACCGTGGCGTTCACGACCGCCTTCTCGGTCACGGCGAGCAGCGACGAGACGGGGCTGTGGGGCGTCGGGGCGGTGCTCGTCGCGTTCGGGGTGGCCGCCGGATCGACCGTCCTGGCGACGGTCATGTCGCTGGTGGCGAGCCGCCGTCGCGCCCGGGCGGCCTAGTCCAGTGCCCGCGCCGGTTCCGGTGACGTTCGTCAGCACACGGAGGACCACTCGCCCGGGGTGGAACCTTTCGCCGAGATGCTGCGTGTTGAGGGTGTGACGATGACCGGGGACGCCTCAGCGGTGCTCGCCGAGGGCGACCCCGCGCGTCAGCACGACGATGGTGCGGACTGGGTCGTGGTGGCCACCGGTGCCACCTACGAAGACGAGTTCGTCGCGTTCGTCGCCGCAGCTCGTGATCCGCTGTTCCGGATGGCGTACCTGCTCTGCGGGGACCGGCACCGCGCCGAGGACCTGACCCAGCAGACCTTCGAGAAGACCTGGCGGACCTGGCGCAGCGCCCGACGCGGCGACCCTCTCGTCTGGGCACGGCGGATCCTGGCCAACCAACGCATCGACACCTGGCGACGCACCCGACGAGAGGTGCTCACCGGGCTCGAGCAACCGGACGCGACGACCCGGTCGTCGACGAAGTCCGTCGACGACCGTGACGCAGTGGTGCGGGCGTTGCTCCTGCTGCCGATCAAGCAGCGTCGCGTGGTCGTGCTGCGGCACCTCCTGGAGCTGTCGGAGGCGGAGGTCGCCGCCGAGCTGGAGATGCCGGTGGGGACCGTGAAGTCATCGGCAGCGCGGGGACTGGCTCAGCTGCGGCGCACGCTCGACGAGACGCGGTCGGAGGACTCATGACGCTCACGACGGAGGAGCAGTACGCCGCCCGGCTGCGCTCCGCGATCCACATCGACGACCTCCACTCCGACGCGCAGCCCGAGCAGGTCCTGCACGCCAGCCGGAGTGCACAGCGGCGTCGGGCGTTGCGGACCTCGGCCCTGGTGCTGTGCGGCGTCGTGGGCCTGGGGTTGGCGGCACCAGCCCTCATGGAGGAGGTGCGCCGGAATGCCGACGTGCCCCCGGCGACGCAGCCGGAGGATTTCGAGGTCGTCGTCGACACGACCAACGGAACCATCACGTTGCCGTGGGACCGCTACCGCCTCAGCGAGTCCGAGCAGTCCGAGGTCAGCCGTGCGAGCGCGCTGGCGATGCGCGCCTGCGCCGCAGAGCGGGGGTACGACATCCCCGAGCAGTCCAGCGGCGGGGACATCCCCTACGACCGGCGGTACGGCATCTGGTGGATGCCACAGGTCGAGGTGTTCGGGTACGACGTGCCGACGACGCCGGCGATGGCCGCGTGGCAGGCCGCAGGCGGCGACCAGGGCACGACGACCGACGAGCAGATGGCGATCCTCGAGGGCTGCAACGCGACGCCCGACGTCAAGCAGTTCTGGCCCACGACCCAGCTCAGCATCAGCGGGGCCACCCCCCGCTTCGAGGAGCAGGTGTTCGAGAGCGAGGCTGGCCGAGCGGTCTTCCAGGACTGGGAGGAGTGCCTGGTCGCCCACGGGCTGCAGAGGGACGAGTCGGGCAGCCCGTGGGGTGTCTCCGACGGCACCGGACAGCAACCGCCCGGTGTCGCTACCGCGGTGATCGACGCCCAGTGCAAGGCCGACGTCGACTACATCGAACGGCTCGCCCGGCTGCAGGCCGACGTGCAGGCCCCCTACATCGCCGCCCACCGCGGCGAGCTCACGGCCATGCGCGCGACCCTCGACGAGTCCCTGCGCCGCGCACGCATCTACGTCGCCGAGCACGGATGACCGCGATCCGCCGACGGCCGGGTGCTCTCGTGCTCAGCGTCCTGGCAGCCGTCTCGGCAGTGAGCGCGTCGTCGTGCTCAGATCGCAGCACCGACGGCTTCGCCGTCATCAACGACAGCGACGTCGCCGTCACCGTGGAGTTCGTCGACGAGCTCCACGAGCTCACGGTCCAACCCGGGCACCGCGAGGTGGTGCGCATGGACGACTGCCTCGGCACCGCCGTCCTGGTCACCGCCACCGGCCAGCGGGACATCACGCTCGACGGATCGGCGTGCCGCGGTTCCGTGCTCTACGTCCTCGAGGACCACACCGCGTTCATCGAGTCGATGTACGCCTGAGAGCCAGACCATCGGCGCCGTGGAGGCGGGGCGTCCGTCAGGCGGTCACCGTGATCCTCTGGCAGTACCAGGCGTTCCGGTTGGAGGTCATGTAGATCCAGTCGCACACGTCGACCTCCAGCCGAACCCCGTCGGGGATGTTCTGGAGCCACGTGCAACCGTTGTAGACCCACGTCGAGTGCCCGAGCGAGGTGCTGATGTGGGCGCCGTCGCCGTCACGGTCGACGACGTCGCACAGGCGCAGCGTGTTGGCCGAGTCGTTGTAGTAGACGCTGGACTTCCACGTCGTGGAGTGGATGGTGAAGTCTGCGGCCTGCGCGGGTGTGGCGATCATGACCATGAGCAGCGAGATGGCGGCGGCCGCGACGGCCGACCTCTTCCTGACCTTCAAGACGAACCTCCGGACGGCGAATGCACCCGGGCGGGCGCGCGTGGAAACGCTAACGCCCAGCACCGTGTGACGCTCGCGGACTCATTCCGGCCGGCGCAGCAGCGACCGGGCGAATAGACAGAGTCATGTCGAGATGCATGACAGATCGAGCGCCACTGAGCGCCATTCCGCTGACTTGCTGCCGTCTCGACCGGCCGTCGGGGCCAGTGAAAAGAAGCGTTCGCGGGGACACCGGCATGCCGTGCATTTCTCCGCTCGTCAGCGCCGGTTCACCTGCCAGCTGTCGTCATCGACGCGGTGCCATCGCTGGTCGACCTCGGGTGCTGGCGGCGGAGTGGTGAACCAGAACGTCTCATCCGGGTTCCAGCCGGCCAGGACCGAGCTGGTGCCTGGCTCGACTGCGACTGCTCGACCGGCCGTGCTGAGGTAGCCGGCGGTCGTCACGTGGACTGCGTCGACGTGGGCCGCCGCGCGCGCCCAGTCAGGGACCACCCAGCGGTCGGTGACGCCGGTGGTGCGGAACCAGTCGTGGCGCCGGGATGCGGTGCCCTCGAGAGGAAAGCGCCGGCAGAGCAGCGCCCACGCCTCGGGCCCGTCCACCTCGTAGACGGTGGCCTCTGCCGGAGTGGCGACCCATCGCACCAAGGCCTGGTCCCAGCCGTAGGCGTCCTCGACCAGCCGGAGCCCGACAGGCCCGTACGGGTCGACACTTCGCGTGGTTCGCGTCAGATCGCGCGGCGGGGTGGACCACCACGTTCCGCCGAAGGCAGCTCGTGGGTCAGCGGGCCGTTCGCGCTGCGCCCTGGCCTCCTCCTCACGAGTGGCGTCCCGCCAGCGAGACAGGACCCGGTCGGCAACCTGATCAGAGGGGTTGGTCGGCGACGCAGGGTCATCGAAGACGACACACGCCTGCGCCGTGCGGTCGATCGGTGCCGACCACCACGCGGGCGGGCCGAACGAGGCGATGCGGGCAGCGACCCGGGACAGCGCGCCGTGCACGTGCGGGGTGGCGGCGAGCACGTCCTCGCCGTCCGGCTCCTGCCAATAGCGCGCACTGTCGACCGCCGCGGTCAATCCGACGAGCAGGATGTCGGTGCTGAGCTCGCCCAGTGGCACGGCATCCAGGAACCGGGCCACGTCCGCAGGTGTGGGCGTCCGCTCTGCTCCCTCCGGTCCACCGGATCCGGCGCGCAGGATCACCCGCGAGGTGCCGGAGCCTGGATCGAGGTGGTGAGCCGAGAGGAACGCCGCGTGAAGGTACTCCTGAGCCGCCGGCCCGGCGGTCACACGCGCGAGGGCCGCCGCGACCTCGAGGCACAGGCGCCGCCCACGCGGCCCGGCCATGAGGTCGCCGCTGCCAGTCACGAACTCACCGTAGAGCCGCCGACGACCGCGGGCGTCTCGTCCGCCACACGACGTCGTCGATGCTCGACCTCGCTGCAGCGACGACCGTGGTGCGTGCCTGGCGTGGGAAGGAGGACTGGTCGAGTCACGCATCGATCGCGCTGACGGGAGCCTGCGGCCGTAGCGATTCGCAGGCGCTCGACGAGGGCATCCAGCATCGACGTGAGCCGAGGCGAGCGACCACACTTCGGCATGGACAGCGCCGCTCCAGACTGGGACGCCATCGACTTCCCGGCTGCCCGCGCCACAGCAGCCGACCCGAGCACGGCGGACCTCGTCGCCGGCGACCGAACCGCGGGGTGTGCCCTCTCGCTGGTCGCCGACAGGGCCACGGGCTGGCTGGTCGTCGTCATCGCACACCCGGTCACCGGAGAGACTTTCGTCCCCCAGGTGGTCAACCGGCATGACCACACGCGCATGCGCGGATCGGTAGACGCTGCGTACGGCCGAGGGCCGCGGCTGCACTACGCCCTCGCGTGCGCTCCTGGGATCCGAGGCCTGCGAGCTCGGGTTCCCGGCGGGACGTGGCGCGTCCGGCTCGTCGCACCCTCGGGCTGGGCCGCGATCTGTCTCGCACTCGAGGACGTCACCCTGCCGCTCGAGGTCGCCGTCCTCGAGGATGACGCCTGGGTCGAGCTGGACTAGTGAGACCCACCCGTTCGGCCTGGCCGACCTCTCGCGAGCCGACCAAGGCCGCGCGACGCACCTGGTGTCCAGGTGCGCGGTCAGTCGTCGCAGCAGCCGTCGTCGCAGTGCTGGTCGTCGCAGTGCGCCTTGTCGCCGCCGACGAGCTGGGAGACCGGTGTGCAGCACGCCTCGCCCTTCCAGGCCTCGATCCCCTCGCGGATCGCGAACGCGGCGATCACCACAGCGGCGATGGGGTCGGCCCACCACCAGCCCAGCGTGCTGTTCAGCACGAGGCCGACGAGCAGGACTGCGGACAGGTAGGTGCAGATGAGGGTCTGCTGGGAGTCGGCGACCGCGGAGGCGGACCCGAGCTCACGCCCGGTCCGGCGCTCGAACCAGGAGAGGACCGGCATCACGGCGAGGCTGACTGCGGCCAGGATGATCCCGACGGTGGAGTGCTCCGGCTCGGTCGCGTTCAGCAGCGTGCGGGTCGCGTCGACGGTGACGAACGCCGCCAGGCCGAAGAAGGACAGCGCGATGGTCCGCATCGCGGCGCGCTCCCGGGTGTGCGGGTTCGGGGCGGAGAACTGCCACGCGATCGCAGCCGCGGACAGCACCTCCACGATCGAGTCCAGCCCGAACCCGATCAGCGCCGACGAGGAGGCGAGCCGGCCCGCCACCAGGGCGATGACAGCCTCGATGACGTTGTAAGCGATGGTCGCGGCCACGACCCAGCGGATCCGCCGCTCGAGCAGGGCGCGACGGTCCGGTGCCAAGGGACGGGGACCGATCGAGATGCTGCTCATGCGCAGCTGCAGTCCGGGCCGCAGCACGTCGGGTCGACTGCGAGCACCAGCTGCAGCAGGTCACCGAGCCCGGACGCCAGGTGCGGGTCCGCCAGCCGGTACCACGTCCGCCGGCCGTCCGGGATCGACTCGACCAGGCCACAGCCGCGCAGGCAGGCAAGCTGGTTCGACATCACCTGCCGTGAGACGCCCAGCGCGTCCGCCAGGTCCGACGGGTACGCCGGAGCCTCCCGAAGAGTCAGCAAGATCCGGGTGCGCGTCTCGTCGGACAGGGCGTGACCCAGTCGGGCGAGTGCAGAGGTGTGCGTGAGCGTGGCCGTCTCCATGAGCGCGACCGTACATGACACGCTGTATTCAGCGGAAGGTGTACTTGCCCGTCGCTCGAGCGCTCGGTTCCCCCAGCAACCGATCCACGTACCGGTGGGCAGCCACAGGAGGAGTGGGCACCGTGCAGGGCGTCGAGCGCACCGTCACGGCCGTGTACGTACTGTCGGGGCATGGCAGAGCTTGGGCGCGTCACGTGGCCACCCGGACCGATCGCCACCGATCGACTCCTGCTCCGGCCGCCGGAGGCGCGCGATCGCGCGGCCTTCGTCGAGCTGTACACATCACCCGACGTCGGGACCTACGCGGGCGGAGCACGATCGCGTGAGGCGGTCGAACGCGCGCTCCCAGCGGCTCCGCAGGGGCGTCCCGGTCATTTCGTGATCGACGTCGACGGAGCAATGGTCGGCATCGTTCAGCTCGAACGCCGCGACGTCGACTACGAGGTTCGCCAGGCGGCGGGCAACGTGGACCTCGGGTACCTCCTTCTCCCGGAGGCATGGGGACGGGGATACGCCACCGAAGCGTGCGACGCCGCACTCAGCTGGTTGGCCGGCGCACTTCCCGGTGAAGCCGTCGTGCTCGTCACCCAGAGCGCGAACGCGCCGTCGATGCGCCTGGCAGCGAGGCTGGGGTTCGTCGAGGTCGAGCGGTTCGAGGCATACGACGCCGAGCAGTGGTTCGGCAGGTGGACACCGCCGACAGCGACCGGCTGAGTCCCTCGAGGCCCTTCTCCAACTAGCGGTCGTCGTGACCGTGGGCCATGATCCGGGTGCTTCCGAATCACCGGAAGCATCACCCCTTCCGGCAGGCTCGCCGGACCCCTTCCCCTGGAGTGCCCATGCTCGCGCTCGTCGCTGCCGCGATCTTCGCCCTCGCCCTGCTCCTCGACCTCGTCGAGGCGAACGTCGGGGACGCTCTGACCCCCCAGACGCTGATGTTCGCCGGTCTGTTCTTCCTCGCGCTGCACCTGGGAGGAGTCGGCGGATCGTCGCCGGTGAACGGCGGCTGGCGGGGGCGTGGGGGGAGTTCGCGCCGGCGGTAGGGGCTCGTACCACGTCCTGCAGAATCTCGTCCGCATCCACGTCGGGACACCTCCGGCGCGCGACAGCGTGGCTGCGATCAAGCGTCGTCCTCTGACGGATCGGGTCGAGAACTGAGCCGGCGGGCACAGCAGGGCCGCCTGTACGGCCAGCGGTCGCAGTCTCGGTGCTGTGCGCGTCGACCGACAGGGATGTCGAATGACCGGTACGGGCACTCGGGCCCGCCAGGCAAACGACAGAGTGTGTCCATGAGCGGCTGGAGCACGATCACGACGGGTGTTGTCGAGCTGCCGGACGGACGCCGCGTCCGCGGGCGGGCTTTGGCTGCCGGGCCGCCGGCGGGGCCGGAGCTGCCCGACTTCGGGCTCTATCTCACCGCTACGCCGCACCACGAGGAGGGTTGGGAGTCGCGCTGGGTCTGCTGGCCCGACTTCCGCCTGCCGCGCTCGCCCTCGGATGCGCTTGCCGCGATCGCGGACGCCTACGAGCGCTCGGCCTCGTCGAAGGTCGAGATCGGCTGCGATGGCGGCACCGGCCGGACTGGCACGGCGATCGCTCTCCTCGCCCGCTACGCGGGGGTGCCGGAGCGGGACGCAGTCCGGTGGGTGCGCGCCAACTACCGACCACAAGCGGTTGAGACGCCCTGGCAGCGCCGTTTCGTCCGTAGCGCCGCTCTCTCCCGATGACGGCGGTCGTCCATCGGGCACACATCGGAGGCGGCAACGGAAACAACGCAACCTGATTCTCGAGTTGTCTTGCACCTCGCATTGTCGAGATGCAAGATGTCTCAACAAATCGGCCTGGATACTCTGCCTACCCGACCCGTCCTGGCGCGCCTAGGGCGTGAGGCGACGCTTCACCATGCTGGCCGCGGCAAACCCGAGGAGCAGAGCCGGCCCAGCCATGGCCGCGAAGAAGGCAAGATCATCGAGACTGAAGGCCGCCGCGACAAGGAATCCGCCAATACAGCCGACGGTGCCTCCGACCACGGCAGCCAGAGGTGGAAGCCATTCCTTCACGATGCATCCTCTCTCCGCCGACGGCCAGGCGCACTCGGTGACCGCCTGGGGCGCCGCGCGTCGTGCTGCCGGCAACCGACGCCAGCGTGACTGACCCGTCGGGCACAGCGTCGGCGGAGCCGAGCACAACGCTCAGGTCGGGGCAATCTGTCGCGCGCATCTCGACACTCGCATCTCGACAGGAGAGGCGTCGTGGTGGTGTCGAGCTACGGCGTGCATTCCCGGCTCCCCTGCAGGCTACGTCCGTCGACAGGGCGTCCACAGCGACGTTCGGTCGACGTACGGCACAGCAGCCCGAGGGGGGTCTTCGCCGCCAGCAGGGCGAAGGACGACGCAATCGACAGGGCCGACAGGGCGCTCTCGGCGGGGGTCGAGGACCAGCGTCACGGTCAGTCCCGCGCTCGTGCGGATCGGGCCGTGCGCGGTGGACGCAGGCCGCGCGGGGATGGCGCGGAGTCGCGGCGACCCGCTCGAATCCGGTCTCCACCGGCATTCATCACCATGATTCCGGCATCTCCACCGAATTCCGGACAGAATACCGTCCGCGACTCACTTCAGCCCCTCTCGGGGTGCCTCGGTGACGATCCTGTGGTGATATGAGCGCCAGCATGAACGGCGTTGCGCAGAAAAGGTGCAATTCCGGTGTCGAGTTCTTGATGTCCCGATCACGCGCTCTCCCAGAGTCGAGCGCCGTAGTCGTGCTGATCGTGCGTTCCGGGGGGGCCGCAGTTGTTCTTTCGCTTGACCAGCGGCGCTCGTCGCGATGCGATCCGCCGTATCGGGATGACTGCGGCCGCCACAACAACAGTCGTCGTCCTGGCACTGAGCGGCGCTGCCCCCGGAGCGGCGTCCGCGACCGTCCCGCCTACGGACGCACCCGAGCCTTCTGCATCGTCGTCACCGGACCCGTCGCCCGCGACGCCCCCTCCAACTCCCGAGCCGACACCGCGGCCGGTCCTCGAGGATGCCGAGCAAGCGTCTCCGACCGTCACGGCACCGGCGGCGGAGCCGACTGCGTCCGAGCCGAGCGGTCCCGAGGCGCCGGCGCCGGGTGAGAGCTCTCGCCAGGCGACGTCCGCCCTGGCGGCGGCCTCCGACGTCTCGGTCCTCGCCGCGGGCGTCCCCGAAGCGCCCGCCCAGCTCTGGCTCGAGGACTTCGAGGGGAGCGCGACGCCGGCGCAGCTCGGCACCTACGCCTCCAACCGGTACACCGCGGCGGCCTTCTGGCTGAGCTACACCAACTGCAACGGCGTGATCGTGAACTACACGGCGACGTTCCCGGCGACCGGCTTCTGCGGCGCCGCGACCGACGTCGTGCCCCGTAACCAGGTGCGACGCATGGCCGACGTCCTCGGCCAGTACCGCCTCGGCGTGGTCGGCGGCACCACCAACACCACACCGGTCAACGGCTCCACCTCGGGTGCTTCCGGGTCCCAGGCGAACCGGGCCGTCGCCGCGCTGACGATGACGGGTGGCACGACGACGGCGAACCAGACGCTCATCGAGTCCGCAGCCGCCGTCGGCCTGACCGCCACCGCCGACCGCTACTACGCGGCGTCCGTCGACGTCGCGGAGGACTCGTGCTCGGCCCGGCCGGGCGGGGTCAACAACAACTCGCGGCTCGACGTCGCCCTGGTCGTCGGGACGACCGTGTCACCCCTCACCGCGGCGCCGGTCATCGCCTGCAACGTCACCGGCGGTCGCTACACCTCGCCCACCCTGACGGGCGGGTTCGGCACCGAGACGTCGGTGCGCGCGGGCCGGTTCTTCACGGACAGGGCCGTCCGGCTCACCGCGACGCAGGCCGCGCAGGCGCGGATCCGCGTCAGCAACCAGATCTCCGCCTCCGACGGCAACGACGTCGCGATCGACAACCTGCGGATCGTCGATGCGACACCGAGCCTCGACAAGGCCTTCGCGACCGACGTCGGCACGGCGGGCACGCCGACGACGCTGACGTTCACGGTCACGAACACGGCCGAGCTGGCCGCCAAGACCGACTGGAACTTCACCGATGCCCTGCCGCAGGGTCTCGTCGTCGCCCCGACGCCGGCGGTCGGCGGCACGTGCGCCAACGTCACCGGCACGGCGTTCTCCGTGCAGGCCGGAGCCGGCGCCACCTCGGTCGTCGTCACCGGGGGCGACCTCGCGGCCAACGCGGTGAGCTGCACCATCACCGTCAACGTGGTGGCGCCCGCCCCCGGCACGTTCGTGAACGGTCCGGCCAACGTCACGACCGTGCTCAACGCCCCCGAGAGCGCGACGTTCGTCGCCGAGGCGCCGGCTCGCATCACGATCCGGAAGAACGTGACGGGGCGAGCCACCGTCGGCGACCAGTTCCGCCTCGCTCTGAGCCTCGGTGCGACCGAGGTCGCGACGGCCACCACGACGGGGGCCACCACCGGGCTCCAGACCGCGCAGGTCGGGCCGGTCAACGTCACGCGCGGGAGCGTCTACACGATCTCCGAGACCATCGTCTCCACGGCCACGCTGAACACCTACACGACGAGCTACCAGTGCCTGCGGGGCACGACCACGATCGCCACGGGTACCTCGATCTCGGGCCCGATCACCGTCCCGAACGAGGCAGGCGCCGAGATCGTCTGCACCTTCACCAACACCCCGCAGACGGCGAGCCTCTACTGCGACGGCACGTACTACTACGCCGTCCGCACGGACGGGTCGATCGTGCAGGTGAGCTCCACCAGCACCGCCGCGCCGACGCAGCTCGTCGGCGCCGTGACCGGTGCGACCGACGTCAACGCCCTCGGCGTCAACGGCGACGGCACGCGCGCCATGGCCATCGACCGCACGGGCACCAACGGCGTCAACGCCGGCGGCATCATCAACTACGCCATCGTCGGCAGCGCGCTCCAGGGCACGCGCACGGCCTTCACGGGCACCCAGGGGTCCTTCCTCGACCGCACGGGTGCGTCGCTCGACGGCACGATCATCGCCGGTGCTGTCGACCCCATCAACGGGCGACTGGTGGTGGGCAAGTCGGTGGTCGGTTCGGTGCGGCTGTGGGAGTACACGCCGACCACGCTCAACAACGGCAGCCGGTTCCTCTACCTCGGACAGGTGGCGACGGGAACCACGACCGGGGAGAACGGCGACATCTCCTTCGACGCGCAGGGCAACCTGCACGTCGTGCAGACCGCTGCCGACTCCAGCAGCGTCGGCATGTTCAGCGTCACCCGGGAGGCGCTCCTCGCCGCGTCCGGCGGCACGATCCCGGCCAGCGCCACCGTCCGCCGGGCGCTCAGCGGCACGGACACCGGGTTCGCCCTGGCGGCGGTCAACGGCATGGCCTTCTCCCCGACCGGCGTCGTCTACCTCGGCAACGCGACGTCGGCGTACCAGTTCGACCCGGTGACGTGGGTGCGCGTGCCGAACAGCCCGCGCGCCACCATCGGCACGACGGCACCGAGCACCGCCACCGACCTTGCCGGCTGCGCGTCGCCGTCGACGATCTCGGTCGAGAAGAACGTGGTCGGCCGGCTGAACGCCCTCGACCAGTTCCGTCTCGCTCTGTCGGGCGGGTCGCCGCTCGCCGAGTCGTCCGTCGCGACGACGACCGGGACGGCCACGGGTGTCCAGGCCGCACGGATCGGGCCGACGCCCGTGCAGATCAACACGTCCGTCACCATCTCCGAGACCATGGCCACCGGCTCCGTGTCCCCGCTGACCGCCTACACCACCGTCTACGAGTGCTGGGCGGACGGGGTGCGGATCCTCACGGGGACGAGCAAGTCCGCCGCGATCACCATCCCGAACCGCCTGAGCGTCGGGGTCGCGTGCACCTTCACCAACTCGCCGGCACCGTTCGCGACCGTGCGCGTGACAAAGCTGGTCGAAGACTGGAGCGGCGGCAACCGCACGCCCACCGCCGGCTGGACGATGACGACCACAGCCACCGCCACCACCGGCAGCACCGTCAGCGTCCTCCCCGCGCGGGACCCCTCCCAGGTCACCGGAGCGGACGGGACCGCCACCTGGCAGGTGCTCTTCGGTGGCGCGTCGCAACGCGGCCGCGTGACCGTGGCCGAGACGGCTCAGTCGGGATTCCGCTACCAGAGCCTCGTGTGCACGGTGAACGGCACGGCCGCGAGCACCACGGTCACGACCGTCGGCAACCAGGTGCGAGGTGCGATCAACGTCGACGTCGCGCCGGGGGGCGTCGTGGAGTGCGTCTACGCCAACCGGCCGGTCGCCACGCTGTCGCTCGTCAAGAACGTCTCCTTCGGTGGCGCAGCGCCGTCGCTGTGGCAGCT
This sequence comes from Cellulomonas xylanilytica, assembly GCF_007989805.1. GTDB lineage: Bacteria > Actinomycetota > Actinomycetes > Actinomycetales > Cellulomonadaceae > Cellulomonas > Cellulomonas xylanilytica. The sequence goes on from NZ_BJUB01000013.1 coordinate 49,903, forward strand.
CGCCGCCACGCGCAGCCTGTCCACGGCACTCGCGGGACCCAGCGGCGCCGGCGGCAGCGGCGCGGTCACCGCGGTGACCGTGTCGGCGGAGACCCCCTACCGGCTGTCGGAGACGGGCGGCCCCGCCACCTACGTGCAGGTGGGTGGCTGGTCGTGCGTCACCGCGTCCGGAGCAGTCGTGCCGGTGACCACGGCAGGAGACGTGAGCCTGACCCGCGGGACCGACGTGACCTGCACGGTCACGAACGCGACAGCCGCACTGACCCTGCTGAAGAACGTGCAGAGCCCCTCGACGGGGTTCGTGCCGGCCACCTGGAACCTCACCGCGACGCCGGCCGCGCTGAGCGGGTTGAGCGCGACGACCGTCAGCGGTGCGGACTACGCGGCCCTCGGCAACCCGACCAGCACGATCAGCGTCCGGCCCGGGCACACCTACACCCTGAGCGAGGCGCTCGCGCAGAGCGGGGCGCGGCTCGCCTACCGGCAGCTGCGCCTCGAGGTGCGTCAGCCGGACGGCAGCTGGACCGCGGTGACGTCGCCGACCATCACGGCCCCGGCGGCCGGGCAGACCGCGGTCTACCGCTTCGTCAACGCCCCCGTCTCGCCCCCTGTGCTCCCGCTCACCGGCGGGACGAGCAGCGACGCCTTCGTCGTCGGCGGAGGGGCGCTGCTGGTGCTCGCGATCGCGATCGCCGTGTGGCAGCGACGTCGTCGCAAGGGAGGGAGCGTGATGTGAGCCGTTGACCACCCCACCAGCGCTTCCCCGTCCTCAGATCCGAACGACCACCCCGCAACACCACTTCTCACCCATGGCAGGAGCCACAATGTCCAGGTCCTTCACCAGGCGGTTCACCGCCGCGATCGGCGCCGTCGTCCTGGCCGCCGGCGCGGCGATGGTCGCCGTCGCACCCGCGCAGGCGGTCACCCTGCCCGGCAACATCGACCCCGACCAGCCGCGCAGCCTCACGGTGCACAAGTTCGCGCTCGGGCCGGGCAACGGTCAGAACGCCGGTACGGGTCAGGAGCTCCCCTCCACGGCCGGCCTCGGCACGCCGCTCCCCGGCGCCGTCTTCACCGCGACGCAGGTCGCCGGTGTCGACCTGACGACGCCCGAGGGCTGGGCGATCGCCAACAGCCTGAGCCCGCAGGCGGCGTCGACGCGGCTGACCGGCACGCCGTACACGTCGACCGCCTCGGCGGCGGACGGTACCGCGACCTTCCCGACCGGGATGCCGCTCGGCCTGTTCTACGTGCAGGAGACGGTGCTGCCCGCCGACGCGACCAACGCGACGGCGCCGTTCCTCGTCTCGCTGCCGCTGCCGACCGGACCCTCCGGCGCTCCGGCCAACCAGTGGGTCTACGACGTGCACGTGTACCCGAAGAACGCCGTCACCGAGACGACGAAGACGCGTGTCCCGGCTCCCGCAAACTCGGAGGAGGCGCGCAACCCCGACCTCATCCGCTGGTCGATCGCGTCGAGCATCCCGACGCTCGCCGCAGGTGACACGATCACGACGTTCACCCTCACCGACACCGTTCCGAGCGCACTGGTGTTCCCCGCCACGCCTCCCGCGGGTGTCTCGCCGTCGACCGTCACGGTGACGAACGCCGGGGGGGTGGCTCAGAACTTCGTCGCGGGCGTGGACTACACCATCGTCAGCACGGCTGCGACGTCGACGACGGACGCGACGTCGGTGCTCACCTTCACCACGGCGGGTCTGACCCGTCTCACCGGTCTGCAGGGGGGTCTGGTGTCGTTCAACGTGCTGACCCGTGCCGTGTCGATCCCGTCGAACGGTCTGATCACCAACTCGGCGACGGCCAACATCAACGGCTCCACGGAGACGGTGACGGGCACCACCCCGATCGGTCAGCTCACCGTGTTCGCGTTCGAGAGCAACAACGGTGGCCCGCGCACGCCGCTGGCAGGCGCGGTCTACCAGGTGTACCTGAACCAGAACGACGCGAACAACCAGCAGAACCCCGTCTCGATCAACGGCACCACCGACTGGACGACCGGCGCCAACGGCTTCGTGGCGATCCCGATCATCACGCCCGGGAACTACTACGTGCGCGAGATCACGCCGCCCGCCGGCTACAACGTGCCGCAGAGCAACCCGGTCCAGGCCGTGGTCGTCGCGGGTCCGACGTCGACGGTCCCGCCGGTGCAGAACTACGTCGAGTTCAACCACACCCAGGTGTCCGTGGCGAACTTCCTCCTGCCGTACACGGGTGGCGACGCTGGTGTGTGGTTCAAGACCGGTGGCATCGCGCTGCTGGCGATCGCCCTCGGTGCCGCGATCCTCGTGGCGCGCCGGCGTGCGCTCTCCGCACCCACGCACGCGTAGCCTGACGTGATGACGACGGAGGCGGGGCGTCCTTCGGGACCCCCGCCTTCGTCGTCCCCGGACGGCTCCGGGACGACGACGCTCATAAGGCCGGCAAGCCGCCGAACAGGGGGATGGCGGATGCCGTGGATCGCGCTCCTCGTCGCCCTGATCGCGGTGCTGGGCGCCGGCCTCCTGCTCTTCCCCACCGTCGTGTCGTGGTTCAGCCAGTACGAGCAGTCGCAGCGCATCGACGACCTGACCGCGGACGTCGCCGACCTCGGCTCCGCCAAGCTGCAGGAGGAGCTCGACCGCGCCCGCGCGTACAACGAGGACATCGTCGGCGGAGGAGCGAACCTCGTCGCGAACGGGCGCCTGCCGGTGGCTGACGAACCCGATCCGGCTGGGGAGTACGACACCGTCCTGCGCGCCGACAGGACGGGCCTGATGGCTCGCCTCAAGATCCCGGCGATCGACGTCGACCTGCCCGTCTCCCACGGCACGAGCGGGGACGTGCTCGAGCACGGCGTCGGGCACCTCGAGGGCACCGCTCTCCCGGTGGGCGGGGAGTCCACCCGCTCGGTCCTCACGGCTCATCGCGGCCTCGCGACCGCGGAGCTGTTCACGCACCTCGACAGGGTGGAGGTGAAGGACACCTTCACCATCGAGGTGTTCGGAGAGGTCCTGACGTACCGCGTCGTCGACACCCGCGTCGTCGAGCCCACGGACGGGGAGAGCCTCTTCCCGGTCGAGGGGCGGGATCTGCTCACCCTCGTGACCTGCACGCCGCTCGGCGTGAACAGTCACCGCATCCTGGTCACGGGCGAGCGCGTCATCCCCACGCCGCAGGCCGATCTCGACAGCGCCGGTCAGAGCCCGGAGATCCCGACCTTCCCCTGGTGGGTGCTCATCGCCACCGGCGTGCTGGTCACGGCCGGCGTGTACGTCGAACGGTCCGGACGATCGCGCGCTCGTCCCGCCGTCGCCACGGGTGGCCAGGAATAGCGGAAACTCGGCCACATGGCACGCGAAACTCGATTGCAGTCGCCTCAGGCCTGCATGTCCACGAAGCGCGAGTAGTGCCCCTGGAACGCCACGACCAACGTGTCGGTCGGGCCGTTTCGGTGCTTGGCCACGATCACGTCGGCCTCCCCGGCGCGGGGTGACTCCTTCTCGTAGGCGTCCTCACGGTGGAGCAGGATGACGATGTCGGCGTCCTGCTCGATCGAGCCGGACTCACGCAGGTCGCTCATCTGCGGCCGCTTGTCGGTGCGCTGCTCGGCGCCACGGTTCAGCTGGGAGATGGCGATGACCGGGACCTCGAGCTCCTTGGCCAGCAGCTTGAGCGCTCGGGAGAACTCGGAGACCTCCTGCTGCCGGGACTCGACGCGCTTCCCGGAGGACATGAGCTGCAGGTAGTCGATGACCACGAGCTTGAGGTCGTGCTTCTGCTTGAGCCGCCGGCACTTGGCGCGGATCTCCATGAGGGACATGTTCGGGGAGTCGTCGATGAACAGCGGCGCCTCGGAGATCTTGCCCATGGTCGCGGCGATCTTGGCCCAGTCGTCCTCACCCATCTGACCGTTGCGCAACTTCTGCAGGTGCACACGCGCCTCGGCGGACAGCAGACGCATGGTGATCTCGTTGCGGCTCATCTCGAGCGAGAAGACGACCGACGTCATGTTGTGCTTGATCGACGCCGACCGGGCGATGTCGATGCCCATCGTCGAGTTGTGCGTCGGGATCATCGCTCGGCCGGCGAGGTACAGGTGCGAGGGGTGTGCGATCTCGACGCAGCGAACCGGCACGCTGTCGATCGGCTCGACGGACACGATGAATCGCTGAGTCAGACGCGCGGTCGACTGGCGGCGGCGTTCCTTGTGGACGAGTCGCTTGCGCTCGAGAGCGAACACCTCGTCGTCCGTGGTGAACGTCAGCGTGTAGGCGATCGACGAGGCCTCGGTGCGGCCCGCGACCCGCTTGGTGGACCATCCCGTGCGGTATCCCAGCGAGTGCACGAGCTCGCGCACGTCCTCTGCAAGACGTCGGCTGGTCAGGGAGATCTGCGGCGAACCCGTCGGGTTCACGGTGCCGTCCGTATCGAGGAGCCCCGCAAGCAGGTCGCGTCGCTGCTGCTCGCTCGCGCGCAGATAGGCCCCGGGGATGTGCTTGTTCCCCAGGACACCGAGCGTGCGAAGTCGACCGTGAACGGTCCCGTTCGCGTCGTGGCACGGCTGGCACCGAAGGAGGCCGCTCGTCTCGACGCCGCAGTCCGGGCAGGTCGGCACGGGCACCGGGCCGGTGAGCGTCTTCACCTTGCCGCCGCAGGAGCGCCCGCAGGTGCGGACGTGCGAGCGCCTCGGAACGAACGAGGCGCCACAGACTTGGCACGAGCGCTCGCCGACCATGGCAACCGGCAGCTGGATCGAGTACAGCCGCGCGGGCCCTGAGGCCGAGCCGGCTTCCCGGGCGACGAGGCCACGACCCTCGATCAGCATGGCGATCTCTGGGTCAGCGCTGGTGAAGCGCGCCGAGGCCGAGTGACCGTCCCCGAGCCACACGCCGAGCGCGTACGGGTCGATCGGAAGCTCCGCCTCCGGCAGACGCAGCGCGGTGGCCGTGGCGACCGAGTGGTTGGCGCGGCCGTCGGCGGTCGCGCACCGCACGCTCGCGTGGATCTCCTCGGTCGTGCGGATCGCCGAGAGCCCCTGGTTCCGTCGGCGCTCGGCCCGGGTGCTGGTGGCCCACTGGTGCAGAGCGTCCGCGACGATCTCGCTGCCGTCGTCGAACGTGACGCGGTAGGTCGGCCGACCGACGAGCACCTCGGTGGCACCGACGACGCGCGTCGGCGTGCCGTCGGCGGCGAGGAGCTCGTCGCCGACGCGGACCTCGCCCATCGTCATCCAGCCCGTCGGTGTGGGCAGAGGCGTGTCGAGCGCGAGCGCCTTGCCGATGGCGGGACGCGCCGCGAGCACGATCATCTGTCCGGGGTGCAGCCCGTTGGTCAGCCGGTCCAGGTCCGAGAACCCCGTCGGGACGCCGATCATGCCCTCGCCGCGGTGGCCGGCGGCCTCGATCTCGTCGACGGCGCCGCCGATGATGTCGCCGAGGATCAGGTAGTCCTCCGACGAGCGCCGCTCGGTGACCGCGTAGACCTCGGCCTGGGCGTTGTTGACGATCTCGTCGACGTCGCCGCCGTCGGTGCCGTAGCCGAGCTGGACGATCCGGGTGCCGGCCTCGACGAGCTTGCGGAGCACGGACCGCTCACGCACGATCCGCGCGTAGTAGCCGGCGTTCGCGGCGGTGGGGACCGACGAGATGAGGGTGTGCAGGTACGGGGCGCCGCCGATGCGCTGGATCTCGCCGCGCTTGGTCAGCTCGTCGGCGACCGTGATGGCGTCGGCCGGCTCGCCGCGGCCGTACAGGTCGATGATCGCGTCGTACACGACCTCGTGCGCCGGCCGGTAGAAGTCGGTGCCGCGGATCTGCTCGACGACGTCGGCGATGGCGTCCTTCGAGATCATCATGCCGCCGAGCACGCTGCGCTCGGCGTCGAGGTCCTGCGGCGGGGTGCGGTCGTAGCCGCCGCCACCGCGGTTGGTACCCGACGGCGCGCCGTACTCGAGCTCCTCGATCGTCATCCTGATCCCCACCGTCGTCGTCCGAACACATGTTCCATGGGGGGTCTGACATCCGCGCCCACACGAGTTCCCAGGCGCAGCTCCGGGTCCTCGCACTCGCGACGTTAGGTGCTCCGACGCCCTCGTCCAAACACGCTCACGAGCCTGTGGGGAACTGCACGCACACCTGTGGGTGAGGGTGTGGACTTCTGTGGAGCGAGCCCTCGCCTACTGTGAGCGGAGCTGTGGATCACGTCCGATTTTGTCCACAGGCCGTGGACAGGGGTGTGGACGGCCGGGTGAAGTTCCGTCCCGTTCCGCTTCGTCACCCGCACGAACGCTGTGCACCTGCTGTGGATGCGAGAAAGGTTGGCCGCGATTTCATCTGTCGGACATCGCCCGCCCGGCATCGACCGCCAGATACTGGCGCTCGCCGTGCCGGCCCTCGGGGCACTGGTCGCCGAGCCGCTCTTCGTGCTCGTCGACTCCGCCGTCGTCGGCCACCTCGGCACCGCCCCGCTGGCCGGTCTGGCGCTCGCCTCGACGGTGCTGATGACCGTGATCGGGCTCTGCGTCTTCCTCGCCTACGCCACGACCGCGGCCGTCGCGCGTCGCCTCGGTGCTGGGGACCGCAGCGGCGCGCTCCAGGTCGGGGTTGACGGGATGTGGCTGGCGCTCGGGCTCGGCCTCGTCCTCGCGGCGGCCACCTGGCTGAGCGCCCCGTGGCTGATCGAGGCCCTCGGTGCTTCCGGCGAGGTCGCGCGGCAGGCGGTGACCTACCTGCGCTGGTCGGCGCCGGGCCTGCCCGGCATGCTCCTCGTGCTTGCGTCCACCGGCGCCCTGCGCGGCCTGCTGGACACCCGCACACCCCTGGTCGTCGCCGCGTCCGGGGCGGTCGTCAACGCCGTGCTCAACGTGGTGCTCGTCTACGGGGTCGGCATGGGGATCGCCGGGTCCGGCCTCGGCACCGCCCTGACGCAGCTGGGGATGGCCGTGGCGCTCACCGTCGTGGTCGTCCGAGGCGCCCGAGGTGCGGGGGCCCACCTGCGACCGGCTGCCGGCGGCATCTGGGCCAACGCGCGCGCCGGCACCCCCCTGTTCGTCCGCACGCTGTCGCTGCGGCTCGCCATCCTGCTGACCGTGTGGGTGGCCACGGGTCTCGGGGCGGTCGAGCTCGCCGGGCACCAGGTGGTCAACGCCGTGTGGGGGCTCGCGGCGTTCGCGCTGGACGCGCTCGCCATCGCCGCGCAGGCCCTCGTCGGCCACGCCCTGGGAGCCGCCGACGTCCCGCGGGTCCGCGCGATCCTGCGCCGGACCCTGCAGTGGGGTGTCGGCGCCGGGGCAGCGCTCGGCCTCGTCGTCGGCGGGCTCTCGTGGGTCTACGTCCCGCTCTTTACGTCCGCCGACGACGTGCGCCTCGCCGCCGTCGCCGCCCTCGTGGTCGCGGCCGTGACCATGCCGATGGCCGGCTGGGTCTTCGTGCTCGACGGCGTCCTGATCGGCGCCGGCGACGGCCGCTTCCTCGCCTGGGCGGGCATGGCCACGCTTGTCGTCTACGTGCCCTTCGCGCTGGCCGTCCGGGAGGCGGCTCCGCCCGGTGCCGCGGGTCTGGCGTGGCTGTGGGCCGCGTTCGCTGGCGTGTTCATGCTGGCCCGCGCAGTCACCACCGGCTTGCGCGCCCGCGGCACGGCCTGGATGGTCACCGGCGCCTGAACGCAGGAGCGCCCCGCTCCCACGAGGGGAACGGGGCGCTGCTGGTGCTGCTCAGCTCAGGCTGCGACGACCTTGACGGTCACCGTCGCGGAGACGCCTGCGTGCAGACGGACCGACACCTGGTACTCGCCGAGGGCCTTGATCGGCTGACCGATCTCGACCTTCCGCTTGTCGATCTGCGGGGCGCCCGACTTCTTGACCGCGTCGGCGATCTCGGCAGTCGTGACGGCACCGAACAGACGGCCCGACTCGCCGGCCTTGGCCGACACGACGACCGGCTTGCTCTGCAGCGAGTCGCGGATCGCCTTGGCGTCGTCGAGCGTCGCGATCTCACGGGCCTTGCGGGCCTTACGGATCGCGGTGACGTCCTTCTCGGCGCCCTTGGTCCAGGGCGTCGCCAGGTTGCGCGGGACGAGGAAGTTCCGGGCGTACCCGTCCTTCACCTCGACCACGTCGCCGGGCTCACCGAGACCGGTGACCTCGTGGGTCAGGATGATCTTCGCCATGATGGTCCCCTTTCTCAGCGCGCCGACGACGAGTACGGCAGGAGTGCCATCTCGCGGGCGTTCTTGACGGCACGCGCGATCGCGCGCTGCTCCTGGACGGACACACCGGTCACCCGGCGAGCGCGGATCTTCCCGCGGTCGGAGATGAACTTGCGCAGCAGCGCAGTGTCCTTGTAGTCGACGACATCGATCTTCGCCGCCTTGAGCGGGTTCTGCTTCTTCTTCGGCTTGCGGACCACGGCCTTGGCCATCGTGGTGCTCCTTGTCTGCTGGAGCCCTGGGCGTTGCCGTGCCCAGGGATGGGGAGTGTCTGAGTGTCAGGCGCCGATCAGAACGGGGGCTCGTCGGAGTAGCCGGCACCGCCAGCACCACCTGCGGGCGTCGCCCACGGGTCGTCCTGCTGGTTGCCGCCACCGCCGCCGGAGCCGCCGTACCCACCGCCGCCGCCACCGTTGTTGAAGCCGCCGCCCCCGCCGCCGAAGCCACCGCCGCCGCCACCCGAACGCTGGGTCCGGGTGACCTTGGCCGTGGCGTAGCGCAGGGACGGGCCGACCTCGTCGACCTGGAGCTCGTACACGGTGCGCTTCTCGCCCTCGCGGGTCTCGTAGGAGCGCTGCACGAGCCGGCCGGTCACGATGACGCGGGTGCCCTTGGTGAGCGACTCGGCGACCGACTCGGCCGCCTCACGCCAGATCGAGCAGCGGAGGAACAGCGTGTCGCCGTCCTTCCACTCGTTGCTCTGGCGGTCGAACGTACGGGGGGTGGACGCGACGGTGAAGTTCGCGACAGCCGCCCCCGAAGGGGTGAAGCGCAGCTCGGGATCCCCGGTCAGGTTCCCGATCACCGTGATGACGGTCTCACCGCTCATGCCCAGCTCCTCGTTCGTTCGATCAGTCGGATGATCAATGGATGGTGGGACCGCACGCTAGCTGCGGCCACCCACAGGTGATCAGGCGTCGGCGCGCAGGACCTTGGTCCGCAGGACGACCTCGTTGAGGCCGAGCTGGCGGTCGAGCTCCTTGGCGGTCGCGGGCGTCGCGTGGAAGTCGATGACGGCGTAGATGCCCTCGGACTTCTTCTGGATGTCGTAGGCAAGCCGACGACGACCCCAGATGTCGACCTTGTCGACAGTCCCACCGTCGGTCTTGATGACCGTCAGGTACTTGTCGAGCGACGGAGCGACGGTGCGCTCTTCGATCTCGGGGTCAAGGATGATCATGAGTTCGTACTGACGCAGGCTCATACCCACCTCCTCTGGTCTTCGCGGCCACGGTCGATCCGTGGCAGGAGGGTGTGTGCGTCGCTGGCCGGACGGTGCCGTCCATGACGACGGTCCCCTCCGGGCACAGCAATCTCCTAGGCTACCCGGCCCGGAGCCACCGCCGAAATCGGCTGTGGACGGGCGCGGACCTGGAAGCTCCGGCGAGGGGCGGTGACCACCGTGGTCCGCCCCTCGCCAGGAATCATTGGGTCGGTTCGGGCGCCGGTTCCGGCGGTTGCGTCGGCTCGGGGGTGGGCACCGGTTCCTGGGTCGGGACCGGCTTGGGTCCGCTCGAGACGACGAGCGTCACCGATCCGCCGGGTGCCAGCAGCGTGCCGCCCCGGGGGTCCACCCGGATGACCCGACCGGTCGTCACGGTGTCCGACGGCTCCACGACCACGTTCACGACGAGCCCGGCGTTGACGACCGACGCGGTCGCGTCACCCTCGAGCTTGCCCTCGAGCCCCGACGGGACGGCGATCTCCGTCGGCGCCTCCACCGTGGGCTCCTCCGTCGGCGCGACCGTCTCGGTCGGCACCGTCGCGCTCGGCGACGGCTTCTTCCCGACGTTGGCCCGGGCGGGGAACTGGAGGACCTCGGAGTACTGCGGCTGCGCGAAGACCTCCTTCATGTACGACTGCCACAGGAACGCCGGCCACGTGCCACCGGTCACCTGCTTCGGCCGTCCGAAGGGCTGGATCGTCTCCAGCGACTTGTTGTCCTCACCCACCTGGCTCAGCGACACCTCGGTGACGATGTTGGGGGTGAAGCCGACGAACCAGGCCGACTTGTTGTCGTTCGACGTGCCGGTCTTGCCGGCGATCGGCCGGCCCAGCGGCTTGATCCAGTCCTCGCCGGAGCCCTTCTCCACGACCTGCGTCATCGCGTAGGTGGTGTCGGCGATCACGTCCGCCGCGAACGGCCGCTCGGTCGGGTCCTTGTGCTCGTAGGCGACCTTGCCGTCGTCGTACGAGACGGAGCGGACCATGTAGGGGTCGATGCGCACGCCGCCGGAGGCGATCGTCGCGTAGGCGCCCGCGACGTCGAGAGGCCGCACGGCGTCGGTCCCGAGCACGTTGGCGCGGTTGGTGTCCACGGGCGTCTTGATCCCGGCGTCGGCCGCGACCTTCGCCGTCAGCTCCGGGCCGATCTGGAGGTTCAGCTGTGCGTACACGGTGTTCACCGACTGCGCGGTGGCCTCGACGAGGTCGATCGTGCCGAACTGCCCGCCGCCGAAGTTCGGCACCTTCCAGTCACCGAAGGTCTGCGGGGAGTGCCCGTCGAACCTCGTGGTGAGCGGGACGCCCTGCTGGAGGGCGGCGATCAGGGTGAACGGCTTGAACGTCGACCCCGCCTGGATCTTGTCGTAGGTCGTGGTGCTCCTCTGGTCGACGAGGAAGTCCGCCCCGCCGTACATCGCGACGATCGCGCCGTCCTTCGGGTCGACCGACGTGAGGGACACCCGGGTGCGCTCGAAGGGGACGGCGCCGTCCTGCTCGGGCAGCGAGCCGGCGCGGAACGCCGCGACGTGCTCCTGGGCGGCGACCTGCAGCGGCTGCTGGATCGTGGTGACGACCTTGAGGCCGCGACGGTTGATCTCGTCGTCGGAGAAGGCGAGCGGCTCGTCGTTCAGCTCGTTGCGCACCTTCTCGAGCAGGTAGCCGACAGGGCCGCCCATCGCGTCGGACCGCTTGTACTCGATCGTGGGCGGGAACACCATCGGCGCACGCTCGGCCGCCGTCAGCCAGCCCTCCTCCTCCATGGAGTCGAGCACGATGTTCCAGCGGGCCAGCGCCTTGTCGGGCGCCTTGGCCGGGTCCCAGTTGTTGGGCGACGGGATGATGCCGGCCAGCACGGCGGCCTGCTCACGGGTCAGCGCCGCGGCGTCGACCCCGAAGTACGCCTGAGCAGCGGCCTGGATGCCGTACGAGTCACGACCGAAGTAGATCGTGTTGAGGTACCGCTCCATGATCTCGGTCTTCGACTCCACCCGGGCGATCTTGATCGCCAGGAGGGTCTCCTTGAACTTGCCGACGTAGTCCGTCGTCGTCTTGTCGACGTAGTACCGCTCGACGTACTGCTGCGTCAGGGTCGAACCACCCTGCGTGGGGCCGCCGCGCAGGTTGTTGATCAGCGCGCGGCCCATGCCGGTGATCGAGATGCCGCTGTTGTTGGTGAAGAACGTCTTGTCCTCCGCGGCGGCGACCGACTGGCCCACGTACTCGGGGAGCGTCTCGTACTCGACGATCGTGCGCTTCTGCGCCGCGAACGTGCCCATGACCGGTCCGGGGGAGCCGTCGGGGTTGTTGGCGTAGTAGACCGTGGTCGTCTGGGACCGGGTGTCGTCGGCTTGGTTGGGGATCGTCGTGCTCGCGTACGCCGCGACGACCGCACCGGCTCCGAGGAAGCCGATCGCGAGGATGGTGCCGACGGTGAACCGCCACGACGGCAGCCAGCGGTGCAGGCCCTCGTAGCCCGAGCGCGGGTAGTCGAAGAAGCGTCGCTTGGGGGCGCTGCTGCGCGACGAGGTTGCCGTGCCGCGGGGCGCTGCGCGCTTGCCCCGGGCGGGAGCCCTCCGATTCGTGCCTGCCAACGCTCTGCCTTCCGTCCGACGACCAGGTCCGGCCTCGCCCGCCCGCGTCGGTCCTCGGACCGGATTCGGGCAGGCGTCAGCCGCGGAAGCCAGTATGGGGGACCTCGCTGAGCGCGCGCGGCGTCCCGAAGCGCGGAGCCGACGAGCCTTCACACGATCGGCACGGCGCGCGCGAACCGCCGCCGCACCCCGGTCCCGATGCACACAGGCGGTGTGGTCCAGGTCACCGACTTGCTTGGTTCGTCGTATCCGACATACTCTCCGGATGTATCGAGTTGATACATCGAGAACCCCACAAGCTGAGGAGGTGCCCCCGTGCGCGGTCGTTCCGACGTGCTCGAGCCGGCCATCCTCGGCCTGCTCCACGAGTCCCCCATGCACGGGTATGAGCTGCGCAAGCGCCTCAACCTCGTGCTCGGCTCGTTCCGGGCACTCTCGTACGGCTCGCTGTACCCCTGCCTGAAGTCGCTGGTCGAGCGCCACTGGATCGAGGGCACCGAGTCCGCCGTGACACCGCACGCGGTGTCGTCCAAGCGGGCACGCATCGTCTACCAGCTGACCGCCGACGGCAAGGAGCACCTCCAGCAGGTGCTCGCGTCGTCCGGACCGGCCACCTGGGAGGACGAGAACTTCGACGTCCGGTTCGCCTTCTTCGGGCAGACCGACGCCGAGACCCGGCTTCGGATCCTCGAGGGTCGGCGCACGCGCCTGACCGAACGACTCGAGACGATCCGCCTGTCCTTCGCCCGCACCCGCGAGCGCATGGACGAGTACACCCTCGAGCTCCAGCGGCACGGCCTCGAACAGGTCGAGCGTGAGGTCCGCTGGCTCGACGGACTGATCGACAACGAGCGCGGCCTTCGTCGCACCCGTCCTGCAGGCACCGGTCGTCCGACCGCTGCTGACACACCCGCGGAGATCGACGACGTCGCCCCCGCGCGAACCACCGAGAAGGAGCGAGGATGACCTCCATCCGCGTCGCCATCGTCGGCGTCGGCAACTGCGCCGCGTCGCTCGTCCAGGGCGTCCACTACTACGCCGACGCCGACCCGAGCAGCACCGTGCCCGGCCTGATGCACGTGCAGTTCGGCGACTACCACGTCCGCGACATCGAGTTCGTCGCGGCGTTCGACGTCGACGCGAAGAAGGTCGGCTTCGACCTGTCCGAGGCCATCGGTGCCTCGGAGAACAACACCATCAAGATCGCCGACGTCCCCCCGCTCGGTGTGACGGTGCAGCGTGGCGTGACCAACGACGGTCTCGGCAAGTACTACCGCGAGACGATCACCGAGTCCGACGCCGAGCCGGTCGACATCGTCGCCGCCCTGCGCGAGGCCAACGCCGACGTGCTGATCTGCTACCTGCCCGTCGGGTCCGAGATCGCCGCGAAGTACTACGCGCAGTGCGCCATCGACGCCGGTGTCGCGTTCGTCAACGCCCTGCCCGTCTTCATCGCGTCCGACCCGGTCTGGGCCGCGAAGTTCGAGGCTGCCGGCGTCCCGATCGTCGGTGACGACATCAAGTCGCAGGTCGGCGCCACCATCACGCACCGTGTCCTCGCGAAGCTCTTCGAGGACCGCGGCGTCGTGCTGGACCGCACGTACCAGCTGAACGTCGGCGGCAACATGGACTTCAAGAACATGCTCGAGCGCGACCGCCTGGAGTCCAAGAAGCTCTCCAAGACGCAGGCCGTGACCTCCAACCTGACCGGCCCCCTGGGCGGCAAGAAGGAGGACCGCAACGTCCACATCGGCCCGTCGGACTACGTCGCCTGGCTCGACGACCGCAAGTGGGCCTACGTCCGCCTCGAGGGTCGCGCCTTCGGTGAGGTGCCCCTGAACCTCGAGTACAAGCTCGAGGTCTGGGACTCGCCCAACTCGGCCGGCATCATCATCGACGCCCTGCGCGCCGCGAAGATCGCCAAGGACCGCGGCATCGGCGGCCCGATCCTGTCGGCGTCGACGTACTTCATGAAGTCCCCGCCCGTCCAGATGGAGGACACCCTCGGCCGCGCCGAGCTGGAGGCCTTCATCAACGGGTCGAACGAGCGCTGATCCTGCAGTGCAGCGACGGGTGGGGGCGCGCGAGCGCACCCGCCCGGAGCGGAACGGAAGGTCAGCGCGACCACAGGAACGAGCGCTGAGCTCGTCGTCGCCGGGCTGACGAAAGGCGCGCATCCCCATCAGGGGGTGCGCGCCTTCGTCATTCTCGTCAGCGAGCCGCCACCCATGAGGTCATGCCGGCGGTCCACTCCAGCCCGTCAGGACGGGGTGCCGGTGCCGGTGCCATCACGACCGGTCCGCTCGGCCCGAGTGCCGTGAGGACCTCCGCGCTCTCGTTGTCGCACCCCGACATCGCCGTCACGTACACACGCCCGTCGACAGACGTCGCGTGCGCGTACGAGTCCGTCGGGAACGTCATCAGGATCGTCGGGACACCCGACGACCAGGTGTAGACGCCGTCCGGGCAGCCGTCGCCGAAGCGCGTCGAGTATCCCGGCGATGCCAGGATCCCGTCTGAGATCCAGGCGTCGCTCCACACCTGCGGAGACTTGTCGTCGGGCCCGAGCTCCCGCAGGAGCGTCATGGTGAACGGGTCCGACGACACGTCGACGTCCCACAGTCCCGTGGTCGCGTTCCTCGTGTCGTCGTCGGAGCACCCCGTCAGGAGGGTGTTCGCATCGGACCATCCGACCACGGTGCAGAGCCGGCCCCCGGCCTCGAAGGCGTTGACCCGGACGTCGCCGGTGCCCAGGTCAACGATGCCGAGTCCCGGTTCCCCACCGGTCGACGCGTCCAGCCACGTCGAGAACGCGGCACGCGTGCCTGTGGGGTCGAGCAGGAAGAGATTCCCTTCTCCACCGGCACCGCTCAGCGTGGCGACGAGCCGCGCGTCTCCGTCGCGGTCGACCGTCAAGAGGTCGTTCTCGCCGCCCGCTGGTGCGGGCTGCGTCCACACCTCCGCGCCGGACGCGTCCTGGCCGACGTAGAAGGCTGACCGAGACAGGCCACGCCCGTCGTCGGTGATCGTGCCCGTGGCGAGGTCGAGGATCGCGCGGGCCGTGGGTGCGTCGGGCGAGAAGACGTTGACCACGGCCGTCGACGACCCCGCGACCCAGTGGGACAGGTTCACGGTCGTCAACGGGTCGACCGCAAGGTCGACAACCCGGTAGAGGGTGCCCTCCGGTGAGCTGAGCAGGACGGACGACATGACCGGCTCCTCGTCACCGCCCTCGACGAAGGTCCCGGACCGGTAGATCGACAGCACCCACCCGGGTGTCGTCTGCTCCAGGAGGCCGGCCGGCATCGCGTAGGTCGGCGGGAGGCCGAGGATGTCGTCGGCCACGGCGGTCGGCGTCGGCGACGGTGTGGGCGTGGGTGTCGGCGACTGGGTGGGCGACGGGGTCGCCGACATCGTGGGGCTGATCGCCGGCGCCGGGTCGTCGCCACGGTTCACGCCGAACCAGGTCGTCGCGCCGAGCACGGCGACCGCCGCGGTGGCGCCGCCCGCCTCCAGGGTGTGCCGGCGAGCACGGCGGAACCGGACCTTGCGGTGCAGCCGGTCACCGACCTGCGCGGTGGGCAGGTCCGCCAGCGAGCCGGAGCGCTCCGCCAGCGCGTCGTTCATCAGATCTGCCAGCTCACGCATCGTGGACGCTCCTCTGCGACGTCAGGACCTGCACCGTGTGGTCGTTCACCGTGGCCTGCGTCCCCAGCAGGTCGTTCAGCATCCGGATGCCGTCGGCGGTGTAGCGCTTGACGGCCCCGTCGCTCACCCCGAGCAGCGCAGCGGTCTCCCGGACCGGGACGTCGTCCAGGTAGCGCAGGACCACGCACGCACGCTGGCGCGGGCTGAGCTGTGCGAGCGCCGCCTCCAGCCGGTCGGCGACGCCACCGGAGGGCGGGACCGCGACCAGCGGCGCATGGCCGACCTGGTTTGCGAGCGCCCGCTCACGGCCACGACGACGGGTGCCGTCGATGAACCGGGAGACGATGGCGCGCCGCACGTACTGCTCCGCCTCCGCCACCGTCGTGAAGCGCGCCCGGCCGGAGAACGTCGAGAGCAGGGCCTCCTGCACGACGTCCTCGGCGTCCGAGCGCGACGAGCACAGCAGCATCGCCCGCGCGACGAGCTGTGAGTAGCGCTCCTCGACCATCTGCTCGAGCAGAGGCTCCCATCGACTCACGCCAACCCCCTGGTCGGTGTCTGCGGCACCGACGTGGTGCCTCGCAGGAGAAGAACGATCCTCAGGAGGGCTCAGGTTGTCGCCGGTGCCGACGAGTTCTCACGGGACACGTCGGCACCTCCCTCACGCTGGCGCGAGGTCCCGGTCGTCAGCGGTCGGTCGCAACCACCCAGGAGCCGACGCCCCACAGCCACTCGGGGACCTCCACCGTCGGGGACGGTGCGGGGAGCAGGTCCGTCCACCGAGACCCGGCCAGCGTCGAGACGTGTCCCGGAGGTCCGTCGTCGTCGCACGCCGTCCACAGCTCCGCGTACAGCAGGCCTCCGTGCGAGCTCATCCTTCCCGCGGTGTCGTTCTCTCCGCGCAGAGGCGTGACCGACCCCGCCTGCCACAGGTACGGGTTGTCGTTGCACCCTGTCCAGCCCCGGAGCGTCTCGGTCGAGCCGTCGAACGCGATCACACCCGAGCTGATCCACGTCCCGCTCCATGCTTGCGGGCGCAGCTCGGCCGGATCAGCTGCTCCGAGGAAGGTCGTGGTCGGCGAGGCTCCGCCGACGTCGACGCGGTACCAGGCGGGATGTGCGGCGGCGTTCGTCGCAAGGTCCCCGTCGTTGGTGTCAGCGCAGTAGGCCAGGAACGCGTCAGGGTCGAGCCAGCCGACCGGGTCGCACATGGTTCCCGGAAGTCCGTACTCGTGCACGGTCTGACCGCCGGCCACGACGTCGATGAGGCTGAAGCTGGTCTTGCTGAAGGTCCCTTCGGGCGTGACCACTCGACGACCCGTCGGGTCGAGCGCCATCGCGTAGCCGATCACCCCGAGGAGCGCAGGTGTGCCGTCGCCCTGCACGGAGTACAGCTCCGAGGCGACCGCGTCCGTGGCGATGGACTGGGCCCACAGCTCCGCGCCCGTCGCCGTCGTTCCCTGGTAGTACGTGTCGGAAGGGAAACCTCGGTCGTCGTGCTGGATCTCACCGGTCGTCAGGTCGAGCACCGAGCGCACCGAGATGGCAGGGGCGGAGTCCCCCGGGGAGAGCACCCGGACGAGGGCTGTCGTGGAGCCCGGATCCCAGCGCACGAGCTCCACCCCCAGGTCCAACGGCAGGTCGACCACGCGGTAGAGCTCCCCGGCAGGACTGGCGAGCACCACGGAGTTCACCAACGGCTCGACCGGATCACCCGCCGGCCCGGGCGTCGACTGGTAGATCGCCAGCACCCATCCGGCGGTCGTCTGCTCCAGCATCCCCGGCGGCATCGGGCGTGTCGGCGGGAGCCCGACGATCTCCTCCTGCGGCACCGTCGGGGTCGGGGTCGGGGTCGGTGTCGTGGTGCTCGTCGGCGACGGGGTCGTGCTCACCGACGGTGACGGGGTGTCCGCCGGGGTCGGCGGGCTGACGCGGGACAGCCCCGCCCAACCGGCGACGCCGACCGCGCCGGCGGCAGCGACCCCGACGACGGACTGGACGGCGTGCCGCTGGGTCCGGCGACGCCGCACGGACCGCACGACGCGCGCCAGGCCGGGGTCGTCGGCGGCGTGCGGCGCACCCAGCTCGTCCCGGGCCTGCCCCAGCAGGTTCCTCAGGTCACTTGCCATGCTGCACCTCCGTGGTGTCGACGAGCCGCACCGCGGTCGTCTCCAGGTCCGTCGTCATGGTGCCCAGCGCGGCGTCGAGCCGGGCCGTGCCGTCGGCGGTGTACCGCTTGACCGCGCCCTCGCTCAGGCCGAGGGTCGCGGCGGTCTCCCGCACGGAGAGGTCCTCGAGCTGGCGCAGGACGACGCAGGCGCGCTCGCGGGGCGACAGGGACTGCAGCGCTCGCTGGACGTCGGCGCCGAGCCCGCGCTCCTCGACGAGCACGGGTGCGACAGGTCGGGCCTCGAGCCGCTGGGTCGCCGCGCGCTCACGGGTGCGGCGGCGGGACTCGTCGATCGAGCGGCTGACGATGGCGCGGCGCACGTACAGCTCGGCCTGCCCGACCGAGTCGAACCGTGCCCGGCTGGAGAACGTCGACACGAGCGCGTCCTGGACCAGGTCCTGCGCGTCGTGGCGCGACGACGTCATCAGCAGCGCGTGCCCCACCAGCCGCGCGTAGCGCTCACGCACGAGCTGCTCGAGCAGCCCTTCCCATGCGACGTCCACTGCGCCCCTCTCGCCCGCGGTCCGCCCACCGGGCCGCACTACCAACGAGAACGACACGGCGGCGGATCCGGTTGGGGGTCGCCGTCCCGTGTCCTCATCGGCAGCCGGATGGGCCAACCTGAGAGCACCGGGTGGGAGGATGACACGGTGCAGGTGATCGACGACCTCAAGGCCCTGTGGCCTTTGCGGGACTTCCGCAAGCTGTTCGCCGTCCGGCTGGTCAGCCAGACGGCCGACGGGATGTTCCAGGTCGGGCTGGCCACGCTGTTCTTCTTCTCGCCGGAGAACGCCAGCACCGCCGCCGGCGTCGCGACCGCCTTCGCTGTGCTGCTGCTCCCGTTCACGATCGTCGGCCCGTGGGCGGGCGTCCTGCTCGACCGGTGGCGGCGGCGGCAGGTGCTCTTCGTCGGCAACCTGGTGCGCGTCGGGATCACGGTCGTCATCGCGCTGCTCATGGCCACGGACGGCGTCGGCCCCGCGGTCTACGTGCTCGCGCTGGTCAACCTGTCCATCAACCGCTTCCTGCTGTCGGCGCTCAGCGCGTCGCTCCCGCGCACGGTCGACGGCCCGCTGCTCCTCACCGCCAACTCCCTGACCCCGACCCTGGGCGCCGCGGCCGCCGGGGTCGGCGGGGCGATCGGCCTGGTGCTCAGCCTCGTGCTGCCCGCCGGGCGCGGCCGGGACGCGACGGCGCTGTTCCTCGCGGCCGCGGTCATGGCGACCGCGGCGGCGCTGGCCACGCGGCTGGGCAAGGACCGGCTGGGTCCCGACGAGCGCGCCGACGCCGCCCAGCTGCGTGCCGCGCTCGGCATGCTCGCGCGGGGCCTGGTGGCCGGGGCGCGGCACCTGGTCGAGCGCCGCACCCCCGCACGGGCGCTCGGGATCATGGCGGCGCACCGGTTCCTGTACGGGGTCACGTTCATCGCCAGCATCCTCATCGCCCGCAACCTGCTGTCCGACCCCACGGACGCCGACGAGGGCCTGCGGACCTTCGGGCTGGTGCTGGGGGCGTCGGCGCTCGGGTTCGTCATGGCCGTCGTGCTCACCCCGGTGCTGTCGCCCCGCACCGGCCCGCACGTGTGGATCGTCCTCTGCCTGGGGCTCGCGGCCGTCAGCCAGCTGCTGCTGGTCGCGTCCGACGCCCGGATCGCCGTGCTCGTCGCCGCCGGCTTCCTCGGCCTGGCCGCGCAGGGCGCCAAGATCGCCGTCGACACCATCGTGCAGCGCGACACCGACGACGCGTTCCGCGGCCGCGCGTTCGCGCTGTACGACGTCCTCTACAACGCCGCGTTCGTCGGCGCCGCCGCGCTCGGGGCCGTCACCCTCCCGGACACCGGCTACTCGCAGGGGCTGTTCCTCGCGCTCGCCGTCGCGTACGCCGGGTTCGCCGCGCTCTACGGCTCCGCCTCGCGACGCGTCCCTGCCGCACAGGTTGCCGAGGTCACGGTATGAGCAGCGACGACAAGGTGGTCGGGCAGCAGGACGACCTGCCGCTCAACGCGGTCCTCGGCAGCGACCTCGCGCTCTCGATCTCCGACGCGATGCGCGAGGACGACCCGTTGGTCTGGGTCAACGGGGCGTTCACCCGGCTCACCGGGTACCCGGCGGAGGAGATCCTCGGCCGCAACTGCCGGTTCCTGCAGGGAGCGGAGACCGATCCGGTCGCCGTGGCCCGGATCCACACCGCCCTGGACCAGCAGCGGGCGGTGGCGACGGTCATCCGCAACTACCGGCGCGACGGCACGCCGTTCTGGAACCAGGTGGTCATCAGCCCGGTCGTCGACGAGACCGGTCGGGTCACCCACCACATCGGGATCCAGGTCGACGTCACCGAGCGCGTCGTCTCGGACCGGGCGCGGGACCTCGAGATCGACGTGCCGCACGAGGCCACGGCTCGACTCGACCTGCTGGCGCTGATCAGCGACGAGCTCGCCCAGCGCCTCGAGTACGACGACGCGGTGGACGCCCTCGGTGACCTCGCGATCCCGGCGCTGGCCACCTGGGGCTTCGTCGCGGTCACCGACGACCGCGGCCGGTTCGACCGCATCCACCTCGTCGCCGCCGACCCGGACGACGAGCAGACCGCCCGGGCGCTCGCCAACGAGGACATCAGCTGGCTCTCGCGCTCGCCCTCCGTCACGGAGGCGCTGACCAGCGGTCCGGGCTTCGTCGCCACGCCCTTCGCGGTCGACCAGGAGGGTCTCCCCGGCCGGACGACGCCCACGCAGCTCGAGCTGCTGCGCCGGCTCGGCCTGGGCAGCGCGATGGTGGTCCCGCTGCGCGCGCGCGACCGCGTCCTGGGCGTGCTGACCCTCGTCGCCGTCGACGGGTTCACCGCCGACGCGGTGGTGACCGCCGCGCACCTGGGGCGTCGCGCCGGCCTCGCGCTCGACAACGTCCGGCTGTTCCTCGCCGAGCGCACCGCGGCGCTGACCCTCCAGCGCAGCCTCCTGCCGGAGATTCCCGAGGTCCCCGGCCTCGACATCGCCGCCGCGTACATCCCGTCCGCCCGCAGCGCCGAGGTGGGGGGTGACTGGTTCGACGTGCTCCCGCTGCCCGACGGTGCGATCGGGCTGGCCGTCGGCGACGTCGTCGGGCACGACCTGCAGGCCGCGGCGGCGATGGGCCAGCTCCGCTCGCTCCTGCGGTCCTACGCGTGGGAAGGATCGTCGCCCGGGCAGGTTCTCGGCCGCGCCGACCAGCTGGTCCGTGGCCTCGACATCGCCGACATCGCGACCTGCGCCTACCTGCGCTGGCGGTCCGGCGACGACGGCGCGCAGGTCACCTACGCACGCGCCGGGCACCCGCCCCCGCTGCTGCGGCTCGCCGGCGGCGACGTCCGGTCGCTCGACGGCGGCCTCTCGACCCCCATCGGGCTCGACGGCTCCGAGCGCACCGAGGCCACGATCGACGTGCCCGTGGGTGCGACGCTCGTCCTCTACACCGACGGGCTGGTCGAGCGACGTGACCGCGGGCTCCGCGAAGGCATCGCGGCGCTCACCGCCGAGCTCAGCGGCATCCCCGACGACGCGGACGCCAAGGCCGTCCGCGACCGGCTGGTCGCGACGTTCATCGGCGAGCAGCAGGAGGACGACGTGTGCCTGCTCGTCGTCAGCCCCGCGCCGCCCACCACCTGAGCAGCTCCTCGCGGGCGACGTCCGGGCCCAGCGGACCGCGCTCCATCCGCAGCTCGAGCAGGTGCCGGTAGGCCTCGCCCACCTCACGCCCCGGCGTCAGGCCGAGGACCTCCATGATCTGGCCGCCGTCGAGGTCGGGCCGGATGGCGCTGAGCTCCTCCTGCTCCCGCAGGCGCGCGATCCGCTCCTCCAGGTCGTCGTACGCCGCGGACAGCCGAGCCGCCTTGCGCAGGTTCCGCGTGGTGCAGTCCGACCGGGTCAGCCGGTGCAGCCGCTCCAGCAGCGGACCGGCGTCCGTGACGTAGCGGCGCACCGCCGAGTCCGTCCACCCGCCCTCGCCGTAGCCGTGGAACCGCAGGTGCAGCTCCGTCAGCCGCGCGACCGCCTGCACCGTGGCCTTGTCGAACCGCAGCTCCTTGAGCCGCTTGGCGACGAGCTTCGCGCCGACCATCTCGTGGTGGTGGAAGCTGACGCCGCCACCCTCCTCGAACCGTCGCGTCCTCGGCTTGCCGATGTCGTGCAGCAGCGCCGCCAGCCGGAGCACCAGGTCCGGACCGGGCACCGCACCGTCGGGACCGGTCTCCAGGGCGATCGCCTTGTCCAGCACGGTCAGCGAGTGCTCGTACACGTCCTTGTGCCGGTGGTGCTCGTCGATCTCCAGCCGCAGCGCCGGCAGCTCGGGCAGCACGTGCTCCGCCAGACCCGTGTCGACCAGCACCTCCAGACCCGCCCGGGGCTGCGCCGAGACCAGCAGCTTGCTCAGCTCGTCGCGCACCCGCTCCGCCGACACGATCGTGATCCGCTCGGCCATGTCCACGATCGCGGCGTGCGCGGCGGGGTCCACCGCGAAGCCCAGCTGCGCGGCGAACCGTGCCGCGCGCATCATCCGCAGCGGGTCGTCGTCGAACGACTGCCGCGGGTCCACGGGGGTCCGCAGCACCCCCGCCGCCAGGTCCGTGAGGCCGTCGAACGGGTCGACGAACGTCAGGTCCGGCACGCGGACCGCCATCGAGTTCACCGTGAAGTCACGCCGGGACAGGTCGCCCTCCAGCGAGTCACCGAACGCGACCTGCGGCTTGCGCGACGTCGGGTCGTACTCGTCGGACCGGTACGTCGTCACCTCGACGACGACGTCCTCCGCCAGCGACGACCGCCGGCCCGCGAACCGGCGGGCGCCGATGGTGCCGAACTCCTTGCCGATGTCCCAGTGCGCGTCGCCCCAGCGGGCCAGGATCTCCTGCGTCTCGTCGGGGGTCGCCGACGTCGCGAAGTCGAGGTCCGCCGACGCCCGGCCCAGGAACGCGTCCCGCACCGGACCCCCCACCAGCGCCAGCTCGTGCCCGGCCGCGCGGAACAGCTCGCCCAGCTCCAGCGCGTCGGCGGGCAGCCCTGCCAGCACGCTGAGCGCACGCTTCTGCAGCGCCACCAGCGCGGCGCTCAGGTCAGGGGAGTCGGGACCGACGGACGGATCGAGGGAGGGCACTCGTCCAAGCCTGCCAGATCTGGAGCGGGTGGACGGAGTGCAGCGGAGGGTGGGGGCGCGCCAGCGCACCCGCCCGCAGCGGAACGCAGCCCACCCGCGACCAACAAGTATCGCGCGGTGGACGGAGCGAAAGGTGGCGCACCGGCGACCGTCAGGCACGGACCGTGCCGCCCAAGTCGTTACAGTGTCGATATGTCGAGCCCGGCGCGTCCACCCGTCCCCGGGGGCGTGCCAGCGCCGCCGGGCGGTCATCCGCTGCGCATCGACCCCCGCCACAGCATCACGCGGGTCCCGTCGACCCCGCTTCCCGTCGTCGACGAGACCTCCGCGGGCGGCATCGTCGTCAGCCGTCGTGAGGGCGTGGACCACGCCGCGGTCATCGCACGTCGCAACCGCGCGGGCCGTCTCGAGTGGTGCCTGCCGAAGGGTCACCTCGAGGGCGACGAGACGCCCGAGGAGGCGGCCGTCCGCGAGATCGCGGAGGAGACCGGGATCACGGGAGAGGTCCTGCGTCGCCTGGGGGTCATCGACTACTGGTTCAGCGGCGACGACCGCCGCGTGCACAAGGTCGTCCACCACTTCCTGCTGGGCGCCACCGGCGGGTTCCTCACGGTCGAGGGCGACCCGGACGGCGAGGCCGAGGACGCCGCGTGGATCCCTGTCGCACAGCTGAACGGGGTGCTGGCGTACCCGAACGAACGGCGTCTCGCCGAGGCAGCACTCGTCGTGCTCGTCGGCGAGGGATGAGCGCCCGCTCGCGACGACGCCGGGTGCTCAGTGCGGCCCTGGCCCTCGTCGGCGCCGTCGCGCTCGTCGTCCCCGTCAGCGGTGCCGCGGTCGCGCCCACCCCGAGCCCGGACCCGGACCTCCCGGTGGCCGTGCAGGTCGTCGACGTCGCGCCGAGGGTCCTGCGTCCCGGCGAGGACCTGCGCGTGCGGGCGACCCTGCGCAACGACGGCGACGAGGTGATCGAGCGACCCGGTGCCGCCCTGCGGATCAGCCGCTTCCGCGTGAGCTCACGCGACGACGTGGACGCCTGGGCGTCGGCCGGGACCTCCGGGCTGACCCGCACGAGCCGAGACGTCACCACCCGGGTCGACACCCCGCTGCCGCCCGGCGGGACCGTCACGGTCGAGCTCGTCGTGCTCGCCGCGGACATGGGGCTGCGCGACGGCGCCGACACCTGGGGCCCACGCGGACTCGCGGTCGAGGCGCTCGACGGCTCGACCCGCGTCGGCATCCAGCGCACCTTCCTGCTGTGGCTGCCCTCCGACGACGTCCCGCGCACCCCGGTCTCGGTGCTCGTGCCGATGGTGGGCCCCCCGTCCGCTCCCGCGCCGGGCGGCGCCGGCCCCAGCGCGGCGACGGTCGCCGGGCTCGACGAGCTGACCCGGCCGGGGGGCCGGCTGCGGGAGCTCTCCGCGGCCGTGGCCGTCGCGCCGCAGATCGGCGTCGCCGTCGACCCGGCACTGCTCGCCGCCGCGTCGGCGGGGACGCCGGGCACGCAGGACTGGGGCTCCGACGTCACCGACGAGCTCCGCGGCCACGACGTCGTCGCGCTGCCGTGGTCGGACCCGGACATCGCCGCGGCGGCGCACGCCGACCACGAGGACCTCGTGCAGCTCGCGATGGAACGCACCGCGCAGACCGGCATCCCGGGTCTGTCGGCGCCGTCGGGGCTGCTGTGGGCACCGGGTGCGGGGCTGCCGGACGAGACGACGGCCGCCGTGACGTCCCAGGTGGGTGCGGGCGGGATCGTCCTGCCACCGACCACCGACGAGGGCGGCGACGACACGCCCGGTGCCGCGCAGCGGGTCGAGAGTGCCGACGGTTCGGTGACCGCGTACGCACCGGACGCGGTGCTCACCGGCCTGTTCGCGGCGCCGCTGGGGATCGACGCGGGCGCGACGACCGCCACCACCGTCCAGCGGGCGCTCGCCGAGCTCGCGGTCATCACGCGGGAGACGGAGTCCGACCAGCCGCACCTGCTCATCGCGCCCGGACGCGGCTGGAACCCCGACGTGACCAACGTCGCGGCGCTGGCGACCGCGTTCGCCGATGCCCCGTGGGTCCGCCTGGCCCCGGTGGGCACCCTCCTGGACGACGACGAGGCGAAGGCCCGCGACGCCCTGCCCGCGAGCGCGGCGGACCCCGACGAGCTGGCCCCGAGCAGCGTCGACGCGCTGGCCGCCGCCCGGGCGCGTGCCGTCGCGTTCGCCGGGGTGACCAGCGAACCGGCCGTCCTGCTGGCGGGGGTCGACGACGAGATCCTGGCGCCGATGTCCGTCGCGTGGCGCGTCGCCCCCGCCGGTCGGGACGCCCTGGTGGCATCCGTGGTCGCGGACGTCGACGCGCGGTCGACGGGGCTGAGCATCGCCCCGGTCAACGACCTCCTGGTGACCGCGGCGGACAGCCCCCTGCCGCTCGTCGTGCGCAACGACCTCACCGTCCCGGCGACCGTGCTGCTGACCGTGACCCCGCGCAAGGCGTGCCTGGAGGTCGGGGAGATCGACCCGGTCGTGGTCGAGGCGCAGAGCGAGACCAACGTCCGTGTGCCGCTGCACTCCCGCGCCAACTGCTCGGTCGTCGTCTCCGCGCAGCTGACCGCGCCCGACGGGCTGCCCGTGTCGCCCGCGGTCCGGTTCACCGCACAGGTCGCTCCCACGATCGAGAGCATCGGCACGATCGTCGTGGGCGTCCTCCTGGCCCTCGGCCTGGTGCTCGGCATCGTGCGCACCGTGCGACGTGGGCAGAGTGCCCGCCGCGGCGCCCGCACCGAGGCGGAGGCCGGGACGTCGACGTCGCTGCCCGTCCTCGGCGGCGCCGCGCCCGAGGACGACCCGGGCGAGCAGGAGAACCGATGACCGACGACGGGACCCGTCGGGGCGCTGCCCTGATGGCGTCGGGCACCGCCGTGTCCCGGATGCTCGGGCTCCTGCGCGCCATGGTCATGGCCAGCGCGATCGGGGCGACCGGCCAGGCCGCCGACGCGTTCGCCGTGGCCAACAAGCTGCCCAACGTCCTGTACATGCTCCTCGCCGGCGGGGTGCTCAACGCGATCCTCGTGCCGCAGGTCGTGCGCGCGTACAAGCGCAAGGCCGGTCAGGAGTACGTCGACCGCCTGCTGACGCTCGGCTTCGCGGTGCTCGCCGGCGCGACCGTCGTGCTGACGCTCCTCGCGCCGGTGCTCGTCGGCCTGTACTCGAACTTCGGCAACCCGACGCAGAACGCCCTGGCGACGACGTTCGCGTACTGGTGCATCCCGCAGCTGTTCTTCTACGGGGTGTACGGGCTGCTCGGGCAGGTGCTCAACGCGCGCGGCTCGTTCGGTCCGTACATGTGGGCGCCCGCCGTGAACAACCTGGTCGCCATCGCGGGGTTCGGTCTGTTCATCGCGGTGTTCGGGGTGTGGAAGACGTCCGGCGTCGTGGACGCCTCGACGTGGACCGGCGGGCAGGTCGCCCTGCTGGCCGGTGCGGCCACCCTCGGCGTCGTCGCCCAGGCCGTCGTCCTGATCCCGGCCCTGCGGCGCGCCGGCGTGCACTACCGTCCGCGCTGGGGGCTGCGCGGGTCCGGCCTCGGAGCAGCGGGCGGCGTGGCCACCTGGACGCTCGCCGGCCTCGGCGTCGGGCAGCTCGGCTACCTCGTCGTCTCGCGCGTCGCGTCCGCCGCACCCGATGCCGCCGTCGCCGACGGCGTGACGGGCACCGCGGTCGCGGGCCCCGCGGCGTACGACGTCGCGTTCCTCATCTTCATGCTCCCGCACTCGCTGGTGACGGTCTCCCTGGCGACGGCCCTGTTCACCCGGCTCTCCGCCCAGGCGCACGACGCCGACGTGGCGGGCGTGCGAGCCACGCTGTCCTCCGGCCTGCGCGTGGTCGGCGTGTTCACGGTGTTCGCGACGGCCGCCATCGTGGTGCTCGCGCTGCCGGTGACCCGGGTCATCCTCGCGACAGCGTCCGCAGGCTCGGCCGACGCGGTCGCCTCCGTGGTCATCGCCATGGTCCTCGGCCTGCCCGCGTTCGGTGCCTGGTCGATGTTCCAGCGGGCGTACTACGCCTACGAGGACGCTCGGTCGATGGTGCCCATCCAGGTCGCCATGGCCGCCGTCGTCGCCCTCGGAGCCTGGGCCTCCCAGATGCTCCTGCGGCCGACGCTGTGGGTCGCCGGTGCCGGTGCCGCCATGACCGTGTCCTACGTCGTCGGCGCGGGCATCGCCCAGTGGCAGCTGCGCCGCCGGCTCGGTGGCATCGACGGAGCCCGCGTCCTGCAGGTGATGGCACGGGCTACCCTCGCCGCGGTGGTGTCGGCTGCTGTCGGGTTCGGCGTGCTGCTCCTGCTGCGGATCTGGCTGTCCACAGGCCTGATGGCGTCGATCATCCAGTGCGCCGTCGTCGGTACCCTGATGGGCCTCGCGTACGCCGCCGCTCTCCGGCTGCTCCGCGTGCGGGAGCTGGACAACCTGCTCATGCCGGTCCTGCGGCGTCTGCGCGGGGGACGTCGCTGATCGGCCCGTCTACCATGCAGGTGTCCTGGTGCGGGTTCTCGACATGGAGGTGCTGGTGAGCGAGGTCGTCGGACGGGGCACGGTGCTCGCGGGCCGCTACCGCGTGCTGTCCCCGGTGGTGTCCGACCTCGAGGGCGCCAGTGCGTGGGAGGCGACGGACCAGATCCTCGACCGCCCGGTCCGCGTGCGCATCCTCGAGCACGGTGCCGTCGCACCCGCGCTCGACGCCGCCCGCCGCGCGGCCCTCGTCACGGACGCCCGGCTGGTGCGCGTGCTCGACGTCGGCACCCACGAGGGGTACGGCTACGTCGTCTCCGAGCAGCTGGTCGGTCAGTCCCTCGCGCGCCTGGTCGCCCAGGGGCCGCTGACCGCCGACCAGGCCCGGGCCGTCGTCGGCGAGGCCGCGTCCGCGCTGGAGATCGCCCGCCGGCGCGGTGTCCACCACCTCGCGCTCCGCCCGTCCGTCCTGCACGTGAGTCCCGACGGGCGCGTGCTGCTCGGTGGGCTCGCCCTCGACGCGGCCCTGCTCGGCGACTCCGGCGGTGACGCCCGTTCCACCACGCGCGCCGACGCCGTCGGACTGGTCCGGCTGCTCTACGCCGCCCTCACCGGGCTGTGGCCCGCCGACCCGCGCGCACCGCAGACGCCGGGCGGGGAGACGCTGCCCCCCGCGCCGATCGTCAACGGCGCACCCGTCGCACCGGCCGACCTGGTCCCCGGTGTGCCCAACGACCTCGACACGCTCTGCGTCGTGACGCTCGGACCGAACGACGACGGACCCCACAGCCCCGGCGAGCTCGTCCGCGAGCTCGAGCCGTGGGGCGAGATCCGGACGTCCGCCGCCGAGACCGCCGCCCTCGGAGGACCCGTGACCGCCCAGTTCCCGCCGACCGGAGCCGCCGCGCCAGGTGGAGGTGTGCCCGTGCCCTCCGAGCACGACGACCAGGACACCGCACCCGTCACCGTGCAGCGCCAGTCCGTCCGGACGGCGTTCGCGCAGCAGGACCCGCCGGGAGCCAACCGGCCCGGCACACCCCCGCCCGCGACCCCCCGGCGGGCGACCGGCCTCGGCGCGGTCCCCTCGGACGCCGAGACTCCCCCCACCGGGCAGCCCGCCGTCGCCGGCCCGGGCGTCGCGCAGCCCGCCGCGCCCCCGCCTCCCGTGGTCCCGGCCGTCGTCCGGCGACCCGTCGCCCAGGCGGCGCCGCCGCCGCCCGAGCCGGCCGAGGAGCACCTGGACGCGTTCGGCTTCGGTGACGTCATCGGGTCGCAGGACGTGTCCACCAGCACCCGCCGGTTCGACCCGACCGCGCTGATCCTGATCCTCGTCGTCATCGCGGTGATCGTCGGGGTCGTCTTCGCCTTCAGGGCGCTGTTCTCCTCCCTCGACCCCAGCGGGTCGTCCGCGGACCCGGACCCGTCGCCGAGCGCCTCGGCTCCCGCCGTCGCGGGCGAGCCGACACCGGAGCAGCCCGCACCCGAGGAGCCCGTCGCACCCGTCGGCGGACCGCCCGTGATCGCCTCCACCACGTCGATCGACCCGTCCGACGCCGACGGTGAGCACGAGGAGGACGTCGCCAAGGCCTACGACGGCGACCCGGCAACCTTCTGGTACACCCAGACCTACAAGCGGGACGACTTCGCCGGGTTCAAGGACGCCGTCGGCTACGTCATCAACCTGACCCAGAAGACCACGGTCAGCACGGTCACGCTGCGGACCAACAGCAACGGCGGCAACGTCGAGATCCGGGCCACCGACGCGTCCGACCCCACCGGCGGGCCCGTGCTCGCGTCCGGACCGTTCGGCCCGGAGACCGTCTTCACCCTCGACCCCGCCACCGAGACCCAGTCGCTGGTCCTGTGGATCACGCAGCTGCCCACGGCCGCCGACGGCGCCTTCCGGCTGGAGGTCACGGAGATCGCCCTGTCCTGACGCGGGCCGAGGAACAGAACCCGCCTAGGATCGGTTGATCCCGTCAGCCCCCGCCGGACCGTCTCCGGCACGCCGAACACGCAAGGACCTCACGTGACCGACCAGTCCAGCACCGTCCGCGACCTCGTCATCGTCGGGTCCGGTCCTGCCGGGTACACCGCCGCGATCTACGCGGCCCGTGCCGGCCTCGCTCCGCTGGTGATCGCCGGTTCCGTGACGGCCGGCGGCGCCCTGATGAACACGACCGAGGTGGAGAACTTCCCCGGTTTCCCCGACGGCGTCCAGGGCCCCGAGCTGATGGAGGGTCTGCAGAAGCAGGCCGAGAAGTTCGGCGCCGAGGTGCTGTGGGACGACGCGTCCTCCCTGGACCTCGAGGGCGACATCAAGACGATCAAGACGCTGGGCGGCGAGACGTTCCAGGCCCGCTCCGTCATCCTGGCCACCGGTTCCGCGTACCGCGAGCTCGGCCTCGACGACGAGAAGCGGATGTCCGGCCGCGGTGTCTCGTGGTGTGCCACCTGCGACGGGTTCTTCTTCCGCGACCAGGAGATCATCGTGGTCGGCGGCGGCGACTCCGCGGTGGAGGAAGCCACCTTCCTCACCCGGTTCGGCAAGCGCGTCACCCTCGTGCACCGCCGTGACCACCTGCGCGCCTCCAAGATCATGGCGGACCGCGCCGCGAACGACCCGAAGATCGAGTTCGCCTGGAACAGCGAGGTCGTCGCCATCCACGGCGAGAACAAGGTCACCGGCGTCACGCTGCGGGACACCATCACCGGCGCGACGCGTGAGCACCCCGCCACCGGCGTGTTCGTCGCCATCGGCCACGTGCCTCGCTCCGAGCTTCTCGTCGGGCAGGTCGACCTGGACGACGAGGGGTACGTGCAGGTCGTCGGCCGGTCGACGGCCACCAACGTGTCGGGCGTCTTCGCCTGCGGCGACCTGGTCGACCACACCTACCGGCAGGCGATCACCGCCGCCGGCTCGGGCTGCGCCGCCGCGCTCGACGCCCAGCACTTCCTGGCGTCGCTCGGTGACCTCGTGCACCCGATCCCGCCCATCGAGCAGTACGTCGAGGAGATCTCATGAGCACCACCACGGCCGTCACCGACGCGACGTTCCAGGCAGAGGTGCTCGAGTCCGAGATTCCCGTGGTCGTCGACTTCTGGGCGCCGTGGTGCGGACCGTGCCGGATGGTCGCGCCCGTGCTCGAGGAGCTGGCAGGCCAGTACGAGGGCCGCGTGAAGATCGTCAAGCTCAACTCCGACGAGAACCCCCAGGTCACCGGCGACTACGGCATCGTGTCCATCCCGACGCTGAACTTCTACGCCGGCGGCGAGCTGGTGAAGTCCGTCGTGGGCGCCCGGCCCAAGTCGATGATCGCCGAGGACATCGAGAAGGTCCTCGCCGACGCCTGATCCTCGTCCCGAGAGCCCCCTGCCCTGCGGCGGGGGGCTCTCGTGTCGCTGGGACGGTGCACGAGCCATCGACGTCCGCGTGCGAAACTCGGCTGCATGACCACGCACCCGGTTCCCGACGGCGAGACGTCGGGCCCTCCCACGTCCTCCGCCGCCGGCACCGGAACGCGCCTCGACCGCTGGCTCGGCTCCTACGCCGAACGCACCCACGGCATGCGCTCCTCGGAGATCCGCGCGCTGTTCGCCGTCGCCAACCGGCCCGAGGTCGTCTCGCTCGCCGGCGGCATGCCGTTCCTCGAGGGTCTGCCCCTGGACGTCCTGGGTGACCTGGCGCAGCGCGTCGTCGCCTCCCGTGGGCTGCAGGCGCTGCAGTACGGCTCCGGGCAGGGCGACCAGACGCTGCGCGAGCAGATCCTCGACGTCATGGCGCTCGAAGGCATCGACGCTCATCCCGACGACGTCGTCGTCACCACCGGCTCGCAGCAGGCCCTCGACCTGGTGACCCGCATCTTCATCAACCCCGGCGACGTCGTCGTGGCAGAGGCGCCCTCGTACGTCGGCGCCCTCGGCGTCTTCCGGGCGTACCAGGCGGACGTCGTCCACGTGCCCATCGACGCGGACGGCCTGATCCCCGCTGCGCTCGAGTCCACGCTCGCCGCCCTCGCCCGCGACGGACGACGGGTCAAGTTCCTCTACACGGTGCCCAACTTCCACAACCCGGCCGGTGTCTCGCTGTCCGTCGAGCGCCGCCCGCAGGTCCTGGAGATCGCCCGCCGCTACGGCGTGCTGGTGCTCGAGGACAACCCGTACGGTCTGCTCGGCTTCTCCACCGAGCCCGTACCCGCCCTGCGGTCCCTCGACGACGAGGGTGTGCTGTACCTCGGCTCGTTCTCGAAGACCTTCGCCCCCGGCTACCGCGTCGGCTGGGTCGTCGCCCCGCACGCCGTCCGCGAGAAGCTGGTCCTGGCCAGCGAGTCGGCGATCCTCTGCCCGTCCAACGCCTCGCAGATCGCGATCTCGACCTACCTGTCCACGTGCGACTGGCGTGGTCAGATCAAGTCGTACCGCGAGCAGTACCGCGAGCGGCGCGACGCCATGATCGCCGCACTCACCGAGCACCTTCCCGAGGCGTCGTGGAACGTTCCCGACGGCGGCTTCTACACCTGGGTCCGCCTTCCGGACGGTCTCGACGCCAAGGACATGCTGCCGCGCGCCGTCACCGCGCGCGTCGCCTACGTGCCCGGTACCGCCTTCTACTTCGACGGCTCCGGTGCCGACCACATGCGGCTCTCCTTCTGCTATCCCACCCCCGACCGCATCCGTGAGGGCGTCCGACGGCTCGCCGGCGTCGTCGCCGGTGAGCGCGAGCTCGTCGAGCTGTTCGGCACCACCGGGTCGGGCGGTCACGCGGACGTGCAGCAGCCCGGACCGGATGTCACCTGACCTGCAGGTTCGTCCCGTACAGCCGCTCGCCCGTCCCCTGCTGGCCCGTCCCGTCATCGGAGTCCTGTTGCCGTGAGCACCACACCGTCGTCGCCCCGGGTCGTCGTCCTCGCCGGCGGCCTGTCCCACGAACGCGATGTCTCGCTGCGGTCCGGCCGACGGGTCGCCGACGCGCTGCGGTCCGTCGGTGTCGACGTCTCCGTCCACGACGTCGACGCCGACCTGGTGCCCGCCCTCGTCCAGCTGCAGCCCGACCTGGTCTGGCCGCTCCTGCACGGGACCAGCGGCGAGGACGGCTCCGTGCGCGACGTCGTCCAGCTCCTCGGGCTCAGGCTCCTGGGCACCGGGCCGCGCGAGAGCCGGGTGGCGTGGAGCAAGCCGATCGCCAAGACGGTCGCCTCGCGCGCAGGCTTCGCCACACCCGAGTTCGTGACGCTCCCGCAGTCGCTCTTCCGGGAGCTCGGTGCGCGTCAGGTGCTCGATGCGATCGTCCGTACCCTCGGCCTCCCCGTGGTCGTGAAGCCCTCGCGCGGCGGGTCCGCCCTGGGCGTCACCCTCGTGACCAGACCCGACGCCCTCCCGCAGGCGATGGTGGACTGCTTCGCGTACAGCGACACGGCTCTCGTCGAGCGAGCGGTGCTCGGCACCGAGGTCGCCGTGAGCGTCGTCGACACGGGCTACGGACCGTTCGCGCTCCCCGCCGTCGAGATCGTCACGGACGGCCCCTACGACTTCGACGCCCGCTACAACCCCGGGCGCACCGAGTACTTCACGCCGGCTCGCCTGTCCCCCGACTCGGCCCGGGCCGTCGCTGACCTCGCCGTCGCCGCCCACCAGGCCTTCGGGCTGCGCAGCCTCTCCCGTACCGACCTGATCGTCGACACCGACGGCACGCCATGGTTCCTGGAGGTCAACGTCGCGCCCGGGATGACGGAGACGTCACTCCTGCCCCAGGCGGCGGAGGCTGCGGGACTGTCGCTCGGTGAGCTTTACCGGTCCCTTGTGGAGGCGGCGCTAGCGCGCTGACCTGCAGTTCTGGGCGGATTGTACGGGTACGACTACGAGAAACGTACATATCGCCGTTGTCGTACCGCGTTGTGGGATCAGTTGGTCCATCGGGCTGCTGCAGGTGCCGTGGACTGCGCAACTCATCGGCGTGAATTCCGAGCGACAGCGAGCCGACGCTGCCCATCCGCTGCTCACAAGGGAGCCGCGCGTGAGCCAGATCGGCGAAGGCCTACTGTGCACGTCTCCAGCGAACGGACGTGTCCCCGTCCGATGCGCTCCGAGTGCCGGCGTCGACGGCGGCTTCGCCTCTCCCCGCTCGTGCGTCGTGGTCGGGCAGGCCCGGAGGATCCTCCGCTGGCTCACGGCCCGGACGCCGCTTCCGCCTCACCAGATCCGCCCGTGACAGAGCGAGAGCCGCTCGAGCCTTCGCACGCCGCGCCGCACCGCCGCGTCGCCCACCAGCAGGGCACCATCCGCTCCCGTGACCAGCCAGCTACGCCAGGATGATGCTTCCGCCCGGTCAGCCCTTGAGCAGACCCGGGTCCTCCGGCGCGAGGCTCGCGAGGATCCGGTTCAGGTCCTGGACGGAGGCGAACTCGACAGTCAGGCGACCCCGCGACTTGCCCAGGCTCACCTTGACCCGGGTCTCGAACCGGTCGGACAGCCGCGCCGCCAGGTGGTCGAGGGCCTCGTTCTTCACGCCCGCCCGCGGGGCTGCACGACGAGCCGTCGGTTCCGCGTCCCCGCCGAGCGAGACGATCTCCTCGACCGCACGGACGGACAGCCCTTCCGCCACGATCCGCTGCGCGAGCCGCTCGATCGCGGCCCCGTCGCTGAGCCCGAGCAGCGCGCGAGCGTGCCCGGCGGACAGCACCCCCGCCGCGACCCGGCGCTGCACGAGCGGCGGAAGCTTCAGCAGGCGAAGCGTGTTCGAGATCTGCGGCCGCGACCGCTGGATGCGAGTCGCCAGCTGCTCGTGGGTGCAACCGAAGTCGTCGAGCAGCTGCTGGTACGCAGCGGCCTCCTCCAGCGGGTTCAGCTCCGACCGGTGCAGGTTCTCCAGGAGCGCGTCGCGCAAGAGGTCGGAGTCGTCCGTGTCCCGGATGATCGCCGGGATCGTCGCGAGACCGGCCGCCTGCGTCGCACGCCAGCGCCGCTCGCCCATGATCAGCTCGTAGCCGTCGCCCGCGTCGCGCACGACGATCGGCTGGAGCACCCCGACCTCGCGGATCGAGCCGACCAGCTCCTCGAGCGCGTCCTCGTCGAATACCGTGCGCGGCTGCTTGGGGTTCGGACGGATCTGACCCACGGGCAGCTCAGCGAACCGTGCACCCGGAACGGGAACCAGGCCGTCACCGTCGCTCACGGCCGAGGGCTCGGACTCGGCGCGAGTCGGCTCCGCTGCGGTCGCCTCCGCACTGCTCTCCGAGGCTGCCCCGACCGTGTCGGTCACCTCCGCGCCCGGCGCCTCTGCCTCGGTGACCGGCCCGGTCTCCGCCGGCCGTCCCTCCGGCGCCGTCTCGGTCTGCGCGGGCCGCTCCTCCGTCACCGTCGCCGTTGCTGCGGCAGCGGCCGTGGTCGCCTCGCCGTTCTCCCGCTTCGGGTCCGGGAAGAACACGTCGACGGGACGTTCGGCGCCGGTGGGGCGCTGGCCGTCCAGACCTGTCGGGATGAGGGCTCCCAGGCCCCTGCCCAGGCCGCGCCGCTTCTCGCTCACTGTTCCTCCTGAAGGACGGGCGATGCCGCCTGGTGCTCGTGGTCTGTCTGCTGAGTGTCACTGGACGACGTCTGGCCGTCGGCGCCGTCGGTCGCGAACTCCATCGCGCCTCGTTCCGCCACCTCGCGCGCCGCCTCGAGGTACGCCAGCGCACCGGACGACCCCGCGTCGTACGTCATCACCGTCTGCCCGTAGCTCGGCGCCTCCGAGATCCGGACGGAACGCGGGACGGTCGTGCGGAGCGTCCGCTCCGGGAAGTGCGTGCGAACCTCGGTCGCCACCTGCTGCGCAAGGTTCGTCCGTGCGTCGTACATCGTGAGCAGGATCGTCGAGACGTGCAGGCTCGGGTTCAGGTGCGCCTGGATGAGCTGGATCGTCTTGAGCAGCTGGCTGAGGCCCTCGAGCGCGTAGTACTCGCACTGGATCGGGATGAGCACCTCACGGGCGACAACGAACGCGTTGACCGTCAGCAGCCCGAGGCTCGGCGGGCAGTCGACGAACACGTAGTCGATGCGCTCGTGGCCGTTCGCGACCCGCCACTCGAGGTACGTGTCGAGCGCGTTCCGCAACCGGGTCTCTCTGGCGACCATCGACACCAGCTCGATCTCGGCGCCCGACAGGTCGATCGTCGCCGGGAGGCACCAGAGATTCGGGACGTCCGGGCTCTCCTGCACCGCCTCGGCAAGAGGTGCTCCGTCGACCAGGACCTCGTAGATCGACGGTGTCCCCGCTCGGTGCTCGACGCCGAGCGCGGTCGACGCGTTCCCCTGCGGGTCGTTGTCGAGCACGAGCACGTTCAGACCTGCCTGAGCGAGGGCTGCCGCGATGTTGACGGTGGTCGTCGTCTTGCCGACGCCGCCCTTCTGGTTCGCGACCGTGATCACGCGTGTCTGCGCCGGACGCGGGAACCGACGCCCCTGCAGCTCGATCCGGCGCCGTGCATCCTGCTTGAGCTCCGCCATCAACGGCGTCTCATCGGTCACGGCGGGCAGGCTCTCGACCAGGGCAGCGCGTCGCGTGTCCTCAGGATCGAGGTCGTGTCGGGGCGCCATGGGCGCGATGGTGTCACGCTCGCCGTCGACTTCTTCGGCATCAGGGCCGTCTGCTACGGGCGCGTCGGGTGTGACGTTCCCCGCAGGCGCGGCGACAGGCGAATCGAGCTCCGTCGGTGCGCCGGCTTCCAAGCCCTGACCTGCACGGACGTCCGTGTCATCCCATGAACCGGTGGAACCTCCGGTAGGGCTCTCGCCCTCCCCCTCCATGGGTGTTCCACGTGAAACAGGGGCGGTCGGCACCGGTGCGCTCACCATCGGGATGTACGGCTCTCCCGCACTCACCGGCTTGCGGTCGGCCGTGCGCAGCTTCGCTGATGCGCCGCCCCCCTCGGGCGCCGATCGATCGTCAGTCGGGACCGAAGCTGTCGACGTCGTCGAGCCAAAGCCCTCGGACTCTGGCGCCGCGAAACTCTGCGAAGCATCAGCGCCCGGACTGGGCGATCCGTCGGTGCTCGCGGCGCCAACCTCGAGTGGTGCCGACGTTTCCTGCCCCGCCGGCGGCTCTTGG
This sequence comes from Cellulomonas xylanilytica, assembly GCF_007989805.1. GTDB lineage: Bacteria > Actinomycetota > Actinomycetes > Actinomycetales > Cellulomonadaceae > Cellulomonas > Cellulomonas xylanilytica. The sequence continues at coordinate 86,453 of NZ_BJUB01000013.1, forward strand.
GAGCTGGCCGCACCCGACGACTGCGGTGCCGACGAACCGTGCTCAGGCAACGGCTGACCGGCGCTGGCGGCGACCTGGAGCGGTGAGCGGGACAGAGTCGGAGCTGTATCGGCCCCGGTCTGTGGCTGAGCCGGTGTCGCCGACGCGGAGAGCGGCTGCGACAAGGCGGCGGGCGCCGGCGTCGCCGACTGCGAAGGCGCGGAGGGGAACGCGGTCGCCTGCTGCGCGCCCTGAGGTTGGGGGGATGCGAAGGACGGCTCGGCGGTTGGCACCGCGGGCTGAGTGGTCGGCGCCAACGGCGCTGCTGGACCAGCTGGCTGAGGCGTCCACTCAGCGGGTGCGTTCTGCTCTCCGCTCACCTGGCTCGGGGGGACCTCGGTCGCCTGAGTGGCAACGGCCTCTTCCTGTCGTCTCTTCTTCCTACCGAACACCAGGCACTGCCTCCCGTACGACGCGAACCACCCTCGTCACCTCGACTCCCTCGATCGTGGGCGCATCGACGACGGATGCCACCCCTGCCCCGAGCTTGCGACCGACGTGCTTGGCCGCTTCGATCTCGTCTTCCGCCTTCGACCCCTTCAGCGCCACCAGCGTCCCGCCCTGACCGAGCAGCGGGATCGCCCAGCGGTACAGCTTGTCCAGAGCCGCGACCGCCCGCACGGTGACAGCGTCCCCGACCAGGTTGCCGTGCTCGTCCTGCGCCCGCCCACGGCGAACGACGACATTGTCGAGTCGCAACGTCTCGGCAACCTCGCTCAACCAGTCGGTCCGTCGCTCCATCGGCTCCAGAAGCACCACTTCAGCCGTCGGCACCATCGCGGCGACGACGACCCCGGGTAGGCCTGCTCCGCTCCCCAGGTCGATGATCCGACCCTCCGTGGGAAGGAACGGCACCACAGCAGCCGAGTTCAGGAGGTGGCGCTCCCACAGACGTGAGAACTCTCGCGGGCCGACGAGACCTCGGAGCTCACCTTGGTCAATCAGTAGGTCGTGGAAGCCCTTCACCGCTGGCCAGGCAGGCCCGAAGAAGGGTTCGAGTCGCGCATCGCCGTCGAGCGGGTCTGCTCCGTCGGTCGTGGCCGACTGAGCTTCCATCACCGCGACATCCCCTAGGTTTCACGTGAAACGAGAACGCATGAGCCGCTTCCTCCAGCTCCACACGCCGCGCGACGAACCGCACTTGGCTCGCCGCGGCCCTACCGTACCGTGCTGCGCTCCGCAGACCCTCCTGTCCACACGGGCCACGCCTTCGGATCTCCGAGCCGACTTCCTGCCGTGCACGGTGCGCGGTTGCTGCGGATCGGGCCCATGCCTCGCGGCACCATCGCTGCGGCACCGCCCTGATCCGCCCTGATCCGCCCTGTTCCCTGGTGGCTGAGTTCACCAACAATCGGAGCGGTCCTCGCCTGCCCACGTTCTCGACACAGCGGTCCCCTGACACCACCTCAGGCGCGCCCGCATACGACGCCTCATTGCGCGCTCGACTCTCTGCATGCACTAGCCGACGCCGATTCCTGCCCGCCAGTCGCAGAACCCAGTAACACCGCACCATTGGAACTGCGGAGGCCCATCGGGCGGCATGAGCCCTCGCGTGAACCCGTACCTGACAACGTGTCCCCGCCGGGGGTGCGCATCTCTTCGACATAACAGTCGCTCCGGGACCTCGCCCCGGAGAGACAAGCGCGCGGCTCCGTCTGCGGTCGACTGGTGCCCCTGCCGGGAGCAGAGATCGCGTCGGCTAGCTCGACGCTTCCCACCTACGGTCCCCCAACGGGTCCAGCCGGTGCGGAGGGCGCTAGCTACGCCCGCGCATCGCAGGGTGAGCCGATCGCGTGGAAGTTGTCCTGCAAGCCTGCGCGCAGGGGATCCCCCATCCCCGGCTCCACGAGCGACGTGCGCCTGTGCGTGTCGATGCTGTCCTGGGCCGGCACGCCCGGGACCATCGCGAAATGAGATCCGTCTTGGCGGTGGCCCCGCTTCGGTGTGGAAGGGCGAATGGTGCACTCTCCGATGACGAGTTCGGGCGGGCCACTCAGCAAGTTGTTTCACGTGGAACGACGATCGGCGTAGCCCGCAGCGCAGGCACCTCGCGGTGACCGCGTACTCACCAGCTCCACGTGTCCGCGATGCTGGGCTCGGCTCCCCCTCGAGCGAGCGCGCAGTGCGCATGGAGCAGGAACGGGACGGAAGATACTCGCTTCCCCTAGCGGTTCCGGCTCAGCGTCACTCGCCCCGGCTCAGCGGCACTCGCCGGCTCGGCGGCACTCGCCGGCTCGGCGGCACTCGCCCCGGCTCGGCGGCACTCGCCCGGCTCCGCCGCAATGGCATGACTCCGCGGCACCGGCCCGGCTCAGGCGGTATGGCCCGAAACAGCGATACCGGTCCGGGTCATCGCCTGATGTCCGGCTCAGCGGCAGCGATCACCTCACCGGTCGTTACGCCCGTCGCCACGGTGGGAAGGTGGTCGCGGCGCTTGGAGGTTGGCATCCCATTGCCCGAGAGGACAGGCTGGTCAGTCGCCTGACGTCGGGATGTCGGTAGCCCGCACCTCGCGCGAATTCCGGCTCAAGGGCAAAGGCCGGGCTCAGGCGGCAACGGTCGGCTCCCCAGCGCCGGTCTCAGGGGCAGCGGTCGGCTCCCCAGCGCCGCCCCTGTATGACGGCGACAGACAGCCCAGCGACACCGGCCGGCCCACGTCGCAGCGGTCCGTACGAGGACGCGACTATCGCCAGCTTCGCGACAGGCCACACGCTGACCAGCGATGGCTGACAGCCCGCCAGCCGTCCGTCGCGTCGACGAGGCCTCGGTCCTTGCGATCGACGGGCGCGCATGGCTCGGCAGCGGCGGCCGCCCGGCATGAGGAGACTCTTCCGGCGGACGGTAGCGTTCTGGCTTCGCGCCAGGAGACCGGCTGATGGCGGCCGCCCGGCACGGCAGCCGCCCGGCACGGGACACTTCCCATCGGGCGGCAGCGTTCCGGGTTCGGGCGAGATGCTCTCTGACGGCAGGCGCCCAGTGCGGCGGGGCGCTCAGCGCGAACACCCTCCCGGCCGACGGCAGCGTTCCGGCTTCAGGGCAAGCCGGCAGACGGCGGCTTCCCGGCGCTACGACAATCTGACGGCCACCCGGCGACGTCCGCGTGCGCAGGTCTCTCGACACCCGCGAGTTGCGCCTGGCGGGCCTCGACAGAGACTCAGCGTCATTTCCAGGGCTACGTCCCGCGATGATCAGGGCGTCGGTGGAGGGCAGGTCCGCGTTCGTTTCACGTGAAACGGCAATCCGGGAGCATTCTGCTGGCCCACTCCCTGGGTAGGTCAGTTCAGGCCAAGAGTTGGACGCCCGAGCTGTGCGCCGTCAGGCTCGTGCAGCGGGTGACCTGGAGCAGCTCTCACGTTCCAGTAGGTGGACGCCGGACCGCCAACGGGCTCCGCGGCCGGCGTCGAGTAGTTCTCAGCCCACGTTGCGCTCAAGGCTGGTCGCCACGTCCTGCGTGCACAATGGTCGCGGGTGGCAGGCGCTCCGGAACCTTGTCGGTGGTTCGTGCAACGCGCGGCCGAGTACCAGGGCGAGGACGAGGACGGGATGGTGTCGCGCAGCGTCGACGCCCCGCGCGGCACTTCCCCACTCCACCAGCAGTTCAATGACCGCCCGCGCCGTCCGAGCGTCTTGCACGCGCCTCCCGTGTTCAACTGGCCAGCGGCACGGTGCGCTTCAGGGGGATGCAGACTCGAAAGAAGGCATCGCAGCGGCGACATTTCCCGTGGCACTGGTAGCGCTGCGACACCGGTATACCTGGATGCCTGACGCCTGACGCCTGAGGCCTGAGGCCTGACGCCCAACGCCTCACACCACACACATCACGCCACACGCCTGATGCCTGATGCCTGATGCCTGGTGCTTGGTGCCTGGTGCCTGGTGCCTGGTGCCTGGTGCCTGGTGCCTGGTGCCTGGTGCCTGGGTGAGTGGACCAGCAGAACTGCGATGTTTCACGTGGAACCGGGCGGCACGTCAGATCGCTTCCAACCCCCGCCCCGAGCCCAGCGCGATGCCGCCGCGGCGCTGCGACGCCCCGAACCACTCCGGTTGGACGGAACGAGGGCCAGCTCCCACGTTGTCTTGGCCCTCGGGGAGGCGGCCTCCGCGGAGCACGTCCGTCCTGGTCCCGAAGCGGGGGATGATGCCCGGCGCACCATCGGATGCGTCTCTGATGTCAGTCGCGCGAAGCGCGATCCTCGTTCCAGATCGTGGGCGTCAACCTTGCCAGGTTCCGGCTCTAAGTCGTGAGCCGCAGGCGTTCGGCCACACGGCTCAGTGTCCGATTGGCCGTCTGCATGAACGGCTACGGGCCATCTCGCGAAGCGCTCGATCCGCAAGCGACGGATCGACCTACCATCCACGGCCTCCCGCGAGAGCCACGGCTCGTCACAGCACGACTGGTCTCCTCCCAACCAGCACTGTTCCAGAGCATCGAAGTGGATCGCCCCGATGCGTCGATAGAACGATCGGTCGGTCGCGTTTCACGTGAAACACGGCAACTGAGGCGGGTGGAGAGCTCGGAAGAGGATTGGCCTCGACCGCGTCGTGCACGGCTACACCTTGGACAATCGGCACGGCGGCGCGTGTGCCGTCGATCCCCGGTTCGAGGACGTCCCTGTCATGGTTCCACGTGAAACAGCGAAGCCCGGCTGCTGACCGGGCGTGGACGCCTCGGCGGCTGGAGGTGGACCGATGAGGTTCTTCAGCTGACGCATCGTCACCGTGCGGTGATGATCCTCCGGCAGGACTGCGACCCTCGCCGTAAACGACCCTGCACGGGACAGATCGTGTTCCGGATGCGCGACGCGGAGGCTTCCTTTCGCTGATCGCATCGCCGTCGACGCTCCTGGGCACTCAAGTAGTTCCGGACGCGCGCGTCCCGCCGAGACGGGTACCTCACCCCTGTGTCTACTCCGCCGGGTGTGCTTGCTGCTCTCTCCGCCTCCGCCACGCGCCGGCCACCACCTGCTGTCCGACGCTCTTTGCGTCCCCCACGACAGCACATCGCTGCATCCGAACGCACCGCCGTGCCATCGACCCGTTCCAGTGTGTTTCACGTGGAACGATCCTGCCCCCGCGATCCGAGCGGGCAGCTGACACGTGGGGTCCCGGGCGACGACAAGCACCGGCGCGCTACGCGCGAGCACACGGCCATGAGGACGCCACTCTCCCGTCCACAGAGCTCAGCCCGGTTCGACTACATCGACACCCCGGTCGGCGCATACGTCGCACGGAGGACACGAGGCGCCGTGCACACCGAACAGGGTGTTCGAACTCCTACCAGCGAGTCCACCCGTTCCACGGCAGCTCCCCGTCCCTGTCGGTGAAGACCTGTCAGCCGGGCCACCACCGGCACCGACCACCCTGCAGCGCCCAGACGATGCTGCGACCGACGATGAGGCGGGGGTTGGAACGCGCGCTCCGCGTCGGCGACGACGACGATGCGCCGCCCGATCCGTGCCTGTGCGAAGCCGGTGGGTCCCCACTGAATCCCCGCTACTCGCGCAGGGCGGACGGGCACGAGAGCGTGCCGAGTTGTCACCATGGCCAGCGCTCCAGGGCTGACAGCGAAGGACCTCATCAAGACGGCACATTCACGTCCGCTGAGTCATGCGGCGACGGCTGCTGGGGCGGGCGGCACGACTCACATTGAACGTCGTCGCACGTGACCCCCGCGCACCCCGGATGTTTCACGTGGAACCAGCGAGCGCTCCACATCGGCAGCTGAGCGGAGAGGCGCCTGCCGAGGAGCGGCCCGGCACACGGGGAAACGACGAAGGGGCGGGCCCGCAGGCCCACCCCTTCATTTCCGTGCAGGAACACGCATCATGCGGGTCGAATCACCACGTGGCGGTTCGGCTCGACGCCGTCGGAGTCGCTCGACATCCCCGCAGAGGCGACGGCGTCGTGGACAACCTTGCGCTCGAAGGGGTTCATGGCATCGAGGGCGACGGCCTCGCCAGACTCCTTGACGCGTGCGATGGCCTCTTCGGCCACGGCGACCAGCTCCGCCCGGCGCGCGGAGCGGTATCCGGCGACATCGAGCATGAGACGGCTGCGCTCACCGGTCTTGGCCTGGACGGCGAGACGGGTCAGCTCCTGGAGGGCGTCGAGGACCTCCCCGTCGGGGCCGGCCAGGCGCGAGAGCGACCGGTCGGCCGGGTCCTCGGAGACGATCTCCACGGCGGCTCTGCCGTGGTCGATGTCGATGTCGATGTCACCGTCGAGGTCCGCGATGTCGAGCAGCTCCTCGAGGTAGTCGGCTGCGATCTCGCCCTCTTCCTCGAGGCGCTTCGTGCTGGTGCTCTCGACGGATTCGGCGTCGGGCTGGGTCGAGGTCATGGAGTTCTCTCTCCGATCAACGTCGCGCGGGTGCGCTACTTCTTTGGCTTGGTGGGCTTGCCGGGCGCAGGTGTACCGGGTCCGTCGCCGTCCTTGGGAGCGGCCGGCTTGGGAGAGCCTGGCTTCGACGATGCCGGCCTCGGAGTGGCCGGCTTAGGAGCGGCCGGCTTGTCCTGGATCTCCTCGATCACGGGCCGCGGCTTGTTGCGGTCCTTGCGCTTCGGCTGCTCGCGCTGTCCGCGCGGCTTCTCCTCGATGATCACCGGGGCAGCGGCGTCTTCCTCGATGACACCGTGCGCCTTGGCCTTCTTCGCCTTGCGCTCCTTCATGGCGATCTCCGCCTGGGAGCCGGGGGCCGGCATGCGACGGATCGTGTAGAACTGCTGGCCCATCGACCACAGGTTGGTGGTGGTCCAGTAGATGAGGACACCGATGGGGAAGTTGACGCCGGAGAACGCGAAGATCAGCGGCAGCACGTAGAGCAGCACCTTCTGCTGCTGAGCCATCGGGCCCTGGAGTGCGGCCGGCGGCATGTTCTTCATGGTCAGCTGACGCTGCGTGAGGAAGGTGGTGGCCGACATCGCGATGATCAGGACGACCGTGACCACCTGGATGTGCCAGTTGCCGTCGGCCCGCATGAACGTGCCGGAGAGCGGGGCACCGAAGATGGTGGCGTTCTCGGCCTGCTCGGCGAGCTCCGGGGTCAGCGGGCCGATCTGCGGGTAGCTGCCGTTCGCGATGCGCGGCAGCTCGATGAGCACTCGGAACAGCGCGAAGAAGATGGGGGACTGCAGGAGGATCGGCAGGCACGATGCGAACGGGTTGGTGCCGTGCTCGCGGTAGAGCGCCATCGTCTCGCGGCTCATCGCCTCGCGGGACGCGGGGTCCGTCTTGCCCTTGTACTTCTTCTGGATCGCCTGCATCTCGGGTGCCAGCAGCTGCATGCCGCGCGACGCCTTGATCTGCCGGAAGAAGAGCGGGATCAGCAGGATCCGGATGACGATCACGAGGCCCACGATGGACAGCGACCAGGCGGCGCCCCCAGCGGGGTCGAGGCCGATCGCGGTGAACAGCGAGTGGAACTGGACCATGATCCAGGCCACGACGACCATGATCGGTTTGAGCAGACCGTCGAACCAGTCCATCGGGCAGAACTCCTCGGGGGGTCAGTGTGTGGACGGGGCCACGTCGTGATGGTGATGGACGGGACGTGCTGGTGGAACGTCGTCCACGCCACCCAGGTTCCAGGGGTTGCAGCGGAGCACCCGCCAGACGGCGAGCCCTGTCCCGCGGATCGCGCCGTGGCGCTGCACCGCGATGACGGCGTACTGCGAGCAGGACGGGTAGAACTTGCAGGTCGGTGGTGTCAGCGGCGAGATGAACCGCTGGTACCCCCGGAGCAGGAGGAGCAGGAGCCGGCCTGGAGCACGGACTATCGCGTGGACGACGGGATGAGTAGTCATGGGATGACTACGCCTCGGTCCGTCGTCGAGACCGCCGTGCCGCTGTCTCGAGCGCCGCGTCGAGGTCCGCGCCCAGGAGGGCGAACGGCCGGGTGGCGGCAGGCGGCAGGGCGCGGACGACGATGCCGGCGTCAGCGGGCATCGATGCCAGCCGAGCACGGACCAGCTCGCGCAGACGACGCTTCACCAGGTTCCGCGTCACCGCGGTCCCGACCGCCTTGGACACGACAAGACCGACCACCGGCCCGGAGGGCGAGTGATCGGTCCTGGTCGTCAGATGCACCACGAGGGTGTCCCGTCCGCCGCGCGCGCCTCGGCGCACCGCCTGCTCGAAGTCGGCAGCGCGGCGCATGCGGTGCGCAGCGGACAGCACCGACGGTGGTGTCAGGCCGAGAGCTCCGCGCGGCCCTTGCGACGGCGAGCCGCCAGGATCGCGCGGCCGGCGCGGGTACGCATACGCAGACGGAAGCCGTGGGTCTTGGCCCGGCGCCGGTTGTTCGGCTGGAAGGTGCGCTTGCTCACGAGAGTCTCCAAGTACATCGGGTGGGTCTCGCATGTGCCGCGCGACCAGGTTCAGGCTGCCGAGATCGAACTGCTCCCAGGACACGCATCGCGTGCGTGCGGCGTCAGGGCGCGCCAGCAGGGGCCATCGAGAAGGCTGCAATACCGTACTTCCCGCCGTACTGGCCGGTCAAATGCGCGCGACTCGCCGGGACGATCCTCTCACGTGGGTCGTCGACGTCACCCCGCAAGGCCCTCCCCGGGCCAGCCCGCGGCCACTAGCATCGGTCATCGTCGCCGGGGGCACGCAGCCTGTGGACCACGACGTCGTGGACGGCTGCCGGGTGCGACGACGAGCAGCTCCAGAACGGCGCCCGACAGGCCGTCCTCATCGTGTCTGAGCACCTATGACATCGCCGTGACCAACTGCTCACAGGTGTGGACAAGTGTGTGGACAACGCCGGTCGTGCGAGACTCGACCACCCACGCGATCGAACAGCTGAGGTAGCACGTGTCACAGGACGAAGAGCTCTCCCGGGTCTGGGGTCACGTGGTGTCGACCCTGGAGTCGAGTCCGGACATCACACCCCGCCAGATCGCCTTCGTCAGGCTCGCGCGGCCGCTGGGGCTCCTCGACGGCACGCTCCTGCTGGCTGTCGGCAACGACCTCACCAAGGACTACCTCGAGTCGCGCGTCCGCGGTGAGGTCACCGCGGCCCTGAGCTCGGCCCTCGACCGCGAGGCGCGGTTCGCCATCACGGTCGACCCGGACCTGGCCGAGGACGCCCCACCGGCGCTGCGCGTCGTCGGCTCCAACGGGGACCAGCGGCACGAGCCGTACAGCCAGTCGCGCGACGAGCGGGAGGCCGACGAGGCCGACGCTCGCCGGGAGGCCCGTCCCGACCTGTCGCTGGTGTCGGACGACGGGGAGGACGACCGCGACGACCAGGTCCGTGAGCGCCGGTACGGCGGCCGCAACGACGACCGTCCCCCGCCGGCGAACCGGCGCATGCCTGCGGAGCCTGCCCGACTGAACCCGAAGTACCTCTTCGAGACGTTCGTCATCGGGAGCTCGAACCGCTTCGCGCACGCCGCCGCCGTCGCGGTGGCCGAGGCGCCGGCGAAGGCCTACAACCCGCTGTTCATCTACGGCGACTCCGGGCTGGGCAAGACGCACCTCCTGCACGCGATCGGGCACTACGCGCAGAACCTCTACCCGAGCGTGCGGGTGCGGTACGTGAACTCGGAGGAGTTCACCAACGACTTCATCAACTCGATCAGCGAGGGCAAGGCCGGCGCGTTCCAGCGGCGCTACCGCGAGGTCGACGTGCTCCTCATCGACGACATCCAGTTCCTGCAGGGCAAGGAACAGACGATGGAGGAGTTCTTCCACACGTTCAACACCCTGCACAACGCGAACAAGCAGGTCGTGATCACGTCCGACCTGCCGCCCAAGCAGCTGAACGGCTTCGAGGACCGGATGAGGTCGCGCTTCGAGTGGGGGCTGATCACCGACGTCCAGCCGCCCGACCTCGAGACCCGCATCGCCATCCTGCGCAAGAAGGCGGGCAGCGAGCGGCTGCAGGCGCCACCAGACGTGCTCGAGTACATCGCGAGCAAGATCTCGACGAACATCCGCGAGCTCGAGGGTGCGCTGATCCGGGTCACCGCGTTCGCCAACCTGAACCGCCAGCAGGTCGACCTGTCGCTCGCGGAGATCGTCCTCAAGGACCTCATCACCGACGACCAGACGACGGAGATCACCGCGACGCAGGTGATCGGCCAGACGGCCGCGTACTTCGGGCTCAGCATCGACGACCTGTGCGGGTCGAGCCGCTCGCGTGTGCTCGTCACGGCACGGCAGATCGCCATGTACCTGTGCCGCGAGCTGACGGACCTGTCCCTGCCCAAGATCGGGCAGGCGTTCGGCGGCCGCGACCACACGACGGTCATGCACGCGAACCGCAAGATCCGTGAGCTGATGGCGGAGCGTCGGTCGATCTACAACCAGGTCACCGAGCTGACGAACCGGATCAAGCAGCAGAACAGAGGCTGATCCGGGCTGAGCCAGCCTCAGTTATCCACAGTTGTCCACAGGTACCTGGGGACACTTGTGACGCGGTTCACCCATTCGGCGCATCGCCCGTTGCTGCCGACCTCAGGTAGCGACCCGACCTGCGGATACGCCATCAAACGGACATCAGGGGACCAATGTGCACGTTCACAAACGGTCATCGCGGGCGTCACGGGATGAGACAACTCTCACCGTCGAAACGATATGAGTCCCTTGACTCGAACCTTCACCCTCCGGATGAGACATGCATGGGACGAATCTCCACACCTGTGTACTCACCTGTGGACGACGGTGGATGACACGCCATCGACGTGTGGACGGCACACCGGCGACCGGTGGACGCAGACGTGCCCGTCGCCGGCCGTCCACGGTCGTCCACCGGGCGTCCGGATCCGCCCACACCCCGGGTGCACAGGCAGATCGCGGCGTGACCTGCACCGACGCCGACGATCCACACAGTGCACAGGACCGATGACGACGATGACACTTCTCTAGGTGGGGGATCCACACACCGCCAGAGGACCCGGGCCGACCCACGGGCCACGACGAACGACACGGCTGTGGTTGTCATCCCCCTGCCCGTACCGAGCGTCGGACCACTCGCGTAGTGTTCGCCTGACGCCTGCCTGCCTGGACCTCGCACGAACCCGTGACGGCAGCCGGCAGGCCAGCTCGACGAGAGGTGAGGTATGAGGTTCCGGGTCGACCGTGACGTTCTCGCGGACGCCGTCACGTGGACGGCGCGCAGCCTGCCCACTCGGCCGCCGGTCCCTGTCCTGGCGGGTGTGCGCCTCGAGGCCGACACCACGGGCACGGTCCAGCTCTCGAGCTTCGACTACGAGGTCTCCGCACGGTCGCAGATCCCCGCCGACGTGAGCGAGGCCGGCACCGTCCTGGTCTCGGGCCGCCTGCTCGCGGAGATCTCCCGCGCCCTGCCGGACAAGCCCGTCGACGTCGTGCTCGACGGCACCAAGGTCGTCGTGACCTGCGGTGCGAGCCGCTTCACGCTCCTGACGATGCCGGTCGAGGACTACCCGAACCTTCCGGTCATGCCTCCGACCACGGGGACGGTCGACGGCGACGAGCTCACCCACGCGGTCGCCCAGGTGTCGGTCGCCGCCAGCCGGGACGACACGTTGCCGCTGCTCACAGGCGTGCGGGTCGAGATCGAGGGCGAGAAGGTCACGCTGCTGGCCACGGACCGCTACCGCCTCGCGCTGCGCGAGCTGACATGGAAGCCGTCCTCGCCGGACATCTCGACGGTCGCCCTGGTCCGTGCCCGGACCCTGTCCGACGCGGCGAAGTCGCTCGGCAGCGCCGGGTCCGTCACGGTGGCGCTGTCCACCGGTTCCGGCGTCGACATGATCGGGTTCGAGGCGGCCGGCCGGCAGACCACGAGCCTCCTGGTGGACGGCGACTACCCCGCCGTGCGACGGCTCTTCCCGGATGAGACCCCCATCCACGCCGTCGTCAGCACGCACGCCCTGGCGGACGCCGCCAAGCGCGTGAGCCTCGTCGCCGAGCGCAACACCCCGATCCGGCTCTCGTTCAGCGAGGGGCAGGTCGTGCTCGACGCCGGCCAGGGCGACGACGCGCAGGCGTCCGAGGCCCTGGAGGCGACCCTCGTCGGGGACGACATCTCCGTGGCCTTCAACCCGCAGTTCCTGCTGGACGGCCTCGGTGCGCTGAGCACGACGTTCGTGCGGCTGTCGTTCACGCACCCGAACAAGCCGGTGGAGTTCACGGGCCAGGAGTCGCTCGAGGGCGAGGACAACCCGGAGTACCGGTACCTGCTGGTCCCCATCCGCTTCGCCAGCTGACCGGCGCGCGGCGAGCCGCGCCTTCTTGCGGCACAGTGAGACGGGCGACAGGCACCGAGAGAGGGCACAAGCATGCACATCGGTCTGGTGGGTCTGGGCAAGATGGGTGCGAACATGCGCACCCGCATCCGCGCGGCGGGCATCGAGGTCACGGGGTACGACAGGAACCCGGACGTCACGGACGTCCCCTCGCTCGAGGCGCTGGTCGAGGCGCTTCCCGCGGGTGAGCGCGTCGTCTGGGTGATGGTGCCGTCGGGCGTCATCACGGACAGCGTCGTCAACGACCTCGCCGGCCTGCTGACCGCGGGCGACATCCTCATCGACGGCGGCAACTCGTACTACCAGGACGACCAGAAGCACGCCGACGTCCTTGCGCGGACGGGTGTCGACTTCCTCGACGCCGGTGTCTCGGGCGGCGTCTGGGGGCTCGAGAACGGGTACGGCCTCATGGTCGGCGGGGACCCGGACGTCGTCGCCAAGGTCATGCCGGTGTTCGACGCGCTGCGTCCGGAGGGCCCGCGGGACGAGGGCTTCGTGCACGCCGGGACGGTGGGTGCCGGCCACTTCGCCAAGATGGTCCACAACGGCATCGAGTACGGGCTGATGCAGGCGTACGCCGAGGGCTACGAGCTGCTGGCCGCGAAGGACCTGGTCACGGACGTGCACGGGACCATGCGGGCGTGGCAGCGGGGCACCGTCGTGCGGTCCTGGCTGCTCGAGCTGCTGGTCAAGGCCCTCGAGCAGGACCCGGGCCTCGGGGAGATCGACGACTGGGTCGAGGACTCCGGCGAGGGTCGCTGGACGGTCGACGAGGCGATCGACCTCGCGGTCCCGGCTCCGGTCATCTCGGCGTCCCTGTTCGCGCGCTTCGCGTCCCGCCAGGAGGAGAGCCCGGCGATGAAGGCCGTCGCGGCGCTGCGTCAGCAGTTCGGCGGGCACGCGGTGAAGCCGGCGGGCACCACGGGGCCGGTCACCGGTACGCCGCCCTCGCAGTCGCTGTAGCCGGGGACAGATGTACGTCGCCCACCTCTCCCTGACCGACTTCCGCTCGTACGCGCAGGTCGAGCTGCCGTTGGACCCGGGGATCACCGCGCTCGTCGGCCCCAACGGGCAGGGCAAGACGAACCTGGTCGAGGCGATGGGCTACGTCGCGACGCTCGGCAGCCACCGGGTCCCGACGGACGCGGCGCTGGTGCGTGCGGGGACGTCCCGTGCGGTGGTCCGAGCCAAGGTGGTCCGCGAGCTGGAGCCCGGACGCCCGCGCTCCACGCTGGTCGAGATCGAGGTCACGCCGGGCAAGGCGAACCGCGCGCGGGTGAACGGCGGCTCGCCCACCCGGGCGCGCGACGTGCTCGGCATCCTGCGCACGGTGCTGTTCGCACCGGAGGACCTGTCGTTGGTCAAGGGCGACCCGGACGGCCGCCGGCGCTTCCTGGACGACCTGCTGGTGCAGCTGACGCCGAGGGTCGCCGGGACGGTGGCCGACTACGACCGGGTGCTGCGGCAACGGTCGGCGCTGCTGAAGTCGGCGGCGGTGGCACGCCGGGGAGCCGGTGCGGACCTGCGCACGCTGGACGTCTGGGACGCCAAGCTGGCGCAGACCGGCGCGCAGATCATCGTCGCCCGGCGCGGCCTGGTCAGGGCGCTGGCACCGCACGTCGAGAAGGCGTATGCGCAGGTCAGTGCCGGTCAGGGCGACGCGATCGTGACGTACAAGGCGTCCCTGGACGCGGTGCTCGAGATCGACGACGAGACGGCCGGCGTCGAGCTGGTCGAGGCGCAGCTGCTCGAGGCGATGGGCCGGCTCCGCAGCAAGGAGATCGAGCGCGGCGTGAGCCTCGTCGGGCCGCACCGGGACGACCTGGTGCTCACGCTCGGCGGGTTGCCGGCCAAGGGGTACGCGAGTCACGGGGAGTCGTGGTCGTTCGCGCTGGCGCTGCGGCTGGCCTCCTACGAGCTGCTGACGCGTGGCGACGAGATCGCGGGCGGTGACTGGGGGCCGGACGGTGAGCCCGTGCTGATCCTCGACGACGTGTTCGCGGAGCTCGACGCGCGTCGTCGTGACCGGCTCGCGGAGCTCGTCGCGCCCGCCCGGCAGGTCCTCATCACGGCGGCGGTGGCCGACGACGTGCCGGCGCCGCTGGCCGGTGCACGGGTCGATGTCATGGGCGGCGAGGTGGCCCGTGTCCTCTGAGGAGCTGTTCCCGCAGCCCAGGGCGACGGACACCCCGCTGCGGGACCTGGTCGACCTGACCCCGCCGCGCCAGGTGGCGCTCGGTGCGCTGGGCCGCGCGAAGGCCGCGGCCGCGCAGCGGGGGTACCGGCCGGGCGACCCCGCGCGTCGCCGGCCGCTGGTCCCGGTGCAGGTGGGGACGGCCGGGCCGGGCGCACGCGACCCCCAGCTCGTCGGCTCGACGGTCAGCGGGCTGCTGGACCAGCTCGGTGGACCGTCGGACCAGGTGGCCGGCGTGCTGAAGCACCGGTGGTCGGAGCTCGTCGGCCCGCAGGTGGCGGAGCACTGCGAGTACGTGTCGTTCGAGGGCGGGGCGCTCACGCTGCGGGCGCACTCGACGTCCTGGGCGACCCAGCTGAAGTTCCTGACGCCGGCGATGCTGGGGCGGTTCGCGGCGGACCTCGGCGACGGTGTCGTCGTGGAGATCACCGTGCTGAACCCCGGCGGGCCTCGGTTCAGGACGGGTCCGAAGCGTGTCCAGGGGCGGGGCGAGCGCGACACGTTCCGCTGATGGAGGACGAAGCCGCGGGTAACACGGTTCTGGCTGCTCCACCAGGTAGACTACAAAGGTCATTCCTGGCGCATCTGTGCCGCCTTCCAGACCAGAACTCCAGCGTCATGGAGTGATCCGATCCGGCGAACCTCGATCGGCGCCCTCCGTCGCGTGTGAGAGCTTGAGGAGCACCACCGCCCGTGGCCGAGCAGAGCACGTCCCCGTCCAGCACGACGACGACCACCAAGGACGGCAACGGCGGGTACGACGCCAGCGCGATCACGGTGCTCGAGGGCCTCGAAGCCGTGCGCAAGCGACCGGGCATGTACATCGGCTCGACCGGTGAGCGCGGCCTGCACCACCTGGTGTCCGAGGTCGTCGACAACTCCGTGGACGAGGCGCTGGCCGGCTACTGCGACCACGTCGAGGTCACGCTGCTGCCCGACGGCGGCGTGCGCGTGGTCGACAACGGCCGCGGCATCCCGGTGGCCATCCACCCGACCGAGGGCCGCCCGACGGTCGAGGTCGTCATGACGATCCTGCACGCCGGCGGCAAGTTCGGCGGCGCGGGCTACGCGGTCTCCGGCGGTCTGCACGGTGTCGGCATCTCCGTGGTGAACGCGCTGTCCACGCGCGTGGAGACGGTGGTCAAGCGCGACGGCTTCACGTGGCAGCAGAACTTCTCCGACGGCGGCAAGCCGCTGGGCGAGCTGCAGAAGGGTGAGCCCACCGACGAGACCGGGACCTCGCAGACCTTCTGGGCCGATCCCGCGATCTTCGAGACCACCGAGTACGACTTCGAGACCTTGCGTGCGCGCTTCCAGCAGTACGCGTTCCTCAACAAGGGCCTGCAGATCTCGCTGACCGACGAGCGCCCGGAGCACGTGGGCACCGGGGACGAGGTCGCGGGCGACGAGGATGCCGCACCGACGTCGCGCAACGTCACGTACAAGTACGACGACGGGCTGGTCGACTACGTCAAGCACCTCAACAGTGCCAAGAAGGTGGAGGTCGTCCACCCGGAGATCATCGACTTCGAGTCCGAGGACACCGAGCGTCGGATCGCCGTCGAGATCGCCATGCAGTGGACCAACGCTTACTCCGAGTCGGTGCACACGTACGCGAACACGATCTCCACCACCGAGGGCGGCACGCACGAAGAGGGCTTCCGCGCCGCGATGACGTCCCTGATCAACCGCTACGCGCGCGACAAGGGCATCCTCAAGGAGAAGGACGAGAACCTCACGGGCGACGACATCCGTGAGGGGCTCACCGCGGTCATCTCCATCAAGCTGGGCGAGCCGCAGTTCGAGGGCCAGACCAAGACGAAGCTGGGCAACACCGAGGCCAAGACGTTCGTGCAGCGCGTGGTGAACGAGCAGCTCGGCGACTGGCTGGACTCGCACCCGAACGAGGCACGGGACGTCATCCGCAAGTCGATCCAGGCCGCGGCCGCCCGCATGGCAGCACGCAAGGCCCGGGAGGCCACGCGCCGCAAGGGTCTGCTCGAGTCGGGCGGCATGCCGGGCAAGCTCCGGGACTGCCAGTCGAGCCGCGCCGAGGAGTGCGAGGTCTTCATCGTCGAGGGTGACTCGGCCGGCGGCTCCGCGGTCCGCGGGCGCAACCCGCGCACGCAGGCGATCCTGCCGATCCGCGGGAAGATCCTCAACGTCGAGCGCGCGCGGCTGGACCGAGCGCTGGGCAACCAGGAGGTCCAGGCGCTGATCACGGCCTTCGGGACGGGCATCGGCGAGGACTTCGACCTCGAGAAGCTGCGGTACCACAAGATCGTGATCATGGCCGACGCCGACGTCGACGGTCAGCACATCCGGACCCTGCTGCTGACGCTCCTGTTCCGGTACATGCCGAACCTCATCACGCACGGCCACGTGTACATCGCGCAGCCGCCGCTGTACCGGGTCAAGTGGGCGAACGCCGACCACGACTACGTCTACACGGACCGGGAGCGCGACGCCGTGGTCGCCGACGGCCAGGCCAACGGCAAGCGGCTGCCGAAGGACAACGCGATCCAGCGGTACAAGGGTCTGGGCGAGATGGACTACCAGGAGCTGTGGGAGACGACCATGTCGCCCGAGCACCGCACGCTCCTGCAGGTCACGCTCGACGAGGCCGCGGCGGCCGACGAGATCTTCTCCATCCTCATGGGCGAGGACGTCGAGTCCCGCCGCTCGTTCATCCAGCGCAACGCGAAGGACGTGCGCTTCCTCGACATCTGAGGAGTGAGCGCAGCGAGCCCCGGAAGATGTCGACAGAGAACGCAGTCATCTGAACCGCCTCGCACCACGGACCACGAGCAAGCACCGACGTAAGGAACAACGTTGAGCGAGACCACCGGCAACGAGATCGAGCACGGCCGCATCGACCAGGTCGACCTGCAGCTCGAGATGCAGCGCTCGTACCTCGACTACGCGATGTCCGTCATCGTCGGCCGTGCGCTGCCGGACGTCCGTGACGGTCTCAAGCCGGTGCACCGCCGTGTGCTCTACGCCATGTACGACGGCGGGTACCGCCCGGACCGCCAGTTCTCGAAGTGCTCGCGCGTCGTCGGCGACGTCATGGGCAAGTACCACCCGCACGGTGACACGGCGATCTACGACGCCCTGGTCCGCCTGGTCCAGGACTGGTCGCTGCGCTACCCGCTGGTCTCCGGCCAGGGGAACTTCGGCTCCCCCGGCGACGACCCGGCCGCCGCCCCCCGGTACACCGAGTGCAAGATGGCGCCGCTGTCCATGGAGATGGTCCGGGACATCGACAAGGACACCGTCGACTTCCAGGACAACTACGACGGTCGGACGCAGGAGCCCGCGGTCCTGCCGTCGCGGTTCCCGAACCTGCTGGTCAACGGCTCGGCCGGCATCGCGGTCGGCATGGCGACCAACATCCCGCCGCACAACCTGCGCGAGGTGGCCGAGGGCGTCCAGTGGCACCTGGACCACCCCGACGCGTCGCGCGAGGAGCTGCTCGCCGCGCTCCTGCTGCGCATCAAGGGACCCGACTTCCCGACCGGCGCGACGATCCTGGGCCACAAGGGCATCGAGGAGGCGTACCGCACCGGCCGTGGCTCCATCACGATGCGCGCGATCGTCGAGGTCGAGGAGATCCAGGGCCGCATCTGCCTCGTCGTCACCGAGCTGCCGTACCAGGTGAACCCGGACACGCTGGCGAAGAAGATCGCGGACCTGGTCCGCGAGAACAAGGTCACCGGCATCGCGGACATCCGCGACGAGACGTCGGGCCGCGCCGGCCAGCGCCTGGTGATCGTGCTCAAGCGGGACGCCGTCGCGAAGGTCGTGCTGAACAACCTCTACAAGCACACCCAGCTGCAGGACACGTTCGGCGCGAACATGCTCGCGCTCGTCGACGACGTCCCCCGCACGCTGAGCATCGACGCGTTCGTGCGGCACTGGGTGACCCACCAGCTCGAGGTCGTCGTCCGCCGCACCGCGTTCAAGCTGCGCGAGGCCGAGGCGGACATCCACATCTACCGCGGGTACCTCAAGGCGCTCGACGCGCTCGACGAGGTCATCGCGCTCATCCGCCGGTCGCCCGACGCGGACGAGGCCCGTGCCGGCCTGATGGCGTTGCTCGACATCGACGAGCTGCAGGCGAACGCGATCCTCAACCTGCAGCTGCGCCGGCTGGCGGCCCTGCAGCGCCAGGAGATCCTCGAGCGCTACGCCAAGCTCGAGGCGGAGATCCTCGAGTACCGGGCGATCCTCGAGTCCGAGCAGCGGCAGCGGGACATCGTGTCCGACGAGCTCGGCGAGATCGTCGCCAGGTACGGCGACGAGCGCCGCACGACGATCCTCCCGTTCGACGGCGAGGTCAGCGTCGAGGACCTCATCGCCGAGGAGGAGATGGTCGTCACCATCACGCGCGGCGGCTACGCCAAGCGGACGCGGTCGGACAACTACCGGGCGCAGCGGCGCGGCGGCAAGGGCGTGCGCGGTGCGCAGCTGCGCGAGGACGACCTGGTCGACCACTTCTTCGTCACGACGACCCACCACTGGCTGCTCTTCTTCACCAACCTGGGCCGCGTGTACCGCGCCAAGGCGTACGAGCTGCCGGAGGGCGGCCGTGACGCCAAGGGGCAGCACGTCGCCAACCTGCTCGCGTTCCAGCCGGGCGAGAAGATCGCCCAGGTGCTCGACATCCGCGACTACACCAAGGCCGAGTACCTGGTGCTGGCGACGCAGCGCGGCCTGGTCAAGAAGACCCGGTTGTCGGACTACGACTCCAACCGGTCCGGCGGCGTCATCGCGATCAACCTGCGCGAGGACGAGGACGGGCTGCCCGACGAGCTGGTCTCCGCACGCCTGGTCGACTCCGACCAGGACCTGATCCTGGTGTCCCGCAAGGGCCAGTCGGTGCGGTTCACCGCCTCGGACGAGTCGCTGCGGCCCATGGGCCGGGCCACGTCCGGTGTCACCGGGATGAAGTTCCGGGAGGACGACGAGCTCCTGGCCATGGACGTCGTGCGCGAGGACGCGTTCCTGTTCACCGTGACGCAGGGCGGGATCGCGAAGCGCACCGCGCTGACCGTGGAGAACTACCGCCAGCAGGGCCGCGGCGGTCTGGGCATCAAGGTTGCCAACCTGCCGGAGGCCAACGGGGACCTGGTCGGCGCACTCGTGGTCGACCCGGACGACGAGGTCCTCGTCATCATGGAGCGCGGGAAGATCGTGCGTTCCGCCACCGCGGAGGTCAACGCCACGGGTCGCACCACGCAGGGCGTCATCTTCGCCAAGCCCGACAACGGGGACCGGATCATCGCGGTCGCGCGCAACACTGAGCGACACCTGGCCGACGAGGCAGGTACCGTGGGCGCTGAGAATGGCCAGGTTTCGGACGTCCCGGATGCTCCCGCCGACGCGGAGGTGCCCGAGACCGAGGCCGTCACAGACCCGTCTGCGGAGGACGCATGACCGATTCCACGCCCCCCTCGATACCGCCGCGCAAGCGCCCGACGACTCCGACGACCACCGGTCGTCAGACGACCTCTGCGCCGCGCACGGGATCCGGACCGACGTGGAGCGACAGCGAGGACGCCGCGACGCAGGTGCCCAACCTCAACGGTTCCAACGGGTCGGCCGCGTTCACGGTTCCGGCGAGCGTGATGCCTCCGACGGCGACGCCGACGCGCACCTCCACGTCGACGGCGCGGACGTCGGCGCCGATCCGTCCGGATCGTCCCGAGACGACCACCGCCACCGCCACATCTCCACAGGATCGTGACACGCCCGTCGCCGCCTCCACCGACGAGCACGACCCGCCGTCCCCGATGATGGTGGCGGTGGACACCGCCACCGTCTGGCTCAAGCGAGCCGGAGTCGCCACGTCCGCCGCGATCGCCGCGGCAACCCGACCCCGCCCCAAGGAGCCGTCCATGACCACCACCCCGGCGGCGCCTCGGACGGCGACCTCGTCCGACAACCTCACGGGTGCGCGGCCGGGCACGGGACGCATCCCGACGGTCGGCTCGCACGGTGCGCCCCGCCGGGTCCGGCTCGCCATCTCGCGAGTCGACCCCTGGTCGGTCATGAAGCTGTCGTTCCTGCTGTCGGTGGCCATCGGCGTGATGATCGTCGTCGCGGCCGCGGTCGTCTGGTTCACGCTCAACGGGCTCCAGGTGTTCACCAAGGCGGACGACCTGGTCACGCAGATCACCGGGACCGAGAGCGGGATCGACATCCTGCAGTACGTCGAGTTCCAGCGGATCATCTCGGGCGCGACGCTCATCGCGGTCATCGACGTCTTCCTGCTCACCGCCCTGGCGACCATCGGCGCGTTCCTCTACAACATCGTGGCGGCGCTGGTCGGCGGCGTGCACGTGACCATGACGGACGAGTGATCGCCGGTTTGGGTGGCGCCCCTGCCCTGGGGTAGTCTCATCCGGCGCCACTGCGGCGCGCGTAGTGCACGGGCCTATAGCTCAGACGGTTAGAGCGCTTCCCTGATAAGGAAGAGGTCACAGGTTCAAGTCCTGTTAGGCCCACTCCCGACCCGTGGGGGAACCGATGAAGAAGCTCCTGCTCCTGGTGGCTGCGGCCGCCATCGGATTCGTCGTGTGGCAGAAGTACACGCAGGATCGCGACGAGCGAGACCTGTGGGCAGAGGTCACCGACACCTTCGAGTGACGGTCCGCCCGCTGGTCGCGGGCACGGGGCCATGGCGCAATTGGTAGCGCACCTGCTTTGCAAGCAGGGGGTTAGGGGTTCGAGTCCCCTTGGCTCCACCATGAGTGGTTCGTAGCGTCCGCGCCGGCCCCCGCCCGCGCGCGCGACGGTGCCGTCCGTCAGGCGCTACCCGATCGCGCCCTGGATCTGCGCAAAAGCCCCAGATCGACCGCCTCGTGTGGGATACGGTCTCGGTCGGACCAGCAGGTACACGGCAGGGGGACTCGTGCGGGCTCGACGTGGATGGCGTGCGGCTGCGGCCGTGGCGGTTGCTGCCGCACTGGCGGCGGGGTGCGGTTCCGGCCCTGGCACACCGACGGCGACCAGCACGCCGACGGCGACGGTCACCGCGAGCCCGACGCCGACCCTCGACCCGGCCCTGGCAGAGCAACAGGAATCGGTCGAGGCAGCGACGGCGACGCTGGCCACCTTCCTGCGGGTCTCCGACGAGATCGCCGAGGCGGGTTACGCCGACTGGAGCGCGATGAGCACGCTGGTCGGCGGCGAGCTGCGCACCAACCTGGTGTCGTTCTTCGAGCAGTCCCGCGACCTGGGTGCGCGGCAGACCTCCCGCGGGACGGTCGAGAGCATCGTGCTGAAGGAGTTCCAGCCCGGGACACCTGGTGCTGGTGGCGAGCGGGTCCTGCTCGACGCCTGCCTCGACAACTCCACGAGCGAGGTCCTCCTGCCCGACGGGTCGTCGGACATCGACCGGTCCTACCCCCAGCGGGTCGTCGTCACCTACACCGTCCAGCACCACGTCGACTTCTGGACCGTCGACGACGCGCAGTCCGACGCCAGCCGCACGTGCTGAGGGCGGCTGTCGCGGCACTGGCGGGTGCGGCGCTCCTCCTGCTCGCGCCCATCGCGACGTCGCCGGCTCGAGCGGTGGCCGAGCCGGGTTGCGACTTCGTCGACCAGCAGGGGAGGTGCAGGTTCCGGGTCGAGTCGCCCGGCTCCCCGGGCGGTCCCTCCGCCCCTTCCGCCCCCGGCGGGGGCGGCAGCGACGTGGTGCGTGTCTGCACCGACTGGAAGGACGACGTGATCGACTGCGTCAACGAGCTCGGCACCTGGTCGGACGCGCGTGGGTGCTACATGGAGCTCGCCGATCCGCAGCCGCCGTTCGAGCACGCCGTGTGGGACGGACGGACGGACGGCGTGGTGTACAGGTGCACGCTGCCCAACCCCGGGACGTCGTCCTGGTGGACCGTCACCGTGTGGCTTCCTACGGCTCAGCCGGGACCGGCACCGCGCGAGCTCGCCGAGCAGGCGATCGCGGAGATGCAGTTCCGTGCGGGGCAGATCGGGATGAGCCCTGCGGTCGATGCACCGTCGGTCGTCGGGCTGCCGACGTGGCTCTGGATCGCGGATCCCGACGAGCACACCGTCGGACCGATCACTCGCAGCGCGACCGCCGGCGCGGTCACGGTCACCGCGACAGGGTCGCTCGAGAAGGTGGTGTGGGACATGGGTGACGGGGACCCGGTCACCTGCGACGGGCCCGGCACCGTGTACGACCCCGCGGTCGGCGGTGAGGGGTCACCGACGTGCGGCTTCACGTACGGCCGGTCGTCGGCGAACCAGCCCGGCCTGGCCTATCCCGTGACGGCGACGTCGCACTGGGTCGTCGAGTGGGCAGGTGGCGGCCAGGCGGGCACGATCCGGCTGCACCTCACGAGCACTGCCGAGGTCCGGGTGGCGGAGATCCAGACCCTCGTCACGCGGGGCTGAGCCCGCACGTCCGCCGGGTCTGTCGGGACGACTGCGCACGTCCTGCCGACAAATCGTTTATCAGACCCGGTCGTCGTTGACCTGGCCGTGGGCCGGTGTGAGCGTTAACACGGCCCCGAGCAGCCGCGGACGGGCAGCAGACGCCGACACGTGCACCGCCGCACAGACAGGGTCGATCCCATGCGCACCTCTCGTTCCCGCCCTCTCCGCCGCGCGATCAGCCTGCTCAGCGCGCTGGCGCTGCTGCCGTTCCTGGCCCTAGCCGCGCCGGAGCCGGCGACGGCCGCGACGGCGCAGTTCCGCGGCATGAACTGGGCGGTGACCGGGGACAACTTCAGCACCGGCCCGCTCGTCATCGACGGCCTGAACAGCTCCGACGGCTACGCCGCCGTGCAGGCGACGGCGAACGCGGTGTTCGACGACATGCAGTCGACGCTCGGCATCAACACGGTCCGGCTGCCGATCAACACCCACACGGTCGGGACCACGTGGTGGAGCAGCTATCGCGGGGTGATCGACGCGGCGACCGCCCGGGGCTGGAAGGTGATCCTCGCGTACTGGGAGGACGGTGCCGCGTCGGGCGGCCGGATCACGAACCTGACGGCGTTCCACGCCATGTGGTCCACCGTGGTGTCGCAGTACGGCTCGAACGGCCTGGTCTACCTCGAGCCGATGAACGAGCCGCACGGCTACACGTCGGCGGAGTGGCGGAGCCTCGCGGCCGACTGGCTGGCCCGGCACTCCTCGGTCCCGGACGGGCGGGTGCTCGTCGGTGGCACCGGCTTCGGCCAGGACCTGCGGGACCTCTGCGCGGACAGCCGGTTCGCGTCGACGCTGTTCTCGTTCCACCACTACGCGTTCTTCTCCGGCTCGAACACCTACGACGGCTGGCGCAGCCACGTCGCGACCCGCCTCGGCAGCTGCGCCGCGCGGGCCGTCGTGACCGAGTTCGGGGCCCCCATGGACAGCGGGCTCGACTACGGGGACGCGGCGAGCGGCGACAACTTCGTGCGGCACGTCCGGGCGGTCACCCAGGTCATGCGGGACAACGCCATGGGCGGCACGTACTGGCCGGCTCTGGGCGGCAAGCCGGGGACGATCGGCTACGACTGGTACTCGATGTACGCGAGGACGGGCAACGGCACGAACGTCGATCTCACCGTCCGCAGCGCGTCGGGTGCGAACCGCCTGCGCTGGGCGTGGGGTGATGCCGTCGACCCGGACACCGGCAACGGAGCTGGTTCCTCGACCGTGCGGATCGTGAACAGGGCCTCGGCCAAGTGCGTCGACGTGGTGAGCGGGTCGACCGCGAACGGTGCCGAGATCATCCAGTACACCTGCGGCGCCGCCACCAACCAGCGGTGGCGGCTGACGGATCGCGGCAACGGGTACGTGAACGTCGTCGCGGTGCACTCCGGCAAGTGCCTGGACGTCAGTGGCGCCTCCACCGCGGACGGTGCGGCGGTCATCCAGTACACCTGCGGCAGCGGCACCAACCAGCAGTGGCAGCTGCGTCCGGTCGGCGGCTCCTCCCAGCTCGTCGCACGGCACTCGGGCAGGTGTCTGGACCTCCCCGGCTTCTCCACCGCCAACGGCACCCGCCTCACGCAGTACTCCTGCAACGGCGGCACCAACCAGCTCTGGAGCACGTCGTGAGCGTGCCCCCGCCGACGTGTCGGCGGGGGCACTCGGTCCGGGTCAGTACGCGTCGAGCCGGACGTCACCCGCGAGCCTGGTCGTCACGGTGGTGCCCACGGGCGGGAACGCGTTCGCGCCGTTGTAGGACGTCCCGATCGCCGTGGCGACCTGGAGGTAGAACTTCGCGGCGTCCTTCTCCTTGATCTTGCTGGCCGGGTCCGGCTCGAACTTGTAGGTGGCGTCCCCCTGGACGCCGTCCAGCCAGATCCTGATGCCCCAGCGGGTCTTGCGATCTGCTCCGTAGCCGAAGGTGTTCGGTCCGACGGTGACCTCGCTCATGGTCGTTCTCCTTCATGGTCAGTGCGTGAGTGGGATGACCTCACCGGCGGCGCCGGCGACCTTGGCGGCGAGCTCGGAGAGCATCGCCGGGGTGTAGACCGCCGGGTTGGTGCTGAGCGACACGTCGTGGACGGTCAGCGTCGCGGCGGTCGTCAGCCGGGTCCACGGGAAGCCCTTGACCGGCACGGCCGGTGCGAGCGACAGATGAACCAGGGCGAGCGTGGGACCCGACGGGGTGGCGGCCGCGTGTGCGACGAGTGCCTCCCGCGAGCCCGGTCGGGTCGACCCGAACGAGTGCCAGGCGTGCAGGGCGTCCGGCGGAGCGGTCCGCAGGGAGTCCACGGCGGTGACACCGGTGTCGCCGAGCGTGGCGCCGGCGGAGTCGAGCGGTGCCCGACCGGCGCGGACGTCCGTCGTCAGGTTCGAGGACGACCCGAGCACCCACCCGAGCTGCGCCAGGGTCGAGACCACGGCGGACACGAGCTCGCCCGGGGTGGCCGGGGTGGCGCGTTCGGCCAGGTGCAGGGCCATGAGCAGGCTGTCGACGATGCCGTCCCGGGTGGCGGCGGGTTGCGCCGTCGGGTCGAGGACGAGCAGCGCACCGTCGACCAGCACGGCCGACGGCCCGGTCACAGGCTCGGCAGGTTCGCGATGTAGCCGATGGCGTGCGTACCCAGCCTGTCCTGCACGTCGGCGCGGATCTTGGCGTAGATCACGTCGTTGAGGCTGAGCGTCGTCGAGCCGTCCTTGATCTCCACGGAGGTCGCCGAGTAGGTCATCCACAGGAACTTCGTGGTCGTCGCCGTGCCGGCGAACGAGAACGCGGACACCTGGAGAGCCACCGACCCGTTGGTCTCGTTGGCCAGGCCGACGGAGAACGCGCCGGCGCCGTTCGTCGTCGAGTGCTGGTCGTAGATCTTCCACGGCGCGCCGCCGGAGTCGGCGGAGCTCTTGAGCGCCTTGACCGCGGCCTCGACGATGCCGAGCGCCGCCGGCGCCACGATCGACCCGAGGATCTCCAGGACGACCTTGTCGATCTCCACGCTCGCGGTCGTGGCGGTGTAGTCGCCGAAGGTGACCCCCTGACCCGTGTAGCCGATCTGCTGGAGGAAGGTCGCGACGTACTGGTAGTAGGCGATGGGGTTGTTGACGGGGTCGTTGCCCTCCTTGACCGCCATCAGCTGGGCCAGGGCCAGCGAGTTGTTCAGGTCGTCCTTGTGCTGGGCGGACACGAGCGCCGAGAACGAGACGAGCGAGTTGCCGACGACCGTCCCGCTCTCGGTGTTGTCCTTCTGGGGGGCGGGGTCGACCGGCGCGCCGGCCGGGACCGCGAGGGCGAACAGACGCTTCCCGCCCAGGTCGACGTCGTCGAGGAACGTGGTGGCTGAGGTGGCCGTGGTGGTCATGGCGTGCTCCTTCGGTCGTGCGGCGGGTGGTGCCTGACGCCGTCATGGGACCGCCGGACGCGCCGCTGGTGCGTCGTCCGGGCGCCTCGTGCGCGTGCAGGAGCGCCTCGAGCGCGTCGCAGGGAGATCGCCGGTCACGACGCGGTCGACGCGTGCCCGCCTGCGCCGCGTGCCGGTCGGCCAGCGTGCGGGGGCGCGCACGAGGAGGCACGGTCCGGCACCGTGACGTTCGCGCCTCCGATCCGGCGGTCGTGACGCGGTCGCCGCCTCGCCTCCGTGCCGTCCACGCACCATTGCCGTGTCCGTGACCTCGGGCCCGATACGTTGTCGGCGGGCTAGTGCGCCGGGGGGCGGGGATGGGCATGGGTCACGTGCTGCAGCTGTTGGGTCCGCTCCGGTTGCGGTCGGACGGCCGGACCGTGCCCCTGCCGGGCTCGTCGTCGCACCTGCTCGCCGCGCTGGCGCTCGTCGGCCCGATGTCACGGGTGCAGGCGGCCGCGCTGCTCTGGCCGGACGCCTCCACCGGCCGAGGACTGTCGAACCTGCGCACCTGCATCTCGCGCCTCCAGCGCGCCAGCCCGGGTGTTCTCGACACGGACGGGACCGTCCTGTCGCTCGCGGAGGACGTGCAGGTGGACACCGATCGGGCGATGGAGTGGATCGTCGCCACGATCTATGACGACACCGCCCCGGTCGACCGCGGCGGTCCACCGCCGGACGTCGCGCGGGAGCTGCTGGCCGGGTGGTCGGACGAGTGGGTGCGGGAGCACCGCGACCGGTGGCAGCTCCTCGCCGGGCAGGCGCTCGAGTCCGCCGCGTCCCGGCTGCTGGCGATGGGTCGCGCCGCCGCCGCCCTTCCGTACGGGCTGGCGGCGGTGGCGGTGGGGCCGTGGTCGGAGAGCGCCAACCGGGTGCTCATCGAGATCCATGCCCGACGAGGTGACCCGGCCGGCGCGCTGCGTCAGTTCGAGCGGCTCAGCAGGGTGCTGCGCAGCGAGCTCGGCGTGCAGCCCGCGCCGGACATCGTGGCCCTGATCCGGCAGCTCTACCCGTTCGGCACGGGCCGGGCCGGTGGTCAGCGCACCGCCTGAGGGACGAGCGGAACAGGGGCGGGTCGGCGGATCCCGCGGACCAGCAGGTACGCGAGCAGGCTGAGCTCCGCGACGGTGGTGACCGTCTCGACGACGACGGTGAGGACGGCGGCGTCGGGGAGACCGAAGACGATGACCGGGTCGGCCACCCAGGCGATGGAGCCGGCGATGACGAGCACGCCGAGCCACGTGGGGAACAGGGTCGTCCGGACGGCCGCCCAGCCCATCGGCAGCAGCCAGAGGCCGAAGAAGATCCCACCGAGCGCGTAGCCGTACGAGTGCAGGTCGAGCAGCAGCAGGGTCGTGGCGGCGTCGTAGGCCGGGTCGGTCGCCGTGATCAGCGCACCGACCTGGAACGTCAGGTTCACCAGGATGGAGCCGGCGCCGACGGCGACGAACACCAGCAGTGCCGTCGCGGCCCGGCGGTGCACGCCGTCCAGCAGCCGGTAGAGCACCAGGCCGAGGAGCACGAAGACGACGGCCATGAGGATGTCCGCCACCAGGCTGAGCCGGAAGAGCGTCTCGTGCTCCACGATGCCGGCGGCGGTGGCGACCGCGTCGTCGGGCACGTACACGGATCCGCGCGCGACGAGCTGCGCCCAGGAGCCGAGGACGGCGAGCAGGAGGTAGAGGGCGCCCGCGGTGCGCGCGAGGGTGAGTGGTCGGGTCATGGGACTGCTCCAGGTTCGGTGGCCGGTGGTCGCCCCCACCGTCCCAGCCGCGCAGGTGCGGCGGCATCGGCGCTGCGGTCAGCCCCGGCTCCACCGGATGGTGGAGGCGGAAGGGCCGGAAGGTGGGCGAGGGTCGCCGACGCACTCCCTAGGCTGCCGTCATGCTCTTCGCCACCCCGACCCCGCCGCAGGCTGCCCTGTCGCGCTGGTCGCGGGTGTGGCGGTACCTGGTCGCGTTCGCCGTCGGGCTGGGTGCGTGGTCGGTCATGGTGGCCGAGCGGACGAGCTTCACCGCCGAGTCGGACGACGTCGTCGCCGTGCTGATGCTCGTCGACCTGGTCCTGGGGCTGATGGCCCTCTGCCTGCTCCCGCTGCGTCGGCGGTACCCCCTGGCCGTCGCGTGCCTGACGATGACCGCGACGACGGTCTCCACGTTCGCCGCCGGTCCGGCGACGATCGCCCTGGTGTCGATGGCCACGTGGCGCCGCCGCTCCTGGGTCGTCATCGTCGGCGTGCTCTCGCTCGTCGTCGGTGTCGCGTCGGAGGTGTACTCCCGAGCCGCGTTCCCCGGCCCGGACGACGCCGACGTCCCGTGGCTGATCGCCGCCGGCGTCATCGGGGTCACGTACTTCGTCGCCACGATGGCCACCGGTTACTACATCGGCACGCGCCGCGAGCTGCTCGCGTCCCTGCACGAGCAGGTGGCGACGGCCGACCGCGAGCGGGAGCTGGCGACGGAGCGGGCGCGCGACGCCGAGCGGACGCGGATCGCGCGGGAGATGCACGACGTCCTGGCGCACCGGATCTCGTTGGTCGCCCTGCACGCGGGAGCGCTGGCCTACCGGGACGACCTGACGCGGGCGGAGACGCTCGAGACGGCGCAGACCATCCAGACCAACGCGCAGCTGGCCCTCAGCGAGCTGCGTCAGGTGCTCGGGGTGCTGCGTGCCGGTGCGGATGCCGCGGGCGTCGAGCCTCCGCAGCCCACCCTCGCGGAGCTGCCCGCCCTGCTCGCCGACGTCCGGGAGGCGGGCTCGGCCGTCGAGCTCGACACCACCGGGCTGGCGGAGGAGCCGCGGCCGCAGACCCTGTCCCGCACGTCGTTCCGGATCGTCCAGGAGGCCCTGACCAATGCCCGCAAGCACGCACCCGGTGAGCCGGTGAGCGTCCGCCTCACCGGCGCTCCCGGCAGCCGGCTCGACATCGAGGTGCGCAACACCGTGCGCACGCCTCCCGACGAGCGTCCCGGCGGGGTCGGCCTGGCCGGCCTGACCGAGCGGGCCGAGCTGGCCGGCGGCGAGCTCGAGCACGGGATGAGCGACGGGTCGTTCGTCGTGCGGGCGAGGCTGCCGTGGCCGGCGTGAGGGTCGTGGTCGTCGACGACGACCCGCTGGTCCGCGCCGGGCTGCGGATGATCCTGGGCGGTGCGCCGGACCTGGACGTCGTGGGCGAGGCGGTCGACGGCCAGGACGCGATGGACGTGGTCGCGCGCGAGCTCCCCGACGTCGTGCTGATGGACATCCGGATGCCACGGATGGACGGCCTGGCGGCGACCCGGCGGCTCAAGGAGCGCGGTTCGACCGCCCGGATCATCGTGCTGACGACGTTCGACACGGACGAGATGGTGCTGACCGCCCTCCAGCTCGGTGCCGCAGGGTTCCTGCTCAAGGACACCGCCCCGGCCGACCTGGTGGTCGCCGTGCGGCGCGTCGCGCTGGGCGAGCCGATGCTGTCTCCGAGCGTGACCACCCAGCTGATCGCCGCGGTGACCCGACCGTCCGACGACGGACGTCGGCGCAAGGCACGCACCCTGCTGGCGCGACTCACGGAACGCGAGCGGGAGGTGGCCGACGCGGTGAGCGCCGGGATGACGAACACGGAGATCGCCCGGTCGCTGCACCTGGGCGTCGCGACGGTGAAGACGCACGTGGGCAGCGTGTTCACCAAGCTGGAGGTGACCAACCGCGTGCAGGTGGCCCGCTACGTGCACGACGCGGCGGACGACCGCTAGGAGGGCGCCGGCTCACCGCTCCAGCGCGCGGCCGCCGCTGGCGGACATCGTGCGCTCCGAGACGGCGATGTCGGCGCGGGCACCTGCGGCTGCACCGGCCGCCCAGCCGCGGCCGGACAGCCGACGCGTCGTGCGGCGCAGGTCGGGGAAGGCGTCGGCCACGGCGGTGTCGACGTCACTGTCCCGGGCGGCCAGGACGAGGGCGCTCGACGTGCCCTCGGTCTCCGCCACGACGAGCACCTCGGCGTAGAACTGACGGAGGCGATCGGCGACCGTCGCGGCGAAGCCGGCGGCGAACGTCCGCTTGTCGCTCACGGCGCCGCCGTGCCGGTACATCTCCGCCAGCAGCTGCGGCTCGAGCGACGCGACGAGGACGGCCGCCATCGACATGTCCGAGGCGAACCCGAACGCGACGAACTCGGTGACGCCGTCGCGCCGCAGCCGCACCGGCCGGCAGCCGAACGCGCGGTAGACGGCGTTGCGCAGCTCGATCCGGTCCGCCACCCACGACCCCGTGACGTGCACCTGCGTGCGGACCGGCTGACGGGCGCTCTCGCTCGTCATGCGGGCCGCGGCCTCGTCGATGCTGTGCCGGAGCATGAGCTTCTCCGCACGGACCCGCGCGAGCTCGCGCTCCGGCTGGTGGGGCGAGCCGCCGTCCGCGATCGCCAGCAGGGTGCGGATCAGCGCGAGCGTCTCGTCGGGTGACTTGGGCACGGCTGCTCCTGGGTTCGTGGCGGAGCGGCCACGGTAGGGGCAGGCACCGACACGCGCCCGTCAGATGCCGAGCTGGTCCCGGGCCCCGACGACCCCGTCCATGCTGACGTCGAGCCGGAGGTCGTCGGGCCGGGCGTCCCAGGCGGCACGGTCGAGCGCGTACCGCCGGCTGACGGCCGGCCTGCCCTCGCGCGCGAGGATCTCCGTGCCGTTCTCCGCGTAGCCGATGCGGCGGGTCACCCCGTTCGACGCGGCGTTGTCGTCGAACGCGCTGGTGGTCGCGCGCAGGCCGTCGAACCCCTCGAAGAACAGGTGCAGGACCATCAGCCGCATCCGCGTGCCGACGCCCTGCCCGTGGTGCCGCAGGCCGAGCCACGACCCGGTCTCCGCGGTGCGCGTGACCCCGAACGCGTGCGCCATGAGCGACTGCGTGCCCAGCACCTCCCCGTCGCGCACCACGGCGAGCTCGAGGTTCCACTTCTCCGGCGAGACGGACGCCCGCGCGCCCCACTGGTAGGCGAGGACGCTGCGGGCCACCTCGACCGGCGTGCCGCGGGTCCAGGAAACGGTGAACGGCATCAGCTCGGGAGCGTGCACGCCGTCGGCGGCGAGCAGGGCGAGCGCGCGGACGTCGGCGTCGTCCATGTACCGCAGCTCGAGGTCGCCGCTGCGCACGCGGAGGGCTGCCAGGGGCCAGAGGTCGTCCATCGCTGCAGGCTCCCGGTCCCCGCTGCCCGGGTCAACCGGATTGCGCTCGGAGTCTGTCGGCAGTCTCGTCTAGGTTTGACCGCTGTGACCGCACCCGTCATCGCCGCCCACGGCCTCACCAAGCGCTTCGGCGACTTCACCGCCGTCGACGGCATCGACTTCGAGGTCCCGCCCGGTGAGTCGTTCGGCCTGCTCGGCCCCAACGGTGCAGGCAAGTCCACGACGATGCGCATGATCGGCGCGGTGTCGCAGCGCACGGCCGGGGACCTGACCGTCCTCGGCCTGGACCCGGACTCGCACGGGCCGGAGATCCGGTCGCTGCTCGGGGTGGTGCCGCAGGAGGACAACCTCGACACCGAGCTCCGCGTGCGGGACAACCTCATCGTCTACGGCCGGTACTTCGGCATCCCGCGGTCGGTGTGCGCGACGCGGGCCGACGAGCTCCTGGGCTTCGCGCAGCTGGAGGAGAAGCGAAACGCCAAGGTCGACGACCTGTCCGGCGGCATGAAGCGGCGGCTGACCATCGCCCGCGCGCTCATCAACGAGCCTCGCATCCTCATGCTCGACGAGCCGACGACCGGGCTGGACCCGCAGGCCCGGCACGTGCTGTGGGACCGGCTGTTCCGGCTCAAGGAGCGCGGCACCACCCTGGTGCTCACCACGCACTACATGGACGAGGCCGAGCAGCTGTGCGACCGGCTGGTGGTGGTCGACAAGGGACGGATCATGGCCGAGGGCAGCCCGTCGGCGCTGATCCGGCAGTACTCGACGCGCGAGGTGGTGGAGCTGCGCTTCGGGTCGGAGCGCAACGCGGAGGCGGCGACGCGGATGGCCGGGCTGGTGGAGCGGATCGAGGTGCTCCCCGACCGGGTGCTGCTGTACGCCGAGGACGGCGAGGCGGTGCTGGAGCGCGTGACCGACCTCGGTCTGCACCCGACCACGTCGCTGG
This sequence comes from Cellulomonas xylanilytica, assembly GCF_007989805.1. Taxonomy (GTDB): domain Bacteria; phylum Actinomycetota; class Actinomycetes; order Actinomycetales; family Cellulomonadaceae; genus Cellulomonas; species Cellulomonas xylanilytica. The sequence continues at coordinate 118,873 of NZ_BJUB01000013.1, forward strand.
TCCGGCGCTCCAGCCTGGAGGACGTGTTCCTGCGGCTCACCGGGCGGAGCCTGATCGAATGACGACGACCCTGCCCGAGGCGGCCGTCGAGGCCGCCGCCCGACCACGGCGGTTCGGCGCCTGGTACATCGCGGAGCACCAGCTGCGCGGCATGAAGGCCTACGGCTGGACGATCGTGGCCGGCAGCGTCGGCAACCCGCTGCTCTACCTGCTGGGCATCGGCCTGGGCCTCGCGGCGTTCCTGGACCAGCCCATCGCGTCCGGTGCCGACGGCCTCGTGGACTACGTGTGGTTCGTGGCGCCGGCGCTCCTGGCGACCGCCGCGGTGACGGTCGCGATGGACGAGTTCACGTTCGTCATCATGGCGGGGTTCAAGTGGCGCCGGATCTTCTGGGGCATGAACGCCTCGCCGATCGCGCCCCAGCAGGTCGCCGCGGGCCTCGTGATCTCCGTCGTGCTGCGGATGCTGTTCACCTGCACGATCTACTACCTGCTGATCCTTGCGTTCGGTGCCGTGGGCGACCCGCTGACCGGGGCCCTCATGCCGCTGGTCGGGGTGCTGGGCGGGCTCGCCTTCGGGCTGCCGCTGATGGCGTTCTCGGCAGGGCTGACGGAGGACAAGGGGCAGTTCGCGCTGGTCAACCGCTTCATCTTCACGCCGCTCTTCCTGTTCTCGGGCACCTTCTTCCCGCTGGCCACCCTGCCCACGTGGCTGCAGTGGATCGGGTGGATCTCGCCCATCTGGCACGCGAGCGAGATCGGCCGGACGCTCTCGTACGGCTCGCCGCCGGGCGCGTGGCCCGTCGGCTGGCACCTGGTGGTCCTCGTCGTGCTCGCCGTCGTCGGCTGGTTCATGGCGCGGCGCGTGTTCGTGAGGAGGCTCCGGGCCGGATGAGCGCCACGACCACCGAACCGGCCCACAAGGCCACGATCAGCTCGCTGTACGCGCGCAACGCGCGGTCCGTCGTCGCGCGCGGGCTCAAGGCGACCAAGAGCACCAACTGGGTCATCGTGCTGTCCGGCTTCTTCGAGCCGGTGTTCTTCCTGCTGGCCATGGGCCTCGGGCTGGGCACGTTCATCGGCGACGTCGAGCTGCCGAACGGCACGTCCGTCTCCTATGCGGCCTTCATCGCGCCGGCCCTCCTCGCGGTCTCCGCCATGAACGGCGCGGTGTACGACTCGACGTGGAACGTCTTCTTCAAGATGCACTTCGGCAAGCTCTACGACGGGATGCTCGCCACGTCGCTGGGCCCGCTCGACGTGGCCTTCGGTGAGATCACCTACGCGCTCCTGCGCGGAGGCGTCTACGCCATCGGGTTCCTCACGGTCATGCAGGTCATGGGGCTCAACCTGGCCTGGACCGCCGCCCTGGCGATTCCCGCGGTCCTGCTCGTCGCGTTCGGGTTCGCCAGCGTCGGGATGGCCGTCACCAGCTACATGAAGACCTTCCAGCAGATGGACTGGATCAACTTCGTGATGCTGCCGATGTTCCTGTTCTCGGCCACGTTCTACCCGATCACGGTGTACCCGGGCTGGATCCAGGGCCTCATCAAGGCGCTGCCGCTGTGGCACGCCGTGGAGCTGGTCCGCGGCCTGACCCTCGGGGTCCTCGACGGCTCGATGCTCACGCACGTGGCGTACTTCGTGGTCATGATCGGGCTGGGGCTGGCGTTCACGACCGTCCGGCTACGCGCTCTGTTCCTGGACTGACCACATGGTGAGACACGTGTCCGGTGTAGGATCGGGCAAGTGATCGGGATCATCGACTACCGCACCGGTAATTCACAGAGCATTTCTTATGCACTCGAACATCTCGGTGTCCCGCACGCGCTCGTGGCCAAGCCGGGCGAGTGCGACGAGGTCGACAGGTACATCCTCCCGGGCGTCGGTGCCGCGGGCGTGACCATGGAGTCGCTGGCCCAGGAGGGCTGGATCGACCACCTGAACGAGAAGATCCTGGGCGATGGCCAGCCGTTTCTCGGTGTGTGCGTCGGGCTCCAGGTGCTCTTCGAGCACTCGGCCGAGGGCGACGTCGAGTGCCTCGGCTGGATCAAGGGCAGCGTCCACGAGTTCGACCGGTCGCAGGTCCGGGTGCCGCACATGGGCTGGAACAATGTCGAGGTCCGCGGCGACCACCCGTTCTCGCGGTCATTCACGCCGGACGGTTACTACTATTTCGTGAATTCCTATTTCGCACGCCCCACCGACGACGTGTCGTTGGTCGGCGTGACGACGTACGGCCAGGAGTTCGCCGCCGCGGTGGCGCACAAGAACATCATGGCGACGCAGTTCCACACCGAGAAGAGCGCGCGCGCCGGCCTCCAGGTGCTCAAGGCGTTCTGCGACCTGGACGTCAACGACCTGAAGGATCTCGATGCTCGCTAACCGGCTGATCGCCTGCTTCGACGTCAAGGACGGGCGAGTGACGAAGGCGCAGCAGTTCCAGGACAACATCGACGTGGGGGACCCGGCCGAGCTGGCCGATCGGCTGTACCACGAGGACGTCGACGAGATCGTCATCTACGACATCATGGCCAGCGCCCAGAAGCGCCAGATCGACCTCGCGATGATCCGCAGGGCCGCGCACCGCACGTTCGTGCCGCTGACGGTCGGCGGCGGAATCCGGCACCTCGAGGACATGCACGAGGTGCTGCGGGCCGGTGCGGAGAAGATCAGCATCGACTCGATGGCGGTGCGCAACCCGCAGATCATCACGGAGGGGTCGGTCGAGTTCGGCCGGCAGTGCATCGTGCTCAGCATGCAGGTCAAGCGCGTGGAGAAGACCGCGACGATCCCCAGCGGCTACGAGATCGCCATCGACGGCGCGCGCACGTACACCGGGATGGACGCGGTGGAGTGGGCCAGGCGGGGGCAGGACCTCGGCGCCGGCGAGATCGTGGTGAACAGCATCGACCGCGACGGCACCGGCTCCGGGTACGACCTCGACATCACGCAGCAGATCACCGAGGCGGTGTCGCTGCCGGTCATCGCGTCGGGCGGTGCCGGCCTGGTCAGCCACGTCGCGGACGCGTTCCGCATCGGCGCCACGGGGGCGATCACCAGCTCGATGCTCTACTCGCCCCGCGTCGAGCACACCCTCACGGTCGGGGAGATGAAGGCGCAGCTCGGGGAGCTGGGCGAGCGCGTCCGTCCGGTGCACAGCGCCGACTGACACGACGCGCACGCCTGTCGTCGTGCGGCCCGTGCGAGCGACCACCGCGCACACCGAAGGGCGCCCACCCCGGTCAGCGGGGTGAGCGCCCTTCGTCGTCGCGGTCGCCTCAGGTCAGCCGACCGTGCAGGTCGCCCCGTTCACCGTGAAGGCGGTCGGGGCCGTGTTGGTGCCGGTGTGCGACCCGTTGAACCCGATGTCCGTGCTGGCGCCCGGGGCCAGGGTGGCGTTCCACCCGAGCCCGGTCGCCGTCACGGCGGATCCCGTCTGCGCCCACGTCGCGCTCCAGCCCTGGGTCAGCTTCTGACCCGACGGGAACGAGAACGCGAGGCTCCAGGTCAGCGGTGAGGTCGACGTGTTGGTGACCTTGATGCTGCCCGTGAAGCCGACGTTCCAGCTGTTCGCCGAGTACGTGACGGCGCAGCTGCTGGTGGACGTCGTCGGCAGGGTGGTGAACGTGACCGACGGGCTCGCCGCCGAGGTGTTGCCGGCGCCGTCCTTGGCTCGCACCGCGTAGGTGTACGCGGTGTTGGCCGCGAGGCCGGTGAGCATGGTCGATGCCGTCGTGGGCGAGGCCACCAAGGTGGAGGTGCCGCCCTGGACCCGGTACACCTCGTAGCCCGCGAGCCCGCTGCCGCCCGTGTCGGCCGAGGCTGCCCAGGTGAGGGTGGCCCCGGTCTGGGTGACCGACGAGGCGGACGGAGTTCCCGGCACGGTCGGCGCCGTGGTGTCGGTGGCGGCCGTCGTGGTGAACGTGACGCCCACCGAGCTGGGCGACACGTTGCCGGACGAGTCCTTGGCCCGGACGGTGTAGGTGTATGCCGTGCCGGGGGTCAGGCCGGTGAGAGCCGTCGACGTCCCGGTGGTCGACGCGACGAGCGTCGCGGTGGTGCCGACCACGCGGTGCACCTCGTACCCGGCGACCGGGTACGTGCCGGCGGTGGACGCCGACCACGTGAGGGTCGCACCGCTCGACGTGATGGCCGACGCCACGGGGGTGCCCGGCCGACCGGGAACCACCACCTCGACCGGCGGGTCGGCGGTGGTGAAGGTGCCGGCCGACGACGCGGCCGAGACGTTGCCCGCGACGTCCTTGGCCTTGATCGTGTACGAGTACGCGGTGCTCGGCGTGAGGCCGGACAGCACGGTGGACGCGGTCGTGGTCGACGCCACGAGGGTCGAGGTGGAGCCCTGGACCCGGAAGACGTCGTACCCGGCGACCCCGCTGCCCGCGTCGGTGGAGGCGGTCCAGCTCAGCGACGCGCCCGTCGAGGTGATGCCGGCTGCCACGGGGGTGCCCGGGACGCTCGGGGCGGTCGTGTCGGTGACCGTCCCGGTCGGCTCGGTGCCCCAGATGAGCTTGCCGCCGTCGTACAGCGTGATGGCCTTCGTCTTGGCCAGGGCGGTGCCGAGGCCGGCGAACGAGGGGTCGTTGGCCGCGTTCCACGTGGAACCACCGGTCACCCGGAACTGCAGCTCGCGCCGGTGCTGGGACTGACCGCCGGGGTGGATGTTCTGGCCGACGCAGCTGAGCTCGGCGTAGTAGAGCGTGCCACCGGCGCTGACGGGCTTGGCGGTCTGCGGGCCGCACTCGCTGTAGTTGGCCGAGAGCGTCAGGTTCGCCGCCGAGTCACCGGAGTCGAGCGTGAACCAGTACCGCAGCGTGCCGTTCTTCAGCGCGCGTGCCGGGTACGCCGACTGGTTTCGGATCATGGCCTTGACCTCGGTGAACGTGCCACCGGCAGGCTGGTTGAGCATGGCCTCGACGAAGATCTCGTCGCCGTCGGGCTGCTCGGCGACGGGGAAGCCGGCCAGCGGGGTGCCGCCGTACTCCTGGGTCAGCCGCGCGAGCGCGCTGGAGAAGCCGGCGTTGTAGTCGGTGGCGACCTCGTTGGCGGTGTAGTCCGAGCGCAGGTCGGTGTAGGTGTCGTTCGGACCGCTCGGTCCGCCGACCAGCGCGCCGTACAGGACGTGCCGGGTCTTCTCCGGCTGCGTCAGCGAGTCGAGCCACGAGCCGTGCGCCGTGCGGTGGTGCGGGTTCTGCGGCGGGTTGGCTCCGAAGCCGACGACGTAGCTGGACTTGCGGGGGTTGTCGCCGAGCGCGTAGTTGATCTGGCGCACACCGAAGTCGTGGTACCGCGCCTTGCGGGTCGGGTCGGTGAGCCAGTCGGAGTAGACGAGCGCGACGAACGAGGTGTTCGCGGCGTACCGCAGCGACCCCCACGAGTCGAGCACGGCCTGGCCGCCGGGCGAGTACGGGATCCGCTGGCCGTTGACGCCGACCGTCCAGTAGTCGAGCCACCGGTTGGCGTCGTCGACGTACTGCTGCTTGCCGGTCTCCATGGCCAGCAGCGGGTACATCGCGTAGGTCTTGTCGTCCCACGCGACGGTCCACTTGTAGGACCGGGTGGTCGTCTGGTTCTCGACGCTCAGCTTGGTGTACTCCGCCTCCGCCTTGGCCAGGTAGGTGGCGTCGCCTGTCGCCTTGTAGAGCCAGTAGGCACCCCAGACCAGCTCGTCCTGGTATCCCGACCAGGACTTGTAGTACGCGGCCGCCTCGGGCACGCAGTCGGAGTACTTGCCGCGGTAGGTGTCCGCGAACGAGTACAGCTGCTTGGCGTGGGACAGCAGCGTGGCGGAGTACGCCGGGTCGTCGGTCTTGAAGACGATGGACGCCGACGCCAGCGACGCCGCGGTCTCCCCGGCGACGTCGGAGCCGGGGCACGCGGCGCTGACCTTGTACGACGGCCGTGCCATCGTCATGACCTCGGCGGGACCCCACCACTTGTGGTCCGCCTCGCCGTCCCCGATCTGCACGTACAGCTCGTTGGGGGCGGTGTGCGCCTTGACGAAGTAGTCGTTGACCCAGCGCAGGCTGCCCTTGAGCTCGTCGAGCTGGCCGGCCTTGGTGTAGCCCTGCGGCGCGGCGATCGCGCCCCACGCGAGCATGGTGGAGCTGAACGCCATCGGCAGGCCGAACTTCACGTGGTCGCCCGCGTCGTACCAGCCGCCCGTGAGGTCCTTGCCCACGTCGGCGCCGTCCGTCAGGGCGGAGTCACCACGCCAGGAGACGGGGTTGTCGGCGGGCAGGTCGCCGGCGCGCTGCGCCTGGTAGAAGAACATCGACTTCTGAAGGGCCTCGGCGTAGTTGTACGTCGGGTCCGCGGCGGTGGCCGCACCGGCCAGGGGCGCGACGAGCAGGCCGGCGGCGACGGTGAATGCAGTCGTGCACGCGATCGCGACGCGACCGCGGGATCTGGGGCGGGGCATGGGGTCCTCTTCCACGGCACGGGAGAAACAGGGGTCGGCAGGTGGCCCCGGCGTCGCCTCGCTGCGGCCCCGGCACGACGCGCCTGGCGCATCGTGCAGAGGGCTTGGTCAGAGGGTCAACGGCCAAAACGTTTCGGTAGACGACGACGGCCCCCGGACCAGCGGTCCGGGGGCCGTGCGGCGTTCGTGCGTCAGAGCGGCCTGTCACCCTGCTCGAGGTCCCGCACCGGGTCCGGGACAGGGTCGACGACCGGGCCGGCGTCGGGGTCCACGACCACCGGGTCGGTCGGGGCGCCCGCGGGCTTCGCCCGGCGCGTGGTGGCCTTCTTGGCGGCGTCCGTGGCACCCGCGACCTTCTCCTTGGCCGCGTCGGTGGCCTCCGACACCTTCTCGCTGGCGTCCGCGACCTTCTCCTTGGCGGCGTCCGTCGCTGCCGTGACCTTCTCGGCGGCCTTGCGGGTGGCGTCCCGGCCCTTGGCGACGGCACTGCCCGCCGCCTCCCCGACCGCGTCGGCCGCGTCACCGACGCGCCCGTGCGTGGACCCGGCGGGCGTCGGCTCCCACGGCTCGGCCCACGGGTCGACGCTCGAGCGCGAACGCGTCCACGCCGCGACCCCTGCGCCGATGCCCACGAGGGCGGCGAGCAGCCAGAAGACCTTCGCGCCCGTGTGCTTCTTCTTGCCCGACGCCGCCTCCGCCGCGACGGCGAGGGCGGCCGCCTTGCTCTTGCCACCCTTCGCAGCGCTGTCGGCAGCCTGCTCGACCGCTGCACCGGCCCGGACCGCGGCCTCGTTCATCGCGGCCACGAGCTTGGGCAGCAGGTCGTCGACCAGCTTGTCGTGGGCCGTGTCGATGGCGGGCGAGACCCTCTCGGCGGCGATCTCCACCTTGGGGGCGGCTGCCTTCACGCTCTCCTTGTACAGGTGCTCCACCCGCGGCAGCAGCCAGTCGATGGCCTGCTCGACCTTCGGGGTGGTCCAGTCCTTGGCCTGGGAGGCAGCGTCCCCGGCCTTCGACGCGGCGGTCCCTGCGGTCTCCTTCGCCACCTTCGCGGCGTCTGCGAGCGTCGCGCCCAGGTCGGCCGCCTGGTCCTTCAGCTTCTCCGTGTCGACGTCGATCTTGGGGCGGCTCTTCGTGAACGGCATTCTCGGCTCCCGGCTCGTCGGCTGCACTGGACTCCCACTCTGCCACCGCGCACGCCGTGGCGCAGTGCCTGTGGCCTGCGTACCTGTGTGATTGCTGCGTTCGGCCGGTGGCCCGACGGGGCAGCGTGCGAGACTTCTCGCATGTTTGCGACCCTCCACACGACCGCCGGCGACATCCGGATCGAGCTGTACCCGAACCACGCGCCCCGCACGGTCCAGAACTTCACCGGGCTGGCCACGGGATCGACGCCGTGGACGGACCCGACCACCGGGGAGGAGCGGACCGACCCGCTGTACAACGGTGTCGTGTTCCACCGCGTGATCTCCGGCTTCATGATCCAGGGCGGGGACCCGCTGGGCACCGGTCGCGGCGGCCCGGGCTACACGTTCGACGACGAGATCCACCCCGAGCTGTCGTTCAACGAGCCCTACCTCCTCGCCATGGCGAACGCCGGCAAGCGTCTCGACCCCACGACCGGCAAGGTCGGCGGCACCAACGGCTCGCAGTTCTTCATCTCGGTCGCCCCGACCGAGTGGCTCAACGGCAAGCACACGATCTTCGGCAAGGTCGCCGACGACGAGAGCCGCGCCGTGGTCGACGCCATCGAGAGCACGCGCGTCCGTCCCGGCGACCGTCCCGTCGAGGACATCGTCATCAACTCGATCACCATCGAGGACTGAGACCGCCATCAGCTCGACTCCCGACCAGGGCGCGCCGGTCGCGCCGCCGGTCTGCCCTCGCCACCCCGACCGGGTGTCGTACGTGCGGTGCCAGCGGTGCGGCCGGCCCACCTGCCCCGAGTGCCAGCGCCAGGCCGCCGTCGGCATCCACTGCGTCGACTGCGTCGCCGAGGCGGCCCGGGCGCTGCCCACGACGCGCACAGCTCTGGGCGGCGTGCGGCACGAGGGGCGTCCGGTCGTCACGCTCACGCTGATCGGGCTGTGCGTCGTCAGCTTCGTCCTGCAGCTCGTGGTCCCGGACTGGACGACGCGCTGGCTCTTCCAGCCGGTCGTCGCGTTCTACGAGCCGTGGCGGTTCCTCACCGCCGCCTTCCTGCACTCCCCCGGGCAGTACCTGCACATCGTCTTCAACATGGTCGCCCTGTGGTTCGTCGGGCCGACCCTGGAGAACACGCTCGGCCGCGCCCGGTACATCACGCTCTACCTGATGTCCGCCGTGGGCGGGTCCGTCGGCTCGGTGCTGCTGGCCACCGCCACGGACGGCTGGGCGACGAGCAGCGTCGGTGCCTCCGGCGCGGTGTTCGGGCTGTTCGGCGCGATCCTCGTCGTCAGCAAGCGGCTGGGCGGTGACGTCCGGGGCATCCTCGTGCTGATCGGCATCAACCTCGCCCTCGGCTTCGTCATGTCGAACATCGCCTGGCAGGCCCACGTGGGTGGTCTGGTCACCGGTGGCCTGCTCGCGGCCGCGTACGCCTATGCGCCGCCCGCCCGTCGGCGGCTGGTCGCGATCCTCGCGCCCGTGGCGCTGGGCGCCCTTCTGCTCGGCGCCACCCTGCTGACCTACGCGTCGATCGGCGCCTTCGCGGTCTGACGCGCTGACCGTTCCCCTGGCCGGCGCCGGTTCCGTGAGACACGGTGCGTTGCCCGTCACGACGAGGCCCCACCTCGTCGTCGAGCGGTGAACTGAGCGCCACCGAACCGGCCCCCGCTCCCGTGGCCGATGGTCGCGCCCCTCACGATCGCGCTGAGAGCCGGTTTCGACGACGTCGACGCCATCCCCATCGTTTCCCACACCTGTGGAACTACACCCGTGTAGTTATCCACAGAGTTGTGCACCACTGGGGACAGTGCCGGCGTTCCCGCAGGTCAGCCGCCATGCCTGTGGACGGGACCGACGGTGCCGAGGTGGGGACGAAGCGGGCACGGCCCCAGACGCTCCGAACCGCACCGGGGTCGACGAAGGCGCCGGCCGCGAGCTGCGGACGGCGCCTACGGACGGACGAGCGGCGTCAGCGCCAGCGCGTCGTCATGCCGAAGCCGGCGACGATGAAGGCGAACCCGATGAGCAGGTTCCACTGGTTGATGCCGGGGATCGGGTACTGCGACTGCGTGAGGTACGTGACGACGATCCAGATCAGTCCGAGGATCATCAGCCCGAGCATCACGGGGAGGAACCAGGGCGCGTTGACCTTGGGTCCCGTCGACTTGGCGGGCGGCGGTGTGTACGTCGCCTTCTTGCGCGACTTCGACTCAGGCACGTCCGGTGCTCCTGTCCTGCGGCGATGCGGCCCTCGGGCCACGGGGGACCACGCGGGTGACGTCGTGGTCATGGGGCGGTCGATCATGCTGCGCAGGGGCCGCATCGTCACGGACCCGTCGCATCGTGACCTAGCGTAGTGCCCGCGTGTAGCACGCTCGACGCCGCACGTGTCAGCCGTAGCCCGAGACGCACCAGGCCAGCACGCCCGAGGAGCCGTTCGTGACCGACCGCCCGCACCGCGCGCGTCGCCTCATCGCGCGCGGAACGCTGTCGGTCACGCTCGTCCTTGCGCTGTCCGGCGCACTCTTCGCGGCGAACGCCAAGTTCGCGCGCGCGTCCGGCGAGCGGCACCCGCAGGACCTCAAGGAGCTGACGCAGGTCGAGACCAACCGGGTGGAGCGGCTGTCGACCGAGGTCGACGGCCTGCGCGCGGTCGTCGACGACCTGACCGCCCGCGAGAACGCGGGGACCGCCGTCGGGGAGCCCAGCATCGCCTACGTGGTCGAGGGCGGAGGTGGCCCCGTCACGGGACCCGGCGTGACCGTGCGGCTCGACGACGCGCCCGTCGACTCCCCGCGCCGCGAGGACGTCGACCTGGACTCCCTCGTGGTGCACCAGCAGGACCTGCAGGCCGTGATGAACGCCTTGTGGGCCGGTGGCGCCGAGGCGATGACCCTGATGGACCAGCGCGTCATCTCGACGAGCGCGTTCCAGTGCGTCGGCAACGTCCTCAAGCTGCACGGCCGCGTGTACTCGCCGCCGTACGTGGTGCGGGCGATCGGGAACCCGGACGACCTGCGCAAGGGTCTGAACGCGTCCCCGGCGGTCCAGCTTTACCTGCGCGACGCCGCGGAGGTCGGGCTCGGCTGGTCCGTGACCGACGCCGACCAGCCGCTCGAGCTCGCCGCGTACTCGGGGGCCACCGAGCTCACCGCCGCGCGGGTGCCCGAGGGCGTGGAGATCCTGCCGGGCCTGGAGGCCGCCGAGGCGGCGCAGCAGGCCAGCACCGAGCCCACGACGCCGGGATCCGAGGACAAGCAGTGAGCAGCGGGACGACGACCGAGCCGGCTCCGCTCAGCAGGCGGGACCGCCGCAGGGCCGGCCGGAGCCACGCGCGTGACGTGGTGTACGGGGTCGTCGGGGTGATCGGCGAGCTGCTGATCACGCTCGGTGTCCTGCTCTTCGCGTTCCTGCTCTGGCAGCTGTGGTGGACGGACGTGGTCGGCAACCGGGCGCAGGCCGAGATCGTGGCCGAGCTCCCGTTCGAGCCGGTGCCGACCGCCACGCCGAGCGCCGGCGTACCGGCGGGTCCGGTCATCGCGCCGCCGCGACGCGACGAGCCGCCCGTCATGGCCGAACCCGTGCACGGCACGACGTTCGCGACGATGCAGGTGCCGCGCTGGGTGGGCGAGCCGGAACGTCCGATCAGCCAGGGGACGGACCGCGCGACCGTGCTCGACGTGCTCGGCGCCGGGCACTACGAGGGCACGGCGATGCCCGGCGACCTCGGCAACTTCGCGGTCGCCGGCCACCGGACCACGTACGCCAAGCCGTTCAACCGGGTGGAGGAGCTGCAGGTCGGGGACCCGCTGGTCATCCGGACGACCGACAACATCTGGTACGTCTACCGCGTGACCTCGACGCAGGTGGTGGATCCGTCCGAGATCGGCGTCATCGCACCGGTGCCGAACGAACCCGGCGCGCTGCCCACGGAACGCTTCATCACGCTGACCACGTGCCACCCGATGTTCTCCGCCCGGGAGCGGTTCATCGTGCACGGCGTCCTGGACTACTGGGCGCCCACGTCGGACGGGATCCCGGCCGAGCTCGCCGGTGGCGCATGATGGTCACCTGCAGGCGGGACGGAGGACGCTGATGTACGGATGGTTGTGGCACCGGCTGCCCGGGCCTGCCGGCGTGCGGGCGCTGATCCTCACGGTCGCGGCGCTCGCCGTGCTGGCGGCGTGCTTCCTGTGGGTGTTCCCGGCCGTCGCGCCGTTCATGCCGTTCAACGAGACCACGGTGGGTGAGTGACGTGACGAGAATCCTGGTGATCGACAACTACGACTCGTTCGTCTACACGATCGTCGGCTACCTCAACCAGCTCGGCGCCGAGACGGTCGTCGTCCGGAACGACGCGGTGCCGCCCGTGGCGGAGCGCGCCGGCTTCGACGGCGTCCTGGTGAGCCCCGGTCCCGGTACCCCGGCCGACGCCGGGCAGAGCATGCAGGTCATCCGCGACTGCGCGGACGCCGCTCTGCCGATGCTCGGGGTGTGCCTCGGCCACCAGGCCCTCGGCGAGGTGTTCGGCGGTACCGTCACGCACGCCCCGGAGCTCATGCACGGCAAGACCAGCCAGGTGGAGCACAAGGGCGAGGGCGTGCTCGCCGGCCTCTCCGACCCGTTCACCGCGACGCGGTACCACTCGTTGGCGGTCGTGAACGACACCGTGTCCGACGAGCTGGAGGTCACCGCTACTGCCCACGGGATCATCATGGGGCTGCAGCACGTCGACCTCCCGCTGCACGGAGTGCAGTTCCACCCCGAGTCGGTGCTGACCGAGGGCGGTCACCGCCTGCTGGCCAACTGGCTCGAGATCTGCGGCGACGACCAGGCCGTGGCGCGGTCCGAGGGCCTGCACCCGCTCGTCCGCCTCTGACCGCACGACGAAGGGGCCGTCCCAGCCGGGACGGCCCCTTGGTCGTGGTGCTTACGGAGTTCGTGTCGGGGTCGGCTGGTTCCCCGGCCCCTTCGAGACGTGGATGTCGATCTGCTGGTCCAGCGGGACCTCGTCGCCGGCCGTGGGATCGGTCCGCAGCACCGTGCCGACGGGCTTGTCGGACGGGTCGTCGATCCGGTTGACGTTGGTCAGCCCGAGCGCGGCCAGCTGCTGGACGGCCTGGTCGTACTGCTTGTCCACCAGGTCGCCCGGGATGGTCGCCGTGGTCGGCGCCACCGCGATCTGCAGGTTGATGACGCGTCCCTGCTTGACCGGCGTGTTGGGCGGGACGTCCTGCGCGACCACCGTGTCGGGCGTGTTCGCGGACTCGACCGACGACGTGTTGACCTGCAGCTTGGCGTCGTTGAGGATCTGCGTCGCCTCGGCCTTGGTCTTGCCCGTGACGTCCGGCACCAGCACGTTGCCGGTGGACACGAACAGCGTGACGGTCGACCCTGCGCTCACCGACGTGCCCGACGCGGGATCGGTCTTGGTGACCTGGCCCTGCGGGAACGCCGGGTTGTCGTCGTCCTGCCGGTTGGCCGAGACGACCAGGTTGGCGTCCTCCAGGATGTCGGTCGCCTCCTGCTCCGTGCGCCCGGAGACGTCGGGCACGGCCAGGCTGGCCGGTCCGGTGGAGATGACGGCCGTGACGGAGGACTCCTTCTCGACCGGCGTGCCCTCCGCCGGGTCGGTCCGGATGACGAGGCCGGCCTCGACATCGTCGTTCGCCTCGTCGACGCGTTCATAGATCAGGTCCGCGCCCTCGATCGCGTCCCTGGCCGCTGCCTCGGTCAGGCCTGCGACAGCCGGCACGTCCACGGTCGTCGCCGGTGCGTCCTTCTGCCCGTTCGCGATGAGGAAGGCCACGATCCCCGCGACCGCCAGCACCGCGATGCCGATGAGCAGGGGCAGCAGCCACGGCCGCTTGTTCGGCTCGTCCTCGTCGACGGGCCCGCCGGTGGTCGACGCGACCGTGGCCCCGGTGGACGCCCACGGCGAGGTGGCCGGTGGCATCGCCTGGGTCGTCGCGACGGGCGGCGCCATGAGCTGCGTGGCCTCGGTGGCGGGCGTCGCGACCAGGGCCGCAGCGGCGAGCGCCCCGACCGCCGGCGCGCCGACCGCACCGCCGCGCACGGCGGCCTCCAGGTCCGAGCGGAACTCGGCGGCGCTGGAGTAACGGGAGTCGCGCTCCTTGGCCAGCGCCTTGAGCGTGATGCGGTCGAGCGAGTCCGGCACGTCGGAGGCGAACGTCGACGGCACCGGCGCGGCCTCGCGGACGTGCTGGTAGGCGACGGCCACGGGCGAGTCGCCGGTGAACGGCGGGCGCCCGGTGAGCAGCTCGAACAGGAGGCAGCCGGTGGAGTACAGGTCGGAGCGTGCGTCGACGGTCTCGCCGCGCGCCTGCTCCGGGGACAGGTACTGCGCGGTGCCGATGACGGCCTGCGTCTGGGTCATGGTCGCGGCGGAGTCGGCCATCGCGCGGGCGATGCCGAAGTCCATGACCTTGACCGCACCCGTCGGGGTGAGCATGACGTTGGCGGGCTTGATGTCGCGGTGCACGATGCCGGCGTGGTGCGAGTACTCGAGCGCGGAGAGGACGCCGGAGGTGATCTCCACGGCCTCCTCGATGGGCACGGCGTGGCCGTCCCGCAGGATGTCGCGGACGGTGTGGCCCTCGACGTACTCCATGACGATGAACGGGACGTGGGCGACGACGCCCGTCGGCTCCGTGAAGACGTCCTCGCCCGTGTCGTAGACCGAGACGATCGCGGGGTGGTTCAGCGCGGCGGCGGACTGCGCCTCGCGGCGGAACCGGTTCTGGAACGAGGGGTCCCGGGCCAGGTCGGAGCGCAGGATCTTGATGGCCACCGTGCGACCGAGCCGGGTGTCGTGGCCGATGTGCACCTCGGCCATGCCACCACGGCCGATGAGCTCGCCGACCTCGTACCGTCCGGCGAGGGTGCGGGATCCGTCGTCCACCACTAGGCGTCCTTTGCTTCAGTCGATGCGGGGCCGGCAGCGAACGCTGCGTACCCGTTGGGGGTGATCATCCCATCCGGGGCATCGGCACGAGGGTAGTGGGCCGCCGACGCGACGAGCCGGGTTCCACCGTCCGGTGGTCCGTCCGCCTTGAGGAGCTGGTTGGCGACAGCCGCCCCGAGCAGGCCGATGAGCAGCAGGGCGAGCGCGAGGAGCGGCCACGACAGCCGGCCGGAGCGGCCGAGCCGGGCGCCGGTGGTCGTCGACGCCCGGCGGGCCGCCGCACGTCCGGAGGGCTCGTCGGACCGGCGCTCACGGCGCGGCGGGTACGACGGCGGAGGACCGGCGGGTGCGGCGACGGAGGTGGACGCGGTCGCGAAGGTGTCCGGGGTGCGCTGGATCTTGCTGATCAGCACGGGGATGCCCGACGGCGGCGTGCGCGGGACCAGCTTGTCCAGCAGCTGGGCCAGCTCCTCGCCCGACGCCGGTCGCGCGGACGGCTCCTTGGACAGCAGCCGCAGGACGAGGGCGGCCAGCGGCTTGTCGACGCTGGACGGCAGGGGCGGGACCGGGTTGTTCACGTGGGCCACGGCGATGTCGACCGCCGTCGGCCCCGTGAAGGGCCGGTGCCCGACGAGGGCCTCGTACGCGATGATCCCCAGCGAGTACAGGTCCGACAGCGGCGTCGCGGGCTTGCCCACGGCCTGCTCCGGCGACAGGTACTGCGCGGTGCCCATCACCATGCCGGTCGCCGTCATCGTGACCTGGTTGCGCGCCAGCGAGACGCCGAAGTCGGTGATCTTCACGCGGCCGCCGCGGCCCAGCAGGATGTTGCCCGGCTTGACGTCCCGGTGCACCACGCCCGCCAGGTGCGCCGCGTGCAGGGCCCGAGCCGTCTGCGCGAGGATCGGCAGCAGGCGGCGGGTGGGCAGCACGGGCTCGCGCTCGAGCAGGTCGGACAGCGGCTCCCCGACGACCAGCTCCATGATGAGGAAGCCGGAGCCCTCCTGCTCGCCGTAGTCGAACAGCTGCGCGATGTTGGGGTGCGACAGGGACGCGGAGTTGCGGGCCTCGGTGCGGAACCGCTCGAGGAACCCGCGGTCGCCCGCGAACTCCGAGCGCAGCACCTTGACGGCGACCGGGCGGGCGAGAGCGTCGTCGTACCCCTCCCACACCTCGCCCATGCCGCCGACGGCGATCTGCCGGACCAGCCGGTAGCGCTCGCCGAGCAGGAGACCCGATGCCGTCTTCACGAGCCCAGCACCGCCTCGATGACGGCCTTCGCGATGGGCGCGGCGACCCGCCCACCGGTCGCCTCGTTGCCGGCGTTCCCGCCGTGCTCCACGATCACCGCGACGGCCACGCGCGGGGCGTCGGCCGGTGCGAACGCGGTGAACCACGCGTGCGGCGCCTGCCCGTCGGCCGTCTGCGCCGTGCCCGTCTTGCCGGCGACCTGGACCCCGGGGATCTGCGCGGAGGTGCCCGAGCCGCTCTCGACGACGCCGACCATCATGTCCCGCAGCGCGGCCGCCGTCCCCGGCGAGGTGGCCGTCGAGTACAGCGTGGGCTCGGTCTCGTCGACGAACCGCAGGTCGGCCGACCGCACGGTCTGGACCAGGTAGGGCGTCATGAGCTGCCCGCCGTTGGCGATCCCGGCCGAGACCATCGCCATCTGCATCGGGGTCGCCTGCACGTCGCGCTGCCCGATGGCGGACTGGGCCGTGACGGGCTGGTCCATGTCCGCGGGGAAGACGCTCTCGGCCACCAGCATCGGGATGGTCAGGTCAGGGTCGTTGAACCCGAAGCGCTCCGCCTGGGTGAGCAGGGCGTCGGCGCCCACGTCGAGACCGAGCTGCGCGAACGACGTGTTGCAGGAGACCCGCAGCGCGTCGGCCAGCGAGATCGGGTCGGCGCCGCAGCCGCCGCCGCCGAAGTTGCCGACGGTCGCGGACGTCTGCGGCAGCGTGAGGCGGACCGGGGCGGGCAGGGTGCTCGCGGGCGTGAACTGGCCGCTCTCGAGCGCAGCCGCCGCGGTGACGAGCTTGAACGTGGAGCCCGGCGGGTACCGCTCCTGGGTCGCGTTGCTGCGCAGCGGGTTGCCCTCGGCGGCATCGAGCCCCTGGTAGGCGGCGCTCGCGGCCGTGATGTCGTGCGACGCGAGCGTGTTCGGGTCGAACCCGGGCGTGGAGACGAGCGCGAGGATCCTGCCGGTCGACGGCTCGAGCGCGACGACGGCGCCCTGCTGGCCGGCCAGGCCGTCGAACGCGGCCTGCTGCGCGGCGGCGTTGATGGTCGTCTCGACCGCCGCACCCTCCGGCTGGCTGCCGGTGATGAGGTCACGGATGCGGGAGAAGAAGAGGCGGTCCCCCCGGCCGGTCAGCTCCTCGTTCGCGGCCCGCTCCAGCTGCGAGCGGCCGTTCACCACGGAGTAGAAGCCGGTCACGGCGGAGAACAGGTCACCGTTGGAGTACGAGCGCTGGTAGCCGTAGGCGTCGTCGACCTTCGTGGACAGCGCGATGGGCTCCCCGCCGACGAGGATGGGCCCGCGGGCGTTGCCGAACTCCCGGTACAGCGTGCGGACGTTGCGGCTGTCGTTGTTGAGGCGGTCGGCCTGGAAGTACTGCACCCAGGTGGCGCTGGCCATGAGCCCGACGAACATGACGAGGACAACCGTGGCGAGGCGGCGGAGCGGGGTGTTCATCGCACCCCCCGCATGAGCTCGGTCGGCTGGTCGTCCTCGTTGCTGCCGCCGACGACCGGAGTCCCCGCGACCGGCGTCAGGGACGGCTTCATGGACGGTGCCGGGCGACGCGCCTCGTCGGAGATCCGCAGCAGCAACGCGACGATGACCCAGTTGGCCACCAGCGACGAGCCGCCGTACGCGATGAACGGGGTGGTCAGGCCGGTCAGCGGGATGATCCGCGTGACCCCGCCGACCACGACGAACGTCTGCAGCGCGACGATGAACGCGAGCCCACCGGCGAGCAGCTTGCCGAAGCCGTCGCGCACCCCGATCGCGGTGCGCATGCCGCGCTCGGTCAGGATGGCGTAGCAGAGCAGGATGGCCAGCAGGCCGGTCAGGCCCAGCTCCTCACCGAGGGACGCGACGATGAAGTCGGACTCGGCGAACGGCACCAGGTCGGGCCGTCCCTGGCCCCAGCCGGTGCCGAACAGGCCGCCGCTCGCCATGCCGAACAGGCCGCGCACCAGCTGACCCGAACCGCCCGGGCTCTGGTCGAAGACGGCCGGGTCGAACGCGTGCAGCCAGGCGTCGAACCGCGCCGCGACGTGCGAGAACGCACCCGCGGCGATCACCGCCCCCGCGACGAAGAGGAGCAGGCAGATGATCACCCAGCTGAGCCGTTCGGTGGCCAGGTAGAGCATCGCGACGAACAGGCCGAAGAACAGCAGCGACGTGCCGAGGTCGCGCTCCAGGACCAGGACGGCCACCGACGCGCCCCAGACGATGAGGATCGGCCCGAGGTCGCGCGGGCGCGGCAGCTGCAGGCCCAGCACCTTCGGCCCGGCGAGCGCCAGGGTGTCGCGATGGGTCACCAGGTAGCCCGCGAAGAAGACGGCGAAGGCGATCTTGGCGAACTCCGCCGGCTGGAAGCCGACGCCGCCGACCCGCACCCAGATGTTGGCGCCGTTGATGCTCACGCCCAGCCCCGGGATGAGCGGCAGCAGCACGAGCCCGAGACCGGCGATCATCGCGGTGTACGTGTACCGGCGCAGCGTGCGGTGGTCGCGCAGGAAGACGATCACCGCGGCGGCGAGGATCACCGAGACCGCCGTCCACACCAGCTGACGCTGCGCGAACGTGTCCTCGCGACCCCGCGCCGCGTAGGCGAAGTCGATCCGGTAGATCATCGCGAGCCCGATGCCGTTCAGCGCCACCGTGATCGGCAGGATCACCGGGTCCGCGAACGGTGCCCGCCAGCGCAGCACCAGGTGGATGCCGATGGCGAGCGCGGCCATGCCGAGCCCGTAGCCGATGACGTCGGGCGGCACCTCGTCGGTGGTGCCGATGCCGGCGAGCGCGTACGACGCCACGCCGATGGCGAGCGCGAGCAGCAGCAGGCCGAGCTCGACACCCCGGCCGGCCCGCACCCGGTGCGGCTGGACGGTAGCCATCACGCGCGGCTCACGGTGCGGCCGTCCCGGTGGGGACGGAGGTGGGGGTGGGGGTCACGGTCGGGGAGGCGCTGGGGGACGGACGGGGCGACGGGGCCACCGTGTCCTCCTCGAGCATCGCGACCAGGTCGCGGGCCTCGTCGAGGGAGTCGGCGTGGATCGTCTGCTCGACGCGCTCCCGCAGGTAGCGCGAGTCGAGGTCGTCGACGGACGTCCCGGTGCGCTCCACGACGGACGACAGCGCGACCGGGCCGAGCGTCTGCGGAAGCCCGCGGAAGATCACGACCTCCTCGTCGTCGACCCCCACGTAGTACTGCGTCTGCGTCCAGCTGTACGCGATCGCGGCTGCCCCGATGACCAGCGCCGCGACGCCCAGCCACACGGCGACCGTGCGCCAGCGGCGCGGGGGACGCGGCTCGTCGTCGTCCTCGGCGGTCACGCCGCCCGCAGGGGCCGAGGCCTCGGCGTCGTCCTCGGCCTGCGCGGCACGGGCCAGACCCGCGGCCCGCATCGCCGGACCGTCGGCGGCGGACGTCGGGTCGTTCCGGCTCAGCGCCGCCGCGCCGACCACCGTCGCGTTCGTCGTCGGGCCCTGACCGTCGGCGACGTCGTCGAGCTCGACCACGTCCGCCAGCACGACCGTGATGTTGTCCCCGCCGCCGGCGCGCAGCGCCAGCTGGACCAGCCGGTCCGCGCACGCGTCGACGTCGGCGATCGTCGCCATCGTCTCCTCGATGGTCTCCGCGCTCACGAACCCCGACAGGCCGTCGGAGCACAGGAGCCACCGGTCGCCCTTGCGCGCCTCGCGGACCGACAGGTCCGGGGTCACCTCCGGGTCGAAGTCGCCCAGCACCCGCATCACGACCGACCGCTGCGGGTGGTGCTCGGCCTCCTCCGGTGTGATCCGGCCGATGTCCACGAGGTGCTGCACGAACGTGTGGTCGGTGGTGACCTGCGTCAGCACCCCGTCGCGCATCAGGTAGCCGCGCGAGTCGCCCAGGTGGACCATCGCCAGCTTGTTGCCGGCGCGCAGGATGGCGAGCACCGTCGTGCCCATCCCGCTCAGCTCCGGGTCGGCGTCGCTGCGCGCGATGATCTCGTCGCGGGCGTCGGCGAGCGCCGTCTCCAGCTGGTCCAGCGCGTCGTCCGGACCGTGCGACTCGCCGTCGAGCGGCGCGAACGCGGCCACCGCGACCGACGACGCCACGTCGCCGCCCGCATGCCCGCCCATGCCGTCCGCCACCATCAGCAGGTGCGGGCCGGCGTACGCCGAGTCCTGGTTGTTGGAGCGCACGAGTCCGACGTCGGACCGCGCCGCATATCTGAGTGCGACGGACACCGGGGCTACCTCTGCAGCTCGAGAACGCTCTGACCCACGCGGACGGGTGTACCCGTCGGGACGGGAGTCGGAGCCTCGACGCGCTGGTCCGCCACGAATGTCCCGTTCGTCGAGCCGAGGTCCTCGACGAGCCACTGACCGTCCTGGGGGAAGATCCGCGCGTGCCGCGACGACGAGTAGTCGTCGTCCAGGACCAGCGTGCAGCCGGGTGCCCGGCCGATGAGCACCGACGACGTGCCCAGCGGGACGATCGTGCCGCGCAGCGGACCCTCCGTCACGACGAGCCGGCTCGGACCGCTCCCGCTGCGCGCCGAACGCGGCGTCCGGGTGGGCGCCGTCTCCGGCCTGGCGGGCTCCGTCGCGACCGCAGCAGCCGCCGCAGCAGCCGGAACGGCAGCCTTGCGGCGGCGCCGGTCCGTGATCCTCGTCCCGTACAGGTCCCGGCGCAGCACACCGATGGCGAAGAGCACGAGCACCCACAGCAGAGCCAGGTAACCCAGCCGCAGCAGGGTGATCGTCAGTTCACTCATGTGGTGGCGTCACTCGTCCAGGTCCGGCTCGCCGCCTGTCCAGAACAGGATCCGGGTGCGCCCGATGGTCAGCGTGTTGCCGTCCAGCAGGGTCGCGGCCGGAACCTGGTGGCCCTCGACGAAGAGTCCGTTGGTCGAGCCCATGTCCGTCGCGACCACCCCGTCGCCCGTCACCCGGATCTCCAGGTGCCGGCGCGAGACGCCCGGGTCGTCGACGATGATGTCCGCCTCCGAGCCGCGCCCGATGACCGTGACCGGGCCCGTGAGGATGTAGCGCTGACCGTCGATGTCCACCAGGGGGTGCCGCGCACTGGGTGCCGACGACGCCGACGCCGGCGCCACCGCTCCGCGCACCGTCGCGCTGTGCACCCGGAACCGTGCCGCCTCCAGCTCGCTGTCCTCGCTGAACGACACCGTCACCGGACCGACGAACGCGTACCGCTGGCTCGCCGCGTAGTCCGTGACGTTGTTGGCGAACTCGTCCGCCAACGCCTCCGCACCCCACGACTCCACCTGGTCGTAGTCGGCAGTGGCGAGCTCGATCGTGAACTCGTTCGGCACGACCGTCCGGTCCCGCCCGACGACAGCCGCCCGGTCGTCCAGCTCCCGCTTCAGCGCGCTCGAGAGGTCGAGCGGTTTGAGCTCGCTCTTGAAGGCCTTGGCGATGGCGTTGTTGACCACCCGCTCCACGCCGTTCTCGAACCTGTCGAGGATGCCCACGCCCACCTCCCCAGTCCCTCGTGCACGTCTGCGTGCAGCTGCCCTACCCGCAATCCGCCTTGATCGTAACTGTGACGCGCCGGTACCGGGTTGGAAGCCGGTGAAGTCCGCGCGGCGTCTCACCCGCACGGGTCCGCGGCCTCCACCGGTGTGCAGAACCAGCCCCGTCGTCGTGCTAATGTTCTGCGGCGCGCGCGAGTGGCGGAACGGCAGACGCGCTGGCTTCAGGTGCCAGTGTCCGAAAGGGCGTGGGGGTTCAAATCCCCCCTCGCGCACACGTGGGTGGTTCGTTCAGAACTGCTCGTGAAGTACCGAAGCTCCCGGTCAGAGTGATCTGACCGGGAGCTTCGTCGTTCCTCGTCCGTGGCGCTGAGCTCGACGGCCACCGCACGGTCACAGCCGCACGGCGCTCGGGTCCACCTGCGCGGCCGGCCAGACGACACCGTCGCCGTCCACGACCCACGACGGGTTCGGTAGGAGCGCGGCGAGCCGGCCGACGAACGAGACGAACAGGTCCTCCCACCTGCACTCGATCGACACCGCCGTCGCTGTGCTCAGGTCGGGGAGCGGCCCTGAACCAGGGGCCGCCGACAGGCCCGCACGCCAGTCGGGCGCATCGTGCGCGCCCAGACCACCGAAGACCGTGACGAGCCTGTCCTGGTCGTCCCGCAGCTGTGCGACATCGTTCCGGACGTCGGCGCCCAAGCCTGCCGCGGCCTGCAGCACGTCGACCTCGAATGCCTCGCTCAGCGACACGAGATAGGCGGACTTCACTGTTCCGCGGACGGGTGGTTCGGTGCGAGCGCCTCAGGTCTCCACCGATTCGCGGGTGCCTTGCTCATGGCCTCATCCGTTGCGACCGGTGCATCTGCGAAGGACGCCAGCAGCTCGCGGCTTCTGCGGTACTTGTCACGGAGGCGGTCGGCGACGTCGGGCGGCAAGACCGCCAGCCGCTGAGGATCGGAGTTGTCGTCGAGGTCGGCGTGCTTCACGACGACCGCGAGGGGATGGTCGGCGACTCGTCGCATGCTCTCCTCGAGCGTCTCACCGGGCCGCTTGCTGAGGGCGACGACCGCATCGACGACAGCCGTCGGGCAGCCGAGAGCCAGCAGGTCCGCTGCCGTGACGGGAGTGTCCTCGATGACGTCGTGCAGGACGGCGACCATGCGCGCGTCGTCTCCGGTGACGCGTGCCATCACCCGCAGAGGGTGGCCGATGTACGACTCACCGGCCTTGTCGGTCTGTCCTGAGTGCGCCGTCGTCGCCAGCGCCACGGCAGCATCGAGGTCGAACACTGCGTCCGTCACCTCCACGTCACACCCTCTCCGGGGTCGGGGCGCTGCTGCTGAACGGCCCTCGAGTCCAGATGGGCTCCCCAGTCGGGTTCTTGATCGCGGCCACGACGACGTCCAGCGGATACGACAAGGCGACAACGAGCTCAGTGGCACGCCCGGCCGACAGACGGTGTGCGAGGACGGTTCCGTCTGAGTGTCGAACGCTCGCCCTGCCCTGACCGTCGTCGACGACGAGGTACTCGGTGGGGCTCGTCAGGCTGGCATAGGTGAGCACTGGCAGACCGTGTGCCGTGCGCCAATCCATCGCCGCCCGGAGCGCCAGGTACGTCTGCACCACCCGGATGTCAGACGTGACGAGATCCACGCCGTTCGAGGCGCCTCTTTCGATCGTCTTGATCGTGACCGCGCCACCGTCTTCGTAGCCGATGTTCTCTACCTGGGCATCGCTCACGTGGAACGCCTCACCGGGCGCAGGCTGGTCGACTGATCGGCCACCCTCCTCGATCAGCTCGACGACTCTTGGCTCGATACGCATCGTCAACTGAGCACACCCCATCCCACGAGTTCTTCGACGGTGACAGCCTTGCCGTCCTTGATGAAGCGGACCTGTAGAGCACCGCCGGGTCGCCCGAACGCCGGCGCAATCTGGGAGACCTCGATGGTCACATCCGGCGGCAAGGCGCGACGGTTGAACGTATAGCTGGTAAGAGATTCGTCAAGGGTGGACGGAGGCAGAGCTCTGCTGCCGAAGGAGGCTCCGGGCGGGATGCCCAGGAAGGCACCGCTCGGACGTCCGACCCGGTCGAACTTCTCTCCATAGGAATCCACGAAGCGATCGGCATCGGTGAACTGGACTCGAGTGCCCGACACGGCGCCGCGGTTGGGTGGCCAGCGCACGCCACCGCCGGCTGTGGTGAAGCGTCGGGTCCACTCTGCCTCCGTGAACGGCGAACCAGTGTCGGGATCGATGCCCCAGGGGTCCGCAAGGTCGCCGCCGATGCGCCGGATCTCCGAGTTGATCGTCGATGGCACCTGATTCCTCGAGCTCAGTGTTGCGACGTCGGGCCGGGCATGGCCGTAGGCCGCGTCAGGTTCGATGTCGGGCTGGCGGGTCCAGCCCGGCCCGGATGGGTATCCGTTGTGAAGCGGCCCAAGCGTGGCGTCCCCAAGAACCGAGCCATCGCCGACGGAGTGGGGTTCGAGCAGGTCGTCGACCCTGGTGGCCCACGAGTCCGGCAGGTGGCCGTAGGTCTTCTGCAGCATCTTGCCCACGGCACCGAACCCGATCAGAGAACCGAGGGCGAGGGCGATCTCGAGGCTGCCCTGCTTGACCAGGTCCTGGCCGTCGATATCGCCTTCACCCCAGTCGGCGGTGACGTCCAGGAAGTCCCCGACTGAGACCATCGCAAACCCGAGACCCGTGACCTTGAGGCCGACGGAGGCGCCGGCGAGCGCACCGGCACCTCCGGCGGGCACGGCGCCGACTCCGACACCGAACACAGCACCGAAGGCGGAGCCACCCGTGGCCCCGATGGCCGCCAGCGCGACCGTGAGCACGACTCCGAAAGCCACGACGACCCAGCCGACGACCCGGCACGCGTCGGCAAGGAACCGGAACACCGCCGCGTGCTTTCCGATGAGCTCGCGGAGGTCGGCGAGGTTGTCGTCGATCCACTCGCCGAGGTCGCCGGTGGTTCGCTCCCACCAGTCGCCGAGCTGCTCGCCGGCCTCGGTGACGTCGTCCCAGGCGTCGGTGGCCTTCTGGGAGAGCCACGTGGTGCCGTCGTCGACGGACGTCGCGAGGTCGTCCCATCGGTCCTCGAACCAGGACGCGATCGGTTCGGAGCTCTCGGCGTCCTGTCGGTCGGCGTCCTGCTCCTCGGCCGGCGCTGCAGGCCACGTCAGGGCGGTGGACCCGTCTTCCAGGCGTCTCTGCGCGAACGGGTCAGGGGGCGGACCGAACGGGCCATCGACGTCGACGACCGCGAGCAGTGTCCCCATCGTCCCGCCGTAGCGCATGGTCGCCAGTTCCCGGCCGCGGGCGACGTGCCAGTCGAGGGTGGGCAGCACGTCGGAGTCGAGCCGGTCCGCGACCGCGAGAACATCGAGCATCGCGCCGGTGGGCACGTCCAGGTTGCTCATCCGCCGGCGCAGCGGACCCAGCTCGTCGCGGATGGCGTCGCGGGTCGCGGCGATGTCGTTGCGCACGGCCCCGAGCGCCTCGGGGTTGATCTCGACGAGCTTGCTCATGCGGGCTCGTTGGTCGCGCGGTCGCGTGCCGTCCGTGCCGCCCGCTCGGCGTGCGCGATCTCGCCGAGGATGGCGTCCTCGGCCCGGTCCAGGTCTCGCGGGAGGGACCCCGACATCGGGGCGAGGTTCTCGCGGTGCAGGCGGTCGGCCGCGGTCCCGGTCCAAGTACCGCGTGCGCCGACCGCGTCGGCGGGCGACGTGAGCGCCGGTGCCCTGTTCCGAGCCTCGCGGAAGTCGTGCAACAGCGCTCGCAGGTCCGCCACTCGGTTCTCGGCGCGTGCGACCGGATCCACCGTTCGTCACGCTCCTTGGTCGAGGCCTTCGATCGGGCAGTCCGGAAACTAGCGCGGGCGAGTCTCGAATTGTCGGAGTTGTCCACAGCCGCTGTGCACCCATCGGCAGCCAGCGCCTCGCCGCCGTGAGGCATGAGCCCTGCAGGAGCGAGCGCCGGCCGGACACCAGCGCGGTTGTGGATGGAGCCCACGGTGCGTGTGTCCGGTTCGCTACGGTTTGGCGCCCTGGCACCCGCCGGGACTTGGACTGGGGGTTGTCGATGCGGTCGGTCGCAGGGGTGCTGGTGTCGATGGTGGTCCTGGTTGGTGTGGCGGCGTGCGCCCCGGCGACGGAGCCGTTGCCCGGGCTGACCGCCTCAGCGACGGCCACCGAGACGCCGATCCCGACGCCTACCTCGACGCCCACCGTGGACTACTCCAACGCTGAGCTGGGGATCGTGTTCGAGGACGACCCCGACCTGACGGGGGCCGAGGCGGAGGTCTATCACTGGGCGGCGGAGTACGAGACGGAGTACTGGCGGACGCTGACCACGAACACGGTCAGCCCGAAGTTCAGCACCATCGCCTCACCCGAAGTGCAGGCGTTGATGCAGCAGGTGGTCGACAAGAACGTGGGCATCCAGGCGAAGATCGGCGGGGTCTTCCATGTCGAGATGCGAGAGATCACCGTCGACGGGGAGACCGCTCGCGCCGTCGCGTGCGCGGACTACCGGGACGCGACGTTCGCTGACGCGACCCGCTCGTACACCCCGGACGAAGCCGGGTTCGGCGGGACGACCCGTGAGGAACTGACGTTGGCGCGAGTCGCCGACCAGACGTGGGTCGTGCTGACGAGCGCGATCTCGTCGCCGTGCTGACGTCGACAACCCTTCCCGTCGCTGCTGCCCTCGCCGCTGCTGCCGTGCTGTCCAGCGCTGCCTCGGCCGCTGTGGCGGCAGAGCCGGGCTTCGGCGGCAGTACGACCGCGACTCGAACCCCTCCTGCGGTGGTGTCGCCGGTGGCGGCGGGTGCGGGGGTGGCGGTGGAGGTGCGCCAGGTGGGGTCGACGTCCTCGGGTGGGTCGTTCGAGAGGTCCTCGACGATGGTGGTGCCGCGGGCGTGCTGGTACGGGCGGGGGCCGACCGGGGCGGTGTACTTCGAGACGTGGCGGCCGGGTGGTCTGGTCGAGAGCGGTGGGTGGTCGCCGAGTGCGGACCAGTACGTGGACCCGACGTTGCACGCGAACTTCGAGGCGTACGCCTCGGTGGAGGGCAACTGGTTCGAGGCGACGTGCCGTGCGGACGCCCCGGTGAGCTACCGGACGGCCTACTACGCAGCCCACCCCGGGATCTACGTGGAACCGGGCGACCCGGTGCCGGTCGTCGAGGTCGGGGTGGACCCGGCGGTGCTGGCCCAGGCGGCCCGCGACGCGATGGACCTGCCGGTCGGGACCATCGCGTGGAACCCGTCGATGGCCGGGTCGGGTGCCACGGTGGTGGGGGTGGAGACCTGGGTGTGGGTCCAGGACGCACCCACCACCGTCTCTGTGCGGGCGCAGGTGGGTGGGACCTGGGCGCAGGTCGACGCGACGCTGTCCGGGATGGAGGTGTCGGCGCCGGGTGCGGACCCGGTGCACTGCACCGACACCGGCACACCGTGGTCGCCGGACGCGGCTGGGACCACATGTGCGATCCGGTTCTCGCGCTCGAGTGCGGACCAGCCCATCGTCGAGGGCCAGGTGCTGCCCACGACGACGCTGACCCTGACCGCGTCGTGGGCGGCTTCGTGGACCTCGTCGCTGGACGACACCGTCACCCCGATGGACACCCAACCGATCACTACCACCGCCCAGATCCCCGTCGCCGAGCTCCAGACCCTCGTCACCCAGGGGTGAGCGCCGCGGTCGGCGCACGACACCCGTAGCCGCGGGGTGACACGAGCACCCGGGTGCGTTGCGGGTGGTCGCAGATCGCGTCGACGTCAGCTCGGACGTGATCACCGGCGAACAACGCCTCTCGCTGTCCGGACCCTCTTGTGCGGAGCGGTTGCCGTCCAGGAAGGTCGAGGGGTCGCGGTCGCCATCCAGCCGGAGGAACACCATGTCCAACGTCGCCCTCCGGTGCACCGACGAGGCGTGCGCGGCGCACAACCGGGTGCAGGCGACGCCGACCTGCGCGGTCTGCGGCAAGCCGACTGTGTGGACGGTTCTTCGCGTCCCCCCGCAGGGCACCGGTCCGATCGCCCCGATCTACTCGACGCCGATGCCCTTGAAGGGCCAGGGCCAGCAGGCAGCCCACCTGCGTCCGGCGGGCAGCGAGACCCGCACCTGCACGAACGCGGCGTGCAGCAGCTTCCACCTGGTCCAGGACGCGCCGGTCTGCGCAGCGTGTGGGGAGGCGACGGTCGTCGCGAAGGCGCTGTGACGGACAAGGTCGACCTCAAGAGGTCGCTCGACGGCTACCAGGCGCGGCAGGGGCAGTTCCGTGTGCTCGACGTGCCTGACCGGCGGTACCTGATGGTGGACGGCCACGGTGACCCGAACTCGTCGCCGGCGTTCATCGAGGCGGTCGAGGCGCTGTACCCGGTGGCGTACGCGTTGAAGTTCACGAGCAAGCGGGAGCTCGGCCGCGACTACGTGGTGCCGCCGCTGGAGGGTCTGTGGTGGGCGCGGGACATGGAGGCGTTCACGTCGGCACGGGACAAGTCGCGGTGGGACTGGACGCTGATGCTCCTGGTCCCCGACTGGTTGGAGGACGTGACGGTCGTGGCGGCGATCGAGAAGGCAGGCGCCAGCGGCCTCCGGCTGGAGACGCTGTCCGAGGGCCGGTGCGTGCAGACGCTGCACGTCGGCTCGTTCGACGACGAGGCCGGCGTGCTAGCGCGGCTGCATGACGAGTTCATCCCGGCCAACGGGCTGCGCATGGTGGGCACGCACCACGAGATCTACCTCAGCGACTTCCGCAGGATCGCGCCGGAGAAGCGCCGGACGATCCTGCGCCAGCCGGTGACAGGAGCGCTGCCGACCGGTCTGTGACTCCCGGGTCGCGGCGTGTGACCGAGCTGCCGCGTGCCACCGCACTGCTGCGGTCGCGAATGAGAAACACCGTGCCGAATCGTTTAGGCGCTCGGCCTGCGGAAAGCGGTCTCCTACCATCGGGAAACCGGTTGCTCATGCTCCGACACCGGGAAGCCTGACTCCGCGAGTCGAGGCAGCGGCCTACTCCAATGACGAAGACGAGGCAACGATGAGACGAGCACCAGCACGACGCACGCTGGCGGGGGTGGCCACGCTGGCCATGGCCGCCACCCTGGGCGTCACCGCGATCTCCATGTCCGCCGCGCAGGCGGCGACCGGTGGGGTGACCGGCTACGCCACCCAGAACGGCGGCACCACGGGTGGCGCCGGCGGCGCGACCGTGACCGCCTCGACCGGCACGGCGATCCACCAGGCCCTCTGCAGCCGGGCCAGCAACAGCACCCCCATCACGATCCAGGTCTCCGGGACGATCACGGTCGGGAACACCGCCAAGGTCTCGGGCAGCTGCAGCACGGCCGCGGGTGTGATCGAGCTCAAGCAGATCAGCAACGTGACGATCGTCGGCGTCGGCAGCGGTGCCACGTTCGACCAGATCGGCATCCACATCCGCGACTCCAGCAACATCATCATCCAGAACGTGACCGTCAAGAACGTGAAGAAGTCGGGCTCCCCGACCTCCAACGGTGGCGACGCGATCGGCATGGAGTCGACGGTCCGCAACGTGTGGGTCGACCACGTGACCCTCGAGGCGTCGGGCGGTGAGTCGGAGGGCTACGACGGCCTCTTCGACCTCAAGAACGACGTCGAGTACGTGACGCTGTCCTACTCGATCCTGCGCAACTCGGGACGCGGCGGGCTCATCGGCTCCAGCGAGAGCGACACCGGCAGCGGCAACGTCACGTTCCACCACAACCTGTACTCGAACCTGGACTCGCGCACCCCGCTGCTGCGCGGCGGCATCGCGCACATCTACAACAACTCCTACGTGAACCTGAACGAGTCCGGGATCAACTCCCGGGCCGGCGCCAAGGCGAAGGTCGAGAACAACTACTTCAAGGACTCGAAGGACGTCCTGGGCACCTTCTACACGGACCAGGCCGGCACCTGGCAGGTCGCGGGGAACATCTTCGACAACATCACCTGGTCGCCGAAGGGCGGCGACACCAACCCGGCCGGACCGAACGTGGTGTCGACGACCTCGGTGAGCATCCCGTACTCGTACACGCTGGACGGCGCGAGCTGCGTGCCCAACGTGGTCGCGCAGACGGCCGGCGCCAACAAGGGCCTCCAGGTCTCGAACGGGTCCTGCACCCCGACGACGCCCACCGCCACACCGACGACGCCGGGGCCCACCCCCACGACGCCGAACCCGACGCCAACCACGCCGACGCCGACCCCCACGTCGACAGCGCCCAGCGGGACCAACCTCAGCCTCTCCGCCGGTGCGGACGGCTCGAGCAAGGGCAGCGGCACCAGCTACGGCAACGTCAAGGACGGCTCGCTGAGCACGTACTGGTCGCCGAGCGGCTCCACGGGGAGCATCTCGATCAAGTGGGGCTCGGCCACCACGGTGTCGAAGGTCAACATCCGTGAGACGTCCGGGGCCAGCGGCCGGATCGGCGCCTGGAAGCTCATCAACGCCGACACGGGCGCGGTCCTGAAGACCGGCACCGGTGCCGGGGTCATCAGCTTCAGCTCGGCGTCGCTGAAGAAGATCACGTTCCAGATCGACGGCGCGTCCTCGTCCCCGCAGGTCGCGGAGTTCGAGACCTACGCCAGCTGATCCGAGCGTCACGGCACGACCTCGACCGGCCTGGCCGGGGTCGTGCCGTTCTCGGGAGATCTGCCGCTCGGGGAGCCGAGGGCACCCCGGACGGCGATCTTCTCCCCTTCGAGATCCCCTTCGAGACAGCGGTGCGTCCGTCCCCGAGCGGGACGGCGCCTGCACCCACAGACGAGGACGAGGAAACGATGAGACAAGCACTGGCACGACGGCCGATCGCCGCCCTGGCGACCCTGGCCCTGGCAGCCACGATCGGCGTGACCGCGGTATCCATGTCGGCCGCGCAGGCCGCGGGCACCAACCTGAGCCTGGGCGCGGGTGCGGACGGGTCGAGCAAGGCAAGCGGCACCAGCTACGGCAACGTCAAGGACGGCTCGCTGAGCACGTACTGGTCGCCGAGCGGATCGACGGGGAGCATCTCCATCAAGTGGGGGTCCGCCACCACTGTCTCCTCGGTCACCATCCGGGAGACCTCCGGCGCCAGCGGTCGCATCGGCGCCTGGAAGCTGATCAACGCCGACTCGGGCTCGGTCCTGACGACCGGCTCCGGCGCGGGTGCCATCAGCTTCAGCGCGACGTCGCTGAAGAAGATCACCTTCCAGATCACCGGCGCGTCGTCGACCCCGCAGGTCGCGGAGTTCGAGACGTACGCCAGCGGGGGCTCGACGACGGAGCCCACGACGCCGCCGACGACGACCCCGCCGACGACGCCCACGACGCCGCCGACCTCGACGCCCACGACGCCGCCGTCCGGC
>NZ_BJUB01000014.1 GCF_007989805.1 Cellulomonas xylanilytica
ACTACATGTCGGGTGTCTAGACCCGCGAGCGGCCCCGGCCGACCAGCCCGAGAATCAGGCTGACGACGAGCACGATCACGCCGATCCAGATGAGGAACTGGCCGATGTTCGTCGCGACGCCGAGGACGACGAGGACGACACCGACGAGGATGAGGATGAGCCAGGTAGGCATGGTTGACCCTTTCGTTCTGTGGTCACCGATTCGGCATCCGGGGGTACCCGGCGCCGTGTGTCACGTGACAAATGTGGCAGCGCGGGAGGGTGTCGGCACGTCGGGAGAAAAGTTGCGCGAGGGAACCGGACTGCTATGTGGTCGCGCGTCCAGGGCCCTGACCTGCGGCTTTATCTCTATTTGAGGCTGTCCGCATGGTGAGACAGCCCTTGCGACTTTACCGTTGCTTGATGTAATCGCGCGATGCTCATGGAGCCTCGGCTCACTTCTTGCCGACGAACCACCCGCGGACCATCGCGACCCGCGCCGTGAGCTGGCCGGGATCGGCCAGGGCGACCTCGGGTCCGCCGCACCGGCGCCGGAGCTCGTTGTGCACCGCCCCGTGCGGCTGGCCGCTCTTGCGCGCCCACGCCCCCACCAGCTGCGACAGCTCCTTGCGCAGCTCCGCCTGCTTGCGGTGGTCCATCTCCGCAAGCGCCTGCTGTGACGCTGCGTCGGGCCTCTTGCGTCCGCTGATCTGGTCCGCCTGCCGCTGCCGGAGCAGCGCCGAGACCTGGTCGACGTCGAGCAGCCCGGGCAGGCCGAGGAAGTCCAGCTCCTCGTCCGACCCCATCTCGGCACCCGTGCCGAACTCGCCGCCGTCGAACAGCACCCGGTCGAACGACGCCTGCGCCTCGAGCGCCTCGAACGCGCCCTGCTTGCCGTCCGGCCCGACCTCGTCCGGGCCGTTGCGCTCGCGGTTGGCCTCGTCCAGCAGCCCGTCGTCCAGGCCGACGTCCACGCCCTGTTCCTCGAGCGTCTTGGGCCGGTCCAGCGCGTGGTCCCGCTCGAGCTCGAGCGTGTTCGCCAGCGCGAGCAGCTGCGGCACGCTCGGCAGGAACACCGAGGCCGTCTCACCACGTCGGCGCGCGCGCACGAACCGGCCGACGGCCTGCGCGAAGAACAGGGGGGTCGCGGTGCTCGTCGCGTAGACGCCGACGGCCAGGCGCGGCACGTCGACGCCCTCCGAGACCATCCGCACCGCGACGAGCCAGCGGGAGTCGCCCGCGGAGAACTCGTCGATGCGGTCGCTCGCCCCGTCGTCGTCGGAGAGCACGATCGTCGGGGACTTCCCCGTGATCCGTGCGAGGTGGCCCGCGTACGCGCGCGCGTCCGTCTGGTCCGTCGCGATGACCATCGCACCCGCGTCCGGGATGGCCCGCCGGACCTCGGAGAGCCGGCGGTCGGCGGCCGCGAGCACGCTCGGGATCCACTCCCCGTTCGGGTCGAGGGCGGTCCGCCACGCCTGCGCGGTGATGTCCTTGGTCAGCGGCTCCCCCAGCCGGGCGCTGATCTCGTCGCCCGCCTTGGTGCGCCAGCGCATCGAGCCGCTGTAGGACAGGAAGATCACCGGACGCACGACGTGGTCGCGCAGCGCGTCCCCGTAGCCGTAGGTGTAGTCGGCGACGCTGCGCCGGATGCCGTCGCGGTCACGGTCGTACCGCACGAACGGGATGGCCGCGGTGTCCGACCGGAACGGCGTCCCCGTCAGGGCCAGCCGGCGGGTGGCGCCCTCGAACGCCTCACGGACGGCGTCGCCCCAGGACAGCGCGTCACCGCCGTGGTGCACCTCGTCGAGGATCACCAGCGTCGGGGCGGCGGCCGTGCGCGCGGCGTGCAGCGCGGGCTTGCTGGCCACCTGCGCGTAGGTCACCGCGACGCCGTCGAACCCGTGGCCGTGCCGCCCCTGGGCGTTGCTGAAGTTCGGGTCGAGCGTGATGCCCACCCGGGCGGCGGCGTCGGCCCACTGGCGCTTGAGGTGCTCGGTCGGCGCGACCACGGTCACGCGCCGCACCACCTTGGCCTCGAGCAGCTCGGTGGCGATCCGCAGGGCGAACGTCGTCTTGCCGGCACCGGGCGTGGCCACCGCGAGGAAGTCCCGCGGGTTGGCGGTCCGGTAGTGCTCGATCGCCTCGGCCTGCCAGGCGCGCAGCTTGCCCGCCGTGCCCCAGGGCGCACGCGCGGGGAACGCCGGCGGCAGCTGGGAGGCCGCCGACGAGGACGCGTGGGTCGAGGGGAGGGAGGACGGGCGCGGGGCGGCCGTCACGCGCCGCCGCTGCCGGGGTTGCGGCCGAAGCCCCACTTCCGGCCGCCGCCGGAGCCCTTGCCGCCCTCGTTCTTGTCGCCGTCCTGCGGCTCGCGCAGCCCCTCGTAGATCTCCTTGCAGATGGGGCAGACGGGGAACTTGTTCGGGTCCCGGCCCGGCACCCAGACCTTGCCGCAGAGCGCGATCACGGGCTTGCCGCTCATGGCGGAGTCGAGGATCTTCTCCTTGCGCACGTAGTGCGCGAAGCGCTCGTGGTCCCCCGGCTCGACCTGTTCGGTGGTCTCCTCGCGCTCCAGCACGCTGGTCGACGTGCCCGGGTCCGAGGAGAACGGGTCGTCGGGTCCGGTGCTCGGAGGCAGGGGCTCGCTCATGGCGTGAAGTGTACGTCGGGGGGCGGACACGAAGCCGGAGGGTCCGGGGCCGACGAGTCGTCCGTCGCGCTGCCCGTGCGCTAGACAGGGGCGGTGACCGAGGCCCTGCCCACAGCGACGGGGGCCCTGCGTCAGACCCGCGGGTTCGCCCGGCTGTGGGCGGCGTCGACCGCCTCGGCGTTCGGCACCTACGTCACGGTCCTCGCGCTGCAGGTCATCGTCGTGGACGTGCTCGACGGCGATGCGGTGGACGTCGGCCTGGTCAACGCCGCGCGCTGGGCGCCCTACCTCCTGCTCGGGCTGCTGGCCGGCGTCCTCGTGGACCGTGTGCGGCGCCGTCCGGTGCTGGTCGCCACCGACCTGCTCAGCGCGGTCGCGCTCGCGACGATCCCCGTCCTGGCCGCCACCGGGCACCTCGCCGTCGGCTGGCTCGTGGTCCTGATGGCCGTCTTCGGGCTGTGCACGCTCGTCGGCGACGCGGCGTTCCAGTCGTTCGTGCCGCGCGTCGTGCCCACCGGCCTGCTCGGACCCGCGCACGCGCGGCTGGACCAGTCCGACGCCGTCGCGCAGGCGAGCGGACCAGCGCTGGCCGGCGGGCTGATCTCGGTGCTGGGAGCGCCGGTCGCGGTCCTCGTCGACGCGGTCAGCTACCTGACGTCCGCCGTCCTGCTGGCCACCGTGCGGGTCGACGAGCCGCGGACCGGTCCGCGGGCGACCGGTCGGCTGCGCGGCGTCGGGGCGGAGATCGCCGACGGTCTGCGCTGGGTCTACCGGCACCCCACCCTGCGACCGCTCGCGCTGTCCACGCACGCCTGGTTCGCGTGCTCGGCGATCGCCGGAGCCGTGATGACCCCGTTCGCCCTGCGGACCCTGCACCTGAACCCCACCACGCTCGGGCTGGCGCTCGCGGCCGCCGGCGTGGGCGCACTGGTCGGCGCGTCGTTCGCGGTGCGGCTCGGGGACCGGCTGGGCGCGGGGCGCGTCATCATCGGGGCGCGGGTCGGCACCGGGCTCGCGTGGTCGCTGATGGCCGCGGCGCCCCTCCTGCTCCCGGCCGGTCCCCCGGTCGGCGTCTGGGGCGGCGGACGGGCGTGGGTCCTCTTCGCGGTGGGCCAGCTGCTGCTGGGGCTGTGCATGGGGTCGGAGAACACGAACGAGATGGCGTACCGGCAGACGGCGACGCCCGACCGGCTGCAGGGACGCATGAACGCGACGATGCGGTCGGTCAACCGGGCGATGATCGTCGTCGCGGCACCGCTGGGCGGCCTGCTCGGGGACGCGCTCGGCTACGGGTGGGCGCTGGTGGTGGCCGGGTCCGCGCTGGTGCTCACCGCGCTCGTCACGCTGGGCTCGCGGCTGCGTGGTGCGCGTCTGGGCGACCCTCAGACGCAGGGCGGGAACCCCGAGGTGCGCTAGGTAGACACACCAACTAGTCAGCCGTACTGTCTAGGTCGTGAGCACCGAGACCTGGCCCGGCGAGTGGCTGCGCGGCGTCCTCGACGTCTGCGTCCTGGCCGTCCTGGCCGAGGGGCCCACCTACGGGTACGCGATCAGCGCCCGTCTCGACGAGCTCGGGCTGGGCACCGTCAAGGGCGGCACCCTCTACCCCCTGCTCACACGCCTGGAGCACGCCGGGCTGGTCACCACGCAGTGGCAACCCGGGGTCGCCGGCCCCGGCCGCAAGTACTTCGCGCTCACGGCGGACGGGCGCGCGGACCTGGCGCGTCGCGGCGCCGCGTGGCACCGGTTCGCCGGACTGACCAGCGCGATCGTCGACGCCCCCACCACTCGGAGGACCACACCATGACGACGTCCCTCGTCCCTGCAGCCTGGCGAGACGAGCTCGTGCTCGCGCTGCGGCTGCGCGACGCCAGCGGCGCCCGGATCGGCGACGCCCTCGCGGAGGTCGAGGAGTTCTGCGCGGACAGCGGTCAGGACGCCGTGACCGCGTTCGGAGACCCCCGCGAGTACGCGGCGAGCCTCACGAGCGCCGCCGACACCGAGCCGCCCCGGCTCCGCGACGACGTGCGTGCCGCTGGCAGGGTCGTCGTCGGCTTCGTCGGCCTGGTCATCGTGCTCGCGGCCGTCGGCAGCGGGCCCGACCTCGTGGTGACCGCGGGGTGGCTGATCGGGGTGCCGCTGATGCTCGGCGGAGCGGTCGTCACGATCGCCGCGCTGGGGCAGGGGCGCACGATCCGGTCGGTGCTCGTCGTCGCGCTCGTCCTCGCCGCGGTCGTCGCGCTGGGGCTCCTGCTCGACGCTCCGTTGGCGACCGTCCCCGACTGGCTCGCCCTCACGGTCGGCGGCACGTTGCTCGTCGGGGACGCCGTCGTCGGGACCGTGCGGGCTCGCCGCCGGCCCAGCGCCGACCTGGTCACCGCACCGGGCGAGGACCCCGCGGAGACCCGGCGCCGCAACGTGCGGTCGGACGTCCTGCTCGCCTGGATGCTGGTGGGCTTCGCACTCGTCGGCGTCCTGGTGATCGCGGGCCTGGACGCCCTGGTCCTCTGATCGCCGGACCTCGGCGTCAGAGCCCCTGCCAGTCCGGCTTCGCCGCGTACGTCTCGCGGTAGTAGTCCGCCAGCTGCAGGCGGCTCGCGGCGGCGTCGTCGACCAGCACGGTGACGTGCGGGTGGTGCTGCAGGATCGTCGCCGGCCACATCGCGCTCACCGGGCCCTCGACCAGCTGGTGCACCGCCTCGGCCTTGCCGCGGCCGGTGGCCAGCAGCACCAGGTGCCGCGCCGACATGATCGTCGCGAGGCCCTGCGTCAGGCAGTGCTGGGGCACCTGGTCCAGGTCGCCGCCGAAGAAGCGCGCGTTGTCCTCGCGCGTCTGGCGGGTGAGGGTCTTGATGCGGGTGCGGGACGCCAGCGAGGAGCCGGGCTCGTTGAAGGCGACGTGCCCGTCGGTGCCGATGCCGAGCAGCTGCAGGTCGATGCCCCCGACGGACGCGATGGCGTCCTCGTACGCCGCGCAGGCGCCCGGGAGGTCGTCGGAGAGGCCGTCGGGGCCCTGCACGGCGCCGGGTGCGAAGTCGACGCGCGAGGCGATCTCCTTCTCGATGACGTTGCGGTAGCGCTCGGGGTGGTCGGCGGCGAGGCCGACGTACTCGTCGAGCATGAACGCGCGGACGCGGGCGAACGACAGGCCGTGCTCGGCGTGCCGACGGGCCAGCTCGTCGTAGACGGCGAGCGGGCTCGACCCCGTGGCCAGGCCCAGGACGGCGTCGGGCTGCTCGCGCACCAGCTGCTCGACCGCCGCGGCGGCCAGGCGGCCCAGCTCGGGGCCGGGTGCGATGACGACCTCCATCAGACGTACTCCCCTCGGCCGAGCAGCGCCGCGCCTACCGCTCCGACGGGCACGTCCGCGGGCGCGAGGCTGACGCGTCGCGCCAGCCCCATCGTCGCAAGGAACGGCGAGGCCTGCGCCTCGCGCTCGAGCTCGGCGGTGACCGCCCGCAGCAGCGGCTGCCCGAGCGCGCTGACGCCGCCACCGATGACGACGAGCTCGACGTCGCAGGTCAGCACGAGGATCCGCACCGCCCCGGCGACCGCCCAGGCGAACTGGTCGCGGATCTCGATCGCCCGCTCGTCGCCGGCCTCGGCCGCGGCGAACAGCTCCTCGGGGGCGGGGCGGCCGTACCGGCTGGGCCAGGCGGTGTCGAGCGCCGAGCCGGACGCGTACTGCTCCAGGCAGCCCAGCTGACCGCACTTGCACGGCAGACCGTCGGGCACGAGCGTCAGGTGCCCGATCTCCCCGGCACCCCCGGTCGAGCCCCGCCGCAGGCGCCCCTCGAGCAGCAGCCCGGCGGCCAGCCCGGTGCCGAGCGCCAGGAACGCCAGGTCGTGCACGACCGTGTCCTGCGTCGACGCGTGGGCTCCGTCGACCGTGTGCGCGGCGCCGACGACGGCCACTGTGAGGTCGTTCTCGACGCGGACCTGGACCCCGAGCCGCTCGGCGACGAGCGCACCGAGCGGGGTGCGCTCCTCGATGCCGAGGTTCACGGCGTGCT
The DNA here is from genome assembly GCF_007989805.1 of Cellulomonas xylanilytica. GTDB lineage: Bacteria > Actinomycetota > Actinomycetes > Actinomycetales > Cellulomonadaceae > Cellulomonas > Cellulomonas xylanilytica. The sequence goes on from NZ_BJUB01000014.1 coordinate 6,643, forward strand.
CGACGGTGCCGTCGGACGGGTCGACGACGCCGGGCAGGCCGATGCCCACCCCGGCGAGCTCCTCGACCGGGATGCCGGCACCTGCGCACAGCTCCTCGACGACGGCGACGGCCGTGTCGATGACCCCGGCCGCTCCCCCGACGGTGGCGGACCGCAGCTGGTGCGTCACCACGCCCTCGGCGTCGAGCAGCACGCCGAGAACCTTGGTGCCCCCGACGTCGAGCCCGACCGACCACTGACTCCCGACCGGCGCCCAGTGCGGCGTCGGGATCCCCTGCGTGCTCACGTCAGCCCTTCACCGCACCCGCGACGAGCCCGGACGTCATCTTGTTCTGGACGAAGAGGAAGAACACGATCACCGGGATCGCGATGACGGCCGACCCGGCCATGACCACGCCCCAGTCGGTGGCGCGGTTGGACTCCACGAGCCCCTGCAGCCACAGCGGGAGCGTCCGCTGGGCGGGGTCGGTCATCACGACGAGCGCGAGCGTGTACTCGTTCCACGCCTGCAGGAACCCGTACACCCCGGCGGCGACGAGCCCGGGGGCCAGCAGCGGGAACGTGATGCGGAAGAACGCGGCGGTGCGGGACAGCCCGTCGACCATCGCCGCCTCCTCCAGCTCGATGGGCACGCCGGCGACGAACCCGCGCAGCATCCAGATGGTGAAGGGCAGGATCGCCGCGGTGTAGACGAGCGCCAGGCCGGCGACCTTGTTGACCAGGTTCCAGCCGTCGAGCATCTGGTACTGCGAGATGAACAGCCCCTCCGCGGGGATCATCTGCACGACGAGGATGGTCAGGATGAAGCTTTTGCGACCGCGGAACCGGAACCGGCTCACGGCGAGCGCCGCGAGGAACGCGAACAGCAGCGCGGCGACCAGCACGATGGCGACCACGGCCAGCGACACGCGCATCGAGGTCCAGAAGCTCGGGTCGTCGAGCACGCGGCGGAAGTTCGACAGCGTGGCGCCGACCGGGAAGAACGTCGGCTCCGGCGTCTGCAGCTTGTTCAGCGGCAGGAACGCGCTGTTGACCATCCAGTAGATCGGGAAGACCCACAGGACGGACAGGATGACGGCCAGCACCCCGAGGGCGCGGCGACCTCCGCGGGACTGCGCGCGGCCGGCCTCGGAGGACCTGGTGGGCGTCGCAGCGGTGGCGGGGACCGGCGGGGCCGGCGTGGCAAGGGCGCTCACAGCTCGTCCTCCTTCAGCATCTTGCGGATGTAGAACCCGGTGAGGCCGAGCGTGATGACCAGCATGATCGTGGCGAGCGCACCGGCGAGCGAGAACTCGTCGGCGTAGGAGTAGATGAGGGTGCCCAGGAGGTTGGTCTCGCGCGTCGGCGCACCGGCCCGCTGGAGCACGTAGATCTGCGTGAACACCTTGAAGTCCCAGATCACCTGCAGCAGCAGGACGATCGACAGGACCGGCCGGACCATCGGCATGGTGATGTTCCAGAACCGCTGCCGGGCGGACGCCCCGTCCAGCTGGGCGGCCTCCATCGTCTCCTCGGGCACCTGGAGCAGTGCCGCGTAGACGGAGAACGCCACGAACGGCACCGACATCCACACGACGATGACCGTGGCGACGAAGTAGAACGACAGCGGCTGGATGATCCACGAGTGGCCGGCCATGTCCTCGAGCCCGAACACGTTGGCCAGGACCCAGTTGATGACGCCGTACTGCGAGTCGAACAGCCACTGCCAGACCGTCATCGACGCGAGGACCGGCGTGCCCCAGGCGAGGAGCAGCGCCACCTGCAGCGTGATGCGGGGGGCCTTCGAGACCCGGGACATGAGGACGGCGAACGCGACGCCGACCAGCATCGTCACCCCGGCGTTGACCAGGCAGAAGGCGATCGAGCGCCCGATGACGGTCCACACGTACGGGTCCGAGAGCAGGTCGGTGTAGTTCTTCAGGCCCACCCACTCGGCCGGCTGGCCGAACTGCTGGCGCAGCCCGTACTCCTGGAAGGAGATGACGAACTGGCGGACCAGCGGGTAGCCGAGCGCGACGCCCATGAGGATCGCGGCGGGGACGAGCAGGCCGTAGACGCCGAGCTTGCGGCGGCGGCGGCGCGGGAAGACGACGGTGTCGTCGTCCTGCAGCGGCACGGTGGCGGTGGCTGCCATGTGGAGCTCCTGTCTGGTGGCACGACCGGGCCGGCCTGCGTGGGCAGGCCCGGTCGTGCCCGGATCAGGTGGTCGGCTGCATCGTCGGTCGACGCGGCAGCCGGACCGGTGGTTCGGGGATCACCTGCCCGGCCGGCCGGGGTGGACCCGGCCGGCCGAGGGGTGGTCAGTTCAGCGCGTCCTCGAGGAGCTGGTCCGTCTCCGCGGCAGCCTCCGTGACGTCCGCACCGGTGGCGAGCTGCTGGAAGAAGTCCTCCAGGATGCGGTCACCCTCGACGTCGGCCCACTTCTCGGCCGCCGGCGTGAGCTTGGCGTCGAGCGCGGCGGCGACGGCAGCCTTGGCGTACACGTCGTCACCCATCGAGGCGGCGTACTCCGTGTTGCCCGGGATCAGGCCGTTCTCGCCGAGCATGTTCTGGTACTCCTCCGAGAAGATGATCTTCAGGAGGTTCTTGGCCAGGTCGGGGTTCTTCGACTTCGCCGCGACGGCGATGTTGGAGCCACCCGCGAAGCCGTTCGCGACCGAGCCCTCCTCCAGACCGGGCAGCGGGAAGATCCCGGTGTGCTCCTCGTTGCAGGCCTGCTGCTCACCGCGCAGCACCTTGGCCTCCTCGGACGTGTCGTCCGGGTCGACCGCCTTGTTGCACTGCGGCAGGTCGATGCTCCACCGCGCCCACGTCGGGGCCGAGAACATCGCCGACTGACCGGCGTTGAACGGGACCCACGGCTCGTTCGAGTCGCTGTCGGCCGGCGCGTTGGTAGCGTTGGCGAACAGGTCCTGGACCTCCTCGAGGCCCTTGATCGACTCGGGCGTGGACAGCGCACCCTTCCAGGTGTCGCCGTCCTTGACCGCCAGGTCGCCACCGTTGGTGTAGATCCAGGCGGCGCCGTTGTACCAGTCCTGGCCGGGGAACCAGAAGCCGGACTGCGTGTCCGTCTGCAGCGCCTTGGCGGCCTCGGTGAACTCGGCGAGCGTCGTGGGGACCTCGACGCCGGCCGCGGCGAACGCGTCCTTGTTGTAGAACACGGCACGGGCGCCGGAGTAGTACGGGGCGGCGTAGAAGCTGCCGTCCGCGCTCCCGGCCTCGACGAAGCCGGGGAGCAGCTTGTCGCCGCCCAGCTCGTCGTACATGTCCGTGATGTCGGCGAAGGCGCCGGCGTAGGTGAAGGTCGGCGACTGCGTGTTGCCGATCTCGACGACGTCGGGCGTCTGGTCGGCCGAGCCGAGCGCGGTCTGGAGGCGCGGCACGAGGCCGCTCCAGTCCTGCTCCTCGATGACGAGCTTGGACCCGGGGTTCTCCGACTCGAACGTCGTCGTGAGGTACTCGCGCAGGGCGTCCGGGGTGTCGGTGCCGTTGAGCCACAGCTTGATCGTGGCGGCCTCGGGCGTTCCGGCTTCGGTGGGCTCGTCAGCGGCGTCGTCGCCGTTGCCGCATGCCGTGAGCGTGAGCGCGGCCGCCACGCCGACGGCCGCGAAACGTAGGATCTTCACGTTGGGGTTCCTCCCGTGAGCGAGGCGCGCGCCGGATGGCGCCGCCGGGTGGTTCTTCCGACCTGCAGTGGGCCGGCTGGGGGTCGTCACGAGACCCCCAGCTGGCCTGACAGGACGAGTACTGCCGCACCAGCGAGAGCACCGTCCTCGTCGAGGGATCCCATCCGCAGTGCCAGTCCGTGCCCGATGACGGGCATCGTTCGTGCGCGGACAGTGGCGAGCGCCGACTCACGCAGAGCACCGTCCAGCAGCTCCGGGGGGCCGGAGAGCAGGACCTCTGCCAGGTCGAGCGCGCTGACGACGGGTGCGAGGGCGATGCCCAGCAACCGTCCGACCGACGCCAGGGCGGCGTCGGAGTCTTCGGTGGACAGACCGGCGGTCCGGCGGCGCAGGGCCGGGACGCTCAGCACGGTCTCGAGGCAGCCGGAGCGGCCGCACGCGCAGTCCAGCGGCGGCTCGTCGCGGACGTCTCCGTCGACGACGGTCACGTGCCCGATCTCCCCCGCGGCGTGGTGCCGGCCGAGCACCAGGGCGCCGTCGACGACGATGCCGGCGCCCACGCCCTCCCCGATCGTCAGCACCATGCAGCCGGACCCGGCGGCGGAGCCGTAGGTGAACTCGCCGAGCGCCCGGGTGTTGGCGTCGTTGGCCACGTGCACGGCGACGCCGAGGCTCTCGGTGAGCCGCGCGGCCAGCGGCAGGTCGTACCAGCCCCGGTTCGGCGCCTGCACGACGGTGCCGTCGAGGTCGATGACACCCGGCGACGCGATGCCGATGCCGAGGACCGGGCGCGTGGCGTCGGTGAGCAGGTCGCGGCAGAGGCTCTCCACCAGGTCGGCCGCGGCCTGCCCGGTGCGGCCCTCGAGGGCGACGGAGCGCCGGACGACGACCGCGCCGACCAGCGTCATCACCGCGCCGAGCAGGTGGGCGTCGTCCGTGAGGTCCACGGCGACGATCTGGAACGCCTCGGTCCGCATCCCGACGAGCGTGGCCGGCTTGCCGACCTTGCCCTCGACGCGCACGCCGAGCTCCTCGACGAGGCCCTCCGCGATCAGCGCCGCGACCAGGCCGGAGACCGTCACCCGGGTCAGGCCGGTGCTGCGGGCGATGTCGGCACGGGAGGCGTGACCGATGTGGAACAGGTGGGCCAGCACCAGCGACCGGTTGTGCGCGCGAGCGTGCTCCGGCAGCACCTTGCCCGTCGGGCGCAGGGCCCGACCGACTCCGTGGGCTGCCGCGAGGGGCTGCGTCGTCGCTGTCACGTTTGTTAGTAGACCTTCCTTACAAATCAGTGTCAACACTCTTCTGTGACCGTGACCACATCGTGATGCGACGTTCACCGGACCGACTCATGGGATGACCGAGCCGGAAACGATTCAACCGGCGCGCTCGTGACCTGCGAGAACGCAGGGAACACCCGAGCCGATCGATGCGTTCGCACGGACATGGAACTCGGCATGTACACGTTCGGCGACGTCGGGGACTCCTCCCCCGGCCAGCGCATCCGCGACGTGCTCGAACGCGTCCGGCTGGCCGAGGAGGTCGGCCTCGACTACGTCGGGATCGGCGAGCACCACCGCCCCGACTACGCGATCTCCTCGCCGTCGACGGTCATCGCCGCGGCCCTGGCGCAGACGTCCCGGATCACCGTCGGCAGTGCCGTGACCGTGCTGTCCACCGAGGACCCCGTGCGGGTCTACCAGCAGTTCACGACCATGGACCTGCTCTCGGAGGGCCGGGTCGAGCTCCTCGCCGGACGCGGCTCGTTCATCGAGTCCTACCCCCTGTTCGGGGCGTCGCTGCAGGACTACGACGAGCTCTACGACGAGAAGATCCAGCTGCTCCTGCGGCTCGACCAGGCGGAGCGGATCACGTGGCAGGGGCGGTTCCGGCCCGCGCTCGACGACGCCCTGGTCCTGCCCCGTCCGCACGGCGAGCACCTGCGCATCGCCGTCGCGACGGGCGGCAACCCGCAGTCGTCGGTGCGCGCCGGACTGCTCGGGCTGCCGATCAGCTACGCGATCATCGGCGGGCAGCCGGCCCAGTTCGCCCCGCTCGTCGACCTCTACCGCCGCGCGCACGCGCAGGCCGAGCATCCCGTGTCGGCGCCGTTCGTCTCCGTGGCCGGCATGGGGTTCCTCGCCGACGACGACAAGGGCGCCCGCGACCTGTTCTACCCGTACTGGCTGGAGTCCATGCGCCGGATCTCGTCGGAGCGCGGCTTCCCGATGCCCAACCGGATCTCCTACGAGTCGCAGGCGGCACGCGGCGGGGCGTACTTCGTCGGGGCGCCGGAGCAGGTCGCCGAGCGCATCGTGGCGCTGCACGGCGTGCTGCAGCACGACCGGCAGTCGTTCCAGATGGACCTGTCCGGGGTGCCGCAGGCGGAGTCGCTGAGGTCCATCGAGCTGCTGGGCACGCGGGTCGCCCCGCTCGTGCGGGAGGCCCTCGGCTGACGTCAGTCCATCCGGCCCGACTCGTACGCCCACATCGCCAGCTCGACGCGGTTCCGGGCGCCGAGCTTGTCCATGAGGCTGCCCAGGTGGGTCTTGGTGGTGCTCAGGCTGATGTGCAGCTCGTCGGCGATCTCGACGTTCGTCCGCCCGCGGGCCACCGTGACCAGCACCTCCTCCTCGCGACCGGTCAGCGGCACGACCGGCGGCAGCACCCGGTTGCGCCTGCCGGCGGCCGCGAACGCCGAGAGCAGCCGCACCGTCACGTTCGGGGCGATAAGCGCGTCGCCGGCGGCCGCGGCGTGCACCGCCTGGACCAGCAGCTCCGGCCCGGCGTCCTTGAGCAGGAAGCCGCGGGCACCCGCCTTCAGCGCCCCGTGCACGTACTCGTCGAGGTCGAACGTCGTGATCACGACGACCGCCATCGGGTCGGCCACGTCCGGACCGGCGAGCCGGCGGGTCGCCTCGATCCCGTCCAGCTGCGGCATCCGGATGTCGAAGAGGCACACGTCGGGACGCAGCTCGTTCGCCTTCGACACCGCCTGGCGGCCGTCGGACGCCTGGCCCACCACCTCGATCCCCGGCTGCGCGTCGAGGATCATCGACAGCCCCGTGCGGACCAGCTCCTGGTCGTCGGCCACCAGCACCCGGATCGTCATGCGACCTCTCCCGTCCTCGGCAGCACCGCGACCACCGTCCACCCGCGCTCCTGACCCGGGCCGGCCTCCAGCGTGCCGCCCAGGAGCGACGCCCGTTCGGCCATGCCCACCAGCCCGTACCCGGTGCCGGAGCGTCCGTGGAGCTCGCCGTCGTCGACGACCGTGAGACGCACGCTCTCCTCGCCCGCGGCCACCTCGACGCGGACCTGCGAGGCGTACCGCGCGTGCCGCAGCGCGTTGGTCACCGACTCCTGGGCGAGCCGGAACAGGGCCGCGCCGACCGCCGGCCGCAGCCCGTCGAGGTCGCCGGACAGGTCGACGACGACCCGCGGGGGCCCCGCCGTGGCGAGCTGCTCGATGTCCCCGACCCCCCGCTGGGGAGCCAGGTCCGCCGCGCCGTCGTCACGCAGCGCACCGACCATCAGCCGCATCTCCGTCAGCGCGCGCGACGCCTCACCCTCGATCACGACGAGCGCCGCGACCGCCGCCGAGGGGTCCGACGCCGCCACGACCCGGCCCGCCTGCGCGCGCACCGCGATCGCGGACACGTGGTGCGCCACGGTGTCGTGCAGCTCCCGCGCCAGCTGCTCGCGCTCGCGCAGCCGGACCTGGTCACGCTCACGCACCCGTGCCGTGGACGCGAGCCGGACCCAGGCCCCGATCCCCGCGGGCGTCATGATGAACACCACCGCCAGCACGGCCTCAGCGACACCCGTGAAGTCCCCGGCGATCCCGAGCGTGGTGGCCACGAGGACGGCCGCCAGCCCGAGCACGACGTCCCGCCCGCTCCCCCAGCGGCACAGCGCATACGGCAGGAGCAGCACGCAGGCGGTCGTGTACAGCCCCAGCTCGCCCGCGCCGCTGACGAGGACGGCCGTGTCGACGACGACGAGCGTGCCGAACACGACGAGGACCGCGCCCAGCGGGTGGGTCCGCCGCCAGAGCAGCGACACCACCACGACGAGCGCCAGGACGAGGGCGACCGGCCGCCAGGTCACGTCCGGCCGCAGCACCGCCTCCAGCACCGCGGTGGGCACCAGCAGCGCGACGAGGACCCAGTCCCGCCACACCCGTGCGGGCGCGCCGGGCGCTCGGGGGGCCGTCCACAGCGGACGGATCGCGTCGGGGATCACGTCGTGCAGCCTAGGGACGGACGCTCGCGCGCGGCTCGGCCGATCGGTCGAGTCGCGCATCGCCCGTCAGGACACCCAGCCCAGGGCCCCGGGATGGCGGACCGACTCGCTCGCCCGGGCGACACCGTCGGCCAGCGCGGTCAGGACGTCGTGACCCGCCGCGAGCGAGGCGGCCGTCGCACCGTGCAGCACGTCGCCCGCACCGAGCGTGTCCACCACCTCCTCGGCGGGGACGACGGGCGGCCGGAGCACCGACTCGTGCCGCCCCTCCGGTCCCCCGACGAGGATCCGGACCGGCCCGCCGCCCGCGGACTGCGCGACCGACCGCGGACCGAGGTCGGCGACGCGACGGAGCACGTCACCGCCACCGTCGGGGAGCCGGAAGTCCGCGGACAGCACCGCGTGGTCGACGTGCGCGAGCAGACCCTCCAGTCCCGGCTTCCAGCTGCCGCCGTCGAGGAGCACCGGGACACCCCGCACGGACGCGTCGGCGGCGAGCTCCTGCGCCGCCCCGAGGTGGTGGCCGTCGACGAGCAGGGCCGTGGCACCCTCGAGCACGTCGAGGCGACGCGCCGGACCGCTCAGGTCCCGGACGCCGACCGCGTTCACCGAGACCACGGCTCGTTCGCCGGTGCCCCGCGTGACCAGGACGGTCGACACCGCCGGTGTCCCGGGGCCGTCGAGCAGGTCGACCACCTCGACGCCGGCCGCGCCCAGCCCGTGCCGGACGAGGTCAGCGACCGGTCCCTGCCCGAGCGCGGTCACGAGCACCGTGCGCACCCCCAGCGCGGCCGCGGTCGCGGCGGCGTTCGCCGCCGGGCCACCGAACGTGACGTCCAGGCTGCGCGCGACGACCTTCTCGTCGGCGGCGGGCAGCCGGTCGACCACCTGCACGACGTCGAGCGTCGCCAGGCCGCAGCAGACCAGCAGCGCCGTCACGCGACGCGGGCGGGCTGCTCGGCGGGCCGGTCCACCAGGGCGTACGTCGCGCCGCCGAGCACGAGGGCGGCGACCGCGACGGCCGGCCAGGCGCCGATCACGCCGCCGAGCGGGTGCGACACGGCGAAGCACACCGCACCCACCAGCACCACCGCCGCCACCCGCCACCAGCCGGCCGACCGGGCCCGCACCGCGCACCACACGACTCCGGCGACCAGCACGACGCCTCCCAGCGCACGCACGTCGGTGAGGTCGGCGACGGCGAACCCGACCACGAGGGTCAGCGCGGCGATGACGGCGGTGGGGACGCGAGACATGGGATCCAACTTATCCGCGGGAGCCCGGACGACCCTTACGCGACGATGTCGCCATGGACGCCCACTTCACCGAACGCACCGACGGGCAGGTCGACGTCAGCCTCGGGGCGGCATGGCCCCTGTTCAACGACGCGCTGGCGGACAGCATCTCGTCCCTGCCGCCGCGGGGTGCGCCCGGCGCGGGACCCTCCACCTACTGGATCGATGTCGCCGCCCGCGGGGTCGAGCGTGCGGTCGCGGCCGGGAGCGACCGCCCGTTCACCTGCGGCAACGTCACGCTCCTGCGCGTCGTCGGCGACTGTGTCGAGGCCCGCTTCGACTTCGCCGGTGACGACGAGCCGAGCGAGCTGATGGACGTGGACGACTTCCGCGAGCTGCTCCGGCAGTGGCGGCTGCGTGTGATCCAGGGCGCCGCGCGTGCGGTCCACCCCCTGCCGGAGACATACCGACGCAACGGCGCGGGGCCCGCGGAGGAGCCCAGGTAGAACGACCTCGCGGACGCCGGTGCGAGGGGTCGTGCCCGCGCAATACGGTGGCCTCATGCCCACCTCGCCGATCGACGCCACGTCCACCGCTGCCTGGCAGGAGCTCAGCGTCCACGAGTCGACGCTCACGCCCGACCTGCGCGGCTGGTTCGCCGACGACCCCGAGCGCGCCACGCGCCTCACCCTCCCGCTCGCGGACCTCACGGTCGACCTGTCCAAGAACCTGGTCACCGACGAGACGCTCGCCCTGCTGGTCCGGCTCGCCGACGAGGTCGGTCTGGCCGACCGCCTGCAGGCGCAGCTGCGGGGTGACCACATCAACGTCACCGAGGACCGCGCGGTCCTGCACACCGCCCTGCGCCGGCCGGCGGGCGCGCAGCCGCCGCTCGTCGTCGACGGGCAGGACATCGACGCCGACGTGCAGGCCGAGCTGGGCAAGATGTTCGCGTTCGCGGACAAGGTGCGCTCCGGCGAGTGGACCGGCGTCACCGGGGAGCGTGTCCGCACGGTCGTCAACATCGGCATCGGCGGCTCGGACCTCGGCCCGGTGATGGCGTACGAGGCGCTCAAGCCGTACGTGCAGGACGGCCTCGAGGTGCGGTTCGTCTCCAACATCGACCCGAGCGACCTCGCGGAGACCGTCAAGGGCCTCGACCCGACGACGACGTTGTTCATCGTCGCGTCGAAGACGTTCGGCACCCTGGAGACGCTCACCAACGCGCGCCTGGCGCGGACGTGGCTCTGGGAGCAGCTGGGCACGGCCGACGACGACGAGTCGCGCAACGCCGCGGTCGCCCAGCACTTCGTCGCGGTGTCCACGGCCCTGGACAAGGTCGAAGCGTTCGGCATCGACCCCGCCAACGCGTTCGGCTTCTGGGACTGGGTGGGCGGCCGGTACTCGGTCGACTCCACGATCGGGACCTCGCTGGCCATCGCCGTGGGGCCCGACGCGTTCCGCGAGTTCCTGGCGGGCTTCCACGCCGTCGACCAGCACGTCGCGACGACCCCGTTCGCGCAGAACGTGCCCGTCCTCATGGGGCTGCTGAACGTCTGGTACGTCAACTTCCTCGGCGCGCACACCCACGCGGTCCTCCCGTACGCCCAGTACCTGCACCGCTTCGCCGCGTACCTGCAGCAGCTGACCATGGAGTCGAACGGCAAGTCGGTGCGCTGGGACGGCACGCCCGTGACGACGCAGACCGGTGAGGTGTTCTGGGGCGAGCCCGGCACCAACGGCCAGCACGCGTTCTACCAGCTCATCCACCAGGGCACCCGGCTCATCCCTGCCGACTTCATCGCGGTGGCGAACCCGGCACACCCGCTGACGGACGACGGCGTCGACGTGCACGGGCTGTTCCTGGCCAACTTCTTCGCCCAGACCAAGGCGCTCGCCTTCGGCAAGACCGCCGACGAGGTGCGCGCGGAGGGCACGGCCGAGGACATCGTGCCCGCCCGCGTGTTCTCCGGGAACCGGCCCACGACGTCGATCCTGGCCGCGGCCCTCACGCCCAGCGTCCTCGGGCAGCTCATCGCGCTGTACGAGCACATCACGTTCGTGCAGGGCGTCGTGTGGGGCATCGACTCGTTCGACCAGTGGGGAGTCGAGCTGGGCAAGAAGCTCGCGCTCGAGATCGCCCCCGCGGTGCAGGGCGACATGGACGCGCTCGCGTCGCAGGACCCGTCGACCCGGGCGCTGATCAGCCGCTACCTGGAGCTGCGCGACTGAGCGGTCGGCTCCTCAGCGCTCGAAGCGGGCCGCGCGCTCGACCACCACACCGCGGCCCGCCTCGGCGTCCCACGTGTAGACCGTGCGCCCGTCGATCAGCACGTGCTCGGCGCGGGACGTCACGTCGAGCGGGTCGCCCGACCAGACCACGACGTCCCCGTCGAGCCCGGGCGCCAGCGCGCCGACCCGCTCGTGCAGCCGCAGGAACGTCGCCGGGTTCACCGTGAGCGCCTCGAGCGCGGTCTGCCGCGGCAGCCCCTCCTTGACGGCGAGCGTCGCCTGGTGGACGAGGAAGTTGATGGGGACCACGGGGTGGTCCGTGGTGATCGCGACCCGGACGCCCGCCGCCGCCAGCGTGGCCAGGTGCGCGATGGAGCGGTCGCGCAGCTCGACCTTCGAGCGGCTGGTGAACATCGGCCCGAAGATCACGGGGACGTCCCGCTCCGCCAGCACGTCGGCGATCTTGTGCGCCTCCGTGCCGTGGTTGAGGACCAGCCGGTACCCGAACTCGTCGGCCAGCCGCAGGGCCGTGGCGATGTCGTCGTGCCGGTGGGTGTGCTGGTCCCAGGCGAGCTCGCCGTCGAGCACGCGGGCCAGGGTGTCCAGGGCGAGGTCGACCTGGAACGGCTCGCCCTTGGTCGCGGCGGCCGAGCGGGCGGCGCGGTAGTGCAGGGCATGCGTGAACGCCTCGCGGATCACCAGCGCGGTGCCCAGGCGCGTCGACGGCAGCTGCTTGCGCTCCCCGTACACGCGCTTCGGGTTCTCGCCGAGCGCCGACTTCACGCTGACCGACGCCGAGATCATCTGCTCGTCGACGGTCCGACCGCCCCACGTCTTCAGGGCGACGGACTGGCCACCGATCGGGTTGCCCGAGCCGGGCTTGACGACGACCGACGTGACGCCGCCGCTCAGCGCGTCCCGGAAGCCCTCGTCGTCGATGTTGACGGCGTCGATGGCGCGGACCGCCGCGGCGTTGGGGGTGGTCATCTCGTTGGTGTCGTTGCCCGCGGCGCCCTCGCCCTCCTCGTGCAGGCCGACGTGACCGTGCGACTCGACGAACCCCGGCAGCACCCACCGGCCGGTCGCGTCGATGACGCGGGCGCCGGGAGGCACCTCGACGTCCGGGCCGACCGCGGTGATGCGGCCGTCCACGACGAGCACGGTGCCGCCGTCGATCGGGTCGGAGACGACAGGGACGACATGGCCGCCGACGACAGCGACGACCTGGGAACCGGGAGCAGTCATCGGTCCACCGTAGGCGGAGTCGGCGAGGCCCACCGGGTGCCGTGACGTGGTGTCACGGCACCCGCGCCGGGTTCGGTCTGCGTCCTGCCCCGTGGTCAGGCCCGCGTGCAGGCGACCTGCGAGGCGGTCGGGCTGCCGGTGCCCTGGAAGCCGAACTCGACGGAGCCGCCGGCCGGCACGGAGCCGTTCCACGCGGCCGACGCGAACGTGGTCGCGGACCCGGACGTCGTCGGCGACGAGCTCCAGGCGTGGGTGACGGCACCGTCCGGCAGCGTGACAGTCACCTTCCAGCCCGCCAGCGCGACCGCCCACGGCTTGACGCGGACGGTCGCGACGAAGCCGCCCGGCCACTGGCTGGCGACCGTGTAGGTGGCGGTGCAGCCGTCCGCGGGCGGCATGGTGAAGGTCGGGCTGGGCGACGGCGAGACGGTCGGGGTCGGCGTGACGGTCGGCGTGGGTGTCACCGTCGGGGTGGGTGTCGGCGTGGTGCCGGTCAGGGCGGCGGCGAGGGCCGGGTACCAGCGGTCGGCGAGCTTGACGATGCCGGCGTCGTTCGGGTGCACGCCGTCGGAGGTGTCGGTGGCCGCGTTCCAGCCGGTCCACTGGTCCACCACCGTGATCGGCGACGCCGCGGTGCTCAGTCCCGCTGCCCATGCCGGGATCGCTGCGTTGAGGTTCACCGTCCGCTGGGGGCAGTCACCACAGCTCGAGGGCGCCACCGGGATGATCTGCGCGACGAGGATCTTCATCGCCGGGTTGCTCGCCCGCATCTGCTGCACGAGCGTCGTCCAGGCGCCGAGGATCTCCTGCGGGCTCTTGTTGCTCCACACGTCGTTGGTGGCGAAGTGCATGACGACGACGTCCGGGTCCGTCGCCGACAGCCAGCCGACCAGCTGGTTCTGTGCCGCGACGCTGGTCACCAGGAAGCCGCCGTGGCCCTCGTTGTCGCCGTCGTGGGCGACCCCGCAGCCCTGCGCGGGCAGGGTGCCGACCATGTCGACGTTCGTGTAGCCGTTCTGCTGGAGCTTCTGCCAGAGCAGCGCGCGCCAGCAGCCGGGCGACCCCGTGATGGAGTCGCCGAGCGTCATGACGCGGACCGGGTCGGCCGCGACCGTCGGGCCGGCCAGTGCGAGCGCACCGGTCACGAGCAGCGCCAGGGCGGCGAGCGCGCCGGCCAGTCGGCGCACGAGCGTGGTCGTCATGGGTCCTCCGTCCGCAGCCGCCGCGGCCCGTGGGCGGGGCGGGGCGGGGCGCACGCCCGCCAGGTGCAGCGTGGTGCGGATCCGCGGGCTGGTCAGGGCGACGAATCGTTTCGCCGCGGAAGCGGTTCGACGAGCACCGTCCCGTAGCGCCCCGGCGTCCCGCGATGCCGCCGCGGTGGTCCGCCGGGCCCGACTCGTCCTGCGCCGGTGGGAGCACCCGTCGGCCCCGCCCCGACACCTCTGCCGGTGTCGGTGTCGGTGTCGGTGTCGGTGTCCGTGTCGGTGTCCATGCCCATGTCCGTGCCCGTGCCCGTGCCCGTGCCCGTGCCCATGTCCGTGCCCGTGCCCGTGCCCGTGCCCGTGCCCGTGCCCGTGCCCGTGAGAGGCTCGTGCGGTGGCTGAGGTGACGCGAGCGCGCGTGGACGCGTGGACGTGGGCGGTGCGGCTGTTCCCGACGCGCTCGGCCGCCGCGGCCGCGTGCCGCGCGGGTCACGTCCGCGTCAACGGCGACCGCGCGAAGCCCGCGACGATGGTGGTCCCCGGCGACGAGGTGCACGTCCGCGGCGGTGAGCGCGAGCGGATCGTCGTCGTGCAGCGGACCGTCGTCAAGCGCGTCGGCGCCCCGGTCGCGGTCGCCTGCTACCTGGACCGCTCCCCCGCGCCGCTGCCCAAGGAGCACGTGGTCCCCGGTGAGCGCGACCGCGGCGCGGGCCGACCCACCAAGCGCGACCGCCGGCTGATCCAGCGCCTCAAGGGCCGCTGACGCCTCGGGCGAGATCGTGGCTCCCGCACGAGATCGTGCGTTCGCACCCACGATCTGGGGTCGAACCCACGATCTGGGCGGTGGAGAAGCGTGCGGTGTCGGCTCAGGTTCCAGGGGTGAGTCCGAGCCGGGCCGCGAGCGCCATCGAGTCGTACGGCGCGCGCACCTTGATGTCGTTGTCGAAGTACACGAACACGTCGCGCTCCGCCGCCGGCTCGGCCGGCCCGGAGAGCCTGCGCGCTCCCTGCGGGTCCCCGCCGGCCGCCCACACCCGGACCTTCTCGGCCCAGCGGTCGAGCGCGTCGTCGTCGTAGCCGCTCGCGTAGAGCTCGGTCTCGCCGTGCAGCCGCACGTAGACGAGGTCGGCGGTGACGTCCTCGATCACGGGCCACCGGCCGGCGGCGTCCGCGACGACCATCCCGATGCGGTGGGCGCGCAGGAGCTCGACGAAGGCGGGGTCCTCGAAGCTCGTGTGCCGCACCTCGAGCACGTGCCGCAGCGGGCGGTCGGCGTCGGTCGTCGTCCAGGCGCGGTCGTCCAGGCGCTCGTCGTGCTCGGTGGCCAGCTGCGCGGCGGCGGTGGTGGTGCGCGGCAGCAGGTCGAAGAACGCCGCGAGCCGGTCGGGGTGGAACCCGAGGTTGGGGGGCAGCTGCCACAGGACCGGACCGAGCTTGGGCCCCAGGGCCAGTACGCCGCTGGCGAAGAAGTTGGCGACCGGCACGCGGACGTCGGCGAGCTTCTTCATGTGGGTGACGAAGCGCGGGCCCTTGACCGAGAAGAGGAAGTCGTCCGGGGTCTCCGCCGCCCACGCCACATAGCTCTCCGGCCGCTGCAGCGAGTAGAACGAGCCGTTGATCTCGATCGAGGTGAGCCGACGGGACGCGTACTCGAGCTCGCGGCGCTGCGGCAGCCCCGCGGGGTAGAACACCGTGCGCCACGGTGCGTAGCGCCAGCCCGAGATTCCCGTGCGGATGGTCATGGAGACCAGTGTGTCGGCGGTGCGGCGCATAGTGGTGGTGTGACTCCCGCGCCCACCGACGAGCAGGCGGGTCTCACCTCCGTCTACCGTCCGCGCGACCGCGTCGACGTGCGGCTGACGCTCGCCCCGCTGCGGCGCGGCGGCGGCGACCCGGCGTGGTGGTTCGCCCCGGACGGTGCGATCTGGCAGGCGACGTGGACGGCGGACGGTCCGGCCACCCGCCACCTCGTGGTGCGCAGCGACGGGATCCACGTCACCGCCTGGGGACCGGGCGCGGAGCGTGCGCTGGCCGGCGTACCGGACCTGCTCGGGGCGCGCGACGACCCCAGCGGGTTCGACCCGTCGCTGCACCCGGTGGTCCGCGACGCGTACCGCAGCCGGACCGCGATGCGGATCCCGCGGTCGGGCAACGTTCTCGAGGCGCTCGTCCCGGCGGTCCTCGAGCAGAAGGTGGTCGGGCTGGACGCCAAGGCGGCGTGGCGACGGCTCGTCCTGCAGCACGGCAGCCCGGCGCCTGGTCCGGCTCCCCGCACGATGCGGGTGCCGCCGACGGCGGAGGGCTGGCGCGACGTGCCGGTGTGGGACTGGCGGCGGGCGGGGATCGAGGAGGTGCGCGCCGGCACGGTGCGGCGCGCCGCCGCCGTGGCCCGCCGCCTGCAGGAGGGTGCGGACCTGCCGATCGAGGAGGCGCGCCGTCGGCTGCTCACGGTGCGCGGCATCGGCCCGTGGACCGTCGCGGAGATCGCGTCCCGGGCGCTGGGCGACGCCGACGCCGTCTCCGTGGGCGACTACCACCTGGCGCACCTGGTGGGGTGGGCGCTGACGGGCAGCCGCACCGACGACGCCGGGATGCTGCGCCTGCTGGAGCCGTGGGCGGGTCACCGGCAGCGCGTCATCCGGCTCATCGAGATCACGCAGACCAGCCGCGCACCCAAGTTCGGGCCGCGCGCACCCCGTGCCCGACCCCTGATCTGAAACTGCTCGTCCGATCGTGTCGATCCGCCGCCCGCAGGATCGTCCATCAGATGAAGGCTCGACCACCACCTGGAGGACTCATGCGTTTCCTGCTCCTGATCTGCGACGACCCGACCGCCGAGACGTATCGCCCGGAGGACGACAACATCTCCGACTGGGTGGCGGAGAACGACCGTCGCAACCTCAGCGTCATCGGCGACCGGCTCCGCCCCGCCGACGACGCCCGCACGGTCCGGGTCCGCTCGGGCCAGCTGCTGGTCACCGACGGACCGTTCGCGGAGACGCAGGAGTCCATCGCCGGGTTCGACGTGCTGGAGTGCGCCGACCTGGACGAGGCGCTGGAGCGTGCAGCGACCCACCCGATGGCGCGCTTCGGACGCGTCGAGGTCCGGCCGTTCTGGCCGTTGCAGCTGTGACGCGCATCTCCTGACAGCGAAAAGCGTCGACCCGCGTCGGCCGTACCGCCCAGACTGTGCCCAGCGTCCGCGCCGATCCGCACCGGCTGCGACATCCACGTCCTCCCACACCCGAGGTGTCCCCGTGACCGACGAGACCCTGACCACCACCCACCCGCCCTCGTCCTCAGACCCTGCCGGGGCTGCCGGCACCGGCGTGCGCGACCGTCTCGCCGTCCGCCTGCTGCTCATCTCGACGTTCGTCGTCATCCTCAACGAGACGATCATGGGCGTCGCGCTCCCCCGGCTGATGAGCGACCTGGACATCCCTGCGAGCACCGCGCAGTGGGTGACGACGGCGTTCATGCTGACGATGGCGATCGTCATCCCGATCACGGGCTTCGTGATCCAGCGGTTCACCACGCGCGCCGTGTTCCTCGCGGCGATGACCCTGTTCAGCCTGGGCACCGCGATCTGCGCGCTGGCGCCGGGGTTCGACGCGCTCATCATCGGCCGCGTCGTGCAGGCGTGCGGCACGGCGATCATGCTCCCGCTGCTCATGACGACGGTCATGACGGTGACCCCGCCCGAGAGCCGCGGCCGCACGATGGGCAACATCTCCATCGTCATCTCGGTCGCCCCGGCGCTCGGTCCGACCATCTCGGGTCTCATCCTCAGCGTGCTCGACTGGCGCTGGCTGTTCGCGCTGGTCCTGCCGATCGCGATCGGCGCGCTTGCGCTCGGCGCGGTCCGCCTGCCGAACCTGACGGAGACCCGGGTCGCCCGCGTCGACATCGGCTCGGTCATCCTGTCGGCCGTCGCGTTCGGCGGGATCGTGTACGGGCTCAGCGGCCTGGGCGCGGTGGCGACCACCGGCATCACGACCACGACCTGGGTGTCGCTCGGCGCCGGCGCGGTCGCGCTTGTCGTGTTCGTGCTGCGCCAGCTGCAGCTGCAGAAGGCCGACGACGCGCTGCTGGACCTGCGGACCTTCTCGTCCTCGACGTTCACCATCTCGGTGGGCGTGATGGCGATCAGCATGATGTCGCTGTTCGGGACGCTGATCCTGGTGCCGCTCTACGCGCAGACGGTGCTCGGGCTCGAGGCGCTGCAGACCGGTCTGCTGCTCCTGCCTGGCGGCCTGATCATGGGTCTGCTCGCACCGAGCGTCGGGCGCGCCTATGACCGGTTCGGCCCGCGGCCGCTCCTGGTGCCCGGCGCCATCATCGTGAGCGCGAGCGCGTGGGGCTTCACGCTGCTGGGGGCGACGAGCTCGCCGTGGCTCATGCTGGCGTGCCACGTCACGCTGAGCGCCGGCCTGGCGCTGATGTTCACGCCGCTGTTCACGTCCGCCCTCGGGTCGCTGCCGATGCACCTGTACTCGCACGGCAGCGCGATGGTCGGCACCGTGCAGCAGGTGGCGGGTGCGGCCGGGACGGCGCTGTTCGTCACGGTGCTCACCGCGCAGAGCGCCACGCTGGCGGCTGCGGGGTCCGGGGTGGTCGACGCCACCGCGGGCGGCATCCACGCCGCGTTCCTGGTCGGCGCCGTGATCTCGCTGGCCGCGATCCCGGCGGCGTTCTTCGTCAAGGCCGCCCCGGCACCGCACGGCGCACCGGTCGACGAGGCGGCGCCCGCCCTCGCGCACTGACTACGCTGGGGTCCTCGGTGGAACCACACCGGGGACCCCAGCACAGCACTCCTGGAGGACGACCCATGAGCTACCCGGTGATCGAGCGTCGCGAGGACGACGGGTCGGGCACGCCCGGTCGCATGCTCAGCGTCGTCTTCCCCGCCATCCTCTTCATCCTCGGCCTCGCCCTGTTCACCATCTCGTTCAACGTGGGCGACTGGGGACCGTGGGCCTTCGCCGGTGGCATCCTCGCCATCTCGCTGTCGTTCGCGATCCCCACGACGATCCTCCCGGCCCTCGAGGACCGCGCCTGACCGTCAGGTCCTGCGCCACCGGCGACGTCGCTTCGGGGCGGGCTCCGGAGCCGGCTCAGGCTCCGGCGGCTGCCGCCGCGCCGTCCACGCGCGCACCTCGCGGTCGACGTCCCGCAGCGGCGTGACCACGGGCGGACCGCCCATCAGCTGACGTCTCGCGGACACGACCCGGGCGTTGAACTCCTCCACGGCGGCGCGCACGTCGTCCGCGGTGTGCAGCGCGTCCAGCCGCTCGGCCAGGACCGCGTCGTCCTTGCGCAGCTGGATGGCCTCCGGCAGCACGCCAGAGATCTGCTCCCGCTCGATCAGGGCCTTGAGCCACCAGTCGGGGTCGTGCCGCGCGATCCCGGGGATCGGCTTGCCCGCCAGCGGCAGGTTGTCGAACTCACCACGCGCGATCGCCTGGTCGATCACGACGTCGACCCACTGGTGCCGGTTCTCCATGCGACCCGGAGGCGGAGCCGCCTCCGGCACCTCCTGGTCGTCCGCCGAGTCGCGCTGCACGCGGTAGCGGGCCGAGTCGCGCACCGGGTCGTGCTCCGCCATCGCTCACCTCCGCCGCTCGACGGCTCCCACGCTACGACGGGCCCGTCAGCGTGGCAGCCGCAGCTCGGCCCGCAGGCCGCCCAGGTCCGCGGTCCCGAGCACCACGTCACCGCCCTGCTCGCGCGCGATCTCCCGGGCGATCGCGAGCCCCAGCCCGCTGCCGCCCTCGTCGCGCTGCCGTGCCTCGTCGAGCCGCACGAAGCGCTCGAACACGCGCTCGCGGTCCGCCGGGTCGAGCCCCGCGCCGTCGTCCTCCACCCGCACCGACCCGTCGGCGACGACCACCGCGACCCGGGACCCGGCATGCCGGACGGCGTTGTCGACGAGGTTGCGCAGCACCCGGCCGACTGCGGCGGCGTCCCCGCGGGCGCGCCCGGCCCCGGTGACGGTCACGGGCTCGGTCGGCCGCACCACGTCGCGCGCGACGGCGCCGAGGTCGAGCTCCTCGTGGGCCAGCGGGGTCGAGCCCACCCGGGCGAGCAGCAGCAGGTCGTCCACGAGCGCCTGCATCCGCAGGATCTCGCCCTCGAGCTCCGCCGCGAGCTCGTCCGTCCGGTACGACTGCGGGTGCGCCCGCGCCACCTCGACGCTGGTGCGCAGGGCCGCCAACGGTGAGCGCAGCTCGTGCGCCGCGTCGGCGACGAAGGCCCGCTGTCGCGCGGCGCCCGCCTCCAACCGGTCGAGCATCGAGTTGAGCGTGCGGGCCAGCGCGCCGAGCTCGTCGTCACGGTCGGGGACGGGCAGCGAGCCGGGGCCGCCCGACGACGCCACCAGGGCCGCGCCCCGCCGGAGCTCCTCGACCGGCCGCAGCGCCCGCCCGAGGATCAGCCACACGCCGAGGCCGAGCGCCACGGTGAGCAGCGGGACCACCACCGCGAGGGCCACACGCAGCGCGTCGAGCACCCCTTGCACCTCGGTCAGCGGGACGGTCGCGACGACGGTCACGGGCTCGCCCTGGAAGGTCGTGCTCTGCACCGTGACGCGGGCGACGTCGTCGTAGGCGCTGCGGTGCGTCGTCGAGACGCCGTCCAGGCCTGCCAGGACGTCGGGTGGGAGCACCGGCAGCGTGCGGCTGGCGTTCGGGGAGGTCGCCAGGACGGCGCCGCCGGCGTCGACGAGCTGCACGATCTCGCCCGGCTCCTGCACGGGCAGCGTCTCGGGCAGGCGGTCGTCGGCCGCGAGCGCGGACACCGTGGCGGCGCGGTCGCGGACCACCTGGTCGAGGGCGTCGATGCGCGTGCTGCGCAGGACGGTCGTCAGGGCGATGGCTCCGACGACGAGCGCGACGCAGAGCGCCCCCGACGCCAGCAGCGTCAGCCGGAGACGCAGCGACAGGCCACGGCGCACGTCAGCTCGCCACGCGGTACCCGGCGCCGCGGACGGTCTCGACGGCCTCGCGGCCGAGCTTGCGCCGCAGGTAGCCGACGTAGACCTCGACGACGTTGACGTCCTCGCCCGTGCCGTCCCACACGTGGTCGCGCAGCTCGACCTTGCCGACGACGCGGTCGGCGTGGTGCATCAGGTACTCCAGCAGGGCCAGCTCCCGGGTGGTCAGCGCGACCGCCTCCCCGGCCCGGGTCACCCGCCGCGTCGCGGGGTCGAGCACGAGGTCGCCCGCGGTCAGCACGGGCGGCCGCACCTGGCCCTGCCGGCGCAGGAGCGCACGCAGCCGCGAGACCAGCACGACGAACGCGAACGGCTTGGTGAGGTAGTCGTCGGCCCCGACGTCCAGCCCGTCGGCCACGTCGTACTCGCCGTCCTTGGCGCTGAGCATGAGGACGGGCGTCCACACGTCCCGGGCGCGCAGCTCGGTGACCACGTCGTACCCGTTGCGCCGCGGGAGCATGACGTCGAGCACGATGACGTCGTAGCCGTCCTGCGACGCCAGCTCGAGCCCGCGCTCGCCGTCGAACGCGACGTCCACGGCGAACCCCTCGGCAGTGAGCCCGCGGTGCAGGGCGCGCACGAGACCGCGCTCGTCGTCGACCACCAGGACCCGCATGACCTGAGCATCCCATCCGGACCGCACACCCACCCCGTGGTGCTCTCAGGATGCCCTCAGCGGTCGTGTCGCACAGTGGAGCCATGAACGAGTCCCGCCGCACCCTGAGCCCACGAGCCCGCTGGGCCGTCCCCGCCGTCGCCGCCGTCGCGGTGGGGCTGGCCTTCGTCGCTCCTCCTCTGTTCGCGTCGGCCGACGACGCGGGCCTGCCGACCGTCAGCCCGGAGGAGCTCGCCGCGCAGGTGGCGAGCGCCGAGCCGTCGCCGCTGTCCGGCACCGTCGTCTACACCGCGCGCCTCGGGCTGCCGGAGCTCCCGTTCGGGGACGTCGGTGGCGCCAACCCGGTCGCGCTGCTGGGTGGCAGCTCGACGATTCGCGTCTGGTCGGACGGCGAGGAGCGGTCCCGGGTCGCGCTGCTGGGCGCCACGTCGGAGTACTCGGTCGTGCAGGACGGGCCGGAGGCCTGGACGTACTCCAGCACCGACGACGCCGTCGTGCACTACAGCCTGGACCCGGCCGACGTGGCCCGGTTCGACGAGCTGAAGGCGCAGGCCGAGGCCGGCGAGCTCGCCGTGCAGGGCGACCTGCCGACGCCCGAGGAGGCGGGCCGCCAGGCGGTCGAGATGGCGAAGCTGACCTCGACGGTGACGCTGGACTCGCAGACGGAAGTGGCCGGCCGGGCCGCCTACCAGCTGGTGGTGACGCCCCGGAGCGACACGACGCTGGTCGGTCGCATCGTCGTGGCGGTGGACGCCGAGACCTCGACCCCGCTGCGCGTGCAGGTGTGGAGCACGTCCGACACGGAGACTCCCGCGCTGGAGATCGGGTTCACCGACGTGTCGTTCGCGACGCCCGCCGACTCGGTCCTCGCGTTCTCCGCTCCGGCGGGGGCGTCCACGCGTGAGGTCGTGGTCCCGCTCCCCGACATGCCGGCGGAGGCAGCCACCGCGACCCCCGACAAGGAGCTGCCGGAGGGCGTGACGGTGACGGGGGCCGGCTGGGACACGATCGTGCAGGCCTCCGGGCTCGACGTCGCAGCCGTGGTCGCCGGCGACCCGTCGGCCGCGGCGAGCCTGCCCGGCGTCGACAAGACGTTCGGCTCGCAGGGTGCCGCGGACCTGTACTCGGAGTTCATGCCGGAGGAGGGGTCCGGCTCGCCGATGGGCGACCTCGACACCAGCGCGCTCTACGAGACGCTGACCACCGAGGTGCCCGAGGGGCGGCTGCTGTCCTCCGCCCTGCTGTCGGTGCTCGTCACCGACGACGGCCGCGTGCTGGTCGGCGCGGTGCCCGGCGCCACGCTCCAGGCCCTGGCGGCCCGGTGACCGATCCGACGACGGGAGCCGCACCCTCGGGTGCGGCTCCCGTCGCGCCGCTCGCCATCGCGACCGACGGCCTCACCAAGCGGTTCCGCTCGGGACAGGTGGCCGTCGCCGGGATCGACCTCCGCGTCCCGCGCGGAGCCGTCTACGGGTTCATCGGCCCCAACGGCTCGGGCAAGACGACGACGATCCGCATGCTGCTGGGGCTCGTGCGGCCGACCAGCGGACGCGCGTTCCTGCTCGGCGGCGAGATGCCGGGCGCGGGCGCGGACGTGCTGCCGCGGGTGGGTGCGCTCGTCGAGGGACCGGCGTTCCACCCGTACCTGACCGGGTCGGCCAACCTCGCGCGGCTCGACGCGAGCGACGCGACGGCGGACCCGCGCACCGCTCGGCAGCGGGCCGACGAGGCGCTCGACCGCGTCGGGCTGGGCGCCGCGGCCGGCAAGCCGTACCGGCAGTACTCGCTCGGCATGAAGCAGCGGCTCGGGCTGGCTGCCGCGCTGCTGCGCCCTCGCGAGCTGCTCGTGCTGGACGAGCCGACCAACGGTCTGGACCCGCAGGGCACGCGCGAGGTCCGCAACCTGGTGCGCGAGCTCGCCGAGAACGGCACCACCGTGCTGGTCTCCTCGCACCTGCTGGCCGAGATCGAGCAGGTGTGCAGCCACATCGGGATCATGAGCGGCGGGCACCTGCTGCTGCAGGGCGACCGCGCCGAGCTCACCGCGCAGGGCCTGCCCCGGCTGTCCGTGCTCACGTCGGCGGACCACGTCGGCGCCGCGACCGAGGTGCTGACCGGTCTCGGCCTCACCGACGTGCAGACCGAGGGCGCGACGGTGTCCGCCCTGCTGGGCGCCGTGCCGCCCGAGAAGGTGTCGGCGGCGCTCGTCCACGCGGGCGTCGACCTGCTGGGCCTCGAGGTGCGCCGGCCGAACCTGGAGCAGATCTTCGTCGAGCTGACCGGGGAGGGCTTCGATGTCGCTCGTTGAGACCGCCCCACCGACGGTCAGGCCGCTGCGGGGATCGCTGCTGCGGCTCGTCCGCTCCGAGCTGCGCCTCGTCCTGGGCCGGCGCCGCAACCTCGTCCTGCTGCTCGGGCTCGCGCTGGTCCCCCTGCTGCTGGGGACCGTGCTGTTCCTGTCCCAGGACACCGCGCTCGACGGCCAGGGACCGGGGTTCGTGGGGCGGGTGACGGGCAACGGGCTGTTCCTCGTCGTGGCGTCCCTCTTCCTGTGCCTGCCGTTCCTGCTCCCGCTGACCATCGGGATCGCGTCCGGCGACGCGGTGGCGGGCGAGGCGGCCGCCGGGACCCTGCGCTACCTGCTGACCGTGCCGGTCGCGCGCGGGCGGCTGCTCGCGGTCAAGGCCGTCGGGGCGTTGACCTTCGCCGCCGCCGCGGTGGCCGCGATCGCGGTGGTCGGGATCGTCGCGGGTGCCGCGTTCTTCGGGCTGCGCGGGATCACCCTGCTGTCCGGCACCACCGTGTCGTTGGGCGACGGCATCCTGCGGATCGCCGCGGTCGTCGTCTACGTCGGGCTGTCCATGACCGGGCTGGTCGCGGTCGGGCTGTTCTTCTCGACGCTGACCGAGGTGCCCGTCGGCGCGATGGCCGCCACGGTGGTCACCGCGATCGTCTGCGGCGTCCTCGACCAGCTCCCGCAGCTGGCCACGATCGCGCCCGCGCTGCTGACCCACCACTGGCTCGACTTCGCGGAGTTCCTCCGGCTCGAACCGGACTGGGGCGTGCTCGGCCAGGGACTGGCGCTGCAGGCGGCCTGGGTGGCGATCTTCGGCGCCCTGGCGTGGAGCCGCTTCACGACGGCCGACGTGTCGAGCTGACGTCACCGGGCACGAACCGGCCCTGAGTGCCGCCGCGACGTCTGGTCACGGCACTCAGGGCCGGTTCGCCGTCCCCGCGGCGTCCGCTCAGGGCAGAAGCGTCGGCACGACTGTCGGCGCGCGGTGCGGGCTAGCGTGGCGTGAGCACCACGTCGACCCCGGAGGACGCGATGACGCCGCACCTGACGCCCCTCGAGCACCGCACCGAGCCGCTGCTCCGGCGGCTCGTGGGGTCGATCCTGCGCGAGCAGCGCGAACGTCAGCGGCGCACCCTGCGCGACGTCGCCGAGGACGCACGGGTGTCCGTCGCCTACCTCTCCGAGGTCGAGCGGGGTCGCAAGGAGCCGTCGTCGGAGGTGCTTGCCGCGGTCTGCCGGGCGCTCGGGCTGCGGCTCGTCGACCTCGTCGGCACCGCGCACGCGCAGCTCGCGCTCGCCGAGGGCCGCCTCGTCGTCGACCTCACGGCGCCCGACCGCCACGAGCTTGCAACCGTCACCACCCTCACGGCGCACGCGGACGCGCCGGCACCGGCCGGAGAGGTCGGGACGGCGGTCCTGCTGGCCGCCTGACACCTCGGCCGATCGGGCTACCTGCGGCAACGGCTCCTCACCCGCCGCTGCGCGCCAGCTCCGGCACCTCTTTCAGCGTCGTGACGACCCGGTCTGCCAGCCCGTAGTCGACCGCCTGCTGGGCGGTGAGGATGAGGTCGCGCTCGGTGTCGGTGCGCAGCCTGGCCAGCGGCTGACCGGTGTGGCGGTGCAGGATCTCGTCGACCTGCTCCCGGACGCGGGCGATCTCGCGGGCCTGGATCTCCAGGTCCGCCGCGGTGCCCTCTCCCCCGCCCGACGGCTGGTGCAGCAGGACGCGCGCGTGCTCCAGGACGTGCCGGTTGCCGGGCGTGCCCGCCGCGAGCAGCACCGCCGCAGCCGACGCCGCCTGGCCGAGGCAGAAGGTGGCGACCGTCGGCTTGATGTACTGGATGGTGTCGTACACGGCCAGGAGCGCGGTGATCGAGCCGCCCGGCGAGTTGATGTACAGGTGGATGGGTGAGTCCTGGCTCTCGGACTGCAGGTGCAGCAGCTGCGCAATGACCACGTTGGCGACGCCGTCGTCGATCTCGGTGCCGAGGAAGACGATCCGGTCGCTGAGCAGCCGCGAGTAGACGTCGGACGCACGCTCGCCCGTCGGCCGCTGCTCGATGACGACCGGGATCGTGTACTGGCCCGCCATCAGAGGCCCGCCCGTCGCAGCGACGCGTCGGGACGCACGTCGTCGAGGTGCTCGACCACCCGGTCGATGAACCCGTACGCGAGGGCCTCCTCGGCGGTGAACCAGGCGTCGCGGTCGGCGTCCCGCTCGATCGTCTCGACGCTCTGCCCGGTGTGCTCGGCCGTGAGCGACTGCATGGTGCGCTTCACGTGCGCCATGTTCTGCGCCTGGATGGCGATGTCGATCGCGGTGCCGCCGATCCCACCGGACGGCTGGTGCATGAGCACGCGTGAGTGCCGCAGCGCGAACCGCTTGCCGGGGGTGCCCGCGCTGAGCAGGAACTGCGCGGCGCTCGCCGCGAGACCCATCGCGAGGGTCGAGACGTCGTTCGGGATGAGCCGCATCGTGTCGTACATGGCGAGCGCTGCGCTGACCGAGCCGCCCGGCGAGTTGATGTACAGCGCGATGTCGCGACGGGGGTCCTCCGCCGACAGCAGGAGCAGCTGCGCGCAGACGCGGTTGGCGATGGTGTCGTCGACCTCCTGGCCCAGCACGACGATGCGCTGGTGCAGGAGGCGGGTGGACAGGTCGTCGTCGAACGGGCGGACGGTCGGTGGTGCGGTGGCCATGGGTTCCTCCGGGGTCGCTGGTTCCTCGACCGTCACACAGCCTGCCCGCCCGGGGACCCCCGGTCTGCCGTCGGCGGATCTGCCGAGGGCAGACGTCTACTTGCCAGTCTGGAAAGTTCGGTCCATACTTTCCGACATGGAAAGTAACCGAGGTGCTGAGGACCCGCTCGCCGCGCTGGCCGCGGCGGACGACGCGCGCCAGCGACTGACGACGGGCCTGCGCCTGCCCGTGGGCTTCTACCCCGCGCTCGCCGGCGGGGTCGCGGTCCAGGTGGGCGCCGCGGCGTACGGGATCGCCGCGCAGACGGTGACCGGGGTGGCCGTCGCGCTCGCCGGGGCCGCGGTCTTCCTGGGTGTGGCCGCCTTCCTGCTGCACCGCTTCAGCCGGACCAACGGCGTCCGGGTGGACGGCCTCGCCAGCCAGGTCGTGCTCGTGGCCGGGGCGAGGGCCTCGCTGGCGTACCTCGGCGCGCTCGCGGTCGGGATCGTGGCGGCCTTCCAGTCCGTGTGGTGGCTCGTCGCCGTGGCGTCCGTCGCCGCGGGCATCGGCTGCGCGCTCGGCGCCCGCCACTGGTGGCGGGCCTACCGGCACGACCCCGCCGCCCACGAGGGCGGCGCCTCCCCGCGGACCCTCGGGCTGCTCGCCGTGGCGGCGTGCCTGGGGTGCGCCGTGCTGCTGGTCCTCGGCTGATGGCGGGCCTCGACCCGCTGATCCACGCTCCCGCACGGCTGCAGCTGGTCACGGCCCTGTCCGCGGTGTCGGAGGCGGAGTTCGCGACTCTGCGCAGCGCGTTGGAGGTCAGCGACTCGGTGCTCTCCAAGCACGTGTCGGCCCTGGTCGAGGCCGGCTACGTGCGCAGCCGCAAGAGCGTGCACGCCGGACGCCGGACCACGTGGGTCAGCCTGACGCCGGCCGGTCGGCGGGCGCTGCACGACCACGTCGCCGCGCTGCGCCGGCTGATCGACGCGGTGCAGTGATCACCCGTCCTACTCTCGACCTCGTGACCGACCACGCCCCGATCCCGCTGCGAGACCTGCGGTCGGACTGCGCGCGCTGCTCGGGGCTGTGCTGCGTCGCGCACACGTTCCAGCGCTCGTCGGACTTCGCCTACGACAAGCCGGCCGGGACGCCGTGCCGCAACCTCCAGGCCGACTTCCGGTGCGGCATCCACGCCGACCTGCGCACCAGCGGGTTCACAGGGTGCACGGTCTACGAGTGCTTCGGGGCCGGCCAGTTCGTGACCCAGCAGCTCTTCGGCGGCCGCACGTGGCGCGACGACCCCACGATCGCCGCCGACATGTTCGCGGCGTTCGGCACGATGCGCGGGCTGCACGAGCTGCTCTGGTACCTCACGGAGTCGCTCGCGATCCGCGCCGCGGCACCGCTGCACGCCGAGCTCGCCCGGTTGCGCGCCGAGGTGGCCGGGGACCCGGGACCGGACGCCCAGGCGCGGGTGGGCGAGCTGCTCGGGCGGGTCAGCGCGCTGGCGCGGGACGGGCTGGGCGGCCGGAGATCCCGGGGCGCCGACCTGACCGGAGCCGGCCTGCGCCGAGCGGACCTGCGCGGGGCGGACCTGCGCGGCGCGCTGCTGATCGGCGCGGACCTGCGCGGCGCCGACCTGCGCCGGGCAGACCTGCTCGGCGCGGACCTGCGCGGTGCCCGGCTGGACGGTGCGGACCTGACGGACGCGCTCTTCCTGACACCGCCCCAGGTGGCGTCCGCGCGGGGCGACAGCCTGACCCGCCTGCCCGCCGCCCTGGTCCCGCCCCGTCACTGGAACTAGTGCCGGCACCCGTGTCGAGAACCGCGATCGGGCTCCGACCACTGCACGAACGACGCGGCAGCACCGGGCTCCGCGTCACGACACCGGAGGCACCGAGATGCAGACCATCAGCCCGTTCCTGTGGTTCGACGACCAGGCCGAGCAGGCCGCGCAGCGGTACGTCGAGATCTTCCCCAACTCGCACGTCGTGTCGGTCGCCCGCTACGGCGAGGGCGCTCCCCAGCCGGCCGGGACCGCTCTGACGGTGAGCTTCGTGCTCGACGGCGTCGAGGTCCAGGCCCTCAACGGCGGGCCGGCGTTCCCGTTCACCGAGGCGTTCTCGTTCCAGGTCTCCGTCCCCGACCAGGCCGAGTGCGACCGCGTGTGGGACGCCCTGATCGCCGACGGCGGCGAGCCCGGCCGGTGCGGCTGGCTCAAGGACCGCTGGGGCCTGTCGTGGCAGGTCGTCCCGACGGCCCTGCCGGCCCTGCTGTCCGACCCGGACCCCGCCCGCGCGGGCCGGGCCATGAACGCGATGCTGACGATGGACAAGATCGACGTGGCCGCACTGCACGCCGCGGCCGACGCGCCGGCCTAGCCCAGCTGGGCCAGGCGGGGAACCGCCGGGGCCACCGCGTCCTTGACCCAGGCCGTCAGGCTCGTGTCGGCCGGGGTCAGGATCACGGACTCCACCCCGAGGGCGTCGTACGCGCGCATCTCCTCGACGAACCCGTCGACGTCCCCGGCGAGCAGCTGCTCGCCGCGGGACAGCATGGTCACGCGGATCTCGGCGGGGTCGCGGCCGACGTCGGCGCAGTGCCCGCGCAGGACCTCGAGCTTGTGCGCGACCTCCTGCGGCGTGGACGTGAACAGGTTGCACGCGTCCCCGTACTGCGCCACCAGGCGCAGGGTCTTGCGCTCGCCGGAGCCGCCGATGAGGATCTCGGGCCGGGTCAGCGGCTGCGGCGAGCACAGGGTCCGGGCCAGCTGGTAGTGGGTGCCGTCGTAGGGTCCGTCGTTCGTGGGGTCCCACATCTGCCGGCAGATCTGCAGCGTCTCCTCGAGCCGCTCGAACCGCTCGGCCAGCGGCGGGTACGGCACGCCCATCGCGAGGTGCTCCTCCTCGTACCAGGCGGCACCGATGCCGAGGGTCGCGCGGCCGCCGGACAGGACGTCGAGGGTGGCGTGGATCTTCGCCAGCAGGCCAGGGTGCCGGTAGGTCACCCCGGTGACGAGCACGCCCAGCTGCACCTCGGACGTGACGCCCGCCAGGTACCCCAAGGTCGTGTACGCCTCGAGCATCGGGTCGTCGGCGGGGAAGCCCGCCGCGGTCATCTGGAAGTAGTGGTCCATGACCGAGACCCAGGCGACGCCGGAGTCCTCGGCCGCGCGGGCCGCGTCGGCCAGCTCCTGGCGCAGGGCCGCGGGCTCGACGGAGTCGAAACGGTAGAGGTGGACGCCAACGCGCACGAGCTGCTCCTTCGACGGGGTGTCCTGTCACCCTGCCGCTTCGAGCGCGCTCGAAGTCAAGCGACCCAGTCGGACAGGACCAGGAGCACCACGTCGACCGCCGCGACGGCGATGGCGAACACGAACGGAAGGCGGTGGCGGCCGCCGCCCAGGGCGAGCACGGTGGCGGCGATGGTCAGGCCGAGCGCGACGACGAGCGCCGCAGCCGCAGCCGCCCGCGGCGGGCCCGGTGGCGCCAGGACGACCAGGACGGTCGCGGCGACGAGCGCCAGGGCGGTGCCGATGCTCGTCACGGTCCCGCCCACCCGGTGCGGCAGCCCGCGGACGCCGGTGGCGTGGTCGTCCTGGAGGTCCGGGATCACGTTCGCCCCGTGCGCGCCGATGCCGAGCAGGGCTCCGGCCGCCATGGCCCACCAGGCGGCGACGGGCGCACCCGGCAGGGCCAGCGCGATGGCCAGCGGCAGGAAGCCGAACGAGAACGCGTACGGGGCCCACGACCAGACCGTGCTCTTCAGCCGCGCGTTGTAGGCCCAGGCCGACGCCACGGTCGCCAGGTGCACCAGTCCCGCCCGCCAGCCGAGCGCCAGCGACAGCACCACGCACGCCGCAGCCGCGCCGAGGGCGGCGGTGCGGACGGTCGAGACCGCCAGCCGCCCGGTGCCGACGGGCTTGTCGGTGCGGCCGACCGCCGCGTCCCGGCCGGCGTCGATCCAGTCGTTGGACCAGCCCACGGAGAGCTGCCCGGTCAGGATCGCCGCCCCCACGAGAGCCGTCGTCGCCGCCGGTGCACCCGCCCCCGCGGCCATGGCGACGGAGAACACGCTCACCGCGACCGTCGGCCCCGGGTGGCACGCCAGCGCGAGGTCGAGCACGCGCGACCTCTGGGCCACCTCGCTCACCTGCTTCACCTCCGTCGACGCGCCATCGTCGCAGGTCGGGTGAAGGTTGAGCACGGTGACCCGCACGGGTGCCGGACGCGCGACCACATGGCACGATGCCCGGATGGCGCGCATCGCCTCGATTGCCCCGGTCCTCCCCCAGCACGTCCATGCCCAGGCCGACATCACCGCCGCGATCGCCCCCCTGCTCTCGTCGGATCCCCGGCGGCTGGCGACGATCGAGCGGATCCACGCGGCCACCGGCATCCAGACGCGCCACATGACGCTGCCCCTCGACGAGTACGCCGACCTGACGTCGTTCACGGCCGCGAACGACGCGTTCGTGCGCGAGGGCACGTCGCTCGGGGCGCGGGCGTGCCGTGAGGCGCTCGCCGCCGCAGGGCTCGACCCGCAGGAGGTCGACTACCTGCTGGTCACCTCGATCACCGGGATCGCCACCCCGTCGCTCGACGTCCTGCTGGCCGAGCAGCTCGGGCTACGCCCCGACGTCAAGCGGGTGCCGGTGTTCGGGCTCGGGTGCGTCGCGGGTGCCGCCGGGATCGCGCGCGTGCGCGACCACCTGCAGGGTCACCCGCAGGACGTCGCGCTGTTCGTGTCGGTCGAGCTGTGCTCGCTCACGCTGCAGCACGGCGACGACTCGATGGCCAACATCGTGTCGAGCGGCCTGTTCGGCGACGGCGCCGCGGCCGTGGTCATGGTCGGCGCCGGCCGCGTGGACGACGTCCCGGGCGGTGTCGACGTCGTCGACTCCCGCAGCGACCTGGTCCCCGGCACGACGGACGTGCTCGGCTGGGACATCGGCGGCAGCGGCTTCAAGATCGTGCTCGGGGCGAGCCTGGCGGACATCGTCGGGCGCAACCTCGGCCCGGGCGTCGTCGACCTGCTCGCCGCGCACGGACTGAAGGTGGCCGACGTCGGCACCTGGGTGGCGCACACCGGCGGCCCCCGGATCCTGCAGGCCGCGGCGGGCGCGCTCGAGCTGCCCGACGAGGCGTTCGCGGCGAGCTGGCGGTCGCTCGCGCGCGTCGGCAACCTGTCGTCGTCGGGGGTGCTGCACGTGCTCGCCGACGAGCTGGCGGCCGGGGGGCAGATCCCCGGGTCCGCCGGCGTGCTGTTCGCCGTCGGTCCGGGCGTCTGCACGGAGACCGTCCTGCTGCGCTGGCCCGAGGAGCCCTCGTGAGCTGGTACGACTGGCTGATCGTCGTGGTCGCGTTCGAGCGACTGGCCGAGCTGATCGTCTCGCAGCGGCACGTGACGTGGGCGTTCGCGCACGGCGGCATCGAGACGGGCAAGCGGCACTACCCGCCGATGGTCGCGCTGCACTCCGGGCTGCTCGTCGCGTGCGTCGTCGAGGTGCACGTGGCGGACCGGCCGTTCATCCCGGCGCTCGGGTGGACCGCGCTGGCGCTCGTGGTCGCCGCGAACGCGCTGCGCTGGTGGTGCATCGGGACGCTCGGCAACCAGTGGAGCACGCGGGTCATCGTCGTCCCGGGCGTGGCGCTGGTCCGCCGCGGGCCGTACCGCTGGCTGAGCCACCCGAACTACGTCGCCGTCGCCCTCGAGGGTGCCGCCCTCCCCCTGGTGCACACCGCGTGGGTCACCGCGATCGCGTTCACCGTGCTCAACGCCGTCCTCCTGCTCGGCTTCCGGATCCCCACCGAGGAGCGCGCCCTGCGCTCCGTGAGCCCGGCCGCTGCATGACGCCCGACGCCGACCTGCTCGTGATCGGTGGCGGACCGATCGGCATGGCCGTCGCGATCGAGGGACGGCTGGCGGGGATGTCGGTCATCGTCGTCGAGCCCCGCGCGACGCCCGTGGACAAGGCCTGCGGCGAGGGGCTCATGCCGGGCGCGGTCGCCGCCCTGGCCCGCCTCGGCGTCGACCCCGCCGGGCACACCCTCACCGGGATCCGGTACCTGCGCGGTGCGCAGAGGGCCGACCACCTCTTCACGACGGCCCTGGGGCGCGGCGTCCGCCGGACGGTGCTGCACGCCGCGCTGGCCCAGCGGGCCCAGGAGCTCGGGGCGGAGGTGGTCCCGGGCCGGGCCGGCGCGGTCGAGCAGTACGGGTCGTCCGTCTGGTGCGCGGGGATCCGGGGCCGTTGGCTGCTGGCCTGCGACGGTCTGCACTCGACCGTCCGCCGGCAGGTGGACCTCTCCGTGCACCGCCGGGCGCCGGGTCGGCGGTTCGGCGTGCGGCGGCACTTCCGTGTCGCGCCCTGGTCGGACCTCGTCGAGGTGCACTGGGGACGGTCCGTCGAGGCGTACGTGACCCCCGTCGCCGACGACGTCGTCGGCGTCGCCCTGCTGGGTCCGGCCCACCACGACTACGACCGGACCCTCCAGTCGTTCGCCGCCCTGCGCCACCACCTCGGCGACGCGCAGCCGCTCGAGCCGGCCCGCGGGGCCGGTCCGCTCTACCAGCAGAGCCGGCAGCGCACCGCGGGACGTGTGCGCCTGGTCGGTGACGCGTCGGGCTACGTCGACGCCCTCACCGGCGAGGGGGTGCGGGTGGGGCTCGCCCAGGCGCACGCCGCGGTCGCCACCCTGGGCGAGGACGTCCGCCGTTCCAACGCCGCCTACGAGAAGGCGTGGACCGCCGCCACCCGCGACTACCGGATGCTCACGCGCGGCCTGCTCGTCGCCGCGGGGTCGCCGCTACGACGCGGCATCGTGCCGCTCGCCGCGACCGCCCCCGGCCTGTACGGCGCCGTGGTCGAGCGCCTCGCGCGCTGACTCAGGACTCGAACGCCGCCGGGCCGGCGGGAGCGAGGGCGCTCGCGATCCGTGCGTGCATCTCCGCCGACATCGGGGGGAGGGCGTCGAGGCCGAACCAGCCCGCCTCCGTGTTCTCCCCGTCGGCAGGGAACGGCTCGCCGGACACGTACCGGAACCGGAACGTGTGGTCGAGGGTCTGGACCCGGTCGCCGTTGTCGTAGACCTTGGGCGGCAGCACGTGCACCCACGTCAGCCGCTCCGCGACCGCGACGACCGACGCCTCCTCCAGCACCTCGCGCGCGCCCGCCACGGCCGGCTCCTCGCCCGGGTCGATGAACCCGGTCACGGGCGTCCAGGCGCCGTCGTCGGCCCTCCTGACCAGCAGGACGTCGTCGCCACGGACGACGACAGCGGTCACCCCCGTCAGCCAGAGCAGGTCGTGCCCGACGGCGGCACGCAGGGCGAGGACGAACTCGGGGACCGGCACGAGGCGATCGTACGAGGCGCACGTTCGGCGACGCGGCGCCCACGAGAGAGAATGGACCGTCGCCGACCGAGAAGGACCTGTGCCGTGAACCAGCCCCGCATGAACGTCGAGTCGTTCAACCTCGACCACCGGACCGTCGCCGCGCCGTACGTGCGCCTGGCCGACACCAAGCAGCTGCCCGCCGGGGACGTGATCCAGAAGTACGACGTCCGGTTCACGCAACCGAACTCGGCGCACCTCGAGATGCCGACGGTCCACTCCCTCGAGCACCTGTTCGCGGAGCACTCCCGCAACCACTCGGAGCGCGTCATCGACTTCTCCCCGATGGGCTGCCAGACCGGGTTCTACCTGATCCTGCAGGGCGAGTGGGCCTACGACGACGTCCTGGGCCTGGTGCAGGACACCCTGACCGACATCACGACGGCGACCGAGGTGCCGGCCGCCAACGAGGTCCAGTGCGGCTGGGGCGCCAACCACACGCTCTCCGGAGCGCAGGACGCCGCGCGGACGTTCCTCGCGGCCCGCGACGAATGGAGCCAGGTGTCCGCATGATCGCCGTCGACGCGGTCATCGTCACCGCGATGCCCGACGAGTCGGCGGCGTTCCTCGCGCGCGCCGACGTCGTCGGAGACCCCACGCAGATGGGGCACGCGGAGCACCGGCTGCTGACCATCTGCGGCCGGCAGGTGCTCCTGGTGCAGTGCGGGATCGGCCTGGTGAACTCCGCCACGGCCGCCGCCGTCGCCATCCAGGGCACGCACCCCCGCGCGGTCATCAGCGCCGGCAGCGCAGGCGGGGTCGGGCTCGACGTCCGCGTGGGCGACGTCGTCGTCGGCTCCGAGTACCTGTACTCCGGCGCGGACGCGCGCGCGTTCGGGTACGAGCTGGGCCAGGTGCCGGGCATGCCCGAGGTGTACGAGGCCGAGCAGGTCCTGCACGACGCCGCCGTGACCGCGTCCGTCGACCTGCGCGTGCTGACCGGCAGCATCCTGTCGGGCGACGCGTTCATCGACGCCAGCCGCATCGACCGGATCCGCAGCGCGTTCCCGGGAGCCATGGCCACGGACATGGAGTCCGCGGCCCTGGCCCACACGGCGCACCTCTACGGGGTGCCGTTCCTGTCGGTGCGCGGCATCTCCGACCTGTGCGGACCGGTCGCGGGTGCGGACTTCCTCACGCACGTGGACGATGCTGCCGAGCGGTCCGCGGCCGTCGTCATCGAGGTGCTCCGGCGGCTGGCCGTCGGGGACATGGCACACGCACGTTGACCCCGACGCACCGACCGGAAGCGAGCAGATGACCCAGAACCACGCCGTGCGCGTGCACCCGAGCGCCGACCGCCTGGCGCGCACCGACCAGCTGGCCTGGGCCATCGCGGAGGTCGCCGCCGACCCCGTCGAGGTGCCGGACGACGTGGTCGACATGATCATCAACCGCGTGATCGACAACGCGGCCGTCACGGTCGCCTCGCTGACGCGCACTCCCCCGTCGACGGCCCGTGCGCAGGCGCTGGCCCACCCGTACGCCGGTCCTCGCAACGGCGCGACAGTCTCCGGCGTGGACCCGGCGACGCGGGTCAGCCCGGAGTGGGCCGCGTGGGCCAACGGCGTGGCGGTGCGGGAGCTGGACTACCACGACACCTTCCTCGCGGCCGACTACTCCCACCCGGGCGACAACATCCCGCCGCTGGTCGCGGTCGCGCAGCACACCGGACGCGACGGGGCGGCGCTGGTCCGCGCGATCGCCACGGGGTACGAGATCCAGGTCGACCTGGTCCGCGCGATCAGCCTGCACAAGCACAAGATCGACCACGTCGCCCACCTCGGGCCGTCGGTGGCCGCCGGCCTGGGCACCCTGCTCGACCTGCCGCCCGAGGTGATCTTCCACGCGGTCGGCCAGGCGCTGCACACGACGACGGCCACGCGGCAGTCGCGCAAGGGCGAGATCTCGTCGTGGAAGGCCTACGCCCCCGCGTTCGCGGGCAAGGTGGCCATCGAGGCCGTGGACCGGGCGATGCGCGGCGAGACGTCGCCGACGCCCATCTACGAGGGCGAGGACGGGGTGATCGCCTGGATGCTCGACGGTCCCGACGCCGCGTACGACGTGCCGCTGCCCGCCCCCGGGGAGCCCAAGCGGGCCATCCTCGACACGTACACCAAGGAGCACTCGGCGGAGTACCAGTCGCAGGCGCTCATCGACCTGGCGCGCAGCCTGCACCACGAGCGCCCGGACCTGACCAACCCGCACAACGTCACGTCGATCGTCATCCACACGTCGCACCACACGCACTACGTGATCGGCTCGGGTGCCCAGGACCCGCAGAAGTACGACCCGACGGCTTCGCGCGAGACGCTGGACCACTCGATCCCGTACATCTTCACGGTCGCGCTGCAGGACGGCGTCTGGGACCACGTCGCGTCCTACGCCCCCGACCGGGCGGCCCGCCCGGACACGGTCGAGCTGTGGCAGAAGGTCACGACGACCGAGGACCCGGCGTGGACCGAGCGCTACCACTCGAGCGACCCGGCGCAGAAGGCGTTCGGCGGTCGCGTCGAGATCACGACGACCGGGGGCGAGGTGGTCGTCGCGGAGCTCGCGGTGGCCGACGCGCACCCGCTCGGCGCCCGGCCGTTCGCCCGGGAGCAGTACGTGGCGAAGTTCCGGTCGCTGGCGGCCGGGGTGCTCGCGCCGGACGAGATCGAGCGGTTCCTCGACGTGGCCCAGCGGCTGCCGTCGCTGACGGCCGGCGAGCTGGCCGGCCTCACGGTCGTCGCCCCCGCCGGCCTGCTCGACACCGTCACCACGCCGGAAGGGCTGTTCTGATGCTCTACGCCACCGCGACACCCGCCGAGAAGCGCGTCGCCCTCCGGGACGGGCTGGCGTCGGGACGGCTCCTGCGGCTGCCCGGTGCGTTCAACCCGCTGTCCGCCCGGCTGATCGAGGCCAAGGGCTTCGACGGCGTCTACGTCTCGGGCGCGGTGCTGGCCGCCGACCTCGGTCTGCCGGACATCGGCCTGACCACGGCGACCGAGGTCACGCAGCGCGCGGGGCAGATCGCGCGGATGACCGGCCTGCCCGCGATCGTCGACGCCGACACCGGGTTCGGCGAGCCCATGAACGTCGCCCGCACCGTCCAAGGGCTGGAGGACGCCGGCCTGGCCGGCTGCCACATCGAGGACCAGGTCAACCCGAAGCGCTGCGGTCACCTGGACGGCAAGGCGGTGGTCGACGACGACACCGCGCTCAAGCGCATCCGCGCCGCGGTGGACGGCCGCCGGGACCCGAACTTCCTCATCATGGCCCGCACCGACATCCGGGCCGTCGACGGCCTGTCGGCGGCCGTCGACCGGGCCAAGGCACTGGTCGACGCCGGCGCGGACGCGATCTTCCCCGAGGCGCTGACCGGCCCCGACGAGTTCGCGGCGATGCGCGCCGCGGTCGACGTGCCGCTGCTGGCGAACATGACCGAGTTCGGCAAGGGCGAGCTGCTCACGGCGCGCCAGCTCGAGGACATCGGCATGAACATCGTGATCTACCCCGTCACGCTGCTGCGACTCGCGATGGGGGCCGCGATGGCGGGCCTGGACACCATCCGCGACGAGGGCACCCAGGCCGGGCTGCTGGACCGCATGCAGACCCGCGCCGAGCTCTACGACCTGCTGGACTACGAGGCCTACGGCCAGTTCGACGCGAACGTCTTCAACTTCACGCTCTGACCTCTGCTTTCTCACGCACCGTCCCGTCAACGACGATGGAGGCACACGCATGACCGAGTCCGACACGCAGATCCACAAGGGCCTCGCCGGGGTGGTCGTCGACACCACCGAGATCTCCTCGGTGGACGCCGCGAGCAACTCGCTGCTGTACCGCGGCTACCCCGTGCAGCAGCTGGCGGCGCAGTGCTCGTTCGAGCAGGTCGCGTACCTGCTGTGGCACGGCGAGCTGCCGTCCGCGAACCAGCTCGCCGAGCTGGAGGCGGCCGAGCGCTCGCAGCGGGCGCTCGACGACGACGTGGTCCAGGCGGTGCTGTCGCTGCCCACCACCTCCCACCCTATGGACGTCGTGCGGACGGCCGTGAGCGTGCTGGGCGCGCACGACCCGACCGCGGAGGACTCGTCGCGCGAGGCCAACCTGGCCAAGTCGGTGCGGCTCCTCGCGCAGCTGCCGGGGGTGGTCGC
Organism: Cellulomonas xylanilytica; assembly: GCF_007989805.1. Classification (GTDB taxonomy): domain Bacteria; phylum Actinomycetota; class Actinomycetes; order Actinomycetales; family Cellulomonadaceae; genus Cellulomonas; species Cellulomonas xylanilytica. The sequence goes on from NZ_BJUB01000014.1 coordinate 44,545, forward strand.
GCTCGACCAGCGCCGCCGCCGCGGACAGGACCCGGTGGCTCCGCGGGACGACCTCGGGTTCTCGGAGAACTTCCTGCACGTCACGTTCGGCGAGGTGCCGGACCCCGTCGTCGTGAAGGCGTTCGAGGTCTCGATGGTGCTCTACGCGGAGCACTCGTTCAACGCCTCGACGTTCACCGCCCGCGTCATCGCGTCGACCCTGTCGGACCTGCACTCCGCGGTCACCGGTGCGGTGGGCGCGCTCAAGGGCCCCCTGCACGGCGGCGCCAACGAGGCGGTCATGGCCACGTTCGCGGAGATCGGCTCCGCGGAGCGTGCGGCGGTGTGGCTCGACGACGCGCTCGCGAGCAAGCGCAAGATCATGGGCTTCGGCCACCGCGTCTACAAGCACGGCGACTCCCGGGTGCCGACGATGCGCGAGTCCCTGGTGACCCTGGTCGAGCACTACGACCGGCAGGACATGCTCGACCTGTACGACGCCCTCGAGTCCGCGATGACCGAGCGCAAGAACATCCTGCCGAACCTCGACTACCCCACCGGCCCGGCGTACCACCTCATGGGCTTCGACACCCCGACGTTCACGCCCCTGTTCGTCGCCAGCCGCATCACCGGCTGGACCGCGCACGTGATGGAGCAGCTGGGCGCGAACTCCCTGATCCGGCCGCTGAGCCAGTACGTGGGGCCGGAGCGGCGGGACGTGCCGTAGGTCCCGGTCAGGGGCTCGCGATCGGCCGTCCCACGGTCAGCGCCTCGCGCATCGGTCCGTCCAGGGTGCGGTAGGAGGCGTCGGGCTCGGCACCCACCGCGTCGAGCACGGTGCTGAAGAAGCAGCGGGCGGCGGCGGCGAGCACCACGTCGAGGATCTCGTCGTCGGCGAACCCGAGGCCGCGCAGCTCGTCGAGGTCGTCGGGGTGCATGTCCGCGGCCCCCGCGGCGACCTTGGCGGCCAGCCGGGCGACGGCGAGGTCCACCTCGGTCAGCTCGGCGGACCGTCCGCCGTCCGCGAGCGCGCGCACGGCGTCCGGGCTCATGTGCGCCGTGGCCAGGACCTTGCCGTGCGCCAGGGCGCAGTAGCTGGACCGCAGCCGCAGCGCCGCCGCGGTGGTCGCCACCTCGTAGCGCCGCGGGTCCATGCCCTTGACCGCGCCGTTGAGCCCCTGCCACGCGCGCAGGACCGCTGGTCGGTGCGCGAAGATGCGCGTGTAGTTGGCGACGTGGCCGAGGGACGCCCGGTCCTTCTCGAACGCCGCGGTCACCTCCCCGGTGGTGTCGTCGTCCGGCGTGGCGTCCTGGATCCAGCTCATGAGCCGATCATGGCGGCGCGCACCGCGGGCGTCGAGCCTCCGGCGTGCGGCAGAGTCGTCACCATGACCGCCGACTCGATCGTCGCCGCCGCGGTCGCGAACAACGCGGCGTGGTGCGACCTCGTCTGCCGCTGCGCCGGACTGGCCACCGTGCGCGGTCCCGCGCTCTGGTCGACCCCCCGCCGGTCCCCCGTCGCCTACCCGGACGCCGTCACGCTGCGGCCGAACGTTCCGGAGGCCGAGGTCCTGGGTGCCGTCGACGACTCCCCCGGGGCGTCGGTGAAGGACTCGTTCGCGGACCTCGACCTGGCGCCGTACGGCTGGTCGGTGCTGTTCGACGCCCGGTGGGTCACGCGGTCCGCCCCGTCGGCGGCGGCCCTGCAGCTGCCGTGGCGAACGGTCGACCGCGACGCGCTGCCGCGCTGGCTCGACGCCCACGGCTCGGACGCGATCACGCCGGGCGTCCTCGACGACCCGGACGTGCGGCTCCTGCTCGCGGCCGACGGCGACGTGGCCCTCGCGGTCGCGGCGCTGAACCGCTCCGGCGCGGGCACCCGCACCGTCGTCGGGGTGTCGAACGTCCAGGCTCTCGCGGTCGAGCCGGATCGGGTCTGGTCGGACCTCGTGCTGCTCGCCCGCGACCTGCTCGGCCCGCACCCGCTCGTCGGGTACGAGTCCGGCGACGACCTCGCCGCGCCCCTGACCGCCGGCTTCGAGCCCGTGGGCCCGCTCAGGGTCTGGCTGCGCTGACGGGCTACGGCGCGATGTCGAACCCGGACAGGCCCTCGGGCGCCTCGTCGGTGACGTCGACGCCGGTCACCTGCGCACCTGCGGGGCCGGAGCGGCACCAGGCCACGAGCGCGTCGACCGCCTCGTCGGCTCCCTCGGCGACCGCCTCGACGGTGCCGTCGGCGCGGTTGCGCACCCAGCCGTGGACCCCGAGCCGTCGCGCCTCCCGGGACACGGCCCACCGGTAGCCGACGCCCTGCACCGTCCCGCGGACGACGAGGTGCCTGCGGATCATCCGGCCTCCCCGCCGCGGCTGCGCTCGGCCGGCCCGAACACCACGAGCACGTGCAGGTCCTGCGTGATGTCGACGAACCGGTGCGGCTCGAGCGCCGGGACGAACGCGACCGACCCGGCGGTGACGTCGACGGTGAGGCCCGGGGTCCACAGCCGGGCCCGGCCGCGCAGCACCACGTAGATCTCGTCCTCGGTGTGCGGCTGCTGACCGTCGACGTCGCCGACGGCCAGCACGTAGGTCCCGACGCTGAGGTCGGGGACGCGCAGGTGCTCGGTGTAGGCGGTGGGTCCGGGGAGCCCGGCGCCCTGGAGGAGATGCATCCGCCCAGTCTGCCCGGAGCGCCGCCGTGCACGTCCGCCCGTCCGGGCAGGGGAAGATGTCCCGGTGACTTCCTCGAGCGTGACCTCTGCCGACCGGACGGATGCGGGCCGCCGCTTTCGCACCGCCCTGTTCGTCGACTTCGACAACGTCTACATCGGCCTGCAGCGCCTGGACCCCGTCGCCGCCGAGGCCTTCGCCACCAACCCCGCGCACTGGCTGAGCGAGCTCGAGTCCGGCACCGACTCCGAGGGCGACTTCACGCGCCGGTTCCTCATCCGCGCCTGCTACCTGAACCCGTCGCGGTTCTCCCAGTTCCGGCCGAACTTCACGCGCGCCGGCTTCCAGGTGGTCGACTGCCCCTCGCTCACGCAGCAGGGCAAGAGCAGCGCCGACATCAACCTCGTCCTCGACGCCGTCGACGCGCTGGCCGCGCCGACCAACTACGAGGAGTTCGTCATCGTCTCCGCGGACGCCGACTTCACTCCTCTGGCCCTGCGCTGCCGTGCGGCGGACCGTCGGGTCACGATCATGACCGCCAGCCCCGCCGCGAGCGCCTACCGGGCCGTCGCCGACTCGGTCATCACCGCCGACGAGCTGGCGGACCTGGTGACGCACACCGCGTCGACGCTCCCGGTGGAGAACGCGGTGGTCGAGCCGCCGGTCGTCGCCGCCCCTCCCGCCGCGGCGACCCCGCCCGCCCGCGCCAAGAAGGCCGCCCCCGAGCCCGCGGTCGCCGCTGCGCCGGAGCCCGTCGTCGCCACGGCACCGGTGACCAGCGCCGCGCGGAAGGCCGTGCTGCAGCGCGTGCGCACGGCCGACCGTCCCGTTCCGCTGGGCACCGTCGCACAGCTGGCGCAGAAGACCGAGCCGTCCCTGCCCGAGACGCGGTGGGCCGGTGCCGGTGGGTTCCTGCCCTGGCTGGCGAAGGTCGTCCCGGAGGTCGGCGTCTCGTCCCGTCCGCCGGGCTGGGTCTGGGACACCACGCGGTTCGGGGAGGCCGACCTGCCGGGCGCCGTCACGGACATGGCGCCCAGCGCGCTGCAGAACCAGGTGGTCGCCGTGACCGACACCCCCGGCCTGAGCCAGTCCACCTACCGCGTGCTGCTCACCGCGCTCGCCGCCGACCTCGCCGCCCATCCCTTCGACCGGGCCGAGACCTCACGACGCGTGCGCGACGCCTGCCAGAAGGCGGGTGCCAAGATCGGCCGCTCGACCGTCAACTTCGTCATCGGCGGCATCATCTTCGCCGGGCTGCGCCTCACGTCGTCGGTCACGGCGCGCGACCTGGCGACGGCCTGGGCGGACAACGTCGTCGGGCTGTGCCGAGGGGCACGGATGCAGATGAGCACCGGCGACGTCGCGGCGATCCGCGCCTGGGTCGGCGGCGGGCTGCTGGAGGGCTGACTCAGCGGTCGTAGTCGAAGCGGAGGCGCATGCGGTCGCCGCGGAAGACGATCGACGAGTACTCGAACGGGCGGGACAACGCGTCGGAGATGACGTCCTGCAGCTGCAGGGCCGGCTCGCCGCGCCGCATGCCGAGGTGGCGGGCGTCCTCGGTGCTGACGGCGACGGCCTCGAGCTCCTCGTGCACGCGCTTCATGGGCAGGCCGTAGTGCTCCTCGAGGACGACGCAGAGCTGGTTGGCGACGACGTCGTGCCCGTCGAGCCCGGGTGCGAGCCGGGCCGGCACGTACGAGCGGTGCAGGCTGATCGGCTCGCCCTGGACGGAGCGGACGCGGACGATCACGTAGGTCTCGTCGCCCTCCCCGAGCGCGAGCCGTTCCCGGACGCCCGACGACGGCGTCTCGAGCCCGAGGGAGACGAGCCGCGTGGACGTCTCGTAGCCGAGGCCCTCCAGCTGCTCGCGCACCCCGCGGTAGGCCGGGGAGATCGCGTTGATCTTCGGCGTGGCGACGTAGGTGCCCTTGCCCGGCACCCGCACGAGCAGCCCGTCGCCCACCAGCTTGGTCAGCACGCCGCGCACCGTCATCCGGCTGAGCCCGTAGATCCTGTTGAGCTCGTTCTCGGACGGGATGCGCTGGCCCGGCAGCCACTCGCCGCTCGTGATCCGGGTGTGCAGGATCTGCTCGAGCTGCGCGTAGAGCGGCACCGCCGACTCGCGCTGCAGGACGTCCGTCATGGGGTCCAGGGTTTCACGGATCGCGCGCGTCTGGTCGTGCATGAGTAGACCTGTCTAGACTGCCGAGTGGTCGGGACGATGCGGTCCCGGTCAGGCAGGACCGCTCGCCGGGAGGGCAGAGCATGATCTCGTCGACACGGACGATGACGCGGACCGCTCGCGAGCAGGGCTACGCGGTGCCCGCGGTGAACATCCTCGACGACCTCAGCCTCCGGGCCGTGATCGCGGCCGCGGTCGCGGCGAGCTCCCCGATGATCGTCCAGATCTCCGTCAAGACCGTCCGTTCCATCGGCACGGACCTGGTCACGACGATGTTCCGGCACGCGGCCGACGTCCCCGTCCCCGTCGCGCTGCACCTCGACCACTGCCCCGACCGGGCGGTGATCTCCGACGTCGTCCGCGCCGGCTGGTCCTCGGTCCTGTTCGACGCCTCCGACCGGGACCTGGCCACGGCGGAGCGCGAGACGGCCGAGGTGGTCGCCGAGGCGCACGCCGCCGGGGTCGACGTCGAGTCGGAGATCGAGAACATCATCGGCGTCGAGGACGGCGTCGGCTCGGACGTCTCGCTGCACTCCTACGACGTCGCGACCCTGGCAGCCGTCGCTGAGCGCACCGGCGTCGACCTGCTGGCCCCGCAGCTGGGCACCGCGCACGGCGAGTACAAGGCGCAGCCCGTCCTGCTGCCGCAGCGCGTGCGCGAGCTCGCCGCGCTGACCGACCGCCCGATCGTCCTGCACGGCGGCACCGGGCTGTCGGCCGACGACTTCGCGACGTTCATCGACGCGGGCGTCTCCAAGATCAACATCTCGACCGGCGTCAAGGTCGCCTACATGCGCTCGGCCGAGACGCACCTGGCCCAGGCGCGCGCCCGTGACCGGTGGGACCCACCGTCGATGTTCCGGGACATCTCGGCCGCCGTGCAGGCCGCGATCGCGGTGCACCTCGAGGAGTTCGGCTCCGCAGGGAAGGCAGGCCGATGAGCCCCACGCTGATCTTCGACTGCGACGGCGTCCTGGCCGACACCGAGCGCGACGCGCACCTGCCCGCCTTCAACCGGACGTTCGCCGAGGCCGGTCTGCCGATCCACTGGAGCGAGGAGGAGTACGGGCACCTGCTCGCGATCGGCGGCGGCAAGGAACGGCTGGCGACGGTGTTCACGCCCCTGTTCGTCGAGACCGCGCACCTGCCCGCGGATCCCGACGAGCAGCGCGAGCTTGTCGCCCGCTGGCACAAGACGAAGACCGCGCACTACACCGAGATGGTGGCCGCCGGCGTGCTGCCCGGTCGGCCGGGTATCGCGCGGGTCGTCGCGGAGGCGGCCGCGGCGGGCTGGGGTCTGGCCGTCGCGTCGACGTCGGCCGAGGCGTCGGTCCGCGCCGTGCTCGAGCACGCGGTCGGCGACGAGCTCGCGGCCCGGTTCCGCGTCTTCGCCGGTGACGTGGTCCCGGCCAAGAAGCCGGCGCCCGACATCTACCTGCTCGCGCTGGAGGAGCTCGGGGTCGCGCCCCAGGAGGTCGTCGTCGTCGAGGACAGCGCGAACGGCCTGCGCGCCGCTCTCGGTGCCGGGCTGCGGACCGTCGTCACCGTGAGCAGCTACACGGCCGACGAGGACTTCACCGGTGCGTCCCTCGTCGTGACCTCGCTCGGTGACCTCCCGGACCACCCCGCCACCGTGCTGGACGACCCGCTCGGCCTCGACATCGACGGGCAGGTCGCCCTGTCACACCTCGACCACCTCCGCACAGGGAGCCACCGTGTCCGATAGCCGCGTCGAGTCCGTCGTCCGCACGATCACCGAAGGGTGCATCGAGAACGAGAAGTACTTCGGGGACCTCGACTCGGTCGTCGGCGACGGCGACTTCGGGTTCTCCCTGGCGCGGGGGTTCGAGAACGTGCTGGCGCAGTGGGACACGTTCGACCGCTCCGACACCGGCACCTTCCTGCAGAAGGTCGCCGTCGTCATGTCGGGGCGGATCGGCGGGACGTCGGGACCCATCTGGGGCACCGCGTTCCTGCGGGCGGCCGGGCAGGTCAAGGGCACGCAGGACGTCACGGGCGACGACGTCGTCGCGATGCTGCGCGCCGCGATCGACGGCATCAAGGCGCGCGGCGGTGCCGACCTCGGCGAGAAGACGCTGCTCGACGCGCTCGCGCCGATGACGGACACGATCGAGCGCGAGCTCGCGGCTGGGTCGGCGCCCGCGGACGTCGCGAAGGCCGCCGCCGTGAGCGCCCGCGAGGCCGCCGAGGCGACCCGGCCGATGCAGGCCCGTCGCGGTCGGGCGTCGTACACCGGCGAGCGCAGCATCGGGTCGCTGGACCCCGGTGCCGTCGCGGTCGCCGTGCTGGCGGAACGCGTCGCCGACGGCTGGTGACACACGCACGTCCGCGCTCCGGGGGGCGACGCGGCGAGAGGTCGACCGATCACGACGATGTGGAGGAATGACTGATGAAGAAGTTCGTCAACGACCCGTTGAACTTCGTCCCCGAGATGCTCAAGGGCATCGCCCTGGCCAACCCCGACACCCTGCGCTACGTGCCCGAGTACAACCTGATCATGCGGGCCGACGCCCCCAGCCACGACAAGGTCTCGATCATCCAGGGGTCCGGGTCGGGCCACGAGCCGGCGCACGTCATGGTCGTCGGCAGGGGGATGCTCGACGGGGCGTGTCCCGGCGACGTGTTCGCGGCACCACCCATGGAGTACGTGCTGGAGACGGCGAAGCTGCTGGCGTCGGACAAGGGCGTCCTGCTGCTGGTCAACAACTACACGGGCGACAAGATGGCGTTCGAGATGGCCGCGGAGCTGGCCGAGGCCGAGGGCATGGACGTCCGGACGCTGTTCATCAACGACGACGTCGCCGTCAAGGACTCGACCTGGACCGTCGGCCGCCGGGGTGTCGCGGGGAACTTCTTCGTCATGAAGGCCGTGGGCGCGGCCGCGGAGGCCGGTGCGTCGCTGGACGAGCTGGTCCGGATCGGCGAGAAGGTCAACTCCGTCACCCGCACGATGGGCATCGCGCTGACACCGTGCACCCCGCCCGCCAAGGGCTCCCCGCTGTTCGAGCTGGCCGACGACGAGATGGAGGTGGGTGTCGGCATCCACGGCGAGCCCGGCCGCCGCCGCGCCACGCTCGTCAGCGCCGACGAGATCATCGACGAGCTGCTCGGCGCCGTGGTCCCCGACCTGCCGTACTCCTCCGGCGACTCGGTCGCGCTCATGATCAACGGCCTGGGCGGCACCCCGATCAGCGAGCTGTACCTGCTGTACGGGCTGGCGCACGAGAAGCTCGCGGCCCAGGGCATCACCGTCGGTCGCAGCTACGTCGGCGAGTACTGCACGTCGCTCGACATGGCCGGGGCGTCGCTCACGCTGGTCCGGCTCGACGACGAGATCACCGAGCTGCTGCTCGCTCCCGCGGAGATCGCCAACCGGGTGTTCTGAGCCCTTCGACCCGGTCGGCTCACGGCCGGGTCGCGGGGTCCCCCGGCGTCCACGAGGCGACGAGCACGCACACGTCGTCGCGCTCGTCGCGCGCCTGCCCCAGCAGGCCGGTGACCAGCGCGCCGACCGAGGTCTCGCGCAGCGCCACCCCGGCGGACGCGAGCGCCTCCAGGCCGTCGAGCAGGGGGCGGTCACGGCGCTCGACCAGACCGTCGGTGTAGAGGATGAGCTGGTCGTGCGGGTCGAGCGTGGCCGTGGCCTCGGTGCGCCCGGCGCCGGAGCCGAGCGGCGTCGAGCGGCCGTCCCACCAGAACTCGTGCGCGCCCCCGGCCGCGAACCGCAGCGGGGGCAGGTGGCCCGCGCAGGCGTACCGGACCTCGCCGCTGGTCAGGTCGATCTCGGCGTAGGCCAGGGTGGCCATGAACCCGACCCCCGTCTGCCCGACGAACCGGTCCAGCCGCGCCAGCAGCGCGGCCGGTCCGACGCCGGGCGCCGCCACCGCGCGGACCGCGCTGCGCAGCTGGCCCATCGCCGTCGCTGCGTGCAGGCCGCGGCCCACGACGTCACCGACCGTCACGGCGAGCACGTGGTCGTCGAGCAGGAACGCGTCGAACCAGTCGCCCCCGACCTCCAGCGCCTGCACGCCCGGGCGGTACTCCGTGGTCACCGTGAACCGGTCGTCGGCGGGCAGGTGGGTGGTGAGCAGCGCGAGCTGGAGCTCGTGGGCGACCGACGCCTTCTGGTCGAAGAGCGCGGCGCGCCCGAGCGCCAGCCCGGCCTGCTGACCCACCGCGGTGAGGACCCCCACGTCGAACGGGTCCTCGCTCTGCCCTCCCCCGGCGACGAGGACCAGGGTGCCCTGCGGAGCGGAGGCCGCCCCGAGCGCGACGACGACGACCCCGTCGGCGTGCGGCTCGACCGCGCCGACCGGGTCGCCGGCGCCCGGCCCGGCCGCGCGTCGGTCGAGACCGTCGGGCAGGTGACCCGCCGCACCACGACGGACGAGCGTCCCGTCCTCGGCGGCCACCCAGACGCTCGCCGCCGTCGCCCCGAGGTGCGTGACGGCGGAGTCGGCGAGCGCGCGGGCCACACCGTCCGTGCCCACACCCTGCGACAGCGCGGCGGTGATGGCCTGCAGCGCGCGCAGCTGGTCCGCGGACCGGTCGGCGGCCGCCCGCGCGGCGAGCAGCTCGCGCTCGTACCGCGAGCGCTCCGTGGCGCGGGACAGCGCCACGTCGACACGGCGCCCGCCGTCGACGCCGGTCCGCACCACCGCCGACATGAGCACGGGCAGCCGGCCGTCCGGACCACGCAGCTCGACCGCGACCTCGTCGAACCGGCCCTGCATGTGCAGCAGCGGGGACAGGTGCGTCTCCCAGTAGATGCGGCCGCCCACCGAGAGCAGGTCCGCCAGCCGCACGCCCTGCGCGGGGCGGCGCACCCAGTCGAGCAGGACCTGGTTGGCGTCGACGACCGTGCCGTCACCGTCCAGCCGCAGGAGCGCGACCGGCGCGACGTCCCAGGCGTCGCTACGGCTGGACGCTGACATGCGACACGTACGCGGCGATGGCGTCGACCACCTGGTCCGGCGCGCTCAGGTTGGGGCAGTGCCCGACGGCGTCCAGGAGCACCAGCTCGCTGCCGGCGAGGTGCTCGTGGACGTACCGGCCGACCTCCGGGGGCGCGATGACGTCCTCGCGGCACTGGAGGACCAGGGCCGGGGTGGTGACGGCCGCCAGGTCGGCGCGGTTGTCGGCCAGGAACGTGGCGCGGGCGAACCGCCGGGCGATCGCCGGGTCCGTGCGGCAGAACGAGTTGGTCAGCTCGTCGCCCAGCTCGGGGCGGTCCACGTTGCCCATGATCACGGGCGCGATGAACGCGGACCAGCCCAGGTAGTTGTCGTCCATGGTCGCCAGGAGCTCGTCGATCTCCGCCGCGCTGAACCCGCCCCGGTAGTCGCCGTCGTCGACGTACCGCGGGCTGGGTCCGACGAGCACGAGCCGGTCGAACAGCTCGGGCCGACGCGCCGCCGCGAGGACCCCGATCATCGCGCTCACCGAGTGGCCGACGAACACCACCGGCCCCAGGGCGAGCGCGTCGAGGATCTCCACGACGTCGTCCGCGTACCCCTCCAGCGACGCGTACCGCTGCGGGTCGTAGGCGTGCAGGTCCGACCCGCCCGCGCCCACGTGGTCGAACCGGACGACCCGGTGGGTCGACTCGAACGCCGGCGCGACGAACCGCCACATGCTCTGGTCGCACCCGAACCCATGGGCGAACACCATGGCCGGCCCGTCCGGGACGCCCGAGAGCACGACGTTGTTGCGGGAGAGCACGGTCATGGGCTGAGCCTAGGCGGCCGTCAGGCGTGGTTGGTCGACGTCCCGGCCGTCGTCGGCACCGCGACGGGGACCACTGCGGTGGGCGAGTCCGTCAGCTGGTGCACGATCTGGGTCAGGTCCAGGCCGGTGGTCGACTTGATCAGCTCCTGCAGCTGCAGGAAGTTCCCCGCGACCGCCTTGGGCAGGGCCGCGGCGCCGTCCGTGGAGACCACCGTGAGCGTGTCGATGCCGGCCATGGGCGCCGCGAGCTGCTTGGCGATCTCCGGCAGGGTCTCCAGCAGCCGGTCGAACACGGCGGCCTGGTTGAACTCCTTGTACGCCTCGGCCCGCTTCTGCAGCGCCTCGGCCTCGGCCTTGCCGCGCGCGAGGACCGCTGCCGCCTCGGCCGCACCCTCGAGCTCCGTGGCTCGCGCCTGCGCCGACCGCAGCGCCAGCTCACCGGCACCGCGCAGCTCGTTCTCCGCCTTCGACGCCTCGGCCGCCTTGACGGCGGTCACGCGCTGCGCCTCGGCCTGCTGCTCGAGCCGGTAGCGCTCGGCGTCGGCGGGGCGGCGCACGGTGGTGTCCAGCTGCCGCTCGGTCAGCGCGGCCTGCCGCTGCGCGACGAGCTCCTCCTGCGCCAGGATCTCCTGCTGGCGCGCGGCGGCCTCGAGCGGTCCTGCCGACGCCGACAGGGCCTTCGCGCGGTCCGTCTCGGCGAGGATCTCCGCCTGCCGCAGGTCGAGCGCCCGGCGGTAGTTGGCCACCTCCGTCTCGGCGTGGATCCGCTTCTCCTCGGACAGCCGGTGCGCCTCCGCCTCGGCGATCTCGGCCTCGCGGCGGATCGCGGCCGCGGACGCCCGGCCCATGTCGAGGATGTACGTGCCGCCGCCGTGGTCGCCGACCTCCTGGATGGTGAACGCGTCGAGGCTGAGGCCCTGCGCGCTGAGCGACCCGGTGACCGACTCGAGCACCTGCTGGGAGAACGACTCGCGGTCCCGGATGACCTGCTCGACGGTCAGGTTGCCGACGATCGCGCGCAGCGCACCCGAGAGCTGGTTGGTGGTGAAGCTGTCGATCTCCTCCTGCTGGCTGCCGAACCGCTGGGCGGCCGCGCGGATGGACACGTCCTCGTTGTGCACCTTGACGATGGCGACGCCGGAGACCGTGAGCGCGATGCCCTGCGACGACGGGGCGCCGTTGACCTCGACCGTGATGCGGCGCGAGGACATGTCGAGCACCGAGAGCTGCTGGACGAACGGAAGGACGAACACGCCACCACCGGTCACCACCTTCTGCCCGGACAGGTCGCCGGAGGTCTTGCCCTTGCGGCCCGTGACGATGAACGCCTCGTTGGGCTTGGCCACGCGGTACCGCTTGGCGATCGCGATGCCGACGATGAGGACGACCAGGACGAGACCGGCGACGCCCGCGATGGGCAGCCAGGATTCGGGCACGACGAGCTCCTAGGAGAGGGTGGTGGCGACCTTGACGACGCCGGGACCGAGGGAGGCGACGACGGTCACGCCGGCACCGGTGGGCACGGGACCGTCGGCGCGGGCCGCGAGCGCGGTGCTCTGGCCGGCGACGACGAGCGAGATCTGACCGAGCCCGCCGGCCGGGATGGAGGTGGTGACCGTCGCAGCCAGTCCGACGTAGTCGCTGCTGGTGATCTGGTGGGCGGTCGGACCATCGGTGAGCGACCGCGTGGCCGCCCCGGCGCCCGCACCCACCAGGGCCCCCGCGACCACACCGCCGAGGGACGCGACCAGCACGCTGACGTCCGTGGTGGCCAGCAGCAGACCGCCGACGATGCCGAACGTGGCCAGGAACGACAGGACGACGGTCGACGACAGGTAGCCGCCGGTGACGTCGATCGCCTCGACGGCGCCGTCGAGGAAGTCGCCGAGGGTGACGGTCAGCACGAGGAGCAGCAGCGCCACCCCGGCGATCACCCAGAAGATCAGCATGCGTCGGTGTCCTCGAGGTCGGCGGAGAAGGCGGCGCGTCGGTTATACCGTGCGCGGTTCGTTCTGCGGGGACGTTTGACGGTCGTGTGGCGGATGACTTCGGCTCAGCGCCGCTCGTAGCCCCGCAGGCTGTCCACGACGAGCTCGGGGACGGCGTCGTCGTCGTCGCCGACGGACCTCTCGGGAAAGTCGAAGACCGCAAGCATCATCTGCATCGGGTACGCCGGCGGCCGCGCGCAGCGACGCACGACGACGCCGTCGACGAGGAACGCGGCCTCCTCCGCCGACCAGTCGACGGCATACGTGTGCGGCTCCGCGACGTCGAGCGGCAGCCGCACGGCGGCGAAGTCCTCCTCCACCGCCGGGTCCCGGAACGGGTGCAGGCCCATCCCCACGGCGGCGGAGCCGGGTGCGACGGCGTCGCCGAACACCTCCGTCACGCAGATCTCCGCCGACCGCTCGGGCTCGTCCTCGAGGCCCACCATCCAGAACGCGACCATCGAGCGCGGGGTCAGCACGGCCCGCGCGTGCAGCTCGATCCGGCCACCGGTCGGGGTCCATCCCCAGAACGGGTCCTGCGCCTCGCGGACGCGGAGGCCGTCGCGGTACGGCTGCTGGCCGCGGGTGCCGCCGACGGGTCCCGAGACGTTCCCCGACTGGATGCCCGACACGCGCATCGGCGGCACGTGGTCGTCGCCGCACCACAGGCCCTGCTCGGGCGGGATGCGCAGGTGCAGGCAGGAGTCGCGCAGCTCGTAGGACGCCGCGGTCGCCGCGCGCGAGCTCCAGGCCGGCAGGTAGTGCGGCAGCCACACGGCAGGATCGAGCTCGGGGCCGTCGAAGTGGTCCTCGAAGACCAGCACCCATCCGTCGGGGTGGTCGGTCACGAACCCAGTCTCCGACAGACCCCGAGCAGAAGGCAGCCCCCCGTGCCCGTCCCCCGTTGGGCGCTCGCGTCCGCGATCGCCGCCCCCGTCGCCATGATCGGCGGCTGGACGCTCGCCGCTGCGCGTCAGCCGTCGTTCGACGCGGTGCAGGAGACCATCAGCGCGCTCGCGGCCTCGACCGCGACGGACCCGTGGATCATGACGGCCGGCCTGGCGGTCACCGGGGTGGCGCACCTGGTGACCGCAGGGGGTCTGCGGCCGGTCGCCCGCCGTGCGCGGGTCCTGCACGCGATCGGTGGTGCCGCCACGCTCGCCGTCGCGCTGCTCCCCGTCGACGCCGCCCCGCAGGCGCACGGCGTCGCCGCCGGGATCGGGTTCGGCGCGCTCGCCCTCTGGCCCGCGCTGGCCGCGCGCCGCGGGGCGACCGGCATCCTGCGGCCGGCCGTCACCGTCGGCGCCTCGGTGGTGCTCACCGGGCTGCTCGGCTGGTTCGTGGTCGAGCTGCAGGGCGGCGGCGACCTCACCGGCCTGTCCGAGCGGGCCGTGGCCGGTGCCCAGGCGGTCTGGCCGCTGGTGGTCGTCGTCGCCCTGCGTCGCGCGAGCCGCTGAGCGCCGTCAGACGAGGTGCTCGACGAGGACGTCGAAGGCCTGGTCCCAGCCGTCGTAGACGCCGTCGTCGCCGGGCTGACCGCCGTACCCATCCAGGTGGAACGTCATCCGCGTCCGCTCACCGAGGTCCTCGAGGGTCACGGTGATCAGGGGCGCGTCGGCCGACGTGTCGCCCGGGTCGGCCCACGTGAAGCTGAGCCGCTCGGGCTCGACGACCTCGCGGTAGACGCCGAACGTCGGGTAGGTGCTCCCGTCCGGCGCGATCATCGTGTAGCGGTAGGTTCCGCCCGGTCGGGCGTCGATCTCGACCGAGTCCCGCGGAGTCTCCACGCCACGCGGGTGCCACCAGGTGGCCGCCTCGTCGGGGTCGGTCCACGCCCGCCAGATCTCTGCCCGCGGGGCGTCGAAGATCCGCGTGATGGTGAAGGACTTCTCGAGGGTCTGCTTCGTCTCAGTCATCGTCTTCTCCTTGCGTCGTCGTGGCCTTCTTCCGTTCCCGGAGTCGTGCGTCCAGCAGGTCGAACCGCTCGTCCCACAGGCGTCGGTGGCTGTCCACCCACGTCGCGACCTCGTCGAGCGGCTCGGTGCGCAGGACGCACGTGCGCCACTGCGCGGTCACGGTCCGCTCGATCAGACCGGCGTCCTCGAGCACCCGCAAGTGCTGGGAGATCGCCGACCGGCTCATGGCGAACGGTGCTGCCACGTCCCCGGCGGTCGAGGGGCCCTGCTGGAGGTGCGTGAGGATCGCGCGCCTCGTGGGGTCGGCGAGCGCGGCGAAGACCACGCTCAACGCGTCCCGAGCTGGCATTTCAGCAACTCCTTAATTAAGGAACATCTTCAACGTAGGCCTCCCCACCGACGCCGTCAACCCCTAGCGTGAGGTCGCATGGGAATCGTGCGGATGAGCTCCTCGGTGTCCTTGGACGGCTTCAGCGCGGGCCCCGACACGTCGCGCGAGGCCCCGCTGGGTGTCGGTGGCGAGCGGCTGCACCGCTGGCTCTTCCCCGAGCGCGAGGGCGCCACCCCGTCCGAGGCGGACGCCGCGGTGGCCGCCGCTCAGTTCGCCCGCACGGGGGCCGTCGTCGTGGGCCGCCGGACCTACGACATCGGCGTCGACCTCTGGGGGGACACCCCGTTCCCGGTGCCCACCTTCGTCGTGACGCACCGTGCGCACGAACCCCGCCCGATGCGCAGCGCCACGTTCACGTTCGTCACCGACGGCATCGCCAGCGCGGTGGCGCAGGCGGTGCTCGCCGCCGGGGGCCGCGACGTCCTCGTCATGGGCGGCGCCGACGTCTGCCGGCAGGCCCTGGCCGCGGGGGTGGTCGACGAGATCGAGGTCAACCTGGTGCCGGTCCTGCTGCACCGGGGAGAGCGTCTGCTGGACGTCGGCGGGGACCAGCACACCGAGCTGGTGCGGACGGGCCTCGTCGCGACCGACGAGGCCACGCACCTGACCTTCCGCGTCGTGCGGTGACGGCCCGCGCGGGAGACGCTGGGGACATGACCTCCCCCGCACGGACCGTCGGCCGGATCGCGCTCGGTGCGATGCTCCTGCTCGCCGGCACCAGCCACCTGACCTTCGCGCGCGAGGAGTTCGCCGCGCAGGTGCCGCCATGGGTGCCCGTCGACACCGACACGGTCGTCGTCGGCTCCGGCCTGGTCGAGCTCGCCCTGGGCGGCGCGCTCGTCGCACTCCCCCGGCAGCGGGTGGCGGTCGGCTGGGTCGTCGCGGCGTTCTTCGTGGCGATCTTCCCGGGCAACATCTCCCAGCTGGTCACGCGGACCGACGCGTTCGGGCTGGACTCGGACCGCGCGCGCGCCGTCCGGCTGGTGTTCCAGCCGCTGCTGGTGGTCTGGGCGCTCTGGTCGACGGGCGCCTGGAAGGCGTGGCGGGAGAGCCGGGTCAGGCGCGGCTGATCGCGCGCGCGATCCGCTCGGCGTCGATCCGCAGCTCGCGGAACATGCCGCTGATCGGGTTGGTGTACCCCGTGAAGTAGAGCCCGGGCGCCGAGCGGGACGTCCGCGGCCCGTGCACGCGCGGCAGGCCGCGCTCGTCCAGCACGTCGAGGTCGCCGACCAGCGGCTCCAGACCACGGCGGTACCCGGTGGCGGCGATGACGACGTCCGGGGTGATGCGCGACCCGTCGGCAAGGACGACCGTGCCGTCGTCGTCGAACGACTGCAGCGCCGCGACGGGCTCGACGTCTCCCGCCTGCACCGCGGCGATCAGGCCGACGTCCTGGAGCGGCACGGAGCCCTGCTTGACGCGGGAGTACAGCCCGGTGGTGGGCCGCGGCAGCCCGTGCGCCGACAGGTCGGGCACCTCGACGCGCGCCACCACGGCCGCGATGCGGTCCACGACCGGGACGGGCAGGTGGCGGACGAGGATCCCTGTGCCCTGCGCGGGCCAGCCGAGGTTCGAGCGCCGGACGATGTGGGGTGCCGTCCGGATGGCGAGCCGCACCCGGGCGGCGCCGCCCTCGGTGAGGTCGACGGCGATCTCGGACCCGGTGTTGCCGGCACCGACGACGAGCACGTCCTTGCCGCGGTAGGGCCCGGGGTTCCGGTACGCGGAGGCGTGCACGAGCTCACCGGGGAACGCCTCGACTCCCGGCCACTGCGGGGGGACGGGCGTGTGGTTGTACCCGGTGGCCACGACGACGGTCGACCCGGTGAACGACTCCCCCGACTCGGTCTCCACCACCCACCTGCCGTACCCGGCGCGCGCCACGCGCTTCACCTGGACGCCGGTGCGCACGTCGATCCGGTGGTGCGACGCGTACATCTCCAGGTAGCTCACGACGTCCGCGCGGGCGACCCACCGGCCGAAGCGCTGCGGGATCGGGAGTCCGGGCAGCCCCGACCACCGGCGGGTGGTGTGCAGGTGGAGCCGCTCGTAGTGCCGCCGCCACGAGGCACCCACGTCGTCGGCGCGCTCGAGCACCACGGCCTGCACGCCCCGCCGGCCGAGGGCGGCGGCGACCGCCAGGCCGGCGGGTCCGGCGCCGATGACGAGGACGGGAGAGGTGCTCATGCCTCTTCCTACCGTCTTTTGGACGACCGTCCAAGAGTCAGGCGCGCTCGAGCAGGGTGAGGACCTCGTAGTGGGTCGTCTGCGGGAACATGTCGAGCACCTGCGCACGGACCGGACGCAGGGACGGCATGGCCGCCAGGTCCCGCGCGAGCGAGCTCGCGTTGCAGCTGGAGTACACGACGTGCCGCACGTCGGAGGCCTCGAGCCAGCGGCTCAGCACGTCGCCGATCCCGCGTCGCGGGGGGTTGACGATCACGAGGTCCGGCGCCACGGCGCCGAGGGCGAACTCGGTCGCGTCGCCCGCGGCGAACCGCACACCGGACAGCCCGAGGTCGGCCGCGCTCAGGGTCGCGCTCGCGATCGCCTCGACGCTCGTCTCGATGCCCACGACGTCACGACCGGGCGCCGCGACGTGCAACGCGAATCCGCCGACCCCGCAGTACAGGTCCCACACGGTCCGCGGCGCCAGCTCCTCCACCCAGGACGCCGCGTGCCGGTACAGCGCGGCGGCGACCTCCGTGTTGGTCTGGAAGAAGCTCTGCGGGCGCAGGTGCAGGTCGATCCCGTTGACGCGCATCCGCAGGGTCTGGGTGTCCGTCAGCAGGATCTCGCGGTCCCCCTCGAGCACCGCCTTGTGGTCCGGCAGCAGGTTCACGGACACCACCCGCAGCTGCGGCAGGGTCTCCAGCAACCACGGCAGGTGCTTGCGGATCCGGGCCACGGGCTCCTGCGACCGCAGCACGAACCGGAGCATCACCTCGCCGTCCGGCGACTGCGTGACCAGCAGGTTCTTGAGCTCACCGGTGCGCGCCGGGACGTCGTAGGGCGTGAGGCGCGCCCGGGTGACGAAGGCGGCGAGCACCGGGAACGTCGCGGCCAGCGAGCCGGGGTACAGCCCGCAGCCCTGCAGGTCGACACCTTGACCCGTGCCGTCCAGGATGCCCAGCGTCGGGTGCTCGACCGTGCCGCCGACGACCATCTTCGCCTTGTTGCGGTAGCCCGACTCGCGGCCGGTCACCGGCGGGAGCCACACGAGGTCGGCGCGCTCGCCCAGCAGGGTGGCGCAGTGCCGTTCCTTGTCGGCGACCTGCTCGCCGTGCGGGCGGCCCATCCACGTGCAGGAGCGGCAGACCCCCGCGTCGAAGTAGGCACACCGCATGATCGGAAAGCCTACGTGGACGCGGGAAACGGCCGGACGGCTGCCACGGAGCGGCGCTAGGGTGGGCGGGCCGCGACGGGCGCAGGGCCCGCCCTCGTCGACAGGAGCCCGTCGTGCCGCACCGGACCGCTCTGCTGTGGGCCCTCGCAGGCGGCACGCTCCTCGCCGGCTGCGCCGAGAGCACCACCGAGACGCTCCCGCCCGCCGTCCCGCCCGTGGAGCGCCCGGCACCCGGACCCCTCTCCGCCTACCTCGAGCAGGTCGACGCGGGGTCGATGGCGCGGATCGACGAGGACCGGACGCGGGCATGCGTCGCCGACGCCGGCTTCCTGTACTGGCCGGACGACCCCCACAACGAGCTCTCCCAGGACACCCTCCCGTTCGCGCGCGCGTGGGGGTACGGCGGTCTGAGCATCAGCGTGCCGACGGCGGCCGAGCAGAACACCGCCTACGCCGGGACGCTCTCCCCGCAGGACCGCGAACGGTACGAGGCGGTGCTCGACGGCTGCGCGACCGCACCCGTGCTGGAGCCTGCGCAGGACTGGGCGTCCGACCCCGACTTCGCCGGCCTGCACGCGGACTACGAGGAGTGGATCTTCGCCGCGATCGACGACCCTCGAGTGCACGCGGGCGACGCGGCGTGGTCCGCCTGCATGTCCGAGGCCGGACACGACGTCGCGACCCCGGACGAGGCAGAGCTGCAGGCGTCCGCCGCGACCCACGGCGGCAACGTCCTCTTCACCGACGACCCCGAGGTCCAGGCGGCGGAGATCGCCCTGGCGGTCGCCGACCTCACCTGCCGCGACTCGACCGGGTACCGGGAGACGACCCGAGCCGCCTGGCACACCCTCCAGCAGGAGTTCGTGGACGCGCACCGTGAGCAGCTCGAGGCGCTGGTCGACGCGCACGCGCTCTGAGCCGGCCGGCTCGCGTCATACCCGGCGCGAGCGCTCCAGGAGACCACGAACGTACGACGCCTGGCCGGCGTGCTGCAGGCTGTCGCCGACGACGCTGACCAGCCGGACGCCGAGCGTCACGGGCGGGTCCCACCCCTCGTCGACCACCCGGTCGAGGTCCGCCTCGGACAGACCGGCGAGGTAGTCCTGCGTGCGGTCCGCGACCGCACGGGCGTACGCGAGCAGCAGCTCCGACGACACCCGGACGCGGCCCACGTCCTGCGCACTCATGCCGTACCCCGTCTCCGCGTCGTCGAACGGGAGGTCGAAGCGGTCCGCCCAGCCCTGCGCCGTCCACACCGGCTCCGTGCCGGCGACGTCCGCGACCTGCGCGTCCTCGCCGCGCGCGGCGTGCCACGCGAGCCACGCGACGGAGTTCGCCTCGGGGTCGGGGCGGAACGCCAGCTCGTCGACGCTCAACCCGTCGACGGCGCGCGTCAGCACCCCTTCCACCCGCCCGAACGACTCGACCAGCAGCCCGGCCACGTCCATGCAGCACCATCCTCGTCTCGGTCCCGCCGAGGCTACGTCGGGCCGCCGGGGTACGCGCGACGGGAGATGATCGGTGCCGTGACCTTCGAGTTCGATGCCCCGCTGTGGCGCTGGGACGCCCGCCGGACCGACGTGTGGACCTTCGTCAGCCTCCCCACGCACGTCGCCGACGAGGTGCTGGACCTCGTCGGCGACGCTGCTCGAGGGTTCGGGTCGGTCCGCGTCGAGGTGACCGTCGGCGCGACCGTCTGGCGGACGTCGATCTTCCCGTCCACCGACACCTACGTGCTGCCGGTGAAGAAGGCGGTGCGCCGGGCCGAGGAGCTCGACGTCGGCGACACCGTCCGGGTGCACCTCACCCTGGTGGACTTCTAGACGAGGTCCGCCAGGAGCGCGGCCGCCCGCGCCGCGCCGTCCGTCGCGACCGGGCGGTACCGCACGTCGCGGCTGGCCTCCTTCACGATGGCCTCCGCCAGGGCGTCCGGGTCCAGCGCGTCCTCGTAGGCCAGGTGCCGTCCCGCCTCGTAGCGGTCGAGCCGCTTGCGCACGTGCAGGTTCTGCTCGAAGTGGTGCCGCAGCGGCACGTACACGAACGGCTTGTTCAGGGCCGTCAGCTCCATGGTCGTCGTGAGGCCGCCCTGGACCACCGCGACGTCGCACGCGGCGAGGTGGCGGAACAGGTCCGGGACGTACCCGAGCACGGTCGACCCGTCGTGCGCGGGGAGCGACGACGGGTCGATCCGCGGGCCGGTGACGAACGCGAACCGGAGCTCCGGCGCCAGCTGGCGGACCAGCGGCACGACGTCCATGACGCGGCGCAGCAGCGACGTGCCGACGCCGGACCCGCCGACCGTGACCAGGCAGAGCCTCTCCCCCGGACCCACCCCGAGCTCCGCGCGCAGCCGCTCGGTGCCCTCCAGCTGGGCGGGGTCGAACCCGGTCACGTACCCGGCGAAGTCGAAGTTCTCCTGCGTCCACGTCCGGATGCTCGGCAGGCCGGGCCCGAAGTCGTCGTCCACGACGTCGTCCGGGTCCCCGACGAACACCGACCGGTCCCGCACGCGGGCGAACCGGGCGCGCTGCTCGATCATCTCCGCGTTGTAGTCCGCGGTCAGCGCCGCCTCGCGCGGGCCACCGTCGGGCATCGGCAGCCAGCCGACGAAGTCGGTCATCCAGGCGAACGAGAAGCGCTTGAGCTCCGGGTTCTCGTGCAGGAAGTAGTCGACGTCCCACGCCTCGTCCCCGATGACCAGGTCGTAGCCACCGTCGGCCACCACCTCGTCGAACACCATGAAGTTGTTCACCAGGATCTCGTCCATGCGGCGGATCGCCTGGAACGCGTGCAGGTCGTGCTCCCCCGCCTCGTGCTCGATGTGCCCGGACTCGTTGCGAAGCCACGCCGACGCCGGGTGCACCCGCTCGCCGTGCTGCGCGAGCACCGCGGTCACCGGGTCCTGCGCGAGCCAGTCGATCTGCAGCCCGGGCCGCCGCGCCCGCAGCTCCGCCGCGATCGCGACGTCGCGCTGGGCGTGCCCCAGCCCGATCGGCGACGAGAGGTACAGCGCCTTCGGTGGCCGGCGCGCCGCACGGGTCCACGTCGTCCTGGGCGGCCGGGGCGCGAAGCGGTCGACGAACTGCGCGATCAGGTGGTTGACCTTCACCGGGTCGCGCGCCGACGGACCGTGCCCCGCGTGCTCGAGGAGCACCAGCTCCCCGCCGGTCAGCTCGGCCAGCCGCTCACCGAACTCGGCCGGCCGGATGCGGTCCTCGGTGCCGTGCACCACGACGACCGGGCACGTCACCTGCCGGGCCAGCAGGGCCACCGGCTCGCACACCGCTCCGTCGCACCCCAGGCGCCCCGCGGTGGTGTCCGCCAGGACCTGCGGCGAGATCTCGTGCGCCCAGCCGACGCAGTCCTCGATCTGCTTGGTCGAGTGCGGCTCGGAGAACATCTTCTGGAAGAAGAACTCCGTGAAGTCGTCGTAGCCGCCGCCCAGCCAGTAGTGCTTGTTGTACTTGGCCCACCCGTCCGTCGAGTCGAGGGGCTCGTCCCACGGCACGTGGTCACGGCCGGGCGTGGCCACGTCCAGCCCGCACGACGGGGCGATCGCCATGATCCCCAGGACCCTGTCCGGGTCACCCGCCGCGACATGCACTGCCCAGGACGCGCCGCACGACTCGGTGACGAGGACGGCCTTCTCCGTCCCGGTCGCGTCGAGCACGGCCAGGATGTCGTCGGCGTACTGCCGGTCCGTGTACGCGTCGGCGCCGTCGGGCCGGCCCGAGCGGCCGCTGCCCCGGCCGTCGAACGTGATGACCCGGTAGTGCCGCGCGAGGAAGCCGAGCTGTGCCTTCCAGAACCGCGAGGGGACGATCGACCAGGTGGGCACCAGGACCACGGTCGTGCCGTGGTCCTGGTGGTACACCTCGTAGGCGAGCGGGACCCCGTCGCGCTCGGCGACGCCAGCGACGTCCGGGTCCGCTGCTCTGCTCGGGTCCGTGCCCACCCGTGCAGTCTTCTCCTCGCGGGGGCTCCGCGTCACGGGCGTACCTCGAACACGTTGTTGAACGGGGTGGTCGCGGCGGTGCGGAACCCGGTGAACCCCGCGGCCGTGGAGACGTCGCGGATCTTCGCCGGGCCGGCCTGCGTGCCGAGCGCCAGACCGACGTCCTGGCTCAGCGACGCCGGGGTGCACAGCAGCGTGGAGAAGCCGTAGTACGCCCGCCCGACCGTGTTCAGGTTGTCCTCGACGCGGTCGCCCGCCATCGGCTCGACGACCATCCACGTGCCGTCCTCGGCGATCGCCTCGCGCACGTGCCGGGCCGCGCCCACCGGGTCGCCCATGTCGTGCAGGCAGTCGAACATCGCGACCAGGTCGTACCCGGTCCCGGTGAACCCGGTCGCGGGCGTGACCTCGAACGTCACGCGGTCGGACACCCCGGCGGCCGCCGCGCGCTCGCGGGCGACCGCGATCGACTCCGCGTGGTAGTCGGACCCGACGAACGTCGCGTTCGGGAACGCCTTAGCCAGCAGGATCGTCGACGCGCCGTGACCGCAGCCGACGTCGGCGACCGTGCCGCCCGCCGCGAGCTTCGCCGCGACGCCGTCGAGCGCGGGGATCCACTCGTTGAGCAGGTGCCCGTTGTACATCGTGCGGAAGAACCGCTCGCACCCGTGGTGCACGTCGGTGTTGTGCTCGTGCCAGCCCATGCCGTCGCCGTCGCGCGCCGCCTGGTAGATGCGCTCGGCGTCGTGCACGGTGCCCAGCGCCAGCTGGAAGAACCCGGCCAGGTAGGCGGGACTCGTCGGGTCCGCGAGCGCGACGGCGTGCTCGGCCGGCAGCGTGTACCGGCGCGTCTCGGCGTCGTACTCGACGATCGCGCCCGCCGCCTGGTTGTTCAGCCACTCGCGGGCGTAGTGCTCGCTGGTGCCGGTCTGCTCGGCCAGCTCCGCGGGCGTGACCGGGCGGCCGTCGGCCATGGCGGTGTAGTAGCCCAGCTTGTCGCCCATCACGACGAGCGCGGTGTTCAGCGTGGCACCGACCTCGTCGACGGCGCGAAAGACGAAGGACATGAGCTTGTCGGGGTCGATGGTCCGCTGGGTCTGCGCGGGCAGGGTGTCAGTCATGGTGATGCTTCTCCTGGAAGAGGTGTCGGATATGTCGCTTCCGACCCTGGCGGTCGCCGGGTCCCCGTCGCATCAGGGGACCCCCCTGGTGTGCTCCCTAGACTCGGTCCGTGCTGGTCGGACGCGAGCGCGAACGGCAGGTCATCAGCAGGCTGGTGGCCTCCGCACGCGTGGGTGAGAGCGGCACTCTGCTGCTGGCCGGCGAGGCGGGGATCGGCAAGAGCGCCCTGCTCGAGGACGCCGCGGCGGCGGTCGGTGGCGCGGGCATGCGCGTGCTGCGCGCGGCCGGGGTGGACTCCGAGCGCGAGGTGCCGTTCGGGGGGCTCCTGCAGCTCCTGCGGCCGGTGCTCGGCCACCTCGACGCCATCCCTCCGCCCCAGGCCGAGGCCCTGGGCTCCGCGCTCGCCGTGCTGCCCGGATCGGGCGGCGAGCGGTTCGCGGTCGGTGCCGCGGTGCTCAGCCTGCTCAGCCGCGTGGCCGAGGACCAGCCGCTCGCCGTGATCGTCGACGACGCGCACCTGCTCGACCCGCCCTCCGCGCAGGCGCTGTGCTTCGCGGCCCGCCGCCTCACCGCCGACCCGGTCGTCGTCCTGCTCGCCGCGCGCGACGAGCCGTCGGTGGTCCGCTCGGCAGGGCTCCCGGAGCTCGTGGTGGGCGGTCTGGCGGCGGCGGACGCGGAGTCGCTGGCGGCCGGGCTCGGCCACCGCCTCTCCGCCGAGGCGCGCTCGCGGCTGCTCGCGTCGGCCGGAGGCAACCCGCTCGCCCTGCTGGAGCTCACCGACGAGGGGTTCGGCGCGCTCCCGCCCGGCGCGCCGGTGCCGGTCCCGGCGTCGTTGGCCCGGACGTTCGCGCGCCGCGCCGACGCCCTCCCGGCGGACACCCGGACCGCGCTGCTGGTCGCGGCGGCGGCCGGGGGTGACGTCGCGACGGTCACGAGCGCCTGTGCGGTGCTGGGGGTCTCCGTCGGCGACCTCGACGAGGCGGCGCGGGAAGGGCTGCTCACCGTCGACGCCACCCGCATCGCCTTCCGCCACGACCTGGTCCGCTCCGGCATCTACGCCGAGTCGAGCCCGACGGCCCGCCGCGCCGTGCACGCGGCGCTGGCCCGGTCCGTCCCGGCCGGTGACGTCGACCGACGCGCCTGGCACCTGGGCGAGGCGACGGCCGCCCCGGACGCGTCCGTGGCGGCCGTGCTCGACGACGCCGCGTCGCGCGCGCGGGCCCGAGGGGCGTGGGCGGTGGCGTCCGCCGGGTTCGAGCGGGCGGCTCGACTGAGCCCGGACCCGGCGGAGCGCGTCGAGCGCCTCGTCTCGGCCGCCGAGAGCGCCTGGCACGCCGGGTTCCCCGACGCGGCCCGTGACCTGCTCGACCGGGCGTCCGCACTCCCGCAGGCCCCGCCGCTGCGGACCCGCGCCGCCGCTCTCGACGGTGCCGTCGCGGCGCGGACCGGCGCCGTGGAACGGGCTCGGGACGTCTTCCTCGACGCGGGGGCGCGCGCGGCCGACGACGACCCGGACACGGCCGTCCTGCTGCTGGCCGAGGCCATCCTGGCCAGCCAGTTCGCCGGGGACGTCGCCACGGCCGAACGTGCCGCGGCACTCATCGCGCAGCTCGAGCCGCGGACCGCACGCGCCCGGTGGGTCGGCTCCATGGCCACCGCCGTCGCGGACATCCTGGCCGGCCAGGGTGGCCCCGACCTGCTGCGCGCGTCCATGGCCGGGGTCGAGGTGGCCGTCGACGACCCGCAGCTGGCTCCGTGGCTCGTGGTGCTGCCGCTCTTCCTGCGGGAGAGCTCGGTGGGCCGCGACGTCATCCCGACCGTCGTCGCGCACTCACGGCGCCGCAGCGACATCGGCGGGCTGCCGATGCTGCTGTTCTACGTCGCCCGCGACCAGGCCACCACCGACCGCTGGGACGACGCCGTCGCCGGCTACACCGAGGCGATCCAGCTGGCCCGCGAGGCCGGGCAGGCCACCGACGTCACCGCGTGCCTGGCCGGGCTCTCGTGGCTGGAGGCGCGCCGGGGCGACGTCGACGCCTGCCGGGCGCACGCCGAGGAGGCGCTGGAGCTCGCCCGCGAGCACCACCTGGGGTTCTTCCAGACCTGGGCCATGACCGCGCTGGCCGAGCTGGAGCTCGGACTCGGCAGGACCGACGCGGCGCTCGAGAGGTTCCGCGAGCTGGACGCCGTCCTGGCCGACCTGGGCCTGGTGGACGTCGACATCTCGCCCGCCGCCGAGATGGTCGAGGTCCTGGTGCGCCTGGGGATGGCCGACGAGGCGAGCGCCCTGGCCGCCTCCCTGACCGAGCGCGCCGAGGTCAAGGGCCAGCCCTGGTCGCTGGCCCGTGCCGCCCGCGCCGCCGGCCTGACCTGCCCCGACGCCGACGTCGACGTGTGCTTCCCGGTCGCCCTCGCCTACCACCAGCACACTCCCGACGACTTCGAGGCGGCACGCACGGAGCTCGCCTACGGCTCCCGCCTGCGCCGCCTGAAGCGCCGCGTCGACGCCCGCCCGCACCTGCGGGCGGCCCTGGCCGCGTTCGAGCGCCTGGGCGCCGTGCCGTGGGCCGACCAGGCCGCCGCCGAGCTGCGCGCCACCGGCGAGACCGCGCAGCGCCGCACCACCACCGGGCTCGACCACCTGACGCCCCAGGAGCTGCAGGTCGCCCGCATGCTCGCGGCCGGACGGACCACCCGGGAGACCGGCGCCGCGCTGTTCCTCAGCCCCAAGACCATCGAGTACCACCGGCGCAACGTCTACCTGAAGCTCGGGATCCGGTCCCGCGAGGAGCTGGCCGACGCGTTCCCGGAGTGAGCGCTCAGGAGCCGACGACCACCCTGATCTCGTTGTTCCAGGGGTCCTCGAACGCCAGCACGCGGCCGTCGTCGCGCGTCGCGATCCCCCGGCTCGCCAACCGGGCGCCCAGCGCGCCGCGCTCGTCGTCGGTGGGCAGCTCGATGGTGACCTCCCCGAGGCCGAGCGCGGGCCAGCGGCCCTGGGCGCCGCGGCTCTGCCAGGTGTTCATGGCGAGGTGGTGGTGGTAGCCGCCGGCCGAGACGAACAGGGCCTGCGTGCCGTACTCGGCGGTGACCTCGAAGCCGACCGTGTCGACGTAGAACTCGTGGGCCGTGCCGATGTCGCCGACCTTGAGGTGGACGTGCCCGACGGCGGCGGCACCGTCGAGGGTGTCGGGGTCGACCAGGTTCTCCCGCAGGAAGCCGTTGGGGTCCAGGTACTCGGTGGCCATCGCGACGCGGCCGTGCTCCCAGCCCCACTGCTCGCGCGGCCGGTCCCAGTAGAGCTCGACGCCGTTGCCCTCGGGGTCGTCGAAGTACAGCGCCTTGGACACGAGGTGGTCCGAGCTTCCGGTGAACGACGACGGGAAGTGCCGGGCGACCGAGTAGACGGACGACGCGAGGTCGCTCTGCTCGGCGAACAGGATCGCCGTGTGGAAGAGGCCGGCCGCCGACGACGGCGCGTGCTTGAGCAGGGGCGTGTGCTCGAGCACCACCGACGGGACGCCCAGCCGGCCGAGGGTGACGCGGTCCCCCTGCTGGTCGAGGACGCCCAGGCCGATGCCGCGCGCGTAGTAGTCGGTCATGGCGTCGAGGTCGCCCACCTTGAGGGTGACGGCGCCGACGTCGGTGCGGGCGTCCAGGATCTCGGTCATGCCGTCAGCCCGAACCCGCCGGTCCACGACGTCTGCTCGGCCGCGGCGAGCGTGAGCTGCAGGAACCCGAACGCCTCGAGCTCGTGCGCACGCTTCAGCGAGCCCGCGTCGACCGCGCGCAGGCCGCCGGCGGTGATCACGGCGGCCAGCTGCGCCTTCGCGTCGGCGTCGTCGCCCGCGACGAGGACGGTGGTCTTCTCGTCGCCGACCTCGCCGGTGGTGAGGGTCGCCGCGAAGTTGGTGTTGAACGCCTTGAGCACCGAGGCGCCCGGGACGGCCTGCGCGATGACGGCCGCTGCGGAGCTGCCCGCCGGCACGACGAGGGAGTCGAACGTCGCGAAGTCGACCGGGTTGGTGATGTCCACGAGGACCTTGCCGTCGAGCTGCCCCTCGTACTGCGTGAGGACCTCGGCGACGGCGGCGTACGGGAGGGCGAGGACGACGATGTCACCGGTGACCGGGTCTCCGACGGTGCCGTGCTTCGCCCCGGGGATCGCGACCTTCAGGGGCGTGCGCGTCAGCACCTGCGCGTCGTTGCCGCCCGCGATCACGCGCCACGCGATGGCCGCGCCCATGCTGCCTGCTCCGATGATCGTCACCGTGCTCATAGCGTCCTCCTCGGTTTTTGTTGTCGCTTCAACTACTGTACCGCCAATAGTTGTAGCGTCAAGTATTTGATACCGTCGGCTGCATGACGGACACGAGATGGCTCACCGCCGAGCAGCTGGACGCCTGGAAGAAGCTGATCGCGGTCGTCGAGCTGCTCCCCGGCGCCCTCGAGACGCAGCTCCAGCGCGACTGCGGCCTGAGCCACTTCGAGTACTTCACGCTCGCGATGCTCTCCGAGGCCCCGGACCGCACGCTGCGCATGACCACCCTCGCCGCGCACACCAACGCCACCCTCGCACGCCTGTCCCACGTGGTCTCGCGGCTGGAGAAGCGTGGGCTGGTGCGCCGGGAGGCGTGCGCGCAGGACCGGCGGGCGACCAACGCCGTCCTCACCGCACAGGGCTGGGACGCCGTCGTCGCCGCGGCGCCGGGGCACGTCGCCACGGTCCGGGAGACCGTGATCGACCCGCTGACCGCGACCGACGTCGCGGACCTCGACCGCATCATGGGCCGCGTCCTCGAGGTTCTCGACCCCGCGCACGTCATGGGTGCACGCGCAGCGACCGATGACTGAGGTGTGCTGCTCCTCCTGTCGTTGATCGGCTTCCTCGCGCTCGCCGCGAGCATCGTCGTGCGGTGGCTGCGGCGACGCGTGGACGTCCTCGGCCGGATCGCGCCGTTCCCGGCGATCAGCGTCGGACTCTCCCTCGCGCTGGCGCTGGGCTGTGCGGTCCCCATGGCGCTGGAGGCCTGGCTGGAGCACCGCCTCGAGGCGGCGGCCTCCGAGGTCGCGGGCGTCCCGGTGCAGGTCGACTGCCAGAGCCTCGGGCAGGCGTTCGTCGACGTCGGCCAGGAGCTCGGCTACGTCCGGTGGGGACCCGACGGGGTCCCCGAGCGCTCGACCCTGATCAAGGTCCGCGTCTGCAACGACCTGCGCGCCTGGCTGGCCTCGTCGACGAGCGACCCGACCCTCGACCAGGTCGTCGCGGTCCACGTGCTCACGCACGAGACGATGCACATGGTCGGCATCGTCAACGAGGCGCGCACCGAGTGCGCCGCCGTGCAGCGCGACGCCGCGACAGCTGTTGCCCTCGGCGCCTCACCCGCACAGGCCCAGGCGCTCGCCGTGCGGTACTGGACCGAGGTGTACCCGCGGATGCCGTCGGACTACCGCGGGGGCTGCGGACCCGGGGGCGAGCACGACGAGGGGCGTCCGGGGGCACCCTGGCTCGCCGGCCCGACGCCGTAACGTGGGCGGGTAGGCCCCCTTCGCCGGGCCCGTGCCGAAGGAGGCCGTCGTGTGTCGTTGGCTCGCGTACACCGGATCGCCCGTCCTCATCGACGACCTGCTCTACAAGCCGACCAACTCCCTCGTCGTCCAGAGCCTGCACAGCCGGCTGGGTGCGGAGGCGACGAACGGCGACGGGGTCGGCGTCGGCTGGTACACGGAGCACTCCCCGACGCCCGGCGTGTTCCGCAGCATCGAGCCCGCCTGGAGCGACCGGAACCTGCGTGAGCTGTCCGAGCACGTCCGCTCCGGCACGGTGCTCGCGCACATCCGCGCCACGTCAGGCTCGGCCGTGCAGCAGACCAACTGCCACCCGTTCCGGCACGGACGCTGGCTCTGGATGCACAACGGCCTGCTGGCGGGGTTCGCCGCGATGAAGCGGGACCTCGTGCTCGCGATCGACCCCGACCTCTACCCGTTCATCGAGGGCTCGACGGACTCCGAGGTGCTCTTCTACCTCGCGCTGACGTTCGGGCTCCAGGACGACCCACCCGCGGCCGTGGCACGCGCGGTCGGTCTGGTCGAGGAGGTCGGCCGTACGCACGGCGTCGCGTTCCCCGTGCAGATGACGGTGTGCACCACCGACGGGCAGCGGGTGTGGGCGTTCCGGTACTCCACCGAGGGCCAGAGCCGGTCCCTCTTCCGCAACGCCGACGTCGCCGTGCTCAAGGAGCAGTACCCCGAGAACCCGGTGCTGCACGGGCTGGCGGACTGGACGCGGGTCATCGTCTCCGAGCCGCTCGGCGACCTCAAGGGCGCGTGGCACGAGGTGCCGGAGAGCACATGCCTGCTCGTCGACGCGGGGCGCGAGGAGCTGACCCCGTTCGAGCCCAGCCCGCCGTCGCGCTAGCGCGGGACGGTCACCGGTCCAGGCACAGGCAGAACGGGTGCCCGGACGGGTCCTCGTACACCCGGAACGGGTCGTCGGCGTGACCCTCCTCCTCGGGCGTACCGGTGAGCGGACGGGCACCGAGCCGGACGGCGTCGTCGTGGCCGACGGCGAGGTCCGTGACCTCCAGGTCCAGGTGCACCCGCGCACCCACCCGCCATGGCGGGACCGTGGCGTCCGAGCGCTGGAACCCGAGGCGTGCCTTGCGCTCGGGGTCGACCAGGAGGAGGAACTCGTCGCCGTCCGGGTCGGGTTCCTCGTGGCCGGGCGCGTACTCCCAGCCGAGCAGCTGCCGGTAGAACTCCGCCAGCTCTCGCGGCTCGGCGCAGTCCACCGTCGGTTGGCGCAGGTGGCGGATCGTCATGCTCAGACGGTAGGACGGGACCCGGCCGGGCGCCCACGGACTTTCGCGCCGGGAGCGTGTCGAGAACGTCAGGGCGCGCCCGTCATGAGCCGACAGCACCACCGACGCAGGAGGTCCTCATGAAGTACGTCATCCTAATCCACTCCGACCCGAAGCCGTGGGCGCACCCGACGTCCCGGTTCACCGACGAGGGCCGCGCGCTGCCCGTCGCGGAGCACGACGCGGCGGACCGCGCGTTCGACGCGCTGCTCGGGGAGCTGTCCGCGAGCGGCGAGCTGGTCACGGCGGAGGCCCTGGCGGACCCGGCGTCGGCCACGGTGTACCGCTGGCGCAGCGGCGACTCGCTGGCCAGCGAGGGCCCGTACGCCGAGACGCAGGAGCACCTCGCGGGGTTCTTCCTGGTGGACTGCGCGACGCGAGAGCGCGCCGAGGAGGTGGCCGCCCAGTTCGCCGGCCCGGGGAGCGTCGCCGAGCTGCGGCCGGCGTTCGTCTGGGAGTGACCGCGAGCGCCGGAGCGGCCCGCACCCTCGTCACGGTGCGGGCCGCTCTCGCCGGCCGGCGCTAGCCGACCGTCCGCGAGCGCGTCGCGAACTCCTCCGACTCCGGCGGCAGCAGGCAGAAGAGCAGCCCGACGGGGTCGACCATCACCGCGTAGTCGTCGTAGCGGGTGCGGACGGTGGCACCGAGCCCTTCGAGCCGCGCGATCTCCGCCTCGAGGTCGTCGGTCTCGATGTCGAGGTGGAACCGCGCGGCCGCGTCCCCGCCGAGGCTCTGCGTGGCGACGTGCGGGAGCGACGCGGCACCGCGCAGGGCCACGAACGGCTCCCCGGGGATCGGGTGCGGGGTCGCGGCGAGGGCGCCCGCCCAGAACGTGGTGACCGTGTCGATGTGGGCTGCGGGGGCGTCGATGATGACCTCGCGGAGCATGATCCGGTGCATGCGCCGACCCTAGTGTCAGACGTATGTTCGAACATGTGTTCGTGCGTTCCACCATCCTGCATGCCGACCTCGACGCCTTCTACGCGTCCGTCGAGCAGCGCGACGACCCCCGGCTGCGCAACCGGCCGGTGGCCGTCGGCGGAGGCGGTGTGATCCTGGCGGCGTCCTACGAGGCGAAGCGCCGCGGCGTGACCACACCCATGGGCGGCCGGCAGGCCCGCGCGCTGTGTCCCGGCCTGATCATCGTGCGGCCGCGGTTCGACGCCTACGTCGAGGCCAGCAAGGCCGTCTTCGAGCTGTTCCACCAGACCACCCCGCTGGTCCAGGGCGTGTCGATCGACGAGGCGTTCCTCGACGTCGGCGGACTGCACCGCATCGACGTGCCACCGGTGGACATCGCCGCGCGCCTGCGCGCCCGGGTCCGGGACGTCGTCGGCCTGCCCATCACGGTCGGCGTGGCCCGCACCCCGTTCCTGGCCAAGGTCGCCTCACGCGTGGCCAAGCCGGACGGGCTGCTGCTGGTGCTGCCCGCCGACGAGGAGTCGTTCCTCCACCCGCTGCCGGTCGAGATGCTGTGGGGCGTCGGCGAGGTGACCGCGACCAAGCTGCACGCGTACGGGCTGCGGACGGCCGGGGACGTCGCCGCACTCCCCCAGTCCGTGCTCGTGGCGGCGCTCGGACCGGCCGGTGGCCGGCACCTGTTCGCGGTCGTGCACGGGCACACCCCCGCCAAGGTGGTCGTCGGACGGTCGCGCGGGTCGATCGGTGCGCAGCGCGCGCTCGGGCACGGGCCGCACGACCAGGCCTTCGTTCGAGCCGCGCTCCTCGGTCTGGTCGACCGGGTCTGCCGGCGGATGCGCAAGGCGGACCGGATCGCGCGGACCGTCGTGCTGCGGCTGCGGTTCGAGGACTACACCAAGGTCACGCGCTCGCGGTCCCTCGCCGCCGCGACGGACTCGTCGGAGGACATCGCGGCCGTCGCCGTGGGGCTGCTGGAGGCCGCCGCGCCCCTGATCCGGGAGCGCGGGATCACGCTGGTGGGCGTCGCGCTGACCGGGCTGTCGTCCGACGAGTACGTACAGCTCGCGCTCCCGCTCGACCACCCGGACCACGGCGGGCTCGACGAGGCCGTCGACGCGGTCGCCGTGCGGTTCGGCACGCAGGCGGTGATGCGGGCGAGCCTGCTGCGGCGGGGCGAGGGGATCGCGGTGCCGCTGCTGCCGGACGCGTGAGCCCCGGTCGCGCAGGGCGACCGGGGCTCAGGCGACCGGACCGAGCCGGGTGGGCTCAGGACACCGAGGCGGGCTCGCGGCGACCGGTCGCGGTCTCGGACTCCACGTCCACCTCGATGACGTCGTCGGAGAACAGGTCCTCCGCGGAGGCGGACCTGTACTGCTCGAGGTCGAGGATCCCCTCGCGCTTGGCGACGATCGTCGGCACCAGAGCCTGTCCGGCGACGTTCACGGCGGTGCGGCCCATGTCGAGGATCGGGTCGATGGCCAGCAGCAGACCGACACCGGCCAGCGGCAGCCCGAGGGTGGACAGCGTGAGGGTGAGCATGACCACCGCACCGGTCAGGCCCGCGGTCGCGGCCGAGCCGACGACGGACACGAAGGCGATGAGCAGGTAGTCCGTGATCGACAGGTCGATGCCGAACAGCTGCGCGACGAAGATCGCCGAGATCGCCGGGTAGATCGAGGCGCAGCCGTCCATCTTGGTCGTCGCCGCGAGCGGGACCGCGAACGAGGCGTACGAGCGCGGGACGCCGAGGTTGCGCTCGACCACCCGCTGCGTGACGGGCAGCGTGCCCACGGACGAGCGGGACACGAACGCGAGCTCGATCGCGGGCCAGGCGCCGCGGAAGAAGCTGAGGATGCCGAGCCCGTTGGTCCGCAGGATCACCGGGTAGACGACGAACAGCACGAGCGCGAGGCCGACGTAGATGGCGACGGCGAAGGAGCCGAGGGGGGCGAGCAGGTCCCACCCGTAGGTCGCGACGGCGCGGCCGATGAGACCGAGCGTGCCCAGCGGTGCGAGGCGGATGACCCACCAGAGGATCTTCTGCACGACGGCGAGCGCTGAGCGCGTGAAGCCCAGGAACGGCTCGGCGGCCTTGCCGCTGCGCAGCGCGGCGATGCCGACGACGATCGCGATGACGACGATCTGCAGCACGTTGAACGAGACCGAGGTGCTCAGGGAGCCGTCGGCCTCCTGCGTGCTGGCGCCGAGCCCGAGGAAGTTGGCCGGGATCAGGCCGTTGAGGAAGTCGAGCCAGCTCCCCGTGGTGCCCACCTCGGAGCCCGCCTCGGGGCTCAGCGTGGAGTTGTTGCCGGGCTGGAAGACCAGACCGAGCCCGATGCCGATGGCTACGGAGATGGCGGCCGTGATGGCGAACCAGAGCAGCGTCTGCCAGGCGAGGCGTGCGGCGTTGGTGACCTGCTGGAGGTTGGCGATCGAGGCGACGATGGCGAGGAACACCAGCGGCGGCACGATCGTCTTGAGCAGGGTGACGAACGAGGCACCGATGGTGTCGAGCGTCGTGGTCAGCCAGTTCGGGTCACCGTCGGCGGTCGGACCCATCTGCAGGGCGACCCAGCCGAGCAGGATGCCGAGCGCGAGGCCGAGCAGGACCTGGACGGAGAAGGACGGCAGACGCGGCCGGCGCGTGCGCTGCGTGGTGGTGTCGGGCACGGGACTCCAGAAGGGTGCGCGGAGGGTGACAAACGGTGGCCGGTGATCTCCAGCCTCCGTTCGCAACAGGCGGACCCAGGGGTCTTCTTCCGAGACGGTGATCACACTCTGGACGCCGGTTTGCAACGTTGTAGAAGCGGATACATCATGGACTCGGCGAACCCCACGACGATGTGGAAGACGAGGACACCCCATGCAGCGCTCCCCCCTGGCACTGGTCCTGATCGCGATCGCGAGCGTGCTCGGGCTGGTCGGTGCGACCGCCCCCGCGACCGCCGCCCCGGCACAGCGGCCGCCGGCCGTCCGGCCCGTGGACCCCATCGCGCACGACCCGACGATGGTCAAGGAGAAGGGCTGGTACTACGTCGCCATCACCGGCGACGCGGCCTTCGACGACACGTACCTGCCGCTCAAGCGCTCCCGGGATCTGGTGCACTGGGAGGAGCTCGGCCCGGCAATCACGGAGCTGCCCGCGTGGGTCCTCGAGTCGCTCGGGGTGGCCCCCGAGAACGCGCCGCGGGACGCCTGGGCACCGGACCTGAGCTGGTCCGGGACCGAGTGGCGTCTTTACTACGCGGTGTCCCAGTTCGGCACCAACAACTCGGTGATCGGGCTGCTGACCTCGCCGACCCTGGCGGACGCCCGGTGGGAGGACCGCGGTCTCGTCGTCCGCTCGCAGCCCGGCGTCGACACGTTCAACGCGATCGACCCGAACCTGGTCACGGACGCCGACGGCGGGACCTGGTTGTCGTGGGGCTCGTTCTTCTCGGGCATCCACGTGGTGCCGGTCGACGACGCCACGGGCAAGCCCGTCGCTGGCGCGGAGCCCGTCCGGATCGCGCAACGACAGTTCGAGCCGAACGCCGAGGAGAACCCCACGATCGCGTTCCACGACGGCTACTACTACCTGTTCCTGTCCTGGGACTACTGCTGCCGCAGCGTCGAGAGCGACTACCGGACGGTCGTCGGCCGCTCCCCCAGCCTGACCGGCCCGTACGTCGACGCCGAGGGCGTCCCGCTGCTGGACGGGACGGGCGGCACCGAGGTCCTGCGCGGGTACAACGAGTTCGTCGGCGCGGGCGGCGGCGACCTGCTCATGGCGAAGAACGGGCGCACCGGGTACTTCGTGAACCACTACTACGACGCGACCGACGGCGGTGCCCCGCGCCTCAACGTCCGCACGCTCACCTGGGGTCGCGACGGCTGGCCCGTGATCAGCGACCCGATCAACCCGAGCCGCTCGATCGGCCACGGCGACGCGTTCGTGCAGATCGTGCCGCGGGACGGCACCGCGGTCGTCGAGAACGCCGGCTGCGGCTACGAGGGCGCCGACATCACGCTCGGGGAGGACCTCGACGACGCGTGCCAGCAGTGGCAGCTCTCCGACCGCGGGAACGGCACCCGGATCCTCAACCGGTTCAGCAACAACGTCGCCGAGGTGGGCGCCTGCCAGAACGTCGACGGCGGCGACGTCACGCAGTGGGGCTGGCTCGGCTTCCTGCCGGACAACGACTGCCAGCGCTGGACCTTCGCGGCGGCGGCTGACGGCTGGACGACGGTCGCGAGCGTGCTTCCCGGCGACCGGGTCTGGACGGCGCAGGGCGGCCCGGTGGCCGGCGCCGACGTCGTGATCAGCTCGCCGACCGGCAGCGCGGACCAGCAGTTCCGGTTCGAGCCCGTCGGCGACGTGCTGCTCGCCAGCCCGACGGACGGGACCCGGACGCTGGGTGCACGCTGCACGGCTCACCAGGGCCACGGGAGCGCGGTCGACTTCCAGCCGCGCGACGAGCGCGCGTGCCAGACCTGGCGCCTCGAGCCCGTGCCCGGGACCGCCGGCTACATCGTGCGCAGCGTCGAGGCGGACGTCCGGCGCGGCCAGGTCGCGTGCCTCGGCTCCGACCTGACGCTGGTCCGCGCGGGGCGCGACGGCGCCGCCTGCGGCACGTGGACCCTGCAGCCGACGGACGACGGCACCTGGTCGCTGAGCAGCGCCGGGGCGACGCAGGCGGTGCGGGTCCTGCTCCCCTGACCGGCGCGTCCGGGTCCGCGACGAGATACTAGCGAGCGCACACGCGACCCGGGCAACCGACAGGAGCACACCGTGACGAGGCCGACGACGCACACCCTGGACGTCCCCGGAGCGACCCTCACCTACGACGTCCGGGGCGCGCTCCCGGCCGCCGACGGGCGGCTCCCGCTCCTGCTCGTCGGCCAGCCGATGGACGCGTCCGGGTTCGGCACGCTGGCGTCGTACCTGTCCGACCGGACGATCGTCACGTACGACCCGCGCGGGCTTGGTCGCAGCACGCGCAGCGACGGCACCCTCGAGAACACCCCGCAGCAGCAGGCCGAGGACCTGCACCTTCTGGTGGGTGAGCTCGGGGGCACGGTCGACCTGTTCGGCAGCAGCGGCGGGGCCGTCTCGGGGCTGCACCTGGTGGCCACGCACCCCGAGGACGTCCGGACGTTCGTCGCGCACGAGCCGCCGGTCCTCTCCGTCCTGCCGGACGCCGTCCAGGCGTTCGCCGCGGAGCGACGGGTCCAGGAGACGTACCAGCAGCGTGGCTGGGGCGCCGGGATGGCGGCGTTCATCGCCCTCACCTCGGTGCAGGGCGAGTTCACCGACGACTTCGGCCGCGACCTGCCCGACCCCGCGCAGTTCGGGCTGCCGACCGACGACGACGGCTCCCGCGTCGACCCCCTGCTCTCGGGGGCGTCCAACGCCGTGACGGCCTACCGCCCGGACGTCGCCGCGCTGACCGGGGCGTCGACGCGCGTGGTCGTCGCCGGAGGCGTGGAGAGCCGGAACACGCTGACGTGGCGGACGTCGGCCGCGCTGGCCGACGCGCTGGGCCAGGAGCTCACCGTGTTCCCCAGCAACCACGGCGGGTTCCTCGGTGGCGAGTTCGGCCAGGCGGGCCAGCCGGAGGCGTTCGCGGCGCGGCTGCGCGAGGTCCTCGACGCCGCAGACTGAGTGCCTGCGGCCGTTCCGGTGGGAGCCCGGCGGGTGGACGATGGACGGATCACCGGCCGACGAAGGAGTCGAGATGGCATCGCACGACGAGCGCGCGACGGGGATGGACCTGCAGAAGGTCATCCGGCTGATCACGCTGGCCCTGGCGGTCGCCGCCGTCGTCAAGGAGCTGCGCACCCCGCCCGAGCAGCGGACGTGGAACGGCGTCCTGGGCTTCGTGCCCTACGACTTCCGTGTGCCCACCCTCGCCCGGCTGAAGCAGCGGATGTGGGACCCGGAGGGGGCACACCTGATCAGCCCCCGCGTGTTCGGCGTGGGCTGGACGCTGAACGTCGGCCGCGTGGTCGAGCTCGTCCGCCAGCGGGTGACCGCCTGACCTCAGGCGCCCTTGCGCGTGCCGCGCCCCTCGCACCTAGTCTCGGAACGTCCGCGAGACCGAGGCACGGGGAGGACGTTCATGGGCACCATCACCACGACGGACGGCACGGAGATCTTCTACAAGGACTGGGGGTCCGGGCAGCCGCTCGTGTTCAGCCACGGCTGGCCGCTGTCGGCCGACGACTGGGACACCCAAATGCTCTTCTTCCTCCAGCACGGCTACCGCGTGATCGCCCACGACCGCCGCGGCCACGGGCGCTCAACCCAGACCGGCGACGGCCACGACATGGACCACTACGCCGATGACCTGGCGGCGCTCACCGAGCACCTCGACCTGCGCGACGCCGTCCACATCGGCCACTCCACCGGCGGCGGTGAGGTGGTCCACTACATCGCCCGGCACGGCGAGAGCCGGGTGGCCAAGGCGGTGCTGATCAGCGCGGTGCCTCCGATCATGGTGCAGACCGAGGCGAACCCGGGCGGCCTGCCGAAGAGCGTCTTCGACGGCCTCCAGGAGCAGGTGGCCACCAACCGGTCGGCCTTCTACCGGGACCTGGCCGCCACCGCGTTCTACGGCTTCAACCGCCCCGGCCGGGAGCCGAACGAGGCGATCATCGAGAACTGGTGGCGCCAGGGGATGATGGGCGGCGCGAAGGCGCACTACGACGGCATCGTCGCGTTCTCCCAGACCGACTTCACCGAGGACCTGAAGAAGATCACGGTCCCCGTCCTGGTCATGCACGGCGACGACGACCAGGTGGTCCCCTACGCCGACTCGGGGCCGCTGTCCGCGGAGCTGCTGCAGAACGGGACCTTGAAGACGTACGCCGGCTTCCCGCACGGGATGCCGACCACCGAGGCCGCGACGATCAACGCGGACCTCCTGGAGTTCCTCCGGTCCTGACTCCCGCCGGACGACGAGGGCGGCCGTGGGGCCGCCCTCGTCGTGCGTCAGCCGTCAGCCGTCAGCGACGTCCTCGCATGGCGTCCAGGACCACCGTGAAGACGTCGGTGTTGTCCTGCGACCGGGCCAGCCGGTCGGCCCGCGGACCTTCTGCGGTCAACGGGGTCGCCGCCCCGGTGTGCCCACCGGTCGTCCAGTCGACCGTGAACTCCAGGTCGCTGTTCGCGATCGGGAAGGGACCGTCCTCCAGGCTCTGCGTGACGGCCGGGTCGGTGCTCGCGGTGTCGCCGGACTCGTCGGAGTCGGAGACGTTCTCGATCTGCATGCCCCCGGTCTCGTGGTCGCCGACGATGACCACCAGGGTGTCCTTGTGCTTGGCGACGTACTCCCGGACCAGCGCCACGGTCTCGTCGAGCGCCTGCCCCGCCTGGATGGTGCGCTCCGCGTTGTTGTTGTGCGCGAACTCGTCGATGGCCTCCTCCTCGACCATGAGGAAGAAGCCGTGCCGGTCGCGGGACAGCACGTCGAGGGCCTTGGCGGTCATCGTCGTGAGCGGGACCACCGGGGCGTACTCGTCACCCTGCCCCTCGGGGAACTGCTCGAACATCTCCTCGTTCGCGAACAGGCCGAGGACCTTGTCCGACCGGGTCGCCGCGAGCTCGTCGGGGGTGCTGACGTAGTCGTAGCCCGCCCCCTCCGCCAGCTCGACGAGGTTGCCGATGGTGCTCTTGCTTTCCTCGGGCCGCGGGTCGGCCGGGTCGTCCGGGTAGGCGCCCGGGTCGCCCACGGGGTACCACCAGTCCTCGCCGCCGCCCAGGATGACGTCGGGCCCGGTCTCCTCGATGAACTGCCGCGCGATCTCGCTCTGGTCGCCGCGGTCGGGCACGTGCGAGCCGAAGG
This sequence comes from Cellulomonas xylanilytica, assembly GCF_007989805.1. Lineage (GTDB taxonomy): Bacteria > Actinomycetota > Actinomycetes > Actinomycetales > Cellulomonadaceae > Cellulomonas > Cellulomonas xylanilytica. The sequence goes on from NZ_BJUB01000014.1 coordinate 83,446, forward strand.
CGGCGGGGGTCGCGTCGGTGACCTGGGCGGTGGTGACGAGGCCGGTCGCCTTGCGCAGGTCCGTGGCGTGCTCGAGCAGCGTCTTGACGGAGTTGCCGTCGATGTCGACGGACACCGCGCCGTTGTACGTGCGGACGCCCGTGGCGAACGCGGTCGCGGCGGCGGCCGAGTCGGTGACGGCCTCCTCCGGGTCCAGCGAGTCGGTGTGCGTCCAGCCGGCGTAGCGCAGCGAGTCCATCTGCAGCTCGCCGTCCTGGCCGACCGTGGCCAGCCGCGTGGCCTCACGCGCCGCGATGCTCAGGCCGTCACCGACCATGAAGATCACGTTCTTGGCGACGGCCCTGTCCCCGCCGCGCCCGTGGTCGCGCCCGTCGCGGTCACCTCCGCCGGCGATCCCGCTCGTCGTGAGCCCTGCGGCGAGCACGGCAGCGGTGCCGGCTCCTACCCATGTGCGTCGTGAGCTGTGCATCGTGCGCCGTCCCTCGGTCGAACTTCGTCGTCCACCTCGACGTCGGCCGGGTTCTCGACCGTGCCGTCCATCGTTCGACCGTTCGGGCGAACGCGCATCCCGGGGCGGCACCTAGGGACGAGGCGGTCGGCAGACGACGACCCGCAGGTCGTCGCCGTCCAGCGTCACGGGCCCGGCCGCGGCGGGCAGGAGCACCGTCTGCCCGCGCCGGAGCGCCGACGTCGCACCCCCGGCGGCGAGCGTGCCGGCGCCGTCGACCACGACGAGAACCGCGAGCCCCGCGTCCAGGCCCCGCGGACCGGTCCACCGCTCCACGCGGAAGAAGCTCGCCGCGTCGGGGAGCAGGTCTCCCGACGATGCCGCGGTGGCGCCGCGCAGGCGCGCGATCTCGTCGGCGGACCACCCGCGGCGGTCGACGGCGGCCAGGGCGACGTCGAACCCGAGGCCGAGGTGAGCGTCGGCGTCGCCGTCGATCCGGAACCCGGACCACTCCAGCAGGATCGACAGGTCGGTGGGCTCCTGCAGCTCCACGACGAGCGCGCCCTGCCCGATCGCGTGCGGGAGCCCCGCGGGGACCAGCACCGCGTCCCCCGCGGCGAGGTCGAGCACGTGCATCGCGTCGAGCATCGCGTCCGTGTCCTGCGTCCGCACCCAGCCCGCCAGCTCGTCGACACCGACGTCGCGCGTGAACCCGAGGTGCACCCGGGCGGGCTCGAGCACCACCCACGCCTCGGTCTTGCCGTGCGCGAGCCCGAGGTGCTCGGCGGCGAACGCCACGTCGGGGTGGGCGTGCACGGGCAGGCGCTCGCCCGCGTCGAGCAGCTTGACCAGCAGCGCCGGGTCCGCGCCGAACGCGGCGACGTGCTCGGCGCCGAGCCACGCCTCGGGGTCGGCCTCGATGGCGTCGCGCAGCAGCCGTCCGTCCGGCAGCACGGTCAGCCCGACGGGCTCCTGCCCGAACACCGACGTCGCCGACGCCACCCAGTCCTCGGGCTCGTGGCTCGCCGCCGGCCCGGTGCCGCGCAGGGCCGCGATCTGCCGGCCTCCCGCGTAGAACCGGTCGGCGGGCTGGTTGGCGGGCAGGTACAGCGGCTTCATCCGACTCCTTCGACGGCGATGCGGACGCCTGTGGTCCAGGACTCGCCTGGTTCGAGCACGGGCGCACCGGCACTCGGCAGCTCCCGCTCGGGGCCGAACAGCGGGGCGTTGGTCGGTTCGACGCCGAGGACGTACGCGCCCCGCGCGGGCCAGCTCCACGTGCACAGCCGGGGCAGGGTCGCGCCGGTCCAGGTCACGACCACGTCGGGGTGCTCGTCGTCGCCGACGAGGGTGGCCCGGGCCCCGCGGACGCCGAGATGCTCGGCGACCACCGGGGCCAGACCGGGCCCCGGCTCGGGCGTGACCAGCGGGTGCCGATCCTCCGGGAGCGGCTCCCGGACGACCCACTCGTCGGCGTCCACGTCCAGGCGCACGCCCGGTCGCAGCAGCGGAGCCCCGAGGTTCACGTGGTAGAGCAGCGGGACGCCCACGGGCTGGTCGCCGACGTTGCGGACGACGTCGCGCACCTCGACCGCCGGTGTCCCCGTGGACGCGACGACCTCGCGCTCGACGAGGATCCGCGGCCCGCCCAGCGACGTGTGCGCGACCACCCCGCGGACGACCACCGTCCAGCCCTGCTCGGTGCGCTCGCGGGACCAGTGCACGTCGGTCGCCGGGGTCAGGTGGTGGGTGCCGTGCTGGCCCGACGAGCCGCGCGGCTCGCCGATGTTGTCCGGTCCGCACGTGGCCAGGAGCCCGCCGAGGAAGCGCGACTCCCAGTCGCGACCCGGACCCGGGTCGACGGGGTTCGGGGAGCGCCACGCGACGGGCGTCGAGCCCCACCACGTCGCCCCGAGGTCCAGTCCCCGGTCGGGCAGGACGTCGAACGCGAGCCCGCCGGCCAGGCGCACCGCGATCACGCCGTCGTGCACGTCGACGCTCGCCAGCGCGTCCGGCTGCGCGACCCGACCGTCGTCGGTGAGCGCGCCCCAGGCCGTCACGGCCGGGCCAGCGCGGCGAGGAAGCCGCCCACGAAGGAGTCGCCCAGCCCGATCGTCGTGGGCCGCGCGACGTCGCTGAGGTCGAGGGCAGGCACCACGCACGCGTCGGGGCCGAGCAGGTGGGTCACCTCCGTCGTGAGCGCCTGCGTCGACGCGCGCGGGCTCATCGCGCCGGTGTCCGCGTAGTCGTCGGCGGTGAAGCCGTCACCCAGCCGGTACCGCGTGCTCGCCATGGTGATCCCTCCGAGGAGTGCGGGGCCCAGGGCCGCCGCCCGCTGCCCGACGGCCAGCGCCCAGTACTTCGTGTGCACCACCAGCGTGGGCGCAGGGACCAGCTGGTGCAGCTCGACGACCGCCTTCGCGACCGTCGCCGCGTCGAGCAGGTCGACCTGGCGGCCCAGGTACGCCTGCATCTCGTCCTCGTTGAGGCTGTAGACGTCGGCCGTCCACACCATCTCGTCGCGCACCCGCCGGCTCAGCTCGGGCACGTGGTACCCCGCGTCCTCGAACACGACGAGCGCGTCCGGGGGCATGGCCCGCATCGCGTCGCGCACCTGGAGCAACCGTGACTCCAGGGTCGCCGGGTCCTGGATGACGTTGAACGACGACAGCAGGAACACGTCGGCCGTGCGCAGCGCGTCGGCCAGGTCGGCCGCGATGCGCAGCTCACGGTGCGGCGGGTCGTTGGCGTAGATGATGCGGTTCGGGTGCGGGGCGACCAGCTCGGCGTCGCCCACCCGGACCCGCGCACCGGCGGGGTACTGCACGATCAGGTGCGGGTCGCGCGAGTCCTGCACGGCGCTCGAGACGTGGTCGACGGACGACGGGAGCAGCCGGCGCACGGTGTCGTCGATGGACACCAGGTGCAGGGTGCTCGACAGCCCCAGCACGTCCATCGCGATCGCCGCCCGCACGCACGTCCCGCCGAGCGTGACCTCGGTGTCGAACCGCGCGGCCACGGCCTCGACGATGTCGGAGGAGGCGACGAACCGCTCTCCCCCGACACCGTCGCGGACGAACGCGAGCAGGCTTCGCACCAGGTCGCGCACGGAGTCGACGGGGGTGGCCAGGTCGAGGTCCTCCGGGCCGATCCCGTGCTCCGCGGCGAGCCGCTCGAGCACCGCCGGGTCCCAGCGGAGCTCGTAGTCGACCGTCCCACCCATGCCCAGCACGAACCTCGTGCTCATCGGCCGGCTGCTCCTTCTCGCGTCGTCGTGCCGGTCGTCAGTACAGGTCGGCCTTGCCGGCGGCGTCGAACAGCTGGATCTTCTGCGCGGCGACCTCCTGCATCGCGGCGATGCACGGCGGCTGGATGCTGTTGGGCTCGCGCAGCGACGTGTCCGCCAGGACCTCGCGCATCTTGTCGTGGTACGCGACCTTGATGTCGCTCGAGATGTTGATCTTGTTCACGCCGAGCTTGACCGACTGGCCGATCTCGTCGTCCGGGTTGCCGGAGCCGCCGTGCAGGACCAGCGGGATGGGCAGCAGCGCCTTGATCTGCTGCAGGAGGTCGAGCTTCAGCTGCGGGGTCACGTGCTTGGGGTACAGGCCGTGCGCGGTGCGGATCGCGATCGCGAGGCTGTCCACGCCGGTGCGCTCGACGTACTCGACGGCCTCGGCCGGGTCGGTGAACGCGATCTGGGAGACCAGCACGCCGTCCTCGGCCTGCTCGTCGAGCTTGCCGATGGTGCCCAGCTCGCCCTCGACCGACAGGCCGACGGCGTGCGCGGTGTCGACGACCTTCCTGGTGATCGCGACGTTGTCCTCGAACGGCTCCATGGACGCGTCGATCATGGCGGAGGTGAACCCGAGCTGGATGGCCTCGAGCACCTGCTCGTAGGTGCCGCCGTGGTCCCAGTGGATCGCCACCGGCACCGACGAGCGGTGCGCGCGCTGGATGAGCGCGGCGAGGGCGTCGCCACCGATGTGGGACACCTCGTCGGGGTGGATGGCGACGATGAGCGGCGCGTGCAGCCGCTCGGAGATCTCGAAGATCCCCTTGCCCATCGCGTAGTCGCTGATGTTGAAGGCGGGGATGGCGAAGTAGTTCTCGTTCGCCACCGCGAGCAGGTCTCGGCCGTTCAGGAGCATGGTGCAGTCAACTTTCCTGTGTGGTGTTCTTCGGAGTGGGGGGTCTAGATCTTCACGGCGCCGGCGGTCATCCCCCCGATGAAGTAGCGCTGGAAGAAGAGAAAGAGAATGAGAACAGGAATGCAGCCGAGAATGCTCATGGCCATCATCTCGTTCCACTCGTACGAGTGCTGGCCCATGAGGAGCTGGATGCCGATGGGCACCGTCCGCATGTCCTCGGTCCTGGTCAGCGTCAACGCGAACAGGAACTCGTTCCAGCAGATCATGAACGTGTACACGCCGACGGACACCAGACCCGGCACGGAGATGGGCATGAGAATGCGCCACAATGCGGTCAGCGGGCCGGCGCCATCCACCTTCACGGCCTCGTCGAGCTCTTTGGGAAGGGTATTGAAATACCCCGTCATCATGATGATCGCGTACGGCAGCGTGAACACCATGTAGGTGAGGATCAGGCCCTGGTAGGTGTTGTAGAGCTTGAGCGCCACCACCAGCCCGAAGTACGGGATCAGCAGCGTGATGGGCGGCACGGCCTGCACCGAGACGACGACGACGTTGATCGTCTTCTTGCCCCAGAACTCGTACCGGCTGAACGCGTAGGCGGCGTGCACCGCCACGACCAGCGACAGCGCGGTCACCGACAGGGCGATCACGTAGCTGTTGAAGAAGAACCGCAGCTTGGTCGGGTCGGTGAGGATCGTCGTGTACGCGTCGAACGAGAAGCCGGGCGTGATGAGGCGCGGGGGGAACTCGAAGATCTCCGGGTTGGTCTTGAACGAGCTCGACAGCATCCACACCACGGGCAGCGCCGCGAAGCACGCGCCCAGGACCAGCGCGACGACGAGCGCAGCGCGCTGACCCGTCTTCTTCGGTGGGGTGCGCAGCACGGGCTGCTCGGAGGTGCGAGCGCGGGTGGCCAGCGTGGTCATGTCAGTCCCTCGCCTTCTGGTGCCGCACGTAGAAGAACGCGAGGACCATCGACATGAGGAGCACGAGGACCGCGGACGCCGAGGCGACGGAGAACTCGTACTCGGTGAACGCGAGCTTGTAGGTGAAGGTCGACAGGACCTCGGTCGAGTTGATCGGCCCGCCGCCGGTGGTCATCCAGATGAGCGCGAACTGCTGCGTGGTCCAGATGAAGTCCAGCAGCGCCATCGAGATGATGATCGGCCGCAGCTGCGGCAGCGTGACGTTGCGGAACTGCGCCACCACACCGGCGCCGTCGACCTTCGCGGCCTCGTACAGGTCGCGGGGAATGCCTTGCAGGCCGGCCAGCAGCGAGATCATGAAGAACGGGTAGCCGGACCAGATGTTGATGAACGTGACCGCGGCGAGCGCCGTCGACGGGTTGGCCAGCCACTCGGTCGAGCCGTCCGTGATCCCGGCGGTGCCGAGCAGGTAGTTGACGACGCCGTTGGGGCTGAGCAGCAGGCGCCACAGCACCGCGACGATGGCCACGGTGAACAGCCACGGCAGGATGTACAGCACCCGGAAGAACGCCTTGGTGCGGTCCTTCAGCAGCGGCGAGTTGAGCATCAGCGCGAACGCCAGGCCGATCACGAAGTGCACGATCACCGAGGAGATGGTGAACACGAGGGTGTTGCGCACCGCGGTGAAGAACACCGGGTCGGTCAGCACCTCGAGGTAGTTCTCGAAGCCCACGAACGCGGGGTTCTTGTTGGTGATCACCCGGTCGAGCAGCGAGTAGCTGACGACCATGACGATCGGCGTGATCATCAGGATGATCAGCAGCACGCCGGTCGGGCTGAGGAATCCGTAGGGCGTCAGCGTCCGCCGGATCCGGCCGATCCTGCGGGTCCGGGCGGAGTCTGCACCCGGCGGCGGGGCGGCCTGGACGGGCCGCGGCTCCGCCGCGGGGCGGGTGGTGGATGACATGGTCACGTGGCTCTCTCCCTGGGGGCGGGCCGCGCCGGCTGTGCGAGTCCGGTGCGGCCCCGGAGTTCCGGGCTGGTGGCCTAGAACTCCTCCTCCCACTTGGTCTGGGCCGCGGCGAGCGCGTCCTGCATCGACTGCTGGCCGTCCAGCGCCTTCTGGAACTCCTCACCGAAGTCCCGCATGAGCTGCTCGGCGACGGGCAGACCGGTGAACTCGTTGGCCGGGAAGCCGGACTGGTAGATCTCGAACGCGGTGCCGAACAGCTCGTCCTCCTCGACGAAGTCGGGGACGGAGGTCGTGTTGCCCGGGAAGGCGTTGGCGATCGACGACAGCTCGCTGTTGACGGACTCGCTCATCAGGAACTCGACGAGCTTGAACGCCTCCTCCTTGTGCTCGGAGTTCTCGGCGATGCCGATGCCCCAGGAGGCGTAGGGGATGCCGCGCTCGCCCGTGTACCCGTCCTCGGCCGGGATCGCCGAGATGCTGAAGTCCAGGTCCGGGTTGGACTCGCGGATGAGGTTCACGTGGGCGAGGGAGTCGATCATCATGCCGACCCGGCCGTTGCTGAACTCCTCGACCTTGTCCTGCTCCTTCATGGTGAACGACCCGGGCGCGATGACGCCGTCGTCCCACATGCCCTGGATGTAGTCCGTGGCGCTGGTGACGTCCTCGTTGTCGGTCAGCGCGGGCTGGCCGTCGTCGAGCATCGAGCCACCCGATGCCCAGACCCAGGACATGACGTCGTTCTGGATGCCGTTGGGGGCCTCGAGCGACAGCGGCAGGATCCAGCCGTAGGTGCTGTCGGTGGTGATCTTGGCGGCCGCGTCCGCGAACTCGGTGCGGGTGGCCGGCGGCGCCGTGACCCCGGCGCCGGCGAGCAGGGCGTCGTTGGTGAACATCGGGTAGACGAAGTTGACCACCGGGATCATGTACGTCTTGTCGTCCACCTTGACCTGGCTGGCCAGCTGCGACTCGTCGTAGCCCGCGTCGGACATGACCGCGGACAGGTCCGTGATCGCACCCTGGTCGGCGAAGTCGCTGACCCAGGCGCCGTCCAGCCCGACGACGTCCGACATGGTGCCGGCGGCGGCACCGGCGACCACCTGCTCCTTGGTCGAGGCGTAGGGGCCCGACAGCAGGTCGACCGTGATGCCCGGGTTCTCCTCCTCGAACTGGTCCATCAGCTCGCGGAACGCACCGTCGGGGAGCTCGGGCTCCCACCACTGCGAGAACTCGAGGGTGACGTCCTCTCCCGAGTCCGAGTCCGAGCCTGTGTCCGCGTCGCCCCCACCGGAGCATGCCGCGAGCGCGAGTGACGCGACCGCGGTGAGTGCAATGAAGCGTCCAACGTGAGCGCCCTTGCCCATGACTCTCCCCATCTCCCGATCCTGCCGCTTCGTGCGACTGTCTGCGCACTTTTGCGGGTTTACGCCAAAGTAGACCCGGAGATCTGCGTCGTCAAGCGGTGTATGTCCGTCGCGACCGCTTTCGCACGCCACCCCTCTCCCAGCCAGCGCGAGGTCACGACCTGGTGCATCGCTCTGAACTGCGCGGATGACCGGATCCGCCGCTCGCGTCAGCGTCCCTGCGGGTTTCCGCGGAACTCGCAGTACGCCTGCGGTTTCTCGCACAAAGCCGCATCCCTGTGGTTCAGTACTCCCATGTCTGCGACCTCCGACGGCTCCGCCCGCCGCCTGCCCGCGGGCCGCAAGGCCGCGCTCGCGGCCTATGTCGCCGAGCAGGGCCAGGTGACGGTGGCGGACCTCGCCGAGCGGTTCGACGTCTCTCCCGACACCATCCGCCGGGATCTCGACGCGCTGGACGGGGACGGCGTGCTCATCCGCACGCACGGCGGCGCCATCAGCCCCCAGGCGGTCCCCCGGCCCGACACCGGGGTCGACGTCCGGATGCGGATCCAGACATCGGCCAAGGACCAGATCGGGGCCCTCGCCGCAGCCCTCGTGCCCGACGGTGCGTCGCTCATGATCAACGCCGGGACGACGACGCTCGCGGTGGCCCGCCACCTGTCCGAGCACCGCGACCTCACCGTCGCCACGAACTCCCTGCGCATGCCGACGGAGCTCAGCCCCTTCGCCTTCCGCGACCTCTACGTGTTCGGGGGCGTCGTCCGGCTCAGCGCGCAGGGCACCGTCGGCGCCGTGGCCTTCCCCAGCGAGAACGGCACCGACCGCGACATCCGCTGCGACCTGGCGCTCATCGGCGTCGGGGCCGTCAACGCGGACGCCGGCTACTCGACGAGCAACCTCGGCGAGGCCGCGATGATGAGCGAGATGATGAACCGCTCCGCGCGCGTCGCCGTCCTCGCGGACTCCACCAAGTTCGGCCGCCGCCTGTTCGCGCAGATCGCGGAGCTCGGTCGCGCCGACTACCTGGTGACCGACTCGGCGCCGCCCCCGGACCTGGCCGCGGCACTGGACGCTGCGGGCGTCGAGGTCCTCGTTCCCGCGACCTGAGGAGCCCGCCGGCTAGGCGAACCGCACCGCGATGCCGGGGTAGTCGAGCACGAGCCCGGACGCGTCGAACGTGAGCACGGCCTCGAAGCCGCCCTCCGACGTGTACGCGAAGCGGTGGTCGTCCAGGCGCCGGTAGGTCTGGTCCAGCCGGCGGACGGCGAGGTCCGCCGCCTGCACGTAGACGGCCGAGGTGGCGACGACCTCGCCCACGGGCAGGGTCAGCCGGTGCACCGGCAGCGTGTTGGTGCAGGCGGACGCCTCGAGGTCCACGTCGACCAGCCCGTCCAGGTGGGGTGCCGGGACACCGTCGACGGTCCAGCCGCCCTGACCGTCGCTGAGCAGGAGCGTGCTGCGCGGGCCGTCGACGGTGTCGGAGCCGACGCGGACCGACCGGGTCCGCCAGGCGTCGTCCAGCGTGACCTCGTACGCCACCGCGTACGCCCGGCCGTCCTCCACCGCCGACGTGTGCCCGCGCAGCCGGCCCGGTGCGGGGTAGACCACCTCGAACCCGTCGACCGCGTCGACGAACCGCCAGGCGGCGAACGGCGGGAGCGGCGTGTGCACGGGTCCAGGCAACCAGTCAGGCGGTCGCCCGCACCAGCACGCTGCGCGCGTGCTTGAGCACCGGGCCGTCGACCAGCTTCCCGTCCCACCGGAAGGCCCCGTGCTGCCCGGCCGCCGCGGCGAGCACGCCGCGCGCCCACGCGACCTCCGCGTCCGTCGGCCGGTACGCGGCACGGACCACCTCCACCTGTGACGGGTGGATGCAGGCGGTCGCGGCGAACCCGCTGGCCGCCGCGTCGGACGCCTCGGCGGCCAGCCCGTCGACGTCGCCGATGTCCAGGTGCACGGCGTCGACGGCGTCCTTGCCGTAGGCGCCCGCGGCGACCAGCACGACCGAGCGGGCGTGCACGGCGACGTCCCGGTAGGACGCGTCGGCACGCCGGCTGGACGTCCCGCCCAGCGACGCGACCAGGTCCTCGGCCCCCCACATGAGCCCGACCACGTTCGGCTGGGCGGCGATCTCCGCCGCGTGCACCACCCCGGCCGCGGTCTCGACCAGCGCGACGACGTCGTACCGGGCCAGCACCCGGACGTCGGCGGCGGAGGCCGTCTTGGCGAGCATGACCGTCCGGTACGGCGTCCTGCGCAGTGCGACGAGGTCCTCGTCGAGGTCGGCGGTGCCGACGGGGTTGACGCGCACGATCGTCCGGGCGGGATCGAGGGCGCTCGCGGCGAGGTGCGACCGGGCAGCCGCCTTGGCGTCGGGGTTGACCGCGTCCTCGAGGTCGAGGATCACGGTGTCGGCCCGGGCGGCGGCCTTCTCGTACCGCTCGGGGCGGTCGGCGGGGCAGAACAGCAGCGCCGGTCCTCTCATGAGCGGCACCGGAAGAGGACGGAGCGCGTGGCGACGGCCACGACGACGTCGTCCTGGTTGCGTCCGGTGTGCTCGAGCGTGACGACCCCCTGGCCCGGCCGCGACTCCGAGAGCCGCTTGGCCGTGACCACGGTCGACGAGTAGAGGGTGTCCCCGTGGAACAGCGGGTGCGGGAACCGGACGTCGGTGAACCCGAGGTTGGCGACGATCGTGCCCTGGGTGAGCTGCGCGACCGAGCTGCCCACCAGGACGGCGAGCGTCATCATCGAGTTCACCAGACGCTGCCCGAAGGGCTGCTCCGCGGACCACGCGGCGTCCAGGTGCAGGGCCTGCGGGTTCATGGTCAGGGTGGAGAACAGGACGTTGTCCGCCTCGGTCATCGTGCGCCCCGGCCGGTGCTGGTAGCGGACGTCGAGCTCCAGCTCCTCGTAGTACAGCCCGCGCTGCTCGATCTCCCTCGTCATCGCGGCGCCCCGGCGAAACCCAGCTCGCGTGCGATCACCATGAGCTGCACCTGCGTCGTCCCCTCGCCGATCTCCAGGATCTTCGCGTCGCGGTAGTGCCGCGCGACGGGGTTCTCGTTCATCACGCCGTACCCGCCGAAGATCTGCGTCGCGTCGCGGGCGTTGTCCATCGCGGCCTCGCTGCCGATGAGCTTGGCCAGGCTGGCCTCCAGCTTGAACGGCTGGCCCGCGACGAGCCGGTGGGCGGCGTCGAGCCAGGCCAGGCGGGCGGCGTGCACGCGGGCCTCCATGCGGGCGATGGTGAACGCGATGTGCTGGTTCTCCCCGATGGGGTGCCCGAACACGTTGCGGCTCTTCGCGTAGCGCATGGCCTCCTCCAGGCAGCCCTGCGCCGCCCCCGTGCACAGCGCGGCGAACGCGACGCGGCCCTCGTCGAGCGTCTGGATGAACTGGGCGAACCCGCGCCCGCGCTCGCCGAGCAGGTTCTCCTCCGGGACGCGGACGTCCTCGAACCGCAGCGGGTGGGTGTCGGAGGTGTGCCAGCCGACCTTGTCGTAGGCCGGCAGGACGGTGAAGCCGGGCGTCCCGCTGGGCACGAGGATCGCGGTGAGCTCCTTCTTCACCGACCCGTCCGGGCGGACGCTCTCCCCCGTCACCGCGGTGATGGTCACCAGCCTCGTGATCTTCGAGCCGGAGTTGGTGATGAACTGCTTGGTCCCGTCGATGACCCACTCGCCGTCGTCCAGCCGCGCGGTCGTCTTGGTGCCCCCGGCGTCCGAGCCCGCGTCGGCCTCCGTCAGCCCGAACCCGGCGAGCGCCCTGCCCTGCGCGAGCATCGGGATCCACTCCCGCTTCTGCGCCTCCGTCCCGCTGCGCCACACCGGCATCGCCCCGAGCCCGACGCCGGCCTCGAGCGTCACGGCGATCGACTGGTCGACCCGGGCCAGCTGCTCGACCGCGAGGCACAGGTCGACGTAGTCCCGACCCTGGCCGCCGTACTCCACCGGGAACGGCAGCCCGAACAGCCCCATCTCCCCCATCTGCGCGAGGATCTCGTACGGCAGCTCGCGCTTGGTGTCGTACTCGTAGGCGGCGGGGGCCACGACGGTGTCGGCGAAGTCCCGCACCTCGTCGCGGAGCTTCTGCTGCTCGGGGGTCAGGTCGTACGTCATGCCGGGGTCCCTTCGTCGGGGTGGCCGCTGATGGTGGCCACCACGTGGTCGAGTGCCACCTGGTCGGTCGGTCGGACCGTGAGGGTGACGATGCCGTCGCTGGGCGCGACGACCCGGTGCTCCATCTTCATCGCCTCGATGGTGAGGAGGGTCTGGCCGGCGACGACGCTGTCGCCGGTCGCCACCTCCACCGAGACGACCGTGCCGGGCATGGGGGAACGCACCTGCGGGTCGACGGGGCGCGTGCCGCGGGTCAGGACGGAGAGCTCGTCGGCGAGCCGCTCGACGCGGGTGCGGAACCGGAGCTCGACGGCGGAGCCCTGGTCGCCGACCCACGTCACGGAGCCGTCCGACACCAGACGCAGCGGGTGCACGACCCCGTCGAGCTCCAGGTCGACCGCGTCGGGTCCCCGGCGCACCAGGCGCGCCGGGACCGGGTCGCCGTCGCGCACGCTCACGGTGTCGCCCAGCACGGACACGTCCTCGTAGCGGATCGGTCGCGGCTCGCCGAGCCGCCACCCGTCGGAGCCCCACGCCCCCTCGCGGACCTCGTGGCGCGACAGCGCGGCCGCGACGAGGTGGCGGTCGTCCGGGCTCAGGAAGTTCAGCGTCGGGATCAGACGGGCGAGCAGGTCCGTGTCGAGCCGTCCGGCGCGCACGTCGGGGTCGGCCAGGACCTGACGGAGGAACCCGACGTTGGTGCGGACGCCGAGGATCGTCGTGCGCGCCAGAGCAGCGTCGAGCCGCGCGACCGCCGTCGTCCGGTCGGGCGCCCAGGCGACGACCTTGGCGAGCATCGGGTCGTACGCCGACCCGATCACCAGGCCCGCACGCAGCGCGCTGTCGACGCGGATGCCGTCTCCGGTCGGCTCGTCCAGCACGAGCACGGTGCCGGCGGACGGCAGGAAGTCGCGCGCCGGGTCCTCCGCGTAGACGCGCGCCTCGATCGCGTGGCCCGTCAGGACGACGTCGGCCTGCGTCACGGTCAGCGGCTCCCCCGCCGCCACCCGCAGCTGCCACTCGACCAGGTCCAGCCCGGTGACCAGCTCGGTGACGGGGTGCTCCACCTGGAGCCTCGTGTTCATCTCCATGAAGAAGAACTCCGTCGGCGCCTCGTCGGACACCAGGAACTCGACGGTCCCCGCGCCGACGTAGCCGACGCTGCGCGCCACCTCGCACGCCGCTGCGCCGATGCGCGCGCGGGTCGGCTCGTCCAGCAGCGGCGACGGCGCCTCCTCGATGACCTTCTGGTGCCGGCGCTGCAGCGAGCACTCGCGCTCGCCGAGGTGGATGACGTTGCCGTGCTCGTCGGCCAGCAGCTGCACCTCGATGTGCCGGGGCGCTCTGACCAGGCGCTCGAGCAGCAGCGTGTCGTCACCGAACGCCGCGGCGGCGACCCGCCGCGCACCGGCCAGGGCGTCGGCCAGGTCCTGCGGCCGCTCGACCACCGTCATGCCCTTGCCGCCCCCGCCCGCCGACGGCTTGACCAGCAGCGGGTAGCCGACGCGGTCCGCCGCCTCGGCGTCGGCCGTCGACGAGCCCGGGATCACCGGCACGCCCGCGGCGCTCACGTGCTCCTTGGCGCGGATCTTGTCGCCCATCACCTCCAGCGCCTTGACGCCGGGACCGACGAACACGATCCCCGCCGCCTCGCACGCGCGCGCCAGGTCCGCGTTCTCGGAGAGGAACCCGTACCCGGGGTGGACGGCGTCGGCGTCCTGCGCGGCGGTCACGACGTCCTCGATGGACAGGTAGCTGCCGACCCGCACCGCGCGGTCGGCGCGCTGCACGTGCAGGGCGTCCCGGTCCGCGTCGGTGTACACGGCGACCGAGCGGATCCCCAGCTTCCGCAGGGTCGCGATGATCCGGCAGGCGATCTCGCCGCGGTTGGCCACGAGCACGGTGGTGAACACGGCGCTCACATCCGGAAGAGCCCGAGGCGGGGCTCGCTCAGCGGGACGCGTGCACACACGTCGAGGGCCATCCCGAGCACGCGGCGCGTGTCGGCGGGGTCGATGATCCCGTCGTCCCAGAGCCGCGCGGTCGAGTAATACGGGCTGCCCTGCGTCTCGTACTGCTCGCGCAGCGGCGCCTTGAACGCCTCCTCGTCCTGCGCGGACCACTCGTCGCCCAGCTGCTCGCGCCGGATGGTCGCCAGCACGGCCGACGCCTGCGGTCCGCCCATCACGGAGATCCGGCTGGCAGGCCACATCCACAGGAACCGCGGCGAGTACGCCCGACCGCACATGGAGTAGTTGCCGGCCCCGAACGAGCCGCCGATGACGACGGTCAGCTTGGGCACGCGCGTCGTCGCGACGGCGGTCACCATCTTGGCGCCGTGCTTCGCGATCCCGCCGGCCTCGTAGTCCTTGCCGACCATGAAGCCGTTCACGTTCTGCAGGAACACCAGCGGGATGCCGCGCTGGTCGCACAGCTCGATGAAGTGCGCGCCCTTCAGCGCGGACTCGCTGAACAGGACGCCGTTGTTGGCGACGATGCCCACGGGGTGCCCGTGCAGGCGCGCGAACCCCGTCACCAGCGTGGTGCCGTACTCGCGCTTGAACTCGTGCAGCTCCGAGCCGTCGACCAGCCGCGCGATCACCTCGTGCACGTCGTACGCCGTCTGCAGGTCGGTGGGGACCACCCCGTAGAGCTGACCCTCGTCGACCTTCGGCGGCCGGCTCTCGTGGATCTCCCACGCCGTCGCGGTCGGCACGGGCAGGGTCGCGACGATGTCCCGCACGATCTGCAGCGCGTGCGCGTCGTTCTCCGCCAGGTGGTCGGTCACGCCCGAGGTCCGGGAGTGCAGCTCGCCACCGCCGAGGTCCTCCGCGGTCACCACCTCGCCGGTCGCGGCCCTCACCAGCGGCGGCCCCGCCAGGAAGATCGTGCCCTGCCCGCGCACGATGACGGTCTCGTCGCTCATCGCCGGGACGTAGGCGCCACCCGCGGTGCACGAGCCCATCACGCACGCGACCTGCGGGATGCCCTCGGCGGACATCCGGGCCTGGTTGAAGAAGATCCGGCCGAAGTGGTCGCGGTCCGGGAACACCTCGTCCTGCTTGGGCAGGAACGCGCCGCCGGAGTCGACGAGGTAGATGCACGGCAGCCGGTTCTCCAGGGCGATCTCCTGGGCCCGCAGGTGCTTCTTGACCGTGAGCGGGTAGTACGTGCCGCCCTTCACGGTCGCGTCGTTGGACAGCACCATGACGTGCCGGCCGTGCACGAGCCCGATCCCCGCGATCACGCCGGCGCCCGGGGCCTCGCCGTCGTACAGCCCGTCGGCGGCCAGCGGGGAGACCTCGAGGAACGGGCTGCCGTCGTCCAGCAGCACGTCGATCCGCTCGCGCGGGAGCAGCTTGCCGCGGGCCACGTGCCGGTCGCGCGACCGCTGCGGGCCTCCCTGCGCGGCGGTGCGGAGCCGGTCCTTCAGCTCCGCGACGAGCGCGCGCTGGGACGCGTCGTTCGCGGTGAACGGGGTCCCGGCAGGGTCGGCTGCCGTGCTGAGCATCTCCATCGACGCTGTCTCCGCGGGGGTGGTGGGAGAGACGATCTGAGTTAACGGTCGTTAACTGAATTCAGGCTAGTCTGCGATCACGCACTTGTCCACGACGGGAGGCCGCGCCGATGTCCGAGCAGCTCGAGGCTCTGCCGACCGCCCGGGGACGCGCCAAGGCCGAGCGCCGCGACGCGCTGCTGTCGTCGGCCGCGCAGCTCTTCGCCAGCCGCGGCTTCGACGGCGTCTCGATCGAGGACCTGGGGTCGTCGGTCGGCGTCAGCGGCCCGGCGGTCTACCGCCACTTCCCCAGCAAGCAGGCGGTGCTCGCCGCACTGCTCGTCGGCGTCAGCGAAGGGCTGCTCGCGGGCGGGCGGGCCGTGGTGTCCACCGCCGACGACGACTCGTCGGCCCTCGCGGCGCTCGTGCGGTTCCACGTCGACTTCGCCCTGCGCGACCCGGACGTCATCCGCGTGCAGGACCGCGACCTCGCTGCCCTCTCGCCGCAGGACCGCCAGTCCGTCCGGGACCTGCAGCGTCGGTACGTCGACCTGTGGGTCGACGTCCTCGCCCGGCTCAGCCCGGCCACGGACCGCGCCGAGCTCCGCCTGCGCGCCCAGGCGACGTTCGGTCTGCTCAACTCGACCCCGCACAGCGCCCGGTCGCTGACCTCCGCCCGGACCCGGGCCCTGCTGGAGGAGATGGCGCTCGCCGCGTTGCACCCACGGGCGACCTCCCTGAGGGACCGCTGAGGCTCGGCTGGCTCGGTCCGCACGTCCTGGCCGGGGCGCCGTCGTAAGGTCGGGCGCGTGAGCGTGCGGAGCGTGGACGACGAGATCCCGCCGGACGACGTCGAGGTGTTCGAGGGGCTCCGGCAGCGTCTCGGCGCCATCGCCTACCGCCTGCTGGGCTCGGCCGCGGAGGCCGAGGACCTCGTCCAGGAGACGTTCCTGCGGTGGGAGGCCGCCGACCGCACCCAGGTCCGCGTGCCGGCCGCGTGGTTGACCCGCGTGCTGACCAACCTCTGCCTGACGCAGCTGCAGTCCGCGCGGGCGCGGCGCGAGGTCTACGTCGGCCAGTGGCTGCCGGAGCCGCTGCTCGACGGCGACCCGATGCTGGGTCCCGCGGAGACCGTCGAGCAGCGCGAGTCGGTGTCGACCGCCGTGCTGCTCCTCATGGAACGCCTCACCCCGACCGAACGAGCCGTCTACGTGCTGCGCGAGGCGTTCGCGCACACCCACGCGGAGATCGCCGAGCTGCTCGACCTCACCGAGGCGGCCAGCCAGCAGGTGCTGCACCGCGCCAAGGAGCACCTCGCCCGCGAGCGCGTCCGTACCGAGGTGGACCGCGCGACCGCCCGGCGCGTGGTCGAGGAGTTCCTCGCGGCCGCCATGAGCGGGCAGACCGAGCCGCTCGTGCGGCTGCTGACCGACGACGCGATGGGCGCGGGCGACGGCGGCGGCAAGGTGCCCGCACGGGCCAAGGTCGTGGTCGGCGCCCAGGCGGTCGCGCAGATGCTGCGGGGGGTCCTGCGACCGAACGAGGCGAAGCGCCGGATCATCGGCGGCTCGCCCGACGCCTACGCGGGGACCGCCAACGGCAGCCCCGCCGTGGTCGTGGCCGTCGGCGACCGGGTGGTCGGCATCATGACGCTGGAGCTGACCCGGGACGGGATCACCGCGGTGCTGAGCCAGGCCAACCCCGACAAGCTCGAGCGGGCGTCGCGTCGGTGGGCCGCGTCGGACCACGGCGAGCCGCTGCTCACCGGCTGGTGACCCGGATCACAGCCCGACGGTGTCAGGGATCGGGTCGACGCTCAGTTCAGGGGGCACCAACCCCCGAACCAAGGAGCTGAGCGACATGGTGCACCGCATCGTCATCCTCGGAGCCGGCTACGCCGGAACCTCTGCCGCCGGGCGCCTGGCCCGTCGCCTGCACGGCGACGACGTCGAGATCACCCTGGTCAACGCCGAGCCCGACTTCGTCGAGCGCGTGCGTCTGCACCAGGTCGCCACCGGCCAGATCGTGCGCGACCGCCCGCTGCAGGACCTGCTGGCCGGCTCGGGCGTGACCCTGCGGGTCGCGCGCGTCGTCTCGGTCGACGCGGACGGCCGGAGCGTGACGCTCGACGACGGCGCCGACCTCGCGTACGACACGCTCGTGTACGCGCTGGGCAGCGCGCGCGACGACCACGGCGTCCCGGGCGTCTTCGAGCACGCCCACGAGGTCGCGAGCCGACCAGGCGCCCTTCGGCTGCGGGACCGGCTGGCTGCGCTCGCGCCCGGCGGACGCGTCGTGGTCGTCGGCGGTGGCCTGACCGGCATCGAGGCCGCCAGCGAGATCGCCGAGTCGTTCGAGCACCTCGACGTCGCGGTCGCGGTGCACGGGGCGTTCGGCGACTGGCTCTCGCCGTCGGGTCGTCGCCACCTGCGCGGCACGTTCGACCGGCTCGGGGTCACCGTCCACGAGCACTCCCCCGTCACGCGCGTCGACGCCGCGTCGGTGACGACCGCCGACGGCGCCACCGTCCCGGCGGACGTGACGGTCTGGGCCGCGGGCTTCGCCGCCCACCCGATCGCCGCCGCCTCGACCCTGGACGTCACCGACCGCGGGCAGATCGTGGTCGACGGGACGATGCGCTCGGTGTCCCACCCCGACGTCTACGCGGTCGGCGACGCCGCCTTCGCCCACACCACGGTGGGCACGCCGATGCGCATGTCGTGTGCGTCGGGCGTTCCGATGTCCTGGCAGGCCGCGGACTCGATCGTCGCGCGCCTCACCGGCGGGAAGCTTCCCCACACCCCGCTCAGCTACGTGCACCAGTGCATCAGCCTGGGCCGACGCGACGCGCTCATCCAGTTCGTCACCCCCGACGACCGCGCCCGGTCCTTCGCGCCCGGCGGACGGCTCATGGCCCGGTACAAGGAGCTGATCTGCGCGGGCGCTGCCTGGGTCGTCGTGCACCCGGTCCCGTACCCGGTGCGCCGACGGCGCACGACGCTGACGCCAGTCGCTCCCCTGGCCCCCGCGCGACACTGACGCGGAGCTCGCCACCCGGTGCCGAACTCGTCACTCTGCGCCGAGCTCGTCGGTTGCAACGGACGAGTTCGGTGCGAACGGACGAGCTCGGCGCCAGGTGACGAGGTCGGCGGGACCGGCGAGCTCGGCGTCGACTCGTCAGACCATGCCGAGGACCATGCCCGGTCGCGCCAGGATCGTGCCGACGTCGGACAGGAACCGCGCGGCCTCCGCGCCGTCCACCAGCCGATGGTCGAACGACACGCTCAGCGTCATCACGCTGCGGAGCGCGATCTCGCCCTGGAACTCCCACGGCCGCCGCCGGATCGCCCCCATCGCCAGGATCGCCGCCTGCCCGGGCACCAGGATCGGCGTGCCGGTGTCGACGCCGAACACCCCGATGTTGGTGATCGTGATCGTCCCGCCCGCGAGGTCCGCCGGGCTCGTCGTGCCCGCCCTGGCGTCCTCCGTGAGGTGCCCGATCGCGTCGGCCAGATCCGGCAGCCGCAGCCGGTCGGCGTCCTTGATGCTCGGCACCAGCAGGCCGCGCGGGGTGGCCGCGGCGATCCCGAGGTTCACGTAGCCGAACTGGACGATCTCCCCCGCGGCCTCGTCCCAGTGCGCGTTGACCGACGGGTTGCCGCCGACCGCGATCGTCACCGCCTTGGCGACGAGCGTGAGGATCGAGATCCGGTGACCCTGCAGCGCGCGGTCCGCCCGGAACGCCTCCAGCAGCTCGAGCGTCGGCGTGACGTCCACGGTCAGCGACGTCGACGCGTGCGGCGCCGTGAACGCGCTGGCCACCATCGCGGCGGCCGTCTGCTTGCGCACACCGGCGACCGGAGTCCGGTGCTCGCGCGCCGCGGTCTCCGGGCGGGCGGGCGCCGGGACGTCCGTGCGCGGCCTCGCCAGACCGGGCCGGTGCGCGGCGGACAGGGCGTCGGGCCGCCGGGCGGACGGCGAGACGTCCACGCCCGACACCGCGCGCAGCACGTCCTCGCGCGTGATCATCCCGTCCTTGCCGGAGCCGACCATCTTGTTGAGGTCGACGCCCAGGTCGTGGGCCAGCTTGCGGACCGGCGGCAGCACCCTCGGCCCGATCCGGCCGCCCGCGAGCGCGAGCCCGACGTCGTCGGCGACCGCGTGCGCCGCAGCCCACTCCTCCGACTTCGACCGGCGCCTCGGTCGCGCCGACCCCTCGACCAGCGGCCCGTACCCGACGAGCACCGCGGTCCGCTCGGGCGCGGCGCTCGCCGCGGGGGCGACCCCCTCGGCCTCGGGCACGGCGTCCTCGGCGTCGGTGGCGGCGGGCGCCGGAACGGCCGGTGGCACAGCGGCGCCGTCGGCCGTCGCCGGCTCCTCCACCGCGATCGTCAGGAGCGCCGTCCCGACGGGCACGGTCACCCCCGGCTCGACGAGCAGCTCGGCCACGACGCCCGCATAGGGCGACGGCAGCTGCACCAGCGCCTTGGCGGTCTCCACCTCGGCGACGACCTGGTTGAGCTCGACGGTGTCGCCGACCGCCACGACCCACTCCACCAGGTCGGACTCGGTCAGCCCCTCGCCGAGGTCCGGCAGCGTGACGGTCCTGATCGTCGTCATGACGCCCTCCATCCGGTCAGGGAGTGCTGTCTGCCCATCACGCGGTCGACGGCGTCGAGCATGCGGTCGAGGTTGGGCAGGAAGTGCTCCTCGACCTTCGCCGCCGGGTACGGGGTGTCGAAGCCGGTCACCCGAGCGGGCGCGGCCTTGAGGACGTCGAAGCAGCGGTCGGTGATGCCGGCGACGATCTCCGCGCCCAGGCCGCCGCTGGCCTGCGCCTCGTGCGTCACCACGAGCCGCCCGGTCTTGCGCACCGACAGCTCGAGGGTGTCGAGGTCCACGGGCGACAGCGACCGCAGGTCCACCACCTCGATCGACAGCCCGTCGTCCTGCGCGGCGATCGCGGCGTCGCGCGCGGTGATGACGAGCGGTCCGTACGTCGCGAGCGTGACGTCGGTGCCCTCGACGACGACGCGGGCGCGGTCGAGCAGGGGCGCGTCGTGCATCGACTCGTCGACCTCGCCCTTGACCCAGTACCGCCGCTTCGGCTCGAAGAACACCACGGGGTCGTCGCACGCGATCGCCTGCCGGATCATCGTGTGGGCGTCCTGCGGGCTGGCGCACGTGACCACGCGCAGTCCGGGCGTGTGCGCGAAGTAGGCCTCGGGCGACTCGGAGTGGTGCTCGACCGCCCCGATGCCGCCGCCGTAGGGGATGCGGACGGTGATCGGCATCCGCACCGCGCCCCGGGTCCGGTAGTGCACCCGCGCCACCTGGGTGATCAGCTGGTCGACCGCGGGGTACACGAACCCGTCGAACTGGATCTCGACGACCGGGCGGTACCCCCGGTACGCCAGCCCGACGGCGACGCCCATGATCCCGGCCTCGGCCAGCGGCGTGTCCATGACGCGGTCGACGCCGAAGTCACGCTGGAGCCCGTCGGTCACCCGGAACACCCCGCCGAGCGTCCCGATGTCCTCGCCGAGCAGCACCACCGTGGGGTCGTCGTCGAGCGCGTGCCGAAGGCCGCTGTTGAGCGCCGCGGCCAGCGTCATCGTGGCCATCACGCCTCCTCGTCGAACATCGCGAGGTACGCGGCGTACTGGCTCCGCTGCCGTTCGAGCTCGGGTGTCGGCTCGACGAAGACGTCGTCGAAGACGCTCAGCGGCTCGGGGGTGGGCAGGCCGTAGCAGCCCTCCCGCATCTGGGTGGCGAACGCGTCGGCCTTCGCCGTGATCGCGGCGGCACGCTCGTCGGTCAGCGCACCCGTGGCCCGCAGCAGCCGTTCGACCCGCGCGATCGGGTCCTTCGCGGCCCACTGCTCCTTGTCCGACGGGTCGACGTACCGGGTCGGGTCGTCGGAGGTCGTGTGCGGGCCCATCCGGTACGTGACGGCCTCGATGAACGTGGGGCCGTCGCCCCGTCGCGCCCGGTCGAGCGACTCCCGCGTCGCGGCCAGCACGGCGAGCACGTCGTTGCCGTCCACGCGGATGCCGGGGATGCCGTACCCGGCCGCCCGGTCCGCGATCGGCCGCTGGGCCTGCAGCCCCACCGGCTCGGAGATGGCCCACTGGTTGTTCTGGCAGAAAAAGATCACCGGGGCCGCGAACGTCGCGGCGAACACCATCGCCTCGTGCACGTCGCCCTTGCTGGTGGCACCGTCGCCGAAGTACGCGACGGCGACGGAGTCGACGCCGTCCTTGACGCAGCCGAGCGCGTACCCGGTGGCGTGCAGCGTCTGCGAGCCGATCATCACCTGCGGCGTCGCCATGCCGATCGTGCGCGGGTCCCAGCCCGACAGCGCGGTCCCCCGCCACACCCGCATCAGGTCGGTCGGCTGCGCGCCGCGGCAGTACGCCACACCGTTCTCGCGGTAGCTGCTGAACACGAAGTCGTCGCTGCGCAGCGCCCGGGCGGAGCCGATCTGCGCGGCCTCCTGGCCCAGCAGCGGGGGCCACAGCCCGAGCTGTCCCTGCCGCTGCAGCGCGACGGCCTCGGTGTCGAACCTCCGCACGACGACCATGTCCTCGTACAGGTGCAGCAGCAGCTCGTCGTCGACGTCGGCGATCCAGGGGTCGTGCACGGGATCGTCCCGACGGACGCCGTCGGGGGTCACCAGCTGCAGCGCTTCCGCCTGCTGGTGGGTGGGCAGGGCACGGCCGGGTGACACATCTGCACGCAACATGTTTCGCTCCGTCTGGTGGCGGAACCGTCGCTCTTGTGAAGCTAGGCCCCATTGCCTGATGTCCCGTCAGAGTAGGTCCACATGTTGGACTAGCGCGAGTGCCGACACGGCTGCACACAATGTCGTCGTCGACAGGAGGCAAGAATGGACAAGGTCGTCCAGTCCGCCGTCGAGGCGGTAGCCGAGATCCCCGACGGGGCGACCCTCGCGGTCGGTGGGTTCGGCTTGTGCGGTATCCCGAGCGTGCTGATCCACGCTCTGCTCGAGTCCGGCGTCCAGGACCTTGAGGTCGTGAGCAACAACTGCGGCGTGGACGACTGGGGGCTCGGGCTGCTGCTGCAGGCCGGTCGCATCCGGCGCATCGTCGCCTCCTACGTGGGCGAGAACAAGGAGTTCGCGCGGCAGTACCTCGCCGGGGAGCTCGAGGTGGAGCTGACCCCGCAAGGGACCCTCGCCGAGCGTCTTCGTGCAGGTGGGAGCGGCATCGCCGCCTTCTACACGCGTACCGGGGTGGGGACGCTGGTCGCCTCCGGGGGCCTGCCGTGGCGGTACTCCCCCGACGGTTCGGTCCTCGTCTCCTCGCCCCCCAAGCCCGTCGAGACGTTCACCGTGCGGGGCGTGGCCCACGAGTTCGTCCGCGAGGAGGCGATCACCGCCGACTACGCGCTGGTCCGCGCAGCCCGCGGCGACCGGCACGGGAACCTCGTGTTCCACGCGTCGGCGCGCAACTTCAACCCGCTGTGCGCGGCCGCCGGCGCGGTGACGATCGCGGAGGTCGAGGAGCTGGTGCCGGTCGGCTCGCTGGACCCCGATGCCATCCATCTGCCGGGCATCTTCGTGGACCGGGTCGTCGCGCTTTCACCCGACGAGGCCACCGACAAGCGCATCGAACGGAGGACGGTCTCATGAGCCTCACGCGGGAGCAGATGGCCGCACGGGCGGCGCTCGAGCTGTCCGACGGGTCGTACGTGAACCTGGGGATCGGCCTGCCGACGCTGGTGCCCGGCTTCGTCCCGCCCGGCGTCGAGGTGGTCCTGCAGTCGGAGAACGGGGTGCTCGGCGTCGGTCCCTACCCGTCCGAGGCCGCCGTCGACCCCGACCTCATCAACGCCGGCAAGGAGACGATCACGATCGCGCCGGGCGCGTCGTACTTCGACTCCGCCGTGAGCTTCTCGATGATCCGCGGCGGCAAGGTCGACGTCGCGATCCTCGGCGCCATGCAGGTGTCCTCCTCCGGCGACATCGCCAACTGGATGATCCCCGGGAAGATGGTCAAGGGCATGGGCGGGGCGATGGACCTCGTCCACGGCGCTCGTCGGATCGTCGTGCTGATGGAGCACGTCGCGCGCGACGGGTCCGCCAAGATCCTGCCCGCGTGCACCCTCCCGCTCACCGGGGTCGGCGTGGTGGACCGGATCATCACCGACCTGGCCGTGATCGACGTGCTGCCCGACGGGTTGGTGCTCCGGGAGTGCGCCCCCGGCGTGTCCGTGCAGGACGTCGTCGAGGCCACCTCCCTCGTCCCTCTGACGATCGCCGACGACGTGCGAGAGATGGTGCTGTCATGAACGCTGACCGCGAGGTCGTGATCCTCTCCTTCGCCCGGACGCCGATGGCGCGCCTCAACGGCGGCCTGTCGTCCCTGTCCGCGGCCTCGCTCGGCGCCGCCGCCATCAGCGGAGCGCTGGCCCGCGCGGGCGTCGACCCGTCCGACGTCGACCAGGTGCTCATGGGCCAGGTCGTACAGGCCGGCGCCGGGCAGAACCCCGCTCGCCAGGCCGCCGTGGCGGCCGGGATCCCGTGGACGGTGCCCGCCACGACGATCAACAAGGTCTGCCTCAGCGGGCTGACGGCGATCATCGACGCCGCCCGCATGATCCGGCTCGGCGAGGCGTCCGTGGTGGTCGCCGGCGGCCAGGAGTCGATGAGCCAGGCGCCGCACCTCCTGCCCGGCTCGCGTCGCGGGTGGACCTACGGCGACATCCAGGCCGTCGACTCCCTGGCCTTCGACGGGCTCACCGACGCGTTCGACCGCGAGTCGATGGGCTCGTCGACGGAACGCGGCAACAAGGCCCTCTCCATCGACCGGGACGCCCAGGACCTCGTCGCCGCCGAGAGCCACCGGCGCGCGGCCGCGGCCGTGCAGTCGGGTGTGTTCGCCGAGGAGATCGTCCCGGTGGAGGTGCCGCAGCGCCGAGGTGCACCGGTGGTCGTCTCCCTGGACGAGGGGATCCGGCCCGAGACGACGGTCGAGTCGCTGGCGTCGCTCCGGCCGGCGTTCTCGGCCGACGGGACCATCACCGCGGGCAACGCCTCTCCCCTGACCGACGGGGCCGCGGCCGTCGTCGTGGCGGCCCGGGACGTCGCCGAGGAGCGCGGACTGACCTGGCTGGCGACCGTCGGCGCCTCCGGCCAGGTCGCCGGTCCGGACAACTCGTTGCACTCGCAGCCGTCCGCCGCGATCTCCGCCGCGCTCGCCCGGAGCGGGTGGGACCTGTCGAGCGTCGACCTCCTGGAGATCAACGAGGCGTTCGGCTCGGTCGTCGTGCAGTCCTTGAGCGACCTGGCGTACCCGCTCGAGCAGACCAACATCCACGGCGGCGCGATCGCGCTCGGGCACCCGATCGGGGCGTCCGGGGCGCGGCTCGCGGGGCACGCCGCGACCGCGCTGGCGCGGCTGGGGCACGGTCGCGCGGCCGTCGCCCTGTGCGGCGGGGGCGGGCAGGGTGAGGCGTTGCTGCTCTCACGCGACTGACCGGCTCATCGACCTCCGCTGCGATCCGCGCGCCGCCGCGCGGTGAGACGCCGCGACTTCGCCTGGTTGCCGCAGTCGGTCATGCTGCACCACCGCCGGCTGCCGTTCTTCGACGTGTCGACGAAGAGGTATTGGCAGCCGTCCTGCGACGCGCACGCCTTGACCCGTCGCAGCGATCCACCCGTCGCCAGGTCGATCGCCGACTGCGCGACCAACCACCGCGGGAGCGCGAGCTCGGTCTCCCACGACCAGCGCAGACCGTCGTCGCCCGGCTCGAGACGGCCGTGCCCGAGCGCGTCGGTGTACTCCCTCTGCACCGCCGCGAGGCGCTCGGGGTCGGCGACCCCTGCCGTGGCCAGACCGTAGAACAGCTCGAACACCGACTCCCGCAGCGCCCGAGCGCGGTCCAGCTCCTCGCTCGCCCCTCCCGGGTCCGCGTCCGCACGGGCGAGCAACGCCGTCGACTCCGCGGCCGACAGGCCGCCAGCGCGCGACGCCCAGTCGACCAGGTCGGAGTACGTCGTCAGGTAGTCCAGCGGCACGTCGAGGACCCGGCCGTCCACCGAGTTGGCCACGTCGAGGCACAGCGCCCCGCCGACGAGCTCCGGCACCTCCTGCATGATCTCCTCCGCTTCCTCCATACGTTGTTTTGATGGTAGCGCAGCGGTACGCTACCGGTATACGCGGTTTCACTGGTAGCGGAGGTCATCATGATCGAGGGACTGGCAGTCATCGGAGCGAGGGCCACCTGGAACCTGCAGCACTCGGCGTTACCCGGGGCGCCGGCCATCCCCGACGAGGCACCGCGACGACGACGCCGTGGCACCCTCCGCCCGCACGTCGCCGCCACCCTGCGCTGGACGGCAGAGAAGCTAGACCCGCTCACGACGAGCCCGCGACCGCTCTACCGCTGACAAATCCCCGCGAACGCTCGACCCGGAGCGTGGTAGACCCGCAGTCAGCACTCGACTGACGAGGGGACGTTCCCGCAGATGGGCAGACGCAACTACCTGATCGAAGGCCTCTCCGGCACCGGCAAGACCACCGTCGCCGAGGAGCTCGAACGCCGCGGCCACCACGTCGTCCACGGCGACCGGGTCCTCGCCTACCGAGGCGACCCCGCAACCGGTGAACCCACCGAGGCCGACGGTCACGAGAACCACCTCTGGGACGTCGTCACGGTCCGAGCCCTGGTCGCCGACCACAACCACGACGCCACCTTCTTCTGCGGCGGGTCACGGAACTACCCCACCTTCATCGACCTGTTCGACCGCGTCTTCGTCCTCGAGGTCGACCTCGACACGCTCCACCGACGGCTCGACGCACGCCCCGACGAGGAGTGGGGCGGCGGGGTGCCCACCGAGCGCGAGCGCATCGTGCACTGGCACCAGACGAAGACCGACGTGCCGACGGACGGCATCGCCATCGACTCCACCGCACCCGTCGAGCGGGTCGTCGACGAGATCCTCCGTCACTGCCACGCAGCTCCGTAGGCACGCTCCCGGTTGCGGGCCCTCCAGGACGGCAGTCCAATCAGAGCCGGGGGGTCGAGCTCCGAGGAGGAAGTGCCATGGACACGCAGACCGTCTGGATCATCGTCGCCATCGTGGTCGTCGTCCTGCTGATCATCGCGGCCGTCGCCATGAGCCGGCGTCGCGGATCGCACCGCGTCGACGCCGAACGCGCGCGGGCACAGGAGATCCGCGAGAAGGCCGCCGCCGACCAGGTCGAGGTCCAGCGCCGAGAGGCCGAAGCCGCCCGGCTCGACGCCCAGGCACGCCTGGCCCAGGCCGAGGCCGACGCCCGCGCCGCCGACGCCGCCGCCCTGGCGAACGAGGCCCGCGCCCGCGGCACCGAGGCGAGCGGCGCCCGCTCCGAGCTGGACGAGCGCCTCAGCACCGCCGACCGCATCGACCCCGACGTGACCACCGACCAGAGGCGCCCCGAACCGCGGTCGTAGGTCCTCAACGGGCCCACCAGCGCCCTCCCGCGTCGGTCACCACTCGTCCGACGAGGCATCAAGCACGCGTCGCCCGGCATCCACCGCTACCGGTCCCGAGTCGTCGCCCGACGCGAGCGCCTCGAGCTCCTCCAGCGCGGCATCGCTCCGTCGAGTCATCGCATCGGCATCCAGCACGTCATCAGTCGCAGTCGTCGGGCTTCGGGATGTCGGTGCAGAGACTCGACACGAGCCGGGAACGACGTTCCTCGACGGTGAACGGTGCACTGGTGACCGTGGTCTCCGCGGTGCCGACAACGTCCCGCCACTGGGTCGTGCCGTCGACCCGGTACTGGCCCTTCCACGTCGTGGTCAACGTGATCTGCACCGTCCCGAGCTCCTCGTAGAAGTGGAACGTGTCGTGATCCGGCCACGGGTGGCCTGCGCTTCGGGTGACCAGCGCATCGGTGTCGTCGCCGAAGTCGTAGGTGAACGTGTCGGGTGTCGCGATGACGTCGATGCCGTGCCCGAGCAGCTCGGTCCGGAACGTCTGCTCGGTCCGTTCCGTCGAGACGATCGTCTCCTTGTTGACCAGCACCCACCCGCGGTCGGGCTGCAGGTTGAGCACCGGCGGTGCAAGCGGCAGCCGGCGAAAGTCCTCGACCGTGAGGACGGGCAGGATGTCAGCAGGACAGCCACCGGCGTCGACCTGGTACCAGGCAGACCAGGTCTGGCTCGCGACGTTCGGTCTGTCGCGGGCCCACATTGGGAGAAGCGGCGTATCGCCGCCACAGTCGTTGACTCCGGCGTCGCCCTCCGCCGCGGGGCAGGCGCCATTCAGCGGTGTGGTCGTCATGGCAGACGACGTGTTGCACATCGCAGCACGCTGGTACTCGACAAGCCTTTCCGCGGCAGGAACCGCCATACCTGCAATCGCCTGAGACTCGGAGTGTCCGAGGTTGAGAAGCACAGCCGAGCCGGCCGCCTTGGCCTTGACGGCGTTGCCCCAAGAACTGTTCACCGGAGCGGCAGGTGGCGGCTCGGGACCGAGCATGAGCGCGAACGCGAGCGTGACCGTGGCGATCACGGCGTTGCAGTCTGCGTCGGCTCGGAATCGATCTCGCGCACGAACCACCCGTCGCGCCATGCAAGCGCGAAGACGAGATCCCAGCTCTGGCCCTCGCCCCGCGAGATGACTTGCCCCGCGCTGTCGTATCGCTGCGACGGTCCCTGACTCATCTGCAGTTCTGCGGAGTAGAACGCGCTCGGGGTGATCTCGAGTGCAGAAACGTTCGTCACAACGATCTCTGCGCTGCTGTCGGACTCTCCGGCCGAAAGCATCGCGTTCACGCCGGCCGTCACGCTGGAGCAGAACGTGCATGTCGGCTCCGACATCCCATTCCACGTTGTGAGGTCCCCTGTGGCGTAGGCGTACGCGTAGAGCTTCGTGAAGTACGCCGCCGCCGCGGCGGCCCCATCAGCGCTCGGGGTGTCCATCGCTCTCGGCTGTACCGGCGGCACGGTCAGATCCACGGTCGGCGTCGGGCTCTGTGATGGCGTAGCGGTGGGCGCTGATGCGGTGATTTCGGTCGGCGCTTGAGGACCCGGCGGCGCGCCCGTACACGCGGACAGAGCGAGCGCCACGACCACGACGCTGATGGCGGCGCGTGCGATGGACAGCGCTGTGCTGGCGAGCTCCCCTGCGTGCATGCGGGGAAACCTACCGAAACCGGACGCCATCGGGTCGAGCTCGACGACGTCTGTGGACAACCGCGTCCGCGCGTCCCGGGACCGCCAACGAGTCGGGCATCCCTGCGACGAACCGAGGCCGGGCCTGTTGATGAACTCGTCACCACTCCGGACCCCGTCGCTAGAGTGCCGAACGTGACCCAGACCGCGTCGTCGTCGACCCCGTCGGGGCTGCGCGTCCACGTCGCGGAGCGCACGGATGCGCTGGTGGACGCGTTGGCGGACGTCCTGGCGGCAACCCCTGCGGACCCGTTCACGCCCGATGTCGTCGCGGTCCCGACGCGCGGTGTCGAGCGCTGGGTGGCGCAGCGACTCTCCCACCGGCTGGGCACTGGAGACGGGACAGACGGCATCTGCGCGAACGTGCAGTTCCCGTCGCCGCACCGGCTGATCGGTGACGCACTGTCGACCACCAGTGACGAGGACCCGTGGGGCTCCGAGCAGCTCGCATGGCACGTGCTGGCGGCGATCGACGCGCACCACGGCGCGGACTGGCTGCGGACGGTGAGCCGCTACCTCGGCGACAACGAGGACGAGGTCCGCCGCGGGCGGCGGTTCCGGCTGGCCCAGCGGGTTGCCCGGCTGTTCGGCGCGTACGACGTGCAGCGCCCGCAGATGGTCCGGGCCTGGGCGCGCGGGGACGACGAGGACGGGGTCGGCGAGCCCCTCCCGGGCGATCTGCGCTGGCAGCCGCAGCTGTGGCGGGAGGTTCGGGACGCGGCCGGCGTGCCGTCGCCGGCGGAGCGGCTCGAGGGTGCGGTGGCGCGGCTGCGGGAGGACCCGTCGAGCGTGGACCTGCCCCCACGCCTGTCGGTCTTCGGCGCCACGGCGCTCCCGGCTGGCCACCTGCAGGTGCTCGACGCGCTCGCCGAGCATCGTGAGGTTCACCTGTGGCTCCCGCAGCCGTCGCTCGCGCTGTGGCACGGACTGAGCCCGAGCGGTCCCGCGCGCAGGTCCGAGGCGACGACACCCGCGACGCACCCCTTGCTCGCGTCGATGGCGGGCGATGCGACGGAGCTGGCCACGCGCGTCCTCGGGCTCGGACCAGACGTCGCTGTCCTGGGATCGCCACGACGAGGTCGCACGGTGCTCGGCGCGCTGCAGGAGCGGATCTCGCAGGACCGCACGGACGGGCCGCGGCTGGACGCGACGACAGCGGACCGGTCGGTCCAGGTCCATGCGTGCCACGGCCGCTCGCGCCAGGTCGAGGTGCTCCGCGAGGTCGTCGTCGGCCTGCTCGCGGACGACGACACGCTGGAGCCGCGGGACATCATCGTGATGTGCCCGGACGTCGAGGCGTTCGCCCCGCTGGTCGAGGCAGCGTTCGGTCCGACGGCGGGCATCGACGAGGGAGCCCCAGAGCATCCGGGCCGCACGCTGCGGGTCCGCATCGCCGACCGGGCACCGCGGAGCGCCAACCCGGTGCTCGCCGTCGTCGCGACCCTCCTGGAGCTCGCCGAGTCGCGCGTCGGGGCGTCGGCGGTGGTCGACCTCGCGGGTCAGGCGCCGGTCCGCCGACGGTTCGGGTTCGACGACGAGGAGCTCGACCGGGTGCGGGCATGGGCGCTGGAGTCGGGGGTGCGCTGGGGCGAGGACGTCTCGCGGCGCGAGCGCTACGGGATGGGTGCGCTCCGGCAGGGGACGTGGTCGACCGCGCTGGACCGGCTGCTGCTCGGGGTGGCGATGGCCGAGGAGGACCAGAGGTTCGTCGGGACCGTCCTGCCGGTCGACGACGTCGGGTCCAGCGACGTGGACCTCGTGGGACGGCTCGCGGAGTTCGTCGACCGGCTGACCGCCACGCTCAGCGAGCTGGACGGAGCGCGACCGGCGGCCGAGTGGTTCGCGTCGCTCGACCGCGCCGTGCGGCTGCTCACCGACGTCGCACCCGCAGACCGCTGGCAGCAGGCCGAGGCCGCCCGGGCCATCGACGCGGTGCGAAACGCGACCAGCGCGACGCTCCGCCTGGCCGACGTCGTCGCGCTCCTCGAACCGCACCTGGCCGGACGGCCGACCCGGGCCAACTTCCGGACCGGCGCGCTCACGGTGTGCTCGCTCGCGCCGATGCGAGCGGTGCCGCACCGGGTCGTCGCGCTGCTCGGCATGGACGACGGAGCGTTCCCGAGAGGGTCGGGGCGCGACGGGGACGACATCCTCGCGCGCGACCCGCTGGTCGGCGAGCGCGACGCCCGCCAGGAGGACCGGCAGCTGTTCCTCGACGCGGTGACCAGCGCGCAAGAGAACCTGGTCGTCGTCTACTCCGGTGCCGACGAGCGCACGGGTGCGGCGCGACCGCCCGCGGTCCCGGTGGGCGAGCTGCTCGACGCGATCGACGCCGCTGCCACGTTCCCGGGGGGCCGGTCCGCGCGCGACCAGGTGGTGCACCACCCGCTCCAGACGGTGGACGAGCGCAACTTCGAGCCGGGCCGTCTCGGTCGCGACGGACCGTTCAGCTTCGACGTGCTCGACCTGACCGCGGCCCTCACGAGGCGCCGCGACGACCCGCCGGAGACGTCCGCGCCGCTGGAACCTCCGCACACCGACGAGCTCGACCTGGAGGACCTCGCGTCCACGCTCGAGCACCCGGTCCGTGCGTTCGTGCGGATGCGGCTCGGCGCGACCCTCCCCGGCGACGAGCCGCAGCTCGACGACCGCCTGCCGCTGGAGCTGGGCGGGCTGGAGCGCTGGGCGGTCGGAGACCGGCTGCTCCAGGCTGCGCTGGACGGCATCGACCTCGACGATGCCGCCGCGGCCGAGCGGCGGCGCGGTCACATGCCGCCGGCCACGCTCGGCGGCGCCACGCTCCAGCAGGTTCGCGGACAGGTGGAGCCGTTGCTGGCTGCGTCGGCGCGGTACCTGGTGGAGCCCGCGACGAGCGTCGACGTCACGATCCCGCTGGATGACGGGCGTGTGCTGACGGGCACGATCAACGGGGTGCGCGGTGACGTTCTGGTCCGCACGGTGTTCTCGCGGCTGGGCGCCAAGCACCGGCTGCGCGCCTGGGTGCAGCTGCTGGCGCTGGCCGCGGCGTTCCCTGAGCGCACGTTCGAGGCGGTGACGATCGGCCGCGGTCAGGTCCGGTCGTCGCGGGTCGCTCGGCTCACGACGCCAGCGGAGCCGCGCGCGACCCTGCAGCGGCTGGTCGGCATCTACGACGAGGCGATGTGCGGCGCGCTCCCCCTGCCCCTGGCCACGAGCCTGGCGTACGCGCACCCGCGCACGGGCGGTGGCGACGAGTCCGACGCGCTGGGCAGCGCACGGGCGGAGCTCGGGACCGCCGACGACGCCGCCGCCGGGCGTGGTGGCTTCGAGGCCGTCGACGACTACCACCTGCTGGCGTTCGGGGACCCGGTCACGTTCGACCGCCTGATCGTCGAGGGGCACACCGGACCCGAGTCCACCCGCTTCGGTGCCCTGTCGATGGCCCTGTGGTCCGACCTCATCGCGCACGAGGAGGTCGGATGACCGAGCCGTTCGACGTGTGCGGGCCGCTGCCGCAGGGCACCGTCGTGCTCGAGGCCAGCGCGGGCACCGGCAAGACGACGACGATCGCCTCGCTGACCGCCCGGTACGTCGCCGAGGGGGTCGCGCGACTTCCGGAGCTCATGCTCGTGACGTTCGGCCGGTTGGCCACGTCCGAGCTGCGTGAACGGGTCCGCGAGCGCCTGGTCGTCGTCGAGGCCGCGCTGCGGAACGGGACCCCCTCGACCGACCCGGTCATCGCCCTGCTGGCGAGCACGGATCGCGCCGTCCGGGCCCAGCGCCTCGCGGTCGCCCTGGCGGAGTTCGACGCGGCGACGATCACCACGACGCACGGCTTCTGCCAGCAGATGCTCACGTCGCTGGGCACGCTCGGCGACGTCGAGCCGGACGCGCGGCTGGTCCCGGACATCGCGTCGCTGGAGGCGGAGGTCGTCGACGACCTGTACCTGCGCAAGTACGCGTCGACCGACTCCCCGACGCTGTCCGTGCCGGACGCGCGCCGGGTCGCGCACGAGGCGATCAGCGACGCCGCAGCGCTCCTGGAGCCGGAGAACGCCACCTCCGAGCGGGCTCGCGACTCCTACGGGCTGGCCGCTGCCGCGCGCCGCGAGCTGCTGCGGCGCAAGCGCGCGCTGCGCGTCCTCGACTACGACGACCTGCTGGTGCTCCTGCGCGACGCGCTGACCGACCCGGAGACCGGGCAAGCCGCGGCGGAACGCGTCCGCTCCCGGTACCGCATCGTCATGGTCGACGAGTTCCAGGACACCGACCCCGTCCAGTGGGACATCCTGCGCACGGCGTTCCACGGTCACCGCACCCTCGTCCTGATCGGCGACCCGAAGCAGGCGGTCTACCGGTTCCGCGGCGCGGACGTCGCCACGTACCTGCGCGCCCGAGCCGTCGCCTCCACCCAGACGCTGCACCGTAACTGGCGCGCCGACCCCGCGGTGCTCGACGGGCTGGCGCCGATCCTGTCCGGCACCGCGCTGGGTGACCCGCGCATCGTCGTCCACCCGATCGAGCCCGCGCGGACCGGCAGCCGGCTGCGGGGCGGGCCGGCGGTGCGCCTGCGGCAGGTCACGCGGACGGCGCTCGGGGTTCCCGACGGCGCGGCCAACCCGCCCGTCGGCAAGGTGCGCGACTTCGTGTACGCGGACGTCGCCGCGCAGGTGCTCCGCACGTTGAGCGAGGAGCAGATCGCCGACGAGGACGGCGGCTGGCGGTCGGTCCAGCCGGGCGACATCGCGGTGCTCACGCGCGTCAACCGGGATGCCGTCGCCGTGCAGCGCTCGCTGGTGTCCGTCGGTGTCCCGGCCGTCATCTCGATGTTGTCCAGCGTCTTCGGCACACCGTCCGCCCGGGACTGGCTGATCCTGCTCTCGGCGCTCGCGCGTCCCGGCGTGAGCGGGTTCGTGTCCGCGGCGGCGCTGACGCCGTTCGTCGGCTGGACCGCGAACGAGCTCGCGGAGGCGTCCGACGAGCGCCGCGACGAGCTCGCCGACCTGCTGCGCACGTGGTCGCGCGTGCTGGACGACCACGGCGTCGCGTCCCTGCTGGAGGCGACGGCCGCCGCCGGTCTGCGGGAGCGGCTGGTCCGGCTGCCCGACGGTGAGCGCCGCCTGACGGACGTCCGGCACGTCGGCGAGGCGCTGCACGCGGCCGCGACGGACGACGGGCTCGGCGCGGCCGCGCTGCTCGAGTGGCTGCGTGCCCGGGTCGAGGAGGCCGGTCAGGACTACGCCGAGGAGCGCAGCCGCCGCCTGGAGACCGACACCGCGGCCGTGCAGGTCATCACCGTGCACGCGAGCAAGGGCCTGCAGTTCCCCGTCGTGCTGGTGCCCTTCCTCTGGGACAAGTACTCGCCGCCCAGCCCGGCGACCATCGGCTACGACCGCGACGACGTCCGGCTGCTGCACGTGGGCGGCAAGGGCAGTCCTGGGTACGACGAGGCGCGCGCGGCCGGTGCTGCCGCCGACGACGGTGAAGGGCTGCGCCTCGCCTACGTCGCTCTCACGCGCGCGACCAGCCAGGTCGTCGCGTGGTGGGCGCCCTCGGCCAACTCGGTCCGCGGCGCCTTGACGCGCCTCCTGCTCGGCGCCCGTGACAGCGCCGGGAACCCGGCCGAGCTGGTGAAGACGACGACCGACGCAGCGACGACGCAGGTGCTGCGGGCGCTCACGAACGACGCCCTCGAGCTCGAGGTGGTGACCTCGGCGTCGGTCCTCGCCCCCTGGGCGCCGCCCACGGCACCCGCGACGGACCTTCAGGCGGCGACGCTCGACCGTCGACCGGACGTGGCGTGGCGGCGGACGTCCTACTCGGCGCTCACGGCCGCGGCGCACGAGACCGGCCGCGTCGGGAGCGAGCCGGAGGTACCCGGGGTGCAGGACGAGCCGGATGGTGCGACCGGCCCACCGGCCGCTGTGGAGCCCGCCGACGGTCTCGGCCGGGACGTGTCGTCCCCGATGGCCGACCTGCCGTCCGGGACGGCGTTCGGCACGTTCGCCCACCGCGTCCTGGAGCTCCTGGATACGAGCGCTCCCGACCTCGGCGCGGAGCTCGCGGCTCGCTGCGCGGAGGCGGGTGCGCTGCTGACGACCGACCCGGCGACGACCGCAGATGCCCTGCTCCCGTCGCTCCACACCCCGCTCGGTCCTCTTGCCGGTGACCTGTCCCTGGCGGCGATCACTCCTCGCGACCGGTTGGCCGAGCTCGACTTCGAGCTCCCCCTCGCCGGAGGCGACGCCGGTTCCCGCCGAACCGCCAGAACCATCCGCGACGTCGCCGGCCTCCTGCGTGCCCACCTGCCCGCCGACGACCCGTTCACCCCCTACGCCGACCACCTCGACGAGCTCTCGGCCGCCCAGCTGCGCGGCTACCTCACCGGCTCGATCGATGCGGTCCTGCGCGTGCCGGCGGACGTACCGGGCGGCCACCGCTACCTCGTCGTGGACTACAAGACGAACCGCCTGGGCACGTTCGACGAACCCCTGACGCTGTGGCACTACCGGCCGGCGTCGACCCTTGCGGCGATGATCGACGCCCACTACCCGCTGCAGCTGCTCCTCTACTCCGCGGCGCTGCACCGCTACCTGCGCTGGCGCCTCCCCGGCTACGACCCCGGTTCGCACCTGGGCGGCGGCCTCTACCTGTTCCTGCGCGGCATGGCGGGTCCGAGCACCCCGACCGTCGACGGCGTGCCGTTCGGCGTGGTGTCGTGGCGTCCCCCGGCCGCGCTCGTCGTCGCCCTCTCCGACCTGCTGGCCGGCTCGTGACGACCCTCGACGACCCGTACGCCGCGGACGTCCCGTGGCGCGTGAGCGGTCTGCTCGCCGGTGTCGAGGGGCTGAGCGCGGCCGACGTCCATGTCGCCCGGCACCTCGGCGGAATCGGTGGCGAGGACGACGAACGCGTGCTGCTGGCCGCCGCGCTCGCGGTCCAGGCGCTGCGCGGCGGATCGGTCTGCGTGGTCCTCGACGAGACGCCGGAGGTGCACGCCGCGATCCGTCGCAGCCCGCTCGTCGCCGACGGACCGGACGGCCCCGCCGACCGTCCGCTGCGCTGGGTCGACGGTCGCGTCTACCTCGATCGGTACTGGCGCGACGAGCAGGTGGTCCGGTCGGCGGTGCACGAGCGCCTCGCCCACCCGGCGCCGGCGGACCCAGCCGCGCTCTCGGCGGCGATCGACCGCCTCTACCCGTCGGCTGCGGACGACGCCCAGCGCGAGGCCCTCCGCACGGCCGCGACGTCGTACCTCACGGTCCTCACCGGAGGCCCGGGCACGGGCAAGACGACGACGGTCGCGCGTCTGGTCGCCGCGCTCCAGGCCGCCGCCGGACCCGGGCTGCGCGTCGCCCTGGCCGCACCGACCGGCAAGGCCGCCGCGCGGCTGCAGGAGTCGGTCAACGCGGAGGTCGCCCAGCTCGACGACGCCATCGGCACCCTGCGCGCCACGACCGTGCACCGTCTGCTCGGCTGGCGCCCCGGCACGACGACCCGGTTCCGGCACGACCGCCTGCGCTGCCTGCCGCACGACGTCGTCATCGTCGACGAGTCGTCGATGGTGTCGCTGTCGCTGATGGCCCGGCTCGTCGAGGCGCTGCGCCCGACGGCGCGGCTGGTGCTCGTCGGCGACCCCGACCAGCTGGCCAGCGTCGAGGCCGGTGCGGTGCTCGGTGACCTGGTCGCGGCCCTGCCCGGCGGCGTGGTCCGCCTCACCGAGGCGCACCGCTACGGCCCGTCGCTGGCCGAGCTCGCCGAGGCGATCCGGCAGGGCGACGCCGACACGACCCTGGCGCTCTTGCGCTCGGGCGACGAGCACCGGTCGTGGGTCGAGCCGGCCGACGACCGCCTGTCACCGCAGGACGTCGCCGGTCTGCGTGCCGACGTCGAGGCCAGCGGTCGGGCGCTGCTGGACGCCGCCCGAGCAGGTGACGCCGCGGCCGCACTCCAGGCGCTCGGCACCCACCGTCTGCTGGTGGCCCATCGTGAGGGCCCGTTCGGGCTGGAGCAATGGGCGGCAACCGCCGAGACGTGGACCGGCGCCACCGCCGGTCCCTGGCCGCTGGGCCGACCGCTCCTGGTCACCGAGAACGACCGCGCCAGCGGCCTGTTCAACGGTGACACGGGGGTCGTGATCTCGGACGGGCTGGGTGGCGTCGTCGTCGCCTTCGGGGAACCCGACGACCCCCGCCTCGTCCGCCCGTACCGGCTGCCCGCCGTCCAGCCGGTCCACGCGATGACGGTCCACCGCGGCCAGGGCAGCCAGTTCGCCCGCGTGACCCTGCTGCTGCCCCCCGCGGACGCCCCGCTGCTGACCCGCGAGCTGCTCTACACGGCCGTCACGCGCGCCCGCGAGCACGTGCGCGTCATCGGCACCGAGGAGGCGGTCCGCGCCGCGGTCGAGCGCCCGGTCCGTCGAGCCAGCGGCCTGCGCGAGCCGCGCTGACTAGCGGAAGTCCCGCACGGCAGTGCGGCCCACGCGGCGGGCCGGGACGCTGTCGGAGTGGCCAGCCACCGTCAGCGCAGCGCGGCGGGCACGATGGCGAGCGCGTGCTCCCGCACGTGGTCGAGCGCGCGCTTGACCGCGCCGACCGTCACGATGTCGCTGCCCAGGTCGGAGGCGAGGACCTCGATCCCGGGCGGGTCGACGTACCGGTCCAGCTCGTGCCGGACGAGCTCGAGCAGCGGTTCGCAGGACTCCGCGACGGCGCCGGCAATGATGACGCGCTCCGGGTCGTAGATGCTCGCGAACGTCGCGACGATGCGGGCCAGGCGCGCTGCGACGTGCTCGACGACGCTGACCGCGAGCGGGTCCTCGTCCAGGGCGGCGACGAGGACGCTCGCGGCGTCCAGCGTCGCGGGGTCCAGCTCCTGCAGGGAGGAGCCGGTGCGGCCGTCCACGCGGTGCAGCTGCTCGCGGGCGTCGTCGCGCAGCAGGGCCGCGATGCCGAGGGCCGACCCGACGCCCTCGACGACGTCCAGGTAGCGCATCTCCCCCACACCGCCGTGAGCACCGCGCAGCAGGCGCCCGTCGTCCACGACGCCCGCGCCGAACCGCTCGCCGGCGAGCAGCGTGACGTGGCACAGGGTCCCGCGACCGTGCCCGCGCCAGTGCTCGGCGACCGCCGCGAGGTTGGCGTCGTTGTCGGTCAGGACGGTCCACCCGTGCCGTTCACGCAGGTGGAGGGCGATGTCGGGGTTCATGAGCTCCCAGAACGGGTTGTCCTGGAAGTAGGTGCGGCCGTCGCGGTCGACGGGGGCGGGGACGCCGACCGCCACCGCCAGCACTCGTCGCGGGCCGGTGTCGGCGTCCGCCAGCGCGGCGAGCATGGCGTCCTCGATGAGCGCGAGCCGCCGAGCGGTGGTGCCGTCGGACGCGGACACGGGCAGCACCGCGCGCGCGAGCGTGACGCCCTGCAGGTCCGCGACGGTCGCGCTCACCCGGTGCTGACCGGCGTCGACACCGACGACCACACCGGCGCGGGCGTCGAACGCGTACCGACGGGCGGGGCGTCCGTTGCGGCGGTCGGCCGCGCGCAGGCTCTCGAGCTCGATGACCCAGCCCTGGTCGATGAGCTCGTCGCAGACGCCGTGCACGGTTGCGCGCGACAGCCCGGTGGCGTCGATCAGCGCGGAACCCGTGACCTCGGCCGCGTCCCAGAGGTGCTCGAGGACCAGCCGCGCGCTCGCCTCGCGAAGGTGGCGCGACGACACCGGGACCTGAGCCACGTCTTGACCTCCTCGGCCGACAGCGTCACTCTAGTGCCAGGAGTTAAATTTAGGACCTACATCAAACCAGGGGGACGGTGTGACGGCTCTGTCGGAACGGGACGCGGCGTGGTGGCGGCAGGCCGTGGTCTACCAGGTCTACCCCCGCAGCTTCGCCGACTCGAACGGCGACGGCATCGGTGACCTGCCCGGCCTGACCGCCAAGGTGCCCTACCTGAGCGAGCTCGGCGTGGACGCGGTGTGGCTGAGCCCCTTCTACCCGTCGGCGCTGGCCGACGGCGGCTACGACGTCGACGACTACCGGGACGTCGACCCCCGGATCGGCACGCTCGAGCAGTTCGACGAGCTCCGCACGGCGCTCCGCGCGGCCGGCATCCGGCTGATCGTCGACATCGTCCCCAACCACACCTCCAACCGGCACGTGTGGTTCCAGGAGGCTCTGGCGTCCCCGCCCGGCTCCCGGGCCCGCGAGCGCTACATCTTCCGACGAGGCCGCGGCGAGAACGGCGAGCTGCCGCCGAGCGACTGGACCTCGACCTTCGGTGGCCCCGCGTGGGAGCCCGTCGGTGACGGCGAGTGGTACCTGCACCTGTTCGCACCGGAGCAGCCCGACCTCAACTGGGCCGACGACGAGGTCCGCCAGGAGTTCCTCACGACGCTGAGGTTCTGGGCCGACCGCGGGGTCGACGGGTTCCGCATCGACGTCGCGCACGCGCTGGCCAAGGACCTCAGCGAGCCGTTGGCGACCCAGGCGGAGTTGGACGCGGACATCTGGGAAGGGGCTCGTGGGGCGCACCCGCTCGAGGACCGCGACGAGGTGCACGACATCTACCGCGAGTGGCGCCGGCTGTTCAACGAGTACGACCCCCCGCGCACGGCGGTGGCCGAGGCGTGGGTCCCGGCGCACCGGCGCTCCCGCTACGCCTCCCCCGAGGGGCTGGGCCAGGCGTTCAACTTCGACCTGCTCGAGGCCCGCTGGGACGCGAAGGAGTTCGCCGAGATCATCGACCGGAACCTCGAGCTGGCCAGCGAGTCGGGGACCTCGTCCACGTGGGTGCTCTCCAACCACGACGTGGTGCGGCACGCGTCCCGGTACGCGCTGCCCGAGGGCACCGACCTCGACGCCTGGCTGCTCAGCGACGGCACGGTGCCGCAGCCCGACGAGGAGCGCGGCCGTCGTCGCGCGCGGGCGGCGACCCTGCTCACCCTCGCGCTGCCCGGGTCGGCCTACCTGTACCAGGGCGAGGAGCTGGGCCTGCCGGAGGTGGCCGACCTGCCGGCGGACGTGCTCCAGGACCCGACCTTCCTGCGGTCCGAGGGCGCACAGAAGGGCCGCGACGGTTGCCGCGTCCCTCTGCCGTGGGCGGCCGACGGTCCGACGCTCGGCTTCGGCGACGAGCACGCGCACCTGCCGGTCCCGGCCCGGTTCGCGGGCTTGGCCGTCGAGAACCAGGCCGCCGACGACGCGTCGACCCTGTGGTTCTACCGACGCGCGCTCGCCGAGAGGCGCCGCCTGCAGACCGGCGAGACCCTGGAGTGGCTGTCGTCCACGGACCCGGCGGTCGTCGCGTTCCGGCGGCCCGGGGGCTGGACGTCCGTCACGAACTTCGGCAGCTCGCCGGCGCCGATGCCGGCCGGCGGCACGGTGCTCGTGTCGAGCTCACCGATCGACGGGCAAGAAGTGCCCGCAGAGACGACGGTCTGGTTGCAGGACAGCTGACGACACGGGTCGGCAACCCTGCCACCCGATGACTTCGACCAACGGAGGCGAAGGCATGACGTCCCAGAGATCCCTCATGTCCGCAGAGCTGGACAGACGCGGGTTCCTGCGCGGCCTCGGGGTGGCCGGCGCCGGCCTCGCCCTCGCGTCGTGCTCGGCGGGCTCCGGCGGTTCCGGGCCCACCGAGATCGTCTTCTACCAGTCCAAGCCCGAGGTGATCGGCTACTTCGGCGACCTCATCGAGCAGTTCCACCAGACCCAGGACCGGGTGCGGGTGCGCCACGACACCGCGTCCAACCTGGCCGGGACGTTCGTGCGGGAGTCCCCACCGGACATCGGCTGCCTCAACTACAACTTCGAGATCTCCCGCTACGTGGAGCGCGGCGCGCTCAGCGACCTCAGCGACATGCCCGAGGCCGGCCGGATCCTCGACGAGCTGAAGCCGCTCATCGACGTCACGGCCACGTACCCGGACCGCACGAGCGTGATCCCGTACTCGCTGATGGCGGCCGCCGTGCTCTACAACCGGCAGATCTTCGCCGACCTCGGGCTGAGCGTCCCCACCACCTGGGACGAGCTCATCGCGGTGTGCGACGAGCTCGTCGCCGCGGGCGTCACCCCGCTGTACAGCACGTTCAAGGACCCGTGGACGATCGCGCAGGGCCCCTTCGACTACTCGGTGGGCGGCACGGTCGACACCACGAAGTTCTTCAACCAGCTCAAGCGGCAGGGCACCAACGTCGACTCCGACTCTCCGGTGTCGTTCGAGAAGCAGTTCCTCGAGCCCGTCCAGCAGATGCAGCAGCTCATCCCGTACTCGAACGACAACGCCGCGAGCCGCGGCTACGGCGACGGCAACCTCGCGTTCGCCAAGGGGGAGGCCGCCATGTACCTGCAGGGACCGTGGGCGATCGGGGAGATCGCCAAGACGAACCCGGACCTGGACGTCGGCGCCTTCCCGCTGCCCATGACGAACGACCCGGCCGACCGCAAGGTGCGGGTCAACATCGACCTCGCGCTGTGGATCCCGGAGGGGTCCACGAAGAAGGAGGCGGCACGGGAGTTCCTGTCCTTCCTCATGCAGCCCGACGTCATCGACGCCTACAACGCCCAGGCGCTCGGCTTCGGGGTGACCAAGGACGCGGCCCCGGTGACCAACGAGACGCTGGTGGAGCTGAAGGAGTACTACGACCGCGCCGCCTTCTACCTGGGTGCGTCCCAGCTGGTGCCGCAGTCGATCCCGCTGCAGAACTACGCGCAGTCGCTCGCCTCCGGCGCGGACCCGGAACCGGTCTTGCGGACCCTCGACGCCGACTGGCGGCGCCTGGCCTTCCGTTCCTGACGCCCACCCCTCGAACGGAGACAGCCCATGGCCACCACAGCCGCCACCCGACCGATCGGCAGCGACGTCGCGCCGTCGACCCGGGTCAGAGAGAGCCACACCCGGGTCCCCCGGACCTTCTACCTGTTCCTGCTGCCCACGCTCATCCTCTTCACGCTCTGCATCACGCTGCCGGCGATCATGGGCATCACGTTCAGCTTCACCGACTCGGTCGGCTTCGGGGAGTTCGAGTTCACCGGCCTGACCAACTACGTCGCCCTGTTCTCGGACCCGGCGATCCGCAGCTCCTACCTGTTCACCATCGGGTTCGCCCTGGTCACCGTGCTGCTGGTCAACGTCGTGGCGTTCCTGCTCGCCGTCGGCCTGACCGCCAAGATCCGCGGGAAGGTGCCGCTGCGGGCGGTGTTCGTGCTGCCCATGGTGATCTCGGGCATCGTCATCGCCTACGTCTTCAACTTCCTGTTCTCCAACTCGCTCCCGCAGCTGGGCCAGGCGGTCGGAATCAGCGCGCTCGAGCAGAGCCTGCTGGCGAACCCCAACCTGGCATGGACCACGATCGTGATCGTCACCGCGTGGCAGGCCATCCCCAGCGCCCTGCTCATCTACATCGCTGGCATCCTGTCGATCCCCGGCGAGGTCTACGAGGCGGCGTCCATGGACGGCGCCTCGTCGCGACGACGCCTGCTGTCCATCACGCTGCCGCTCGTCGCGGGCTACGTCGTCATCAACCTGGTCATCGGCTTCAAGAACTTCCTGAACGCCTACGACATCATCGTCGGCCTGACCAACGGCGGTCCCGGCACCGCGACCCGCAGCGTCGCCATGACGATCTTCACCGGCTTCACCGGCGGCGACTACGCCTACCAGATGGCCAACGCCACGATCTTCTTCCTGATCGCCGTGGTCCTCGCCGTCGCCCAGCTTCGCCTCACCCGCGGAAGGAGCGCGTTCTGATGACTGCGCAGACGTTGGTCACCACGACCCCCGCCCAGGTCCCCGTCCGGCGGCGGCGCCGCTTCCTCGGCCGCGGCGGCGAGGACCGCCCGAGCTGGAGCACCACGACGGTCCTGCTGGTGTGCACGATCGCGGTCTTCCTGCCGCTCTACGCGACGATCACCATGGCGTTCAAGACGACGAGCCAGTCCGTCGACGGGCAGGTCTTCTCGCTGCCGTCCCCGTTCAGCATCGAGGGGTTCGTCCAGGCGTGGGAGCTCACCAACTTCCCGCGCGGGTTCGCCATCTCCGTGTTCGTCACGCTGGTGACCGTCGTCGGCACCGTGATCCTCGCGGCCTTCGCCGCCTACGCCATCGCCCGCAACTGGGACCACAGGTT
Organism: Cellulomonas xylanilytica; assembly: GCF_007989805.1. Taxonomy (GTDB): domain Bacteria; phylum Actinomycetota; class Actinomycetes; order Actinomycetales; family Cellulomonadaceae; genus Cellulomonas; species Cellulomonas xylanilytica. Next base: position 126,219 of record NZ_BJUB01000014.1, read on the forward strand.
CTTCCGCTGGTCCTTCTTCTACCTGCTCGCCGCGATGTTCCTGCCGTTCCCCGTCCTGGCCCTCTCGCAGGTCAAGCTCACGGGGATGGTCAACCTCGACAACCCGATCGGCGTCGCGCTGCTGCACGTGATGTTCCAGCTGTCGTTCAGCGTCCTGCTGTTCACGGCGTTCATCCGGGGACTGCCCGAGGAGCTCGAGGAGAGCGCCCGGCTCGACGGCGCCACCACCTGGGTCGTGTTTCGGCGCATCGTCTTCCCGATGATGGCGCCCATGAGCGCCACGGTCGCGATCTTCGCGTTCCTCGCGTCGTGGAACGACTTCATGATGCCGTCGCTCATCACGGCCGACTCCACGATGCAGACCCTGCCCGTGCTGCAGAACGTGTTCCAGACGCAGTTCAGCAGCAACTACAACGTGGCGTTCGCGTCGTACCTCATGGCCATGGCGCCGGCGATCATCGTCTACCTGTTCACGCAGCGCTGGGTGATGTCGGGCGTGACCCAGGGGGCCATCAAGTAGCTACTGCATGACCGGTGCGAGCGCGCTGATCAGGGCGTGGCTGTCGGAGTCCTGGCTGATCTCCCACGCCATCGCCCCGCGCAGCCGCAGCGCCTTGATGAGCTTGACGCGCTCGCCGATCGACCGGGGGCTGGTGAAGGAGATGAGCGTCGGGACCGTGGCCGGGCCGGTGGTCAGGTTCGGGTGCTCCGCCGCCGGGTTGAACAGGTACGGCTCCCCCGCCAGGGCGTTCCAGTGCACGGTGTACCCGTTGCCGCCGGTGACGCCCGCGGTATCGACGTAGCCGCCCTCGTCGACCAGCGCGTGGTAGGTCGGCTGCGGTGCGACGTCGACGACGAGGGAGTTCGAGTCCGTGCCGGTGTTGTCGAACGCCGAGTACAGGCCCCGGTTCGCGGTGCTGGTGCGCAGGTACTGCTGCCCGTAGAACGGCACGCCCACGACGATCTTGTTCGCCGGGACCCCGTGCAGCAGGTAGTAGGCGACCGTGCCGGTGGTGTTCCAGCTGAGGTTCTTGGCGTTCGGGTCCCGGGGGTCGGGGGTGAACAGCGTGTTGTGCGCGGCCTTCGGTCCGCTCGGCACGTTGAAGTCGTACGTCATGACGTTGTTCCAGTCGAAGTACTTCGTGATCTCCTTCAGCTCGAAGTACTTGGTCGAGCTGGTGGCCGCGGGGAGCGCGGCCGTGAGCAGGTAGTACTTGCCGGTGGTGGCGCCGTACGCGTCGAGCTGCTTGCGGAACTCGGCGGCCAGCAGGGTGGCGTTGCGCCGGTCGGCCGGGGTGGGGTTGACGTTCCCGCCGGCGACCTGGGTCGGGTACTCCCAGTCGAGGTCGATGCCGTCGAACACCCCCGCCGCCGCACCCTCGCCGCCGGCGCCCTCGGGCCATCCGCCGGCGGGCAGGTTGCCCTTGATGAACGTGTCGATGCACGAGGCGACGAAGGCGGTCCGCAGCTCGGGCGTCGACGCGAGCGTCGAGAACCACGTCGACTTGGTCCAGCCGCCGAGCGAGATCTGCACCTTCAGGTGCGGGTTGGCCGCCTTGAGCTTGCGGAGCTGGTTGAAGCTGCCGAAGAGGTGCTGGTCCGGGTTGGCCGGGTCGTCGGCGACGCCGTCGACGCTGTTGTCGCCCGACCAGTAGACCTGCTGGTAGTCGGCCCAGGGGTCGAGCACGTCGCAGCTCGCCGCCCCGGTGGCCTCGTCGTACCCCGGCACGCCGAACGCGTACTGGATGACGTTGAGCTTGCTGACCGGGATGTCCTTGACGAAGTAGCCGCGCCCGTAGACGTTCCAGTTGGCGAAGTACGCCGTCAGCACCTTCTTCGGCCCGTCGGGCTTCGGCGCGGACGACGCCTGCGCAGGCGGGGCGGCGACGACGGCGAGGCTCGCCGCGACGGCCAGGGCGACGAGCGCGGACAACCGGCGGGAACGACGCATGGAGCTCTCCTCGACACTGTGGAGGTCTGACCGTGGATTAGTAAGCACTCTTACCAAATGCGATGTCCCCCACCCTATGGCCGGATGTCCGATCCGCGTCAAGAGTCCGGATCTCCGCCCGTCGTATCAGCGCACGATCTGCTGCCCCCTTCCAGGAGATCGAGCACCGCAAGGCGCCGATGGACGGCGACGTCGACGTGGGGGTCGGCAGTCGCTCACGGTCGAGAAATCGACATCGACGGAAACCGTCCGTCGACACTCGGACCACGCCCGGTGCTCTCCCACCAGCGGCCCCGGGCGGACAGAGGGGGCAACTCATGGGTTGGGCACCGTGGTTCAACGTCTCAGGTGGCCGCGCAGCACTCAGATCGCCGGTCACGACCATCGCACGCAATCCTGACCACCTGGACCTGTTCGTCACAGGCACGGACGGCGGCATCTACAGCACCTGGTGGGACGCCTCGTCCGGCTGGGCGGGCTGGTTCCAGGTCTCCGGCGGCCGGGCGGCGCTCGGGTCGCCGATCACCGCGGTGGCTCGCAACCCCGACCACCTGGACCTGTTCGTCGTCGGGACCGACGGCGGCATCTACTCCACCTGGTGGGACGCCTCGTCGGGCTGGGCCAACTGGTTCCAGGTCTCCGGCGGCCGGGCGGCGCTCGGCTCCCGCGTCGAGGTCGTGGCTCGCAACCCGAACCACCTCGACCTCTTCGTCACGGGC
>NZ_BJUB01000015.1 GCF_007989805.1 Cellulomonas xylanilytica
CCGAGGGCTGAGGCCGAGCTCGGCTGAGACGACGAGAGCGCCCGTTCCCTCTCGCAGGGGACGGGCGCTCTCGTGCGTGGGTCAGACGGCGACGGGCTCGGGCTCGTCGGCCTTGGTGCGGACGTGGGCGGCGAACGACTCGGCCAGCGTGCGGCCGACGGTCTCGACGTCGTCCCGGCGGGCGGCGTAGGCGGCCAGCACGGCGTCGGTGTCGACGTCGTCGTGGCTGTCGGCCCAGCCGCGCAGGGTGTCCGCGCCGGCCTCGGGGTGGAACTGCACACCCCAGGCCGAGCCGATCCGGAACGCCTGGTACGGGTACATGGCGGAGGAGGCCAGCCAGACCGCGCCGCGGGGCAGGTCGACGACGGCGTCCGCGTGCATGCTGGGCTGCGGGGTGCTGTGCCGGCTGTCGGCGAGCGCAGCGACGGCACCGACGACGGCGTCGCCGGCGGCCTCGGGGCGCCAGCGCACGTCGATGATCCCCGACTCGCGCCCGGGAGGGGCCGCGACCTGCACGCGGCCGCCGCGCGCTGCGGCGAGCAGCTGGGCACCGAGGCAGATGCCGAGCGTGGGGACGCCCTGGGCGCTCGCGTCGGCGAGCAGGGCGCGCAGCTCCGGCAGCCACGGGGCTCCTGCGTCGTCGTAGGTCGACATGTGCCCGCCGAGGACGACGAGGCCGTCGCCGACCTCGCTCGCGACGGGAACGCTCTCACCGGCGAACGCCGCGACGATGCGCAGCTCGACGTCGCCGAGCCACTCGCCGAAGCGGTCGAGGGGGACGTCGGGAGAGCTCTGGATGACGGTGACGACCGGGCGACGGTCGCCGTGCAGGGGGGTGGTCACGCGCAGACGGTACCCCCGTCGGCACCCCGATCGACAGAGAATCGACGCCCCGTCTGTCCGGTTGCAGGTCAGTCGTCCATATTTGCCGAGCGGATGAATCTGTTACGCGTGCGCGTCATCACATCCGGGTGACGCTTTCCCGTTCGGTGTTCGTCCAGACAACTCCCAGGGATGCGGTCCACACTCGCACTATGTCGACACCCCACTCGTCGGGCACCCCGGAAGCGCGTCTGCTCGTCGTCGACGACGAGCCCAACATCCGCGAGCTCCTGGCGACGTCCCTGCGCTTCGCCGGCTTCGAGGTCTACGCCGCGGCCGACGGCGGCTCCGCGCTGCGCCTCGCGCGCGAGGTCGAGCCGGACCTCGTGGTGCTCGACGTCATGCTCCCCGACATGGACGGGTTCACGGTCACCCGACGCCTCCGGGAGAAGGGTCAGCACGTCCCCGTGCTGTTCCTGACCGCGCGCGACGACACGGCGGACAAGGTCCAGGGCCTGACGGTCGGCGGCGACGACTACGTGACCAAGCCCTTCAGCCTGGAGGAGGTCGTCGCCCGGATCCGCGCGGTCCTGCGCCGGACGCGGCCGGGTCTCGACGACGACAGCAGCGTGCTGCGGTACGCCGACCTCGAGCTCGACGAGGACTCGCACGAGGTGGTCCGCGCGGGCCACCCGGTCGACCTGTCCCCCACCGAGTTCAAGCTCCTGCGCTACCTCATGCTCAACCCGGGGCGCGTGCTGTCGAAGTCGCAGATCCTCGACCACGTCTGGCAGTACGACTGGGGCGGCGACGCGAACATCGTCGAGTCCTACATCTCCTACCTGCGGCGCAAGGTCGACCAGCTCGACGACGCCGACGGCCGGCGCCTGCCTCCGCTCATCCACACCAAGCGTGGGGTGGGCTACCTGCTGCGCGAGTCGTCGTGACGGCTGACGTGCTCGTCGACGAGACCGCCGAGCAGTACGCGCCACCTGCCCCTCGTCGCCGGCTCGGCGCGCTGCGCGGCTGGTGGGCGGGCACGACGCTCGCCTCCCGGCTCGTCGGCATCGTCACCGTGCTGCTGGCCGTGGGTCTCGTCCTGGCGGGCGCCATCAGCGCCGCGCTGCTCGGGGGCACGCTGGTCGACCAGGTCGACAACAAGCTGCGGACAGAGGGCTCGGAGCTGGCCCAGAGCACCGTGCAGTCCCTCAGCCGCGGCTTCGGCGGCAGCATGACCCCCAGCGACTACTACGTGCGCGTCGAGGTCGGGAACGTCGACAACGCGGACATCTCCCAGACCGCGGCCGCCCGGTACGGCACCCCCACCATCCCCGACCTGAGCACCGCGCAGCTCGAGGACGGCGAGGGCGAGCCGTTCACCGTCGGCTCCACCCGTCCCGGGTCCACGTGGCGGGCCGTCGCGTACCCGATCTACACCGCCGACGGCACGCCGGCGGGCTCGATCGTGGTGGCGCTGCCGCTCGGGGACATCGAGCGCACCGTCCGGCACATGAGCCTCGTGCTCCTGCTGACGGGGCTGGGCATCGTCCTGCTCGGCGCCGCGGCGGGCACGTGGGCGGTCCACCGCTCCCTGCGGCCGCTGCGCGAGATCGAGACCACCGCCGCGGCCATCGCCGCCGGCGACCTGTCCCAGCGTGTTCCGGCCGCCGACGAGCACACCGAGGTCGGCCGGCTCAGCGCGGCGCTGAACGGGATGCTGGCGCAGATCGAGATGGCGTTCGGCGCACAGACGGCCTCCGAGGCCCGCATGCGCCGGTTCGTCGCCGACGCCTCGCACGAGCTCCGCACCCCGCTGGCGACGATCCGCGGCTACGGCGAGCTGTACCGCATGGGTGCGCTCACCACGACCGAGCAGGTCGACGACACCCTGCGCCGCATCGAGCAGTCCGCCACGCGCATGGGCGCGCTCGTCGAGGACCTGCTCGCGCTCGCCCGGCTCGACGAGGGTCGGCCGATGCGCACCGGTCCCGTCGACCTCACCGTGCTCGCCGCCGACGCGGTCAGCGACCTGCACGCCCTCGACCCCGCACGGGCCACGCGGCTGGTCCCGCTCGTCGAGGGCGCCGAGGGCGGTCCGTGCGTCGTCGTCGGCGAGGAGTCGCGCCTGCGCCAGGTGCTGGCCAACCTCGTCGGCAACGCCGTCCAGCACACGCCGCCGGGCACCCCCGTCGAGATCGCCGTCGGCCACCTGCCGTCCGGCGAGGGTGCGATCGAGGTGCGCGACCACGGCCCCGGCATCGACCCCGAGCACGCCGCGCGCGTGTTCGAGCGGTTCTACCGGGTCGACGCGAGCCGCGGTCGCGACTCGGGCGGGGCGGGCCTGGGCATGGCGATCGTCGCCGCGATCGTCGACGCGCACGACGGTTCCGTGCGTCTCGCGCAGACACCCGGGGGCGGGACGACCGTCCGGATCACGCTCCCCGTTCCGGCCCACGACCCTCAGGTGTGAGGGCTAACATGACGGGTTCCTACCGTCGGAGTAAGGCTGATCCATGGGCGTCCATGACGCACCGCAGTGGTTGTTGTCCGCATTCGTGCGCAGCGCCGTCGGGGCTGGCGCCACCGCGCCGACCGAGCAGATCCGCGACGCCGGCCAGGCGCTGGTGGACCGCTGGGGCTCGCCCGGACGCTCCTTCCACAACCTGAAGCACCTGGTCGACGTCCTCATCCGCGTCGACGAGCTGGTCGAGGAGACGCACCAGCCCGACGTCGTGCGGCTCGCGGCCTGGTACCACGGCGCGATCTTCGACGCCGCCGACCGCAAGGCCTACGCCAACCGCGGCGGCGAGGACGAGATCGCCAGCGCGCGGCTCGCCTACGACGAGCTGATCGCGCTCGGCGTCCCGGAGGCCCGCGCCCAGCGGGTGCACGACCTCGTGGTCGCCCTCGTCCGGCACGCCCCCAACCCGTCGGACTTCGACTGCGCGGTCCTGTGCGACGCGGACCTCGCGATGCTCGCCACCGAGCCGCAGAAGTACAAGGCGTACGTGCAGGACATCCGCACCGAGTACTCGCACCTGCCGCTCGAGGACTACGTGCGCGCGCGCGTCCGCATCATCCACAAGCTCCTCGCCCGGCCCTCGCTGTTCGTCAGCCCGCTCGGGTCGGCGTGGGAGGAGGCCGCCCGGCAGAACCTGTCCGGCGAGCTGCAGCGGCTGGAGAAGGAGCTGCGCGGGATCGACGCCGCCGCGGCGGAGGAGGCCGCCAGCACGACGCGTGGGGCCGACGCCGAGGGGTCGAACGCGGCTCGTACCTGACGCGCCTGCGGTCGAGAGCGCTCGACGGGCGGGCCCCGCGCAGCCTCAGTAGGCTGCCCGGCGCCGAGGTCCGCCGGACCTCCTCCGAAGGGATGTCCTATGCGCCGCACCGTCGCCCGTGTCCTGACTGCCCTCCTGCTGGTCTCCGGCGTGGGGGTGGCCGCCGCGCCCGCCGCCCAGGCCGGTGGGTGCGACACGAGGTACTACTCGAACGGCTGGTCGCAGCGCTGCTGGGGCCTCCCCGGCTCGTACCGCATCACCGCGACCTGCCAGCCGTACGACCTCGCGCGCCGGTACGTGGTCGTGGGCGAGTGGCGCCGGTTCGGTGGCGACGGCTACTCGACGGCTCGGTGCAACCCGGGCGCCCAGTACGTCGAGGGCTCGCTCCAGTTCGGCTGACCGCGCCGGGGTCCGTCCCCGCGACCTGCCCCGAGCCGCCCACAGCCCACCTGCGCCCCGGTCCGTCCCCGGACCGGGGCGCAGGCGCGTCGGAGGGCCACCGCCGCTCGTAGCGTCCTCGGACACGAGCCGGGACCGCCCGGCCACCACCGACGGAGGTCCCCGATGAGCAGGTACGAGGTCGACAGCGCGCAGGTCGCGACGGCCGCGGCGAGCGTGCAGGTCCGCGCAGGAACGATCCGCAGCGAGGTCGCGGCGATGCACCGGCAGCTGGCCGAGCTGCAGGGGTCATGGCGCGGCGCGGCCGCCACGGCGTTCACCGGGGTGCTCGCCGACTGGACGGCCACGGAGACCCGGCTTGACGCGTCGCTGGAGCAGATCGTCGCCGCGATGCAGTCGGCGGCGCACACCTACGCCGAGGCCGAGACGCAGGCCTCTCGCCTGTTCACCGTGTAGCCGGCGCGGCCCTGCGCCTACGCTCGGGCGGTGACCGTGCTCGTGGACCCTCCGATGTGGCCGAACCACGGCATGCTCTGGGGTCACCTGGTCAGCGACTCCTCGCTGGAGGAGCTGCACGCGTTCGCCACCCGGGCCGGCATCCCCCCGCGGGGGTTCGACCGGGACCACTACGACGTCCCCGACCAGCGGATCGACGAGCTGGTCGCGCTGGGGGCGGAGCTGGTGAGCGCCAAGGAGCTGATCCGGCGGCTCCGCGCGTCCGGGCTCCGGGTGCCGGCGCGCGACCGCGAGCGACGTCGGTAGCCGACGGGCGATCGCGGTGTCGGGTCGCCGGACCTCGGTGGTCGTGGCGGTCGGGGGTCAGAGGCCCCGGCGGAGGGCCTCCACCCAGCCGCCGGTCGCCGTGATGTCCGCGCCGGCAGCGCCGGACTCGGCCGTGCAGCCGAAGCCGACCACCCAGGTACCGTCCTCCAGCTCCACCTGCCCGAGCGACATCGGGGACGGCAGCCCCGCGAGCATCCGGCCGAGCGCACCGGGCGAGAGCCGCCAGACCTCCCCCACGATCGGCGCGCCCGCCCCCGACCCTGCCCGCACCAGGCCCGGCTTGCGGGGCTGGGTGTCGAGCGCGACCAGGCGGTAGGCGTCGGACGTGCGGACGGTCCGGCGGAACCGGGCACCGAGCGCGGTCAGCTCGCGGTTCAGCGGCTGGCCACGCAGGTGGGCCCCGACGACGAGGACGTCGACCCCGGCCTCGACGAGCAGGTGGTCAGAGGGCTCGTCGTCGGCGTCGCCGGGTGCGTGCGCCAGGAGGCGGGCCGCCAGGTCCAGGGCCAGCTGGTCGTCGAAGGCGCGGGACAGCACCGTGACGCCGAAGGGACCGCCGTCCGCCTCTCCGGAGGGGATCGCGACGGCAGCCATGTCGAGGAGGTTGACGAAGTTCGTGTACGTGCCCAGACGGCGGTTGATCGCCACCGGGTCGGCCTGCACCGCGGCGATCGTCGGGTGCTCGGTCGTGGTCGGCAGCAGGAGCAGGTCGCAGCCGTCCAGGACCGCGGCTGCCTCCACCTTCGCGGTGGCGAGCCGGGCGCGGTCGGCGACGTAGGCGTGCGCCGGGGTGTCGCGGCCGGCCAGGATGATCGAGCGCACGGTGGGGTCCGCGTCGGGTGCGTCGGTGAGGAACGCGCCGACCGCCTCGTACCGCTCGGCGACGATCGCGCCGTCGTACAGCAGCCGCGCGGCCGACAGCATCCCGGAGATGTCGACCGTCCTGACCTGTGCGCCGACCGCACGGACGGCGTCGACCGACGCGCGGAAGGCCGCACGCCAGCCGGGCGACAGCGGTGCGAGGTCCTCGTCGCGCGGCACGGCGACGACCGCGGCGGACGGCAGACCGAGGCGCACGTCGGCGGGCCAGGGCCGCCGTGCGGGGTCGGACGGGTCCGCACCGACCATGGTGCGGGTGGCCACGACACCGAGGTCGAGGTCCCGCGTGAACGTGGTCACGACGTCGTAGTTGCGGCAGGCGGGGACGACCCCGGTGGTCGGGACGAGGCCGAGGGTGGTCTTGATGCCGACGAGCGCACCGAACGCCGCGGGGACGCGCCCGGACCCGGCCGTGTCGGTGCCGATCCCGATGTCCGCGATGCCGAGCGCCACGGCGACGGCGGACCCGGAGCTCGACCCGCCCGAGACGCGGTCCGGGAGCGTGGCGTGCCGGACGGCGCCGAACGGGCTGCGGACACCGACGAGCCCCGTCGCGAACTGGTCGAGGTTGGTCTTGCCGAGGACGACCGCACCGGCGTCGAGCAGCGCCTGGACGGCGGGCGCGCTCGTCCGGGCCGGACCTGGCCGGCCCGCGGGGTCGGTCGCGAACGACGGGCACGCGGCCGTCGTCGGCAGCCCGGCGACGTCGACGTTGTCCTTGACGGCGAGCGTGCGCCCGGCGAGCGGCAGCACCGCGCCGGCGGCCAGCCGTGCGTCGACCTCTCGCGCCGCGGCGATCGCGGCCGCCTCGGGCAGCAGGGTGATCCACACCTCGGGCCGGTCGACCTCGGCGATCCGCGCGTACGCGCGCCGGACGCGGGCCTCGGCCACGCCGGTGACGGGGGCGGCGGCGCTCCCGTCCGTCAGCGCGGTCAGGTCCGCCGGCGCCGTCTCTGGCGCCCGCACGGGCATCGCTTCCGTCCCCATCACACCGTCCCGCACCCCGCTGGTCTCCTCGTCCGTCGTCATGCCGTCCATCGTCGTGCGCGTCACGCGCCCACCGCCAAGATCGCCAGCGGCGCGCCGGGTGCCACGTGCTGCCCGGGTTCGACGAGGACCTTCAGGACGGTCCCGTCGGCGGGTGCCGCGACGCCCAGCTCCAGCTTCATGGCCTCCAGCGCGATCAGCAGATCACCTTCCCGCACCTGCTCACCGGCCTGCGCCTCGATCCGCCAGACGCTGCCGACCATCGGCGCCTCGACCAGGACGCACCCGTCGAGCAGCTCGATCTCCCCCGGCCCGGAGGCGAGGTCGCCGGAGTGGCCGAGTTCCTCCTCGGCGGTGGCGAACTCGCCGGCGAGCTCCCACGCGGCGCGCTCGTCGGCGAACGCAGCGGCCTGCCGTGCCTGGAACTCGGCGATGTCGTCGGCGTGCTCGGCGAGCATGGCCAGGTGCTCGCGGTAGGAGAACGTGCCGTGCTCGACCTCGACGTCGAGGCGCCCGGACGCGAACGCGTCGCGCTGCGCGAGCAGCTCGTCGGCCGCGACCGGGTGCCAGACCACGCGGTCGAAGAAGCGGAGCAGCCACGGCTTGCCGGGCTCGAACACCCCGCGCTGCCGGTGCCCCGACCAGATGGGCACGGTGCGGCCGACCAGCTGGTACCCGCCGGGCGAGTCCATGCCGTAGACGCACAGGTACTGGCCGCCGAGGCCGACGGTGTCCGCGGCGGTCCAGGTGCGGGCGGGGTTGTACTTGGTGGTCATGAGGCGGTGCCGGGGGTCGAGCGGGACGGCCAGCGGGGCGCCGAGGTAGACGTCGCCGAGGCCGAGGACGAGGTACTCGGCGGCCATCATCGTGTCGAACACGTCGTCGGTGGACGGCAGGCCGTTGATGCGCCGGACGAACTCGATGTTCGACGGCAGCCAGGGGGCGTCCGGCCGGACGCCGGCCTGGTAACGCGCGACGGCCTCGGCGATCACGGGGTCGTCGAAGGACAGCGGCAGGTGGATGCGCCGGCTGGGGACGACGAGGTCCTCGGTCGCGGGCAGCGAGTGCTCCAGGGCGACCAGGACGTCGACCAGGGCGCGCACCGAGATCACCGACGGGTCGACATGCACGTGCAGGCTGCGGACGCCCGGCGTGATGTCGATGACGCCCGGCGTGCCCGTGAGCGCCTCGCCGAGCGCGTGCACCCGCATGCGCAGCCCGAGGTCGAGCACCATCGGGCCGTACTCGACGAGCACGTTGTCGTCGCCGCCGCGCAGGTAGACGACGTCGGGATCACCGGTGATCCGCGCCAGCACGCCGTCGTCCCCGTCGGGACCGGTCAGCACGTCGGGTCCCAGGTGCGCGGACGCGCGCAGGGCGTCGTCGGTGCGCAGGGCGTCCGCGGTGGCGTCGGGCACGGGCACGAGCCGGACGGTGTCGCCGGGCCGGATCTGGCCCATCTTCCAGCGGTGGCCGACCACGACGGTCAGCGGGCAGGCGAACCCGCCGAGGCTGGGCCCGTCGGGACCGAGCAGGATCGGGGTGTCGCCCGAGACGTTCAGCGCACCGACCGAGTACGGGTTGTCGTGCAGGTTCGACGGGTGCAGGCCCGCCTCGCCGCCGTCGGGCCGCGCCCACTGGGGCTTGGGCCCGGTGAGCCGGATGCCGGTGCGGTTGGCGTGCGTCTGCACCTGCCAGGTGGCGGCGTAGAACATCTCCATGTCCGCAGCCGTGAAGTACGAGGGCGCCGGCTGCGGTCCCTCCTGGACCGCGACCTCCCACTCGTGCACCAGCTGCGGCCGGACGTCCTCCGGCACGCCGACGGGCGGCGGGCCGAGCGGGACACCGGGCACGAGGGTGTCGCCGACGACGAGCGCGCGGCCGGTGTACCCGCCGAAGCCGCCCATCGAGAAGGTCGAGGCGGAGCCGAGGTACAACGGGACGTCCAGCCCGCCGCGCAGCAGGACGTAGGTGCGCAGGCCGGCGTCGTGCGGCGCGCCGACGTCGAGGATGCCTCCGGCGGGCACGGTCACCGGCTCCCACTGCGGCACGGGCGACCCGTCGACGGTGACCGGCGCGGACGCACCCGTCACGCAGACCACCGTCTCGTGGCTGAACCGCAGCCGCGGTCCGGTCAGCGTGCACTCCAGCCCGGCCGCGCCCTCGGCGTTGCCCAGCGCGCGGTTGCCCAGCCGGAAGGAGAGGTCGTCCATCGGCCCCGACGGCGAGATGCCGACGTCCCAGAAGCCGAGCCGACCCGGCCAGTCCTGCACGGTCGTCATCACGCCGGGGCGGACGACGTCGATGTACGGCTCGTCGTCGGTGACGCCCGCCAGGGTGCCGGTCGTGTGCGTGCCGGCGAGGACGTCGGGCAGCGCGACGGCCTCGCGCAGGAGCGGGAGGTTCGTCTGCACCCCGGTGAACCGGGTGGCCGCGAGCGCACGCCGCGACGCCGCGAACGCCTCGGTGCGACCCGGTGCGTGCACGATCACCTTGGCGAGCATCGGGTCGTAGTGGCTGGTCACCTCCTGCCCGGTCTCCGCCCAGGCGTCGACCCGGACCGTCGGGTCGTCGGGGTAGACCACCTCGGTGAGCAGGCCGGCGCTGGGCTGGTAGTCCTTGCGCGGATCCTCCGCGTACACGCGGACCTCGACGGCGTGCCCCTCGATAGCCGGGCCCTCGTCGGGCACGTCGTCCAGGAACGACGCGTCGCCCTGGGCCAGCTGCAGCATCCACGCCACCAGGTCGACGCGCGTCACGGCCTCGGTCACCGGGTGCTCGACCTGCAGCCGGGTGTTGACCTCGAGGAACGACGCCTCGCCGCGGTCGACGTCGTAGACGTACTCGACCGTCCCCGCGGACCGGTAGGACACGGACGCGGTGAGCGCCCGGGCGGACTCGTGCAGCATCGCGCGGACGTCGTCGGGCAGGGCGGGCGCCGGGGCCTCCTCGACGACCTTCTGGTTGCGCCGCTGCAGCGAGCAGTCGCGGCCCCCGAGGCTCACCACGCGGCCGGCGCCGTCGCCGAACACCTGCACCTCCAGGTGCCGGGCGCGGGACACGAACCGCTCCAGGAACACCCCGGCGCTGCCGAAGCTCGCCGCCGCGAGCCGCTGCACGCGGTCGAACGCGGCCACCAGCTGGTCGGCGTCGGCGCACGCCTGCATGCCGATCCCGCCTCCGCCGCCGACGGCCTTGACCATGACGGGATAGCCGACGACGGACGCCGCCGCGAGCGCCTCGTCGACCGAGGCCAGCAGCCCGCTCCCGGCGACCAGCGGGACACCTGCCGCCTGGGCCGCCTCGCGCGCCTGGTGCTTGTCGCCGAACACCGACAGCTGCGTGGCCGTCGGCCCGACGAACGCGATGCCCGCCGCCTCGACCTCGCGGGCGAACTGCGCGTTCTCCGACAGGAACCCGTACCCGGGGTGGATCGCGCCCGCCCCGGTCTCGGACGCCGCGTGCAGCACCAGCTCGGGTCGCAGGTAGCTCTCGCCGGCCGCGGCGGGGCCGAGGCGCACGGCGACGTCGGCGAGCCGCACGTGCGGGGCGGCGGCGTCCGCGTCGGAGTACACGGCGACGGTCTTGAGGCCGAGCTCGCGCGCGCTGCGCAGGATGCGGACGGCGATCTCGCCGCGGTTGGCCACGAGCAGGGTGTCGAACACGGCGTCCCCCGGGTGCGGTGGTGCGTGGGCCGCACTCCCCCAGGGCGTCCGGCACGGGATGTATACACCCCGGTATCCGGCACGCTAGAGACGCCGTGTTTCCCGCCCCACGCGCTCGCGTAAACGGTGCGTTACACCTTCCCGTGCACGGTCAGCTGCGCCGCGACTGCGGCGACGTACCGCGAGAGCGTCGTGCGGTCCGGTGCGGGGAACGGCTCCTCGGCGACCATCACGTGGTGCAGCGCGGCGGTCAGCAGGAAGCCGAACGCCTCGACGTCCACGTCGTCGCGCACGTCCCCGTCGCGCTGACGGGCCGCGAGGAAGTCCGTCATGACGGTCGCCCACGAGCGCGTGACGCCGGCCTCCACCGCGACGCGCAGCGGGCCGTCGTCGCCCGTCGACCGGCTGAGGTGGGCGACGAGCGCGGGCGCGTCCGAGGCGAGCTGGACGTCGGAGAACTCCAGGAGCCGGTCGGCGAGGGTGCCACCCGGACGTGCGGCCCACTCGTCGAGCTCTCTCGCCAGGTCCGCGAGCGAGCGCCAGGTCAGCTCCCCCAGCAGGTCCTCCCGCGAGGAGAACGCCTTGTACGACATGCCGACCGCCATGCCCGCCTCGGACGCGAGGGCCCGCATCGTCAGGCCGTCCACGCCGTCGCGGGCGATCACGGTCCGGGCGTGCGCGAGGAGCGTCGTGCGCAGGGCGTCGACGTCCAGGGCGGGTCGGGGGGTCACACGTCTCTCCCGTCGTTGACGCTGGAAGAATACATGAACTACCGTTCATGAACATTAGTTCACGATACGGAGGAGGACATCCGCATGAGCACCGCAGACGTCGCAGCACCCACGGAACGCTCGGCCCCGGCGCGGACGTGGGCCCCGGTGGCCTGGGTCGCCCTGGGGGTGGCCACCGGGGTGCTCATGATCCTGCCGGGCGGCGACGACGACGGCCTCACGAGCATGCAGCCGACCACGGTGATCGGCATCGCCGTCCTCGGCTACCTCACCGCGGCGGTCGCCGGGCGGCGCTGGGTCGGGTGGGTCGCCGCCTGGACGTTCGCGGTCCTCGTCGTGGTGGCCGGGGCGCTGGACGTCCCCCGGACCGCCGTCCTCGTCGCGTCCGCGGTGATCCTCACCGGCATCGGTCTCGTCCTGCGGCCGCGGCTCACCGTCCCGCAGGCGCTGGCGGCGGCCGGCTACCTCGGCGTCGCGCTGATCGCCCTCGCGCTCGCGCCGCGCATCGGGCTCGCGATCGCCGGCCTCGCCCTGGTGGCGCACGTGGTGTGGGACGTCCTCCACTACCGGCGCGACGCCGTGGTCACGCGGTCGCTGGCCCTGTGGTGCATCGGGCTGGACCTGGTCGTCGGCGGAGCCTGCGTCGTCGCCGCGGTGGCCGGCTGACCCACATCGTTGCCCCGTCGTGGCCGGGCCGTGATGCTCGTCCGGGATCGTGGTCGCCGTGACGACGACGCAGGACGAGGCCGGCCGGTCCCGACGGCCACGCCGACCCGCCGTCGCCCTCGGTGTCGCGGCGCTCCTGGTGGGCGGGGCAGCGGTCTGGGCGACCCGGACGGTCGCCGAGATCCGGCGCGACGACGCGAACCCCTTTCTGCACTCGCTCGAGGTCGCCCGCGAGCGACTGCACGACCAGGTCGGTGCCGTCCGGTACGACGATCCCGACAGCGTGGGCCGAGCGGCCGTCCAGGGGCTGACGGACGGGACCGGCAACCCGTTCCGCTTCGTCGCCACCGACGAGGACGGCACGACGACCACGGAGGTCCTGCTCACCGCCTCCGTCACCCGCGGCGTCATCAAGGCGAGCCAGCAGACGACCAGCGTGTGCCTCACCGTCACGGTCACGCCGAGGTCGTTCTGGGGTGGGCGCGGCTCGGTCACGTCGGAGCAGACGCCGTGCACGAGGATCATCCCGCCGTCGGACGGGGTCGCGCCGCCGGCGGAGACACTCGATCGGCACCGAACGTCCGTGCGGAGGCCGGCCCCGACCCCGGGACCGGAGGAGCGCCCGCGCTTCCCGGTCTGCTACAGCGGGAGCGACTGCGAGGACGAGGGGTTCGGGGGCTAGTCAGCCCGCGAGCGCCATGCGGGTCATCGACTGCGTCGCGCGCTGCATGACGACCTCCAGCGACTCCCCCACGTGCTTGTGCAGGGCGGTGAGGGCGGAGGGCAGCTCCCGGGCGAGGACGAGGTCGAGGATCTCGAGGTGCTCGTCGATGGTCGCCGTGATGCGGTCGGTCTCGACGAAGTCGTGCATGCGCACGGCCCGGATCTTCTGGTTCACGGTGACCAGCGCGCCGGTCAGCTGGGTGTTCCCCGACGACCTCGAGAGCACCTGGTGGAAGCCCTCGTCGAAGAGCACGAAGCTGGCGTCGGGCTCCGGCGGGGCGTCGCGCAGCTCGGCCCACTTCTCCCGCTCGGTGCGCAGCAGCTCGTCGTCGTGCCGGACCTGCGGGTTCTCGATGGCCCGGGCGATGCCGCGCAGCTCGAGGGTGATCCGCAGCTCGTAGAGGTTGCGCAGGTCCTCGAGGCTCGGCACGACGACCGCGTACCCGAAGTCGGTCCGCTCGACGAGCCCGTCGGAGAGCAGTCGCGACAGGGCCTCGCGGACCGGGGTGCGGGACACGTCGAAGAGCTTGCCCAGCTTGGGTTCGGTCAGGCGCTCCCGCGGCGAGATGCGTCCGTTGAGGATCTCGTCGCGCAGCTGCTGATAGACCACGTCACGCAGCGACCGCGGATCCTCGGACAGCCCGGTCGTCCCACCCGTGCTCATGGTCACGAAGCGTAGACCTCCCCCCTCATAGGGCCATCGCGGCGCGCACGTCGGCCTCCTGGTCGGCTCCGCCCGCACCCGAGCTGGTCACCCGCCCGGACTCCAGCACGTAGTACTGCCCGGCCGCGCCGAGGGCGAAGCCGACGTGCTGCTCGACCAGCAGCACCGACAGGCCGGCGGCGCTGAGCGTGCCGATGGCGTCCTCGATCTCCTGCACGACGGACGGCTGGATGCCCTCGGTGGGCTCGTCGAGGATGAGGACGCGCGGCCCGGTCAGGAGCGCCCGGGCGATGGCGAGCTGTTGGCGCTGCCCCCCGGACAGGAGGCCGGCACGTCGGCCGAGCAGGTCGCGCAGCGCCGGGAACAGGTCGAGCGCGTCGGACATGCGCGACGCCCCGGCGGACCCGGCACCGTCGGCGACGAGCTGCAGGTTCTCGCGCGCGGTGAGCTGGCCGAACGACTGCTGGCCCTGCGGCACGTAGGCGAGACCGCGCCGGACGCGCTGGTGGGGCCGCAGCTTGGACACGTCCTCGCCGAACAGCGTGACCTTCCCGCTGCGCACCGGCAGCAGACCGACCGCCGCCCGCAGGAGCGTCGTCTTGCCGGCACCGTTGTGCCCCATGATCGCCGTGACGCCGCCGTCGGCGACCTCCACGTCGACCCCGTGCACCACGGACGTGCGGCCGTAGCCGACGTGCACCCCGGTGAGCGCAAGCATCAGGACGCCTCCTTCGAAGAACCGCGCGCACCCGCACCGCGACCGAGGTACACCTCGACCACCTTCGGGTCCGCCTGCACCTGCGCGACCGTCCCCTCGCTGAGCACCGAGCCCTGGTGGAGGACGGTCACCGACGAGGCGAAGCTGCGCAGGAACTCCATGTCGTGCTCGACGACGACCACCGTGCGCTGGGCGCCGATGCGCTGGAGCAGCTGCCCGGTCTCCTCCCGCTCGGCCTGGCTCATGCCCGCCACGGGCTCGTCGAGCAGCAGCAGCCGGGCGTCCTGCACGAGCAGCATCCCGATCTCCAGCCACTGCTTCTGCCCGTGCGCGAGCACCCCGGCGGGCAGGTCCCGTGCGTGCGCGAGCCCGACGGTCTCGAGCGCGGCCTCGACGGCGTCCGGGATCCCCTTCCGCCGGCGCAGCATCACGCGGGCCTTGCGACCCGCCCCCGCCGCGATGTCGAGGTTCTGCAGCACGGTGAGCTCGTCGAACACGCTGGCCGTCTGGAACGTCCGACCCACCCCGGCGCGGGCGACCTTGTGCGACGCCTTCCCCACCAGCTCGACCCCGCCGAACCGGATGGACCCGGTGGCCGGCGCCAGCCCCGTGATGGCGTCGACGATCGTGGTCTTGCCGGCGCCGTTGGGCCCGATGAGGAACCGCAGGTCGCCCTGCGTCACCGTGAGGTCGACACCCGCCACGGCGACGAACCCGTCGAAGACCACCCGCAGGCCACGGATCTCCAGGTAGTCGTGCCGGAACCGGGTCTCGTCGGCGGCGATCACCGTCTCGAGCGCGTCGGGGTCGAGCGACCCCTCGCCGATCAGGGGTGCGGCTGTGGTCGGCATCGGCTCGGTCATGTCGTCTTCCCGGAGGTCTCGAGGGCGGCGGGCTCGGGCACGGGGGCCTCGGGTTCCGCGGGAGCGGAGCGCCGTCGCCGGAACAGGCGGCCGATCGTCGCGAGCCCGTTGGGCAGGAACGCCACGACGAGGATGAACAGGGCGCCCTGGAAGTAGATCCAGAAGGACGGGAACGACTCCGACAGCGACGTCTCGGCCCAGGACACGCCGATCGCACCCAGCACAGGCCCCAGCAGGGTGGCCCGACCGCCGATCGCGACGCCGACCAGGAACCCGATGGAGGGCACCACGCCGACGTCGGCCGGGGAGATGATCCCGACGATGGGCGTGAAGAGCGCACCGCCGATGGCCGCGAAGCAGGCGGCGATCGCGTAGGCGACCACCTTGACGATCGCAGGGTCGTACCCGAGGAACCGGACGCGGTTCTCCTCGTCGCGCACCGCGACCAGGAGCTCCCCGTATCGAGAGTTCATGATCAGCCGGACGACGACGACCATGGCCAGCAACACCCCGGCGGCGATGAAGTAGAGCATCCGCTTGTTCACCGGGTCGGAGAGCGTGAACCCGAAGAACGACTGGAACCCGTTCAGCCCGTTGGTGCCGCCGGTGACCTTCTGCTGGCCGACGAGCAGGATGGCGAACGCCGCCGCGAGCGCCTGGGACAGGATCGCGAAGTAGGCGCCCCGCACCCGCCGCTTGAACACCGCGAGCCCGAGCAGCGTCGCCAGCAGGGCCGGCAGCACCAGGATCGCGAGGATGGTGACCACCGGGTCCCGGAACGGCTCCCACCAGCCCGGTACCGTGCCGTCGCCGTACAGGAGCATGAAGTCCGGCACCCCGCCCGGGCCCGCGTCGGACAGCTTGAGGTGCATCGCCATCAGGTAGCCGCCGAGGCCGAAGAACACGCCCTGCCCGAGCACGAGCATCCCACCGCGCCCCCAGGCCAGGCCGATGCCGACCGCGACCATGGCGAGGCAGCAGAACTTGGCCAGCAGGTTCAGCCGGAAGTCGGAGAGCAGGGCCGGCGCGACGCCGAACAGCAGCACCGCGGCGATCAACAGGCCACCCCACAGGCGGACGCGGGGGCTCACGCGAGGCTCCGCGTGCGCACCGAGACGAGGCCCTGCGGCCTGACCTGCAGGAACGCGACGATGACCACGAACAGCAGCACCTTGGCGATGCTCGCGGTCGTCGAGTACTCGAAGCCCGCCTGGAGCAGGCCGAGCGCGAACGCCGCGATGACCGCGCCCTTGAGCTGCCCGATGCCGCCGACGACCACGACGAGGAACGCGTCGACGATGTAGTTGGTACCCAGCGTCGGACCGACCGACCCGAGCAGCGTGAGCGCGACCCCGGCGACCCCGGCCACGCCGGAGCCGACGAAGAACGTGAGCCGGTCCGTCGCCCGCGTCGAGATGCCGGACGTCTCCGCCAGGTCGCGGTTCTGCACGGTGGCCCGGATGCGCCGGCCGAGCGGGCTGAGCTTGAGCAGCAGGGACAGCGCCAGCACGCACAGCAGCGCGAGCGCCAGGATGAACAGCCGGGTCTTCGGGATCCCCACGCCGAGGATCTGCACCGCGCCGGACAGGAACGCCGGGGCGCGGACGTCGACGTTCGGGGCGCCGAACACGTCGCGGGCCAGCTGCTGGAGCACCAGCGCGACGCCGAACGTGACCAGCAGGGTGTCCAGCGGCCGCTTGTACATCCGCGAGATGAGCGTGACCTCGAGGAGCAGGCCCAGCAGGCCGCCGACGACGAACCCGATCACCAGAGACGCCAGCAGGGAGACCCCCGCGTCGGCGATCACGCCCTGGACGACGAACGCCGTGTACGCGCCGGCCATCATGAACTCGCCGTGCGCCATGTTGATGACGCCCATCTGACCGAACGTCAGCGCCAGGCCGAGCGCCGCGAGCAGCAGCACCGACCCCAGGCTGAGGCCCGCGAAGAGCTGTGAGACGAGGGCATCCATCCGGGACCCGTCCTTCCAGGTGGGGAGAGGGAGGTGGCCCGGCGCCTCCGAGAGGCGCCGGACCACCCGGGGGTTAGGACAGGCCCTCGGCCCAGTCGTAGCCCTCGAGGAACGGGTCCGGCTCGATGGGACCGTCCGACGACCACTCGGTGTAGATGAGCCCGTCGGGGCCGATCTTGCCGATGAGCGCGGTCTTCGCGATGTGGTGGTTGTCGCCGTTCACCGTGACGGTGCCCTCGGGCGCCTCGAACGTCGTGCCGTCGGCCGCCTCCTGGATGTCCGCGACCTCGAACGACTCCGCCTTCTCGACCATGAGCTTCCACAGGTAGAGCGACGTGTACGCGGCCTCCATCGGGTCGGACGTCACGCGGTCGTCGCCGAACTTGGCCTTGAACGCCTCGACGAACGTGGTGTTCGCCGGGCTGTCGACCGTCTGGTAGTAGTTCCACGCGGTGAGCTGCCCGACGATGTTGTCGATGCCGATGCCGCCGACCTCCTCCTCGGCGATCGACACCGAGACGACGGGAAGGGTCTCCGCGGCCAGGCCGACGTTCTTGTACTCCTTGAAGAACGCGACGTTGGAGTCACCGTTGAGGGTGTTGAACACCGCGTCCGCGCCGGAGCCCTTGAGCTTGTTCACGATGGTCGCGAAGTCCGTGTGGCCCAGCGGGGCGTACTCCTCGCCGACGATCTCGACGTCGTTGGCGCCGGCCCAGGCGACGATCTCCTTGTTGGCCGTGCGCGGGAACACGTAGTCCGAGCCGACCAGGAAGATCTTCGACTTGCCCTGCTCCTTGAGGTAGTCCATGCCCGGCAGGATCTGCTGGTTGGTCGTCGCGCCCGTGTAGAAGATGTTCGGCGACGCCTCCAGGCCCTCGTACTGGACCGGGTAGAACAGCAGGGAGTCCTTGGCCTCGAAGACGGGGAGCATCGCCTTGCGCGACGAGGACGTCCAGCCGCCGAACACCGCGGCGACGCAGTCGGAGGAGATGAGCTTCTCGGCCTTCTCCGCGAACACGGTCGGCTCCGAGGCGCCGTCCTCCGCGACGATCTCGAGCTGCTTGCCCAGGACCCCGCCGTCGGCGTTGATCTCCTCGGCGGCCAGGTCGAGGGAGTCCCGGACCGTCTGCTCCGAGATGGCCATCGTGCCGGACAGCGAGTTGAGGAAGCCGATCTTGACGGTGTCGCCGGACGTGTCGACGCAGGAGGACGACGCCGCCGTGCCGGCGTCGGCCGGGTCGTCGGAGGTGCGGGCGCCGCAGCCGGCGACACCGAGTGCGACGACCAGGGCGGCCGCCGGGAGAGCGAGTGCGCGCGATCTGGGCTGCTTATTCAAAGGAGGATGCCTTTCGCTGAGGACGAGCAGAGGGGCAGATCCGGGTGAGGGCCTCGAGGAGCGCACGACACCGCGCTGTGTCCCGCGCTGTATACATCCCTGTGCCCATGGGTGTTGAACCTAGGGACGCGGTGTTTCGGGCAACCACCAGCCCGCGTAAACGGTCTGTTTCGCGTCGATCCCGGTTGCGTCACGGGGCCGGATACGCTCGACGGATGCCGCTGCGCCGTCCGCTGGACCAGTCGTCCAAGCTCAAGAACGTGCTCTACGAGATCCGCGGGTCCGCCCTGGACGAGGTGGTCCGCCTCGAGGCCGAGGGCCACACGATCCTGCGGCTGAACACGGGCAACCCCGCCGCGTTCGGCTTCGAGGCACCGCACCAGATCGTCCGCGACGTGATCGCCGCCATCCCGCACGCGCACGGGTACACGGACTCGCGCGGCATCCTGTCGGCCCGGCGCGCGGTGGTCACCCGATACGAGACGGAGCCGGGCTTCCCGGAGATCGACGTCGACGACGTCTACCTGGGCAACGGCGTCTCCGAGCTGATCACGATGGTCATGCAGGCGCTCCTCGACGAGGGCGACGAGGTGCTCATCCCGTCGCCCGACTACCCGCTGTGGACCGCCATGACGTCGCTGTCCGACGGCGTCCCGGTGCACTACCGGTGCGACGAGTCCGCCGGCTGGGAGCCCGACCTGGAGCACATCCGGTCGCTGGTCACGCCCCGCACCAAGGCGATCGTCGTCATCAACCCGAACAACCCGACCGGCGCCGTGTACTCACGCACGGTGCTGGAGGGGATCGCCGCGATCGCCCGCGAGCACAGCCTCCTGGTGCTCTCCGACGAGATCTACGACCGCATCCTGTTCGACGGCGCCCAGCACATCCCCATGGCCACCGTCGCCCCGGACCTGCTGTGCCTGACGTTCAACGGGCTGTCCAAGACGTACCGCGTGGCCGGCTACCGCTCCGGCTGGATGGTCGTCACGGGCCCCCGCGAGCACGCCACCGGCTTCCTCGAGGGCATCACGCTGCTGGCCTCCACCCGCCTGTGCCCCAACGTCCCCGCGCAGCACGCGGTGCAGGCCGCGCTCGGCGGGATCCAGAGCATCGACGCGCTGATCGCCCCCGGCGGACGGCTGCACGAGCAGCGCGACGTCGCCTACCGGGGGCTGACGTCGATCCCCGGCGTCGACTGCGTCCGCCCCGACGGCGCCCTCTACCTGTTCCCGCGCCTGGACCCGGACGTGCACGAGATCCACGACGACGCCCGCCTCGTCTACGACCTGCTGGTGAGCGAGCACATCCTGCTGGTCCAGGGCACCGGCTTCCACTGGCCCACCCCGGACCACCTGCGCATCGTCACGCTCCCCGAGGCGAGGGTGCTGGCGGAAGCGGTCGAACGGATGGGCAACTTCCTGTCCAGCTACCGGCAGTGAACCCGCCCGCCAGTCCTACGGAGCACCGGCCACCGGCACGTCGGTGATCCGGAACGGCTGGACGCGCAGGTCGACCGAGACGGACTCCGTGACCTCCTTCGCCTGCACCGGGGAGTCCACGACGACGGCATCCGCGCCCGGGTCGGGCCAGACCACGGTCACGAGGATGCTGCTGCCCTTCTCGGGCCCGTAGATCACGCGGTCGGACAGCGGGTCGCGCCGGTCCTCGGCCACCAGGTAGTCCACGGGGTAGAGCCGCAGGTCGCCGCGCAGCAGCGTCACGTTCGTCGCGGCCTGCTGCAGGCTCGCGTCGAACGACCCGCGGGCGTCCCACGCGCCCGTCGAGAACAGCGTGCCGGCGGCCTCGTCCGGTCCCGCCGTGTTGGTGACCTCGAGGCTGCCGACGAGGAACCTGCCGACCCGGCGCACCTCGCGGACCCGGACGTCGACCGGCACGCCGTTGCCCGAGTCGATGGTCACGGCGGCCTCCCCGGCCGCGGTCGGCCCGGTGGTCTCGGGCAGGGTCCCCGCCGGGGCCTGCGTGGTCGGGGCCACCTCGTCCTGCTCGGTGGTCAGCACCAGCTCGACGCGCCGGTTGGCGGCCCGCGCCTCGGGCGACGTCCCCGACACCGCCGGCTCGCCCTCCCCGCGTCCCTGCACCGACAGCTCGAACCCGCCCAGGTCGGCCAGCGACCCGAGCCGGTCCGCGACCGCCTGCGCCCGGCGCTCCGCGAGGCCCTGGTTGTACGCCTCGTCGGCGACGTCGTCCGTGTGCCCGACGACCGCGAGGGTCCCGCCGTCGTACGCGCCGACCTGCTGCGCGGCGGCAGCCAGGGCGGCGTCGGACTGCGGCCCCAGCTCGGCGGAGTCGACGTCGAAGAGCACGTCCGAGCCGATCGCCACCGTGACGGTCTGCGCCGTGCTCCGGGTGCGCACCTGGCCCCCGACCTGCTCGGTGTACGTGTCGAGCGCCACGACCGGCGCGGTCGCCACCGGGTCCTCCTCGATCTCGGAGGCCGGGACGGTGAGCACGCCCGCGTCCTGCGCGTCGACCACGGGGACCTCCTGCACGAGGCCACCGCCGCCGGGCAGGAGCACGTCGACGGTCGTGTCGTCCGGTGCCGCGAACGCGACGTACAGCACCTCGGTGTCGTCACCCGCGGCCTCGGCCGCCGCGTCCGTCGCGGGGCCGCCCACCGACCGCACCCAGGAGGCGACGACCTTGTCGCCCTCGGTGCGCGCGGGCAGCGCGACGGTCCCCTCGGTCAGGTCGACGAGGCGCACGCCGTTGGCACCCGGGGTGACGGAGACGAGCACGTCCCAGAGCTCGGTCTGCAGCGACGCCGCCTTCGGGCCGGCGATCCGCAGCACACCGACGTCGTCCGTCACGGCGACGGGGCCCACGTCGAGGGTCACCTCCTCGCCCCGGACGACCACGTCGGCCGTCACCGGCGCGACGTCCGCGTCGGCCGACGTCGCGCTGGCGGTGACCGTGCCCGACGGGCTCGGCGCGTCGTCCGGCGTGCACGCGACGCACGCGAGCACGGCGAGCGCGAGGGGCAGCGCGGTGCGGGCGGCCGTGCGGGCAGGGTGCGGCATGCAGGGCTCCTCGGGGATCGGCCCGTCCGTCGGCCGGGCACGTCGAGATGGTGCCATGTCGGCCGCTCGCCGCGCCGCGCTGTCCCGAGCGCGGGCACGCATCGCTCCCCGTCGGACAGCAGGACGGGCCGGCCACCCGAAGGTGACCGGCCCGTCCCGTGTGCTCAGCTCATCAGCTGCGGATCAGAACCCGCCGCCGAAGTCCTCGCCACCGCCGGGGCCGGCCGGGGCGGCCTTCTCCGGCTTGTCGGCCACGACGGCCTCGGTGGTGAGGAACAGCGCGGCGATGGACGCCGCGTTCTGCAGGGCGGAGCGCGTGACCTTCACCGGGTCGTTGACGCCCGCGGCGAGCAGGTCCTCGTACGTGTTGGTCGCGGCGTTGAGGCCGTGACCCACGGGGAGGTTGCGCACCTTCTCGGCGACGACGCCACCCTCGAGACCGGCGTTGATCGCGATCTGCTTGAGCGGGGCCTCGATCGCGAGCTTCACGATCGCGGCACCGGTCGCCTCGTCGCCCTCGAGCTTGAGGCCCTCGAACGCGGTCTTGCCGGCCTGGATGAGCGCCACGCCACCACCGGCGACGATGCCCTCCTCGACGGCCGCCTTGGCGTTGCGCACCGCGTCCTCGATGCGGTGCTTGCGCTCCTTGAGCTCGACCTCGGTGGCCGCGCCCGCCTTGATGACGGCGACGCCACCGGCGAGCTTGGCGAGGCGCTCCTGCAGCTTCTCGCGGTCGTAGTCCGAGTCCGAGTTCTCGATCTCGGCACGGATCTGCGTGACGCGGCCCTGGATCTGGGCGGCGTCGCCGGAGCCCTCGACGATGGTGGTCTCGTCCTTGGTGACGACGATCTTGCGCGCCGTGCCGAGGACCTCGAGGCCCACCGTGTCGAGCTTGAGACCGACGGTCTCGGAGACGACCTGGCCGCCGGTGAGGATGGCCATGTCCTGCAGCATCGCCTTGCGGCGGTCGCCGAAGCCGGGGGCCTTGACGGCGACCGACTTGAACAGGCCGCGGATCTTGTTGACGACGAGCGTGGCCAGGGCCTCGCCCTCGACGTCCTCGGCGACGATGAACAGCGGCTTGCCGGCCTGGATGACCTTCTCCAGCAGCGGCAGCAGGTCCTTGACGTTCGAGATCTTGGACTCGACGAGCAGGACGTACGCGTCCTCGAGGACGGCCTCCTGACGCTCCGGGTCGGTGACGAAGTACGCCGACAGGAAGCCCTTGTCGAAGCGCATGCCCTCGGTCAGCTCCAGCTCGAGGCCCAGCGCGCTGGACTCCTCGACCGTGATGACGCCTTCCTTGCCGACCTTGTCGAGCGCCTCGGCGATCAGGTCGCCGATCGCCTGGTCGCCGGCGGAGATGGCGGCCGTGGCGGCGATCTCCTCCTTGGTCTCGACGTCCTTCGCCTGCGCGAGCAGGGCGGCGGTGACGGCCTCGACGGCCTTCTCGATGCCCTTCTTCAGCGCGATCGGGTTGGCGCCGGCCGCGACGTTGCGCAGACCCTCGCGCACGAGCGCCTGGGCGAGCACGGTGGCGGTGGTGGTGCCGTCGCCCGCGACGTCGTCGGTCTTCTTGGCGACCTCCTTGACGAGCTCCGCACCGATCTTCTCGAAGGGGTCCTCGAGGTCGATCTCCTTGGCGATGGAGACGCCGTCGTTGGTGATCGTGGGGGCGCCCCACTTCTTGTCCAGGACGACGTTGCGGCCCTTCGGGCCGAGAGTGACCTTGACGGTGTCGGCGAGGATGTTGAGTCCCCGCTCGATGCCGCGGCGGGCCTCCTCGTTGAAGGCAATGATCTTGGCCATGGGGCTGTGATCCTTCACTGGGTTCGGGTCGGCCGAGGGTGCCCGCGACGGACGAGCACGTCGCCTGCGGTCTTGTCCCGCGTGCGACGGCCCTCACCGGACGGCCGTGGTGGTTCTGTCACTCTCCACCGGAGAGTGCTAAGACCAATGGTTAGCACTCGACCCCCGAGAGTGCAAGCAGCGTTCGCCCAGAGCGCGGCCCCGACCACCCCACCGGGAGGCCGGTAACCGGCCCGCACGCGAGCCGGACGCCGCTATCGTGCGCGTGTGCAGCACGACGAGGACGTCGACAACCACGGCCGCCACGCCGCGGGCCGGTCCGCGCGCCCGCACGCCAGCCGTCACGCGCACCGCCGACGCCGTGCGGGCGGCCTCGTCGCCACCGCGCTCGTCGCCGCCGGCACCACCCTGCTCGTCGCCACCGCACCCACGGGGGCGCTCGCCACCGACGCCCCCGCCGCGCCGGTCGCCCTCCCCGAGCCGGCCGCCCCGGCCTACGCGACCATCCCGCTGTACCTCGAGGGCCTCACCACGATGCCGGGCGGCCGGCGGGTGCCGCTCGCGGTCGGCACGGACGCCACCTTCCTGGCGGGCACGCACGTCGTCGACCCCGCGGCCTCGACCCTCGCGCGTGCGGTCGCCGGGTCGACGACGGACGAGGACGGCGCCAGCGTGACCGCCGCTGCCGCCGTGGCTGGCCAGCAGCGCGCCTGGCTCGCCGAGGGCACGGTCCCCGGCGCCGGCGGTCCGTACGAGGACATGGCGCGCGCCGCCCTGCTCGACCTGCACGCGCTCCAGCTGCCCGACGGCGCCGCGGTGGCCGCCTGGTCGGAGAAGTGGCGGTACGTGTGGCCGCGCGACGCCTCGTTCGTCGCCGTCGCGCTGGCGCGCACCGGGCACGTCGACGACGCCCTCGAGATCCTCGCCTTCCTCGACCGGGTCCAGTCGCCCGACGGCTCGTTCCAGGCGCGGTACCTGCCCGACGGCTCCGGCCCGCCCGACGGGAGGGGGGTGCAGACCGACGGGACCGGCTGGGCGATGTGGGCCTCCGGGCTCGTGCTCGCGGAGGTCGACGACCCCGACGAGCGGGCGGCGACCGCGGAGCAGCTGCTGCCCCTGGTGCAGCGGTCCGTGCGGCACGCGGTCGCCCTGGTCGGTGTCGACGGTCTGCCGCCCGCGTCCCCCGACTACTGGGAGGTGCCCGAGGACGCGCTGACGCTGGGCACGGTGGCTCCCCTGGTGGCCGGGCTGCAGCAGGCGTCGGTCGTCCTGGAGGCCGCGGGCGACCACGCGCTGGCCCGGTCGGCGTTCGACGCCTCGATCCGCTCCAAGGTCGGGACCATCCGCGCGTTCGGACCCACGGGGTTCGCGCGGTACGCGACCGGCGGCCACGCGGACGCCGCCAGCGCCTTCCTCATGCCGCCGTTCGTGACCAGCGCCGTGCCCGGGGTCGAGGACGCCTGGCGCGCGTCGGCGACGACGATGGTGCGCCCGGCGAACGGGCTCGCACCGGGCGCGGGGTGGCGCGACGACGGGGTCTCGTGGACGCCGCAGACCTCGCTCTACGCCTGGGTGGCGGCCGAGGACGGCGACGCGGAGCTGGCCGACGGGTGGCTCTCGTTCCTGGACACCCATCGCACCCCGTCCGGGTCGCTGCCCGAGAAGGTGCTCGCCGACGGGTCCCCCGCGGCGGTGGCGCCGCTCGGCTGGAGCGCCGCGTGCGTGCTGCTCGCGCTCGACGCCCTCGGCTCCTGACACGCCGACGGGCCGCACAGCACGCGGTGCACGGGGCGCCGCACGGCCCGTCGACGGGTCAGAGCGCGCGGACCTGCTCGGCCTGCGGCCCCTTGGTGCCCTGACCGACCTCGAACTCGACGTCCTGGCCCTCGTCGAGGGACCGGAAGCCGTCCGACTGGATGGCGCTGAAGTGCACGAAGAGGTCCTGGCCTCCCCCGACCGGGGTGATGAAGCCGTACCCCTTCTCCGCGTTGAACCACTTGACGATGCCCTGAGCCATGCGCGCTCCTCGACGTCCGGTGCCGAGCGCTCCGCCGGCGCCCGGTGCGCGGGAGCCTAGTGGCCCCGGTCCGGCCCTGACCAGGGCCGATACCGGTGTGCTCAGGCGTCCGGGTCGCTGACGAGCAGCACGGAGATCCCCGGCGTGGGGTCGTCCTGCTGCACGACCTCGGTCAGCCCGAGGGTCTGCGCCACGAGGTCGGCGGTCGGCCGCAGGTCCTCGGAGGTGTAGTAGACGGTCGAGTCGTCGGCCGTCGGCTCTGCGTTGCCCGTGGTCACCGCGCTGAACCCGGCGGCGGTGAGCTTCTCGGCCTGCGTCGCCGCCAGCCCGCCGACGCCGGCGGCGTTGAGGACCTCGACGGGGGTGCTGAGCACGGGGGTGGGGGCGGCAGGCTCCTCGTCGGCCGGGGTCTCCGGCTCGGTGGGCGCCTCGCCCTCGCCCTCGGTCGGGGTGTCCGACGGCACGTCCTCCTGCGCCGCCGGGGAGTCCGAGGTGCCGGGGAGCGTCGGGAGGGTGCCCTCGCGCGCCGCGAGGTTCACGAGCGTGAACGCGAGCACCGGCAGGAGCGCCAGGACGACCAGGTACTTCCACCACCTGCTCCACGCCGACCGGGGTGCGCGATGCACCCCGCGGGGGACGTCAGGGTTCGACGGGACGTCGAACTCGTCCTCGGGGTAGGGGTACTCCGCCTTGCTCACGCCGGACAGGCTAACGGCTCAGGTCGTGCGGACGGGTCCACCCGGGGCAGGAGGTGTGCCGTGTCACGTGCGAGGACGTCGACCGGGGACCGCCCACCCGGGGGGATCAGGCGTCCCCGAGCCGACGGGCCGTACGGGCGCGCTGGCGCGAGGAACGCATGCGCCGCAGCCGCTTGATGAGCATCGGGTCGTGCGCGAGGGCGGCCGGGTCGTCGATGAGGGCGTTGAGCACCTGGTAGTACCGGGTGGCCGACATGTCGAAGAGCTCGCGGATGGCCGACTCCTTGGCGCCCGCGTACTTCCACCACTGCCGCTCGAACGCGAGGACCTGCTCGTCGCGCTCCGAGAGGCCGGCGCCGGGGACGCTGCTGGGCTGCTCGTGCGATCCGATCATGATCGTCGCGGCGTCCATGCGTCCTCCTGCTCTCGTGGTGCTGTGCTCGTCCGTGCTCGTCCGACCCGGCTGCGCGGCCCCGGGTCGGGGACCGGCGGCGACCTCGGTCATCGTACGACCGTAATGACACGCGTGTCATTCCTGTCGGCGCGTCGTCCCCCGTGTGCCGCCGTGGCCCCGCCACAGGACGCGGGTCGCCCGGGGCTGGGTACTCTCACCCGCGTGACCGTCACCCCCCTGGACCAGCTCGTCGCCGCGGACTGGGCGGTCGCGCTCGCTCCGGTGGAGCCGCAGCTGCGCGCGGCGGGGCAGTTCCTGCGCGACGAGGTGGCCGCCGGACGCGGCTACCTGCCGGCCGGCGACGCGGTGCTCCGGGCGTTCCAGCGGCCCCTCGCCGACGTGCGCGTGCTCGTCGTCGGGCAGGACCCGTACCCCACCCCGGGCCACCCGATGGGGCTGTCGTTCTCGGTGCAGCCGGACGTCCGGCCGCTGCCCCGATCCCTGACCAACATCTTCACGGAGCTGGTGGCCGACGTCGGCGTGGCGCCGCCGCGGAACGGGGACCTGTCCCCCTGGGCGGACCAGGGCGTGATGCTGCTGAACAGGGTGCTGACCGTCCGGCCGGGCACGCCGGCGTCGCACCGCCGGCAGGGGTGGGAGGCGGTGACCGAGCGGGCCATCGCGGCTCTCGTCGAGCGCGGCGGACCGCTCGTCGCGGTGCTGTGGGGCCGGGACGCGCAGTCGCTCAAGCCGGCGCTCGGGCACGTGCCGACGGTCGAGAGCGTGCACCCGAGCCCGCTGTCCGCCAGCCGCGGCTTCTTCGGCTCCCGGCCGTTCTCGCGCGTGAACGAGCTCCTGGTGGCGCAGGGCGCGCAGCCGGTCGACTGGTCGCTCCCGTGAGCGTCGCAGGAGAGGATGTGGGTCGTGTCTGACGTCAAGGTGCCCCGCTGGTCCCGCTACGTCGCCATCGGCGACTCGTTCACGGAAGGCCTCTGGGACGACCCCGACGGCCGCGAGGCGCCGCAGCGCGGCTGGGCCGACCTGCTGGCCTCGCACCTGTCCGCCCGCCGGACCGCCGCGGGCGAGCCGCCGCTGGAGTACGCCAACCTGGCGATCCGCGGCCGGCTGCTGCGCCCGATCCTCGTCGACCAGGTCCCGGCGGCGCTCGACCTGGGGCCCGACCTGGTCAGCCTGGTCGGCGGCGGCAACGACCTGCTGCGGCCGGGGGCCGACGTCGACCGGATGGCGCGCAACCTCGAGGCCGGGGTGGTCCGGCTGCGCGAGGCCGGGGCCGACGTGCTGCTCGGCACGGGCGTCGACGCCGCAGACAGCCCGCTGGTGCGCGCGACGCGCAGCCGGGTCGGCATCTACAACGCGCTCATCTGGTCGATCGCCCGCCGGCACGGCGCGTACGTCGTGGACCTGTGGGGCATGCGCTCCCTGCGGGACTGGCGGATGTGGGCCGAGGACCGCATCCACCTGACCACCGACGGGCACGCCCGGGTGGCGCAGGGCGCGCTCGTCGGGCTCGGCCTCACCCCGGACGACCCCGCCTGGGACGACCCGCTGACGCCGCTGCCCCCGACGCCGCGGATGCAGCAGGCCCGGCAGGACGCCGCCTGGGTGCGCGAGCACGTCTACCCCTGGGCCACCCGGCGGCTGCGCGGCAGGTCGTCCGGCGACGACCGGGTGCCCAAGCGCCCCGAGCTGTCGCCGGTCGAGTGAGCCGCCCCGTCAGGGGCAGCTGATCAGGCCGGCGGAGGCCTGCGTCGCGGCGTAGCCGTGCACCTCGAACCCGCGGGGGGTGGCCGCCGACACCTGGTCGTAGCCGCCCCACGCGGTGGTGCCCCGCACGGTGACCGTCCGCGGGGACGCGGCGCAGCCGGACGTCGACACCAGCACGAGGCCGCCTTGGCCGTCGGTCAGCGTCCTGGCCAGGAACGGGAACCCCGGGTCGGAGAGGTTGATGGTGACCTGCCACGGCACGGGCGTGGCGGAGGTCGTGGTCACGGACACCGAGCGCAG
Organism: Cellulomonas xylanilytica; assembly: GCF_007989805.1. GTDB lineage: Bacteria > Actinomycetota > Actinomycetes > Actinomycetales > Cellulomonadaceae > Cellulomonas > Cellulomonas xylanilytica. The sequence goes on from NZ_BJUB01000015.1 coordinate 28,471, forward strand.
GAAGTCGGTCGCCGTCGGGTAGCCCCACTCGGTGCCGAGGGTGACGGTCGCGGCACAGGTCACCGAGGGACTGCCCGGGACCGTGCACGAGAACGCCGGGAGCGGCACCGCGGCCGACGTCCACGTCGTCGGCACGCCCCAGGTCGCGACGGTCAGTGCGAGGCCGCTCGCCTGCGCGACGGGGTAGGACGGCACGGTGATCGTGGCGGTCGCGGCACCCGCCGGCAGCGTCGTGACGGTGTCCGTCGGGGCGAGGGCGGCGCCCGAGGCGGTGAACAGGCGCAGCGACGTCTGCTTCCCCCGGCAGGCGGCCGGGATGCTGCTGAGCACGACCTGCGTCGACGCACCGCCGGAGACCGCGCCCGGGGTCGCGGGCAGCGGCGTGCTCGTGCACCGCTCGAGGACGAAGGCCCCGAGCATCCGGGCGGAGAGCGGGAGCTGCGCGGCGGACGCGGGCGAGAGGGCGGCGACCGCCAGCAGCGTCAGCAGCGCGGCGGCCAGCGCGGCGAGGCGGGGACGTCCGCTCATGCCGCACCGTCCGGGTCCGGCTCGTCGTCGTCCTGCGGGGCCGGCCAGCAGAGGATGCCGGCGGCGACGAGCAGGAGGGACACCCACACGATCGGGCTGAGGAACAGCGAGCTGAGGGCACCGGCACCGCCGACGTGCACCCGGGCCACGCCCACCACCTCGTCGCCGCGCGGGGTCCAGGGGTCGGTGAACGCGTTGTTGTCGCCCTGCACCACCCAGCCCTCGTCGGCCGAGCCGCCGACGACCCGGTGGATGATGCGCACGCCGCCCATGTCCGCGGGCTGGTAGACGATCACGTCGCCCACCTCGGCGGGACCGCACCGCGAGATGACGAGGTCGCCGGTCCGGTAGGTGCCGTCCATGGAGTGCCCGGAGACGATCGTGAGGGTCGTGCACCCACCCAGGCTCGACGGCCACAGGAACCAGGCGCCGACGAGTGCCAGGAGGACGACGGCGACGGTCGGGAGCATGCCGAGCAGCCGGCGAGGACGTGCCTCGCCGGCTGGTCGTGCCTGGTCCAGGTCGCTCATGCGTCCACCGGCAGGCCGCCGAGGGGCGGCCTGCGCGTCGGGATCAGCCGGAGATGACGACCGCGAGCTTCGCCACCGCGGACGCGGGGACGACCGGCGAGACCGCCAGCGTGGTGGTCGCGGCGGCGGTCGCCGTGAGCTCGGCACCGAGGAGGTTGTCGCCCGTGTCGAGCAGGGACACCTTGACCGCCTTGCCGACGCAGCCGGCCTCGACGCCCGACAGGACGACCTGCGTGACCTTGTAGCCGACGGGCGCGGCCGTGGTGTAGCCGGTGGCGTAGGTCGCGGTGATGGGGGCCGTCTGGCAGGGCGCCACCACGGTCGTCGTGGCGCCGAGCGTGCTGCTCGACGCGTTGAGCTGGGCGGCGGCGGCCAGCGAGAGGCCGGCGATGCCGACGACGGCGAGGCCGATCGCGGCGGACTTGCGGGTGGTGGAGCGGGCCGAGGTCATGGGATCTCCTGCTGGGGACGAGGTGCGAGCCGGCGGCGGATCCCGCAGCGCTCGGGCGGACACCGTCACCGAGGAGCGGCCGGGGTCCGTGCTGGGGTGACGCTAGGTCGCGGCACGCCCGCCGTCGGACGGCCTCGGGGTGGCAGCACCCACCCCGCCCGACATGCCCAGTTCTTTCACCCAGCACATACAGGGCGCATCCGTCAAGTAGGACACGCGTCCAACAACGGGCCGCCCGCCGCCTACTGCAGGCCGGCCCCCAGCGGCAGCCACGCCTCGAGGTGCGCGCCCCGCTCCCGGCCCGGCGTCAGCGACAGCCGGCCGCCCGCGAGCGACAGCCGGGTCTCCAGCCGGGCCGTGCCCGACGGCGCCCCCGCGGAGGCCGGGACGTAGAGGTCGCCGTCGTTGCGCACGCTCACGTGCAGGACGCCGTCGACCAGGTCGAGCTCGACGGCGATCGACGAGGCGGGCCCGTGCTTGAGCGCGTTGGACACGGCCTCCTCCACCACCCGCACGGCCAGCAGCCGCTCGCTGATCGTCAGGGAGGACCCGGTCGGGTCGTCGACCGCACGGACCGCGTCGCTCACCGTCAGCCGGGTCGCGATGCTGGCGGGCAGGCGACCGAGCAGCGCACGCAGCGCCGGGACCAGACCCAGCTCGAGGCGGTCCGGGTACAGCAGCCGGCTCATCTGGCGCACGTCGATGTCGCGCGCCTCGTCCAGCTCCGTACGGACCCAGGCCAGGGACTCTGCGTCGGCGGCGTCCAGCCGGTCGGCGCGGTCGAGCACCTCGGCCAGCCGCGCGTCCACCAGGACCAGCTTCGACTGCAGCGTGCCGTGCAGCCCCTCGGCCACCGCGCGCCGCACCCGGATCTCCTCCTGCTCGAGCGCCTTGACCGCGAGCTCGACGTGGACGGCGTCGCGCGCGGCCGCACGGGTCCGCACGCGGGCCTTCTGCCGGGTGGCCAGCGCCCACATCCCGATCCCCGCCGACACGGCACCGAGCAGGAACCCGCTGAGCACCTCCGCGTCGCGCGTGGCCTCGGTGGGCTCGTCGTAGACGCCGAAGACGACCTGGGCGACGTACCGGGCCCCGCCCGCGGCGGCCGCGGCCCCGACCACGCACAGCACCTTGGTCCACCAGCGACGCGCCCGGTGCGCCTGGACCGCCGCGAGGACGCCGATGAGCACGACCACCGCGACCGCGTTGGCCAGCATCCGCGCGGCGAACGGCACGTACTGCCACGCGGGCACCAGGTTGGCGTAGACGTAGGTGGACTGCAGCGCGGCGCCCAGGCCGTAGCCGAGCGCGATGATCGCCGATCCCCGCAGCAGCGTCACCTGGTCCTGCCGGCTGTCCCGCCGGCGCTGCGCGACGACGGCAGCCGTGTCGGTCGACGACGACGACATCGTGCCCCCTGTACGCAGTCGAGTGACGTTCATGGTCCACCCGTGCGGGCCCGCGCATCGGACCCGCGCGCAGACGATACTGGCGGCGATGACAGATCCCACCACCGGTCCCCTCCGCGTCGCGGTCGTCGAGGACCAGCCGCTGTTCCGCTCGATGCTCGAGCACACCCTGTCCGGGACCACCGGCCTGCAGGTCGTCGCGGCCGTCGGCACGGTCACCGAGGCGGTGCGCGTGCTGCGCCCCGGGTCGGTCGACTGCGTGATCCTCGACATCGACCTGCCCGACGGGAACGGCATCGCGCTCGGCGTGACCCTGCGCCGTCGGACCCCCACGCTCGGCATCCTCCTGCTCTCCGCGCACGACGCCATGGACCTCCTGCTGGACCTCCCCGCGGACGTCGCGGCGGGCTGGGGCTACCTGTCCAAGACGTCGTCGACGAGCGAAGAGGTGCTGGTCAGCGCGGTGCGCGCGGCCGCCGTCGGCGAGACTGTGCTGGACCCGGCGCTGCTCGAGCGGATGACGCCGCGGGCGGGGTCCGCCGTCGCCCGGCTGACCGACCGGCAGTACGAGGTGCTCCGGCTGCTGGCCGCGGGCCTGTCGAACGCGGGCATCGGGGACCGCCTGGGCATCACCGAGAAGTCCGTGCAGAACCACGTCAACGGCATGTACGCGACGCTCGGGATCGACTCCGACCCGCAGCGCAACCCGCGCGTCAGCGCCGCCCTCCGGCTGCTCGAGGAGACCGGTCCGGCGGACTGACCCCCTCCGTCAGATTCACCCGCCATGATCGACGAATGACCACACCCCCGACCACCACGACCGTCCGCGGGGAGGACTGGTACGCCCGGGACCTGTCCGGCCAGGAGTTCCGCAACGTGGAGTTCGTGGACCTCGACCTGACCGAGACCTTCGGGGTGGGTGCCGTGTTCGAGGAGTGCGTGTTCCGGCACGCGAAGCTCAATGCGTCCGTGCACACCGACGCGGCGTTCACGAACTGCACGTTCACGCGGTCCACGTTCTTCGACGTGCGGTTCGAGCGGTGCAAGGCGATCGGCTCGCGCTTCGAGGACTGCACCTGGGACATCGCCAAGGTGGAGGGCGGCAACTGGTCGTTCGTCTCCCTGACCAAGGCGGACCTGCACTCCGCGTCGTTCACCGGCGTGCGCCTGCGCGAGGCCGACCTGACGGGGGTACGCGCCGTGGGCGGCACCCTGCGCGACTGCGACCTGGCCGGCGCGTGGCTGGACCGCGCCGACCTGACGGGGTGCGACCTGCGCGGCAGCGACCTCACGGGCATCGACCCCGCGACGGTCACCCTCGACCGCGCGATCATCACGCTGCCGCAGGCCGTGACGATCATCGAGGCGATGGGGCTGGACCTCCGGGTGGACTGACGCACCGGAGAGCCGGGTGGAGCCCCCTATCGGATTCGAACCGATGACCCCCTGTTTACAAGACAGGTGCTCTGGCCGACTGAGCTAAGGAGGCGGGCGGGCCCAGGATAACCGGGCGCCCCGTGCTGGGGCGCCCGGTCACCTCGGCGGTCAGGACTTGGCGGCGTCGACGGCCTGCTTGAGGGCGCCGGGGGTCTGCCAGTCGGTGAAGGGCTCACCGTTGATGAGCACGGTGGGCGTCGAGAACTCCGGCACGTCGGTGCCCGCCTGGGCGGTCGCGGCGGCGCTCCACGGGGCGAAGGTCCGCCACGTGCCCGCGGTGGACTCCTCGTCCTGCGTGGCGAAGGTGCCGTCCACCGTGTCGGTGAAGGTGTCCGTGACCTCGGCCGGGACCCCGAGGTCCTGCGCGATCTGGGCGATCTCGGCGTCGGAGCGGCCCGAGGTGCCCTCGGCGGGCTGGTCGTCGTACATCGCGGTGACGAAGTCGGTGAAGTGCTCCGGCGACTGGTCGGCGACGATCGCCGTGGCGTTGACCGCACGCGTCGAGTACGAGCTGCCCGCGGCCAGGCGGTCGAGGATCGAGACGGGGTGGTACGTGATGGTCACGCCACCCTCCTCGAGCATCGCGTCGAGGTCGGCGGAGTTGGTCTGGTCGAACTGGCCGCAGTACGGGCACATGTAGTCGAAGTAGACGGTGAGGTCGACGTCTCCCTCGCCGACGGTGCCGACGTCGTCCGCGCTTGTGCCGCTGACGGGGATGCCGCCCTTGTCGTTGGCGGGGGCCGGCGCGGTGACGTCGTCGAGCGACGGCGCGATCACGCCCTCGACGCCCTGGCCGTACGCGACGTTCGAGTTGGCGGCCTCGTTGGCCCTGTTCTGGTTCACGATGGAGAACGCGACGGCGACGAGCGCGGCGATGGCGACGACGAGACCGCTGATCGCGAGGATCCGGTTCCGCTTGGCCTTGCGCTCCTGCTCCTTGCGCATCTGCGCGGCCTTGGCGCGGGCCTCGTCGCGGCGGACCGCCTTGGTGGGACGTGGGTCGTTGGTGGGCATGCGAGGACTCCTGGGAGGTCGTGGGTCGGGGGTGGGCGTCAGGCCACGACCGGCGGACCCCGTCGCGCGATGCTGCCCGCGAGCACCCGCTCCGTCCACGCAGGGATGACGGCTGTCGCCAGGAGGGGGACGCGCGCGTCGACCGGGAGCGGCCGCACGGCGCGGACCGCACCGAGCAGGGCTCGTCCGGCGAGGAGCCGCACCTGCCGCGCCGCGCGCACGAGCAGGGCCGACAGGCCGACGCCGCACACGGTGAGCAGGAGGTACAGGGCGGCGACGGGGGCGGCCACGCTGAGCAGGACGACCGCACCCTGGGACATCGTGCCCAGCCCGTAGGCGCCCTCCGGGCAGTCCGCGGCGTCGCGCAGCACCGACAGGCGCAGCCCGAGCGGCCCGAGGACGCCCGCGGCGCTGACGCAGTCGTGCAGGAGCACGCGGCCCTGGGCGGCGACGACGGCAGCGAGCCCGGCGAACGCGACCGCGGCGACCAGCGACAGGCGCGGGGCAGCCCGGTGCGGCCCTCGTCGCGCGGTCATGCGGCACAGCGTAGGGCGCGGGGCTGTGGATCGGGGCACGCTCACGACGCCCTGGGGTGCCGGACCACCTCGACGTCGAACCCGAACGACCGCTTCCAGTCCTGCGCGAGCCGCCCGCCGGCCCGGCGCACGATGCCGCGCAGCCACCACTCGTCGGGGTCGATGCCCGGGAACGCGTGCTCGACGAGCAGCGGCTGGAACCGCGCGTCGATCGTCGCGACCCGGCGCCGGAACCCCGCCATCTCCGGGAATCCCGCGAGGCCCGGGTCGCGCATCGCGGCCTCGATCGTGGTGCGGGCCATCGCCTCGTTGCCGTACGCGAACTCGTCGCCGCGGTAGCCGCGCTCGCACTCGGCGACGAAGCTGGCCCAGCGGTCCAGCAGCTCGGCGGGGCTGTCGTCGCGCCAGACGCCGCGCGCGCGCACCACCGCGGTGAAGGCCTCCTCGAACGCCGTCACTTGGCGATCTCGCGCAGGAAGTACTCGTACCCCTCGTCGGGGCGGAAGTAGGCCACGATCACGTCGCCGCGGAACACCCCGAGCGCGCCGTTGCTGTGGTCGTAGCGGACCACGTCACCGTTGCTGCGGCGCCCCGCCACGACCTGTGCCTCTGCCTCTGCGGACATGTCTGCGCACCCTCCCCCCGGTCACCGGCCTTCACCCAAGAGGGTGAGCGCACGACACGCCAGCGGGGTCCCGCATGGCGAGACGCGCCGAAACGGTTAGGGGAGCACCGGGGTGGGCAGCGGCGCCCAGGTGATGGAGGCGCCGGTGAGGATCTGCACGACGAACACGGCGGACACGGCGAGCAGGACGACGGTCGCGACGAGGGCGCCCAGGGGTCCCGGGGCCACGACGGCCAGCACCCGCCGGGCACCGGTGCGGGTCATCAGCGACAGCGGCCCCCACCAGACGACGGCCCCTCCGAGCAGCACGAACGTGCCGACCAGGATCGTCGCGGTCAGCCCCTGCGGCTCCTGGCCGGACGGCGAGCCGCCCACCGCCCAGTGGTCGTTCCCGACGAGCCACCAGGACACCCCGAGCAGGATCACGAGGACGCTGCCGGCGACGACGAGGGACGGCACCAGCCCGACCACCGACCGCAGCAGGTGCCACGGGACGCTGACGACGGCGATCGCCCGGTCCGAGCGTCGGACCCCGGCCCGCTCCCGTCGCGTGTACATGGCCTCGACGGTCGAGCCGGCCGTCCGGACCACCACGACGAGCAGCACGAACACCACGAGCGTGACGCCCGGGTAGAGGGCGCCCGCCGAGCCGAGGAGCACTGCGGCCGCGAGCAGGGTGCCCCAGCGCCGGAGCGCCGGCGGGCGCTCGTAGCCGGAGCCCTCGGGCTCCGGCTCCTCGGACGCGTCGAGGTCCTCCTCGATCCAGTCGACGCCGTCGGGGTCGTCGTCGGGCTCGAGCCCGGGCTCGGGCTCCTCGACGGCGGTCGGGTCGAACGCGCGCGTCCGGCCGTCGTTCGCGGCGACCACCGGGGCGGCGGCGACCACGGGCGCCACGGCGACGGTCGCCGGTGCCGGGCCCAGGACGGTCGTCCCGACCACGTCGCCGGCGGACAGGACGGTGGTGTCCGTCTCGTCGGCGAGGGGCTCCCCCTCGGCGACCACCAGGGTGAGCGCGGCGACGACGTCGTCCGGGGACGTGCGGTCGGCCGCGGCGGGGGCCAGGGCACGCCGCAGCGCCGCCGCCGTCAGCGGGCCCAGGCCGTCGAGGTCGACGTCCCCGCTCCGGGCCCGGGCCAGCACGGCCTCGAGCGGGCGGCTGCCGAACGGCGGCCGGCCCGTGGCGGCGAACACGAGGATCGCCGCCCAGCCCCAGAAGTCGGACGCGGCGTCCGGCTCGGCGCCGTCCAGCAGCTCGGGCGCCAGGTACCCGGGGGTGCCCAGCACGAGGCCGTCGGCGGTCAGCTTGGAGTCGTCGGCGGCCTGCGCGAGGCCGAAGTCGATGAGCACCGGTCGGTCGTCGCCGACGATGACGTTGGACGGCTTCAGGTCCCGGTGCACCACGCCGGCGCCGTGCACCGCGACGAGCGTGTCCCGCAGGCCTTCGGCCAGGTCCAGCAGCTCCTCGGCGTCCAGCGTCCCGCGCTCGCGGACGTGCTCCTCGAGGTTGTCCCCCGGCACCAGCTCGGTGACCAGGAACGCCTCCGTCGAGTCCGCCTCGGCGTCCAGCACCGCGGCCACGCCCGGGTGGCGGAGCTTCTGCAGGGCGTGCACCTCGCGGCGGAGCCGGTCCCGGGTCACCGCGTCGGACCCGACGTGCGGGTGCAGCAGCTTGAGCGCCACCGCGTCGCCGCCGCCGTCCACGGCCCGGTAGACGGTCCCCATCCCGCCCGAGCCGAGGGGGGCGACGACGGTGTACCCGCCGATCTCCGACCCCGGCTCCAGCCCGATCCGTTCCATCCAGGCACCGTAACCGCCGGTCCACGAGGACCGCCCGCAACGCGCTGCACGACCTGCACGGATAGGGTCGACGCGACCCGAGGAGTTGATCTGTCTTGCCTTCCGACGCGCCCGCGCACGGCTACGACTTCGTCGTCGTCGCGAACCGTCTGCCCGTGGACGTGAGCCTGGACGACGACGGCGAACCCACCTGGACCCGGTCCCCCGGCGGTCTCGTCACGGCGCTCGCGCCGGTGATGGCGAGCACCACCGGTGCGTGGGTCGGCTGGGGTGGCTCGCCCGACCTGGAGCTCGAGCCGTTCGACGTGGACGGCACCGAGCTGATCCCGGTGATGCTGTCCGAGGACGACATCGAGAAGTTCTACGAGGGCTTCTCCAACGACACCCTGTGGCCGCTCTACCACGACGTCATCGAGCCGCCGGCCTTCCACCGCCACTGGTGGGACGCCTACCAGAGGGTGAACCGGCGCTTCGCGCAGGCGGCCGCCGAGCAGGCTGCCCAGGGCGCGACGGTGTGGGTGCACGACTACCAGCTGCAGCTGGTCCCCCAGCTGCTGCGGGACCTGCGGCCCGACCTGCGCATCGGCTACTTCCACCACATCCCGTTCCCGCCCCTGGAGCTGTTCGCGCAGCTGCCGTGGCGGGTCCAGGTGATCGAGGGCCTGCTCGGCGCCGACCTCGTCGGGTTCCAGCGGGCCGGAGACGCCGCGAACTTCGTCCGCACCGTGCGCCGGCTCACCGACCTCACGACGCGCGGGCAGATGATCACGCTCAACGAGGCGGAGGGGCACGTCGGACGGGGCCGGCACGTGCGCGCCGCGGCGTTCCCCATCTCGATCGACTCGCACGCGTTCGACGAGCTGGCACGGACCGACTCGGTCCGCGAGCGCGCGCGGCAGATCCGCCGCGAGCTGGGCGACCCCGAGTACCTGCTGCTGGGCGTCGACCGCCTCGACTACACCAAGGGCATCCGGCACCGCATCAAGGCGTACGGCGAGCTCCTGCTGGACGGCCGGCTGTCCCCGCAGAGCACGACGCTGGTGCAGGTGGCCAGCCCCAGCCGGGAGAACGTGGGCGCCTACCAGCAGCTGCGCGACGACGTCGAGCTGCTCGTCGGCCGGATCAACGGCGACTACGGGCAGGTGGGCCACGCGCCCGTGCAGTACCTGCACCAGTCGTTCCCCATGGAGGAGATGGCCGCGCTGTACCTGGCGGCCGACGTCATGCTGGTCACGGCCCTGCGCGACGGGATGAACCTGGTGGCCAAGGAGTACGTGGCGGCCCGGTCCGACGACCGCGGCGCCCTGGTGCTCTCCGAGTTCACGGGTGCCGCCGACGAGCTCACGGGCTCGGTGCTGGTCAACCCGCACGACATCGACGGGATGAAGGACGCGATCACGTACGCGGTGCACATGGACGCGCGCGAGTCCCGCAAGCGCATGCGCCGGCTGCGGCGCCGGGTGCTCGGGCACGACGTCGTCGCCTGGTCCGAGGACTTCCTCGCCGCCCTCAACGCCGTCCCCGTGCGAGCCTCCCGTGACTGAGGCGCTCCCGGACGTCCTCGGGGCGCTCGCAGCCGACCCGGCGCGCCGCCCGCTGCTGGTCGCACTCGACTTCGACGGCACGCTGGCGCCCCTGCAGGACGACCCGTCCGCGTCGCGGATCCTCCCGGCAGGGGTCGAGGTGCTCGCGCGCCTGGCGCAGACCTCCGGGGTCGCGCTCGCGCTGGTGTCCGGCCGGGCCATGCACGACCTGCACGTCCTCGCGCAGGTCCCCGAGGGCACGTTCCTCATCGGCAGCCACGGTGCGGAGCGCGCGCGCGTCACCACGTTCGGGCTCGACCGCGACGTCGTCCAGCTGACCGACGAGCAGGCCGACCGGCTGGCGTCGCTCGGTGCGGAGGCGGCCCGGATCGCGCGCGGCCGGGACGGCGTCTGGGTGGAGACCAAGCCGACGGCCGTCGTCGTGCACACCCGCCTGGCCGAGGCCGTGGACGCCGAGCCGGCGGAGCAGGAGGCGATCGCGCTCGGCGAGCGGCTGGGCTCCGGCGTCCTGCACGGCAAGGACGTCGTCGAGATCTCCGTCCTGCGGGCCAGCAAGGGCGAGGCGCTCACGGCGCTGCGCGACGAGCTGGGCGCACCGGTCGTCCTGTACGCGGGCGACGACGTCACCGACGAGCACGCGTTCGACGCGCTCCGTGCCGACGACGTGACCGTCAAGGTCGGTGCCGGGACCACAGCCGCGCGGTTCCGGGTCGACGACCCCGACGAGCTCGTGGCCACCCTGGCGGCCCTCGCCGAGGCGCTGTAGGACCTCACCCGCCCTCTGCTGGTCGGTCCTGGGACCGAGGCGTAGCGTGCGCCTCATGCCCGGCCGGATGCGCGAGGTCGAGCTCGTCGAGGCTGCTGACGAGCCCGCACGGTCCCGCTCGGCCCCGGAGCCCGACCCCGGCCGGCGGGTCGACGTGGAGCTCCCGGACGACGTCCGGGCCGCCCGTGGCTGGGTGCGTCGCCACGCCCCCTGGCTCGTCGCGGCGGTCGCGGTGGTCGTGGGCTCGCTCGCCGGCGCACAGCTCGTGCTCGACCACCGCGAGGACGCCCGGGTGGCCGCGCTCGCCGCCGTCCCGGGGATCGTGCCGCCGGTCGACGCGACCGTCGGGGTCCTCTGGCGGGCCGACCCGCTGCTGGCGCCCGCGCTGCGCTCCGGCGCGGTGGTCGACGGCATGCTCGTCGGCGGCGTGCAGGACGAGGCCGGCGCTCCCGCGATCGTCGGTCTCGACCCCGACACGGGCGTGGTCGCGTGGCGCACCCCGGTCGACCTGCCGACGCCCCCGCGCACGTCGCCGGAGCTGTGGAACTCCTGCTCCGCCGTGCCGCGCGGCGGCTCGGAGGTGGCGGTGTGCGTCTCGCAGCAGGTCGGCGAGGACGTCGTGGGCATCCCGCCCTCCTCGGTGTGGGTCCTCGACCCGGCCGACGGCCGGGTGCTGGCGGACCGCGAGGTCGAGGGCGGCTGGGGCCTGACGTTCAGCGACGGCGCGCTGGTCGTCGCCCGGCCCGTGACCGACGGGGGCGAACCGGCGCGCACCGACGCGGGCACAGTCCGGTGGCAGGTCCGCGCCGACGACCCCGTCAGCGGGCAGACGCGCTGGACCTGGACCACGCCGCCGACGGACACGGTGGGCCGTGAGGACGGCCCGGAGGGCGCGACCGCCACCGGGACCGCCTCCCTCGAGACGCTCGACGACCACGTCGTGCTCGTCGTCGACAGCCACGGCTGGGTGCTGGCCGACGACGGCGAGCTGCTCCTGGACGTGCCGCTCGACCCGGCCTCGTGGCTCCAGCCGGCGCGCGCGGGCGTGTTCGTCGAGAGCAGGTGGACGTCGTCCGCGTACAGCGGGACGCTCCTGCTCGCCGACGGGTCCCGGGTGGCGATCGACGAGACGGCGAGCTGGCTCGCGGTCGACGACGGCTCCGCGCCGGACGTGATGTTCACGGTCGGCCAGGCACCCGGCGGTGCCGACGGGCTCAGCGGGCGGTCGGCTCGGACCGGTCAGCAGCTCTGGCACCTCGACGGGACCATCGTGACGAGCCTGCTGCTCGACGGGACGCTGTACGTCGCGACGTCCGACTCGCTCGTCGCGGTCGACGCCACCAGTGGCGACGTGCACTGGCGCACCCCGACCGACCACCTCCCCCAGCAGCTGTCGACCGACGGCCGCTACCTGCTGCTGCCGGGCCTCGGCGTGACGCTCGAGGCGTACACGCTGACCGACGGCGAGCTGGCGTGGACCGCGGACCTCTCCGACGAGGTCTCCGACGGCCGCTCGACGGTGCTCGTGGCGGGCTTCCAGTCGGGCTGGCACGACCCCCGCCTGTACGTGTGGATGGACACCGGCGCCATCGCGGTCCTGGGCTGACGATGGCCGCCACGGTCGCCCGCGCGCACCTCGCCCCCGTCGAGCTCGACGACGAGCAGGAGGCCCCCGTCGAGCCCGCGGGGCGTCGGCCGACGTGGCTGCGGCAGCACGCCGGGCGGGTGGCCGGCGCGGGGGCGGCCGTGCTGCTCGGGCTCGTCGGCCTGCAGGTGGTGCTCGACGCGCACGAGCGCGACCGTCTGGAGTACCTCGCCGACGTGCCGGGGGTGCTCAGCCCGCTGCAGGACGCGCCCGGTGCGCTGCGGACGTGGACGCCGAGTGCGGGCTCGCTCGTCGCCGAGGACGCCGCCGGGCACTGGGCCATCGGGGCGCGGTACCACCTCGGCGGCGTCGACCTGCGCGGCACGGACCCCGACACCGGTGACGTCCTGTGGTCCGTGCCGTTCTCGCTGGAGAACGCGCAGCCGCCGGGCGGACGCCAGGAGTTCCCGTCCGTCTGGGTGCGCTGCACCACGACCACCTCCGGCCACGGCCCGCGGGCGGTCTGCGCCGCGGACGTGTCCCCGGCACCCAGCGCCGGGGCGGTCACCCCGCTGCTGGTGCTCGACCCCGAGACCGGCAGCATCCTGGCGGACCTCAGCCTGGAGCGCGGCTCGCTGTGGACGGCGACCGGGGCCCACCTGGTCGTCGCAGCACCGCAGCGCGACGACGCCGGCGGGGTCCGGTGGACGCTCACCGCCACCGACCCCGCGACCGGGGACGTGCAGTGGCGGCGGCGGACACCGCTCGTGCCCGAGGTCCACGCGGTGCGCCTCGGCGACCGGGTGGTCCGCTCCGAGGCGGACCTGACCAGCGACGACGACCGGGTGCTCCTCACGGACAGCGGGCACGCGTGGCTGTTCGGGGCCGACGGCGAGCCGCGGGGCGACGTGACGGTCGAGACCGACGGCTGGGCCGAGCTGGCCCGCGCCGGCACGCTGGTGTGGGCACCGTGGCAGGCGTTCGCCGTCCCGGCGGGCGTCCTGGTCACCCGCGACGGCACCCGCACCGCCGTCGGCGAGCGACCCGCCCGCCTGGCCGTCGACGACGGGAGCGCCGACGACGTCGTCCTGCTCTCCGACGACGAGGGGGCGGGCGAGGCGACCCTCGTCGGTCGCGACGCCACCTCCGGCGAGGAGCTCTGGCGCCTCGGCGGCACCTCCGGCGAGCCGTTGCTCGTCGACGGGGTCGTGCACGTCGCCCAGGGTCGGGACGTCCGTGCCGTCGACGCGCGCACGGGCGGGACCCGCTGGCTGGCGCACGTCGGGGCACCCCCCGTCTACCTCGGCACCGACGGCTCGCTCGTCGTCGTGGTCACCGCCGACCGCACGCTGCGCGGGCTCGGGCGGGCCGACGGACGGCTCGCCAGCGTGGCGGACGTCGCCCGGCACCTGGCCCGCGACCCGGGCGGTGTGGACCAGGTCAGCGAGTACGCCGGACGGCTGCTCGTCCGGTTCCGGGACGGGTCGGGCGTGCTGGTCGGGTGACGGCCGCACGGGTGGCGTTGCTCACACGCTGGTGTGGTCGGTCCGCACCGATATGGCATGATGACCGCGGACCTCCGGAGGATCCCTCCTCCAGCGGCCCGTGTCATCGAGGACACTCTTGACACTCTTCACTACGGATCGTCCGGCACGTACCTGCCGGTGAAGGGATTGATCAGCCATGGCAACGGTCACTTTCGACAAGGCTTCCCGGGTCTACCCCGGCACGGAGCGCCCCGCGGTCGACGCGCTCGACCTGCACATCGAGGACGGCGAGTTCCTCGTCCTCGTCGGCCCCTCCGGTTGTGGCAAGTCCACCTCGCTCCGCATGCTCGCGGGCCTCGAGGACGTCAACGCGGGCCGGATCCTCATCGGCGACCGCGACGTCACCGACGTCCAGCCGAAGGACCGGGACATCGCGATGGTGTTCCAGAACTACGCGCTGTACCCGCACATGACGGTCGCCGACAACATGGGCTTCGCGCTCAAGATCGCCGGCACCCCCAAGGCGGAGATCCGTCAGCGCGTCGAGGAGGCTGCCAAGATCCTCGACCTGTCCCAGTACCTCGACCGCAAGCCGAAGGCCCTCTCGGGTGGCCAGCGTCAGCGCGTCGCCATGGGCCGCGCCATCGTGCGTTCGCCCCAGGTGTTCCTCATGGACGAGCCGCTGTCGAACCTCGACGCCAAGCTCCGCGTCCAGACCCGTACGCAGATCGCGTCGCTGCAGCGTCGTCTCGGTGTCACCACCGTCTACGTCACGCACGACCAGACCGAGGCCCTCACCATGGGTGACCGCATCGCGGTCCTCAAGGACGGTCTCCTGCAGCAGGTCGGCACGCCGCGCGACATGTACGACACCCCGGCGAACGTCTTCGTCGCCGGCTTCATCGGCTCCCCCGCCATGAACATCGGCACGTTCCCCGTGCTCGACGGTGTCGCCAACCTCGGCCGCGCCCGCGTCGCCGTGCCGCGCTCGGTCATCGGCCAGTTCACCGACGACGACAAGAACCACGTCACCGTCGGCTTCCGTCCCGAGTCGCTCGACGTCGTGCCCGCCGGCACGCCGGACGGCATCCCGGTCATCGTGAACATCGTCGAGGAGCTCGGCTCCGACGCGTTCGTCTACGGCTCGCTGACCAACGAGTTCGGCCACGCCGACGCGGTGCACTCCGGTGCCGGCGACGCCCAGGTCATCGTGCGCGTCGACCCGCGTCAGGTCCCCGCCAAGGGCGAGACGATCTACGTCCGCATCCGCGAGGGCGAGCAGCACCTGTTCCACGCGGGCTCGGGCGAGCGCATCGCCGTCTGACCCACGCAGCACCTGACAGGGCGGTCCCGGCTTCGGCCGGGGCCGCCCTGTTGCCTTTCGGCTGACGCCGCCCTGCGGCTTTTCCCCCGGCCACGTTGTCGCATTCGTCAGGCGGCCCCGTCGGTGTTCTCTGAGAGGATCGTGACCATGAGTCCGACGCCGCAGCGCCTGCAGATCACGGCGGCCTCGCCCGACCCCGCGCTGCTCGACCTGCCGTGGCACATCCCGCTCGAGGAGTGGCCGGCGGAGACCCTCGCGGCCCTGCCCCGCGGTATCTCCCGTCACATCGTGCGGTTCGCCAAGATGTCCGGCCGGGTCGTCGCGGTCAAGGAGATCGGCGAGACCGTGGCGTACCGGGAGTACGAGCTGCTGCGCCAGCTGCGCCGGCTCGACGTGCCGAGCGTGGAGCCCGTCGGCGTCATCACCGGCCGCAGCGACGCCGACGGCGAGCGCCTCGAGGCGGTGCTGATCACCAAGCACCTGTCGTTCTCGTTGCCGTACCGCGCGCTGTTCAGCCAGTCGCTGCGCCCCGACACCGCCACGCGGCTCATCGACGCGCTCGCGGTGCTCATGGTCCGGCTGCACCTGGTCGGTTTCTACTGGGGCGACGTGTCGCTCTCGAACACCCTGTTCCGCCGGGACGCCGAGACGTTCGCCGCGTACCTGGTCGACGCCGAGACGGGTGACCTGCACGACCGGCTCTCCGACGGTCAGCGCAGCTACGACCTCGAGGTCGCGCGCGTCAACATCATCGGCGAGCTCATGGACCTGCAGGCCGGCGAGTTCCTCGAGGAGGACGTCGACGCGGTCGCGATCGGCGACGCGCTCGCCGAGCGGTACGGCGAGCTGTGGCGGGCCCTGACCGAGTCCGAGTCGTTCACGTTCGGGGACCGCTGGCGCGTGCAGGCCCGCATCGACCGTCTCAACGACCTCGGGTTCGACGTCGGCGAGCTCGACATCACCACCGACGTCGACGGCACCAGCGTGCGGATCCAGCCGAAGGTCGTGGACGCCGGGCACCACTCCCGCCGGCTCATGCGCCTCACCGGCCTCGACGTGCAGGAGAACCAGGCGCGGCGGCTGCTCAACGACCTCGACGAGTACCGCGCCGCCACCGACCGGCAGCGCGAGGACGAGTCGTTCGTCGCGCACGACTGGCTGACCGAGATCTTCGAGCCGGCCGTCCGCAGCGTCCCCCGCGACCTGCGCGGCAAGCTCGAGCCCGCGCAGATCTACCACGAGCTGCTCGACCACCGGTGGTACCTGTCGGAGCAGCAGGGCCGCGACGTGCCCATGCAGCAGGCCGCGAAGAGCTACGTGAAGACCATCCTGCCGACGCGTCCCGACGAGCAGGCGATCCTCGGCGTGCAGGCCGGCGAGATCCCGGACACCGACATGATCCCGCAGGTGGACCCGGACCAGCTGATCGGCTGACGGGGGCTCAGCTGGCGCGCTGGCGCGCCACCTCGAACAGGGCGATGCCCGCGGCCACGCCGGCGTTCAGCGACTCCACGGCCGACGCGATCGGGATGGACGCGATGGCGTCGCACTGCTCACGGACCAGCCGCGACAGACCCTTGCCCTCGGAGCCCACCACGAGCACCAACGGGTCGGTCGCGTACGGCAGGTCGGAGATCGACACGTCGCCGCCACCGTCCAGCCCGACGACGAACACGCCCGCCGACTTCAGGCCCTGCAGGGTGCGCACGAGGTTGGTCACCCGGGCGACCGGCACGCGCGCCGCCGCACCCGCGGACACCTTCCACGCCGACGCCGTCACGCCCGCCGCCCGCCGCTCCGGCACCAGCACGCCGTGCGCGCCGAACGCACCCGCGGACCGCAGCACGGCACCGAGGTTGCGGGGGTCGGTCACGCCGTCGAGCGCGACGATCAGCGCCGGCCGGTCGGTCTCCGCGGCCGCGTCCAGCAGGTCGTCGTCGTCCGCGTACGCGTACGGCGGCACCTGGATGGCGACGCCCTGGTGGACCGACCCGTCCGTGAGGCGGTCCAGCTCGGCGCGGCTGACCTCGAGCAGCGGGTAGTTCGAGTTGCCCGCGACGCTGATGATCTCGCGCGTGCGGTCGTCCGCCTCCAGGCGGGACGCGATGTACACCGTCGACACGGGGATGCCCGCGCGGAGCGCCTCGACGACCGAGTTCCGGCCGGAGACGATCTCGTGCGTCGAGCTCTTGCGCCCGCCCTTCGACCCCGCGGCACTGCGGCTCGCCCCGGCCGACTGGCGGCCCGAGGTGCCACGCGTGCCGGCGACCGCCCGACGCTCGGCGGCGAGCTTCGCCTTGTGAGCGGGGTGGTACTCGCGGTCCTCCGCCTTGGGGGTCGGCCCCTTGCCCTCGAGGGACCGGCGGTTCTTGCCGCCCGTGCCCGCGCTGGCGACCTTCTTCGAGCCGCCCTTGCGGACGGCGCCGCGACGCTCAGAGTTTCCGGCCATGGTCAGTTCTCCTGTCGGTGGTCGAGCCGGTCCGGCGCTCCCGATCGGGTGCGTACGCGGACCAGCCCTCCTCGGTGATGTGGTCTCGTGCGTGCTGGTGCACGGCGGATCAGTCCTCGGTCCGCGCGGCCAGCGACCAGCGCGCCCCAGAAGGCGAGTCCTCGACGACGATGCCGGCCGCGGCCAGGCGGTCACGGATCGCGTCGGACGTGGCGAAGTCCCGGGCGGCACGGGCCTGCGCACGTGCCTCCAGCTCGGCGGCGACGACGGACTCCAGCGCCCGGGCGTACCGCGCGTCGCTGCCGTGGGCACGCCACTGGCTGCCGCCGGGGTCGAGGCCGAGCACGTCGAGCATCGCGCGGAGCTTGACCAGGACGTTGCGGGTCCCACCGAGGTTGCCGCTCGCGAGGGCAGAGTTGCCGGTGCGCAAATGCTCGTGCACCACGGCGAGCGCGGCGGGCACGTTCAGGTCGTCGTTCATCGCCGCCACGAAGTCCGCGGGCAGCGGTGCCTCTGCGACCTCGACGTCGTCCACCGTCCCCACCTTCTCGGCCGCGCGCTCGACGAACCCCGCCAGCCGGTCCCAGGTGGCCTCGGCCTCGCGCAAGGTGTCGTCGGTCCACTCCAGCATCGAGCTGTACTGCACGGCCGTCATGGCGTAGCGCAGGACCGCCGCGCGCTCCTTGGCCAGCACCGTGGTGACCAGCAGCCCGTTGCCGAGCGACTTGCTCATCTTGGCGCCGCTCTGCGTGACCCAGCCGTTGTGCAGCCAGTACTGCGCGAACCCGTAGCCGGCGGCCCGCGACTGGGCCTGCTCGTTCTCGTGGTGCGGGAAGCGCAGGTCGAGCCCGCCCCCGTGGATGTCGAAGGCCTCGCCGAGGTACCGCTGCGCCATCGCCGAGCACTCGAGGTGCCAACCGGGCCGACCGCGGCCGAACGGCGTCTCCCACGACGCGGTCTCCGGCTCACCGGGCTTGGCGGCCTTCCAGAGCGCGAAGTCCCGGGGGTCCCGCTTCGCGTCGTCGTCGACCGTGCCGTCGGGTGCGGGGATCATGTCGTCGACCCGCTGGTTGGTCAGGGCGCCGTACTCGGGGTAGCTGCGGACGTCGAACCACACGTCGCCGGGGCCGGTCCTGTACGCGTGACCGGTCTCGACCAGCCGGTCCATCAGCTCGACCATCGCCGGCACGTGGCCCGTCGCGCGCGGCTCGTAGCTGGGCGGCAGCACGCCGAGGGCGTCGTAGGCCGCGGTGAACGCGCGCTCGTTGGTGGCGGCCCACGCCCACCACGGCTCACCCGCGTCGGCGGCCTTGGCCAGGATCTTGTCGTCGATGTCGGTGACGTTGCGCACCAGGGTCACGCGGTGGCCCGTGCGACGCAGCCAGCGGACCAGCACGTCGAACGCGATGCCCGACCGGAGGTGCCCGATGTGCGGTGGCGCCTGCACCGTGGCCCCGCACAGGTAGATGCCCACCTCGTTCGGCACGAGTGGGACGAAGTCACGCACCGTCCGGGTCGCGGTGTCGAAGAGGCGCAGGGTCACCGGTCAAGGCTACCGGGGCGCAACCCTCCCGCCTTCCGCCCCCCGACCAGCCCACCCGCACCCTCGGACGTCGCGTACGTAGCACCGGGACGTCCGCACATTCGAGCGCCAGAGCGCTCAGATCCTCGGACGCCACGCAGCCATCAGCGGGACGTCCGCACGTTCGAGCGCCAGGGCGCTCAGATCGTCGGACGCTACGCAGCCATCAGCGGGACGTCGGGGTGCGACCGGGTGGCTGCGGTGGCGGTCAGCCGAACGTGTGGTGCTCGCCGCGGTAGGTGGGGACCGTGGACTCGATCGTCGCGCCGCGGACCAGGTGGACCTCGTCGAACCGCTCCATGACCTCGCCGGCCTTGGCGTGCCGGAACCAGACGCGGTCACCCACCCGCAGGTCCGCACCGCTGGACAGCCGCAGCGGCGTCTGCACCTCGCCGGCACCCTCCCGGCTGGTCAGCGCCAGCCCGGCGGGCCACACGGGCCGCGGCTGACGGGACTTGGTGGCGGGCCCGGACGCGATGTACCCGCCGCCGAACACGGTCGCGAAGCCGGGGCCGGGGACGCGGACGACGTCGAGCCCGAAGAACGCGGCCGGACGGGGTGTGAACGAGCGGTAGGCGTCGAAGAGGGTGGGCACGAACAGGCCGGAGCCGGCGGTGACCTCGGTGACGACGGGGTCCGAGGCGCTGGAGGCCACCGAGCCGGAGCCGCCGGAGTTGACCAGCGACAGCTCGTGGCCGACGGCGGACTGCACGGCGTCGACGACGGCGGCGCGGCGCACGGCCAGGTCCCGGATCGACAGCCGCTTGACGGCGCGGACGGCGGCGGAGGAGTCGGGCAGGCCGGCCACCTGGGCCTCGTAGAACATCACGCCGACCACGTCGACGCCGGCGCGGCGCGCGATCACCGCGGCGAGCCCGCCCGCGTCGGCGGCGGAGTGCACCGGCGAGCGCCGGACGCCGAGGTGCGCGGCCAGCGGGCCGACCCGCAGCTTGAGCGAGGCGTCGACGTCGATGCAGAGGCGCAGCGTGGTGCCGTGGGCCTCGGCGGCCCGGGCGGCCAGCTCGACCTGCGCGGCGTCGTCGACCATGAGCGTGACCGCGCGGGCGGCGACGGGGTCCGCGGCGAGGGCGTCGAGCGCCCCGGTGTCCACGCTCGGGTAGCCCAGCAGGACGTCGTCGACCCCCTGGGCGACGAGCCACAGGGCCTCGCGGACGGAGTAGCCCATGACGCCGGCGAACCCGGGGAGCGCGAGCACGCGGTCGAGCACGTGCCGGACGCGCACGGACTTGCTGGCCACGCGGATCGGCGTGCCGCCGGCCCGGTCCACGAGGTCGGCGGCGTTGGCGTCGAGCGCGTCGAGGTCCACCACGGCCAGGGGCGCGGCCAGGCCCTGCGTCGCCTCGTCGAGACGCTCGCCGAGGGTGCGGGTCATGCACCCGCTCCCGCGGTGACGGGGGTGCCGGTACGGCGGGTGACGCCGAAGCGGCCTGCGAGGACGGCCACGACGACGATCAGCACGATCGGGACGACGAACCCGTACTGCAGCGAGGACGTGCTCCCGATGGCTCCGACCAGCACGCCACCGAGGACCGCGCCGACGTAGTTGAACACGTTGAGCCGCGCCACGACCGCGTCCGCGTGCCCGGGCGCGAGGTCCCCGGCCGCCGAGAAGCAGAGGGGCGCGATCACGCCGAGCCCGGCACCGGCCACCGCGAAGCCGGCCAGGCCCGCCCACGGGCCGGGGGCGAGGACGACGAGCACGAGGCCTGCCGCGCCGACGAGCGCGCCGGTCCGCAGCACGACCACGCGGCCCCACCGCCGCACGAGCGGGTCACCGGCGAGGCGGGACGCGAGCGTCGTCGTGAGGTAGGCGGCATAGCCCAGGGGCGCGAAGGACGCGGCGGCCAGCAGGACGTCGCCGAGGTAGATGGTGCTCCAGGTGGAGATCGCGGTGTCGGCGACGTAGAACGCGACGACGCCCAGCCCGAGCAGGAGGACGGCACCCCACGGCACGACGCCCTTGCCCCCACCCGAGCCGGGGACGGCCAGCGCCTCGTCGGGCGTCGCGACGCCGTCGGCACGGACCGGGATGGTGACCCGCCACCCGGCGCGAAGCACCCCCACGGCGGCGAGGACGGCGACCAGCGTCCCTGCGAGCAGCGCGACGGCGACCGGGTCGGTCGGGGTCCGACCGACCGTGGCCGCGACGAACACGGCGCCGGCGATCCCGCCGACGGACCAGGACGCGTAGAACCCGGTGAGCAGGGACCGCCCGTACTCGCGCTGGATGGCCACCGCCTGCATGTTGGTGCCGGCGTCGACCATGCCGAGGCCGATGCCGTACACCGCGAACCCGAGGGCGAGGACGGCGAAGACGGGCGCCACGGCGGCGACCACGACAGCCGTGGCCACGGTCAGCAGCCCGGCGCCCAGGACGACCCGGCTGCCTCCGGCGGTCCGCGCGACGCGGTCGGCGACCACGGTGCCGACCGCGGCCATGAGGCACACACCGAGCACGACGAGGGTGACCTGCCCGTCGTCGATGCCGTACCGGTCCTTGAAGCCCTCCAGGCTGGTCAGGACGGTGGCGTACGCGAACCCCTGGCCGGCGAAGCCGGCGGAGACCGCGATGCGTGCCCGACGCGCCGGCTGCGCCGCCGGGTCGCTCACGCGGGGGTCGCGGCGGCGTCGGCGTCGACCGGGGCGGGGACGGCCATCGTGGCGAGGAACCGGCCGAAGCCCTGCAGCCCGCTGCGCGCGGCCTCGCTGTCGCCGTCGACGAGCCACGCCAGCGAGAAGCCGTCGACGACCGCGACGATCGTGCGCGCGAGGGTCCCGCGCGGCACCGACCACCCGACGTGGGCGGACCGCTCCACCAGGTTCAGGACCTGCTCGGCGGCGGCCCACTGGCCGCGGTACTGCTCGATGGCGACCTGGTTCAGCTCGCTGTGCCGCAGCGACGACGTCGTCAGCTCGTAGCTCAGCAGCTGGGGGCCCCGGGACTCCTTGATGCCGGTCCAGAGGGCGTCGATGATCCCCTCGATGACGGACTCGGGGTCTTCCTTCTCCACGGGCAGCTCGCCCAGGCTGCGTTCGAGGTTGGCCGCGGTGATGGCGTGGGCCATCGCGCGCAGGAGCTCGTCCTTGTCCTGGAAGCAGTAGTGCACGACACCCAGCGAGACTCCGGCCTCGGCGGCCACGGCGCGCACGGTGGCGGCGTCGATACCGTCCCGGCTCGCGACGGCGAGCGCAGCCTCGATGAGCTGCTCACGCCTCTCGGCCACGGGCAAGCGGTTCATCACAGGGTTCCCCTCCCTCTAGCGACGGCCCCACCGGCCGACACCGCCCGGTGGGCGAGGCCGACGCCTCCCCCAAGTGCACAGTTCAATAGCACTTGTCACGATAGTCAAGGACTTGACGCACTTGACTTGGACAATCGACCAGGACGACCCTTCATCATTATGGGGAGACTGACGGCATCTGGCGACTGGCAGAACTGGGCGCGCACCGCGCGTGCGACGCCTCGCCGCGTGCTGCACCCCCGTGACCTGCAAGAACTCTCCTCGGCGGTGCGTTCCGGGGTGGCCGACGGCCTGCACGTGCGCGCGGTCGGGGCGGGTCATTCCTTCACCCCCGTCGCGGTCACCGACGGGGTCCACATCCGTCTGGACTCGTTGGACGCGTTCGAGCGTGTCGCTCCCCAGCCGGACGGCACGACGCACGTCACGGTCGGCGCCGGCATCCGGCTCGGAGCGTTGAACGCCCTCCTGGCGGAGCACGGCCTCGCCATGCGCAACCTCGGCGACATCGACAAGCAGTCGGTCGCCGGGGCCATCTCGACCGGCACGCACGGCACCGGCGCGAAGCTGGGCGGGCTGGCCACGCAGGTCGTCGGCGCCCGGCTGGTCACCGCCACCGGCCAGGTGGTCGAGACGTCGCCGACGCAGCAGCCGGAGCTGTTCGAGCTCGCCCGGCTCGGCCTGGGCAGCGTCGGCGTGCTCGCCGCCGTGACCCTCGAGGTGGTCCCGGCGTACCGCCTGGAGGCACGCGAGGAGCCGTGGGCGCTGGAGGAGGTCCTCGAGCAGCTGGACGGCCCCGACGGCCTCGTCGAGAGCAACGACCACTTCGAGTTCTACTGGTTCCCGCACACGCGCCGGGCGCTGACCAAGCGCAACAACCGCGTGGCCGACGACGTCGTGGTCCCCCTGCCGCGGCTGCGCGGGTGGGTCGACGACGAGCTGCTGTCCAACGCCGTGTTCTCGCTGGCCAACGGCGTCGCCACGCTGCTCCCGTCGACGACCGCGTCGATCAACGGGATCGCCGCCCGGGCCCTGTCCTCGCGCCGCTACACCGCCCCGTCGGCCGACGTGTTCGTCTCCCACCGCCGCGTGCGGTTCCGCGAGATGGAGTATGCGGTCCCGCGCGAGCACCTGGTGCAGGTGCTGCACGAGATCGACGCCTGGATCGAGTCGAGCGGCGAGCGTGTGCCGTTCCCCGTCGAGGTGCGGTTCGCCGCCGCCGACGACCTGTGGCTGTCCACCGCGCACGGCCGCGAGACCGCGTACGTCGCGGTGCACCAGTACCTGCGGCTGCCGTACGCGCGCTACTTCGCGGCCGTCGAGCGGATCGTGGCCCAGGTGGGTGGCCGGCCGCACTGGGGCAAGATGCACTGGCTCGAGGCCGAGCAGCTGGCCGCCCTGTACCCCCGCTTCGCCGACGCCCAGCGCGTCCGCGCGGAGGCCGACCCGGACGGCGTCTTCAGCAACCCGTACCTGGACCGTCTCCTGGGCCCGGGTGAGCGCCGCGCGGCGTAGCCCTGCGCGGGTAGAAGGCACAGCGCGGCGTAGCCCTGCGCGGGTAGAAGGCACAGCGCGGCGTAGCCCTGCCTCGCCCTACCGCCGCGCGACCGTCGAGCCGCGGATCACCAGGCGGCCCGCCACGTACTCGGTGCCCGACCCGAGCTCCACGCCGTCGAGCGCGGCGAACACCCGCTGGGCTGCAGTGCGTCCGAGCTGCTGCAGGTTGGCGTCGATGCTGGTCAGCTCGGGACGGGAGTTGGTGGTCAGCACCTCCCAGTTGTCGAACCCCATGACCGCGAGGTCGTCGGGCACGGCGCGGCGCAGGTCGCGGGCGGTGTCGAGGGCACCGCGGGCGATCTGGTCGGAGCCGCACAGGATGGCGTCGAGGTCGGGGTGCCGGGCGAGCAGCACGGCGGCGGCGTCGCG
The DNA here is from genome assembly GCF_007989805.1 of Cellulomonas xylanilytica. GTDB lineage: Bacteria > Actinomycetota > Actinomycetes > Actinomycetales > Cellulomonadaceae > Cellulomonas > Cellulomonas xylanilytica. The sequence goes on from NZ_BJUB01000015.1 coordinate 52,721, forward strand.
GCCCCAGCCCTCGGACCACTCGCTGAACATGACGTCGCCGACGAGGTCGAGGCCGGCGGCGTGCAGGCCGGCGCGGACGCCCTCGGCCCGGTCGCGCGCGGCGGCGTAGGCGGGCTCGCCGGTGATGTGCGCGATGCGGGTGCGTCCGCAGGCGAGCAGGTGCTCGACGGCGACGCGGCCGGCGTGCACGTTGTCGGGGGTGATCGACAGGTCGGACGGGTCGTCGGACGGCGCGTACGCGTAGACGACGGGGACGGGGATGGCGTGCCCGAGGGAGGGCCGGGGGTCGGTCTGCCGGCCGACGACGATGAGGCCGTCGACACGGCGGCTGAGCAGCGCGCGCAGGTGGTACTGCTCGCGGATGGCGTCCCCGCGGGCGTCGCAGAGGAAGACGTTGACCTGGCCGGCGCCGAACGCGTCCTCGGCGCCCATGAGGATCGGGATGACGAACCGGCCCTCGAGGTCGCTGGTGAGCAGGCCGACGGTCCCGGTGCGCCCGGCGAGCAGGCCGCGGGCGAGCGGGTTGGGGCTGAACGAGAGCTGTTCGGCGGCCTCGACGACCCGCTGCCGGGTGGTCTCCCTGACCTGGTCGCGCCCGTTCAGCGCCTTGGAGGCGGTGGCCACGGAGACGCCGGCGAGGCGCGCCACGTCGGAGAGCGTCACCGCGCGTGCCTGGGCCACGGGACCACCTCCTCGGGGGCGACAGCGGTTGGTGCTCGAACTGTAACCGCCGCGACCCGTTGACGCGCCAGCCCCCGCCGCCCTATCTTCAGAAAACCTTTTCGGCTCGTTTCGGGATCGGGCCGGTTCGGCGGAGGCTTCCAGGTGCGCACGTCAGCGCCGTGGAGACACCGTCCTACCGGCCGGTGCACCCCGTCCGATCTCCGGTAGCCGACAAGGGGTTTCGCCCTTGGACAGATCCCCCGAGGTGCCGACGACGGCACCCGCTCGACGAAGAGCACGAGGAGACGACATGAGGATCATCCGCACCCGGTCGGCGGGCACCCGCCTGGCCGCCGGGCTCGCGACGGCCGGCCTGCTGGTCGGCCTGGCCGCATGCACCAGCGCCGACGACGGAGGCGGCGGCGATGCTGATGGCGGCGCGGCCGTCACCGCCGGGCCGGACGGCACCGACGACGGCACGACCCTGACGTTGTGGACCCGCGCACCGCTGGAGGCGCAGGCCAACCTCCTCGTCGACGCGTACAACGCCTCGCACGAGAACCAGGTCGAGCTGACCGTCGTCCCCAACGACGACTACGTCGCGAAGGTCGGCGCCGCCGCCGGGTCGGACGGTCTGCCGGACCTGTTCGCCGCCGACATCGTCTACGTCCCCAACTGGGTCCAGCAGGGCCTGTTCCAGGACCTGACCGAGCAGATCGACGGCCTGGAGTTCAAGGACTCGATCAACAAGGGCCACCTCGACGCCGGCACCGCGGACGGCAAGGAGCACGTCCTGCCGTTCGTGCTGGACCTGTCCATGCTGTTCTGGAACAAGGACCTGTTCGCGGAGGCCGGGCTGGACCCGGAGAAGGCGCCGGCCAACCTCACCGAGTACGCCGAGGCGGCCAAGGCGGTCCAGGCGCTGAACAAGCCGGACACCTACGGCACCGCGACCGGCCTCAACTGCGGCGGCTGCCTGGTCTTCACGTGGTTCCCGTCGGTGTGGGCGGACGGCGAGGAGGTCATGAGCGAGGACGGCACCGAGTCGCTGCTCGCGAGCGACACCGCCAAGGAGATCTACTCGACGTGGAAGGACCTGTGGGACTCCGGCGCGGTGCTCCCGTCGTCCGAGGACGAGGCCGGTCCGACGTGGACCGCGGGCTTCACCGAGGGCAAGGTCGGCCTGATGTTCTACCCGGCGACGCTGCTGGCGTCGACCACCGGGTTCGACGTCGGCGTGGCGGGCATCCCCGGCCCGGAGGGCGGCGCCTCGACGTTCGTCGGCGGTGACGGCATCGGCGTCTCCAAGGACTCCGAGAACGCCGCCCAGGCCTGGAACTTCCTGTCCTGGATGATGTCGGAGGACGCGCAGGTCGAGGTGCTGGCCAAGAACAACGACGTCGTCTCCCGGTCCGACCTGGCGGACAACGAGTACGCCGCCAAGGACCCCCGCCTGGTGACCATCAACGAGGTCGCCGCCGAGGGTGACACCCCCGTCGCGCTCAACTTCCAGCAGGCGTTCAACGCCCCGAGCAGCCCGTGGCTGACGCTCGTGCGCGGGGCGGTCCTCGGCGACGGGGCGAACGTGGACGCGGACAACGACGAGATCACCGCGGTGCTCGGGCAGTAGCCGCTGCCGGTGGGGTGCCGCAGCGCTGCAGGGCACGGCGCGCAGCGGCACCCCACCCCCCGTCCCCGACACACCCGCTCGAGAGGCACCCGATGACGGTCCACACCGCCACCTCCCCCCGGCTGAGCAGCCGGCGCACCCGGAGCCACCGCCTGCGCGGCTGGGCGTACGCGTCCCCGACCGCCCTGTTCGTCCTCGTCCTGTTCGTCGTGCCGCTGGTCCTGGTGTTCCGGATGAGCGCGTCGAAGTGGCCGCTGCTGTCGGGCGACCAGGGGATCAACTTCCCCGACAACTTCACCGCCGCGGTCGACAACCGGTTCTTCGTCGACTCGGTCGTGTTCACCCTGAAGTACACGATCCTGGCGACCATCCTGCTGATCGCCCTGGGTCTGGGGCTCGCGCTCATGGTGCAGGAGTCGTCGCGCTGGAAGGGCCTGCTGCGCACGTCGTTCCTGGTGCCGAGCGCCCTGGGTCTGGCGTCGGCGTCGCTGCTCTTCTACGTCCTGTACTCGCCGCTCGCCGGGCCGCTGGCACCGTTCATGGAGCGCATGGGCTGGAGCTTCCTGGGCTCCCCCGACGCGGCCCTGGCCTCGACGCTGTTCCTCATCGTCTGGCGGTACGCGGGCTTCTACATGCTGCTCATGCTGGTCGGCCTGCAGGCCATCCCCGGCGACATCTACGAGGCGGCCCGCATGGACGGCGCCAACCGGTGGCACACCTTCTCCAAGATCACGATCCCGCTGCTCAAGCCCACCCTCGCGCTCACCACGATCCTGTGCGTCACGGGGTCGCTGCTGGCGTTCGAGCAGTTCTACATCCTCACCAAGGGCGGTCCCGACAACAGCACGATCACCGTGGTCCAGCTCATCTACTCGGTCGCGTTCCAGGGCCAGAACGACCTGGGGGTCGCCGCGGCGCTGTCCGTGCTCGTCCTGGCCGCGCTCGTCGTCATCAACGTCGTCCAGCTCCGCGCCTTCCGCGGCTCGGACGAGAGCTGAGGGGGCCGACGATGACCATCGCCACCGTCCAGCACCACCCCGAGGCCGCCGCGCTCCCGCCGACCCACCGCACGGCGCCGCCCACGACGATCGCGGGTCTCGCGCTGCGCACCCCGTTCTGGGTGTTCTCCGGCGCGCTGGCCGTGATCTTCCTGTTCCCGCTCGTCTGGACGTCGGTGGCCTCCGTGTCGCCGCACCCGGGCACCGGGCAGGTGGACGGCTGGGGCTTCGGCAACTACCGGACGCTGGCCGCCTACCAGGCCGGCATCTGGCAGTACCTGGCCAACTCCGTGTTCGTCTCCGGGCTGTGCGTGGTGCTGACCCTGCTCATCTCGACGCTCGGCGGGTACGCGTTCGCACGGTTCCGGTTCCCCGGCCGCAACGCGCTGTTCATGCTCACGCTGGCCATCCTCATGGTCCCGTACGCGACCCTGCTGATCCCGCTGTACGTGCTGCTCAACAGCATCGGCCTGCAGAACTCGCTGGTCGGCGTGGCGCTCGTGCTGACCATGTTCCAGCTGCCGTTCTCGACGTTCATGATGCGGATCTCGTTCGAGTCGATCCCCCGGGAGCTCGACGAGGCCGCGATGGTCGACGGCTGCTCGTCGTTCTCGGCGCTGTGGCGGGTGCTGCTGCCCGCCGTCCGCCCGGGCCTGATCACCGTCGGGCTCTTCGCGTTCCTCGCGGCCTGGAACGACTTCTTCGCGCCGCTGATCCTCATCAACGACTCCAACAAGATGACCCTCCCGCTGGCCGTGTCCAACCTGCGCGGCCAGGTGCAGGGCGTCGTCGACTACGGCGCCACCGAGGCCGGCGTCGTCGTGCTGGCGCTGCCCTGCATCGTGCTGTTCCTCCTGCTCCAACGACACTACGTACGCGGCTTCATGTCGGGTGCGCTCAAGGGATGACGATGACCACTGGTACCACGACCCCCGCTGCACCCGTCGCCCCCTCGCGCGGCACCCTGCGCCCGCTCGGGCTGGACGAGGTGCAGATCACCGGCGGCTTCTGGGGCCGACGGCAGACCGTCAACGGCGCCGCGAGCCTCGCGCACATCGAGCACTGGATGGAGCGCGAGGGCTGGATCGGCAACTTCGACGCCGCGGCCGCGGGCAGCCTGTCCCCGCTCGACCGCGGAGGCCGCGAGTTCTCCGACTCGGAGGTCTACAAGCTGCTCGAGGCCATGGCCTGGGAGATCGGCCGGACCGACGACGCGGAGCTCGACGGCCGGTTCCGTGCGCTCGTGCGCCGGGTCGGTGCCGCGCAGGAGCCCGACGGGTACCTCAACACGAACTTCGGCCGGCCCGGCCAGCGACCGCGGTACTCCGACCTCGAGTGGGGGCACGAGCTGTACTGCTTCGGCCACCTGTTCCAGGCGGCGGTCGCCCGCGCACGGACGCGTCCCGACGCCGACGACGGGCTGCTGGCGATCGCCCGCCGGGCCGCCGACCACGTGGTCGAGACGTTCGGGCCCGACGGGATCGCGTCCGTCTGCGGGCACCCCGAGATCGAGCCGGCGCTGGCCGAGCTGGGCCGCGCGACCGGTGACCGCCGCTACGTCGAGGCGGCCGCGCTGTTCGTCGAGCGCCGAGGCACCGGGACGCTCGCCGAGATCCACCTGGGCCAGGAGTACTTCCAGGACGACGTGCCGGTCCGGGACGCGACGGTCCTGCGCGGGCACGCCGTCCGCGCGAACTACCTGGCCGCCGGTGCGGTCGACGTCGCCGTCGAGACCGACGACACGGACCTGCTCGACGCGCTGACCACCCAGTGGGAGAACACCGTCGCGCGCCGCACCTACGTCACCGGCGGGCAGGGCTCGCAGCACGAGGGCGAGGCGTTCGGCCACGACTTCGTCCTGCCGGCGGACCGGGCGTACTCGGAGACGTGCGCCGGCGTCGGCTCGGTCATGTTCTCCTGGCGCCTCCTGCTGGCCCAGGGCCTGCCGCGCTACGCGGACCTCATGGAGCGCACGCTGTTCAACGTGGTCGCCACGTCGCCGTCGCACGAGGGCACGGCGTTCTACTACACGAATACGCTGCACCAGCGGGTGCCCGGCACGGTCCCGCCGACGGACGTCGCCAGCCCTCGCGCGTCGTCCTCGCTGCGTGCGCCGTGGTTCGCGGTGTCGTGCTGCCCGCCGAACGTCGCCCGCACGCTCGCCGGCCTGGCCGCCTACGTCGCGACCACCGACGACGACGGCCTCCAGCTGCACCAGTACGCGCCGTCCACGATCCGCACGACCCTGGGCGACGGCCGCCGCGTCGAGCTCGACGTCGAGACGGACTACCCGGTCGACGGGCTGGTCCGCGTGACCGTGGTCGCCACCGAGGACCGGCCGTGGACGCTCACCCTGCGCGTGCCCGGCTGGGCCGACGGCGCGGAGCTCAGCACCCCGGACGGCGTGCAGCCGGCACCCGTCGGCACGGTCTCGGTGCACCGGCGCTTCGCGGCCGGCGACGTGGTCGAGCTGCGCCTGCCGATGAGCCCGCGGGTGTCCCGCCCGGACGCCCGCATCGACGCGGTGCGCGGCTGCGTGGCGGTCGAGCGCGGTCCCGAGGTGCTGGCCCTGGAGTCCGTCGACCTCGGCGGCACCGACGTGTCCGACGTGCGGCTGGACCTGGGCGCCGGGGTGCGCGAGGTCGACGGGCGCGTGCTGGTCACCGTCGCCACGGTCCCCCCTGCCGACGGCCCCTGGCCGTACGGCGACCCGTCGGGGCTGCCCGACGCTCCCCGCTCGGAGGTCCCGCTGATCGCGTACCACGACTGGGCGAACCGGGGACCGTCGACGATGCGGGTGTGGCTGCCGCTCGCCTGAGGCGTCACCCGACGGGGTGACGGCCGCACCCGCACGCGTCAGCCACTGGCCCTGGCAGGCCGGACAGGTGCAGAGTGTGCCGGTGGCCCTCAGCAGCAGGGCCGTCGTCGCGAGCGCGTACGGCGGTCCGGAAGTCCTTCGCCTCGTCGACGTCGACCCCGGCGAGCCCGGTCCCGGCAACGTCCTGGTCGAGGTCCGCGCGGCGGGCGTCAACCCGACCGACTGGAAGGGGTACGCGGGCGCCTACGGCACCAACCCCGCGAACCTGCCCATGCGGCTGGGCTACGAGGTGTCCGGTGTCGTGAGCGCCGTCGGCCCGTCGGTGCGGTGGCTCTCCCCCGGTGACGAGATCATCGCGTGGCGGGTGACGGGCGGCTACGCGGACCGGATCGTCGTCTCCGAGCAGGTCACCGTGCGGCGGCCGTCGAACCTCGACTGGCCGGCCGCTGCGGGTCTCCTGCTGGCCGGCGCCACGGCCGTCCACACGCTCAGCGCGACCGGCACCCGCGACGGCGACGTCGTGCTCGTGCACGGCGGCTCGGGCGGGGTGGGCCGCATGGTCGTCCAGCTCGCGGTCCTGCGCGGGGCCCAGGTGATCGCGACGGCGTCGCCACGGCACCACGACGACCTGCGCGACCTGGGCGCGACGCCGGTGGCCTACGGCGAGGGGCTGCTCGAGCGGGTGCACGAGGCCGCCCGGCACACCGGTGCCGTCACGGTCGCCATCGACGCCGTGGGCACCGACGAGGCCCTGGACACGTCGGTCGCCGTGGTGAGCGACCGGGACCGCATCGCGACGATCGCGGGGTTCGGCCGCGCGGGCGAGCTGGGCATCAAGGCCCTGGGCGGCGGGCCCGGTGCGGATCCCGGGACCGCGGTGCGGGAGGCTGCGCGGGCGCAGCTGGCGGAGCTGGCCGCCGACGGGACGCTCGACGTCCGCGTCGCGCGGACGTACCCGCTGTCGGACGTCGCCGAGGCCCACCGGGACGGGCAGGCGGGACACGCTGCGGGGAAGCTGATCCTCCTCCCCTGAGGGGCTCTCAGAACGGCAGCGGCGGGGGCGTCTCGTTGAGCTCGCGGCGGTTGTGGTCGTCGAGCTCGCGCAGCCCGGCGCTGGTGGCCTCGAGGATGTCGAGGGGGACACGGACGCGGATCCGGACGGCCTGCACCCCGTTGTCCCGGACGGGCAGGTTGGGGTGTGCAAGCGCTCCCACGACGGGGAGCCGCTCGGTCTTGGCCTCCGACGACTGTGTCACGCCGGGGACGGTACCTGCTGAGCGGGACCGGACGCTACCCCAGATTTCGGACACGCCGGTGACCTGCGCGCACACGCCGGACGGCTAGGCGGAACCGATGTCGGCGGCGAGCGCCCGGAGCTCGTCGAGGACCCGACGGACCACGAGGCGCTCGGCCCGGTCCCGCCTGAGCAGCGCGTCGATGCGCCGGCCGGCCCGCACGCCGGCCAGGGGCACCAGGCGCACACGCGCCCCGCCTCCGAACGTGTACCGGGGCAGCAGCGAGACCCCGTGACCTGCCTCGACCAGCGCCTCGACCACGTGGAAGTCGTTGATGCGGTGCACGATCCGCGGCGCCGACCCCGACCGTGCGCCGACCGCGCCGAGCACCGTCGCGACGGGGAACCCCTCGCGCACGGCCACCCACGGCAGGTCCCGCAGGTCGTCCGGGCGGACCTCGGTGCGCTGCGCCAGCGGGTGGTCGAGCGGGACCGCCAGGTCCAGCGGCTCGCGCAGCAGCGGCACCACCCGGACCGCCCGGCCGCCGGCCCATCCCGGTCCGTCGTCGGGCCGGTGCGCGACGACGACGTCCATCCGGTCGGTGAGCGCGACGAAGTCGTCCTGGGCGACGTCCTCGTCGGAGCACTCCAGGGTGATGCCGTCGATCGCGGCGACGCGGGAGAGCAGCGCCGGCAGCAGCAGCTGGGCGCCGCTCTGGAACGCGGACACCCGCACCACGCCCTGCGGACGCTCCAGGAACTCGTCGCACGCGGCACGTGCCCGTTCGAGCGCCACCGCGACGTCCACCGCCGCCTCGGCGAGCGCCTCCCCCGCCGGCGTCAGGCGCAGGCCGCGGCCGACCCGCTCCGTCAGCGGCACGCCGACCTCGTGCTGCAGCTGGGCAACCTGCTGGGACACCGCCGACGGGGTCAGGTGGAGCACGGCCGCGGCGGCGGTGACCCCGCCCTGGCTGCCCACCGCCCGGAGCGTCTCCAGCGTGCGCGGATCCATGCAGCAACGCTACATCGACCCGTCAGCACTATTCGATGGTGCTGCACGTTGGGTCGCCACCATGCTCGGACCATGCCGACCCGCGACCGCCTGCTCGCCGTCCTCGTGGCGGTGCTGTGGGGCCTGAACTTCCCCGCGATCCACCTGTCGCTCGAGCAGTTCCCGCCCTTCTTCCTCGTCGCGCTCCGGTTCGCGCTCATCGCGGTCCCGACCGTCCTGCTGGTGCCCCGCCCCTCCGCCCCCTGGCGCTGGATCGCCCTGTACGGCCTGGGCTTCGGCGTGCTGCAGTTCGTGTTCCTCTACCTGGCCATGTCCACCGGCATGCCCACGGGCCTGGCCTCGCTGGTGCTCCAGTCCTCGGCGCCGTTCACGGTGCTGCTGGCCGGGGTGTTCCTGCGCGAGCGGATCACCGCGCGGCAGGGCGTGGGGATCCTGCTCGCCGTCGCCGGCCTGACGGGGATCGCCGTGCACCGCGCAGGGCTGGACGGCGGCGCGACCCTGGTCCCCGTGCTGCTGACGCTGTGCGGCGGGCTCGGCTGGGCGGTCGGCAACCTCGGCAACCGGCGCGCGATGCAGGCCCAGCCCGGCGAACCGTTCCGGCTGCTGCTGTGGATGTCCGTCGTGCCGCCCCTGCCGCTGCTGGCGCTGTCCCTGCTCGTGGAGGGGCCCGCCGAGATCGCCGGCTCGTTCCAGGGGCTCGACAGCAGGCAGGGTCTGCTCGCGCTCGCCGGTCTGCTCTTCACCGTCGTCGTCGCGACGCTCGTCGGCACCGGCCTGTGGACCGCGCTGATGGGACGCCACCCGTCGAGCACGGTGGCCCCGTTCTCGATGCTCGTCCCCGTGGTCGGCATCGGCGCGTCGTGGCTGCTGCTCCGCGAGCGCACGTCGGCGACCGAGCTGGCGTGCGGGGCGCTCGTGCTGACGGGCGTGCTGCTGGGCAGCACGCGACGGCGTCAGTCCGCGACGACCAGCGCCGTGGCGATCGCCGCGACACCCTCGCCGCGGCCCGTGAGCCCGAGCCCGTCGGTGGTCGTCGCCGAGACGCTCACGGGAGCGCCGACCGCCGACGAGAGCGCCGCCTCGGCCTCCGCCCGCCGCTGACCGACCTTCGGGCGGTTGCCGATCACCTGCACGGCCACGTTGCCGACGGTGAAGCCGGCCGCCCGGACCCGCCGTGCCGCCTCGGCGAGCAGGGTCGCCCCCGCCGCCCCGGCCCACTCGGGCTCGGACGTGCCGAAGTTCGACCCGAGGTCGCCCAGTCCGGCCGCGGACAGCAGCGCGTCCGCCGCGGCGTGCGCGGCGACGTCGGCGTCGGAGTGCCCGGCGAGCGGCCGCTCCCCGGGCCAGGCCAGCCCGGCCAGGTGCAGGACGGCGTCCGCCCCGGGACTCTCGTCGTAGGCGTGCACGTCGACGCCGATCCCCGTGCGGGGCAGGGTGCTCACTCGGTGTTCTCCGTCGGCAGGGCGGCGACCGCGAGATCCCGCGCGGTCGTGATCTTGGCGGCCCGCTCGTCGCCGGAGACCACCCACACGGGCTCGCCCAGCCGCTCGACCAGGCCCGCGTCGTCCGAGGCCGCCAGGGCCTCGTCGTGCGCGTCCTCGGCACCGTGGGCGTGCGCCCGCACCAGCAGGTCCCGGGCGAACCCCTGGGGCGTCTGGACGGCGCGCAGCTCGGCCCGCGGGACCGTCTCGAGCACCGGCTCGACCACGACGCCGCGGTGCGCTGCGACGCGCTTGATGGTGTCCGTCACCGGCAGCCCGGGCACCACCGCGGCGTGCCCGTCACGTACGGCCTCGATGACGCGGGCCACCAGCGACGGCGGCGCGAGCGGTCGTGCGGCGTCGTGCACGAGGACCACGTCCACGTCGGCGGCTCGGGCGTCGGAGTCGAGCGCAGCCAGCCCCGCGGCCACCGAGGCCTGCCGGGTGGCGCCGCCGGCGACGACCAGCAGGGTCACGTCGGCGTCCAGCCCGGTCAGCTCGCCCGCGATGGCGTCGAGGTGGAACGCGGGTGCGGTGACCACCAGCACCCGGACGCGATCGTCGCCCGCCGCGCGCGCCGCCAGCAGGTTCTGGGCAGCGTGCGCGACGAGCGACTGTCCTCCCAGCGGCACGAGGGCCTTCGGGAGGGAATGACCGAGCCTGCTGCCGCTCCCGGCGGCAGTCAGTACTGCAGCGACGCTCACCGCGTCGTCAGGACGCGAGGACCTCGTCGAGGATCGCTTCGGCCTTCTCCTCCTCGGTGTGCTCGGCGAGTGCGAGCTCCGAGACGAGGATCTGGCGGGCCTTGGCGAGCATGCGCTTCTCGCCCGCCGACAGGCCGCGGTCGGCGTCCCGGCGCGACAGGTCACGCACGACCTCCGCCACCTTGATGACGTCGCCCGACGCGAGCTTCTCGAGGTTCGCCTTGTAGCGACGCGACCAGTTGGTCGGCTCCTCGGTGTACGGGGCCCTCAGGACCTCGAACACCTTGTCGAGGCCTTCCTGGCCGACGACGTCGCGCACGCCCACCAGGTCGACGTTCTCAGCCGGGACCTCGATGGTGAGATCTCCCTGAGCGACCTTGAGCTTGAGGTAGAGCTTGTCCTCTCCGCGGATGGTCCTGGTCTTGATCTCTTCGATCAATGCCGCACCGTGGTGCGGGTAGACAACGGTCTCCCCAACAGTGAAAGTCATCTGCAGGTGTCCCCTTTCGCAGAGGGGTATCTTATCACGCCGTTTTTGGCCTTTTGGCGCGTGATTACCGGCATCTGCGCAGGTCACGGGCAGCGCACCGACCGGGTCGCCCCCGGGTCGCACGTCGGTCGCACCGGGACCGGTCACGCGTCCGGCAGGCGGGTCGCACGCGTGCGCGACGGCTAGGCTGGGGCCCGACGGTGACACCCGTCCACCGACCCGCAGCCCGCCGCAGCGCCCGACGTCCCGAGGAGTCACCGTGACCTCGCCCCGCCCCCGCTCCCTGAGGGCTGCCGCCCTCGTCGTCGGCGTCGCCGTGGCCGGGCTGACGCTCGCCGGCTGCTCCGCGACGAACCAGATCACCACCGACGAGCAGTACTCCGCGTCGGACGGCGTCCGCGCCACGATCGGTGACGTGCGCGCCAGCAACCTCCTGGTGCTCACGGCGGCCGAGGGCGACCCGGGCACGCTGCAGGGCGGCCTCATCAACGAGGGCTCCGAGGACCGGTCCGTCACGCTCGCGATCGGTGACGAGGAGACGGTCGTCGAGCTCGGCCCCCGGGAGACCGTGCTGCTCGGTGTGAGCGACGCCGAGGACGAGGGGTACGCCGAGGTGACGTTCCCCGCCGTCGACACCCCGCCGGGCGGTCTGGTGCCCGTCACCATCTCCACGCCCGAGGACGGCTCGATCGAGGTGCAGGTGCCCGTGCTCGACGGCACGCTGCCCGAGTACGCGTCCCAGGTGCCCACCGCACCCGCCGAGGACTGACCAGACGCACCGAAGGGGCCGTCCGATCCGGACGGCCCCTTCTGCGTGTGCGGATCAGCCGAAGCGTCCCGAGATGTAGTCCTCCGTGGCCTGCACGCGCGGGGACGAGAAGATCGTGGCGGTGTCGTCGATCTCGACCAGCCGGCCCGGCTCCCCCGTCGCGGCGAGGTTGAAGAACGCCGTGCGGTCCGAGACGCGCGCGGCCTGCTGCATGTTGTGGGTGACGATGACGATCGTGTAGTCGGACTTCAGCTCGGCGATGAGGTCCTCGATGGCGAGCGTGGAGATCGGGTCCAGGGCGGAGCACGGCTCGTCCATGAGGAGCACCTGCGGCTTGACCGCGATCGCCCGCGCGATGCACAGGCGCTGCTGCTGGCCGCCCGAGAGACCCGAGCCCGGCCGGTTGAGCCGGTCCTTGACCTCGTTCCAGAGATTGGCGCCCCGCAGCGACGCCTCGACGACGTCCTGCGCGTCCCCCTTGGAGATGCGCTTGTTGTTCAGCTTGATGCCGGCCAGCACGTTCTCGGCGATCGACATCGTCGGGAACGGGTTGGGGCGCTGGAACACCATGCCCACCTGGCGGCGGACGGCGACCGGGTCGATGTCGGAGCCGTACAGGTCCACGCCGTCCATCGCGACGCTGCCCTGCACGTGCGCGCCGGGGATGACCTCGTGCATGCGGTTGAGCGTGCGCAGGAAGGTCGACTTCCCGCAGCCCGACGGGCCGATGAACGCGGTGACCGAGCGGGGCTCGACCGCCATCTCCACGTCGGCCACGGCCCGGAAGTCGCCGTAGAAGATGTTCAGGTCCTTGACGTCGATGCGCTGTGCCATGGGGGTGTCTTTCAGCCGAGGTTCTTGGGGGCGAAGAAGCGGGTGATCAGGCGGCCGACCAGGTTGAGCAGCATGACGATGAGGATGAGCGTCAGCGCCGCGGCCCAGGCCCGGTCGTAGTTGATGGTCGGGATGCACGCCAGGTCCCCGGGCGTGCAGGGCACGAGGCCCTGCGAGTACTGCCGGTAGACGTAGACCGGGAGCGTCATCATCCGGCCCTCGAACAGGTTGAAGTTGATCGAGTCGATGACGCCGACCGTGATCAGCAGGGGCGCGGTCTCGCCGATGATGCGGGCGATCGCGAGCGTGATGCCGGTGCCGATGCCGGCGATCGAGGTCCGCAGCACGACCTTGATGACGACGAGCCAGCGCGGGACGCCCAGGGCGAGGGCGGCCTCGCGCAGCTCGTTGGGCACCAGCCGCAGCATCTCCTCGCAGGACCGCACGACCACCGGGATCATCAGCACGCTCAGCGCGACCGCGCCGACGATGCCCATGCGGACGCCGGGTCCCAGCAGCACGGCGAACAGCGCGTAGGCGAACAGGCCCGCGACGATCGACGGGATGCCCGTCATGACGTCCACGAAGAAGGTGACCGCCCGGGCGAGCGAGCCGCGGCCGTACTCCACCAGGTAGATCGCAGTGAGCAGGCCGATGGGCACCGAGATCAGGGTGGCGGCCAGGGTGATCTCGAGGGTGCCGATGATGGCGTGGTAGATGCCTCCGGCGTCCATGCCGCCGAACACCCCGCGCATCGAGTGCGTGAGGAAGTAGGCGTTGAAGCGCTCGATGCCGTTGACGATCACGGTCCACGAGACCGAGATCAGCGGCAGCATCGCGACGACGAAGGCGGCGTAGATGAGCCCCTTCATCACGCGGTCCTTGCGGTGGCGGCCCTTGTCCACCTGGCGCAGGAGCGCCCGCAGCTCCGGGTTGCCCTCGGGGAGGGTCGTGGCGGTCATCAGTTCGCTCCCGAGAAGTCCTTGCGGCGCGCGACGATCGCGCGAGCGGCCATGTTGACGACGAGCGTGATGACGAACAGCGCGAGACCGGTCGCGATGAGCGCCGAGACGCCCAGCGGGTTGGCCTCGGGGAACTGGGCGGCGATGTTCGCCGCGATCGTCTGCTGCTGTCCCGCCTCGAGCAGCTTGAACGAGTACAGGAAGCCGGGCGACAGGATCATCAGGACGGCCATCGTCTCGCCGAGCGCGCGGCCCAGGCCGAGCATCGCGGCGGACACGATGCCCGAGCGGGCGAACGGCAGCACCGCGACCCGGATCATCTCCCAGCGCGTGGCGCCCAGGGCGAGCGCGGCCTCCTCGTGCAGGCGCGGCGTCTGCAGGAACACCTCGCGGCTCACGGCCGTGATGATCGGCAGGATCATCACGGCGAGGACCAGTCCCACGGTCATGAGCACGCGGGCGGTCGGCGACACGGTTCCCGCGAAGAACGGGATGAAGCCGAGGTACTCGTTGAGCCACGCCCAGACCGGCTTCACCATCGGGGCGAGCACCAGGCCGCCCCAGAGGCCGTAGACAACCGACGGGATGGCCGCCAGCAGGTCGACCAGGTAGCCGAGGCCCGAGGCGAGCCGGCGCGGCGCGTAGTGCGACGTGAACAGCGCGATGCCCAGCGCGATCGGTGTCGCGATGACCAGTGCGAGCGCGGCGGCGAGCACCGTGCCGAAGATCAGCGGTCCCACGAAGTCGAGGAGCGAGGTCGCCTCGCCCATCCACGAGACCTTCTCGGTCAGCTCGGCGGCCGGGGTGGTCAGCGCCGGCCACGCGCGCAGCACCAGGAAGGCGGCGACCGCGACGAGCACGACGAGGATCAGGGCCCCGGCCCCGGTGGCGGTCCAGCGGAACAGCCGGCTGGCGCCCTTGTCGACCACGCGCGTGCGACGGCGGCGGCTCGGCCGAGGAGGCCCGACGGCCTCCGTCGGACGCACGCCGTCCTGCGTCGGCGGGCTCTGGGTGCTGGTCACTTCTCTCCTGCTGCTCGTGGTGGGGGGTACGTCCGCCGGTGGCGAGCCCGCCTCCCCCCGAGACGGGCCCGCCACCGGCGGGGTCGTGCGACGTGCGTCAGGCTGCGGCGGTGATCGAGTCGATCGCGGCCTGGACGTCGGTGCGGAGCGCGTCGGACAGCGGCGCGGACCCTGCGGCCTCCTCGGACGCGGACTGGCCCTCGGCGCTCACCACGTAGGTGAGGAAGCCCTTGACCAGGTCGGCCTGCTCGGCCGTCGCGTACTCGAGGCACGCGATCGAGTACGACACGAGGATCAGCGGGTAGGCGCCGGCCTCGGTCGTCTCACGGTCGATCTTGATGACGATGTCGCCGTCGGCGCGCTCCTCGTCCCGCGGGGAGGCGTCGACCGCGGCCGCGGCACCCTCCTCGGACGGGGCGACCCACTCCTCGCCGACCTTGATGCTGGCCACGCCGAGCGTGCCCACGGCGGAGTTGTCGGCGTACGCGATGGTGCCGTCGCCGCCCTGGACCGTCTGGATGACGCCCGAGGTGCCCTGCGCCGACTCGCCGCCCTCGATGGGCCAGTTGCCGTCGGCCTCGTAGGCCCACACGCCGCCCGAGGCCTTCTCCAGGTAGTCGGTGAAGTTCTTCGTGGTGCCCGACTCGTCGGAGCGGTGGACCGGCGTGATGGCCGTCGCCGGGAGCGTCGCGTCGGGGTTCTCCGCCGCGATCTCGGGCGCGTCCCACGAGGTGATCTTGTTGTCGAAGATCCCGGCGATGGTGGCCGCCGAGAGGTTGAGCTCGGTGACGCCCTCGAGGTTGAAGACGACCGCGATGGGGCTGATGTAGACCGGGATGTCGATGGCGCCCGTGGTGCAGACGCCCTTCGACTGCTCGATCTCCTCGCTCGTCAGCGCCGAGTCGGTGCCGGCGAACTGGACCGAGCCGTCGAGGAACTGGGTACGCCCGCCGCCGGAGCCGACCGGGTCGTAGTTGACGTTCACGTCGGGGTTGGCGCTCTGGAAGCCGGCACGCCAGGCGTCCATCGCCTTCTCCTGCGAGGTGGCGCCGGCGCCGTTCAGGTCACCGCTGAGCTCGCTGGCCTGCTCGGGGGCGCCGGACGTGCTGTCGCCGGACCCGGTGGGGTCGTCCGATCCGCAGGCCGCGAGGGAGAGGGCGACGGCGCCGGTGAGGGCGATCGCGCCGATCCGGCCGTGGAGGGAGAGCTTCACTGTGTTCCGTCCTGTCGATCAGGTGCGCACCGATGTGTGCGCGGCGACGCTGACGGTAGGAAGCGCACGTGACCGGGTGGACGGGATCCGGTGAACCACAGGTGAACGATGGCGGTACAGCCGGGCAGGGACACAGCCGCCCCGCCCCCCTGGTCGGTGGGCGGGGCGTCGGTGGGTCGGGCTACTCGCCGTCGTCGGCCAGCTTGTAGCCCAGGCCTCGGACCGTGAGCAGCATCGTCGGGTTGCCGGGATCGACCTCGATCTTGGCGCGGACGCGCTTGACGTGGACGTCGAGCGTCTTGGTGTCCCCCACGTAGTCCGAGCCCCAGATGCGGTCGATGAGCTGACCGCGCGTGAGCACCCGGCCCGCGTTGCGCAGCAGCAGCTCGAGCAGCTCGAACTCCTTGAGCGGGAAGGCGACCAGCTCGTCGCGCACCCGGACGGTGTGCCGCTCGACGTCCATCCGCACGGGTCCGGCGACCAGCAGCTCGTCGTCGTCCTCCTGGTCGGCCGGTACCGGGGCGCCGGCCCCCACCACGACCGACTCGCGCCGGCGCAGGACCGCGCGGACGCGGGCCAGCAGCTCGCGCGACGAGTACGGCTTGGTGACGTAGTCGTCGGCGCCCAGCTCCAGGCCGACCACCTTGTCGATCTCGTCGTCCTTGGCCGTGAGCATGATGACGGGCACGTCGCTCACCAGGCGCAGCCGGCGGCACACCTCGGTGCCGGGCAGGCCCGGGAGCATGAGGTCGAGCAGCACCAGGTCCGCGCCGAGCTCCTCGAACTTGCTGAGCGCCTCCGGCCCGGTCGCGGCGGTGACCACGTCGAAGCCCTCGCGCTCCAGCTGGTACGTCAGCGGGTCGCGGTAGGACTCCTCGTCCTCGACGAGCAGGATCCGGGTCATGACGCGCTCCGGCGCACGTGCGCTCCTTCGGTGTCCGTGACGGAGAGCTCCGTCACGGACGGGGTGGGCTGCTCCTCGGCACGCGGCAGCCGCAGCGTGAACGTGGACCCGCGGCCCGGCTGCGACCAGACGGTCACCTCACCACCGTGGTCCGCGGCGACGTGCTTGACGATCGACAGACCGAGCCCGGTGCCGCCGGTGTCGCGTGAGCGCGCGGGGTCCACCCGGTAGAACCGCTCGAACACGCGCTCCTGCTCGGCCGCGGTGATGCCGATCCCCTGGTCGACCACCGCGATCTCGACGAGCTCGCCCTCCGTGCGCACGCCGACGCCGACGTGCGACGCCTCCCCCGAGTACGCGACGGCGTTGTCCAGCAGGTTCCGCACCGCCGTGACCAGCAGGTCGTGCTGACCGAGCACCCGCGTGCCGCGCACCCCGCCGATGTCGAGCCGGACGTGCTTGGCCTCCGCGGTCGTGCGCGCGCGGTCGACGGCCTCCGACAGGACGGTGTCGACGTCGACCAGCCCGACCTGCCCGAGCGCGCCCGCCACCTGCAGCCGCGACAGCTCGATGATCTCGTGCACCAGCGCCGACAGCCGGGTGGCCTCCGCCTGCATCCGGCCCGCGAACCGGCGGACCGCCTCCGGGTCGTCCGCGGCGTCCTGGACCGTCTCGGCCAGCAGGGCCAGCGCACCGACCGGCGTCTTGAGCTCGTGGGACACGTTGACGACGAAGTCGCGCCGGATCGCCTCCAGGCGCCGCGCCTGCGTCAGGTCCTCCGCCAGCACCACCAGGTGGTCGGCGCTGACCTGCGCGACGCGCACCTGGACCATCAGCACGCCCGGGCCCACCGGCCCGCGCGGCACCTCGAGCACCTCGTCGCGGATCACGCCGTCCCGGCGCACCAGCGCGATGAGGTCGCGGATCGCCGCCGGAGCGACCCGGCCGTCCCGCACGATGCCGAGAGCGTGCGCCGGCGCGCTCGCCCGCACGACGTGGTCGGACTCGTCGAGCACCACCGCGGCCGAGCGGAGCACCGCGAGCGTGCGGACCAGGCCGTCGTCGAGCCCGGACGCCGCCTGCGCGGGGACCTCGCGCTGCGACCGTTCGCTCCACCGGAACGCCAGGGTCGCCCAGACCCCCACCAGCAGTCCGAGGCCGCCGGCGAGGAGGAGCATGAGCCCGTCGATCCCGTCCACGACACTCACAGTAGGTCGCTCACGGCGGTGTGCCGCGCAGATGCGGTCCCTGCGCGGCACACCGCCGTCGAGCGTTCACCGACTGTTCATCGGTCAGTCGAAGGTCTCCAGCAGCAGCGACCGCTCGGCGTCCGTGAGGTTCGTCGCGATGAGCGTGCTGTGCAGGCCGTGCATGCGCTCCCCCAGCCGGTCCATGTCGGCGTTCTCCGTCACGGCGCACAGCAGCGAGGTCCCGACGGTGATCTGGGCACGGATCTCGTCCAGCTGGCTCTCCGGGATGCCGACCGCGGACACCGCCTTGGTGATCGCCCCGGCGGCCGCACCCACGGCGACACCGAGCAGCGGGACGAAGAACAGGCCGCCGAACAGCAGGCCCCAGAACGCGCCCCAGCCGGTACCGCGCAGCTTGTCGTCGTGCGAGTGGTGCATCTCGGGGCGCTCGGCGCCCTCCGGCCAGCTGATGACCGCATGGTCGACGATCTTGACCAGACCGTCGCTCTGCGCCCCCTTCAGCGCCAGGACCGCCTTCTGTGCCCCGTCGGGGGTGTCGAACTTCCACGCCGTGAACGTCGTCATCGTCGTCCCTCTCCTCTCGGTTGTTCTGTCGTCGGTCAGCGGCTGGCTCGGGCGACCTCGTCCCCGTGGACCGTCAAGGCCCAGAGGATGAAGAAGTCGAGGACGATCGCGATCAGGGACCACCAGGGCGTCACGGGCAGCGAGACGAACTGCGCGAGCAGGTTCGCGATCACCAGGACGACCGCGACGACCCTCGCCCAGCCGCTGCCCGAGAACAGCGCGAAGCCGGCGATCACGAGCAGCACGCCGAGGAGCAGGTGCACCCAGCCCCACGACGAGATGTCCACGACCGCGACGCCGTCGGGCGACCAGGACACGACCGTCTTCGGGGAGAACACCGCCACCGCCCCGGAGATGATGTTGAACAGTCCCGAGACGAGGATCGCGAACGCCGCGAACCACACCCAGCCGACCCAGGCAGTGACCTTCTGTGCCATCGTGCGTCTCCTTCTGCCGGTTTCTCCAACAATCGGACGATCTCCTCGCAGGCTAGGGCTTGGCGCTGCAGGATGGGGAGGAATCGCCGCAGATCCCCGCCGCACGACCGACCTTCCTGAACGGCCGTCGTCCGTTCACCTGCCCGCGCCCGGGTGTTCACCTGCCGATGGCAGCCTGACGCTGCGCGCGGCACCTGCCGTCGCGGCACGAGAGGGAGCACATGCGGGACATCTTCGACGCCGAGCTGCACCAGCTGGGCGAGGACCTGGCGGCGATGAGCGGCCGGGTCGAGCAGGCCATCACCAACGCCGGCATCGCGCTGCTCACGGCGGACCTCGCGCTCGCCGAGTCCGTGATCGCCGACGACCTGGCCATCGACGCCATCGAGCGGGACCTGGACGAGCGCTGCGTGCTGCTGCTCGCCCAGCAGCAGCCCGTCGCCACCGACCTGCGGATCGTCGTGTCCGCCCTGCGGATGAGCGCGTCCCTGGAGCGCATGGGCGACCTGGCGCGGCACGTCGCCCAGGTGGCGCGCGGCCGGTACCCCCGGCACGCGGTGCCGCAGGCCCTGTCCGGCACGTTCGCCGAGATGCACGACGCCGCCGTCCGCGTGGCCCGCCGCACCACGACGCTGCTGAACAGCCGCGAGGTCCAGCTGGCCGAGAGCATCGAGCAGGACGACGACCTCCTCGACGAGCTGCACGAGGACACGTTCGCGGCCCTGCTGGGCGGCTCCTGGGCCGGTACCACGCAGGAGACCATCGACGTCACCCTGCTCGGCCGGTACTACGAGCGGTTCGGCGACCACGGCGTCTCCGTCGCCCGCCGGGTGACCTACCTGGTGACGGGCGCCGCCCGCCCGGAGCTGGACCGCTCCGCGACCTGACCACCCATCCACCGCGACGTCCGAGCATCACCTCGTCGGACGCAGCGGGACCAGGCAGACGACGTCCGAACAAGTGGTTGCCAGGGGGCTCACTTGCTCGGACGTCGTCGTTCCTGCCTGAGGCCTCCTACGGCGTGACGATCGGGAACGTGTTCGACGTCGAGTCGACGTAGGTCAGCAGGCGGCCGAGGGCTCCCTGGTCGCCGTCGAACGTGATGCCCTCCTTGTCCTGCAGGAAGAGCAGACGGACCAGCAAGGCCTTGGTGAGCGTGACCGTCAGGTCGCCGCCCCGGGCGTGCTCGCCCCGGTCCGCGTGGATGAGGGCGCCGTTGGACAGCTCGGTCCGGTAGGTGAGCCCCGCGTCGGTGAAGGTCCAGTCGATCGTCAGCCGCTCCGCGCCGGCGCGGGGGCCGTCGATGCGGATGGCGATCGAGTCGAAGAGCTGCGGGATCGTGAGCCCGCTGAGCACCTCGGGCGAGGACAGGTCCGGCGGCGGCGCGGCGGCTCGGCCGCGCAGCTCCCCGGCGCCCACCAGGTAGAAGTTGCGCCACGTCGCGTTCTCCGAGCCGTGGCCCAGCCGGGTCATCGCCGCGGCCAGCAGCTCGCGCGCGCGGGTCTCGTCGCCACCCCCGAACACCACGTGGCTGGCCAGCGTCGTCGCCCAGCGCAGGTCGTCCGTGTCCCCCGTCGCGAGCAGCGACTCGACGGTGTCGAGCGCCGGACCCACGCCACCCGCGAGGGCGACGATCCGGGCCCCCTCCTTCTCCGGCGGCAGCTCCCACAGGTGGGCCGGGTTGCCGTCGAACCAGCCGAGGTAGCGCTGGTACACGGCCTTCACGTTGTGGCTGACGGACCCGTAGTAGCCGCGCGCGCTCCAGGCCTGCGCGAGGCCCTCGGACAGCTCGAAGACCTCGGCGATCTCCATGCCGGTGAGGCCCTGGTTGGCGAGGCGGAGCGTCTGGTCGTGCAGGTACTGGTACAGGTCGCGCTGCGTGGACAGGAAGCTCGCGATCCGCTCGGTTCCCCACGTCGGCCAGTGGTGGGACGCGAAGACCACGTCGGCCTGGTCGCCCCACAGCGTGAGCGCCTCGTGCAGGTAGCGGGACCAGTTCCGCGGGTCCCGGACCTGCGCGCCACGCAGCGTGAGCAGGTTGTGCAGCGTGTGCGTCGCGTTCTCGGCCATGCACAGCGCCTTGCGGTCGGGGAACCAGACGTTCATCTCCGAGGGCGCCTCGGTGCCCGGCGTCACCTGGAACACCATCCGGACGCCGTCGACCGTCGCCTCGAACCCGGTCTCCTTGACGTCGACCGTCGGGGTGACCAGCGACAGGGTGCCCACCGAGTTGGTGGTGCCGAGCCCGCTGCCCACCTGGCCCTCGGGACCCGGGGCGAGGTCCGCGGCGTACATGTAGACGGCCCGGCGGGACATCGCCGCCCCGGCGTACACGTTCTCGGACACGGCGTGCTCGACCAGGCCCTCCGGCGCGAACACCGGGGCACCCTCCTCGATCACGGCCGCCATGCCGCCGTAGTGGTCGGCGTGCGAGTGCGTGATGACGACACCCGTCACCGGGCGGTTCCCGCGGTGCTCCCGGTACAGGGCGAGGGCCGCGGCTGCCGTCTCGGTGGCCGTGAGGGCGTCGACGACGATCACGCCCTCGTCACCCTCGATGAACGACATGTTCGACAGGTCGTACTGCCGCACCTGGTAGACGCCCTCGACGACCTCGAACAGGCCCCCGATCGCAGCGAGCCGCGACTGCCGCCAGAGGCTCGGGTGCACGGTGGGCGGGCAGTCCCCCGAGAGGAAGTCGTACCGGTGCGGGTCCCAGACGACGTTGCCGTGCGGGCCCAGCACCGGGTCGGAGGGGATGTCGGCGATCTTCCCCCGCTCGGCGTCGTCGAAGTCGGACGTGTCCTCGAAAGACGGGAGTGTCATGTTTCGGAGTCAACCATCCCGCCGCCACCCCCACCACCACCAGGGACGACGACGTCCGAGGACGTGAGCGTCACGGCGCTCACCTCCTCGGACGTCGGGAGAGGGACGGGTCAGCGGCCCTGGTTGGCGACCGCCTTGATCGCCTCCGCGGCGGCCTCCGGGTCCAGGTACGTGCCGCCCGGGTTGGTCGGCTTCAGCGTCTCCTCGTCGAGCGTGTAGAGCAGCGGGATGCCGGTGGGGATGTTGATGCCGGCGATGGTGCTGCTGTCCACGTCGTCCAGGTGCTTGACCAGGGCGCGGATCGAGTTGCCGTGGGCGGCGACCAGGACGGTCTTGCCGGCCTGCAGGTCGGGGACGATGTCCGACTCCCAGTACGGCAGCGCGCGGACGAGCACCTGCTCGAGCGCCTCGGCGCGCGGGATGGGCTCACCGGCGTAGCGGGGATCCGCGTCCTGCGAGAACTCCGAGCCCAGCTCGATGTCCGGCGGCGGGAAGTCGTAGGAGCGGCGCCAGAGCATGAACTGCTCCTCGCCGTACTCCTCGAGCGTCTGCTTCTTGTCCTTGCCCTGCAGCGCGCCGTAGTGCCGCTCGTTCAGGCGCCACGAGCGCTTCACCGGGATCCAGTGCCGGTCGGCGGCGTCGAGGGCGAGGTTGGCGGTGGTGATGGCCCGGCGCAGCAGCGACGTGTGCACGACGTCGGGCAGGACGCCCGCGTCCGTCAGCAGCGTCCCGCCGCGGACGGCCTCCGCGGTGCCCTTCTCCGAGAGGGGCACGTCCACCCAGCCGGTGAACAGGTTCTTGGCGTTCCACTCGCTCTCGCCGTGGCGGAGCAGCACGAGGGTGTAGGTCATGGGCCCATCCTGCCGCAGGGCGTCGACGCGGGCCGAGCCGTCCGGTGGTCAGACGCGCGAGGCCCGGACCTCGCCGGCCACCGAGTAGACCTTGAGCATCCGGTCCGCCGTGGTGTCCCAGCCGAACCGCTCGGCCACCTGGCGCGCGCCCACCGCGTAGCGCGCGCGGTCCTCCGACGAGGCCAGGACGTCGGCGATCACGTCGGCCCACACCTCGGGGTCGTGCCCGCGGACCAGCCGGCCGGACACGTCGTGGTCGACGATCGTGCGCAGGCCCCCGACGCAGGCGGCGATCACGGGGACCCCGCTGGCCTGGGCCTCGGCGGCGACGAGGCCGAACGACTCGCTGCGCGACGGCATCGCGACCACGTCGGCCGCGTGGTACCAGCGCGCGAGGGCGTCGCGGTCGGCCGGCGGGTGCACGACGACGTCGTCCGGGACGCCGGCGATGGCCGCGAGCGCCTGCAGCTCCTTGACCGCGCTGGACCGCCCCGACGGGCCGCCGAGCACCACGAGCAGCGGGACGGGCCGGCCGGTGGCCCGCAGCACCCCCAGCGCGCTGACCAGGACGTCCGGCGCCTTCAGGGCCTGCACCCGCCCGGCGAACAGCACGATCTGGCGGTCGGTGGGCAGCCCCAGCGCGCGGCGGGCGGCCAGCTGGTCCCCCGGCACGAACCGGTCCAGGTCCACCCCGGGCTCCACGACGTGCACGCGCGAGGGATCGGCGTGGTAGAGCTCGACCAGCTCCTCGGCCTCGACCGGGGTGCTCGCGACGAGCGCGTCGGCCTCCTCGACCAGCTGCTCCTCGCCGACCACGCGCTGGGTGGGCTCCGCGGTGTCGCCGGGGGCCAGCGACGCGTTCTTCACGCGCGCCAGCGTGTGCGCGCTGTGCACCAGCGGCACCTCCCAGCGGTCCGCCGCGATCTGGCCGACCTGGCCGGACAGCCAGTAGTGGGAGTGCACGACGTCGTACCAGCCGGGCCGGCGCGCGGCCTCCCAGCGGAGCACCCCCGCGGCCATCCCGCACAGCACTCCTGGCAGGTCGTTCTTGTCCAGCCGCTCGAACGGGCCCGCGGGCACGTGGTGCACCAGGATCGGCGGCGTCACGCCGGGACCGACCTCGTCGGCCAGCAGGACCGTGCGGGCGGCGTCCCCGACGATGGGCTGCCCGAGCGCGTCCGCCCCGGGCAGGAGCACCGTCTCCGGCTGGTCCGACGACGTCGCGCGCGTGAAGATCTCGACGCGTGCGCCACTGGCAGCCAGGGCGCGCGCGAGCTCGATGACGTACACGTTCATGCCGCCCGCGTCGCCGGTCCCCGGCTGGTCGAGGGGCGACGTGTGCACCGAGAGCATGGCGACGCGCGGGGCGTGCTCGAGTGTCACGGGTGCTCCTGTTCGCGGACGGGGTCTGCACCCATTCTCACGCACGGAGCCCGTACGGGCGCGTCACGGCTGGGTGGCGGCCTCCGCCGAGTGCGCGCCGGACGGACGCCGGCCGAACCGGCCCTTGAGGGCGCTCAGCCCGCTCGGCGGCTTGTAGTCGCCCCGGATGGGGAAGATGTTCCCGTCCGGGAGGAAGCCGCCCGCGGTCGACGGGTAGAAGGCGAGCTCCGGCCACATCGTCACGATCTCCTTGAGCCGGGCACCGCGCGCGAACGCCGCGGCCAGCTGGGGGTCGTTGCCGGTGTACGTCAGGGAGTAGTCGTGGTCCTGCACGACCGTCTCCCCGGTGGGCACCTCACCACGGCGGGGCGTCCACCCCCAGGGGCTCTGCGGCTCCTGGTGGTTCCGGTCCGGACCCTGCCGGTAGATGTCGAATCCGTTGCGCATCGCGGAACCTCCTCGTTCGTCGTCGACGACCAGAGGATCGGCACGTCGGTGCAGGTCCTGGAGGTGTGCGCGCCCGTGTCACCCGTTGGAGTCAGCGGACCACCAGCAGGTGCGGTGCGGCGACCCACGGCAGGTAGGTGCGATCACCCGCGTAGGTGACCACGACGAGGGAGGTCGTCGTGGACTTCGGCAGCGTCACCACCGCGGTCCCTCGCGCGTCGAGCGTGGCCGACCCGCGGCGCATGCCGTTGACCCAGACGTCGACCGTGCCGGTCGGGACGACGCCCGCTACCCCGCTCACCTGGACGTGGACGTCCTTGGGGTCGCCGCGGCGAAGGGTCCAGTCGGTGCCGTCGGTGCGGACCGTCGGCAGCGTCCGCGTCACGGTCAGCAGTGCCGCGGCCGAGGTCGAGCCGAGGACCGGGGGGTCGGCGGCCGGGGCACCCGCGTAGACCGCGGTGACCCGGTGCCGACCGGTGGCGACGTCGGCGGGGAGCCGGACCTTCGCGGTGCCGTCCGCGGCCAGCGGCACGGTGGCCACCGACGTGCCGTCGACGAGCACCTGGACCGGTCCCGTCGGCGACCCGCCCGTGACCGACACCCGCGCGGTCACCGGCTTGCCGAAGATCGCGACGGGCGAGGAGAGCGACAGCGTGGTCCGTGAGGCGACGGGCGGCGCGGTGGAGACGCCGATGACGTCCGCCAGCAGGTCGACCGCGCCGGAGGCGTCGCCGGACATGAGCGCGTGCTCGGCGTCGGCGGTGGTCCCGGCGTCCTCGGCGGCCGACGCGTCCTGGGCCAGGTCGCGGACCAGGGAGACGACGACGCCGGCCGCCGCAGCGGTGTCGCGGTCCGTGCCGTCCAGCTCCGCGGCCGCGGCCGCCAGCAGCCGGACCGCCTGGCCCGTGCGCGCCGGGTCGAGGGCCGAGCCGTCCCAGACCTGGGCGTCGAGCACGGCCTGGACCGCGTCCCGGGCGTCGCCCGCGGGCAGGGTGGCGACGAGCGCCGTCAGCCGGTCGCGCTGCGCGTCGGTGCGCAGGCCCCAGCCGTACGGGAACAGCGGCGCGTAGGTGTCGTCGCCGACGTTGACGGGGACCTGCTCCGCGCTGGCGGGCCAGCTGACGGGCAGGCGGCCGGTGAAGGGCTGCGTGCCGAGCAGCACGTCCGCGACGCCCGCGCCCTCGGTGCCCGGGAGCCACGAGGCGACGAGCGCGTCGATCGCGCCGAGCTGGTCGGTGACCAGCTGCGGGCGGCCCGAGACGACGAGCACCGCGCACGGCAGCGCGCCGCAGACGGTGTCGATCGCGGCACGGTCGGCCGCGCTCAGGCTCAGCGACTTCCCGTTGTTGCCGACGTCGCCCTGCCCCTCCGCGTAGGGCGTCTCGCCGACCACGACGATGCCGACCTGCGCGTCGCCGACGGGCGCCGACGCGTCCTTGGAGTAGATGACGGACGAACCGGCCGCTTGGATCCCCTCGAGGATCGACGTGCCCGGCGTGATGTCGCCCGAGCCGCCCTGCCACGAGATCGTCCACCCGCCCGCCTGGTTGCCCAGGTCGTCGGCGTTGGAGCCCGCGACGTAGAGCGGGGTGCCCGCGGCGAGCGGCAGCAGGCCGTCGGCGTTCTTCAGCAGCACCTGCGACTTCGCCGCCGCCTCGCGCGCCACGGCGCGGTGCTCGGCGGACCCGACGTCGGCCGCCTGCGACCGGTCGGCGAACGGGGCGTCGAACAGGCCGAGCGCGAACTTCTGCGCCAGGATCCGCCGGACCGCGTCGTCGACCCGCTCCTGAGCCACGTCCCCCGAGCCCACCTTGGCGGTGATCGCGGTGATGAAGGCGCCGAAGTTGTAGGGCGCCATCGCCATGTCGAGGCCCGCGTTCACGGACCGCGCCGCCTTGTCGGCGTACGTGCCGCCAGGCAGCTTGTCGATGCCCTCCCAGTCGCTGATGAGGAAGCCGTCGAAGCCGAGCTCGTCCTTGAGCAGGTCCGTGTTCAGCTCACCGTGCTCGTGCATCCGGATCGGGTCGGCGCCGGCGACCGAGACCGCCGAGTACGACGGCATGATCGAGCCGACGCCCGCCTCGATCGCGGGCACGTACGGGTCGACGTGCAGCCGCCTGAGCTCGTCCAGGCTGTCGACGCGCGTGATCCCCTGGTCGATGGGGTAGCCCGAGCCCGCGAGCGCCGGGTCGTACGAGGTGCCGCCGTCGCCCACCCAGTGCTTGGCCGTGGCGAGCACCTTGTCCGGTCCCGAGATGTCGCTCGGGTCGCTGCCCTGCAGGCCGACGACCGCCGCGTCCGCCATGGCCGTCACGAGCGCCGGGTCCTCCCCGAACGACTCGTAGGAGCGGCCCCAGCGCTCGTCGCGCGTCACGCACAGGCACGGGGCGAACGTCCACGGCACCCCGGTCGCGCGGACCTCCTGGGCCGTCGTGCGCTGGACCTCCTCGACGAGGTCCGCGTCTCGCGCGGCGCCCAGCCCGGAGTTGTGCGGGAAGACCGTCGCGCCCACCACGTTGTTGTGGCCGTGCACGGCGTCGACCCCGTAGATCAGCGGGATCTGCAGCCGCGTGGACAGGGCCTGGCGCTGGAAGCCGTCGATCATGTCCGCCCAGCCGGCGGCCGTGTTCTGGGCCGGCACGGAGCCACCACCGGACAGCACGGACCCGAGGCCGAGGTCGGCGATCTGCGTGGGCGACTGGAGGCCGAGGCGCTCGGCCTGCGTCATCTGGCCGACCTTCTCCGCGAGCGTCATCCGGCCGAGCAGGTCCTCGACCCGCTCGTCGGTGTCCTTCGTCGGGTCGAGGTAGGCGGCGCCGACCGCGTTGAGGACGACCCGCGGGCTGGTGCCGACGGCCGCCCCCGTGGCCGTCAGGTCCACCATGAGCGTGCGGGCGTCGTCGACCGCGTCGGTCGCGTGCGTGACCACGTCGATCGTCTGCGTCGCGCCCGACTCGGTGCCCGCGGCGAACGTGAGCGTGCCAGCGAACGCGTCGTAGTGGGTGCCGGCGACGGCGGTGCCGGCACCGTTCTCGTAGGCGACGGTGACGTCCGCCGGCAGCGGCTGGCCGTCCGTCGTCGTGAGCGTCACCGGGACCTGCGCCGTCTCGCCCGGGTCGACCAGGACCACGTCGCTCGAGGACACGGTCGCGGTCGGAGCGGGAACCGCGGAGCCGTAGAGCTGCACGTCGTCGATCGCCCACGACACGGGGGTCGCCGTGCCCGGCACGAACGTGACCGCGTAGCCCCACGCGGACGTCAGGTCCAGGGTGCCGTTGCGCGTCGCCGCGTCACCCGGCTGGTAGCCGCTCAGCGTGAACTGGGAGAACGGGAGGTCGACGATCTTCCAGCGGCTGCCGTCGGTGGACCAGTTGTCCTTGAACGTGGCCGCCCACACCTCGGAGTGCTCGCCGTCCGGGCCGCCGTCCTTGAGCTCGACCTTGATGTCGTCGCCCGCGGTCGGGGAGGCCGGACGCGTCGGCTGCGAGGCGTACCAGGCCAGGCGGATGCCCCGGAACGAGCTCCAGTCCTGCCCGGCCGCCAGGTTCTGGCTGTAGCCGCCCCACCCGCCCGACGGGATCTGGTAGTCGCCGGACAGCACGTGGTTGCCCGCCGGGACACCCTCGCGCTCCTGCTCCGTCACGCCGAGGCGCACCAGGTCCGCCGCCGAGCCCCACGTGAAGATCCCGACGGTCGAGCCGGGCTCCGCCAGGGGCACGTCACCCTCGGCGTCCTCGATCGTGCTCACCCGGTCGTACAGGCCCAGGTCGTCGAACGTCCACGCGCCCGCCCCGAGGTCCGTCAGCGTCACCGCGAACCCGGTGCTCGCCGACGGGTCGAAGCGCGCGTCGGAGGCCGGGTTGCCCTTGAGCCGCAGCTGCGAGAACGCCACGTTCACCTGGCGCCACCCCGCGGTGTCGTCCGTGACGCTCCGCTCGAACAGCTGGCCGTTGCTCTTCAGCTCGTACCGGAGCAGCCCGCCGCCGCCGGTCCCCAGGAACCAGAAGGTGAAGCCGTCGTGCGCCGACCAATCGGTGGCGGCGATGTCGTGCGTGAAGCCGAACCAGTCGCCCGCGGCCGGCTCTCCCCCGACGGTCGCGACCAGGCCGTTGCCGCCGCGGTCCACCGGACCCGTGGACAGCACGGGGGTCACCGGCGCGCTGATGCCCCACGTGGTGTACCCGGCCGGGACGCCGGCCTCGTAGTCGTCGAGCACCGTGACGCCACCGACGTCGGGCAGGTCGCCGTGCGGGGTGATGGTGACGATGCTCGTCGTCCGACCGCCCAGCACCAGCCCGTCGGACGGCTCCGACAGGGTCAGCTCGACCGTGCGCACCTGGCCGAGCGGGCCGTGGTCGACGGTCGGCACCGTGACCGTCGCCTCGATCGTGCCGGCCGGGAACGTGACCGTCTCGTCGACGGCCGTGTAGTCCGTCCCCGCCACACCGGTCCCGCCCGTCGAGCGCACCCGGACGGTGGTGTCGGTGTCCGCGGCGGTCGCCAGGATCACCGGGACCGTCGCGTCGTCACCCGCGGGGACCGTCGTGCCCGAACCTGCGAACGCGACGGCGGTCTGCGTGGCCGTCCCGTAGACCTCGAGGGAGAAGAGCGAGTAGCCGTACCAGTGCGGGCGGGCGGGATCCCAGTCGAAGCTGGTCCGCTGGTTCATCTGCAGCCGCACGTAGCGCGCGTCCGTGGCGTCGAACGTCACGTCGTCGGTGCCGCCGTCGCCGGCCGCCTCGGTGTGCACGGTGGTCCACTCGTCCGGGGCGGTCGCCACCTGCACCTCGTACCCCGCGGCGTACGCCGCCTCCCACGCCAGGACGACGTGGTCGACCGACGCCTCCGCGCCGAGGTCCACCTGGAGCCACGCCGTGAACTCGACGTCCTCGTCGGGGCCGTTGCCGCTGGCCCACCGGGTGGCCGGGTCACCGTCGATCGCCGCGTCCGGCGGGAACGTCCCGTCACCGTCGGACTGGAACACGTCCGCGCTCGCCGTACCCGTCCGGGCCAGGTCACCGGGTGCCGCGGCGGCCGGCTGGGCGAGCCCGACCAGCGTCAGCGGCACGACCAGCGCCAGGGCGGCAAGGCTGGCGGGAAAGGCGTTCAGACGGTCGGCTCGGCGCACGTTCGCTCCCTGGTGACATGGCCGTGCCCCATTGCGCAGCCACTGCCCGCGCGCGTCCGTCAGAGCCTCGTCGCCCGGCCGACTCGTGCGGTTCTCGCCAGACAATCACAATCACTTACAGGGCGGTAAGTCGAGATGATCACGATTTGGTAACGGGCTTTTCGGAGGAATGCCCCGCCCCGTGGGGCGTGTACCCCCGCTCAGGCGTCGACGGGTCCGTCCTCGTGACCGCCGTCACGCGGGCAGCACGCAGGTGGGCGACGGGAGCGCCAGCGTGCTGACCACCGCGCCGTCCCCGTCCAGGACCGCGAGACCGCTCGACACCTGCTCCGCGACGACCGTCCACCCGTCGACCACGTCGAGGTGCCGCGGCCACGCACCGGGCAGCGGGTGGTCGGCGACCGGGTCGAGGAGCCCGTCGGGGCGGATCGTGAACCGCGCGAGCACGTCCGACGCCCGCACACCCACCAGCAGCTGGTCCCCGTCGCGCACGACGTGCGACGGCAGCCGGCGCTCCCGCGCGGGGACCGTCGTCGCAGGCACGGTCTGCACCACCGTCCCGACCCCGCGGTCCCAGGCCAGCACCCGGACCGTCACGTCGAGCTCACCGACCACGTACGCGAACCTGCCGTCCGCGCCGAACGCCACGTGCCGCGGACCCTTGCCCGCCGGCAGGACCGCGGCGATGCCGTCCTCGACCAGGCGCCCGTCCTCGCGGCGGTACCGGCGGATCTCGTCGGTGCCCAGGTCCACCACCAGCACGAACGCGCCGCTCGGGTCGAGGGCGACGAAGTGCGCGTGCGGCGACTCCTGCCGGTCCTCGTCGGGACCCGCCCCGACGTGCCCGAGGACCTGGGCGGGACCCTGCGTCGCGAACCCGCCGTCCTCGTCCAGCGGCAGCACACCCAGCGTGCCCGAGGAGTAGTTGGCGACGAGCAGCGTGTCGCCGTCCACGTCGAGCTGCAGGTGGCAGGGGTCGGCGCCGCCCGACGGGACCGTCGCCCGGTGCACCAGCGAGTCCCCGACCACGTCGAACGCGCTCACCGTGCCGTCCGTCTGCTCGTTCGCCGCGTACAGGACCGAGCCGCCGGCCGTCTTGCGCAGGGCCAGGAAGCTCGGCGACGGGGTCTCCACCACCTGCCGCGCGTTGCTCAGCGCACCCGTGGCGGGATCGAGGTCGACCCGCCAGATCCCCTCCCCCCGACCGACGGGCGTCCCCGCGCCGGCGACGGGATAGGTACCGATCCACAGGGGTGTCTGCTGAGCGCTCACGGTCCCGGAGCCTACGGCGCGCCGCACCGACCGGCACTCGCGCACCCGCGCACCCGCGCACCCGCGCATCCGCGCATCCGCGCACCCGTGCATCCGTGCATCCCCCGGCAACGTCCGACGATCCGGTCGCCCTGACGACCCGATGCTCGGACGTCCGGCACTCCTGGGCGGGACGCCCGACGATCTGGTTGTCAGGGCGACCGGATGCTCGGGCGTCCGGTGCTCCTGGGCGGGACGCCCGACGATGTGGTCGTCGGGGCGACCGGATGCTCGGACGTCGTGGGGCTCCGGGGCCTACAGTCGGGTCAGCACGGGTGGCTCCAGCGAAGGTGGCGACGATGACCGACGAGAACCCTGCCGCGTCGAGCCGCTACACCGTGCTCCCGGAACGGGTCCCGCTGGCGGACACCATCGCCAGCGTGGAGACCGATGCGGCACCCGACCCGCTGATGGGCCGCGACACCGAGACGGAGTTCATGCTCCGCAACGCCGGCTGACCGCACCCCGAGCGCGAGG
>NZ_BJUB01000016.1 GCF_007989805.1 Cellulomonas xylanilytica
GACGTCTACCGCGGCACCACCCTGGTGGGCACCTCCACCACGACGAGCTACACCGTGACCGGCCTGACCGCCGCCACCGCGTACTCGTTCACGGTCCGTGCCAAGGACGCCGCCGGCAACGTGTCGGCAGCGTCGGCGGCTGCCACGGCCACCACGCAGCCCGGTACCTCCACGGGTGCGTGCTCGGTCAAGTACACGGCGAACAGCTGGAACTCGGGCTTCACGGCCTCGGTGAAGGTCACCAACACCGGGACCACCGCCCTGTCGGCCTGGAGCCTCGGCTTCTCGTTCGCCAACGGCCAGAAGGTCACCCAGGGCTGGAGCGCCGACTGGTCGCAGTCGGGGACGACCGTGACGGCGAAGAACGCGGCCTGGAACGGCACGCTCGCTGCCGGCCAGTCCGTGGACATCGGCTTCAACGGCTCGCACTCCGGCACCAACAACGCACCCACGGCCTTCACGGTCAACGGTGCAGCCTGCACCAACGCCTGACCCAGTGGCACGACGAGCGGGGGTCCTCCACGGAGGGCCCCCGCTCGTCATGCCGGGACACCCAGCCGTCAGAACCTGAGGAGAACCGTGTCTTCCACCCACCGCCTGCGCGCGATAGCCACGAGCGTCGCCGCCACGGCCGCGCTGGCCGCACCACTCGTGCTCGGAGCCGTTCCCGCCTACGCCGCCCCGGGCGACGACTGGCTGCACGTCTCCGGCAACAAGATCGTCGACGAGTCCGGCAAGGAGGTGCTGCTCACCGGGACCAACTGGTTCGGGTTCAACGCGAGCGAGCGCGTCTTCCACGGGCTCTGGTCCGCGAACATCACCACGATCACCAAGAGCATGGCCGACCGCGGCATCAACACCGTGCGCGTGCCGATCTCGACGCAGCTGCTGCTCGAGTGGAAGGCGGGGACGTTCCTCAAGCCGAACGTCAACACGTACGCCAACCCCGAGCTCGAGGGCAAGAACAGCCTGCAGATCTTCGACTACTGGCTGACGCTCTGCGAGAAGTACGGCATCAAGGTCTTCCTCGACGTGCACAGCGCCGAGGCGGACAACGCGGGCCACGTGTACCCGGTCTGGTGGAAGGGCGCCATCACGACCGAGGACGTGTACGCGGGCTGGGAGTGGGTGGCCGAGCGCTACAAGAACAACGACACGATGATCGGCGCGGACCTCAAGAACGAGCCGCACGGCACGCAGGGGTCCGCCGAGCGGGCCAAGTGGGACGGCTCGACCGACAAGGACAACTTCAAGCACTTCGCGGAGACGGCCGGCCGCAAGATCCTGGCCATCAACCCGAACTGGCTGATCTTCGTCGAGGGCGTCGAGGTGTACCCGAAGGAGGGTGTGCCGTGGACGTCGACGGGCCTGACGGACTACCACGGCACGTGGTGGGGCGGGAACCTGCGCGGTGTGCGGGACTTCCCGATCAACCTCGGGGCCAACCAGGACCAGCTCGTCTACTCCCCCCACGACTACGGACCGCTCGTCTTCGAGCAGAAGTGGTTCCAGGGCACGTGGGACCGCTCGACCCTCGAGCGCGACGTGTGGGACCCGAACTGGCTGTACCTGCACAAGGAGAACACCGCACCGCTGCTCATCGGCGAGTGGGGCGGCTTCATGGACGGCGGCCGCAACGAGAAGTGGATGGTCGCCATCCGCGACCTCATCGTCGACCGTCGGCTGAGCCACACGTTCTGGGTGCTCAACCCGAACTCCGGTGACACCGGCGGTCTGCTCGGCTACGACTGGGCCACGTGGGACGAGGCGAAGTACGCGCTGCTCAAGCCGTCGCTGTGGCAGGACGGTGGCAAGTTCGTCGGCCTCGACCACCAGGTGCCGCTCGGTGGGGTCGGGAGCACCACCGGCAAGTCCGTGTCGGACGTCGGCGGGCAGCCCGGTGACACCACCGCGCCGTCCGTGCCGGCGAACCTGGCCGCCGGCACCGCGACGGCGACGAGCATCCCGCTGACGTGGTCGGCCTCGACCGACAACGCCGGGGGCTCCGGCGTCTCCGGCTACCAGGTGTACCTGGGCACGGCGCTGGTCGGCAGCACGACGTCGACGAGCCTGACGGTCACGGGGCTGGCGGCCGACACGGCGTACCAGTTCTCGGTGCGCGCGAAGGACGTCGCCGGGAACGTGTCCGCGACCTCCGCCGCCGTCACCGCACGGACCGCGGCCGGCTCCGGGTCGGACACCGTCGCGCCGAGCGTCCCGACAGGGCTCGAGGCGGGGACCGCGACGACGACGTCGATCCCGCTGCGGTGGACCGCGTCGACCGACAACACGGGCGGCTCGGGTGTGGCCGGCTACGACGTGTACCGCGCCGGCACCCTGGTCGGCAGCAGCGCCACCCCCAGCTACACGGCCACGGGTCTGGCCGCGGGGACGTCGTACGTGTTCACCGTCGTCGCGAAGGACGCAGCCGGCAACCGGTCGGCCGCGTCGTCGGCACTGACGGCGTACACCGCCCCGGACGTGGCCACCGGCTCGTGCTCGGTCACGTACACGGCGAACAGCTGGAGCACCGGGTTCACCGGCGCGATCCGGATCACGAACACCGGGACCAGCCCGCTGGCCGGGTGGTCGCTCGCGTTCACCTACGCGAACGGCCAGAAGGTCACGCAGGGCTGGAGTGCCACGTGGGCGCAGACCGGCTCGGCGGTCACCGCGACCGGGGTCGCGTGGAACTCGACGCTGGCGCCGGGCGCGAGCACCGAGATCGGCTTCAACGGCACCCACTCCGGCACGAACACGGCACCGACCGCGTTCACGGTGAACGGCGCCACCTGCACGGTGCGGTGACCGGTCGACGCGCGGGGGTCCGTCACCGGACCCCCGCGCGTCAGCCCACCGCGTCGGCGACCGCGGCCACGAGCTCCTCGACGTCGGTCTCCGTGGTGTCGAACGAGCACATCAGCCGGACCTCGCCGGTCTCGACGATCCAGTCGTAGAAGCGCCACCGCCGGCGCAGGATGTCGGCGACCCCCGGCGGGAAGATCACGAAGACGCCGTTCGCCTGGGTCGGGCGGGTCACCTGCACGCCCGGCAGGTCCGCGATCCCGGCACGCAGGCGCGCCGCCATCGCGTTGGCGTGCTGGGCGGACCGCAACCACAGGTCCCCCTCGTACAGGGCGACCAGCTGGGCGGACACGAAGCGCATCTTCGAGGCGAGCTGCATGTCCATCTTGCGCAGGTAGGTCAGGCCCCCGTCCGCCGTGGGGTCGAGGACCACGACCGCCTCGCCGTACAGCAGGCCGTTCTTGGTGCCGCCGAGCGACAGCAGGTCGACGCCCGCGTCGGTGGTGAACGCGCGCAGCGGCACGCCGAGGCTGGCGGCCGCGTTCGAGATCCGGGCACCGTCGACGTGCAGGCGGAGCCCGTGCTCGTGCGCCTGGTCGGCCAGGGCGCGCACCTCGTCGGGGGTGTACAGCGTGCCCAGCTCGGTCGACTGGGTGATCGACACGACCCCCGGCTGGGCGCGGTGCTCGTCGCCGAAGCCCCATGCCTGCGTCGCGACGAGCTCCGGGGTCAGCTTGCCGTCGGGCGTCGGGACGGTGAGCAGCTTGATGCCGCCCATCCGCTCCGGGGCGCCGTTCTCGTCGGTGTGGATGTGCGCCGTGTCCGCGCACACCACGGCGCCCCACCGCGGCAGGACGGACTGCAGGGACAGCACGTTGGCGCCGGTCCCGTTGAAGACGGGGAAGACCGTGGCCCCCTCGCCGAAGTGCTGGGCGACCACCTCGTGCAGGCGGGAGGTGTAGACGTCCTCGCCGTACGCGGTCTGGTGGCCGCCGTTGGCCTCGGCGATCGCGGCGAGCACCTCGGGGTGCACCCCCGCGTAGTTGTCGGAGGCGAAGTCGCGGCGGTCGGCATCGTGCAGTCGGGTCACGGGAACAGTCTCTCCGACGTCTGCCGTTCACCTGCGCACGACGGGCGAGTGCGGCATGATCCGTGCAGACCTGAGGAGGACGACGTGCACGAGCACGAGGCGCAGCCGGGCGACGACGGCCGGGACGAGACCCACAACGAGCGAGCGGACCGCAACTGGAACGAGCTGCTCCAGGAGCTGCGCGTCACGCAGACGGGCACGCAGATCCTCACGGGATTCCTGCTCACCATCCCGTTCCAGCAGCGGTTCGAGGACCTCGACGCCTACCAGAAGGATCTCTACCTGGTGCTCGTCGTCCTCGCGGTGCTGGCGACAGCGCTGTTCGTCGCGCCGGTGAGCCTGCACCGGGTGCTCTTCCGCCGCCGGCTCAAGCCCGAGCTCGTGACCGCCGGGAACCGGTTCGCGCGAGCGGGTCTGGTGGTCCTCGCGCTCGTGATGGCGGGCAGCGCGATGCTGATCTTCGACGTCGTGCTGACGCGTGAGGCCGGCATCACCGTCGGGATCTCCTCGATCGTGCTCCTCGTCGCGTCCTGGTGGGTGGTGCCCAAGCTGCTGGCCAGGCGCGCGCCGGACTGACTCGCGGCCGTCAGGACGCAGCGGCCGCCCGGCACGTGGAGCAGGTGCCGACCAGCTCGATCGTGTGGTCGACGTCGTCGAACCCGTGCGCGGCACCGACCTGCGCAGCCCAGGCCTCGGCCTGACCGGCCTCGATCTCGACCGTGCGCCCGCAGCTGCGGCAGACCAGGTGGTGGTGGTGGCTGCGCTGCTCGCAGCGGCGGTAGACCGACTCCCCGTCCTCGGTGCGCAGCACGTCGACGTCGCCGTGCTCGGACAGGCTCTGCACGGCCCGGTACACGGTGGCCAGCCCGACGCTCGACCCGCGGGCCCGGAGCATCTCGTGCAGCTGCTGGGCACTGCGGAACTCGTCGACGTCCTCCAGCAGATCCAGGATCTCCGCCCGCTGCCGGGTCTGACGTGGGATCACGACCATGGTGCCGCTCTCCTTCCTGAGAGTGGTTCCCACTATAGCGCGAGCGAGCCCCCGACCCGTGAGGATCGGGGGCTCGCTCGAGGTGCTGAGGTCAGCCCTGGACGGCGCGCTTGAGGGCGCTGCCGGCGGTGAGCTTCACGCGGTAGCCCGCGGGGATCTCCAGCTTCTCGCCCGTCTGGGGGTTGATGCCGGTGCGAGCACCACGCTCGGCGCGGGCCACGGCCAGGAAACCGGGGATCGTGACGGCCTCGCCGGCGGCGAGGTTCTCGACGAGAACCTCCTGGAAGGCCTTGAGGGCCTTGTCCGCGTCGGTGTTGGTCAGGCCGGTCTTGGCCGCGACGGCCTGGACGAGCTCGGTGCGGTTCACGCTCACTGGATGTGCTCCTCTG
The DNA here is from genome assembly GCF_007989805.1 of Cellulomonas xylanilytica. Taxonomy (GTDB): domain Bacteria; phylum Actinomycetota; class Actinomycetes; order Actinomycetales; family Cellulomonadaceae; genus Cellulomonas; species Cellulomonas xylanilytica. The sequence goes on from NZ_BJUB01000016.1 coordinate 5,276, forward strand.
TGTTCACTCGGACATGCAGACCCTCTACCGGGCCGTTCCCTGCGCGCGCGGCAGTAGCCGCGAGCAACGGGGGCGATCGGCTGACACTAACCCGGGAACCGCAGGAATTCCTGCATAGGGCGTGTCGCGTCACCGGTGGGTACGCGCCAGGAGGTCCTCCACCGGCCAGGTCGTGATCACCCGCACGGGGTCCAGGTCGTGCTGCGCGGCACGCTCGCACCCTGCCCCCAGCCAGTCCAGCTGGCCGGGCGCGTGCGCGTCCGTGTCGATCGAGAAGTCGCAGCCCGTCTCGATCGCGATGGCCAGGAGGTCGTGCGGCGGGTCGAGGCGGTCCGGGCGGCAGTTGATCTCCACGGCGACACCGTGCTCGGCGCACGCGTCGAACACCGCGCGCGCGTCGAACTCGCTCTGCGGACGGCTCTTGCCCTTGACCTGGCGTCCCGTGCAGTGCCCCAGGACGTCGGTGCGGGGGTTGCTCACCGCCGCGATCATCCGGCGGGTCATGGGCCCGGACTCCATCCGGAGCTTGGAGTGGACCGACGCGACCACGACGTCGAGCTCGTCGAGCAGGTCCGGGTCCTGGTCCAGACCGCCGTCGTCGAGGATGTCGCACTCGATGCCGGTGAGAACGCGGAACGGGCCCACCACGCCGTTGAGCGCCCGGACCTGCTCCAGCTGGGCGCGCAGCCGGGCGGCGGAGAGCCCGTTGGCCACCGTCAGCCGGGGCGAGTGGTCGGTGATCGCCAGGTACTCGTGCCCGAGCTCGAGGGCCGCGAGGACCATCTCCTGGATCGGCGTGGCGCCGTCGGACGCCTCGGTGTGCGCGTGGAGGTCGCCGCGCAGCCGATCGCGGAGAGCGGCCGCGCGGGCGTCCACGTCCTGCCCCGCCGTCGCGTACTCCCGCTCGAGCGTGTCCAGGTACTCCACCGGCTTGCCGCGCATCGCGTGCGCGATCACGTCCGCCGTGCGCGCCCCGACCGCCGGGAGGTCGGTGAGCGACCCCGACGCCGCCAACGCAGCCAGCCGGTCGGCGTCCTGGCGCTCGATGCTGCGCGCCGCCCCGCGGAACGCCTCGGCCCGGTAGCGGCTCGCCTGGGCGCGCTCCAGCAGGAACGCGATGCGGCGCAGGGCCGCGACGGCCTGCGACTGCCGGTCCGCTGACAGCCCGCTCACGACGCCTTGCGGCGCGTCTTGCGCGGCGTCGGCTCGTCCTCGTCGGCGTCGGCCTTCGCCTTCTTCGGCTTCGCCTTGGCCTTCGGCTTCTCGTCGGCCTCGGCCGCCGGCTCCTCACCGCGAGAGCCGCGGGCCTTCTCGACGCTGCGCTGCAGGGCCGCCAGCAGGTCGACGACGTCGCCCCCGCCGTCGCCCGCACCCTCCTCGCCGGCCGGCACGGGGACGGCCCGGGTGCTGCCCGACGAGACCTTGGCCTCGATCAGCTGCTCGAGCGCACCCGCGTAGCGGTCCTCGTACTGCGACGGGTCGAAGTCGGCGGCGAGCGACTCCACCAGCGACGCCGCCATCGCGAGCTCCTGGGGACGCACCGAGACGTCCTCCTCGAGGACCGGGAAGTCGGCCGCCCGCACCTCGTCGGGCCACAGGAGCGTCTGCATGACGATGACGTTGTCGCGCACCCGCAGGATCGCCATCGACTCGCGCTGCCGCAGCGCGACCTTCACCACGGCCACCCGGTCCGCCTGCTCGAGCGCCCCGCGCAGGAGCGCGTACGGCTTGGCGGCGGTCTTCTCCGGCTCCAGGTAGTACGTCTTCTGCAGGAGGATCGGGTCCACCTGGTCCACCGGCACGAACTCGAGCACCTCGATCTCGCGCTCGGTGGACAGCGGGAGCGACTTGAAGTCCTCGTCCGTGAGGACGACGAGCTCGCCGTCGTCCGTCTCGTAGCCCTTCGCGATGTCCGACATCTCGACCGGCTCGCCGTCGATGCTGCAGAACTTGCGGTAGCGGATGCGCCCGCCGTCCTCCTTGTGGACCTGGTGCAGCGTGACCTCGTGCTCCCCCGTCGCCGAGTACAGCCGCACCGGGACGTTGACCAGCCCGAAGGCGACCGCGCCCTTCCAGATCGCTCGCATGGCCGTGTCCTCCAGTGATGGCTGCTGGGCGGGTTGGGACGAAGCCGCGCCCGGCGCGGCTCGCTATGGGCAGGATGGACCCGTGGAGCCCATGCTCGCCACCCCTGCGGCCGGTCCGGCGGAGCTTCCGCGCGGGCCCGCGTGGGCGTACGAGGTGAAGTGGGACGGGGTCCGCGCGCTCGCGGACACCACGTCGGACCGACTGCGTCTGTGGAGCCGCAACGAGCGCGAGATCACGGCGGCGTACCCGGAGCTGCAGGGTCTGGCGGCGCTGCCGGGCGCGCTTCTCGACGGCGAGATCGTGCTGATGGCGGACGGGATCCCGTCCTTCACCGCCCTAGCGGAGCGCATGCACGTGCGGGATCCACGCCGTGCGGAGGCCCTCGCCGCCCAGCGACCGGTCACGTTCCTCGTGTTCGACGTCCTCCGGCTGGACGGCATCGACCTCACCCGGAGCACCTACGACGAGCGCCGCGACACGCTGGCCCGGCTCGCGCTCCCCGACCGGGTCGAGCTCTCCCCCGTCTACCCGGACGGGCAGGAGCTGTGGGAGGTCACCAAGCAGCTCGGGCTCGAGGGCGTCGTCGCCAAGCGCCGCTCGTCGCCGTACGTGCCCGGACGACGTTCACCCGACTGGGTCAAGGCACCGCACCGCCGCACGCGCACCGCGCTCGTCGGGGGCTGGCGCGAGGAGACGAACGGGTCGGGCCGCATGGGTGCCGTGCTCTTCGGCGCCCGGGACGCCGCCGGGGACCTGCGCTTCCTCGGCCGTGCGGGCAGCGGCCTGACGGGCCGACGTGCCGCCGAGCTGCAGAAGCTCCTCGTGCCGCGCGACAACTCCCCGTTCGACGACGAGGTGCCGGCCGTCGACGCCCGGGGCACGCGGTGGTGCGAGCCGACCGTCGTCCTCGATGTCCTCTACCTCGCGCGCAACCCGACCGGTCGGCTGCGCCAGCCGGTCGTGCGAGCCGTCCGCACCGACACCGACGCCGACCCGTGGGAGCAGCAGTGACGCCAGAACGCCAGATGGTCGACGTCGAGGGTCGCCAGGTCCGGGTGAGCCACCTGGAGAAGGTCATGTACCCGGAGACGGGGCTGACCAAGGCCGAGGTCATGAACTACCTCGTCCGGGTGGCCCCCGCGCTGCTCCCCCAGCTGCGCGACCGCCCGGTCACCCGCATCCGGTGGCCCGACGGCGTGGGCGGCGAGAAGTTCTTCGAGAAGAACACGCCGCGAGGAGCGCCCGACTGGGTCCGGCGGCAGACGCTGCGCGCAGCGCCCGGGGCCGACGACGAGGGTGCCCAGCTGGAGCTGCCGTTCCTGGACGACCTCGCGGGCCTGGTGTGGGCGGCCAACCAGGGTGCGCTCGAGCTGCACACCCCGCAGTGGCGGGTCGGACCGCGCGGGAAGATCCACAAGCCCGACCGGCTCGTCGTGGACCTTGACCCGGGTGCACCCGCCGGGCTGGCCGAGTGCGCCGCGGTGGCGCACCTCGTGGCGGACCGGCTGCGCCAGGACGGCCTGGGCACGACGGTGCCGGTCACGTCCGGCAGCAAGGGCATGCAGCTGTACGCGCCGCTGCCCGGGAACCAGACGGTGATGGAGATCCGCCAGTACGCGCGGGACATCGCCTACGAGATCGCCGCCGCGCACCCCGACCAGGTGGTCGCGATCATGAAGAAGGACCTGCGCGGGGGGAAGGTGCTGATCGACTGGTCGCAGAACCACCCCGCCAAGACGACCATCACGCCCTACTCGCTGCGGGGTCGTGATGTCCCCCACGTCGCCGCGCCGCGCTGGTGGGACGAGGTGGGACCGGGACTGCAGCAGCTGACTCCCGACGAGGTGGCGGACAGGCTCGCCGACCGCGGCGACCCGTTCGCCTGACCTGTTCCGATGGCGACATCGGCGCAGGTGGGGCAGCGTGGGTGCGAGTCGGGATCGACCCGCACGAACCGAGAAGGAGCAATCGATGGCGCTGCCGAAGTACACCGTCCCGTCCCTCACCCTCCAGCAGGGTGCTGACGTCGCCGCAGTGCTGCAGCAGCGGCTGGACGCCCTGAACGACCTGGCGCTGACGCTCAAGCACATCCACTGGAACGTCGTCGGCCCGCACTTCATCGCGGTCCACGAGATGCTCGACCCGCAGGTGGACGCGGTGCGCCTCATGGTCGACGCGATCGCCGAGCGCATCGCGACCCTCGGTGTGGCGCCCGTCGGCACGCCCGGCGCGCTGGTGGCGAACCGCACGTGGGAGGACTACTCGATCGGCCGTGACGGCGCCATCGCCCACCTGGGCGCCCTCGACGTCGTGTACATCGGCGTGATCGAGGACCACCGCAAGGCCGCGAAGGACGTCGAGGAGATCGACGACGTGACCAACGACCTGCTCGTCGGGCACCTGCACGAGCTCGAGCTGTTCCACTGGTTCGTCCGCGCCCACCTGGAGTCCGCGGGCGGCACCCTGACGACGGGCAACGCGCAGAGCGAGAAGGCCGCCGCGCGGAAGGCGTCCGTCAAGGACGACGCGTGACGTCTCCCCCCAGCGCCCGGCCCGTCGTCGGCTCGTCCGACGGCGGGCCGGTGCTTCGTACCGCCCGCCCCGGCGGACCCTCGACCGCCTCGGCCAACCCCGCGTCGTCCGTCCCGCGCACGCACCTCGCCGCGCGCCTGGAGAACGGGTTCGACCGAGCGGTCGCGCACCAGCTGCGCCGCCGCGGCTGGACCGTGCGGATCGAGCCGTACGCCGGCTACGGCTCGACCGGGTGGGTGCGCGTGCTCGCCCGGACGCTCCTGGCGGCGCCGCAGGTGCGGGACGACGAGCTGCCCGGCGCGGGCAGCAGCGCGCAGGCGGGCGCACGGTCCGCCGCCGCGCTGCGCGGCTGGCGCAGCTTCGCGACGGCCCAGGTGTCGGGCGCCGAGCTCGAGGTGCGGGTCGGGGACCGGACGCACCACGTCGTCACCGACCGAGGCGGGTACGTCGACGCGATCCTCGAGTCCGACCTGACACCCGGCTGGCACGACGTCCGGCTCACGACGAGCGACGGGTTCACGGCGACCGCCCCGGTGCACGTGATCGGCCCGGACGTGCGGTACGGGATCGTGAGCGACATCGACGACACGGTCATGGTGACCCGTCTGCCCCGACCCTTCGTCGCCGCCTGGAACGTCTTCATGCGGCACGAGAGCGCGCGCGAGGCGGTGCCCGGGATGGCGCGGCTGTACGCGGAGCTGCGGGCGGGCGGGCAGGACGTGCCGGTGGTCTACCTGTCGACGGGAGCCTGGAACGCCGCGCCCACCCTCGCGCGCTTCCTGCGCCGGCACCGGTACCCCGCCGGACCGCTGCTGCTCACCGACTGGGGGCCCACGAACAGCGGCTGGTTCCGCAGCGGGCCGACCCACAAGGTCACGCAGCTCAAGCGGCTCTTCCACGAGCTGCCCGACATCGAGTGGGTCCTGGTCGGCGACGACGGCCAGCGCGACCCGCAGATCTACGCCGGTGCCGCACAGCGGTTCGGTGACCACGTCCGCGCGATCCTCATTCGGCAGCTGACCTTCGGTGAGCACGTGCTCGCGCACGGCGTGCCCATGCCGACCGTCGACTCCGTCCGGGCCGAGGAGCAGGCGGCGCGCAGGCCGGACGGCATCCCCGTCCTGCAGGGGGCCGACGGCCAGGAGCTGCTGCGCGACGTCCGCGCGGAGGGGCTGGACCTCTCCTAGAGGCGCTCGGGGTCGTCCCAGTCGTCGCTGCTGGCGATGGCCTCGTCGTCGGCCGCGAGCTCGACGGCGTGCAGCGAGCGGGGCGCGTTCTCGGGGTTGCCCCCGGACCGCGCGTCGGCGGCGTCGAGCTCGGCCTGCCGGAGCTCAGGGTCGGCGAGGTGCTCGGCGGACGGGTCGGACGTCAGGTCGCGGTCGCGGCTCATGGTCCGGTTCTACCGCTCCGCGCGCCCCGGTGCACGCGCGGACCACGCCGTGGTCGGCGGCGTCCCGCCCTGCGCCCGTGACGGACTAAACGATTCGCGCCCTGCTGCGTTCTCGAAGCGCTTCGATACGGTCGCGGCGGCCGTCGCTCAGCGCCGGTCCGCAGGGCTCCCGGCACCGTCGCCGGGAGCCCTCCGCCCGCCTTCACGAAGGAGTGCCGCGGATGTCCGCCCCCTCGCTCGTCCCCCGCGCACCAGCCCGGCTCGCGGCGCTCGCCGCCGCCGGCGCCCTGGTGGCCAGCGCGTTCGTCGCCCTCTCCGGCCAGGAGCCAGCCCACGCCGCCGACTCTCCCTACTCGTGGGGCAACGTCGAGATCGTCGGCGGCGGGTTCGTCCCCGGCATCGTCTACAACCAGTCGGAGAAGGGGCTCGTGTACGCCCGCACCGACATCGGTGGCGCGTACCGGCTCGACAAGGCGACCCAGCGCTGGATCCCCCTGCTCGACCACGTCGGCTGGGACGACTGGGGCCACAACGGCGTCCTGTCGCTCGCGACCGACCCGGTGAACCCGGACAAGGTGTTCGCCGCCGTCGGCATGTACACGAACAGCTGGGACCCGAACAACGGCGCGATCCTGCGGTCATCGGACCGCGGAGCCACGTGGTCGAGGACCGACCTGCCGTTCAAGGTGGGCGGCAACATGCCCGGCCGCGGCATGGGCGAGCGCCTCCAGGTGGACCCCAACGACAACCGCGTCCTGTACTTCGGCACCGAGGGCGGCAACGGCCTGTGGCGGAGCACCGACTCCGGCGTCACCTGGGGCAAGGTCTCCAGCTTCACCAACGTAGGCAACTACGCGCAGGACCCGACCGACCCCAACGGGTACCTCACCACGAACCAGGGCGTGGTGTGGGTGACCTTCGACCCGACGAGCGGCACGAAGGGGTCCCCCACCAGGACGATCTACGTCGGGGTGGCCGACAAGGAGAACACCGTCTACCGGTCGACCGACGCGGGCGCGACGTGGTCGCGGATCGCCGGCCAGCCCACCGGGTACATCGCGCACAAGGGCGTGTTCGACGCGGTCGGCAAGCAGCTCTACATCGCGACCAGCGACACGGGCGGACCGTACGACGGCGGGCACGGCGACCTGTGGCGGCTCGACGCGGCGACCGGCGCCTGGACGCAGATCAGCCCGGTGCCGTCGTCCAGCACGGACAGCTACTTCGGGTACTCGGGCCTGACGATCGACCGTCAGGACCCGGACACGATCATGGCGGTCACGCAGATTTCGTGGTTCCCCGACATCCAGGTGTTCCGGTCCACCGACCGCGGTGCCACGTGGTCCCGGATCTGGGACTGGAACGGCTACCCGGACCGCACGCTGCGGTACACGCTCGACATCTCCGGGTCGGGCTGGCTGACGTTCGGCAAGCAGCCGGCCCCGCCCGAGCCCAGCCCGAAGCTCGGCTGGATGACGGAGTCCTTCGAGATCGACCCGTTCGACTCCGGCTCGTTCCTCTACGGCACGGGCGCCACCATCTACGGCGGCTCCAACCTCACCGCCTGGGACACGGGCGGCAAGGTGGCGATCGGCGTCCGGGCGCAGGGCCTCGAGGAGACGGCCGTGCTCGACCTGGCCGCTCCCCCGGGCGCCGTCCAGCTGGTCTCCGGCCTCGGTGACATCGGCGGCTTCGTGCACACCGACATCACGAAGGCACCGTCGGCGTACTCGGCCACCGCTCCCTTCATGGGCTCGGTCAACGGCACCGACTTCGCCGAGAAGACGCCGGCCACCATGGTCCGCGTCGGCTCGGGAGACGCCGGCAGCTCCCACATCAGCGTCTCGACCTCGAGCGGCAGCTCGTGGTGGGCCGGGCAGGAGCCGGGCGGCGTGACCGGCGGTGGCACCGTCGCCCTGAGCGCCGACGGGAGCCGGATCGTGTGGAGCCCGGACGGCGCCGGCGTGCACACGTCCTCGACGCTCGGCTCGAGCTGGGCGAGGTCCACCGGCGCGCCGACCGGCGCACGCGTCGAGGCCGACCGCGTCAACCCGCTGAAGTTCTACGCGTTCTCCGGCGGCACCTTCTCCACCTCGACCGACGGCGGCGCCACGTTCACGGCCTCGTCGGCCACGGGCCTGCCCACGACCGGGAACGTGCGGTTCGCCGCGGTGCCGGGCCGGGAGGGCGACATCTGGCTCACGGGCGGGACCACGAACGCGACCTACGGCATGTGGCACTCGACCGACTCGGGGAAGTCCTTCACCAAGGTCACCGCGGTGGACGAGGGGGACGCGATCGGTTTCGGCAAGGCGGCACCGGGAGCGTCGTACCCGGCGATCTACACGTCGTCGAAGATCAACGGGGTCCGTGGGATCTTCCGGTCCGTCGACGCGGGCGCGACCTGGGTGCGCCTGAACGACGACAAGCACCAGTGGGGCTGGACCGGGTCCGTCGTCATCGGCGACCCGGACGTCTACGGACGGGTCTACGTCGGCACCAACGGTCGCGGGGTGATCGTCGGCAACCTCACCGGCACCGACCCGACGACGTCGCCGACACCGACGCCGACCACACCCACCCCCACGCCCACCACCCCGACCCCGACTCCCACACCGACACCGACAGCGACACCGACGCCGACGCCGACGGCGCAGCCCGGCGTGTGCTCGGTGCGGTACACGACGTCCGACTGGAACACCGGCTTCACGGCGACGGTGCGGATCACCAACGGCAGCACGTCAGCGATCACCGGCTGGTCGCTCGGCTTCACGTTCCCGGCCGGGCAGAAGGTCACCAACCTCTGGTCGGGTGCCGTCACGCAGACGGGAGCAGCGGTCACGGTGACCAACGCCCCCTGGAACGGGACGATCGCCGCCGGCGGCAGCGTCGAGCTGGGCTTCAACGGGACCCACACGGGGACCAACACGAGGCCGACCGCGTTCACGCTGAACGGCACCACCTGCACCGCCGGGTGAGCCGCGGTGCGGGCGGCGTGTGACACGGACACGGCCGCCCGCCCCGCACCGGCCCGGCCTGCCGCACCGACCCCGCGGCAGGTCGGGCCTTCTTTCCTCCCCGGTGTGACGCAGCAGCGTGCGCAACGTCACACATCCCAGGACTGGAGGTATCTCGACGTCAACATACGATCGATCTCGTGCCAGAACGCGAAGAGACTGTCGACGTCGTCCTCGTCGGGGGCGGGATCATGAGCGCCACCCTCGCCGCTCTGATCACCACCCTCGAGCCCACGTGGACCGTCGAGATCCACGAGCGCCGCGCCGAGCTGGCGCAGGAGAGCTCGAACGCCTGGAACAACGCGGGCACCGGCCACGCGGCCCTCTGCGAGCTCAACTACACGCCGCAGCGGCCCGACGGCTCGATCGACATCACCAAGGCCGTGACCATCAACGAGCAGTTCGAGCTGTCGCGCGAGCTGTGGCACCACCTGGACACCCACGACCGCCTCCCCGGCGGCGAGGGCTTCCTGTCCACCACCCCGCACATGACCTTCGTGCGCGGTGCCGAGAACGCCGAGTACTTGCGCCGTCGCTTCGAGACGCTGCGCAAGCACCCGCTGTTCTCCGACCTGGAGTTCAGCACGGACCCGGCCCAGATCGCGCAGTGGGCACCGCTGCTCGTGGACGACCGCGACCCCGACGAGGTCATCGCTGCCACGCGCTCGGCCGCCGGCACGGACGTCGACTTCGGCCGCCTGACGCGCGCGATGATCGGCGACGCGGTGGACCGCGGCGCACGGCTGCACCTCGAGAGCGAGATCACGGGGCTCCGGCAGAAGAAGGACGGCACCTGGTCGCTGCGGGTGGCCGACCGTCGCTGGAACGGGCACCTGCGCAGCCGCAGGGTCCGCGCGCGCTTCGTCTTCGTCGGGGCCGGCGGTGGCGCCCTCCCGCTGCTGCAGAGCTCCGGCATCCCCGAGGCCAGGGGCTACGGCGGGTTCCCGATCAGCGGCCAGTTCCTCAAGACGACGAACCCGCAGATCGTCGCGCAGCACCAGGCCAAGGTCTACGGCAAGGCCGACATCGGCGCTCCCCCGATGTCGGTGCCGCACCTGGACACCCGCGTCGTGGACGGCGGGACCGCGCTGCTGTTCGGGCCGTACGCCGGATGGAGCATGAAGTTCCTCAAGCACGGCTCGTGGACCGACCTGATCCGCTCGATCCGGCCGGGCAACCTCATCCCGATGCTCGCCGTCGGCGTGCGGAACCTGGACCTGGTGAAGTACCTCGTCGGCGAGGTCACCGCGACGGACACGGACCGCCTGCGCACCCTGCGCGCGTTCATGCCCACCGCGCACCCGCGCGACTGGGAGCTCGTCACGGCCGGTCAGCGCGTCCAGGTCATCAAGAAGGACGAGGCCAAGGGCGGCATCCTCGAGTTCGGCACCGAGCTGGTGACGGCGGCGGACGGCTCGATCGCCGGGCTCCTGGGTGCCTCTCCCGGCGCCTCGACGGCCGTGGCGACGATGCTCGACCTGCTGGAGCGGTGCTTCCCCGACCGCGTCGACGGCTGGCAGCCGCAGCTGCGCGCCATGATGCCGAGCCTCGGCGGCGGCGAGTGGGACGAGTCGTTCGAGCTGGAGCAGCTGGTGGACGACGAGCAGGTCGGGTCCGAGCGCTGATCGCTGCTCCCACCGTGCGGCACGATGGGACCATGAGCGACCCTGTCGAAGCCGTCAGCGCGGAGATGCGCCACGCGAAGGTCCGCGCAGCCACCGAGCACACGACGGTCGGTCAGGTCACGACGACCGGCGACGGTCGCGTCTCGATCGCGTGCGCGTGCGGCATGGACCTGACCAACGGGCCGACGTGGTCCCTCGACGAGCACATCCGGCTGCACCGCGCCGAGGCCCGGTTCCTCGCGCTCGCCGCGGTCGCCCCGGCGGGGATCCCTCGGCTGGTGCGCTGGCCGCTCTAGACCGACGCGTGCTCGTGCTCGTGCGCCTCGTCGTCCTCGTGCTCGTGCGGCAGGCCGAGCTCGTGCGCCCGCTCGTGCGCCTCCCGGGCCGCGATCCTGGCCTGCACGTCGGCCCGCCGCAGGGGCGGGACCGTGGTCGGCGGCTGCCGACGCGCGGGCAGGTCGTCCAGCAGCCGTGCGGTGATCTCGGCGACCTGCCGTACGGCGTCCTCGAACGGCTCGCGGGTGGCGTCGCTGAGCGACTGCACCCCCGTCACCTTCCGGACGTACTGCCGCGCGGCGGCCTCGATCTCCTCCGAGGTGGCGGGCGGCTCGAGCCCTCGGAGCGTGGTGATGTTCCGGCACATGCCTCCCGACGTTACGCCGCCGCTCCGACGCGCGTCTCGAGGTCCAGGAGCGTGAGCTTGGCCGCGGCTCCGCCGGCGTACTGGCCGGGCGTGCCGTCCGAGCGGACCACGCGGTGGCACGGCAGCACCACGGGCAGCGGGTTGAGGGCGCACGCGGTGCCGACCGCCCGCACCGCCCGAGGGCTCCCCGCCAGGCCGGCCATCTGCGCGTAGCTGGCGGTGCGCCCGTACGCGATGTCGGGCAGGTGCAGGACGACGTCACGGCGGAACCCGCGCAGCAGCTGCAGGTCGAGCGGCAGGTCGAAGGCGGTCCGCCGGCCGGCGAAGTACTCGTCGAGCTCGCGTGCGGCGTCGTCGAGCTGTCCGGGTGCCTCGAGGACCCGCGGGCTGACCTGCTGGGCGAGCGTGGTCAGGACGGCCTCGTGGTCCTGGACCCCGAAGGCCACGCGGACCAGCCCGGCAGGCGTGCGTGCCAGCAGGAGCGGCCCGACCGGGCTGTCCACCGTCCGGTAGGCGACGTCGAGCAGGCCGTCGGCGGCTGCCCGTGCGACGAGGGTGGCGCGCAGACGCCGGAGATCGGTGTCGGCCACGTCCGGGAGGTAGGTCATGACTGCTCCTGGTCGATCGTCGGGTAGGTCCGCCGCAGGGTGGCGACGCCGTCGGAGCCGGCGCGGCGGGCAGCGGCGGCGGTGCCACCGACGAGCGCGGCGACGTCGTCGTAGGGCAGCCCGCCGAGGTGGTGGTAGGCGACGACCTGCCGCTGCTTGGTGGGCAGCGCGGCGATCGCCGCCCACAGGTCCAGGTCCCGGCCCTGCGGAGGCAGCACCCGGTCCGGCACGTCGGCCACGGGCACCGCGTGCCGGGCGGCGCGACGCACGACGTCGATCGCCTTGCGGTGCGCGATGGTGACGAGCCAGGCCTCGACGTTGGCGTCGGCCGGCAGGTCCGGGTAGGCGCGCAGGGCGGCCAGGAACGTCTCCGACCAGGCGTCGTCCGCGTCGACCGGCCCGACCACCGCGCGGCAGACGCGCAGGACCGTCGGGCCGTGCACGACGACCACGCGCTCGAAGGGTTGCTTCACCGTCACAGTGTGCAGACGCGCCGGGTCTCCCGGGTGTGAGGTCGGGCTCCTACAGTGGCCCGATGACGAACCTCGAGGTGCGGCCGGTGCCCGAGCTCTGCGACCTGGTGCCGTCCCTCGGTCCCGTGGTGGAGCTGCACGAGGCTCGCGACGTCCCGCTGGGCGGCGTGCGGGCGATGCGCGTGCGCAGGACGCTCCCGCAGCGCGCCCTGCCGATGGTCGGTGCCTGGTGCTTCCTCGACGAGTTCGGCCCGCAGCACGTGGACATGCGGGTGCTCCCCCACCCGCACACCGGTCTGCAGACGGTGACGTGGCCCGTCGCCGGCGAGATCCTGCACCGGGACAGCGTCGGCTCCGAGGCGGTGGTGCGGCCCGGTCAGCTCAACCTCATGACGGCCGGGCGCGGTGTGTCCCACTCGGAGTTCTCGCTCGGTGCGCAGCCGTTGCTGCACGCGGTGCAGCTGTGGGTGGCGCTGCCCGACGGGGTGGCCCAGGGCGCTGCGGGCTTCGAGCAGGTGAGCGACCTGCCGGTGTGGGAGGCGCCCCGCGCGCGGGCCACGGTGTTCGTCGGTGACCTCGACGGCACCTGGTCGCGGGCCCACGTGCACACCCCCCTGCTCGGTGCGGAGGTCGTGCTGGACGCGCACGCGGACGTCGAGATCCCGCTGGTGCGCGGCTTCGAGCACACCGTTCTCCTGCTCGGCGGGACGGCGGAGGTCGCCGGCACGCCGCACACCACCAGCGGGCTGCTCTACCTCGGCGACGGACGCGACCACGTGCGGGTCACGTCGCACGACGGTGCCCGCCTGCTGCTGCTGGGCGGCGCACCGTTCGCGCACGACCTGGTGATGTGGTGGAACTTCGTCGGCCGGACGCACGCCGACATCGCCCAGGCGCGTGCCGACTGGGAGTCCGACGGACGAGCGGACCGCTTCGGCGTCGTCGCCGGCCACGACGGGGCCCGCATCCCCGCACCCGAGCTGCCCAACATCCGGCTCCAGCCGCGCCGCCGCCTGCCCCGGACCCCGAAGGAGCCGTCGTGACCGACCTCTCCCACCTGCCCGCCCGGTCCCAGGTCGTCGCCGCCGCGCTCGCCGACGCCGGGGTGCTCGGCGAGGTCGTCGAGCTGCCCGACTCCGCGCGCACGGCGGCCGAGGCCGCGGCGGCGCTGGGCACGGAGGTGGGGGCGATCGCCAACAGCCTGGTCTTCTGGGCCGACGACCGGCCGCTGCTTGTGCTGACCTCCGGGAGGCATCGCGTGGACACCGTGGCGCTGGCCCGCCTGCTCGGCCGGGCGCACATCGGGCGCGCGACGCCCGAGCAGGTCCGGGCGGCCACCGGCCAGGCGATCGGCGGCGTGGCGCCCCTCGGGCACCCGGGACGCGTCGAGACCGTCGTCGACGTGGCGCTCGCCGACTACCCGCAGGTCTGGGCGGCCGGCGGCACGCCGCACACCATCTTCCCGACGACGTTCGACGAGCTGGTGCGGATCACCGGCGGCGCCGCGCTCGTGGTCGGCGACTGAGCAGCGCACACTGAGCCAGCCCGCACACCAGCCCGACGAAGGGGACCACGTGGAGGACGCTTCCACCCGCAAGCCCGTGCTGCTGACGGTCGACGACGACCCCGCGGTGTCGCGCTCCGTGGCCCGCGACCTGCGACGCCGCTACGGCGACACGTACCGCGTGGTCCGTGCCGACTCGGGCACGCTCGCCCTCGACGCGCTGCGGGAGCTGCGCCTGCGCGGCGACCAGGTGGCGGTGCTGCTGGCCGACCACCGGATGCCGGGGATGACGGGCATCGAGTTCCTCGAGCAGGCGATGGACATCTACCCGCAGGCCCGCCGCGTGCTGCTGACCGCGTACGCCGACACCGACGTCGCCATCGACGCGGTGAACGTGGTGGACCTCGACCACTACCTGCTCAAGCCGTGGGACCCGCCGGAGGAGAAGTTCTACCCGGTGCTCGACGCGCAGCTCGAGGCGTGGACCGCGAACCCGCCGAGGGCGGTGCCCGAGACCAAGCTCGTCGGCCACCGGTGGTCCGCGCGGTCGTCGGAGGTGCGCGAGTTCCTGGCCCGCAACCAGGTGCCGTACCGCTGGTACACCAGCGACAGCCCGGAGGGGCAGGTCCTGCTGGACGTGGCGGGAGCGGACGGGTCGTCGCTGCCGGTCGTCGTGACGAGCGAGGGCGGGGTGCTCGTGGCGCCGAGCGACGGCGAGCTGGCCGAGCACGTCGGCCTGTCGGTGAACCCGTCGGAACGCTTCTACGACCTGGTTGTCATCGGCGGCGGCCCGGCGGGCCTGAGCGCCGCGCTGTACGGCGCCTCCGAGGGCCTGCGGACCGCGCTCGTCGAGCGGACCGCGACGGGCGGGCAGGCGGGGCAGAGCTCACGCATCGAGAACTACCTCGGCTTCCCCGACGGCGTCTCCGGGGCGCAGCTGACCGAGCGGGCGCGCCGGCAGGCCCTGAAGTTCGGCGCCGAGATCGTCATGACGCGCGACGCCGTCGCGCTCGAGGTGCGGGGTGCCGCGCGGTCGGTGCGGTTCGACGACGGCAGCACCGTCGACGCGCACACCGTGATCGTGGCCAGCGGGGTCGCCTACCGGGAGCTCGCCGGTCCGGGGATCGGCGCCCTGACCGGCCGCGGGGTGTACTACGGCTCCGCCCTCACGGAGGCGACCGCCTGCCAGGACGAGCACATCTACGTGGTCGGCGGTGCCAACTCGGCCGGGCAGGCCGCGATGTACCTGTCCCGCCACGCGAAGACGGTGACGCTGGTGGTGCGCGCGGGCTCGCTGGACCAGTCGATGTCGCGGTACCTCGTGGAGCAGGTGGAGCAGAACGACCGGATCCGCGTCCGCACGCGCAGCGAGGTGGTCGAGGCCGTGGGCGACGACCACCTCGAACGGATCGTGCTGCGGGACACGGTCACCGGTGAGCAGGAATCGGTGGACACCGGCTGGTTGTTCGTGTTCATCGGGGCTGCACCCCTGACCACGTGGCTGGACGGCACCGTGACCCGTGACGACCACGGGTTCGTCCGCGCCGGGCACGACCTGCTGGTCGAGGGCAAGGTGCCCGACTCGTGGCCGCTCGACCGACCTCCGTACCACCTGGAGACGAGCGTCCCCGGGGTCTTCGCGGCCGGCGACGTGCGCGCCGAGTCCGCCAAGCGCGTGGCGTCCGCCGTGGGCGAGGGCGCCATGGCCGTGATGCTCGTCCACCGCTACCTGGAGCAGCTGTGACCACGACGGAACCGACGGTCGACCCGACCGCAGACGTGCTGGCGACGACGACGCGTACCCACCTGGCGTGCGACATCGACGAGCTGCGGCGCCTCTTCCTGTTCGAGCACCTGAGCGACGAGCAGCTCCTCTGGCTGTGCTCGCACGGGCACGTCGAGCACATCGAGCCGGGCGTGCTCTACCGCGAGGGCGACCCCGCGACCGACTTCTACGTGCTGCTCGAGGGCTCGCTGGCGATGTACCGCCGCGTGGGTGCCGACGACGTGGAGATCTCCCGCACGGGTCAGGTGGGCGTGTACGCCGGCGCGTGGGGCGCGTACCTGGGTGACCGGGTGCCCCAGACGTACGCGCAGACGCTGCGCGTGCTGGAGCCGTCCCGGTACTACGTGCTCGCCGCCGCCGACTTCGCCTCCTTCATGACGGACTGGTTCCCGATGGCCGTCCACCTGCTGGAGGGGCTCTTCTTCGGCCAGCAGAGCACGCAGGCCGCGACCGGTCAGCGGGAGCGCCTGCTGGCGCTCGGGTCCCTGTCCGCGGGTCTGACGCACGAGCTGAACAACCCCGCGGCCGCCGCGACCCGCGCGACCGCGACCCTGCGCGAGCGCGTCGCGGGCATGCGGCACAAGCTCGCGCTCATCGCGTCCGGACCCTACGACCGCGAGCAGCTGGCGCAGATCATCCACCTGCAGGAGAAGGCGGTCGCCGCCCTCGCCGAGGCGCGGGCGTCCGACGTGGTGCCGTCGGTGATGGAGGTCTCCGACCTCGAGGACGCGCTCGGTGAGTGGATGGACGACCGCGACATCGCGGGCGGGTGGGAGCTCGCGCCCAGCTTCGCCGCCGCCGGGCTGGGCACCGCCTGGCTCGACATGGTGGCGTCCTGCGTGGGTCCGCAGGTGCTCGAGGGCGCCGTCCGGTGGCTGGCGTACACCCTCGAGACCGAGTCGCTGATGAACGAGGTCGAGGACGCCACCGGGCGGATCTCCGCACTCGTGGGCGCGGCCAAGCAGTACTCGCAGATCGGCCGCGCACCCGACCAGACCGTCGACATCCACGAGCTGCTCGACAGCACCGTCACGATGCTCGAGCGCCAGCTGGGCGACGGCATCACGGTGGTGAAGGACTACGACCGGACGCTGCCCCCCATCCACGTGTTCGGAGCCGAGCTCAACCAGGTGTGGACCAACCTCATCGACAACGCGGCGCAGGCGATGGCCGACGAGCCGGACGGGTCCAAGACGCTGACCCTGACCACGCGGCGCGTCGACGACTGGCTCGAGGTGGAGGTCGCCGACACCGGTCCGGGCATCCCGGACGACGTCGTCGGCCGGATCTTCGAGCCGTTCTTCACCACCAAGCCGGTCGGGTCGGGGACGGGCCTCGGGCTCGACATCTCGTGGCGGATCGTGGTCGGCAAGCACCACGGTGACCTGACCGTGCGGTCGGTCCCCGGCGACACCCGCTTCCTCGTCCGGCTGCCCTACTCCCCCACGGAAGGACCCACGCCATGACCGAGACCGCCATCGACCCGACGGTGCCGCCCAGCGGGACGGGCTGCCTGGAGTGCGACGCCACCGACGGCTGGTGGTTCCACCTGCGCCGCTGCGCCACCTGCGGCCACGTGGGGTGCTGCGACACGTCGCCCTCGCAGCACGCGACCGCCCACTTCCGCGAGACGGGGCACCCGGTGATGCGCACGTTCGAGCCCGGCGAGGACTGGTTCTGGGACTACACCTCGGACGACTACGCGCAGGGCCCGGCGCTCGCCGCACCCGAGCACCGCCCTGTCGAGCAGACCGTCCCCGGACCCGCCGGGCGCGTCCCCGACGACTGGCGCAGCCGCCTGCACTGACGCGCTCGACGCGCTGCGCGCCGCGACCTGACATACGCTGCGGGTCGCATCTGCGGGCCCCCCGGCCCGACCACACCGGGCTCGGCGACGAGCCCACGGAGAGCTCAGGCCCCGCGTGCGGGGCGTCGTGGAGGTCGTCGTGCCCACCCCTCATCCCAGACCCGCGCAGGTCGGCCGCTTCGAGTACACGGCGTCCACGGGCCGCTGGTGGTGGTCGGACGGGATGTTCCAGATCCACGGCATGTCGCCCGGGGACGTCGTGCCCACCCTGGCGATCATGTCGCGCCACATCCACCCCGACGACCGCGGCCGCGTCCTGGACACCCTGGGTCAGTGCGGCGTGGACGGCAAGCCGTTCGGCTGCCAGTACCGGCTGCTGGACCTGAGCGGCGCGCAGAGGTTCGTCACGCTCACCGGGGCCGGTGGCTCGGACGACGACGCCCTGCGCACCGTCAGCGGGTTCCTCGTCGACACCACGGCGGCGCAGCGGGACGCCGTCGCGCACCAGGTCAACGAGGAGCTCACGCAGGCGTTGCGCTCGCACGCCGTCATCGACCAGGCCAAGGGCGCGTTCATGCTCGGCTACGGCATCGACGGCGACGCGGCGTTCGAGCTGCTGCGGTGGGGCTCCCAGCAGCGCAACGTCCGGCTCCTGACGCTCGCGGAACGGCTCGTGGCAGCAGTCGAGTCGGGTGGCGGGCTCGGCTCGGACACGCGCCAGCGGCTCGACGACTTCTACTTCGCGAGCCTGCAGGACGGCGTCCCCGAGCAGCCCGTCGCCCGCACCACCCCCGGTCTCGACATCACGTTCGACACCTCCGGCGACGAGCCCGTCGTGCGGGTCGAGGGTCCGGTGGACCTGGCGACGGCGCACGAGCTCACCGCAGCGGTCACCCAGCTCATGATCAAGGCCCGGGAGGTGGGTGCGATGGTCGTCGACCTGCGCCAGGTCACCCACCTGGGGTCCGTCGGTGTCTCGGCGCTCAGCGCGGCCCACCGGCGCAGCGCGGCCGCAGGTGTGAAGATGCGTATCGTGCTCTCCCCCGGCACCAGCCTCGGCCTGGCGGGAGCCCACGGCCTCGACGTCGTCAGCGCGGCGGCGGACCAGCCGACACCGAGCAGCTGAGGAGGCACCGCGGATGGCGACCGACGGCATCGTCGACGAGTCCGCCGTCCTGCAGGCCTTCGACGGCTCTCCAGGGTTCCAGGTCGTGGTGCGCGCGCCCGACCTCGAGATCGTCGCGGCCAACCGCGGTGCGCGCGACCTCCTGCAGCGCGCCCGCCTGGTCGGCGTGCGGCTCCGGGACCTGCGCGATCCCGGGATCCAGACGATCGTGACCGCGATGTCCGAGGTGGTCCGCACGGGCATGCGGTTCCACGAGGAGACCATCCCGGTCGTGGCCGACTGGTCCGACCCGGCGTCCGGCGTGTGGGTCGACCTGGAGGTCACCCCGTGGGTGGACGAGGCAGGCGCGCTGGTGGGTGCGATCGCCGCCGGCACGGACGTGACCGCCCGGGTACGTGCCGCCAGCCTCGAGCGCTCGGGCGCGGCCACCGCGGACGAGCGGCTGGCCCGTGCGCGCGAGGTGGTGCTGCGCCTGCAGGGCGCGCTGCTCCCGTCGACCGTGCCGCTGCTGCCGCGCGTCGACGTCGCGGCGTCGTACCTCGTCGCAGGGCTCGAGCAGGCGGCCGGAGGTGACTGGTTCGACTCGGCGACCCTCCCGGACGGGCGCGTCGCGCTGACGGTCGGTGACGTCGTCGGCCACGGGGTCGAGGCGTCCGCGATCATGAGCCAGCTGCGCGCGGTCCTCGCGGCCCGGCTGCTCGAGGGCGCGACCGTGCTCGACGCGCTCAGCGCCGTGGAGGCCTTCGCCGGACGCGTCTCGGGAGCGTTCGCCGCGACGGTGTGCGTGTCGCTGCTCGACCCGCACACCGGGGACCTGGAGTACGCCACCCGGGGGCATCCCGCACCGCTGGTGGTCGGCCCGCAGGGCGCGCGGCCCCTCCCCACCACCGGCGACGGACCGCTCGGGTCGCGGACCGAGGGCCGCGTCGCGACGGCTCGGCTGCAGGACGGCGACGCGATCGTCCTGTACACCGACGGTCTGGTCGAGAACCTGCACCGGCCGCTGCGCGACGGGCTGACGGTGCTCGAGGCCACCGCCGTCGAGGCCTACCGGGGGGCGGACGACGCGGTCCGTACCAACCCGTCGGTCGCGAGCCGGATCTGCCAGCTGGTCCCCGCGGTGCTCACCGACGGCGGCTTCACCGACGACGTGACCGTCCTCGCGGCGCACCGGCGCGAGGCCCCGGCCCCGCTCCACCTCGACGTGCCCGCCGACCCGGGACGCCTGGCGGAGGTGCGCGGTGAGGTCGACGCGTGGGGTCGCGGCGTCGGTCTGGGCACCCGCGACCGCGCCGCGCTCGTCCTCGGTGTCAGCGAGGTCATGGCCAACGCGGTCGAGCACGCGTACCGCGACGCCCAGCCGGGCGACACCCGCACCGTCGAGGTCGACGCGACGATCCGCGACGACGCCATCATCGAGGTCGTCGTCCGGGACCACGGGCGCTGGCGTGAGCCCGACGTCGATCCGGGCGAGCGCGGGCGGGGGTTCAGCATGATGGCGTCCGCGGGCCTGCAGGTGGCCGTCGACACGACCGACGAGGGCACCACGGTGACGCTCGAGTGCCCGGCCCGTCGTCCGGCGCCCGTCGACGTCGCGGACGTCGTCGTCGGCGTCGGCCAGCGCGAGAAGGCACCGGTCGCCGTCACGACCGACCCGGAGGGCGCACGCGTCGTGCGGGTCGGCGGCGCGGTCGACCACCGCGCCGCGGCGGCCCAGGTGCAGGCCGAGATCCTCCGGCTGTCCCGCAACGGGCTCGTCCCGGTCACCATCGACCTGCGGGACGTCGTGCACCTCGGGAGCGCCGGCGTTCGCGTCCTCGAGTCGCTGCTGCTGACGATCGACCGGCTCCAGGTCATCGCTCCCTCGGGGACGCCGGCCGCACAGACGCTGGAGGTCTCGGGCACGCCGTTCGTCGCGTCGGACGCCTGACCCGCCGCACGTATCGGGGGGCGCCCCGAGCACTCCTTCCAGGCGTCGCGAGGCCCTCGACCCTCGCGCCGACGGAGGAGACGTCATGGACGACCTGAGCGGCGGCCGCCTGCCGGTGATCTACGTGCGCGGCTACGCCGGAGGCCCGTCGGGCATCAGCGCCGCGGTCGACGACCCGTTCTACGGGTTCAACGAGGGGTCGGTCCAGGTGCGGGTGGACGACACGGACCGCCCGGCGTTCCACCAGTTCGAGAGCCCGTTGCTCCGTCTGATGATCGACCACGGGTACCAGCTGCTGGTGCAGGGCAACCAGCGGGGGTACCTCGACCAGCGCGACGACGGCACGATCGACGCGGCGTCGATCTGGGTGCACCGCTTCTACGACGAGTTCGCCCCGCAGCTCACCCGGGACCCGAACCCGTTCAGCATCGAACGGGCCGCGCAGAGCCTCTTCGACCTCATCCGCCTGGTCCGCCGGAAGACGGGTGCGCCGCGCGTCTTCCTGGTCGCGCACTCCATGGGCGGGCTCGTCGTGCGTGCCATGCTGCAGAAGACGATCCCGGACGCGACGGACGGCCGGCCGGACGCCGCCACGGACTTCGTGGACCGGGTCTTCACCTACGCCACCCCGCACGGCGGGATCGAGTTCTCGATGGGCTTCGGTGCGCTGGAGAAGCTGCGGGACCTCACGGGGGTCGCCGGCGCGGACATCTTCGGGCCGGATCGCATGTACCGGTACCTGACGCCTCAGGCCTCGGCGCTGGCGACGGTCCCGAAGGGCTGGGACGCGACCGCGATGCCCGCGGACGGCTTCCCCGCCGACCGTATCTTCTGCCTGGTGGGAACCAACTCGAGCGACTACGCAGCCGCGCTCGGGCTGGCCAGCCGTGCCGTCGGTGCCCGCAGCGACGGGCTGGTCCAGGTGGAGAACGCGTACGTGAAGGGCGCACCCCGGGCACTCGTGCACCGCAGCCACTCGGGCCGGTTCGGCATCGTGAACTCCGAGGAGGGGTACCAGAACCTGCAGCGGTTCCTGTTCGGTGACGTCGAGGTCCGGGCGCAGCTGACCGACATCCACCTGCCCGGCACCGAGCAGGACGACACCGTCTGGCAGCTGGAGGCGGCGCTCTCGATCCGCGGCCTGCCGGTGGTGCTGCACGAGCAGAGCACCGCCCACCTGTGCCCGATCCAGATCGAGCGCCCGAAGACCGCGGACGCGGCGGCCACCCCGGTCCCGCTGGTGCGCACGTTCCTCTCGACGCGCGCGACCAGGCCGACCGCGCGGGGCAGCGCGCGGGAGGTCACCACCATGCGGCACGTCCTGCAGCTGCGGCTGCTGTCGCTGCGCAAGCAGGGCGGGCTGCTGTCGTTCCTCGACCACCTCGAGCAGACCGCGGACTGGTCCGACGTCCTGGTGGTCGACATCGAGTTCCCGCAGGACGGCACCCCGCCCCGGTCGTGGGCCGTGTGGAGCTCGTCGCTGGGCACGGCCATCCGCGACTGGGTGCCGGACACCGCGACCGACGAGGAGCTCCAGGACGTCGACACGGCGACCGGGAGCTGGCTGGCGCGCATCCAGCTCCCCGTCGCCGCGCGCGAGCTGCTCGGAGCGTCCGCGGCGGTCACCGTCGCGGTGTCGGGCCGGGCACCCCTGCCGGCCTGACGATCAGGTCTGCGCGGCAGCCAGGACCGCGTCGGTGCCCTGCACACGGATCTCCACGCGCCGGATCGTGTCCGTGACGATGCTGGACGAGGCACCCAGCCCGCGCGCGCCGGTGCTGCCACCGGTCCAGGTGGCGACGACGGTGCTCGTGCCGTCGTCGTCGACGAGCACCAGCTCGTAGGTCGGGACCGTCGGGTAGGCCCCGTCGTCGGACGGGTAGCTGCACTCCCAGTCGATCCGGGTCCCCCAGCGCTTCTCCTGCAGGGTGAGGTCCGCGGTGACCGCGGCGGCACCGACCGGTTCGAGCTGCAGGGCGGACACCTGGGACGACGTCGTCGTCGCGGTCGCCTGCGGGACGCCCGTCGGACGCCCGAGGAGCACGCCGGCCACCCCACCGAGCACCAGCAACGCCGCAGCGGCGCCGGTCAGGACGGCGGTCCGCCGCCGACGGTCCCTCTGCACGGCCCGAGCCACCACCGCCAGCTCGACCACCTCGGCGGCCGGCGGCCCGCCGAGCGTCGTCGCCTCGGCGGCAGGCACCATCCGGAGCAGCCCAGGCATGCCCGCCAGGTCGGCCACGGCAGCCCGGCACGCCGCGCAGGTGCGCAGGTGGTCCTCGAAGACCCGGCGGTCCGCCGGGTCGAGCGAGCCGAGGACGTAGGCCGCGTCCCACTCGCGGAACGGGTCCTCGCCCGTCGTCCGCTGGTCGTCCGTGTCGCGGCCGGTCATGCCGAGACTCCCCTCTCCTGGAGCGCGAGCCGGAGCGCGCGCAGGGCGTAGTGCATGCGGGACTTCACGGTCCCCTCCGGGATCTGGTGCTCGTGGGCCAGCTCGGCGACGGACCGTCCGCCGTAGTAGGCGCCGACCACCACCGCCCGGTGCTCCGGCGTGAGCTGCAGGAGCGCGTCCGCGACCAGCCAGCTGTCGAGGACGGCCTGGGTGGCGTCCGGCTGCGGCGTGTCCGGCGCGGCGTCCGTGCTGCGCTCGCGGGTGTGCCGTGCGCTGCGCCGGTCGTCGATGACCAGGTTGCGCACGACGGTGTACAGCCACGCGCGGGTCGCCCCCTCGTCGCGCGCCAGGACCTCCGGGTGCTTCCACGCCCGCACCATCGCCTCCTGCACCACGTCCTCGGCGAGCGCGTGGTCGCCCGTGAGACGCACGACGTAGCCCTGCAGGGGTCGCGCGTAGGCCTGGTGGAGCGCGCGCAGGAGCGCGTCGGGTTCCTCGGCCACCACGCCTCCTTCCGGGTCACGTGCCGTTCCTACATCGTCAACGCAGGAGCCGGGCGGCAGGTTCAACCCGCGGTGAACCCGACGGCCGCCGCCCTCGTAGTCCCCCGTAGCGGGTCCCGAGGGACCGGCAACCGACCAGAGGAGAGCATCGTGCGACGGACCATCCTGTACTCGATCACCGCGCTCGTGGCTGCGGCCACCCTCGCCGCCTGCGGAGGCGGCTCCGAGGACGACACGCCGGCGGCCGCCGACGACTCGGCCTCCACCCAGGAGTCCCCCGCGGAGTCGCCCTCGGAGTCGCCCGCCGAGTCGCCCGCCGAGGCGATGTCGACGGACCTCGCGACGGCCGAGACCTCGCTCGGCACCGTCGTCGTCGACGGCGAGGGCATGACCGCGTACTACTTCTCCAAGGACGTCAAGGACTCCGGCACCAGCGCCTGCGCGGGCGACTGCCTCACGGCGTGGCCGCCCATCACCACGGAGTCCGGCACCCCGACGGTCGAGGGCGTGACCGGCGAGGTCGGCACGATCACCGGGACCGACGGATCGACCCAGATCACGATCGACGGCCGCCCGGTCTACACGTTCGCGCAGGACGCCGCGCCGGGAGACGTCAACGGCCAGGGCGTGAACGACGTCTGGTGGGCGATCGCCCCGGACGGCTCCGAGATCACCGACTGACGCCCGCACCGGCACGGCGGTCACGTCGGCCGCCGTCCGGTGGGCTGCGGCCGTCAGCCGCCGTCGCGCCCGTCCGTCTCCACGTTGAGGACGTTGCCGTCCGGGTCGGTGAACCAGGCGGCCCGCATGGAGCCGTCGGACAGGACGCCGTCCGTCCACGTCGCCTCGCCCGGCAGGTCGAAGGTCTGGAACTGGATCCCGGCGGTCCGGAGGGCCGCGACCTCGGTGTCGAACGCGTCGGCGGACAGCTGGAACGAGATCGCCGTCGCCTTGTTGGTACCCGCGTAGGCGGAGGGGTAGACCAGGAAGCCGCCGTTGGACGTGCGGTACAGGACCCCTTCGGGGACCTCGGGCCCGCTGGAGAACCCCAGCGTGCCCTCGTAGAACGCCCGTGCCCGGTCCAGGTCGGTGACGGCGAGGACGGGCATGGCGGCGTGGTCGGCGAGCATGGTGCCTCCCGTGCGGGCCAGCCGTCCGTCGGCGGGCCGGCACCCCGACGCTACGACCGGCACGGACGACCGTCCAGGACCTGTGCACATCTGTGCACCACCTCACCCGGTGCGGCTCCGGGCTTCCCCGCCGGCCCGGCGCGCGCCACCATCGACGGGTGAGCACCGACGCGCGCGCGCCCGACCGGCCGTCGCAGTGGGGGCTGGCGGTGCTCGGCGCGGTCGGCCTGGCCGTCGCCGCGGCCCTCGCGGCCTACGCCGAGAGCCACCCCGGCGACGGCGCCGCCCTGACGGCCCTCGGGTTCAGCAGCATGCTGGAGATGAAGGCGTGGCTGACCACGGCGGCCGCCGCCCTCGTCGTGGTCCAGGTGCTCTCGGCGCTCGCGATGTGGGGCCGGCTCCCCGGGGTGCACGACACGCCCGGCTGGGTGTCCGGTCTGCACCGGTGGTCCGGGACGGTGGCCTTCCTGCTCACGCTGCCGGTCGCCTTCCACTGCGTCTGGTCGCTCGGCTTCGAGGACGAGTCCACCCGGGTGCTCGTGCACTCCGTCGCCGGGTGCGTGCTCTACGGCGTGTTCGCCGCGAAGATGCTCGCCCTGCGCCTGCGCGGCCTGCCGTCCGCCACCGTGCCCCTCCTGGGCGGGCTGCTGGCCGGGGTCGTCGTCGTCCTGTGGTTCAGCTCCGCGCTGTGGTTCTTCAGCCGGTCCGGTGAGGTGGGCTACTGACATGGGCGATCCCGTGGTCGGCCGCCGGTCCGTGCTCGAGGGTGCGGGCGTCGCGCTCGCGGCCGGGACGCTCGGGTACGTCGGCTTCGTGGCGATCGGGCCGCCTCCCGGGACGGACGAGGACGACACCGAGCGCGACGAGGACTCCTCCGGCAGCGGTTCGGGGGGCGACGGGCAGGACTCGCACCGACTGGCAGCCGTCGACGACATCCCCGACGGGGGCGGGATCGTGCTCAGCGACGACAAGCTCGTGCTCACCCGCGACGGTGGTGCGGTCCGCTGCTTCTCGGCGGTGTGCACCCACCAGGGGTGCCTCGTCGGCGGGGTGCAGGACGGTGAGATCCGGTGCCCGTGCCACGGCAGCGCGTTCGACGCGGCGACGGGAGCCGTGGTCCGGGGACCGGCGACGGAGCCGCTCGAGGCGGAGGAGATCGAGGTCACCGACCAGGGCGAGGTGCTGCGGACATGAGGTCCTTCTGGGGACGCCTCCCCACCCTGGTCTGGGTCGCCGGAGCGGCCGTGACGGTCGGCGCGATGCTGGCGGCGCTGCGGGTCTGAATCGACCTCCGCGTACCCCCTGGACACGCCTGACCTGGGTGGTACGTTCCAGACGAAGGGCACGAAGGCGGCGGCGACGAAGCCGGCGCCGAGGCGGTGGGGGACGTGACGGGTCCTCCGTCGTGCAGCGATGTCGACCGACAGCAGCGAGAGGACGGCCCGAATGACGCAGGACCTGGCGGGGCTCGAGGAGACGGGCCCCATCGACTACCTGGTGATCGCTTTTCCGAACGCCCACTTCACCGGTGAGGCGTTCCCGCTCCTGGTCGACCTGGTGGAGCGCGGCATCATCCGCATCCTCGACCTGACCTTCATCCAGAAGGCGCAGGACGGGTCGGTCTCCGGCCTCGAGCTCAGCGAGCTGGCCGACGGGGGTGTCGACCTCACCATCTTCGAGGGCGCCTCGTCCGGGCTGCTGGGCGACGATGACCTCGAGGAGGCGGCGAACGCGCTGGAGCCCGGGGACGCCGCCGGGGTGTTCGTGTACGAGAACGTGTGGGCCGCTCCGTTCGCCGTCGCGCTGCGTCGCGCCGGTGGACAGCTCGTCGCCAGCGGACGCATCCCGGTGCAGGCGGTCATCGCTGCCCTGGACGCCGCCGAACCCGTCGCCTGAAACCGTCTGAGGAGGAGCTACCGATGCCAGGACTGATCCGCGGGGTCGCCAGGACCGCCGTCATCGCCGGAACCGCCACCAGCGTCTCGAACCGGGTCTCCCGGCGACAGGCCGGACGCTGGGCGGCACAGGACCAGCAGCAGCAGCCCGCAGCGCCGCCGCCCCCGCAGTACGCCGCTCCGGAGCCGGTCTACGCACCGCCGCCGGCAGCACCTGCCGCACCCGACATGGACGCCAAGCTGGCCCAGCTGGCCCAGCTCGGCGCGCTGCGGGACTCCGGCGTGCTGAGCGACATCGAGTTCGAGGTGCAGAAGAACCGCATCCTGTCGAGCTGACCGACGAGCCGACACAGACCGGTCCCGGCACGCACCGCGTGCCGGGACCGGTCTGTCTCTGTCCTGCGCCCGTTCTGCTGCGTCAGGCGAGCGCCTTGGCCTTGAGCGTCGCGAACTCGTCGGCGTCGATGGCACCGGAGTCCAGCAGGGCCTTCGCGGCGCCGATCTGGTCGGCCGGCGACTTGCCGGCGACGGAGCGGATGTACGTGTCCTGGGCCGCCTTGGCCTCCACGAACGCCCCCCGCTGCCGCTCGGCCATGCCCCTGCCCCGTGCGATCAGGTAGATGAGCGCCACGAGGTACGGCATGAAGACGAGCCCGATGACCCACACGGCCTTCCACCAGCCGCTCAGGGCGTGGTCCCGGAAGAGGTCACCGATGATCTGGAACAGGATGACGAGGTAGACGAAGAACAAGAAGAACCAGACCAACATCCAGATCCACTGCCCGAGCGTGTCCATGGAACCGTCCTTGGTGCTGACCCCGCCTCTGCTTGGGGGGTTCGTGGATCCGAGGCTAGCCACTGCGGCACCCGAATCCGCCCGAATCGGTCCCCGACACGGCCGCGGTTCTCAGCCGGCCAGGGCCGCCCGCAGGAACCCGATGTCCTGTGCCTGCGTCTCCGCCGGGGTCTCGACCAGGGCGTCGCAGCCGGCTTCCCGGACCACGTGCGCGATGAGCTCGGGCGGGATCGTCCCCGACGCGAACCCGGCGTGCCGGTCGCGCGCCGAGCCCTGCGCGTCGCGCGAGCTGTTGGCGTGCACGAGGTCGACCTGCCCCGTGATGGCCCGCACCCGCTCCACGACCGTCTCCAGGTCCTCCCCGGCCGCCCAGGCGTGGCACGTGTCGAGGCACAGCCCGACGTCGTAGCCGCCGATCGCGTCCCAGAGCATCGCGAGGCCGTCCAGGGTCCGCGCGCACGCGTTCTCGCCGCCCGCCGTGTTCTCCACGAGGACCTTCACGGGGAAGGTCGCGCGCTCGAACGTCTTGCGCCAGTTCTCGATGCCGACGGCGAGGTCGTCACCGTCGCCGACGTGCCCCCCGTGCACGATGAGCGCCCGCGCGCCGAGGGCCGCGGCCGCGGCGGCGTGCTGGGCGATCATGTTCCGGCTCGGGATGCGGATCCGGTTGTTGGTCGACGCGACGTTGACCAGGTACGGCGCGTGCGCGTAGATGCTGAGGCCCGAGGACACCAGGGCGTCGGCGTCCGCGCGGGGCACCGGCTTCTTCCACCCCTGGGGGTCCGCCAGGAACAGCTGGACACAGCCTGCGTCGAGCTCGGCGGCGGTCGCCACCGGGTCGTCGC
Organism: Cellulomonas xylanilytica; assembly: GCF_007989805.1. Lineage (GTDB taxonomy): Bacteria > Actinomycetota > Actinomycetes > Actinomycetales > Cellulomonadaceae > Cellulomonas > Cellulomonas xylanilytica. The sequence goes on from NZ_BJUB01000016.1 coordinate 33,366, forward strand.
CACGCACATGGGCGCCGATGAGCACCACGTCGGTCTCCCTCCGGTCGGGCACGCGCCAGGCTAGACCGGACCGGTGACAGGCGCACGGGCGGGTCGGTGCACGCCGCGGGCGAGCGGACGGCGGGTCACGGCGCGACGTCCCCCTGCCGCGGCACGGGACTGCCGGCCCGCCGCGCCCGGTACGCGGCGACGTGCGCGCGGTTGGCGCAGCCGTTGACGTCGCAGAACCGGCGCGAGCGGTTGCGGGACAGGTCGACGAGGACGGCGTCGCAGTCGTCGGCCTCGCACCGCTGGAGCCGGTCGTACTCGGCGCTGCGCACCACGTCGGACATCGCCATGGCGGTCTCGACGAGCAGGACGGTGGCCAGCGGGGCGCCCGGCGCCGTGCCGTGCAGGTGCCAGTCCAGGTCGTCGTGCCGGGTGAGGTACGGCACCGCTCCCCCGCGCGCCAGCATCTCGTTGAGCACGCCGGCCGCCGTGTCGCGGTCCACGTCCCACAGGTGCGCGATCTGGTCGCGGGCGTCGCGCATCGCGGCCAGCTCGGCCTCGTCGCCGTCGTGCCGGGCCGTGTAGCCCCACCGCGTGTAGAACTCCGTGACGTCGTCGGTGGTCGCCATGGCGTCGTGGCCGTCGCGTCGTCGGGCCGTGTTCACGATCTCGACGGCGGCCGCGATGCTCATCTCGGTGTCAGGTGCGAAAACCACTTTGACTCCTGTTGCCCTTCCTGCGTACTGTCACGAGTGTAGTAACACTTCACTCCTTACATCTGCCGGCGGGAGCACGACGATGTCCCAGACCACCACGTCGAACCGCTCCGTCGGCATCGTCGCAGGTCTCGTCGCCGCCGTGGCCTTCGCCACGAGCGGGCCCGTGGTCAAGCCGCTGCTGGTCGCCGGGTGGTCCCCCGGGTCGGCGATCCTCGTGCGCCTGTCCGTGGCCGCGCTGCTGCTGGCCGGGCCGGCGGCCTGGGCGGTGCGCGGCCGCTGGCACGTCGTGCGGGACGAGTGGCGCACCATCCTCGGCTTCGGCGTGCTCGGCGTGGCCACCGCCTCGACCATGTACTACCTCGCGGTCGACCGGCTCCCCGTCGCCGTCGCCCTGCTCATCGAGTACACCGGCCCGCTCCTGCTCGTCGCCTGGCGCTGGGCCCGCGACCGGCAGGCGCCCACCCGGGCGACCCTCGTCGGGGCCGCGCTCGCGACGGGTGGGCTCGTCCTCGTGCTCGACTTCACCGGCTCGCTGGAGCTCGACCCGGTCGGCCTCGTGTTCGCGCTCGTGTCCGCGATCGGCAACGCCGGGTACTTCGCCTTCACCGGCCGGCCCTCCGCGCTGCCGCCGATCAGCCTGGCCGGCGCCGGGATGGCCGTCGGCGCCCTGACGGTCGCGCTCGTCGCCGCCGTCGGGGTGCTCCCGCTGGCCGCACCGGACGTCCGCGTCGACCTGCTCGGGTGGCAGGTGCACTGGGTCGTCCCGCTGCTCGTGGTGGCCACCGTGCCGACCGCCTTCGCGTACGGCGTGAGCGCCCTGTCCGTGCGGCTGCTCGGGGAACGTCTGGCCTCGTTCCTCGCGCTGTCCGAGGTGCTCGTCGCCGTCCTGCTCGCATGGGCTCTGGTCGGCGAGGCGCCCTTGCCGGTGCAGGCCGTCGGCATGGTGCTGGTGGTGGCCGGGATCGCCCTGGTCCGGCGCGGGACGGCCCCGCCGGCCGTCGAGCCGGCCCTGCCGCCCGCTGCCCTGGCGGACACTCCCGCCTACGCCGCGCGCACGAGCGACTGACCGCGCGTCAGCCCACGAAGATGCAGAACGGGTGTCCCGCCGGGTCGGCGTAGACGCGCAGCGGCTCCTCGGGGTCGTCGGACCGGTCGTACAGGAGCCGGGCACCCAGCGCGACGGCCCGCTCGTGCTGCACGTCGAGCTCGCCGGCGTCCGGCACGGTCGTGTCGAGGTGCAGCTGCTGCGGGACCGGGCCCTCCGGCCAGGTGGCCGCGGGCAGGGCGTCGACCTGCTGGAAGGCGAGCGGGACGCCCGACGGCGACCGCAGCACCAGCCAGTCGCGCTCACCGTGCTCGGGCTCGTCGCCCGGGCGGTACTCCAGGCCGAACAGCTCGCGGTAGAACTCCGCCAGCGCCCGGACGTCGGTCGTGTCGAGGACGACCTGCGCGATCGTGGGGAACGTCGTCATCAGCCATCACCTCGCACGCCATCGTGCCCGCCGGGCTCACCGGTCGCACGTGGACCACCCGTCGCCGCGTCGCTCCGGCACCCCGCCGACCAGCCGTAGGCTCCTCTGCAGACGCCTCACCTGACGACGTGAAGGAGATCGTGTGGCAACCGACGTGCTCCCCCAGGCCACGGTCGGCGACGTGCTCGCCCGGCTCGCGGCGCTCGAGGACCCGAAGATCCGGACGGTCAACGAGCGCCACGGCGACGACCACGGCGTGAACCTGACCCAGCTCCGGGCGGTGGCCAAGAGCCTGCGCACCGACCACGACCTGGCCGGCCGGCTCTGGGAGACCGGCGACACGGCGGCCCGGCTCGTGGCCATCCTCATCAGCCGTCCGAAGGCCTACTCCGCGACCGAGCTGGACGCGATGCTCCGTGACGCACGCTTCCCGAAGGTCCACGACTGGCTGGTGGGCTACGTCGTCAAGAAGAGCCCGCACGTCGAGGAGCTGCGCGTCGCCTGGTTCAGCGACCCGGACCCGGTCGTCGCCAGTGCGGGCTGGGCGCTGACCAGCGACCGCGTCGCCAAGGCTCCGGGCGGGCTCGACCTGGACGGGCTGCTCGACCTCGTCGAGTCGCAGATGAAGAACGCGCCGGAACGCCTGCAGTGGGCCATGAACGAGTGCCTGGCCACGATCGGCATCCACCACCCCGCGCACCGTGCGCGGGCGCTCGCCATCGGCGAGCGGCTCGAGGTGCTCAAGGACTACCCGACGCCACCCGGGTGCACGTCGCCGTTCGCGCCGACCTGGATCGCGGAGATGGTCCGACGGCAGGGCGCCTAGGTCAGCGCGCGCGGTCAGCGACGCGCGGTCACGAGCCAGGCGCGGGAGTCGAACCAGACGCCGTCGTCGTGCAGGTGCTCCTCCAGCGTCTCCCGCAGCCGTGCCAGACCCCGTTCCGCAGCCTCGGGACCGAGCTGCTCGACCAGCTCGCGGGTGCTGGTGAAGCCGCGGACCCACGCCTCGGCGGACGCGACGTCCGGGCCGTACCAGACCGGTTCGTGGACCTCCGCGTGATCGACGTCGACGAACCCCGCTGAGCCGAGGAGGTCCGCCGTCCGCGCCGGGTCCCCGAGCGAGAACGCCGGCGAGACGCCGGCGGCCGGCGTCGCTCCGGAGAGAGCCTCACGGAGGGCGACGTCCCACTCGTTGCGGTCGGCGGACTGCCAGACCAGCATCACGAGGCGCCCGTCCGGGCACAGCGCGCGGGCGAGGTTGCCGAACGCCGCTCCCGGGTCGGTGAAGAACATCGTCCCGAACCGGCTGATCAGCAGATCCGCACCCTCCGGCGCGAACGGGTGGACCTGGGCGTCCACGCACTCGAAGGTGACGTTGCGGGGGCCCCGCGCCGCCGCGACGGCGCGGGCGCGCTCGACCGCCGACGCGGAGACGTCCACGCCCAGCGCGCCGCCCTCGGGCGCAGCGTGAGCGGCCGCGCGGGTGGTCGACCCCGTGCCGCACCCGACGTCGAGGACACGGTCCGACGCGCGGACGTCGCACGCCCGACGGAACACCGGGTCCAGTCGTCGCAGCTCGGCGTCGTAGCCGGGCGCGTGCTCGTCCTCGCCGTGGCTCACGCAGCAAGTTGACCCGCGGAGCACGCGGTGCGCAACGCGGCGGTGCTGTCGCGGGCGTGCCGGAGCCTGCCTACGCTCGACGGAGGTCCGGAGAACGGCCGCGCGGTGCCGCCCGGTGGCGGCCGAGCAAGGAGGTGCACCATGCCCGCACGCGACCCAGGACCGAGCGTCAAGGACCCGAAGGTCTACGAGGCGCTCCGGGACGAGGGCAACAGCAAGGAGAAGTCGGCGCGGATCGCGAACGCCGGAGCGCGGTCGGGCCGGAGCACGGTCGCGTCGAAGGGCGGCAGCTCGGGCTCCTACGACGACTGGACCCTGACCGACCTGAGGAAGCGGGCCGGCGAGCTCGACATCGAGGGCCGCTCGTCGATGAACAAGTCCCAGCTCGTCGACGCCCTGCGCAACCACTGAACCTGCCGGAGAAGGAGCCACCATGACCGAGATGACGACGAGCGACCCCGACGACACCCCCTCCCTGCCGGATCCCGCGGCCGAGGAGGGACAGCCCGACGTCGGAGCCAACCAGGACGTCGGTGCCCGCAAGATCTACCCGACCGACCCCACGGGTGACGACCCGGCATGAGCCGCGGCGGGCTCGGCATGCGCTGCCCCGGGGGCCGGGTTAGCGTCGGGGCGGCGTGGAGCCACCGGCGCCGACACTGCCCGACGAGGAGACCTCGGTGCGCGCACTGACCTGGCAAGGACGCGAGAACGTCAGCGTCGAGAACGTTCCCGACCCGACGATCCAGGAGCCGACCGACGCGATCGTGCGCGTGACGTCGACGGCCATCTGCGGCTCCGACCTGCACCTGTACTCGGTGCTCGGCGCCTATCTCGACGCCGGGGACATCCTCGGGCACGAGGCCATGGGCGTGGTGGAGGCCGTCGGCGCCGCGGCCGGGTCCCTGCAGGTGGGCGACCGCGTCGTCGTGCCCTTCGGCATCGCGTGCGGCACGTGCTGGATGTGCACGCGGGGGCTGCACTCGCAGTGCGAGACAACACAGGTCCGGTCCCAGGACAAGGGCGCAGCCCTCTTCGGGTACACCAAGCTCTACGGGCAGGTCCCCGGCGGCCAGGCCGAGTACCTGCGCGTCCCGCAGGCCCAGTTCGGCCCGGTCGTGGTACCCGACGACGGGAGCCCCGACGAGCGGTACCTCTTCCTGTCCGACGTCCTGCCGACCGCCTGGCAGGCGGTCGAGTACGCCCAGGTGCCCGCAGGCGGCACGGTCGGCGTGCTGGGTCTGGGGCCCATCGGCCAGATGGCGGCCCGCATCGCCGCGCACCGCGGGGCGTCGCGCGTGATCGGGATCGACCTGGTCCCCGAACGCCTCGCGATGGCCCGGCGGCACGGGATCGACGTCATCGACCTGGGCAGCACGGACGACCTGGTGGGCGCGGTGCGCGACCTGACCGACGGGCGCGGGGTCGACTCGGCGATCGACGCCGTGGGCATGGAGGCGCACGGCTCCCCCGTGGCGGCGGCCGGTCAGCGCGCGGCGACCCTGCTCCCCGACGCGCTGGCCGCTCCCCTGATCGAGAAGGCCGGCATCGACCGGCTCAACGCCCTGCGCTCGGCCATCGACATCGTGCGCCGCGGCGGCACCGTCTCCATCTCCGGCGTGTACGGCGGCGCGGTCGACCCCATGCCGATGATGTCGCTGTTCGACCGGCAGATCACCCTGCGGATGGGCCAGGCCAACGTCCGGCGCTGGATCGACGACCTGATGCCGCTCGTCACCGACGACGCCGACCCGCTCGGGGTGCTCGACCTGCGGACCCACCGGGTCGGCCTCCACGAGGCACCCGCCGCCTACGACATGTTCCAGAAGAAGCACGACGGGTGCATCAAGGTCGTGCTCGACCCGCTCGTGGTGCCGTGAGGTCCCGCGCCTCGGCGCTCGCGAGCTGGCTGGCAGACGTCCGCGCGCTCTGGCGGTCGCAGAGCGTGCGCGCGCTCCGCCGGCGCCGGCGTCGCGGCTAGGTCGTCACGACCCGGCGGGGTCGTGCAGGAGGCGGTCCCAGACGGTGCGGGCGAGAAGACGGCGCGCGGCACCCGTCGGGCCCGAGGCGCCGAGCGCCGCACGTGCCGCGTTCCAGCCGGGCGCGCCGTGCACGCCGCCCCCGGGGTGGGCGGACGCGCTCGCCAGGAACAGCCCGTCGACGGGTGTCTCCGGGCGCCCGAGACCGGGGGTCGGTCGCAGGAAGAGCTGCTGGTGCACCGCGGACGTCCCGCCGTTCACCGCCCCGCCCATCAGGCTGCCGTCGGCCGCCTCCAGGTCCGCGGGGCTCTGCACGTGCCGGCCCACGACGGCGTCGGCGAACCCGGGCGCGACCCGGGCGATCGCCTGCTCCATGCGGTCGACCTCGGCGGCGACCTCGGCGTCGGTCCAGCGGACGCCGTGCGGGACGTGGGTGTACGCCCACGCGGACTCGGTGCCGGCGGGAGATCGGCTCGGGTCGGCGGTGGTCATCTGACCGAACAGCAGGAACGGCCTCGGCGGGATCACGCCGGTCGACAGCTGCGCGGCGACGTCGACGAAGCCGGCCGTGTCCACGCCCAGGTGCACGGTGCCGGCGCCGTGCCCGCCCTCGGAGCTCCACGGCACCGGGCGGTCGAGCGCCCAGTTGACCTTGAACGTCGGGTGGTCCCACTGGAACCGGTCCAGGTCGCGGACGAGCCGGCTCGGCAGCGCGGAGGGCTCGATCAGCTGCCGGTACAGGACGGGCGCGGTGACGTCGGCCAGCACGGCACGCCGGACCCGGACGTGCTCTCCGCCCGCGGTGCGGACGCCGACGGCCCGCCGACCCACGACGTGGACCCGGTCGACCCGCGCGTTCGTCTCGACGCGCCCGCCGCCGGCCACGAGCCTGGCGACGAGGGCGTCCGCGAGGACCCCGGCGCCTCCCTCGGGAACGGGGAAGCCGACGTCCTGGCCGAGCATCGCCAGCAGCCAGCCGAACACGCCGCTCCCCGCGGCGTCGGGTGGCACGTCCGCGTGCATCGCGTTGCCGGTGAGCAGCAGCCCGCCGCCGTCCCCGCGGAAGCTCTCGTCCGCCAGCCGCCGGACCGGGAGCAGCGCGAGCCGCGCCAGGTCGACACCCCCGGCGACCCCGAGGCGACGCAGCAGCCGCACGGCGGAGACCACCGGGGGGAACGGCGTGAAGAGGGCGTCCAGCAGCGGGTCGCGGATCCGCTGCCACTCCTCGACCATGCCCAGCCAGGCGTCCCCGTCACCCGGCGCGAACGTCTCCAGGTTCGCCGCCGTGTCCTCGGCCCGCCGGTTCAGGACGGCGGCGCGGCCGTCGTCGAGGACGTGCGCCAGGACACGCGGCGCGTGCACCCACCGGAGCCCGTGGTCCTCCAGGTGCAGCCCGCGGATCACCGGGGAGCCCGCGGCCAGCGGGTAGAAGGCGCTGAAGAGGTCCGTGCGGAAGCCCGGCGCCGCCACCTCGGCCGTGCGCACCGCCCCGCCCGGTGCGTCCTGCGCCTCCAGGACCAGGACGTCCCACCCGGCGTCCACCAGCGCGTTCGCCGCCACGAGCCCGTTCGGCCCGGCACCGATGACCACCGCGTCGACCGTCCGTACCGCCATGTCCGCTCCTCAGCTCCGCGGGTCGCGCCGCTGGGCGACGAGCCCTCGCACGACCACCGCGCCGCCCAGCACCGCCGCGGCGCCCACGCCTCGCAGCCAGTGCCGGCCCCACCGACCGTGCATCGCCTCGCCGGCCGGGGTGGGCTCCCAGAGGTTGCCGGGATGCGGCTCGACGTGGCGCGGCGACAGCCCGGCGACCGACATGAGCGGCGTGACGAGCCGGTCGTAGACGCCGGGCAGGTAGCGGAACCCCGCCTCGGTCAGCGGGTTGGTGGGCCCGACCGACGTGAACCGCCGGGGCCGGTCGACCGCCCGCACCACGGCGCGCGCGACCGCCTCCGGCCGGCTCACCGGGGGCGGCGGCCGCCCGTTGCGACCCCCGTACGAGGCGGCCTGCGAGTAGATGGGGGTGTCGACGCCACCCGGGCTGATCAGCGACACGTCCACCCCGGGCATCCGGCGCGCCTCGATCTGCAGCGTCCGGGCGAGTCCGTGCACCGCCCACTTGCTCGTCACGTACGTGCTCATCCAGGGCGTCGCGATCCGGCCGAGCAGGGAACCGACGACGACGAGCCGTCCGCCACCCTGGTCGGCGAACAGCCGCAGCGCGCTGCGGGCGACGTTCGCCGCACCGAGCAGGTTGACGTTCATGACCTGGTCGAACGCCTCGGCCGGCACGACGTCGAACCGGCCGTAGGCGACGACGGCCACCGTGCTGACCACCGCATCCACCCGGGGGTGCCGCGACCGGGCCAGCGTCATCAACGCGTCGACCGCGTCCCGGTCGGTGACGTCGACCCGGGCGACCGAGACGATCGGCCGGCCGACGCCCGCGCTCGTCGCGACCGCCCGGCACTCCACGGCCACCGCCTCGAGCGTCTCGAGGGACCGCGACGCGAGCACCAGGGGGCGGCCCTGTGCAGCGAGCGCGTGCGCCGTGGCACGACCGATGCCGCTCGAGGCCCCGATGACGACGACCGCACCGCCGGGGAGCTCGCGGTGACGCCGGGTCATGTGCTCCGCCCGTCCAGGTCGCGGCGCCCGGCTCGGTACAGCGCCCACCCGCCGAGCAGCAGCGCCGCCCCGAACGCCAGGAACCCGAGGTCCCACGACAGCGGGCCGCCCAGGTCGTCCCGGACGTGGTGCACCCCCAGGACGTGGTGGTCGATGATGCCCTCCACGAGGTTGAACAGCCCCCACCCGGCGAGCAGCAGACCGATGTGGAATCGCCACGTCGGGGCGAGCCGGCCCTGCCGCCACGACACGATGGTCAGCAGCGAGCCCACCAGCACGAACACCCAGGTGGCGGCATGGAACAGCCCGTCGGCGAAGGTATTGACCTGCAGGCCCGCCAGGGTCGTCATGGGGTGGTCCTCCGTGTGGCTGACCATGTGGTGCCACTGGAGCAGTTGGTGGATCACGATGCCGTCGACGAACCCGCCCAGACCGAGGCCGAGGAGCAGGCTGCCGGCGACGCCCGGAGGCCTGGTCGGTGCGCGCCCCGGCATGCCGTCGCCGGTGGCCACCTGCGGGCGCCCGGTGACCCCGCTCACGGGCGCGGCCGGGTGCGCACCCAGGGGCGCTCGTCGCGACGTCTGCCCATGCCGGCCGCACAGCGCGGACACACCCGTGCGACCTCGTCGGCGTGCGCGCCCGTCGCGGGCTGCACGTCGTCCCAGGTCACGTGCGGGAACCGACCGAGCCGGCTGCGGTGCAGGCTCAGCCCGCACACCGTCTGGTTCGTGCCACCGCGCCACGCATGCACCTCACCGGCGGGCCGCCGGACACCGTCCGGGTCCGTCCAGGTGCCCGTCGCTGCCACCGCGGCGAAGGACGTCGTCGATCGCACCCCACCACCACCTCACCGAGCAGTCGCGGCTGGTTCTCAACGCGGTCCCAGAGTCGCACGGCGGGGCCGGGACCGCCTTCTCACCGTGGCCGTGCGGGGACCGACCCGTCGTGTGATCCTGAGGGCGGCTGGAGGAGGTCGGCCCGTCGCACGAGAGGACGGACCACCGTGACCACCGACATCGTGACGTCAGCCGACTGCCCGGGTGCCCCGGACGCCGTGTGGCTGTCGCTCGTCGCCCCCGGACGCTACGACGAGAGCCGACGCACCCTGGCGCTCGACCACGCGGACGTCCGGCTGCGCTCGCTGACGCCCGGGCTGGGCGTCCGCGGCACCGCCCGGTGGCTCGGCGTCCCCTACCGCGTGAACGCGTACCTCGTGCCGGTCGAGACCGGCACCCGGCTGCTGGTGACGGCCCGCGACAAGGGCACGACCCCGGTGCCGTCCTGGCGCCGTCGCCTGTCCCGCCGCCTCGCCGGCAGGGACCTGCGACGCCTCGTCGACGAGGCGTCGCGCCACGCGGCCTGAGGTCACGCGGCCCGCACCACCCGAGACAGGTCCAGGATCGGCCGTCGAGCACCCGCACGATCGAGGTTCCCATGGACCTGAACCCACTCGTGGAGCAGAACCGGCCGGTGACCGCCGCCAGTGCCGGCGGCATGGCGCTCGTCGAGCACCTGGACGAGCTGACCGAGCTGGTCGGCGCGGCCGGGCCGGCGTACGTGCGGTTCAGCGCCGGTCCCGAGGCAGACGCGCAGGGCACCAGCCGGGACGGCGAGAGCGGAGCGACGCTGCCCGGGCTCAGCGTGAACCGTCTGCAGCCGGAGCCGTGGTGGGACCGGCCGCCTCGCGTGTGGGTCGCCCGGCAGCTCATGCAGTACGCCCACCTCGGCGCGGGCGACGGGCGCGTCGCCTGGGTGCTGACCGGGCGCGAGGTGGGGCGCGGGCCGGACAGCGAGCCGCTCGTCGCCGACGTCGTCCCGATGGCGCTGCTGGCTCCCGGCGTCCTCGACGAGGCTGTCAGTGTCTACCGCGAGAACCTCGCCACCGGACGGCTGCCCGATGGACCGTGACCGCTCCCCCGTGCGCGTCGACGCCGAGTACGTGCTGCCCCTGCGGTGGGAGACCGACGACGAGCTCGACGAGCTGACCTCGTACCTGCAGGAGCTCGCCGCGCACCTGCGGGTGACGGTCGTCGACGGGTCGCCAGGCGCGCTCTACGACGCCCACGCGCGTCGATGGGGAGCGACCGTGCGGCACGTCCGTCCCGCTCCCTGGCCCGGGCGCAACGGCAAGGTCGCCGGTGTCATGACCGGCGTGCGCGCCGCCCGCGCCGAGGCCGTGGTCATCGCCGACGACGACGTCCGCTGGCGCGTCGACCAGCTGGCCGCGGCGGTCGACCTGCTGCAGCAGGGGGACGTCGTCCGGGTGCAGAACGTCTTCGAGCCGCTGCCGTGGCACGCGCGGTGGGACAGCGCCCGGAGCCTGGTGAACCGCGGGCTGGGCTCCGACTTCCCCGGCACCCTGGTGGTCCGGCGCTCCGCGCTGCTCGCGGCCGGGGGGTACGACGGCGACGTGCTGTTCGAGAACCTGGAGCTGCTCCGGACCGTCCGCGCGCACGGCGGCACCGAGATCCGGGCCGACGAGATCTGCGTACGCCGGCTGCCGCCGACGACCCGGCACTTCTGGTCGCAACGCGTCCGGCAGGCCTACGACAGCTTCGCCCAGCCCGCACGGCTCGGGGCCGAGGCCGCGGTGCTGCCCCTGCTGCTGTGGTCCGCCATCCGGCGCCGTCCCGGTCCCGCCGTGTCGGTGCTCGCCGCCGTCACGGCCGTCGCCTCGGTCGGACGGGTCCGGCACGGCGGTCGCGCCGCGTTCCCTGCGTCGTGCGTCGCGTGGGCGCCGCTCTGGCTCCTCGAGCGGGCGGTCTGCTCCTGGTGCGCGCTCGGGCTTCGCCTCACGGGCGGTGTCCCCTATCGGCACCAGCGCCTCGTGCGGGCGGCGTCCAGCACGGGGACGCTGCGTCGTCGGGCCACCCTCTGAGGGCTCCCCGCTAGAACCAGAGGTCCGGTTCCAGCGCGAGCTGACCCTTCGTCGTCCAGTGGACGACCAGCAGCGTCGCGTCGTCCTGCAGGACGCCGCCCTGGTGCTCGAGGATGCGGCGGCGCACCCGTCGGAGCACCTCGGGGATCGCGATGCCGTCGTCCGACGCCCGTTCGAGCTGACCGACGAACCGCTCCAGGCCGAACGCCTCCCCGGCGGCGTCCCGTGCCTCGACGATGCCATCGGTGTACAGGACGAGCGCGTCACCCGGCTCCAGGCGCTCCTCGGCCACGGTCGTCCGCCGGGACTCCAGGCCGAACAGCGACCGCCGTCCGCGCCCGATCTCCTTGACGACGCGGCCGTCCCGGACCAGCAGCGGCGCAGGGTGCCCGGCGTTGACGTAGCGGAGGTCCCCGGTGTCGAGGTCGAGCGACGCGACCACCCCGGTGGCGTACAGCGTGCCGCCGAACTGCTCCGTGATGACGTCGTCGATCGCGTGGACCTGCTGCACCAGGCCGTGCCCCTGGCGGCGCGCGTGCCGGTAGGCGGCGAGGGCCGCCGTGGCGGCCAGACCGGCTCGCAGGTCGTGGCCGGTGGCGTCCGCGATCGCGAACTGGATCGCGTCGGTGGCGATCGCGTAGTCGAACACGTCCCCGCCGACGGCCTGCGCCGGTTCCAGCCGTCCGCTGATCAGGACCTTGTCGGACCCCGCGGTCAGGGGAGGGAGCAGGGCGCGGACGAGCTCGGCCTGCACCTCGCGCGGCCGCTGCCGACGCACGTCGTCGATGCTGTCGCCGTACGCGTCCAGGACGGTGATGAGGTGCCCCAGGTAGTGGGTGAACCACCAGCCCTGACGCCGCAGGACCGGGTCCTCGAGGTCGGCCGGGTCGGCGACCTCGACCTCCAGGACGCCCAGCCGCTCGGCCCCGTCGATGATCGGGATCCACAGCCGTGGCCCCCCGACGGTCGTCTCCTGGGTCTCGAGCAGCCGGTACGCACGCCCGGCCAGCGAGCCCTCGACGCTCCGCAGGGACCGGTCGGCGCCCGCCCCGACGGGGACGAGGTGCTCGTCGGAGTCGTCCACGAGATACGCGACCGCGCGCACCCCGAGCTCCTGGGCGCCGGTGTCGACGGCACGCGCCAGCGTGTCCGGGGCGGCCAGGTGGGTGGCTCGCAGCAGCTGGGTCAGCGCGGCGAGCGGGCCGCCGGGCCGGTCGAGGTGGCGCACCGTGCGGACGTAGGGCACGCGGTGGCGTCCGTGCAGGTCGTCGAGCCGCTCGTTCACCGCCAGCGCGACCCGGTCCGTCTCCGACGACGGCAGGGTGAGCGAACCGTCGAGGTAGGCCGTCAGGTCGGTCGGGCCGATCGTGGCACCGAGCGCGAAGCTGCGCTGCCAGAGCTCGTCGGGGGTCAGCTCGGCCCGCGCGAGTCCCACCTGGATCAGCCGGCGCTGGCGGGCTGTCGTGGTGGCACCGCCCGCGCGGCTCATCACGACCTCGTGGCACTGCGACGCAGCAGGGTCGTCGCGGCGTCGTGCACGCTGCGCCCGTCCCGCTCGGCGATGCTGATCAGGACCGTCATCGCCGTCTCCGCCGAGACGCCCTCCCGCTGCATGATGACGCCGCACGCGCGGTTGAGGTCGTCCCGCTGCTGCAGCAGCAGCGGCAGGCTCTCGCCCACGGCCGCCGCGCGGCGGTAGGACTCGGCGTGCGCGAGGAGGATCGCGGCATGCGCTCCGAACAGGCGCAGCGTCGCCTCCTCCTGCGCGCCGAACCGGCCGGGGTGCTCCGCGTAGACCTTGACGGCGCCGAGCGCCGAGTTGCCGAACACGAGGGGGGCGCTCAAGGAGCTGACGACCGGCGTCCCGGCCGCGGCGGCAGCCCACCGGGGCCACCGGCGCTCGGTCGCGACGTCGTCCACCCGGATGACGTCACGATCCCGCCACGCGGTCACGCACGGGCCCTCACCGAGCTCGTACTGCAGGGCGTCGAGCTCCTCGACCAGCGGATCGGTCGACGCGACCGAGGCGAACCCGCTGCCCGTGCTGACGGTCGTCAGCCCGGCGCCGGCCGCGCTCACCACGATCCGTGCGGCCGCCGACGTGAGCAGGCGCAGGAGCGTCTCGACGGTCTGGTCGGTGATCATGCCCGCCGACGTCCGTGTCACCACCTGCCGGAGCTCGTCGGGCGCTGCGGGGAGGGTCATCCTGTGCTCCTTCGGCGGCGGAGGAGCACCGAGGTGCGTCCCGTCGGGGCACGGGCCGGTGTCGGTCCGAGGTCCAGGACGGCGCCCTTCCTCGACGCGGCACCTCCAGCATCTCCCCCGCTCCCCAGGGGCGCACCTGCAGAGGAACCACCGAGTTGCGCCGAGCGGAGAGCGGTCTAACGTCGCCCTACCGGCCTCGGGCAGCACCCGAGGACGACGAGTACCGATGCAGCAGCGTGTCGGAACCCAGGTCGACGGACCTGCGGCGCTGCCGGTACGACGGGTGCGCGACGCGGGACGAACCAGCCCAGCCTGCAGTCACCGCGGCTGGCGGTGCGCGACCGACGTCGGACCACCACGCAGGAGGCTCCCATGCACGCACAACCACCCGACCCCGGACGATGCCGGCTGTGCGGGAAGGCGCACCCCGACCCCGCCATGGCCCGCGCGTGCGAGAGCCGGCACGAGCGCGACGCCGACGCACGAGGAGGCCCCAGGTCGTCGCCCCCCGTCCCGGTCGAGCGTCGCTGAGCGTCCGGGCGCGCCGACCGTCGGGTCCGGTTGCGGGCGCCACGAATCGATCTACCGTCGTGGGACGGGTCCAGCAGGCGGCCGCTCCCGCCGCCGCAGGCATCGTCCCCTCCTGGAGACCCTCGTGAAGCTCACCCGTCGCCTCACCCTCACCGTCATGGTGGCCAGCGCCGCCGTCGTCCTCGCCGCCCCGGCGGCACTCGCCGCGCCGTCCGCGCAGGACCAGTCCTGGATGGCGGCCGCCCACCAGGGCAACCTCGCCGAGATCGCCGCCGGCCAAGCCGCGGTCGCCCAGGCGTCGACCGACACCGTCCGCCAGTTCGGCCAGATGCTCATCGACGACCACACGGCGCTCGACGCGAACCTGACCGCCGCCGCCAACCAGCTCGGCGTGACCCTGCCCGGGTCCCCGACGCCCGAGCAGCAGGCGGAGCTGGCCTCCGTGACCGCCAAGACCGGGGCCGCGTTCGACACCGCGTGGATCACCGTGCAGATCCCGGCGCACCGCGCGACGCTCGCCGCGAGCCAGGCCGAGGTGGCGAACGGGACGGACCAGACGGTCAAGGACCTCGCCGCCGCGTCGACGCCGGTGGTCGAGCACCATCTCCACGAGCTCGTGGCGGCGGCGCCGGACTACGGCGTGCCCACGTCGGTGTCCGCGGGGGACGGCGGACAGGCGGCGCACTCCGGGCGCGGCCTGGGTGTCGCCCTCGTGGCGCTCGGTTCCGCAGCCGCGGTGCTGACCGGGTGGCGGCTGACGCGCCGCCGCGCGTGACGTGACCCGTCGGGAGGTCGTGCGACGCCGGGCAGGCCTGGTGGTCCTCGTGGTGGCTGCCGCGGTGGTCGCGGCGGGGACCCACCTGCTGCTGCGACCGCCCGCGGTCGCCGTCGCCGACGCGCTCGCCGCTCCCGCGACGACCCCGGCGACGGTCGTGGCCCCTCCCGCACCCCAGGCCGCGGCGCCTGCGACCGAGCAGGTGCCGGTGAGCCTGACGGTGGAGGCGATCGGCATCCAGGCGCCCGTCGTGCCGGTGCTCGCCGCACCCGGCGGAGCGCTGACGATCCCGGAGGATCCCGGCACCTTCGGGTGGTGGGCCGCGGGAGCGGCACCGGGCTCCCCCACCGGCAGCGTCGTCGTGGTCGCCCACGTCGACGCTGCCGCGTACGGCGCCGGTCCGATGTCGGACCTCATCAGGGCGCCGATGCAGACGGCCATCACCGTCCAGGACGCCGCAGGAGGCCTCACCCGGTACGCGTTGTCCGAGCGCCGGTCGCTGCCGAAGTCGGAGCTCCCCGCCGACCTCTTCACCCTGGGCGGCGCTCCCCGCCTCGTCCTCATCACGTGCGGCGGCACCTTCGACCGGGCGACCGGCCACTACAGCGACAACGTCGTGATGATCGCGACCCCGGCCTAGCCGTGCCGGGCCGGCGACGCCGGTGCACCGGAGCCGGCGCGACGAACGAGGTCACGGGCCTGGAGGGTCGCGGGCGACACGGGCCGTCGCGCGCGCACGGCAGCCGGCACGTCGCCGAGCGCTGCCCGCAGACCTCGTCGACCGTCCGCGGTCCGAGCGGCGCCCGCGGCCGTGCGGGCGACGTCGCGCCACGGGAGCCGCAGGACCGCCGTGAGGACGGCCGACCTCGTGACGGCGGCCGATCGGTCGCCGGGTGCGTGGCGCCGCGGGGACGGGTGGTGGTGCACGACCGCCTCGGGCGCGTGCACGAGCGACCATCCGGCGTCCACCAGGTCGAGCGCGACCCGCTCCTCCTCCCCCGGGAAGCGCACGACCTCGTCGAACCCGCCGACGCCCAGGAACGCGTCGGCGCGGACCATCGCACCGCAGGCCATGAAGCCCAGCAGCGCAGGGCGACCCCCGACGCGCGGCAGGGGTGACCGCGCCAGCACCTCGTCGAACGGGTCGACGCGCTCGTCGGCTCCCAGGAGCACCCGGGCGTGGACGACCGCGACGTCCGGCCGCTCGGCCAGGACGTCGGCCGCGGTCCGCAGCGATCCCGGTGCCCACCAGGAGTCGTCGTCGGCGAACGCGACGAACGGGGTCCGTGCGCGGCGGACGCCCTCCGTCCGGGCCGCCGCGCCGACGTTGCGCGGCAGCTCGACGACCTCCGCGCGCGGGAGGGCGGCCCGGACGGCGGCGGCGGTGCCGTCGGTGGACGCGTTGTCGACCAGGACCACCGGCGCGCGGTGGCGTGCCAGTGACCCGAGCAGCTCCTCGCGGCGGTCGCGGCTCATCACCACGACCGTCACGCGGTCGTCCTCGGGCTCGGGCTTGCTCACGTCGGTCAGCCGCCGGGCAGGAAGACCGAGCGGATGTTCTCGTCCTGCTTCTCCTTGAACATCGTGTAGCCACGGGGGCCGTCCGTCAGCGGCATGGTGTGCGTGGCCAGGTGCTCGGTGACCAGCTCGCCGCGCTCCATGCGCTCCAGGAGCATCGGGATGTAGCGCTGCCCGTGCATCTGGGCGCTGCGCAGCGTGAGGCCCTTGTTCATGACGGCGCCGAGCGGGAACTTGTCCACGAGACCGGCGAAGACGCCCAGGACGAAGACCGTGCCCCCCTTGCGGCAGTTGTAGATCGCCTGGCGCACGGCCGTCGGCCGGTCGGTCTGCATCCGCAGCTGCTGCTTGACCTGGTCGTACGCGTGCACCGCGGACGGGCTGTGGGCCTCCATGCCGACGGCCTCGATGCACACGTCGGGTCCCCGGCCGCCCGACCGCTCCCGCAGCTCCTCGACGACCTCGACGCGCTCGTAGTTCAGCGTCTCGCAGCCGACGTGCTGCTCCGCCGACCGCAGCCGGTAGTCGAACCGGTCGATGAGGATGACGCGCTCGGCACCGAGCAGCATCGCCGCCCGCGCCGCCATCTGGCCGACCGCCCCGGCACCCCACACGGCGACGACGTCACCGGGCCGGACGTTGCCCAGGTCGGCGCCCATCCATCCCGTCGAGGCGGAGTCCGACGCGAACAGCGCGCGCTCGTCGCTGACCCCGTCGGGCACCCGGAAGGCCCCGACGTCGGCGTAAGGCACGCGGACGTACTCGGCGTGGCTGCCGGCGAAGCCGCCCATCGCGTGCGAGTACCCGAAGCAGCCCCCTGGGTTGGCCCCCCACAGCGCCTCCGTGATGCCGGGGTTGGTGTTGCCGTTGTCGCACAGCGAGAACAGCTCGTTCTTGCAGTACCAGCAACGACCGCAGGAGATGAACGAGCAGACCACGACGCGGTCCCCCACCTGGTGCCGACGGACGTCGGGGCCGACCTCCACCACCTCGCCCATGAACTCGTGGCCCAGCACGTCGCCTTTCTGCATGAACGGGATGTACCCGCCCAGCAGGTGCAGGTCCGACCCGCACGTGACGGTCCGCCGGACCCGCACGATCATGTCCTCGGGGTTCTGGACCTGCGGGTCGGGCACCTCCTCCACGGAGGTCTCGTTGATCCCGGTCCACAGCAGCGCCTTCACAGCAGCCCCGCCCCTCGTGCCGTCGAGATCGCCTTGCGCAGCGGAGCGTTCAGCACCGTGTCCTCGGTCGTCGTGTGGCGTCCTGGTTCGAGGACCCAGCCCACCTCGAGCAGCTGCTTGGAGCCCCGGAGGGCGCGGCGCAGCACCTGGGCGGGATCCTGGTCGTCGGGCAGGTCGGCGCCGTCGCGCCAGCGGGCCCACAGCTCGCTGCCCTTGTCGCCGGGCGCGGCGTGCACCCGGACCTCGACCGCGTCGCCGAGGTCGGCCAGCGGTGCCGGCGTGCCGGCGACGACGTCGTCGAGCGGTCGGTTCACCGTGACGACACGCCACCTGGTGACGTCCTCGTCGGCGGCGTTCGACGTGCGGTCCGCGACCGTGCGTGCCGCGGCCACCGCCGCGGCGCCCACGGCGGCCGCGGACAGGATCTTCTTCTGGCT
Organism: Cellulomonas xylanilytica; assembly: GCF_007989805.1. Classification (GTDB taxonomy): domain Bacteria; phylum Actinomycetota; class Actinomycetes; order Actinomycetales; family Cellulomonadaceae; genus Cellulomonas; species Cellulomonas xylanilytica. The sequence goes on from NZ_BJUB01000016.1 coordinate 51,300, forward strand.
CGTACTCATCGGCTGTGCCTCTCGAGCTCCGGCCGGCCTCGGCCGCGGTGCGGCACGGTGTGGAGACCCACCCGGGGAGGAGCAGCCCCGTCTTGGCTGCAGCGTGCGCTCGACCGCCGGCTGCGGACGGCCCCGGGGCCGGGGCTCGTCACGATCACCTCGTGGGCGTCGCGGGTGGCCCTCGAGCGCAGGACTTCCACGCTACGACCGCTCGCCACGGCCCGCGAGCCCGGGGGCCACGCCCGTCCTCCGTGCGACGACGGGCCGCTCCTGCGATGCTCGGAGCAGGTGGAGAAGCCGCCGTCGACCCCCGTCCGACAGGACGTGCCATGAATTCTGCCGCCACCTCCCTGCCCCGCCGCCTCGCCGAGGCGGCCGAGGTCTCTCCCACGCTCGAGGCGTTCGCCCGCTCGTTGCGACCGGTCGCGGACGCCGTCGCTGAGGCACCGGGCTGGCGCTCGCTGCTCCGCGGTGAACCGGTGGGCCACGCGCTGCACCCCACGATGACGGACCTGCCCCTGGGGCTGTGGATCAGCAGCACGGTCCTGGACCTGGTCGGGACGGACGACGGTCGCTCTGCCGACCGCCTGCTCGGCCTCGGCATCCTTTCGGCCGCACCGACGGCGCTGACCGGTCTGGCCGACTGGCGACGCGGCGGCGACCGGGTCCGCCGCGTCGGTGTCCTGCACGCCGCCCTGAACACCGGGGCGCTCGCCCTGTACTCCGCGTCCTGGGTGCTGCGCCGCCAGGGCCACCGCGGTGCCGGCGTCGCGACCAGTCTCGCGGCCGGTGCCGTCGCGGGGGTCAGCGGCTACCTCGGTGGCCACATGACCCTGGTGCTCGACTCCCCGCACGAGTCGACGGACGCCGACACCGACCTGCCCTGACCACCCGAGAGGACTGCCATGGACAAGAAGCACGACACCGAGGGCGCCGACCTGCCGCCCGTCCCCGGCCCCGACTCGTGGTCGTCGGCTGAGGCCTCCGAGTGGGACCCGGACGAGGAGGCGCAGCCGTCGGGAGACGGCGACGCCGGGTGAGCGACCCCGTCCGGGTCCACACCTCCTCCGACGCCTCCCGCGTCGGCGTGGCGCCCGTGTTCGTCCTCGTGCACGGCATCGGTGCCTCGCACCGCTACTTCGGACGCCTCCACGACGAGCTGGCGCGGCACGGGGACGTGCACGCCGTGGACCTGCCCGGGTTCGGCGGTCTGCCCCGGCCCGACGGACCCCGGTCGATCGCCCAGCTCGCCGACGCGCTGGCGTCCCGGCTCGATGCCCTCGGTGTCGCGGGGGCGGTGCTCGTCGGGCACTCGATGGGTGCCCAGGTCGTCGTCGAGCTGGCGGTCCGGCACCCGGCGCTCGTCTCGCACCTGGTGCTGCTCGGCCCGGTGACCGATCCCGAGCGCTCCTCGCCCGTCGTCCAGGCGTGGGACCTGTTCCGGGACATGCTGCGCGAGCCGCCGTCGGCGAACGTGCTCGTGCTCGCGGACTACCTGCGCTGCGGTCCGCGGTGGTACCTCACCGAGCTCCCGGCGATGCTCCGGTACCCGACGCTCGACGCCGTCCGGCGTGCGCCCTGCCCCGTCCTGGTGGTGCGGGGCGCTGACGACCCCGTCGCCCGGGCCCGCTGGGCCGCGCGAGTGGCGGCGGCGGCCGCCGACGGCCGGCTGCTCGAGGTGGCAGGAGCCCGGCACGTCGTGCAGCACCGCCGCCCGCAGGAGACGGCGACGGCGATCACCGCGTTCGTCGGCCGACGGGCACCGTCCGGGCGCAGCGCTACCGGCCGCCCGCGGGATCCCGGCGGCGACGGGCACGCAGCGCCAGCGTGAGGACGATCCCGGCGGTGACCACGACCACCGCCCCGATGAAGACGAGCCGCCCGGTGGAGACCGCCTCGCCCACGCGCTCGTCCGGCGTGTCCTGGTGCGGCCCGCCGACCTCCCCGTCGTAGTCGGTGGACGTGAGCGGCGTCGGTTCGGGCACGTCGGTCTCGACGGAGCCCCCGCTCGGCGTGGTCCCGGGGGTCGCGGCCACGGCGGTCGCCGCGCTGCTCGCCGAGACCCACACCGCCGGCACGATCATCAGCAGCGCGACCGCGAGGGCGGCGAGGACGGGGCGGCGACGGGAAGTCGTGAGAGACATGGGGCCTCCGAGCGGCCGACGCCGGGCGCCGGTGACGCAGGAGCGACGCTCCTGCACTCTCGACGGCCCCGACGTCTCCAGGGCCCGGGCGGACGCGACGGCTTCCGGGAGGCGCCGGGGTCCTGTGGACAGGCTATGCACCAGGGCGACGTGCTGCGCGCCCAGTCGGGGACGGGTCGGGGCGAGACCGCCGCGCGCCGCCGTGCTCAGTCGATCAGGCCGGCCGCGTAGCCGACGAGCATGAGCATGACGGACGCGACGAGGAGCCCGATGAGCCCGTAGACCACCCAGCTCACCGAGCGGCGCGGCAGCCGTGGCTCCCGAAACGAGACGCCGGCCGTCGTGCTGGCCTCGCCGGGTGGCGTGTCCCCCACCGGCTGCGCCCCACCGGCATCCAGACCCGGCGTGCTGGCCGGGTCCGGGTCGGGTGTCGTCATGTCAGGACCGGCTGACGAGTGCCCGGCGGTCGGCCTGGTGCACCGGTTGCCGCACGGCACCGCTCGGCGCGCTCGGCATGTCCGCACCGACGACCTCCATCGTGACGCCCCGGGCCGCGCTACGACGCTGCGCTGCCTGCAGGACGACACGGGCGACCGCACCGACGTCCTCGACCCCGCCGAGGTCCACCACGACGCGGCGCTCGTCGCGCCCCGAGGCCGTGAGCCGCCCGAGCGTCGCGGCGAGCTCCGCCATCGAGGTGATGTCGACGTGCCCGTGCACGTGCAGCGTCGGGATCGGGGCGCGGTGGTCGACCCGCACCTCCAGGCGGTGCTGCTGGGGCCGGGGGTCCGGCAGCGGGGCATCGCTCATGGACGCGACGACGAGCTCGTCGACCGCGTTGCGCGTCCGCTGACCCATGCCGCCGGTGGAGCGCACCGCGTGCACGAGCCTCTCGGCCAGCACGCGCAGCCGGACGTTGCGCTGCTGGGACGCCCAGCGCAGGATCTCGAACGCCGCGTCCCCGTCGATGCCGTAGACCATCATCAGCATGCCCTTGGCCTGGTCGATCGCCGCGTGGGACTCCAGGGCGACCTGCAGCTCGGCGTTGACCCCGGCGGCGATCTCGCGTCGCTGCCGTACGGATTCGTCGACGACGAACCCCGACACGGCGGAGGAGCCGTCGTCCGACGCGGCGGGCGCCAGCGCCAGCATCACGCCGCGCGTCTCGCCGGTCAGGTCGACGAGCCGGTAGTCGCAGGCGTGCGGCTCGGTGTCGCGGGTGCAGGCGTCGAGCACGTCACCGACCCGTTCCCGGTCGTCGGGATGGACGTGGCTCAGGAACAGCGCCCGCGTGGGAACCACGTCCCCCGGTGCCATGCCGTGCAGCGTGAACATGGCGTCGGACCAGGTCCACCGGGTGCTCGCCGACGAGAAGCCGAACGCACCGATCACGAGTGTCGAGGTAGTCACAAGATCCTCCTGGACGCGTCGCCATGTGGTCGACACCCGTGCAAGGCTCCGGGCTGAACCGGGCCGGGCTTCGACAGGTAAGCCAGTGACCGGGCCGACCGATGAGAATGCGCTGATTCGACACTAAGCCGACACGGCCCCATGTGCGAGGCGAAGCACCGGCGCACCGGTCGACCACGTGCCGGACCACTGACAGAGGGCTAGCCTCGATGAGAGGAGCCGGGCACCAGGCGGCCGCCGGGGGTCCGGACGACGCCCTGATCCTGCACGTGGTCGGGCTCGACGTGCAGGAGCAGGTGGAGGTTCCCGTGGGCGATCCGGTCACCGTGCTCGCCCACCTCGCCCGCGTCGTCGCCGCTGCTCCCCCGGACGAGCCGCTCCCGGTGCGGCTGTGCCGTGCGTGCGTGGAGGTCCTCGGTGCGGACGGTGGAGCGGTCACCCTCGCGTCCACGACGACGGAGCGCCTGACGCTCGCGACGTCGAACGGCGTCTCGGCGCAGCTCGAGGACCTGCAGGACGTCCTGGGCGAGGGGCCTGGGCAGCAGGCCTACGAAGAAGGTCGCGTCGTGGTGACTCAGGTCGACGGGCTGCTCGACGACGCGTTCCCCCTGTTCGCGCACCTGGCCGACGACCTGACCGGTCCGCTCACCGTCTGGGCCTTCCCGCTGCACCCCGGCGGTCCGACCTTCGGAGTCATCACGGTCTACCGGCGGACCGGGGAGCTGGCGCACAGCCTCGAGGACGCCCAGCTCCTCGCCGACGCGATCGGGGCCGCGCTGCTGGACGACACCGGCCCGGACGGCTCGCTGCCGTTCGCGTCGTGGTCGGACCGTGCGCGGGTGCACCAGGCCACGGGCATGGTCGTCGCCCAGCTCGGCGTCACCACGCAGGACGCGCTCGCCCTCCTGCGCGCGCACGCCTTCGCCTCGACGACGACGGTCGACGCCATCGCTGCCGACGTGACCGGCCGTCGCCTCACCTTCGCGCACACCTCGACGGGCCTGGCGTCGACGGACGGCACGGAGACCGACACCCTCGGGGGTGCGACGTGACCGACCACCAGCCGGTAGAAGCACTCGGCCACCTGCTCGCCGCCCTGGTGCGTGAGCACGAGACGGGCGACGTCCTCGCCGAGATCGTGCACGAGTGCGCGAGCCTGCTGCCCGCGGACGCGGCCGCGTTGCTGGTCGACAACGGCGGGCACGGCCTCGAGCCGTTGAGCGCCACCTCGCACCGGGCGAGCGAGCTGGAGGTCTACCAGGCGCAGCAGGACACCGGACCGTGCGTGGACGCCGTGCGCACCGGTGAGACGGTCGTGGCCGTGGGCGCCGCCGAGATCATCGCCCGGTGGCCCGACGTGGGCCGCGCGATCGTGGATGCCGGCTTCGCCTCGGTGCACGCGTTCCCGATGAGCTGGCACGGGCACACCCTCGGCGGGCTGAACGTCTTCTCCGAGCAGGCTGTCCTGCTCGCCGAGTCGTCGCTGCTGCTGGGTCAGAACCTCGCCGACGTCGCCACGCTCACCCTGGCCCAGCCGCAGCTCCTGCGCGAGGACGAGCTCGCCGGACGCATCAGGAGCGCGCTCGAGGGTCGGGTCGCGATCGAGCAGGCCAAGGGCGTGATCGCCGAGCGGGAGGGCGTCGACATGGCGACGGCGTACGACCGGCTGCTGCAGCGGGTGCTCGACACGGGGTCGACGCTGGGCGCCACCGCGCGCCGCGTCGTCGGCGAGGCGCACGAGCGCTGACGCACTTCCGTCGTCCCGCGGCGGCTCCTTCTGCGTCCACCCGTGCCATGGTGGGAGGTGCGCCGGTGTGCCGGGTCGCCGAGCGCGCAGGACGGGCAGTGCCGACCCGGGCCGGCGATGTGGGGACCACGATGATCAGTGACGACGGCCTCGGCGGCCGCGTGCAGGCGGAGAACGCCCTGGCGGAGTGGTGCCTCGGCGACTTCGCGCTGCGCGCCGCGAGCCACCTCGGCATGCGCAGCGAGTGCAGCATCTCGTTGCGTCGGGACGGCCAGAACCGGCGCTCCGCCAGCAGCAGCGAGCGCGCCGGCCACTGCGACGACGTGGAGAACCGTGACCTCGAGGGCGGGTGCATCGAGGCGATGGACCAGCTGCGGGTCGTCCTGGTCCCCGACCTCGAGGCGGAGGAGAGCTGGCCGGCGTGGGTGCGCGCCTCGCTCGACGCCGGCTTCCGGTCCGCCGCCGCGTTCCCGGCGTACGCCGGGGCCGGCGCGGAGATCGCCTTCAACGTCTACTCCGAGCTCGTCGACCCGTGGGACCGCGACACGATCGTGCGGGCGGACATGTACGCGCAGCAGGTCGGGCTCGTGATGAGCCTGGTCCTGGACGTCGCGGACCTCGAGACCAAGCTGGAGATGTTCCAGCGCGCGCTGGCAGCGCAGGCCGCGATCGACCAGGCGATCGGCGCGATCATGGCGACGCAGGGGTGCTCCGCGGAGGAGGCGCTGACGATCCTGCGCAGCGCCGCCGGCACCCGCAACGTCAGCCTCCCGGAGGTCGCTGCTGCCGTCCTGCAGGGTCTCGGCGACCGGCCCTGACCCGCCGGTCCGTCCCGCGCTGCGCCGTCCCGTCCGGGATGCCGACCGGCGGGGGGCGGGGTAGACACGCCAGATGACCGGCAGCGCACCCGCGACCTTCGGCATGGACGGCGGCCGCGAGCACCGCACCGACGGCTCCGGCCACCGGTCGTCGGACCGCCTGCGTGATCCGTGCACCCGGACCGGCGGGTACGCGCCCCTGCGCGCGTACGCGGCGATCGGCGACGGCCGGACCCTCGCGCTCGTGGCGGACGACGGCCGGATCGACTGGTTCCCCGTCCCGGACCTCGATGCGACCCCGGCGTTCTGCGCGCTGCTGGACGCGCCGTCGGGCGGCTGCGTGGAGCTGGCTCCGACGGACCGCTTCCGGGTCCGCCGCGAGTACGTCGTCGGGACCAACGTGCTCGCCACGACCTTCGTGACGGCGACGGGCACGGTCCGCGTCACCGACGCGCTGAACACCGGGGTCGCCGGGCGGCTGCCGTGGAGCGAGCTGGCGCGACGCGTCGACGGGCTGGCCGGGACCGTGCGGATGGCGTGGCGGGTCGTCCCGGGGACGGCGCTGGGCACGGCGTCGCCGTGGGTGGCGAGCACGGACCGGGGGCACGTGCTCACGGTCGGCGGCGCATCGCTGGCGCTGCGGCTCCTCGGTGACATGTCGGTGCACGCCGACGAGCGCGAGGTGGCGGGCGTCTTCACCACCGGTCCCGCGTCCCGCCACCTGGTGGGCCTGGCCGGCACGGGCGGTGAGCCGGTGCAGGTGCCCGACCCGGCCGACGTCGACGACCGGGTGGACCGGACGATCGCGAACTGGCTGGCCTGGACGCAGGAGTTCCACTACGACGGCCCGTACGGCAAGGCGGTGCAGCGCAGCGCCCTGGCGCTCAAGCTCCTCCTGCACGCGCCGACGGGTGCGATCGCGGCCGCGGGGACGACGTCGCTGCCGGAGAGCCGAGCCGGAGGGAAGAACTGGGACTACCGCTACGCGTGGGTGCGCGACGCCGCGTACTCCGTCGACGCGCTCCTGCGGTTCGGCCTGCGCGAGGAGCCGCACGCGGCGATCAGCTGGGTGCTCGCCACTCTGAAGCGCGCCCCGCTCTGCGTCTTCTACGGGCTCGACGGCAGCCTGCCCGGGGACGTCGAGACCCTGGACGCCCCCGGGTGGCGCGGGATCGGGCCGGTCGTCGACGGCAACCGGGCAGCCGGCCAGCTGCAGCTCGGCGTGTACGGCGACGTCCTGGGCGTGGTGCGGACGTACGTCGACGCGGGGAACCTGCTCGACGCCGAGACGGGCCGCCTGCTCGCGTCCCTCGCGGACGCGGCGTGCGACGCGTGGCACCGCCGGGACGCGGGCATGTGGGAGCTGACGGAGCAGCAGCACCACACCTCCTCGGCCCTGGGGTGCCGCCACGCGCTGCTGTGCGCGACGCACCTCGCGGAGCTGGGGCAGATCCCTGGCACGACGCAGCGGTGGGCTGTCGAGGCCGAGCGCATCGCGGCGTGGGTACGCGAGCACTGCTGGTCACCGGACAAGCAGGCCTACGTGATGTACCCCGGTGCGGACGCGCTCGACACCTCCGTCCTGCTGCACGCGGACAGCGGGTTCGACACCCCGGACCGGGTGCTCTCGACGGTCGCGGCGATCCGCGAGGAGCTCGGCGACGGCCCCCTCCTCTACCGGTACTCCGGCATGCAGGACGAGGAGGCGCCGTTCGTCGCGTGCGCGTTCTGGGGCGTGCGCGCGCTCGCCGCGCTCGGGCGCCGCGACGAGGCGCAGGCGTGGATGGACCAGCTGCTCGAGCTGGCCGGCGACGTCGGGATCTGGTCGGAGATGATCGACGCCCAGGACCACGAGTTCCTGGGCAACCTGCCCCAGGCACTCACGCACCTCGCGCTCGTGCACGCGGCGCTGGCGATCGGCCCGGCACCAGAGTCCACGGAGCCGCAGGACGACGGCGCAGCGGTTGAGGCCCGACCGGCCGCGGGTGATGATCGTCGGTGACCCGTCCGGAGGGGTGCGGCGACGAACCAGCCGCACGGGAGCCCACCGATGATCACCTCCGAGGTCGCCGACCGCGTCTACCGGCTCGCCCACGCCTACGTGAGCTGCTACCTCGTCGAGGACGACGGCCGGGTGCTGCTCGTCGACGCGGGCCTGCCGGCGATGTGGCCGATGCTCGCCGACGCGCTGCGCGAACACGCCCTGGGGCCGGACGACGTGACCGGGCTCGTGCTCACGCACGCGCACTTCGACCACACCGGGTTCGCGGCGCGCGCCCAGGACCGGCTGCGTGTCCCCGTGTGGGCGCACGAGGAGGACTTCTTCATCGCGGAGCACCCCTACCGCTACGCGCACGAGAACCCACGCGCCCTCTACCCGATCCGGCACCCCCGCGCGGTGCGGATCCTCGCCTCGATGACGCGGGCGGGAGCGTTGCGCGTGCCGGGGGTCCGGGGCATGCACGCGCTGCGCGCAGGAGACCTGCCGGACGCGCCCGGCTCCCCCGTCGTCGTGCCGACCCCGGGGCACACCGCGGGGCACTGCGCGCTGCACCTGCTCGGCCGGGACGCCGTGCTGAGCGGCGACGCGCTGGTCACGCTCGACCCGTACACCGGCGATACCGGGCCTCAGATCGTGGCGGGCGCCGCGACAGCCGACAGCACCCAGGCGCTGGCTTCGCTCGACGCCCTCGCCGCGACCGGCGCCACGACCGTCCTGCCCGGGCACGGCGAGCCGTGGACCGCGGGGGTCGCCTCAGCCGTGCAGGCCGCCCGCGCCACGGGCGCGCACTGACGCCTCAGTCCGGCGGCTCGATCGACCCGACGGCGCCGTCGCCGGGGTCGCGGTCGTCCTCGCCGGGGACGACCGCGTCGGGCGCCGGCTCCCGGCTGCTGGGGATGTCGGTGGCGTCCGGGTCGTCCGGCACCGGGCCGGGGTCAGGGGTCGTGCTGGTCATGCGGCACCTCCGTGGTCTCGTCCTGCGACCGTAGGCCGGGCCGCCGGGACCCGCCTGTCGGGAAGCCTCCGGTCGCGGGACTCCCGGCGTCGTCGCACGATGCATCGATGACGATCAGCGCAGAGACCACCACCGACCTGACCGCCGTCGTCCTCGTCGGCACCCTGACGCCGTCGCCCGCCCCGTCCAGCAGCGAGAAGCTCGCGCGGCAGGTGCTGGCCGCCCTCGCGGGCCACGGCGTGACCGGCACCGTCGTCCGCCTCGTCGACCACGACGTGCGCCCGGGCGTGCAGGTGGACATGGGCGAGGGCGACGCCTGGCCCGGGATCCGCGAGCAGATCCTCGCCGCCGACATCCTCGTCGTCGCCACCCCGATCTGGCTGGGCCAGCCCTCCAGCGTGACCAAGCGGGCGCTGGAACGGCTCGACGCGGAGCTCAGCGAGAAGGACGACCAGGGCAGGCTGCTCACGTACGGCAAGGTCGCCGCGGTCGCGGTCGTCGGCAACGAGGACGGTGCCCACCACGTCAGCGCCGAGCTGTTCCAGGCGCTCAACGACGTGGGCTTCAGCCTCGCGGCCGGCGCCGTCACCTACTGGGTCGGCGCGGCGATGGAGGGCACCGACTACCAGGACCTCGACGAGACGCCGGAGACGGTCGCCACGACGACGGCCACCCTGGCCGCGAACACCGTCCACCTCGCCCGCCTCCTGGCGCGCGAGCAGTACCCGGCAACCTGAGCCACCGCACCGAGGAGGCACCGATGGACGACAAGAAGCAGCCGGACCCGCCCGGCGCGCAGGGCACCGGCCCCGACGAGAACGAGCTCGACCCCGCCAAGACCGGCGCCGACGCCTCGCAGGACGACGAGCGCTCCGACGCCGGCTGACCGGCGCGCTCAGTCGCGCGTCGGCGGGACGCCCTCGAGGTGCACGGCCTTGAGCACGGTCATCGCGTCGAGCAGGTCGGGCCCGTAGCCGGCACCCGCGCCGCTGTCCCGGCGCGGTTCGGCTGACCCGCCGGGGGCTCCCCCGAAGACGGCGTTGACCTTGACCGTGCCCACCTCGAGCTCGTCGGCGGCGCGCAGGGCGTGGTCGAGGCTGGGCGTCAGGACGGTGGCCGCCAGACCGTACCGGCCCGTGCCGGCCAGCTCGAGGCCGGTCGAGAAGTCCGGGACCCGCGTCACCGCGGCGACCGGTCCGAACGTCTCCTCGGACATGACCTCCATGTCCGGCGTGCAGCCGTCGAGGACCGTGGGCGGGTAGAACGACCCCGGCCCGTCGAGCCGTCCACCGCCGGCCAGCACCCGGGCGCCCAGGGCGACGGCACGGTCGACGTGCCGCTCCACGACGGCGAGCTGCTCCTCGTCGACGAGGGGTCCCAGTTCGGTGGAGTCCTCGCTCGGGTCCCCCACGCGCAGGGCGGCGCAGACGTCCACGAGCTCGGCGAGCACGGCGTCCGCGACGCCCTCGTGCAGGTAGACGCGCTCGACGGACGTGCACAGCTGGCCGGTGTTGGTGAACGCCCCGGTGGCGATCTGCCGGGCGGCCCACACCGGGTCGACCCCGGCGTCCACCAGCAGGGGGTCCTTGCCCCCGTTCTCCCGGAGCACCCGCGCACCTCGCGCGCCGGCGACGGCCGCGATCCGCCGGCCGGTCGCGGTGCTGCCGACCTGGGCGACGAGGGCCACGCGCGGGTCGGCGACGAGCGACTCCCCCGTCTGGCCGTCACCGTTGACCACGTTGAGGACCCCGGCCGGCAGGTGCTGCGCGACGAGGCGCGCGAGGTGCCAGCCGGGCACGGCGCTGCGCTCGGACGGCTTGTGCACGACGGTGTTGCCCGTGACCAGGGCGGCCGCGAGCAGCCCGGCCGCGGCGGGGTACGGGTCGTTCCACGGCGTGATGACGGCGACCACCCCGTGCGGCTCGCGTCGGACGACGTCGAGGGCGGACAGTCCCCCGCTCAGCACCCGGCCGGCCTCCCCCAGACCCGCGGTCGCCGCCTCCTCGAGCAGGTCCGCGGCGACGTTCGCCGACCCGACGGACTGCGACAGCAGCCGCCCGGTGCTGCGGCACAGCTCGGCGCCCAGCTCCTCGGCCTGCGCGCGCACGGCAGCGGCCGCATCGCGCAGGGCGGCCGCCCTCGTCGCGGCCGGCGTGCGGCGCCACGACGCGCGCGCGGCGACGGCCGCGGCGACCGCCTGCTCGACCTCGGCCGGCGTCGCCGGGACGAGGACCAGCGCGTCGCTCCCGGTGAGCGGATCGCGTCGCCGGAGGGTCCGGTCACCCTCGGCCGGGACCACCTGACCTGCGACGTAGTGGTCCGCGAGCCGGTCCGCGGACGTGCGCTCGCGGGAGTCGGCCACGGGACGCGACGGGGTGAGGGTCATGGGACGGCTCCGATCTCGGGGAGAAGCGGTTCAAGGTGCGGCTCTCGGAGAAGTGCTTCACAGTGGCGGGCAGAAGCCGCCGAGAAAACAGCACCACTCATCGTGTGCAGAACTTCGCACGACTCTGGACCACCGATGAGAGGCCTGCCACTCATGCGCGTCCTGGGCATCAACGCGATCTACCACGACCCGTCCGCCGCGCTGGTCGTCGACGGGCACGTCGTCGCCGCCGCCGAGGAGGAGCGGTTCAGCCGCCGCAAGCACGGCAAGCGACCCGTCCCGTTCTCGGCCTGGGAGCTGCCCGAGCTGTCGATGCGCTGGTGCCTGGCCGAGGCCGGCCTGCGCCCGCAGGACCTCGACGCCGTGGCGTACGGCTGGGACCCGGCGCTGGCGAAGAACGCGGAGGACCTCGGGCTCGACGACCCGTGGGACCACCTGCGGACCACCTACGCCGAGCGCGTGCCCGGGTTCCTCGCCAGCGCGCTGCCCGGCATCGACCCGTCGATCGTGCGGTACGTGCCCCACCACGTGGCCCACGCGGCGTCCGCGGCGCTCGCCTCGCCCTTCGAGGAGAGCAGCGTCCTCGTCCTCGACGGGCGCGGTGAGCGCGCCTCGCACCTGGCCGGCCGCTACACCGGCGGGCACCTCGACGTCCTCGCCACCCAGGAGCTGCCGAGCTCGTTGGGGCTGGTGTACGAGTCCCTCACGGAGCACCTCGGCTTCCTGCGGTCCAGCGACGAGTACAAGGTCATGGCGCTCGCGTCTTACGGGACGCCCGCGTTCCTCGACGACCTGCGCTCGGTCCTCTACACCACCGGTGACGGCGGCTTCGTGGCCGAGGCACCCGACTGGTCCCGCTGGGCACCGGCGCGGGTCGACGACGGCACCTGGGGCGGCGAGCACGCCGACCTCGCGTGCTCGGTGCAGGCGCGGCTCGAGGAGGTGCTCGTCGAGCTGGCCCGCTGGCTGCACGACCGCACCGGCGACCGGGTGCTGACCATGGCGGGCGGGATCGCGCTCAACTGCGTGGCCAACTCGAGGATCTGGCGCGAGAGCGGGTTCGACGAGGTCTGGGTGCAGCCCGCCGCCGGCGACGCCGGGACGTCGCTGGGTGCCGCCATGCAGCTCGCGGCGGAGCTCGGGGACACGCCTCAGCCCATGCCCGGCGCGGCGCTCGGCCGGCAGTGGACCGACGACGCGCTCGCCGACTGGCTCCGTTCGGCGGCCGTGCCGTTCAGCACCCCGGCCGACCTCGGCAGCGAGGTGGCCGACGTGCTGGCCGCCGACGGCGTCGTCGCCTGGTTCGACGGGCGCAGCGAGTTCGGCCCGCGCGCCCTGGGGCACCGCTCGCTGCTCGCGCACCCCGGCCACGCCGAGAACCTCGAGCGGCTCAACGACGTCAAGGGCCGCGAGCAGTTCCGCCCGGTCGCGCCGATGGTGCTGCTGGACCAGGCCGACGAGCTCTTCTCCGGCGGTCCGGTGCCGAGCCCCTACATGCTCTTCGTCCACCAGGTGGACCCGGGCTGGCGCGACCGCATCCCCGCGGCTGTGCACGTCGACGGGACCGCCCGCATCCAGACGGTCGACCCGCGGACGCAGCCGCGGCTCGGCGCCACGATCGAGGCGTTCCGCGACCGCACGGGCCTGCCGGTCGTCATCAACACGAGCCTGAACACCGCCGGGCGGCCGATGGTCGACGACCCGCGGGACGCCCTCGAGCTCTTCGGCTCGGCGCCGGTCGACCTGCTCGTGCTCGGCCCGCACCTGGTGCGGCGGGCGGAGCTGTTCCGGGCGGCGACCTGATGGCCGACGCCCGCACGTGGTCGGTGGTCGTGCCCACCGTGGGCCGGCCGTCCCTCGACGTCCTGCTGGCCAGCCTGGTGGACCAGGACTGGACGGACGCCGAGCCTGGACCGTCGTCGGTCGTCGTCTGCGACGACCGGCCCCTGACGTCCACGCTCCCGCTGGTCCTGCCCGACCTGCCCTGGCCGAGCCGCGTGGTGCGCACGGGTGGCCGCGGCCCGGCGGCCGCGCGGAACGCGGGCTGGCGTTCGACCGCGCAGGAGTGGGTCGCGTTCCTCGACGACGACGTGGTGCTGCCGCCCGGCTGGGGCCGCGCGTTCGCCGCAGACTTGCGCGCCGCCGGGCCGGACGTCGCCGGCACGCAGGCCCGGCTCCACGTGCCGCTGCCCGCCGACCGGCGCCCGACCGACTGGGAGCGCAGCACCGCGGGGCTCGAGCACGCCCGGTGGGCCACCGCGGACATGGCGTTCCGTCGCGTGGCGCTCGAGCAGGTGCAGGGCTTCGACGAGCGCTTCCCCCGCGCCTACCGCGAGGACGCCGACCTGGCCCTGCGGCTCCGGCAGGCGGGCTGGCGGCTGGAGCGCGGCTCCCGGACCACGCACCACCCGGTGCGCCCTGCCGACGACCGGGTCAGCGTCCGCGTCCAGGCGGGTGCGGCCGACGACGCGCTGATGCGTGCCCTGCACGGCCGCCACTGGCGCGAGCTGGCGGGGACCGGTCGCGGCCGCTTCCCCTGGCACGTCCTGACCGTCGCAGCGGCCGCCGGCGCGGTCGTCGCCGCCGCGTCGGGCCGGCGGCGGACGGCCGCTGCCGCGGCCGGTGCGTGGGTGCTGCTCACCGGCGACTTCGCGCGGGTCCGGCTCAGCCCCGGTCCGCGGCCCGGCGAGCCCGGCGCGGCGCAGGAGTGGCGCCGGATGGCGTGGACCAGCGCGGTGATCCCGTTCGCGGCCGTGCGGCACCGCCTCCGCGGGACGCTGGCCCACCCGCGCGCGACGCCGTGGCGGCCCGCCGCCCGCGCGGTGCTGTTCGACCGCGACGGCACCCTCGTCCACGACGTGCCGTACAACGGTGACCCGGGGCGGGTCGACCTCGTGCCCGGTGCCGACGAGGCGATCGCGCAGCTGCGTGCCGCCGGGATCGCCGTCGGTCTCGTGACCAACCAGTCCGGGGTGGCCCGCGGGCTGCTCAGCAGGGCGCAGGTCGACGCCGTGAACGGACGGGTCGCCGAGCTGCTCGGTCCGTTCGACACCGTGCAGGTGTGCCCGCACGGCCCGGAGTCGACGTGCCCGTGCCGCAAGCCGGCGGGCGGGATGGTCCTGCGCGCCGCGCACGAGCTCGGGCTCGCGCCGTGGGAGTGCGCCGTCGTCGGCGACATCGGTGCGGACGTCGAGGCCGCGCGGTCCGCGGGCGCCGGGGCCGTCCTCGTGCCGACCACCGCGACGCGTGCGGACGAGGTGCGTTCCGCCGAGCACGTCGCCGCGAACCTCAAGGAGGCCGTCTCGATGCTCGTCCCCGGCTCGGGGCCTGCCCGATGAGCGCCGTGCTGGCGGTCCGGCTCGACTCGGACGGCGACGTGCTGCTCACCGGTCCCGCGATCCGGGCGCTCGGGCGGCTGGGACCCGTGGACCTGCTCGTGTCACCGGCCGGGCGGCACGCGGCGGACCTGCTGCCCGCCGTGCGGTCGACGCTGCTCTTCGACCCGCCGTGGAGCGGCCTGTCCCCCGCGCCGGTCGACGCGGCCGCGGTCCAGGACCTCGTGCACCGGATCGCCGCCGGACGGTACGCGCGGGCGGTCGTCTTCACGTCGTTCCACCAGAGCCCGCTGCCCATGGCGCTCGTCCTGCGGCTCGCCGGGGTCCCGTACGTGGCCGCCACCAGCGAGGACTACCCCGGCACGCTGCTCGACGTCCGGCACCGGCGGCCCGACGGGCTGCACGAGGTGGAGGCGGCGCTCGACCTCGCCGCGGCCGCGGGCGGCTCGCTGCCCCCGGGCGACGACGGGCGTCTCGCGGTGCGCCACCCGCTGCCCGACGTCGCCCACCTCGCCCCCTCCTCGGGCTACGTCGTGGTGCACCCGTCGGCCTCCGTGCCGGCGCGCGCCCCGGCACCGGCCCAGGCCCGGGCGCTCGTCGAGAGCCTCGCCGAGAGCGGGAGGACGGTGCTCGTCACCGGCGGGCCGGCCGACCGCAGCCTGACGGCCGACGTCGCCGGTGAGGCAGGTGTGGACCTCGGCGGCCGCACCACCCTGCCCGAGCTGGCGGGCGTGCTGGCCGCTGCCGACGCGGTCGTGGTCGGGAACACGGGCCCCGCGCACCTCGCGGCGGCGGTCGGGACGCCGGTCGTCTCGCTGTTCTCCCCCGTCGTGCCCGCCGACCGCTGGGCGCCGTACGGCGTACCGAGCATCGTGCTCGGTGACCAGGGCGCCGCCTGCGCCGGCACCCGCGCCCGGACCTGCCCCGTCGCCGGCCACCCCTGCCTCACGTCCGTGACCACCGAGCAGGTCGTGGCGGCGGTGGACGCGCTGGCCCGCGCCGCACGACAGGAGGTCGTCGCATGAGGGTCCTGGTCTGGCACGTGCACGGCTCGTGGATGACCTCCTTCGTCCAGGGCCCCGACGACTACCTCGTGCCCGTGGACGCAGAGCGGTCGCCCGACGGTCTGGGTCGGGCCCGGACGTGGGACTGGCCGGCGTCCGCGCGCGAGGTCCCCCTGGACGGCCTGCGCGACGAGGCGGTCGACGTCGTGGTGCTCCAGCGGCCCCGGGACCTGGAGCTCGTCGAGCGGTGGACCGGCCTGCGACCCGGCGTCGACGTGCCGGCCGTCTACGTCGAGCACAACACCCCGGCCGGCCCGGCCGCGGCCACGCCGCACCTGCTGGCCGACCGGTCCGACATCCTCGTCGCGCACGTCTCCGACTTCAACGCCCTCATGTGGGACAGCGGCCGGGCGCCGACGACGGTGGTCGACCACGGCATCCCCGACCCGGGGTACCGGTACACCGGGGAGCGGGAGCGGATCGCGGCGGTCGTCAACGAGCCGGTGCGCCGCTGGCGCGTGGCGGGCACGGACGTGCTGCTCGCGGCGGCCGCGCGCGTGCCGGTGGAGGTGTACGGCATGGGCGTCGGCGGGCTCGCCGAGCACGCGCCGGACCTGGCCCCGCACCTGCACGCCGACGTCCCGCAGCACCAGCTGCACGCGGAGCTCGCCGGTGCGCGCGCCTACCTGCACCCCTACCGGTGGACCAGCCTCGGCCTGTCCCTGATCGAGGCGATGACCCTCGGGATGCCGGTCCTGGCCGTGGCGTCGACGGCCGCGCCGCAGGCGGTCCCACCCGAGGCGGGCGTGGTGAGCCCGCGGCCCGACCGGCTGGTCGAGGCCG
>NZ_BJUB01000017.1 GCF_007989805.1 Cellulomonas xylanilytica
CGCCGATCCAGTCCCGGAGGCCGTCGAGGTTCTGGTCGATCCAGCCGCCCAGGTCGGCGGTGGTCGACTCCCACCAGTCGCTGATCGCGGTGCCGGCGTCGGTGATGGTGTCCCAGGCGTCGGCGGCGGTGGAGGCGACCCAGTCGGTGCCGGCATCCACGGTGTCGGTGACGTCGTCCCATCGGTCGGAGAACCACCCGCCGATGCCTTGGGATTCTTCGGTGTCGGCCTGGTCGGCTTCGTGTTCTTCGGCGGGTTCGGGTCCCCAGGCAAGGACGGTGCCGCCGGTGGCCAGCGGGGTCTGGTTGTAGAGGGGGATCGGGGTGAACGGGTCGGGGTCGTCGTCCACGACGGGGATGACCGGGCCCAGGGTGCCGCCGTAGCGCAGGTCGGCCAACGTGCGGGCCCGGTTCAGGTGGGTGTCCACCACGGGCAGGACGTTGGTGCCGAGCCGGTCGGCGATCCCGAGGGCCTCGTCGAACCCGGACGTGGACACCCCCAACGCCACTGCCCGGTGCCGTAGCGGGCCGAACCCGTCCAACGCGTCCCGGGTCGCGACCAGGTCCGCCCGCACCCCGGCCACACCCTCAGCACTGATCTCGACGATCCGCGTCACGCAGCCCCCTCCCGCGACGATGCCGGTGGCGTCGAAGGTAGCGGACGCGCCGCGCCCCTGGACAGGGATCGGACAGTTCAGCCGACGGGGCGCACCTCGAAGGTCCCGGCGGCGGGCAGCCCGTCGAGCACGGCGTCCAGGTCCGGCTCGTCGAGCACCCGGATCCCGGTCAGCGCGGAGGCCGGCCCCGCGAACGGCCCGTCCCGCAGGACGCGGTCCTGCACCGACGTCGCGGTGTCCACGGAGCCCAGCGTGACGCCGTCGGGCAGGGCCGCCGACCCGAACGCCAGGACGACGAACCTCATGACGCGGTCAGCGCGTGGTCACCGTCGACGGGGACGCCGTCGACGAAGCGCACGGTGGGCCGGATCTCGACGGACTCGCCGTTGAGCACCAGCGCGGACACCGCCTCGGTCAGGGCGTCGAGCGAGGTGCGGGCGACCAGGTAGAACCCGGCCACCTGCTCCGCGGTCTCGGCGTAGGGACCGTCGGTGACGACGACCCCGGCGCGCCCGTCGGACCGCAGCGCCCGCGCCCGGGACGCCGCACCGAGCGCCCGGGTGGTGACGATCTCCCAGCCCTGCTCGGCGCAGTGCTGCTGGAAGCCGCTGTGGGCGGCCCAGGCGCGCTCGCGCTCCTCGGGGGTGAGTGCCTCGTCGCGGGCGTCGTCGCGGTAGAGGACCACGGTGAACTCGGCCATGTCAGCTCCTGCTGGTCGAGGGACGCCCGGTGCGCCCCGCTGCCCCGATGACGTGCGCGGCGCACCGGGATCGACAACTCACATCTCCGCGATCTCGCGGACCTCGATGGTGTACTCCGGCAGCAGCATCGCGTGCTTGAGCACGGCCTCCCGGCTGGGCGCGGTGACCAGGTAGAAGCCTCCGAGCTGCTCGGCGGTCTCGGCGAAGGGGCCCTCGGTGATCTCCGCGTCGTCGCCCGAGCGACGCAGCGTGACCGCGGTGGTCACCGACTGGAGCGCCTCGCTCGCCAGGAACGTCACGCCGTAGTCGGCGGCCTGGTCGTCGTAGTCGCCGTGCTGGCGGTAGTACTCGGCCTTCGTCGCCTCGTCGGCCGCCTCCCAGTCACCCTCGGCGGCGTACATGAGGACGACGAACGTCTGCAGGCTCATGCGTCGTGCACCACGACGGGACGCAGCTCGATGCCGCCGCCGTCGGTCAGCAGGTGCTCGCCGGCGAGCCGGGCCAGACCCTGGACGTCGTCGGTCTCGATCACGTAGTAGCCGCCGAGGTGCTCGGCCAGCTCCACGTAGGGGCCCTCCGTCACTGTCAGGTCACCGCCCTCGGGGCGCTGCACCGTGACGGCGTTCTTCGACAGGCCCAGCTCCTCGCCGCCGAGGATGCGGTAGCCGCGCTCCTCGCACGCCTCGGAGAACGCCCCGTGCTCGCTCATCGCGCGCTCCTGGACCTCGGGCGACGCGTTCTCCCAGAACCCCTCGTCGCCCCAGAGCAGCATGGTCCATCGGTCGGTCATGTCGTCATCTCCTTCATCTCTCCACTGTGCCCGGTCGGGGTGATGACGCGCGAGGGTCCCGGAAATCGACAGCCCTTGACATGCAAGTGAGCACTTGCCTATACATGGCGGGTGGCAGCCGACGTGTTCAAGGCCCTCGCCGACGCCACGCGTCGCGCGATCCTCGACGAGCTCCAGGACCGCGACGGCCAGTCGCTGTTCGAGCTGTGCACCCGGCTGACCATGCGGCACGGGCTCGGATCCACCCGGCAGGCGGTCTCGCAGCACCTCGAGGTGCTCGAGGAAGCGGGCCTGGTGACCGTCCGCCGGGAGGGCCGCTACAAGTTCCACCACCTCGACACCCGACCGCTGCGGCAGATCGCCGTGCGCTGGCCGGTCCCCGACGAAGGAGAGTCCTCATGATCCGCATCACCGTGACCAGCGTGTTCGTCGACGACCAGAGCAAGGCCCTCGACTTCTACACCGGCGTCCTCGGGTTCCAGGTGAAGAACGACATCCCGCTCGGCGGCGACGACCGCTGGCTCACCGTCGTCTCCCCGGCCGCCACGGACGGGGTCGAGCTCCTGCTCGAGCCGAGCGGTCACCCTGCGGTCGGGCCGTTCAAGGCGGCGCTCGTGGAGGACGGCATCCCGGCGACGTCGTTCGGGGTCGACGACCTCCAGGCCGAGTTCGAGCGGCTCACCGCGCGAGGCGTCCGCTTCGTGCAGCCGCCGACGGACATGGGTCCGGTGATCGTCGCGACGATCGACGACACGTGCGGGAACCTGATCCAGCTCGCGCAGATGACCTCCTAGAGCCCCGCCGGGGGAGCGATCGCCTCGCGGATCTCGGCCACCTCGCCGGTGCCCCGGACCAGCTCGCCGACGACCGCGGTCAGCCCGTCGAGGTCGTCGGTCGCGATCCGGTAGAGGCCGGCCAGGATCTCGGTCGACTCGGCGAACGGGCCGGTCGTGCCCATGACGCACGTCGCCCGTCCCCATCGACAGAGTCGCACGACGGTGTTTCGGTGGACCGATGACGACTGCGGTGGTGACGGGTGGCGGGACGGGCATCGGGCGTGCGGTGGCGCGCAGGCTGCTGGCCGACGGGAACGACGTGGTGATCGTCGGGCGGCGGCGCGACGTGCTCGAGGAGGCCGCCGCGGGGGTGATGCGCGTCGAGGTCGCGGACCTGCGGGACCCTGACGAGGTGGCGGGGCTGGCGGAGCGGCTGGGCGTGGTCGACGTGCTGGTGCTCAACGCGGGCGGGTCGCTGGAGGCTCGCGACGAGAGCCTGGCGGCGACGGCCGACCTGTGGGTCGACGAGTTCCGGCTCAACGTGCTGACCACGGTCCTGCTCGGGGAGGCGCTGCTGCCCGCCATGCCGCGGCCGGGCGGGCGGATCATCGCGATGAGCTCGGTGGCCGCGCTGCGGGGTGCGGGTTCGTACGGCGCGGCGAAGGCGGCGGTGAACTCGTGGGTCACGGGGGTGGCTGCCCGGGTGGCCGCCGACGGGATCGCCGTCAACGCCGTCGCGCCCGGCTTCGTGCCGGACACGGAGTTCTGGGCAGGCCGCCTCGACGACGCCGAGTACGCGCGCCGGCTGGCACGGGTGCCGATGGGCAGGCCGGGGACGGTCGAGGAGGTGGCCGCCGCGGTCGCCTACCTGGCGTCGCCGGACGGCGGCTGGACCACCGGGCAGGTGCTCGGTGTGCACGGCGGGGCGGTGCTGGCTCGGCTCTGATACCGATGTATCGCTAGGGATTGTCAAAGATAGATCGGCGATATATCTTTGAGTCATCCGGTCGAGGTCCCACGACCTCCCGGACGCCGCGACAGGGCGACCCCGCCCGAGCGACCCACATCGTCAGGAGACATCCCATGCGACACCCCCGACACCCCTTCGTCCCCACCACCACCGACCCGACCGCCGAGCGCGGCCGCACCCGCCGCCGTCGCGGCGACTTCCCCGGCGCCCCCTACGAGGAGGGCTTCGACCCGCGCCGCGGAGGGCCCCGCGGGGCCTTCCCGCACGAGCACCACGAGCACGACGGTCGCCGCGGCTTCGGACCCGGAGGCCCGCGAGGCTTCGGGGGCACCGGCTTCGGTGGCCCTGGCTTCGGCGGTCCGGGCTTCGGCCCCGGCGGCCGCGGTCGCGGTCCCGGCCGGCGTGCCGGGCGCGGCGACATCCGCGCCGCGATCCTGCTGCTGCTCGCCGAGGAGCCGATGCACGGCTACCAGCTGATCCAGCAGATCGGTGAGCGGTCGGGTGGCACGTGGCGCCCCAGCCCTGGCGCCATCTACCCGGCGCTCAACCTCCTCGAGGACGAGGGCCTCATCGCCATCACGTCCGAGTCCGGCCGCAAGATGGCCACGCTCACCGAGGCGGGCGGCACCTACGTCACCCAGAACGCCGAGCAGCTGGGCAGCCCGTGGGAGGACGCCGCGAACCGGCCGACCTCGCCGGGTCGCGCGCTGCGCGGCGGCATGGAGGCGCTCGGTGCGGCGGCCCACCAGGTTGCCCGCACCGGCACCGACGAGCAGGCCACCCAGGCGCTCGAGGTCCTCGACCGGGCGCGCCGGGATCTCTACCTGATCCTGGCGGGCGACGCCCAGCCCACCCCGGAGGCCTGACCTCCGGCTCTCCGACGAGGCACCCCGCTGCGGGGTGCCTCGTCGTCCCCGCTGAGGGGTGCCAGACTCTCGGCCCATGGCCGACTCGACGACACCCACCCCGCTGCCCCGAGGCATCGGTGCGCCGGCCACCCGCGCGCTGGCGCTGGTCGGGATCACGACGCTCGACGACGTGCGCGACGCGGACCTCGACGCGCTCCTGGCGCTGCACGGCGTCGGACCCAAGGCGATCCAGGTCCTGCGCGAGGCGCTGGCCGCGACCGACTGACGGTCTACGGCAGCGGCACGGCGAACCGGGCGTGCACGCCCGGCGAGTACAGCACCGAGTCCGGCGGTCGCGACGACACCCCGGGCAGCCCACCGGCGGCGACGAGCTCGTCGTCCAGCGACACCAGGGTCGCCCGGCGCAGCGGCCAGGTCTCGTGCTCGTTGGGCACGAACCGCGTCCGCCCACCGATGACGGTGTGCATGCCCCAGCGCGCGGTGAGGAAGTCGGCCAGCGGGTCGTCGACCACGACCTCGTCCGACGGCCGGACCACGATCCGCGACGACGGCCGCTCCCCGGTGAGCCGGGTCGAGCGGTAGTCGATCGCGTCGACCGTCTTGCGGATCGTCATCCGCGCCCACTGGTACGGCACGTTCATGACGGTGCGCGCGCCGAGCACGGTCAGCGCCCGGGACGCCTCCAGCGACCGGAACAGCACCCCGCGCCGGCCCTCGTCGTCGACCGTGTAGAGCCGGACGTTGATCTCGGGGAAGTCGCCGATGTACGGCAGCGCCGGCCCGGGGACGAGCGTGAACCGCTCCATCCGGAACGCGATGAGCCCGACCCACGAGCTGCCGTCGTGCTCGTCGGGCCGCGTCCCGGCCGGCAGCAGCGGCGCGACGAGGTCGGACGCCACCCGCCAGTGCAGAAAGCTGACCCGCACCCAGTCCTGCGACAGGATCACGCGCCCCTGCAGCTGGTCGGCGACGCTCTGGATGGGATCCACGGCCTCACCGTAGGCGCTCGCCGGCCTCGACGGACGTCCGCGCGTGTCACGTGCGGCCGAGCTCGTCATCCAGGGCCGAGCTCGTCCGTTGCAACAGACGAGCTCGGCGTGGACTGACGAGCTCGGCGGGGTCGAGCCGGCCTACCTCGGCCTGGCGCACGCCGGCGGTGGACGAGGGTGGCTCCGGTCAGCTCGCCGGGATCGTCGACGTGTCGATGACGAAGCGGTAGCGGACGTCGCTGTTGACCACGCGGTCGTAGGCCTTGTCGACGTCGTCGGCCGTGATGGTCTCGATGACCGAGCCGATGCCGTGCTCCGCACAGAAGTCGAGCATCTCCTGGGTCTCGCGGATGCCGCCGATGTTGGACCCGGACAGGTTGCGACGAGCACCGGTCAGCGAGAAGACGCGGAACGACTGCTTGTTCTCGGGCAGCCCGACGAACACGAGCGACCCCTCGAACCGGAGCAGGGAGAGGTACGCATCGACGTCGATGTCCGCGCCGACGGTGCTGATGATGAGGTCGAACGACCGGCGCAGGTCCCGGAACGTCTGCCGGTCGCTGGTCGCGTAGTAGTGGTCGGCGCCGAGCGTCATGCCGTCCTCCTGCTTGGACAGCGACTGGCTGAGCACCGTGACCTCCGCGCCGAGCGCGCTGGCCAGCTGCACCCCCATGTGCCCGAGCCCGCCCATGCCGACGATCGCGACCTTCTTGCCGGGTCCGGCACCCCAGTGCCGCAGGGGCGAGTAGAGGGTGATCCCGGCGCACAGCAGCGGTGCGGCGACGTCCAGCGAGATCCCCTCGGGGATGCGCAGCGCGTAGTTCTCGTCGACCACGATCTGCGTCGAGTACCCGCCGTAGGTGGGCGTGCCGTCGTACGTCTTGCCGTTGTAGGTGGCGACGTTGCCCTTCAGGCAGAACTGCTCCTCGCCGGCCAGGCACATCTCGCACTCGCGGCACGAGTCGACGAAGCACCCGACGCCCGCGCGGTCGCCGACGGCGTGCTTGGTGACACCGGACCCGACGGCGGAGATGACGCCGGCGATCTCGTGGCCGGGGACCATCGGGAAGATCGCCTTGCCCCACTCCTCGCGCGCCTGGTGGATGTCGGAGTGGCAGATGCCGGCGTACGCGATGTCGATCAGGACGTCGTGCTCGCCCAGCTCGCGACGCTCGACGGTGCCTCGCTCGAACGGCGCGCCGGCGGACGGGGTGAGCAGTGCGGGGACGGTCAGGGACACGGGTGACTCCTCGGGGACGTGCGGGTGGCTGGGTCCATCATGCGCCCAGGCGCGATCCGCGTGCGTGCCGAGCCGTACGTCCGCGTGCAGGAGATGGCCGACGCGAGGAGGACCTGGATCTCCGCCGCGCGGCTGTGGTGGCCGAGCCGACCGGGAGGCCACCATGACGCCATGACGACAGCGGTGCTCACCGACCGGCGGCCCACGGCCACGTTCCCGTGGCGGGAGTGGGTGCCGTCGATCGCCGTGGCGACGGTGATCGCGGCCTTGCTGCTCCTGACGCCGGGGGTGCAGAACTTCACGATCCTGGGGGACGGCGGGTACGCGTACGTCCGCAGCGGCCCCACGCCCTACGGGTACGCCGTCGTCGGCGGCGCCTGCGTCCTGGCGGGTGTGCTCCTGGGTCGGCGCTGGCCGGTCTGGGCGACCGTGCTCGCGTTCCTGCCCTTCCTGTTCGTCGCCTGGGTCGGCGGGTTCGTCTGGGGCTGGTGGCTGGGCCTCCTGGGCATCGCCGCCCTGGCGGCGCTCGACGGACCACGGCGAGCGATCGTCCCGGCGGGGGCCGCCTTCCTGGTCGCACTCGGCTACTGCAGCACCGAGATCCCGGCGTTCCTGCCCATCGGAGCCGTCACGTCGGGCACCGGCGCCGACTTCGAGGTGTACGCGTTCGTCGCGTACTGCCTGGCGATCGTGATCGTCGTCGGCGTCGCCACGCTCATCGGGTCGGTGCAGCGGTCCCGGCTGCGGGAGGAGAGTGTCGACGCAGCCGAGCGGCACGCGCTCGAGGTCGAGTCCCTCGCCGGGGAGCGGGCCCGGCTCGCGCGGGACCTGCACGACGTCGTCGCGCACCACGTGTCGCTCGTCGCGGTGCGCGCGGAGTCGGCGCCGTTCCTGCACCCCGACCTGAACGACGATGCCCGGGAGGTCCTCGCCGACATCGCGAAGGACGCGCGGGAGGCCCTCACCGAGCTGCGGCAGGTGCTCGTCGTGCTGCAGCGCACGTCCGACGAGAGCGAGCGCACCCCGCAGCCGACGGCGTGCGACGTGGACGACCTGGTGGCGAGCGCGGTCGCGGCGGGTCAGCCGATCACGCTCGAGGGCGCCTGGCGCGACATCCCGCCCGCCACGGGGTACGTGCTCTACCGCGCGGTGCAGGAAGGGCTGACCAACGCCCGCCGACACGCCGCCGGCAGCCTCGCCACGGTCCGGCGGACGCAGACGGGGACGACGGTCGGCTTCCGGATGACCAACGCCGCGGACGGCGGCGCGGACCCTGGCCGCGGGCTCATCGGCATGCGCGAACGCGTCGAGGCGCTCGGTGGCACGATGTCGGCCGTGGTCGTCGACGGGGAGTTCGTGCTGGACGTCGCGGTGCCCGCGTGACGCGCGTCGTCGTCGCGGACGACCAGCCCGTCGTGCTGCAGGGGTTCGCCGCGATCATCGGCGCGGCGCCGGACCTGGACGTGGTGGGGGCCGCGAAGGACGGGCGAGACCTGCTCCGGCTGGTCGCGACGGCGCAGCCGGACGTCGCGGTGGTCGACGTGCGGATGCCGGTCCTCGACGGGATCGCGGCGACGGCCCGGATCAGCGCGGAGCACCCGTCGACCCGGGTCCTCATCCTGACCACCTTCGACCTGGACGAGTACGTCTACGACGCCCTGCGTGCGGGCGCCAGCGGCTTCCTGCTCAAGGACGTGACGGCGGACCGGCTGGTCGAGGCGGTGCGGATGGTCGCGGAGGGCTCGATGCTGCTCGGGCCGACGGTCACGCGTCGGCTGGTCGACGACTTCACCACCCGGTCCCCGGCGCCGACGAGGACGAAGGGCATCGACGACCTGACGCCGCGCGAGCTCGAGATCCTGCGGGCGGTGGCACGAGGGCTGTCGAACGCGGAGATCGGTGCGGAGCTGTGGATCGCCGAGCCGACGGTGAAGTCCCACGTGTCGGAGGCGCTGCGCAAGCTGGGCTGCCGGGACCGGGTGCAGCTGGTGATCGCGGCCTACGAGTCGGGGCTCGTGGGGTCCTAGGCCCGCCGCCCGACGTAGAGCAGGTGCCCGGCGGTGGCGAGCACCCCGGGGTCCGCCGCCGTCGCGACGAGCCGGTCGAGCAGCCGGCCGTAGGCGGAGGGGTGCTCGACCCGCAGCGCCTCGAACCCGTCCTCGACGCCTGTGAGGAACCCGTGCGTCGACGACAGGGCGACGGTCGCGAAGCCGTGCGACTCGAAGAACGGTGCGACGGCGTCCGGCTCGACGCCGTACACGTGCGTGAACCGGTCCGGGACGGCGTTCTCGAGGACGCCGTCGTCGAGCAACCGGTCCAGGAAGGCCGGGTCGGCCAGCTGCCACCGCTCGTCGGGCAGCGACAGGAGCCGGCGGACGGACACGTACCGCGGCATGAGGGCGACGGCGACCAGCCCGCCGGGCCGGGTCACGCGGGCGAGCTCGGTCGCGGCGCGCGCACGGTCGGGTGCGGTCGTCAGGTGGTACATCGGGCCGAGGCTGAGGACGGCGTCGAACGTCGCGTCGCCCCAGCGGGACAGGTCCCGGGCGTCGATCTCGACGACCTCGCGGACGGTCCCCGCCGGCAGGGACGACTCGGCGATGGCGAGCAGCTCGGGGGAGAGGTCCGCCAGGGTCACGTCCCAGCCGAGCTCGGCCAGCCACACCGAGTAGGGCCCGGTGCCGCCGCCGAGGTCGAGCGCGCGACCCGGTTCGCCGAGGTGGGGCTCCAGCAGCCGGGTGGTCAGCACGCGCTCGAGGAGGCCCTCCGCGGACAGCAGGCGGTCGCGCTCGTGCTGGCTCTTCGCGGCGTAGTACGCCCGGACGGCCGCGGGGTCCATCAGGGTCGCCGGACCAGCGCGACGCCTGGGCGCAGGGAGGGGCGCGGGTGGGTGTCCTGCCGGGCGAGGTCCATGAGCCGGACGCTACGTCCGCAGGCTGCCCCGGGCGAGGGGAAATGACGTATCACCGGCCCGCGTCGCGACTCCTGGCGGTGACCGGACGGACGGCCTGCGCCCGGAGGGGAGCGCAGGCCGTCCCGTCGTCACATGTCGCGGTAGCGCACGGCCTTCGCCAGCGCGTCACGCAGACCGTCGGCGTCGAACCTCTCGACGTACGCCGCGGTGTCGCGCTGGTAGCGCCAGCCCTCGGCGAGCGGGCCGACGTCGACCGTGTCGAAGCCCAGCTCGTCGATGAGCTCGGCCACCGCGGCGCGAGCCTCGTCCGAGTCTCCCGCGACGGCGAGCGCACGCCGGTCCGGGGTGCCGGCGGGGACGCCCTGGCTGGCGAGGTCGCTGAAGTAGATGTGGTTGAACGCCTTGACCACGTGCGACTCCGGCAGGCGCGCCTGCAGGAGCTCGGAGACGGTGGTCGACTCGTCGTCGAGCGCGGCGATCTGGCCGTCGCGCTGCGGGTAGTAGTTGTTGGTGTCGATGACGACCTTGCCGGCCAGGGGCTCGACGGGCACGTCGCCGATCGCCTTCGTCGGGATGGTCACGACGACCACGTCACCCGCGGCGGCCGCCTCCGCGGCCGTGGCGGCGCGCGCGCGGTCGCCGAGCTGCTCCACGAGGTCGGTCAGGGTCTCCGGGCCGCGGGAGTTGCTGACGACGACGTCGTAGCCCTGGGCGATCGCGAGCTGCGCGAGGGTGCCGCCGATGTGGCCTGCACCGATGAATCCGATAGTGGTCATGGTGGTGGCCAACCTCAGCGTCCTTCCTGGTGTTCCCGCGTAGCCTCGTCAGGTGACCCGTTCCGCCCCGCACCCGTGGCACGGCGTCGTGGAGCCGGGTGCCCCGACGCTCGTCGTCGGTGTCCTGCCGAACCAGCCGCCGACGGTCGTCCGCCGGGCCGCGTCGCTGGCGCACGCGATGCGGGCGTCGTTGGTCTGTGTCTGGGCGGACCCGGCGCGGAGCCTCGTCGGCGAGGAGCCCGACGGCACGCTCGTCACCACCCCGTTGGACCCCGACCACGTCGACAGCCGGGAGCGGGACGGCGTCGCGGAGACGGCGCTGGGCGAGCAGCTGGCGACGGACCTCGGGGACGTGGACGTGCCGTGGAGGTTCGTCTACACCGTCGGCGAGGCGTCACGGGCCTTGGCCCGGGTCGCGCGCGAGACGGGTGCCCTGCAGATCGTCCTCGGCAGTCGGCGACCCGGTATCGGCGGCTGGATGAACCATCTCATCGGTGGGTCCACGGCCGGCCGCCTGGCGCACACGCAACCCGTGCCCGTGACGATCGTCCCCCTCTGCGTGGAGGACCACCCGTGACCCGGTCGCCGCACCTCGACCCGCGCCTGGTCGCGGTCGTCGCGGTCGGCGGTGCCGTGGGGACGGCCGCGCGCTGGACCCTGACCCAGACGGTCGGCACCGCACCGAGCGGCTGGCCGACGGCGACGTTCGTCGAGAACCTGCTGGGGTCGTTCCTGCTCGGCGCGCTGCTGGAGGCCCTGCTGCGCCGGGGCGAGGAGTCCGGGCGGGGGACCGTGGTCCGGCTGGGTGCGGGGACCGGGGTGCTCGGGGGGTTCACGACATTCAGCAGCCTGGCCATCGAGATGGAGCGCCTGCTCGCGGCCGGTCAGGTGACCCTGGCTCTGGTGTACGGGGCGCTGAGCGTGGTGCTGGGGCTTCTTGCGTGCGTGGCCGGTGTCGCCCTTGCCGCGCGGCACCACCGCTGGCGCCACGAGCGGCTGCGGCTGCCGGACGAGGCCCCGTGAGCTTGCTCCTGGTCTCGCTGGTCTCCGTGGTCGGGGGGATAGGTGCAGCGACGCGGTTCGTCGTCGACGGCTCGGTGCGCTCGCGCTGGACGCGGGTCTTCCCGCTGGCCACCCTGGTGGTCAACGTGAGCGGCTCGCTCCTCATCGGCCTGCTGACCGGCGCGAGCCTCTACCACGGGCTCGGCCCACGATGGTTGGTGGTGGGCGCCACGGGATTCTGCGGCGGGTTCACGACGTTCTCGACCGCGATGGTGGAGACCGTGCGGCTGATCCAGGCCGGCGACCTGCGCCGGGCGACCGTGAACGCCGTGGGTTCCGTGTTGCTGTGCCTGGGCGCTGCGGCAGTCGGCGTCGGGATCATGGCGGTCTAGCGCACGATCGTGCTATTCATGGTAGTCATGTCCCATGAGCAAAGGTGACGCCACCCGTCAGGCGGTGATCGACCAGGCGGTCGAGATCGCCGGGCGGCTCGGTGTCGCCGGTCTGACCATCGGCACCCTGGCCAGCGCCAGCGGGATGTCGAAGAGCGGTCTGTACGCGCACTTCCGGTCCAAGGAGGCGCTCCAGCTCGCGGTCCTGGGCAGCGCGCGCGAGAACTTCGTCGCCCAGGTGATCCGGCCGGCACTGGCGGCTCCCCGGGGCGAGGAGCGCGTCCGCACCCTGTTCGAGCGGTGGCTCGTCACGTCGTCGTCCGGCGCGGCGGGCTGCCTGTTCGTCTCGGCAGCCACCGAGTTCGACGACCAGCCCGGCCCGGTCCGCGACCTCCTGGTCCGCGACCACTGGGACCTGGTGGACTCGCTCGCGCAGATGTACCGCTCCGGGGCCAAGGACGGGACGTTCCGCGACGACCTGGCGCCCGAGCAGTTCGCGCACGACCTGCACGGGCTGATGCTCGCCCACTTCCACGCGCACCGGCTGCTGCGTGATCCGGCCGCCGAGGCCCACACCCGCTACGCGTTCGAGCGGCTGCTGCAGTCGCTCCTGAGCTGACCCCTTCCTGGAGGAACCTGCCATGACCGCTTCGTCGGCCGAAAAAAGCACGACCGTTCGTACGCAGCTGCCGCCCGTCCCGCCGGCCGTCCGGTCCGCGGTCGGGGCGCTCGACCGCATCGCCCCCGAGCTCGTCGCCCGCGGGGCCCTGCGCCTGTGGTGCACGCCTGCCCGCACCAAGGACCGGTCGACCATCCCCGGGGGCACCGCGTTCCGCACCGGCCCGATCGCCGGCCAGGTCTGGGGCGACGGGCCGACCGTCTACCTGGTGCACGGCTGGGGCGGCCACCGCGGACAGCTGCGCTCGCTCGTCGAGCCCCTGGTCGACGCCGGCCTGCGGGTCGTCGCGTACGACGCACCCGCGCACGGCGACTCCGGCCCGGGCGAGCTCGGCGGCCGGCGCACGACCCTCCCCGAGATGATGACGGCGCTCGGCACCGTGATCGACGCGCACGGTCCGGCCCGTGCCGTCGTCGGCCACTCGATGGGTGGCGCGGCGAGCGCGCTCGCGGTCCTCGACGGCACGCCCACGGAGCGCCTCGTCCTGGTCACCCCGCTGGCGGACCCGACCACCTACATCGAGGGCTTCGCGCACACCCTCGGCTTCAGCGCCCGGACGCGGCACCGGTTCGAGGTGCGCATGCAGACGCTCGCGGGGCGGCGGCTGGCGGACCTCGACATCCCGACGCGGGCGGCCAACACCAGGCTGCCGCTGCCGACCACCCTGGTGCTGAGCGACCGGGACGACAAGGAGGCCGACCACGCCGACGGCGCCCGCATCGCGCGCGCGTGGCCCGGGGCGGAGCTGGTGGTCAGCGACGGGCTCGGGCACCGCCGGATCCTGCGCGACGAGGAGACGATCAAGCGGATCGTCGCGCACGTCGGCGGGTAGGGATCAGCTGTCGCAGGAGCAGACGAGGTTGCGCTCGAGCACCTGGTCGCCCAGCTCCGGCTTCGCCCAGGCCTCGGCCGCCGCGCGGTCCGCGAACGACCGCGGCGCCAGGCGCCCGTTGGCCATCATCACGACGGCCTCGAGCTGCTCGCGGGGGTCGGTCCAGGTGGTGTCGGTGGTCACGGTCCTCTCAACGACGGCAGCGTCCGGCTTAGTCCCGGCTGCCGCCCGCCGGACGACCACCGGCGCCGCCGTCGGGCCGGGAGCCTCGGCGCACCGCCCACAGCCCGGCGCCGACCAGCGCCACGAGCGCGCCACCGACGACGGACGCGACCGGCAGGGTCACGGCGAGGACCGCGCACCCGACGAGCCCCAGCACCGCCACCCACACGGGCGGCCGCCCCTCGTCGGCCCGGAGGCGCAGCGCGCTGGCGTTGGTGAGCGCGTAGTAGGTGAGCACCCCGAACGACGAGAACCCGATGGCCCCCCGCACGTCGAGGGTCGCGACGAGCACGACCACCACCGCCGCGACGGCCAGCTCGGCGCGGTACGGCACGCCGTGCCTCGGGTGGACGGCTGCCAGGGCGCCAGGCAGCTCCCGGTTCCGTGCCATGGCCATGGTCGTGCGCGAGACGCCGAGGACGAGGGCCAGCAACGCGCCCAGGGACGCGACCGCCGCGCCGACCTGGACCACCGGACCCATAGCCGCCCACGAGCCCGCCTCGACCACCGCGCGCAGCGGGGCGGCCGTGGCGGCGAGGCCGTCGGGACCGACGGCAAGGAGCGCGCTGACGGCGACGACGAGGTACACGACGAGCACGATGCCGAGCGCGAGCGGGATCGCCCGGGGGATCGTGCGGCGGGGGTCGACGACCTCCTCGCCGAGCGTCGCGATCCGGGCGTACCCCGCGAACGCGAAGAACAGCAGCCCGGCCGACTGCAGGATGCCGCCCGCGTCGACCCCGGCCAGGTTCTGGGCCGACGCCGTCCCGCCGGCCAGCGCCGCGCCGACGACGACCGCCAGGGTGGCGAGGGTGAGGGCGACGATGACGCGGCTCACCTGCGCCGACCGCTGGACACCGCGGTAGCTGAGCGCGGTGATGGCGACGACCGCGAGGATGCCGACCAGCCGGGTGTGCCCGGGCGCGGCGTAAGAGGCGAAGGTGAGCACCATCGCCGCACAGCTCGCGGTCTTGCCGACCACGAACGACCAGCCCGCCTGGAACCCCCAGAACGGTCCGAGCCGGCGACCGGCGTACACGTAGGTGCCGCCCGACTCCGGGTACCGGGCGGCCAGCCGGGCCGACGACGTGGCGTTGCAGAATGCGACGACAGCCGCGATGCCGAGCCCGATGAGCAGACCCGATCCCGCGGCCTGCGCGGCGGGCGCGAACGCGGCGAACACGCCGGCGCCGAGCATCGCACCGAGCCCGACCACGACCGCGTCGGTGACCCCCAGCCGGCGGACGAGGGCGGTCACGCGCCGACGGGCTCCACCCCGAGCTCGCCGAGCAGGGTGAGGACCCGGCCGCGGATCTCGTCGCGGATCGGGCGGACCGAGTCGATGCCCTGCCCCGCCGGGTCCTCGAGCACCCAGTCCTCGTAGCGCTTGCCGGGGAAGTACGGGCACGCGTCGCCGCAGCCCATGGTGACCACGACGTCCGACGCCTGCACCGCCTCGGTGGTCAGCACCTTCGGCTGCTCGGCACGGATGTCGACACCGACCTCGGCCATGGCGTCCACCGCGACGGGGTTCACCTGCTCGGCGGGCATCGACCCGGCCGAGCGGACCTCCACCGCGCCGCCGGACAGCGCGGTGAGGAACCCCGCGGCCATCTGGGAACGGCCGGCGTTGTGGACGCAGACGAACAGGACGCTGGGCTTGGTCATGACGCTCCGGATCTGGTGAGGGAGGTGAGCAGGGTGCGGACGCGGGTGTCGAGGTCGGCGCGGATCGCCGCGACGCCGTCGGGGGAGGCGAGCGCGGGGTCGCCGACCGCCCAGTCCTCGTAGCGGGTGCCGGGGTAGACCGGGCAGACGTCGCCGCAGCCCATCGTCACGACGACGTCGGCCGCGCGGACGGCGTCGTCGGTGAGCGGCTTGGGGAACCCGTCGGCCCCGAGCGCCTCGAGCTCCGGGCGGACGTGCGTGTGGATCGCCGGGGCGGGCGCTGATCCTGCCGACCGGGCCAGGACCGTGTCGCCCGCGTACCTCTGGAGCAGGGCGGCCGCCAGCTGCGACCGGCCGGCGTTGGCGACGCAGACGAAGAGGACCCGGGGGACGGTCGTGCCGCCCTCGATGCGGACCAGGTCGTCGAGGCGCTGCCGTGCGAAGCGCTCGGTCAGGTTGACCAGCCCCACGCCGAGCCCGGAGGTCCGGGCGAGTGCCGTCGAGGAGTCGCGGACGACGTCGCGTACCCG
Organism: Cellulomonas xylanilytica; assembly: GCF_007989805.1. Lineage (GTDB taxonomy): Bacteria > Actinomycetota > Actinomycetes > Actinomycetales > Cellulomonadaceae > Cellulomonas > Cellulomonas xylanilytica. Next base: position 15,967 of record NZ_BJUB01000017.1, read on the forward strand.
GGCGGCGGCGATCGTCGGGTACCGCGGTGCGAGGTCGGAGGCGACCTGGTCGAGGTGGCGGTCGAGGTCCGGGACGGTCCCGGTGGGACGCGCGTCGACGGCGGCGAACGCCTGCAGGACCGCGCGGACCGCGTCCCGGTGCTCCGGCGCGAGCTGGTACCAGACCCAGGTGCCGCGCCGCTCCGACGTGACCATCCCGGCGTCGCGGAGCACCTTGAGGTGGTGCGACACGGTGGGCTGCGACACGGCCGTCAGCTCGCTGATGTCGAGGACGCACGCCTCGCCGGTCGGGCTGGCGGCGATGAGGGAGAGGGCGCGCAGGCGCAGCGGGTCGGCGAGCGCGCGCAGGGCGTGGGCGACGTCCTCGGCGGCGGGCGCGCCCATGGCAGTCGTCGTCACGCGCTTATATTGAAGTTCTTCTATGCAGCCGTCAAGCCGCTGCGGGGGCGTCCTGCTCGTCGGCGTGCGCGACGTGCCGCAGCTGGTGCCAGATGAGGACCACGAAGACCGCCGACCCGACGAACGCGAACCAGAACGGCGCCGTCACGCCGTAGCGCTGCGCGAGCAGGCCGCCGATCCCGGCGCCGATCACCAGCCCGCCGAACACCCCCACCAGGTTCACGCTCCCCACCCGCCCCTGCAGCTGCGTCGGCACCGCCCGCTGCCGGATCGTCACGGACGTCGTCCCCCACACGAACGCGTGCGCGCCGAAGACGAAGAACACGACCAGCGCGAACCACGCGGTCGTCGTGAGGGCGAGGGCGAGATGCGTGAGGGTCTCGATGACCAGGCCGATCCGCATGAGGTTCGCCAGGCTGACCCGCCGCGTGATCCAGCCGTAGGACACGGTGCCGACGAGCCCGCCCAACGCGCCGACCGTCGTGATGAGCCCGAACCCGATGGCGCCCAGACCCAGCTGCTCGCGCGCGTAGAGCACCAGCACCGACCACGCGGCACCGAACGTGACGTTGAAGATGAGGACGGTCAGCACCAGCGTCCGCACCGCCGCGTGGTGCCGGACCCAGCGGACGCCCTCGGCGATGTCGTGCCGGATGTGCGTCGTGTGCGCCTGCGCGCGGTGCGGCGGCAGGGCCACCCGGGACACCAGCACCGCGCCCGCCGCGACCAGCACCGCCTCGGTCGCGAACGGCCACGCGTGCCCGACCGCGAACAGGAACGCGCCCAGCGGCGGACCGACGAGCTGGTTGACGGTGACGAACCCGGCCATGATCCGGCTGTTGGCCAGCGCCAGGTCGTCGCGCTGCACGAGCATCGGCACCAGCGTGCTCGACGCGTTGTCGGCGAACGTCTCGGCGGTGCCCAGCAGGAACATGGCGACGAGCACGAGCCAGATGGTCGCCACGTCGACCGCGACCGCGGTGGCGAGCAGCAGCAGGACCAGGGTCCGCAGCGAGTCGACGAGGATCACCAGCCGCCGCCGGTCCAGCCGGTCCGTCACCGCCCCGGCCCACAGCCCGAAGAGGAGCGGCGGCAGCCACTGCAGCAGCGCGGCCAGGGCCACGAGGAACGCGTCGTCGGTCCGGGAGGCCACCAGCAGCGGTCCCGCCGCGAGGACGATCCCGTCGCCCAGGTTGGTGCTCCACGACGAGGCCAGCAGCCACCGGAACCCGGTGCCCAGCCTGCGCGGCACGACCGTGTCGACGAACCCGCTCACGAGTGCCAGACGCTACGCCGTCGGCTCGTGCGGATCACACACGTTTCTCTGCCACCTCGCGGTACCAGTCGACGAACTCCCCACCCGGGTTCCCGGTGCGTCGACGGAACGCCGACCGGGGCAGGCGGGTCGGACGCAGGTCGAGCCAGCTGGCCTTGCGCTGATCGAAGACGCCCTGCGGCACGTGGACGTGGTCGCGCCGGTTGCTCTTGTCCTGGGACGTGAACCGCGCGACCTCGTACGATCGCCCGCCCGCCGCGAGCACCAGCACGGGCCGGTCCTTGCTGCCGGTCCCGTCCTGGAACGGCACCTCGGCGTACCAGATCTCCCCCGCCCTCGGGCGTGGTCCGCGGGGCCGGAGCAGCCACGCGAGCCCGACGAGCACGACGACGAGGATGCCGACCGCGAGCCACGGGTGGTCGACGGCGTACGAGGTCATCCGCGGAGCGTAGGCGCTCAGAGCGAGGAGAAGCCGCCGTCCGACGCGATCGTCTGGCCCGTCACCCAGTCGGCCTCGTCGCTGAGCAGCCACGCGATCAGCCGGGCCGTGTCGGCCGGCGTGCTCCACCGGCCTCCGGGGCTCTGGGCGCTCAGGGCGGCTCGCGTGGCGTCGTCGGCGTAGCCGGTGTCGTTCGGGCCGGGGTTGACGCAGTTGACCGTGATCCCGCGGGGCATGAGGTGCACGGCCAGGCTGGCCGTCAGCTCGTGCAGGGCGGCCTTCGACGCGATGTACGGCAGCTCGTCCGGCATCGCCCCGCGGTACTGGCCCGACGTGAAGACGACGACGCGCCCGCCCGGCTCGCCGTCGTGCCGGGCCGCGAACGCCTGCACGAGCAGCAGGGTGGCGCGCGTGTTCACCGCGTAGGACAGGTCGATCTCCGCAGCGGTGAGCTGCTCCAGGTTCTGCCCCGAGCTGCGCGCGTGGTTGGCGACCACCGCGTCCAGCCGGCCGAACGCGGCGTGCGCGGCGTCGACGAGCGCGTGCGGCGCCGCCGGGTCGGCCAGGTCCATCGACACGTGCTCGACCGTCCCGCCCGCCGCGCGCAGCTCCTCGACCAGCGCGTCGACCCCGCCCTCGTCCGCTCCCCACGGCTGCTCGGCGTCGTGCGGCGTCCACGAGTGGAGCAGCAGGGTGGCGCCGTCGGCGACCAGGCGGCGGGCCACCCCGGCGCCGATCGCGATCCGGCGGCTGGCGCCGGTGACGAGGACGACGCGTCCGTCGAGAGCGGGCATGGTGGAACCTCCTGGGATCGGGCGGCGTCACCTTGCCAGCCGGCGGACGCGCAGGCCACCGTTATTCGTCGGAACCCGTCGAGCAACCGCGGCGTTGGACCAGGAACCGACACGAGAGGTGAGACGCATGGGATTCCTCGACCGCTTCCTGGGTCGCGACGAGCAGCCGGCCGACCGGCCGGCCGGGCCGTACGGCAGCCGCCCGCCGACGTCCGACGAGGCCGCCATCGACCGCTACCGCTACCTGCTGCGCACCGCGCCGCCCGACGCGATCGAGCAGGCGCACGCCGAGGCGTTCGCACAGCTGACGCCCGAGCAGCGTCGGCAGGTCCTCGACGGGCTCGCGCAGGACGTCCCCGAGGCCGAGCGGGCGCAGTCGGACGACCCGCGCGCCCTGGCGCGGATGGCCACGCGGGCGGAGATGCGCGCTCCCGGGACGCTGGAGAACCGCTTCGGCGGCGGTGCCGGTGGGATCGGCATGGGCGGGATCATCGCCGGCAGCCTGCTGGCCAGCGTCGCCGGAGCCTTCGTCGGCACGGCGATCGCGGACAGCTTCTTCGACCTGTCCGACGGCGGCAGCCCGGACCCCGCCGCTGACGGCGGCGGCGACGTCGCGGCCGACGGGGGAGGGGACGCCGGGTTCGACGGCGGGTTCGACGGCGGTGGCTTCGACGGAGGGTTCGGCGGCGACTTCGGCGGCGGCGACTTCTGAGCTCGCGGCCGGGGGCGGTCACCGACCCGCACGGTCACCTGGCGGGCCGGACCGCCGCTCCCACGATCGGCACCAGCTCGATCGGTGGCCGCGGGTCGGTGGACAGCCGGGCGTGCGTCTCGACGTCGTACCGGTCGCTGCCGTAGCGCAGCTTGGATCGCTCGATCCCCTCGGCGGCGAACCCGGCCGCGGTGGCCACCCGGCACGACGCCGGGTTGTTCACGCGGTGCCCGAGCTCGAGCCGGAACAGGCCGAGGGTGTCGAAGGCGTGCGCGGCGATCGTGGCCAGCGAGCGGGAGGCCAGCCCGTGACCCCGCCGGCTCGCGGTCACCCAGTACGACGCCCACGCGGAGTCGTTGCGGCGCTCGATGTGGCTGAGCGCCACGTGACCGACCGCGACGCCGTCGACGCGGATGGCGAACGCGACGGTCCCGTCGTCGTCGTTGAGGTACTGCGCGATGTAGGTGCGGGCCGCCGACGGTGACTCGACCTTCTGCCCGAGCTGCACGGCGAGCTCGGGGCTCTCCCCGACGGCCACGGTGAGCGAGTCGGCGTCGGAGACTGACCAGGGGCTGAGCGAGACGTTCACTGGGCCGGGGGGCCGAACCGGCCCGACACCGCACGCCAGCCCTCGGGCGGGTCCTCACCGCGCCCGTCGACCGCCTCGCGCAGCAGGTCGGCGTGCCCCGTGTGCCGTCCGTACTCCTCGACGAGGTCGAACACGAGCCGCCGCAGCGTCGCGTGCGTGCCATCGGGGTGGGCCAGGTCGATCCGCTGGTCGAGGCCGCCGCGGGTCAGCGCCGCGCCGAGCCGGTCGCGGGACCGGCGGACCGCGTCGTCCCAGTACGCGTAGAGCTGCTCCGGGGTGTCGTCGGCCGCGCTGCCGAACAGCCAGTCGTTGCCGCCCCGCCACTCGGTGGACTCCCAGGGCTCCCCGATCCGGCCACCGGTCAGCTTGATCGTGAACTGGATGTCCTCGACGGCCGCGACGTGCTTGAGCAGCCCCCCGAGGGTCAGGTCCGACGACGGGATCCGGGCACCGAGCCCGGCGGCGTCGAGGTCGTCGACCTTCCAGCGGAAGGTCGTGCGCAGTCGCTCGAGGGCGCCGACCAGCTGCTCCAGCTCGGTGCCTGCGATGGGAGGCTCCCACCAGTAGTCGTCCATCCGAGCAACCCTAGGACCGCGGCGCGAGGAGCGCGTCGAAGGGTGCCGTCGGCACGACGCCCTGCACGGCTCGCGCCAGCTCGTCGTCGAGCGTCACCAGGTAGTCGGCCTGCAGCCGCGTCAGCGCGACGTACTCGGCGGCGTAGGTGGACTCCCAGCCCAGCTCGTCGGCGACGGTCCACGCGACCTTGCGCAGCACGCCGTCGCCGAGCAGCCGGATCTTGAGCCGGTTCAGCCGCGCGAGGCGGTCCCGCGCGACCGCGGCGGTGAGCTCGCCACGGTGCACGGCCTCGTGCATCGCGGACAGCGCCTGGGACCGCAGGAGCGTCGGGGCCAGGAGCTCGTGGGCGTCGGGCAGCGGGGCGTCGGTCGCGGCCAGCCGGAGGGCGGCGCCCGCGTCGACGACGAACTTGGTCATCGGGGCATCGTCGCACGCACGTCCGACACGGGTCGCGGATCCGTGCTCTCATCGAGGCATGCCGAGCACCGTCGTGATGAGGACCCTGAGCTGGCTGCACCGCACGGGCGTGCGGCTCAGCGGCGGCCGGCTCGGCGGGACGCTGGTCGGGCTCCCGTCGCTGGAGCTGGTCACGGTCGGGCGGCGGTCCGGCCGGCCGCGGTCGTCGATGCTGACGGCCCCGGTCACGCTCGGGCAGACCCTCGTGGTCGTGGCCTCCGCGGGCGGCAACGACGGGCACCCGTCCTGGTTCCTCAACCTGCGTGAGCACCCGCAGGTCAGGGTGTCGCTCGAGGGCCGCCCGGCCGTGCCGATGGTGGCGCGGGTGGCGACGCCGGAGGAGCGGCAGGCGCTCTGGCCGCGGATCGTCGACGCCCTGCCCAACTACGCGCGGTACCAGGAGCGGACGTCGCGCGTGATCCCCGTCGTGCTCCTGGAGCCGGTCTGAGCGTCGGCGCCCGCGGCTAGGGTCGCGCCATGATCCAGACCCTGGCCGTCGAGGGGTACCGCAGCCTGCGGTCGCTGACCCTCGGCCTCAGCAACCTCACCGTCGTCACCGGCGCCAACGGCAGCGGCAAGACCAGCGTCTACCGCGCGCTGCGCCTGCTCGCCGAGGTGGCCCGGGACGGTGCCGTGTCGTCGCTCGCGCGCGAGGGCGGGATGCGCTCCGCGATGCACGCCGGCCGCCGGACGGGGGCCCCCGCCGCGGTCCGGCTGGGAGTCGCGACGGAGGACCTGTCGTACGCGATCGACCTCGGGCTGCCGCAGCTGGGACCGTTCAAGCTCGACCCCGAGATCAAGTCCGAGGTCGTGTGGGCCGGTCCGGTGCTGCGCCCGTCGACCGTCCTGACCGAGCGCACCGGCTCGCGGGTCCGCACACGCGACGACTCCGGCGCCTGGACGTCCGTGCCGCTCACGGTGCACCCCCACGAGTCGGTCATGGCGCTGCTGGCGGACCCGGCGGCCACGCCCGACCTGTTCGCCCTGCGGGAGCAGGCCCGGCGCTGGCGCTTCTACGACCACCTCCGCACCGACGCCGACAGCCCGGCCCGCCGCCCCGGCGTCTCGACGTTCACGCCCGTCCTGTCACCGACCGGCGACGACCTCGCCGCGGCGCTGCTCACCATCGAGCGCACCGGCGACGCCGACGCGCTGCAGGCGTCGGTCGACGTCGCGTTCCCCGGCTCCCGCCTGGTCGTCACGGAGGACGACGACGGCGTCTGCCGGGTCGCCATGAGCCAGCCGGGCCTACTGCGCCCGCTCTCGGCGGCTGAGCTGTCGGACGGCACGCTCACGTTCCTGCTGCTCGTCGCCGCGGCCCACGCCACCCGCCCGCCCGACCTGCTGGTCCTCAACGAGCCGGAGTCGAGCCTGCACCCGAGCCTCATGCCCGCCGTCGGCGCGCTCGTCGCGTCCGCCGCCGAGCGGTCGCAGGTGCTCGTCGTCACCCACGCGGGCGACCTGGTCCGCGCGCTGTGCACCGCCGACGCCACGACGATCGAGCTCACCAAGGCAGCCGGTGCGACCGGCGTGGAGGGCGCGGGCATGCTCGACGGCCCGGCGTGGACGTGGCCGAAGCGCTGAGCGGGAGGGTGTGCCGCGGCCCTGAACGGTGGCAGCCTGAGACGTCATGGACGTGACGCGGGCGGAGTACTGGGACGGGCAGGCCGCTACCTACGACAGGACGACCGCGTTCCTGGAGCCCCGCCTGTTCGCGCCGGCCCGCCGCTGGGTCGCCGACCGGGTCTCCGGCCGGACGCTGGAGGTCGGCGTCGGCACGGGGGCGAACCTGCCGTACTACGCGGACCGCGTCCCGGACCTGACGATCGCCGACGTGAGCCCCGCGATGCTGCGCGCCGCGTCGGTGCGGGCCGCAGCGGTCGGGGTGCCGGTCAGGATCGTGGAGGTTGACAGTGCGCACCTGGGCCTGCCCGACGAGTCCTTCGACACCGTGGTGTCCATGTTCTCGATGTGCTGCGTGGCCGACGAGCTCGCCGTGCTGCGGGAGCTGGCGCGCGTGCTGCGACCCGGTGGACGGCTGCTGATGGCGGACCACGTCGAGTCGTCGGCACGGCTGGGTCGGGCGGTGCAGCGGGTGCTGGACCGGGTCACTCCCCGAGCGGGCGGGGGAGCACCATCGTCGACGCCCGGTGCTGCTGCTGGGTGCGGCGGGCCTGGACCTCGTCGAGACGACGTCGTCGCGCTGGCGCCTCGTGGAGCAGCTGGTGGCGACCAGGTGACGCTTGTGCTCGGCAGGGAGTGAATGTACAGTCACTCACATGTCCTCCCTCTCCAGCGCCGAGCTGCGCATTCCCGTCGTCACCGCCGCCGCGGTGCGCGAGTTCGCCCGGGGCGGCTACCACGGCACGACGATCGCGGACGTGGCCGCCGCGGCCCGCATCTCGCCCGCGTACGTGTTCAAGCTGTTTCCCGGCAAGGAGCGGCTGTTCGTCGCCGCGCTCGAGGACTGCTTCCAGCAGATCGTGGAGACCCTGACCATCGCCGCCGAGGAGGCGACGGGGTCGGGTCCGGACGGCATCCTCGACGCGATGGGCGGGGCGTACGCGCAGCTCATCAGCGACCGCTCGCTGCTCATGCTCCAGGTCCACGCCCAGTCCGTCGCCGACGTCCCGGAGATCGGGCAGGCCCTCCGGGCCGGCCTGGCGTCGGTCGTGCGGCTGGCCAAGGCGCGGTCCGGCGCGAGCGACGAGGCGGTGCAGCGCTTCATCGCCTACGGGCAGCTGTGCCACCTGATCGTCACGACCGGCGTCGACGACGTCACCGACGACTGGGCGGTCCTTGTCGCCCGCGGCATCCGCCACCCCGCCTGACCCTCCCGACGGGACCCGCCCGGTGTTCCCGCTGATCAGTGAGTGACCAATCACTCTATTGAAGGAGCCTGCCATGTCCGCTCTCCCGATCGCCGCCGGAGCCCCGACCAGGCGTCGCACCCCGCGGTCCGTCCTCATCTCCGCCTGGGCCGTCCCGGTCCTCGTCCTCGGCCAGTTCTCGATGCTCGCCATCGTGCCGGTCGTGCTCGTCCTCGTCGGCACGCTGCGACACCGCGACCTGCGCTCGTTGCGCCCGTACAGCGCCGCGCTCGCCGCGATCTATGCGACGCCGCTCGCGATCTGGATCGTCCGCCCCGACGGCGCCCCGAGCCTGTCGAAGGACATGCACCCGGCGTTCCTGGTGCTGATCGTGGTCGCCGCGGCCGCCCTGCTCGTCGCCCTGCACACCCGCCGCACCACCTCCGAGGAGATCCGATGACCACGCCCGCCCGCACGACCGAGATCGTCCTGCCCGGGCTGGTCGAGCCCGCCGGCCTGCTCGTCCGCGAACGCGACCTGCCCGCCCCCGCGGGAGGCCAGGTCCTGGTCCGGGTCGAGGCGACGGGGGTGTCGTTCGCGGAGCAGCAGATGCGTCGCGGCAAGTACTACGACCAGCCGCCGTTCCCGTTCGTCCCCGGGTACGACCTCGTCGGCACGGTGGAGGCGACCGGCGACGCGGTGGACCGCGCCCTGCTGGGCGAGCGTGTGGCGGCCGTCGTGAAGACCGGCGCCTGGGCCTCTTACGTGCTGGTCGACGCCGCGCGCGTCGTCCCCGTGCCGGCCGACGTCGACCCGGTGGACGCCGAGACGGTCGTGGTCAACGGCATCACCGCCTGGCAGATGCTGCACCGCATCGCGAAGGTCCGCCGGGGCCAGACGATCGTGGTGCTGGGCGCGAACGGAGGAGTGGGGTCCACCCTCGTCCAGCTCGCCGTCGACGCCGGCGTGACGGTCATCGGCACCGCGTCCACCCGCCACCACGACCACGTGCGCAGTCTCGGCGCGACGCCCGTCGACTACCGCGCCGCCGACCTGCCCGGCCGGCTGCGCGCCCTGGCACCCGACGGTGTCGACGCGGTGTTCGACCACGTCGGGGGGGCCGGCATCGCGGACTCCTGGCGCCTGCTGCGCCGCGGCGGCACGCTCGTGTCCTACGGCACCGCGGCGACCAAGGACGACGCCGGCCGGTCCCAGGTCCCGGTCCTCGTGCTCGTCGGCCGCGTCCTGCTCTGGAACGTCCTGCCCAACGGCCGCCGCGCGCACTTCTACAACTTCTGGGCCGGTCGGCGTCGCGTCGGGCGCTTCTACCGGCGGCTGCGGGAGGACCTCACGCAGGTGCTCGACCGGCTCGCGGCCGGGACGCTGACCGCGCACGTCGCCGCGCAGGTCCCGCTGGTCGAGGCGGGCCGCGCGCTCGCCCTCGCGGAGTCCCGCACGGTGGCCGGCAAGGTGGTGCTCGTCCCCTGAGCCGTGGGTGACACGGGCGGAACGAGCCCGCGTCCGGGACGTGAGCCGGTACGGTGCTCGCGATCGGGCGCGCGGCTCGTTCCTCGCTCGGTCGTCGAAGGGACACAGCGACGTGTCGACGGATCTCGCCATCTCCACCCGCGGCCTGCGCAAGACGTACCGCAACCGCCGCGGTCAGCGCGCGGTGGCCGTCGGCGGGCTCGACCTCGACGTCCCGGTCGGTGGTGTGCACGGCTTCCTCGGCCCCAACGGCGCGGGCAAGACGACGACCATCCGGATGCTGCTGGGCCTCATCCGTGCGGACTCCGGGACCATGACGGTGTTCGGCCAGACGGTGCCCGAGCGGCTGCCCGACGTGATCGGGCGGGTCGGCGCGATCGTCGAGCAGCCCAAGTTCTTCCCCAGCTTCTCCGGTCGCAAGAACCTCACCATGCTCGCCCGGGCGATCGACGCCCCGACGTCGCTGGTCGACGTCGTCCTCTCGGACGTCGGCCTGCTCGACCGGGCCGACGACCGCTACAAGGGCTACTCCCTCGGCATGAAGCAGCGGCTCGCCATCGCCGCGACGCTGCTGAAGGACCCGGACCTGCTCATCTTCGACGAGCCGACGAACGGCCTCGACCCCGCGGGCATCCGCGAGATCCGCGGCACCATGCGCGGGCTCGCGGACCGCGGCAAGACCGTGCTGGTGTCCAGCCACATCCTGGCCGAGGTCGAGCAGGTGGCCGACACCGTCTCGATCATCGCCCGCGGGGAGCTCATCGCGAGCGGCAGCGTGGCCGACCTCATCGGGGCCGGCGCGGCCGGGACGGTCCGGGTCGGGATCGCCGACGTGCCGCGCGCGCAGCAGGTGCTCGGCGCCCAGGGCTGGACGGTCCGCCCCGAGGGGCGCTACCTGCTCGTCGACGGCGGCGTCGCCCCTGCCAGCATCACCGAGGCGCTCGCCGCGCAGCGGCTGTTCGTCGACGAGCTCGTGCCGGTCCGGGTCGACCTCGAGTCCGTCTTCCTCGACCTGACCGCCGGCCGAGGGCCCGGGACGCACGCGCCACCACCCGAGGGCGAGCACAGACCCGCGCACCACGCGGGAGAGGCGTCATGAGCCGGCTGCTGCGCGTCGAGCTCGACCGGTTCGCGTCGCGCACGCTGATCCGCCTCGGGGTCGCCGCGATCCTGGTGATCTGCTGCTTCGCCGTCGTCTCCGCCTGGGACGCGGCGTCACCTCCGTCGCAGGCCGAGCAGGACCAGGCGAAGCTCTACTACGAGCAGGCGCTCGCGGACTGGGAGGCCAACGGCGAGCAGTACGTCGAGGACTGCCGCGCGCAGGAGGAGGCCGACAAGGCGGCGTCCGACGACCCCGCGCTCGTGGACTACGGCTGCGACCAGATGACCGCCCCGGAGCTGGAGAGCTGGTTGGGCGGCGAGCCGTCGTTCGAGGGCGACACCACCATGCTGCTGACCCCGATCTCCCTCCTGTTCGTGCTGGCCCCCGTGCTGCTCGCCGGCAGCTTCGTGTCGGCCGAGTTCTCGACCGGGTCCATCGGCAACTGGCTCACCTTCGCGCCACGCCGGGTCCGCGTGTACCTGAGCAAGGTGCTCGCGGCGGGCCTCGCGACCATCCCCGTGGCGGCCGTGGGGGTGGGGATCGTGCTCGCCGGGTCGTGGGCCGCCTTCCAGTACTACGGCACCGGGGACGCCGCTCCGCCGGCGGACGTCAGCTCCCCGGTCCACGTCGCGCTGCGGATCGTCGCCCTGGCGCCCGTGGTGGCCGTGATCGGTGCCGCCCTCGGCTTCCTGGCGCGGCACACCGCCGCCGTCCTCGGGGTCGTGCTGGCCTGGCTCGTGCTGGTCGAGGCGATCCTGGTGAACTGGGTGCGCGAGCTGCAGCCGTGGACGCTGGCCCTGAACGTGCAGGCCTGGGTGGAGGGGTCGGCTCCGTACCAGCTGGTCGAGTGCACCGTGGATGAGTCCGGGCAGTCGTGCCAGTCCGTCGAGCACGTGATCTCCCAGACGCAGGGTGCTGTCTACGTGGGCGTGGTGGCACTGGTGGTCGTCGCCGTCGCGCTGCTCGTCTTCCGTCGCCGCGACGTCAGCTGACCGGTCCGGCGAGCCGCGAGATCGTGGGTTCGGCGCGAGGTCGTGGGTGTGACGCCACGATCTCAGGTCGAACCCACGACCTCGGTGACCGGTGACCGGCCTAGCGGGCCAGGCCGTGCCGGCGGGCCAGGTGCTCGCCCGTCAGGGAGTCCGGCACGCTCACCAGGTCGGCAGGCGGGCCGGCGAAGACGACCCGCCCGCCCTGGGCGCCCGCCCCGGGTCCGAGGTCGAGCACGTGGTCGGCGCGGGAGATCACGTCGAGGTTGTGCTCGATGACGATGACTGTGGAGCCCGCGTCGACGAACCGGTCGATGAGGCCGATCAGCCGGTCGACGTCCGACATGTGCAGGCCCGTCGTCGGCTCGTCGAGGACGTAGACGTCGGCGGGGGAGGCCAGCTCGATGGCGAGCTTGAGCCGCTGGCGCTCGCCCCCGGACAGGGTGGACAGCGGCTGGCCCAGGGTCAGGTAGCCGATGCCCACGTCGTCCATCGCGGCCAGGGTCGAGGCGAGAGCCTTCTCCGTCCGGTCCGTGAAGAACGCCCCCGCCTCCACCACCGACATCTCGAGCACGTCCGCGATCGACTGCCCGCGCAGCGTGTACCCGAGCACCTCCTCGGTGTACCGGCGGCCACCGCAGACCTCGCAGGTGGACTTCATCGGCTCGAAGTTGCCCAGGTCGGTGTAGATGATGCCGAGCCCGCCGCACTCCGGGCACGCGCCCTCGGAGTTGGCGCTGAACAGGGCGGGCTTCACGCCGTTGGCCTTGGCGAACAGCTTGCGGATGGTGTCGAGCATCCCCGTGTAGGTGGCCGAGTTGGACCGGCGCGAGCCGCGCGTGGTGGCCTGGTCGACGACGACGACCTCGGGGAACCGCTTGGGCAGGACCCCGCGGATCAGCGAGCTCTTGCCGGAGCCCGCCACGCCGGTGACGACCGTGAGCACGCCGCGCGGGATGTCGACCGACACGTCCTGGAGGTTGTGGAGCTTCGCGTTCTCGACCGACAGGGAGCCCGTCGCCGACCGCACCGCCGTCTTGAGCGGCTGGTGGCTGGTCAGGTGCTCGCCCGTGAGCGTGCCCGAGGTCCGCAGTCCCTCGAGATCGCCCGCGTAGACGACCTCGCCGCCCGCGCCCCCGGCCCCCGGCCCCATGTCGACGATGTGGTCCGCGATCTCGATGACCTCGGGCTTGTGCTCGACCACCAGGACGGTGTTGCCCTTGGCGCGCAGCTGCACGAGGAGCTCGTTCATCCGGTGCACGTCGTGCGGGTGCAGCCCGACGGAGGGCTCGTCGAACACGTAGGTGACGTCGGTCAGCGCCGACCCGAGGTGCCGGACCATCTTGACCCGCTGCGACTCCCCGCCCGACAGGCTGGTGGACTCCCGGCTCAGCGAGAGGTACCCGAGCCCGATGTGGACCAGCGCGTCCAAGCGGTCCGCCAGGTCGTCGAGCATCGGCCGGTGCTCGGGGGAGTCGATGCCCCGGATGAACGGCGCCAGGTCGCTGACCTGCATGTCCGCGCACTCGGCGATGGACCGGCCGCCCACCAGGGAGGTGCGTGCGGCCTCGTTCAGCCGGGAGCCGCCGCACTCCGGGCACGGACCGCGCGTCGAGATGCGCTCGACCGCGGCCCGCGCGTGCGGCTGCAGCTGCTCCGGGTTCTTGGTCAGGACGAGCCGCTTCAGCTTGGGGATGAGCGCCTCGTACGTCAGCGACATCCCGGAGACGGCGACCTTGGTGCCCTTCTTCGGCGCGTCGTCGGGACCGTAGAGCAGCATGCGGCGCTGCTCGGGCGTGAACGACCCCACCGGCTGGTCGGGCGGGTAGAACCCGCACTCCGCGTAGACCTTCCAGTACCAGGAGTCGACCTGGAAGTTCGGGAAGTCGATCGCCCCCTCCAGCAGCGACTTCGACGGGTCCACCAGGGCGTCCTCGTCGATGGCCGCCACCGAGCCGATGCCCTCGCAGTGCAGGCACATGCCACGGGGGTCGTTGAACGAGAACGCGATCGGCGTGCCCAGGTTGGGAACCCCCATCCGCGACCACACCCGGCGCATCCCGGCGTAGGTGTCGGTCGCGGTCCCGACGGTCGAGCGCGAGGACCCGCCCATGGGCTGCTGGTCCACGACGATCGACGCGGTCAGCCCGGTGAGCTCGTCGGCCTCCGGCTGCGGCGACTGCGGCAGGAAGTTCTGGATGAAGGCCGAGTGCGTCTCGTTCAGCAGCCGCTGGCTCTCGGCCGCGATGGTGTCGAACGCCAGCGACGACTTGCCCGAGCCGGAGACACCCGTGAAGACGGTGATCTGGCGCTTGGGCACGTCGACGTCGACGCCCTTGAGGTTGTTCTCCCGGCCACCGCGGATCCGGATCGCGTCGTGCTGCACAGAGGTTCCCTTCGTCATCGACTGTTACCTACCGAGCCGCGCCCAGCGCCGCACCGCCAGTGTGGCAAACACCACCGACAGCACGACCGGCCACACCACCGCCAGCAGCACCACGTTCTCCGCCGCCCACCCGGAGGCCGCCACGGTCGGGTTGCCGAACAGCTCCCGCGTCGCCGCGACGGTCGCGGTCACCGGGTTCCACGCCGACAGGGCCTGCAGCCAGCCGGGCATGGTCGAGATCGGCACGAACGCGTTCGACAGGAAGACGAACGGCCACACCAGGATCTGGACGGCCACCACACCGCCCTGCCCGCGGAACAGCAGCCCGAGGTAGATGCCGACCCAGAGGAACGCGAACCGCAGGAGGAGCAGCAGCGCCACGCCGGCCAGGGCGTTGCCGATGCCCTCGTGGATCCGCCACCCGATCACGAGCCCGGCGACGAGCAGGACGGCGAGCCCGACGACGCTCGCGAGCATGTCCGCGGTGGCCCGGCCCAGCAGCACGGCGATGCGGGACATCGGCAGCGAGCGGAAGCGGTCCGTCACCCCGCGCTGCACGTCCTGCGACACGTAGGTCATCGTGCTCTCCAGCCCGAACGCCATGGTCACGGCGAGCATGCCGGGGAACAGGAACTCGATGTACCCGCCGGGCACCTCGATCGCGCCGCCGAGCAGGAAGCCGAACATCAGCAGCAGCAGGATCGGGAACGCGAGCCCGATGACCAGGTCCCACGGCTGGCGCCGCCAGTGCCCGAGGTCGCGCAGGGTCACGGTCCAGGAGTCGCGCAGGGCCCAGGTCATGAGGCCTCCTTCATCGAGCCGGTGAGGTGCAGGAACACTTCGTCGAGGGTCGGCCGGCGCAGGATCACGTCGTCGACGACGATCCCGGCGTCGTCGAGCGTCCGGACCACGTGGGTGAGCGCCGCGACGCGGTCGGTGACCGTCGCGGTGACCCGTCGGCCGTCGAGGTCGACGTCCGCGTTCCCCGCGACGGTCAGCAGTGCCGTCTGCGCCGCCGGGAGGTCGGCCTCGTCGCGCAGGACCACGTCGAGCCGGTCCTGCCCGATCGACGCCTTGAGGGCGTCCGGTGTCCCCTCGGCGGCGACCCGTCCGTGGTTCAGCACGGTCACCTGCGACGCGAGCTGGTCCGCCTCCTCGAGGTACTGCGTGGTCAGCAGCACGGCGGTGCCGCCCGCGACGAGCGCCCGGACCGCCTGCCAGACCTCGCGCCGGCCGCCGGGGTCCAGTCCGGTGGTCGGCTCGTCCAGCAGCAGGACCGTCGGGTCGAGCACGAGGCCGGCCGCGAGGTCGAGCCTGCGCCGCATGCCGCCGGAGTAGGTGGAGACAGCGCGGTCGGCGGCGTCGACGAGGCCGAACTGCTCCAGCAGCTCGTCGGCCCGCCGCCGGGCGTGGCGGGTGCCGAGGTGGGACAGGCGGCCGAACATGACGAGGTTGTCGCGCCCGCCGAGGATCTCGTCGACGGCGGCGTGCTGGCCGACGAGGCCGAGGTGGCGGCGGACCTGCGCGGGCTCGCGGACCACGTCGAACCCGGCGACGGTCGCGGTGCCGCCGTGCGGGTCCAGCAGCGTGGAGAGGATGCGGACGGCGGTGGTCTTGCCGGCGCCGTTCGGGCCGAGCAGCGAGTGCACGGTGCCGGCGTCGACGGACAGGTCGAGACCGTCCAGGACGGTCGTCTCGCCGTACCTGCGGGTGAGTCCTGTCGTGCGGATGGTCATGCGTCCTCCCGAGGGCTAGTCGTACAGTGTACGACAAGGAACGGTGGGGGACACCGGGTTGTTCCCGACGGGGGAGGATGGGCGGCATGGCGGAGATCACCGGTACCGGCGACCCGGCCCGCAGCCTGTCCCTGCTGTGGCGGCTCGTAGAGCCCGCACCGCGCGGGCGCGGGGCGGAGGCCGGCCTGTCCGTCGACCGCGTCGTGGACGCCGCGGTCGCCCTCGCCGACACCGAGGGCCTGGGCGCGCTCTCGATGCGCCGGCTGGCCACCGACCTCGGCGTCGGCGCCATGACCCTGTACACGTACGTCCCGGGCAAGGCCGAGCTGCTCGACCTCATGGTCGACAGCGTGCTCGGCGAGTTCCCGTCCCTGTACAGCCCGGCCGCCGACGAGTGGCGCGCCCGGCTCGAGGCGCTCGCCCGCGCCAGCTGGACCCAGTACGAGCGGCACCCCTGGCTGCTGCACGTGGCCGCCTCCGGCCGGCCGCCGCTCGGCCCGGGCGTGCTCACCAAGTACGAGCTCGGCCTCCAGGCGGTGGACGGGACGGGTCTCGACGAGGTCGCGATGGACGCCGTGTTCACGCTGATCGAGGGGTTCGTCGCCGGGACCGCGCGCGGCGTGGTCGACCAGGTCGCGGCCGAAGAGGCCACCGGCATCACCGAGACCGAGTGGTGGGAGGCGACGGCCCCCGTCCTCGACCGCGTCTACGACCCCGAGCGGTTCCCCACGGTGACGCGCGTCGGCCCGGTCGCCGGCGAGGCGCAGCAGGCCGCCTACGACCCTCGGCGTGCGTTCGAGTTCGGCCTGGCCCGTCTGCTCGACGGCATCGCGGTGCTCATCGACGACGCACCGTCGACACCGATCACGGAAGTGCTGCCCGAAAAGTCCCCGTGGCCCTAGTCTCGGCCCATGCTCATCCTCGGACTCATCCTGTTCGGCATGCTCATCGGTGCGCTCGCGCAGCTGATCCTCGGCCGCGACCGCGGCCGGATCGACTGGACGATGGCGATCGTCGCCGGGCTCGTCGGCTCCTTCGTCGGTGGTCTGCTGGCCAGCCTGCTGAACGGTGACGGTCTCGAGCTGCGCCCCAGCGGCATCATCGGCTCCATCGTCGGCGCCGTCATCGTCACCGCGATCTGGCGCTTCACGGCGGGCCGCTCCAAGGCCTGACGCCTCCGGACGACGAGAACGGCAGCCTCCCCCGCGGGACGCTGCCGTTCTCTGCGGTCCGACCCGGCCCTGTCCGGCCGGACCGCCGTCGTCAGGCCGTCGCGCAGCTCGCGCTGGGCGTCGTCGTGCTGCCGTTCTTCATGATCGTGACGCCGAAGCTGTTGCCGGCACCGTTCGGTCGGGCCTGCCGGGTGGAGCCGCTGCCGCTGAGCGTCGCGTTCCAGCTGTTCTGGACGCTCTGGCCGCCCGCCAGGTTCAGGGTGACCACCCAGCTGCTGCTGCCGCTGACGGAGTAGGTCACGTTGAACCGGTCCGACCACTCGTCACCGCGCGTGACGGCCACCGTGCAGGACCCGGTCGAGGGTGGCGGCGTCGTCGTGCCCCCACCGCCGCCTCCACCGCCGCCGGCGGTGGACGGTGCGACCGCCCGGCCGGTGCTGCTCGAGATGTGCCCGGTGCAGAGGTTGCGGGATCTCAGGTCGTTCAGGATGTTCGGCAGCGCCTGCTGCGTGGCGGCCGGCCAGTCGTGCATCAGGATGATCTGGCCGTTGGTCAGGCGGGCGGCCGCCTGCCGGATGGCGTCGGCGCTCGCGTTGTTCCAGTCGTTCGAGTCGACGTCCCAGAGGACCTCGCGCAGGCCGAGCGACGACTCGACGTTCTTGAGGGTCTGGTTGGTCTCGCCGTACGGCGGGCGGAAGAGCGTCGGGGTGACCCCGGCGGTCTGCTGGATCGCGGTCTGCGTGCGGGAGAGCTGCGACTGGATGTCCGACTGGCTCATGTTCACCAGGTGCGGGTGGTCCCAGCTGTGGTTGCCGATCTGCAGGCCGGCGTTCTTGTAGGCCTGCATGAGGGACGCGTTCGACTGGGCGTTCGAGCCCGTGGGGAACACGGTCGCGGTGGCACCGGCGTTGCGCAGCGTGGAGATGAGCTGGTTGGTGGTGCCCGTGTTCGGGCCGTCGTCGAACGTCAGGCCCACGTAGCCGGCGGAGCAGCTGGACGACGGCGGCGGGGTGGTCGGCGGCGGGGTCGTCGTGCCTCCGCCTCCACCGCTGGTCCCACAGGTCGCCGACGGCGTCGTGTTGTTGCCGTTCTTCATGATGGTGACGCCGAACGTGTTGGACCCGGTCGAGGTCACCGTCCGCCCGTTGACGGACGCGTTCCAGCTGTTCTGGACGGTCTGGCCGCCGTTGAGGTTCAGCGTCGCGGTCCACGAGCTGGCGCCGCTGACGGTGTAGCTGACGTTGAACCGGTCGGACCACTCGTCGGCGCGCGTGGCCGTGATGGAGCACCCGCCGGTGCCGCCGCCACCCGTGGGAGGCGGCGTCGTGGTGCCACCGCCCCCGCCCCCGCCGGAGCCCTCGCTCACGGTGATGTTGGAGCTGCCGCTGCTCTGGTAGCCCTCGGTCGCCATGATCATGTAGTTGTGGGTGCCCAGGTTCATGCCCTTGCTGGCCCACGCGTCGAAGTGGTTCCCGGACGTGATGGTGCCGCCGGTCTTCTTCGACTGCCGCACGCTCCAGTACTGGTAGAACGTGGACCGGTCGCTCTCGATCGAGGGCTGGTTCACGCGCTGCGTCCGGTAGATGTCGTAGGTGCCGCCGTCGCTGGTGACGGTGCCCATGTGCGTGCCGGTGGGCCGGTAGGTGCCCCAGTTGTCGACGATGTAGTACTCGATCAGCGGGTTGGTGGTCCAGCCGTAGAGCGTCAGGTACGCGTTGCCCGAGGGGTTGAACGAGCCCGAGTAGCTGACCGTCTTGCGTCCGCCGGTCTGCCAGCCCTTGCCCGCGACGAAGTTGCCGGTGTTGCTCCACTGCGTGGAGTAGCTGCCGCCGGACCCCAGGTCCATGGACACCGAGCCGGGGGAGTCGGTCCAGAACGAGTAGAAGAAGCCGTTGTTGGTGCCGGTGCCGTTGGACGACACGGCGCTGGCGGGCGCGGCCACGGCGACGGCGAGCCCCGCGGCGACCACCGCGCTGGCCGCACCGGCGGCGACGACGGCCTGGAACGACCGGTGCCGACGGCGGGTTCTCCGCGGCCGAGCGAAACTTTCGAACATGCTGCACTCCTTTGTGCGTGGGAGTCGTGCAGGCACGCCTCGGTGGGAGTGCCCGCCAACGCGTCGACGTCCCGCATGATCCCGACGTCGATAACGTTATCGACGCCAGTGTGCAGCGAGGTGTGGGTGACGGGAACACCTACACGAAGGATCGAAGCGTTTAGGTTGCGCCGTGATGCGTCCTCGAAACTATCGGCGTGGAGCAGAGCCGTTCGACGAGCGACCTTCGCCCCCCATGCTGCACAATTCTGACCGTGAGTCAGGGAGCGCTCGGTCAGGTCACGCCGCCGGACGACGGCCCGGCCGGGACGATCACCACGGACCTGGACGCGGGCGAGATCACGCTGCGCGGCGAGATCGACGCTGCCCTGGAGGCGGCGCTCGTCACGGTGCTGTCGGACGTCGCCGCACGGCGTGCTGCTCCGCAGCTGCGCGTGGACGTGCGTGAGGTCTCGTTCATCGACTCGACGGGCATCAAGTTCCTCGCGCTGCTCACGCAGCGTTCGGCGCACCCGGTGGTCCTCCTGCACCCGTCCAGCCAGGTGCGCTTCGTCCTGGACACCACACGGATCTCGGAGATCCTCACGATCGTCGACTGAGCCCGCCGTTCACCTGGGGCTCGCAGCTCCTCCGGCGGCGTCGAAGATCGCCCACACGGTCTTGTCGGTCGGTGTGGCGTACCACCCGACCTCCACCGACAGGACGCGCGCCATGTGCAGACCGAGCCCGCCCGCGCCGACGACGCGCTTGCCCGCGTAGACCGGCGCCACGTCGGGATCGTGGTCGGTGACCTGCAGCAGGAAGGACTCACCGTCGCGCAGCAGCTGCACGATCGTGGGGGGCCGGCCGTGACGCAGCGCGTTGGTCGCCAGCTCGGACGCGATCAGGAGCAGCTTGCTCGGCACGTCGCCCATGGGGCCGGCCGGGAAGCCCAGCTGCTCCAGCGACCGCGCCAGGTCCGCACGGAAGGAGGCCAGCTCCTCGACCGTGTGCAGGCGCCACTCCGTGACCGGCTCGTAGTGGTCGGGTGGGCGCGAGGTCGCAAGCCCGTCGTCGTGGGTCGACAGCTCGATCATGGGTCCGTCCGCCTCGGTTCTCAGGGGGAGCGCCCAGTCTCGGGTGTCGTCGGCTGCTTCGCATCTCGCGAAGCCGACCGGGGCAGCGACCGACGTCGTCCGCGACGCACCGAGCCGGGCTCGCGGGGAGCCCGGCTCGGTGCGCGTCGTCGGCGTGCCGGGTGGTCAGCCGACGCTGCCGGACACCGCGGTCCCGTCCCGGACCACGGTGTACGTCATCGTCCGGCCGCTCCAGAAGTGGAACGTCAGGACGACGGGGGAGCCGTCGGTGACCTCGGCGAAGAACGCCGGACGCAGGAGGATCGACCCCGCCTCGGCGTCCGGCGCGAACGCCACGTCGAACTCCTTGAACGACGTCCAGCCGTGCGGTCCGGCGTTGGAGCCGTCGAGGTAGCGGGCCTCCATGGTGGCCAGCCGGTCGCCGCGGAACTCCGTCGGGACGGCGAACGCGTCGGTGGTCCCGGTCGCGTCGGCGAGCACCGGGGCGTCCGCGTTGACGATCTCGATCGACCACGGCACACCCTGCGAGAACCGCGCTACCAGCTCCGCGGTCGTGCCGTAGGCGCCCGTGCCGGACAGCCGCTGCAGGAGGGCTGCCGGGAGCGTGAGGGTGCTGCCCGAGAGCTGGTAGTCCCTGCCCTTCTTCAGCTTCTGCTTGCCCAGCGACAGGTCACGGAACGTCGTGCCGTTGAGGTTGAGCGTCACGGTCTGGTCGGTGACGGCACCCGGCTGGACGAACACCTGGTCGGTCGACGCCGTGCCGGAGCGCTTCTTCCAGCTCGACGAGATCTGCGCGAACAGCTCCGGGTCGCGCCAGGTGAACGCGGTCCGGTCGAGGTGCTGACCGTTGTCCCACAGCATCGTCGTGACACCCGTGGTGCGCGCCTGGTGGCCCAGGTGCTCGAAGAACTTCAGCTTCTCGCCCTGCTCGATGGTGCCGGTGTGGCGGTCGAACCCGAGCAGC
This sequence comes from Cellulomonas xylanilytica, assembly GCF_007989805.1. Classification (GTDB taxonomy): domain Bacteria; phylum Actinomycetota; class Actinomycetes; order Actinomycetales; family Cellulomonadaceae; genus Cellulomonas; species Cellulomonas xylanilytica. The sequence continues at coordinate 36,987 of NZ_BJUB01000017.1, forward strand.
CCGTACTCCCCGAGGATCACCGGGATGCCCTGGCTGACCAGCGTGGTGTGCACGCGCGCGAAGGCGTCCGTGGCGTCCTGCTGAGCGGTCGCGTCGAAGCGGGTGCCGCCCGCCACGTTCACGCTGAACGGCCAGTAGCCGTAGTAGTGGAAGGTCGCGGCGAGGTTCGGGTCGTCCAGTGCGGTGAACGTCTCGACGAGCGCGTCGAGCCGTGCCTGGCCGGAGTCGGTGTGCAGCGTGGGCAGCACCAGGACGCGGTCGGCGTTCCGCCCGCCCGACGCGCGCACCACCTGGTGGAACGCGACGTTGAGCTCGTCGAGCAGCGCGTACTCCTGCGCCTCGCCGGTCGACCCGGCGAACTGCGGCTCGTTGATGCTCTCGAACAGCAGGGTGCGTGGGTGGTCGCGGAAGCGCTCGGCCAGCTGCTCCCACGTCGCGGTGAACTGGGCGAGGACCTCGTCGTGGCGGGTGGGCATCGCGTTGGTCCACATCCACGAGTCGTGGTGCAGGTCGAGCAGGACGGACAGGTCCTCGTCGAGCGCCCAGTCGACAACCTCCTCCACCCGGTCCAGGACCACCGGGTCGATCGTGTAGTCGGGCGCGGGTCCCTCGTGCTGGCCGAGCGTCACCGGGATGCGGACGCTGCGGAACCCGTTGTCCTCGACCTCGCTGAGCAGCTTCCTGGTCACCCGTGGGTTGCCCCAGGCGGTCTCGTCGGCGCCGACCGCGTCGAGGGTGTTGCCCAGGTTCCATCCCGGCTGCATGGCGGCGACGACCTTGGCGGCCGACCTCGGTGCGCGGTCGCCCGCCTGCGCCGGTCCCGCGAGGCTGGCGGTGAGCGCGGCCGCCGCCGCGAGTGCCGTGAGCGTGGTCCAGAGGGGTCGTTTCACGTGCGTGCCCTTCGTCGCAAGGTCACGCTCGACGGGGCGGCCGGCTCTCCGTCGAGCGCGCGAGGGCGTCGGTGCCCCCGGTGTCGCGCTCGTCATCGAAGCGCTTCGACCGGAGTGTAGGCAACCGACGCCCTCGGAGGAAGGGGTCGAAACGGATAGGCCTCAGGCCTCCCGCCGCAGCAGGTCGCCCGGCTGGCACTCCAGCACCTCGCACAGGGCCTCGAGCGTGGTGAACCGCACCGCCTTGGCGCGCCCGTTCTTCAGCACGGCGAGGTTCGCGGGGGTGATCCCGACACGGTCGGCCAGCTCCCCGACGGACATCTTGCGGCGCGCGAGCATCACGTCGACGTCGACGACGATCGGCATCAGATCACCTCGTCGAGCTCGGCGCGCAGGGTGGTCGCGGTGGTGTCGAGCGCCATCGCCTTGGCCAGGAGGATGCGCAGCACGAGCACGAGCAGGGCGATACCGGCGGTGCCCATCCCGCCGATCACGATGAGCAGCACGATCCCGGGGGCGACGTCCTCGCCCGGCGCCAGGAGGAACGACAGGACGATGGCGAGCAGCGTGGCTCCCACGGCCGCGCCGATGATGATGTCGACGTACCGGAACGCGGCGGCGCTGAAGACGGTGTCGCGCCGCACCATCGTGAGCAGCTGCCAGATGCAGACCAGCGCGACCTGCACGGCCAGCACGCCGAGGAAGACGATGATCATCATCGGCCACTGCAGGTGGGCGACGTCAGGGCCGGCTTCCTCGAGGTCGCGGCCGATCGCGGGGACGACCATGCCCTGCACCACCAGCAGGCTGGCGAACATGAGCGCGATCACCGCCCGCAGGGCAAGGATGGCCAGTCGGCCCATGGTGGAGCTCCTTGGATGCGATCTATTGATTAACGATAGAAAACTATCGTTTCACGAACGAGGGTGCAAGCGACGACGGGGCGAGGCGGTGCAGGTCTCGTGGAGGTGACGCCCTAGACGACGGCGCCCTCGTGGGTGCGCTGGACGCGGCCGCGCACAAAGATCAGCCCGACCACCGCGACGAGCATGAAGACCAGGTTCGACGGCCCGGCGAGCGTGAGGAGCTCGCTCTGCGGGCCGGAGTGGGCCACGTCGATACCGCCGGTCGACAGGAACAGGGTGGGGTCGTACAGGCCGTGGATCAGCATCGGCCAGATCAGGTTCCCGGTCGCCCGCAGCGTCAGGTACATGCAGATGCCGAACCCGAAGGCGAAGACCACGGTGACCGCGACGGTCACGACCTCCTGGCCCGACAGGAGGTTCGTGGCGTGCAGCAGGCCGAATATCAGCGACGAGAGCACCATCACCACCCACTCGGACCTCCCGGCGTCGCGCAGCATCTTCACCACGATGCCGCGGGTGAGGAGCTCCTCGACGAAGCCGACGAGCAGCCCGGACAGGAACGTCACGGCGACCGCCCCCGCCGCGTAGGACGCGTAGTCGATGCCGAGCAGCCGCAGCACGATGGCGACGACCACCGCGACCGGCGCGAGCCACATCCACCACCGGCCGGCGACCGGCTGCCGGGCGAAGAGCGCCGGGAACCAGTGCAGGGACGCGACGAAGGCGGTGAGCACGACCGCGCCGATGGCGAGCGGCACGAACAGGCCGAAGAAGACGCTCTGCGGGGTGGCGAAGAGGTTGTCGGCGTCGACCTGGTCACCGAACAGGACGCCGACGAGCCGGCCCCCGAGGACGTAGAGAACCACGTACGCGATGGCGACGAGCACCGCCCGCCACCACCCGCCCCGGTTCCAGAAGGTCGCCCAGGCGGACGTCGAGGAAGGAGTGGTGGACACGGGGGCGGCTCCTGTCGGGGGCGTGGCGCTGCTGGACGGCACGATGGCGGACAGGTCGCTGGACCGCGCCCCGACACGGTGCGTGCGCGGAGCGCGACGTCGTGTCCGCTGCCAGCGTAGGCGAGGGACCGACCGTCCGGATCCAGGCGTTTTGTTAGGAACCCTTCCATTCACCCGCTCCCGGGCAATACGGTCATCGGCAGGTCGTCCGCCCTCCCGGACGACCGAGCACGGCGACACCGCTGTCGCCGTGCTCACGTACCGCACCCCTCCTCGTGACGGTCGGGTGCCGGTTCCGTCCGTCCGCCGCTCTCGGAGGGTCTCCGCATGCCTCGTTCCGTCCGTCTCCATCGACTGGCCACCGCTGCTCTCGCCGCCGTGGTCGCCACCGGCCTCGTCGCCACCGCCGGCCTCACGCTCGGCGCGTCCGCGGCCGGCGCCGCCGACACCTGTGCCCAGAAGCCGCGCCCAGCAGGCAAGGTCCTGCAGGGCTACTGGGAGAGCTGGGACAACTCCAGCGTCCACCCCGGCCTCGGCTACATCCCGATCGACGACGCCCGCCAGAGGCAGCACGGCTACAACGTGCTGATGGCGGCGTTCCCCGTGATCCTCCCCGACGGCACCGTGAGGTGGGCGGACGGGATGGACACCGGCGTCGACGTCCCGACCCCCGCGCAGATGTGCGCCGCGAAGGCGCAGGGGCACACGATCCTGATGTCCATCGGCGGGGCCAACGCGAGCATCGACCTCTCCTCGGCGGCGGTCGCGGACCGCTTCGTCGCGACGATCGTGCCCATCCTCAAGGCCAACAACTTCGACGGCATCGACATCGACATCGAGGCCGGTCTGACCGGCTCCGGCAGCATCGGCACGCTCTCCACCTCGCAGGCCAACCTCATGCGCATCATCGACGGCGTCCTGGCGCAGATGCCTGCCGGCTTCGGCCTGACCATGGCCCCGGAGACCGCGTACGTGACGGGCGGCTCGGTGGTCTACGGGTCGATCTGGGGCTCGTACCTGCCGATCATCAAGAAGTACGCCGACAACGGCCGCCTCTGGTGGCTGAACATGCAGTACTACAACGGCTCCATGTACGACTGCGCGGGCAACTCCTACGCCGCCGGGACGGTCGCGGGCGTCGTCGCCCAGACCCGGTGCCTCGACGCCGGCCTGACCGTGCAGGGCACGACGATCCGGGTGCCGTTCGACAAGCAGGTCCCCGGCCTGCCTGCCCAGGTCGGTGCGGGCGGCGGCTACATGTCACCCGCGCTCGTCTCGCAGGCGTGGTCGCAGCTCGGCGGGGCGCCCAAGGGCCTCATGACGTGGTCGATCAACTGGGACGGCTCGAAGGGCTGGACGTTCGGCGACAACGTGCGCTCGCTGATCGGCGGGACGGTCCCGACGCAGACACCGACGCTCACGCCGACACCGACACCGACGCCGACGAGCACGCCCACCGCGACGCCCACTCCGACGCCCACGCCGACGACGCCGAGCGGCACCTGGGCGGCGTACAAGGCCTACAAGGTCGGCGACGTCGTCACCTACGGCGGGACCCGGTACTCGTGCCGCCAGGCGCACACGTCGCTGCCGGGGTGGGAGCCGCCGAACGTCCTGGCGCTCTGGCTACCGGCCTGACGGGCAGGGTCGGCGCCGGGCCCGCACGGCTCGGCGCCGACCTTCTCCACGTCTCCTCGCAGTACGGTCGGCGCACAGGATCGGCAGGGGGCGCCGGGAAATGAAGGTGGCAGGCACGACGGTCGTCGTGACGGGCGGTGGCGACGGCATCGGCCGCGAGCTCGTGCTCGGGCTGCTGGCGCGCGGTGCGCGGGTCGCCGCGGTCAGCCGGAGCGCGGATCACCTGCGCGAGACCGCCGACCGTGCCGGCTCCCTGGCGGACCGGCTCTCCACCCACGTCGTCGACGTCAGCGACCGCGCTGCCGTCGAGGCGCTCCCCGCGGACGTCGTCGCCGAGCACGGCCAGGTCGACGGCCTGGTCAACTGTGCCGGGATCATCCGGCCGTTCGTGCCGCTGCTCGACCTGGAGTACGCGGACATCGAGCGCGTGATGGCGGTGAACTTCTGGGGCCCGGTGCACACGACGAAGGCGTTCCTGCCGCTCCTGGTTGCCAGGCCCCGGGCGCACCTCGTGAACGTCTCGAGCATGGGCGGGTTCCTACCGGTGCCGGGGCAGACGGCGTACGGGGCCTCGAAGGCGGCGCTCCGGCTCCTCACGGAAGGGCTGCACTCCGAGCTGGCCGGCACCTCCGTGTCCGTCACGGTCGTCTTCCCCGGGGCGACGCGCACGGGGATCGTCGAGAACTCCGGGGTGCGTCCCCCGGACGTGACCGGTGCGACGGCGCGACGGCTGGAGAAGCGGATGACGCCGGCGCCGGCGGCCGCGCGCCGGATCCTCGACGCCGTCGAGCGGGACGCCTACCGGGTCACCGTCGGCAAGGACGCGGCCGTCATGGACGTCCTCGCCCGCCTGGCGCCCGAGCGCGCGGCGCGCCTGGTCCGGACGAAGATGCAGGCGCTGCTCAGCCCGTGAGGAACGCGGCGACCCACACCAGCGGGGCGTTCCAGCGGATGCACACGTCGTTCGTCACCTCGGACGTGGGCTCGTCCAGGTAGCACAGCTGGGGCGCCAGCCCGACCAGGCGCGGGTCGTAGGGGAAGTCCGCCACGGGCACGGAGTTCGCGCCCCCGGCGAGGGCTCCCGCCGGGGGCGGGGGCATCGTCGGGTCGAGGTCGTGCCCGAACTGGCGGGTGCGCTGGTGGTGGCTGTGGTCGGTGCCGTACCCGGTGACGTAGCTCTGCCCGAGCGCGTTGCGACCCAGCACGTAGTCCAGGCCGGTCGCCACGGCGGCGCGGTAGAGCGGGTCTCCGGTGACCAGGTGAGCCACGCCGAGCACGACGAGGTTGTTCAGGATCCGGCCGTTCGACCCCCACTCCCAGCCGGCGGCGGGGGCGTACGGCTGACCCCACGGCTGGCGGGCCTGCAGGTCCAGCAGCCGGTCGGCGCCGGCGCGCAGGCTGCCCACGACGCGGTCGTGGTCGGCGAACCCCGCACCGTGCAGCGCGAGGTCGAGCCGGGCGGGAGCGGCGACGGCGTGGAAGTCGAAACCGGCGTCGTCGAACGGGTCGGTGCTGTGCTCGGGGCTGCGCAGGACGTCGACCTCGTAGGCGTCGTCACCGGTCGCCAGCCAGAGCTCGGTGGCAGCCCAGCAGAAGTCGTCGCCGATCGTGTCGTCGTCGTAGGGGCCGCCGCCGTGGCGGGCGTGGTCGTCCGGAGGGAGGAGGTCCGGGTGCCGACGAGCCGCGTCGTAGGCCGACCGCGCGGCGACCTCCAGCCGGAGGGCGTACGCGCGGTCGACCGACCGGAAGTGCCGGGCGCCGGCGGCGGCCGCGGCAGCCAGGTGCAGCGCCGCCGTCGTCGACGGGCGGTGCAGGACGCGGTCGGTCGGGTCGAGGTGCGGCCACCCGGGCACAGGGGACCAGGTGGTGCCGTGCACGCGGTGGAACGCCAGCCCGGCCAGCGGTCGCCCCGGCGGGACCTGCATCCGCAGCAGCCAGTCGAGCTGCCACCGGCACTCCGCGCGGAGGTCGGCGCGGTCGGGGAGCAGATCGAGCGTGGCCAGCAGCTGCCACACCGCGATCGCGCCGCTGGTCACGTACTTGCCGTAGTCACCCGCGTCGTACCAGCCGCCGGACACGTCGTAGCTGCCGTCGTCGTGCCACCCGGGGTAGAGGGCCTGGGCCGCCGGACCGGTCCAGGCGGGGACGGAGGTGTCCGGGTGGCCGGCGGGCCGGGCGTAGCCGGGGACCGCGATCTCGGACCCCGAGCGCATCACCGTGAAGAAGCGCAGGGCATCGTCGCGCAGGTCGGCCAGCACCGTGCGGTCCACCCGGAACGGGTGGCTGAGCGACGAGGCCGCCAGGACCCGGTAGGCGCCCTCGGGCAGGTCGCCGAGGTCCAGCACGTGCACCGGCAGCCCGGAGGTGGGTTCCGGCCGGACCGGCCAGGGCTCCGACCTGCCGTCCCGCACGACGGAGCCGTCGTCGCGCACGACGGTGAACGGGACGGGTGCGACCTCGGGGGACACGAGGGTCGCGCGCATCGGCCGGCCCGGCGCGTACCCGACCTGGTTGAGCCGCACGGCCGGGCGCCGGGCGAGGACGTCCCGCACGGACCACGGGAGCCCCGTCACGCCGACCCCCCGACCAGCCGGGCCACCTGCGCGTCGAGGTACCGGCGCTCCGCCAGGTTCGTCGCACGTCCGGATGCCCGTCGGTAGCACGCCAGGGCTCGGTCGCGGTCGCCCGCCTGCTCGTACAGGTGCGCGCGCAGCTGGTCGAGGCGGGGCAGCGACTCGTCGAGACCCTCGAGGATCGCCAGGCCGGCCTGCGGTCCGTCGACCATCCCGGCGGCCACGGCCCGGTTGAGCGTCACGACGGGACTGCCCGTCATCTGCTCGAGCAGCGAGTAGAGCGCGGCGATCTGCGCCCAGTCGGTGGCGTCCGCGGTCACCGCACGGTCGTGCACCGCCGCGATCGCCGCCTGCAGCTGGTACTCGCCGACGGCCCCGCTGCCGATCGCCTCGTCGAGCAGCGCGACCCCCTCCGCGATGCGCCCGCGGTCCCAGCGCGACCGGTCCTGGTCGGCGAGCGGCACCGGGTCGCCGGCCGCGTCGGTGCGGGCCGCGCGGCGGGCGTCGATCAGCAGCAGGAGGGCGAGCAGGCCGGCCGCCTCGGCGTCAGGCCCCGACGCGTGCACCAGCCGCGCGAGCCGGATGGCCTCGTCCGACAGGTCGACGCGGGTCAGGTCCGCGCCCGTGCTGCCGACGTAACCCTCGTTGAACATCAGGTACAGCACCCGCAGCACGCTGCGCAGCCGGGCCGGGCGGTCCTCGGGCGAGGGCATCGAGAAGCTCTCGCGCGCGACCCGCTGCTTCGCCCGGCTGATCCGCTGCGCCATCGTCGCCTCCGGGACGAGGAACGCCCGGGCGATCTCGGCGGTGCTCAGCCCGCCGACCGCGCGCAGCGTCAGCGCGATGGCCGACGGGGGTGTCAGGACCGGGTGGCAGCACAGGAACAGGACGGCCAGGGTGTCGTCGTCCTGGGCGGCCTCGCCCTGCGCGGGTTCGGACGCGACGCGCAGCTCCCGGTCACGGCGGGCGGTGTCGCTGCGCCACTGGTCGACCATCCGCCGCGACGCCGTCTGCAGGAGCCACCCGCGGGGCTGCGCCGGAAGCCCGTCCACCGGCCAGCGACGGGCCGCCGCGATCAGTGCCTCCTGCACGGCGTCCTCGGCCGCGTCGAAGTCGCCCCACCGGCGCGCGAGCGTGCCGAGGACCTGCGGCGCGAGCTCGCGCAGCAGGTCCTCGACCTCGACGGAGACGTTCAGCGCGGGGTGCTCGCCGTCTCGAGGTACGCGTTCATCTCCTCGACCCCCGACGGCCCGTCGTCCATGATCCGCCGCACCTGGATGGGCTGCTGCGTCGGGACGCCGCCGCGACCGGGCACGGCGGACACCAGGGCGGCGATCTCCAGCGCGCGCTCCTCGGACTCCACGTCGACGATCTGGTAGCCCGCGACCCACTCCTTGAACTCCTGGAACGGACCGTCCGTGATGACGGGGGTCACGCCGTCCGACCGGACCACCTTGGCCAGGTCGGGCCCGGTGAGGACCTCGCCGCCGACGAGCTCGCCGTTCGCGGTCAGCTCGGCGTTCAACCGTCCGTAGTAGTCCAGGTGGGCCGCGACCTCGTCGTCCGTCCACTGCGACATCGGTGACTCGTCGGGACCGCTCTGGAAGTCCACGATCAACAGGTACCTGGCCATGACTGCTCCTCCTTCGTCGTGCCCAGACTGGCACTCTCACTCGAAGAACGGAGCCCGCCCGTCGTTCTCTACACGGCGAGGTGGAGTAGTTTCGCGCGCATGGACCCGTCGTCCTCGACCCGGATGCCCGGCCGCCTGGTGCCCGCCGGCGGAGGGCACGTGCCCGTCCGGGTCCGTGGGTTCGTCGACGACGCCGCGCCGCCGCGCGCGCAGCGGTCCGAGCGCGGGTTCGCCGTCGTGCTGGCACGCACCGAGCACGCCGTGGTCAAGGTCGTCGACGGCACCACCGTCCTCGGCTACCTGCCGGAGGGGTGGTCGCAGGTGGTCGACTTCGAGCTGTGGTCGTGCGAGCAGGCCGGGGAGCCCGCCCTGGCGCGAGCGGTCCTCGAGGGCGCCCGCGGCGAGCGGGACCTCTTCGTCATGCTGAGCTGGCCCCGCCGCCGCGGGTGAGCCTCGAGGCGGTAGTCGCCCGCCTGCGGGCCGCCGTGCCTGACCGCGGGCGGGCGCTCGTCGCCGTCGACGGCGTCGGGGCCAGCGGGAAGACCACGCTCGCCGCGCGGCTGGCACAGTGCCTGGGCCCGCGTCCCGTGATCGTGCTGCACGCCGACGACTTCTTCCATCCGTCGGCGGTCCGGCACGCGCGAGGGCGCGACTCGCGTCGGTCCTGACCCCGCCGGTCGGCGAGATCGTGGCTTCGGCGCGAGATCGTGGGTACGCACCCCCGATCTCGCGCCGGACCCACGATCTCGAGCTCGCCTACACCTCGACGGTCACCGGTGAGCCCGGGTCGGCCCACACCGTGGTCCCGCCGTCGGGGGCGAGCTCGGGTCGCTCCAGGGCGGCGGCGCTGTCCAGGAAGTGTGACCAGCCCTCGTGGTGCACGGGCAGCACCGTGCTCGGTCGGACCGCCCGGCACAGGTCGCGGCCGTCGGCGACTGTCATCGTGAAGCGGATCGGGCCCGTCGTCGGGAACCGGACGCCGCCGAGGTGCACGACGACGGTGCCCACCGAGAGCTTGTCCGCCAGGTGCCGGACCTCCGAGGTCAGCGTCGTGTCGCCGGTCACCCACACCGCCCCGTGCTCCTGCCCCTCCCACGTGAGGGCGAAGCCGGTGACCGCGCCGATGACGGCCCGGGCGCCGACGGGTCCGTGCCGGCCGGGCGTGGCGGTGACCGTGAGGGTCGGGCGGTCGGGGTGGGTCAGCGTCGTCGCCTCCCACGGGCGCAGGCCCTGCGCGGGAGCGCCGAGGCGACGAGCGCCGGGAACGGTGGTCAGCACGGTCGGGACGTCGGCGAGCATCGCGCGTCCGGCGTCGTCGAGGTTGTCCGCGTGGTGGTCGTGGCTGAGCAGGACGGCGTCGACCGCGCCGACCTCCTCCACCGACAGCGCGGGACCGGTCGTCTTGCGCGACGACGTCCCCCAGCCGAACCCGTACGTCCGGCCGGGGGCGTCGAACGTCGGGTCGGTCAGCAGTCGCCAGCCGTCGACCTCGAGCAGGGCCGTCGGTCCGCCGATGTGCGTGAACGTCAGCGCCGACACGTTCAGGCCGCGCTGACCGTCGAGGCGGCGCGGGCGAGCACGTTCGTGTCCGGAGCGGTCATCGCGGCACCTCGTTCGTCGTCGCGGGACCGGTCCGTCCGACCCGCTGGGGACACAGTGGCACCGACGGGCACCCGGTGTGCGCGGTTCTGGAGCCCGAACCAGGACGCCGACCGCGGACCACGTCCACGGCCGGCGGCCTGGCAGCTGGCTAGGACGCGGTGTGCTCGGCGACGACGTCGAGCACCCAGACCACTCCGAAACGGTCCCGGAGCATGCCGTAGAGCGGGGACCAGCCGGCCGGGGCGAGGTCCTGCACGACGGTCGCGCCCGCGGACAGGCCCGTCCAGTACGCGGTGATCTCCTCGGCGTCGGTGCCGCGCACCGAGACGAACACCGGGTTGACCCCCGGCTCGTGCGGGAGCCGGGCCGGGACGTCGTACGCCATGACGTGGAAGCCGGCGTCGGACCGGACCTGGCCCCACATGATCTGGTCGGCCTCGGCGGGGTCCTGCACGCTGTGCGCGTCCTGGTAGGTGACGAGGGCGAGGTCGCCGCCGAACACCGACCGGTAGAGCTCGAGGGCGGCGCGCGCGTCGCCGCGGAAGTTGAGGTGCGTGGTGGTCGTGATGGTCACGGGAGGTCCTCTCGGTGGGTGATGCGACCACGCTAGGAGCGATTGCGGCCACTTCCTGACCGCGATGATGGGATCCTGGCGGCATGGCCAACACCAGCTCCCGGACGCTGCGGCTGCTCTCGCTGCTGCAGGCCCGCCGGTACTGGCCAGGGCCCCGGCTGGCCGACGAGCTCGGCGTCTCCGCGCGGACCCTGCGGCGTGACGTCGACCGGCTGCGCGAGCTGGGTTACCCCGTCGACGCCCAGCCGGGGGTCGACGGCGGGTACGCGCTCGCGGCCGGCGCGTCGCTGCCCCCGCTCGTCGTGGACGACGACGAGGCGATGGCGCTCGCGGTCGCCATACAGCAGCACCTCGCGACGGGTGACGGCGGGGACGCCGCCCTGCGCGCGCTGACCAAGGTGGTTCAGGTGATGCCGCGACGACTGCGCGCGCGCCTCGACGCCGTCCGCTCGTCCACGACCCCTGCCCCGTGGAGCACCGACGGCGTCGCGCCGGTCGACCACGCCGTCCTGTCCACGCTCGCCCTGGGCTGCCGCGACCGGGAGCGGGTCCGGTTCGACTACGTGGCGGCGGCCGGGTCGGCGTCGTCCCGGCTGGTGGAGCCGGCCCAGCTGGTCGCGCTCGGGCGGCGTTGGTACCTGGTCGGGTACGACCTGGACCGGCACGACTGGCGGACGTTCCGCATCGACCGGATCACCTCCGCCGCGGGCGCCGGCACGTCGTTCGCGCCCCGGACCCCGCCGTTCGACGACGTGGCCGACTTCGTCCGCAGCCGTGTGCTGGGCGACGCGGCGGGCGGCCGGCACCAGGTCGAGGTGGTGGTGGAGACGTCTGCCGACGCGGTCCGCGCGCTCGTCGGCCGGTGGGCGGAGGTGCGCGCCGACTCCCCGACGCGCTGCACGATGACGATGGAGACCGACTCGCTGGAGGGGCCGCTGTTCGCGCTGGGCGCGCTCGGTGCCGAGTTCACCGTGGTGTCCCCACCGGAGCTCGCGGCGTCGGTCAGGGACTGGGGTGCGCGGTTCGCGCGCGCCGCGCAGGCCTAGACCGGGTCGAGGCGAGGGTCGGGGTCCACCAGGGCAGCCAGCGCAGGGGCCGTCACGTTGGCGCCGAACGCGGGCGTGCCGGGCTGCAGGTGGACGCCCGCACCGAGCGGTCCGACGACGACGGGGTCGAACCCGAGCCGGTCCACCAGCTCGACGACGGCCGCCGTGTCGTCGGGGTCGTCCCCGGCGACCGCGATCGCCTTGCGCCCGGGCGTCCCCGCGGGCCGGGCCTCGCCGTCCAGGTCGTGGTAGCCCATGTGGTTGAACGCCTTCACGACCCGGGACCCGGTCAGGTGCTCCTGCACGAGCTCGCTGGTGGTGGTCCGGGGGTCGGTGAGGTCGTCGCGGACGCCGTCGATCTCCCACCAGTAGTTCATCGCGTCGACGACGAGCTTCCCGGCCAGGGCGTCGACGGGGACGGCACGGAACTTGCCGAGCGGCAGCGCGAGGATCACGACGTCCGCCGAGGTGGCCGCGTCTAGCGCGGTGACGGCCGTGGCGCCCGGCGCGAGGACGTCGATCGTCAGGGCGATCTTCGCCGGGTCGCCGGAGCCCGCCACGAGCACGCGGTAGCCGGCCGCGACGGCCAGACGGGCGAGCACGGTGCCGACCTTGCCCGCGCCGAGGATGCCGAGGGTCGTCATGCGGCGGCCACGAGGTCGCGGACCATGGGGATGACCTTGGTGCCGTACAGCTCGACGTTGCGCATCCGGGCGTCAGCAGGCTGGGCGCCGGTGGTGTAGATCAGGTCGAACCGGCCGACCCCCAGCGCGGTGACGGCGCGCGCGATCTTCTGCGCGACGTTCTGCGGCGACCCGACGTAGAGGGATCCGCCGGCGACCTCGGCGTCGAACTCCTCGCGACGCACCGACGGCCAGCCGCGCAGCGCACCGATCCGGTCCCGCTGGACGCGGTAGTGCGGCCAGAAGACCTCGACCGCCTCCTCGTCGGTGTCCGCGACGAACCCGGGGGAGTGCATGCCGACGGGGTGCGCGGTGGTGCCGAACTGCTCGGCCGCCCGGCGGTACAGGTCGACGTACGGGGCGAACCGCGCGGGGTCCCCACCGATGATCGCGAGCATGAGCGGCATGCCGTACTGCGCCGTCCGCACGACGGACTGCGGGGAGCCGCCGACGCCGACCCAGGTGGTCAGGTGCCCGGACTCGGTCTTGGGGAAGACGTCCGCGTCCTGGAGGGCGGGACGCGTGGTGCCCGACCAGGTCACCGGCTGCTCGGTGAGGAGCCGGGAGAACAGCTCGATCTTCTCCTCGAAGAGCACGTCGTAGTCGGCCAGGTCGTAGCCGAACAGCGGGAACGACTCGGTGAAGGAGCCGCGCCCGAGGATGACCTCCGCCCGCCCCTCGGAGATCGCGTCGAGCGTGGCGAAGCGCTGGAACACCCGCACGGGGTCGTCGGAGCTCAGCACCGTCACCCCGGAGCCGAGGCGCAGCCGTGAGGTCCGCGCGGCGATGGCGGCCAGGACGGTCTCCGGCGACGAGACCGAGTACTCGGGGCGGTGGTGCTCGCCGAGCGCGATGACGTCGACGCCGACCTGGTCCGCGAGCACGGCCTCCTCGACCACCTGGCGGATCGCGGCGGCGTGCGAGACGAGCTCGCCGTCGGGCCCGACGGGGCGGTCGCCGAACGAGTCCAGGCCGAGCTGGAGGGTGGTCATCGGAGGTCTCCTCGCGTCAGTAGTTGACAGTTCAACTGTACGCGGTCCCGATCGATTCCGGTGGTAGGAACGAGGACGTGCCCATCCTCCCCACCGAGCGCGACCCGCGACTGATCACCGTCCGCCGTGGGGGGACGCTCACGGACGAGGACCACCGGCTGCTCGCCGGCTGGGCGCTCACGTGCGCCGAGCACGTGCTGCACCTCTTCGAGCAGGAGCACCCGGAGGACCACCGGCCGCGGGATGCCCTCGCCGTCGGTCATGCCTGGATCCGCGGCGAGGTGCCCATGAAGACCGCGCACGCCGCCGCGTTCCAGGCCAACGCCGCCGCGCGCGGCCTGCCCGACCCCGCCAGGTTCGCCGCACTGTCCGCGGGCCAGGCGGTCGCGGTCGCGCACGTCGCCGCCCACGACCTCGGCGCCGCGGCGTACGCCATCCGCGCGGTGGGGCCCGCCGCGCGGCTCACCGAGCGGGACTGGCAGCGCGCGCAGCTGCCCGCCGCCGTGCGCGAGCTGGTCCTCGACGACCAGCGCCTCCGCAGCGCCATCTGCTGGGACGCGTTCGACGACTGAGATCAGCTGCCGTCGAGCACGTCCGCGATCATCCGGTGACCCTCCTGCTCGAACAGCACGTCGCCCACCTGGTACGCCCATGCGGCTGTCCCGATGGCGTCCCTGATCCGGTCCCGCCGCCAGGTCACGGGCTCGCGCGGGTCGCCGCCGTAGCCGTCCAGGAACGCCCGCTCGAGGTCGGGTCGGCCCCGGAACTGCCGCGCGTGCAGCCGGGCGAGGTCGGTCGCGGCAGGCCGCCAGTCGGTCCGGCCGAAGTCGATGGCCGAGACGCGCCCGTCGTCCACCAGCCAGTTGCGGGGCTGCCAGTCGCCGTGGGTCGGGACCAGGGTGCGCGCCGGCACAGGCTGCGCCAGCTCTGCCCGGAGGCGGGCGACCACCTCGTCGGCGATGCGGTGCTCCCCCCGCAGCCACGCCAGTGACCTGGCGTCGGCACGAAGCTCGTGGTCGTCACCCGGCCGGCTCCGCTGGGCGTGGAGCACGGCGAGGACGCGACCGGCCTGCCGGAACACCTGCGGGTCCTGCTCGGCGGGCGTGCCCTCGACGAGCACCCCGGGGAGCCAGGTCGTCGCGAGCAGCCGCAGGCTGGGGGCAGCACGGAGCAGGCGGGGTGCGAGCGCCCGTTCAGCGAGCGGCGCGACCACCTCGGAGTGCGCTGCGATCTCGCGGTCCATGTGGTGGTCGTCCGGCCGTCCGGCCTTCACGACGAGGTCCCGGCCCTGGTGGTGCAGCCGGAGCACCGTCCGGCCCGGGAGCGGCCAGCTGTGGTCGGCGACGAGCACGGCACCCGGGAACCAGGTGTCGACGGCGGCCTGCTGTCCGGGGTGCAGACCGGGGAGCGCTGCCCCGCTCACTCGCGCGGCCCCGTCCGGGGCGGCTGGTCCCCGGGCGCGCTCGCATCGCTCACGCGTCGCACCCTAGGGACATCGCGCGGAGGCTGTCACGACTGGTCGAGGCGCAGGAGGCCCGCCTCGCTGTGCCGCATGCCGCACGCACGCTCGTAGAAATCGACGAGGTGGGGCTCGTAGTCGGCGTGCAGCCAGTGGCAGCCCGCCCGTCGTGCCTCCGCGGCGGCGGCGTCGACGAGCGCGCGCCCGACGCCACGCCCCTGCACGTCCGGCGCGACGCAGGTGTCCAGGAGGATCGCGTGGACCCCGCCGTCGCCGACCACGTTGACGAAGCCGACCAGCCGGCCGTCGAGGCGGGCGGTGACCCACGTCAGGCTGTGGTCCGCGAGGCGCTGCCGCCAGGGCGTCACGGTGACCGGGTGGCCGAACGCTGCGGCGTGCAGCGCGTCCAGCTCGGCGTCGGCCAGCTCACCTCGGGCGCGTACGTCGATGTCCACGTCTCCATCCTGTCGCGAGCGGTGCCGGCGTGAGCGGCGTGCCGCGGCGTGACCCGAACGTTGCGCAGTCGTTGTGGAGAACTAGCCCGGTCGAGGGGTGCGCGACGAGATGCTTGCGACACACCGTCCCGCCGCCGCACCATCAGGGCCCCGGCTGGCACGGTTGCCGTCACCTCGACCCTCGGAGCCTCACCATGTCGCAGCAGCACCCCGTCCCGGCCCGACCGACCGCCGCGTTCGTCGGCGCGTCCTGGGTGGCCCTCTGCATCGCGCTCCTCGCCTACGGCGTCGGGCTGTGGAACGCGCAGATGGACCCGGCGGAGAAGGGGTTCCTGGGCACGCTGCTGCTGCTCGGCCTGTTCTCGGCGATCGCCGTCCAGAAGTCCGTGCGGGACCGCGCCGAGGGGGTCCCGGTGACGGGGATCTTCCTGGGCCTGTCGTGGGCGATGGTCCTGACGTCCCTCGTGCTGGTGTCCACGGCGCTGGCCGACGCCCCGCTCGAGCTGTCGGAGAAGGGGTTCTTCGGGCTGAGCTTCACGATGGCGCTCTTCTCGGTGGTCGCCGTCCAGAAGAACGTCCGCGACCTGGCCGCCGCCGGCCCCGCGCCGGTCACGCCGAAGCTGACCGCGGAGCCGGAGTCGACGGCGACCGTCTGGCAGTGAGCGCCGAGCGGCCCACCGCCCTCCCGCGCTGGGAGTGCGGTGGGCCGAGGCGTCACTTGTAGGTGATGGACGAGGTGGAGTAGCCGCACGCGGCGGAGGGTCCCGAGCCGATCTTGGACGGTTCGCCCGAGGTCACGCCCTTGTACTCCTCGCAGATCACGATCCTCTTGGACGCGTCGTTGGAGATCGTCACGTTCGTGATCGTGGCCTTGTCACCCAGGTTGGAGTTGATCCCGACCAGCGACTTGCCCGGTGCGGTCACCTTGATGTTGTCGACGACCACCGTGCGCGCGTACTGCTTGGAGCAGTTCCCGCACGAGCGGTACAGCTTGCCGAAGTCGCTCACGGTGAAGTTCTTGATCACGAACCTGCCCGGCCCGTTGTGCTGGAACACCTTGTCCGAGGCACCCTTGGCCCCACCACCGTTGACCGTCATGACCTGCGAGGTCGAGGACCCCTTCAA
>NZ_BJUB01000018.1 GCF_007989805.1 Cellulomonas xylanilytica
CGTGGCGCCGGTCGATGTGTCGGGTGTGGCGGTCGGTGTCCTCGGTGACGCGCTCGTCTCCGGCGGCACGACCGCGCCGGGGGGTTCGTCGGACGGCGAGGCTCCCGGTGGTTCGGGTGGCGGGCTCATCTCGCTGCCCGTGACGCTCCCGGCCACCATCTCCGACGTCGCGATCGGGGTCGTCGGCGACGCCGCCGTGACCACCGGGACGCCCGGTACGACGCCGGGCACGACGCCCGGCACGACGCCGGGGACGTCGCCGGGCACGACGCCCGGCACGACGCCCGGTACGACGCCCGGTACGACGCCGGGCACGACGCCGGGCACGACGCCGGGCACGACGCCGGGCACGACGCCGGGCACGACGCCCGGTACGACGCCGGGGGCCACCTCCGGGAGCACGCCGGCGACCGTCGACGTGGTGGGCGCCACGGTCGTGGGGGCGTCGGTCGTCCCGGCCGGCCGGACCGTCAGCGCCGCCGCGGGGACGACCGCCGCGGCGCTCGCGGACACGGGCTGGACGCCGTGGGCCGCCGTCGCCGGGCTGGGCCTGATCGCCCTGGGCCTGATGCTGCACCGGACGGCCACGACGCGTCGGTCGACGCGGAGCCCGTTCACGCACCCGGCGCTCATGAACCACGTGCCGACCCAGCGCGGGGAGACGCCGGCTCGATGAGGGGACGCCGTCGCCGGGCCTGTGGGGCGGTCGCGGGGGGATCGCCCCGCGGGCCCGGGCGGCGGCACCCGGCTAGGGTCGCCTGCGTGACGACGGAGGCATGACGGTGGCAGCGCGCACGAGTGCCGGCCTGCTGGTGTTCCGGCGGACGGCCGGTCTCGAGGTGCTGCTCGGGCACATGGGCGGTCCGTTCTGGGCGCGCAAGGACGCCGGCGCGTGGACCATCCCGAAGGGGGAGCCGTCGCCGGGAGAGGCCCCCTACGTCACGGCGCTGCGGGAGTTCGCCGAGGAGCTCGGGGTGTCGGCGCCGTCGTCGGAACCCCTCCCGCTCGGGGACGTGCGGCAGAGCGGCGGCAAGGTGGTGACGGCGTGGGCGCTGGAGGGTGACCTCGACGTGTCCACCGTCGCCAGCAACCTGGTCGAGATCGCGTGGCCGCCGCGGTCGGGACGGACGCTCCTGGTGCCCGAGCTCGACCGGGCGGCCTGGTTCGCGCCCGACGAGGCGCGGCGGCTCGTCGTGACCGCGCAGGCCGCGTTCGTCGACCGGTTGGAGGAGCTGCTCAGGTGAGGTGGTCGAAGTCGCCGTTGGCCCAGCCGATGTGGCGCTCGGCGGAGCGGCGGACGACCTGCTTGGCGTCGGCCGCGATGACGTTGGCGAAGTTGCCGTAGAGACGGTCGAACTCCAGGCGGTCCACGTGGTCGGCGACCCGGCGGGCGACGGCGCCGGACAGCGGCAGGTGGTTGGGGTAGCTGCGCATGAACGCGACGGACTGCCGGTCGGGGTTGGCGAAGATGGTGTCGCCGCTCAGCAGCACGCCCCTGCCGTCCGCGCCGGCAGCCCAGTGCGCGACCGCGCTGCCCGGGAAGTGGCCGCCGGGCTGCGAGAGGGTCACGCCGGGCAGGACCTCCAGCTCGCCGGACCAGGTCTCGATGACGGGGTCCGGGCGGTTGATCCAGTGCGCGTCGGTCTCGGCGACGAGCACCCGCGGGTCGCCCAGCGCGCGGCTCCACTCCACCTGGACGCCGTACATGTGCGGGTGGCTGGCCGTGATCGCCCGGACCGGGCCGAGGGCGAGGACCTGCTCGACCACCGCGTCGTCGAGGAACCCGATGGGGTCCCACAGCAGGCTGCCCTCGGGGGTCACCAGCAGCTTCGACTGCTGGCCGATGCCGGCGCCGGGGGAGCTCGTGATCGCGTACAGGTCGGGTTCGAGCTCCTCGAGCTGCGCGCGGTATCCCTGGCCGCGCAGCTCCTCCAGGGTGGTCCAGCGCTGCCCGGACGCGGGCACCCACTGGCGTTCGTCGGCGCAGATGGCGCAGACGTCGTACTGCTCGGCACTCTCCACGGCGCACGTGGCGCAGATCCAGAACGTCATGCGGGTCACGCTAGCCGGAGGCACAGGTCCCGCAGCAGGGCGGTGCGCTACCCGGGTTCAGGAGAGGCCGAGCCGCTGGAGGGTCGCGGGGTCGAGGGCGACCGGGTTGCCGGGGCCGGCGACCGCGTGTCCGTCCGTGACGCCGTAGAAGCCCTGGTCGAGGTTCACCGGTGTCGGCAGCCAGTCCTCCTCCCGGTCCGCCGAGTCGTCCAGCAGGACCACGTACTCGCCGCCCGCCTCCGGCTCGGTCCAGTCGCCGGTGGCGCAGCTCGTGTAGCTGATCTCGACGGTCGAGCCCGCTGGTGCCGTGCCCTTCGCCGTCGCAGTGACCTCGATGGTCGCGATCGCGGTGGACAGCGGGTCGTCGGGGTCCTCGACGACCGACGTAACCGTGCCGCGGAGGATGAGGTCGGCGCTGGCCTCGAGCTCCGCTGTCGTCGGATAGGACGGGTAGTCGGCGGCGCACCCGGGCTGCGAGGCGGTGATCCGCGGCGCCACGAGCACGATCGCGACGACCGAGGCGGCCGCCATGGCGA
Source organism: Cellulomonas xylanilytica (assembly GCF_007989805.1). GTDB lineage: Bacteria > Actinomycetota > Actinomycetes > Actinomycetales > Cellulomonadaceae > Cellulomonas > Cellulomonas xylanilytica. The sequence continues at coordinate 2,589 of NZ_BJUB01000018.1, forward strand.
GGACGCCCAGCGTCCAGCGCAGCACGCGGGTGCGGCGGGTCACGCCGGCGTCACCACGCACCACTCGTTGCCCTCCGGGTCCAGCAGGACCTGGAACGAGCCGGCGGTGTCGACGTGGACCTCACCGACCCTGGTCGCGCCCAGGGCCTCCGCCTGCCGTGCGGCCTCGGGGATGTCGTCGACGGCGACGTCGAGGTGGACGCGGTTCTTCACCACCTTGCCCTCGGGCACACGCTGGAACGCCACGCGGGTCCAGCCGGGCGGGTCGACGTGGTGCCAGTCGTCGTCGCGGCGCTGCGGGGTGCCGCCGAGCACGTCGGCCCAGAAGCGGGCCAGGCGGGCAGGGTCGGCACAGTCCATGACGACCTCGTCGATGCGTCCGATCATGCGGCGACGGTAGCGCCGCTCTCGAACTGGGTGCGGTACAGCTCCGCGTACACGCCGCCGCGGGCGAGGAGCTGGGCGTGGGTGCCCTGGTCGACGACGCGGCCGTCGCTCAGGACGACGATCGAGTCGGCCTTGCGCACGGTGGAGAGGCGGTGCGCGATGACGATGCTGGTGCGACCCGTCAGGGCCTCGTCGAGCGCGGCCTGGACCGCGGCCTCCGAGCCGGAGTCGAGGTGCGCGGTGGCCTCGTCGAGGATGACGACGTCCGGCGCCTTGAGCAGCATCCGTGCGATGGCGAGGCGCTGCCGCTCGCCGCCGGACAGCCGGTAGCCGCGGTCGCCGACGACGGTGTGGATGCCGTCGGGGAGGCTCGCGACGAGGTCGGCGATGTGCGCCTGCTCGAGCGCGCGCTCGATCTGCGCGTCCGTGGCGTCCGGCCGGGCGTAGCGCAGGTTCTCCGCGATCGTGTCGTGGAAGAGGTGGGCCTCCTGGCTGACCACGCCGACCGTCGCGCGCAGCGAGGCCTGCGTGACGTCCCGCAGGTCGGTGCCGGCGATCCGCACGGCGCCCTGCGTCGGGTCGTACATGCGGGTGACCAGCTGGGAGATCGTCGTCTTGCCGGCGCCCGAGTGGCCGACGAGCGCGACCATGTGGCCCGCGGGGACGGTGAAGCTGACGTCGTCCAGGGTGTTGCGGTGGACCTCGCCCTGCAGCGTCGCGACGGACTCCAGCGACGCCAGCGACACCTCGTCGGCGCCCGGGTAGCGGAAGCTGACGGCGTCGAGCTCGACCGTCGCGCCGTGCTTCTCCTTCGCGGCGCGCAGGTCGGTCGCGTCCGGCTTCTCCGCGACCGTGGGCTCCAGGTCGAGCACCTCGAGCACGCGCTCGAAGCTGACCAATGCCGTCATGACGTCGACCTGGACGTTCGACATCGCGGTGAGCGGGCCGTAGAGGCGGCCGAGGTAGGCGGTCAGCGCGACGACGACACCAACGGTCAGCTGCCCGCGGATCGCCATGACGCCGCCGAGGCCGTAGACGATGGCGACGGCCACGGAGGCCAGCGTCGTGAGGCCGACCCGGAACCAGGTGGAGTACAGCGCGCGCTTCACGCCGATGTCGCGGACGCGGCCCACCTGCTCGGCGTAGCTCTGCGACTCGCGCTGCGGGTCCCCGAAGATCTTCACCAGGTGCGCGCCGGCGACGTTGAAGCGCTCGTTCATGATCTGCGCGGCGTCGGCGTTCAGGGCGTAGCTCTCGCGGGTGATCGCGGCGATCTTCTTGCCGAACCAGCGGGCCGGGAAGATGAACGCCGGCAGCAGGACCAGGCTGAGCAGGGTCAGCTGCCAGGACATGCTCAGCATCGCGGCGAGCACGAAGACGATGGTCAGCGAGTTGCTCACCACGTTCTGCAGGGTCGACGTGAACGCCTGCTGGGCGCCGAGCACGTCACCGTTGAGCCGCTGCACGAGCGCACCGGTCTTGGCGCGGCTGAAGAACGCGAGCGGCATGCGCTGCACGTGGTCGAACACCTCGGTGCGCAGGTCCTGGATGAGGCCCTCGCCCACCTGGGCGGAGACCCAGCGGTCGGCGACCGACAGGCCGGCGCTCACGATGGCGAGGACCGCGACGACGGCCGCGATGGTGAGCACCACCTGCGTGTTGCCGGCGGTGATGCCGTCGTCGATGAGGTTCTTGAAGAGCAGCGGCGTCACCGCGCCGGCCGCGGCCTCGACGGCGATGAGCGCGACGAAGATTGCGAGCCTGCCGCGGTACGGGCGCGCGAAGCGCAGGATCCGTCGCAGGGTGTCGCGGGTCAGCTTGTGGTCCGCGACCGTGCGGTCCTTGGCGAAGCTGCGCATGTTGGGGCTGCCGGTGGTCATCGACACGGGCCCACCTCCTCGGTTCTGGTGCGTCCCGGTCAGGGTTCACGGGTCGCTGGGCGCCGCTCGGTGTCGCGTGCCGATGCTGAGGTTAACTCACTATGTGTGTACATCACAAGTTGGGGTAGTCTCACCGCCGTGACCACGTCCGACGGCTCCGGAGAGCTCCTCGAGCTCCTCTACGGCGTGCTCCGCGGCGTCCGTCGCGACGCCGCCGCCCGGCTCGAGCTGCAGGGCACCACCCCCGGGCAGCTCCGGCTGCTGCGCACCCTCGAGCGGTGCGACGGGCCCCGCCGCCTCGGGGAGCTCGCCGCCGCCCTCGACGTCGCACCGCGGTCCGTGACATCCAAGGTGGATCTCGCCGAGGAGCACGGGCTGGTCCGGCGGCTGCCCGACCCGACGGACCGGCGCGCGACCCTGCTGGAGCTCACGCCGGAGGGGCGGTCGCTGCTGGCTGCCATCTCCGCGCAGCGGCACGAGGGTGCCGCGGAGCGGCTGGGGCGGTTGTCGGGGGACGAGCAGGCCGAGCTCCTGCGGTTGCTGCGCATCGTGGGGCAGGACACGGCGCCGGGGGATCCGGGCGCGTAGGCGCCGGCAGGTCATCATGGCTTCGTGCCCACCGTGCCGGACGACGACGAGCTCGAGCTGATCCGACGGTCCGGGGTCGTGCTCCGGGTCGGGCGACTGAGCCTGTCGGCGGGGACGGGCTCCTACCGGGTCAAGGCCTCGATGGCGCGGGTCGCGCGGGCGCTCGGGATCGACCGGCACGAGGCGCACGTCACGCTCACGGAGATCACGACGACCTCGCACAGCGGGCCCAGCTTCCGCACCGAGGTGACCGAGGTGCGCACGATCGGTGTGAACGTCGACCGGCTGACCGAGCTGGAGCACCTGGCGGGCCGCGTCGACGCCGCGCAGAGCGTGACGCCCGACGAGGTCACGGCGGAGCTCGACCGCATCGCCGACAAGCCCCCGCTGTACCCCGTGGCGCTCAACGCCCTGTGGGCGGCGATCGCCTGCGGGGCGTTCTCCTTCCTCAACGGCGGTCGCGTGGTGGAGGTCCTCGCGGTCCTCGTCGGGGCGTTCCTCGGGCAGGGGCTGCGCCGCACGTTGCTCGACCGCAGGCTCAACCAGTTCGGCGTCACCATGCTCAGCGCCGCCGTCGCGTGCCTCGGTTACCTCGCCTTCGTCGGGCTCCTGCGGGCGTTCGGCGCCGCGAGCGCGGGGAACGAGGCCGGGTACGTGTCCGCCGTCCTGTTCCTGGTGCCCGGGTTCTCGCTCGTCACGGGCTTCCTCGACCTGGCCAAGCTGGACTTCTCGGCGGGTGTCGCCCGCCTGGTGCACGCGCTCATGGTCCTCACGTCCGCGGCGCTGGCGCTCTGGGCCGTGTCACTCGTCGTCGGGCTCAGCCCGGACCCGCCGGCCCCCGACGCGCTCGACCCGGGCCTGCTCCTCGCGCTGCGGTTCGTCGCGAGCTTCGTCGGTGTGCTCGGCTTCGCGCTGATGTTCAACAGCCCGTGGCGCATCGCGCTCGCGGCGGCGGGGGTCGGCATGGTCGCGAACGCGCTGCGACTGGCGCTCGTCGACGGGGCGGTACCTCCGCAGGCCGCTGCGGCGGTCGCTGCCCTCGTCGTGGGGCTGCTCACCGCGGTCGTCGCACCCCGCCTCGACGTCCCGCGCATCACGGTCTACGTCCCGGCGGTCACGATCATGGTGCCGGGCGTGCTCGCCTACCGGGCGGTGTTCCACATCTCCAACGGGCAGACGGTCGAGGCGCTCGCGTTCGGGGTGCAGGCCGCGCTCGTGGTCGCCGCGCTCGCCATCGGGCTGGCGGTCGCCCGGATGCTCACCGACCGCACCTGGGCCTACGAGCGCTGAGGCACCTCACACCTGCTGGGCGCGCTGCAGGCGGGCGTACCGGCCGTCGGCGGCGAGGAGGTCCTCGTGCGTGCCGATCTCCACCACGCGGGCGTCGTCGAGGACGACGATCCGGTCGGCGGAGCGGATGGTCGACAGGCGGTGGGCGACGACGAGCGTGGTGCGTCCGCGCATGAGCCGGGCGAGCGCCTCCTTCACCGACGCCTCCGACTCCGGGTCGAGCGCCGAGGTCGCCTCGTCGAGCAGCAGGATGCGGGGGTCCCGCACGAGCGCGCGGGCGATCGCGATGCGCTGCCGCTGGCCACCGGACAGCCGTGCACCGCGCTCGCCGACGACGGTGTCCCAGCCGTCGGGCAGCGCGTCGACGATCTCCGCGGCGTTCGCGTCGACGAGGGCCTGGCGGACGCGCTCGTCGGACACCTTCGGCATGCCGTAGGCGACGTTCTCCCGGATGGACCCCTCGAACAGCACGGACTCCTGCGGGACGACGGACACGTGCTTGCGGACCGACCGCAGGTCGAGCTGGGCGGTGTCGACCCCGTCGAGCAGGAGCCGGCCGCCGGTGGGCCGCAGGAACCCGAGCGCGAGGTTGAGCACGGTCGACTTGCCCGAGCCGGAGGGGCCGACGAACGCCACGGTCTGCCCGGCCTCGATGGTCAGGTCGATGCCGGCGAGCGCGTCGGTGTCGGCGTCGGGGTAGCGGAAGTGGACGTGGTCGAGGGTCAGTCGGCCCTCGACGTGCTCGACGCGCCGCTTGCCGGCGTTCACCTCGAGGTCGGGCTCCTGCATGACCTCGGCGATGGACCGCACCGACTCGAGGCCCTTGGCGCCGATCGGCAGCAGCATGAGCAGGCCCGTGACGGACCCGGTGATGAGCGCGAAGTAGGAGCTGAGCAGGACCACCTGCCCGGCGGTGATGGCGATGAGCCCGGTGATCGACACCCAGGCGGCCAGCACGAGGCACAGCACGCCGAGCAGCTGCAGGCTGACCCAGCTGAGCGACGCGAACCGGCCGTTGAGGACGTCGAGTCGGTAGCCGGCGGACCGCACGCCCTCGGCGCCGGCCGCGACGCGCTCCTCCGCCGTGGCCTCCAGGCCGTGCGCGCGCGTGATCGGCATCAGCGTGGCCATCTCGCCGACGCGGGCGGAGAAGTGCTCGACCTCGCGACGGAAGGACTCGTTCCGCTCCCGCGAGCGGCGCGCGAGCATGAACCGCAGGAGCACGGCGAGCGGGATGGTCAGGGCGTAGACCGGCAGGAACTGGGGGACGGCCAGGGCGGTCATGACGATCGCACCGACCACGACCATCGTCGCCGACAGCAGCGGGTGGGTGATCTGCTGCAGCATCACCTCGACGTTCTCCACGTCCCGGACGACCTTGGTCTGCACGATCGAGGCGCTGACCCGCGAGTGGAAGCCGATCGACAGGCTCTGCAGCCGCGCGGTCAGGCCGTTGCGCAGGTCGGCCCCGATCTGCCGGACGGCACCCATGTAGAGCTTCGTGTACTGCACGTGGTTGGGGTAGTTCTGCACGAGGGCCACGACGGCGACGGCCGCCCACAGCCACAGCTCGCTCAGGGGGCCGCCGTCGACGACGACGTCGATGACCCGGGCCGTGATCACCGGCATGAGCCAGAGCGGGATGTCCTTCAGCGTGAAGAACGCGACGGCGGACAGCACGCGGCGTCGGTGCGCGCCGAGGAGGCGGAAGACCGACCGGACGGGGTGCTCCCCGTCGATGTCCACGACGGCGAGCTGGGGGCGGGAGTGATCCGTCACGGTTCCATCGTTCCATCCGCTCCCCGAGTCGGACAGCGCATACCCGGGTGAGGTCGCATCGATTCGACCTGAGCCACCCTGGCCCGCCGGTGATGGACGGAGGGTTGACGGATGCCGGGAGTCGGCTACGTTAGGCGAGGCTTACTTAGGACGACCTAAGAACGAGCCCGCCCACCGCCGAGAAGGGGCTCTCCGCGTGCACGAGCTGTTGTCCTCCACGTCCGCCGACCGCTACGTCGAGCAGATGCGCGTCACCGTCGACCGGATCGCCGGGCGGCTCCGCGACACCCCGCAGCCGTTCTCGGGCGCCAGCCGTCAGCAGCTGCAGGAGCTCGTCGACGCGGTGGACCTCGACTCCGCCGGGCTGGGCACCGCGACGGCGCTGCGGGAGGCCGACGACCTCGTCGGCGAGCACGCGGTCTGGTTCCACCACCCCGCCTACGCGGCCCACCTCAACTGCCCGGTCGCCGTCCCGGCGGTCGTCGCCGAGGCGATGATCGCGGCCGTCAACCCGTCGCTCGACACCTACGACCAGTCGACGATCGGCACGCTCATGGAGCGCAAGCTCGTCGACTGGACCTGCGGCCGGATCGGGTTCGCGGCGGGCGACGGGGTCTTCACGTCCGGGGGCACGCAGTCGAACCTCCAGGCGCTGCTGCTGGCGCGTGACGCGGCCGTCGCCCGGGGTGGACGGCCGGAGGGGCTGGTGATCGTCGCGACGGCGTCGAGCCACTTCAGCGTCCAGAAAGCGGCCCGGCTCCTCGGGCTCGGTGACGACGCCGTCATCCTGGTGCGCACGGACGCGCACGGCCGCATGGACCCCGCGGCGCTGGCCGGCGTCCTGGACACGCTGACCGCGATCGACCGGGTGCCGATGTGCGTGGTCGCCACCGCGGGCACCACGGACCGCGGCCGGCTGGACCCGCTCGCGGCCATCGCCGACGAGTGCGACCGGGCGGGCGTCTGGCTGCACGTCGACGCGGCGTACGGGTGCGGGCTGCTGGTCTCGCCCACGCGGCGGCACCTGCTGGACGGGATCGAGCGCGCGCGCTCGGTGACGGTCGACTTCCACAAGAGCTTCTTCCAGCCGGTGTCGTCCAGCGCGCTCCTGGTGCGCGAGCCCGGCGACCTGCGGCACGTGACCTGGCACGCGGACTACCTCAACCCGGCGGACGCCGAGGAGCCCAACCAGGTGGACAAGTCGATGCAGACGACCCGCCGGTTCGACGCGCTCAAGCTGTGGACGACGCTGCGCGCGCTGGGCCCCGACGGCATCGGCGCGATGTTCGACGCCGTCCTGGACCTCGCCGCCCGGGTGCACGACGAGGTCGACCGCGACCCGGACCTCGAGCTCGTCGGCCGGACGGAGCTGAGCACGGTCCTCTTCCGCTACCAGCCCCCGCACGTCAGCGACGCGCAGGCCGACGGCCTGGTCCCGCTGGTGCGCCGCGTGCTGTTCGAGTCGGGCCGGGCTGTCGTCGCGAAGACCGTCGTGGCCGGCCGGCCGTGCCTCAAGCTGACGCTGCTCAACCCCGACACGACCCTCGACGACATCCGCGGCGTGCTCGAGCTGGTCCGCGGCGCGGCCGCGGCGCTGGTCGAGGGCGACGACCTGGTGGCCGCCGCCGAGGTGGGCGTCCGATGAGGGTGCACGACGTCGTCGGCATCGGCATCGGGCCGTTCAACCTCGGGCTCGCTGCGCTCAGCGCACCGGTCGCGGACCTCGACGCGGTGTTCCTCGACGCGGCCGACGAGTTCCGCTGGCACCCCGGGATGATGATCGAGGGCGCGACGATCCAGGTCCCGTTCCTGGCCGACCTGGTCTCGATGGCGGACCCGACCTCGCCGTACTCGTTCCTCAACCACCTCAAGGCGACGGGCCGGCTCTACCCGTTCTACATCCGCGAGAGCTTCTACCCGCTGCGCGCGGAGTACGACGCCTACTGCCGCTGGGTCGCCGCGCAGCTGCCGTCCCTGCGGTGGGGCAGGCGGGTCGTCGGGCTGGAGCAGGAGGGCGATCACTACGTCGTGACCACGGACCGCGGCGAGACGTACCGCGGCCGGCACGTGGTGCTCGGCGTCGGGACCCAGCCCGTCCTGCCCGAGACGGTGCACGGTCCGGTGGTGCACAGCGCCGACTACCTGACGCACCGGGACGCGTTGCGGGCCGCCGGGTCGGTGACGGTGGTCGGCAGCGGGCAGTCCGCGGCGGAGATCTACCGCGACCTGCTGGGCACCACGGGACGGCTGGACTGGGTCACGCGCTCGCCGCGGTTCTTCCCGATGGAGTACACCAAGCTCACCCTCGAGCTGACGTCGCCGGAGTACACCGACCACTTCCACGCGCTCCCGGCGCCGCTGCGCGCCCGGCTCGGCCGCGAGCAGCGGTCGCTGTACAAGGGCATCAGCGGTGACCTGGTCGACGACATCTACGACACCCTCTACCGGCTCAGCCTCGACGGGCCCGTGCCGACGACCCTGCTCACCGACACCGAAGTGCTCGGCGCGGCGTGGGACGGCGGCGCGTTCACCCTGACCCTCCGGCACGCGCAGCTGGACCAGGTCCACGAGCGCCGCACCGACGCTCTCGTGCTGGCCACCGGGTACGCCGCGCAGGTGCCCGACTTCGTCCTCGGCATCCGGCACCTGCTCGACTGGGACGACACCGGCAGGTTCGCCGTCGCACGCGACTACTCGGTCGACGGCGGTCGCGGGCGGGTGTTCGTGCAGAACGCCGAGGAGCACACGCACGGCCTGACCGCGCCCGACCTCGGCTTCGGGGCGTGGCGCAACTCGTCGATCCTCGCATCGGTCACCGGCCGGGAGATCTACCCCGTCGAGCGCCGGATCGCGTTCCAGGAGTTCGGCGTCCCCGCCGACGCCGTCGTCGGAGGTGTCCGATGACCATCCGCATCCTGCCCCTGGACCGGCACCGGTACGCACCGCTCGTCCAGTCGTGGCTGGCGCACCCCGCGTCCGCGTTCTGGCAGATGGGTTCCCTGTCGGTCGACGACGTGCGCGCGTACCTGGCCGCCGTGGCGGCGGACCCGCGGCAGGACTCGTGGCTCGGGTTCGTCGACGACGAGCCGACGTTCCTCGTCGAGACCTACGACCCGACGACCGTGCTCCTCGACGGCGTCCCCGAGGTGCAGCCGGGCGACCTCGGCATGCACCTCCTGGTCGCCCCGCCCGGGGGAGCGCCCGTGCACGGGCTGACGTCGGACGTCATGGCCGCGACGGTGGCGTTCTGCTTCGACGAGCTCGCCGCGGCGCGGGTCGTGGTCGAGCCCGACGTCCGCAACGCCCGGGTCGCGGCCAAGAACGCCGAGGTCGGGTTCCGCGTGCAGCGCGAGCTCGACCTGCCCGGCAAGCGCGCCTCGCTCGCGCTCTGCACCCGGGAGGCGTTCGCGGCGAGCGGCGGGCGCCTGCGGGCCGACGGCGTCACCGCACCGACCACGGCGGGGAGCCGACGATGACCGAGCTGCTCACCCGACCGGCGCTCGCGCTGCACCTCAACCCCGTCGCCATGGGCGTCGCCCACCGGCACCTGGTGACCAAGGCGCTCGCGGAGTTCGCCCACGAGCGCCTGCTCGCCCCCGTCGCGGACGGCCAGGGCTTCCGGGTGACGCTCGGCACGGTGGTCTACCGGTTCCGGGCCCGCCGGCTGGCACTCGAGCACTGGGCGATCGACGAGTCCTCCGTCGCCCGCACGGTCGACGGCGAGCCCGCGGAGCTCGACGCGCTCGCGCTCGTCCTCGAGCTCCAGCCGCTGCTGCAGATCCCGGACGACCTGCTGGCGGTGTACCTCGAGGAGCTGTCCTCCACGCTGGCCGGGGCGGCGTACAAGGCGCACCACGGCGGACCGTCGGCCGCCGAGCTGCTGCACGCGGACCTGCCGACCATCGAGCGCGCGATGACCGAGGGGCACCCGTCGTTCGTCGCCAACAACGGCCGCATCGGCTTCGGGGTCGACGAGCACGCGGCCTACGCCCCGGAGGCCGGCGCCGCGATCCGGCCGCTGTGGCTCGCGGCCCGCACGGCGTCGAGCCACCTCGCGCTCGGCACCGGGCTCGACGAGGACGCGTTCTACCTCGACGAGCTGGGCGCCGCGACGCTCGACCGGTTCGAGCAGCTGCTGCGCGACCTGGGCGAGGACCCCGCCGACTACCGCTACCTCCCGGTGCACCCGTGGCAGTGGGAGCACCGGGTCGCCGTGACGTTCGCGCCCGACGTCGCCCGCCGCGACCTGGTGCCGCTCGGTGTGGCCGACGACGACTACGTGGCGCAGCAGTCGATCCGGACGCTGTTCAACACCACCCGCCCGGACCGGCACTACGTCAAGGTGGCGCTGGCGATCCAGAACATGGGGTTCCTGCGCGGGCTGTCGCCGGCGTACATGCGCGCCACGCCCGCCATCAACGACTGGGTGTTCGACCTGGTGAGCGAGGACCCGACGCTGGCCGCGTGCGGGTTCCAGGTGCTGCGCGAGCGCGTCTCCGTCGGCTACACCGGCGACGTCTACCACCGGACCCCCGCCCCCAGCGCGCACCGCAAGATGCTCGCGGCGCTGTGGCGGGAGAGCCCGGCCCCGCTGGTCGGGCCGACGGAGCAGCTGGCCACGATGGCGGCGCTCCTGCACCGGGACGCCGACGGCGGCGCGTTCGTGACGGCGTGCGTGCGGGCGTCGGGACTCGACCCGCAGGACTGGGTGCGCCGGTACCTGCGGGCCTACCTCCGGCCCCTCGTGCACTGCCTGCTGGTGCACGAGGTGGCGTTCATGCCCCACGGCGAGAACCTCATCCTCGTGCTCGACGGGCACGCGGTCTCGCGCGTGTTCCTGAAGGACATCGGGGAGGAGGTCGTCGTGCTCGGCGAGCGGCCGCTGCCCGACAGCGTCGCGCGCGTCCGGCAGGTCGTCGACGACGAGGAACGCGCGCTCGCCGTCTTCACGGACGTGTTCGACGGGGTGTTCCGGCACCTCGCGGCCATCCTCGACACGGACGGCGTGCTGCCGGAGGCGGCGTTCTGGGCGCTGGTGCGCGAGTGCGTCGACGAGCACGCCGCCGACCACCCCGACCTGGACACCGGCGTCGACCTGCGCGCCCCGCGGTTCGCGCACTCCTGCCTGAACCGCCTGCAGCTGCGGAACACGCTGCAGATGGTCGACCTCACCGACCAGTCGTCGTCGCTGATCTACGCAGGCACGCTGCGGAACCCGATCGCATGACCGTCTTCCGTGACGCCCTCGGCGTGCCGCACGTCCGGGCCGCGGACCACCTCGCGCTGGCCCGCGAGCAGGGGCGCGTCACCGCCCGCGACCGCGGCCGGCAGATCGAGGTCGACCGGTGGCGGGCCGAGGGGAGGCTGGCCGAGCACGTCGGTGCCGACGGCGTCGAGTGGGACCGGTTCGCCCGCCGGGCGCGGCTGGCGGACACCGCCCAGCGGGCCTACGCGGCGCTCGCCGACGAGGACAGGGCGTTCGTGGACGCGTACGTCGAGGGAGTGAACGGGGGCCGCGACCCTGACGTGCACGACCCGTGGCCCGCGTGGGCGCCGCTCGGGATCATGCTCGTCGCGCACGCACTCTTCTCGATGTTCCCGCGGCTGCTCTGGAACGAGCACGTGCTCCACACCCTGGGCGAGGACGCGATCGACCTGTTCGACTCCGCCGAGACGGCCGCGTCCGGGTCCAACGCGTGGGCGCTGCACGGGTCACGGACCGCGTCCGGTGCGCCGCTGGTCGCCGGGGACCCGCACCGGATCCTCGAGCTCCCCGGCGTCTACCAGCAGGTCCGGCTCGCGTGCGACGAGTTCGACGTGGTCGGTCTGGCGTTCCCCGGGGTGCCGGGCGTGCAGCACTTCGGCCACACCGGGACCGCCGCCTGGGGGATCACCAACGCGATCGCGCACCACGTCGAGCTCTTCCGGGAGGAGCTCTCCGCCGACGGGCTGTCCGCCCGCGGGCCGGAGGGGTGGGCACCCGTGCACCGGCACGTCGAGACGATCCGCGTCCGTGGCGGCGAGGACGTCACCGTCGACGTGGTCGAGACCGCGCGCGGACCGGTCGTCCTCGACGGGCTCAGCATCCGGTTCCCCGCACGGGTCGCGTCCGACGTCGGGTTCTCGTGCCTGCTTCCCCTGCTGCGCTCGCGGACCGCCGCCGACGTGGTGGACGCCCTGCGCGGCTGGGTGGACCCCGTCAACCGCGTCCTCACTGCCGACTCCGCGGGCACCGTGCTGAGCCTCGACGCCGGGCTGGTCGCGACCCGGCGCTCGGCCGACCGGCGGCTGCCGCACGACGCCTGGTCGGAGGCCGCGCGGCCGGTGGACTGGCACCGGCTGGCCGACCCGACGCCGGTGCCGGGCATCGCGGTGGACGCCAACGAGCGGCCCGCCGACGCCGCCCGCGACCTCGGCCGCGCCTACGTGGCGCCCTACCGCGCGCGGCGGATCCGGACCCTCCTTGGCGCGGGCGGTTCTTTCGGTCCGGCCGACCTGGCGGCGATCCACGGCGACACGCTCCTGGGCAGCGCCGGCGAGCTGCTCGGGTGGGTGCGGCGCGCCGAGGACCTGTCGCCCGCGGCCGCCGCGCTGCGCGACCGGCTCCTGGCGTGGGACCGGCACATGGCCGCCGACAGCACGGACGCCGGCGCGTTCGCCGCGTGGCGCACGCAGGTCGCCGTGCTACTCACCGACCACCCGACCCTGGCCCCGCTGCACGCGCCCCACGGCCGCGGGTCCCTGCTCGACCCGTGGCTCGGTGTCGGCCCGCGGGTGGCCGACTCGCTCACCCGGCTGCTCGCCGCCGCGACGCACGGCATCGACGGCGTGGCCGTCGCGCGCGAGGCCCTGGAGCGGGCCGCGTCGGCGACCGACCAGGCGTGGGGCGACCGGCACCGGCTGCATCCCGTCCCGACGCTGGAGGGTCACCCCGGCCCGGCCGTCGAGCCGGTCCCGCTGTCGGGCGACACCGACTGCGTCCGGTGCACCGCGAGCGTCCCCGGCGTCAGCGACCGGTCGTGGCGCGGGTCGGTGGCGCGCTGGGTCTGGGACCTCGACGACCGCCGGCGCAGCCGCTGGAGCGTGCCCTTCGGGGCGTCCGAGGACCCGGCGAGCCCGCACGCGACCGACCAGCTCGACCTCTGGGCGTCCGCCGGGACGGTCGAGATCGTCACCGACTGGGACCAGCTGCAGGAGGAGGCGCCATGAGCGCGGCTCGCGTCGTCGACGAGCGGCAGGTGGAGGGACTCGGGCGGGTGACGCTCCGCCTGCTCGACCCCGACGCGGACCTCGACGTCCTGCACGCGTGGGTGACCGCGCCGGGCACGCAGTTCTGGGGACTCGGCGACCTGACCCGCCAGGAGCTGCGCGACACCTACGCGTTCGTCGACTCGCTGCCCACCCACGACGCCTACCTCGTCCTGCGCGACGACGAGCCCGTCGCCCTGCTCCAGGTGTACGACCCCGCGGACGACCCCGTGGGCGAGTGCTACGACGTGCAGCCGGGCGACGTCGGCGTCCACCTGCTCGTGGGCGCGCGCGGCGGGCACGCCTTCACCACGCGCCTCCTCGGCGCCCTCGTGGCCCTGCTCGCCACCCGGCCCGGCGCTCGCCGGATCGTCGCCGAGCCCGACGTCCGCAACGATCGCGCGCTCGCGCGCCTGACCAGCACCGGCTTCGTCGCCGGACCCGTCATCGACCTGCCGCACAAGCGCGCGCAGCTCGCCTTCCTCACCGTCGAACCCACCCCGGAGACCCCATGAGCAGCATCACCGTCACGCACGCGCCGAGCGGGCTGGTGCACGCGAACGTCGCCCGCACCGAGCGCGTCACCCCGCACATGGTCCGCGTGACCCTCACCGGCGAGGACCTGCGCCGGTTCGACCACCGCGGGTTCGACCAGTGGTTCCGGCTCGCCGTCCCCGTCGACGACCACGCGCGGTTCGACAACCTGCCCGACAAGTTCGACACCCGCGCCTACCTGCGGTACCTCGTGCTACCGAAGTCCACGCGGCCGGTCATCCGCAACTACACCGTCCGCGCGTTCCGGCCCGACGAGCTGGAGCTCGACATCGACTTCGTCTGCCACGGCACCACGGGTGTCGCCGGCCCCTGGGCGGAGTCCGTCGAGCCGGGGACCGAGGTCGCGTTCATCGACCAGGGCTGCGGCTGGGCACCCGTCCCGGCGGACTGGTCGCTGCTGGTCGCCGACGAGTCCGGGCTGCCGGCCGTCCTCGGCATCCTGCGAGACATGCCGCGCGACGCCGTCGGGCACGCGATCGTCGAGCTCATCGACGCCGCCGACGCGCAGGACGTCGACGCACCCGCCGGGATGACGCTGCACTGGGTGCCGCGGGGCACGGGTGGCACCGCGCTCGCCCGGCTCCGGGAGATCGATTGGCTGCCCGGGACGCCCTACGTGTTCGCCGTCGGGGAGGCGAAGATCGCCACGGGCGCCCGCCGGTACGCCGTCGGCGAGCGCGGCGTCCCGAAGGGCAACGTGACGTTCTGCGGCTACTGGAAGGCCGGCAAGGCGTAGCACCTACCGACGACGGTGCTCGACTAGACCCAGACCCCGCCGCGCATGACCCACCGGCCCGCCAGCTCGTCCTCCTCGCGCCAGACCTGGATCGAGCCCGGGTGCAGCCGGAAGTACGTGTAGGGGTCGGTCAGGGTGCGCGGGTCGAAGCCTGTCTTCGCCGCGAACGTGTCGCCGAGGGGCTCGGAGACCGTGGTCAGCACCTCGACCGTGCCCCGCACGAGGACGACGTCGCGGGTCTGGCCGATGCCGGCCTGCACGGACGGGTTCGCGGCGAGGTTGCGACCGGTCGGGCTGGCGGTCACCGTCGAGAACAGCAGCGACTCGTCGTGCCACAGGAACGACAGCGGCGTCAGGCGGGGTGCGCCGGTGTCGGTGTCCGTCGTCGCGACCCAGGCGTCGACGTCGTGCCCGAGCCGGTACAGGGCGTCCTGGCGGCGGACCTCGGTGCTGCGCGGGCCGGTCACTCGCGCACCCGGTCGAGCAGGAGCAGGGCGATGTCGGTGACCTCGGGCACTCCCACAGTCTGCGTCTGGGAGGTCGCTGCGGCCACACCGTCGCCGATCATCACCGTGCAGAACGGGCAGGCGGTCGCGACGACGGAGGCGCCCGTGGCGATGGCCTCCTCGGCGCGTGCCGTGCCGATGCGGGTGCCGATGGTCTCCTCCATCCAGACCCGGGCCCCGCCACCGCCGCAGCAGAACGACTGCTCGCGGTTGCGGGGCATCTCCGTCACCTGGACGCCGGGGAGGGCGCCGAGCAGGTCCCGCGGCGGGGAGTAGACCTGGTTGTGCCGGCCCAGGTAGCAGGGGTCGTGGTAGGTGACGGTGCGCTCGTCGGTGGACGGCAGGAGGGTCAGCCGACCGTCCGCGACGAGGGTGTTCAGCAGCTCGGTGTGGTGCACCACCTCGTACCGACCACCCAGCTGCGGGTACTCGCGCGCGATGGTGTTGAAGCAGTGCGCGCAGGTCACGACGATCCGCTGCGCGCCGACCTCGTTCAGCACCTCGACGTTGGCGCTCGCGAGCATCTGGAACAGCAGCTCGTTGCCGGCCCGCCGGGCGGGGTCGCCGGTGCAGGACTCGCCGTCGCCCAGCACCGCGAAGCTGACCCCGGCGGTGTGCAGGAGCTCCGCGACGGCCTTCGTCGTGCGGATGGCACGGTCCTCGTAGGCGCCCGCGCAGCCGACCCAGAACAGGTACTCGACCTCGGCGGCGGACTCGACGTCGACGCCGACCACGGGCACCTCGAACTCCAGGCCCTTGGCCCAGTTCAGCCGGTTGCGCGCCGGCAGCCCCCACGGGTTGCCCTGCCGCTCCAGCTTGGTGAACGTGCCGCCCAGCTCCTTCGGGAACGCCGACTCCATGAGCACCTGGTAGCGCCGCATGTCGACGATCGCGTCGACGTGCTCGATGTCCACCGGGCACTGCTGCACGCACGCGCCGCAGCTGGTGCAGGCCCACAGGGCGTCGGGGTCGATGACGCCCGAGCCCAGGAGGTCGATGCCGGAGTGGTCGGCCGAGCCCGCCTGCAGGTAGGGCGCCGTGGCGGCGGCGTGGTCGCGCAGCGCCAGCGTGACCAGCTTGGGGGAGAGCGGCTTGCCCGTCGCCCAGGCCGGGCACTGGTCCTGGCAGCGGCCGCACTCGGTGCACGTCGAGAAGTCGAGCAGGCCCTTCCACGTGAAGTCCTCGATGGCGCCGACCCCGAGGCGGGCGTCGTCGGGAAGGTCCTCCAGGGCGGCCAGGTCCACCGGCGCACCGTCGAGCGTCATCGGCTGCAGCGGCCCGAGCGCGACCCCGCCGCGCGGCTCGCGGCGCGTGTAGACGTTGACCACGGCGAGGAACCGGTGCCACGCGACGCCCATGGTGGGCTGCAGGCCGACGACGACGAACCACGACATCGACACGACGATCTTGACGGTCGCGACGACGACGATCGCGTTCTCCAGGGTCGCCGGTGCGACCCCGGCCCACGACGCCCCGAACCACGAGGTCAGCGGGAAGTGCCACGCGTTTCCGGACGACAGCGCGTACTCCAGGCCGCGCAGCACGAGCACGCAGAGCACGACGGCGAGCACGGTCGCCTCGACGAAGAACGCCTGCGCCTGGTTCGAGCCGAAGAACCGCGAGCCCCGCTCCCGGGAGCCGAGCCGGAGCCGGATCGTGATCAGCGCCAGGATGCCGACCAGCGACAGCCACGCGATCGCCTCGATCGCCCACTCCAGCGGCGCCAGGTGCCCGACCAGCGGCAGCGCGAACGCCGGGTCGACCACCTGCCCGTACCCGGTGACCAGGGTGAGGAACAGCAGCGCGAAGGAGACCATCACCACCCAGTGCGCGACCTTCACCACCGGACGGTGCTGGAACCGCCCGTGCCCGAGCACCTCGCGGGTCAGCGTCGCCAACCGTGGCCCGACCGGCGTCCACCGCCCGCCGGCTGCCCGGCCGACCCGCACGGTCCGCACGATCTCCCGGGCACCCCGCGCGAACACGACGACCCCCACGACCGTCGCGACGACCACGATCACCAGGCACACCACCTGCAGCGCATCCACGCCGCCACGCTAGCCGCGCGGGGGGCCCGGGCCGACCGAACTCGTCCGGTACGTCTGAACTCGTCACGCGCACCGGACGAGCTCGGCCGGGACCGACGAGCCCGTGGGTCCGACGCCAGATCGTGGCTCCGCACGCACGATCTCGCGTCGACGCCACGTTCTCGGCCGTCGGCGCGTATTCCCACCCTCGACGTGACAAGCGCGACGGCGTGACGGCCCCCCGTGGGAAGAGGTGTGGGAAATCGGTTGGTAGAGTCTTGACCAAATCTTCAGTGCACCGCGGGGGCGCCAGCCATGACCCCCGACGCGTGCCCGCACCTGCGCCTCACATCCAGAACCTGACGACCACCCGACCGACCACCCGCCCTCAAGGACGGAGCCGGACGTGCTGCTGCTGCTCGCCGTTCACCTGGCCGCAGCCGTCGTCGCGCCCGTGCTGGTCCGCTGGATGGGCCGCAAGGCGTTCTGGGTCCTCGCCCTCGCGCCCGCCTCTGCCGCCGCGTGGGCGCTGAGCTGGACGTCGCGGGTGCAGGCCGGGAACGGGCCGGTCGAGAACGTCGAGTGGATCCCCGTCCTCGGCCTCAACCTCACCTTCCGGCTCGACACGCTGTCGTGGTTGATGACGCTGGTGGTCGGCGGCGTCGGTGCGCTCGTGCTCGTCTACTGCGCGGCGTACTTCAAGACGAGCGCCGCGGGGCTGGGCCGGTTCGGGGGCGTGTTCGTCGCGTTCAGCGGGTCGATGCTCGGGCTGGTCACCGCCGACGACATGCTGCTGCTCTTCACGTTCTGGGAGCTCACGACCGTCACGTCGTACCTGCTCATCGGCCACTACGCGGAGCGCAAGGCGAGCCGGCGGGCGGCGATGCAGGCCATCGTCATCACGACCGCGGGCGGCCTGGCGATGCTCGTCGGCCTGGTGCTGCTGGGCGAGTCCGCGGGGACGTACCTGCTGTCGGAGGTGATCGCGAACCCGCCGCAGGGCACCCCGGCGGTCACGGTCGCGATCGTCTGCCTGCTGGCCGGCGCGGTGACGAAGTCGGCGCTCATCCCGTTCCACTTCTGGCTGCCGGCGGCGATGGCGGCACCGACGCCGGTGAGCGCGTACCTGCACGCGGCCGCGATGGTCAAGGCAGGTGTCTACCTGGTCGCCCGGTTCGCGCCGGCGTACTCGACGGACCCCACGTGGATGTGGATCATCGTCGTGCTCGGCTGCGGGACCCTGCTGCTGGGCGGCTACCGGGCGTTGCGGCAGCACGACCTCAAGCTCATCCTCGCGTTCGGCACGGTCAGCCAGCTGGGCCTGATCGTCCTGCTGGTGGGGCTGGGCACCCGGGCGACGGCGCTCGCGGGCCTGGCGATGCTGGGTGCGCACGCGATGTTCAAGGCGGCGCTGTTCCTCGTCGTCGGCGTCGTCGACGCGGCGACCGGCACGCGTGACCTCCGCCGGCTGTCGGGCGTCGGTCGCGAGCTCAAGCTGACCGCGCTCGCGGGTGCGCTGGCGACGGCGTCGATGATCGGGCTGCCGCCGTTCGCCGGGTACGTCGCCAAGGAGGCGGGGCTCGAGGCGCTGGGTCACCTCGACGACACCACCGCCGGGATGATCGTGCTGGTCGCCGTCTCCGTCGGCTCGGTGCTCACGGTGGCCTACGGGCTGCGGCTCTGGTGGGGGGCGTTCTCGACCAAGCCCGCCGTGGTGCCGGAAGCCGTGAGCGAGTCGACGGAACCCGGCACCTCGATCCACGAGGCCGCCCACGACGCCGCCGAGCCGGCCCCGATCACGCACCCGTCGCTGCTGCTCGTGTGGCCGGCCATGATCCTGGCGGTCCTCGGCCTGGCCGTCGCGCTCCTGCCGGCGCTCGGCGAGCACCTGCTGGCGCCCTACGCGGACACCTACCCCGAGGGTGAGCCGGGGCACCTGGTGCTGTGGGCCGGGCTCACGCCGACGTTCGTCCTGACGCTCGCGATCCTGCTGACCGGCGCGCTGCTGTTCGTGATCCGCGAGCGGGTGGAGCGGTGGCAGACGGCGGCCTACCGCGGCCCGGAGGCGGACCGCGTGTACCGACGGTTCATGCGGCGGCTCGACGACGTGGCGGCGGACGTCACGGCGGTCACCCAGCGCGGTTCGCTGCCGCTGTACCTCGGCCTGATCCTCGTCGTGTTCGTCGTCGCGGTCGGCGGCACGGTGCTCGGCAGCACCGACTTCCCGGCCGAGGTGCGGCTGTGGGACACCCCCGCGCAGGCGGTCTTCGCCGCCGGGGTGATCGCGTCCGCGCTGCTGGTCACGCGTGCCCGGCGGCGGCTCAAGGCCGTCATCCTGCTGGGGATCGGTGGCTACTCGGTGGCCGGCCTGTTCCTGCTGCACGGCGCCCCGGACCTGGCGCTGACCCAGGTGCTGGTGGAGACGGTGACGCTCGTCGTCTTCGTGCTGGTCCTGCGCCGCCTGCCCCCGTACTTCTCCGACCGTCCGCTCGCGGCCAGCCGGTGGGTGCGCCTGGCGCTCGGTCTGGCGGTCGGGGTGACCGTCGCCGGGATCGCGCTCGTGGCGCCCGGCGCGCGGATGCACCTGCCCGTCTCCACCGACTTCGCGGAGGAGGCCTACAGCTTCGGAGGCGGCAAGAACATCGTCAACGTGACCCTCGTCGACATCCGCGCCTGGGACACGATGGGCGAGATCTCGGTGCTGCTGGTGGCGGCGACCGGCGTCGCGTCGCTGGTCTTCCTCTCACGACGCGCGGGAGCGATCTACCGGGCCGACGAGGCCCGTGCGGAGCGTGCCGTCTGGGGCGGCGTGCCCGACCCGATGGCGGCGCTCCGGCGTCCGGGTGGCGACAGCGCGGCCGTCGACGCCGGCGGGATGGTGGCCGACCGCGACGAGTCCGCGGTGCCGTCGAGCGCCTCGCGGGGCCGCGAGTGGCTGCAGGCGGGCCGGACCCTGGCGCCGCAGCGGCGCTCGGTGATCTTCGAGGTCATCGTCCGGCTGCTCTTCCACACGATGATCGTGTACTCGGTCTACCTGCTGTTCAGCGGCCACAACGCTCCCGGTGGAGGGTTCGCCGCCGGCCTCGTGACGGGCATCGCCCTGATCGTCCGCTACCTCGCGGGCGGTCGGTACGAGCTGGGCGAGGCGGCCCCGGTGCAGGCGGGTCTGCTGCTCGGCCTCGGGCTGTTCCTCTCGGCCGGTGTCGGCCTGCTCGCGCTGCTGGCGGGCGGCGAGGTGCTGCAGTCCTGGATCATCGACATCCACGTGCCGGTCATCGGGGACATCCACCTGGTGACGTCGCTCTTCTTCGACCTCGGGGTCTACCTGGTGGTCGTCGGCCTCGTGCTCGACGTCCTGCGCAGCCTCGGGGCGGAGCTCGACCGCCGCGCGGAGTCCGGCGAGGACCCCGTCGGCGGCGACGCGGCCGGTGGCGACATCCCGGGCGACGCGTCGGAGCAGGTCGGCGCCACCGCGAAGCCCGCCGGCTGGGACGGGGGCGTGCCGTGATCGACATGAGCCCCAACATCGTCCTCGTCGTCACCATCGGTGTGCTCTTCGCCGCGGGCGTCTATCTGCTCCTCGAGCGCAGCCTGTCGCGGGTGCTGATCGGTGTGATCCTCATCGGCAACGGCGCGAACCTGCTGTTCCTGGTGGCGGGCGGTGCCGCGGGGCGGCCGCCGATCGTCGGCACGGAGCCCGAGGGGCAGATGAGCGACCCGCTGCCGCAGGCGATGGTCCTGACCGCCATCGTCATCACGCTCGGCATGACCGCGTTCCTGCTCGCCCTGGCGTACCGGTCGTGGCAGCTGCACCGGCACGACGAGGTCCAGGACGACGTCGAGGACCGCCGCATCGCGCGGCTCGCGGCCGTCGATGAGCGCGCGTTCACCGACGCGGACACGGAGATCGCCTCCGACACGCTCGACGTGGAGGCGGCCGAGGCACGCGACGAGACCGACCAGGGTGCACCGGCACGCGAGACGCCGCGGGAGGTGCGCCCGTGACCGACTACACGTGGCTCGTGCCGCTGCCCGTCGTCATCCCGCTGTCCGCGGCGGGCCTCGCGCTCGCGCTCTACCGCCGGCCGAACGTGCAGCGGCTGGTCACGGTGGTGGCGCTCGCGCTCGTGCTGGCGGCCAGCGTGGCCCTGCTCGTGCTCGCCGACGAGGGCCCGCTCGTGGTCGACGTCGGCGGCTGGGCGGCGCCCGTGGGCATCGACCTGGTGGCGGACCGGCTGTCGGCGCTCATGCTCACGATCTCCAGCGCGGTCACCCTCTGCGTCCTGCTGTACTCGCTGGCGCAGGGCGGTGAGGACGACGAGGAGTCGGCGCCCGTCTCCATCTACCACCCGACGTACCTGGTGCTGGCGGCGGGCGTCGCCAACGCGTTCCTGTCCGGGGACCTGTTCAACCTCTACGTCGGCTTCGAGATCCTGCTGGCCGCCAGCTACGTGCTCATCACGCTCGGCGGCACCGGCGAGCGCATCCGTGCGGGGACCATCTACATCGTCGTCGCGCTGCTGTCCTCGGTGCTGTTCCTCGTGGCGATCGCGATGATCTACGCGGCCACCGGCACGGTGAACCTGGCGCAGCTGGCCATCCGGCTGCCCGAGATCGACCCCGGGGTGAGCCTCGTCCTGCAGGTGCTGCTCCTGCTCGCGTTCGCCATCAAGGCGGCCGTCTTCCCACTGTCCGCCTGGCTCCCGGACTCCTACCCGACCGCCCCCGCACCCGTGACCGCGGTGTTCGCCGGCCTGCTGACCAAGGTCGGCGTCTACGCGATCATCCGCACGCAGACGCTGCTCTTCCCGGACGGCCGGCTGGACGACGCGCTCATGTGGGCGGCGCTGGCCACGATGGTGATCGGCATCCTGGGCGCCGTCGCACAGGACGACATCAAGCGACTGCTCTCGTTCACGCTGGTCAGCCACATCGGCTTCATGGTGTTCGGCATCGCGATGGCCACGGACCTGGGCTACACCGCCGCCATCTACTACGTCGCCCACCACATCACCGTGCAGACCGCGCTGTTCCTGGTGGTGGGCCTGGTCGAGCGTGCGGGCGGGTCCACGTCCCTGACCAAGCTCGGCGGTCTGGCCAAGCTGACCCCGCTGCTCGCGGTCCTGTTCTTCGTCCCCGCGATGAACCTGGGCGGCATCCCGCCCCTGTCGGGCTTCCTGGGCAAGATCGGGCTCATCGAGGCCGGGGTGCAGCTGGGCACCCCGCTGGCGTACGTGCTCGTCGTCGGCTCCGTCGTGACCTCCCTGCTCACGCTCTACGCGCTGGTCAAGGCGTGGAACAAGGCGTTCTGGCAGACGCCCGAGGAGCCCCGCCCGCCGGTGCGCCTGCCGTTCGGCATGGTGGCGCCGACCGCGGCCCTGATCGGTGTCGGGCTGCTGCTCACCGTCGCGGCCGGCCCGCTGTACGCCTACACCGAGCGCGCGGCCGTCTCCCTGACCGAGCGCACCCCGTACGTCGAGGCGGTGCTGCCCGACGGTGAGCGGGGCCAGGGCGTGTCCGACGACGTCGCGGAGGAGCAGCCGTGAGCCTGCACCCGCGCCGGCACCGGTGGCGCACCCAGTGGGCGACGATCGTCTGGCTGACCGTCGTCTGGGTCTTCCTGTGGGGCGACCTGTCCGTGGGCAACGTGCTGGCCGGCCTGGCGATCGCGCTCGCCGTGACGACCGGCCTGCGGATGGCCCCCATCGCGTTCCACGGGCGGTTCCGGCCTGCGGGGTTCCTGCACCTGCTCGGTCGGTTCGTGCTGGACCTCGTCAAGGCGTCGTTCGAGGTCAGCCTGATCGCCCTCCGACCGCGGTACGTGCCGCACGGTGCCGTGATCGGCGTGCAGCTGCGCAGCCACTCGGACCTGTACCTGACCCTGACGGCGGAGCTGTCGTCGCTGGTCCCGGGCTCGCTGGTGGTCGAGGCGCACCGGCTCACCGGGGTGCTCTACCTGCACGTGCTCGACGTTCGGCAGAGCGGCGGGATCGAGGCGGCACGCCAGGCCGTGCTGGACCAGGAGGAGCGGGTGCTGCGGGCGTTCGCGTCGGACGAGGAGCTGGACGCTGCCGGGCTGGGGGTGCGCGCATGACCGCCGTGATCTGGGTCTGCGGTGTGCTGCTCACCGTCGGCGCCGTGCTCGCCGTGATCCGGGCGGAGAAGGGTCCGTCGATGCTCGACCGGACCATCGCGCTCGACATCGTGGTGACGACGATGATCGCGGCCGTGGCGCTCTACGCCGCGGTCGAGCGCCGCACCGACGTCGTGCCGATCCTCGTCGTGCTGTCGCTCGTCGGCTTCGTCGGGTCGGTCACCATCGCGCGGTTCGCGGCCGTCGAGCCCGAGGGTGAGGGCCGCGTGCGCACCCGCGAGGAGATCGCGGCCCAGGAGGCCGAGCGGATGAACGCCGAGGACCAGGCCGAGGGGACGCGCCGCTCGGGCCGCCGCGAGGGGTACGACGAGCACCACGGCGGCGGCGCCGAGGGGGAGGTCCGCGAATGACCCAGGACCAGTGGACGATCGTCGCCGACGTCGCCTCCGCGGTGTGCCTGCTCGGCGGGGCGTTCCTCGCGTTCGCCGCCGGCGTGGGCGTGCTGCGCTTCCCCGACCTGCTGGCCCGCATGCACGCGGGCACCAAGCCGCAGACGCTCGGCCTCGCGCTGGTGCTCATCGGGCTGGCGCTGCGGCTGCGCTCCGGCGGCGCGGTGTGGGCGCTGGTCCTCGTCGCCGTGTTCCAGATGCTCACGGCGCCCGTGGCCGCACACATGGTCGGCCGGGCCGGCTACCGGACCGGCAAGGTCCGCAGCGACCTGCTGGTCGTCGACGAGCTCACCAGCGACCAGGAGCGCGCCCAGGTGCGCGACCAGGGTCGACCTGACGACGACGGCCCCCGAGACTGAGGGTCGGGAGGAACGCGATGACGCGACCGGACGTGGTGGTGGTCGGCTCGGGCCCCAACGGGCTCGCCGCGGCCGTCACGCTCGCGCGCGCCGGCCTGCGCGTGACGGTCCTGGAGTCGCAGCCGACGGTCGGCGGCGGCGCCCGGACCCTCGACCTCGGCCTGGCCGACGGGGTCACGCACGACATCTGCTCCGCCGTGCACCCGATGGCGTGGGCGTCCCCGTTCTTCCAGCAGCTCGATCTGGCGGCGCGCGGGGTCGAGCTCCTCGTACCCGAGATCTCCTACGCCCAGCCGCTCCCCGACGGGCGCGCCGGGCTGGCCTACCGCGACCTGGAGCGCACCGTCGAGGAGCTCGGCGTCGACGGTGCGGTGTGGCGGTCGCTGGTCGGCGGCGACCCGGCAGCGACGGTCAAGGTGGCGCTGGGCGACAAGCGGTCCGTCCCGCTGGTGGACCCGCGCGCGGCGGTGCACTTCGGGCTCGGTGTCCTCGAGCAGGGCACGCGCGCGTGGGGCCGCCGGTTCGTCGGCGACGTCGCGCCCGCCCTGCTCACGGGGGTCGCGGCCCACACGATCACGCCGCTGCCGTCGTTCGCGGCCGCGGGCACGGCGCTGCTCCTCGGCACCCTCGCGCACGCCGAGGGCGGCTGGCCGATCCCGCGCGGCGGTTCCGGGGCGATCACCGCCGCGCTCGTCGCGGACCTCGAGGCGCACGGCGGCACCATCCGCACCGACCACCGCGTGCGCCGTCAGGCCGACCTGCCCGTCGCGCACTGCTACGTGTTCGACACGACCCCTCGCACCCTGGTCGACGTGCTGGGCGACCGCCTTCCCCCGCGCGACCGGGCCGCCCTGACCGCGTTCCGGTACGGCGACGCTGCGGCCAAGGTCGACTTCGTCCTCGACGGGCCCGTGCCCTGGACCGTGCCCGAGGTAGGACGTGCCGGCACCGTCCACGTCGGCGGCACCCGCGCCGAGATGGCCCGCGCCGAGAGCGCCGTCGCGCGCGGCGAGCACGCGGACCTGCCCATGACCCTGGTCAGCGACCCGACCGTCGTCGACGACACCCGCGAGGTGCACGGCCGGCGGCCCCTGTGGACCTACGCGCACGTGCCGGCCGGGTCCGACGTGGACGTGACCGAGGCCGTGACCCGGCACATCGAGCGCTACGCCCCCGGGTTCCGGGACGTCGTCGTCACGTCGCGGTGCGTCCCCGCTGCCCACCTGAGCGACCACAACGAGAACTACGTCGACGGCGACATCTCCGCCGGCCGCGCCAGCATCGGCCAGCTGTTCGCCCGTCCGACCCGCCGGCTGGACCCGTACTTCTCCGGCCGCGCCGGGGTGTACCTGTGCTCGGCGTCCACCCCGCCCGGCCCCGGCGTGCACGGCCTCGGCGGCTGGTTCGCGGCCAAGCGGGTGCTGCGCGAGTTCGGCATCATGGCGCTGCCGAGCCTGGCGCCGTAGGACGACGAACGGCGCCGCACCCTCGCGGGCACGGCGCCGTCGAGGCGGCTGTCCGACGTCAGCCGATGGTGGCCGTCTGCGCGGACGTCCTGGCGACCGTCGTGTACCCGGTCTTCGTGCCGGTGACCTTGACCTTGATGCCCGTGCCCTTGTCGGCCGCGACGAGCTTGTACGTCGGGCTCGTCGCCCCGCTGATGGCGACCCCCGCGCGGTACCACTGGTACGCCAGGGTGACGGGGGCCGGGCCCCACGTGCCGGGCTTGGCGGTGAGCGTCGAGCCGACCTTGAGCGTGCCCGAGACCGTGGGCGTCGCGGTCGTCAGCAGCCCCGCGACCGCGGCGGTCTTCGCGGACGCCTTGTCCACGGTGGTGTACCCCGTCTTGCTCCCGATGACGTGCACGGTGAGTGTCTTGCCCAGGTCGGCGGTGGTCAGCGTGTAGGTGCTCGCCGTCGCCCCGGTGATCCTGGTGCCCGCGCGGTACCACTGGTACGCCAGGGTGACCGGTGCCGGGCCCCAGGTGCCCGGCGTGGCGGTCAGCTTCTGGCCCACCCGGACGGTGCCGGAGATGGTGGGCGTCGGCGCCGTCAGCAGCCCGCCGACGACCGCGGTCTTGGCGGACGCCTTGTCGACCGTGGCGTAGCCCGGCTTGCTGCCGATGACGTGCACCGTGAGCGTCTTGCCCTGGTCGGCCGTGGTCAGCGTGTACGTGCCGGTCGTCGCGCCCGTGATCTTGGTGCCGGACCGGTACCACTGGTACTTCAGCGTGACCGGTGCGGGCGCCCACGAGCCGGGGACAGCGGTGAGCACCTGACCGACGGTGGCCTTGCCGCTGATCGTCGGCGTCGGCGCCGTCAGCGGGACGCCCGACTGCACGACCGCGCTGGTGGCGGAGGTGTGCAGGACGCCGCCGCCGTCGCCGTAGGACGTCATGCGGGCGGTGATGCGCGTGCCGATGTGCTCGGCCGTCAGGGTGAAGGTCTTCTCCGAGGTGGTCCAGCCGACCGGGAAGCCGTCGACGAGCCACTGGAACATCGGGTAGTCGTCGGGGGGCGTGATCGTGCCGTACGTCGCGGTGAGCGTCTGCCCGACGGCCGCGGTGCCCGCCAGCGTGAGGGGCTGGGAGATGGTCGGCGCCGTCGTGCCCACCTCACCGGCCCATGCCTGCATGGTGGCGGTCCGGTACCCGGCGAGCGTGCCGGTCACCTCGACGTTCAGGCTCTTCCCGACGAGGTCCGCGGTGGGTGTGAAGGTGGCGCCGGTGCCGGCGGGCAGCAGGACGCGCTCGTTGTCGACCCACGTCACCCACTGGTAGCTCAGCGCGACGCCGGCGGGCTTCCACGTCCCGGTCTCGGCCGTCAGGGTGCCGCCCACGGCGGTGGACCCGGTGACGAACGGCTCGACGGGGCGCAGCGACTGCCCGACCACGGGCAGGGTGACGACGACCTCCTGCCGACGGGTCTGCTCGGTCACGGTGAACGTCGCGGCGTCGTCGTAGGTGGTGCCTCCGCCGACGCACGCGTCACCGTGCCGGACCCCCGGCTGGTACCAGTCGTCCTGGTAGTAGTCGTCGCTGACGCACAGCTTGTACGTCGACCCGACGACCGTGTTCTCCCACAGGTGCCCGGTCTCGTCGGTGAGGTTCGGGCCACGCTGCAGGCCGTACCAGTCGTCCTCCTCGGGGCGGTACACCTGCATCCCGTACTGGATGCTCGGCAGCGGGTTCCCGGCCTCGTCGGTGACGAGCACGCGGACCCCGGTGGCGTCCGCCAGGACCAGGTCGACCCCGGTCAGCGCGGCGCCGTCGGCGACCGTGAAGCCCACGTACTGCGAGGTGCTCGCGGTGCCGTCCCAGAAGGCGGCGTCGTACAGGTGCTCGCCCGAGACCTCGGCGGCGCGCAGGGTGTACTGGCCCGCCGGGATGCCGGACAAGGAGAAGCTCCCGGCCGCGTCGGTCGTCGTCTCGACCACCCGACCGCCCGCGGTCGGGGAGAGGGAGAGGGACGCGGCGAGCGGCGCACCGGCGGCGTTCTTCACCGACCCGCTGATCGTCGCCGGGGTCGCAGCCTGCGCGGGCGCGGCCGCGAGCGGGGCCAGCGCGGCGACGACGGCGGCTGCGGTGAGCGCGGTGAGAACCTGACGAAGGGACCGGCGCGGAGGTCGACTCGTCGTCGCCCCCGGCAACCGTCCGCTGACGCGGTGACGGATCACGCTTTCCTCCTGTGGTGTGCAGCCGCGAGGAAGCGGCGCTCGCACAGCCTAGGCGGAACGTCCGACTCGTCGTGATCTGCGCACAGGAGGCGCGCCGCGCAGCCTCAGAGCTTCGCGGTGAACCGCGCGGTGCCGCGGGTGGCCAGCACGCGGGAGATCGCGACGAGGGCGCCGGTGAGCGCCGCGGCGGCGACGATCTCCGCGAGGCCGGCGTCGCCCTGGTCGTCGGCGGCCGGCGGCTTGTGACCCGTCTTGGCCTTCCACGCCTGCGTGATGATCTTCTGGACGACGACCGCGGCGCCGAGCGCGACGCCCGTGCCGACGAGCTTGGCGATGATGGACTGCGACTGCTTGTCGTCCACGGGGGAGCCTCCGAGGTCAGGGGACAGGTCCGGTGACGACCGTATCCCGGTGGTGACGTCCGCGCCGCTCAGCGGCGGCGTAGGATCGACCGCGAACGACAGGGGAGCGTCGGACCCGCACGGGTCTGGACGCTGAGAGTGCGGATCACCGCAGACCCTCGAACCTGATCCGGTTGATACCGGCGTAGGGAGTCGGGCTTCTCAGTCCTCATGGGAGCACCCCATGACGACCCCCTCCTTTCCGACCAAGGAGGAGCATCACCCATGGCGAGGATCCACTCGCTCATCGCCGTCGTCGGCATCGCGGCCCTGGCCGGGTGCTCGGCGATCGGCTCCGACGACCCCGCGCCCAGCGCGTCGGCCGGCACGGTCACGCTCGTCACGCACGACTCGTTCGCGCTCTCCGACGGCCTCCTCGACGCGTTCGAGGAGGAGTCCGGGCTGACGGTCGAGGTGGTCCAGCCGGGCGACGGTGGCGCGCTGGTGAACCAGCTCGTGCTCACCAAGGACGCCCCGCTGGGGGACCTGGTGTTCGGCATCGACAACTCGTTCGCCTCGCGCGCGGTCGACGAGGGCGTCGTCGCGCCGACCGACCTGCCGGACGCGTACGGGGGTGCGCTGGTGCCGGTGGACTACGGGGACGTCTGCGTCAACGTGGACCACGCGTGGTTCGCGGAGAAGGGGCTGGCCGAGCCGGTCACGCTCGAGGACCTCACCAAGCCGGAGTACAAGGACCTGCTGGTGGTGCCCAACGCGGTCACGTCGTCGCCGGGCCTGTCGTTCCTGCTGGCGACGGTGGGCGCGTTCGGCGAGGACGGGTGGGTGGACTACTGGACGGCGCTGAAGGACAACGGGCTGAAGGTGGCCGACGGCTGGTCCGACGCGTACTTCACGGACTTCTCCGGCGGCGGGGGCGGCGGACCGCGCCCGATCGTCCTGTCCTACGCGTCGTCGCCCCCGTCCACGGTCCCCGAGGGCGGGACGGAGCCGACGACCGGTGCGCTGCTGGGCACGTGCTTCCGGCAGACCGAGTACGCGGGCGTGCTCGAGGGTGCGGCCAACCCGGACGGCGCCCAGGAGCTGCTCGACTTCCTGCTGTCCGACGAGGTCCAGGAGGACATCCCGGTGTCCATGTACATGTACCCGGTGAGCCGTACCGCCACCCTGCCCGAGGCGTGGACGGCGTTCGCCCCGCTGGCGACCGACCCGTTCGAGGTCTCGCCCGAGGAGATCAGCCGGAACCGTGAGGCGTGGCTGGCCGTGTGGTCGGAGACGGTGATCGGCTGACCATGGCCGTCCTGACGCCGACCCGGCCCGACGCACCCACCCCGGTGGCTGCGTCGGGCCGGGCGTGCGTCGTCGCGTTCTGGGTGGTCGCGGTCACCGTCCCGCTGGCGTTCCTCGGGGTGTTCTTCGCGTGGCCCGTGGCCGTGATGATCGCGAAAGGGTTCGTCGTCGACGGGCAGCTGGACCTCGGCGGGTTCGCGGACGTGTTCTCGCGGCCGCGCACGTGGCGGATCATCGGGCTCACGCTCGCGCAGGCGACCCTGGGCACCGTCCTGAGCGTGCTGCTCGGGGTGCCCGGCGCGTACGTGCTCTACCGGCACTCGTTCCGGGGGCGGTCGCTGGTCCGGGCGTTCGTCACCGTGCCGTTCGTCCTGCCGACGGTCGTCGTCGGCGTCGCGTTCCGGTCGTTGCTGGTCGAGGGTGGGCCGCTCGGGTTCCTGCACCTGGACGGCACGTTCGCGGCCATCGTCGCCGCGCTCGTGTTCTTCAACTACGCGGTGGTCGTGCGCGCCGTCGGGGGCCTGTGGGAGCGGCTGGACCCACGGGCGGAGCAGGCGGCACGGGCGCTGGGGGCGTCTCCGTGGCGAGCGTTCCGCACCGTGACGCTGCCGGCGCTGACCCCGGCGATCGCGTCGGCCGCCTCGCTCGCGTTCCTCTTCTGCGCCACCGCGTTCGGGACCGTCCTGGTCCTCGGTGGTCTGCGGTTCGGCACCATCGAGACCGAGATCTGGATCCAGACGACCCAGTTCCTCGACCTGCGGGCGGCCGCCGTGCTGTCCGTCGTGCAGCTGGTCGTCGTCGCGGGGACCCTGATCGTGGCCGGGCGTGCCCGGTCGCGCCGGGAGCGGGCCCTGGGCCTGACGCTCCCGGCCGCCTCCGTCCGTCCGCTGCGGCGGCGCCGGCCCGCCGGGATGCCCCCCGGCGACGGCCATGCGCTCACGCTCGTCGCCACCGCCGTGACCGCGGGGGTCGTCCTGCTGCTGGCCCTGCCGCTGGTCAACCTCGTCGTCCGGTCGCTGCGGACCGCCGACGGCTGGGGTGTCGACCACTACATCGCGCTGGGCACGACGGAGGGCGGGCTGACGGTCACCGTCTGGCAGGCCACGCTGAACTCGCTGCGGGTCGCCCTCGACGCCACCGTGCTCGCGCTGGTCGTCGGCGGGCTCGTCGCCCTGGTGGTGTCCCGACGACCACGCCGCACGGTCGGTCGCCGCGCCGTCGCCGGCCTCGACGCCCTGTTCATGCTCCCGCTCGGCGTCTCCGCGGTGACCGTCGGGTTCGGCTTCCTGCTGTCCATGCACCACCCGCTCGGGCTGCCGGTCGACCTGCGGACGAGCCCGTTGCTGGTGCCGATCGCGCAGGCCGTGGTCGCCGTGCCCCTCGTCGTGCGGGTGGTGCTGCCGGTGCTGCGCGCCATCGACCCGCGGCTGCGCGAGGCGGCCGCGACGCTCGGTGCCGCACCCGGTCGCGTGCTGCGGACCGTGGACCTGTCGATCGCCGCCCGGTCCCTCGGGCTCGCCGTGGGGTTCGCGTTCGCGGCGTCGCTGGGGGAGTTCGGTGCCACGTCGTTCCTCGCACGCCCCGACCGGCCGACGCTGCCGGTCGTCATCTTCCGGCTCATCGGCCGCCCCGGTCCCGAGTCCTACGGCATGGCGCTCGCCGCGTCCGTCGTCCTCGCGGTGCTCACCGCGGGGATCGTCGCGGCCTGCGAACGACTGCGCGCCCCCGGCGCCGGAGGTGAGTGGTGAACGGTCTGTCCGTGCGTGACGTCGTGGTCCGGTACGGGGCCGCGGCCCCGGCCGTCGACGGGGTGTCCCTCGACGTGGCCCCCGGCTCGGTCGTCGCCCTGCTGGGCCCGTCCGGGTGCGGCAAGTCGTCGCTGCTGCGCGCTGTCGCCGGCCTCGAACCCCTCGCGGCCGGATCCGTCTCCTGGGACGGCTCCTCGCTGGCCGGAGTGCCCGTGCACCGGCGCGGCTTCGGGCTGATGTTCCAGGACGGCCAGCTCTTCCCGCACCGGACCGTCGGCGGGAACGTCGCCTACGGCCTGCCCGCCCGCTCCGGTGCGCGCGTCGCGGAGCTGCTCGACCTCGTCGGGCTCGCCGGCTACGAGGACCGCGGCATCGCGACCCTGTCCGGCGGCGAGCGGCAGCGCGTCGCGCTGGCCCGCGCGCTCGCCCCGGAGCCCCGGCTCCTGCTGCTCGACGAGCCCCTGTCCGCTCTCGACCGCGCCCTGCGCGAGCGCCTCGCCGTCGACCTGCGCGCCGCGCTCGTCGCCACCGGCACCACCGCCGTGTTCGTCACCCACGACCAGGACGAGGCCTTCGCCGTGGCCGACCGGGTCGCCGTGATGTCCGCCGGCCGGCTGCTGCAGGTCGACGCACCCGCCGACCTCTGGGTCCGGCCCGCGTCCCGCGAGGTCGCGTCGTTCCTCGGCTACGAGGCCTTCGTGCCGCTCGACACACCCGCCGCGGCACCCTTGCGGGAGGCCCTCGACGTCCCCCCGTCGGCCGCGACGCTCGCGCTCGCGGAGGGCGCGTTCGTCGTCGGGCGCACCGGGGTGGCCAAGGGCACCGTGCGGGGGGTGTCGTCGCGACGGGGCCGGTCCGAGGTCCGCGTCGACGTCGACGGGATCGGCTCGGTCACCGCCCTCGGACCCGTCGGCGGGCGCTGGTCCGTCGGCGACGTCGTGGAGCTCGGTGTGGAGCCGGACGCGCTCGCGGTGCTCGACACCTGATCGCGGTCGGCGCCCGGTCGGACTACCGTCGGAAGCATCCGGTCGGGTGGGTCTGAGCAGGTTCGAGCACCGAGGTGATGGCGATGACGCTGGAGCTCCGTGAGGTCGTGTCGGTCGACATCCCCGCGCCACTGTCCAAGGTCTGGTCGTACCTGCGGGACCCGGCGCTCGTGCGCCGCTGGTACGGGTGGGACCACGCCGGCCTGGACGCCCAGGTGCGGGCGTTCGTCGACACGGCCATCGAGACGCAGGACGTCGTCGGCGACTCGGCCATCCACACGCTGAGCTGGCCGCACCACGACCGGCTGACGCTGCGGTCCGCGGCGCACGAGCCGCGTCGCACCCACCTGGCCGTCACACGGCGCAGCCACGAGGGCATGGCGACGTTCGACGGCGTGCGCGACGAGGCCGACGAGAGCTGGGTGGCGGACGCGCACCAGCTGCAGTTCGCGCTCACGGTCCAGCCCGACCAGGACCGGCGGACGCTGTCCATGCTCGGGCTGCCGTCCGGCGACCGCC
The DNA here is from genome assembly GCF_007989805.1 of Cellulomonas xylanilytica. GTDB lineage: Bacteria > Actinomycetota > Actinomycetes > Actinomycetales > Cellulomonadaceae > Cellulomonas > Cellulomonas xylanilytica. The sequence continues at coordinate 35,064 of NZ_BJUB01000018.1, forward strand.
GCGACCGGCTGCTCGACCGCGCCGGGCTCGTCGGCATCCGCGGGGTGCCGGTCGGCGGGCACGTGCAGGCCCGCCGTCCCGACGGGACCCTGCTCGGCGGGACGCTCGTCTACGAGACACCGCTGCAGCTCGGCCTCCGCCTGCACGGCATCTCCGAGATGTTCCTGGTGCTGCAGGAGACCCCCGCCGCCCATACGCCGCCGCACGGCACGGTCGACGCGGTCCTGTCCACCTACGGGCTCGACGACGAGACGTTCGAGCAGATCCGCGAGCGCTGGACCCGCTGGTGGGAGATGGCCCTGCCGCGGTCGTCGCGCGTCAGCTCAGCCTGAGCTGCCACTCCCCGGAACCGCCGGCGGGACGGAAGCCCAGCGCCACGTTGATGGCGAGCATGTAGGAGTTCTCCTCGGCGTTCCACGTGCCGACGCGCCGGACCGTCGGCCGCTCGGCCGCGAGGCGCTGCAGGTTCGCCGCCTTGACCAGCATGCCCAGCCGTCGTCCCCGGTGCTCCTTGATCACCAGGGTGTCGTCCTGGTGCACGAACTCGTCCGAGTTGGGGACCGCCATGAAGCAGGTGAACGCGGCCAGCGTGTGGGTCGGGACGTGCTCCGCGGCCATCACCAGCAGCGCGAGCCCCCGGTCCTGGTACTGCTGCTCCGTGACACGGATCCGCTCCGCGTCCCAGACGTCCTCCTCGAGGTCCAGTCCGCCGAGCGGGACGTCCGTGCTCATGCGCGTGTTCAGCAGCGCGTACTCGTCGACCCACTCCTCCGGGACGTGGTTCACCCAGCTCACCAGGCGGTAGTCGGGACCGGCGTGCGCCTCCGCCTCCGCCCGGTGCTTCGCGACGAGGTCCTCGTCGAACGGAAGGTCGAACACCGAGTAGCGCTCGACCTGCTCCAGCGCGAAGCCGCGCGCCAGCGCGAACCGCGGGCCGGCGTCGTCCGCCACCAGGCGACCGACGCCCGTCGTCGCCGCGAGCGTCCCCGGGCCCTCGGGCGGCTCCGCGCGCTGGTCGGTGGACGTGGTGAGGGTCGTGCGGCCGGCGTCGCGGACGACCGCGAGGACCGCGTCGTACAGCGCGGACGCGACGCCCTGACGGCGGTGCGCGGGGCGCACCCCGACCTCGACCTGCGCCGTGTGCGTGTTGTCCTGCAGCGGCAGGTTCACCATCGCGTAACCGAGGATCCTGGCCGGGTCTGGGGCGTCGTGCTCGTCGTCGGCGACCGCCACGAGCCGCGGCTTGCGGATGTACCGCTGGTCGCGCATCGAGCCCAGGATCTCCGTCGCGGTCCGCTCGAAGTCGCGGTTGCCCCACGCGTCGAGCAGCACGTCGTTGATCGCGTCCGTGTAGCCCTGCAGGAGCCAGGCCCCGTCGGGCGTCTCGGAGACCGGAACCTCACGGATGGACCACGTCGTCATGACGACCACCATCCGCCTGTCGCACCGACGTGGCGAGCCCTTTTCCGCGCCGTCGCTAGTCTCGCCGGATGGTGTGGTTGGAGATCGTCGGCTGGGCCGGCTCGCTGCTGGTCATCGTCTCGCTCACGCAGGCGCGCGTGCTGCGCTTCCGCGTGCTCAACCTCGCGGGCGCCGTGATCGCCACGGCGTACAACGCGATCGTCGGCATCTGGCCGTTCGCCGTGATGAACGGGGTCATCGCCGTCATCGACGTGTACTGGCTGTTCCGCCTGCACCGCGAGCGGCACGACGCGCAGGTCTACGGCGTCCTCGAGGTCCCCGCCGACGACTCCGTCCTGCGCCACCTCCTCGACACCCACGCACCCGACATCGCCCGGTTCCACCCCGCGTTCGCCGCCGGCTCGTCCGACCCGGCCGGCTCCGCTGCGTTCGTCGTCGTCCGCGGCGACGAGCTGGTCGGCGCCGTGGTCGTCCGGTCCGCGGGCGACGGGGTCGGCCGGGTCGACCTCGACTACGTGACGCCGCGGTACCGGGACTTCACGCCCGGCGAGTTCGTGTACCGGGACAGCGGCGTGTTCGCAGCGCACGGGTTCCGTCGCCTCGTCGTCGACTCGCCCTCGCCCGAGTCGCGCGCGTACCTGGAGCGGGTCGGCTTCCGGTCGACCGCCGACGGCTGGGAGCGCGAGGTCCTGGCCGCGGCCTGACTCCTCTCGGCTGTGGCGAGCGAGCTCCTGCGGCTGCACGATGGCCACCTGGTCGGTCGCGGCTGGCCGCGAGCGCGAGGTCAGGTGGCGCGGCGTCGATCGAGCTCGGCGGGTCCCGGGTGCTGTGCGTCGGCGGGGCCTCGTCGTTCCGCGTGCGACATGTTCCGCACGTCCGCTAGCATGAGTTCGGACGTCCGAACTTTCCTCGAGGTGGCCGCATGACCAGCAGCACGACGGACGACGCCGTCCAGGTCGCTCCGCGACGCCCTCGTCGCGCCCCGCTGCTCCTCGGTCCCGCGTTCGTCGCGGCCATCGCCTACGTGGACCCCGGCAACGTCGCCGCCAACCTCACCGCCGGCGCCCGCTACGGCTACCTGCTCCTGTGGGTCCTCGTCGCGGCGAACGCGATGGCCGTCCTCGTCCAGTACCAGTCCGCCAAGCTCGGCCTGGTTACCGGCGACTCGCTGCCGGGCGTGCTGGGGCAGCGGATGCGCCGCAGCCCCCGGCTGGCGTTCTGGGTGCAGGCCGAGGTCGTCGCGGCCGCCACCGACATCGCCGAGGTCGTCGGCGGTGCGATCGCCCTGAACCTGCTGTTCGGCGTGCCGCTGCCGGTCGGCGGGCTCATCGTCGGCGTCGTGTCCCTGCTCCTGCTGGCCACGCAGAACCGGTACGGGCAGCGGCGGTTCGAGCACGTCATCATCGCGCTCCTCGCCGTCATCACGGTCGGGTTCCTCGCCGGGCTGTTCGTGTCACCGCCCGACGCCCGGGGGGTCCTGTCCGGGCTGGTGCCGCGCTTCGACGGCACCGACTCCGTCCTGCTCGCCGCGTCGATGCTGGGCGCCACAGTCATGCCGCACGCCATCTACGTGCACTCGGCCCTCGCCCGCGACCGGCACGGCCGCACCACCGGCGCGACCCTCCGGGAGATCCTGCGGTCGACCCGCTGGGACGTCGGCATCGCGCTGGCCGTCGCCGGCGCCGTCAACATCGGCCTCCTCCTGCTCGCCGCCTCCGGCCTGCGTGGCGTGCCCGGCACCGACTCGATCCCCGGGGCGTACGACGCCATCGCCGACGCCCTCGGCATGGGCATCGCGATCGCCTTCGCCATCGGCCTCCTCGCCTCGGGCCTGGCGTCTACCTCCGTCGGCGCCTACGCGGGCGCGACGATCATGGAGGGCCTGATCCACCGCCGGATCCCTCTGCTCGTCCGCCGCGTGGTCACCCTCATCCCGGCGATCGTCCTGCTCGCCGTCGGGGCCGACCCCACCTGGACCCTGGTCCTCTCGCAGGTGGTGCTCAGCTTCGGCATCCCGTTCGCCGTCATCCCGCTGGTCGCGCTGACCCGCAACCGCACGGTGATGGGCACCCACCGCAACGGCCCCTGGCTCCACGCCACCCTGCTCCTGGTGGTAACCCTGGTGGTCGCCCTGAACGTCACCCTGCTGGTCCTCCTGCTCCTGGGCTGACGAGCGGCTAGGCCCGCGAACTGGTCACTCTCCGCCGAGCTCGTCCGTTCGCGCCGACCTCGTCTGTTGTCACGGACGAGTTCGGCCGCAGGTGACGAGCTGGGCTGCCCGCACGAGACCTGCGGTCAGCTGCGCAGGGCGCGCCGTGGGTTCAGGGCGGCCGCGTCACCGACGGGGATGAGCGGGAGGATGCGGCGCACAAGGGTCGTGCCCCGCAGGTCCTCCTTTGTCACCCGCAGGATCCGCCAGCCGGCGTCGAGGATGGCGTCGTGACGTCGCTTCTCCCGGACGAACGTGTCGGTGGCGTTCTCGTCGTACTTCGTCCGCCCGTCGTACTCGAGGGCGAGTCGCCACCGGGTCCAGCCGAGGTCGCACCAGAAGGTCCCGAGCCGTGTATCGACCTGCACCTGTGTCTGTGGCGCCCGGAGTCCGTCACGCAGGATCACGAAACGCGCGGCGGACTCGCCTGGTGACTCGGCGCCGTCGTCGGCGACCGCGATCACGGCTCGGGCGCGCGTCACGCCCCGGCGCCCGGTGCTGCTTGCCAGGACGCGATTGAGCATCTCCCGATCCGCGCCGGCACGGAGCGCGGCATCGGCGATGACGAGACCCTGCATCGCAGGAAGGCTCGACGCGCAGTCGACCACGGTCCGTTCCAAAGAGGTCACCGGCAGTCCCCGTACGACGGTGCGCTGGTCCTCCGGGGGCATCACCGGGTGGTGCGCGACGGCCGGATCCCGGTGCGAGCCCGCGGTGTGCCGCTGCATGAGGTGGGTCCGTGCGGGCGCGATCCACAGTGGCAGACCCCAGATCAGTGCTGCCGACTCGTGGCTGAACCAGTGCACCGCGTCGAGCCGATCATGGAGACCCACGATGCGACCGAGGGCGACCGACCTGGCCCGGTCCGGATGCGGGACATCCTCGGCCGCGAGGTACACGCCTCGCGCGATCCGCTCCCAGGTACCGGACGTGCTCCGGCTTCGGAGCACGTCTTGTGGATGGCTCCGGGCGAGATGCACGGTCGGCAGCACCGCGGCCGCGGGTCTGGAGCGATCTGTGGGGCGTCGAGGCATGCCAGCACCGTCGTCGTCCCGCGGAGGGTCCGACGACTAGGCCGCTCGTCCTGTGGAAGCGCAGTCGTGGTGCGTGGCAGTGGGCGGATCGACAGCGGCTGCCGAACTCGTCCGGGCGCGTCGAACTCGTCCGTTGCAACCGACGAGTTCGACCGCTGCTGACGAGTTGGGCGCCGGCGCCCGCTGAGGGGCGGCGGATGAGGGTCAGGCCTCCGCCTCCGATAGGCGGGTCTCCAGGTGGGTGCGTTCTGTGGGGTTGGTGACCAGGGCGAGGGCTGCGCGGTAGGAGTCGGCGGCTCCTGAGCGGTGGCCGGCCCGCAGGAGGAGCTCGGCGCGGACGGCGGGGACCCGGTGGTGGCGGGGGAGGGCGTCGTCGAGGCCGTCGAGCAGCTGCAGGCCGGCCTCCGGACCGTCGGCCTCTGCCACCGCGACAGCCCTGGCCAGGCGGACGACGGGGGAGCCGGTGAGGGCTTCGAGCCGGGCGTAGAGGTCGGCGATGACGGACCATCGGGTGTCCGCGGCGGTCGGTGCGGTGGCGTGCTCCGCGGCGATGAGGGCCTGCAGCCGGTACTCCGCCGCGAGCCGCGTCTGGTGACCGGCTTGGGTGGACGACGTCTCAGCCGGGCCCACGGACGACGGCTCCGCCGAACGGGCGGATGACGGCCCCGCTCGACGGGCGGATGACGGCTCGACCGGGCGGGCGGGCGACGGCTCGACGGCGCGGGTGGCCGACGGTTCAGTCGGGCGGGCGGACGACCGCTCGGTCGGGTGGGCGGATGGCGGAGGTGCCGCGTCCGCGGGCGAGGGGCGCTGGAGGGACTCCAGGAGCGCCACGCCCTCGGCGATCTCGTCGCGGTGCCAGCGGGTGCGGTCCTGGTCGGGGAGCAGGACGAGGGCGCCGGTCGAGTCGAGCCGGGTGTCGCGACGGGAGTGCTGCAGGAGCAGGAGGGCGAGCAGGGAGCGGACGACGGCGCGGTCGGGCAGGAGCGAGTCGAGCACGCGCAGGAGCCGGATGGCCTCGTCGCCGAGGTCGACCCGCAGGGGTTCCTCGCCGACGCCGGGGTGGTAGCCGGAGGTGAAGGCGAGGTAGACGACGGTGGCGACGACGTCGAGCCGCTCGTCGAGCCGGGCGGCTGCGGGAGTCGCGAAGGGGATGCCGGAGGAGGCCAGCCGCTTCTTGGCGCGGGTCAGCCGGGCGGCCATCGTCGACTCCTGGACGAGGAGCAGACGGCCGATCTCGGTGGTGGTGAGCCCGACCACGAAGCGGAGGGTCAGGGCGACTCGGTCGTCGGGCGCGATCGCGGGGTGGCAGCACGCGAAGATCAGGCGGAGCCGCTCGTCGGCCACGTGGGCGCCGGGGTCGACGACGGCCGCGGCGGCGGCACGCATCTCGTCGTCGACCACCATCAGGGGTTCCTTCCGTCGGGCGACCGCCTCGGAGCGGAGGCGGTCGAGGACCTTGCGTCGTGCGGCGGTGAGGAGCCAGGCGCCGGTGTTGTGGGGGACGCCGTCGACGGGCCAGTGCCGGGCGGCCGACTCGAAGGCGTCGGAGACGGCGTCCTCGGCCAGGTCGGGGCGTGCGAACTGGCCGATGAGCAGGCCGATGAGGCGGGACCAGTGGGCTCGCCACGCCTCGGCGAGGGCGTCGTCGGAGGTGCTCACCGTCGGGGCCGGACCCGGGCCGTCCCGACCGGGGGCACCGTGCCGGAGTCCGTCGACGCGGGAGCGCCGACCGTCGCGCTCAGCAGCGTGCATGCCCCCGGCGGGGTCGAGGTGTCCATGCGCCCCAGTGTGGTGCTCGACGACGGCAGCGGCATGGGGCACGTGCCGACGATCTCCATGAGACCCTCAGCCCGTGCGCGGCCGTCGGGTGCCCAACCGCGCCTCCGCCCGCAGGATCGTGGGCTCCACCATGTCGTCTCCTTCGCCGTGGGGACGACGTGCGCGTCCCTCTGCCCGATGACGCGCGACCCGTGCGCGGATCGACACGCGACCGCGGTCAGGTGCGGACGGTCGCGCGTCAGCCGGCATAGGCGCGCAGCACCGCGGCGAACAGCCCCGGGTCGCGCTGCTGCGTGAGGTGCTCCACCGCCGAGTGCACGAGGCCCGTGCGAGGGGTGCCGTGCTCGTCGACGCGCTTGAGGAAGGGGTGTCCGACGAACGGGTCGGTCCCGGCCTCGCCGGGGCGCAGGCTCCACTGTCCGGGTGCCTGGCGCAGGAGCACGGCCCCGAGGTAGCTGGCGTACTGCGCGACGAGCTCGGCGCCGGCCTCCGAGCGGGCGTCGAGACGGGGGGTTGTCAGGTCGGCCTCCGCGAGTCGCTCGAGCACCGACAGCGACTCCGGGCTCAGGTCGAGGTCACGGCCGTGCTCCCCGGCGTGGGCCCGTAGCGCCTCGATGCGCTCGTCGACCCTGGCGGCCCAGGCGTCGCGCTCGGGGGTGTCGCCCGGGTCGTGCTCGGGCGGGGTGATGCCTGGCACGGGCAGCCGCGTCGGCTCCCAGTCAGGACCTTCTGCCTCGCGGCGCTCCTGCACCTCGAGCAGCTGACCGTCGTACACCTGGGCCAGCACGCCGCCGGTGCGGCGGTGGAGGAGGGCGGTCAGCAGGTGACGGGGAGAGATGGGGAACGGGTCGATCGTGTCGAGCCGGACGACGGGCACCCCGCTGAACGCTGTGCCGGGCTTGTTCTCGACGTACCAGCCGCCGCCCCCGATCCGCAGGTAGGCCTCGCCGATGTACCGCATCGCGCCGTCGATCCAGTCCAGGTCCGCCTCCTCGAGGAAGGCGTCCGAATCCGGCCAGCGGTTCAGCGCGTACTGCTCGAGCTCCTCGAGGGACTCGCGTGTGAAGCCTGGGGTCCAGCCGGTCGGCATGAGGAAGTCCTCGAACCGCGCCAGGCGAGGATGCATGTCGTCCAGCCACGCCTCGAACTCTTCGTCTGTCACGACACCCTTCCGTCCACGTTCCCGCCGGCCCGCTGCGGGCACCCTAGCGAACCACTACCGAACCACAGACGTGCTGTGGATGACCTGCCACTGGATGCCGGCCTTCGTGAGAGCTGCGATCGTCTCGGCGTCCGGCTCGGCGCCGAAGATGTACTTGACCGTCCATCCGGACCTGACCAGCTTGGTGTCCTTCGCGAGCTGGTCCGGCTTGACGGTGGTCCCGGACTTGAGCTCGATGCCGAGCTGCTTGTCCTCGTCGAGGATGTCGAAGCGGCGGTCGATGCCGGTGGCCCCCTTCACCGACCTGGGAGCCGTGGCCGGGTACCCGAGGAGCTCCCGGAGGGCCTGCTCGTACGCGGCGCCGCGGCTCCGGTTCCCCGCGATGGTGATGTATTTGTTCCGCCACTGCTCCCAGCTCAGCTTGTTGGCGCCGTTGGTCTGGTACTCGACCCAGCGGGCGAACAGGTGCTCCCGGGTGCCGGGTTCGTAGTCCGTGTATGGGCCCAGCCTCTGGAGGTCCGCCGCGGTCGGCTCCGGGGTGTCGCGGAACGCGTAGGAGGGGTGGGAGTACTCGTACACCACCGGGTCGTCTCGGGTGCCGGTGCCGCGCCACGTGCGGTTGTCCTCCTGCTTCTTCAGCAGCTCCTCGAGCTTCTTGCGCCAGGACGCGGGCAGGTACTTGAAGGTCTTCTGCAGGATCTTCCCGACGACGCCGACGCCGATCAGGGAGGTGATGGCGAGCGCGAGCTCGAGGGTGCCTTGTTTGACGAGGTCCTGGCCGTCGATCTTGCCTTCGCCCCAGTCGGCCACGACGTCGAGGAAGTCCCCGACGGAGACCAGGGTGAACCCGACGCCGAGGATCTTCAGCCCGAAGGTGGCTCCGGCGATGGCGCCGGCGGCGCCGCCGGGCACGGCTCCGACGCCGAACCCGAACACGGCC
>NZ_BJUB01000019.1 GCF_007989805.1 Cellulomonas xylanilytica
CGCCCGCCGCCACGGACGACGCCGAGGCGGCGGCCGCCGCGCGGGACGCGGTGCTGGCCGACGAGCTGCGGTCGTTCGCCGTCGCCTGCTCGCGCGCCCGCCGGTCGCTGCTGGTGACGGCGGTCGACGACGCGGACCAGCAGCCGTCCCCGTTCCTCGAGCTGGTGGACCCCTCGGACGACGAGGGGGAGACCCGGCGCACGAGCGTGCCGGCTCCGCTGGACCTGCGTGGCCTCGTCGCGCAGCTGCGGGCGCACCTCGAGCAGGCGGCGGTCGACGGCGTCGAGCCCGACCCTGCCGCGGCGCGGACGCTCGCGCGGCTGGCAGCCGCCGACGTGCCGGGTGCGGACCCGGCGCAGTGGTACGGCCTCGCCGAACCGTCGAGCGAGGCGCCCCTGTGGGACGCGGGCACCCGGGTGCCGGTCTCCCCGTCGAAGGTGGAGACCGCCCAGCGCTGCGCCTTGCGATGGGCGCTGGAGGCGGCGGGCGGGACCTCGTCCGCCAGCGGTGGGCAGAACCTCGGCACCCTGCTGCACGCCATCGCGCAGGAGCACCCACGCGGCACGGAGGCCGAGCTGTCCGCGGCGCTCGACCGGCGGTGGGCGGAGCTCGGGCTCGGCGCCGGGTGGCCGGCGCTGGCCACCCGGCGCAAGGCGGACACGATGGTGCGCCGGCTCGCCGGGTACCTGCGCGGTGCGGGTGAGCCGCTGCTGGTGGAGGGGGCGTTCGCGGTGGACACCGACCGGGCGTCGCTGCGCGGGTCGGTGGACCGCATCGAGCTGGTCGAGGACGGGTCCGCCGGGCCGGTCGTCCGTGTGGTGGATCTCAAGACCGGCGCCAGCCCGCCCAGCGTGAGCAAGGCCGCGGAGAACCCGCAGCTGGGCGCCTACCAGCTCGCGGTGGACGCCGGCGCGTTCGACGGCCTCCCCGAGGGGTCGACGAGCGGTGGCGCGCAGCTCGTGTTCCTCGGCACGGGGGCCGCCGCGGTGACCCGCTCCCAGGAGCCGCTCGGGCCCGAGGCCGACGGACCGAGCTGGGCGCGGACCATGGTGGACCAGGTGGCCGACAAGATGGCCGCGTCGACGTTCGAGGCGACCGCCAACGACCTGTGCGACCGCTGCCCGGTGCGGCGCTCGTGCCCGGTCCGCGGTGAGGGCGGACAGGTGGTCGCATGACGCTCTCCGCCGCACAGATCGCCGCCCTGGTGGGTCAGCCACCGCCGACGCCGGAGCAGCGCGTCGTCATCGAGGCGCCCCTCGGCCCGTCGCTGGTCGTGGCCGGCGCGGGCTCGGGCAAGACCGAGACCATGGCGGCCCGGGTGGTCTGGCTGCTGGCCAACGGCATCGTCGAGCCCGAGCAGGTCCTCGGTCTGACGTTCACGCGCAAGGCGGCCGGGGAGCTGGCCGAGCGGGTGCGCAAGCGCCTGCGCACGCTCGCCCGCGCGGCAGCCGCCGAGGGTCTGGTGCTCGGCGGGACCGTCGACGCTGCCCGGACCGACGGGCTGGCGGGCCTGGCGCGGCCGACGATCTCCACGTACAACTCGTACGCGGCCTCCCTGGTGTCCGACCACGCGCTGCGGCTCGGCCTCGACCCGTCGGCCCGGCTGCTCGGCGAGGCAGCGCAGTGGCAGCTCGCGTCCGAGGTGGTCGAGGCGTGGAGCGACGACCTCGACACCGACGCCGCCACCTCCACGGTGATCGAGGCGGTGCTCACCCTCTCGGGCGCGCTGGACGAGCACCTGCTCGACGCGGCCGACGCCCGGTCCGGGATCGAGGAGATCCTCGACGCGCTCGCCGCCACCCCACCCGGCACGCCGCCGCGCGAGCCGTACGCGGAGGTCAAGAAGCTGCTGCGCTCGCTGGGGGAGCGCGTGCGCGTCCTCGAGCTCGTCGCCGAGTACCGCGCCCGCAAGCGGGCTGCCGACGCGATCGACTTCGGTGACCAGGTGGCCCTCGCGGCGCGGCTCGCGCTCGACGTGCCCGAGGTGGGTGCAGGCGAGCGACGCAGGTTCCGGGTGGTGCTCCTCGACGAGTACCAGGACACCTCCCACGCCCAGCTCACCCTGCTCGGCGCGCTGTTCGGCGGCGGGCACCCGGTGACCGCCGTCGGCGACCCGAACCAGTCGATCTACGGGTGGCGCGGAGCGAGCGCGGGCGGTCTGGAAGGGTTCCCCACGTCCTTCCCGCAGGTCCACCCGGACGGCAGCCGCTCGCCGGCCGACGTGCACCAGCTCTCGACGTCGTGGCGCAACGACCGCCTGATCCTCGCGGCGGCCAACCACGTCGCCGCACCGCTGCGCGCGTCCGCCACCCGCGTGGCGGTGCCCGTGCTCACCGCCCGGCCGGGCGCCGGTGACGGGCGGGTGCATGCGCACGTCGCCGAGACGGTCGAGGACGAGGCGCGTGCCGTCGCGACGTTCGTCCGCGACCGCTGGCAGCCCGCCGGCCCCGGCCGTGACCGGGTGACCGCGGCGGTGCTCTGCCGCAAGCGGTCCCAGTTCGAGACGCTGCGCCGGGCTCTCCGGGACGCCGGTCTGCCGGTCGAGGTGGTGGGCCTCGGCGGGCTGCTGTCGGCGCCGGAGGTGGTCGACCTCGTCGCGCTCCTGCAGACCGCCCACGACCCGTCCCGGGGCGACGCGCTCATGCGCCTGCTGACGGGCGCCCGCACCCGGCTCGGCGCCTCGGACCTGCACGCGCTCGCGGCCTGGTCCGGTGAGCTGGCCGCACGCCACGGCGGCGCCGGGCGAGCCCGGGACCGCGGTCCGGTGCTCGTCGTGCCCACCGGCGCCGACGAGTCCACCCGCGCCGACGTGCCCGCCGGAGCGGAGGTTCTCGTCGAGGCGGACGCGGTCGACGAGCGCAGCATCGTGGACGCGCTCGACGCGATCACCGAGCTCCCCGCCGAGGGCTGGACGAGCCGGGGCGGCAGGACGCTGAGCGCGGTCGGGCGGGCGCGGCTGGCCGACCTCGCGATGACGCTGCGGGCGCTGCGCGCGCACAGCTACCTCTCCGTCCCGGAGCTTGTCGGCGAGGCCGAGCGGCTCCTGGGGCTCGACATCGAGGTCGCCGCACGCGCGCGCACCTCACCCGGTCGGGCGCGCGCGCAGCTGGACGCGTTCCGGGACGTGGCCGTCGAGTTCGCGCGCTCGGCGGACCACCCCAACCTCGGCGGCTTCCTCGCCTGGCTCGAGGCGGCGGACACCCGCGAGAACGGCCTCGACATGCCGGTCTCGGAGCCCGATCCCGACGCGGTGCAGCTCATCACGGTGCACGCCGCCAAGGGCCTCGAGTGGGACGTCGTCGCCGTCGCAGGTCTGGTCGACGGCGGGCTGCCGGCCACCGCGACCCAGGGCAAGGACGGCCCGAAGGACTCGGCGTGGCTGACGGGGCTCGGCTCGCTGCCGTACCCGCTGCGCGGTGACCGCCACGACCTGCCCGTGTTCGCGTACGCCGGTGCCGACGACCCCAAGGAGCTGGAGGAGCGGCGCAAGCAGTTCGTGCTCGACGCGGGGGACCACCAGGTCGCCGAGGAGCGACGGCTCGCCTACGTCGCGCTGACCCGTGCCCGCTCGGACCTGCTGCTCACCGCGGCGTGGTGGGGCGACGGCACCCGGGTGCGCAAGGTGTCGGTCTTCCTGACGGAGCTCGCCGAGGCGGGACTCGTGGAGACGGCGGGCTGGGACGATGCGCCCGACGACGCAGGCACCAACCCGCGCGCCTCGCTGGTGCTCACGGCGACGTGGCCGGCGGACCCTTTCGGGGCCGAGGCCGGCGCGACCCGGCGCACGCACGTCCAGGACGCGGCCGCTCGCGTACGCGCAGCAATGGCCGAGGGCACCGCTGTCGCCACGACGTCGGCGCCGGACCCCGCGGGCGGCACGTCCGACGGTGTGGTCGGCACGCTCGACCCCGCGCCCGGCCACTCCGCTGGTGCCCCTGGCGGTGCCGCTCCTGTGGCCGGCCGCGCCGTGGACGTGCCGGAGCCGCACCCCTGGGACGTGCTCGCCGACCGGTTGCTCGCGGAGCGCGAGCGGGTGCGGACACCGTCGGGGGAGGTGGAGCTGCCCGCACACCTGTCGGCGTCGGCGCTGGTGAGGCTGGAGAGCGACCCGGGGGAGTTCGCCGCGCACCTGCGCCGGCCGGTCCCGGCCGAACCGTCCCCGCAGGCCCGGCGCGGCACCCGGTTCCACGCGTGGGTCGAGGGCTGGTACGGCAGCGCCTCCCTGGTGGACGTGGACGCGCTGCCGGGTGCCGACGACGACTCGACGTCGCTCGACCTGGACGAGCAGGCGCTCCGGGACGCGTTCCTGGCGACGGAGTGGGCGAACCGGGCGCCCGTCGCGGTCGAGGTCGACATCGAGATCTCCGTCGACGGCTACGTGCTCCGCTCCCGGATCGACGCGGTCTTCCCGGACCCGGCAGCGGGCGCGGTCGAGGCGGGCGAGCCCGCCGCGGTGGTCGTCGTCGACTGGAAGACCGGGGCACCCCCGAAGGACGAGGCGGCCCGGGCGTCGCGTGAGCTCCAGCTGGCCGTCTACCGGCTCGCGTGGTCACGGTGGACCGGGACGCCGCTGGCCCGGGTGCGCGCGGCGTTCTGCTACGTCGGTGCCGGCGCGACCGTGTACCCGGAGCGGCTGCTGGACGAGGACGAGATCACCGCGCTGCTGCGGTCCGCCACCCAGGCGCAGGAACCGCAGGGCGCCGGGGTGGTCGAGCCGCGGACCAACCGCCGCGGTCCGCGGTCGAACGTGCCCACGCGGCGCCGCCCCGGCTGGGAGGGGACGAACGCCGCTCCCTCGCGGCGGCCGGTGCAGACCGCTGCACCCACGCTCTTCGACACCGACTGAGCGAGCGCGTGATCGGGGTCGGACGTCGGCCCCTCGATCGAGGAGCGGAGCGCGCTCGACGGAGCGGTCGGCTCAGTCGAGGAGGCGCGACCGGATCCTGGCGAGCTCGTCGGCGGACATGCCGTGCGCGGTCAGGTAGCCGGCGACGTCGAGGTCGGTCAGGAGCGCCCGGAGGTGACCCGTGACCTCGGCCAGGCGCGCACCGAGCTCGTCGTCGGTGCGTGCGGTCTCGTCGCCCAGCCCGGCCCGGGCGTAGTCGTTCATCGCGACCACCGCGCAGGCGTAGTCCTCGACGATCACGTCCTGCGGCACCCCGACCAGCGACAGCAGGAGCGCCGTGACCAGGCCGGTCCGGTCCCGACCGGCCGAGCAGTGGATGACGACGGCGCCGTCGGATGCGTCCGCGACGGCGCGCAGGGCGGCGACGACGAGCTCGGGCCATGTCTCGAGGTTCGCCCGGTAGTACTCCGGCGAGTCCAGCACGTGACCCCAGCGCGCCATGAAGTCGCGGTCCTCCCAGACCTCGACGGGGCGGTGGTGCCGGGTCACCCCCGCCGGCAGCCGGAGCGGCTCGATCTCGTGGGGGTTGCGCAGGTCGACGATCGTCCGGACCCCCGCGTCGGCCAGCTGGGTCCAGCCGCGCTCGTCGAGCCCGTCCAGGCGCGGCGTGCGGAAGACGCGTCCGGGCCGGGTGGGCGTGGACGCGGTCGGGAGGCCACCGAGGTCGCGCGCGTTGTGCAGACCGCCCCAGCCGACGGAGCGGTCGGTCACGCCAGGAGCGACTCGCTCGCGGCGGCCTGGTCCTCACGCGTGTGGGCGTCGAGGTCCTCCAGCATGGCGACGGCGTCGTCGATGATCTCGGGGTCCTGCGTCCGCACCCCGTAGAGCAGCCACCGGGCCAGGGCGAGCTCGCCGGCGAGGAGGGCGCGGTCGGCCAGGTGCGGGTCGGTGAGCTCGGTCCGGCGCAGCTGGTACGCCTCCATGATCGAGTCGGTGGTGTCCGGGTGGGCCGCGACCAGGAGCCAGGCGAGGTCGTCGGCCGGGTCCGCCACGCAGGCGTCACCCCAGTGCAGGATGCCGGTGACCCTGTCGCCGCGGACGAGCACGCGCTCGCTGGTGAGGTCGCCGTGGATGACGGTCGGGCGGAAGCGCCAGAGGGCGACGTCCTCGAGCCGGTCCTCCCAGCGCCGCAGCAGGGCGGGTGGGACCTTGCCGGTCCGTGCCGCCTCGTCGACCTCGGCCTGGCGGCGCGCGCGATACTCGCCGGCGTCGTAGGCGGGCAGGCCGGCGTTCTCGACGAGCGCGGTCGGCAGCTCGTGCACCGCGGCGATGGCGCGACCGAGGTCGGCCGCGAGGCCGGGACCCGGGGTCAGGCGGTCCAGCCGGAGCGGCTCGCCGGGGATCTCGGTGTGCACGGCGGCGCGCCCGCCCTCGGGCAGGTGGGCGAAGCCGACGGGTGCGGGGACGGCGAAGGGCAGCTTCCCGCGCTCGGCCTCGGCCGCGAGCATGGCGAGGAGGACTACCTCCGCCTCGAGCGCGGCACCGGCCGCGGCGTGCTGCGGTGCGCGGACGACCCACCGGTTGCGGTGGGCGTCGATCACGACCGCGGTGTCGAAGTCGGAACCGGGCTGGGCGGGCCGTCGCACGTCGAAGGCGTCGAGTCCCGGCACGGCGACGGTCGCCAGCGCGGCGAGGGCGAGAGGGGATCGAACCACGTGCCCAGGATAGGCGGGCCGTGGAGCCGTCTCGGCCGAGCCGCACGGCGTGTCTTCGCCCGATTGCTCCCCTCACCACCGAGGGGGCGCCCGCGCGCAGGGTGTGTCACCGGCGCGTACGGTGACCGGCGTGATCGTTCCGGATGACCTGCCGCTGTCCCGTGCCGGCGTCGACCGTGCCGCCCTGTCGCGGACCGAGGACGGGTTCGTCGACGCGGCGCTGACCCAGGACGCCACGCGCGTGCTGCTCGTCTGCGACGGCGCCGTCGTCACCGCGGCGGGGTCCGGTCTCGCGCTGTTCGGGCCCACGCAGCTCCCGGTCCCCACGACGGGCGACGACGGGTGGCTCCTCCTCGGCCGCGGCGACGAGGGCGAGGCGTACCTGGCGTGGCGGGTCCCGGACCGCCGCCCGGCACCTCGCGTGGGCGAGGCGTCCGACGTCCTGGTCCATGCGGCGCCGGCCGAGACGGAGCCCGCACCGGCACGGAGCCTTCCCGACGGGCTCGGGTGGACGCTCCTGCGCGACGTCGGCGCGGACCTGACCGCGCACGAGGCCGGGCTGGCCACCACGGCCGTCGCCCTGGACGCCTGGCACGCCCGGCACCCGCGCTGCCCCCGCTGCGGGGCGGCGACCCGGGTCGCGCAGTCCGGGTGGTCGCGGATCTGCGTCGAGGACGGCTCGGAGCACTACCCGCGCACCGACCCCGCGGTGATCATGGCGGTCGTCGACGCCGACGACCGGATCCTGCTCGGGCACGCGGCGCACTGGGCGGCGGGCCGCTGGTCGACGCTGGCGGGCTTCGTCGAGGCCGGGGAGTCGCTGGAGCACGCCGTGCGTCGCGAGGTGGCCGAGGAGACGGGCGTGCTCGTCGGCGAGGTCTCCTACCGCGGGAGCCAGCCGTGGCCGTTCCCGGCGTCGCTCATGGTCGGCTTCCGCGCCGTCGCCACGTCCACCGACGTGACGGTGGACGGCGTGGAGCTGACCGAGGCGCGCTGGTTCTCCCGCGCGGAGCTCGCCGCGGCCGTGCGGGCGGGCGACGTCATCCCACCGGGACGCGCGTCGATCGCGCGGGCGCTGGTGGAGGAGTGGTTCGGCGGACCGCTCAGCTGAGCCGGTCGCGCACCTGGGCGAGCGAGGGGTTCGTCGCCGCGGACCCGTCGGGGAACACGACCGTGGGCACCGTCTGGTTGCCGCCGTTGAGGGACTCGACGAGCGACGCCGCGTCGGCGTGCTCCTCGATGTTGACCTCGGTGTAGCCGATCCCTGCCGAGTCGAGCTGCGTCTTGAGCCGGCGGCAGTAGCCGCACCACGTGGTGGAGTACATCGTGATGGTGCCGGCGTCGGGCAGCGTCTGCGTGGTCATCGGTCCCTCGTGGTCGGTGCGGTCAGATGGGGCGAGATCGTCGCCCGGGGGAAGTAACGCCCGCGCCGGCGGGGATCTTCCCCGGTGGCACGGACGGGTGACGGTACCGGACGTGCACAGGCCGGCGACGAGCGTGTCGGCCGGTGCTGAGAGACTGTGCCCGATGTCCGCCGAAGCCCTCCTGGACGCCCTCGACCCCGAGCAGCGTGCCGTCGCCACCACGCTCCGGGGACCCGTGCGCGTGCTCGCCGGAGCGGGGACGGGCAAGACGCGCGCGATCACGCACCGGATCGCCTACGGCATCCAGGTCGGGGCCTACCGCCCCACCAACGTGCTGGCCGTGACGTTCACCGCCCGCGCGGCCGGGGAGATGCGGACGCGCCTGCGGCTGCTCGGCGCGCCCGGGGTGCAGGCGCGCACGTTCCACGCGGCCGCGCTGCGGCAGCTCGGCTTCTTCTGGCCCAAGGTCGTGGGTGGTCCGCCGCCGCGGATCCTGGAGCAGAAGGTCAAGCTCGTCGCGCACGCCGCGCAGCTGGTGGGGATCGAGACGGACCGCGAGAGCGTGCGGGACCTGGCGTCCGAGATCGAGTGGGCCAAGGTCAGCCTGGTCACGGCGGACGACTACGCGAAGGCCGCCGCGGCGACGGACCGCCCCGGCCCGGGCGGCACCGACCCGCAGTCGGTGGCGCGCCT
Organism: Cellulomonas xylanilytica; assembly: GCF_007989805.1. Taxonomy (GTDB): domain Bacteria; phylum Actinomycetota; class Actinomycetes; order Actinomycetales; family Cellulomonadaceae; genus Cellulomonas; species Cellulomonas xylanilytica. The sequence continues at coordinate 8,619 of NZ_BJUB01000019.1, forward strand.
GATGGTGGCGTACGAGTCGGCCAAGGACCAGCAGGGCGTCATCGACTTCGAGGACGTGCTGCTCCTGCTCGCCGCGATGCTGGCCGAGCGGCGGGACGTCGCCGACTCCGTCCGGGAGCAGTACCAGCACTTCGTCGTCGACGAGTACCAGGACGTCAGCCCGCTCCAGCAGTACCTGCTCGACCAGTGGCTGGGGGGCCGCCAGGAGCTGTGCGTCGTCGGGGACCCGAGCCAGACCATCTACTCGTTCGCCGGTGCGACGGCCCACCACCTGAGGTCGTTCACCAGCACCTACCCGCGCGCGACGACGGTGGAGCTGGTCCGGGACTACCGCTCGACCCCGCAGGTGGTGTCGCTGGCCAACCACGTCATGCACGCGTCCCGCAAGGCGGGCGGACCGGCCCCCCTGGAGCTGCGGGCCCAGCGACCGGACGGCCCGGACGTCACCTACGTGACCTACCCGGACGACGAGGCCGAGGCCGCGGGGGTCGCCGACGCGATCGCGACCCTGGTGCGCGGCGGTGTCGCGGCGGCCGACGTCGCGGTGCTGTTCCGGACCAACGTGCAGTCGGAGGCGTTCGAGGCCGCGCTGGCCGACCGGGGCATCGCGTACCAGGTGCGCGGGAACGCCCGCTTCTTCGCGCGCGCGGACGTGCGCAAGGCCATGGTGCTGCTGCGCGGCGGCGCGCGTGCTGCCGACCCCGGCACGCCGATGCCGGACTCCGTCCGGGACATCCTGCGCAGCGCGGGCTGGACCGAGACGCCGCCGGAGGGTCGGGGAGCCGGTCGCGAGCGCTGGGACGCCCTGCAGGCGCTCGTGTCGCTCGCCGACGCGCTCGCCGCCGCCCCACCGACCGGCGACGGGCCGCCCACCGTCTCCGACCTCGTCGCCGAGCTCGACGAGCGCGCCTCGGCGCAGCACGCCCCGACCGTCGAGGGCGTGACGCTCGCGTCGCTGCACGCCGCCAAGGGTCTCGAGTGGGACGCGGTGTTCCTCGTCGGGCTGTCGGACGGTCTGCTGCCGACCGTCCAGGCGCAGACGGATGCGGCGGTGGCCGAGGAGCGGCGGCTGCTCTACGTCGGGATCACCCGTGCGCGCGAGCACCTGCAGCTGTCGTACTCCCGAGCGCGTCACCCGAGGGCGCGCGCGAACCGGGGGGTGTCGCGGTTCCTCACCGACCTGTGGCCCGACGAGCGGCGCCGTCCGGGCGTCCCGCGGCGCGACCTCGACGCTCGCCAGCAGGCGGTGGTCGACGGGCTGACGGCGTGGCGGGACGCGCACGCCGCCCAGGTGCGGCGTCAGCCGGCGTCCATCCTGACCAGCGCGACCATCCGCGCCATCGCGGAGCGGTGCCCCCGCACCCTGGAGGAGCTCGGCGGCATCCGCGGGGTGGGTCCGATGACGCTCGCGGACGTCGGTGAGGACGTCCTGGCAGCGGTGCGCGCGACGGTGCGGGAGCCCGCTCGCTGAGCCGATCGGGGGATGGCGGAAACTCGTCGACGAAAGTTCGTTTATTCGGTTGTCCCCCGTGTGAGCCCGGTTCTAGTCTGGGCGACGTCCTTGTTGAGGGATCACGCCGGAAGGCGCAGGTCCGAGCCGGAGAGGGGGTGGGTGCACCGATGAACACAAAGATCCAGACGCCGGACGCTGTCGCGTTCCTGCCGCGATCTGTCGCGCCCACCATGTTCTGGCTCCACGGGATCGCTCTGCCCATCGGCGGCAGCGCCCTCGCGCCCATCGGCGGCGGGGCCCTGGCGCCCATCGGCGGCTCGAAGCGTCGCACGGCGACCGATCCCCGCACGTACCTCACCCGGACTCCCATGATCTGACCTCACCTCGAGGCACAGGCCGCGGAGTCCGAACTCGGACCCGCGGCCTTTCTGTTTCTCCCGATGAGTCGGGTGGACGGGTTGGCAGTCGGTCCGGCACCGACGCAACACGCTCACCAGCAAGGACATCAGGAGGACATCGTGCGGCTCACGACGCTGCTCGACACGGTGAACCAGGGCGGATCCGGCCCGTGGCCCGTCACCGACAGCACTTCGACGACCGACGACCGCCAGACGTTCGACCAGCTCGTCGCCGACTTCATCCCGTGCCGGTCCAACGACCCCGAGCTCTGGTTCGCCGAGCGGACCGCCGAGGTCGAGCAGGCCAAGGCCCTGTGCCGCGAGTGCCCGCTGATGGAGGGGTGCCTGGCAGGCGCCATCGACCGCGCCGAGCCGTGGGGCGTGTGGGGTGGCGAGGTGTTCGTCGGCGGTGTGGTGGTCGCGACCAAGCGTGGTCGTGGCCGTCCCCGGAAGAACGCAGTACCCGCGGCCTGACGGTCGGTCAGTCCAGCCCGGCGCCCACCAGGGACGCCGGGAGGGCGGTGCACCCGCACTCCGGGTGCACCGCCCACGTGCGTCTGCGGGGGACCGCGTCGGGCAGGGCCACCTCGAAGGTGGTGCCGGGCGCGAGGCCGGGGACCCGGTCGAGGTGCGCGAGCACGGCCGCGGTGCCGAGGCCGGCGCAGACCGCGGCGACCTGTCCCGACTCGTCGGCGACCCCGCCGGCGTGCAGCTGTGCGGCGACGGCGGGCCACGACGGGTCCGCGTCCGCGCGGTGCAGGTCGAGGCAGCGCAGGCACGGGCCGGCACCGGGCACGACGAACGGGCCGACCACGGTGTCCGCCTCACGGACGACGACACCGAGGTGGACGGTGCCGCCTGCGACGAGCACGGGTCCACGTCCCGGGTCCGCCACCCCGTCCTCGACGAGGACGACGACGTCGGGGTTCCGGTCCGACGTGGTCGACACGTGCGGGGCGACGTCGCGCAGCAGCCGGGCCGTCACGTGCCCGCGTACCGAGCCGGCGTCGGCCCACCGGTACCCGCACAGGCCGACGTCGGCCGAGCGCACGGGTCGATCGTCCTCCACGAGCAGGGTGCCCACCCCCGCAGCCGCGAGCCCGACCGTGATGCCGAGCCCCGTCGGGCCCAGCCCGAGGACGGCGACCACCCGCTCGCCGCGTGCCCGGACGACCCCCTCGCCGTCCCCGTCCGCACGCAGCAGGGACCACACGGCGGCGTCCACCGCTGCCGGCCCGCGCAGGAGCGACCGCGGTGGGCCGTCGACCGTGAGCCGCGCCTCGACCAGCACGTCGACCAACGCGCGCACCCGGTCCGGGTCGACGTCCCGTCCGGCCGCCAGGCGCTCCACCGGGGACAGGTCGGTGCGCGCGTCGACGGAGCGCAGCAGCGCCACCTCGGCTCGGGTGAGGCCGGGGAGCCGGACCGCCCAGCGGTGGTCGGTGCCCACCTGGACCTCGGTGTCGGTGCGTCGCAGCACCCGCAGCCCGGCACGCAGTCGCATGGAGCCCCCTTCAGGACGAGGCCGTCACTCTGGCAGCGTCCGCCGAGATCCCGTGCGCGTCGTCCACAGCTGCCGGGCATGCCGAAGGGCACCGTCCGGACGGACGATGCCCTTGGGCGACGAGGTGGTGCTCAGGCCTTGCCGAGGATCCGGTTGAGCTTGGTGCCGCAGACCGGACAGACGGCCTTGGCCATCCTGCGACCGGACTCGGAGACGACGACGTCACCCTCGGCCTGACGCTTCTCCTTGCACTTCACGCAGTAGAACTCGCCTGCATATGTCTCAGCCATCGGGGCCCTCCCTGGTGTCCTGCACCGGACCGGGGAACCGCCGGCCGGCGGCCGGGCGTGGTGGTGCTGCCACGCCCGCGCGACCTTCACAGTAGTAGCCGAGGCACCCGCAGCCCGCGGAATCGTGCAGGACGCGCCGTGCGTCCGTGCGGGAACGGGGTCGCGTGGGCGTCCCGCGCTAGCGTTCTTCCGTGCAGCCGACGCAGGACCTGTCGCAGGTGGAGATCCGCCGCTCACGCAAGCGCGTGCGCACGGTGACCGCCTGGCGCGAGGGCGATCGGACCATCGTGGCCATCCCCGCGCGGTTCACGCGCGCGCAGGAGCACGAGTGGGTGCGTCGGATGCTGGCCCGCCTCGCGGCGCAGGAACGGCGGCGGCGTCCGTCGGACGACGAGCTGATGTCGCGCGCGACCGAGCTCTCGACCAGGTACCTGGGCGGGGTGGCGCGTCCGACGACGGTGCGGTGGTCCACCAACCAGGGTCGACGGTGGGGTTCCTGCACGCCGTCGGACGGCACCATCCGGATCTCCGACCGCGTGCGAGGCATGCCGCGGTGGGTGCTCGACTACGTGCTGCTGCACGAGCTGGCGCACCTGCTGCACGCCGGGCACGGACCGGAGTTCTGGGCCGTGCTCGACGCGTACCCGCGCACCCTGCGCGCCCGTGGGTTCCTCGAGGGCTACGCGTACGCGACCGAGCGTGGCCTGCCGACGCCGTCGGACGAGACCGGGACGGACGAGGACGAGCCGACGGACGAGGTCGACGACGTCGGGACGGACGAGCCGGACGTCGTCGTCGTCGCCGACGAGGTGGACATCGAGGACGAGGTGAATATCGACGACGGCGTGGACCTCGACGACGGCGTGGACCTCGACGGTCTCGCCGCCGCCGGACCCGTCGGGCAGCTGGAGCTCGAGCTGGACGAGCTGGCGCCCGATCCGCGGGCCTGAGGTCCCGCCGGGCGCGGCACCAGCGACGTCGCGACGAGGTTCGGCCCGGCCGGTGCCCGCCGAGCAGGATCCTGACCTGACATCAGCCTGGTGCAGTCCGGGGCGGCAGCGCGATCGGCGTCGGCAGGGCGTCGGCGACGGCGGCTCGGGTGCCGCCAGCCGGTCGCTCAGCCGGTGGGGCCGGCGTTCGGGTCCTCGCCCAGGATCTCCGCCAGGGCGCGGTCCACCTCGGCGGCGTCGTCGACCGCCGTCGCCCGCCGGGACGCGTAGCCGGACGGGTCGTCGAGGTCCTCGGTGCCGGGCAGCAGGTCGGGGTGGTCCCAGACGGCGTCCCGCGCGGCCGCGCCGTTGTCCCGGGTGATCTGCGCCCACAGCGCCGCCGCGTCGCGCAGGCGGCGGGGGCGCAGCTCGAGGCCGACGAGGTTGGCGAACGTCTGCTCGGCCGGCCCTCCGGCGGCACGCCGGCGGCGGATCATCTCGCGCAGCGCCATCGTGTGCGGCAGGTGGGGGAGCGCGGCCGCGGCGGTGACCTCGTCGACCCAGCCCTCGACGAGGGCGAGCGCCGTCTCGAGCCGCTCGAGCGCGGCCTTCTGCGCGGGCGTGGTGTGCGGCGCGAAGACGCCGCCCGACAGCGCCTGCTGGAGTGCCGCGGTGTCGGTCACGTCGATCGAGCGCACGGCCTCCTCGAGCTGGTCGGCGTCGATGGTGATCCCGCGCGCGTAGGCCTCCACGGTGGCGAGCAGGTGGGCGCGCAGCCACGGCACGTGCGTGAACAGGCGGGTGGCCGCGGCCTCGCGCAGCGCGAGGAAGAGCCGGACCTCGTCGGCCGGCGCGTCGAGCCCCTCGGCGAACGCGTCGACGTTGGCGGCCACCAGGGCGGGCGCCGGCCGGTCCAGCAGCGGCAGCCCGATGTCGGTGGTGCCGAACACCTCGTGCGCGAGGGTGCCGGCGGCCTGGCCCACCTGCATGCCGAAGACGGCCGACCCGAGCTGGCGCAGGAGCTGGCCGGGGTCGATCCCGCCGGGCAGCGCGAGGTCCTCGGGCGCTCCCTCGGGCAGCGCGCCGCCGAGGGCGCCGACGAGGGCGACCGACAGGGACGACGCCACGGGCTCGGTCAGCGTCCGCCACGTCGGGAGGGTCGCCTCGACCCACTCCGCACGGCTCCATGCCCGCGGGACGCCGGTCGACGGCGGCAGGTCCGTGGCGGCGTCGAGCCACAGCTCCGCGACGGCGAGCGCGTCGAGGACCTGGCGCGTCTGAGCGGTCGTCAGGGACGGGTCGCCGCCGGCGGCGGCCTGCTGGCGGGCGAGGTCGTGCGCCATCTTCCAGTTGACCGGGTCGTCCCCGGACGCGGCGAGCAGGGACTGGACCTGCGCGAACACCTGCTGGAGGGCCGCGGGGTCGTCGGGCAGTCCGGAGGCTGCCGCCATCGCGCCGGGGTCGAAGCCGCGCTCCTGGAGCTCCCGGATCGCCTCGTCGGCGCCGTCACCCAGCATCGCCCGCATCACCTGCTCCCAGGCGGGCACGCCACCATCTGCTCCCGGGACTGCAGAGTTGTCGGGGCTCACGAGGACCTCCTGCGACGATAGGGCCGGCTGCGAACCACGGTAACCGCGCAGCACAGGAACGAGGGATGGTGGGCGAGCAGATTCGCTCAGGGCGCAGCACCGGGCACGGTGGCCTGTCGACGGGATCCGCGGACGCGGCACGACCGGGGGAGCCGACCGACGAGGTCGTCGTCGTCGGTCGCGGACCGATCGCGTCCGCGGTCGCCGCCGCCTGGGGCGAGCACGCCCGGATCGTCGAGGAGCTCCCGGCGGACCGGCCGCAGGACGCGCTGGCCGGCGCCACGGTCGTGGTGCTCGTCGCGCACCCGGGCGACCTGCTCGCCTCGCCGGTCAAGGGCCGCCGCGAGCGTGAGGCGGCCGTCGTCGCGCACACGCAGCGCGTGCTGGCCTCCGCCCGGGCCGTCGGTGCCCGGCACGTCGTGGCGGTCGGGTCGGCCGTCGTGCACGGCGCGTGGGCCGACCGTCCCGTGATCCACGACGCCGACCCGCTCCCGCGTGCCGACGAGGCCGCCCGGGAGGGCCTGGTCGGTGACCTCCTCGCCGCCGAGGCCGTGCTGGAGCGTGCCCGGCGCCGCAAGGCCCCGCTCGTCACCGTGCTGCGCCCGGCGGCGGTCGTCGGCGCCGGGGTCGACACCTTCGTGACCCGGCACTTCGAGGCGCCGCGCCTGCTGACGGTCCGTGGTGCCGTCCGGCAGTGGCAGCTGGTGCACGTCGAGGACGTCGCGGCCGCGGCCAGGTTCGCCGTGGAGCACCGGCTGGCCGGCGTCCTGACCGTCGGCGCGGACGACGTGCTCGAGCCGGCCGCGGTCGAGGCCGCCGCCGGGATGCGCAGGATCGAGCTGGCCGCGGCGACGGCCTTCGGCACCGCCGAGCGGCTGCACCGCGTGGGCGTGCTGCCCGCGCCGGCCTCCGAGCTCGCGTTCGTCGTGTACCCCTGGACCGTCGCGTCCGACCGGCTGCGCGAGGCGGGCTGGGCCCCGCGCTGGTCGAGCGTCGAGTGCCTGGACGTGCTGCTCGAGGGCGTCCAGGGCCGGGTCGCGGTGGCGGGGCGCCGCGTCGGCACCCGTGACGCGGCGGCCCTCGGGGCGGCCGGTGCGGCGGTGGCCCTCATCGGCACGGCGGCCGTGTGGCGCCAGGCGCGCACCCGGCGGCGGCCGTGAACGACGGCGGCGCCGACTCGGGGGATGATGTGGGCGTGCTCGACCAGCCCACCTCGCCGTCCGACGTCGACGACGCCTCCGGCCAGCCGGAACGCATCAGTCCTCGGTCGGTGACCCTGTCGCTGGGCATGATGCTGACGGCGCTGCTGCTCGCGGTCCTCGTGGTGCTGCCCGTCCCGTACGCCATCAGCAGCCCCGGGCCCACGCGTGACGTGCTGGGCGAGCACGACGGGACGCCGCTCATCCAGATCTCCGGCGCGGAGACCTTCGACTCGACCGGTGAGCTGCGGCTGACCACGGTCTCGGGCACGGGCGGACCGGGGTTCCCGTCGAGCGTCGTCGGCGTGCTCCAGGGCTGGCTCTCGCCCTGGGCCGTGGTGCAGCCCGTCGAGCTCCTGTACCCGCCGGACCGGACGCAGGACGAGATCGACGAGTCGAACACGGCGGAGATGGTCTCGTCGCAGGAGAACGCCACCGTCGCCGCGCTGACCGAGCTCGGCTACGAGGTGCCCGCGACGCTCGTGGTCGCGGGCACGGTCGAGGAGACCGACGCGGAGGGCAAGGTCGAGGAGGGGGACGTCATCGTCGCCCTCGACGGCACCGCGGTGCCCGACTACCAGTCGCTCATCGGGCTGCTCGGCGAGGTCGAGGCCGGGGACACCGTGACGCTCACCGTCCGGCGGCACGGGCAGTCGCTCGACATCCCGATCGTGACCACCGAGAAGCCCGACGGCGGTGCGCAGATCGGGGTCTTCATCGACCCGGCCTTCGACATGCCCGTGGACGTGACGATCAGCATCGACGACATCGGCGGTCCGAGCGCCGGCACGATGTTCGCGCTCGGCATCATCGACAAGATGACGCCGGAGGACGAGGCGAACGGCAAGGACATCGCGGGGACGGGCACCATCGACGTCACCGGCGAGGTCGGTCCGATCGGCGGCATCCGGCAGAAGCTCGCGGGCGCGACGCGGGACGGGGCGACCTGGTTCCTGGCCCCGGCCGCGAACTGCGCCGAGGTCGTCGACCACGTCCCGGACGGGCTGCAGGTCGTGCGCGTCGAGACCCTGCACGAGGCGCGCGAGGCGGTCACGGCGATCGGCGCGGGCACGACCGACGACCTGCCGACCTGCACCGGCTGACCTACTCCAGCGTGCTCCGCACCGCCGCGACGAGACCGGGCACCAGGTCCGGCCCCTGACCGACCTGGTCGGCGGTGTCGTTCGCCCGGCTGCGCACCGCGCACCAGGACGGGCCGTCGCGCAGCGCGGCGACGACGAGCCGCACGTCCTGGCGCTCCGGGTGGTTCAGCAGGTACTCGAGGGCGGCCTCGGTGTCCTGGGGCATCGCCTCCTCGGCCGCCGGCGGGAGCACGACGCGCTCGACCGTCACGGCCATCCCGTCCACGGTCGACGGCCAGGACAGCCCGGCGAGGAGCGTCTCGAGGTCCGGCGCGGCGGGGAGCTCCTCCTGCTCGACCGAGGTGAGGTGCCACGGCTGCGACCGGGCGGCGGCCAGCACCGACTCCTCGAGCTGCGCGGCGAGGCCGGGCTCGGTCCGCAGCATCTCCTGCGTGCGGACGAGTGCGAACACCCGCACCGGGCCGTCCCACCCGGACTCGGCGACGTGGTGCTCGATCTCGCGGACGGAATCACCGAGCGCAGCCAGTGCTGCCGGTTCACGGGTGGTCTCACTCACAGGTTCATCGTCGCATTCCTGTGGGAACCTGTGCCTCGACCGGCACGTTCTCCCGTGCGAGTGGCGTGCGTCCTGTGCACGTCGCCGGCACGGATGCGACCGAGCCGGCCGTGCTCAGCTGTACTCACCTGCTGCCGACGACGAGGACTGCCCCACCGTGACTTTCGGAAGCCCGCCGCCCCGCCCGAGCCCGGCGCGCCCGCGCCGACGCGGAGCGCTCGCCCCCACGCTCGTCGTCCTCGGGGTGCTCGTCGTCGCCGTGCTGATCCTGGCCCAGGTGTGGACCGAGGTCCTCTGGTACCAGCAGCTCGGCTTCGGCAACGTCATCCGGACCGAGTGGGGCACGCGCGCGGTCCTGTTCGTGCTCGGGTTCCTCGTCATGGGCGGCGCCGTCTGGTGGAGCCTGAACTTCGGCTACCGCTCGCGTCCGGTGTACGCGCCGTCCACGCAGGAGCAGGCGAACCTCGACCAGTACCGCGAGGCCATCGAGCCGCTGCGCCGGCTCGTCATGATCGTCGGCCCCGCCGTCCTCGGGCTCTTCGCCGGGGCCGCCGCGTCGCAGCAGTGGCAGACCATCCAGCTGTGGATGCACGGCGGGTCGGTCGGGAAGATCGACCCCCAGTACGGCATCGACCTGGGCTTCTACCTGTTCACGCTGCCGGGCCTGCGGTTCGTGGTCTCGTTCCTCATGGCGGTCGTCGTGCTGTCCGGCATCGGCGCGCTGGCCACCCAGTACCTCTACGGCGGCCTGCGCGTCGGCGGCCAGCGCGGCGGTGCGCCCCGCACGACGAGGGCGGCCCGCATCCAGCTGTCCGTCATCGCGGCCCTGCTCATGCTGCTCATCGCGGCGAGCTACTGGCTCGACCGGTTCTCGATCCTGACGAAGACGGGCCGCAAGTTCGCCGGCGCCTCGTTCACCGACGTGAACGCCGTCATCCCGTCCAAGGCGATCCTGGCGGGCATCGCGATCTTCGTCGCCGTGATGTTCATCGTCGCCGCGGTCCGCGGCAACTGGCGCCTACCCGCGATCGGTGTCGGCCTGATGGTCGTGGCGGCCGTGGCCGTCGGCGGCGTCTACCCCGCCGTGGTCCAGCGCTTCCAGGTGCAGCCGAACCAGCAGGACGCCGAGTCCGAGTTCATCCAGCGCAACATCGAGGCGACGCTCGAGGCGTACGACCTGGAGGACGTCGAGATCACCGAGTACGACGCCGAGGTGACGGCCGAGGCCGGTGCGCTGCGCGCCGACGCGGACACCACGGCGTCCATCCGCCTGCTCGACCCGCAGATCGTCAGCCCGTCGTTCAAGCAGCTCGAGCAGATCCGCGCGTTCTACGACTTCCCCGACTCGCTGTCGGTGGACCGGTACGAGATCGACGGGGAGAGCCGCGACACGGTGATCGCCGTCCGCGAGCTGTCGCTCGAGGGTCTCGACGCGCAGCAGCGCAACTGGACCAACGACACCACCGTCTACACCCACGGCTTCGGCGTCGTCGCCGCCTTCGGCAACACGACCGCCGGGCGCGGTGCCCCCGCCTTCTGGGAGGGCGGCATCCCGTCGCAGGGCCAGATGGGCGAGTACGAGCCGCGCATCTACTTCAGCCCGAAGGCTCCGCTGTACTCGATCGTCGGTGCGCCCGAGGGCACCCGGGCGTGGGAGCTGGACTACCCGGCCGACGACTCCGAGGGAGCGGTGAACAGCACCTTCCCGACGCAGGACGTGTCGGCGGGGCCGTCGATCGGCAACCCGCTGACCAAGCTCCTCTACGCCTTGAAGTTCGGCTCCGAGCAGATCCTCTTCTCGGACCGCGTGACCAGCGAGTCGCAGATCCTGTACGACCGTGACCCGCGCGACCGCGTGCAGAAGGTCGCCCCGTACCTCACCCTCGACGGCCGGGCGTACCCCGCCGTGGTCGACGGCCGGGTCAAGTGGATCGTCGACGGCTACACCACCTCGGACCAGTACCCCTACTCGGAGCCGCGGTCGCTCGACGACGCCACCACGGACTCGCTGACGGAGACCTCGGAGACGATCCAGGCGCTCCAGCCGAAGACGGCGAACTACATCCGCAACTCGGTGAAGGCCACGGTCGACGCCTACGACGGGTCGGTCACGCTGTACGCCTGGGACGCCGAGGACCCGATCCTCAAGGCGTGGGACTCGGTGTTCCCGTCGACGATCGAGCCCATGTCCGAGATCAAGGGCAGCCTCATGAGCCACCTGCGCTACCCCGAGGACCTGTTCAAGGTGCAGCGCGCGCTGCTGGCCCGCTACCACGTCACCGACGCCGGCCAGTTCTTCTCCGGCAACGACTTCTGGGCCAACCCGAACGACCCCACCAGCAGCGTCGCCGTCCCGCAGCCGCCGTACTACCTGACGCTGCGGATGCCCGACCAGGACGAGGCCAGCTTCTCGCTCATGTCGTCGTTCATCCCGACGGGTACCAACGCACGCAATGTGCTGACCGGGTATCTCGCGGTCGACGCCGAGGCGGGCAACGAGGACGGGAAGCCGGCGGCGGACTACGGCAAGATGCGCCTGCTCGAGCTGCCGCGCGACTCGACGGTGCCCGGCCCGGGTCAGGTGAACAACAACTTCGTCGCCGACCCCGAGGTGTCCAACGAGCTGAACATCCTCGGTCGTGGTGACTCGCAGGTCGTCCGCGGCAACCTGCTGACCCTCCCGATGGGAGGCGGCCTGCTCTACGTGCAGCCCGTGTACGTGCAGGCCCGGTCCGGCACCACGTTCCCGCTGCTGCAGCGCGTGCTCGTGGCGTTCGGCGAGGACATCGGGTTCGCGAGCACCCTCGACGGTGCCCTGGACCAGGTGTTCGGCGGCAACTCGGGCGCCGACGCCGGTGACGCCGGCACGGACCCGGACGCGGGCGGGACCCCGACGGGCGAGCCGACCGCCGAGCCGTCGGCGGAGCCGACCCCGGGACCGACCGACGGACCGACCGTGGCGCCGACCGACCCGGGTGCCGAGACCGGCACCGAGGCGACCGCGCGCGCGGACCTCGACCGGGCTCTGCAGCAGGCCAGCCAGGCCATCTCGGACAGCCAGTCGGCCCTGTCGCGCAACGACTTCGCCGCCTACGGCGAGGCCCAGCAGCGGCTCGACGCGGCCGTGCAGGCCGCCCTCGAGGCAGAGGCCCGGCTCGGCAGCTGACGCACGGGTCCCGGCCGGTGGAGGTGACGCACGCCACCACCGGCCGGGCGCCCGCGATTTGGTCCCCCCTGAGGGGTGAGGTAAGTTGTAACCACCGACGCGGGGTGGAGCAGCTCGGTAGCTCGCTGGGCTCATAACCCAGAGGTCGCAGGTTCAAATCCTGCCCCCGCTACAAGAAGACGAAGGCCCGGACCGTGAGGTCCGGGCCTTCGTCGTTCAGGCTGCTGACGACCGGCTCAGCCGTCGTCGTCCGGGGGAGCCGGGGCGCCCTCGCGCTCGTCGCGCTCGGCCCAGCCCAGCAGCGGCGCCAGGTCGAACACGGCGTGGTCGATGCCGGCATGGAGGTCGCCGAGCTCGGCGAAGCGCGCGGGGACGGTGCGCAGGGTGCAGTCGCGCGGGTCGACGGCGTCGATCTCGTCCCAGCGCAGGGGCGTCGACACCGTGGCGTCCGGAGTCCCGCGCACCGAGTAGGCCGACGCGATGGTGTGGTCGCGGGCGTTCTGGTTGTAGTCGACGAACACCAGCGAGGGGTCGCGGTCGCGCCGCCACCACGCGGTCGTGACGTCGTCCGGCGCACGGCGCTCCACCTCCCGCGCGAAGGCGAGCGCTGCCCGGCGCACGTCGCCGAACTCGTGCTCGGGCGCGACGCGGACGTAGACGTGCAGGCCCGAGCCGCCGGAGGTCTTCGGCCAGCCGACGGCGCCGAGCTCGTCCAGGACCTCGCGTGCCACGTGGGCCACCCGTCGGACGCGGTCGAACGGGCAGTCCGGCATCGGGTCCAGGTCGATGCGCCACTCGTCGGGGCGCTCGGTGTCGGCCCGGCGGCTGTTCCACGGGTGGAACTCGACCGTCGACATCTGCACCGCCCAGATCACGTGCGCCAGCTCGGTCACGCACAGCTCGTCGGCGGTGCGTCCGTAGCGGGGGAAGTAGACCTCGACCGTCTCCATCCACGGGGGAGCGCCGCGCGGCAACCGCTTCTGGTGCACCTTCTCGCCGGTGACGCCCGTCGGGTAGCGGTGCAGCATGCACGGGCGGTCGCGCAGCGCACGCACGATCCCGTCCCCGACGGCGAGGTAGTACGTCGCCAGGTCGAGCTTGGTCGCGCCGCTGGCGGGGAAGTAGACGCGGTCGGGGTTGGAGAGCCGCACGGTGCGGGACCCGACCTCGAGCTCGACGGCGGGTGAGCGGTCCGGGGTCATGCCTCATTCAAGCGTGCTGCGTGCGTCCCCACCGGCTGCTCGTCACATCTCCTCGGCGGTCCCCGTGACGCGGACGCGGCCGTCGCGAGGGACCTCCACGACGAGGGACGAGGGCCGACCGGCGTCCGCGCCCTGCTCGACCGTGAGGACCGTGGGCACGTCGACGTGGCCCCCCGCGCGCAGGTAGGCCCCGAGCCCGGCGGCCGCGGACCCGGTGGCCGGGTCTTCTCGGATCCCGCCGCGCGGGAACGGGTTGCGTGACGCGAAGTGCGTCTCCGACATCCGGTGGACGACCGGCACGGTGCCGTCCCAGCCCTCGCGGTCCTGCAGCCGCAGCAGCGCCTCCGCGTCGTGGTCGAGCCGTCCGAGCACGCCTGGGCGCACCGCGACGAGCGGGTGCAGGTTGCCGCCGTGCACCAGCGCGGGCGGGAGGAGGGGGTCGAGCGCTTCCCGGTCGAGCCGCAGCGCCGCCAGGAGCTGGTCGACGAGGTCACCGTGGAGCTCCTCGACCTCGGTGTCGACGGCCACCAGGGTGGCCCGGTCCGTGGTCACCTCGACGGGGACGAGTCCGGCGTTCGTCGTCAGCCGGACGACGGGCGCCGCGTCCCGGTGTCGCGCCAGTGCGACTCCCGACGCGATGGTCGCGTGCCCGCAGAAGGCGATCTCGGCGCGCGGGGTGAAGTACCGCACCCGTGCCGCGTCCTGCTCGATCGCGGTGAGGAACGCGGTCTCGCTGAACCCGAGCTCCGCCGCGATCCGTCGCATGTCCGCGTCGGACAGCTCCTCCGCGTCCATCACGACGCCGGCGGGGTTCCCCGACCGTTCGTCCGGCTCGACGGTGGTGAATGCGCGGTACCGCAGGATCTCCATCCACCGATTCTCCGTGCGGACCCGCGCGACCGCGATGGCCACCCGGACGGCTGTGGCCTTGCCGGCAGCCCGTCTCGCGGTGCCCGAGATCGGGTGTCCCGGCCCGGGCTGTGCTTCGATCGACGCACGACCGTGGAGCTCGTGCCCTGCCCGACGCAGCGGTCGACGTCCCACCCGCCGACGAAGGATGCACCCGCGATGACAGAGGCACGACCCCTCCCGTTCGGCACCAGCCCCGTGCCGTCGGACAGCCTGGAAATGGAACGGCGGATCACCCGGCTGCTGGAGTCCCTCGCGCAGCCCGGTGTGCGTGGTCTGGACGGGGTGAAGGTCGCGGTCGAGATCGACGGTCCCGACCTCGCATCCCTGCGCGTCGACGCGACGGGTGTCAGCGTCCAGGACCCCGGCGCGAGCGCGCGGTCGCTCCCGGTGGGCCCCGCCGACGTGGTGCGTCGTGAGCCGGGGACCGTCCGCTCGCTCGAGGTCGTCGGGCACCCGGTGACGGTCAGGGGCCTGCCCGCCCAGGTGGACGTGGCGGCGAGCGGCGTGGGCTTCGACTGGGTTGTCGGGGCCGACGGCCAGCTCTACGTCGAGGTGCGACCGCCGTCGGACGCGGCTCCGGCGGTGGGCACCGGTCGCGTCGCCGTGGCGCACAGAGCCCTGGTCGCCGCTGTCGAGGCGGCTCTGGGGGAGCTGCTCCAGGACAAGGGGTTCACGCTGACGGGGCTCGAGCTCGACCTGCAGAACCGGGGGCCGCGCGCGCTGGACGTGCGGGCGGACGCCAAGATCAAGCGCAGCTTCCTGCGGGCAGGGGTGACGGTGACCGCCTCCGCGTCGATCGACCGCTCCCTGGTCCTCGAGATCGGGGACGTGGCGATCTCCAGCAGCAACCCGGTGGTCGACGGCCTCATCGGGCCCTTCCGCTCGAGGGTCGCGGCCGAGGCCGGCCGGACGATCGACCTCGCGGCCCAGCTGCCTCCGGGCGTGCGGGTGTCCGACGTGAGCATCGAGGCGGGGGACGACGTAGTCGTCTCCGTGACGCTCGGCTAGCCGGTCAGCCGTCGGTGGCCCGCTTCTCCAACCGGACCACGATCGCCTTCGACACGGGGGTGTTGCTGCCCAGCGCCGTGCTGGCGAGCGGGATCAGGACGTTCGCCTCGGGGAAGTACGCGGCAGCGCAGCCGCGAGAGGTCGGGTACGCGACGACGCGGTAGTCGAGCAGCCGTCGCTCCGCCTCGTCAGGCCACTCGCTGTGGATGTCGACGCGGTCGCCGTCGGCCAGCCCGAGGTCGGCGAGGTCCTCGGGGTTCACGAAGACGACGTCACGGCCTCCGCGGATGCCGCGGTAGCGGTCGTTGAGGCTGTACATCGTGGTGTTGAACTGGTCGTGGGAGCGGATGGTCTGCAGGATCAGCCGGCCGGGCGGGCACTCGACCGGGATCAGGTGGTTGACCGTGAGCATGGCCTTGCCGGTCGCCGTCGGGAACGTCCTGGAGTCCCGGGGGCCGTTGGGCAGGACGAAGCCACCGGGGCGGCGGACCTGCTCGTTGAAGTCGGCGAACCCGGGCACGACGCGGGAGATCGCGTCGCGGACGGTGTCGTAGTCGCGCTCGAAGCCGGCCCAGTCGACCGGACCGTCGTCGCCGAGGACGGCCCGCGCGAGCCGGGTGATGATGGAGATCTCGGAGAGCAGCAGGTCCGACACCGGCGGCAGCGGCCCGTGGGACGCGTGCACGGCGCACACCGAGTCCTCGACGGACACGAACTGCGGTCCCGTCTCCTGCAGGTCGACGTCGGTGCGGCCGAGCGTCGGCAGGATGAGCGCCTCGGCGCCGGTGACGACGTGCGAGCGGTTGAGCTTGGTGGACACCTGCACGGTCAGGTCGGTCCCGCGCATCGCTGCCTCGGCGGCCGCGGTGTCGGAGATCGCGGCGACGAGGTTGCCGCCGAGCGCGAACCAGACCTTGACGTCGCCGCGCCGCATCGCCTCGATCGACTGCACGGAGTCGAGCCCGTGCCTGCGCGGAGGAGCGAACGAGAACTCGGCGCCGAGGGCGTCCAGGAAGCTGTCGGGCATCCGCTCCCAGATGCCCATGGTGCGGTCGCCCTGGACGTTGCTGTGCCCCCGGATGGGGGAGGCGCCGGCGCCGGGCTTGCCGATGTTCCCGCGCAGCAGCAGGAGGTTGATGATCTCCTTGATCGTGTCGACGCCCTTGCGGTGCTGCGTCAGGCCCATCGCCCACGTGATGATGACGCGGTCGGCGGCGAGGTAGCGCTCCGCCAGACGGTCCATCTCGGCCACGGTCAGACCGGTGGCGGTGACCACCTCCCGCTCGTCGAGCGTCGCGAGGTGCGCCCGCAGGGCGTCGAGACCGAGGGTGTGCTCGGCCAGGAACGCGTGGTCGAGGACGGTCCCGGGCGCGCGGTCCTCCGCCTCCAGGACGCGCCGGGAGACCCACTGGAGGAGCGCCATGTCGCCGCCGCTGCGGATCTGCAGGAACTGGTCGGCCAGGTCGGTGCCGCGGCCGACCACCCCGCGCACCGTCTGCGGGTTCTTGTACCGGCGCA
Organism: Cellulomonas xylanilytica; assembly: GCF_007989805.1. Lineage (GTDB taxonomy): Bacteria > Actinomycetota > Actinomycetes > Actinomycetales > Cellulomonadaceae > Cellulomonas > Cellulomonas xylanilytica. The sequence goes on from NZ_BJUB01000019.1 coordinate 25,446, forward strand.
GCCCCGCCTCCGGGAGGGGGTTGACGGAGACGATCGACGCGCCGTGCCGCTTGGCGTCCTCGAGCGCCGTCAGCATGCGCGGGTGGTTGGTGCCCGGGTTCTGGCCCATCACGATGATCAGGTCGGCCTGCGCGAAGTCCTCGTACGCGATGGTCGACTTCCCGACCCCCACCGTCGCGAGCATCGCCGTGCCCGTCGACTCGTGGCACATGTTCGAGCAGTCGGGCAGGTTGTTGGTGCCGAAGGCCCGCACGAACAGCTGGTAGACGAACGCCGTCTCGTTGGCCGTGCGGCCGCTGGTGTAGAAGGCCGCCTGGTCCGGGGAGTCGAGCCCGCGCAGCTTCTGGGCGATCAGCCGGAACGCGTCGACCCAGCTGATGGGGACGTAGTGGTCGCTGCCGGCCGGCTTGTGGACGGGCTCGACGAGCCTGCCCTGCTGGCCCAGCCAGTACTCCGACCGGTCGAGCAGGTCGGTGAGCGAGTGCTCGGCCCAGAACGTCGTCGGGACGGTCGCCGGGCTGGCCTCCCACGTGACCGCGCGGGCGCCGTTCTCGCAGAACTCGACCTTGTGGCGGTGCCCCGGGTCCGGCCACGCGCAGCTCATGCAGTCGAAGCCGTCCTTCTGGTTCACCTTGCTGAGCAGCGTCAGCGCGCGGCCCGGTCCCAGCCCGTCGAGCGCATAGGTCATGGCGCTCGCCACCGACGGCAGGCCGACGGCCCACGCCTCGGGCGGGTGGACGGTCAGGCGGGGCTCGCGGGCCATCAGGCGAGCACCCGTGCCTGCACACCGACGCGCTCCGGCCGCGCGTACACGACCATCGACGCTCCCCGCAGGAAGCCGACGAGCGTGATCCCGGCCTCGTGCGCGAGGTCGGCGGCGAGCGACGACGGTGCGGAGACCGCGGCGAGGACGGGGATGCCCGCCATCAGCGCCTTCTGGGTGAGCTCGAACGAGGCGCGTCCCGACACCATGAGCACCGTGCCCCGCAGCGGCAGCCGGCCGCTCGTGAGGGCCCACCCGACCACCTTGTCGACCGCGTTGTGGCGTCCGACGTCCTCCCGCACGACCAGCAGCTCACCCGTCGCACCGTCGAACAGCCCCGCGGCGTGCAGCCCACCGGTCCGGGCGAACACGTCCTGGTGCTCGCGCAGCCGGTCCGGGAACGTCGCCAGCAGGTCGGCGGGCACGGTCAGCCCGTCGTCGGCGACCGTCCAGTGCGAGTGCGTGCGGACGGCGTCGATGCTCGCCTTGCCGCACAGCCCGCAGGACGACGTCGTGAAGAAGGACCGCTCCAGGCTCGGGTCCGGTGCGGGCACGCCGCGCGCCAGGGAGACGTCGAGGACGTTGTAGGTGTTCAGGCCCTCGTCGGTCGCGCCCGCGCAGTACCGGGCGCCGGCGACGTGGTCGGCCGCCGTGACGACCCCCTCCGACACGAGGAACCCGGCCGCGAGCTCCACGTCATGACCGGGGGTCCGCATGGTGACCGCGAGCGAGCGGCCGCCCACCCGGATCTCGAGGGGCTCCTCGGCGGCGAGGACGTCCTCGGCCCGGCGAGCGCCGGTGTCGAGGTCGATGCGCGTCACCCGTCGCCGGACGGCGATTCTCTGCATCCCTCACTATCGCTCGTCGGAGCGCTGCTCGGGCCAGCGAGGCGGCCCGTGTCCGACCGGATCCCGTACCGGCTCTGTGCCTCGGAGCTCGGTCGTGCCGGGCGGCAGACTCACTCGCGGCGGCGTTGCGGTAGCCGACGTCCGGGTTCCGACGGAGGCTGGGTGGGTGCCGAACCGTCTCGCGTCCGCGACCAGCCCGTACCTGCTGCAGCACGCCGACAACCCGGTGGACTGGGTGGAGTGGGGTGACGCGGCGTTCGAGCAGGCGGCGGCCCGGGGGGTGCCGGTGCTGGTCTCGGTGGGCTACGCGGCGTGCCACTGGTGCCACGTGATGGCGCACGAGTCGTTCGAGGACGCGGCCACGGCGGCGTTCATGAACGAGCACTTCGTGTGCGTGAAGGTCGACCGCGAGGAGCGGCCGGACGTCGACGCGGTCTACATGGCGGCGACGCAGGCGATGACGGGGTCGGGCGGGTGGCCGATGACCGTGTTCACGACGCCCACGGGGGAGCCGTTCTTCTGTGGCACGTACTTCCCGCCGCGCCGGGTGCAGGGCATGCCGTCGTTCGCGGAGGTGCTCGCCAGCGTGGCGGCGGCGTGGACCACGCGTCGCGACGAGGTGGAGGCGAGCGCCGGGATCATCGCCGACGCGCTCGGCGAGCAGCAGGCACCGGGGGGTCCCGGGGTCGGACCGTCGGCCGAGGTCGTCGACCACGCGCGCGCGGGGCTGGCGACGACGTTCGACGCCGCGCGCGGCGGCTTCGGCGGTGCCCCGAAGTTCCCGCCGTCGATGGTGCTGGAGTGGCTGCTGCGCCACCACGCGCGCACCGGTGACGCGGAGGTGCTCGGGATGGCGGGGGCGACGCTCGAGGCGATGGCCCGCGGCGGCATGTACGACCAGCTGGCCGGTGGCTTCGCGCGGTACTCGGTGGACGTCGCCTGGGTGGTGCCGCACTTCGAGAAGATGCTCTACGACAACGCGCTGCTGCTGCGGGTGTACCTGCACGCGTGGCGCGCGACCGGGTCGGAGCTCGCCCGCCGCGTGGCGACCGAGACGGCACAGTGGCTGCTGGACGAGCTCCGCACGGCCGAGGGCGGGTTCGCGTCGGCCCTCGACGCCGACAGCGAGGGCCGCGAGGGCGCGTTCTACGCCTGGACCCCCGCGCAGCTGCGGGCTGTGCTCGGGGACGACGACGGTGCGTGGGCTGCCGACGTCCTGGGCGTGACGGACGAGGGGACGTTCGAGCACGGCGCCTCCGTCCTGCAGCGGCGCACGGACCCGACGGACACCGCCCGGCTGGACGACGTCCGCGCCAGGCTGCGGGCGGACCGGGAACGTCGGCCGCGGCCCGCGCGTGACGACAAGGTGGTGTCCGGGTGGAACGGGCTAGCGGTGGCCGCGCTCGCGGAGGCCGGTGCGCTGCTGGACCGCCCCGACCTCGTCGACGCCGCGGACGTGGCGGCCAGGTTCCTGCTGCGCACGCACCTGCGTCGCGCCGCGGACGGGACGGCGCGGCTGGTGCGGACCTCCCGCGACGGGGTGGCCGGCTCTGCCCCGGGGATCCTCGAGGACTACGCGCACGTCGCCGAGGGGCTCCTGGCGCTCGGCGCGGTGACGGGCGACCCGGCGTGGTCCGACGCGGCGGGGGACCTGCTGGAGACGGTGCTGGCACGCTTCGCCGCGGACGACGGGGGGCTGCGGGACACCGCCGACGACGAGACCGACGCGGTCGTGGGCCGCATCCGCGTCCTGCAGGACCCGGCCGACGGACCGACGCCGTCCGGCCAGTCCGCGGCGGCGGCGGCGCTCTTGACGTTCTCGTCGCTGACCGGTTCGCTGCGGCACCGGGAGGCGGCCGAGGCGGCCCTGCGCGGTCCGCTCCTGCTCGCCGAACGCTTCCCGAGGGCCGCCGGGGCGGCGCTCGCCGTAGTGGAGGCGCTGCTCGACGGGCCGCGCGAGGTCGCCGTCGTCGGGCCGCCCGACGACCCGGCGACGCGCGCGCTGCACGCCGTCGCGCTCCGGTCGACGGCCCCCGGGCTGGTGGTCGCGGTGGGCGCGCCGGGCGCGGACGACCCGCCCCTGCTCCGGGACCGGTCGCTCGTCGGAGGTGTCCCGGCGGCGTACGTGTGCCGCGGCTTCGTGTGCGACCTGCCCACGACCGACGCGGCCGGGCTGGCCCGTCAGCTCGGGCGGTGAGCACCCGCCGTCCGCCATCTGGTACGGCTTGACAGCATGTGGACGCGTCCGCACACTCGACGGATGGCCACCTCCAGCATCGCGCGACCTGTCGACGTCCTGTCGACGCGCCGGTGTCTGTGTCGAATGTGTCTCTGAGGACTCCGTCCTCCCGGTCCCCGCAGCTCTGAGGAGCTCCCTGCAGGCGTTCTGTTGCAGGTAGGACCTGACCCGCCGCCCTGCGGCGCAGCCCGACACCGTCCTCGACGACGGTGCGGACCGACAGCGACATCGTCCGACCTGGAGCCACCGTGCCGAACCGCACCCGTATCGACCTTCTTCCCATCCAGGAGGCCGTCGCCGCGGCCTCCCCGCGCGCCTGGCGCGACGGGATCGTGACCGCCAGCGAGCCCGGCTCGACCACAGTCGCCCTCCTGGACGGCGGCGCGACCGTGCTGACCACCCGGGCGACGCCCGCGATCGGGGAGCCCGTCGCGGTGCACCTGGTCGCCGAGGTGGTCGCGCTCGGGGGTGCGTGGTACGCCGCGCGCCCCGTGGTCGCCTAGGTGCTCAATACCTAGGCGCTCTGCATCGAGGACATCGCCGCCCGGCACGCCTCGACCATCGCGGTGCACGCCGAGGCGCAGATCCGGCAGTGCTCGGACATGTCCGCGTGCATCGCGCACTCGGCGGCGCACGCCTCACCCATCGCCATGCACGCCGTCATCATCGAGGTCATGACGCCCATGTCGTAGCCGGCAGGGCGCATCATCATCCGCATCATCGTCGTCGCGACGTCCGCGGTGCTCATGCACATCGAGGCGCAACGCCCCATGCCCTCGCCGCCGTCCGCGTCGGCGCACATCGTGGCGGCCATCGCGGCCGCGGAACACGCCTCGATGCAGTCCTGCATCATCGGCATCTGCATGCCGGTGGTCTCTGCCGTGGGCATGGACTTCATCATGTCGGCCATCATGCTCATCGCTGCTCACCCTTCGTCGCTGCCCGTCGGACCCTGGTCCCGACGACGTTACGCCGGGCCACGACGGTCACGCCACGGTCGGGAGCGGCAATCCTGTGGCCCGACGGGTCCGGCCGGGGGAGACGCCGACCTCCCGCTTGTACGCCCGGCTGAACGACGCCTCCGAGTCGTAGCCCAGCTCGGCGGCCACCTCCCGCACGGTGGCGCGACCGTAGCCGAGGCGGTCGGCGGCGACGTGCATGCGGAAGCGCGTCACGTACTGCATGGCGGGCTCCCCGACGACCTCGGTGAACCGTGCGGAGAACGCGGAGCGGGACATCGCGGCCTCGCGCGCCAGGCTCGCGACGGTCCACGGCCGGCCGGGCTCGCGGTGCACGGCGGTGATCGCCGCGCCGAGCTGAGGCTCCCGCAGGGCGCCGAGCCAGCCGGTGCTGACCTGCTGGGCGTCCAGCCAGGCGCGGATGGACTGGATCACGAGGATGTCGGCCAGCCGCGTGGTGACGGCCTCGCCGCCGGGCCGTGCGTGGGTCAGCTCGTCCGTGGTGAGCGCGAGCGTGGCGGCCATCCACGCGCCGCCCTGACGTCCGTCGACGTGCACGACCGAGGGCAGCAGGTCGAGCAGGAGCCGCGAGGCTGCCCCGTCGACGGAGAGCACGCCGCAGATCAGCTCGACGTGCGCGCCGGTGCCGGCGTGGCGCAGCACGGAGTAGCTCGGGCTGAGGAACTCCTGCGGCAGCTCGTCGACCCGGCCCATCGACGGCACGCCGGGCGCGCTGCGCAGCACGTGACCGCGGCCGTGCGGGACGAGGGCGAGGTCGCCCGGCACCAGTCGCACGGGCGGCGCGCCCTCGACCTCGACCCAGGCCTCGCCGACCGTCACCACGTGGAAGCTGACGCAGTCGCCGAACGCGGGCATGTCGACCGCCCACGGGCCGTCCGCCTCGGTGCGGCTGTAGAAGACGCCCGTGACGCGCAGGTGGTGCAGGGCCTCGCCGACGGGGTCCACCGGCGTCCAGGGCAGGTCGACGACGGTCACGATGCCTCCTGGATGATCTGCCATGGATTGGCGACGCCCCATCATAGACCGTCCAGTGCTCCGCTGGTGAGGTGGGAACCACGGATCCCCACTCACCGAAGGAGACAGATCATGAAGGTTCTCGTCGTCGGAGCGACGGGCGGCTCCGGCCGCGCCGCCGTCACCGAGCTGGTCCGCCGCGGGCACGACGTCACCGCGCTGTCGCGGCACGCGTCGTCGCTGCCCGGCGTCCGTGGGATCGACGGAGACGCCACCGACGCCGCCCTGGTCGGCCGGCTGGTCGAGGGTCAGGACGTCGTCGTCGTGACGCTCGGCATCAGCGAGAGCGCGGTCCGCGTCCGCCTGCGCGGACCGTCGGCCACGCCGCTCGACATCCGCTCGCGGGGCACCCGCACCGTGCTGACCGCGATGCGTCGGCACGGGGTGCGCCGGGTGGTGGTGCAGACGTCCTACGGCACCGGGCCGACGGGCGCCGGGCTCCCGCTGGCCACGCGGCTCGTCTTCGCCCTGCTGCTGCGGCCGCAGATCGCGGACACCGAGCGGCAGGGCGCCGAGCTGCGCGCGAGCGGGCTCGACTGGGTCGAGGTCCAGCCGGTCAACCTCACCGACGAGCCGTGGGCCGGCCCGCCCATGACGTCGACCGCCGGGGACATCGACGGCATGCGGGTCTCGCGCGCGCAGGTCGGCTGGTTCCTCGCGCAGGCGGTCGAGGACCCGACCCTGGCGCGGCAGACCGTCGCCGTGTCCGCCGGTGCGGCGGTCCCGGTCACGGTGTGAGCGTCCACGCCTCGCCGGCACGCAGGTCGAGCCGCTGCCCGGCGCCGTCGTGGCGGAGCAGGACCGTCGTGTCCTGGTCCGCCACGAGGCGCGCGGACGTGAGCGCGTGCTGGTCCCAGGCCAGGTCGACGCCCACCCCTGCGCGCGCCCGCAGCCCCCGCACCGAGCCGGACGGCCACGACGGCGGGAGCGCGGGCAGCAGGTGCAGCTCGCGCACCCCGCCGACCGTGCGGTGGGACTGGAGCAGCAGCTCGGCGACGCCCGCGGTGAAGCCGAGGTTGCCGTCCACCTGGAACGGGGGATGGGCGCAGAACAGGTTGCGGTAGACGCCGCCCAGGACGCCCGGCCCCGCGGGGCGCAGGAACGCGTCGAGCATCGCGGCCGCGCCGGCAGGATCGCGCAGCCGGGCACGCAGGTTCAGGCGCCACGCCAGCGACCAGCCCGTCGACTCGGGGCCGCGGGCGTCGAGGGTCGCCAGCGCCGCCCGGGCGAGCTCCGGCTGCTGGTCGGGGTCGATCGACGTGCCGGGGTGCACCCGGAAGAGGTGGCTCTGGTGCCGGTGGTCCGGCTCGGCGTCCGCGACGTCGGTCCGCCACTCCGCCAGGCGCCCGTCGGCTGCCACGCGCTCGGCGGGCAGCCGCTCCAGCGCCGCCGCGGCCTCCGCGACGAGGTCGGAGGGGCCGCCGAGCCGCACGACGTTCTCCAGCAGGTCGCGGGCCATCGCCAGGTCCGCGGTGGTCGACGTCGTCACGGCGGCAGGCAGGCCGTCCGGGGCGACGAAGGTGTTCTCCGGCGAGGTGGACGGCCGGGTGCCGAGCGTGCCGTCGGGCAGCTCGACCAGCCAGTCGAGGACGAACAGGGCCGCACCGTGCAGCACGGCCGGGTCCGGGTTGGTGCCGGTGAAGTCGTGGTGGTCCACCAGGTGCCGCGCGAGCCAGACGCCGCCGAACGGCCAGGACGACCAGGCCGGGTCGCCCGTGCCGTCGCCCACCGGCTCCGTGAACGCCCACGCGTCGGAGTTGTGGTGCGCCGTCCAGCCGCGGACGCCGTACCGCTCGGCCGCCGTGCGCGCGCCCGCGGTGGCCAGCTCGCCGACCCAGCGCAGCAGCGGCTCGTGGCACTCGGCCAGGTCCGTGCTGAGCGCGGGCCAGTAGTTCATCTCGGTGTTGATGTTCAGCGTGTAGTTGCACGACCAGGGCGGCCGGACGGAGTCGTTCCAGATCCCCTGCAGGTTCATGGGCAGGGTGCCCGGACGTGACCCGGCGATCAGCAGGTACCGCCCGAGGTGGAACGCGAGCGCGGCCAGCCCGGCGTCCTGGTGCCCGGCCGCGTGCCGGCGGATGCGCTCGTCGGTGGGCCGGTCGCTCGCCGTGCTCGGGAGCTCCAGGGCGACCCGCTCGAAGAGCCGTGCGTGGTCGGCGACGTGCTCGGCGCGCAGGGCTGCGGCGCCTCGGGTCGCGGCGGCCGCCGTCGTGGCCGCGGCCTGCGCGCGCAAGGCCGCCGCGTCCCCGTGCAGCGGGGTCGTCGCCCCGGCGTAGTCGGTCGCGGTCGCGACGACGACCGTCGCCCACGTCGCGTCGTGCAGCACCAGCCCCTGCGGGCTCGCGACGACGACACCGTCGGTGGCCACCTCGAGCGCGACGGCCGCGGTGATGCTGGTGCCAGGGCTGCGGTCGCGGGCCAGGTGCACGTCGGGCACGTAGTCGGGTGGGGCGTCGGACGGCAGGCGCAGCGTGGTGACCCACCGGGACCCGTCGCCGGTCGGACGGTCCAGGGGGTGCTGCGAGGTGACCCGGACGCCGAGCGGTCCGCCGGTCCACGTGCGGTGCACGACGACCACCGACGCCGGCCGGCTGACGAACGCCTCCTGGCGGCCGGACTCCCACGCGTGCCCGGCGACGCCCTCGTCGAGCCGGAGCCAGCGCTCGTACCCCGCCGGAGCCGCCTCGTCCTGCTCCAGCCAGAGGTCGACCAGCGGCTGGTAGGCCTGCACGAACCCGCCCTGCAGGCGCTGGACCTGCCGCTCCGCCTCCCGGACGTCGTCCCGGTCGAGGGCGTCCCGGGCGGCCACCAGTGCGGCGGGGCCGTCGGCGCCCGAGGCGGAGCGTGGTGCCCCCGACCAGCAGGTGTCGTCGTTGAGCTGGAGCCGCTCGCGCCCGACGCCCCCGAAGACCATCGCGCCGAGGCGCCCGTTGCCCAGCGGGAGGGCGTCGGTCCAGAGGTCCGCGGGGGCGTCGTAGCGCAGGGTGGTCTCGGTCGTCACGGGTCTCCCAGGGCTGCCGGAAGGACCGCCGCGGAGGGGCGACGGTCCTTCCGGCAGGGTAGATCAGCCGATCACGGGGTGGAGATCCTCGGCTGGGCCGGCAGCGTGAACGGCGTGCCGAGGAAGAACCCGGGGTGCGGCGGCTGGTTGTAGGCGGTGTTCTGCCACGCGATGGCGACCCGGTAGGTCTGGTCGTGCAGCAGGGTCCACACGCGTGTGCTCGTGGGTGTCGGCGTCGCGTAGATGCGCAGCCCGGAGTTGTCGGTCTTGGCCCAGATGACCTCCTCGCGCCAGTCGCCGAACAGGTCGCCCGAGAGCACCGGCGTGGACTTGGTGCCGTTGTTCGACCGCACCCCGGAGCCGGTCAGGAGGCGCGTGTCGCCGCCGGTGCCGTACTTCGAGATCTGGGTGCCGTCGAGCAGCTCCCGCGAGGTGTCCCCGTCCCACCAGGCCAGGAAGTTGGCCGACCCGGGCTTGCGGGCGACGGTCTGGCCGGCGGTGTTGCGCAGCTGCGAGTCCGACGACGACCACGACTCGGCGCCGGCGCTGCCCGACCAGATGTCGGCGGAGACGCCGCGACCGTTGTCCGAGCCGGACGGCGTGCTCCACAGGATCTGGCCCGTGCGGGCGTCCGCCATCCAGGAGTCCGGCTGGTTCGTGCTCTCCGTGACCTTGTAGTACTCGAGGCCGGGACGGCTCGGGATCAGGTCACCCACGTGCCCGGCGTCGCCGTGGCCGGTGCGGTTGTTCCACAGGCCCCGGCCGTTGTCGTCGATCGCGGCGGCGCCGTACAGAATCTCTTGCCTGCCGTCCTGGTCGACGTCCGCGACGGACAGGGAGTGGTTGCCCTGCCCGGCGTAGGTGCTGTTGCCGGAGTCGTTGGAGTCGAAGGTCCAGCGTCGGGTGAGCTGTCCGTTGCGGTAGTCCCAGGCCACGACGACCGCACGCGTGTAGTAGCCGCGGGCCATGATGATCGAGGGCCGCTGGCCGTCGAGGTACGCGGTGCCGGCGAGGAACCGGTCGACCCGGTTGCCGTAGCTGTCGCCCCAGCTGGAGACCGTGCCGCGCGGCGGGACGTAGCTGGTGGTGGCGCCGATCGCGCCCGTCTGGCCGGTGAAGACCGTGAAGTACTCGGGCCCGGCCAGGACGTAGCCGCCGGAGTTGCGGTGGTCGGCGTTCGCGTTGCCGATGACCTGACCGGTGCCCGAGCGGGTGCCGTCCGCGGTCTTCATCGCGACCTCGGCCTTGCCGTCGCCGTCGTAGTCGTAGACCTGGAACTGGGTGTAGTGGGCACCGGCCCGGATGTTGCGTCCCAGGTCGATCCGCCACAGGCGGGTGCCGTCCAGCTCGTAGGCGTCGACGAACACGTTGCCGGTCACGCCGGACTGGGAGTTGTCCTTGGCGTTGGTGGGGTCCCACTTCAGGACGACCTCGAGCTGGCCGTCACCGTCCAGGTCGCCGACGCTGCCGTCGTTGGCGACGTAGTCACCGCTGGGCTTCTGGATCGGCACGTCGAGGTAGCCGTTGCCGAACGTGAGCGACGTCGCCGACGCCGGCTGCTCGGAGCCGTTGACGACCGCGCGGACCGTGTACGTGGCGCTGGAGGACGCCCCGGCGTCGAGGTAGTTGGTCGAGTCGGTGATCGGTCCGGCGATCTTGGTGCCGCCGCGGTAGACGTTGAAGCCCGTGCTCGCCGGCTCCGTGCCCAGCAGGCGCCACTGGACCAGGTTGTTGTTGCCGGAGCGCACGCTGATGACGCCGCGGTCGAGCTTCTCGGCCTGCCACGCCCCTGCCGGCGGCTCGACGGGCGGCGTGGTGGGGTCGACCGGAGGGGTGGTGGGGTCGACCGGGGGAGTGGTGGGGTCGACGGGCGGTGTGGTCGGGTCGACCGTGCCGCCGGTGCAGACGGTGCCGTTGAGGGCGAACGACGTGGGCACCGGGTTGCTGCCCGCCCAGGAGCCGTTGAACCCGAACGAGGTGCTCGCCCCGGTGGCGATCGAGCCGTTGTAGGCCACGTTCTTCGCCGTGACCTGCGCACCGCTCTGCGTCGCGGCGGCGTTCCACGCCTGGGTGACCGTCTGGCCGGAGCCGAACGCCCATGTGAGGGTCCAGCCGGTGACCGCGTCACCGAGGTTCGTGATCTTGACGTCGGCCCCGAAGCCGTTGGACCACTGGTTGGTCACGGTGTAGTCCACCCGGCAACCTGCGGCGGCGGTCGCGGGTTGGGCGGCGGCGATCCCGACCCCGGTGGCCAGGGTGGCTGCCATCAGCCACGGGATGGTCCTGCGAGGGTGCGACATGGTGCTTCCTCCTGCGTTCACGGCCGACGTCTTCGTCGGAGGGCACGACCCAGCCCTGAGGGGAACGTAGGGACCGGCGCGTGCGGCCCACCAGGAAGTGAAACCTTTCATTGGAACGCGCTTACCGTCGATATCGTTCTCTACGACCCGCTGGGCACCAGGTACGTGCCGTGACCCTCGACCACCAGCCCGTCGGCGAAGACGAGCACCTCGTCGACCAGGCCGCCCGCCTGGTTGCGGTACGTCAGGACGAGCACGGACACCCCTGCGTACACGCGCTCCACGGTGAAGTGCAGGTCCGGCACGAGCCGGAGGCCCTCGGTCCAGTACTCGCGCAGCGCCTGCTTGCCACGCACCACACCGCCGCTGGCCGGGACCACCCGAGCGGCCGTGGGCGAGGTGAACACCACGTCGTCGTGGAAGTACGAGAGGACGGCCTCGACGTCGTGCGCGTTCCACGCCGCGACCCAGGCGGCGCCGAACGTCAGGGGATCGGGGATGCTCATCGCCGCAGTGTGCCAGCCACGAGTTCGCCCGTTCCCCGGATGCGTGGGTCATCGCGGGCGCCTAGCGTCGGATCCCATGCTGGACCACGTCAGCGAGTCGCCCCCGGGCTCGTCGGACCCGGACGATCGCCCCCTCCTGGGCGACCGCTACCGGCTCGACGGCGTCCTCGGGCGCGGTGGCATGGCCGCCGTGCACCGGGCCCACGACGTGCTGCTCGAGCGGGACGTCGCCGTCAAGGTGTTCCCCGCGGTCCACGACGGGACCGACGACCTCCTGCGCAACCGCGCCGAGATCCGCGTGCTGGCCACGCTCAGCCACCCGGGCCTGGTCACGCTGCACGACGCCGGCACCGTGCATCACGACGACGGGTCGGAGCAGGTCTACCTGGTGATGGAACTGGTCGAGGGACCGACGCTGGCCGAGCGCCTCCGGGACGGCGCCCTCGACGTCGAGCAGACCGCCCGGGTGGGCCGGGACGTCGCTGCGGCCCTCGCCACCGTGCACGAGCGCGAGATCGTGCACCGGGACATCAAGCCCGCGAACATCCTGCTGACCAGTCGTGGCGCGCTCGACGCGACGGCGCGCGGCAGCGAGCCCGCGGTCAAGCTCGCCGACTTCGGCATCGCGCGGCTCGCGGACGCCACCCGGCTGACGATGACGGGCATGACGCTCGGCACGATGAGCTACCTGAGCCCGGAGCAGGCGACGGGGTCCGAGCTCGGGCCGGCGAGCGACGTCTACGGGCTGGGCCTGGTCCTGCTGGAGTGCGCGACGGGCCGTGCCGCCTTCAGCGGCACGATGGCGGAGATGGCCACCGCACGCCTGGTCTCGCAGCCGGACATCCCGGTCGACCTCGACCCCCGGCTCGGGGACCTGCTGTCGCGCATGACCCGCATCGCGCCGCAGGAGCGGCCCGACGCCGGGGAGGTCGCGCAGGACCTCGCGGAGATCCTGGCGGGTGCGTCCGGCGAGACGCTGGTGATGCCCGCGGACGAGCCCGCCGCGGACGAGCCCGCACCGGACGAGCCTGGCCCGGTGCGCACCGGGGCACGGACGCCTCGACGGTGGGGCCGGCCCGCGCTCGTCGGGGGTGCCGTGGTCCTCCTCGTCGGCGGGGCGGTGCTGGTGGGGCAGCTGGCGAGCGAGGACGGGACCACAGCGGTCGCGCCGTCCTACCCGGCGGTCGAGGGTGCGGTGGGCGAGTCCCTCACGCAGCTGCAGGAGAGCGTCGAACCATGAGGCGCGGACTGATGTCGGCCGTCGTCCTCGGCGCGGGCCTGGCGTGCGCGGGCTGCGGTGGCACGCCGGAGCTGGCGGCCGACCGGGCCGAGGTGCTCCAGGAGTCGGTGCTCGTGGTGACGCAGGCGGCGAGCGAGGCGCGGTGGGCCGACGCGCAGGTGCTGCTGGTCGACACGCGGGCCGCGCTCGACGCCGGGGTCGACGCCGGGGAGGTGTCCACGGCGCGGTACCGCGAGGTCGACGCCGCCCTCGACCGCGTGGCGGCGGACCTCGCGGCCGCGCAGGCGGCCGCGGAGCAGGCGGCGGCCGAGCTGGCTGCCGCGCAGCAGGCCGCGGCGGAGCAGGCGGCCGCGGAGCAGGCGGCTGCCGAGCAGGCCGCCGCCGAGCAGGCCGCCGCGGAGGAGAAGGCCGGCCCGCCCGCGAAGGAACCGCCCGCACCGAAGGGCAAGGGTCAGGGCAAGGGTGGCAAGTAGGCCCCTCAGGGTCCGGTTCCGGGAGATCCCCGATGCGGCCGGTCCCCTCGCCCCGGCATGCTGAGGACGTCCGGCCACGCTGGCCGGCACGAGAGGAGCATCAGATGGGCACCATCCACGACGGCATGGCCCGGCAGGGCCTCGTCCGGCCGGTCGACGGCCGCGTGCTGGGCGGTGTGTGCGCCGGCCTGGGCCAGCGGTTCGGCATCGCACCGTTCCACGCGCGACTCCTGTTCGTCCTCATCCTGTTCGTCCTGCCCGGCAGCCAGCTGCTGATCTACCCGCTGCTGTGGATCCTCATGCCGACCGAGCACCGCGTGCAGGCTCCCGCGACCCCCGTCCCCGGACAGCTCTGAGGCCCGCCGCGACGGTGGTCGCGGCGGGCC
>NZ_BJUB01000020.1 GCF_007989805.1 Cellulomonas xylanilytica
CCGACCGGTGGGTGCGCCCTGCCGTCGAGCTACCGGTGGAGCTCCTCGGGCGTGCTGGCCACCCCGCGGGCCGGCTGGGCGTCGCTCAAGGACTTCACCACGGCCCCGTACAACGGCAAGCACCTCGTCTACGCCACGACCCACGACAACGGCTCGTCGTGGGGCTCGATGAACTTCAGCCTGGTGAACAACTTCTCCGAGCTGGGCTCCGCGTCGCAGAACGCCATGTCCTCCGGGACCGTGGCGCCGTCGCTGTTCTACTTCGCCCCGAAGAACATCTGGGTGCTGGCCTACCAGTGGGGCGGCAACGGGGCGTTCTCCTACAAGACCTCCAGCGACCCGACCAACCCCAACGGGTGGTCCTCGGCCCAGACCCTGTTCACCGGCAGCATCACCAACTCCGGGACCGGTCCGATCGACCAGGCCCTCATCGCTGACGGCTCGACCATGTACCTGTTCTTCGCCGGCGACAACGGGCGGATCTACCGCGCGAGCATGCCGATCGGGAACTTCCCCGGCAACTTCGGCTCGTCCTACACGACCATCATGACCGACACGACGAACAACCTGTTCGAGGCGCCGCAGGTCTACAAGGTCAAGGACCGCAACCAGTACCTGATGATCGTGGAAGCCATCGGCAGCAACGGCCGCTACTTCCGCTCCTTCACCGCCACCAGCCTCTCCGGCTCGTGGACGCCGCAGGCCGCCACCGAGAGCAACCCGTTCGCGGGCAAGGCCAACAGCGGCGCGACGTGGACCAACGACATCAGCCACGGTGAGCTCGTCCGGACGAGCGCCGACCAGACGATGACGATCGACCCCTGCAACCTGCAGCTGCTCTACCAGGGCCGTTCGCCCAGCTCCGGCGGCGACTACGGCCGGCTGCCGTACCGACCGGGTCTGCTGACCCTCCAGCGGTAGGCCCGCACGCACGCAGAAGGGCCGGCCCCCACCGGGGGGCCGGCCCTTCGCGCGTTAGGTCAGGCGTCCGTGCTGGCCGCTGCCGCGATCTTCTCGCGGACCTCGTCCATGTCGAGCGCCTTGACGGCCTCGACCACCTGCTCCAGCGCGGGGGCGGGCAGCGCGCCGGCCTGGTTGAACACCAGGATCCCGTCGCGGAAAGCCATCAGCGTGGGGATCGAGAAGATCTGCAGCTCGGCCGCCAGCTCCTGCTCGGCCTCGGTGTCGACCTTCGCGTGCACGACGTCCGGGTGGTTCTCCGAGGAGTCCTCGAAGACGGGCCCGAAGCGCTTGCACGGTCCGCACCACTCCGCCCAGAAGTCGACCAGGACGATCTCGTTGTCCTTGATGGTCTGGCCGATCGTGCTGCCGGTCAGCTCAGTCGTCGCCATGACTTTCCTCCAGTGCTCGGTTACCGCCAGGTAGAGCGCGTAGCCACCGACGACTATTCCCGAGCGTGGCACGACGCACACCTCGGCAGGGGGTGATCAGCGCGGCGCGCCCGACGTGGGCACCGGCGGGGCGGTAGACATGGTCAGTGACCGCATCTGCTGAGTTCCCCCGCGGCCCGGAGCGTCCCGCCGGTTGGTTGAGCCCCGACGAGATCACCCATGCCCGCACCCAGCTGCCCATCCTCTACGTCGACGCCATCCCGGTGCGCGTGGACGACTCGGGCGACGTCGTCCAGGTCGGCCTGCTGCTGCGGGTCACGCAGGAGGGCGTCATGTCCCGCGCCCTGGTCAGCGGGCGGGTGATGTACCACGAGCGGGTGCGGGACGCGCTGCTGCGGCACATCGAGAAGGACCTCGGTCCGGTCGCCCTGCCGCAGATCCCCGCATCGCCGCAGCCGTTCACCGTGGCCGAGTACTTCCCGACTCCCGGCGTCACGCCGTACCACGACCCCCGCCAGCACGCGGTGTCGCTCGCGTACGTGGTGCCGGTGCTCGGCGACTGCCGCCCGCAGCAGGACGCGATCGACCTGGCCTGGATGACGCCCGAGGAGGCGTGCGCGCAGCAGATCCAGTTCGAGATGAACGGCGGCCAGGGTCTCCTGCTGCGGCAGGCGATGGGGCACGTGGGCCGACTGCCGTGACGGACGACCGGCCGCGGTACGTGCTGGCGCGCACCCTGCACGCGATCGTGCTCGTCGCGGCCGTCGTCGGGCTGTCCCTGGAGCTGGCCCGGGCGCTGACGTCGGACGACCTCGGGACGCGGCTGGTCCGCCTGTTCAGCTACTTCACCATCCAGTCGAACATCCTCGCGGCCGTCGCGGCGGGGATGCTCCTGTGGCGCCCCGACCGTCGCGGTCGCGTGTTCGCCGTCCTGCGCCTCGACGCGCTGCTCTGCATCGCCGTGACCGGGATCGTCTACCACGCCGTGCTCGCCGGGCTCCAGGAGCTGACGCCGTCGGGTGCGCTGGCCAACCTCATGCTGCACACGGTGGTGCCCGTCGGGACGGTCGTCGCGTGGCTCGTCGTCGGACCGCGTCCGCGCCTGTCCGCGCCGGTCGTCGGGTGGTCGCTGGTCTACCCGCTCGGCTGGATCGCGTACACGTTCCTGCGGGGTGCGGTCGTCGACTGGTACCCGTACCCCTTCCTCGACGTGTCCGAGATCGGGCTGCAGTCGGCGCTCGTGCGGACCGGCGTCGTGGCGGTCATCTTCCTCCTGCTGGCCTTCGCCGCCCTGGGCATCGAGCGGGTGCTGCCGCCCGCGCCGCGGCCGGTCGTCGAGCCGGTGGCGGAACCGGTCGTCGAGCCGGTCAGAGGCTGAGCTCGGGCCAGTCCGCCAGGTCCGCGCGCATCCGGCGGTCGTGGGTGGCGACGACCACCGCGGCCGACGTGGCGCGCAGCGCGGCCGTGAGCTCGTCGACCAGCCCGACGGACAGGTGGTTGGTCGGCTCGTCGAGGATCAGCACGTGCGGGGCCGCCAGGAGCGCGCACGCCAGGTCGAACCGTCGGCGCTGACCCACGGACAGCTCGCGCAGCGGCCGGTCCAGGTCGTCCTCGGTGAGCAGGCCCAGCGCCGCGACGGGGACCAGCTGGTCCGGGTCGAGCAGGCGGGCCTCCAGCAGCGTCAGCGCGTGCCGGGCGTAGGCGTCGAAGCCCGACAGCTGCTCGGCGGTGCCGGCGGCCCGCGGATGGGCGACGACCGCCGCGGCGTGCTCCGTCGGTCCCTCCTGGGCGAGCACCCCGAGCCGGACGCCCGGCGCGATGGAGCGCACGCCTCGGTCGAGCGCGACGGACCCGGCGAGCGCGGCGAGCAGCGTCGACTTGCCCGAGCCGTTGGGGCCGGTGACCAGCAGGCGCCCGCAGGCGGGCACCTCGATCCGCACCCCCGCCAGGTCGAGCCGGTCGCGCACGAGCGGCGCACGCAGGTCGAGCAGCGGGCCCGGCTGCGGCTCCCGCGGGAGGGACGGCAGGTCGGGGAACGTCAGGACGAGCGGCGGGGTGGGCACCTCGACGGCCTCGGCGTCGAGCTTCTGGATGAGCCGGTCGGCTGCCTTCACGTGGCCCCGCGCCCGCGTCGCGCGGCGGTGCGTCTGCGAGCCCTTGGGCGGGCGCCACTCGTCGGACAGCCCCTCGTAGCTGGCGTCGAGCTGCTCGGCCAGCGCGAGAGCACGCTTGCGCTCGGCCCGGTACCGCGCCTGCCACCGGCGGATCATCTGGCTCTTGAGGAACCGGTAGTCCGAGTACCGCGTCGCGCCGTACAGCGCCGGCCGGCCGTCCATCGCCGGGTCCAGGTCGAGGATCGCGGTCATCACGTCGTCCAGCAGCCGCCGGTCGTGCGTGACGATGACGACGGCACCGGGCCACTCGCGCAGCCGCGCCGTCAGGTAGTCGATCCCCGCCGCGTCGAGGTGGTTGGTGGGCTCGTCCAGGAGCAGCAGGTCCGCGCGCTCCCCGATCCGGCACGCGAGGCGGACCCGGTACCGCTCGCCGACGCTCAGCTGGTCGAGCCGCCGGTCCGGGTCCCGCGGAGCGCCGAACCGCGACAGCGCCTCGTCGACCCGCCGGTCGGCGTCCCACGCGGCCAGGTGCTCGTAGCGGGCGACCGCCGCGGTCAGGCGCGCGAGGTCCCCGAACTCGTGGTCGAAGCCGGCGATGGCCGCCTCCAGCTCTCCGGCCGCCGCGCGGACCCCGCCGAGGGCCTCGGCGACGAACGTGCCGACGGTGGCGCCGCCGGGCGCGTCGAGCTCCTGCTCGACCGACGCCAGCGTGCCGCGCCGACGCACCGAGCCGGCCTGCGGCGCCAGCTCGCCCGCCAGGACCCGCAGCAGCGTCGTCTTGCCGGCGCCGTTCTCCCCGACGACGCCCACGCGGTCCCCCGCGCTGACCACGAGGTCGACCCGGTCGAGCACAGGGTGCTCCGGGTAGCCGTAGGTGACGGCGTCGGCGACGAGCTGCACGTCGCCCGTCGGGCTCTCAGTCACGACAGGTCATCCGCCGAGCACGCGCACGAGCGTCGGGACGAGCGCGCGGAACGCCGTGCCGCGGTGGCTGATCGCGTTCTTCTCGTCCGGCGTGAGCTCCGCGCACGAGCGTGTCTCGCCGGTCGGCACGAGGATCGGGTCGTAGCCGAAGCCGCCGGCCCCTCGCGCCTCGGTGGCGAGCACGCCCTCGAGCGTGCCGGTCTCGACGTGCTCGAACCCGTCGGGCGTGACCAGCGCGGCCGCGCACACGAAGCGGGCGGCGCGGTGCGGCTCGGCGATGTCCGCCAGCTGCGCGAGCAGGAGCTCCAGGTTGGCGACGTCGTCCCCGTGCCGGCCCGCCCAGCGCGCCGAGAAGATCCCCGGTGCACCGCCGAGGACGTCCACGCTCAGCCCCGAGTCGTCCGCGACGGCCGGCAGCCCCGTGAACGCCGCGAGGGCACGCGCCTTGATCAGCGCGTTCTCGACGAACGTGACTCCGTCCTCGACCGGCTCGGGCGCTCCGACGTCACGCGCGCCGACCACCGACGAGGGGTCCAGCCCGGGCAGCACCGGCGCCAGGATCGCGCGCAGCTCGCCGACCTTGTGGGCGTTGTGCGTCGCCAGGACGAGACGAGCGCTCACCGGACCGCCAGGCGCGTGGCCGAGCCGTCCCCGGGCGCCGCTGCGAGGGACGCGACCTGCAGAGCGGTCAGCTGTGCAGTGCCCGCGACCGCGAGGTCGAGCAGCGAATCGAGCTCGGCGCGGTCGAACGGGGCGTGCTCCGCGGTGCCCTGCACCTCGACGAACGTCCCCGACCCGGTGACGACGACGTTCATGTCGGTCTCGGCGCGCACGTCCTCGACGTACGGCAGGTCGAGGACGGGCAACCCGTCGACGATCCCGACGCTGACCGCGGCGACCGAGTCGCGCAGGACGACCTTGCCGGCCGGGACGTGCTTGTTCTCGACGGCCCAGGCGACCGCGTCGGCGAGCGCGACGTACGCGCCCGTGATGGACGCTGTCCGGGTGCCGCCGTCCGCCTGCAGGACGTCGCAGTCGAGCACGATCGTGTTCTCGCCCAGCGCGGACACGTCGATGATCGCGCGCAGCGACCGGCCGATCAGCCGCGAGATCTCGTGCGTGCGCCCGCCGACGCGGCCCTTGACCGACTCCCGGTCGGAGCGGCTCGACGTGGCGCGCGGCAGCATCGAGTACTCGGCGGTGACCCAGCCCTCGCCGGACCCCTTCTTCCAGCGCGGCACCCCGGGCGTGAACGACGCCACGCACAGCACCTTCGTGCCGCCGAACTCGACGAGCACGCTGCCCTCGCCGGCCTCGAGGAAGCCGCGGGTCAGGGTCACGGGACGCAGCTGGTCGGGTGCGCGACCGTCGGCGCGGACGCGCGCCGGCGTGCCGGCGGCGGACGTGGTGGTGGCAGAAGTCATGCGGACGAGCCTAACGGCGCCCCCGGACACCCCACGCCGACCTCCACGCCTTCCGCCGGACGTCCGCACTCCGTCGGCCAGGGACCCGCACGAGTGCGGACGCTGCTCGGTCTGGGATGCGCCGTCCGCACTCCGGCGGGTCGGAACCCGCTCGAGTGCGGACGTTGCAGGTCGTCGGGAGGACGTCCGCGCGCCGGGGAGACTCAGGGCGCCCGGGTGCGGACGCCGCGATCGCTACAGGACGTGCACCGCTCCGGGCTCGGCCAGGTCGATCGGGCCGTCGTAGACCGCTGCCGCCTCCGCGCGCGTCGTCTCCGGGTCGTTCCAGGCGGGGATGTGCGTGAGGACCAGCCGGGCGACCCCGCCGCGGGCGGCGGCCTCGCCGGCGCGCCGGCCCGTCAGGTGCACGCCGCGCAGGGCGTCGTCGCGCCCCTCGAGGTAGGCGGCCTCCGAGAGCAGCAGGTCGGCGCCGGCGGCGAGCGCGTCGAGACCGGCGCACGCGTCGGTGTCCCCCGTGTAGGCCAGCGTCACGGTGCGCGACGGGTCCGCGTCGCTCGGCCCGGAGACCCGGACACCGAACGCCGGGACGGGATGCTCGACGGCCACCGGCTCCAGCACCAGCGGGCCGACGGTGACCGGCGCACCCTCCTGCCACTCGACGACGTCGAACTGCCCGTCGGTGCTGGTCGCAGGGTCCTTGCCGGACATCTGCGCCAGCCGCTCCGCCGTGCCGGTAGGACCGTGCACCACCACCGGGTCGCACGCTCCCGCGGGGTGGTACCGCCGCAGGACGTTGAGGACCACCATGTCGGCCACGTGGTCGGAGTGCAGGTGGGACAGCCCGATCGCGTCGAGCCGCGTGGGGTCGCCGAACCGCTGCAGGGCGCTCAGGGCGCCGTTGCCGAGGTCGAGCAGCACCGTCCACGTGCGTCCGTCGGCGTCGTCGGCCTGTACGAGGTACCCGGACGCCGCCGAGTCGGGCCCCGGGAAGGAGCCGGCGCACCCCAGGACCGTGAGCCTCATCGCAGGGCCGCGCTGGGCTCGACGACCTCGACCTCGGGTCCGAGGAACCGGCGGGCGAGGACGCGGAACTGGTCGGGGTCGCCCGTGGCGAGGAACCGGTGCACCGGCGGGCCTGCGGCGGGGTCCCGCTCCAGGTCGTGCGCGACGAGGGTGCGGTACACGTCCTTGGCGGTCTCCTCGGCGCTCGACACCAGGGTGACCTCCTCCCCCATGACGTAGGAGATGGCGCCGGTGAGCAGCGGGTAGTGCGTGCAGCCGAGCACGAGGGTGTCGACGCCCGACTCACGGACCGGGTCGAGGTACTCGTGCGCGAACGCGAGGACCTCGGGGCCGGAGGTGATCCCCGCCTCCACCAGCCGCACGAACTCCGGGCACGCCTGCGTGGTCAGCGTGACGCCGGGCGCGACGGCGAGCGCGTCGTCGTAGGAGCGCGACTCGACGGTCGACTTGGTCGCGATGACGCCGATCCGCCCGGACCGGGTGGCCGCGACCGCCCGGCGGGCGGCCGGCAGGATGACCTCGACCACCGGGATGCCCCGCCGCAGCGTGTACCGCTCCCGCGCGTCGCGCAGCATCGCCGACGACGCCGTGTTGCACGCGATGACGAGCAGCTTCACGCCGGCGTCGACCAGGTCGTCCATGACCTCGAGGGCGTGCGCCCGCACCGCCGCGAGCGGCTTGGAGCCGTAGGGCGTGTTGAGGGTGTCACCGATGTACAGGGTGGACTCCTGGGGCAGCTGGTCGAGGATCGACCGGGCCACGGTGAGTCCGCCGACGCCGGAGTCGAAGATGCCGAGGGGGGCGTCGTTCACGCGGACGAGCCTAACCGCTGGCGGCTCACTGGTCCGCCGGGCGCCCCGGGGCGCGCAGGTCGTGCAGCAGCAGCTCGACCAGCGACTCCTGCAACCAGCTCAGGGCGCCGTACACCGCCACGAGGTACCGCCGCGCGGCCGGGTCCAGGACCTCGTCGACCTCCGCGACGTCGTCCTGCGGCGAGTCCAGCAGCGTGTCGTACAGGCGCTCCGCCTGCTCGTCCGTGCGAATGCCGAGGCGCTCCGCGAGCACCAGACGCAGGTCCGTGATCGCGGCGGCGTGGTCCTGCGCGTCCTGCGGCGCGACGACGAACGCGTCCGCGCGCCAGCCCTCGACCGGGGTGGTCAGCGCACCCCACAGCTTCGTGAGCCGAGCGATCTTGCCCGCGCGCAGGTCGTCCTCGGTGAGCCGGCGGAACTCCTCGGCGACCTGCGGGTCGTCCCGGGACGCGTCGGGCAGGAGGCGTCGCACCGCGGGGTCCGACGGCGGCGGGAGCGGCTCGATCCGCATCCGCGGGCTGCCGTCGCCGACGGCCACCGCATGCGGGTCCCGGGACTCCAGGCGACCCGCACCGAGCAGCTCCGCGACGTCCGCAACCAGCGCGGCGATCACGTCGCGCTCGTCGGTGTCCAGTCGTGCGGCGTACATGCCCCGGCGACGCTTGAACGCCCGCATCACTGCCCGCTGCGCTGGAGCGTCGCCCAGAGCCCGAAGCCGTGCATCGCCTGCACGTCGACCTCCATCGCCTCGAGCGACCCGGTCGACACGACCGCGCGCCCCTGCTCGTGCACCTGCTTCATGAGCCGCTCGGCCTTCTGGCGGGGGTGGCCGAAGTACGACTCGAACACGTACGTCACGTAGCTCATCAGGTTGACCGGGTCGTTCCAGACGATCGTCACCCACGGGTCGGCGACCGCGGTCTCCTCCTCCTGCTCGACGCTGGCGTCGGGGAGGGTCTGCGTTGGCACGTCGTCCACTGTAAGCCGGAGCGCTGACCTGGAGTGCAGCGGAGGGTGGGGGCGCGCCAGCGCACCCGCCCGGAGCGGAACGCAAGGTCGGCGCGACCACAGGAACGGAGCGCTGACCTGGAGTGCAGCGCAGGGTGGGGGCGCGCCAGCGCACCCGCCCGGAGCGGAACGCAAGGTCGACGCGACCACAGGCACAGGAGGCTCGGCAGGTCCTCAACGGCTCTGCGCCTCTACCTTGGGCCCATGACGGCCCTCCCGACGCCCAGCGCGGCGCTCCTGACCGACCGCTACGAGCTGACGATGCTGCAGGCGGCGCTGGCCGACGGGACAGCGCACCGGCGCTGCGTGTTCGAGGTGTTCACGCGCCGGCTCCCGGCGGGCCGCCGGTACGGGGTGCTGGCCGGGACGGGACGCGTGCTGGAGTCGTTGGAACGCTTCCGGTTCGGTGCGGCCGAGCTCGGCTGGCTGGCGGACGAGGGCGTCGTCGACGACGCGACGCTCGCGTACCTGGCGGACTACCGGTTCACGGGCTCGGTCGTCGGGTACGCGGAGGGTGAGGCGTTCTTCCCTTCGTCGCCGGTGATGGTGGTCGAGGGCACGTTCGCCGAGGCGGTGCTTCTGGAGACGCTGGTGCTGTCGATCCTCAACTACGACTCGGCGGTGGCGTCGGCGGCGTCCCGGATGACGAGCGCGGCGGTCGACCGGCCCTGCCTGGAGATGGGGTCGCGGCGGGCGCACGAGGAGGCGGCGGTCGCGGCGGCCCGCGCGGCGGTGGTCGCCGGGTTCGCGGGGACGTCGAACCTGGAGGCGGGTCGGCGGTACGGGCTGGCGACGATCGGGACGGCCGCGCACGCGTTCACGCTGCTGCACGACGACGAGGCGTCGGCGTTCGCGGCGCAGGTCGCCTCCTTCGGGTCGGGGACGACGCTGCTGGTCGACACCTACGACGTCCGCCGCGGCGTGGAGCTCGCGCTGGCGGCCGCGGGCACGGGGCTGGGCGCGGTCCGGCTCGACTCGGGCGACCTCGGGGTCCTGGCGCACGAGGTCCGTGCGCAGCTGGACGCCGCAGGCGCTCGGGGGACGAGGATCACGGTCACCTCGGACCTGGACGAGTACGCGATCGCGGCCCTCGCCGTGGCTCCGGTGGACACGTACGGGGTGGGCACGTCGGTGGTGACCGGTTCGGGCGCACCGACCTGCGGGATGGTCTACAAGCTGGTCGCCCGCGAGGGCGCCGACGGGGTGCTGGCGCCGGTGGCGAAGGCGGCCTTCGGCAAGTCGAGCGTCGGCGGCCGCAAGGCGGCGGCGCGGCGGCTGGGCGCCGACGGGCGGGCCGTCGAGGAGGTGCTGGTGTCGGGGCCGGACGAGGACGTCCGGTCCTGGGCTCCCGCCGACGACGCGCTGCGTGCGCTGCACGTCCCTCTCGTGACCGAGGGCGAGGTCGACCCGCGCTGGGTCGGAGCGGACGGCGTGCGCCGGGCAGCAGAACGGCACCGCGCCTCGCGTGACGAGCTGCCGCGCGGGGCGCGACGGCTGTCGGACGACGAGGCAGCGGTGCCGACCGTGGCGCTGCGG
>NZ_BJUB01000021.1 GCF_007989805.1 Cellulomonas xylanilytica
GATGCGCGTCTGTTCCTTGAGAACTCAACAGTGTGCCAAATAGTCGATGCCATATGGCTCGTCATCTGAGGGTGTTCTGTCCCGTTTGGGGTGGGGTGCTTGCTGGGTGGTGGGTCTTGGTTGAGATAGGTGTCGTGTCTTCCACCTCCGTGGGGGTGCGGCATCAACATTCAGCCGAATCTGAACGGTCCTTATCGGGACCATTTCGTGTGTCGGTTGCCTCATCGCTTTGGTGGTGGGGTGCCATGTAGACATTTACGGAGAGTTTGATTCTGGCTCAGGACGAACGCTGGCGGCGTGCTTAACACATGCAAGTCGAACGGTGATGGCCAGCTTGCTGGTCTGATCAGTGGCGAACGGGTGAGTAACACGTGAGCAACCTGCCCCAGACTCTGGAATAACCATGGGAAACGATGGCTAATACCGGATACGAGACGTGCACGCATGTGTGGCGTCTGGAAAGATTTATCGGTCTGGGATGGGCTCGCGGCCTATCAGCTTGTTGGTGGGGTAGTGGCCTACCAAGGCGACGACGGGTAGCCGGCCTGAGAGGGCGACCGGCCACACTGGGACTGAGATACGGCCCAGACTCCTACGGGAGGCAGCAGTGGGGAATATTGCACAATGGGCGCAAGCCTGATGCAGCGACGCCGCGTGAGGGATGACGGCCTTCGGGTTGTAAACCTCTTTCAGCAGGGAAGAAGCGCAAGTGACGGTACCTGCAGAAGAAGCGCCGGCTAACTACGTGCCAGCAGCCGCGGTAATACGTAGGGCGCAAGCGTTGTCCGGAATTATTGGGCGTAAAGAGCTCGTAGGCGGTTTGTCGCGTCTGCTGTGAAAACCTAAGGCTCAACCTTGGGCTTGCAGTGGGTACGGGCAGACTAGAGTGCGGTAGGGGTGACTGGAATTCCTGGTGTAGCGGTGGAATGCGCAGATATCAGGAGGAACACCGATGGCGAAGGCAGGTCACTGGGCCGCAACTGACGCTGAGGAGCGAAAGCATGGGGAGCGAACAGGATTAGATACCCTGGTAGTCCATGCCGTAAACGTTGGGCACTAGGTGTGGGGCTCATTCCACGAGTTCCGTGCCGCAGCAAACGCATTAAGTGCCCCGCCTGGGGAGTACGGCCGCAAGGCTAAAACTCAAAGAAATTGACGGGGGCCCGCACAAGCGGCGGAGCATGCGGATTAATTCGATGCAACGCGAAGAACCTTACCAAGGCTTGACATACACCGGAAACTTCCAGAGATGGTTGCCCCGCAAGGTCGGTGTACAGGTGGTGCATGGTTGTCGTCAGCTCGTGTCGTGAGATGTTGGGTTAAGTCCCGCAACGAGCGCAACCCTCGTCCCATGTTGCCAGCGGGTTATGCCGGGGACTCATGGGAGACTGCCGGGGTCAACTCGGAGGAAGGTGGGGATGACGTCAAATCATCATGCCCCTTATGTCTTGGGCTTCACGCATGCTACAATGGCCGGTACAAAGGGCTGCGATACCGCGAGGTGGAGCGAATCCCAAAAAGCCGGTCTCAGTTCGGATTGGGGTCTGCAACTCGACCCCATGAAGTCGGAGTCGCTAGTAATCGCAGATCAGCAACGCTGCGGTGAATACGTTCCCGGGCCTTGTACACACCGCCCGTCAAGTCACGAAAGTCGGTAACACCCGAAGCCAGTGGCCCAACTCGTAAGAGAGGGAGCTGTCGAAGGTGGGACTGGCGATTGGGACTAAGTCGTAACAAGGTAGCCGTACCGGAAGGTGCGGCTGGATCACCTCCTTTCTAAGGAGCATCTGGCAGCCACATCGCCTGTCATGGGTGGTGGAGGGTGTCCAGGCCCGTTGTCCCTGCCGAACGAGTGGGGGACGGTGCTCGAGGGTGGAACATCGACTGTTGGCCGGCTTTCGAGCTGGTGGCGACCTAGTACGCCAGGGCCTTCGGGTTTCTGGGTGGGAACGGATCGTTGCTGGGGAGGGGTCGGCTGGGCACGCTGTTGGGTCCTGAGGGAACAGCCGGAAGGTTGTTTGTTCAGGGTCGCTACGAGTCGCGTCGCTGCCTGTGGGTGGGGGTGCGGCTCGGGTGGCTGCGGGCTGGTACCGCTCGGACGAACCGCCCACGCGCTGGTGCTGATGCATCGGGGTGTGGGTAGGCGCTGGGGTGAGGGTGCTTGTTCCGGTCGTAGCTTGAGAACTGCACAGTGGACGCGAGCATCTTTTTTGAATGATCTTTGTGGTCAAGTTTATAAGGGCACAGGGTGGATGCCTTGGCACTAGGAGCCGAAGAAGGACGTTGTAGCCTGCGATAAGCCTCGGGGAGTTGGCAAACGAACCGTGATCCGAGGATGTCCGAATGGGGAAACCCCGCACGAGTCATGTCGTGTGACCCGCACCTGAATATATAGGGTGTGTGGAGGGAACGGCGGGAAGTGAAACATCTCAGTACCGCCAGGAAGAGATATTCCGTGAGTAGTGGCGAGCGAAAGCGGATCAGGCCAAACCGTGTACGTGTTCAAGCCGGCAGGCGTTGCGTGCACGGGGTTGTGGGACCTTTCAGCTGGTTCTGCCGAATCAGCAGGGAGTCAGAAAGTCGCGTCATAGTCGAAGGGCATTGAAAGGCCCGGCACAGAGGGTGTGACCCCCGT
This sequence comes from Cellulomonas xylanilytica, assembly GCF_007989805.1. Lineage (GTDB taxonomy): Bacteria > Actinomycetota > Actinomycetes > Actinomycetales > Cellulomonadaceae > Cellulomonas > Cellulomonas xylanilytica. The sequence continues at coordinate 2,636 of NZ_BJUB01000021.1, forward strand.
AGACGAAATGGCGTGGCCTCCCGAAGGGGATCCCAAGTAGCTCCGGGCCCGAGAAACCTGGAGTGAATCTGCACAGACCACTGTGTAAGCCTAAATACTACCTAGTGACCGATAGCGGACAAGTACCGTGAGGGAAAGGTGAAAAGTACCCCGGGAGGGGAGTGAAATAGTACCTGAAACCGTGTGCCTACAATCCGTTGGAGCCTCCCTAGCAGGGGTGACAGCGTGCCTTTTGAAGAATGAGCCTGCGAGTTAGTGGTACGTGGCGAGGTTAACCCGTGTGGGGAAGCCGTAGCGAAAGCGAGTCCGAATAGGGCGTCTCAGTCGCGTGCTCTAGACCCGAAGCGGAGTGATCTAGCCATGGGCAGGTTGAAGCGCGGGTAAGACCGCGTGGAGGACCGAACCCACCAGGGTTGAAAACCTGGGGGATGACCTGTGGTTAGGGGTGAAAGGCCAATCAAACTCCGTGATAGCTGGTTCTCCCCGAAATGCATTTAGGTGCAGCGTCACGTGTTTCTTGCCGGAGGTAGAGCTACTGGATAGCCGATGGGCCCCACCAGGTTACTGACGTTAGCCAAACTCCGAATGCCGGTAAGCCAGAGCGTGGCAGTGAGACTGCGGGGGATAAGCTCCGTAGTCGAGAGGGAAACAGCCCAGACCACCAGCTAAGGCCCCTAAGCGTATGCTAAGTGGGAAAGGATGTGGAGTTGCACAGACAACCAGGAGGTTGGCTTAGAAGCAGCCACCCTTGAAAGAGTGCGTAATAGCTCACTGGTCAAGTGATTCCGCGCCGACAATGTAGCGGGGCTCAAGTATACCGCCGAAGCTGTGGCATTCACATATCAGCTCAGCGCACCTTTGGGTGTGTTCAGGCGTGTGGATGGGTAGGGGAGCGTCGTGTGGCGAGTGAAGTCGCGGGGGAACCCAGCGGTGGACGCCACACGAGTGAGAATGCAGGCATGAGTAGCGAATGACGGGTGAGAAACCCGTCCGCCGAATGATCAAGGGTTCCAGGGCCAGGCTAATCCGCCCTGGGTAAGTCGGGACCTAAGGCGAGGCCGACAGGCGTAGTCGATGGACAACGGGTTGATATTCCCGTACCGGCGAAGAACCGCCCATACCGAGCCCGGTGATGCTAAACGCCCGAGCTCCCGCACCATCCCTTCGGGGATACCGCGGGAGGGAGCGCGTGACCCGAACCGGTAGTAGGTAAGCGTATTAACAGGGGTGACGCAGGAAGGTAGCCAAGCGTGGCGATGGTAGTCCACGTCCAAGGTCGTAGGGCGAGGTGTAGGCAAATCCGCACCTCACATAGCCTGAGAGCTGACGGTGACCGCGAATGCGGGAATCTGGTGATCCTATGCTGCCAAGAAAAGCCTCGACGCGAGGTTCTAGCCGCCCGTACCCCAAACCGACTCAGGTGATCAGGTAGAGAATACCAAGGCGATCGAGAGAATCGTGGTTAAGGAACTCGGCAAAATGCCCCCGTAACTTCGGGAGAAGGGGGGCCTGAAGCGTGAACCGACTTGCTCGGGGAGCGTGAAGGGCCGCAGAGACCAGGGAGAAGCGACTGTTTACTAAAAACACAGGTCCGTGCGAAGTCGCAAGACGATGTATACGGACTGACGCCTGCCCGGTGCTGGAAGGTTAAGAGGACGGGTCAGCCGCAAGGCGAAGCTCAGAATTTAAGCCCCAGTAAACGGCGGTGGTAACTATAACCATCCTAAGGTAGCGAAATTCCTTGTCGGGTAAGTTCCGACCTGCACGAATGGCGTAACGACTTCTCCGCTGTCTCAACCGCGAACTCGGCGAAATTGCACTACGAGTAAAGATGCTCGTTACGCGCAGCAGGACGGAAAGACCCCGGGACCTTTACTATAGTTTGGTATTGGTGTTCGGTGCGGCTTGTGTAGGATAGGTGGGAGACTGTGAAGCCGGCACGCCAGTGTCGGTGGAGTCAACGTTGAAATACCACTCTGGTCGCTCTGGATATCTAACCTCGGTCCGTGATCCGGATCAGGGACAGTGCCTGATGGGTAGTTTAACTGGGGCGGTTGCCTCCTAAAATGTAACGGAGGCGCTCAAAGGTTCCCTCAGCCTGGTTGGCAATCAGGTGGCGAGTGCAAGTGCACAAGGGAGCTTGACTGTGAGACTGACAGGTCGAGCAGGGACGAAAGTCGGAACTAGTGATCCGGCGGTGGCTTGTGGAAGCGCCGTCGCTCAACGGATAAAAGGTACCCCGGGGATAACAGGCTGATCTTGCCCAAGAGTCCATATCGACGGCATGGTTTGGCACCTCGATGTCGGCTCGTCGCATCCTGGGGCTGGAGTAGGTCCCAAGGGTTGGGCTGTTCGCCCATTAAAGCGGTACGCGAGCTGGGTTTAGAACGTCGTGAGACAGTTCGGTCCCTATCCGCTGCGCGCGCAGGAAACTTGAGAAGGGCTGTCCCTAGTACGAGAGGACCGGGACGGACGAACCTCTGGTGTGCCAGTTGTTCCGCCAGGAGCACGGCTGGTTAGCTACGTTCGGAAGGGATAACCGCTGAAAGCATCTAAGCGGGAAGCCTGCTTCAAGATGAGGTTTCCATGCCCCCTCGAGGGGTGAGAGGCTCCCAGCTAGACCACTGGGTAGATAGGCCGGATGTGGAAGAGGGGACTCAAGACCCTTGCAGCTGACCGGTACTAATAAGCCGACAACTTCACCACACCATTCAATGCGTGTACGCGTCCACTGTGCGGTTCCCGAGTAACGAACGGGAACCCGTTTGACAACTCGACAGCGTTACGGCGGTCATAGCGAAGGGGAAACGCCCGGTCCCATTCCGAACCCGGAAGCTAAGCCCTTCAGCGCCGATGGTACTGCACTCGCCAGGGTGTGGGAGAGTAGGACGCCGCCGGACATCATTCAGGAAGAGCCACCCC
>NZ_BJUB01000022.1 GCF_007989805.1 Cellulomonas xylanilytica
GTTGCCGGTGCGCTGCAGGTTGGAGTCGCGACGAGCTCCCGAGGAACCGTCGGCGAAGGCCTCGTTGACCACGTCCCAGGCGTAGATCTTGCCCTTGTAGTGGGTGGCGACCTGGGTGACGTGGTTGAGCATCGCGTTGCGCAGGGCGGTGCCGGACATGTTCTGCATCCAGCCCGGTTGCTGGGAGTACCAGGCCAGGGCGTGACCGCGGACCTGCTTGCCGTTGGACCGCGCCCAGTTCAGGATCCGGTCGCCGTCGGTGTAGCTGAACTGGTTCTGGTTCGGCTCCGTGGCGTCCATCTTCATCTCGTTCTCGGCCGTGATCATGGTGAACTCACGGTTCGCGATGGTCGAGTACGTCGAGTCGTTGAGCCGTCCTGCTGCGATCGCCGTGCCGAAGTAGCGGCCGCTCTGCGCGGCGGCGGCGCCGAGGGTGCTGGCGGCCGCCTGGGCGGGCATGGCCGCAGCGAGACCGGTCAAGGTCGTCGCGACGGCCAGCGTCGCGGCGACGAGAGCACGCTGCCCTCGTCGTGGGGTGGTGGTCATGCGGCACCTCTCTTCGGCGCCTGACGTCGGCGACAGGCGGGTGGCGACGACGGACGCTCTCCGGGGAACTCGTCGGCCGTGAGCGCTCACACTGCCCGCGCGTGCGACGGGCTTCCAGGCTCCGAAACGATTTACACCGGTGTAGAAGAACGATCCGGCCGGCGGCCCACGCCGGTCGGGTATGTTGCGACGGCCGAGGTCGCGATGCTCGCTGCCGTGACGACCCCGGCGGGGTGAGGAGGGGCTGTGGCGACGATGGCCGACGTCGCTCGGCACGCCGGCGTGTCCGTCAAGACCGTGTCGAACGTGCTGAGCGGCTACCCCCACGTCCGCGACACCACCAAGGACCGCGTCCTCGCCTCGGTCGACGCGCTCGGGTACGAGATCAACGTGACGGCGAAGATCTTCCGGTCCGGCCGCAGCGGCGTCGTCGGCCTCGCCGTCCCCGAGCTCGGGCAGCCCTACTTCGGCGAGCTCGCGGACGAGATCCTCGCGGCCGCCCGGCGGCACGGCCTGCACGTGCTCGTCGAGCCGACGGGCTTCACGCGCGAGGGGGAGCTCGAGGCGCTGCGGATACCCCGTCGCGGCCTCGTCGACGGCCTGATCTTCAGTCCCGCCGCGCTCGTCCAGGACGACGCGCACCTGCTCGACGCGCTCGGCTACCCCCTCGTCCTGCTGGGCGAGCAGATGTTCTCCCCGAGCGTCGACCACGTCACCATGCGCAACATCGACGGTGCGCGAGCGGCCACGGACCTCCTCCTGGACGCCGGGCGACGCCACATCGCCGTGATCGGCATGCTGCACGCCGAGACCGCCGGCTCGGCCTCGCTGCGCTACGCCGGCTACCAGCAGGCGCTCGAGGCGCGCGGGATCGAGGTCGACACCCGCCTGCTCGGCTGGGCGGACCTCGGGTGGCACCGCGCCAACGGGGCGCGCGCGATGGCGGACGTGCTGGACTCCGGTGCTCCCGTCGACGGCGTGGTCGCGTTCAACGACGCCCTGGCCATCGGCGCGATGTACGAGCTGCAGTCGCGCGGACGGGCGATCCCGCAGGACGTCGGCGTCGTCGGCTTCGACGACATCGAGGACTCGCGCTACTCCGTCCCGACGCTCACCACCGTCGACCCCGGCCGGCGGGAGATCGCTAACGTCGCCGTGGACATCCTGCGCCGCCGGATGCACGAAGGGCTGGGGTCGGGCGGGCACGGCGCTCCTGTGCTCTACCTGGCCGGCATGCGGATCGTCGAGCGGGACAGCACCCCCCGACGCGACGGCTGACCGGACGGCGCGACACGGCACGTCGGCGACCGCGATTGACACGTCCGACGGGCGTTGTCAGGGTGACGGCTCACGTCGCGTCTACACCGGTGTAGACGCGACAGCCCGAGGACGACGAGAGGGGCCGGCCGTGCAGCCCGCCATCGAGGACGACATCGCCAGGTTCCGGTCGGACGCCCGGGAGCATGCGCGCCGGCTGCCGCGCGCGCTGCCGCACCTGCCGCGCGATACGTTCGAGCGGGTCCGCGTCGCGGGAGACGTGCCGGAGAGCGAGCTCATGGTCTACCGGCCTGCCGCCGGACCCGCGACGCCGGGTGTGTTCGTCAACCTGCACGGCGGCGGGTTCGTCCTGGGCGACTGGCAGGACGACGATCCCTACTGCCGGTACCTGGCGGACGCCGCCGGCTGCGTCGTCGTCAACCTCGACTACGTGCTCGCCCCCGAGCACAGGTTCCCGGCAGCGGTCCACCAGACGGCCGCCCTCCTGGCGTGGCTGGCCACGGACGCGGCCACGATCGGTGCCGACGGCTCGCGGGTCGCCGTGGGCGGGCACAGTGCGGGAGGGAACCTGGCGGCCGCGGCGTGCCTCCTCGCCGCACGCGGCGACGCCCCTCAGGTCCGGGGCCTGGTCGTCGACTACGCCCCGCTGGACCTGGCCACGCCGCCGGTCCAGAAGCTCGGCGACGCCGGTGGGCCGGGCGCCGCCGAGCTCGCGAGCGCGGGTGCCCGCTTCAACGCCTGGTACCTGCTGGACTCCGCGGACGGAGCCGACGAGCTGGCCTCCCCGGTGCTGGCGAGCGACCTCTCGGGCCTGCCGCCGACGCTCGTCATCACGGCGGAGCACGATCTGCTGCGCGCCGAGGGCGATCGCTTCGCGGCCCGCCTGGGCGCTGCGGGCGTCGGCGTCGAGCACCTCGTGGCGCCGGGCAGTGGTCACGGCTTCACGCACGTCGGCCCCGAGGAGCACGCGGTCGCGGCGTGGGAGCGGATGGCGGCGTTCCTCCGCCGGGTGCTGGCCGACGAGCCCGCGGGGGAGCGGTCGTGAGGGTACGGGGGACGCACCTGTTCACCATCGATGCGCTGCTGGGACCGGTCGTCGACGTCGGGCAGACGCCGACCGGCCACCGGCGCGTGATCCCGATCATCGGAGGGACGGTGTCCGGCGGGCTGACGGGCACCGTGCTGCCCGGTGGCGCCGACTGGAACCTCGCGCGTCCCGACGGCTCGACCGAGCTCTGGGCGCGCTACGAGATCCGGCTCGTCGGAGGCGCGGTGGTCTCGGTGACCAACACGGCGGTCCACGCGGCCGACAGCCCTGTCCCCCTGCTGACGACGCCGCAGTTCGACGTCGGTGCCGATGGTCCGGTGGAGCTGCGCGTGGGTGCGTTCGTGGGTCTGCTGACGCCGCGTCTGGACGAGGGCAGGGTGCAGATCGACGTCCATCGCCTGACCGCTGAGCCCTGACGCGCCGGTCGGGCGACTCCGTGAGAGCGCTCCGATAGTTGCGCTCAGCGAACCGAGATGTGCGTGGGAGCGTGCCCACCGATGCCCGGTTCGATATCGATATCGAGCGGGTTTACACCGGTGCAGATCACCCAGAAGAGTGGAAAAACGTTTCGTTAAAACGATCGAAACTACCGAAGCGCCTCTTGCTCTTGACCCGCTCCTGCGAACCGGTCGAGTGTGTGGCCGCCGGCGATCAGCCGACGCATGCACCCCCAGGAGGATCAATGACGACCCCACGACTCAGGCACCGACGCGGACGGCTCGTCGCCGCCGTGGGTGGCCTCGCGGTCACCGCCCTCACCGTGGCGCTGGCAGTGCCGGCCGCCGCCGCAGGCAGCACGCTGCAGGCCGCGGCCGCCGAGAGCGGGCGGTACTTCGGCACCGCCATCGCCGCCAACCGACTGAGCGACTCGACCTACTCGACCATCGCGAACCGTGAGTTCAACATGATCACGGCCGAGAACGAGATGAAGATGGACGCGACCGAGCCGAACCAGAACCAGTTCAGCTACGGCAACGGCGACCGGATCGTGTCCTGGGCGCGCAGCAACGGCAAGCAGGTCCGCGGTCACGCCCTGGCCTGGCACTCGCAGCAGCCGGGCTGGATGCAGAACATGTCCGGCACCGCCCTGCGCAACGCGATGCTCAACCACGTCACCCAGGTGGCCACCCACTACCGGGGCCAGATCCACTCGTGGGACGTCGTCAACGAGGCCTTCGCCGACGGCTCCTCCGGCGGACGCCGCGACTCCAACCTGCAGCGGACGGGCAAC
>NZ_BJUB01000023.1 GCF_007989805.1 Cellulomonas xylanilytica
CGCCACCGCGTACTCGTTCACGGTCCGTGCCAAGGACGCCGCCGGCAACGTGTCGGCAGCGTCGGCCGCCGCCACGGCCACCACGCAGCCGGGCACCACGCCGACCGACACGACGGCGCCCTCGGTGCCGGCGGGCCTGACGGCCGGCACGACCACGCAGACGTCGGTCCCGCTGTCCTGGACCGCCTCCACCGACAACGCCGGTGGGTCCGGCCTCGCCGGCTACGAGGTCTACCGCGGCACCACGCTCGTGGGCACGACCACCTCGACGAGCTACACCGTGACCGGCCTGACCGCCGGTACCGCGTACTCGTTCACGGTCCGCGCCAAGGACGTGGCGGGCAACGTCTCGGCCGCCTCGGCTGCCGTCTCGGCGACCACCCAGACCGGCACGGTCACGGACACGACGGCGCCCTCGGTGCCGGCGGGCCTGACGGCCGGTACCACCACCACGACGTCGGTCCCGCTGTCCTGGACCGCCTCGACCGACAACGTGGCCGTCACCGGCTAC